>NZ_CP038613.1:0-3871978 GCF_004768525.1 Arsenophonus nasoniae
TATTCATGTAGGCCATTCTACTGGAGGTGGTGAAGTTATTCACTACATCGCTCGACATGGAGAAGATCGTGTTTCTAAAGCAGTGCTTATTAGCGCGGTTACTCCAATCATGATACAGAGCGACACTAACCCGAAAGGATTAGCCAAATCTGTTTTCGATGATATGCAGGCTAAGTTAGCAGCCAATCGAGCACAATTCTATTATGACCTCCCGGCTGGACCATTCTATGGTTACAATCGACCGAATGCCAAACCATCGGAAGGCATTATTTGGAATTGGTGGCGTCAGGGCATGATGGGCAGTGCCAAAGCGCATTATGATTGTATTGTCGCTCTTTCACAGACAGATTTTACCGAAGATTTGAAACTTACTACTATCCCAGTTCTAGTAATGCATAGTGTTGATGACCAGATTGTACCTTATGAATCCTCCGCTCCGTTAGCGGCAAAATTATTACAAAACGGCACGTTGAAAACCTATACGGGTTTTCCACATGGCATGCCTACTACAGATGCCGATACTATCAATACGGATTTATTGGCCTTTGTTCGGAGTTAACCGTTAATCTTCAGAAGTTGGTAAAAAATGCCAACTTCTGATTTATTGAATATTGCTTTCACACACCATTTAGAAAATCCATCAATGAAAATAACCACTGACAAAACAGAGATTTTTTCATGGTGCTAGCTTACTACCACACCTGAAATCTGGAAGATTTCTGTAAAACCTTTAATCATAAAGCTCGTAAGCATTTTCCCGAAATTTTATGTTTTAGCTCAATTTTGCCTAATAATGTCTTGTAAGGATGTCATTTTCCAGGGTTTTCGTTTGCGAGTAAAACAACAGATCATTGAATCAAATGTGTGTTGTGAGGCATTAAAATTCCATTTTCACCACTAACATTAAAGTGGCTACGAATGTTTGTCTCATTGACCCTTTTTGTTAGGACAAGCAATCCATCAATATCAGAAATCTCAATATTTTCGTAGATATGCATGTAACGCTCTAACTCAGTTATGTGTAGCACTTGTCTAATTCTGGCTTCGATCCCGATGTCTTTTACGTATCTCTGGAATTTAGGAGAAATCCAAAAAAGAAGCTCCATCATCTTGTCAAGCCTAGTTGTCAGCAGAGATATGATGTCTTCTTTTTCTCCTACATCAGATAGTCGCCACGTGGATTCATTGTGCGATACACGATTCCGGAAATAACGAACTTCCTCTATTCTTCTACGAATGATATCTCGTTGATGAAACATAGGGTTACTTTCAATTGTTCTTGGGAGCTTCTTGAAGGCTTTAATTAGGCCTGTCGGCCACATATAACTATTGTTAGAACCGTCGTAGTAGTGCTTATCTAGAATATATTCCCAGGTAGAGAAATCAGTCTGAGCGATAATCTGATCATGGTTTGGTGTAGGGTCGACTTCCCCTTTATCTTCCAATGCTTTTTTTGCTGCTCTTTTTGCAGCTTTAATTTTTCTTTTGAACTTTTTAACTTGCTCTGCCGCAATCGGTTGACCTTGATCATTACTCTCCTGCCAAGAAGGAAGGTTGTCGAACCAAAACCATTGACCCCAGCTTGTTCTGCTTTTAGTTTTGCAGCATTGCTGATGGCGTTTCGCAAAGACACTTCTATGATCTGTAGTAGTGGATAAAATGCACCGACAACAGCAAGGTTCCAACTGTAGGCTCCAAAAAGTTGTGCATCGTTTTCTGTAGCAATCGAAGTACTGTAGCTAGATAGTCTACTTTGTGTAATAAGCCGTCTTGGCTCATCATAGTCGTAATTAAATGGCATAATTTTTTTGATGTTCTAAACTCACTGTGCTAATGTTTGCACACAATGAAGCAAAAGTCTTTGTTTTATTTCAAAAACAATTGACAACTCTAAACATTTGGCATATGGTTTGAAATGTAGCTAGCAGATGGTTCTTCTCCCGCCTTCGTCGCGGTGTCAGTTCCTCAGCATCAAGCGAAAGCCTATGACCCGAAATTACTTAATTGTAATTTCGGGTCTACTCATTATATGGTGGGTTTTCTAAGCTAACCCCTCATAGTAACAAACTCTTCAGCTGCCGTTGGATGAATTGCCACGGTATTATCAAAATCTTGTTTAGTGGCGCCCATTTTTAACGCAACCGCAAAACCTTGTAAGATTTCATCCATGCCAAAACCGATACCATGAATACCGACAATTTTCTCTTCCTCGCCAACACAAACTAACTTCATTCGGCAGGGTTGGCGATGAGTCGTTACCGCTGTATACATTGAAACAAAAGAAGATTGGTATACTTTAATTTTATCGCTACCAAATTTTTCTTTTGCTTGTGGTTCGGTCAAACCCACTGTGCCTATTGGCGGATGACTAAATACCACTGTAGGTATATTGGTATAATCCAGATACTCATCAGGTTTATTATTAAATAGACGTTCTGATAATCGACGACCAGCCGCTACTGCAACTGGGGTTAATTCGATCGCCCCGGTATTATCACCGACTGCATACACTCTTTCTACATTTGTGTTTTGGAATTTATCAACTTTAATATAGCCTTTACTATCTCGTTCTATACCAGCCAAATCAAGATCCAAATTGTCGGTCATTGGCTCACGGCCAATTGCCCATATTAAGGTATCAACAGTTTGGGCTTTACCATTTTCTAACTGTAAAGTTAAACTACCGTCAGAATTTTTAATAAGGGCTTTAGGAATAGATTCAGTATGCAATGTTAGCCCTTCATTTTTCATAATTCCCACCAGTGATTTAACCACCATAGGATCAAAATGACGTAAAGGCGCATGCTGACGAACAAACAAATGGGTCTCACTACCCAAAGCATGCAACACGCCAGCTAATTCGACAGCTATGTAACCTGCACCCACAACGGCAACTCGCTTAGGTAATGATGTCAATTGGAAAAAACCATCTGAGTCTATACCATATTCCGCTCCAGGAATATCAGGCCAAATAGGTCTCCCACCGGTAGCTATCAGAATATGATCTGCGGTTAACTTGCTGCCATTAACCTCAATGGTATGAGTATCAATAAAGCGCGCAAACCCATTAATTACCTTAACATTATTCGTAGTCAAACCAAGCTCATAAGATTGATGAATACGATTAATATAGCTTTGCCGGTTAGTGATCAATTTCTGCCAATCAAATTGATTAATCGTGGTATTAAAACCATAATCAGGCCCATAAGCTTGAATCGCTTCCGCAATTTGTGCCGCATACCACATAATTTTTTTGGGTACACAACCAACATTGACACAAGTTCCACCTAAAGCCTTTGCTTCAATAAGCGCACATTTCTGACCATATATCGCCGCACGATTTATTGAAGCAATTCCACCGCTACCACCACCAATAGCAATATAATTATAATGCTCACTCATCGTTATTTTATTTCCATTTTATTAATTAAATACCAGTTTAACGAAGATTCTTATACAGGCTATTTATTAATAACCCGTTTAAAACTAGCAAACTATTATCAGGAATAAAAAATTTATTCTGGTACAAGCCACTCTACGCAGGTATGGCCTATTCCTTCTGGTACTAAAACTTTATGTAACCATGGTAATAATATACGGATTTGTTGTTCCAGTTTCCAAGGTGGATTAATGATGATCATACCTGAAGCCGTCATTCCTCGTTGATCGCTATCCGGACGCACGGCTAACTCAATCTTTAATATTTTACGCATCCCACTATTTTGCAGTCCGTGGATCATTCGCTTAACTTGCTGGCGCAAAACTACCGGATACCAAATAGCATAAATTCCTGTAGCAAACCGTTTATAACCTTCTAAAACTGCGTTAACGACTGACTGATAATCTGATTTTAATTCATAAGATGGATCAATCAAAATAATGCCTCGACGACTTGATGGCGGTAACTTGGATTTTAACTGTTGAAAACCATCTTGGCGTAAAACTTGTGCTCGCTTATCTTTTGCAAATTCTGCTCGCAGTAAGGGATAATCACTGGGATGTAATTCAGTCAATACCAGTTTATCCTGTTCACGCAACAAAAACTTGGCCAATAATGGCGACCCTGGATAATAATGAAGATCACCCTTGGCATTAAGTTTAGTCATTACTGTTAGGTAAGCAGCTAACTCTGTCGGCAAATCATCTCGTTGCCATAAACGCGCAATTCCCTCACGATATTCTTCTGTCTTACCAGCATGCTTAGTTGTTAGTTGATAACGACCAGCTCCAGCGTGGGTGTCAAGATAAAGAAAAGGCGTTTCTTTTTCCTTAAGAGACTCAATAATCAAACTTTGTACAATATGCTTTAACACATCTGCGTGATTACCTGCATGGAAACTGTGACGATAACTTAACATAAATTTATTACCATTTAATGTAAAAAAACTATTTTATGGGAGCTAAAAATATAGCCATTATTAGCCTTATATTACCGCACATTTTATCATAGTAATATTAATCACTAATAATGACATAATGCCTTTATAGCATTATGCTAAATAGACTATTAACAATAAAAAAGGTGAATATACGATGAAAAAAATACCATTATCAATATGTTGTATTGCGTTTATGCTTGGCAGCTACTCAGTATTTGCAAGTCAACAAATAAATCTCTGTGAAATAAAAAAGCAAAAGTTACAGACCGAAATCGAATATGCTAAAAAACAGGGTAATCAACATCGCCTTGATGGATTAGAAAAAGCGTTAAAAAATTTACAACAGAACTGTAAGTCTGAATCTTTATATCAAAGAAATAAAAATGAAGTTGAGAAAAAACGCTTAAAAGTTAAAGAACGTGAAGTTGATTTAAAAGCCGCACAAGCAAAAGGCGATAAGAATAAAATTAGTAAGCAGCAACAAAAACTACAACAAGCCAAAACTGAACTTCGTCAGGCAGAGGAAACACTGAAAGCAAGTCAATAAATCATCAGCAAATTAAACGGATTTAGATAAAAACAGGCCATGCTTAAAAATAACTTTGAGCACATAATAGCCATGCAGCATAAGGAGAGCAAAAGGTGAAAAACACATTGAGTAAAGGGGTTGCTAGTGGTCAGAAAGCATTAATCTATTCAAAGAAGTGGATTAAAATTATCTGTAATATTCCATTTATTGCCCATTTGATCCGTGCAGCAGAACGTTTTAATGACCGTATGGGCAACCAATTTGGCGCCGCTATTACCTATTTTTCTTTTCTCTCTTTGATCCCTGTCCTTATGTTTTCCTTTGCTGCAACTGGCTTTATACTAGCTTCTAATCCCGATCTATTGGAAAAATTGATCCGTGGTATTTCAAAAAGCATTAGTGATCCAACATTAGCCCAAACACTCGAAAGAAGCATCGATACCGCTATTCGTCAACGTACTGCCGTCGGTTTGACTGGTTTAGCGATTGCACTTTATTCCGGTGTTAATTGGGTTAATAACCTTCGTCAAGCTATTTTGGCGCAATCTCGTGATATCTGGGAAAGAAACGAAGATGAGAAAGAATCTATTTTTTTCCGCTACTTACGTGATTTTCTTTTTCTTATTGGC
Source organism: Arsenophonus nasoniae (assembly GCF_004768525.1). Taxonomy (NCBI): domain Bacteria; kingdom Pseudomonadati; phylum Pseudomonadota; class Gammaproteobacteria; order Enterobacterales; family Morganellaceae; genus Arsenophonus; species Arsenophonus nasoniae. The sequence continues at coordinate 5,538 of NZ_CP038613.1, forward strand.
TTATTAATTGCCTTAGTTATCACCATAACATTAACTTCTATTGCCGGCTCAGCACAAGCAACACTGGTTAGTCTATTGCATCTTGATAGTATTGAATGGCTACGTCCAATTTGGACAATAGTCGGTTTAACCATTTCAATTATGGCAAATTACCTACTTTTTCTATGGATTTTTTGGATCTTACCCCATCAGCAATTTCGTCGCATTTCGCTAATAAAGGGAACATTAATCGCTGCTATTGGCTTTGAAATACTTAAATCTATCATGACTTGGGTATTGCCTAATCTGGCAAGTTCACCGTCAGGTGCAGCATTCGGTTCAGTTATTGGGCTTATGGCTTTTTTCTACTTTTTTGCCCGTTTGACGCTTTTTTGTGCTGCCTGGATAGCCACAGATAAGCCTGCATAACAAGGCAATCATAAAACTAACGCTCTATAACCTATTAGTAATAAAATTTTAGCAACTAAAATCTAATAATTATGTAAAATAAATACCGCTGAAAAGATTAATCACCAGTAACTATTTCCGCATAACTGTATTTATTTTTAATGATAAGTTGCCTATTTATGATAGCCATATAGTAATAGCATTAAACTATAATTCTTTACCATTATCAATTAGTGCGGATAACAGGTGAGCCTTCATTGACTTCCTGTTCCGCTGCGGATGTAGCCACTGCCGACCACAGAACCTGTTTAAACTTATTTCTAATCTGATCAATATCTAATCGTCTTTTATCCGCTGGCTGAGAGAAAATAAAGGTAGGTTCCTGCGCAACCAACCGTTTAGCATCCTCTGTTATTACGGCTAATGTTAATTCTGCCAAAAAAGCTTGCCGCAAACGCTGGAACTGTTCCGGCGCAATATCTATGACACCATTCTGTTGTGAAATCAGTCGCTGATTAATTAATATGTCAGTACTTACTCTGGCATAAGCCGCAAACAGCTGATCTAATTGCTGCTGTTTTTCTTGGACTATTTGCTCAAATATGGCCTGAGAAACACCTTTATTATTAATGGCAGATAATTCTGCTAACAAGCTGTCGGTTACACTCTTCATTTTTTCAGGTGCTGCTGAGACTAATAATGCACAGCTCGCTCTCTGATATTGAATACGGCAATCCATATTCAATCCAACAGCTTTGCCATATTTTTTGTCAAAAGCCTGTTTAATTGAGCGAAAAATAGTCTCTCTGGCTAAATCATCACGCCAATAACGCTTTAACATTTCAGAATTGTTAATTGTTCGCCAACCAAAATCCCAAGTCAGTGATAAAGTATCTTTTGCTGGATCTAAGCTGGTTAAATTAATTATTTGTGGTGTAACAATGGGCAGAGTCGCCACAGTAACCGGCATAGAGCGCTTTCCACTAACTGCCGAAAAAATCTGATTAATATTTTCAATCAATGAACGACTATCAACATGGCCAGCGACATAAAGCGTCATTATGTCTGGTGTATACCATTGTTGAACAAATTTGTTGATTGCTTCCAACTTAACCGGCGTAACTGGCATCGCGCCCGGTTCATGGCCAATTAACGTTGATCCTTTTATTCTCGACTGCCATAAGGGATCTTTTACATTAGCTGGGTGTATTACTACCAAATGCTTTGGCAACTGGGTTATCATCATCAATGATTTTTTATCAAATTGGTAATTAGCTGCCAAGCCTGCCAACCACTGCAGTGCGTCTTTAAGTAACTCAGGTCGATTATTAGGCAAGCTTAGGTTATACAGAGTGACATCATAAGAGACAATCGCCGGCGGAATTGGTGCTGCTGGATCAATCGCATTGTGCCATAACTGTTGTAATTGCGAACTGCTTAAGGTTTTACTATGAAACAGTGCCATTTTGGGGATCAAATAAGTAAACCCTCTTTGACTTGCTGTTTCTATCATTGAACCTGTTTTAACAACTAACCGCAATTGAATCCTATCATTTGGGCGCTGTGGTGTTTGCAATAGTTGCCAGGAAAAACCATTATCTAATTTACCCTGCTGCCAGGCAGGATCAGGTTGCAACGTTTCTGCTGGCAGTTGGCTGGACAAAGTTATGAGTACGCCACCTATAAAATACCGCATTTTAATGCCCTGCATGCAAACCTCTTGTTGTTAATTGTTTGATTTAACCATCAAATGCCACATTTATTTTTAACAGAAAGTACCACCTTGGGGGTTAGACAACCGATCTCTGGTTAAATCTGATAATCTCTGTGATATTTTTAGAACCATAAGACTACCATGTTAGGCTTTATGTTCACCACTACGTTTTTTAGCAGTTTATTGATGTCAATCGAATTTTATTAATCACATTATGGTCAATAATAGTGATTTAATACAGGTTACTGATATTATCATTTTAAATGATATAAAACATATTAATAATTTACTATAATTACAATCAATAAAATCGTTAGTTGATAAACAAAATTATTCAAATATTATAAAAAATAACATTCATCACTGTTGTTCTATTTTAATCAATGAACTAATACAATTTGTTATAGATATTTGTGATAGAATTTTCATTCTAATAATTTTATAGAATATTATTCTTATAGAAATTGATTGATTAGAAAAAATAGCGGCTACTTTGCCCTAGCCGCTATGATGAGAGGTAAACTAACTGTATCGATCGTTAAATCGCTTGCTGACTTATTTTCCATTATCATTATTAACAATAATAACATCTATATTTATTGTATTTTCTACTGATTTCTATACTAGACTGGTTTATAGTTCCACTATTTTCCACACCACCAATTGATTTTATTATCAGTTGTCCTCTTGTTGAAATTAGGCTGCTATTAATAAAAAGATCCATATTTCTATGTTTATAGTTGATTTAGTAAAATATAATTTACACCAATAATTTTATCATTACCTGCTATTAAATCTGGATTAATTATATCTTCAAATATTTTGAAATTTATAATGCTGTCATAATTAACAAATAATGATTCAAGATCAAATATTACATTTACTTGATTAATATAAAATATACATTATCAAACTTAAAACTTTTAGTTTTAATCAGAGAATATAATAATTCTTCTGGTTTATAATTAATATTATTACCAATAATCAACTGTGCATTTTTTCATTAATAAAGTTATCTTTCATATCGAAATCAAATTTATTCATCTTCAGAAATTATTTATTGACTTATTATCAGTTAAAATAATATTTGTATATTTAGCTTGAATTGCTGCATTTTTTCCAATAGCTAAACCGGTAATAGGCATTGCAGTTGATGGTATACTCTTGCCAATAATGGATAATTTATTCTGATTAGAAACTCTTACAATATTATCACCGATCACGACATAAATCGTGTTTGCAGATAGAGAACTATTATCCATCATCATAACATGGCGGGAGATAAGATCTAAACGTCCTTCTTCACTACTATGAACATGATTAATACCTTTAAATACAATATCACCATTTTCAGTCGGTAAAAGTAATTCTCCCGCCTCTACTTTATCAAAGCCCACATTTTTAAACCTATTTAGCGCACTTTTATCTATATAAAAAACTTTTCCTGTTAATAAGCGTTGAGTTGTTGAACCTGAAAACCAGCAACTCCTACATTTAATACCATTAGGATTAGCAATAATTAGCTCTGCTGGTTGACCATTAACAGCTAACTCGCCTTTAAGTAAACTTTTTTTTTCTGAAGTCACTTCATTAACAATAATTTTTGCTGCTACTTCGTTTGTATTTTCAAGAACAGCACCTTTTGTACTCACATTAAACTTTTTATAGTAATTATGCGAAATACCATTTTCATCCGCTTTTTCAATATTAATATGTTCAATTTCATCTTTAATTTCAACGCTAAGATCTCTTTTCTTACTATTATCGACAATTATATTTTGACTAGCAGTGACATGAAATGAATAAAAAATACTGATAACACTTAAAGCGATACAATGCAGTTTATTTCGTTTCATATAATTATTCCCTTTAATAAATATATTAACGCTTAGACTTAAGCATTTTTATCTTAAATAGGCATTATATTATTCGTCAAGTAAAATAAAAAGAAAATATAACCATTTGTAACATTATTATTGTTTTATTACAGGAATAAATTTCAATAATAAAAATTGGTAACCTATTTTTCATTTTAAATATTGACTATGTTTTTCAATCGATTTGATAAAATTTATCATTCATATAACTAATGGCCGAATAAAAAATAACTAATTTATTTTCTGTTCAATTGTTTCCAACGCAATTCGATTTTTTTACTATCAGCAAATTTCCAATTTTCATTAGCTAATTCTGCTAAATGAACTACAGGCTTAATATTTTTATTAATAATTTTAATATCACCATCTTTAGATTTTAGTTGCTGTGTATCAATGATTAAACCATTACTGGCAGCCATTTTACTTCCATATGTATCAAGCAATTCTTTAGCTTTTATATTTACTACCCCATTTTTTTTAATAGTAGATTGCCCTATTTTAGTCGTTTTTTGACCTTCTATTTTAATATTTTTTCTACCTGTATAAGAAACTGCATTAATTTCCAGACGACCATCACCCGTCACCGCCGCCTTATTCACAACCTCATTACCCTTTATCACTAACTTAGTATTATCAAGTGAAATAAAACCATATAAATGCTTTGCATCAATATGATGCTGATCATTCTTACGATAGTTGTCTTCATTGGAGAACTTTTTACTATTCATATTAACAATCGAATTTTTTAAATTTATCTCACTATTAAGACTATCAAACTCATTATTATCAAATTTGATCTCAGTATTACTTATATTAAAAGATGCATGATCAAATTTTAATAACTTTGATTTGATAAACGATTTGTGTAAATTCTTATTTTCATATTTATCATTTCGTTTTTCACCAATCATCAATTTAGCATCTCGCACATTAATAATCTCGTTATCCACATTGGCATAAAACCTTTTAGCGTTTAACTGCCCTCTATTAATAACACGACTATCACCCGTTTGTGTAATGCTTAATCCATCAAATTTTACGCTTGCTTTTTCATTAATAACAAAACCTGCATAAGGGCTATTTTTCTGCTGACCAAGGTGACCCGTAACCGAGTGATCATAGTCAGGATAAGCAGCTACACGATATAAATCCATCTTATCGTCTTTTCCTTTACGAATAAGAGAATAATTAGCGGGAATCTGTTGATTGGGAGCAAAATTGTATTCTACATATGATTCATAAGAATTATGATTTTTAGGTGAAAATTTGATTTCATTATTACCAATAATGGTTTTAAGTATTTTTCCTTCTAGATTTCCATCAGAAAACACTATTTCATTAGTAATAAGTGTTAATACTCCTCTATCATGAACTGGCTTAACACTATTGCTAAATACAATTTTTCCTCCGGCTAAAGAATTAATTTTCAAATCGCCATTTTTATATTCAATAGTATCTCCTTGTGGAAGTGTTGTTGATTCCTCATTGTTAATTAACTTAATTTTACCTGTTACTAATAACTGTTGCTGAGTCCCAGAAAACGAACAACCATTACACTCAATACCATTCGGATTAGCCACCATCAAATAGGCATTATTGCCATTAACCCGCAATTCACCATTGAGCAAACTTTTTTCATTAGATGTGACTTCGTTAATAATAAATTTTGCTGCTGAGTTCGTTAAATAGTTTGGATTGTGAATAACCACGCCTTTTTCACTGACATTAAACTTTTGATAATAATTATGGGAAATACCTTTTTCATTCGCTTTTTCAATATTAATATGTTCAACGCCATTTTTAATTTCTACCGCAAGATCTCTTTTTTTACTATTATCAATAATAATATTTTCACTAGCATTAGTATGAAAAGAAGAAAGAATGCTAGCAATACTTAAGGCGATAAAACCTAATTTATTTTTTCCCATGTAATCATTCCCTGTAATTAATAAAATTAACGCTTAGACTAAAGCGTTTTCATCTTAAATAAACACTAGGTAGTGTGTCAAATAAAATAAAAAAACATAAATATAATTATTAATAGAATTATTATAATAAATACATTAATTATAATTAATATAAAATTCAATAATAAAAATAGCTTTTAAATATTCTTATTATTTATAATAAATCAGTATTATAAAAGATCATACTGGTTATAAATAATTTTTGCTGATTTATTTTTTGCTGTAAAAATTTAGTGGGTTATTTAATTAATTTAAGCTAAATATTACCCTACATCTGATAATCACAAGCTTATTAGCTTAATAATAAAAAAGTAATAATAATACTAAGAAATATTATTATCACTTCAATTAACAAAGATAACAATTAGTCGCGAGTGACCACTAAATTATTGCTTAAATCGGCAGCAAAACAAGCAACCTGTTGGCCATGATAGCTATTTAACTCTGGCCGTGAGTGGCTACAGTGTGTAAAAGCATGTCGACACCTGGCTGCAAATGCACAACCTGGCGGTGGATCAATTGGACTTGGTAATTCACCGGTTAATTTAATCCGTTCACGACGTAAATCAGGGTTGAGCCGAGGAGTAGCTGATAATAATGCTTGAGTGTAAGGATGACGTGGACAGTTAAAAATTTGTTCTTTAGTGCCTTTTTCAACACAACGGCCTAAATACATTACCATCACCTCATCAGCGATATGCTCAACCACCGATAAATCATGAGAAATAAAAACATATGACAAACCAAAATCCTGCTGTAGATCCATCATTAAATTCAATACCTGCGCCCGCACAGAAACATCCAGTGCTGATACTGGTTCATCAGCAATCACAATATCCGGCTCAAGCATCAATCCACGAGCAATAGCAATACGCTGCCTTTGTCCGCCAGAAAACATATGAGGATAACGGTGTAAATGTTCAGCCTTCAATCCTACTTTTTCCATCATATGCAATATCTTTTCTTTACGCTCCATAGCAGAGAGGGGAGTATTAATTAATAAAGGTTCTTCCAGGATTTGAGCGATTTTTTTACGTGGATTCAACGATGCATAAGGGTTTTGAAAAACCATTTGGATCTTTTGCCGCCGCAACTTGTGTGCCGTTTTATCTTTAACTAATAGATTCTGTCCTAGATAATACAGTTCACCAGCAGTAGGCGTTTCAATCATTGTTAATAGTCGTCCTAACGTCGATTTACCACAACCCGACTCGCCAACTATTGCCAATGTCTTACCTTTTTGCAGCTCAAATGAAACGCCATCCAAGGCTTTTAGTGTTCTATCCGCTGAAAATAAACCACCTTTAACTGGATAATATTTTTTCAGCTCCGTTGCCTTTAATAAGGGAGTAATTAATGAGTTGAGTTTATTCATATTGTTGGCCTCCCGTTATCATCCAGTGGAACATGACATTTTACTTGCCTATCAGCAATAACATTCAATAGTGGCTCCTCAGTTCGACATTTTTCACCAACATAAGGGCAACGAGGATTAAGTAAACAGCCAACCGGACGATCATATTTCCCCGGAACAACACCCGGTAGCGAAGCTAAGCGCTGTTTATTCAGCGCAAATTCGGGTAATGCCCTCAATAGTGATTGGGTATAGGGGTGACGAGGAGCCGTAAATATCATTGGCTTTACCCGATTCCACCACCTGCCCAGCATACATGACAATAATATGATCAGCCGCTTGTGCCACTAAGGCTAAATCATGGGTAATCAGTACTAAAGCCATATTTTCTTGTTGCTGCAAACTTAACAACAGTTCCATAATTTGTGCCTGAATAGTGACATCGAGTGCCGTTGTTGGCTCATCCGCAATCAATAATTTAGGGCGACAAGCCAATGCCATCGCGATCATAACACGCTGGCTCATACCACCTGATAACTGATGCGGGTAGATGTCAAACCGTGATTTTGGTTCAGGAATGCCAACCATGGTTAATAAATCAATCGCCCGCTGATAACGAGCAAGACGGCTACCCGCTTGATGAATTTTTAGCGCTTCCATAATCTGATAACCAACCGTAAAACAAGGATTAAGGCTGGTCATCGGATCCTGAAAAATCATCGCCACTTCAGCACCAATTAATTGACAGCGCTCTTTTTCTGTCATGTTTAATAGATCACGGCCAGCAAAAGTTAACCTGTCGGCGATCACATGGCCTGGCTTATCAATCAGCCCCATAATAGCCAGTGAACTGACTGACTTGCCTGAACCTGATTCACCGACAATACCAACCACCTCACCCGCTTTTACCTGATAACTAATCTGATCAACCGCACGAAAAGGGGCACTTTGCTCACCAAAATGCACCGAAAGGTTTTTTATCTCTAATAATGCCATTAGATCACCTCATTATTGCTTGAGTTTAGGATCGAAGGCATCGCGCAAACCGTCGCCCATCAAATTAAATGCCAATACTGTCAGCAAAATGGCTAAACCAGGAAATATTACGATCCACCATGCACTTTGCGTAAACTGTAAAACATCCGATAACATCGTGCCCCATTCCGGAGTTGGTGGCTGAGCACCCATACCGAGAAACCCTAACGCTGCCATATCCAAAATAGCATTGGAAAAACCCAGAGAAGCCTGCACAATTAAAGGGGCAAAACAATTAGGTAGAATATTAATAAACATTTGACGTAATGCACTAGCACCAACTACTTGAGATGCCGTTACATATTCCCGATTGATTTCCAATAATACCGCCGCTCGCGTTAATCGCACATAGTGCGGTAAAGCTACAAAAGCTAATGCCAATGAAGCATTGACAATGGAAGGACCAAAAACTGCCACTAATACTAAGGCCAGTAATAAACTCGGTAAAGCCAACATAATATCGACCACCCGCATGATAGTTACATCAACCAAACCACCAATATAACCGGCGAATAAGCCCAGTGAGACACCCATAATCAGGGAAAGAATGACGACTAAACCTCCCACCAGTAACGATAAACGAGCACCATGCATTAGCCTTGATAACAGATCTCGTCCGACGTCATCAGTCCCTAAAATAAATTGCCAACTGCCGCCTTCCTGCCAAGCCGGTGGTGTCAATAAAAATTGGCGAAATTGTTCATTAGGGGCATGAGGCGCAAGGAAGTCAGCCAATAAAGCAATAACGACCATGAGGACAATATACCCCATGCCCGCAACCGCCCCCTTATTGCGACTAAAGTAATGCCAAAACTCTTGTAATGGTGTTAATGGCGCTGGCATTTTGTCTATTTGTTGTTCAATTAATTGAGACATGTTTGCCTTCCTTATTTTTTATGCCGAATTCGTGGATCAACGATGCCATATAACAGATCAATCAGTAGATTAACCAATATAATCAAGCTTGCGATCAGCAAAACCCCACCTTGAACCACCGGATAATCACGACGCTGCAACCCTTCAATTAACCAACGTCCTAAACCGGGCCAAGAGAAGATAGTTTCCGTCAAGATCGCACCAGCTAATAAGGTACCAACCTGCAAGCCAATCACCGTTACAACTGGCAACAAGGCATTACGCAACGCGTGGATCAAAATCACTCGTCCTCGGCTTAACCCTTTTGCCCGCGCGGTTCGAATATAATCTTCACCTAGCACTTCCAACATTGAAGAGCGCGTCATACGCACGATCACCGCTAAGGGTATGGTGCCTAAAACAATAGCGGGCAAGATCAAATGCGCTAGTGCATCAATAAAATCGCCGGCTTCTCCCCACAGCAAGGTATCAATTAACATAAACCCAGTCAGTGGATAGCTATCATCCAGAAAAACACTGTCACTCACTCGGCCTGAAACAGGCGTTAGATCCCAGTGTACGGAAACCAGCATAATGAGCATGATCCCCCACCAAAAAATAGGCATCGAATAGCCGGTTAATGACACTCCAATGGCGGTATGATCAAAAACAGAGCCACGCTTAACAGCAGCTAATACGCCGATGGGTATCCCTACAACAATCGCAAATATCATGGCATAGATACCCAATTCTAAGGTTGCCATAAAACGTGGCCAAAATTCTTGCCAAACAGGCAAACGACTTTTTAAGGAAACACCCAAATCGCCTCGTAACACATCATAAATATAATTAAAATATTGTTGCCACAACGGTTGATCCAAGCCTAATTGTGAGATCATCTGTGCATGACGCTCAGGACTTAAACCGCGTTCACCTGCCATAATCGTAACGGGATCACCTGGGATCATATGGATAAACGCAAAAGTCAGTATGGTAATACCGATAAACGTAGGGATCACAATACCCAAACGCCGAAATATAAATTGCCACATTCGATGATTTCTCTGTTAAATGTTGACTAATATACTTAAGTTGTTTGATTTGATTCGATTGACAAACTAGCAAAACCAATGATTACTCTATCAGTAAACCCGATAGAGTAATTAATTAACAATCAACTCAGTACAATAAAATTTATTTTTTAATATCAACAACTTCAAAGTGATGTTTGCCTAACGGATCAACAACAAAACCGGTCACTTCTTTACGAATAGGCTTATATACTGTTGAGTGAGCAATAATCAAAGCAGGGACTTGCTCATGCATAACAGCCTGAGCCTGTCGATACAATTCAATACGTTTATTATGATCGAATGTCACACGCGCTGGCTGAATGACAGACTCAAAATCTTTATTACACCATTTGGAGTAATTGATACTTTGTGCTTTGGCTGCACAGCTAAATAAAGTAGCGAAAAAGTTATCGGGATCACCATTATCCCCCGTCCAACCAATCATTACCGTTTGAGATTCTCCATTCTTGGCACGTTTAAGGTATTCACCCCATTCATAGCTAACGATGTTGGCTTTAATCCCCACTTTTGCCCAATCGGCTTGGATCATCTCCGCCATACGCCTGGCATTAGGGTTATAGGGCCGCTGTACTGGCATTGCCCAAATATCGATACTAGAACCTTCTGCAACACCCGCTTCTTTAAGTAACGCTTTTGCTTTCTGTGGATCATACGGGTGATCGTTAATTGCTTGGTTATATCCCCACATTGTTGATGGAATAAGCGTTTTTGCTTTCTGGCCTGCCCCTTGGTAAACCACCTCAATAATGGCATCTTTATTGACGGCCATTGTCAATGCCTGGCGGACTTTTACATTATCTAATGGCTTTTTCTCAGTGTTAAAGGCTAGATAGCCAACATTAAGACCCGGTTGTTCCATTAATACGATTTGTTTATTTTGCCTAATACGTTCAAGATCAGCTGGATTTGGGAATGCCATAACCTGGCATTCATTTTTCTGTAACTTGGCATAACGTACTGCAGCATCTGGTGTAATGGAGAAAACTAAACGATCAATTTTAGGTTTAACCCCCCAATAATCACGATTAGCTTTATAAAGAATGCGTGAATCTTTTTGATATTGAATTAATTGAAATGGCCCGGTACCAATCGGATCAAGATCAACCTGTTCTGGCTTACCTTTTTTCATCATCTGTTCGGCATATTCCGCCGATAAAATAGAAGCAAAATCCATTGCCATATCAGCTAAAAAGCGTGCCTCAGGGCGAGTAAGCGTGAAACGCACGGTATAATCATCAACCTTTTCTATCTTATCGATGATTTTATCCATATCCATACCAATAAAATATTCATAGCTGCCACCAGAAACTTTATGATAGGGATGAGTTGCATCTTTTTGCCGCATAAAAGTATAAATGACATCATCAGCATTGAATTCGCGGCTTGGTTTGAAGTTTTTGCTAGTATGCCATTTGACACCTTTACGCAAATAGAAAGTATAGACTTTTCCATCATCACTCACTTGCCAGCGTTCAGCTAATGCCGGTTTTATCTCTGTTGTACCCAATTTAAACTCTACCAGTCGATTATAAAGTGGGATAGAACTGGCATCATAAGTTGTTCCTGATGCAAATAATTGTGGATTAAATCCTTCAGGTGAACCTTCTGAGCAATAAACTAAGGTTTTTGCCTGTAAATGAGTAGAAATAACTAATGTAATCAAACTGATACTAATAGAAAAAACCCCTGCCTTTTTCATAAAAAATTTCATATTATGCTTCCCCTGTTGTCACTTTATTATATTTTTTAAGCTATTTATTAAATAGTGCCACTGATATTGTGATTTAATTATATTTTTATCATCGACCTTAAACAATAAATCAACAGTTGCCGCCTACGTCAATACTTTTATTGCTGTTTTTTTAGGCAACCAAGAAACGAAGATAAAACCTATAATTCACACAAATAGGATAAAATATAATTAATTTGCAATTTATTAGTGATAAACGCAAAATAAGCCAACTTAAATAGAGATTAACAACTATTTTCATCTACACATCCAATTGAGCAATAAATAACCAGTTATTGCTTAATTTTTGCAATATTTGCCAGAAAATTATAAATTCATGACTGACGATGAAATATAAAAATAGAAAATTAATATCAGGCAGGTATCCATCTAAAGTGGATACCTAATTAGTGATCAATAACTATAAGTGAGGCGAAAACCCGAAACCATATGATCCTGTTTGCTATCTGACGAATTTAATAGTGGGAAACCAACGAAAATCGTATAGTCCAATTGTTTATAACTGCCTTTTAGTCCTAGCGATGTACCAACCAAATACTCATCACGCCAAAAACGCGCTCGATCTTCAGAAACCGAACCATAGTCCAATGTTGCATAGAGCACATGTCCGGGCAATGGTGTCAACCAACTTATTTCATTCTTAATTAGCAAACTATTAGAGCCAGATATAGTATTAGTTAGCATTGCAACACGTACACTATTGCTACCACCAATGCCATTAGTTACTATTAAGCTATCCAGTTTTGAACGACTTAACTGAATAGCGGCAGATGCCTCATAAAGAAAAATTTGTTTACTGATTTGCCAGGGTTGATTAATAGCAGCCGAAAATTGAAAAATTTGTGGTCGTTTTAATTCCTTTGCCGGCGAAGGCATGGCTCCAAACCAATCAGCGCCTTGCTTATATTCCATTGCCAGATTGAGCTCACCACGTGGTAGATATTGTTGATGCTTCAGACCAACATTCCAATAAGTTGCCCTACGCTTATAAACACTTATTTCATAATCACCAATGTAGCCATTATTGGTCATAATACTAGTGCCAAAATTTAAGTAGGTCTTACTATTATAACGTCGCTTAATCAGATATTGACCCTGCGCAGTTAATGATTTAGAACGATTGCTTTTGTACAAATTGCCGACCGATGTTTTAATACCATCGGCAGAATATTGATCTTGATAATTACCTGATAAATTAAACTGCCAGTTCCGAAAAGGTAGTGAGTAAAAGAATGTGCCAATTTTAACCCCACGACTATGGTCGGTATCTAAATCACGACTGATATAAAAATAGAAAAAGTCATTTAATAGTGTGGGGTTATCAAACATTAACACATTATCGATCATTAGATTGGCATGATCTCTAAGACCACTATTATCAAGAGAAAATCGGCCGCGAATAGCCCGTTTTTTCTGTCGCTTAATGGTTAAGATACTACTATTTGCCGTGGTAGGATCATCATCAACAGTGATTTGTGGTTGGGTTGAAGGCGAATTCTGTAAATTTTCTAATCCTTGCTCAATGTCCTGAACATTAAGAATGGTTGCTTGCGGAAAAGCAGTATGCAGAGAATAGTGACTTTTACCAGTATCAGCGTAACGAATATCAGAAATGAGACCAGGGATCAGTTCAATACGTAAAATACCATACATGAAACTCTGTTCTGGTAGCGAAATTTTCGTCGTCACATAGCCGGCATTAATAAATACGTAATTCACTTTGGTAAGAAAATTTTTTACTCCCTCATCGCCTAAACATTGACCAATAATATTATCTGCTAATGTAGATAATTTTTTCTGTAATGATGTAGCAAATAATTCCTGGCCATTAAAAAATACAAATTTGATATTCAAACAAGGAAATTCAACGGGATAAATTTGATTTTTATTAATTTGTTTTAAGTTAATTGGAATAGTTACCGGTTGCTGTTGTGTGATCTCTTGCCTTGCTTCTTGTAAAGGTGATTTGCCAACATCAACTTGTGCATAACCATGACTATAAATAGCCAATAATAAGAAAAATAAATACTTTTTCATCAGCATTCCTTTGCTATGAATTAAGAACGTGAATTCCTTTCACTGATAGATAACAAAAAGATAAAATTAAATTTTTTATAAAAATAAATATATCAAAATTAGCAACTATTTTATTCTTTATTAAACAAAAGACCAGAAGAGGAGAATTAATTATCATACTTATTGAATAAATTCAGAAAAAAATACACTGAAGCTTTATATTTAATGTATTCAGTTCGATAATAAACTAAACTATAGAATCAATAGGTAGGATTAATTAGGCAGAAATGAAAAAGTCCTGCTAAAAGCAGGACTAGGAAATCTGGTCGGCGAGAGAGGATTCGAACCTCCGACCCACTGGTCCCAAACCAGTTGCGCTACTAGGCTGCGCTACTCGCCGAAAACGGTGTGCATCTTACTGCGACATGATAAAGTCGTCAATAATTTTTTAGTTAATATTTACTATCACGATGATAAAAAAAGCAACTATATGCTTTTTAATAAGCAAGTAAATAACAGAAAATTTATTTTGACAATAATATAATTAACACTAATATAAAACCACCATTGATCATAATTTACATCAATACAAATTATTGAATTATACAAATAACACATTAAATATATTATAAATTCTATATAAAATAATAAGTTTTAAAAAAATTAATTGTCTTTTTAAAAAAGTTAAAATAAATTAGCCAAAAATTTATAGATAGCAAATTATTTATTTTATAAGGATATAGCATGCGTTTATCAAAAAACAATAACCCTAAATTAGCTTTATTAACAATAATGGTATCAATATCATTTTCTGGCAATATATTTGCGTCAAAACTATCTGGGATAAATAATAATTCCACTCCATTAAAACAACCCACTGAAATTGTTAGCTCTAACGGAAAAATTAATTTAAATTCTGTGAATAAGTCGTTAACAATTGATATCTTACCCGCAGTTTCTCATGGACAGTTTAAAATTTCTCATAATAAATATGATAAATTTAATGTGAGTGAAAATGGCATAAAAATTAATAATGCCACTAACAACCCTGCTAACATTATTATTACTGAAGTAATTTCAGCAGAAAAATCCAACATTAATGGTAATATTGCTATTTTAGGCAATAATAAGCCTCAGTTAATTATTGCTAATCCTAATGGCATTAATTGTAGTAATCACTGTAGTTTCACTAATGCCGATCGTGTCAGCTTGGTTACTTACCCAATTGAGACTAAGATTCCCTCCAATCACTTAACTAATAATATAAGAGGAAAACACATTCATTTTAAAAATATCAAGCAAGGAAAATTTACCGATGCTAAAACAATACAATTATTGGCAAGATCGGTTACGTTAGAATCCAGCCATTTAAATGTCAATAATATTACCATCGCAGTTCATGATACGCATATTATCAGCAATATTTTCACTACTATAAATAATATTAATGCGACCAAATTTATTAATATTACTGACGATATCTTGCAAAATATAATACTAGCTAAAAATGCCAATTTAACCATTGATAGTCATTCAGCAATAAATAGCAAATATAGTCATTATACAATAAAAAATGGTATATTTAATAATGCAGGTACACTTTTCAGTAATAAAAATAGTCATTATGAAATAACCAATGGAGAGTTTTATAATAACGGTACTATAAATAATACTGAAATATTAGTCATTACTGGAATCAATTCAACTATTGATAATCAAGAAAAAATAAAAAGTAAAAATAGCCATTTTCTTATTAGAAATGGAAAATTTAACAATAATGGTACAATCCAAAATACAGAAATAGCAGAAATATTTGCCGATAACGCCGATATTAATAATCAATCTAAAATAAAAAGCAAAATTGGTCTTTATGAAATAAAAGATGGGACATTTTATAATAGCGGAATTATGGATCATAGCCAAAAAGTCACCATAAAGGGAAACAACGCATATATTGTCAATCAGTTTATATTAACTTCACCAAAATACGATTTAACAAAGCTAAAATCTAGTAAATTTCTTGATTTTAGCTTTGTATTACCCCATAAACGAAACGCTAATAGCAATATTGAACTCGATCTTTCTAAAAATATTATGTGATAAATCTCTTCATTTACTAATTAATATAAAACCCTCATTAGTCATGATAAAAATTTTTTTATAAATTTTAATAATATGACTGTTTTTTTTCTAACAGAGACAAGGATTAATTATAAATAAAAATCCCTTGAATTAACCTTCAAGGGATTTTTAATCGGTAAGTAAATTACTGTAATAACGAAATATCGGCTACCTGTAAAAACAGATCACGCAACTGGCTCAGTAAAGTCAAACGATTGATCCTGACTTTTTGATCAGTATCCATCACCATCACATTATCAAAGAAAGCATCGATAACTTCACGCAGTGAGGCCAGTTCGATTAATGCGCCCTGGTATTTCCCATCAGCAAACAATGGTGCTAATTTATCTTGTAAAACAACTAAATGGGCCGCTAAGGTGACCTCTTCGGGTGCTTTTAACACGCTAGCGGCAACATTGTCATTCAATTTCTCATCTGACTTAGTCAGAATATTGGCAACCCGTTTATTAACAGCAGCCAGTGCTTCTGCCGCTTCCAAAGTCCGAAAATGGGTAACGGCTTTCACACGGGCATCAAAATCAGCCGGTTTAGTTGGCCGGCGTGCCAAAACAGCCTGGATAGTATCAATGCGATATCCTTGCTCTTGATACCAGGCGCGAAATCGACCCAACATAAACTCGACCACATCATCGATAACATTTTTATTGGTTAATTTATCACCATACAACTGAGCCGTCTGCTGTGTTAACGCTAATAAATCCAGATCGTAACCCTTTTCAACAATAATACGTAACACGCCAAGCGCCGCACGACGTAATGCAAAGGGATCTTTATCGCCTTTAGGCGGTTGGCCAATGCCAAAAATACCTACCAAAGTATCCATTTTATCGGCTAGTGCTAATGCAACTGCGACAGGATTAGTCGGTAATTGGTCACCAGCAAAACGAGGTTGATACTGCTCTTTGATTGCTAGCGCTACCTCTTCAGCCTCACCATCCCGACGGGCATAATGCATCCCCATAACACCTTGTGTGTCGGTAAATTCGAACACC
Organism: Arsenophonus nasoniae; assembly: GCF_004768525.1. Classification (NCBI taxonomy): domain Bacteria; kingdom Pseudomonadati; phylum Pseudomonadota; class Gammaproteobacteria; order Enterobacterales; family Morganellaceae; genus Arsenophonus; species Arsenophonus nasoniae. The sequence continues at coordinate 22,721 of NZ_CP038613.1, forward strand.
ATATTGGTCATCAAATCACATTTGGACAACAAACCCGCACGAGTAGCATGATTAACATCGGCACCAATTTTAGCCGCAATCCAGCCGGCTAACACTTCTAAACGATCGGTTTTATCGCGCAATGAATCCAGCTGTTTTTGAAATAAAACTGTTTCCAATCGAGGTAAATGTTCTTCTAAACGCTTTTTACAATCGGTTTTAAAGAAAAATTCAGCATCTGCCAGGCGTGGACGGATCACCTTTTCATTACCGGCAACGATTTGCTGGGGCTCAGAAGATTCAATATTGGCGACAAAAATAAAATTGGCCATCAAATTGCCAACCTTATCATAAACGGGAAAGTATTTTTGATCGCTTTTCATCGTATGGACTAAAGCTTCTGCAGGTACTGACAAAAATTTCTGTTCAAATTTTGCGTTTAATACCACTGGCCATTCAACCAAGGATGTTACTTCTTCTAGTAAACTATCAGACAATTCAGCAGTACCACCTAATTGCTGTGCTACCTTATTTGCCTGATGCTTGATTAAGGCCTTACGCTCTTCATAATCAGCAATAACTTTACCACGTTCACGTAATATCGCCGGGTATTGCTCAGCTGAATCAATAGTAAGTTCAGCTTCCCCCATAAATCGATGGCCACGGATCATGCGACCACTCTGAACACCCAATACTTCACCCTCAAGCAGTTGATCACCTAATAACATAATTACGGTATGAACAGGACGGACAAATTGAGTTTCCTTATCTCCCCAGCGCATCAGTTTTGGGATCGGTAATTGACTCAGGGCGTTAACGACCATATCGCCAAGCAACACTTGCGCTGCCTGACCTTCATTGGTCGCGCGATAAAATAACCACTCCCCCTTATCAGTAACCAAACGTTCTACCTGTTCAACGCTAATTCCGCAGCCACGCGCCCAACCTTCAGCAGCCTTAGTCGGCTTACCGCTAGCATCAAAAGCCTGACTAATTGCCGGACCACGCTTCTCAACTTCGCGATCAGCTTGATAGGCGGCCAAATCAGTTACTTTTAATGCTAACCGGCGGGGGGAAGCATACCAAAGCACTTCACCATGCGGCAGCTCAGCCTGTGTTAATTGATGTTTAAAATTTGCCGCAAATGATTCAGCTAATAAACGAAGAGCCTTCGGCGGTAACTCTTCTGTGCCGATTTCCACCAGGAAAGTCTGTTGCATAATGACAGCCTCTTAGTTCTTATTTTTACAGATTGGAAAACCCAGTGCTTCACGAGCAGCATAATAAGCAGCTGCAACCCCTTTAGTTAAGGTGCGAATACGTAAAATATAACGTTGCCGTTCAGTAACTGAAATCGCTTTACGGGCATCTAATAAATTAAACGTATGGGCAGCTTTTAAAATACGCTCATAAGCGGGTAAAGGCAGTGGCGTTTCTAGCGACAATAAATATTGTGCTTCTTTTTCATACTCTTCAAAACATTTGAATAGAAAATCAACATTGGCATATTCAAAATTATAAGCCGACTGCTCAACTTCATTTTGATGATAAATATCACCATAGGTTGTTTTTCCTAACGGGCCATCAGACCAGAGTAGATCATACACACTGTCAACGCCTTGAATATACATAGCCAAGCGCTCAAGACCATAGGTGATCTCACCGGTAACCGGTTTACACTCCAAACCACCAACTTGCTGAAAATAGGTAAACTGGGTGACTTCCATCCCGTTTAGCCAAACTTCCCAACCAAGACCCCAGGCACCTAAAGTTGGATTTTCCCAGTTATCTTCAACAAAGCGAATATCATGAATCGTGGGATCTAACCCCAATGCTTGTAATGAGCCAAGATATAACTCTTGAATATTCTCTGGTGAGGGTTTAATAATGACTTGAAATTGATAATAGTGCTGAAGACGATTTGGATTTTCACCATAACGTCCATCAGTTGGCCGACGAGAGGGTTGCACATAAGCGGCAGCAATCGGCTCCGGGCCTAGTGCCCGCAAGCAAGTCATCGGATGCGACGTCCCTGCACCAACTTCCATATCCAATGGTTGAACAATGGTGCAGCCTTGACGCGCCCAGTAATCCTGTAATGTTAGGATCAATCCCTGAAAGGTTTTGGTATCGAACTTTTGCATGTTTAGATTCGCGCGATAGATAGATTGTGATTTTAAAAAAGTGGTTCAGTATACCCTTTGGCGAACAGATATGCAGCATCGATTATACATTGATGTTATTTGACGCGAAAAAACAGCTGTATAAATCTTTGATAATTTTAAGTTAGCTGATTGATTAACCCCATTATTAGTTAATCATTAGCGTTGAAAATTAATTCAAACATTATCAATTAAGCGGTATTTTCTAATTTTACTTATTACAATACTTTTGTTCGGCAATATTCATATGAGCGAGTAAGGATTTATACAATAAAATCACTGGCAACGACAGCATCAGCAGCGACTTTAATGACAAAATCTGGCTCTAAATTATCATCAGCATTGATACTAACATGGTAAAAATGGTCTTTATCATTATAAGATATGACGGTTTCGCCAGGAACACCGCGAAATTTTTCCACAAAATGAATAAAATTTTTGTCTTTGTGGGCAATATTATGACGGACATTAATCGCCGACAAATCAATTTTATCTTTATTTGTGCGAAAATCCATTATCATATCAGGTGATGTAGGTAATGATTCTGCAAAAGTAGTATAAACAAAAACGTTAGAAGTCGGTGTTTCATTTTCTGAGAAAGGAAAAAGTAATTTATTGAGATTATTGGTTGTTATTATCTGTTCAGGTTGTTGAGGTTTTTGATATGGAAGCGTAAAAAAAGTATAAGAAAGAATCGCGGCTATACTTTTAGTTAATGCGGATAGTTCTATATTATTTTCACCCCAAAGTGTATCTTGCCCCATACCACCATAAATAATATCACTACCTGCTCCACCTTTAATAATATTATTAGACGCATTGCCAATAATAATATCATTTCCTTTTCCACCAATTGCATTTTCAATAATTACGTCTCTTGCTATTGATATATTTCCTTTTAAACCACCAACATCAGAAAATGAATCAGGATTCAAATTTATCTTTTGATCTTGATGATAACCAGAAAAATCAAGGCTATCATTACCATCAGCATCCCATATAGAGAAAATAGCAACTTTATCATTAGCTTTTATTGAATAATAATCTTTGTCTGTATTTGAATTGAATCCATATACCGTATCTTCTTTTCTCGCCTCCATGTTAGCACCATATAACTGCTGTATAGCGTATATATCATCTATCAATGGGGTATAAGGATAAGCACCGTGAAAATCAGCATTAGTATATTTTTCACTCCAATTACTCATCACCGTATATTGGCGAGTATCTTCAAGGTAACGCGCCTCTTTCCAAAAACTTAACCTTCCTTTTTTCCATTGCAAATAGTCGGGTGAATAAATATCAGAAGCGATATTAGTAAAATTTCCAGGATGAGATAAACCGAGCGCATGGCCAATTTGATGGACTAGTACCATTTGACCATAATTGCCCTTTTCAGGTTGTAATATATCATTATGTTTATATAAATCAAAAACACAAGGTATGCTATCTAAATGCATATCTTGGTTTGATAAATAAGAAATTTATCCATTTGGTTTGTGCAAAGAAATTCTAAAGCAAATATTACTAGGAGTAACTTTAGGTACCAAAGTGAATTTAATGTTAGCAACATCAGACCAAACATCTAAAGCTTCGCTAAACCAGCGTTGTTGTTCAATTGGCACGGAACTAATTTCATAATTACCGTTATAACCTCCAAATGAATAGGTTATTACAACCTTTTTAAATGGTAAACTAGTGGTATTATCCGCTATTTTAGAATTCAATATCTCTTCACTTGCTGCATAGGAATCATAAGATTGTTTTTCATTTTTTTTGATCTCATATCCCCTTTTTTGATAATTAAGTTGTTCCATTATTTTTTTACAATATGATGAAAAAGTTTTAGTTAGATAATTTTCAATCATGACTCCTCCTAATAAATATTAAAAGTAAAAAAGATATAAACGATGTATCAATTAAAATAATTCAATATTATTTTAACGAATCATTTTCTAAGGATTTATTTATAAGTTCAACGGCTAATAGATTTGAGCTAAGAAACTTATCTGCTATAGTGTATGAATATTTATTAAATGAAATGAGGTTCATTATAAATTCAGCAAATTGGACTGAATTAGTAACTTCTGTAGAATCAAGTATCTTTTTTAGTCTCCTAAAAATATCATTAAATTCCTTACCATTAAATCCATAATATTCTGGATGCGAAGATAAAAAATCATCTAAGTCCATTTTTTTTAAAATTAATTTTGCCATATCAAAAACAAGATGCCCTGATACATCTTTCAATCCAAATTTGTTATCGTTTACTCTATTTATTAATTTATCTGAGTTTTTAAATAATAGTATTAATTGTTGCCAAAACTCGCTATTTGCCAGACTTTGTTGCATGGCTAACTTTAAATCATCATCACTAAGATAAACATCAGCTTCATATATTTTAGGTGTTGGTGCTGATTCATAATTTTTTACCACAAAACCCTTTTCGATGGAAAAGGCATGCACTATTACTGTTTTATCTAATTTATGTGCTATCACTTGACCGGAAGGAATTGAACCTAATCCACCAAAGCAAGATTGTAACTCAATGGTCTCTACTTTTTGCCAATTATTAAGGCCATATAATTTTATTGCTAAGCCTTCAATAATATTACTTAACTCGGTAGAATCCATATAATTTATAATTGAAGGTCTTCCCTGCGGCTTAATAAATAATTTATTTCCCTCTAAATTGAAAACTGAATTCTGACCTAATAGCGTCTTTTGCCTTATACGTTGTAAATTAATAGTACCAGTAACAATATTTGTATAGTTAAATCTACCACCCGCAACGCGGGCAAATTGATCAACTGAAACAATATCATGCAATTGCTTTGTCGCTAAACCTATATGATCACCTTGACTAATAACAAATTTCCCTTCTCCTAGGCTTATCATCATACTTTTTAAACTGTAATCCGAGTTATAAAAAAATATCAATCGACCCGATGGCAATGCTGATAATTGGGTAACATTGTCTATATTTTTTATATTTGTTAACAAACTACTAACACTGGTTTTATTATTGTCTGCCGTTAAGATTGCCCGCAAATCTTCTTGAAAGACGGCTATTTGTTCAGATGTTAACTCTTGAGCATCGCCTAAAATTCGAGTCATAAACTCAGGTAACTCTGAGTCGATTGATTCTTTTTTTAAAGCTTCCAGAGCAACGTCTTTAATCGTGTTTTGGGGCAATGTGCTACCATATGGCTGGGCTGCATATACCTTTAATTTACCTAATTCTGGAGCATATCGCTCTATTTTATCATCGACAAAGTTACCAATCTGTTCTGCCATAATAATGCTATTACTATTATTGAGATAAGCGCCTAGTTTACTATTATTATTACCACTAAATAGGCCATTGCCTAAGCTCACTAACATATAAACCAATTTGTCGTTCTCAGTATAAAAAAATAAAATTTCTCCAGCTTTAGCTTGTATTAAGTCATTCATGCTTCTAACTTGCCGGTAACTACGCAATATACGCATCGATGGATCAAAGATATTCTTAGCATTTGAATCTCGCGCTATTGCTGATAATCCACGAATTAATGGCTCCTTATATTGTTCATCTATTTTATGAGAACGATATAATACATCGCTAATATATTCCCAATTATTTTTATAAGTTGTACCATGAAGTTCAATTGCATGAACGACATTGAGAAGTGGATTTTTATTAATTATATAATTAATTGTAGGATTAATATCAGTCTTTGTTGTTAGTTCTTTTATATACCAATCTGGTGAGTTTAATGTTTTAGTACCTTCAATAACGTCAATAATGTCAATAGCAGATTGATTGAAATATAATCTAAAATTTGCTACAGCCATTTGCTCACCAGCAAAATCTTTATATTTAATTAATTTTTTAGGGAAAGCTTCACGGTATCTTTTTTCCCACATGGATTCCTCTAAAATAAGTGGGCCATCTAAAGATGAGTTGTCAATATTTTTAAAACGATGGGCAGTTAAGTCAAAAACATATTCCTTATTATCTTTTTTGCCAACTACAGTTAAATGATTCATAGGACTTTCATCTTGTGCATTATTCCAAATAGATACCCCTCGATATCTAATATCTATCATGTCATGATCGTGCATATATTTCGCAATAGCAGTTATTGATGAATCATCTTCTGTAATTGGCTCATCAATTTTTTTCGCAATTGAGGGATTTGAATGTAGTTCAGTTAAATACTTTTCTGCCGGAATATCAGCGGTCAGATTATTTGGGTTGAACTTTTCTTCAACTCCCAATAAAACTCGATTTTCGTTTTTTTCTGGTGACAAAGTAATCTTCATATCAAAATGATCTTTTTGAAAATCATGAATTAGTCTTGTCATCCCCTTTTTATCATAATGAATTACTCTTCTTTTAAATTTAAATTCTGAATAAAGGCTAACTACTTTCGTTAGGGATCTTGTTATAACCTCTGATGTAACAGTACCAGCAATTTCGGCTAAAACATTCATTATCCCTTCTTTTAAATAATTTTTATATTCCTCTTCCTTATCACTAATTGCTGCTTTCATAAATGCTGGTGATGCAGCCAAAATAGAACTGTATATAAACCCTGTTACAGGGCCCATGGCAATAGAAAAAAGAGAGTAAAGAAATATTATATTTTCTAAACGACTAAATAATTCAATAAGTAACGCTTCAGTGTGTGTTTTGATTAATATATCTGCTTTTTTTTATATTAAAATCGATAATAGATTCAAATAAAAAAGAGTAGTCTATATTTTCTCTATTTAATTTAAGTTTTGAATGGTCAAGCTCGCTATAATTATCAAAATGAAAATTTGCCCATGATTTTAACTTTTCACTTTTAGTAATTGCTCGTTTAAAATCACGGAATGAAGGATAATGAAGACATTCACCGGTAAAAATGGATATTACCGCAACAGGCGTATTTTCTGAATTAATGCCATTAATAGTTTTATCAATACCAGTAACAGGTCCGCGATCTTTATCAGGAAATACTAACAATCCCGGGCTATTTTCCACTAAGTAGTATAAAACGTCTTTTTTACCGTAAGTGGTTAATACATGCTCTAAATAGTCATAAAACTGCTTTTTTATCTCATCATTTTTTTTAATTTTTTCCATTTCATCAATATAACTATTTTGAATATTAGCAGAATTTATTTTATTAATAAGTGGTTTTGTATATTGAGCAGGATATATCGCACCTAACACTTCATCTAATTTATAATCTAGATTTTCAGATAACCATTTTCGCTCTCTGCCTAATAAAATATCGCGCACAGTGTACGTTTTTTCGATCGGAGGATAATAATACTTTTGCAGACTTTCCACTTCTGGGTTAAATGAATAAGATTTATAGTAAAATGTGACCAGATCATCTAAGGAGGTATGATTAATATTATATTTTTCACTTTGTTGGACTAAATATTTTGCTAAATAATTTTCCAGATGTGGCATTTTTTCTAGTAACTTATCTTTTTTTTGTTTTAATAAATCAATACTTTTTAGCATATCAACTTGTTTCTTTAAATTTATTGCTTCCTCATTCAAATAATTAATTAATTAATTAATTCAGCACGATATTCTGTTGGGAATTTTATATTAATATTCTTTTTATTTATTAAAGGTGAGTTAATTTCTTCAATATGTCGTGTTAAATATTCAAAAATATTAAAAGTATCAAATTTAATATTGTTATTATCATCAATATAATTATATATTATCTCTGTATTAACAACATCTTCTATGGATAAATTACCAAAAGCATGTTGGTCAGTCTCATAGATAGAATAAAGTAACCATAATGCATAAACACTGATAACTTCAATTGGCAAATTATGTTTATCACTGTTTTGATTAAAACGATATTTTTCATTAAATAGCCGAGTAACAATATTTATTTTGTGAATATTTACTAGCAGCTCCCTTTGTTCATTAATATCAATTTTATCAAAATAAGAGTTAATTACTTCTTGATAAATTTTATTTAATTCAAATCTAATCGGTGTAGAAGATATATTATTGAGCTTATTGTTAATATCATTTTCCACAGTATTTAAAAATTGATTTTCAACTAACAAATGTGAAGAATCTATTGATATAAGAAAATCATCTAACTTTTTAATTAATATTTCTTTTTGTTTATTAATGTTTTCTTCACTTTCGTTTTCATTTATATCACTAAATGATAAAATAATATTCGCAATTTCATATATTTTACCCTTTATGCTAGATAGAGGTTCTGAATTTATTTGATTCCCCATATTATATATTTGATTTATCGTTGTCGATTCTTGTGCTAAATTTAAAATCCTAGGCTGTGTCCCTTAATTGCTTGAGCTATAGTATCCATCTGTTTCTACGATACTTTGAATTATGGCTCGCTACGATCTTTCTGATGAAGCATGGGCAATCATTGAGCCCTTGTTGCCAACCATTTTGACATCTTCGCGGGTCGGTCGGCCGTGGGCAGAACATCGCAAAATCGTCAACGGCATGTTCTGGATACTGTGTTCAGGCGCCCCATGGCGTGATTTACCTGAACGTTACGGCCCATGGAAAACCGTTTATAACCGTTTCAACAGATGGTCAAAGGATGGAACTATTAACATTATTTTCAATAAGTTGCTTTCATTTCTTGATGCTCATGAACTGGTTGACTGGTCAGCCATTGCGCTGGATGGCAGTAATATTCGTGCTCTCAAATGTGCGGCTGGTGCTCAAAAAAACATCCCGATATTACCGACGATAACAGCTTGGGTCGCTCACGAGGTGGTTATGGCACCAAAATCCACATGGCGACTGACGGAAGCGGCATCCCGCTAAACATCGTACTGAGTGCTGGGCAGGCTCACGAAAGCCTGTTCGCGCTACGACTCCTGGACGGCATTGGCGTGCAACGCCAGAACGGCAGCATGAAGCGTCGTGGTCATACGGTACTGGCTGACAAAGCCTACTCTGGGAATGCGCTACGTAACGAGTTGAAAAGAAAAGGGATGAAAACGGTTATTCCCCGAAAATCAAATGAAAAACTGGCTTCAGATGGACGCTCGCAACTTGATCGTGATGCTTATCGCCATCGCAACGTTGTGGAAAGGTGTTTTGGCCGTTTAAAGGAATATCGCCGGATCGCTACACGTTATGAAAAAACGGCAAGAAACTATCTAGCAATGGTGAAACTGGGCTGCATTCGCTTGTTTTACCGCCGATTACGCAATTAAGGGACACAGCCTAGAATAAATAGCCGCATCATACTCATGTGCTTGTATCTCTTTTTTTAATAAATTATTAACATTAGTTAGGTCTTCTAATCCTGAAGCTAATATTTTATCGTTTGATATTTTTTTTCTTAATTTATAAATTTCCGTTTTTAATTCAATATATTCATTAGTATTTTTTATATCGATTTGCTTATTAATATTATTTTTATAATTAAATTTATTAGCTTATCAATTTTAATTGAGTTATGAAACTTTGGTAAACTTGCTTCTCTAATTTCTCGTTCTTTACTAATATTCTGATTTATTATTAAAGAAAGATTATTAGTATTAACATTTTTTTCATCTAAATTGACAACGCCTGAATTTACTTCATTAAGTATTTCTTGATTATTATTTTTTTCAAATAACTCCTTTTTATTACTAACTTTATCATCCACTGAAATATAATTAAGTTTAAAAGCATTAGACGCTACTTTCATTAATATTTACCTTAAAATTACATAAATTATAATGGATTTTTTATTATATATTCTTTCAAAAATTATTGTTAATTTTTTGTTAAAAATTAATGAAAAATAAATAAAAATAGAATAATAAATGAATGACAACAATTGCGACTAAATTTGTCTTATATCCATATAACCTTAAATACAATGATCCAAGGCACTGTCAATTCAACAAAATCATGTAATAAAATTGATATAAGATAAGAAATGTTATTTCAAATCAAAAAGTTAATTATATTAGTTAATTTGTAAATTAGCGCCAAATAGGCAGCTTGCCAACTTTTACAAATCCGTCATGGAATAATAAAAAACGCTAATATAGTGTATTATTTTACTCAACCTAAGTAGCCAATTATCTACTATTTTGGGGAGCGCAAGAGGTCACAAGAACCAATATTTATTTGGTTTTATTACTAATAAATTTACACTAGGTTTTATTGCTATTAATACTCACTAATGGCTTGGTACAACTTAGCTAACTCAATTCACAAAAACACTCGCTTCCAAATAGTAACATAGTAAGATATGATATTTATTCACTCATTCTCTATCAAGGTAATTAACTAAGCCTTATGATATAACAGGCCTTAGTTCGTTGATCAAGAATAAAATATTGCACTAAAAAATGATTTAGTCAGAAGCAAGCCGTTAAATTAAAGTTGCATAAATAGATGTATTTAACATGAAAATATTATTTTTAATACTGACATTATTAATGCTAACCAGCTGCACTTCACAGCCACAGTCAGCATTGATTGATCTTAACAAAAAGAGTGGTGAATTTAACCGTTCAGCTCTGTTGAACATTAGTCATATTCAGCAGCTCAACGCTTCTTCTGATCGTGGCCAAAAATGGCAATATTCGACATTTTTTCCTGCCACCGCTGAACAAGCATCTCCTGTTTATTATTATGCACTCGCTAACGCCTATAAAATTATTATTTATACCGATAATGTCAATTTTTGGCTTATGGTTAAAAATAAGCTCAAAGCACAAGGAGCAACCGCGGTTATTGAATGGCAATTTAAAAAAATGTTTTTAGCTAAACAAGCTCAAATTACATTTATCAAATATTAAAATAACAAAAAATAAATTAAATAATCTTAATTAAAATAATCAATTGTTAATTTCGCAGGTGATGTATTTATTATAACCTTTTGTTTATAAATAGGTTAATTAACTAACACATGATTAACTTTAACATTTAAATGATAAAATCAATATTATTTTACTAACCACTAAAAATGATCATAATAAAATGTACTAATAAACTTGTTTAAATATTGCATTGTCAACCTTATAAAATTTAAAATAAATGATAATTTACCTATTTCTCAATTGATTAAAATAGCTATTTTCCGCAATCAAATGCATTACCTGTTTAATACCATCCCATAGCTTAAAGAAAAATTACCGATATTATTGTTATGCCAAGTAATAGCAATACTGATTAAAATTCCTATCATAAACTTATCAATATCCGATACCTCATATAGGAGTAATAAAAAAATGACACTAATACGTTGCCATTGGGTAACTACCGATGAGGAATATATTGCCTATCATGATAAAGAGTGGGGAAAAGCAGAAAAAGATAGTCAAAGATTATTCGAAATGCTCTGCCTTGAAGGTCAACAAGCCGGTCTCTCTTGGTATACTATTTTGAAAAAACGTGCTGGCTATATCGTGACTGTTTTTATCAATTTGATCCCGTTCTAATTGCCAAAATGACTCAGCAGGATGTCGATCGTCTAATGCAAGAACCCCGTATCGTGCGTAATCGCATGAAAATCAATGCTATCATTACCAATGCCCAAGCTTACTTAACGATGATCCAATCAGGTGAGGATTTTAGCCAATTTCTCTGGCAATTTGTCGATGGAAAAACGCAAATCAATCATTGGCAACATAAAAGTGAAATACCTACTGATACCGTTATCTCTAAACATCTTTCTCTTGCCTTAAAAAAACGTGGCTTTAAATTTGTTGGTAGCACCATCTGTTACGCATTTATGCAAGCAACCGGTATGGTTAACGACCATTTAAGCAATTGTATTTGCCGGCAGAAAAAAAACGAGTAATAAAAATATCATTATGATAAATTTATAATCACATAAATATAAAAAATTTATAATATCTGGTAATTAATTTGTTAACCAAGCCATTATTCTATTAATTTCAGTAGAATAGTATGCTGGTTTGTTTACTAGTCCTTTGCATAGTTATGAAGAAAAGCATGATACATTCACAATTTGGTAAAAAATTTTCCAGTTCATCGAGCATCTCTCTTTTAATGAAAGATCTAAATGAGGGCTTACGCACACCTGATGTCATTATGCTCGGTGATGGTAACCCAGCACACATTCCTGAAATGGATCAATATTTTCAGCAATTATTGATAGATATGGCTAAAAGCGGCCAGCTCAATGAAGCCTTATGCAACTATGATGGCCCACAAGGAAAAGATGCCATGCTGCAAGGATTAGCAAATACGTTAAATGAGCAAATTGGCTGGAATATTAGCGCTAAAAATATCGCATTAACTAATGGCAGTCAGAGTGCTTTTTTTTATCTATTTAATATCCTAGCAGGCCGTTGTGAACAAGGAATAAAACGAAAAGTTCTTTTCCCTTTAACACCAGAATATGTTGGCTATACCGATACTGGACTTGATGATGATATTTTTGTTGCCAATAAACCGCAAATTGATATCCTGCCTAGTGGTCAATTTAAATATCGAATTAATTTTGGATCGCTGAAAATAACCGATGATATTGGTGTCATTTGCGTTTCCAGACCCACCAATCCGACTGGAAATGTCATTACCGATGAAGAAATGATGCAATTAGATACTTTGGCCAAACAGCATGCTATTCCTCTTTTGATTGACAGTGCTTATGGTATTCCCTTTCCAGGTATTATTTTTAATCAAGCAACACCAATCTGGAATGAAAATATTATTTTATCTATGAGCCTATCCAAATTAGGATTACCTGGCTGTCGCTGCGGTATTATTATTGCAAACGAAACTATTATCAGCGCGATCAGTAACATGAATGGCATCATTAGTTTATCCCCCGGTAGTATAGGCCCAGCATTAATGCAAGCGATCCTAAAACGTAATGATCTATTGAAACTTTCACAAACTGTAATAAAACCTTTTTATCAACAACGCGTTACTGAAACCATAAAAATTATTCGCCGTTATATACCAGAAAGTCGCTGCCTGATCCATAAACCTGAAGGCGCAATATTTCTATGGCTTTGGTTTAAAAATTTACCAATTGATAGTCAAACACTTTATTCACGTCTTAAAAAACGCGGTGTATTAATGGTGCCAGGAGATTATTTTTTCCCAGGACTTAATCAATATTGGCCTCATGCCCATCAATGTATGCGAATGAACTATATTCTACCACTGGAAAAAATAGAGCAAGGGATTGCGATTTTAGCAAATGAAATTGAAATTGCCTATCAATAGCATACATTAAATAGTTTTATTAAATATATTAAAAATATAATTCTATATATGATAAAAAAAACCTCTTATCATATACAAGATAAGAGGTGATAAAATAATAACGAGGACTTTGAATTGTAAAGTTAACGGGATCATATTCAAGAGTATTGCTGAATGAAATGATCTATTTTCCGAGATCTTTGACACCGTAAGTATTACAGCATATTTAGTGTTCTTTTAATTAAATAATAAATTGATATTTTTACCACTATTTCGAACTATTATTTTTTAATTTAATTATAATCTAATCATTTGATTAATACTCCAGCTATAACAGTTGACAGAATATAAGACATTAAGTTGACACTGTTAATACCTCATATTTAAACCTGTAAACAGATTTTAAAAAAAGAGATGAGAAAGACGATTCACTGGATAAGTTACAGAAAAAGGCTAAAAGGTGCTCAACATTTTTATCATCCACGTCTTTACCGATTAATGAATTTTTAACCACCTGGGATTATCTTTATCTACCTTATTCTTAAAAAAGCGATTGGACTAACCCCAAAGAAATATATAAATTGTTAATCAATCTCTTTAAACCAATCACCATTGCAAAGACAAATAAACTTTTATGTAACCAATTTTCCATTAACTGTACTCTATCTAGGACATACAGCAGAAAATAATGGTTAAAAAGGTTTATTTCTATTCACAAGCTGGTATTTTTAACATTAATGTTTATCATTAAAATTTCATATTCGCTTGGAGAAGTTAGGCTTATACCTTTAATGAGAAGATTAATCCTCGTTATCTATAATACCATCTGTTTAAATATTTTCAGCTGCTTGATACTGTTAAGCGGCTGCTCAAGTATTATGACCCATGTTGGTCCTCATCAAGGTTACTATTCCGGCACCAAAGCCGATACCCGAATACTTAAAGATGGCGATACCGGCTGGGTGATAAAACCCCTTGCCATGATTGATTTACCTTTTTCTGCGCTACTTGATACCATTTTACTTCCGTATGATTATTTTCAGGTTGACAAAGTTGTATCGCCCCCCTCACCAAAAAAGCGCGTTCATGATTGGGAAAAGAAACAAGTGGCGAATATACCGCCAACGACCTCCAAATAAAACAATCACAGAACCCTCCGGGAAAGAAAATTACTGTTCATATTGTCAATGCTTAGCACAATAAACAATAAAAATTTATTTCAATCAGAGGCAAAAAGTGTTAGCGAAAAATTTAATTGCTACAGGTAAATATTTTTATTCCATAAAATTAGCAATCCCAAATAAAGCGCAAAACATGGCTTATTGTTACCTTTTTGCTATTTACTTAGTAAAGCCTAATAAAATAACCATCAATTTAGACTCCACAGCCCTACTAACTAAAGCTGAATCTATTTTTCGGCATTAATACAGAAAAAATAAAAAATAAAAAATAAAAAATAAAAAATAAAAAATAAAAAATAAAAAATAAAAAATAAAAAATAAAAAATACTATCTACAATTAACAAAATAATAGATATCTTATTAATAGAATAGAAATTAATTATGAAGAAATTTTTAGTTTTATCATTAATTAGTTTAATTGCACCACTGGCACTAGCCGATAATAGTAAAAATGGTGTTTATATCAGCGCAAAAATGGGTGCCTCTATTTTGTAAATGAAGGGGCAATTTTTTCCATATATTGTTTTCCCAAACAACATTAATGAGAAACAAAAAGGGGATAACCATAGAACTGCCGTATTTGGTACTGGCCTCTCTTTAGGCTATGATTTTTATGATAATTTCAATCTTCCCGTCAGAGCTGAATTAGACTTTACTAGCCGGGCAAACGCTGATTACAACTATTCAAAATCTCAAGAAAATTCCATTTTTTTTCTTAGAAATACTATTAAAAATCAAATAGAAGCAAATACATTGATGTTTAACGCTTATTATGATTTTAAAAATCCATCTGATTTCACTCCTTATCTCTCTGCTGGCTTAGGTTATGCTTATTTAAGCCAAAAAACATCTCAAATAGCAACCTTGGGTATATCAGGAGGGAAAACTAGCACCGAAACTCTCCAAACACGCTCTCACGCCACCAACAACTTTGCCTGGAGTGCTGGCGCAGGTATCAAATATACAGTTAGTCAAGATTTTTCATTCGATCTTAGCTATAAATATCTGGATGCAGGCCAAGCTGAAGTAGATTATTTCAATCTTGATGGCGTAGAAACTAATGTAAAAACCAAAGTCAGAACCCATGATATTATGTTAAGTGCAACTTATCACTTTTGATATCAATAACGACAAAAATTTTTAAAATCAAACAATTCCGGTTGCTACAATAAAGATTTGTTGATAACCATCAATATCACGTAAATAAGCAATATTGCTGTCATCGGGGGAAATCACCACAGCATCACCTGATGGCGGCACATCACTGCGAACAGTCAAACGAATTAGTTTGCCAGCAGAAATTTCACATAACATTACGCTATTATCGCAAATAAACGCCACATAGCGACCTTGACTATCCCAGCTAAACGCTGACTGAATATCCCACGCAGACTGGGTTATTTGCTGCATTATGCCACTAACTGGAGAAACCAGCCAAAACTGGACAATGCCGTTATCATCTTTCATTAAAAAATCGATTTTACTGCCATCAGGCGTAGAGCGGAGCCAATGGCGTGGCTGATTAATCACCCCGGGATATTTACGTTGATGAGTATAGGTTAAACGTCGCTGTTTAATCCCCTTAAGGATGCTGACATAGGGAATTGCTTATCTTGATAATTATATTATAAATAAACTAATGTAATTTTTAATTTGTCAGCTATTCTTATTTTTAGCAGATAAACACAAATTTCTTTACTTTAATATTAGAGAAATAGAGAATGAAAAAAATAATATTGACCTTATCCATTATCAGTTTAATTCCATCCATTGCTCTAGCAAATGAAAGTAAAAGTGGTGTTTACGTCAGCGCAAAAATGGGTGCCTCAATCCAGCAAATGAAGGGGCAATTTTATCCAACTTTTTATACATTGGAAATTGGCGGTGATGAAGTAACCTTTGAAAAAAAACTAAAGGGAGATAACCATAGAACCGCCGTATTTGGTGCTGGGCTCACTTTAGGTTATGATTTTTATGAAAAATTTAACCTTCCTGTCAGAACCGAACTAGACTTTACTAGTCGGGCAAAAGCTGACTATAACTATTCAGGTTATGATGAAAATTTCTTT
The DNA here is from genome assembly GCF_004768525.1 of Arsenophonus nasoniae. Classification (NCBI taxonomy): domain Bacteria; kingdom Pseudomonadati; phylum Pseudomonadota; class Gammaproteobacteria; order Enterobacterales; family Morganellaceae; genus Arsenophonus; species Arsenophonus nasoniae. The sequence continues at coordinate 39,294 of NZ_CP038613.1, forward strand.
CCTGGTAATACCACGGTTAAGAATAAAATTGAACTAAATACATTAATGCTTAACGCTTATTATGACTTTAAAAACTCAACCGATTTCACACCTTATCTCTCTGCCGGGTTAGGTTATGCTTATATAAGTCAAAAAACATCTAATATCTTTAAAATAAATGTTAACTCACTTACTATTCCCCTTTGGTCACGCTCTCATGCCACCAACAACTTTGCCTGGAGTGCTGGCACAGGTATCAAGTACTCGATTAATCAAGATTTTTCATTTGATTTGAGTTACAAATATCTGGATGCTGGCCAGGCTGAAGTATACCATTTCGATTCGATTGGAACCGAGTTTAACTCAAAAACCAAAGTCAGAACCCATGATATTATGTTAAGTGCAACTTATCACTTTTGATATCAATAACGACAAAAATTTTTAAAATCAAACAATTCCGGTTGCTACAATAAAGATTTGTTGATAACCATCAATATCACGTAAATAAGCAATATTGCTGTCATCGGGGGAAATCACCACAGCATCACCTGATGGCGGCACATCACTGCGAACAGTCAAACGAATTAGTTTGCCAGCAGAAATTTCACATAACATTACGCTATTATCGCAAATAAACGCCACATAGCGACCTTGACTATCCCAGCTAAACGCTGACTGAATATCCCACGCAGACTGGGTTATTTGCTGCATTATGCCACTAACTGGAGAAACCAGCCAAAACTGGACAATGCCGTTATCATCTTTCATTAAATAACCGATTTTACTGCCATCAGGTGAAGAACGCAGCCAATGACGTGGCTGATTAACCACTCCTGGATACTTACGTTGATGAGTATAGGTTAAACGACGTTGTTTAATCCCTTTAGGTGGCGCTGGCATGCTAGTTTCGGTACCCTGGATTGGCTTATTGCCGGCAATAGCATACTTCTCAGCAGATTCAGGTAAATCAACAATAAAAATTTCTGCTACAATTTCTCCTTGTAAAGAGTAAGTATCACCAATAAATGCAATCGCCCAACGTTGCTTGTCCCCATTTGCTCTCTGATACCCATTATGACCAATCCAGCCTTCTTCATAAGCACGGCTGATTTCATCACTACCCGGTTTTGGTATAGGCGTTGTTTCACTGATCACGACACAATAATAATGGCCATTATACTCACGTTGATGTTTTTTCTGCCCCAAGGTGCCAACATTAATAGTATGATATGGGATCGCAATTGCCACATTACGTAAATCAAGCGCCGAATCATATTCATGCATCACGTGATCATTGTAAGTAAAACTAAGCCTGCTATTATCTGGACTAAATACATGAACATGCGTGCCTCCTCTCAATGCACCCGCTAAAAAAGGCGGCGTAATGCACATAGCTTCAATATTTTCGGCTACATTGGTTTTTATATCGCTGACAATTACCCCTCGACGATGATGAAAATCATAATGCCAATTTTCATCGGGATCTTCTGAGCCATGAATAAAAGCATATCTAGATGGGTTTTCACTACTAACTGTAGCAACACCAACATACGCGCCATTTTTGGCGCAATAGATCTGTTTTTGTTGTTGCGTTTTAATATTAACTTTTTCTATTGTTAATCCTGTAAAGGAAGCACTATTTGGGCGTACATCAAAAACTAGCCACTGGCTATCTGATGTCCATACATTTATATTAGTCAGTTGGTGATTGCGTTTATCAAAAGTAATTTGCTGTTCTTGGTAAGTCATTTTATTATCCGCACTCTTTTGTCGTGGGCGATAAAAAATAGTGTAATTATGTGAACACGACAAAAATATTAGTCAATACTTTATTTTTATAATACAACTTTATGTCTTAAGGTTTGCCGTATCTAAAAAATCATTATGTTACTTAGCATACTTTATATAATTGGAATTACAGCTGAAGCCATGACCGGAGCTTTAGCCGCTGGTCGCCGTAAAATGGATGTTTTTGGCGTTATTATTATTGCCTCAGCAACCGCAATTGGGGGCGGTTCTGTACGCGATATCTTATTAGGACACTATCCTCTAGGTTGGGTTAAGCATCCTGAATATATTGTCATTGTCGCTTGTGCCGCAGTTATTACTATCTGGCTTGCACCAATGATGAAACATTTGCGACGATTATTTTTAATTTTGGATGCCATTGGTCTTATTGTCTTTTCCATTATTGGCGCTCAAATAGCGCTCGATATGAATTATAGTTATATCATCGCCGCTATTGCAGCCGTCATTACCGGTGTTTTCGGTGGCGTACTGCGTGATATGTTATGTAATACAATCCCCCTTGTTTTTCAAAAAGAGATATATGCTGGCATCTCTTTTGCTGCGGCATGGCTCTATATCGGATTAATACTATATACCCCCTTACCTAAAGATATGGTTATAATCATTACCTTAATAGCTGGTTTAACTGGACGTCTACTTGCCATTCGTTATCGATTAGGATTACCTGTATTTAATTATGAGAATAATGATTAAGATTTCCATATATATCTAATTAAATCAGCATGTTATTACTTGGACTAATTTTCATTAAAAAATCCATTTATTTTATGTTGGCCCAAAACCTTTACTAGCTGTTTAACATCTTTATTCTCAATAAATTGCACTAATTTTTTTTGTTGTTTACGCGACAAAATAGCGCTGTTTATTTCTTTAGAGGATAAATCATTCCAACAGTTTATTTTGCTAAAAAGTTTTTCTGGTAGTGGTACGCCTAGCCCTTTTAACCATTCAGAAAAGGGACGTTTTTGCGCTGATAGAAATTGTTGATAAATAAATTTTCCTTTATTAGCTTTAAACATTGCCACTTCAGTGATTTGTTCCAATGTTAACCTAGACCAATCCATTAAATTGGTTATTTTCCCAGCTCTTATTAAAGCCAACCAGCCTTTTTCGTTGATCCCTTCCATCTTAAGCTGTTTCGCCAACCAAACTAAACGAGCAACAAACTGACTTTCGCATCTCATTGAATAATAAAAACAGCTTAATTGATGATAATTTTTTTGTTCTGGTACCGACAGCATTTTCCGCTGTTTAATTTGCCAAACAATCTTGTCAAATTTAGGGATCCCATGACCAGATAATGATATTTGTATTGCATCTCCAGGCAAAATACCGATAATAGGATTAATTTTTCCGGTTCTCCCGATATTAAATTTAACAGCTGCAACTTGAGCGACCCGATTCTGAGTCGGATATTTCCAAGCAACGGACCAGTTATTTATACCTGCTTGCCAGTATTGGCCTAGAGTATATGGCAGTTGTTTTAACACAATGCCATCTGTTGCAAAAGGCATTGGCTGATTGTAATAATAGCGTTGCCATTGTGTAATTTGATCAACACTAGTGACTAAATGAGAGTAGCGTTTGGTTAACGGAAAACCCCATCTTTCTAATTGTGCAAATTGTGTTTGCATATTCGACGGCCCATCAGGCCAACTCCAAATAAAAATGCCAATTTGTTCCTCTTGTTGAACCAATAAATTCTTACGCATTAACCAACCAGCAACTTTATTACGAGCATTAGCTCCTCCGGCAATGGCTTGTTGGTGACCAGTCTGATACCAAAATAATTCACCTTGTAATATTAATTGAGTAGCATGATTTGGAATCGTTTTGGGAATTGCTGGCAAAAAATCGGCTTTTGGCGTCCAATCAATTCCTTCTATACCATTACCCCGACTAATTAATGCAGCCAATTTTCCTTTTTTATAAACCAATGTAGCAGCCACACCATCGACTTTTGGTTGTAACCAAACTTCATGACGACCTGCTATCCATCGAGCGATTTCATCAGCAGTTATCTTTTTTAAGCCAGTATGAATAACTGGGTGAGTTTTTCTTCCTTTAATGGGTAAAGAAAGCGTATTCGTTTTATCTGGCGGGAGTCGAAGACAATTTGACCAATGTTTCCATAACGCAAAAATTTGATCGTAAGTTTCATCATTAACCAAACTTTGGCCATTAATATAATATGCTTCATCCCAGCGTTTTAATTCTGAATTAATTGCTTTGATTTCCCTATGTAAAACTAATTTAGGCCAATCCGGGCATTGAATATTTTGCGCAATTGATGAGTTTATATTTAACAAAAACAATAATAAAAAAAAGCGCCAACAATAGTAGACTGAAACAAAAATAAAAGATCTCATAATAAACAGCATCCATGCATAATTTTAATCATCTATTTATTCCATTCACGAAAAATACTTTCAATATACAATTTCAATTATTGGGAAGACATAAATAGAAAATAATTATCAAGATATCTAATAATCATTTTTTCTCAAAGCGCTTTGCAAAAATGGTAAGTATTTTCAAAAATAATTCAGATCTTGCATTAAAAATGTTAGTAAAGCTGTATGTTACTGATTGCATGTGTATACTATTAAAGAGCTTTTGTACTTTTTAAAAATTTTATTAATTAATTAGCCAGTTAATCAAGAAATCATCATGATTCAAGGAACGTTATATATTGTGTCTGCCCCAAGTGGTGCAGGCAAATCGAGTCTTATTCAGGCTTTATTAAAAACTCAGCCTCTATATGACACACAAGTTTCTATTTCGCATACCACTAGAGCGATACGCCCTGGTGAAAAAAACGGTGAACATTACTATTTCATTACTGAAAGCAAATTTCAGCAAATGATTGAGCATAATGATTTCCTTGAATATGCCTGCGTGTTCGGCAATTATTATGGAACTTCCCGGGTAGTTATCGAAGAAATTATTAATAGTGGTGTCGATGTATTTTTAGATATTGATTGGCAAGGCGCACAGCAAATTCGCCAAAAAATGCCCTCCGCTCGCACTATTTTTATCTTACCACCGTCTAAAAATGAGTTACTACGCCGTTTACGTGGTCGTGGGCAAGATAGTGAAGAAACGATTAATCAGCGTATGGCACAAGCGGTTTCTGAAATAAAGCATTATAACGAATATGATTACATTATTGTTAATGATGATTTCAATACTGCATTAGGCGATTTACAATCTATTATTCGATCTGAGCGTCTACGTTTAGAACGTCAGATTCAGCGACATAATACTTTAATTAATAAACTATTGGCAGACTGAGTAAAGGTTCAGTATTATATCCGGTCATTTCTTTATCTTTGGAGTCATATTATGGCACGTGTAACAGTTCAAGATGCGGTAGAAAAAATTGGTAATCGTTTCGATTTAGTTTTAGTGGCAGCGCGTCGTGCGCGTCAATTACAGATTAAAGGTAAAAGCCCTTTAGTTAAAGAAGAAAATGATAAGGTCACTGTTATTTCTCTGCGTGAAATAGAATCAGGGTTGATTAATGCTCAAATTCTTGATGTCCGTGAACGTCAAGAAGAACAGGAACAAGAAGCAGCAGAAATGCAAGCAGTATCTGCTATTGCTGAAGGTCGACGTTAACTGAAAAGGTAGGCTTACCTTGTACCTGTTTGAAAGCCTCAATCAAATCGTTCAGGACTATCTGCCAGAAGAGCATATATCGTTACTGAAACAAGCTTATGTTGTTGCCCGGGATGCACATGAAGGCCAAACCCGTTCAAGTGGTGAACCTTATATAACTCATCCAGTTGCGGTGGCATGTATTTTAGCGGAAATGCGTTTAGATCATGAAACATTAATGGCCGCATTACTACATGATGTTATCGAGGATACCCCTGCAACTTTTCAGGATATAAAACAGCTTTTTGGTAAAACTGTTGCAGGCCTAGTTGAAGGGGTATCAAAACTCGATAAACTCAATTTCCGTGATAAAAAAGAAGCTCAAGCAGAAAATTTTCGCAAAATGATTATGGCCATGGTACAAGATATCCGTGTCATTTTAATCAAACTCGCAGATCGAACGCACAATATGCGTACTTTAGGTTCCCTTCGTGCCGATAAGCGCCGCCGCATCGCGAGAGAAACATTAGAAATTTATAGCCCACTGGCACATCGTCTTGGTATTCATCATCTCAAAACTGAATTGGAAGAGTTAGGCTTTGAAGCACTCTACCCCAATCGCTATCGAGTTATTAAAGAGGTAGTAAAAGCAGCTCGTGGTAACCGAAAAGAGATGATCCAAAAAATATTGGCAGAAATCGAAGGTAGATTATTAGAAGCCAGGATCCCATGCCGAGTATTTGGTCGAGAAAAACATCTCTATTCAATATATCGTAAAATGCAGCTGAAAGAGCAGCGCTTCCACTCAATTATGGATATTTATGCCTTTCGAATTATTGTTAAGGATGTTGATACATGTTACCGCGTTCTTGGACAAGTACATAGTTTGTATAATCCTCGGCCAGGACGAGTGAAAGATTATATTGCCATCCCCAAAGCCAATGGCTATCAATCTTTACATACATCAATGATTGGCCCACATGGTGTACCAATTGAAGTACAAATTCGTACTGAAGATATGGATCAAATGGCCGAAATGGGTGTCGCTGCCCACTGGGCATATAAAGAACAAGCAGAATCTAGCACAACTGCTCAAATCAGAGCACAACGCTGGATGCAAAGCTTACTGGAACTACAACAAAGCGCAGGGAATTCTTTTGAATTCATTGAAAGTGTAAAATCTGATCTTTTTCCTGACGAAATTTATGTTTTTACCCCCGAAGGTCGAATTGTCGAATTACCTACTGGCGCAACCCCAGTTGATTTCGCCTATGCTGTACATACCGATATAGGCCATGCCTGTGTTGGTGCCCGAGTGGATCGTCAACCCTATCCTCTATCACAATCGTTAAGTACCGGGCAAACCATAGAAATTATTACTGCACCCGGCGCAAGGCCAAATGCCGCTTGGTTGAATTTCGTTGTTAGTTCCAAAGCCAGAGCAAAAATACGCCAACTACTTAAAAACCTCAAGCGAGAAGATTCAATTAGTTTAGGTCGCCGCTTACTCAACCATGCTTTAGGTAATGGCAAGAAATTAGGCGATATTCCGCAAGAAAATATCAATAAAGAACTAGCAAGAATGAAACTCCACTCAATGGATGATTTGCTCGCTGAAGTTGGTCTTGGCAATACTATGAGTGTTGTTGTAGCACATAATTTATTAGGCAATGCTAGTATAAATAACGTTATTACAGATAATAGTGATAACCGTAGTAAACTACCGATTAAAGGGGCAGAAGGGGTATTAATTACCTTTGCCAAATGTTGTCGCCCTATTCCCGGAGATCCCATTGTTGCTCATATTAGCCCAGGTAAAGGTTTAGTTATACACCATGAGTCTTGTCGTAATATCAGAGGCTATCAAAAAGAGCCAGAGAAGTTTATGCAAGTCGAGTGGGATGAGGGCGTTAATAACAACTTCATTGCTGAAATTAAAGTCGATATGATTAATCATCAAGGGGCATTAGCTAATTTAACCGCAGCTATTAATAGTGCAAATTCTAGTATTCAAAGTATGAATATTGAAGAGAAAGATGGACGTGTCTATTGTGCATTTATTCGTTTAACCGCTAAGGATCGTATTCAATTAGCTAATATTATGAAAAAAATCCGTATCATGCCTGATGTTTTACGCATCAGCCGTAACCGGAACTAAGTTATGAACTCAAAACGTTATGCTCGCATCCGCCAAATAATCGCCATGCGCCAACCTGATCTGACGGTTTGTCTTGAAAATGTCCATAAGCCACATAATATTTCTGCTGTGATCCGTACCGCTGATGCGGTTGGAATATCACAAATTCATGCAATCTGGTGCCAAAATAGCACCAAAAGCTTATCTGCTGCGGCTGCTGGTAGTAATCATTGGGTGAAAGTAAAAACCCATGCCACTATTGAAAAGGCAATCTCTACCTGCAAAGCTGCGGGCATGCAAATCTTAGCCGCTCATCTTACTAAACAAGCTATCGATTTTCGTCAAATAGATTACACTCAACCAACCTGTATTATTTTGGGACAAGAACGAACGGGTATTTCCAAACAAGCTCTCGCGCTGGCTGATCATAATATTCATATTCCTATGATGGGTATGGTACAGTCATTAAATGTCTCTGTTGCTTCTGCTTTAATTCTTTATGAAGCGCAACGGCAAAGACAAAATGCCAATATGTATAACAGCCTTTTTAGTCAGCTATCAGAAGAAGAACAACAAGAATGGCTTTTTGAGGGCGGTTATCCGGTATTAGCTGCCGTTTCAAAACATAAAGGACTTCCCCGACCACTAATTAACGAACATGGCGAAATTGTTGCCAGTGATGCATGGTGGGCAGCGATGCAATCGACTAAAGTACCAGGTAAAAAACGCACTCTGGAGAACTAATTGCATGCGGGGGAAATTACTTGATGCTATTCCATTAACATCACTAAACGGTGTTGGCGCATCACAAGCAGAAAAACTCAATAAAATAGGGCTTCGTACTATCCAGGATCTCCTCTTTCATCTACCTTTACGTTATCAAGATCAAACTCAACTTTATACGATTAATGATGTTCAACCGGGCAGCACTGTAACCGTCAGCGGCAAAATATTACAAACTAAAATCATCTTTGGACGTAAACGAATGATGATCTGCCAAATTAGTGACGGCTCAGGAACATTAACCCTGCGGTTTTTTAACTTTTCTACCGCTATGAAGAATAGTCTAGCAGCCGGTAAATATATTGTTGCTTATGGTGAAATCCGGCGAGGCAATTTAGGACCAGAAATTATTCATCCCGAATATAAAATAAAACCTGATGCCGATCAGATTGAGTTGCAAGATACTCTAACACCAATTTATCCAATAACTGAAGGGATACGTCAGATAACTTTACGCAAACTGATTGATCAAGCGCTAACACTACTTGATAGCTGTGCGATCAGTGAGTTGATCCCAGCACCATTTAATCAAGGGCTAATAAGCTTACCACAAGCTATTAAAATACTTCATCGTCCGCCACCCGATATCCCTCTGAATATACTGGAAAAGGGCAAACATCCGGCGCAACGCAGATTAATCTTTGAGGAGTTATTAGCCCATCAATTAAGTATGCTAACGGTTCGGAGTGAAACACAACAATTTTCAGCCCAGCCACTACCAGCAGAAGAAAAATTAAAACAACAATTGCTAACACGTTTACCCTATTCACCAACTAAAGCCCAACAAAGAGTTGTCAGTGAAATTGAAGCAGATCTGGCTAAAGCAAGCCCTATGATGCGTTTAGTCCAAGGTGATGTCGGTTCTGGTAAAACATTAGTAGCGCTATTTGCCGCAATTCGTGCTATCGCTCATGGTAAACAGGCAGCACTAATGGCGCCTACCGAGTTATTAGCAGAACAGCATGCCAATACTTTTCGCCAATGGCTTGAACCACTTGGTATCCAAGTTGGTTGGTTATCAGGTAAACAAAAAGGAAAATCCAGGCTAAATCAACAAGAAGCTATTGCAAAAGGCAAAGTCGCAATGATAATTGGTACTCATGCCATTTTTCAACAGCAAGTCGAATTCAACGCCTTAGCATTAGTGATCATTGATGAACAACATCGCTTTGGTGTACATCAACGTCTGGCGCTATGGGAAAAGGGGCAGCAGCACGGCATTTATCCCCATCAATTAATTATGACAGCAACGCCGATCCCACGTACACTGGCTATGACAGCTTATGCGGATCTGGATAATTCAATCATCGATGAGCTACCACCCGGCAGAACGCCCGTCACAACAGTAGCCATTCCTGATACCCGTCGCAATGAGGTTATTCAACGCGTAAAAAAAGCCTGCCAGATAGAAAAGCGACAAGTTTATTGGGTCTGTACATTAATTGATGACTCTGAAGTGCTTGAAGCACAAGCGGCTCAAGCGACACAAGAAGAACTGGCTCGCGCATTGCCTGAATTAAATATTGGCTTAGTTCATGGGCGGATGAAATCGGCTGAAAAGCAAAAAGTGATGGCAGATTTTAGCGCCAATAAACTACAACTACTCGTCGCTACCACAGTTATCGAAGTCGGCGTCGATGTACCAAATGCCAGTTTAATGATTATTGAAAACCCGGAGCGTTTAGGGCTTGCCCAGTTACATCAATTACGGGGCCGCGTTGGCAGGGGAAGTATTGCTTCACATTGTGTTTTACTATATAAAACACCACTCACTTACACGACTAAATTACGTTTACAGGTACTTAGAGATAGCAATGATGGCTTTGTCATTGCACAAAAAGACTTGGAAATTCGTGGCCCAGGAGAGTTGTTAGGTACTCGACAAACAGGCAATGCAGAATTCAAAGTGGCTGATTTAATGCGCGATCAAGACCTATTGCCAGAAATCAGAAATGCCGCCCAACATTTGCAACAACATTATCCTAACCATACCAATGCTCTGATTGAACGTTGGTTACCCGAACGTTCACAATACAGCAACGCTTAATATTAATTAACCATATCAATTGGTTATTAATAAAAAACCGCTAAAAATCAGCGGCTCCGTTACATTAATCAATTACACTTCTGTTATCCATTCATTATCGGCGCTGAAAAAATGGGTAACCATAGATAAAATTTAATCACTAATGCATTAATAATATCAATAAAGAAAGCACCAACCATCGGTACGACAAGAAAAGCTAAATGAGAAGGACCAAAGCGTTCTGTTACGGCTTGCATATTAGCAATTGCTGTCGGCGTTGCCCCTAAACCAAAACCACAATGACCAGCCGCTAATACTGCTGCATCATAATTTTTGCCCATAATTGGAAAGGTAACAAAAATAGCATAAAGACCCATGACAATTGCTTGTATCAGCAAAATAATGAGCATTGGTATGGCTAACGAAGCAAGTTCCCAAAGTTTTAAACTCATCAATGCCATTGCTAAAAAAAGTGACAAACTAACATTGCCTAAAACTGAAACCGCGCGATCAAATACTCGGTAGAAACCAACCCATGATAAGCTATTACTTAAGATAACCCCAGTAAATAAAACACAAACAAAAATAGGTAAAGTAAACTGATAACTGTCCAATAGCCATTGCGAAATTAATTTACCCACTACCATGCAAATAGCAATCATGGCTAATGTTTCTATTAATGTCACCGATCATGCAAAACTGATCCACTAACGATCATCTAAAACTGATCCACTTGGTATTATTCGCACATTTTTGTACGGATAATTTATGTTAACCAAGGAGATATTTGTGGATATTCATGTTCGCTTTGCACAAGGACAAAGCCTTCGAAAAATTGCCAGTGAGTTGGGTATATCCCGTAACACCGTAAAACATCATTTACAACAACAGACAATGCCAACTTATGCTAAAAGAAGTCAACAACCGACTAAATTATCCCCCTTTAAACCTTATTTGCTTCAGCGAATTGAACTGGCTAAACCTGATTGGATCCCTGCAACAGTCTTATTTGATAAGGTAGTTGAAAACGGCTATCAAGGTGGTATTGCTCAATTACGCCGATTTGTTTGTCAATTTAAACCAAGCATTGTTCCCGAAGTAGTCGTCCGTTTTGAAACACAGCCAGGTCAACAAATGCAAATCGACTTCACCAGCATCCGGCGAGGTAAAAAATCGCTGAAAGCGTTTGTTGCAACGCTAGGCTATTCGCGTGCGAGTTATGTAAAGTTCTTTGATAATGAACGAGCAGAATCGTGGCAGCAAGGTTTAAGAGAAGCTTTCGACTACTTTGGTGGTGTACCACAGGAAGTATTGTGTGATAACGCAAAATCCCTCATCATCGAACGGGATGCTTATGCAGAAGGTGATCATAAATTACATGTCGAAATGCTTCAAATGTCGAAAGATTACGGGTTTAAATTGAAGGCTTGCAAGCCCTACAGGGCAAAAACGAAAGGGAAAGTAGAGCGCTTTAACCACTATTTAAAAAACAGCTTTATCGTGCCATTAAACACCGACCTTCGTGCTCATAATCTTGAACTGGATATTGAAATAGCTAATGCAAAAGTGGGTCCATGGTTACAACGCGTTGCCCATCAGCGAATTCATGGAACAACGTTAGAGAAGCCAGCAGATAGATTAGCTAAGGAAGTTAAGTCTCTTCTACCCTTACCAGCAAGGGTTTGCCAATCTATCCCACAGACTAATACGCTTAATATCCCTATCGTACCGCCCCTTGAATCTGTCAGTTTGCAACACTCAATCAGCGTATACGAAGCATTACTGGGAGGTGAACATGTTATTGCATGAACAAATTGAACACCTGTGTGAGTCATTGAAATTAAATTCTATTCCGACTCATTGGTCATCACTTGCCGAAAAATGCATTGCCCAAGACAAAAGCTACGGAGAGTTTTTACTGTCCCTGTTAAAATGTGAGCAACAACAACGAGATGAACGAACTCGTAATCTTTTGAGTCGGATGGCAGGATTCCCAGCACATAAAGAACTTAATACGTTCGATTTTAAGTTTGCAACGGGGATCCCCAAACAACACATACAGGAATTAAGCGCATTAACGTTTATTGAACGTAATGAAAATGTCGTGTTGCTTGGCCCAAGCGGTGTAGGCAAAACGCATTTAGCTATTGGGTTAGGATTAAAAGCAGTACAGGCCAAGAAGAAAACCCGCTTTACCACGGCAGCTGAACTGATGTTGCAACTCTCAACTGCCAAACGACAAAATAAGCTCAAACAATATCTATCACGTTCGGTGATGGCCCCGAAGTTGTTGATTATCGATGAGATTGGATACCTGCCGTTTGGGCGAGAAGAAGCAAACCTGTTTTTCAATGTGATTGCCAAGCGTTATGAGCATGGCAGTGTCATATTGACGAGTAACCTATCATTTGGGCAATGGCCAAGTGCTTTTGCTGATGACGCAACATTAACTGCCGCTATGCTTGATCGTTTACTTCATCATTCGTATGTACTGCAATTAAGCGGTGAAAGCTACCGATTGAAAGATAAGCGGCGCTCAGGAGCAATAACTGAGTAAAACAGTGGATCAATTTTGATTGATCGGATTTAGATAAAAAGTGGATCAGTTTTCGGTGATCGTTGACAATTAACACTAAAGAACTTATTACTCGTCCTGTTTGTGGCTTTTCAAATGCCATAGGAATTTCTTTATCATCGTCAGAATTCTGGCTAGCTACTGGTGTTTTCATATTACGAACCAAGAAGCGCGCTATCGGACCTCCAATTAATCCACCAAATACTAAACCAAAAGTTGCACAAGCCATTGCTACTTCAGTCGCACTCTTAAAACCATAATATTCGGTAAAAACTTTCCCCCAAGCACCACCGGTACCGTGGCCACCCGACAATGTAATGGAACCGGCTAATAATCCCATCAATGGATCGAGCCCCAATAACTTTGCCAAAGCAATACCGACAGTATTTTGCACTAGCAGTAAACCCATAACTACGAAGATGAAGATAAGTAGCGTTTTACCACCCGCTTTTAAGCTAAGTAAATTAGCATTAAGTCCAATTGTGGCAAAAAAAGCTAACATCATGGGCTCTTGTAAAGATAAGTCAAAGCTTACCCCCCAATCTAACGTTGTCTTCAATAACAAAAGAATAAGAGCAACAAGTAACCCACCGGCAACGGGTTCAGGAATAGTATATCTTTTTAGAATAGCAACTGATTGTACAAGTTTACGTCCAAGTAATAATACTAAAGTGGCAGCAACAAAGGTGCCATAGACATCAAGATGATACATTTACGTACCTCATTTTATTGTTAATTTTTATGAAAAAACAAAAAGGATGTAGTGAATGTTATATAACAATACAAAAAGCAGGCTCACTGATTAAAGTTAATTTTTCATTTGAACACAAGTGAAAAACCAAAATTTTAATAGGATTGAGCATTTTTAAGAGTATATTCTAACCAATAAATAACTATTCTTAAATTTAACCATTAAAATGTGCTCTTTTTCCGTTAAAATCCATTTATTAATTAAGCTGTTAGCTATTCAAATCCTAGGGATAAATTTTGAGAATAGGTTTGTCTTCTCAACTACCATTTTTATTGACGATATTATAAATTTCATTAGCCAAATAATTTCTTTTTAATTTAATATTAATCTAAATAGTTCATCACAGCATAAAGCAAGATTGTAACTAAACAATGATGATAAAGAGGGCATACGATTGCGCTGGCTAAAAAACCTGATTCTTACGCTTGTTGTACTGATTATATTTATTTATCTGATCATACAAACCCAGTGGGGAGCAAAACAGTTAAGTGACATACTAAGCAAATATACCCTATACGATGTAAAAATAGGCGTTATCAGTCATCATCTCACTAAGCCAGGCGAAATTGTATTACAAGATATTGCTATTCATAATAAACAAAATAACTTTAAGCTAAATGCCAAACAAATTATCTTTGAATTGCAGTGGCAAAAAATAGTTACAGGCTCATGGTTGCATCGATTAATTGTTACTGAAGGTGAATTAACGCTACCTTCGTCTCGCCAAACTTTTCCTTTCAATAGCAAAATATTGCAGCTAGAAAACATGAATGTTAGCTATCGAATCGGCAATATTGGTCTGTCGGCAAGCAATATGACGGGTGGAATAACGCCCTGGCAACCAACTGCTCATAACCCATTTGGAGAGGGAAATTTTCAATTTACTACCGATCAGTTCGAAATTAATAATGTTCACTTAACAACCCTGCTTGTAAAAGGAAACTATAAAACTAATTTTCTTTTCATCGATGAGCTTTCTGCTTATCTCAATAATGGCGTTATTAATGCAAACACTATTCAATACACCGATCAAGCACTTACTTTAGCAAAGCTGATGTTAACCAATACGGGTTGGCAATTTTCTTCATCACTTTCCCAAATAGCCCATAAGCTACAAGATATTAAAAAATTAAACATAAAAGAGCTAAATTTGGCTGGTACCCACTTCGAAGGTAAAAATTGGGCCATTGCCGGTTTATCAGGTAAAGTAAATAACATCGTTCTTTCAGCAGGCCATTGGAACAGTTCCAACAGTGAAATCAGTCTAAATATCGATGAATTAATATATAAAAATCAGCAAATTAGTCAACTAATGGCCGATATAACATTTACCAATGATATTCTGCATTTCAACCGCCTCGCTGGCTATTATGATAAAGGTCTTTTTAACATCGAAGCAAATTGGCATACCAAACAGCAATCTATTAATATTATTAACGCACAATTAGCCGGTATACGTTATCAATTAGCGGATGATTGGTTTAATTTTTTTCAAACCCCCGTCCCCAATTGGCTGACTTCATTACATATTACTAATTTTAAATTAACTAATTCCTTACTTATGGATGTTAACGTTAATTTTCCCTTTGAATTGACCAATGTTAACGGTTATTTGACTAATATGGATTTGATCAAACAGAAAAAATGGCGATTATGGCAAGGAAAGGGAAATTTTACGGCCAGTAGTGGCACCTTAAACCGAATTACGTTACGACAACCATATATACAAATTCTACCTAACAGTGACCTCTCTCTTAAGGTCGAGCTCAATACCAATATTGAAAATGGCTTAGTAAAATTGACCACTAATATTCAACAGCAGGCCAATGATGGTGCTTTTTCATTATCATCCAATGGAATAAATGTTGATTTAGCAATATTAAATCAATGGGGATGGAAAAATTTACCCATACAAACACTAGCGGATTTCAATTTTATACTTACAGGCAAGTTGTTGGCTAAACCGATTACTCAAACTTTAACAGGAGAACTATCCTATCAAACCCTAAGCGGCGAAAAAAAGGCTTATTCTATGATTAAAGGTGAAATAACGGCACAAAGCGATAATCAAATACCATTGACTACTGCTAACGAAGAAAAATCTTAGTTGCATCGTTTAGCGGTCAATTTTAGTATTATGGTCAGCAAGCCAGATCATTTCTGTTTTTTACGATCAGCTAATACCATGTAAGTGCCGGTAAATAGTGAGGCGTGAGTGCTTTTTTCACTACCAATATCTACATCTAACTCAATTACCGCCTGGCATCCTCTTGCAAGCCGATCTAAAGCACCGCGGATATTACAAAGATCAGCCACTGCATTTGGACGACCAACAATCGGTTTATGATAACGAATATGCCCATCAACCAAAATAATATTCCCACCCAGATGTCTTTCCTGTAGTAATAACCATATTAGCCCCCAACCAGTTAAAGTGGCTAACGAAAACTGACTACCCGCAAAAATGCTATGGTGAGGATTTTGATTTCTTCCTTCAGACATACTGGTGATAAAACTCTGACCGGTATACTGCACGATCTTTATTCCCATCTTTTCACTTAAAGGAATTTTTTCATGCCAAATTTTTTGTAATTGATTACACCAATCAGGTCTACGCAAAATTTTATCCAGGGTTTGCACCTTTTTTATCATCAAAAAATGCTTCACTGGCGTAAGAAGCTGACTTGCAATAGGCCCCCGATTTTTAAATCCTAAACAACGAAAAAAAGGCACTGCCTCCTCACGGACACTAGAAACAATTCTTTTTACCCCTTCCTGACGTGCAACAGATTCCAATGCCATGGCGATCAGTTTTCCTAATCCTTTGCCTCGCATACTAGGATGGACAGATAAAAAACGGATAGCACCTTCATCATCTGCATTTATATACAAGCGACCAATGGCAAGTATTTGGCCTGCTTCATTCACTATCATCTGATGATGAGCAGTGGAATCATAACCGTCTTTTTCAGAGCCGGGCGGTTGATGGAAAGGTTTACGCAACATCTCCCAACGAAACTGATAATAATTTTTAAAATCGGCTTCTGTTTTTGGTACTCGCAGATGATACATAAAGTTCCCTCCTTTTAATAAATAATGGCAGAGTTTATAAACTAAACCTGCAAGTAAAATGTTACTGGGCCATTATTTGTTAAATTAATTTGCATATCAGCAGCAAACTGCCCTGTTTCTGCTTTTATTCCTTTCGATCGACACTGCTCAATAAAATAATGATAGAGTAGATTGGCTTTATCAGCAGACGCACTATTTGAAAAACTAGGTCTCATTCCTTTTTTGGTATCAGCAGCTAAAGTAAATTGGGAAACAACCAGCAAACTTCCGCCTACTTGCTGAATACTCAAATTCATTTTATTGTGCTCATCATTAAAAATACGATAACCAATAATTTTTTCACACAACCGTTTAGCTTTCTGCTCACTATCCTCTTTTTCAATCGCTAAAAAAACTAATAAACCTTCGGCAATATGACCAACACATTTTTCTTTAACTATCACATTAGCCTGAGTCACACGTTGAATTAAGGCAATCATACAAATCCTGTATAAGAACAAAGATAACATTAAACTAGGTATTATTTATGCAATATCGGTAGCTAATCTTTAGCGGGGATGCTGAAATCATAGTTAGCAAAATATTTTGCGACACTATTTTTATCAGTAACATGCCAGCTTTTAATACCCAACTGTGCGGCTGCAGTAACATTTTCTTCGATATCATCAAAAAAAATAGCCTTTTCAGCAGCAAATCCCTCTGATTGTAAAACATATTTATAGATTTCCAGATCAGGTTTACGCATTCCGAGATCTTGGGATAAGTAGAGAAAATCTGAAGAAGCTGCGATTTCAGGATAATGTGAAGGCCAATAATTTTGATGTAAACGATTTGTGTTCGATAAAATAACAACCCGATGGCCTTGCTCTCGTAAGCGCGCCATAATTTCAATGACATCATAACGTAATGAAACAAAGATAGCATTCCATCCTAGAGCAAACTCTTCAAAACTTAACGACAAACCTAATTTTTCACTGGTAAATTCAGCAAATTCAAAATCAGAAATTTTATCACATTCATGGAGTTTTACTGTTTCATCTAGTTCAAATTTTTGCGCTAAACTATTAATTGGAATCTTACTCAATTCACTCCAGACCTGCAGAGCTCGATTAAAATCGATATTAATAATTACATTACCCATATCGAAAATATACAGCATAAATTCTCTCCATAGTGATTAATATAACTTTACTATATCATTATTAAACAGATCAAACAGAAGAAAATAATCATTTATGATAAATAAAAAATTTTTATAATAATTATTAAATTCATTAATAAACTATAAGCTAAAATTAATGTAATGAAAATAAATTTAAAGTTTATTATCAATCCTATTAAAAATATATAAGTGTATATTAATTTTAAAATCAGAATATAATTTTCATGCCAATAACAATTAATTTATTGTATATAAGAGGGTTATCACTACTTGTTTTAAATAAGCATGTTCTAAAATGATAGTTATTATTGGCTAGATTTGAAAAACAATACGCTCAGTTAATCGATATAGTAGAATGATAACTGTGATTTTTTGCTATTTAATCTATTACTCTATAACCAAAATATCTAATTTTAAGATTATTCATAATAATATAATTTTTTGTTAATTTAATAACTATAAAAATATTGAAATTCTATAAATTATTTAAATGAAATTTTTATTATTAATTAGATATAAAATCAAAATTATATAAAAATTATCCATTAAAAAATTTATTAATTATTAAAGTAGCTAACTAAGTAGCGGGTTTTACTTAATAACATTTGCCATCGCTCCAGATTTAACCGCGAATAAAGTAGAAAGAACATGATTAAATAAAGATATCGGCTCTGTTCGTGAGGGAAAATCACCATTGTAAAAATAGAAGCCATTCACTATACAAAGTACAGTTATTTAAGCAAAAAATAAAAAGTCTCAATTACCATGCACCGCTAGACAAGAAAAAAGGATTAATCTACTAATTCTAATAATGTAGTCGCTTTATATTATTCTGCTACCAACTATAAAAATGGATACGGCGTCAAAAAAGATATTTTAAAAGCAATAGATTATTATGATAAAGCTTATCGTATTGGCGGAAATAAAATCTTTGCCGCTATTGACTCACTCTTTGTTATTTACTTTTATGGGAAACGTGGTGTCCAACAAGATCTCAATAAAGCTAAACACTATATAGAAATAGCGGCAAAAAATGGTAGTCAGAAACACCAACATTTTTTAACTAACTGGGATACTCATGTTTTTCTTTTAAAGACACAGCAAGGATCAGATAAATGTTTAGAAAAAAATAGGGACGATCCGAAGTGGGTAAATAAGTGTATTCAACGTTCTGAAAAGGAAATAGCTGAGTACATTGAAAAAAACAAAGCAACTCAATCTGAAAAATGGCAAGAAAATTCCTACCAAGATCTATCTGATTGACAACGCATTAGGATCAGATTAAGCACACCCACTGCTAATGAAATTAATTATAATAATTGATTTAATTCCACAAAATTGCTAATAACACGCTATAGAATCAATTGAAACATAAACAATAAGCCACATTCTTTACGGTCATTTTATATAACCAATAAGAATCAAACAAAGGTGTTATATAACACCTTTGTTTGCATCAAAAAGCCAATAATCTTAATTTAGACTTCTTTATTGCGGTGGGCACGACGGCGATCATTTTCTGTCAAATAGCGTTTTCTTAAACGAATTGATTGTGGCGTAACTTCCACTAATTCATCATCATCAATAAATTCTAACGCCTGTTCTAATGTTTTCTTGACCGGCGGTGATAAAGTTGTTGCTTCATCGGTCCCTGAAGCACGCACATTGGTTAATTTTTTACCGGTTAAACAGTTAACAGTCAAATCATTAGAGCGGGAATGGATACCAATAATTTGTCCTTCATAGACTTCAGCACCATGACCAAGGAATAACTTACCCCGATCTTGTAAACTATAAAGCGCATAAGCTACTGATTTACCTTGACCATTTGAGATCATGACACCATTTTGTCGGCGACCGATTTCACCAGGGCGTACATCATCATAGTGACTAAAGGTTGCATACAGCAAACCTGTCCCTGATGTCATGGTCATAAACTCGGTTCGAAAACCAATGAGTCCACGACTTGGAATAATATAATCAAGCCGTACCCGTCCTTTACCATCAGGCAACATATCGCGCAGTTCACCTTTACGTTCACCTAATGCCATCATAACATCGCCTTGGTGCCGCTCTTCAATATCAAGGGTAACTTGTTCAAAAGGTTCTTGTTTACGACCTTCAAATTGACGGAAAATAACTTTGGGTCGAGAAACGGCTAATTCAAAACCTTCACGGCGCATGTTTTCAATTAATACTGAAAGGTGCAGCTCACCACGACCGGAAACACGGAAAGCGTCGGGGTCTTCAGTTTCTTCTACCCGTAATGCAACGTTATGCACTAACTCTTTTTTCAGCCGATCTAAAATTTGACGGGAAGTTACATATTTTCCTTCACGGCCACAAAAAGGTGAGGTATTAACACAAAAATACATACTTACCGTTGGCTCATCAACGGCCAGTGCTGGTAATGCTTCAATATTATTTGGATCACATAAGGTATCTGATATATTTAATTCACCCAGACCTGTTAAGGCAATAATATCACCGGCTTGCGCAATTTCAGAATCGATACGCTCTAATCCTAAATGCGTTAATACCTTACCCACTTTAGCACTACGTGTTTTACCATCACTATTGATAATAGCAATGGTTTGATTTGGTTTCACCGCGCCACGTTTAATGCGACCAATACCAATAACCCCCAGATAATTATTGTAATCAAGTTGGGATATTTGCATTTGGAAAGCACCTGCCAGATCTACCTGCGGCGGAGCAACATATTTTACTATTGCTTCATACAGTGGCGTCATATCTGCCGCCATTTCATTATAATCGGTTCCAGCAATACCATTTAAGGCTGAGGCGTAAATGATCGGAAAATCAAGCTGCTCATCAGTCGCTCCTAAGTTGACAAACAGATCAAAAACTTGATCAACTACCCAATCAGGCCTAGCACCCGGACGATCGATTTTATTGACCACCACAATCGGTTTTAAACCGTGGGCAAAAGCTTTTTGCGTAACGAAGCGGGTTTGTGGCATCGGGCCATCCATCGCATCAACCAATAGCAACACACTATCAACCATTGACATAACCCGTTCAACTTCACCACCAAAATCAGCATGGCCCGGGGTATCAACAATATTAATTCGATAATCATGCCATTTAATGGCGGTATTTTTTGCCAAAATCGTGATGCCACGCTCTTTTTCCAAGTCATTGGAATCCATCACACGCTCATCGAGGTTATTACGTTCACCAAAGGTTCCGGATTGTTGTAATAATTTATCGACCAGTGTCGTTTTTCCATGATCGACGTGGGCGATGATGGCGATATTTCTTAAATTTTCAATAGACACAAATTGTTACCATATTATCTAACTGGAAAGGATTAAATGACTCTGGCCAAGCAGTGGCTTGCCGGTAGGCATCTACACATATGCTGTTATTTTACACATAATATTGGCGGAGTGAAATAAATGTGAACTGTATCAAGTTAAATAATTCGCCTAAATGGGCAGATTATTGCTTGAAAAGCATTTTAAACAATTGAATAAAATTATCCCTCTGTTAGTTGGCAAATGCATTTCTTACATTATAAATTACTCTGCTTGCAACCGTTAATGACAATAAATTTTCCTCTTTGAGAAGATGTTTAGAGTAACTTTTTTGACACCAGTCATTGTTAAATATATTAAGAGAATTATTATGTTCAAGGCTACTGAAGTAAGCTTGATAACTATTAAAATAACTTTCTATTGTACAATAAATATCTTGCTGCTGGTGGGTGGTTAAAAATTTATTTTCTCTATTTATTACTATATCAATAACATCCTCAATAATTTTCTTTTTATTATCCACTTGAAAATAAAATTCAGCTAATGGCTCAATACAATGTTCAATAATGATGTTTTTTTCTTGTCTAATAAAAGAATGAAGTGGAAAATGAAGCAGAGAATAATAAAAAGAATCTTTTTTTAATTGAATAAAATTATCTGCCGCCTTAGACAAACTATTTGAATATAATATCGATTCGGGTGTGACCATATTTGTTAACACCATAACTAATAAATCAGATTGACGTACGTTAAAATTCATACCTAAAAAAACTTTGTCAGCAATTTGTTTTTGCAAAATAGCTTGCTTATCTTGGTCTAACTGATGATAAAGATAGGAAAACGTGTGCATTGCTTTAGCAAAATTGATTTCATTATTATTAAGCAACAAGAAACCATTATTTCTTAACTCAATCAAATAATTAGCTTTACCCTCTATTTCGTAAAGTAAAGTTTCAATCATTCTTGCTGGCGATTCCAAGTTAAAATCTCGCGGTTTATTTAAATCAATACTTTTTTCTATTTCAGAAAGATTGATAGAAATTTTATTTTCAATATCTAATCTGGCTTTAATAAAATGGCAAAGATTATCAAAATTTTTATTATAAATTTCAGATCGTTTCGCTGTTGCAAAAGGGAATAAAAGGGTATTACGAATATCATTCATTTTCTTGATAATATCGTAGCTCTTTCTGACAGCAAACTTTTCGTTGGCACTCTCTGTTTTTCCTATAAAGACATCACCGCTAATAATCCTCTGATGATAATTTCCAATATTTGGCATGCAAAATCCTTTCACTTGTAAGTATGCTTATTTCCATGATCATAATGATTTTTTCATACTCAATGAGATAAGCAAATTGCTCATAGCAAAAATAGCTGCTAACGCAGCTAATTTGGCTGTTTTTTGCTAAAGTTGGTTAAGATAAATAAAATCTTTCACTTAAAAATTTTCTAAACTATCAATAAAATCAGATTGTTAGCTTGTTAAGATATTTGCTATTTTCATATTAGAAAAGTTATCATAATTTTCATGGCACCAGGCATTTTTAAAAATATCAATAACATTACGATTAATCGAGTCACATGGATAATTGCTGAAATAATTTTCTGCTATTTGACTAAACTCTTCATCTTGCTGCAATATTAACTTTTTCACATCAGCAATAATTTTCTTTTTACCATCATCATTAGCTAAAAGATAGAATTCGATAAAGGGTTTAATACAATTGTTAATATCTGCACTTTGGTCCAATTTTTCTTTGCATAAAGAAAAATTTTCAAGGTTTTTTTGTATAAAGATATCTTTCAATAGAGGATCAGATTGAGATTGATTTAACTGATTTAGATATAGTATAAACTTAGGTTCTACTACTTTTACCATAGCCTCAGCTAATAGATTAAAATTTTCATCATTTTGGGAAAAAATGCTAGTGACTATTTTTTCTTTTAAAATATTACTATTCTCTGGGCTTAATCGTTGATAAAGATAAGATAATGTATGCATTGCTTTGGCAAAATTTTTCGCACTATATTCAGATAATTCAAAATTATTCTTTTTTAAGACAGTTAACTCAGCTGAATTATTTTTTATTTCGGCAAGTAAGGTATTGAAAAGAACCGCTGTTCTTTCTGACTTTAAACAACAATTCTTACCTAAATCGAGGATTTTTTTCTGGTCACTAAAATTGGTCGCAATTTTGTTTTTAATATCAATATTACTCTTTATAATATTGCATAGAAGAGCAAAATTCTTATCATATCTTGCCGATGCTGAAAGCTGTAAACTTGATGGAGTGATAGTATTACGAATATCTTTAACCACATTGATAACATTACATTTCAGTTGTTTTAATCGGCTACCTGTCGTAGCCATCCGCTCTATAAATGGATTATGATCATTTACCCTCTGATAACCGCTAATACTATTTGGCATAATGAACATAAGCACGCCTTTGGCGTGAGCATCGCGGCAAAGGCGCTCTATTTCTAGGCAATTCCCTTCTCGTCTTTTATACTCTGCTCTATGTACATCCCCAGACCTGCAAAACTGCTATTTCAATACGATGACGGATGGAACCTTTTCATCGAAAATAATCACGTAGATGAATGGCAACTACTCTCTGTCGAAAAGATGCTCGCCTGCAGCACCTGCGCTATGGGCGTTCGCCGTTATTGCTGTTCTTCACCTGAATGCTCTCATTCACGCTTCTTTTGTCAAACCTGTAAATCCAAAGCCTGCAGTGCGTGTGGCCTCAAAGGCACCGAACAGTGGATTGCCCAGCAGCGCCATATTTTGCCGGATTGCGAATGGCAACATATTACCCTCACTATGCCTCACCTACTTTGGCCTTTTTTTAACAATAACTGGTACTTGCTCAACCAACTCTTTCGCTGTGCAACCCGCGCCATGCTCAAACACGCCAAGCGCCAAGGCCTCGAAATTGGCATTTTTTGTGCGCTGCATACTTACGGTCGCCAACTCAATCAACATCCGCATATTCATTTATCCGTCACGCGTGGGGGACTCACTCAATATGACACCTGGAAACCGATTTTCTTTAAAAAGAAAGACGTTGAAAAGGTCTGGCGCAGTGCGGTCATTCGACTCCTTAGGGATAACTATTTTCAGTTACAACCCAATAAATTGCCTGGCTTCGGGCACATTCGCAATTATCAGACCTGGTGTCGTTACCTCAATGCCCAGTTTCAACGTTATTGGAAAGTACATTTTGCCAAAAAGACACGCGGGGCCTGGCATAATGTGAAATATCTGGGCCGTTATCTTAAACGTCCCCCTATCTCCGCTTCTCAATTGAAACACTACAGCGGCGGCACCGTGGTTCATCATTACTATGACCACCACAGCCAACAATACAGACGACAGACCTTATCCCAAGAAGAAATGATACGGCGTTATGTCAGTCATATCCCTGCGCGACATTTTAAGATGATCCGTTATTACGGTTTTTTAGCCAATCGCAAACGCGGGTGCTTATTACCGAAGGTGTATGAGGCGTTAGACATGATATCTCCTAATGTGCCTGAAAAACCTGGGTTTGGGGCCCTTATCAAAGGTTTTTTAAATACTGACCCGTACCAATGTATTTTATGTGGAAACCGATTGCGGTTTATGAGTGCGGAAAAAGGAATACACGCCGTCACTTTACTGTCAGAAAGGCGGGATAAAATGGTCAAAAAACGATGGTTACAAACCGCAGCCTAGGAGCAGTGTGCCTATTATTAGGCTTTTAGATGATAATTTAACCGAATTACTGTTCTCATGGTTAATCAACGAGAAAACTGTCAGAATTTAATAGAAATATTAAGTTCAAAACACCTCCATTAATGCCTTACTGTATTGATTGAGATTCCTAACCATGAACTCCCTTCATTAATAAGTATGATTATTTCGATGATCATAATCAGTATTTCATACTAAATAATGCTAGCAAACTCGCCATAGCAAAAAATAGCTGCAAAAGCAGCTAATTGGCTGTTTTGAACAAAAGTTAGCCGGTATTACGCATGCCTGCAGCAATGCCGGCAATCGTCACCATTAGCGCTTGTTCAATGTAGGGATCCGGTTTTTGCTGTTGTCGAGAGCGATGCAATAATTCGGCCTGTAAGACATTTAAAGGATCGGTATAAACATTTCTTAAGGCAACGGATTCTGCAATCCACGGTAGATCCGCCATTAATGTTTTATCTTTCGAGATAGCAAGTACACTGTTAATATCTTGCGCCAACTGTTGACGTAACTCTTTACCTAATGGCCAAAGCCGTTTTTCAACCAGCCGCTGATCATAATATTCAGCTAACCATAAATCAGCTTTAGCAAAAACCATCTCTAACATCGCAATACGAGTCTTAAAGAAAGGCCAGTCATGCCACATATCATCAAGCACTGATTTCATACCACTATCAATCACATGCTGCAATGCTGCCCCTGCGCCTAACCAAGCAGGTAACATTAAGCGATTTTGCGACCAGGCAAAAATCCAGGGAATAGCCCGCAGTGTCTATACGCCACCGTCCTGACGACGTTTTGTCGGCCTAGACCCTAGTGGTAACTTAGCTAATTCGAGCTCTGGTGTGGCAGCGCGAAAATAGGGAACAAAATCCGGTTTTTGGCAGACATAATCGCGATACATATTACATGAGATATCAGATAATATTTCCATAACCGCACGCCATTCGGGTTTTGGTTGTGGTGGTGGCAATAAATTCGCTTCCAGTATTGCGCTAGTATAAATAAATAAACTACTCATCGTCACTTGCGGTAAGCCATACTTGAAGCGGATCATTTCTCCTTGCTCGGTGGCTCTTAATCCGCCTTTTAAACTACCAGGTGGCTGAGACAACAATGCTGAATGTGCGGGTGCTCCGCCGCGTCCCACAGTACCACCACGACCATGGAATAAGGTTAATTTAACTTTTTCTTTGTCACAAAGTTTAATCAGCGCTTCTTGAGCGCAATACTGAGCCCACGAAGCCGCCATCACACCGGCATCTTTGGCTGAATCCGAGTAACCGATCATTACCATTTGTTTATTGTCAATAATCTGACGATACCAAGGAATGGTAAGCAATTTTTGCATTACGCTTTCAGCATTATTTAAATCATCTAGGGTTTCAAATAGTGGTACCACTGGCAGTTTTAATGAACATCCGCTTTCTTTAAGCAACAATTTTACCGCTAATACATCAGATGGCACTTTTGCCATAGAGATAACATAAGCGGCAATAGCATCTGTCGGTGAATCGGCAATTACCTGACAAGTAGCTAATACTTCTTGCGTTTCTGCACTAGGCTGCCAATTTTTTGGGCAAAGTGGCCGTTTAGAATTGAGTTCAGCTAATAGAAAAGTCTGTTTTTCTTCCTCTGACCAATTTTTATAGTCGCCTAACTCGAGGTAATTGAGCAACTCTGCTAATGCATTAGTGTGGCGGCTACTCTCCTGCCGGATATCAATCCGTACTAATTGCAAACCAAAACAACGAATGCGGCGTAAGGTATCCAGTAATTGTCCATTGGCTATAATTGGCATACCGCAGGCAATAAGAGATTGATAACAAGTATAAAGTGGTTGCCAAAGCTGTTGATTATCATAAAGATAGTCTTCAGGTGGTAAGACCTTTTCACCTTTAATACAACTGTCCAGATAATCGAGTGTACTACGTAAACGGCTACGTAAACCTTTAGCAATCTGACGATAAGGCTCATCAATATCATCACCACCAGCTAATTGTCGCAGCTCAGGCGTTGCTTCTGACATCGATAATTCAGAGACTAAGATTTGAATGTCAGCTAAAAAAAGTTCAGCTGCTTTCCAGCGACTCAATAAAAGCACTTCTCGCGTGACAGCGGCGGTAACAAAGGGATTGCCATCACGATCTCCTCCCATCCAGGAAGTAAAGCGGATCAAATTCGTGTCAACAGGCAAATTAATCGCCAAACTTGTTTCAAGCTGTTCATTAAGTTCACGTAAAAAAGCAGGAACATAAGCACGCCTTTGGCGTGAGCATCGCGGCAAAGGCGCTCTATTTCTAGGCAATTCCCTTCTCGTCTTTTATACTCTGCTCTATGTACATCCCCAGACCTGCAAAACTGCTATTTCAATACGATGACGGATGGAACCTTTTCATCGAAAATAATCACGTAGATGAATGGCAACTACTCTCTGTCGAAAAGATGCTCGCCTGCAGCACCTGCGCTATGGGCGTTCGCCGTTATTGCTGTTCTTCACCTGAATGCTCTCATTCACGCTTCTTTTGTCAAACCTGTAAATCCAAAGCCTGCAGTGCGTGTGGCCTCAAAGGCACCGAACAGTGGATTGCCCAGCAGCGCCATATTTTGCCGGATTGCGAATGGCAACATATTACCCTCACTATGCCTCACCTACTTTGGCCTTTTTTTAACAATAACTGGTACTTGCTCAACCAACTCTTTCGCTGTGCAACCCGCGCCATGCTCAAACACGCCAAGCGCCAAGGCCTCGAAATTGGCATTTTTTGTGCGCTGCATACTTACGGTCGCCAACTCAATCAACATCCGCATATTCATTTATCCGTCACGCGTGGGGGACTCACTCAATATGACACCTGGAAACCGATTTTCTTTAAAAAGAAAGACGTTGAAAAGGTCTGGCGCAGTGCGGTCATTCGACTCCCTTAGGGATAACTATTTTCAGTTACAACCCAATAAATTGCCTGGCTTCGGGCACATTCGCAATTATCAGACCTGGTGTCGTTACCTCAATGCCCAGTTTCAACGTTATTGGAAAGTACATTTTGCCAAAAAGACACGCGGGGCCTGGCATAATGTGAAATATCTGGGCCGTTATCTTAAACGTCCCCCTATCTCCGCTTCTCAATTGAAACACTACAGCGGCGGCACCGTGGTTCATCATTACTATGACCACCACAGCCAACAATACAGACGACAGACCTTATCCCAAGAAGAAATGATACGGCGTTATGTCAGTCATATCCCTGCGCGACATTTTAAGATGATCCGTTATTACGGTTTTTTAGCCAATCGCAAACGCGGGTGCTTATTACCGAAGGTGTATGAGGCGTTAGACATGATATCTCCTAATGTGCCTGAAAAACCTGGGTTTGGAGCCCTTATCAAAGGTTTTTTAAATACTGACCCGTACCAATGTATTTTATGTGGAAACCGATTGCGGTTTATGAGTGCGGAAAAAGGAATACACGCCGTCACTTTACTGTCAGAAAGGCGGGATAAAATGGTCAAAAAACGATGGTTACAAACCGCAACCTAGGAGCAGTGTGCCTATTATTAGGCTTTTAGATGATAATTTAACCGAATTACTGTTCTCATGGTTAATCAACGAGAAAACTGTCAGAATTTAATAGAAATATTGAGTTCAAAACACCTCCATTAATGCCTTACTGTATTGATTGAGATTCCTAACCATGAACGCCTTCCCATAATGAGTTTTCAACCACCGTAAATCCCCATTTAGCCTCATCAATCGGCGTTGGGCGATTTTTACGGATTTCATCAGTATGCCAACACTGTGCAATTAATTGACGTAAACGTCGCATAATATTATTACGTTCATAATCCACTAAATCATCATGATCTAACTGTGCTAGACAGCTATTCACTTCAATCAATTTGTGAATTAAAGTGCGGCGCGCAATTTCTGTTGGATGGGCGGTTAATACTAATTCAATCGATAATTCATCGATCGCTTTTGTTATCACCTTATTAGTAAATCGTTTTTCTTTTAAGCGCGCAAAAAGATTGGCTAATACCTCAGGATTACTGGATGCTTCACCATGAGGAGAGATACTATAGTATTGCTCTGCGACATTGGCTAGATTAAGAAATTGATTAAATGCCCTGGTGACAGGCAGCAGTTCATCATTAGAGAGATTCTGTAATGTTTTCAATAAAGCTTGACGCTGTGCTTTATTTCCTGCTCGGGAAGATTTTGATAATTTACGGATAGATTCTACTTTATCTAAAATATCCTCACCCAAAGCATTTTTAATTGTATCACCCAATAACTTACCTAACATACTCACATTACTGCGCATCGCTGAATATTGTTGATCCATTAAGACTCCTAACTTTCACTGCCCAAACATTTATTCATGCATTATATAAGTTGAAACAGTTTTATCAGTAGATAATTACCATTTTCACGCTAATAATAGAATCGCGAAATAATAACATTCCCTTATGATATAACGGATATTTGGTTTATCATCAAACCTAAACCTATATCAAAAAGTATGGCATCTTTATAAAATTTTATGATTGACTTATTGCTACAATAAAGCGTATTTCAGTTCAAGCTAGGGAGCAATTCCTGTAGGTGATTAGATGGATGACTGGCCAATATAGTTAACTGTCCAGTGCACCTTCCAAACTAAGCAGAGTAATAACGCCTCTGCTTTTGTTGGTTATCTGTGCATACGGAAGCACGATGGCTACGCCGTGATTATGGTGATTAAAGCAATTGTGATAAACGATTCAGATCAGACTGGATTGCACCTGCCGTCACATCACGTCCAGCGCCTGGCCCTCTAATCACTAATGGATTATCACGATACCAACGACTTTTAAGGGCAAAAACATTATCACCGGGTAATAACGCTGCCAAGGGATGATCAGGCAAAACAGCTTCAACACCCACTTTGGCGCGTTTCTTTGTGGCATCAAAGCGTGCAACATAGCGCAAGACCATACCCATTTCCTGAGCAGCCTGGAGACGTTGTGCCATTTGTTCATTAATAACCATACTATTTGCAAAAAATTCATCCAGATCACCGGTTGCCGCTTCGGTTGTAACTAATGACTCGATCCGCACCTGTTCAGGTTCAATTTCATAGCCCGCTTCACGTGCCAAAATGATTAATTGACGCATTACATCTTGTCCAGAGAGATCAATTCGTGGATCTGGCTCAGTTAAACCTTGTTGCCAAGCTTGTTCAACCAATTGATTAAACGGTACCGTGCCATCAAATTGTAAAAATAACCAAGATAAGGTAGCAGAAAAAATACCACTAATAGAAAGGATTTTATCACCACTCTCTTTTAAATCACGAACAATATAATTTATTGGTAATCCCGCCCCGACTGTCGCATTATACAACCAGTATCGACCTGTTTTTGCAAAAGCATCACGGATCTGACGGTAGTCGTCACTCGCCAGAGCGCCAGCTACCCTATTGGCACTGATTAGATGAAAACCATAACTAGCAAAATTAAGATAGCTTTTTGCTAATCGGTCACTGGTTGTTATATCCAGTACAACCAGATCATCAAACGGATGATCTCGCATCCAGAGTAAAAGCGCGTCATCTTGATGTATTGTGGCATCACGATCAAAAAAAGCTAATACACTACTTGGATCGATGCCCTCATAATTTAATAGGCTACGGCAGCTATCAACTACACCGGCGAGAATAAATTCAAAATCACTACGAGCGGAAATCGTTTTTTGCTCGCTAGCAAACAATTCCAGCCAGCGAGAACCAATATTACCTTTACCAAACAAAATCAAGCCAATACGTTTTTCCGCCCGAAATAAGCTCTGGTGTAATCCCTGCACTAAATGTGATGTTTGAGTTGTACGCAAAACAGCTACTAGACTTATTTCTTCTTCAGAGTGCCAAAGAAATTCAACGGGTTGATCCTTTAATTGTTGATAGAAACGATGACTATGCAGCGGATTTTTCCCCACACCCGCCCCGACAAGGGCAACCAAAGAAAATTGATCACGTAACGATAAATCTTCTACTACCGCCATCTCCTTCAATACTGACAAAGCACTAGTGGCGACTTCTGAGGTATAACATAACTGGATCAGTTTTCGATCTGGATGTAAGCCAATCGCTAATGGTCGCAACTGTCTCCGTTTTAGCAATAAATCGATCTCTTTATAGGTTTGACTAAAATTTTGCTGATTTGCCAGATTTAATTCAACCAGACAAACATCATCATGGCTGGTAACAATTTTAACACCTGTACCTGATGCCAAAACACGCTCTATTTTTGTCGAACCCTGTTCAGGCTGATAGCTACATCTAAGTTGTAAATCAATATTAGTGACAGAAATTGGCTGTAACGTGCGAGTATGAAGCACCGGTGCCGCTAAACGCGCTAATTCGCTGGCTTCATCAAGGCGTAATAATGGCAGCAAACAAGCATCTTTGACTTTGCGCGGATCAGCACTATATACCCCGGCAACATCACTCCAAATAGTTACTTTATTAACCTGCGCCAACGCCCCTATCTGGGTTGCTGAATAATCACTACCATTACGGCCTAATAATACCGTTTTACCTTGTTTATTCTGAGCAATAAAGCCAGTCACCACCAACCGTTTATTGGAATGTTGTTGCAAAAGCTGTTGTAATAATGGGCGTGATAGGGTTTCATCTACCTGGGGTTGAGCAGCAAATTCTGCACGCAAAAAAAGTCGTGCATCTAACCACTGACTTGGCAAACCAAATTCTTCCAATACTGCGGACATTAAACGCGCAGACCAAATTTCTCCATGACCAACAATTTCTGCATAAATATCATCATGAATTGGTTTATCGACTAAGGTGCTTAAGCGATCAAGTTCAGCTAAAAAAGCTAACTTTAATATCTGGCCTTTTGTGCCTGGTAATAGCCCAATAATAAGATCCTGTTGATAACGGCGTATCGACTGCTGTATCTGATTGGCTAAAGCACGATCAGTTTGGCTTAATTTCAACCAATCAATTAACTGATTAGTTGTTGTTCCGGCCGCAGATACCACCATTAAATCGCCGGGCTGGCTATAATTTGCCATAATATTAGCGACTCGCTGATAACATTTCACATCAGCTAAACTACTACCACCAAATTTATGTAATTGACGATGGTGATATTTTACTGCTCTCGCTGTCACTGCATTCATGATAAAAAGTTACCTCTTCGCTACTTGCTGAAACGCGTTACCTAAATCTTCAATAGCTACTGAAAAACTTAATAAATTTTTATTGGTAGTTGCTAGCTTACATCAAATAATGCGCTGCTAATATAGCACTTAACCAATGACATATGGTTAATATTGTTGGTTTAGCTAACATAATATCGGTTCACTGAAAGAATTGAAAAGATAATCAAATATAACTAAATAGACATGAAGATGTTAATACATCTGGAAATCCAAAACACTTTACGTTTAAATCAAGTAGTGGGATAATTATCAATATTAAAAACGGCAATAAACGATAGAATATTAGAAACTTATTAAACAAATTTTTGCCAACTAAGGCTATATTTATACAGCAACTAAATAAATTCTTCTATTGATTGACTTAACTTAAGGTATCCCATGGCTGAGTGGAATGGTGATTATGTTAGCCCTTATGCTGAACATGGTAAAAAAAGTGAGCAAGTAAAAAAGATCACAGTCTCTATCCCATTAAAAGTACTTAAAATCTTGACAGACGAACGCACTCGTAGACAAATTAATAATTTACGCCATGCGACAAATAGTGAATTGCTATGTGAAGCATTTTTACACGCGTTCACTGGGCAACCGTTACCCGATGACGATGATTTACGCAAAGAGCGTGATGATGAAATTCCAGAAGCTGCAAAAGTGGTTATGCGCCAAAGAGGTATTGATCCAGACACATGGGAATATTAATTATTTGCCTTATTTTTAAAGATCAAATAATTAAAGCTTTATGTAAAAATTGTCTTGGTTTAATTGAATAATTTTGGTTTTATATAACAGTAACACTCCGATATTTAGCGAAGTGTTACTCCTATATTATCAACATGATTTTGGCTTGTATCATTGAGCCATTATTATTTTTTCATGCCTGGAATATTGAATCGCTGCTTGAAGCGATCAACACGGCCGCCGGCAGCCACATCTCGCTGTTTACCTGTATAGAATGGATGACATTTACCACAAACATCCAAATTCAGATTATGATTAACAGTTGATTTAATTTTCATTACATTACCGCAAGAACAAGTCGCAGTAACTTCTTCATATTTAGGATGAATATCTTTTTTCATAGAAAACCTCTAGTTAGGCCGCATCGCTATCTAACCCTAACGCTAGACACCATACGTCAAATCGATTAAGAATAGTGCTTAGTAATCATCAAAATTACTAATAAAGGTGGCGGATCATACAGAAAATCCGCTTATAGCGCAATGAAATCTATTCAAATAATGTGATACTCTATCTTTTATGTCTTATAAATAATATCTATGACAATGATTAGGAACACTTAATAATGGCTATTGTTCAAGTGGCGCTTCCTGTTCCGCTGATGCGCACTTTTGATTATCAATCCAATCTCCCTTTACCCATCAAAGGTAGTCGGGTATTGGTACCTTTTGGTAAGCGTACTATCTTAGGTATTGTATTATCGCATAGTCAAAATAGTAAACTCAGTTGTGAACAATTAAAAACCATTGAACAAGTTTTAGATCAAGAATCACTCTTTTCGGACAGTTTATGGTCATTACTCCTTTGGGCCTCTCAGTATTATCATCACCCAATTGGTGAAGTATTATTTCATGCACTACCGGTTTTACTACGGCAAGGTAAAGCAGCAACATTTTCTCCACTATGGCAATGGCAAATCACGCAGCAAGGTAAAATTTTTGCCCTAAACCAACTTAAACGAGCACCAAAACAACAACAGGCACTCGCATTACTACAGCAGCAGCCCCTATATCGGCACCAAATAGTAGAATATGAATTGAGTGAGAATGCGCTACAAGCACTAAAAAAAAGAAACTTAATTCAACTATTAGCCATCCAACCAAAAATGGAAAGTTGGCATGCTGATTTTCACATTTGTGGTGAAAAACCAAAACTCAATCTAGAACAATCAACAGCGGTAGGGGCAATAAGTTCTCAACCAACATTTGCGCCTTGGTTATTAGTGGGGATCACGGGTTCTGGTAAAACAGAAGTCTATCTCAGTGTCATTGAAAATATTTTAGCCCAAGGTAAACAGGCATTAGTCCTGGTTCCCGAAATTAGTCTTACTCCCCAGACTATTCAACGATTTAGTGAGCGATTTAATGCTCCCGTAGATGTGCTACATTCCGCATTAAATGATAGTGAGCGATTGGCAGTCTGGTTGCGTGCACAAAAAGGACATAGTGCGATTGTGATTGGTACGCGCTCCGCATTATTCACTGCTTTTGCCAATCTGGGCTTGATCATTATTGATGAAGAGCACGATAACTCTTACAAGCAACAAGACGGATGGCGTTATCATGCCCGTGATCTGGCTGTTTTGCGTGCCAAAAAAGAGAACATTCCAATTATTATGGGGACAGCAACACCTTCGTTAGAAAGTCTCTATAATATTGAGCAAGGAAAATATCACCGCCTAGATCTAACCCAACGCGCAGGAAACGCTAAACCGGCAAGTCAACATTTACTCGATTTAAAAGGCCAGCCATTAAAATATGGTATGTCAAAACCACTAATTCAGCGTATGGAAGATCATCTGGCAGCAAATAATCAGGTGATGCTATTTTTAAATCGTCGCGGCTACTCCCCAACCTTAATTTGCCATGATTGTGGCTGGATTGCTGAGTGTTCACGTTGTGATCATTATTACACACTACACCATCATCAATGTCAGCTACGTTGCCATCACTGTGATAGTCAACTACCAATCCCAATACAATGCTCACACTGTGGCTCAACGCATCTGCTGCCTGTCGGTTTAGGAACTGAACAGTTAGAAGAGGCAATTTATCAGCTTTTTCCTGATATACCGGTTACCCGCATTGATCGAGATACCACTCGGCGTAAAGGATCATTAGAAAAACAGCTAGCCACTGTCTATACAGGTGGTGCTCGGATTTTGATAGGCACCCAAATGCTGGCTAAGGGACACCATTTCCCTGATGTTACTCTGGTTGCCCTATTAAATGTCGATGGTGCACTTTTTTCCAGTGATTATCGGGCAGCGGAAAGATTTGCTCAACTTTATATCCAAGTATCTGGACGGGCTGGCCGAGCCGGTAAGCATGGCGAAGTGATCCTACAAACCTACCATCCTGAACATCCATTATTATCGACATTATTAGAAAAGGGATATAACGCGTTCGCGGCAGAAACACTAGTGGAACGACGTGATGTTTTTTTGCCACCGCATAGTAGTCATATCATGATCCGTTCAGAAGATCACCATAATCAGTCTGCACCTAATTTTTTAAACAAGCTCCGCCAATATATAGAACAACATAACATGCGCGACTCACAACTTTGGTTAATGGGTCCTATACCTGCGATCCATGCCAAGCGGGCAGGCCGTTTCCGTTGGCAATTACTACTCCAACATCCTTCGCGCGCCTATTTACAACAATTCCTTTCGCATATATTACCTGAAATTATGGCCTACCCTGAAAGTCGAAAAGTAAAATGGAATATTGATGTTGATCCGACCGAAAATTAGTCGTTGTAATTACTCATCTACACCTATTGAATTAAATAAAATTAGCTTTATGCGAAGCTATTCTATAAATAAATCTAATTAAACGATTCAGACAAATTTATTTAAAAATTTGGCGGTTAACATGCTTAAAATAAGTAAACGCAAAAATTAGATCGACGTGATTAACGATTAAGGATGCGAGGTGGGGCTATGGAACAAAAGATAATTTACTACAACGCAACGATGAAGGATGTTGCTAACGCAGCTGGCGTGTCTACTGCAACAGTTTCACGAGCCCTCACTAAGCCCGATCAAGTTTCTGTCAAGACGCGCCAGAAAGTTGAACAAGCTGCATCGAAAACAGGTTATGATGCCTATTACCTGACAAAAAATATAAAATCAAGCAAACCTAAAACCATTTTTGTCGCTATACCCGATATTACCAATCCTATTTGTCCTGATATTATTAGTGGCATTGAGCAAGTGGCTGCTGAACAAGGATATATGGTACTCATTGGTGATTGTAAACATTATCAAAAACAACAATACACACTTATTGATATATTTATTAGCCAACGAATTGATGGCATCGTGTTACTCAATTCTGATATTCCGTTTTCTCTCACTAATAGAAAACCGAAAGATTTTCCCCCAATAGTTGTTGCAAATGAATTTGTACCTGAATTCAAACTTGCTACTATAAATATTGATAATCTAACTTACTCTTTTAACGCAATTAACTATTTACAAAAACTGGGTCATAAATATATTGCTTGCATAACAGGCCCAGAAACCTTTCTGTCTTGCCAATATCGTTTGCAGGGTTACATGCAAGCGATACAGCGAGCAGGTAATAAGGTACAACAGGAATATATTATTAACAGTGATTTTAGTTACCAAGGTGGAGCCGAAGGCATAAAAAAACTTTTTACATTACCTAAGCCACCTAGCGCAATTTTTTGCCATAATGATATTATGGCTATCGGTGCAATATGGCAGGCCAAACGTATGGGGCTAACATTACCAAGAGATTTATCTATTATTGGATTTGGCAATCTAAACTTTGCACAATATAGCGAACCCGCTCTCACCACAATCGAGCAACCTCGCTTTGAAATTGGTCGCCAAGCAATGTTACTACTTTTAGCGAAAATTCAAGGCCATGAAATAGATAAAAATGCAAAATTGCTAGACTGCCATTTAATTATCCGTGATAGTGTTTGTCCACCGAAAGACTAGTCAAAAGTGATTAGGTTAAGTAACCTATAACGAATTAATGTAACTTTTTTATTAATTAGCGAATTGAAAAGTGGCACAAAAAGATTACGTAAGACGAGGACGCACAACGTCCCGTAAAAATAAACATTCAGGCAAGAAAAAATCAAATCAAGGATTGCCGAAAACAACCCTTGCTGTAGCGATTGCCATCGTCGTTATCTTTATTGGCGGCTTATATTTCATTACGCAAAATAAACGCGTTCCTGTGCTTAACAGAACAATCTCACCTAACACCAATCAGCCAGTCAGCAGTCTACCACCTAAGCCAGAAGAACGTTGGCGTTACATAAAAGAGCTGGAAAAGCGGGGCACTGATCTACCAAACTTTAACCAATCAAACAAATCAAATATCAATAACACAACTGAGTTAACCAATGAGCAACGTCAACTTCTGCAGCAAATTGATGCGGATAGACGCAATCCTGTCACTAATCTATCCGAAGTGCCTAATAATGATAATGTTCCCTGCTCACGAGTCATCATTAATGGCCCGCCTATAGAATCACCTGCGAGCTTAAAACCCATACCGCAGCCCCAACAACCAACGGATAGCCAACAAAAAATAGTGGTACAATGTGGTTCATTTAAAAACCTGGAGCAAGCAGAATCGATTAAAGCCAATCTGGCATTCTCAGGTTTAGAAAGTAGAATTAGTTCGACTGATGGCTGGCACCGTGTCGTACTTGGGCCTTACAACAAAGAAACAGCAGAAAAAATACGTGACCGAGCTAAATCTGTCGGCGTATCCGGTTGTATACTTCGTACAAGTAAGGGTTGAAAAATGATTATTATCCCCCATTTACATTCCTAATAGCGTAAATACAGACTTTTTATGTAATAAAAAAATTAAAAAGTATGTTTACATACTCCCCTAATAAAATAACCAAGGGCTGACTCATGACTACAATCGTAAGTGTTCGCCGTAATGGCCAAGTTGTAATTGGTGGTGATGGACAGGCGACGATGGGTAATACCGTCATGAAAGGCAACGTCCGTAAAGTGCGCCGCCTTTATAATGATAAAGTTATCGCCGGCTTTGCGGGCGGTACTGCTGATGCATTTACACTGTTTGAACTTTTTGAACGAAAATTAGAACTTCACCAAGGACATCTAACCAAAGCCGCTGTTGAACTGGCTAAAGATTGGCGTACTGATCGTATGCTGAGAAAACTTGAAGCACTTTTAGCTGTTGCAGATGAAAACAGCTCATTGATCATTACAGGTAATGGAGATGTTATTCAACCAGAAAATGACTTGATCGCCATTGGTTCTGGTGGTGCCTATGCACAAGCTGCTGCGCGTGCGCTGTTAGAAAATACAGAAATGAGCGCACGTGATATTACAGAAAAAGCGTTAAATATAGCGAGTGATATCTGTATTTATACCAACCATAATTTTAACTTTGAAGAACTCTCTTCAAAATCTTAAGGATTTAAACATGTCTGAAATGACGCCTCGTGAAATTGTCAATGAATTGGACAATCATATTATTGGTCAAGACAAAGCAAAACGTTCTGTCGCTATTGCGCTACGTAATCGTTGGCGTCGTATGCAACTAGATGAAGCATTGCGCCAAGAAGTAACGCCGAAAAATATTTTGATGATTGGTCCAACCGGGGTAGGGAAAACAGAAATTGCTCGCCGTTTAGCAAAACTGGCTAACGCTCCCTTTATTAAAGTCGAAGCAACAAAATTTACTGAAGTTGGTTATGTAGGTAAAGAGGTTGATTCTATTATTCGTGATTTGACTGACGCTGCTGTAAAAATGGTACGCCTGCAATCTATCGAAAAAAATCGTTACCGTGCAGAAGAACTGGCCGAAGAACGTATTCTTGATGTTTTATTGCCACCAGCTAAAAATAATTGGGGACAACCCGATCCCCATGTAGAACCCTCTACCGCACGTCAATCTTTCCGCAAAAAACTAAGAGAAGGGGAGCTAGACGATAAAGAAATTGAAATTGAAGTTGCTACTACACCAGTAGGTGTTGAAATTATGGCCCCTCCTGGCATGGAAGAAATGACCAGTCAGTTGCAATCTATGTTTCAAAATCTGGCAGGGCAAAAACATAAACCCCGTAAGATGAAAATCAAAGAAGCCTTCAAAACTTTAATAGAAGAAGAAGCTGCAAAATTGGTTAATCCAGAAGAACTAAAACAGCAAGCAATTGACGCGGTTGAACAACACGGCATTGTTTTTATCGACGAAATTGACAAAATTTGCAAACGTGGAGAAACTTCTGGCCCAGATGTCTCTCGAGAAGGGGTACAACGCGATTTGTTACCTTTAGTTGAAGGCTGCACTGTTTCTACTAAGCATGGTATGGTAAAGACTGACCACATTTTATTTATCGCTTCTGGCGCATTTCAGGTTGCAAGTCCATCTGATTTGATCCCGGAGCTACAAGGCCGATTACCTATCAGAGTTGAACTACAAGCGTTGACGGCAGAAGACTTTAACCGTATTTTAACGGAACCGAATGCGTCTTTAACTATACAATATAAAGCATTGATGGCAACCGAGGGTTTAAACATTGAATTTACACCCGAAGGTATCGGTAAAATTGCTCAAGCAGCATGGCAAGTCAATGAAAAAACAGAAAATATTGGTGCTCGTCGATTACATACCGTTCTTGAGCGATTGATGGAAGATATCTCTTTCGATGCCAGTGAGCGCAATGGTCAAAACATTAAAATTGACGCTGATTACGTCGCTAAGCATCTGGATGAGCTAGTTGCTGATGAAGATCTGAGTCGATTTATTTTATAATCGGGTATCGTTAACTTTGCTGATGATAATCTTGGATGGGGGGCTAAGCCTCCCATTATTTTTATAACATCAAACTTGTGGATTAATTACATGAATTTAATCACATCAAGAAACCCTATACAAATGCAGGCGTGGCTGGAAAGCTTACGTCCGAAAACGCTTCCCTTGGGTATTGCACCGATTATAACGGGTTCTGCATTAGCTTATTGGTCTGGTGCTTTTACACTCTCAATTGCATTATTAGCTTTACTCACTGCTGCTGCACTACAAATTCTATCCAATTTGGCGAATGATTATGGTGATGCTGTTAAAGGCAGTGATACCGAGCAAAGATTAGGGCCATTACGAGGTATACAAAAAGGCATTATTAGCCTAGCAGAAATGAAAGTTGCCCTAAAAATCACTATCTTTATTTGTTGTCTCTTTGGCTTAACCCTGATCATAGTCGCTGGTAGAACGCCAAAGGATATTATTGGCTTTCTGATACTTGGCGTTATCGCTATAACAGCCGCCATCACCTATACAGTGGGTAAAAAACCCTATGGATATCTGGGACTGGGCGACATTTCAGTACTGATCTTTTTTGGTTGGTTGAGTGTGATTGGAACTTATTATCTACATACTAACTATTTTAATTTGATGACATTATTACCAGCAACCGCTTGTGGATTACTGTCAGTAGCAGTACTCAATGTTAACAATATGCGAGATATAGACAATGATATTAAAGCTGGTAAAAATACTTTAGCTGTTAGATTAGGCGCCAAAGGTGCCCGACAGTATCATGCGGCACTTATCTTAATTGCAATTTTCTGTCTAATACTCTTTAGCTTGCTATATCTTCATCACTGGACGGGTTGGTTATTCTTGCTCGCTATACCGATGTTATTAAATCATATAAAGAAAATTATTCATGATACCACCGCTGAGGGTATGAAACCTTTATTAGAAAATATGGTAAAAGCGGCGTTACTAACTAATATTCTATTTTCTATTGGACTTATTTTAAATTAATTATTGTCATTTTGATTTTTCTCAGTGTTTTTATGAGCTATGTTTTTGCAAAAAACAACTAGATAGAGATATACTGAACTTCCAGTGTACTTAAATAGACCGAAATCCTATGAAATATGATACTTCCGAGCTGTGTGATATCTACCAAGAAGAAGTCAATGTGGTAGAACCTTTATTCTCTAACTTTGGCGGGCGTACTTCATTTAGTGGTCAAATCGTGACAGTCAAATGTTTTGAAGACAATGGCCTCATCTACGATTTACTCGAAGAACCGGGGGAGGGTCGAATCCTGTTAGTTGATGGGGGAGGCTCTGTACGTAAGGCGTTAATTGATGCTGAATTTGCAAAATTTGCTATGAAAAAACAATGGGAAGGTATAGTCATTTACGGCGCAGTACGTCAGGTTGATGAATTAGCAGAATTAGATATTGGTATTCAAGCCATTGCTGCCATCCCTGTAGGTTGTACCAGTGACGGCACCGGAGAAAGTGATGTTCGCGTCAATTTTGGTGGCGTTACATTCTTTACAGAAGATTATTTGTATGCAGATAATACCGGTATTATCCTCTCCGAGCATCCATTACTTCTAGACGATGAGCCAAATAACGATCAAGATATTGAAGACTAATACCTTTTTTAGTTGAGAGTAAACATCGTTGTATTATTCAATATCTATCGATTAAGTAACAATAAGGGCAACAAATTTTGCCCTTATTGCTATTTTTTTCTAATGCAATAAAATGTTGGACGACTACTGAACATCTTCCATTCGACCTAATAGACCGCGTAAACGCTCTTGCCAGGCATGCTGTTCTTGTTTTAAATTCTCATTTTCATGAGCTAATGTTCCATGTTGTTCTTTAGCACTCGCGACTTCTTGATACAAATTATTATTTTTCTCTTTAAGTTCATTAACTTCCATCTGTAAAAGCTCAATGGTTTCTAGCGCTTGTTGAACTTTAGCTTCTAATTTTTCAAAAACTTCAAATGACATTCTTTCGTCCCCTTTTTTAGCAATGCTACGATTGTAAGTAGCCTTCTTACGCCTGTCTAGTTGAAAGCTCTCGATAAATGCCGATCTAACCTTAATTATTTCTATTTATCCAACCAATTGCAAAAAAATACATCAAGTAGAATGTCAGTTCGATCACTTTATCAGAGCGATTTCGCTCATTTTTTTGACGTGATCCAACAATATTTGATCTCTTTATTTCCGTTTACGTTCATTTAACGATAAATTCATTCAGAGCTTTCTCAGGAAATAATAAAAGAAAACAAATTTTATTGCTTAGTATTCATACTTTTTGCAGGATAAACATATGAGTAAAATTACTTCACCTACGCTTACAGGTCAATGTATCTCTGAATTTTTAGGTACCGCATTACTTGTATTCTTTGGTTTGGGTTGTGTTGCTGCTACGCGTATTGCAGGCGCACAACTAGGTTTATGGGAAATTAGTATTATTTGGGGGTTTGGCGTGGCTCTGGCCGTTTACCTTACAGCAGGTATTTCAGGAGCGCACTTAAATCCGGCTATTACCATTACTTTTTGGTTATTTGCCCATTTTGATAGAAAAAAAGTACTACCTTATATTATTGCACAAATGTTGGGAGGCTTTATCGCGGCCGCTCTCGTTTATGGGTTGTACTTCGAACTATTTCTAGATTATGAAAAAGTACACCAAATAGTACGGGGTTCACAAGAAAGCTTATTCACCGCGGGCATTTTTTCTACTTACCCAGCAGCTCAAATTAGCGTCCTACAAGCATTTGTAGTTGAAGTTGTTATTGCTATTATTTTGGTTTGTATGATATTAAGTTTAACTGATGATAACAATGGCATACCTCGTGGCCCATTAGCACCGCTACTTATTGGTATCCTGATTGCGGTTATTGGTGGTTCATTTGGTCCACTAACCGGCTTTGCATTAAATCCTGCTCGTGATTTTGGTCCCAAATTAGTGGCTTATCTCGCTGGTTGGGGTGATATTGCCTTAACCGGTGGACGCAGCTTCCCTTATTTTGTGATTCCTTTAACAGCACCTTTTGTTGGCGCTATTATCGGCGCTTTTGCTTATCGCAAACTGATTGGCTACCATTTACCTGCTATGACAAATCAAAACAAAAAATAAACGCAAAAATAATCAAAAATATATTATGAAGTAAATTGGACAATTATTATGACAACTGAAACACCAACAAAAAAAATATGTTATTGCACTTGATCAAGGTACTACGAGTTCACGCACCATTATCTTTGATCATGATGCTAATATTATTAATATTTCTCAGCGTGAATTTCCTCAAATTTATCCAAAACCAGGTTGGGTAGAACATGATCCAATAAAAATATGGGCAACGCAAAGTGCTACTTTAGCTGAAGCATTAGCAATTTCTGATATCCGCAGTGATGAAATTGCCGGTATTGGCATAACTAATCAACGAGAAACCACCATTGTTTGGGAGAAAGAAACCGGCAAACCCATTTATAATGCCATTGTTTGGCAATGCCGTC
The DNA here is from genome assembly GCF_004768525.1 of Arsenophonus nasoniae. Classification (NCBI taxonomy): domain Bacteria; kingdom Pseudomonadati; phylum Pseudomonadota; class Gammaproteobacteria; order Enterobacterales; family Morganellaceae; genus Arsenophonus; species Arsenophonus nasoniae. The sequence continues at coordinate 82,485 of NZ_CP038613.1, forward strand.
GTACAGCTGATTTCTGTACCGAACTAAAGCGGGATAACCCAGAACTGGAGAAATATATTCGTAAAAATACGGATCTGGTCGTTGATCCCTATTTCTCCGGTACCAAACTTAAATGGATCTTGGAGAATGTTGACGGAGCCTATGAACGAGCAAAAAATGGTGAGTTACTCTTTGGCACTATCGATACTTGGTTAGTATGGAAAATGACGCAGGGGCGTGTCCATATTACTGATTATACTAATGCATCTCGCACTATGTTATTTAACATTCATGAGCTGGAATGGGATCAAAAAATCCTCGATGCTTTTAATATTCCACGCGCGATACTACCAACAGTACGTCCATCATCAGAAGTTTATGGGCAAACCAATATTGGTGGTAAAGGAGGAACTCGTATACCAATAGCTGGAATGGCTGGTGATCAACAAGCTGCACTCTATGGCCAACTTTGTGTCCAACCGGGCATGGCGAAAAACACTTATGGTACGGGCTGCTTCCTATTAATGAATACCGGCAAAAAAGCCAAAATTTCCGATCATGGCTTACTGACTACCATTGCTTGTGGGCCACATGGTGAAGTCAACTATGCACTAGAAGGTGCGGTATTCATGGCTGGTGCCTCAATACAGTGGTTGCGTGATGAATTGAAATTGATTGATAACGCTAACGACTCTGAATATTTTGCTAATAAAGTCAAAAATAATAACGGTGTCTATGTTGTTCCTGCGCTAACTGGTTTAGGTGCACCTTATTGGGATCCTTACGCCCGTGGTGCGATTTTTGGCTTAACTCGCGGTGCCAATCGTAACCATATTATTCGTGCCAACATTAGAATCTATTGCCTACCAAACTCGTGATGTCCTTGAAGCAATGCAGAAAGATGCTGACACGCGCTTGAGTTCATTACGCGTTGATGGTGGTGCTGTCGCCAATAATTTCTTGATGCAGTTCCAGTCTGACATCCTAGGTGCTTACGTTGAGCGTCCGATTATTCGTGAAAGTACTGCATTAGGTGCCGCTTTACTTGCTGGACTGGCCGTCGGTTTTTGGCAAGATTTGGATGAAGTTAAAGAAAAGATGCGGATTGAAAAAACGTTCACCCCTGGCATTGAAACCACTGAACGTAACTATAAATATAACGGTTGGAAAAAAGCCGTTTCTCGTGCTAAGGACTGGGAAGAACACACATAATCCCATTTAAGAACGATAAATAATAAAATAGCAGTAAATGATTACTGCTATTTTATATAAAAATATTATTAATTTATGCAAGTAATTAATAAAAAATAAACTCTATAATTCCTGACTAAGATTAAAAAAAACAATTTATTTTAATTGTCATTTTTATGCCTATAATATAAAAAATAACAAGTTGTCATTATTTTATTTATATAGGGTGTTTATCATGAAAAAATAAATTTATTTGCCTTTCAATTATAATTTAACCTGCAAATATCTCATCGAATATTAATTTTTCGATGTATTAGATTGATTATTAATTAAATAACACAATAAAATAAATTATGAATAACAATCCTTTTATCACTTCAAAAAACCATAATCAATTACATGTAAATATAAAAAACTTATTATTACAAAAAAAAATCAATATATAAATTTGTCGGGTAATATTTCACTTTGCCAAACTTCATTTGAAAAATTTAATAACAATCCCAATCAAAGTAAAAATATGACTTCCAGTACTTTAGAAAGTGAAATATTCACCACTGGATCACTACCTATAAACACCCAAACTAATTTAGTTTTTATCCAGATAAAATATGGCAATCAATATTATCATGCCAAATATGATAAACAAGGCAACTGGCAATTAGATCTGCCAGTTACAAACGAAATTAATCAATCTATTCCGATTGAAATAACCGTTTATAATGAAACAGAAGCACCCTTATGGCATAAAGAATTTACTCCAACCGAACTGGGCGAGCAGCAAGCTGAAATTAAGAGTCGTAAAACAGAGGAATTTTCGTCCTTACCAGTAAAAAAGCCTTTAATCACATCAACTAATTTTACTAACCAGAAATGGCATTTTGACCAACAAAAAATGATTTTTGCTTATCAAATGCTTAATTTTACCGATCAAGTGGCCAGACAAGCTAAGGTATTTTCTATCCGTATGCGAGATAATTCAGGTAAACTGGTATTAGATCTTGCCTATATGCCATTAGAAAATATTACTTCAGGTACCACACTTGCTGCTGCTATGGAGGAGCATATCAATCGTCATTTACCTGAAGACATGGGTGTGCAAGTGACTTACCAACATCGCCAGTTGATCATTAGCGATCCGCAGCAACGAACCATTGAAACGTTAGTATTAGGTAAAACCGCCGCTATCACGCCAATTATATTATCGGAAAAGCTACTACCTTTTGGCCACGCAGATTATCGCCTTTTTTATGATGCCGCACAACGCCATCGAATAACCCATTTTTCTTTTACTATAAATGGAACAGAGGAAAACGACTCTCTCTTCTATACCGATATTAACTTAGAACTCCCGGCTGAATTTGATAATCAACAGTTGGCAGAAATATTAAAAAACAAACTCAACAAACTTATGGCGAGTGATGACATCCAGATCCAATGGGACAGTAACGGTCAATATCTGGCAATAAGTGATCGTCAAGGCCGCCAGATAACCGATTTTGTGTTACAAACTCATCGTAGCTATGATCAATTAATAAAAATGGCAGATATTGTCACACCTAATCGCCATTCTACCCAGGCTAAACTTGGCATTATCCGTGGTCAACTGCCACCATCAATGGTAAATGAAGAGTGGTCATGGCAATTACTGGCAGCGCCTCATTTCGGCACAGCACAAATAGAGAGCACAACAGGACAATGGGAATATCAGCCAACTGGCGATGAGAGTTTTCCGGGATATGATCAATTTCACCTTCAGGCCGTGGGTAAAGAAGGTATTACTAGCCATCCTATTGCTGTCATTCTGCAACACGATCAGGCCCCCATTCCTTTTTTTCCAACCGTAAAAACCTTCACACTCAAAACACCTGATTATCAGGAACCTATCGCTAATCACCAGCCTATCCCTGCTGATTTTAAACTACATGATGTTTTTATTGCTCAAACCCATGTTCTTCGTCCTCAAGATCCTTATTTACAACTGGTCCAAAATCGCTGGGCATTAATTAAACTTAATGCTAGTAGTGCGTCTGGCGCACCGGCACCAAATTTTACTGTTATCGTTCATGGTGCCGATGGTCACGAGTTAGGCCGTGTTCGATTAACCGGTAATAAAAAGCTACCCAGCTCACTTGATTTACCCAGTCAGGATAATCTTGTTGCCTTAAAGGGTCATAATGATCAAGACAGCTATGTTGCACCACTAAAAGAAGAATGGATAAAACCAGGAATTTCGATTACTCTGACAGCTAATGGCCAACCCCTTGCTTTACCTCATTACCAACAAGAAACGTTTGCATTTCAACCTAAAGTTGGGGCAGATGTAAATTTACCGCTGCGTATCATGCGCATAGCCCACCATACTGACAATGACTGGGCTATTAATGACCAGATTGATCAATGGGGAAATGATATCGTCGCCCAACTACCCATCAAGCAATTAACCCTTTATTCCTATCCTAGTGTCCCTTTTGACCAATTTGCCTCTTTTAGGGATGAATTTTATGCCGTTTATACCGGCAATAAAAACGAACCAGGCAGTGATCCCCATGCTGGTAATGGTGGATTTAAAGGCTCGATTGCAGCCAGTTATAATTTGGCTAACCGTTTACGACGAGCTAATGTTGGGGATAATGAAATAAGCTATGTTGCTTTCTTCCCCGATCCCTATGGTGGGTTAGGCGGTGGTCAACAAGGTGGTGGTAGTGCGAGCGCTGGTGTTTTCATTCATGAAATCGGCCATGCTATTGGCCGCTCTCATAGCATAAACGATCCTAACTACCCCTACAAAACAGGTTACCAAGCAAGTTGGGGTTACAATCAAGTCACGCAACAATATTTGCCAAACTTTTCTATCGATAAAAACAATAATCACTATCCTAATACCGATCCCATGCATGGAGGTAACGGTCTACGACCAGCAGAGCAGGTGTTTGCCGTCTTTTCTGATTATAATATTTTAAAAAATTTTCAATTTGTCAAACAGCAATATCAATGGTATCCCAATCAGATCAGTGGTGAAGATAGTGAAGATGGTGGATTTGCTGGGGATGGTTACTACCAGCTATGGGACGACAATCTTCAGCAATGGGTCACTGTGACACAGGATAATCATAAACGCTATAAGGTAAAGGAAGAAGCCGTTGCTTATCAGCATAATCAACCGGTCTATTGGATCACCGGTCATCTGGTACAGCAGGATGGTCAAACACTGAAACCAAATACCGCACCGCACCCACAAAATCAGTTAATGGTTTTTACAACCCTGGGCAACCTGCCTCAGCCCTACCACAATCTTGTCACTGGAGAAAATCGCTTGTATCTTGTTTTTTGTGATAGTTAGCTACTATCGCATGAAACAGAGTGAGCTTGTAAAATCGCTAATGGGACAACCTTGTTTCTGAGTTAAAGCCCTCTGTTTCCCCTTTCATGCCAGCATTTAAATTGAACGGTTACCAAGAGCATTGACTCTGTATGTACAAGCAGAATAGGCATGATGGTTTATTATGTGAAAGGAGTATTCTCATGTATCAAGTCGGAATAGATGTCAGTAAAAAAAAGTTAGATATCTGCCTGTTAGCTAAAGTTATTGAGGGAAAACAAAAAACTAAAGTCATAAAAAATGATCAGCATTCAGCTAGGACATTGATTGAGTGGCTGAAAAAACAAAAATGTTTACTCGAAGATGTAAGGATTACTCTTGAGTCCACAGGGACTTATCACGAACAACTCTGCATTGAACTTTATGATATGGGTATTCATATTTCCATCGTAAACCCTTATCGTATAAGAGAATTTGCAAAAGGCATGGGTATTTTAACTAAAACAGATAGAGTCGATGCCTTCGTTTTAGCGTGTTATGGGAGTTAAAAGCCTTCAGCATGGATAGCTCCATTGCCAGAAATTCGAGCATTGAAATCATTGATCAACCGTCGAGAGGCACTTTTAGCTGATTTATTGCGTGAACAAAACCGTCAGGAAAAGACGTTAACAACGTCTACACCAAAGATTGTTAGACAGTCACTTGTTAAGTGCATAAAAATATTAGAAAAAGAGTTGCTGGCTATTGAATCTGAAATTTCTAATCATATTGATAATCATCCAAAATTAAAGCAAGACATGGAATTGCTGACATCAATCAAGTCAATTGGTAATCAGGTAGGTGCCAACATGCTTATGGTGTTAAGGAGCCATGACTTTACTAGTGCAGAACAGGTTGCCTCCTATCTGGGATTAGTCCCTGTAGAACGGCGTTCTGGCACATCTGTTAACGGTCGGGCTCACTTATCCAAAACAGGATCGTCCCAAATTCGCGCAAAATTATACTTCTCAGCCATAACAGCAATACGCCATAACCCACATATCAAGTCATTGTATGATCGTCTATTAGCAAGAGGTAAGTCAAAAATGTCCGCTCTAGGTGCGGCAATGAGGAAATTAGTTCACTTGTGCTATGGAGTATTAAAGACGGGTCTAGCTTATGACCAAAACTACGCCCGCCAAATTTTCGCTTCATAAAATCGATTTTAAGGCATTTTAAATTTTAGTTGGTACGTTTTCATGTCTTACATAGAGAAAATAGCGCTACGGGCTTCCTAGGTGTCTTAAAATCGATTTACAGATGATAACGCAAACTCAGTTTTGGCTTTAATCGACAAACCATCCTCTAAGCTAACTCTATCCGCTCACCGGAGTCTGAGAGCAAGCGAACGGACGAGGAAGCGGAGTTAACCTAAAATTACAGAATAAATAGGTTAATTTTTTGTTAAAAAATTTTTGAAATTCTTAGACGTTAAATTCATGGATTTTAAGGTTGACTTTAAAGACGGTAACTCATTACAAAAAGATTACCCCTATGCATTGAAAGTAACTTACGCCACAGAGCAAGGATTATTGACCGAATTACTGCAAATACCAACAACCTCGGTACAATCGCTAAGCTTGCATATTGCCAACAAAGGTGAATTGGTACGTTTCGAGATCCTTGAAGCACCCTCAGGACAATTAAGTAATCGTTGTGTTTATCGTTATACTAACCCTGATGCGCTTGCCAACACACTATTTGACCATCGTAGTGAATTTAGCATTTCACACCCAATACATTTACCCAAATACTGGCAAGGTAGAGTAATTAACTGGTCAATCACAGAAGGGGATTCATTCATTGATGACAATGGCAAAGCTATACTGACAAAATATCATCCGACTAGCGCATTAAAAGCCGAATGGTTAGAAGGAGAAGTAGGCAAAAAGCAAATTTTTTCCCTCACCCTTCCCCAGGCAGAGGTTGCCTATTCACACCTTTTTAATACCCATCACCAGCATACAAAAACCATTGCAACCGAATCATTAGTCTTGCCTGGATCTTTTCAACAAGGGACTATTAACTGGCATTCCTCTGATCCTGACGTTATTAACCATAACGGCCAATTAATCGGCCATGGTGCAACAATTATTACTGCAACCATCACTTACCCAACAGGATTGACTCAAATTTTTAAACGCCACTATCAGGTTCTCGATCGATCGCAATCGGGTGGTTTAAATTTAAGTATTTATGATCTCAGTCAGTTAGATTTAGGTCACAAAAGTCTGACACAATCCCAATTTGATAAACTATTAAAGAAAAAAAAGTGGTTAAATAATGCCCCTATTTATGCCAAACAATGGCAAGCCAACTCACCCAACTATTGGTTGGGCAAAAGAAAATTTGGCCAATTTGATGCCGACTTTAAGTCTAACGTGTTAAATGGCGAACAATTGAAACCCAGCTTGTGGATTTTTTCTGGCTTTTTGGCACCGACGGAAAGCAATCATTATCAGTTAAAATTTAAAGCGGATGATATCGGACGAGTTTATATCCAAGACAACCGTCAGTTGCATACCCTCGACTACCGTGATGAGCAAACCATCTACCTACAAGCAGGCAAATATTATCCCATTTGGCATTTGGCTATTCTGGAGCACTAATAGTCACACTGTTGGTGATCAATATTGGGACACCATAGAATTAACCTGGCGCCCAGCAGGACAAAAAAAATATCAACCAATAGCAAAAGAAAATCTGATTGCCATGCCGATTAATCCAACAGAAAGATACCCTAGCGCTTGGCTACCTCAGCCATTACAGGTAACAGCGGATCACACACCCACTGAAACCAAACCAGCCGGTACTTTTACGCCAATCCAATTATTCAATCTCAATAATTCCATTTTAGATATTGAAGAACATATTCTTTATAACGGCGAAAATAGTGCAATAGAGCTGGCAGATATTACCCATTACCAGGAACAGATGACAGTCACCCCCTCAATTAAACAAAAAGCCTCTTATAACCGAGAAAACAAAGCAGCAAAATCAATTGATACAGTAGAAAAAGATCGATCCATATTAGCTGAATTACTGGCAGATCAGCGCTTTTCCCACAGTAAAGAACGAATAATTAGCGCTACATTGCTTGGAGAGCACGTTCCTCACCAACCAAAATCATATTGTCATTGTGTAACAGAAGCCATATCCCATTAATTTTATTATCAAAATATATTTATTGAATGGGTATTTATTTTTTATCCATTTTATATGCTAGAGGCAACCAACATAATAAAATAAGGATAGACATAGCAAACATCAACATCCCCAAACTGAATTGTCCAGTTTGGGGTAAATGTGCCGATAACCAAGCCGCCACGCCAGAACCCACATTTTGCAAACCACCAACCAGTGCACCGGCTGCACCTGCTAAATAAGGAAAAGGCTCCATTGCTCCAGTGGTTGCTAATGGAAATAACATACCTGCGCCAAAGAAAAAAAGTCCGGCAGGGATCAGTAATGACCACACATTCATAAATCCAAACCAACCCGGTAACCACATGATAATAGCCGCAGAAACACAGCATAATACTGCTTGCCACATTAACTGATAAAAAGTCCTTCCTTCACGTCCTGCATACCAAGCACCTAAAAATGCCGCAGGAATAGGCAAAATAAATAGAATACTGACGGTAATACTATTTAAACCTAGTACGCCTCCCAATAATATGCCGCTACTTGATTCAAATACCACAACACCAGCCAATCCACCAATCAATATTAGCAAGTAAGCATCAAAGATAGGATTTGATAACAACAAATAATAGGCAGAAAGCATATTTCTTTTTTCAGAAGCGGGTGGGCACGTTTCAGGCAACCATTTCCACATACTGATCAAGACAAAACCACCTAACAAAAACAAGAAAATATAAGTTGCATGCCAGCCTAAAAAATAGGCGATCACCCCGCCAATCATCGGTGCCAATAAAGGACTCACTAATATTCCCATATTCAATAGGCTATTCGCATAACGCAAGGCTGTTCCGGTATAGAGATCACGCGGCATGGTTCTTGCCATTACGCCAGCAACGCCAACACCTAAGCCTTGCAGCGCACTTGCGATAATTAAGATCTGCAATGAAGGCGCGAAAATCGCTATTATGGTGGCGATCAAATAAATAATTAAGCCAACTAAAATAACAGGGCGACGACCAATGTGATCGGATATAGGCCCATAAAATAGTTGTGAAAAACCATAAAATAACAGATAAGCGCCCATTACACTTTGTACCGCACCATCAGGTTCTGCAAAATAGGTAGCAATTTCTGCAATAACAGGGACATAAATTGTCTGCGTCATCTGTCCGACGGCAATTAAAGCAATAAGCATCAATAGCAAATTGAAGTGTTCTAATTTTCTCATTTTATATAATAATCAATCGATTAAAAAAGGTTACAATATCACAGGAATACAGAAAAACTGTCCCAGCAAATTTATACGTTAATATCAATTAATCTAACAAATTTAAAAAAAAATTCGAGTAAGCGATTAAATTATTTTACTCATCTTGCCAAATCCAATTAACTTATTTCGTAAAGATAACTGTACAATTTTATATCATAATGAAAGAGTCATAATTTAACTAAATAGTTAAAACACATTATCGATAATGGTTTTGCCTAAATTTGACATACTATGACCAAACATTAACGCTTTATTTGACACATTAGGAGGCCAGTAGTATGGCAAATTGGGTAACAGGAAAAATTATTAAAAATCATAAATGGACAGACTCATTATTTAGTTTAATCCTCGAAGCACCAATTAAACCATTTATTGCTGGACAATTTGCTAAACTTGCCCTAGAAATCAATGGCCAACGTATCCAACGTGCCTATTCCTATGTTAATACCCCCTTTGATAATCAATTAGAATTCTATCTCGTGACCGTACCAGAAGGAAAACTCAGTCCACACCTCGCAGCACTAAAACCTGGTGATCCTATCTATATCACTGAAGAGGCGGCAGGTTTTTTTGTATTAGAAGAACTGCCTGATTGTGAAACGCTTTGGATGCTATCGACTGGTACCGCAATTGGACCTTATTTATCTATTTTACAATTTGGCGAGAATTTAGCGCGCTTTAAGCAAATTATCCTTGTCCATGCAGTACGCTACGCTGAAGATCTGAGTTATTTACCATTAATGCAAACAATTGCGAAAAAATATCCAGGAAAATTGAAGATCCAAACCATTGTCAGTCGCGAAAACAACACCGGCTCACTCACCGGTCGTATTCCAGCGCTAATTGAAAGTGGACAGCTAGAACAGGCAGTAAAGGCAAAAATTGATCCCTTAACTAGCCATGTTATGCTTTGTGGTAATCCACAAATGGTTAAAGATACCCAACAACTACTAAAAACACAAAGAGGGATGGATAAACACTTACGCCGTAAAGCAGGACAAATTACCAGTGAACAATATTGGTAAGCAGAGAGTGAGTAAATATTAATCAGTTGAGATAGTCAACCTGCTCAGTTTTTTTACCATAACGATTTGCTTTATCGAAGCCTTTAAAACTACCACAATCTAAAAATAGTATGGTAACAATAAGTAAAGGTAGAAATCGTCCAATACCCCACTGCCAAAAAGGCGTTAATAAACTAACATCAATAGAAAATAACAAAAAAGCCAACAATAATAACAACAACCAACTACCAGATTTACCACGATCATGTAGACGTTTGGTAAAAATTGCCGCTAATGGATAGAGCAACAATATGACTAATAACAGTAAAATATAAGGAGAAAATAAAAAATAGGTTTGCATACTAAATGTCATCAGCATTAATAAAAACCAAATAACGATACCAAACCAAAATGGTTTTCGGCCAATCCGCCCTTTGAATGAAAATGCCCATTGTTGTAATGTCATTTATTTATCCTAAGTAATCCCTTTATGATTAAATTAATACTGCAGAGTAACAATGATGAAAACCTACGAGCGCAAATTTGAGTCAACACTAGCATTAGTATTTATTGCATCATTGCCACTATCCTCCGTGCTGGCAAAAAAATTACCTGTTATGCCTGAAACAGAGGTTTCGGTTGCTTATTTATCACCAGATGCTCCCCTATTCAATGAAACTATTCCCATATTTCGTCAAAAATATAACCAGGATAATCCCAGCTATCCGATACATGAATTTAAAGTGATTAAAAGCAAGGATATTAGCTTACCTTATATTCGCGCAGCCAGTCGAATTAACAGCAAAATTTACGCCTCCGCTGTGCTTGAACAGGGAAGTGAAAAAATTAAAAGTTTACAGCTAACCTTGCTGCCACCGGAAGATGCAAGCAGCTATAAAATTAATCGACAATTATTCGAACGTTATACTATGGCAATTATTAATCACTTCGAAAAGACTACTTCGATTAACAACCTATCTCAATTAACTGCTGTATTAGATCGTATGTTAGAGCAACATAATCAAGTGCAGAGTGATGAAACTATAGTAGGCGCTATCCGTTATATTTTAGTAAAGAGCAAAGAGAATATGATAACTTTCGCTATTGAGCCGGTTAAGCTTTCACTAAATGATGATAACATCACATATGAATGACGAAAAACAAAGTGATTTAGTCATAGCATCTTTATACTATCCGTTGGCAAAAACTGAATAATGATTGATTGTCTTTATCTCATTTATTAATAAATATTTTTTAGTTGGAGGAAAACATGCGACATCCATTAGTCATGGGTAACTGGAAACTCAATGGCAGTACCAAAATGGTTAAAGAACTGATTGAAAATTTGCGTAATGAATTAAATAGTGTTACTGGCTGTGATGTCGCAATTGCACCACCAGCGCTTTACCTGGCGCAAGCACAACAAGCTTTAGCTGGAAGCAAAATAGCACTTGGCGCACAAGATGTTGATGTCAATTTGTCCGGTGCTTTTACCGGTGATACTTCAGCTGAAATGCTAAAAGATATTGGTGCAAAATATATTATTATCGGTCACTCTGAACGTAGAACTTATCATCAAGAAAGCGATCAGTATATCGCACGGAAATTTGCTGTACTAAAATCGCAAGGATTAATACCGGTGCTATGCATTGGTGAATCTGAAGAAGAAAACAGCACTGGCAAAACTGAACAAGTCTGCGCTCGTCAAATCGATGCGGTATTGAATAGCTTAGGTGCTGGCGCATTTGAAAATAGTGTTATTGCTTATGAACCGATTTGGGCGATTGGTACTGGCAAATCAGCGACTCCAGCCCAGGCGCAAGCAGTACATAAATTTATTCGTGACCATATTGCTAAGCAAGATCGCGCCATTGCCGAACAAGTCATTATTCAGTATGGCGGTTCAGTGAATGCCAACAATGCTGCCGAGCTTTTCAGTCAACCTGATATTGATGGTGCATTAGTCGGCGGAGCATCACTGAAAGCCGATGCTTTTGCTGCCATTGTCAACGCTGCAGCAGCAGCGAAAAAAGCCGGTTAATTTTTACCTGACATAATTCAAACCCGGTTCTTGCTGGTCATCAGAAGGATCGGGGAAGTCATCGATAATTATTATTTAATAAATAAGCGATTATCTATCTACTTATCACAAAACCTACTAACTTATAAATTCATCTGGGTTAGTAAACTAACACGACAATTGCTCAAAAGTTAAGAGGTTTATGTACCTATACAGTCAGCACATAAACCATCATTAACCTATCACTTAAATTTATTCAAATATCTTTAATTTAGATTTATTAAAGATCGCGAACACAGGTAAAAAAGAATTTATTGTTTTTACCATCACCACTATTGTTTATAAAACCACTTACCATACCAACAGTTTTAACATTGTTACCTAATGTTTCAGATGTCCAATACATATGATAATTCCAATTATATAAACGCACATCACCCCATTCACTCCAGAGTGAATCAATACCTCGTTTAAACTGTCCAGCACTTAATTGTGTAACCGTTGGAAGTGTCAATCCCCTACTAGAACACCATTTTTGGGCATCATTCCACCCCATCTCTTGTTGACTATATAAATGCCATTTTTTGAGGGTAAATTCATATCTAACTGGCTCACCACCAGTGCTATGAGTTGCCGAGATAGTGACTGTTTTTGGATTATCGCCAATATCACCACTAAAAGTTATTTTTCCATTTTCAACGGAAACCCAGCTTGCACTACTCTGCCAATTAAATTCAGAGGCAGGCGCACCATTAGTAATGATGTCAAACTTCGCACCCCGGAAGCCTATAGTTGGAATTCCTGCATCCGTGCTAAAAGATAATCCATTAATTCTAAGCTGTTTAAAAGAAACCTGGATAAAATTAACTAGCTTATTGGCATCTTTTTTGTCACTCGTATCATACCGTGCACTGACAGTAATATTATTGACTGCCGTGTTGGTACTTCTTAGCTCTATGGTCGCTTGCCCATCACTATTAGTGACACTATGTGGGGGTAAGATGACATCATTACCATTCTTGTCTTGTTGCCAATTAACCTTTAAATTTGGCACTTTAACTGGATTTTCATTTTTATCAACCAACTGCGCTTTAAAGGTAAAATGGTTATTACCATCGGCTACTTTACGAATAATATTATCGACTAATATCACACTACCTACTCTAGCCGTAGTTCTATCGGCAATAAAGTTAACGGCCTTGTTTGCATTTATTTTAGGCGCAGTACCATACTGAGCGCTGACAACAATATTATCCACCGCTTTAGTTTTAGTGGTACTTATCAGTTTTATAGTCGCAAACCCGTTTTTATCTGTTTGACTTGATGGTGCCGATAAATGAGCATCTTCAGCTTTATCATCATCCAGCAACCAGCTGATATCGAGTTCCGCTACCTTAATAGGATTATCATATCGATCAACGAGTTGTGCCTTAAAGGTAAAACTGTTTAAGCCATCGGCGACTTTATTAGTTTCCGTACCATCCAATGTGACCTCTTTTATCTTGGCGGTGTTAATATCAGCAATAAAATTCACTGCGTCAGATTTTTCCTCACCACTCGATTCATATTGCGCATAGATCACCACGTTATCCACGGCTTTTTGGCTACTTTGTAGAATAACCGTAGCACGGCCATCTTTATCCGTTTTACTGGTTGCTGGTAAGTTGACACTAGCCCCACTATTTTGTCGCCATTTGATGACTAATTCTGCTTGCTTAACCGGATTACCATTATGGTCAACTAACTGGGTGCTAAATTCAAAGCCGCTCTTACCATCGGCAATCTTCTTATTGTCAGCATCATTTAATGTGATCTTGCCCACTCTAGCCGTCTTAACATCGCCAATAAAACTTACTCTCTTATCCGCTGATTTCTGTGGGGGTACCCTGTATTTTGCATAAACAATAATATCATCGACCGCAATCTTACTACTATGCAAGGTAACCGTCGCAATGCCTCTATCATTGGTTGGGGTTGATTGAGCGGATAAGCTGATTTGTTGCTCTTTATTGTGTGACCATTCCACTTTCAGACCCGCTTTATTGATAGGATGGCCATATTTATCGACTAATTGTGCCTCAAAGGTAAAGCGATTATTGCCATCAGCGACTTTGCTAACTACGCTATCAACTAATGTGACATTCCCCACCTGAGCGGTATTGGTATCAGCATAAAACTCAACTTCCTGCGCATTTACTGGCGCAGAAGTGCCATAGCTTGATATTATTCGCCGCTGTGGTGGTACTTTGTAATGTGATAAACGCACGACCATTTTCATCGGTTTCACTGGTTGTTGCCGACAATTTTACTTCGTCGTTCTTATTATGGGCCCAGTTCACCTTCCGTTGTCCAACCGGATTGTCATTACCATCTAATACCAAGGCAGTAAATGTGAATTTGTTGTAGCCATTGGCTAATTTACTGCCGATTTTATCATTAAGTGTCACACTCTTTACTCTGATTGAATTTTCATCAGCAATAAAAGCGACTTCACGATCAGCATCAACTCTTTTAGTTGAAGCAAATCTTGCACTAACGACGACGCCTTTTATCGCTGCTGTCGTGCTATACAAAACAACAGAAGCCCGGCCATTTTCATCAGTTTGACTTTTTGCCGCTAATTTAACTTGATTATCTTTATTATGTGACCAATTAACCTCTAAACCTTTTTGCTTAATTGGATTATCGTTACCATCAACTAATTGGGCGGTAAAAGTAAAAAAGCTATTATTATCGGCGATTTTTTGTGTTTCACTACCTTCTAAACTTACACTACCGACCTTGGCGGTAGCCAAAATGTAAATAAAATTTACGGCTTTATTGGCCGCAACTTTGTTAGCAGGGTTATTATAATTGGCACTAACCCTAACATTATCCACTACAACCTTACTGGTCAAAGTAATTATCGTGCGACCATTTTCATCCGTTTGGCTCTGCTCTGCCGATAGGATAGCGGTGTTACCTTTATCATGTGACCAATTAACATTGGGTACCGGATTATTGAATTGATCGGTCACTAATGCCTCAAAAGTAAATCGACTTATGCCATCAGCCGCTTTATTTGTTTCATTGCCAATTAATGTGACACTTTCAACTTTGGCTGTAGCGATATCAGGTGCAAAACTAACAGGGATAGTATTTCTATTACCATTTTTCATTACCGCCGTTAATGTTCCACTGCCAACGATTTTACTTTTAATGTTAACATTAGCCTTACCTTCGCTATCAGTTATCACCGTCAGGCTATTACCTTGCCTGCCTGCCATATCAAACAGTGTTACCCCACTAGATTTGAATCCATCAATCGTATAAGTAATGGCTCTACCGGGGAGTGCTTGATGTTTTTTATTCTGTACTAATGCCGTGGCAACATAAGCATCGCTATTATTCGCTACCTGGGTATTATTTGGCGTTAATGTCATTGCTCGAATGGTATCTTGTGATGGCGTGACATTGATCAACATAACAGCAGTATTAGATTGATTACCTTCATTATCAATAGCTACGGCTGAGATACGATAAGATTGGACGGCTTTTGCCTGTTTTTGCAAAATATAAGCCGGTAAGGTTAAATTAATTGAGGTCGGTGACATAACTTGAATATTACCACCTTGAGCAATTAATTCTGGCGCTGACCAGCTAACTTGTTTTAAACCATATTTGGCTTTATTAACCGTAACCGTGATCGGCATGGTCTGCGCTGCTTCGCCATCAATACTTTCTGGCAAAGAAATGGATAACAGTTCCTGCTTACGGTATTGCATAACAATATTGTAATTACGATCGACAAAATCGTAGCGGTTACCAGCTAAACTACGCATTAAGTCAACATTGTCGGGATCAAGCTGTTCCGCCAGCAAGACACCAAACCGATATGCCAATTCCATACCAATACTACTTTCCTTAGTATCGCCCCGTGAAATTTGGCTTTTAAAGGTCAATAATGGGAATGGGGTATAACTCAAACCAAAGGTGGTGGCAGAAGGATTATCTATCAAATCACTACTTGAGAGACCATTATTAAGGCTAATACCATCACCATAATATTTTTCATATTTAGCATAAGCGCCTAAATGCGGATAATTGGGTAAAAATCCTTCCGCCCGCAGATCGAATCCATTGGCTGGACGCTCATCATAATCCCGCATCTCATGAAGACGTGATTGATGCCAGTCAGTTAAACGAAAATAACCATTAACAGCCAGTTTAAGATAATCGGCCCATAATTCACCGCCAACCCCAAAACGAGAATTGCTACCAGTAATATCATAATCATAAAAACTATTGATACCCCACATCCAGGCATCTTGATATTGACGATAACCGACACCTAAGTTGGTGGTGTTGCGATGTTCATTTGCTCTAATACCAATCTGACTAAATAACAAACTGTTCGGTTTATCAAGTACCGGTACCAATAAATCCACATCACCGGTTTTATTGGTATTAATTTGTACCCGGGCATTACCAAACTGACTCAACCAATCATGGATTTTTTGATTTACCAGATTTTCACCTATACTGCGGGCATACCCCATATAAGCCTTGATGGCATCATCCGTTGACAGCGTCTGGGCTAATTGAGAAATATTTTGCGCCAGTTGCTGATCGCTGGAAACAGCTGTCTGCCGATTAGGCTCACTATCGTTAATGCCCAGAGTTGGTAAGGTATTAAAAATAGCATCCTGCTCAGCATTTTTAGGCTGTTGAATGGGGGTTGCCGGTTGTTGGGAAGAGAAATGCGCCTCTAACATGGATAATACTGAATCCGATGATGAAGTTGGCATCGATGATGTTATCGTGGCATTATTTTTATCCGACTTTGCCGGCTCTTTATCAAGAACCGGCATATCATTCTCTGCAGGATGTTGCAGCAAATTATTTAAGCCATTGATGGTGTCCATCATCGGGTTATTTTGTTCGCTATTTTGCGCCGCTTTTGCGATTGAAGAGGAAGCAACGAAAATAGGCAAAAACAATTGTATAAAGAGTAAAATATAGGCGATTATCCGTTTCGTTTTGGTAAAATCACAATCAGCATTACGTTGTTGCATGGATCTCTTCCCTAATAATATATAAATCCTACTACCAATAAGCAAAAGAAGTTATCTTGCTAAAACAGCCACCTCGCATTATGAGGTGGATGCATCCATTACAGATTCTTAGTACAAACTACTGCTTCTGTGTCATGGGTATAGCTATCTTTATTAGAAAAACCATCATCTAATTTGACGACTTTAAAGCGACCGGCTATTCCCTCAGTCGAAGTCCAATAGTAGCCATCTTCTATATCGTAATGACTGAATTTACCCCATTCACTCCATAGTGAACCTACTGCACGCTTTCCTTTGCCTTGACTAAGTTGTGCAACCGTTGGCATAGCCCCAGCATTATTTGCACACCAGCGTTGTGCTTCATCCCATTTTTTCTCGTCAGAGAAAATAAACCAATTATTTAGATTAAAGGTATATTCAATCGGATCACCACCCGTTTCATGTTTTGCTGTGATG
This sequence comes from Arsenophonus nasoniae, assembly GCF_004768525.1. Taxonomy (NCBI): domain Bacteria; kingdom Pseudomonadati; phylum Pseudomonadota; class Gammaproteobacteria; order Enterobacterales; family Morganellaceae; genus Arsenophonus; species Arsenophonus nasoniae. Next base: position 99,964 of record NZ_CP038613.1, read on the forward strand.
ATGACTTTTTTACTTGTCCCATTCTCCGTAAACGTTACCAGCCCATTGTCAACTGAAACCCAACCTTGATTGCTTTGCCACTTAAATTCTGATGCCGGTGCCCCTTGCGTCTCGATAGTAAACTTAGCACCGAGGAAGCCAGTAGTTGGGAATTGAGCGCTGGTGGGGAAATTATGGCCATTAACAATTAAACGGCTAAAAGAGACGGTTATAAAACTAACTGGTTTATCAGCGGGTTGTGGTCTTGAACTAGCATAATGGGCACTAACAATCACATTAGCTACTGCCACGTCATTACTCTCTAAAGTGATAGAAGTAAATCCATCAGCATCTGTTTTACTAATATTAATATTATCCTTAAAGCGAACGTTGCTACCTTGATTAGTCGACCAGTTAATCGATAAATTTTCTTTCCTGATCGGGTTGCCATTAACATCAACCAATGCCGCGGTAAAGACAAAATTATTACTAGGATGAGCAACTTTACGGTCTATCTTACCTTGTAACTTGACATTTCTAACTTCAGCGGTCGCTATATTCGCAATAAAACTCACTTTATCTTTAGCCGTTTTTTTATCGTCATTGCCAAATTTGGCGGAAACTTCAATATCATCAATCGCCATGGTTGTACTTTGCAATTCAACCGTAGCAACACCATCTTTATCTGTTTTGCTGGTTGGATTTAATTGGGCTTTGCCTGGCTTATCATGTGCCCAATAGACTATCAGGTCAGATTTTTTGATTGGATTGTCATTTACATCAAACAATTGGACGGTAAAAATAAATTTCTCTTTACCATCGGCAATTTTGCGAGTTTCCTGCCCAACTAGCTTAACCTCACCTAACTTAGCCAAATCTTTATTAGCGATAAAACTGACGGTTTTATCGGCTGATTGGCTAGCCGTACCGGCATAACTGGCACTAACTTGGACTGCATCCACCGCTTTTGTTGTGCTGTATAGGGTAACAGTAGTGATACCATTTTCGTCGGTTAGGCTGTGGTCAGCTAACTTAACTAGATTGCCTTTATTATGTGTCCAATTAATTGGCAAACCGCTTTTCTTTATGGCGTTATTATTGTTATCAATCAGTTGTGCGGTAAAGGTAAAGGAAGTATTACCATCAGCGATTTTATAGTCTTCTTCACCATTTAACAGCACACTACCGATATGCGCTTGGCTTTCATTTGCAATGAAACTCACTTTTTTATTGGCATTTATTTCATCTAAGCTACCCGAGCTAGCACTAACCTGTACCTCATCAACGGCCTTAGTTGTACTTTGCAGTGTAACAGTAGCTATTCCGTGTTCATTTGTTTTGCTGGTATCTTGTAATAACTTAACGTCATCTTTATCACGGAACCAATCAACTTCGATACCGACTTCATTAACGGGTTGCCCCTTGTTATCAACAAGCTGTGCGCTGAAAGTAAAGGTCTGTTTACCATCTGCTACTTTTTCATTGACAGAGTCTGTTAATTCAACAGTTCCAACGGAAATTATCCCTTCTTCAGCGATAAAATTGACCTCTTTATCCGCTTCTACGCTTGCTGTAGCCGCATAGTTTGCACTAACCCTTACCTGATCGATGGGGGTAGTCGTACTAATCAGTTCAACAGTGGCAATACCATTATTATTTGTTGGGCTAGTTGCAGTCGACAATAAAACCTTTTGCGAGTCTTTATTATGCTTCCAATTAACAACTAATCCACTTTTCTTAATCGGGTTACCATTGCCATCAATCAGTTGGGCACTAAAAGTAAAAGAACTCTTACCATCAGCAACTTTTTTTGTTGCCCAGCCATTCAATGAGACATCACTAACCTTGGCTGTGCGTTCATCAGCAACAAAACTGACCACTCTATCCGCGGTCATCTCAAGCGTGTTAGCATATTTAGCACTGACTTCCACATTATCAACGGCAATCAAGGTACTACGCAGTGTGATAATCGCCCGTCCAGTGGCATCTGTTTTACTCTTATCCTTTAATAAAGTGACCTTATCTTGCTGATTAGTTGACCAAGTAACATCAACATTTGGCAACGGATTATTAAACTGATCAACCACAAAGGCTTCGTAGCTAAAACTATCGACGCCATTAGCTACCTTACTGTTTTTCTTATCAATCAGGGTAACATTTCTCACTTTGGCGGTAGTGGCATCAGGGATAAATTGGATAGCAACCGCTTTTTTCTTTCCATTTGCCATGGTAGCAATCAATTCTCCCTGACCGGCCAAGTCACTCTTGATTTTTATCTTGATCTTACCTTCGGCATCCGTAATTTCAGTTAAAGGATTACCCATTCTTTGGCCATCTTCGCTAAGCATCACAACCCCGGCATTTCCGCCATTATTTTTTACTGCCAGCGTACTGCCGCGTTTGCTAAAACCAGTAACAGAAAATGTCACTTGTTTGTCGGCAAGTGGTATTCCTTTGTCATTTTGTAGTTGCACTTTAGCTAAATAAGTTTGGTTACCATCTGCTGGTATGGGCGTCGGATTTTCTAAAGTAAAATAAGCAAAACCATCCTTTGATTGAGTAACATGGATCACCATTACGGCAGCTTTAGATTTATTACCTTCATTATCAACACCCACAGCGGATAAGGTATAAGCCTTACTACCTTGGTTATCTTCATCGTATGCTGGTAATACCAGGTCAATGGTAGTGGTTGATGTCTCGTTAATCTTGCCACCTTTTGCTAATAATTCTGGGGCACTCCATAAAATTTTATTGAGTCCGTATTTGGCTTTTTGCACCGTGGCTTTTATTGCTATAGTTTGGGCCGCTTCAGCCATCGCACTGTCTGGCAGAGAAATAGCTAATATTTCCTGTTTACGGTACTGCATAACGATATTGTAATTGCGATCAACAAAATCATAACGATTGCCCGCTAAACTACGCATTAGATCAACATTATCCGGATTTAACTGAGCAGCGAGTGGGATACCGAACCGATAAGCAAACTCCATACCAATCAGACTATCGTTGGAATCTCCCTGAGAGACTTGAGTTTTCAATGTTAATAAGGGGAAAGGGGTATAACTTAAACCAAAAGTGACAGCAGAAGGATTATCTTTTAAATCTTTAGCTGTTGGATTATGACTAAGACTAACGCCATCACCAAAGTATTGTTCATATTTAGCATAAGCACCTAAATGAGGATAACTGGGTAGGTACCCTTCAGCACGTAGATCAAATCCATTGGCCGGCCGCTCATCATAATCACGCATCTCATGCAGGAACGACTGATGCCAGTCCGTTAAACGGAAATAACCATTTACCGCCAATTTCAAATAATAGGCCCATAACTCACCACCTAAACCAAAACGGGCATTTCCTCCGCTAATGTCATAATCGTAAAAACTATTAATGCCCCACATCCAATTTTGCTGATATTGGCGATAACCTAATCCTAAGTTGGTGGTACTCCGTTGTTCATTAGCTCTAATACCAATTTGGCTAAACAATAAGCTGTTAGGTTTATCAATGAGCGGTAAGAGTAAATCCGCATCGCCGGTTTTATTTGAACTAATTTGTACGCGTGCTTTGCCATATTGATTTAACCAATCACTAATTTTTTGATTTAGTAGGCCTTCGCCACGATTACGCGCATAATTGATGGCTGCTTCTGTGGCATTATTATTGGCCAGCCCTTGCGCTATTTGAGTTGCACCTTGCACAAATTGTTTTTCTGCTGACTCAACTTGCTTAGCCTGGGACGTCTCTTTTATCCCTAGTGTTGGTAATGCTCGACGGTGATCAACTGACGGTTTGTTATTGTTATTTATTGTTGCAACCGACATCATTGATCTATTATCGGGTAAGGTATGAATGTTCCAGCTTGATGCCGCTGTTGCTGGAAGCGATGAAGCTGGCTCTGAAGCCGAATTTTTTAAAGCAGAATTATTATTCATCAACGCATCAATACCATTGATTGTTTCCAGCATCTGATTGCTAGCAACATCATCCTGCGCCGCTTTAGCAACAGATGAAAAAGTGACAAAAATCGGTAACAACAATTGTATAAATAATAATATATATGCAGTTAGCCGTTTTGTTTTTGAATAGTAACGATTAGCATTGCATAAATAATTTCCCTATCTAAATAATAATAAAAATCCTGCTACTATTTTTTGCATAAAATAAAAAACAAATATTAATTTCAAGCTATTATTGAAATTAATAAAAACATTGATAGGCAGCTATTGTTATTTTTACTCCCATAATCAATAAATTTTTATTAGGCTTATCCCGATTATTTTATTTGGATAATTACCGATTAAATAGCCATTGGCATAGAGTAAATTAATGCCCATAGAGGAGAAAAAATGGATAACGAGGGGTAAAAAAGCGGACTGCTTGATAATGTTCCATTTGCAATTACTCCTTTTGCTTACTTATATCGTTTATAAAGATATAGATAAGTATTATTTAAAAACGTATAAATTTGTTTCCATTTATGAATAAACCTCAAACCACAATAATAAAATCAAAAGTTAACAAAAACAAACATCAAACAAGTCAATGTAACCCAATAATTTATTAACATTTACCGTTAATAAAAAAAAATAACCCATGGTAACTTAGCTTTTTACTTAAAAAATATTTAACAATCATTAGATTAAATAATATTCTTATTGCTATAGTGTTAAATAAAAATCAGCTAATCACTATTTTTATTTAAAATTATATTACAAATGGAAATAATTTTATTTAGCTAATCTGTGTCTCATTTATTAATGACCAACAAACTGAATACCAATAGGGTTAATATTTAATAATGATAAAAGCAGCAATTATACTTAGTGATAAATTTTAAAATATAAAACAAGCGAACTATTTTCTTCTTAAGCAAAAATAAAAGAATAAACAATAAATGAAAAATTAAACACTAAGAATAAATGAATAAAAATCGTTAATAACACGTTAGTATATAATTTTGATTTTATCGAGCAGGTAACCCCAATAACGAGTGTTAATATTATCTAATCCTACGGCAAACAACAGCTATTTTTTAGTTTTTAACTTGCTAACAACAGAATTTAATGCATAAATTCTCATCTTTAATTTACTTGCTTTTATGTTACTATTTTTTTATCAATTTAAGCGCGAACTGATGACTAAATTTAAAATTAAATAACCATAAAAAATGCCAGCAAAAAAAATCATTATCCATTTACCAAATAATTATCACTACCAACACTTTCTTGCCTATCACTTACGAGATAAGCAAAGTGTGGCAGAAATTATCGCCTATAACCAATTAAGAAAGGGAATTACCTATTATGACCAACCCGCTGAATTAACGTTTACGCTAAATAAAAATAGCATTTTGTTTTCTCTGAAAATTGACAACCCACATACCTTTATCACTGAGGAACAGCTTGAAAAACTGGGAAAAAATATGCTCGGGTTATATCAACCCATTGAACTTTTTGAAGATAAATACCATAACCACCCAGTCATTGGTAATTTAATTTCTCGCCAACAAGGTTTACGTGTTTATCAAGCAGCAACCGCATTTGAAGCGATTACTTGGGCAATTATTGGGCAACAAATTAGTGTCGCTGCCGCAATTGCTATTCGTCGCCGATTCATTCATGCTTTTGGTAAACAACACGCGTCTGGAATTTGGTGTTTTCCCTCTCTCTTTGCGATCCATGCTGATGATGAGCAAAAACTAAGATTATGTGGATTTTCTAGCGGTAAAGCAAAAACGCTTATTGCATTATGCAATATGTTAAAAAACAACCATCATCTATTAAATGTTCCTGTAGATGAAACTAATTTGTCATTATGGACACAAAAATTGAGTGAAATAAAAGGAATTGGTCCATGGACAATCAGTTATTCCTTGCTTCGCGGCTTCAATTATTTGAACGGTTCTTTACATGGTGATGGCGCTGTCCAGCGTAATCTTCAGTATTTATTAAATAGTAGTGAGAAAATAAGCGCAACAGAGACAGAAAAATGGTTAGCACAATATTCTCCCTGGAGAGCACTCGTGGCAGCTCACCTCTGGCAACAACAATCTAATGCTAGCTATTGAACAGAAAAATTATATTAATTAAAACTAACACAAAAAATATGCTCCCGTGTCATAACCGAATTTAGCGTTGACGAGGTTAACAGATTAAATAACGGCACTTTAATACTATTTAAGTTTTTTAACTTGATTAATAAATTGCCCTTCATCATTAATGTATTCGATCAAAATCTCATCATCGAAAACAACATGGCTTTTATTTTCGACTGCATGTTGTGAAAAAGGCGGCAACATAATTGTTTTAGATAAAGCATTATTTTTATCTAACCGATTATAAAGTGCGGACAGAGTAAAAAAATAGGCGGTTGGGTTATCAATAGAAAGTGATTCTCCAACCTTAGTTATTTTTATATGCTCAGCTGCATTCTGAAAAGTTTTATTGATACTATGAGGTCGAAAAAAAAGTTTAATTCGTGTTCTTAGCGCCAACTGTAAAATATTCTCAGTTTTTAAGCTGTCGGGTTTTGGCGCAATATCTAGCACATTAAGATAAAAAATAGATTCGCGATCAGTGGGTAGCTGATTTGCTAACTGTTGAATACGAAGTTGCGCCCCCCCTCTAGGTTTTATTTTGACAACCGGAGGTATCACAACAAAAGGCGCTTGTGTTGTCTCCGGCGTTGAATCAATATTACCTTCATCAATCCAGCTTTGAACCAGTGATATGTTATCACTGGAATTAACTAATTGAATAACAGCCTCTTTTCTTTCAGCAGAAAAAATAACTCGCGTTCCTTTAAGAAAAACACTACTACTCGTTGAAAAAGCAGTAAAATAGAGTAAGAAAGCTAAATAAATTTTTTTTCTCATTTTCTTTTTGATCCTAATAATTAATTCTATTTAGTCATAAGAAAAGACTAAAATTGCCGTTGAAGTTATTTTTCCGGCAGAAATATTATTTAGATCATAAGCGTAGTAATAGGCCCCCATATTAATGGAAAAAGAGGGCGCTAAAGCACTGCCCGCTGCAATATTAAAAATAGATGTTGCATTGCCTTGTATACTTTCACTACTGGAAAAAAGAATAGGTGATGAAGTTTTATTGCCTTGCACTAGGCGAAATCCGACGCCTTTAGCACCTTGTTGGGTGGTATTTATTAATACTGTTTTATCTGTGCTATGCAAATTATTACTGGCCAAAAACATGGCAATATTTCGCGTCGTTTTATTACCAGTCAATAGATCACTACAACTAAAATTTAGGCTAAAGGGCTGATAACCAGGTCTGTCAATATTTTTGACATCATTAATGCTAACCATAGGTAGATTAACGACTAAGCCTTTATTTGAAAAATCGCAGGTAGTGGCAATAGGATTATATTTAATGGTAATTGGCTGCAGAAAAATATCATTTTCATCAACAGGCCATTGCCAAGTTAATAAGAATTGGATTAATTTCGTCACAATTCTAACTAACCACACCAGAATACCGAGCGATGAAGCATCCGATGCCAATATAAAAGGTGAGATCTTCGCAGTATCACCAGCCACTTCGGTATAATTACCGCTCGGCTTACTCTTCAACAAAGTAAACTGTAAGGTAAAATTAGTATCTAAATTAGATGCAGGATGTGTACCTCTTGGTATATTAGTTACGCGATCCTTTCCCATCGCAGTCATGGTAACCTGAACAAACTGCTTGCCACCATTAAATCCTATTGTTGCTGTTCGACCATTAAATGGCGAAGCAATACCAATCGCATTAGGAAAAAGTAGCCCTGGGGAACTACATGTAAATGTTCCTGAGAACATGGTTTTATCTGTTTTCGTCACTACCGTTGATGAACTACTAAAATCAGCCGATAAATCATAATATAAACTCGGTACTGTGATCGTGCTATTGGGTTTACAGTCGGCATAAATCGATTGGCTGAAAGAGCAAGCTGATAATAATAAAAAATTTATTGCTAATTTATTCATATTATTTTCCCAACTATCGGCAAATATTACGATTGAGGTATAAGGTATCAACGGGTTGCTGGATGATGCATTCTGTTTTTCCGTCAATATTCAATTTGACATTCAGTGATTGTGGTAATTGATCACTTTTTATATAAAGCACACTTGACTGCCCAACATGACCAACAAATTCACCCTGACTATCAGTAACCTCTGTACCAAAAGGTAAATGGCTACCATCGGCAAAAGTCGCCTTTAACATATAAGTTTTTCGCTGATCGGTTTCCAATTTGATATGACTAACCGCTCCGTCATAAGGGATCACATGTGCAACATTGTCAGTAATCTCTGCACCTGAAGTCTGATTGGTATGAGAGAGGGTATAAACATTTGTACGATAAGGTGTAGCATTAGTTACTAATGCTAATCCCTGTTTATTGGTAAGGACTGCTCGATTATTATTAACGGTTAGATTTTCAGCCATTGGAGCTTCTATTATCGTTAATGTATTCGCTGTTTCACCAGAAGCAAGAATATGGTAAGGAAATGCAACGATGGTTCCTCTGGCATTTAAACCTGTCTGTCGATAATTATTAGCCTCACTATATGAAGCGCCAACTGTACTATAGGGATTGCGATAATTTACACTACCACTTATTAAATTATTACCTCCAGTCTGATTTGAAGCGGTTAATGTATAATCGATTAAATCATATTTACCCGCTGTCCCACTGACACTGATATTGGCTTGTTGATAATTGGTATTTGTCATGTAAATACCAGAATTGAGATAAGCATTGCGACTAAATAGATTAATAGGAACACTGGCACTCAAGTAATAACGAGTTTCTTCTTTTTGATCGGTATTCCTTACCCGTGAAACAGATAAGTTATAGGTAATATTTTTATAATTATTTGAGTAACCAATTTGATACTCGCGGCTGGTACCACCAATATTCCAATAATTTCTCAGTGTACCAGCCAGAAAAATAACCCCATTATCTTTTCCCAAATGCTGATTTAAATTTAAATTAAATGTATTTCTGGCACGAGCACCGCGCAAAGCATCAAAAGTTGCCAAATCTAAATCTGAAGGATTATTTCGATTTTGATCATTAAGATTATTTTTAATCGTCGCTTGATACTTAAGCCATGCTTGATAATTATCATGGGCATAAATGGAATCAATAAAACTATAATAATCTCCTGTTGAATAACGATAGGCCGCTATAGTCAGATTAGTAGCAGTTGTTGACAAAAACTTGCTATAAGCCAGGCGAAAACTTTGGCCTCGTTTGGTTCCGGTATCTAAATAAGCTGCTGCATGGGTCGCATCAAATGAAACAGCACCAAACGGAAAATTCCAGCCACTACCAAGTAAAATAGCATTATAATCACGGCTACCAATAAAGCCGGCATAAACGGTGACTAAATTATTGATACCATAATAGGCTTCAGCTTGAGCAAATTTCGGTTGGAAATAGGTATTTGCCATTTTTGATTGTCCAGCCAAAATATTGTAAGCATATACACCCGCTTTCATCATATTTGGTACGGCTGAAAATGGCACCGTAAAAGAGTCTTGACGACCATCGGCCTCCTGCACTACAACAGACAGATCGCCCGCTCCTCCAGCTGCACGTAGATCACTAAATTCGAACGCGCCTGGCGGAACCGCTTCTTGATAAATTAGATTACCATTCTGATATACTTTTACTAACGCATTTGTTTGAGCAACACCTCTGACAACCGGCGTAAATTCCTGACTGGAATTAGGTAACATATTCATTTCTGTTGTTAATACCCCGCCTCTAAAACGAATACTACTAAACAAGGTAGAGGGGGAATAGAAATCACCTAACATCAAATTAGAAGATATCGCACTGAAAGAACGGCGTAAGTAGCGGGTATTATTTTGCCATTTATGATCACCGCTGGAATAATAAGAATAACTTGACTCATCTCGAAACTGCCAGGCTCCGATATTAATTCCGCTATTTAAATTGGCAAAAAAAGCTTCATTACGCTGTTTGTTATTTTTTTTCTCCCGATAATTATAATAATTAGTATTATAAGAGAGAATAATTGCCGGTACACCGTAGTCCCAATTCATCGGATCAACATAACCTATCTCCGATTTAACTAATGAAATTTGCGGGACTGAAATATTTAATGCTAACTGATTAACATCTAAATAATAGTTGATCTCATTAACCAAATTATCCAACGAAATAGTTGTATTTTGCTCAATTATCTGTTTTGTCTGAGCTGAAAGTTTTAAACCTAATTTATTAGCATCTTTAGCATCAATAGTAATATTTTGATTTTTTTCGCCAATATCAACTTCAAATTGTCCTTTCCAATCATCATTAACATAAATATCGACCCATTGTTTACCTGGCGGAATTTCACTATTTCGATAAAAACGAGATATGTCTCCTTGAGCTGATTTTCCCACTAGCAAAGTAGTATCAAATTCCTCTGCAAATAATTCCGGCATATAATCCAATATACCTAATAAAATTAGGCTATTATAAAGATAATATATTTTTTTCACGATTTATCTTCTTATTTAAGGTTAATATTTTTTGTTTTATAAACACCAAAATCATCAACATAAGTTACGGTTAATTTATTATGCTTAACCTTATTTTTTAGCGGCAATTTAGAGCTTGATAGCGGAGGGATCATCTTCGATTTTGTCAGATTCTTTTTTGTCTCATTAATATTCGTTATTTTTGCTATCGTGAAATAATATTTAGAATCATTTTTTACTATAATGCTATTATCCTCTAACTTATAACTTATTTTTTTATATACCTCTGCCGGAGGAGTAATCAATCTCTTAGGCCGATAAAATAATTTAACTCTTGATTTAATTGCCAATTGTAAAACGCTTTTACCTTGGGTATTTTCTGGGTATGGCGGAATATCAAGAATATTTAAATAAAAAATACTCTCTCTATCTTTAGCTAATTTATGCGACATCATTTTTATTTTTAATTGTTGTCCTTTTAGTCCCGCTATTTTTACAATAGGTGGGAAAACATAAAACGGTGAATGGCTCTTTTCAGGGGTAGAATTTATATTGCCATCATCAATCCATGATTGTACTAATGCCGGTAGCTTTCCATGATTTGTTAATTGCACTGTAACATTGTCCTTCCCTTCATAATAAATGATCCGAGTCCCTTGCAATACAATATTGGCTAATATATTTTTAGAAGAAATAATTAATATAATAAATAACAAAAATTTTTTCATAATAAATAGTCCGTTAAAAACCAGACTCAAAAAGAGCCTGGTTAATGTTATTTACAAATAAGAGATGGTATAGATTAAATTTGCATGCAATGGACCCGCTTTAGCGGGTGCCGCTCGCGTTTTGTAATAACTAACGATGAACGTTAACTCGTCAGCTTGTGGTGCTGTTTTATCTCCTTTTATGCTCGTATCATAAGGGGTATTTAATGCAATAGCGGTCGTTGTAGCATTTGGTGCAGATAAACTAAATCCAACATTTTTTGCTACATTAGGATTATTTTCATCAACAGTATCATTCACCAAATATTGACCATCCGTCGAGATACTACTTGGTGATGAAAAATGAAATTGTAAATTACCGCCTGAATTGCCAGCAGGTGCACAATCAGAAAAAGTTAACTTAAATGCTTTCTGATTTTTTGCAACAACAGTATATGCCGCTGTTCCGGCATCAGAAACCGAAATGGGATCTAGTAATATAGTAAAGTTTGCACTATCACCTCCATTAATTTTACAAGTAGTATCACTTATAGCACCAGCAAATGAAATTATTCCACCTGCTGAATTAGTCGCAGCTAATATATGCGACGAAAATAAAGTCGCAGATAATAGCAATAACGGGAGTATTTTCTTAAACATAATTAACTCCAAAAAAATAAATGAATAAGCCAATAAAATAGAATTTATTTTATTGGCATAATGGAAAAGGTTAATAAGAAATAACATTAACCTGAATTGATATTAGATGCCTCTATCTAACTTACAAGAAAGGTAAAATGATATTTTTATTTTTTGTGATTTATATCAAAGTAAATATTTTATTTAATAATCAATAGATAAAAGTATTTTTCTATTTAAGAAATAAGTTAATCATTCGCAAATCAATTTAGATTTATAATAATGAAAATAATTTAACAGAAAAAATTACTCGAATTAATTACTACTTATAGACTGGATTGCCAGATATTTTATCTGATTGATTAAGTGAATTTTTTATTCCAGCTCAACTTTAGAAAGCGTTCAGATAAAATTAATAAATAATTGAAATTTTATGCCAAATTTAACAACAAAAAACATTGATTTATTCATGTCTAAATAAAAAACGATATATATCGATTGTTTTTTCTATTTTTCAACAAAAAATAACTAAACTTAGGTATAATTTTTAATTCTTCTTCAATTGAATATATAAAAATATTTATTCATATAACTAAAATTCATTAATTAAGAATATGAAGGAATAATAGATTGTTATACTAGTTTTCCAATGAATTTTTATAAACATATTTAGCATTTTTATTTTATATAAAAAATAACAATAAATAATTAGCATTATTAATAAACAATGCAGTAAAGTAATTTTTTAGCTATTCCTTATAATTAAAAGATATAAATAGAGAGATTAATAAAAAATAAATTAACGTTCTATTTATATAATACGATTATTCATTCTTACCAGCTACGAATTTTGTTAAATAATTACCTCATCTCTCCATTAAAAATGGTCAAATCGGTATTAAAAACAAGCTAATAATTCAGTTACTAGCAAATATCGTTATTTAATATAAAAGTGCTATCATTCCTCTTCAGTAACAAAAAGTATTACTCACCAATTTCAAGACCAAAGGAAAATTGATTATGCTCACACTGATAGATAAATTACGACAATTGAGGATCATTCCGGTTATTACCATTGAACGAGCACAAGATATTGTTCCTTTAGGCAAAACATTAGAAAAAAATGGATTACCAGTAGCAGAAATTACGTTTCGTACGCCAGCAGCAGCAGATGCAATCAAACTGCTTAAAGAAGCGATGCCGAACAAAATTTTGATTGGTGCAGGCACTATTATTAATCGAGAGCAAATTAGACAAGCCGAAGCTGTTGGCGCTGATTTTATCGTTTCACCTGGTTTAAACCCAGATACGGTAAAAGGATGTCATGAATTAGACATACCAATTATTCCTGGTATAAATAATCCAACTCAAATTGAGCAAGCTATGCAACTTGGTATTAATCTTGTTAAATTCTTCCCCGCAGAACCTTCAGGTGGTTTATCTATGCTCAAAGCACTACTCGCTCCCTACCCGCAATTAGAAATTATGCCAACCGGTGGGATCAGCCCAGAAAATATTCGCCATTATCTTGCTTTGCCACAAGTCGTTGCTTGTGGAGGTTCATGGATGGTGGAAAATAAATTAATAAAAGCTAGAGATTGGGCTGCTATTGGTCAACTTACCTGTGAGGCGGTTACATTAGTTAAGTAATATTTATTTTCGGTTGTAATAAGGTCAACATCTGGCCTTATTTTTCCAATTTATTCCCCTCTCAACACCGTCAATTTTTATCGGCTTCAATTCAATCATTTTAGGTTAACAGAATATAATCATAATTTGTCAATCAAAAATCACTTAAACAACCAGCTAAAAAATAGTGCTAATTTTTGATAAACTAGCGATATTAACTAAATAATTTACAGCAGATTAGTTAACTTAACGGTAGGTTTTATTTAAAAATAAATATTACTATAGAATATATTTTGATTTATAAAAAATAACTTATGCTATCATCCTATAATACTGTAACTAGTACACAAAATAATCCTTCATCTAGCACGGATGTCTATTGTTATTATAAAAAAGAAGACGACATTAAAGATATTAATAGAAAAGGATCCCTTCTACAGAATGTTCAATCAGTTTCTAACACGGCAAACAATTTAGCGTTGTCAGATAACACAATAATCATAGCTAAAGCTAAATTAATTGCAGAAAAACCAGCAATTCCCGTAATCATAAAAAAATTACAACGAACATCCAGTAAACTAACACCAATCGAGAGCGTTACACAAGTTGATCGTTCAACATCAGAAAGTCTAGTTAAAATAGCCGAACCCCAAATTAAGCAAGAGACACGCCAGCAAGAAAAAAAAACGCAACAACTATTAGCACACTTAAAAAAAATAGATCTCATCGATGAAAGTATAGAGGCGGTTGGTTTAAATAATATTAAAATTTCAGATCCGATGTTTGGTCAAAAATTAGAATTAGCATTTTTAAAAGTAAAAGAAGGCGTTAACTTTGTTAACAATCTATTTAGCAATGAACTATCGGCACTAGAGAAACAGGCCATTCAACAAGAAATTGTTAGCTATTTTAGAGATATAAATTATCCTGATCCTGATACCGATAAATCTATTATTAATTTGGTCAAAATACATATCAAAAAATTTTTAGCATTCGTTAATCGCTATTCACCGGATAAGATAATCAGTGTTAAAGAGAACAAAAAAGATAATCAAAAAGTGGCCTGGATTTATGAGAACGATCCAGAATTCTGTATCTTTATGACCAATTCAGCTGTACATGAATATTCCAATGCTATCGCATGGAATTTTATTCACGAATTATCACATATTTCGCTAAAAACTAAAGATTTTTGGTATATTGTAAGCGTTCCCCCACCCTCTAAAATCGGAGCGGTCGGTTTTGATTCTTTTGCAGGCAAAATCGATGTTCTTACTAGAATGCAAACGATCAATTATAGAAAAAATGACTTTCTTGTTAATGGGCCTGACTATGAAAATACTATTTTTAGTGTATTTAATAGTCGCTGTACCTATCTTAAAGCAGAGACAATACTTAATAATGCGGATTCAATCGCCATGTTGTTATTTTTTGTTAATCAAAAATTCAATGGGCCCTTAGCTGCATTAACAACAATACCTAACTACGACTAATTTTCAGCATGATCACCAGTGGTTGACAAGTATTTCTTTAGTTGTTCGATGTTATCGGTTTGATAGCGAGCCTCATGATTTTTTCTCTGTTTTTTACTTAATACTTGAGTGGTAATGAATAAACAGTAAAAAGAAACGTTGTTAACAATAAATAAAAACGAGTCTTACGTTTAGTACTAGGCTGTGTCCCTTAATTGCGTAATCGGCGGTAAAACAAGCGAATGCAGCCCAGTTTCACCATTGCTAGATAGTTTCTTGCCGTTTTTTCATAACGTGTAGCGATCCGGCGATATTCCTTTAAACGGCCAAAACACCTTTCCACAACGTTGCGATGGCGATAAGCATCACGATCAAGTTGCGAGCGTCCATCTGAAGCCAGTTTTTCATTTGATTTCGGGAATAACCGTTTTCATCCCTTTCTTTTCAACTCGTTACGTAGCGCATTCCCAGAGTAGGCTTTGTCAGCCAGTACCGTATGACCACGACGCTTCATGCTGCCGTTCTGGCGTTGCACGCCAATGCCGTCCAGGAGTCGTAGCGCGAACAGGCTTTCGTGAGCCTGCCCAGCACTCAGTACGATGTTTAGCGGGATGCCGCTTCCGTCAGTCGCCATGTGGATTTTGGTGCCATAACCACCTCGTGAGCGACCCAAGCTGTTATCGTCGGTAATATCGGGATGTTTTTTTGAGCACCAGCCGCACATTTGAGAGCACGAATATTACTGCCATCCAGCGCAATGGCTGACCAGTCAACCAGTTCATGAGCATCAAGAAATGAAAGCAACTTATTGAAAATAATGTTAATAGTTCCATCCTTTGACCATCTGTTGAAACGGTTATAAACGGTTTTCCATGGGCCGTAACGTTCAGGTAAATCACGCCATGGGGCGCCTGAACACAGTATCCAGAACATGCCGTTGACGATTTTGCGATGTTCTGCCCACGGCCGACCGACCCGCGAAGATGTCAAAACGGTTGGCAACAAGGGCTCAATGATTGCCCATGCTTCATCAGAAAGATCGTAGCGAGCCATAATTCAAAGTATCGTAGAAACAGATGGATACTATAGCTCAAGCAATTAAGGGACACAGCCTAACCCTGACAAAAGTATGATAATGTCTGCCGTATAAATTATTTAAAGAATACAAATATGAATAAAAAGCTGATTGTTATTATTCTACTATTTTTACCAATTACTACTCCGGCAAATATCATTTCTAATGATGATAAAAACATTACCAAGCCGCTGAAAAAAACAGCAGAAAATCATGTTGTTAGCGAAATAAAAAAAATCTTTCAGCAACAGCATATACATGGCGTATTAACCATATATGATGGTAAATCAATTAACAATTATGGCAACGACACAAAACGTGCAACAATACAATATGTTCCCGCATCAACATTTAAAATTGTTAATGCCTTAATTGCTTTAAAAAATCAAAAAGTGACCGTTAAAGAAATTTTTAAATGGGATGGTCAGCCCAGATATCTTAGTAGCTGGAATAAAGATATGAATTTGCAAGAAGCAATGAAATTATCCGCTGTTCCTATCTATCAGGAAATCGCAAGACGTACTGGTCTGGCAATAATGAAAAAAGAACTTTATCGTTTGCACTACGGTAATAGCAAAATAGGTAATGATGTCACCAAATTTTGGTTAGATGGGCCATTAAAAATTAGTCCGGCAGAACAGGCACAATTTATTTATAAGTTAGCAACCAAACAATTACCCATTGATAAAACCATTCAAAATGAAGTCGCTGCTATGCTACTTATTAAACAGACAGCCAATATTAAAATTTACGCTAAAAGTGGCTTAGCGAATATCAATGGAGAGCGTATTGGCTGGTATGTCGGATGGGTGGAAAACGCTAATGGCAAAATAAAAACTTTTGCTCTAAATATCGCAATCTCAGATGATAAAACCATGTCAAAACGTGAATCACTGACTTTACAGTGTCTAGCAAAATTAAAAATTATTTAAAAAATGACTAATCAGAATACTAAGTTATTCTGATTAGTCATAAATAGACAAATAAAAGGTTGCTCACATTACTCGCTATCGCGTTATATTTGGGAGCGGTAAATTAATACTCCGGGCAGTGTAATGGTCAACAAATTCTGTAGAAGATCTAAGCGGCATTTTTTAGTTCATGATATTTTTGATGTGGCGTTAAATAACCAATCGTTGAATGGCGTCGATAATAATTGTAAAACTGAATATAATTTTCAACTTCACAGACAACAGATTGATGATTCATAAACGATAAACGGTTAAGTCTTTCTGTCTTTAAACTCCTAAAAAATCTTTCCATCACGGCATTATCGAGGCAATTACCTCGCCGACTCATGCTTTGAGTTATTTTCCGTTCAAAGAGGTGCGCCCTAAACTCCTCCGATGAATATTGGCAACCTTGATCTGAATGGAACATCAAACTTGTCGTATCCGGTAATTGCCGTTCAATTGCGTTATCTAAGGCTTCTTTCACTAATTTCGAATCCGGTTTTGTTGATAAGGCATAACCAATAATTTCTTTGGTGGCTAAATCCAACACACAGGCTAAATAGCTCCACCCATAGTGATGTCTAATATACGTGATATCCCCGACATAATAGTGATTATGCTGTTCAGGGGAAAATTGTCGTTTAAGCAAATTAGGGGCATATCGATGTTCGTTACCCGATGAGTGATAGTAGTGCTTTTTCGTTGGTCTAATTGCAACTAATTGATTTAATTTCATGATGTTCGATATTTTATAAGTGCCAATTTGGTGCCCTAAACCCTTTAACTCGGCTTGAATACGTCTTTTGCCATAAATTTGACCCGATGTATAAAAAATACGTTTGATTTCGCCACACAGTCTTTCATTTTCAACTGTCGGTATTTTCGTTTCATAATAAAACTACTGCTGCTTACTTCAAAAAGATGGCATAACTCAGTGACCGTAAAATTGGGGTACATGATTTTCAGTTGCTTCACGATTTTGAGTTTTGATTGTCGAGGATGAAGTAAGCCGCGGCTTTTTTTAATATGTCATTATCCCTCTGAGCACGCTTAAGTTGAACTTCTAATTCTTGTATGCGCTGTTGCTCGGGTGTTAACGCTTTTGATTTTACAGGCGTATTCCCATTTAACTCGGCAAGATATTGTTGCTTCCATCGTGATACGGCAGATTTACCCGCACCGGATATTTTTTCAACTTGGATATTGCTATATCCACCTTCAACCATGAGTTTTGCATATTCCAGTTTTTGCTTTCCGCTAAAGGTTACTTTTACTTTTCGGGTCATATTTATACCTATAAGATTTTGCTTAATTATAAGCTATAAATCTCTACAGTTTTATTAGACCACTACACAGGGAACTCTACTAGGATCAATTTATTGATCATTGAGTCGATTAGTTGGTATTGATTTGACCATACAGACTCAATAATTTGCATAACCCATGGAGAAGCCTGGGAAGAAAGTCGATAAAAAACCCATTTTCCTTCTTTACGATTTTGTAGCAATCCACCCTTTTTTAACATTGCTAGATGACGAGATATTTTAGTTTGGGGTTGCTCAAGTGCAATACAAAGATGATAAACACAAAGCTCCCCCATTTCCCGGAGAAGTACTAGGATCCTAAATCTTGTTTCATCAGATAAATTTTTAAAAAACTGCACTGCCTCTAGCTCCATCTCCAATTTACCTCTAACCACTTATAATTTCAGTAATAAAACATTAGGATCAATTCACTTTCCCTGAGACAAACCAATTCCAACCACTGGCTTTATAAAAACATTCGCTGAAACTGATTGCAAAATCTAAAACAGCACAGAAAGTCATCTCCTCATCATAATTTTTTGATTAAAGGGCGCAACATACGCTGTAAAACCACAATGCTAACTAACAATATGCAAACAATCGTCATAAGAACCATAACAAAAGAAGTGTCAAAGGCTTTACTTGCTTCCAGTATCAATACCTGAGCTTGTTCTTTATCCAAAGTTGATGCCACACTTAATGCTTCATCAATACTGTCATAAACACGCGTATCATCCATGGTGATTTGCTTAGGAACAAAAAGCTTACTACTATAAATCGCCGTCATCATTCCGCCCAGTATTGTAACGCCTAATACACTACCCAATTCATAAGCAACGTCTTCAATAGAAGCGGCCATACCTGACTTTTCATCTGGCGCATTGAGCATAATTGTGGTAGAAGCCGTGGTAAATACCATTCCCATGCCAATACCAATCATGAATAAATTAATCAACAACAAAATAAGATGGCTCTGATAAAACAGCACCATCCCTATTACCCCAACCAGCGTTAACATAAAACCGACTACTGCCGTTAATCTCTCGCCAAAACGGGGTAATAGTAAACCGGCTAATGGTGATGCAAGTACGGAACCAATGGGAATGGGAAGGATACAAAGTGCTGCTTGTAAAGGCGTGAATCCAAGTACTAATTGTAAACGTTGACTTAAAACTAATTCAATGCCAACAATTACACTCATGGTAATAACAGCAATGATTACCCCAGCTGAGAACAAGCGGTTACTAAATAAAGAAAAATCAAGCATCGGTTGAGATTGTTTGCGCTGGCGCAATACAAAAAACAGCATAAAAATGACACCAATAAAGGCAGCAACAGAAAACTCAACCAAAGAAAAAGAAGGTTTACTTAACTCTTTTAATGCATAAATCAGCCCAACTAAACCGATTAAGATTAATACTGAGCCTAAAAAATCAATAACACGCTTGTTTGTTCCACCACAACTTGGGATCACACTGACTGAAAAAGGTAGTACCAGCATAACGACAGGCACATTAATTAAAAATACCGATCCCCACCAAAAATATTCCAGTAACAAGCCACCTACTAAAGGGCCAACCGCAGCGCCACCAGCAGCAACTGCTGACCAAATACCAATCGCTAGCGAGCGTTCATGAGGCTCAGTAAAAATATGGCGAACAATTGATAATGTTGCTGGCATCATCATCGCGGCACCAACAGCTAAAAAAACTCTCGCAGCAATCAAACTTTCTGGATTAGGCGAAAATGCCGCACAAAGTGACGCTAGTGCAAAAAGAGGTAAACCGGTGATCAACATTTTTTTATGGCCAATGCGATCACTTAACATTCCTGCAGCGGGCAATAATCCGGCCACCACCAGCGGATAAGCATTGATAATCCACAATTTCTCAGATGCGTTGGCATGGAGTTCATGGGTTAAAGTAGGCAATGCTGTATAAAGCACTGTCATATCAATGACAATTAAAAAAAGAGCACTTGAAATTAAAAGGAGCGCAATCCACCTTCGATTATCATGAGTTTTAACCATAAAAAATCTCTATTTAGAAAAAATTATGTAATATATTTATCTAGCATAACGTTAAAGCTAAGATATACAATATTAATCCATACGCATGTATTTTAAAAGAGGTTTATTTAATGGGGCGCCAAAGAAGTATAGACAGAAATAAAGTATTAGACGTAGCCGAAAATATTGTCCATCAACAGGGTGTCACTGCGCTGACGATCGATGCAGTGGCAAAAGCGATGGGAATTTCTAAAGGCGGGGTTCAGTATTGTTTCGGCAATAAAGAGGCCTTGATTGATGCAATGTTTGATCGCTGGGAAAAAGCTTACGATGAAATATTTTTTCAACAAATTGCGCAGGATAGTTCAGCTGAAAATCGCGTAATAGCGCACATGAAAGCAACCTACCATTTTGAGCAAACTTCTAATACTAAAGGCGCAGGTTTAATGGCAGCATTATTGCAAACACCGGAATATCTTAATAGTACTCGTGAGTGGTATCGTGAGCGAATTGCTAAGTTAGATACTTCAACAGAAGCGGGGAGACGTGCCCGACTTGTTTTTTTCGCCACAGAGGGAGCTTTTATTTTGCGTGCTTTTGGATTTATGCATATCGATCAGCAAGAGTGGGATGAAATTTTTACCGATATCGAAATATTTTTATCGCCCGAACATGAAAAATAAAATTTTAATACTATAAAAATAGCGAATATTTATAGATATATTTTGACGATTATCTTGTTTATTCAAACATATCTCTAAATATTCCAAAAAAATAGTTAATTTGTCCGTATATTTAATTATTATATATATTTTATTGATCTATGATAATAAATATTGTTAATATCCTATAGTCATATAACTGTAGGTGACAATTATGATTATTTATCGCGCTTTATCTACTGAATTAAATACTGAAATAAAACTTATTAATAATATTATTAATGCGCCTGAAAATTATGTTAATTTTAGTGATAAAGGAAAACTACTGTTATCCATAATAACATTAGGGATTAGTCATATTGTAATAAATTTAATTGAAGATCACAGAAAAGAAAAAGTAAGATCAGAATGTATTACCATCACTAAAAACTTACTATCTTCTCTCAACAGCATTGAAAACCAGCAATCTGAAGAAAAAGTAATATTAATTTCTTTACCTAAAGGCGAAAGGTTAAAATTAACACAAAGATTTTCTAATAACGAAAACAGATACGAAACGATTATCGAATATAATAAAGCGATTATTCTTCATATGGGCAAATATAATGAAAGTAAATCTTATGTTAATAAGACCTTTGAGGAAATAAAAAATCTTTTAGTTAGTGACATACTGCAACATGAACATGATTATACTTATAAAGATGAATCTCTCTTAACTATCGCCAGACACATAAAACAAAAAACAGATGATAAAATAAACAATAAAAAACATAAGGAAGTTATCATAAAAATAAATAACCCTAATGAACCAATAATATATAACCAAAAAAGTATCGGCGCTAAACTAAGGGAAACCTATCAAGAGGGATATACTAGCTTAGTTTTTATTGATAAAAAAAATAAATTTACAAATAAAAAACATTTAATATTAGGTATTGTCTCACCGTCTAAGCAAGTTTTCTTATTAAGCCCGGCAAGTGGTGATGACAGAAATATTTATTACGATACCAATATAAGATATGTTAAATTAAATTTAACATCTAAAACTAAAATTTATAGTCGTGAAGAAAAAAATGAATTAATAAAAGAATTTTATGAAAATTTAATAACTAAATTAGAAAATATACCGGCTAATAGTGTATGTATTGAAAATATAATAAAATCTCTTTGTCCAACATGCAAAATTAGTACCCTAACACAAAATCTTAACCAAAAAGAGAAAGTGACATTTTTAGAAAATATTAATCATGGTATTGCAGATAAAATGCAGGTTGTTGAAGATAAAAAAGAACCAGCTACAAAATTAATAGCGAGTAAAAAAATAGCCCACAAACACACAATACCGTGAATACATTAACGCCTTCAGTTACCAAAAATAAAAATTATAATGAGGCCTTAAACCCATTTAATGAATAAGTTAAATTAAAATCTAATAGTAATAGATGATATTCTTAACCAACGACAGCTCTCTAACTAATAAAAGCGAACAAAATTTGTTAAAAACTTATCTTTTATTTTACTAATAAATATATTTTATATTAACAATTAGTAAAGATAGAAAAAATATTTTTATTAAAAAACACTTTCAATATATTAGCTTAATTTAACAAAACAATGAATACAATCTCCGATAATTAAATATAAAAATTTAATTCATTTTTATAATAGATAAGAATTTACCATTTAGAAGAGGTTGATCGTTTTATTCCTACATTTTGCTGATTGTATTAAATAACCAACACTTAGGTTTTACTGACTTTTTGAGGATATTATGGCAATAAGTTTTTCTTCTACAACACCACTAACCATTAGTGATAACAAATTTAATCAGATTTTGGGGGCTAATAGCTTAAATGAAGCAACCAAAATAAAAAACGTATCCGATTTTATTGACTCGATAATCGATTGGTTTAAGGGCGGCGTCAAACGTCAAAAAATAGAGCAACTGTTTGACACTATCCAAGATGTGAAGAATAGCGCTGTTTCTAATCCGGAATCAAATCGGTTGGAAAAATTTATCGAACTGAGGAAAATGGCACTACCTAAATATCATAATCAATTTAAATTAGAAATTACGCCAAAAGATGCTAATGAAGACTGGGGATATCAATTAAAAGTTGGCGACTTTACCTTATATAACTGCGATAAAGTGTTTGAAAAAACCAGGAGTATTGATGAGAGAGATCAATTAGCTAATTTTCATGTTAAAAATATTAGTATGAAATTAGAAGAAGCCCTCTCTGTGGAAAATCACGATATTCAGCAACTATTAAACTTCACGATTAGATGTTTAGCTGGCAGTGAAAAAGAACAAAATAGTTTGCGAGAAAAATTAGACGACCGTGCTTATAGTAAAGATAATTATCTTGGCATTAAAAACAGCAACAAACCTAATGAACTTATTGCCGCATTTAAAAATAATAAGCAACTGGTATTTTCTATCCGCACTGGCGAATTAGAGAACAATTTTTTGAAAAATACATTAGCAAGCAAAGAGTACAATAATCTGCGAGAGATGTTTTTCAATCAATATACTAGCATAAGTGATTCTCTCTTTATCGATATATTGCAACAAACTAAAGCGGATGTTTATGATGTGATAACACAGGATAGTGCTTACCTAAGCGAACAAGAGCGCGCGATTGTTAATGAAAAACTTAGTGCGATTAAAATTGGTGATAAAACACTTGCTGAATTATGGGCGTTACCATTAAATGGACTGGGTGAATATATTGATGATGATTTAAATCCAGCAGCTATTAACTATTTTCTTAATCATAAAGCCGCAGGTGTAAAGTTTTATAATTTAGAATTAAATGCTGCTAACTCAGCATTTGAGTTTGATGAGCCAGAATTACAGTTTGATGATGCAGAATTTGAGTTTGCTAAGTCAGAAGTTGAGTTTAGTGATTTAGAATCACAGGCTGATGATTTAGCATCAGATTTTGATGAAATAATGGCTGATAAACCCTTGTTTGAACAATCGCCTAGCAACCTAAACACGAATCGAACTGATTCAGGATATGAATCTGACGCTGAATCTATATATGAATATGAAGGTTTGTTTGCTAAGGATTATAAAATTAACAAGAAGCAATATAGCTTCACATCGGTTAAATAATTTATCAGTTCAAATAATATCTAATAGTCATTGATTACAGCATTTGCCCCAGCCTAGCAAAACAGCTGGGGCTAAAATTATTCTCGCCAATTAAATAACGATAAAATGAAAATGCTGCTGCCATAATAGAAAATAGCAAAATTAAAAGTTCGAATATATTTAGTTTACTATTACTGCTGTAACTATCCCATTAATTTAATTCTTTTTGCCACAAATATAAAACTACTTCGGCTAGCCGCGAAAAATAAGCAATTCAACACCTGACTGACTTATTCTGCATAACGAGGTAGATATTTAAAATATCTTTTATTTCAATGCATTAAATATAAAAACAGCTTATTTATACTAACCACAAATTAAGAAAAAATGCACAATATATTAATTAATTACTATTTATTCGCAAAGTGAAATAATAACTGCAATTTACTGGATAAAAATAATCTCTACTGGCAAAAAATTTAATTCGCAAAAAAATTATTTATTTTATTGGCAATTTTTGACTTTCTAATTAATACTCAAATTAAAAATCATAGTAATAAAATAATTCTTTTTTGTTATAACGCTTAATTACCATAACAAGTCGTTACTATCAGCCATTAATAGCAATAATTGTCTTAGCAAAAAATTAAACAGCTATGTTCGCTATCAGATAAGGAGCCATAATGAAAGGTATACGTTTGATCATGGTTATAGGCTGTTTGCTAGCCTCTCATTCGGCCCTGGCAGCAACGACCACGGGGACGGTTAATGTTAATCTCATACTCTCTAACTCCTGTGTTGTTAACGGATCAACGGCCACTACAGGCGTTCCTATGGGAACTCTGGATTTTGGTACCCAACCCACTACTTTTAGTCAATTAATAACCCAACTTTCTAATAATGCTGGCACAACATTTACCGTACAGTGTCCACCTAATGATACTTTTACCGTCGCATTGACCAGTAGTACTAACACCGCACCAACAACGCCACATGGTACACAGATTGGTAGCACACCGCGTTATGTTAATTTAGCCAATAACTCACATGGTGTTTACTATGGTGTTTTTGATAGTAACCCATCCCCAAAGCCAGGCACTGCCCTTGCTAATAATGCAACAATTACCCCTGTATCAGGCCCAACAAATGGCGTCAGTACCTATACCTTATATGGCCTAATCCAGGGTAATGGCACAAACGCGGGTATCATAGCAGGAACCTATACTGACGTTGTTAATCTTACGGTAACTTATTAATTGATATTCTTTTTCAGGATGAAATATGTCTGGCAACAACCATTTATGGCTAAGGTTTGATCATGATTTAGCCTATTTTATTCTATTGTTAGCTATTTTTAGCGCGCTGCCGAGTTATGCCATTACCAGCCAATCATTTCAGGTCTCTGCCACCATTACGCCTGGTTGTCTGGTATCTGGTGGCACACTATTTGGTACCCTTAATTTTGGCACCCATCCTAGTAATGCGAATGGCAATTTTAATGCCAGTTTAACCCCCAATACCTCGTTAACTTTAGCCTGTACCCCCGGTACCGTGCTCAGTATGAGCATTAATGGCGGTAATAACTACACGACAATTCGTAATGTCAAGCAGAGCGGTTTTAGCACGCTACTATCTTACCTACTTTATGCGGATAGTGCTCACACTATTCCAATCGGGCTCAATCAGAATGTCTCCGTCAGTTACAGTAATAGCAATAATATTATTATACCCATCTATGGTGTGCTGCAAATGAATGGCGCTAATAACCCATCCGGAACCTATACTGACCTATTAACGGTAACATTATCCTGGTGATCAGGGAGGAATACTATATGATCAATGTTTTGCAACCTACTGTTTGGTGTTTTTCCACCCTATGGTTATTGGCCTTACTATTCTTAACTCCCTCAGCTCAATCAGCTAACCATGTGATGATTTGGCCGATGGATCCAGTATTAACCGCCAAGGATAATGCCACTGAATTCTGGATCGAAAATAAGGGCACTGAGCCAACGACCATGCAGATCAGAGTAATCGGCTGGCAACAGGTTGATGGCAAAGATCGCTATAGCAATCAGCAAGCGGTGGTCGCCAGTCCGCCTTTTATGCGCATTGAACCGGGCCAAAAACAGCTGATCCGTCTGATAAAACAAGCTCCTGTGCCGGCCGGTAAAGAAGTTGCCTACCGCCTGTTGGCCGATGAAATCTTAACCGCTGAAAACTTAGCCGTACCAAAGTTTGGACTCAACATGCAGATGCGATATTCTATTCCACTGTTTGTTTATGGTGAAGGTATTAACTATATACGGAATTCCGGTGATCCAATTCAACTGGATCAAAAATACCTCAGTTGGCAGTTGACCCGCTTAAATGGTAAGCCGGCGCTGAAAATCACCAATCAAGGGCCGATCCATGCTCGCTTAAGTAAAGTTGCCGTACAACAAGGCAAAAAACGCATGGTGTTGGCCGATAGCCTGTTTGGTTATGTGTTAGCCGGCTCGAGCTATATCTGGCCATTACCAGCGGGCGTTAATCGCCCACAACAATTAACCGCACAAATTAATACTGATAAACAATTATGGCATGCATCTAGCGCTGGGTTGAACCAGTAAAGATGAAAACTGTCCACTTGCCGGGTAAATTGACCAGCCAATTTACCTTACTGATGACGTTATCTTTGCCGCTAGTATCGATAGCGGCCAATAACAGCTGGACTGAATTGCCGCCACCACCGAGCGGCAAGATTAAACCACAAAACTTACAATATAGATTGGAGTTAGTGGTTAATAAGTATGCCACTGGCATTATTGCGGTGGTTAATGAACGCAATGGCCATTTTTGGCTGTCGGCCGCTGATCTACAAAAGGCCGGTTTTCCAGCCTCTCGCTTAACCCAGCCACAACTGGATGTCAGTGCCATGGCCGAGGTACAAGTCAAATATGACAGTGCGCAACAACGCCTGTTATTACAAGTACCGGATAGCTGGTTACCGCAACAAGATCTCACTATTGGCAATGCCCCGCGCCGCTATCCAGGGCTAACTAGCCAGGGGGCACTGTTTAATTATGATATCTACGCCAATCGAACGCAGCATAATCACACTCAATTTTCGGTCTGGAATGAACTGCGATTATTTAGTATGGCAGGCACTTTATCCAGCACCGGGGTATTTAAACAACATATTGCCGGTAGCGATAACAATAACACTAACCAGGGTTTTACCCGTTACGACACCACCTACACCAATGAAAATTATGCGCTAAGCTGGACGGTGGGTGATTTGATTAGTAATGCTTTAAGCTGGAATAGTAGTGTCCGCATGGGCGGTCTGTCACTGTCTCGTGACTTCTCTATCCGGCCAGATATTATTACCTATCCCTTACCGACCTTTGCCGGTAAAGCAGCGGTGCCGACTGCCGTGGATCTATTTATCAATGGTTATCGTTCCAGTAATCACCAGCTCCAACCTGGCCCTTTTACCATCACCGATATTCCCTATATTAATGGTTCGGGTGAAGCGGTGCTGGTTACCACCGATGCCCTTGGCCGGCAAGTCTCCACCACCTTACCATTTTATGTCGCCAGCACTTTGCTCAAACCGGGTCTCTCTGATGGTGCTTTTTCTGCCGGTGCACTACGCCGCGACTATGGCATTAAAAACTTCTCTTACGGGCCGCTAGCCGCTAGTGGTTCTTACCGTTATGGCGCGACTGATTGGCTGACTTTAGAGTCACATGCTGAAGCCGCCTCTTCACTGGTGCTGGGTGGCTTGGGCGGCTTAGTCAAATTGGGCAACTTTGGTGTGCTTAATGGCGCTTATACATTCAGCCAGATGCGAGGCCAACGTGGTGATCAAATCAATTGGGGTTACCAATATAGCCAGTCTCGCTTTAATCTGGCTACCCAACATACCCTAAGGGATCGTAAATTTGGCAATTTGGCACTTTACGATCAACCCAATAATCTCAACGATAATCAACCAATTTTCAGCTTAAGCCGGCGTAGTTCACAATATTCCGCCTCATTATCTCTAGACCAATTTGGTAGCATTGGCCTAGCTTACCTGGATATTGACAGTTTCAATGGTGATAAAAACCGGTTGCTCAATTTCTCCTGGAGTAAAGGCTTATGGGGCAATAGCAATCTTTATGCTTCGGCCAGTCGTGACTATTCGCAAAATAACTGGTCATTTGCCTTAGTACTACAAATTCCATTCAACTTTTTGGATTCCGTCACCCTAGATACGCAGCGCAATGCCGCTGGACAAAATATTCAGCGCGTCACCTATAACCATGCCATGCCAAGCGACGGCGGATTTAGCTGGAATATGGCCTACGCTCATCAGGACTCGCAAGACGATTATCAACAAGCCTCGCTAGGATGGCGCAACAACCATGTCCAAATGCAGGCTGGAATCTACGGTTCATCCAGCAACTATACCAAATGGGGTAATGTAACTGGCTCACTGGTACTGATGGACGGTACTATCCAGGCTGCGAACAAAATTAATGATGGCTTTGTGTTAGTGAGTACCGATGGTTATCCCAATATTACCGTTGATTATGAACACCAGCCTTATGGCAATACCGGTAAATCAGGTTATCTATTGATCCCAAGCGTGCCAGCCTATTACCCAGCCAGTTTTCGTATCAATACACTAAATTTACCACCCGATATCTATGCAGATACTACACGCCAACGTTTGTCAGTCAAACGCGGCCGAGGCTATCTGCTGCATTTCCCAATAAAGATTCGTCATGCCGCTAGCGTGATCCTAACCGATCAGGATGGCAAAGCCATCCCATTAGCCAGCGTGGTTACACGGGCAGGCAAAGCAGATACCTATGTTGGTTGGGATGGATTGGTTTATCTGGAAGATTTGGAGCCAAACAATCTACTTGCTGTCCGTACACCGGAAGGTAAGCACTGCCAGGTTAGTTTGCAATTGCCGGCAAACCCTAACCAACAACTAAAAACTTATGGCCCACTCACTTGCACTTTAGCTGGCAACAGCAGGAGTTACCATGAATAAAGGTTTATTTCTTTTCAGTTTGTTGTTATTGACCGGCCTACTGAATAATCCTGTCTGGGCCGCTTGCAACGCCACTATGCAGAATGCCTCGTTTGGTAGTCAGACTTCTTTTGTTATCAATAGTACCGTGCAAACAACTTCAGCTAATTTGGTTGTCACTTGTGGGATAGTATTAGCCTCACTGCTAACCACCGATACTATCTCAGCCAAACTAAATAGTGCTTCAAGCAGCAGCGGCACCCAAGCGGCAATGAAAAATACTGCCAATGCCGATCTCGAACCGATTAATATGTGCAAAGCGTCCAACTGCACACCAACCACACCGATTGGCAGTACTATCAATTACTCATCAACCGATTTGATTAACTTATTAGGCGGCAACGTATTTACTATTCCAATCTATTTTAAAACCACCACCGGCCAAAACTTATCGGCCGGCACCTATAATGTAACGCTAAACCTGACCATCAACTGGAATATTTGTGGGCTATTAGGTGTCGGTAATGTCTGCTTAAATCAACAAACTGGCAGCACTACCCTTTCGCCGACCGTCACCTTAATTGTAACCAATGATTGCTCAACAATTACTGCCCCTAACATCGATTTTGGTAGCGCCCCATTAGTTAACAGTTTTCCTAATGTCTCGCAAACCATCTCCATCACTTGCACTAAAGGCAGTCTCTATAATGTGGGTATCAATAATGGCGTTAATGCAGTTAGCAATGTACGCAATATGAAACATGGCAGTGGCCTGATAAGCTATGATATTTACCAAGGTACGACGACCACCCGCTGGGGATCGAGTGGTAGTGAATTATGGTCGAGTGCTAACTCTACCACCGTCAGTGCTGATCAACTGACTCGTACCTACAATTATGTGGCAAAAGTGCTAACCGGCCAAACTACCCCGAGTCAACCGGGCAGCTATACCGATACACTGGTGGTTAATGTTGCTTTTTAGAACAGAATAATGACAGGCGCCAAATTTAATAACCTGTTGACGCCTGAATAGTGATGAAAATTAATCGTGACCAAATAGATCGCGGGTATAGACTTTATCTTTGACATCTTCCAGTTCAGGCACTAATCGATTAGCCAAAATAATATCGCACTGAGCTTTAAAGTCGGCTAAATCGGTGATCACTTTGGAGTGAAAGAACTCATTTTGTTGTAAAACCGGCTCATAAACTACTACTTCAATTCCTTTCGCTTTAATGCGTTTCATCACCCCCTGTACCGCAGAGGCGCGGAAATTATCCGAACCGGCTTTCATCACTAAGCGATAAACACCCACTTTTTGCGGATTTTGACTAATGATCGTCTCGGCAATGTAATCTTTACGCGTTCGATTGGATTCGACGATTGCATTAATCAAATTGTTTGGTACATCATCATAGTTAGCCAGTAACTGCTTAGTGTCTTTTGGCAAACAATAACCACCATAACCAAAAGAAGGATTGTTATAATGGCTGCCAATACGCGGATCCAGTGAAACACCTTCAATGATTTGGCGACTATCCAGTCCGCGGCTATGAGCGTAAGTATCTAATTCATTAAAAAAGGCAACCCGCATCGCCAGATAGGTATTAGCAAATAATTTTATCGCTTCCGCCTCGGTGGCATCGGTAAATAATACGGCAACATCCTTTTTCAGCGCCCCTTCTAATAACAAATCAGCAAAAATCTTGGCATGCTCGGAACGTTCGCCTACCACAATACGAGAAGGATAGAGATTGTCATAAAGTGCTCTGCCTTCACGTAAAAATTCCGGTGAAAAAATGATATTTTTATAGCCTTTCTCTTGCTGCAAACGGGCGACAAAACCCACCGGAATGGTTGACTTAATCACTATGGTAGCGGCTGGATTAATGTGGTTTACATCATCAATCACCGCTTCAACGGAAGAGGTATTAAAATAATTGGTTTTGGCATCATAATCAGTCGGGGTAGCCACAATCACATAATCTGCCCCCTGGTAAGCCTGTTGTTTATCTGTCGTTGCCCTAAAATTCAGTTCTTTTTCTGCCAGGAACGTTTCAATTTCTTTATCCACTATGGGTGATTGCTGGTTATTTAGCATCGCCACTTTTTCAGCAATAATATCTAACGCCACCACTTCATGATGCTGCGCTAACAACATCGCATTCGACAGGCCAACATAACCTGTTCCTGCAATAGCAATTTTCAAAACTAACCTCTCAAATATTTAAGCTCCAGGCTAAACGCGATAATAAGTCCGATACCAATCAACAAACGCTTTTACCCCTTCTTTAATCGAAATCTGTGGCCGATAACCGGTTAACGAAAATAAATCTTTGGTATCGGCCCAAGTGGTATGGACATCGCCGGCTTGCATCGGCAGCATATTTTTAATGGCTTTTTTTCCTAATGCCTGCTCGAGGGCGGAAATAAAATCCAATAATTTTATTGGCTGTCCATTACCAATATTATAAATACGATAAGGCGCATCACTGTTAGCCGTTAAAGATCGGTCGGTCTTTTTTGGCGGAATGATATCAGCAATTGATAATATTCCTGCAACAATATCTTCCACAAAAGTAAAGTCGCGGCTCAGATCGCCATTATTATATACATCAATCGGCTTCATCTCCAAAATAGCTTTAGTGAATTTAAATAACGCCATATCTGGCCGTCCCCAAGGGCCGTAAACAGTAAAAAAGCGTAACCCAGTGGTTGGCAAATTATACAGATGAGAGTAAGCATGCGCCATTAACTCATTAGCTCTTTTGGTGGCGGCATAGAGAGAGATGGGATGATCAACGGATATATTGGTAGAACAAGGAAATTGATTATTCATGCCATAGACCGAACTGGAAGAAGCATAAATAAGATGGGGGATTTGACCGTAGTAACAACCTTCTAATATTGACAAAAAACCGGTTAAATTACTATCCGCATAAGCAAAAGGATCCTTTAATGAGTAACGAACACCTGCCTGCGCAGCAAGATGAATTACGCGATCGAATTTGCCTAAGGTAATCACTTCAATCACTTTTTCACGCTCAATAATGTCGAGCCGCAAAAATTGAAATTGCGAATAAATGGTTAAGCGTTCAAGGCGAGCTTTTTTTAAATCAGGATCATAATAGTGGTTCAGATTATCCAGACCAACCACCTGATGACCATTTTGTAATAAACGCTGACATAGAGTAAATCCAATAAAACCGGCACATCCTGTTATTAAATATTTCATAGCTTTTTTAACTTCTACAGAGAAATGAAAAATATTTATCTTTTGTGTAGCACAAAAGCGCATCCGGCACTTATTTCCTTCGCCAACATATACAATTAGTCAATAATAAAAAGAAGTGCAAATTCAGCACCGCTAAAGTTAGATCAGTACCGTAATCAGCAAATTAAAAACCAGCCAATACCAGTTTGCCCCAAACCTTGCCACTCTCAATTCTCTGATGGGCAAGTCGTAAATTTTCAGCACTAATTTTACCCATTTCTTCACTGATGGTGGTTTTTAATATCCCTTGATCGATCAATCCGGCCACGCGTTGCAATAACTGATGCTGTTTGATCATATCTTTGGTCTGAAAAACAGGCCGCGTAAACATAAATTCCCAATGCAATGAGAGGGCTTTACGTTTCATTGGCATAATATCTAAGTTTTTAGGATCATCGATTAAGGCTAATTTGCCTTGTGGAATAAGAATCTCTAACACTTGCTGATAATAATCATCACTATGAGTTAATGAAGCCACATAGTCGACATGTTGAATACCTAACGCAGCCAGTTGTTGGCTAAACGGTTTTTTATGATTAATAACCGCATGCGCCCCTAACTGACTGACCCATTGTTGTGTTTCCGGCCGTGAAGCGGTGGCTAAAACGCGCAACTTTGTCAGCTGACGCGCTAATTGGATCAGCATCGAACCAACACCACCAGCAGCACCAACAATTAATATAGACCTACCGGCAGCACCATTCTCCGCAACCGCTAGCCGGTCAAATAACAGTTCCCAAGCAGTAATTGAGGTCAATGGCAAAGCGGCTGCTTGAACGGCTGTTAACGATTTTGGTTTATGTCCGACAATGCGTTCATCGACTAGTCCATATTCGGCATAACATCCTGGCCGATCAATTGAACCGGCATAATAGACCCAATCGCCAGGTTTAAATAACCTAACCTGACTACCAACAGACTCCACCACACCACAAGCATCCCAACCTAAAATACGTGGCACATTAGGCTTTTCACGCTGGCGGATTTTGCTATCCACCGGGTTTACCGCAATCGCCGCAATTTTCACCAACAGATCACGCGGCTGTGGTTGGGGCTTGGCCAACTTGGTTGCATAAAGTGAATGTATATCGGTGAGTGGTAGGGTAGGATCAGTAAAAACAATCGCTTTCATTGCTGACTCCATAAAGCAATAAATTTCAATCAACAAAAGGAAAAGTGAACATATTGCGATGCTAGAAAATTAAGCTAACTGCTTAACATTTTAATAAATTTATAGGCAGTACAAATATGAGCAACTTAAAATAATTTATTCAAACAACCCTTTATCTCTTAAAATATGCGCATCAGATTTACGTCGCGTAAAACCGCTTCGATCAAAAAATTCTAAAATCTGCACCGCTAACTTTCTCCCTATGGCTAATTCATCGCGAAAATTGGCAACCGTAATGGCGCCTTCCCGGTGATTATAAAGTCGAATAATGGCGGCAAATTGTTGAATTTGTAAATTATGATAATAACGATCAGACACAATAGCGGTAATTAAACCCATTTTTGCCGCTTTTCGCAACAAATGGCGAACGATAACTTCATCTTGCTCAATTTTTGCCGCTAATTCCCGTACCCACCAAGGCTGTTCTGCCACAAAGTAGGGCTCTAACTGTTGCCATAATTGCGCCTGTTGCTGATCAAACACTAAACTATGTTCGGCTAAATGGAGCCTGCCATGGGTTTGCATGACTTTTTTTTCATCAACCAGTTGACGCAGTAGGGTAAACACCAGCTCATCATTCAACCCAGGTAATGCCATGCGTTTTAAGCGGGCCCGGCCTACGCCTAGCTGATCAGCATGATTTTGATGATACTCAGCTAATGTTTGTATCAAATGCTGTTTAGCTTGCTGTGCATTCACTTGAGAAAAGACAATATTGTTAACCATAAGCACATCAAATTGCGAAACTAACGCTTCTAATGCGGAACTCGTTAGTTGACGCGCCCAACCATAATCACTAAGTGATAATTCACCACTTGGTAGTTGAAATGCCAAATTTTCTTTATCGCCGCTCATATTAGCCAACTGCGATAACCAACAAAGGAATTTGGCTTGACGTTTACCACGGCGTGGCGAATGAAGTTTTATTACCCGCGCGCCAGCAAGGGTACGTTGGGCACTAATATCGCGTAAGATTAATCGATCATTATCCACCAACCATAAAGGTGTATCGAAGGATAACTCAGCCAGTAAAGGTTTATCTGATGATTGGTTTAATAAAGCGATACGTCCGGTCACATGACTAGCGGAATGATAGAGATGTAATGGTTGCCAATTTTTTAAACATTCATTCGCTTCCACTTCAACCAACACCTTATTAACCGCAAACGCCGGCTGTTCACTCAATAACCAATCGCCACGGAAAATCTGTTTTTTGCTAATATCACCGGTCAGATTTAAAGCAATCCGCTCACCGGCTTGTGCCTGTGATACCGGTTGGTTTTGCGCATGCAAGCGCCGAATTTTAACTTGCTTATCTATTCCTGTTAACCATAGGGTATCACCAATAGACACTTGGCCAGACAAAGCTGTGCCGGTTACAACTAAACCTGCACCTTTGACATTAAATACACGATCGATCGCTAAACGAAATCGATGACCAAGTTTGGCATGCTGGCCATTTTGACCATGTAACATTTGCAAATATGATCGCAATAAAGGAATGCCTTCCCCAGTCAAGGTAGAAGTAACAAAATAGGCTGCCTGCAACCACCCATGCTCAGCCAACAATTGTGAAATTGCCAATTGTACCGCTTGAATTTGCTCATGGGAGACACGATCAGCTTTAGTCAATACAGTAATTACCTGTGGGCGACCTATTAAACGTAAAATAGCCAGGTGTTCTCTGGTTTGCGCCATAATGCCATCATCACAAGCTACGATCAGCAATATATGGGATATGCCACCAATACCAGCCAACATATTAGCGAGAAACTTTTCATGACCAGGAACATCAACAAAACCGATCGAACTGCCATCTGCTTGGGGCCAATAGGCAAACCCAAGATCAATCGTCATGCCGCGTTTTTTTTCTTCGGGTAAATGTAGCGTATTAATCCCTGTCACGGCTTGGATCAGGGCAGTTTTTCCATGGTCAACATGACCGGCGGTAGCAAAAATCATTGTTTTAATAAAACCTGTAATAACTTAGCCTCATCATTAAGGCAGCGTAAGTCAAGCCATAAGCGGCCAGCGGAAATCCTACCAATAACCGGGGTAGCTAATTGTCGCCATTGACGAGACAATGAGACTAATAGATTATTGTTATTATTTTTCGGCGTAAATGTTATCGCCCAACTCGCCAGCCGTTCATTTGGCAGTGAACCACTACCAATCTGGGAAAAACAGGCTTCATCTTTAACCGCAAATTTACCACCATAATGATGTTTTATCGGCTCAATAAGTCGCTGCGCCAGTTGGCGAATTTCCGCTTGTTGTCGTGTCAAAAAGTTAAAGGTGGGTAACGAGGTTGTCACTTTTTCGCCTTGCTGGTAGATCCGCAAAGTAGCCTCAAGGGCAGCTAGTGTCATTTTATCCGCGCGTAACGCGCGTTTTAACGGATGTTGTTGAATGGCGTCAATCCAACATTTTTTCCCAAAAATAATTCCCGCCTGTGGGCCACCAAGTAATTTATCACCGGAAATAGAGACCAGATCAACACCTTGTGCCAGATAGTGTTGCGGCATAGGCTCAGCCGGTAAACCATATTGGGTCATATCAATCAGAGCCCCACTGCCTAAATCAATCGCAGTAGCAATGTTATATTCAGCACCAAGTTGAGCGAGTTGCTGACCTTCAACCTCAGCAGTAAAACCTAAAATACGGTAATTACTGGTATGGACTTTCATTAACAGAGCCGTCTCTTCATTTATTGCACGCTGGTAATCTTGCAGATAAGTTCGATTAGTTGTTCCTACCTCTACCAACTGACAACCCGCCTGTTTCATTACCTCTGGCACGCGAAATGCCCCACCAATTTCGACCAATTCTCCTCGCGACACAATAACTTGCCGTCCTGGTGCGATGGTTGCTAACATTAATAACACTGCGGCAGCATTATTATTAACAATACAAGCATCTTCCGCACCTGTTAGTTCGCAAAGCAAATCAGCCAATATTCGATCTCGATGTCCACGCACTGCTTCATTAAGTGTATATTCTAAGGTTACTGGATAACGCATTACTCGAGCCACCGCTTCAATCGCTTCTTCTGCCATTAACGCACGACCTAAGTTAGTATGTAACACCGTGCCGGTTAAATTAAAAACTGGCCGCAAGCCGGAATTTTGCTGCCGTTGAAGTTGATAAGTAAGGGCAGCAATCCAATCACTTTGCCACACAGGTAAGCATTGCTGTTGTTTTATTTGCTCTCGTGCATGCTGCTGCATATTGCGTAATATCTTTGTTACTTGAGTTCGGCCATAACCTTCTATCAAGGGTAAAACCGACGCTTCATTCAGTAAATAATCGATGGCAGGTAACTGACGATATAATGAAGTAACATCTTTGGACATAACTTATTAAAACCTTAAATTATTCACAAGGAAATAAAAATGAATTAATACTGCTACGGGCAAACCCCTCTTCTTCCAATTTAGCATCCAGAATCAAGGAAGCCAGATCATCAGCAACGGCGTCAACCTTCGCATCTCGCTCCTGATAAAGAATTTTTAAATAGCTGCCGCAATCACCACAGCTCTCAGCCTTAATCGCCGCATATTCACTGGCTAAGGACCAATAATCTAATTCTTTTGTTTGCTCACAATTGCTACATTTTATCCGTACAACATGCCATTCCGTTTCACACAAATTACAATGCAAATAACGTAACCCCTGATTTGTCCCTATTTGCACAACACTAGAAACTGGAATGCTGCCACATACTGGACAAAATTGTCGATGTTCACCATTTTCAGCGGTAGCCTTACCCGGAATTTGACTGGCCATTTGTGCCCAAAACAATGAAAGTGCCGCCCAAATAAAGAGCGCTTGTTCTAATGGTACTCGACTAAATTCACCATTGAGTAATGCTGTTGCCATCAACTCTAGTTGATGTATAGAAACTTTGGTTAAATTTTCTAATGCAGGCTTTACTTGTTCGGGTACCACCGGAGCCAATTCAGTAATTAAAGAAGCAAATAATTTGTGCCAATGGTCAGTACGAATAAAGGTTTTACAATCTAATGGTGGTTTATTGGCGACCATCGATTGTTGCAGAATAGCCATGATATCCAGCATCAAAGGATGTTTATAGAGTGCATTTTGTTGAGCGCGAGTAACATGAGCAGCAAATAGCAGATATTCACTAAATGGATTTTCTGGCGTCGCTAATGATTGAAAACGTTCAGCCCGGGATTGATATAGATTGTTTAAATCTGGAAATAATACCGGCGGGATATGACTGATGCCATTTTTGCTTAGCTCATTTTTACCTATCTCTTCTTTAGGTAAAATCCTAATGCTCATAAATGCGCTCTCTTAATGATTTATTTTACCATTATTGCCCAATAAATCTCAGAATAGACCAAAAGCTAACAGGGATCTATAAACGGATAAATAACATAAAAAAAGCAGAATATAATTATTCTGCCCCTGTTATTACTACTCAAAGAAACGCGGTTAGCCACTCTTTTCTTGCCGAGGCTTTTCTCTTTCAACAATCTCACGATACCAACGGGGATGATGTTTTTTTGCCCATGCTCGGGTTACCCATCCTTCAACCATTGCTCGAATAGAGCCTTTTACCCATATAGCAGCATACACATGAATAATAATTGTCATTATTAGACCAATCGCCGCAACAGAATGAAGAAGCAAGGCCAAACGAATAATCGGGATGGGAAAATAATCGGCAAAATAAGGCCGCCAAATAATAATACCGCTAACCAAAAGTAAAAACAGGCAAACAGCTGCCAGCCAAAATACTCCTTTTTGGCCTAAATTATATTGACCAACATCACCTGCTTCTTCATTTTTCAAAATCTTGCCAATATTTTTAGCCCAGACAATATCTTGTTTTTCAATAAAATTATGTTTGAAATATCTAACAAACATGCCAACAAACAGCACAAACATCACAGCACCCAACAATGGATGTAGCACTCTTGCAAGTTGTGGCGTACCCAAAATATTCATCAACCAGTTTAGCGAGGGAAAGAAAAAACCTAAGCCGCTAATTGCTGTAAATAAAAAAAAGATAACCATTAGCCAGTGATTAATTCTTACACTGGCAGAGTAGCGGATAATTTTTTCATTCGGTTTTTTTATCATCGGTTATCCCTCTCTTTTTTTTTACTCACCAATTTCTTGCTTTTTGCTGA
The DNA here is from genome assembly GCF_004768525.1 of Arsenophonus nasoniae. Classification (NCBI taxonomy): domain Bacteria; kingdom Pseudomonadati; phylum Pseudomonadota; class Gammaproteobacteria; order Enterobacterales; family Morganellaceae; genus Arsenophonus; species Arsenophonus nasoniae. Next base: position 138,612 of record NZ_CP038613.1, read on the forward strand.
CGTTACATCATCTCTATTTGGCTGTTTGTCCGCCTCATCTTCATCAGAAACTCGATTTGGCCCTACAGTCAGATAATGGAAAAATGCTGAGGCAAAAGTAACGGCAAACCCGACGGCAGCTAGCGGTTTCCAGATACTTTTCCAAAAAGTGACGGTGGAACTGATAGTCGGATTAGCGGGCAGACCATGATATAGTTCGGGCTTATCACCATGATGTAATACATACATGACATGGGTACCTCCAACACCTTGCGGATCATAAAGCGCCGCATTTTGATAACCACGGGTTTTCAATTCTTCAACCCGTTCAGTAGCCAGTTGTTTCATCGATGACTTACTACCAAAATGAATCGCACCAGTTGGGCAAGTTTTTACACAAGCGGGTTCTTGGCCGACTTCAACCCGATCGACACAAAGAGTGCATTTATAAACTCGATTATCCTCTTTATTTAATCTGGGGATATTGAAAGGACAACCGGCAATGCAATAACCACAACCAATACAATGTTCTGAGTCGAAATCAACAATCCCATTAGCATACTGAATAATCGCACCCGCAGAAGGGCAAGCTTTTAAACAACCCGGATCTGCGCAATGCATGCAGCCATCTTTACGGATCAGCCATTCTAATTTCCCTTTCTCTTCAACTTCAGCAAAACGCATCACAGTCCATGATTTCGCCGTTAGATCTAACGGATTATCATAAACACCAACGTTATGGCCAATTTCATCACGAATATCATTCCATTCGGAACAGGCTACCTGACACGCTTTACAACCAATACAGGTGGTTACATCAATCAGTTTTGCCACTGCCTCTTTATCACTGCGTACTTGAGGAGCAGGTGTCAGCGAATTAGTCGCAGAGCGGCGAATAATATCTTGAGAAGCCATCATCTACCTCCTTACACCTTTTCCACATTAACCAAGAACGCTTTAAACTCAGGTGTCTGAGTATTGGCATCACCAACAAATGGCGTCAGAGTATTGGCAATAAAGCCTTTTCGCGTCAATCCTTGAAAAGCCCAATGAATTGGAATACCAATCGTATCAATTTCGCGACCATCTACCTTTAAAGTACGGATACGCTTAGTCACCACAGCCTTCGCTTTGATATAACCACGGTTAGAACTCACCTTAACCATATCACCCGCTTTAATACCTTTTTTCTCTGCCAATCGTTCACCAATTTCAACAAATTGCTCGGGTTGAATAACCGCATTCAAATGCGCATGTTTAGTCCAAAAATGAAAATGTTCAGTTAAACGATAAGTCGTGCCAACATAAGGGAATTTTTCGGCATTCCCTAATGCCTTAAGATCATCATCAAATATACGTGCTGCAGGATTAGAGATAACGTTCGGATGTAAAGGATTGGTTCCTAATGGCGTTTCAAAAGGTTCATAATGTTCAGGAAATGGGCCTTCTATCATCTTATCTATGGCAAATAAACGACCTAACCCTTCCGGTTGCATAATAAACGGCCCAACACCGCTTTCTGGCGCGGCATTGCTATAATCAGCAATATCAATGCCTGCCCACTTGCTACCATCCCATTCGATTAATTGACGTTTAGGATCCCAAGGTTTACCAGCCTGATCTGCCGATGCTCGATTATAAAGGATCCGGCGATTAGCCGGCCAAGCCCATGCCCAACCCAACGTATTACCTAAACCAGAAGGATCAGCATTATCACGACGCGCCATTTGATTACCTGCCGGCGTCCAACTGCCGGCAAAAATCCAACAACCACTACTGGTGGTACCATCATCGCGTAATTGCGCAAAAGCTGAAAGTAACTCACCTTTTTTCACCAGAAGATTACCATTAGCATCAGTCAAATCTGCCAACGCATAGCCATTACTTTCTTGCGCAATTTCTTCCGCGGTTGGGCGATAGGGATCATAGTAATTCCAGCACATATTCAATAGCTGCTCAGGTACTGCGCCACCTTGTTCTTGATATAGCTGACGTAAACGATGAAAAATTCCGGCTAAAATTTCACCATCGCCAAGGGCTTCTCCTGGTGCATCAGCACCTTTCCAGTGCCACTGTAGCCAACGAGCTGAATTCACAATCGAGCCATTTTCCTCGGCAAAACAGCAGCAGGGTAAACGAAAAACCTCGGTCATGATTTCTGCTGACTGCACATCGTTAAATTCGCCATGATTTTGCCAGAAACAAGCGGTTTCGGTATTTAATGGATCAATAGTGACTAAAAATTTTAATTTGGACAATGCACTAATGATTTTATTTTTATTGGGGAAAGAGGCCAGTGGATTGAATCCCTGACAAATATAACCATTAACTTCCCCCTTATTCATCATGTCAAAATATTGTAAAACATCGTAACTTTTATCCCACTTAGGTAACCAGTCAAAGCCCCAATCATTCTCTCTTCGCGCCTTATCGCCATAAAAGGTTTTCATTAAACTAACAAAAAATTTAGGGTAGTTACTCCAATAATTAACCTGATCAGGAAGAGTTTGTTTTGGGGTATTTGCAGCTAAATAGCTGGCTAAGGTGCTATGTTTTTCCGATGGTAAAGTCATATAACCGGTTAAACTCTGCGACAGCAAGCCAAGATCGGTCAAACCCTGGATATTTGAATGCCCCCGTAAAGCATTAACCCCACCACCTGCCATTCCCATATTACCTAACAATAGTTGGATCATCGCCATGGTACGAATATTTTGCGCACCGATAGAATGTTGTGTCCAACCTAGCGCATAAAGAAAAGAAGCGGTTTTATCTTTTTCGCTAGTTTCAGCGATATATTCACAAACTTTAATAAAATCTTCTTGCGGAGTTCCACAAATATTGGCAACCACTTCTGCCGTATATCGACTGACATGCGTCTTCAACAGCTGCCAAACGCAATGTGGGTTTTGTAGAGTTTCATCTCGTTTAGCAAAACCATTGCTATCTAATTCATAGTTCCAGGAAGTTTTATCATACTGGCGATTTTTAGCGTCATAACCACTAAATAACCCCTCCTCAAAATGATAATCATCCCGCACAATTAAATTGGCATTGGTATAAGATCGTACGTATTCACTATTTATTTTATTATTAGTTATCAGATAGTTAATAATTCCCGATAAAAAGGTAATATCGGTACCTGAACGAATAGGAGTATAAAAATCCGCCACTGATGCAGTACGGGTAAAACGCGGATCTATGACAACCAATTTGGCTTTATTGTGAATTTTTGCTTCGATGGCCCAACGGAATCCGACTGGATGAGCTTCCGCCGCATTACCACCCATGACAATAATCAGGTCGGCATTTTTGATATCCACCCAATGGTTTGTCATGGCACCGCGACCAAATGTTGGAGCAAGACTTGCTACCGTTGGCGCATGTCAGACACGAGCTTGATTATCAACCGCTAACATTCCCAGAGCCCGACAAAATTTCTGGGTAATAAAACCGGTTTCATTACTACTGGCCGAGGCACACAGCATACCTGTTGTTAACCAACGATTAACCGTTGTCCCAGCAGGATCCGTTTTAATAAAATTAGCATCCCGATCGGCTTTCATTAACTTGGCAATTCGATCAAATGCTTCTTGCCAGCTAATCCGTTGCCACTTATCGGAGCCTGGCGCTCTATATTCGGGAAATTGCAAACGACTTTCACTATGAATAAAATCGATTAGACCGGCGCCTTTCGGGCATAAAGCACCTCGACTTACCGGATGATCTGGATCACCTTCTATGTGAAATATGCTTTCTTTGGCATTTTTAGCACCATCACCAAGACTATACATTAATAATCCACAACCTACTGAGCAGTATGTACAGGTATTTCGGGTTTCTCTGGCACGTAATAGTTTATATTGACGCGCAGACGCTAAGGCTGTTGCCGGAGCAAAACCCAAAGCAGCAATCGTTGTACCTGCCATACCGCCAGCACAGATCTTAAAGAACTGTCTTCTGCTGACTTGCATTAAAAATCTCCTCATTCACATTACTGACATTGATTTTCATAAAATAAAACAGTAAAACAGGTCATCATTTTTTTAAAACCGATCTTTTTTCGCCGGATCAAATTCAATTCATAATAATTAATGTAATCTCTTTTAATGTATTATATTATTAGGAATTCGGCTAATGAGTAATTTTTATGCAACAAAAATGATGGGTGATATTAAAAAAATCGGAACATCTGAAATAAAAATTTGCAAAAAGGGAAATCTTAATCTTTTTAATCTGGATAATGTTGCACAAGAAGTCCCTATCGCCATGGTCTATAACGGCATCTCTCATGCTGTTATGATGGCAAGCCCAAAAGACTTAACGTTATTTGCCTTAGGTTTTTCACTGTCTGAAGGCATTATCCAAGCTGCTGACGAAATTCGTGATATCAATATAAATAACTATGGTTCAAACGGCATAGAATTAAATATTGAACTATCACCTCGCCAGTTTATGGCATTGAAAACACACAGACGCAATCTAACTGGCCGTACTGGCTGTGGTATCTGTGGTACAGAACAACTTAGCCAACTGTTTCGCCCAATTAATCCTCTGCCTTTCACCCAATCATTTTCACTCAATTATCTGGATCAGGCTTTATCGCAATTAAATACGATCCAAAAAATTGGCCAATTAACCGGTTGCACGCATGCTGCAGCCTGGATAACCCCAACCGGTGAGCTAGCTGGAGGCTGCGAAGATATTGGCCGTCATGTCGCCCTGGATAAACTTCTCGGTATGAAAAGCCGTGAAAAATGGCAAAACGGTGCGGTATTAATCTCAAGCAGAGCAAGTTATGAAATGGTACAAAAGGTAGCAACCTGCGGGGTAGAAATTCTATTTGCTATCTCAGCTGTCACTTCACTTGCGGTAGAAATGGCACAAAAATATCAATTAACATTAGTTGGCTTTTGTCGATCGGGTAAAGCCACTATTTTTAGTTATCCCGAACGCTTAACGGGATAATTAAATTTAAAAATATTATTTATATTCAATAAATATCATTAAATAAATAGAAAAAATCTTTTATAAAATAATTGGTTTCTATTTATTGGTTTATTTTTTCAATTGAGATCACATTTTTAAATTTAAAATTTTAATACTTAATAACCACTAATATTAAAAAATAAAATTAAATCATACCGCTATTAAATTCCTTAGTTATATATTTATTTTTTTGCAAGTAAATGATAATTATTATCATTTACTTGAGTTGTTTTTTAATTTAAGGTTTATTTAAGGCAAAGCTTTATTTGTCTATGCCATTTTTTTGTCAAATAAAAAGTAATATTTTTTCAAGGAATTAAAAATGAAGAAATTAAATATTATTACCTTGCTTACATTATCAATTGGATATATTGGCTTTAGCTATGCAGCAACCGGTTATAATAAATCGAATACTTCTCATGGTAATTATCTGATTATTGGTGAAATGGAAGAAGCCTCTTATCTCTTTCATAAAGCGGAAAAAGGTGATCCAGCTATCGGTGTTTCTGAGTTACATGGAGGTAAGAAAATCGGCTTTTCCGGTTTAACGACCTACTCTGACAAAGATGATAATAACGTTTATAAGCTTGGTGGTACCAACTCTTCCCACCACCCCAATATGGGTTCATTTGCATTTGCCAAACTCGATGATGTTGATGTTTTCTTCGGAGAATGGGCGCAAGATAATAATATGTCTTCTGCCTCTCACACCGCTTACTATGCAGGTAAAGACATTACGCCAGAAATGCCAAATGCCGGTACCGCTATCTATGCTATCAAAGCGATCAACGATTATTCCAACAATGGTTTTATGACCGGTGAATTAACCGCAGATTTTGCGCAGAACAGCTTGAAAGGTTCATTTAGTCATAGTGCATTAACCATGAATATTGATGCAGATATTAATGAGAATGGCTCTTTCAGCGGCAAAGCTTCTGCTGATTCAATTGAAGGAACCACCACAGGCCACTTCTTTGGTAATAATGCCAACTATTTAGCGGGTATTACTCAATTTAAAGATAATCATCAATTAGATACTGCTTTTGCCGGCACTAAACAATAATTGATTTTTTAAATCTAAAAAGAGCATGGAAAACCTATGCTCTTTTTTGTTATGGAAATAAAAATGACTAACAGGAAACGATTAATTATAATCCTATTTATTTCTTATTTTTTTCATATAAAATTAACTATCGCTAATTCATTGATAATAAATAATACACAAATGAATAAAATAAATAATAAAAATTATATTAATAATATTTTTATTGCTATTAATAAAAAAGATTGGCATCAAGTTGAAGATTATTTAAATCAATTAATAATAAGTAATTATCACGATAAGAGTTTAATCTATTTTATTCAGGGTTGTTTATCATATAAAAATCGAGAGCCTCAATCTGCTATGCACTATTTATCCCAGGCGATAATAATAAATCCTCATTTTACGCGTGCCAAGCTCGATTTAAGTTATATTTATATTGAAAACCGAATTTATCATAAAGCAAAGTTATTATTAAATGAATTAATAGCACAGCAAGATTTACCTGACCTGGTTAAGAAAAAAATAAAATATCTTCTCACTGTGGTTAATAATAAAAATCCTTTCTTTGCCACACTTTCACTAGGTTACCACCTAACCGATAATCTGAATAAATCGCCTGGTAGCCCAGCAGAGTGCTTACAAAAAAATAGTGCTGGCGATTGCCGATTAACTCGTAAAATGCCAAAAAAAATTACTTCATCAGGCTTTTCTTTATTCGGTATGACCCAACAGGCATTTATGTTGCAAGAGCCTCATGCGGTTTTTATTCGCCTAATGGCAAATGGTCAAATCTATCGGCAAAACAATACCTATAATGGATATAAAGCCAATATTTATGCTGGCTACCATTTTCAATCCTCATACCATTATTTATTAGCCGGCCCCTTATTGGGTTATGAACAAGGGGAAGAAGATCCAAATGCTTATGAAATAGGGGGAAAAATTGAGTGGCGTTATCGTCCTGATATAGCCGCTAAATTAGATTTTGTCCTAAATCACCAATTTAAATGGAAAGACTATTACCAAGGACAACATAATAATGGCCTGAAGCATGAAATTTCTTTTTCCATTAATTATCCTCTTAACAATATTGATTGGTATCTCTCTTTGGGTTCTTCTCAACATTTCCATCAATGGCAAATAAACGATTATCACCGCTATGATATTGGCGGTGGCGTTAAATTTAAGTCATTACCTTATCTAGAAACCAGTTTTTCATCACTTTGGAATCAACATCAATTTAAACACTTTGATAACCGATTAGGCGCTATGCGGCGTGATACAGAATGGATCTATGCAATTAAATTAAAACTAACCATAAAAATTATTGGCTTCACACCCTCTATTACCTTTTTTCATCGCAAGAATAATAGCAATGTCGGCTGGCTTTATCGCTATCAAAAAAACGATCTACAACTCAATTTTGAACGTTATTTTTGATTGTTAATTTAAAAATTATTTTAGGTAAGGAAATCATGTATTTTTTAAACTGCCACCAAAAACCGATAGCATTTGCTATATCACTTTCTACTTTGGTTATCCCCGCTATTAGCTATGCTGAACAGCAATCTTCGAACAAGCAAGCAAACACGGAAAAAAAACATTTAGGTAAAATTCAGGTTTCTGATATGTCACAACAAGATGAACAGGGTTATGACAATATCTATGATAAAAATATTTCCAATATTTATATTGGCAAAGAGATGATAGAACGTTTCAAGGGCTCATCCCCTGCGGATCTGTTTCAATCTACGCCGGGTGTATATAGCGGTGAAGCACGCAATGGCGCTGCAATCGATCCCAATATTCGTGGCATTCAAGGACAAGGGCGGATCCCCTTAACCGTCGATGGTACTGAGCAATCAATTACAGTAACCCGCGGCTACAATGGTGCCAATAACCGAAACTATCTTGATCCTAATTTAATCAGTTCAATTGAAATTGAAAAAGGGCCTTCGCTATCACGTCATATTAAAAGTTCGGTCGGCGGTGGTATCACCATCAAAACAATTAATATTAATGATATTCTGCCAGCAAATGAAAACTTTGGTTTCGCGGTTAAATTAGAGGGTAGCAATAACGCAATCAAACCGCGACTCAAAAATTTACCATTAGGCGAGGACTATCGTAATCTTCCTGAAGGAATGAAAGCTTATGCCTTTTTATTTGATGATCCTTTAATCAACATCCATCCCCATCATTACCATGATAGAAAATTAGGCGGTTTGGACGATTATGCTTATCGGGTTGCCGTTGGCTTACGCCAAGAAAAATTTGATTTATTGCTCGCCTGAACGTAGCACGCTACGCGTGAGCGGCGCAGCGGTGCTGCTTCGGGGATGTTAATGAGTTGAGTACTGTTTTATACTCTGCAGTAGGTTAATTTTTTTCAGGGATTCATCTCGATGGCTCGCAATAAATCTCCCAGAAAGCGTAAACCGGTTAAATCAGGCAGGCTGCCCGTCACTTCACGTGCCACAGCGCCTGTTTATCCGAAACGTTTTATGATCTCTCTCCCACCCGAAAATGATGATGACAGACCGCCTGAATTTTTTTATGACACCCTAAAAGAAGCCATACGCCACTGCGTCCGACTCGGCCCCCAATTTTTTCTCGACACGCAGTATTACCCGCCGCTAGTCACGATTATCAGGGGTTTTGAACAACGCCAAGACCAAGCCGATGACGCTGGATACGACTACACTGAGGGGGGAATAACTGAAAGTCTGCCTGCCGATGAATTCATTGTCACCGATCATGCAAAACTGATCCACTAACGATCATCTAAAACTGATCCACTTGGTATTATTCGCACATTTTTGTACGGATAATTTATGTTAACCAAGGAGATATTTGTGGATATTCATGTTCGCTTTGCACAAGGACAAAGCCTTCGAAAAATTGCCAGTGAGTTGGGTATATCCTGTAACACCGTAAAACATCATTTACAACAACAGACAATGCCAACTTATTCTAAAAGAAGTCAACAACTGACTAAATTATCCCCTTTAAACCTTATTTGCTTCAGCGAATTGAACTGGCTAAACCTGATTGGATCCCTGCAACAGTCTTATTTGATGAGGTAGTTGAAAACGGCTATCAAGGTGGTATTGCTCAATTACGCCGATTTGTTTGTCAATTTAAACCAAGCATTGTTCCCGAAGTAGTCGTCCGTTTTGAAACACAGCCAGGTCAACAAATGCAAATCGACTTCACCAGCATCCGGCGAGGTAAAAAATCGCTGAAAGCGTTTGTTGCAACGCTAGGCTATTCGCGTGCGAGTTATGTAAAGTTCTTTGATAATGAACGAGCAGAATCGTGGCAGCAAGGTTTAAGAGAAGCTTGACTACTTTGGTGGTGTACCACAGGAAGTATTGTGTGATAACGCAAAATCCTCATCATCGAACGGGATGCTTATGCAGAAGGTGATCATAAATTACATGTCGAAATGCTTCAAATGTCGAAAGATTACGGGTTTAAATTGAAGGCTTGCAAGCCCTACAGGGCAAAACGAAAGGGAAAGTAGAGCGCTTTAACCACTATTTAAAAAACAGCTTTATCGTGCCATTAAACACCGACCTTCGTGCTCATAATCTTGAACTGGATATTGAAATAGCTAATGCAAAAGTGGGTCCATGGTTACAACGCGTTGCCCATCAGCGAATTCATGGAACAACGTTAGAGAAGCCAGCAGATAGATTAGCTAAGGAAGTTAAGTCTCTTCTACCCTTACCAGCAAGGGTTTGCCAATCTATCCCACAGACTAATACGCTTAATATCCCTATCGTACCGCCCCTTGAATCTGTCAGTTTGCAACACCAATCAGCGTATACGAAGCATTACTGGGAGGTGAACATGTTATTGCATGAACAAATTGAACACCTGTGTGAGTCATTGAAATTAAATTCTATTCCGACTCATTGGTCATCACTTGCCGAAAAATGCATTGCCCAAGACAAAGCTACGGAGAGTTTTACTGTCCCTGTTAAAATGTGAGCAACAACAACGAGATGAACGAACTCGTAATCTTTGAGTCGGATGGCAGGATTCCCAGCACATAAAGAACTTAATACGTCTGATTTTAAGTTTGCAACGGGGATCCCCAAACAACACATACAGGAATTAAGCGCATTAACGTTTATTGAACGTAATGAAAATGTCGTGTTGCTTGGCCCAAGCGGTGTAGGCAAAACGCATTTAGCTATTGGGTTAGGATTAAAAGCAGTACAGGCCAAGAAGAAAACCCGCTTTACCACGGCAGCTGAACTGATGTTGTAACTCAACCGCCAAACGACAAAATAAGCTCAAACAATATCTATCACGTTCGGTGATGGCCCCGAAGTTGTTGATTATCGATGAGATTGGATACCTGCCGTTTGGGCGAGAAGAAGCAAACCTGTTTTCAATGTGATTGCCAAGCGTTATGAGCATGGCAGTGTCATATTGACGAGTAACCTATCATTTGGGCAATGGCCAAGTGCTTTTGCTGATGACGCAACATTAACTGCCGCTATGCTTGATCGTTTACTTCATCATTCGCATGTACTGCAATTAAGCGGTGAAAGCTACCGATTGAAAGATAAGCGGCGCTCAGGAGCAATAACTGAGTAAAACAGTGGATCAATTTTGATTGATCGGATTTAGATAAAAAGTGGATCAGTTTTCGGTGATCGTTGACACCATCACCTATACGGAGCTAGGAATAATCCCTGTTTCCTTTGAACCCTGGGATAAACACACCGATAACTGGGCTGACGAATCTGACAATTTCTGTTTCTTTGGCAAGATGCCCATAAGGTAATTGAGTCAGATGTATATCCCTCGTCCTGCTAAACTACTTTTCACCATTGATGACGGTTGGAATAAATTCCTCGAAAAATACGGCGATAGCGTTAGTTCGTGGACGAGTTTATCTGTGGAGCGCATGCTTGCCTGCGGCACTTGTGCCATAGGTGTCCGGCGCTATTGTTGCGCTTCGTCTGATTGTTCTCACAGCCGTTTTTTTCTGCCAAAGCTGTAAGTCAAAAGCCTGCAGTTCATGTGGTTTTAAAGCCACCGAGCAGTGGTTAGCACAGCAGGTTCATATTTTACCCGACTGCGACTGGCAACACATTACTTTCACCATGCCACATCTCCTTTGGCCTTTTTTAACAATAACTGGCCGCTACTTAATGCTCTGTTTCGGCAGCCACTGAGCTATGCTGCAGTTGGCTCGCAAACAGGGTATCGAAATTGGTATTTTCTGTGCCTGCATACTTATGGCCGGCAACTCAATCAACATCCGCATGTTCATGTTTCCGTCACTCGAGGGGGGTTTGGATAGTAAACATAGTGTATGGCGAAAGCTGTTTTCAAAAAAAGGATGTCGAAGAAATCTGGCGAGGGGCTGTTATCCGACTACTGCGTCACAGTTATGATTTAATTAACCCTGGCCTTCTTCCCGGTCTTGGCCATATCCGTGACAAAAAAACATTGGCGGCGTTACTTGAGGGCGCAGTACGGACGTTATTGGAAAGTGCACTTTGCTAAAAAACGAAAGGCATGGCATAGTGTTAAGTACCTCGGTCGCTACCTTAAACGCCCACCGGTATCTGCGTCAAAACTGCGGCATTACCGAGGGGGTGCCGTTGTTCATCACTACCATGACCACCGAACTGGCCAGCATCGGCAGCAGACTCTGCCGCAGGAAGAGATGATTAGACGCTATATAAGCCATATTCCGGCCAGGCATTTTAAAATGGTGCGTTACTCTGGTTTTGTCGAATCGTAAACGGGGAAAACTATTGCCGAAAGTGTATAAGGCACTTGAGATGACGGCACGTAAAAACCGGAGAACCCAGGTTTTTCTGTGCTGATGAAAGGATTTCTGCGTACCGATCCGTACAAATGTATTCTGTGTGGCGACAGGCTGCTTTCACCGGGGCGCAAATGGGTAAAAAAAGCAACGGAATTGTTGTCAGAAAGACTGCATAACCTGGAGAAAAAGCGATGGTTACGCAGCTAAACGCAGGATCAATGTGTCTAAAATAAGGAAATCAGGTTAGAAATTACACTCTCTGAGGAAATGTTAACTGGCACTAAACACAATAAATCGATCCCCATCTCCTTTTTGCAATAAGGGATGGCTTTTGCTACTCACTTTAAAAGCGATTCAATTTCCTAACCATCAAGTTATCGCAATAAAGGCAACTATTTTGCCGGTACCAGGGGAGCTAATCGTTACTGTGATTCGGTTACTAATGAGAAAAAAAAAGAATTTACCAACACTAGAATAATAATCGATCCTTATATGCCTTTTGTTGCCAATATTTATCATCCAGGCAAAGAAGTGCCTAACACTTCCAATATGATGAAATCGCTGTTACTAAAAAATAATTGGCATCTGACTGATGATTTAACGGTTAATTTTACTTATCGCGATTCCCGACTGGAATTTGGCGATATTATGCCCTCTCGACTGGGTTTTGTTGATATCGAACGTAATTTGGTTCCGCAATGGCCTTTAGCTCAGGTGCACCAAAAAGCCGGTAGTGCCAACCTTAAATATCAATCGCTTGATAGTCGATGGTTCGATTTTTATCTGAGTGCTTGGTTTAATCATACTGATGCAAATACCAATAGTACGGGCGGCTACCCAAGAGCCCCAAAAGACAGAGATGCTGATTGGGATAATTTCACCTTCTATAAGTTTGGCACCGCGATTAAAAATCCCACTATTGATGGTAGCTTAATCAATAGCGCTAATAATAGTAATGAAAATAATCGCTGGGGTTTGGACATTAGCAATATATTTACCCTGACACCTAATTTAAATCTTACCCTGAACGGCCGCTTTCAGAATGAAAAATTAATTAACCATACGGAATATACTGGTGTTAAGGTTAGTTATTTCCAATATCCAGGCAAAGAAGGCCGTCGGCAAGAGTATCAACTGGGGTTTAAATTCGACTGGCAACCGGTGGAATTCTTAACTTTCTCCGCCGGCGCCAATTATGTGACTTATTGGTCAATTGATGATCTGGTCAATAGAAAAAGAACTGAAAAAATAAGCGGCTACCAAAAGAGCGGCTATCTTGCCGGCTATAATGTTCCGTTTTTTCAATCAGTTAATCAACAAGATTATGACAATGATGCTTATGCCGATGACTGGAAGAAACGAATAAAAAAACTAGCTGCCAGCAAACACCATATTTATATGACAGAAATAGCTCGATTAACAGAGGCCTTAGCCGATAATAAAAATCAACTTAATGAGCAGGAGAAAATAGCGCTAGCAAACAATATCGATAAATTAAAAAAACAGCGTATCGAGCTAACGCTGGCAACAAGAAAAGAGTATACAGAACAAGATGAATACCTGATTAAGATAGGTACTAACAAGCAAGTGCAAATACCCGATAAAAATGGAACCAATTATCGACCAAAATCGATTACCTTACTTTACAACCCTAACGATGGAAAATTGCATAAAAAGGATAATCCTTTCTTTACCGGTAAAATAAATATAGATGAAGAAACGATTGATGCTAAAACAGGAAAAACGGTAAAACGCTATTATTCTAAACAGATTACAGATGGGGATAAAATTCTTGTTGCTCGGCCAGAAGACACGCTATGGCAAAAAGAGAAAAAACGCAAAGATCACGGTATTGCCCCGGTCCTCTCAGCGGGCATATCGATCACGGATGATTTAAGTGTTTATCTTCGTTATGCCGAATCAGTCCGAATGCCCAGCTTATATGAAGACGGGGTTGGCTTTTCCGACGAACGCCGAATTGTTATGGGTGAAAAAACCAAACCGGAACGCGCTAAAACACAAGAATTTGGTATTCACTATAATCTGGCAAATCTATTAAAAACAGAAAAACACGCTGATATTAAATTAATCTATTTTGACACCACGATAGAAAACGTATTCGATCGTGATATGGCATATAATTTTACCCAAATGGATAGACAGTTATTATCCGGTATTGAAATACAGGGGCGTTATGATAATGATTTTATTTTTAGTGATATTAGTTACGTTTATAATATAAAAAATAAAGTTTGTGATCTTAATACCAGTCATTATTTAGATCCTTATAATCAACACAATATTCCAGAATGTATTGATGGTGGTTTTCCGGGTGGTTTTTTACGTACTGCAATTCAACCTAAGTACTCCCTGAATATGAATTTAGGTGCTCGTTTATGGGATAAAAAAATCAAAATTGGCAGTCGATTTACCTACCATAGTAAAGCAGAAAATCGTGATGAAAAACATTTAATGATTATTAAACCTCTTTCTTATTTAGGTACGAATAATAATCCAATGCGTTGGGATCCAATTTTTACAATTGATGCCTATGTGAATTATAAAATTAATGACAATATGTCAGTAGAATTAACCGGAACCAATTTAACTGATGAATATTATCTCGACCCGTTAACTCGTTCTATGATGCCTGCCCCGGGAAGAACATTTAAACTCAGTTTTAATAGTAAGTTTTAATTAAATAAACAATAACACAACCATATTAAACCAACTAAAATGTTGAGATAAAAAATTATGATAAGACTGTTAGCTTATATTGTATTATCTATTATTTTACATACTGCTTTAATATGGCTGTGCTTATCGACCTCTGCTAATTCTACGCCGACATTAGCAAGCGACCATAATATTTCTCCTAATACAACAATTACCTTGGTATCTGCCAGTATAGAAACAATATCCGAAATAAATAGATCTTCTAGTGAAGCGCAACCAATGATTCTACCTGATTCACCAATAAATCCAGTACTAACCGTTAAAAAGAAACAAGAAAAAATCAATGATAAAAAGAAAATAACAGCGGTCAAAAAAACTAATAATAAAACCGTCTTAGAAACCAAGAAGAAAATCAATAAGAATAAGAACAATAATCCATCGGTTAATTCCGCAGTGAATTTTGACGGCAACAATAATACCACCATGCAAGGAGGGGCTCTAAATAATGAACCTTCTCCAATAAAGGTAGGCGAACGAAAAGAAGGTGAACGCTATTATTCGCTAGTCAAACAAGAAATTGAGCGCAATAAAATATATCCCCGTAAAGCCAGAAAACAGCGCCATCGAGGGCGAGTATTATTACAATTTAATATTAATACTGACGGTAGCTTATATGACGCTAAAATCATTCGCTCTTCTGGTTTCAATACCCTTGATAAGGCTGCATTAACGGCCATTGCAAAGAGTCGTTCTATCGGACCTAAGCCTATCCATATAAGTTCAACCATGAGTACCGAAATAAAGTTCAACATAGATAGAAATTAAATATAATACTAATTAATAAGCAACCTACATTTTAATCTCTTTTTGAACAAAATGAAGAGTGAGTACTTATAAGTATTCAACTAGGATCTGTTTTAACCTTGGCCGACTGTGCCGTTGTTAACTGAGCCAACACAGCTACCCTTAATTGATAAAAAATAAAACGCACAACAAGGAAAGAAGTGCGTTTTTGATGTCGATTAACTTATTGAAATCAAGACTAAACTTATTGTATTTTAACTATTTATTCTAGTTAATAAATATCACATACTTTGTACGATCATTTAATAATGATTACTTTTACCACTTTTGCCCATTAGTATTTCATTACTTGTATCGATATAAATCGATAAATTAATCCCTTTTATGTTATTTATACATCCCTTAGCTTTATTATTAATATTTATTCAACGTCAAAAACGATTATTATTGGTTTTATTTTTGATAGCTTAAATTTACATTGTTAGAATTAATATCCGTATCTTTACTTACTCCATTGTTTATTAAATTTAAAATACAAATATACCCTAGTGTTGGCAAAAGCCTTTAAACTAACTATAAAATTTTTAAATAAAAAATTACTAAACTTTATAACAAAAACAAATCAGTTATATCTTCTTTTGTTAACTACATTAAACAAATTCTAAGTTAGAAAAAAGGTTAATATTTAACCTTGATTATCAGATAATTTTCTGTTAATAGAATAAAACCTTTACTTTAATGTCAGCAAAATAACACGATAATAGAAAGATAAAAATTAACCAAAAATTAACACAACACTTTCAAATATATAAAAAATTAAAACTACAACTTTATTTATAAAAAACAAAAAAATATGATAAAAAAGATTTATAACATGAATAACTAATTGATATACACAAAAATTAAAAAAATTTTCAGCAACAAACAAAAAGGATGATACTAAGATGAAACTTATACTTAACGATAAAGAAAATATTGCAGAAGAAAATACCATCATTGATAGTCTGTGGAAACATAATTCCAATTTTACCACTGTAGATATGCATCCGCTAAAAGTGACTTTAATGGATAATGATAATATTGTTGGTGGCTTGATTGCCAGAACCTGGTGGGGTGGCTTAGATATCCAATATCTATGGATAGCGGAAAACTACAGAAAAAAGGGCTTTGGAAAAGATTTAATGAAAAAAGCAGAAGATGAAGCAATAAAAAGAAAGTGTCATATGGCTTATGTTGACACTTTTGACTTTCAAGCTGTTAATTTTTATAAAAAATTAGGCTATAAGGAATATGGACACTTAGACAAATTTGCTCACTGTTACACCCGCTATTATTTATCAAAGCCGCTGAAAAACACAGATGTTTGCTAAATTGATTAGCAGTAACGACTAATCTACTATTATCATTTGGATCGACCAGCTCATTAGAGTGGTCGCCATTTATGCAGTTTTTTCCGTTGTTACATCGTTATTTATTTTTTAATGATACTTAATAAAACATAAATAATACTCGCAGCGAGTAGAGAATTAATCGTTGGTATACCTGTTTCCACTGTTATACCAAGAATACTGGCTATTACACAGGCGAAAACAGCATTCCAACCAATTAAAGGTGTATCTTTATTGGCCGGAATTTTCTCTCCTTGTTGTGTTTCCTTAAGAATATTTCTATGAGTCTTGATAATAAAATAATCCGTTAGCATAACACCAACTATCGGCGGAAAGACAACACCAAGAATAGTCAAAAAACCAACAAATTTATCTAAAATACCCAAAACAGAAAAAGTTGTACCAATGATACCAATAGATAAAGTGATAATAGTGTAATTAACTTTTTTGCCCGTCAATACTGAAATTGAATTAGCAATACTTAATGAGGATGAATAAAGATTAATATCATTTACCCGCAAAGTAGAGAAGATAACCACCAATAAACCAATACCTCCAGCCGTTTGCGTCATAATGGTTACGACATCGGACGTATTTAGTGCTCTGGCTAATAATATAGCCAGTCCATTAATGACAAATTCACCGAGAATAATTGATACCATAACCATCCAAAATACCTGACGGCTATTTTTTGAATATCGACTCATATCTGGCGTAATAAGAGTGGCAACGATACATCCTCCCATAATTAATGTGATTGCAGAAGACAAGGTTATCGTTTCACCATTAGGAACAGACTGAATCAAATCTATTGTATTATGATGCTTAAGAATTCCTGCAGAAATAAATAAAACCACGATGACAAAAAAAGGAACCGCAATCCATGCAGTAAATCGTAGCGCTTTAAAACCAAAAGCCACTAAGATCGTCAAAAATAAACCAGATAACGTTGCTTACCATTCAAAACCTAATTTATTGCCTAATGCATAATTAAGTCCTTTAGCAAAGACTGCATTTTGTACCCCAAACCAACCTACCAAGCTAATGGCTATTGTAAGGCTGACCAAAACTGAACCAATACGTCCAAATCCACACCATCTTGCTAAAAGACTGCTGGATAATCCTTCTTTCATTCCTGCCAAGCCAAGAGCAAAAGTAATAATGCCAAAAATAATACTACTAATGAAGATGGCTAAAAAAGCGTCAGCTAAAGTCATAGAATTACCTAATACTGCACCTAGCATAAATTGATCTAAGGCAGTTAGCATACCAGCATGAACTAATGTAACACTCAGAAATGATAAACGTATATTGGTCGGAACACGACTTGTTGGATAGTTATCTATTAAATTCATATAATTAATTCACTTTGTTATAAAAAGAACACCTGGAGTTAAAAAACGTTCAGGTATAAAGTTATCAAGAGAATATGTTTTACAGTATTCAATAAGTTGTCTGGCTGAGTTAACACCCATTTTTTGATAAATAACCTGTAATTTATAATTTACCGTTATAGGTGAGAGATTTAAATATTTCGCTATTTCTTTACTCCCGAGTCTTTGTTGAAGTAAAAATATTATTTCAAGTTCTCGTTTGGAAAAAAAACAGCTTTCTTGATAAGTTTTTAATATATTGACAGCTTTTTTTTCATGGTAGATCAATGGGTTTATATTGAGTATTTTTTTGCATTCCATAAAATTCCAATACATTGTTTATCTTTATTTAAAATAGGTATTTTTTCACTGATATAAGGTATTAAGGTAGGACTTCCATTCCAGTAATCTATTTCAATCACTCTCGTCGTAGAAGACTCAATTTTCGTTAATTCATCATGTTCTTTAAACTCCTGAAATAATTCACTCCAAGTAGTAGGAAATGCTTCATCCATTTTACCTTCGATAGAAAAATTTTTTGGTGTATTTGTGAAAAGACGGGCAGAATTATTCATATAAATATGTTCTGATTTTATACTTTTAATTCCCCAAGGTTCATCTAGGTTTTCTACCATCGTAATAATTGAATCGATAATATTAATGGATTTATCATTGATATTATTGCTCATCAAAACCTCTTTATAACTTAGGTAAATAATATCATATGTAATTTCATAAGGTGATAAAATGAATTAGAAAATAGTTTTTTCTCAAAAAATATTTAATTTTTTAATTCTAAATTTAAACTTTCTCACATTAAAAAATCACATTAAGATTATTAAATCGAAATAGTCGTTCACAGCAATATAATTTTTTTATTAAGTTATACATTCAATATCAATGCTTCTATTGGAAAGCTTTTGTGCTATCGCAATAATAACTTGGCAAGGTTGCAGATTGATGGAGATTTATACTAGCAATAATACACTTTTCATCACTTGAAAAAATGCGAATAAGTCTATTATTTAGTATTTTTGAGTTTAATCCAAATTTATGGGAAATCGATGATAGAGTTATGTTTTGTTGGAATGCAGCAACAATATTAGCGCCGTGCCAGTTATAGCTAAAATCAAGCATTTTTACTATCCCTTTTCTTTATGGAGGCGATCCAGATAAGGTTTGCAGACCGGCACTAACTCCGGCGAGCCTTTCGGCTCCCCTACCTGAACCGCCATAAAGGGCGCTACAAGTAGCACTGGTAAAACTTCTTACCAGTGTGTTAGTGAACAAGGCTGCAAAACCTCGGTTATTGGCGTGTTCCAATAACAATATTACTTTAGCTGATTACGTTTTATGACTCAACAGTTAATTAAACAATTTACACCTTTACGTATATGGACAAAATTATCTTAATTTACTCATTTTATTAATAGAATACTGTTAATTTAATATTATGATTTTACGGTTAGATTATGCTAATTCTTGGCCTGATTTTTCGCTTTTCTATTAACCTGATAATAAAAAACTAATTTAAAAATATTAAATTCATCATCTTTATTAATGTAATTAATGAGTTAACATTTTAAAATATTCATAAGTGGCAAAATATCTTAATTCGTTAAACCCTTTATAATTAGTCAACCATTCAAGCAATTACGTGCTTTTATCTGCTATATTATTCATCAATGTCACCTTAATAACTTATTGGTTGGTAGATGATTTTCGATCGAGAAAATTAAGTATATCCCTCGCCGCCTGTCGACCTGCCGCCATTGCGGTTACTACTAAATCTGCACCATGCACAGCATCTCCACCGGCAAATATTTTGTCGTTGCTAGTTTATGTCAACAAGCGCCCTTGACCGCCCGTTTGGATCAAACCCCAATCATCAAGATTAATATTGTGTCCCTGCAACCAGGGCATCTCATGTGGCTGAAAACCAAAAGCAATGATTAATACATCGAGCGCCAGTTCAAATTCTGAACCCGCAATTAGTTGCGGTCTCCGTCGTCCATCTTTACCAGGCTCCCCTAATTGAACACGTGTCAGTTTCACCGCTGATACTTTTCCAGTATCATCTAGCACAATACACTGAAGTGAAACGTTAAATAAAAACTCAACACCTTCTTCTCGTGCATTAGTCACCTCTTTTTTAGAACCAGGCATGCTAGCTTCATCACGGCGATAAGCACACGTTACACTAGCAGCATTGCGTCGTACTGCCGTGCGCAGACAATCCATTGCAGTATCACCACCACCTACCACTACTACTTTTTTATCGGTTATCTCAATCCAAGGATATCGAGGATCATCTTCTAATCCCATCACCCGTCGCGTGTTGGCAGTCAAAAAATCTAGTGCTTGTACCACGCCAGAGGCATGCTCATTTTCCAACCCAATCTTCATCAAACCATACGTTCCCGTACCGAGGAAAATAGCATCATAATCATTAGTCAATCTAGTGAAAGAGATATTCTGACCAATTTCGCAATTGAGATGAAACTGAATACCCATCGCACTGAAGATCTTGCGTCTAGAGCTCAACAACTGCTTATCAAGTTTAAACGGTGGTATGCCAAAAGTAAGTAATCCACCGATCTCGGGATGACGCTCATACACATCAGCCTGAACCCCTGCTCGTGCGAGGATATCAGCACAACCAAGACCAGCAGGTCCTGCACCGATTATGGCTACTCGTTCCGAACGCGGACTTACTTGCGATAAATTTGGTCGCCAACCTTGTGCCAGTGCAGTGTCAGTAATATAGCGCTCTAAATTTCCAATAGAGACCGAGCCACCATGATGTTTCAGGGTACATGCCCCTTCACATAACCGATCTTGTGGACAGACACGACCACATATTTCTGGTAATGAACTAGACTGATGACATAATTCAGCCGCGTCCATAATGTTTCCTTCACTGACTAACTGAATGAAATCTGGTATGTGATTATGCAAAGGACATATTAAGTTGCAATGCGCTTTTTGGGCGCAATAGAGGCAACGTGTGCTTTCATAATGGGCTTGCTGCTGATCAAGCCCAATATAAATCTCGGCAAAGTGCTGAATACGTTGTTGAGCAGAAATTTTTTGCGCCCCTTTTCGCAGCGGCTTATTCAATATCTGTTTACGCGGCAGCTGTTTTTCGAACTGACGATGATCTCCACTATCTATCGTTCTCTGTTGTCTCTCTTGGCGCAAAGTTAACAACGTTTGCTCATCAAAAATTCGTAATGCTTGCGTAGGACAATGTGTCACACAAGCTGGCTGGACTACACTGGTTGTCTGACACATATCACATTTTTGTGCCAGTACGATATTTGAATCCACTGCCGGTACCATATCAATAGCGCCGAACGGGCAGGCTATAATGCAACTTTTACAACCGATACAGCGATTTTGATCAAGCTGAACGGTTGCACTAACAAAACGCAATGCATCCACCGGGCAACTGGTAATACAAGGCGCGTTATTGCAATGACGGCAGGTTACCGCAATACTATTTTTCTCATCGTTCAATACTCTGATACGCGGGACAAACTCACCTGTGCTCTGTGGCCAACATTGATGATTATGAGCAACCACACAGGCAATTTCA
Organism: Arsenophonus nasoniae; assembly: GCF_004768525.1. Taxonomy (NCBI): domain Bacteria; kingdom Pseudomonadati; phylum Pseudomonadota; class Gammaproteobacteria; order Enterobacterales; family Morganellaceae; genus Arsenophonus; species Arsenophonus nasoniae. Next base: position 160,261 of record NZ_CP038613.1, read on the forward strand.
CAAACATGACAACCGATGCATTCACTTGGATCAGCAATAATCATTTTATTCATTCGCTCTCCTAGCTGGTAAGCTCAGGTATATTGTTCCAATAAGGATGCAATAATTGGGCAAATTTTTTTAATAATTTATGCTTAACTTAAAATTTTGCGATTTAGTTCAAAAAGTTGTCTTTATCATATTTAGCCCTATTCATTTTTTTGTCTTAAAGTATTCTCACTTTGAGAATGACGTATCACAGTGAAACAAGAAAATATCTTTTTTCAACTAATAAAAGCCGGAAAAAGTAAACTTTAGCGCTGTTGCAGGTAATATCGATCATGGCTTTAACACTGAGTTGAAAACAAATAGTCATAACCAGCCCCTTTTTTATATTCTCAAGATGAGAATTAACCTCAAGTATAAAATATGATTATTCGGTGCGTTTTTAACAATACTTTCCCATTTATCAATCTAGCCGACAAAAAACGTGACTTGATTCACGAATGACACCAACTCTTTTACCTATTTATTTATATTGGCATGGGTTACGCATAGTTATTGATATTTGCTGAAATGCTGATTGGATCAATTTAGACCAGTTTGAATGTCAAATACTGTTCTAACATGCACATTAACTGTTCTTTCCAAACACCGATCAGCCCGGTTAACGAAGTACTCACCAACAGGAGTGATGTAACTTTATGAAAGGATCTGTTATCTCCAAGCACCAATCAGCCCCAGTTAACGAAGTCCTTCCCATTGGGCAAATGATACTTTACGGGCTGCAACATGTTTTAGTGATGTATGCAGGCGCAGTCGCCGTTCCATTAGTTATCGGTAATACTGTTGGCTTACCTGTTGAGCAAATTATTCTATTAATTAGTACTGATCTGTTTATCTGTGGAATAGCAACCATTGCCCAATCCTTTGGCTTTGGATCATGGATTGGTTGTCGCTTGCCATTAGTGCAAGGATGCACATTTGCCGCACTGGTTCCAATGATACTAATTGGTAAACAGTATGGTATTAGCGGTATTTCTGGCGCTGTAATCATCGCTGGATTATTCACGCTGATATGTGCCCCCTGGATATGCCATCTTGTACGCTTTTTTCCTAAAGTTGTTATGGGTTCGATTGTGACACTGATCGGACTTTCACTGATGCCTGTAGCAGGCAATTGGATTATTAGTGGCAATAATGGGGGCATCTTACCGCTTGTTATGGCGGCACTCACGCTCATTATTATTCTTCATATCTATCACTTTATGACCGGAATGATTAAAAATATTGCCGTACTTCTTGGTTTAATAGGCGGTACGGTTATCTGGAGTTTCTTTCTGCCACTTGATTTTCATTTCGTTAATTCAACGCCTTGGATTAATTTTCCCCAAATCATGTGGCTGGCAAAGCCAGAATTTCACATTATTCCTGTCACATTGTTATCTATGGTTATGGTGGTAGTGATGATAGAAACCATGTCATCAATGATGATGATTGGTGATATGGTTGACAAAAAGGCCGACGCTACCACTTTACGTAATGGTCTCAATGCTTGCGGTATTGCAACTATGGTAGGAGGACTGTTTAATCTTTTTCCTTACGCTGCGTTTGCACAAAATGTTGGGTTGATTGGCCTTACTGGTGTACGTAGCCGCTTCGTGGTCTCTGTATCGGGTTTGCTCCTCATTTTAATGGGAATGTTTGCCAAAATGGCGGCACTGGTGGTGGCAATTCCTAAACCGATATTAGGCGGCGCGGGCGTCATTATGTTTGGTATGGTTGCCGTATCGGGAATTCGCACACTCAGTAGTATTAGCTATCGCCATAATAATAATGAAATGGTGGTAGCATTAACATTAGGTTTAGGCCTAATGCCTATCATGGTACCATATCTATTTGAAGGCTTTCCTAGCATGATGCAAATGTTCCTCCATAGCGGCATCACCATAGGTACAGTGATTGCTATTCTGGCCAATTTAACACTTAATAAAGCATCGTCCGCGCCCATACAAGAAACAGATCTTTCGTCCACCGATATATCATCATTTGCACCGATAAGAGCAATAAGGCGATGGTTATTATTGAGAAAAGCCGAGAAGAATCAGGAAAATTAGGCAAAATAAAATGGACAATTAACTAATATATCTACATGTTAACGAATTAATCGTTAACATGTAAGCAATATCCCTGATTTGAACCAGTATTGGATGCACCGTTTTTACTCGTCTTTGTTATAAATGACATACTTAAACAGAGTCTAGTTAGATGAACAACTCAATAGCATTATCTGTCAATATCATAGCGGCCAATATTAACCCTCTGTTTCCTTATAACTTGAGTCTATTGATAAAAATAGACGCCTGTTTGTTCATTTTCATAGAGAAAGGTAGAGACTAGTATAGTGGTTAGCTTGCCCCCTCAAATCCTTCTTGTGCGTCATTACACCGAGATCTAGCTTCACAAGTCGATAACCAACGGTATTTGCCGTGGTATATTGCTTGCCATTGTTATGAATATAATAGTTGTATTTACCATCCACACAAAAAACCATTTTGTAAAGTATACCAGTCCGGGTTATCGGTAGAATAGGTTGTGTGACTTGTATCTGCATTGGGCGTTTAGTCTATTTTTTCATTAAGCTGCATGCTGTTATATTGGCTGAAAATATAGTTGTCAGTAAGTAAGCTATTATTACACCAAAGTATATTTTTTAATATTAATGGGTTTCGTTATTTGTTTTAATTTATTAATTTAAAAAATTTATATTAATTGATTAACATTACCTTTCAACTAGTTGATAAGATTATGCTTAACTTAATAAATATGCTTTTTATTTAAACTACTTATCATAAGATACAATATCTGCTAATGGTCATTTTAACTGCTTTTAAATATTATTTTTCGCTTATTTAGTAGAAAATAAATAGGATTAATTTAATTTTAATGAAAATTTTTTATAATATTAATATAAAAGGTAAATAAATATCTAATCAAGCTAGTCTCTAATATTTATATAAATTTAAAATTTTCTTTTATATCTTTGCTTATATTTTCAATTGAATGATTTTATTGTTAAATAAATTAATGTATTCTATCTTTTTTAGTGATACTCAATATAAAATCTAATGGATTAACATAATGAATAACATAAAAACCAATCAGTTATTATACTATTTTGAAATTTTTTTGCAATAAAAACCATTTATCATTAACCATATTCAATTTAGTTTTATTATCACTCATTGATAAAAAAATGTGATGATGAAGAAACCAATTTTCTTCTCTAATTGCTTCCATATTGTTAAAAAAATATTAAAAATAAATTATTTTTCCATCTAGAGGAGAAAGAAAAAGAAGATTCCCAATTACACTTAATGATAAACTAGCTTTATTTGCTAAATCTGTTTTATGAATGGAATTTATGATAAAACTTTTAGGTTGGATAATGAAGAAAATTATATCTCAATCTGGTTCTAATGATAATTATCAAAATTACTGCTTAAAATAGCATCATAGCTTTGTTTCTTTTTAAAGCAAAAGTCATACCGTTGGCAATTAAATTTTAGAAATTCAAATAAAAGAAGGATAAATAACATGGAAAAGTCGATTGAAAAAATCATTTATGCATCAAGATGGCTACTATTTCCTGTTTATATAGGACTATCATTTGGATTTATTTTACTCACTTTAAAATTTTTTCAGCAGATAATTCATATCATCCCTGAACTTTTTACTATCACTGAATCAGGATTAATATTAACCGTTTTATCACTTGTTGATATTGCACTGGTTGGTGGCCTTTTAGTTATGGTGATGTTTTCAGGTTATGAAAACTTTATTTTAAAAATGACCGTTGATGATAAACATCAAAAATTGAGCTGGATGGGAAAAATGGACGTTAATTCCATTAAAAATAAAGTTGCCTCATCAATTGTTGCGATTTCTTCAGTTCATCTTTTACGACTGTTTATGGAAGCTGAAAAAGTACCAGATAATAAAATAATGTGGAGTGTCATTATCCACCTAGCTTTTGTTTTATCTGCCTTTGGTATGGCTTATATTGATAGAATGAGTAAAAGCACCAAAAGCTAATCGGCTACTTAAAATCATTTTATTCCGTACTGAATAACGATATGAAATAATTATTTTCTTTACGCCACAGCTAAATAAATATGCAGTGGCAATTTACTAAATGCAATAACATTCTTAGAGCAAATTAAAGGCTATTTGAGTAGTAATAATTAAATTAATTTAAAAACTTTATTTATTTTTATAAAACACGATTAATGAAAAAATAAAAAACTTTAAAAACACTCACTTAATATTCAATAATATTTTATGGATATTATAATAAAAATCATAAAGTTATGATTTTAAAATTTTATGATAAGATAATAATATTTTAGATAACTTAATAACAATTGAAAGAATAAAGTTATTAATTTTAATAATAACAACCACAGCTCAAGAAAAAATACTTACTCCAAATACAGTAATAATCCTCGACTTTTAGGACGAGGCGAAATGCCAACAGTAGACGACTATACCAAATTTTTGAATATCATCTGCTGAAATAAATTAGTCTGCTTATCGGGAGTAATTATTTTCTGTTCGATAAGTTTTACACAATTTTCTGCATTATATTTCAATTCTTGTAAAAGTTCTTCTGGCTCTAATATGTTGGAAAAATTTCTAGGATCATCACCAAAATCAATAGGATTGAATTTTTTTTCATAACAATTCCATAGAATATTATCTGGTTGTAAATCTGAATGAAAAATATTTTTTTCTGCGATAGTCGCCAACATAGATTCAAATTTTTCAATTGCATCTGTCGGGAACGAATCTACCTTACTTAAAGGTATACCGGCAATTTTCTTCATTCTGACAAATAAATTTTCTTCATCATAATAAATTTTTGCACTGTCTGCGCCATAGTAATGACAAAAAAAGGCAGTAGATTTTTCAATCGCGCCAAGCTCACTGACATCTAAGTAGTTGTAGGTTTCATGGTATTTTTTTAAAACATAATTTTCATCCTTATCTTGAAAAACTTCACCATCAACGCCTGAATGGATCCGGTGGTTAGCAAAATAAGATAAGGTATGGACATTTTCCGCTTTATCTATAACTTTCGTTTCAATAGCGGCTACTTTGTATTGCTCTGCCCAATCGGGAATTTGTTCACATTGTACATAATGAATAGCAAATTCTAATGAATTATGGCAACTATTTGCCGGAAAATCATATTTAGACAATAATTCTTGCGCCCACTTTCTGTTCTCTGGACTATCAATCCCACCCAAACTTTCAATAAGATAGTCTTCTGGTGTCATCCTTCGAGTAGCCGATGAAGAAGGTAAATTTGTATTACAATAAGCGCTATTTGTAGCAGTATAATATGACAGAGAAGGGAGCATAGTCTATTAATCCTATTTGTTAAAATTATGGTTAGATTGATTAATGATTGATAGAACTGATAACTATGTTACTGTAATCTTTTTTATGTGAAACGAAAAATAGAAAAATGTAAACAAAGATAACATTATTTATCAAAATTCAAACACTATTCCCATTTAATAAATTTATTAATCACTGACTACAAAACTCCAGAAGAGAGTTAGTTAATTGATTATATTATGGGCACAATTATGTGCCACTCAATGATTATTTCTGCTCCCAGCGTTGCACCACATGGTCATCCAGAGTGATCCGTAAACCATATCGATTTTTACCGGTCTGATTATATTTCCATGTTTCTCTATATCTTGTTTTCATTATTTTAGTAGAAATATCTGCCGGTTTACCTAAAGAATCTCTTAATTGCTCAGCGGTTTGGCCAACCCAAAAATAACGATTCATTATTTTTTCCACAATTTCCGCATTACCATACTTATTTAGTAAATACTGCTTTCTCTTTTTTGTTACATAAACATTCCATATAAAAATAATAGCGACAATAAAAACAATTAATACCATCAACGCCATTACTAAATACTCCTTTAACTACCAGTAATGTTACAAATCAAACAAAAGATTTAATTCCAGTATTATGCCATGCTGCTTATCATCTAAAATATGATGATAAGCAAATTTCAATATGAAAATAAGCATGACCCATAGCAATAGAAAAAAGCACAATAATGGAGTTATATAAATTTTCTTATATCTAAATAGGTATAAAAATTCTATATAATAATTAGTTATACTGAACGATGAATTTCAGTAAATCTAAACAAAACCGCAACTACTTACCAATACAGAAACTGGAAAAAATACTGCCTAATAAATCATCAGAGCTAAATTCGCCAGTAATTTCACTTAATGCTTGTTGAGTCAAACGGAGTTCTTCTGCTAATAACTCGCCTGAGTGAGCAACCACTAACTGTTGATATCCTTGCTGTAGATGCTCCGCTGCGATATTAAGCGCTTGAATATGACGACGTCTAGCTAAGAATCCTCCTTCAATATGATGATTAAACCCAATGCTTTCTTTCAAATGTTGACGTAATAAATCAATACCTTCTTTTCGATAAGCTGAAAGACGAATAAGTGAGTAATTACCAACCTTTGTTATCGCTATTGGTTCATCAGTTATATCTACTTTATTTCTAATGACCGTAATCGGTAACGACTTAGGCAATCGCGCCATAAATTCAGGCCAAATCTGCTTCGGTTCAGTTGCCTGTGTCGTTGTGCTATCCACCATAAATAAGATATGATCAGCTTGCTCTATTTCTTGCCAGGCTCGTTCAACACCTATCTTCTCAACTTCATCTGTCGCTTCACGCAAACCCGCCGTATCAATAATATGCAGTGGCATACCATCAATATGAATATGTTCACGTAATACATCGCGAGTTGTACCGGCAATATCCGTTACTATTGCCGCTTCACGGCCAGATAGCGCATTTAATAAGCTAGATTTACCTGCATTCGGCCGTCCAGCAATAACAACTTTCATCCCTTCCCGTAATAAGCTGCCCTGGTAAGCTTGTGAGCGCACACTATCTAAATGGGCTATTACTTCATTCAATTTTGTTTCTATCTTGCCATCAGATAAAAAATCAATCTCTTCATCGGGAAAATCAATTGCCGCTTCAACGTAAATACGCAAGTTAGTAAGCGCTTCCACCATTTCATAGATCTGTTGGGAAAAAACACCTTGTAAAGAATTTACTGCTGAACGAGCAGCCTGTTCAGTACTCGCATCAATTAAATCAGCAATCGCTTCCGCCTGAGCTAAATCCATTTTGTCATTAAGAAAAGCGCGTTCAGAAAATTCGCCTGGATTGGCAATACGGATTTCATCAATCACTAAAATCCGCTTAAGTAATAAATCAATAATTACCGGCCCACCATGTCCTTGCAATTCAAGGACATCTTCACCAGTAAATGAGTTGGGTGCGGGAAAATAGAGTGCAATCCCCTGATCTAACACTTTGCCATTGCTATCATAGAAAGGAAGATAATCCGCATAGCGTGGTTGAGGTAATTTACCTAAAACAATGCGGGCAATCTCAATAACTTTTGGCCCTGATATTCGCAAAATACCAACACCACCACGTCCAGGGGGCGTTGCCTGCGCAATAATTGTATCATTGGTATATGTACTCATCTTACTCTCAATTATTACAATAAATATGATTAAGGCGGTCATTAGACCGCCTTAATACATTTTCTATTTTGTTATGGACGAAAATAACAAAATGCCAAACTTATTTTTTATCGCGACTATGTAGGCCACGCTTTTCTAATCCACGATAAATAATTTGTTGCTGGATAATCGTTACCAGGTTACTAACGATATAGTATAAAACCAAACCAGAAGGAAACCACAAGAAAAATACCGTAAAAATAACCGGCATATAGGTCATAATCTTCTGTTGCATAGGATCAGTTACTGTCGTTGGCGACATTTTCTGAATAATATACATGGTTAAGCCCATTAACAACGGTAAAATATAGTATGGATCCTGGGCTGACAGATCTTGGATCCAACCAATGAAGGGAGCATGGCGTAGCTCGACAGAACCCATCAACATATAATATAAAGCAAGGAAAATAGGCATCTGAATCAATAAAGGCAGACAACCACCCAACGGGTTGACTTTTTCTGCTTTATAGAGCGCCATCATTTCTTGGCTCATTCGTTGCTTATCATCACCAATCCGTTCTTTCATTGCTGCAAGTTTAGGCTGCAATAGACGCATTTTTGCCATTGATGTATATTGTGCTTTGGTTAATGGGTACATAATCCCGCGCACAATAAAAGTAATAACGATGATGGAAAAGCCCCAATTACCGATAAATCCATGAATAAATTTCAATAATTTAAATAACGGTTGAGAAATAAACCATAGCCAACCATAATCTACGGTTAAATCTAAATGTGGTGCAACGGCTGCCATTTCCGCTTGTAATTCTGGACCTACCCACAAAGTTGAAGTGTAATTTTCTTTACTATTAGCCGCTACTGTTATCGGCGAACTCTTATAGCCAATAATAGCAATGGCTTTATCTAAATCGATTGTATAAAAGGTGTTTTGGTTCTGATAGCCAGGGATCCATGCTGTCGCAAAATATTGCTGCAACATTGCGATCCAGCCACCTTTGCTATTAACGTTTAAGTTATTATCAGTAATATCGCTGAAGCTATATTTTTTATAGTTCGTTTCATCGGAAGAATACGCTGCGCCGCGATAGGTATGTAAAGCAAAATTATTACTTCCTGTATCACGCTCTTTTGGTAGTTCCACAGTCTGTTTCAATTGACCAAAAAAAGCCAACGACAATGGTTTAGCACTTTTATTGTCAATATTATATTCAACAGAAATATTATATTTTCCACGTTTTAATACATAGACTTTCTGATAAACCACACCATCTTTACCTGTGAAGGTAAGAGGAACACGCAGTTCATCTTGGCCATCTTGTAACGCATAACTGGTTGCAGTTGAGAGGTATAAAGGACGCAATCCGTTATTGTAGCCTGGGTTATCGGGACCATCCTGACCAATCAAGCCGCTCTGTGCTTGATAAATAAAATCTTTACTGGTTTCCAATAAACGAAACGGATCAGATGAGTGTAATTCCTTAGGGTAAAGCAATAGATCAGCCCCATCAATATCACCTCCGCGGGTATTGATGCGTAATTCAAGCACATCAGTTTTTACGGTGATAAATTTAGCTTGCTCATGACCCAGATTAGCTTGGTCATCATGACTTGGCATATCCATTTGTTTTACGATTTGGTCAGTTTTTATAGGTTGTGTTTTATCACTTTCCCATGTCTGCCAAATCAAAAACGAAACAAATAGCCAAGCGATGAATAAAAGATTGCGTTGCGAATCCATCGTTAATGTTCTCTATTATGGTCATTCTGTCTAGGTGGAACGGGATCGTCACCACCTCTATGTAAAGGATGGCATTTTAATACGCGTTTCATCATTAACCAACCACCTTTTATCAATCCAAATCGATATAATACTTCGATCCCATATTGTGAGCAGGTAGGGTTGAAACGGCAGCGAGGCCCTAATAAAGGACTTATTATCAATTGATAACCTCTTATTATCGAGATTAAGAGCCGCGAGCCAAACGACAGTGACGACGCCATAATTTGCCTAATGTTTCGGTGATTTCTTGATTATTCAAATCAGCAACCCCCTTTCTTACTAATATCACAAAATCCATCGAAGGCAACTCATGCTGATGTAAACGAAAATATTCTCTCGTTAGTCGCTTAATGCGATTGCGTTCATGAGCGCGTTTAACATTTTTTTTTGCGATAGTAAGACCAATACGCGGGTACCCCAGCTCATTGAGGCGTCCAAGAATGGTTATTTCTGGAGAACTCGCCCGTTGTGGCTGTTGAAAGACATAATCAAAGTGCCTGGGAGTTAATAATCTTAACTCCCTAGGAAAAGCAAGCATAACCACTTCGATAGGGTTATTACTTTGAAGAAACGGTCAGACGAGCGCGGCCTTTAGCACGACGGCGAGCCAAAACCTGACGACCATTTTTAGTTGCCATACGAGCACGGAAACCGTGAGAACGATTACGTTTTAGTACGGACGGTTGAAAAGTGCGTTTCATAGCGGTTTCTACCTAACTTAACAAAATAGTTATTATTGATTCAGTAAATTCGTGGGTGACCAGTGGAACAAACAATACTGATATATCCAATCGTAACAACACCAATATAGTAAAGAGGCAGGATTGTAATAAAATATCTAGCATTACGCAATGCAGGAGACAAATTCGACGCTTTTCTCCATCATTAGCTACTATAAAACTTAAACTAATACCCTACTTTTCTTTCTTACCAAGTACTGCCAGAAAACTGGAAAAATGATGATATCACACACAAGGTGCAAAATTATACGGATTCTCATGGAAATCTCAAGGATCATTAAAAGATCAAAAATTATTTGGCTCAAGATAGAGACTAATTGCCAAGTTTGATCTAAAGTTATCTGTTACTAGGTGTTATGTATATCTAATATATGTGCTAGTATTCTTTTTGCTTCCTTACTTCATTTTATACATCTTAATCCTAAATTTAATCCTGTGGATAAAAAGTGCTAAAACTGTGTAAAAGAGTGAGGATCTTATTCAAATTTTGCGTTATGATCTATTATAGTGTACTAAGATCATAGCTTGTATAAGTTGATATCGTTTATCGCGCGAATTTTCGGTAAATCTTTTCTGAGGTATTAACAGTTTTTATTACCTATTAAATTTAATAATTTTCCATTGGTCTTGTTTTAGGGGAGTCCGTCGTGTCATTTTCACTTTGGCAGCAATGTCTTGCCCGATTGCAGGATGAGTTACCTGCCACAGAATTCAGTATGTGGATACGCCCTCTCCAGGCAGAATTGAGTGATAACACATTAGCACTCTATGCTCCTAACCGTTTCGTACTAGATTGGGTAAGAGATAAATACATCAATAATATTAATGAATTATTGAGTGATTTTTGTGGTTCTGATGTGCCTGCACTGAAATTCGAAGTGGGTAATAAACCGCAAATAACACCAAGCGGTGCTTCAACGCATACCGCTGCAAATAAAACCATTTCGACACCAATAAATTCAATAATACGGCCTAGTTGGGACAATACACAGGTTCAACCTGAAATCGCCTATCGTTCAAATGTGAACCCTAAGCACACATTCAATAACTTTGTCGAAGGTAAATCAAACCAACTTGCTCGTGCCGCTGCCAGCCAAGTAGCAGATAATCCTGGCGGAGCTTATAATCCACTTTTTCTTTATGGGGGCACAGGATTAGGTAAAACTCACCTGCTTCATGCAGTAGGTAATAACATCATGGCGCGCAAAGCGAATGCCAAAGTGGTTTATATGCATTCTGAGCGTTTTGTCCAAGATATGGTAAAGGCGTTACAAAATAATGCGATTGAAGATTTTAAACGTTATTATCGCTCGGTAGATGCATTATTAATTGATGACATTCAGTTTTTTGCTAATAAAGAGCGTTCTCAAGAAGAATTTTTCCATACCTTTAATGCTTTACTCGAAGGTAATCAGCAAATCATTCTGACTTCAGATCGCTACCCTAAAGAAATTAATGGGGTTGAAGATCGACTAAAATCTCGTTTTGGCTGGGGATTAACGGTTGCGATTGAACCACCAGAATTGGAAACACGGGTTGCTATTTTGATGAAAAAAGCCGACGAAAATCAGATCCAATTGCCTGATGAAGTCGCTTTTTTTATTGCTAAACGCTTGCGTTCAAACGTTCGAGAGCTGGAAGGGGCACTGAATCGAGTTATCGCCAATGCTAATTTTACCGGTCGTGCAATTACCATTGATTTTGTTCGCGAAGCATTACGCGACCTACTCGCATTACAAGAAAAACTTGTCACTATTGATAATATTCAAAAAACCGTTGCAGAATATTACAAAATTAAAGTTGCTGACTTGTTATCCAAGCGCCGTTCCCGTTCTGTGGCGCGTCCGAGGCAAATGGCAATGGCATTAGCAAAAGAGCTGACAAACCATAGTTTGCCCGAAATTGGGGATGCCTTTGGTGGACGCGATCATACAACCGTACTCCATGCTTGTAGAAAAATTGAGCAACTACGGGAGGAAAGTCACGACATTAAAGAGGATTTTTCTAACTTAATCAGAACATTATCATCCTAATGCTATGAAATTTACTATTGAACGTGAACAATTACTCAAACCACTGCAACAAGTCAGTGGTCCACTTGGTGGGCGGCCTACATTACCTATCTTAGGTAATTTATTACTGCAAGTGAGTGAAAATATACTTTCATTAACTGGTACCGATCTAGAAGTAGAAATGGTCGCAAAGGTAACACTAACACAACCAGGTGAAAGTGGTTCAATCACTGTACCCGCCCGTAAATTTTTCGATATTTGGCGTGGGTTACCCGATGGCGCAGAAATCAAGGTCACACTTGAAGGAGACCGTCTGCTTGTACGTTCTGGCCGCAGCCGTTTTTCGCTTTCTACTCTTCCTGCCGCTGATTTTCCCAACCTAGACGATTGGCAAAGTGAAGTCGAATTTGAACTGCCTCAAGCTACCTTAAAACGCCTAATTGAAGCTACCCAATTTTCAATGGCACATCAAGATGTGCGCTATTATCTTAATGGCATGCTATTTGAAACTGAAGGTCAAGAATTACGCACTGTTGCTACTGATGGCCATCGTTTAGCTGTTTGTTCACTCAATATTGATAAGGATTTACCAACCCATTCAGTGATTGTTCCTCGCAAAGGAGTGGTAGAATTTATGCGATTACTGGATAGTAGCGACGAGTCACTTAAGTTACAGATTGGTAGTAATAATATCCGAGCTCATGTTGGTGATTTTATTTTCACCTCCAAACTGGTTGATGGCCGTTTTCCTGATTACCGACGTGTTTTGCCCAAAAATCCGGATAAAACATTGACCGCGGATTGTGATAAACTAAAACAAGCATTTTCTCGAGCTGCGATTTTATCCAATGAAAAATTCCGCGGTGTTCGCCTTTATATAAGTGAAAATCAACTTAGAATTACCGCAAACAATCCAGAACAAGAAGAATCAGAAGAAATTGTTGATGTCAATTATCAAAGTCCGATGATAGAAATTGGTTTTAACGTCAGTTATATCCTCGATGTATTAAATACACTAAAATGCGAGCAGGTTAATTTATTGTTGACTGATTCAAATTCAAGCGTACAAATCGAAGACGCGGCCACTAACGCAGCAGCTTATGTTGTTATGCCTATGCGTCTATAATATTCAAATTCTATGATGCTTTCGCGTTTACTTATCCGCGACTTTCGTAATATTGAAAGTGCGGATCTATCATTAGCAACAGGTTTTAATTTTTTGATTGGTCCAAATGGCAGCGGAAAAACAAGTATTCTTGAAGCGATCTATACATTAGGGCACGGCAGGGCTTTTCGTAGCATTCAAGCTGCGCGTGTCATTCGACATGAACAAGATAATTTTATTTTACATGGTCGTCTTGTTCCTTTAGAGCCGGAATCGCGTGAACTGACTTTGGGGCTAAGTAAAGATCGTAATGGTGATAGTAAAGTTCGTATTAATGGTAGTGATGGACATAAAATTGCTGAATTAGCCAAATTATTACCGATGCAATTAATAACCCCTGAAGGTTTTACTTTATTAAATGGTGGCCCTAAATATCGTCGAGCTTTTCTTGACTGGGGATGTTTCCATAATGAACCTCAGTTTTTTGCTGCCTGGTCTGATTTAAAACGGCTATTAAAGCAACGTAATGCAGCATTGCGCCAAGCAACACGTTATAATGAGCTTAGTCATTGGGACTATGAACTGATCCCGCTGGCCCATAAAATAAGCGAATGGCGGGCCAATTATATTGCAGGTATTGCGAAAGATATTGAAAACACCTGTAAACAGTTCTTACCTGAATTTTCACTTAGCATCTCATATCAACGAGGATGGGATAAAGAAACTGATTATTCAGATATACTAGTAAGGCAATTTGAACGTGATCGAATGCTAACCTATACCGCATTAGGACCACACAAAGCTGACTTACGGCTCCGTGTAGGAGGAATTGCCGTTGAAGATATTTTATCCCGCGGGCAGTTAAAATTATTAATGTGCGCACTAAAATTAGCACAAGGTGAATATTTCACCCGACAGAGTGGGCAACGATGCTTATATCTATTAGACGATTTTGCTTCTGAGTTAGATAAGGATCGCCGTCAATTATTAGCCGAACGGCTTAAAGCGACACAAGCTCAGGTCTTTGTTAGCGCGATTACCATCGCGCAAGTTAAAGATATGTTAGATGGAAATAGTAGGATGTTTTGCGTAAAACATGGCAAAATAGAAGTTCAACCATAGGATCAGAAATTAGCGAGAAACGTTGATGTCGAATACATATGACTCCTCAAGTATCAAGGTATTAAAAGGGCTAGACGCGGTGCGTAAGCGCCCAGGCATGTATATCGGTGATACCGACGATGGTACAGGCCTTCATCACATGGTCTTCGAGGTTGTCGACAACGCTATCGACGAAGCCTTGGCAGGGTATTGTACCGATATTATTGTAACTATACATACCGATAACTCCATCTCTGTTCTCGATAATGGTCGTGGTATTCCAACCGATATTCATGAAGAAGAAGGGGTGTCTGCCGCAGAAGTCATCATGACGGTTCTCCATGCTGGAGGCAAATTTGATGATAATTCCTATAAAGTTTCGGGTGGCCTACATGGTGTTGGCGTTTCTGTCGTTAATGCCTTATCCGAAAAATTATCGTTGGTGATCCGCCGTGAAGGAAAGATCCATGAGCAGACTTATCAATTAGGTGTTCCGCAGGCACCTTTAACGATTGCCGGTGAAACTGAAGAGCGGGGAACTTATATTCGTTTCTGGCCAAGTTTGGAAACTTTCAAAACGGTTACCGAATTCGAATACGATATTTTGGCAAAACGGTTACGGGAGCTCTCTTTTCTCAATTCGGGCATCTCCATTCGTTTATTCGATAAACGTGATAATAAAGAAGACCATTTTCATTATGAAGGTGGAATTAAAGCTTTTGTCGAATACTTAAGCCGAAATAAAACCCCAATTCATCCCAGTGTTTTCTATTTTTCGGCTGAAAAAGAGGGTATTAATGTAGAAATATCCATGCAATGGAATGACGGCTTCCAGGAGAATGTTTATTGCTTTACCAATAATATTCCACAACGAGATGGAGGAACGCATCTGGTTGGTTTTCGTACCGCAATGACACGTACACTAAACAGTTATATGGATAAAGAAGGTTATCAGAAAAAAGCCAAAGTTAGTGCTACTGGTGATGATGCCCGTGAAGGTTTAATTGCCGTTGTGTCAGTTAAAGTTCCCGATCCAAAATTTTCTTCACAAACAAAAGATAAGCTGGTTTCTTCCGAAGTAAAAACCGTTGTTGAAACATTAATGAATGAAAAGCTGGTTGAATATCTATTAGAGAATCCTAATGACGCCAAAATCGTTGTTAGCAAAATTATTGATGCTGCCCGTGCCCGCGAGGCCGCCCGTAAAGCACGTGAAATGACTCGCCGCAAGGGTGCGCTGGATCTGGCCGGATTACCAGGCAAATTAGCAGACTGCCAGGAACGTGATCCGTCGTTATCAGAACTTTATTTAGTGGAGGGTGATTCCGCAGGCGGCTCTGCCAAACAGGGGCGTAACCGGAAAAATCAGGCAATTTTACCGTTAAAAGGTAAAATTCTTAATGTGGAAAAAGCCCGTTTCGATAAAATGCTCTCCTCACAGGAAGTCGCTACCTTAATAACTGCTTTAGGCTGTGGTATTGGACGCGATGAATATGATCCTGATAAATTACGTTATCATAGCATTATTATCATGACCGATGCCGATGTTGACGGCTCTCATATTCGGACATTGTTATTAACTTTCTTCTATCGTCAGATGCCAGAAATCATCGAGCGAGGCCATGTCTATATTGCGCAGCCACCTTTATATAAAGTGAAAAAAGGTAAGCAAGAACAATATATTAAAGACGATGAGGCGATGAACGAATATTTGATCTCAATTGCTTTAGACAATGCCGCACTCTATACCAGCCCTCATGCTCCGGCATTGAAAGGTGAGCCATTGGAGAAGTTAATCATTGAATACAATGCGGCGCAGAAAATTATCAAACGGTTAGAACGTGTCTATCCGCTGGCTTTATTAAATAATCTTATCTATCAACCTACTTTGGTAGAAGATGATTTGAAAGATAAAGCAAAAGTAGAAGATTGGATAAACATGTTAGTTAAACGCCTAACCGATAATGAAGAACATGGTAGTACTTATAGTTACCACATTAATGAAAATAGTGAGCGTCAATTATTTGAA
Organism: Arsenophonus nasoniae; assembly: GCF_004768525.1. Lineage (NCBI taxonomy): Bacteria > Pseudomonadati > Pseudomonadota > Gammaproteobacteria > Enterobacterales > Morganellaceae > Arsenophonus > Arsenophonus nasoniae. The sequence goes on from NZ_CP038613.1 coordinate 176,628, forward strand.
CCGGTTTTACGTATTAGAACCCATGGCGTTGATACCGATTACAATCTAGATTTCGATTTTATTCATGGTATTGAATATACTCGCATTACTAAAATAGGTCAGCTAATAGGCGATCTAATTGAGGATGGTGCCTATGTGGAAAGAGGTGAGCGTCGCCAGACTATTTCTTCCTTTGAAGATGCATTAAACTGGTTATCAAAAGAATCACGCCGTGGCTTGATGGTGCAACGCTATAAGGGATTGGGCGAAATGAATCCAGAGCAATTATGGGAAACAACGATGAACCCAGATACCCGCCACATGATGCGTGTTACCGTTAAAGATGCAATCGCAACTGACCAACTGTTTACCACCCTAATGGGTGATGCGGTTGAGCCACGTAGAGCTTTCATTGAAGAAAACGCATTAAAAGCCGAAAATATCGACATTTAATTTTTAAATAACAAAACAAAAAGCCCCATGCCTAATTTGGGGCTTTTTATTAAATCAAGCTATCTAATATTTTATAATATTTTTAACATACGGCGTAAAGGCTCGGCTGCTCCCCATAATAGCTGATCACCAACCGTAAAAGCGGTTAAATATTCTGGCCCCATAGTTAATTTCCGCAAACGCCCTATCGGAACATTTAGGGTTCCAGTCACTGCCGCCGGTGTTAACTGTTGAATGGTTAATTCTCGTTCATTAGGAACAATGCGAACCCATTCATTATGGGCAGCCAAAATTTGCTCAACATCAGCAATAGCCACATTTTTTTTCAATTTTAAGGTAAATGCCTGGCTATGGCAGCGCAATGCGCCAATACGAACACATAAACCATCGACAGGAATAATATGACTAACACTATTTAAAATTTTGTTAGTTTCCGCCTGCCCTTTCCATTCCTCCCGGCTTTGACCATTAGGCAGTTGTTTATCTATCCAGGGGATCAAACTACCGGCTAATGGCACACCAAAGGCTTCTGTGCTCATTTTTCCGCTACGCGTGAAGTCAGTGACTTTTTTCTCGATCGATAAAATCGCCGCCGCCGGATTTTGCAGTTCATCAGCAACCTGTGCATGTAACTCACCCATTTGCAGTAATAATTCACGCATATTACGCGCACCTGCACCAGAAGCCGCCTGATAGGTTGCGACCGAAACCCACTCAATCAAGTTTTCAGCAAATAAACCAGCTAATGCCATTAGCATTAAACTGACCGTGCAATTACCACCAACAAAGGTTTTTATCCCTTCATTTAAACCTCTATCAATATGCTGGCGATTAACGGGATCAAGAATAATAATGCTCTCCTCTTCCATCCGTAACGAAGATGCGGCATCTATCCAATAACCTGTCCAACCAATAGCACGTAGTTTAGGGTAAATTTGCTCGGTATAGTCGCCCCCTTGACAGCTAATTATTACCTCTAATTCCTTCAGCCCATCAAGATCAAAAGCATCTTGTAGTGTTCCTTGATGTTGACCATATTTTGGCGCCAGCTCACCATGCTGAGAGGTGGTAAAAAAAACAGGATTGATATTATCAAAATCACCCTCTTCAGCCATTCGTTGCAACAACACAGAACCAACCATTCCTCGCCAGCCAATAAATCCAACATTTTTCATTCTTTTTATATCCAATCTGAACGTTGAAGCTCAAGTAAAATTATCGTCATTTATAAACAATAATCGCAAATTGAAATCATTTTCGCCATTTATTAACACTAATTATTTAATAAATAAAAATCTATTTATAACTGATAAAAAAACACCCCGTATTAAGGGTGTTTTGCTTAAAATAACGGTAAATAACTTTACTACGCTTATGGATGCCAACCAGATTTAAGATATTTTACTGCCTCTTCAGTTTGCGGAGAAGACTGGAGTAGTCCCTCTCTAAATAGGATCTCGCCTTTAATTTCAGGTAATTGATCGTTTAGATCGAGTTGTCTTTTTAGTTCCGGGACACCGCCGTCAAGAGACCAATCTGGCTCTGCCTGAGATGGCACACCAACTTTATATAACGCCATTCCAATATACAATTTAGTGTTAGTCGATCTCACCACATCAGCCCACCATCTTGCAATCACATCATATCGCACAATTTCGCGGGCAAAAGGCCAGTAAATCTGTGGGGCGATATAATCTAATAAACCTTCTTTTACCCATAGTCGGGTATCGGCATAGGCTTTGTCGTAAGTAGGCCCACCCGCCTTAGTATCAGAGCCGCGTGGATCATCTGCAATATTTCGCCAAACACCGCCAGGACTGATACCAAATTCAATATTGGGTTTTAACGCACGAATTGTTGAAGAAACCTCTCGAATCAACAACAAAGTGTTATTTCTTCGCCAACTGGCTTTATCTAAAAATCCCTGACCATATCGTTGAAATGTTGCATCATCATTAATTTTGGAGGAAGGTGTTTCATAATAGAAATAATCATCAAACTGAATTCCATCAATATCATAGTTTCTAACTATTTCAGCCACAATACTGGTGATCCAATTACGAACCTCTGGTAAGCCTGGATCAAGCACAAAACGGTCGTAGGCAGTACGTATCCAATCTTTATGTAAAACATAAACACTAGCAGGCGGAGAAGAAAGTGTCTTTTTCAGTGAAGCAATAGTTTCTGGCTGCGTATCCATTGAAACACGGTAGGGATTTAACCAAGCATGTATTTTTAAATTTCTTTTATGTGCTTCAGCAATAATAAACGCTAACGGATCATAACCTGGGTCTTTACCGACTACGCCTGTAAGCATGTCAGACCAAGGAAGAATGTGAGAATGATAAAGCGCTGTACCATCGGGTTTGACCTGAAAAAAAATGGTGTTAATGCCTATTTTTACCAAATTATCTAGTTTATCGATTAGCTCTTTTTTCTGTACTTCAATTCTACGCTGATCTGAATCAAGGTTAACCGATGAAAGGGAGGGCCAATCAAGGCGAGATACGGTCGTTAACCACACACCACGTACGGGTATCTCTGCTTTAATTGTTGTTTTCTGCTCATCCGCGACTTTTTTATTATTACAACCAACGACTAAAAACAAGCAAAATAACGAAGTAATAAACCACCTTATCCCCTTTAATCGCAATCGCATCCTTCATTCCTTATTTTGTTATCGTTCAGAGCTCGATAAATTGTGAGTATTGTTTAATTGATGGTATTATATTAATGACCTTATTAAATATAAAAATATTTATTTTCGGTAATCAATAATCAAATTAACTTAATAATAATATTTTAGCTTGCTATTTTTTAATCTTATAAAAAAATACGCTAGAGCAAAGCGCATTTTTCAGTATAAAAATAGGTAACAAAATGTAAAAAAGCTATCTCAGACTATTCTATACAATAATTTATGAGGATAGCCTAACCCAACTCACTCAACAGTCACAGATTTAGCTAAATTTCTTGGTTGATCCACATCGGTACCTTTGATTAAGGCTACATAATAAGATAATAATTGCAGTGGAATGGTGTAAAAAATCGGGGCAATTAACTCTTCAACATGGGGTAATGGGATAATTTTCATATTTTCACTGTCAATAAAACCGGCGTCTTTATCAGCAAAAACATAAAGTGATCCTCCTCGGGCACGAACTTCTTCTATGTTTGATTTAAGCTTTTCCAATAATTCATTATTCGGCGCAATAATAATCACGGGCATATCGGCATCAATCAAGGCTAATGGGCCATGTTTCAACTCACCAGCTGCGTAGGCTTCGGCGTGAATATAAGAAATCTCTTTTAGCTTTAACGCACCTTCAACCGCTATCGGAAATTGATCACCACGCCCCAGAAAAAGAGCATGATTTTTATCTGAAAAATCTTCTGCTAAAACTTCAATCATTTTTTCTTGCGATAACATACTGTCAATACGAGCAGGTAGGGCATGTAATGCCTGAACGATGTCTCGCTCAAGGGCAATATCTTTATCTTTCAAGCGGCTCAGATAAGCAACCAACAATAATAAAACTGTCAATTGGGTGGTAAATGCTTTGGTGGATGCTACACCAATTTCTGCGCCGGCTTTTGTCATTAATGCAAAATCTGATTCACGAACCAAAGAAGAACCGAAAACATTACATATGGCCAATGATGCCAGATAACCAAGCTCTTTCGATAATCTTAATGCCGCTAAAGTATCGGCGGTTTCACCCGATTGAGAAAGGGTGATCAATAAACTATTTTTCCGCCGGGCCGGTTTGCGATAACGGAATTCAGAAGCAATTTCTACATCACAAGGTATCCCGGCTAAAGATTCAAACCAGTAACGGGCAACCATTCCAGCATTGTATGAAGTCCCACAAGCAACAATTTGAATATGTTCAACCTGAGATAATAGATTTTGGGCTTTTTTATCTAATTCGGTAAAAATAACTCTATCCTGCTGATCAAAGCGACCTTCCAAGGTATTTTTTATTGCTAAGGGCTGCTCATAGATCTCTTTTTGCATATAGTGGCGATAAATTCCTTTATCTCCAGCATCATATTGAACATTAGATTCTATTGACTCTCGTTCAACTTCTATGCCTTGCTGATCAAAAATTCGCACTGTTCGACGAGTCACTTCAGCAATATCACCTTCCTCTAAATAGATAAAGCGACGTGTAACCGGCAAAAGGGCTAATTGATCAGATGCAAGAAAATTTTCACCAACACCTAAACCTATAATTAAAGGGCTACCCGAACGCGCAGCCACCAGTAATCCAGGAGTACGGCTATCCATAATGACGGTACCATAAGCGCCCTTTAACTGGGGTATAACACGCTGTACCACTTCAAGCAAAGTGCCACCCTTTTGTAATTCCCAATGCGTTAAATGCGCGATAACTTCAGTATCAGTTTCTGAAGTAAAAACATATTTTTGTTTTTTAAGTTGTTCACGCAGTTCTTGATAATTCTCAATAATTCCATTGTGAACAACCGCAATATATTCCGATGTATGCGGATGGGCATTTTTTTTGCTTGGCTGACCATGAGTGGCCCAACGTGTATGCGCAATACCTGTGCCACCAATGACAGCATGTTTTTCTACTTCATCAGCCAGGATCTGAACTTTACCCGTTTCACGTAATCGTGTCAGATTGGCTTTATCATCAACCACGGCTATACCGGCAGAGTCATAACCTCGGTACTCCAGTCGACGAAGCCCTTCAATAAGAATTTCAGCTATATCACGTTGTGCTACTGCACCAACTATTCCACACATCAATTTTCATTCCAAAATAGAGGAGCATATTGCTCTTATGCTGCCGTAACCTGATTAATAAATTCGGTTTTTACCGTTCCCAGAGCCTGTAGATATTGGGTTTATTCTTTATAAAATAGATGATCAATCGTCATTATTTCTTTTGTGGCTATTTTTTCTTTACTGGGCGTTGCCAATTGAGAATATGCCGCTGTTTGATACGACTAATAACGAGTTCATTTTCTTTAACATCGTTAGTTAAAGTCGTTCCTGCTCCAATAGTTGCCCCATCAGCAATGGTAACCGGGGCAATTAATTGCGTATCAGATCCAACGAAAACATTATCACCAATAGTGGTTTTAAATTTATTAGCCCCATCATAATTGCAAGTTATTGTTCCTGCGCCAATATTAACATCAGCACCAATTTCAGCATCACCTAAATAACTTAAATGGCCAGCCTTAGAGCCCACACCTAAAGCGGCGTTTTTAACCTCAACAAAATTACCAACATGCACTTTATCTGCTAGCCTAGTTCCCGGACGTAAACGAGCAAAAGGGCCAACAGTACAGGCGGTAGATAATTCTGCGCCTTCTATAACTGAGTAAGGGCTAATAATTGAATTATCATTGATAATACAATTTCTTAATATACAACCGGCATGAATATGTACATTATTACCCAGTACAACGTCCCCTTCAATAATAACATTAGTATCGATAATTACATTACGCCCGTGCTTTAATGTCCCACGCAAATCAAAACGAGCCGGATCAATAACCATAACACCCGCTAATAACAACCTTTCTGCTTGTTCTTGTTGATAAATACGTTCAAGCGCTGAAAGCTGTAAACAGTTATTCACTCCTTCCATTTCACTCAATTTCTTAGGATGAACAGCATTTATTTTACAACCTTCTTCATGCGCCAATGAAATAATATCGGTTACATAATATTCGTTTTGCGCATTGTTATTATTAAGTTTTTTCAGCCATCGCTTTAAATCACTACCATTAGCAACTAATATACCAGTATTAATTTCGTTAATTTTAGCTTGTTCTTCTGTTGCATCTTTTTGTTCAACAATACCAACTATTTGGCCTCTTTCACGAATAATACGTCCATAACCTGTCGGTTCATTAACGATTGCCGTCAATAAACCTATTCCGCCATCGGGCTTAGCGGCTATTAATCGTTCAAGTGTTTCTTTTGTGATCAGGGGAGAATCACCGTAAAGCATGAGGATATCTTCATTATCAGCAAAATATGGTGCTGCTTGCTGCATTGCATGCCCTGTTCCTAACTGTTCTGCCTGTAAGATCCAATTAACAGGTTGATTAGCTAAAGCTAATTTAATTAAATCAGCTCCATGGCCATAAACTAAATGAATATTAGCTGCCCCAAGTGATAATGACGTGTCGATAACATGCTGCACCATTGGTTTGCCAGCCAGTGGATGTAAAACTTTTGGTAAGTCAGAATACATGCGGGTACCTTTCCCCGCCGCGAGAATCACAACACTTTTTGCGTTCATAGACATAAAAACCTAATAACTCCATCAGTTAGGTAAAAGTAAAACTATTTATTAAGCAAATTACTACATATTTCGTTCAAATAAAAAAGCTTACTATCTATATAAAAGAAAAGGAGCGAAACATAAATAAATTGTCTCACTCCCTGTATTTACCTAATTTTTATAAAAATAGTTGTCTTTCTACAGCTATTCTTTTAATAATTTCTTAGGATTATATTATTTTTTCATCAGCTCGATGACACGTAATTTAGCAATTGCTTTCGCTAATTCAGCCGATGCTTGAGCGTAATCGACATCCGCATGTGCTTTACGAATATGCTCTTCCGCTTTACGTTTAGATTCTAATGCCTTAGCTTCATCTAAATCCTTACCACGGATCGCTGTATCAGCCAATACAATAACACCATTTGGTTGAACTTCAAGAATACCACCAGAAAGATAGATCAATTCTTCTTCGCCAAACTGTTTAGTAATACGTATCATACCAGGCTTAATGGCAGTTAACAGCGGCGTATGTTGTGGATAAATCCCCAACTCCCCTTCGCTGCCTGTCACCTGGATTTTCTGGACAAGGCCGTCAAACATCTGCTTTTCAGCGCTTACCACAACCAGATGGTATGTCATTGCAGCCATATCAACCTCCCACCAGCGACATTATAAATTTTTCGCTTTTTCTATCGCTTCTTCGATAGTACCTACCATATAAAACGCTTGTTCAGGCAGATGATCATAATCACCATTCAAAATACCTTTAAAGCCATGGATAGTATCTTTTAAAGAAACAAATTTTCCCGGTGAACCGGTGAAAACTTCCGCCACAAAGAATGGCTGAGACAGGAAGCGTTGAATTTTACGAGCACGTGCAACAACCAACTTATCTTCTTCAGACAACTCATCCATTCCCAGAATAGCAATGATATCTTTCAATTCTTGATAACGCTGTAAAATAGACTGAACACCACGTGCTACGTCGTAATGCTCTTGCCCTACAACCAATGGGTCAAGCTGCCGACTAGTTGAGTCCAATGGATCAACCGCAGGATAAATACCTAATGAGGCAATTTGACGACTAAGAACGACCGTTGCATCCAAATGAGCAAAAGTCGTTGCTGGTGAAGGATCGGTCAAATCATCGGCAGGAACATAAACTGCTTGAACAGACGTAATGGAACCCGCTTTAGTTGATGTAATTCGCTCCTGTAATACCCCCATCTCTTCCGCTAAGGTCGGTTGATAACCTACTGCCGAAGGCATACGGCCTAGCAAGGCCGACACCTCTGTTCCTGCTAATGTATAGCGATAGATGTTGTCGATAAATAACAAGACATCCCGTCCTTCATCACGAAACTTCTCAGCAATCGTCAATCCCGTTAACGCAACACGTAGACGGTTTCCAGGTGGTTCATTCATCTGACCATAAACCAGAGAAACTTTATCCAATACATTTGAGTCTGTCATTTCGTGATAGAAATCATTACCTTCACGAGTCCGCTCGCCAACACCGGCAAAAACAGAATAACCGGAATGCTCAATCGCAATATTACGAATAAGTTCCATCATGTTTACTGTTTTACCAACACCAGCTCCACCAAATAATCCTACTTTACCCCCTTTAGCAAATGGGCAAATAAGATCCATTACTTTGATACCGGTTTCGAGTAATTCTGTTGAATTAGATAAATCTTCATAACTGGGAGCGGCACGATGAATAGCCCAACGTTCTTCTTCACCTATCTCACCTTTCATATCGATAGGATCACCTAGCACATTCATGATGCGCCCCAAGGTCGCTTTACCGACAGGCACTTCAATTGGGTGAGCTAAATCAACAACGTCTAAACCACGTTTTAAACCATCAGAAGTCCCCATCGCAATGCAACGAACGACACCGCCACCTAATTGCTGCTGAACTTCTAAAATTAGTTTTTCTTTACCATTTATTACCTCAAGCGCGTCGTACACTTTAGGTACCGCATCTTGAGGAAATTCGACATCCACTACGGCGCCGATTACCTGGATAATCTTTCCAGTAGCCATCTTGAATCCTCTACGTAATTCGTAAACCTAACCATCAAACTGCGGCAGCCCCCGAAACGATTTCGGTAAGTTCCTGAGTAATGCTGGCTTGACGAGCCTTATTGTAAATCAACTGCAACTCCTTGATCAGGTTACCACCATTATCAGTAGCCGCTTTCATTGCTACCATTCGAGCAGCCTGTTCACTAGCTAAGTTTTCAACAACGCTCTGATAAACCTGTGATTCGATATAACGACGCAGCAGGGTATCAAGTAGTATCTTAGGATCTGGTTCATATAAATAATCCCAAGATTTCTTTTTCAATGTTTCATCATCACCCGCAGGTAGAGGCAATAATTGAGTAATCGTTGGTATTTGAGTCATGGTATTAACAAATTTGTTAGTTACCACATACAACTTATCTAGACGCCCTTCATCATATGCTTCTAACATAATTTTCACGGGTCCGATAAGATCAGACAGAGAAGGATCATCTCCCATTCCGGTTACCTGAGCAACAATATTACCCCCAACCGAATTAAAGAATGAAACTGCTTTAGAACCAATTAATGCCAGATCAACCTGAACACCCTTATCAGTCCATATTTTCATTTCTGTTAGCAATTTTTTAAATAAATTAATATTTAAACCACCACATAAACCCCGATCAGTTGAAACAATTAAATAACCAATACGTTTAACATCACGTTCTTTAAGATATGGATGTTTATATTCCAGATTACCTAATGCTAAGTGGCCAATTACACTACACATAGTTTCTGCATAAGGACGACTAGCTGCCATACGATCTTGTGTTTTTCGCATTTTGGATGCAGCGACCATCTCCATCGCTTTAGTAATCTTTTGTGTGTTTTGTACACTACCGATCTTAGAACGTATCTCTTTTGCGCCCGCCATTTCAGCTCCTCCTTATTAACCAAACGGTCTCAATAAAGGCCGAATAGAATTACCAGGATTGAGTTGCTTTAAAAGAATCGAGCAAGGCATTTAACTTGGCTTCGATTTCATCGTTATATTTACCTGTCTGATCAATTTCTTTCAGCAAGATAGAATGCTCACGAGTAGCATAAGCCAGCAGTGACGTCTCAAAATCACCAATTTTTGCTAGTTCAACATCATCCAGATAACCACGTTCAGCAGCAAATAAAGATAAAGCCTGTTGTGCAACTGACATTGGTGCATACTGTTTTTGTTTCAACAATTCGGTAACTTTCTGTCCATGATTAAGCTGTTTACGGGTCGCATCATCTAAATCAGAAGCAAATTGTGAAAATGCAGCTAACTCGCGATATTGTGCCAACGCGGTACGAATGCCACCAGATAATTTTTTGATAATTTTAGTCTGAGCCGCGCCACCTACACGTGATACTGAGATTCCTGGGTTAACTGCCGGGCGAATCCCCGCATTAAATAAGTTAGACTCCAAGAAAATTTGTCCATCGGTGATTGAAATTACATTTGTAGGTACGAATGCTGAAACATCACCTGCTTGCGTTTCAATAATCGGTAATGCCGTTAATGAACCGGTTTTACCTTTGATTTCACCATTAGTAAATTTTTCAACGTATTCAGCATTAACACGCGCAGCACGCTCGAGTAAACGAGAATGGAGATAAAAAACATCACCCGGGTAAGCTTCACGTCCAGGAGGACGTCGTAGCAATAGCGAAATTTGTCGATAAGCAACCGCTTGCTTGGAGAGATCATCATAAATAATTAATGCATCCTCACCACGATCTCTAAAATATTCACCCATTGCACAGCCAGCATATGGCGCAAGGTATTGTAATGCCGCAGATTCAGAAGCAGTAGCAACAACAACTATCGTATTCTCGAGTGCACCGTGCTCTTCGAGTTTGCGTACCACATTAGCAATAGTTGACGCTTTTTGCCCAATTGCTACATAAATACATTTTATTTCTGAATCACGCTGATTAATAATGGCATCAACAGCTAATGCCGTTTTACCGGTTTGGCGATCACCAATGATTAATTCACGTTGACCACGTCCAATAGGGATCATAGCATCAACCGATTTGTATCCTGTTTGTACAGGTTGATCAACCGATTGACGATCAATAACGCCAGGTGCAATAACTTCAACGGCAGAGAACCCATCATGCTCAACAGGCCCTTTACCATCAATAGGCTCACCCAGCGTATTAACAACGCGCCCAAGTAATCCTCTACCTACAGGGACTTCAAGAATACGACCTGTACACTTGACTTTCATACCTTCTGCTAAGTCAGCATAAGGTCCCATGACTACGGCACCAACTGAGTCACGCTCTAAATTGAGTGCAATAGCATAACGATTACCAGGTAATGCGATCATTTCACCTTGCATAACTTCAGCTAAACCGTGAATGCGGATGATCCCATCATTAACAGAAACAATTGTACCTTCATTGTGAGCTTCACTCACTACATCAAACTGAGCAATACGTTGCTTGATCAGTTCACTGATTTCGGTGGAATTCAGTTGCATATGCTCCAATCCCCTTAAGACTGCAAGACGTCAGTTAAACGCTCAATACGACCACGCACGCTACCATCAATAACCAGGTCTCCGGCGCGGATAATAACTCCTGCGATAACAGACTTATCAATTTTGCAATTCAGCTTAACTTTACGTGACAGACGTTTTTCCATCGCTGCAGAAATTTTAAATTGCTGTTTTTCATTTAGCTCAGTGGCAGAAATGACGTCAATATCAACGGTTGACTCCAGAAAAGCGCGTAATTGTATGAATTGCTTCAAAACCTCTGGTAACGTACTTAGACGCCCGTTTTCAGCCATAATGCGAATTAGATTTCGAACATGTTCATCGATTTCATCACCACAAATAGTGATAAATGTTTTCGCTAATGTTTCTGGCGCTATTGAACCAGAAAGCAGCTCACCTATTTGTTGATTACGGGTTGCTTCAGCAATAAAACTAAGCATATTTTGCCATTTATCAACAAGTTGGTTTTCTGCAGCAAAATCAAAAGCTGCTTTGGCATAGGGGCGAGCAACCGTAGTAATTTCAGACATGCCCCTTTCCTCCTTTACAGTTCGTTGACCAATTTATCAACGATGTCGCTATTAGCAGCTACATCAACGGAACGCTCAATTATTTTTTCTGCACCTGAAATTGCTAACATAGCAACTTGTTTACGCAATTCTTCACGAGCACGCTTACGCTCAGCATCAATTTCAATTTGCGCCTGAGTAACGATCTTGTTACGTTCAATTTCAGCCTCTGCTTTAGCCTCTTCAATCATTTGAACACGTTGCTTATTGGCTTGTTCAATAATGATTTGTGCTTCTGCTTTTGCTTTTCTCAGTCGTTCGGTCGCATCAGCTTTTGCCAAGTCCAAGTTTTTTTTAGCTCGCTCTGCAGAAGATAAACCATCAGCAATTTCTTTTTGACGTTTTTCAATCGCCGCCATAATTGGTGGCCATACATACTTCATACAAAACAAAACAAACAGGACAAATGCAATAGCCTGGCCGAGGATTGTCGCATTAAGATTCATCGCACAATACCTCTTTAAAAATTAACATATTAATGTTCCCATTTAGCTTGCATTATCAAGCAACTGCGAACATCACATATAGTCCTAGACCAACAGCAATCATCGGAATGGCATCAACTAAGCCCATAACAATAAAGAACTGCGTACGTAATAGAGGAATCAAATCTGGCTGACGAGCAGCACCTTCTAAGAATTTCCCCCCCAGGATGCCAATACCAATTGCAGCACCAATCGCTGCTAATCCCATCATTACAGCGGCAGCCATGTACAGCAGATCCATATTTAGGTTTTCCATGACAGTCTCCAGTTTGTTTCAGTTAAATAAAAAAATTTATTAGTAAGTTGAAATTAATGTTCTTCTGACGCCATCGATAAATAAACGATCGTTAGAACCATAAAAATAAAAGCTTGCAATGTAATAATCAGTATATGGAAAATTGCCCAAGGTAGGTTAAGTATCCACTGTGACCACCAAGGCAACAAAGCTGCAATAAGAATGAAGATCAATTCACCTGCATACATATTACCGAACAACCGTAAACCTAGTGATACCGGTTTAGACAGCAGGCTAACACCTTCTAAAATCAAATTGATAGGAATGAAAATAGGATGATTGAATGGTTGTAAAGTTAACTCTTTCGTAAATCCACTTAATCCTTTCATTTTGATACTGTAGAAAATGATCAAGATAAATACACCAATCGCCATTGACATAGTAATGCTTACATCCGCAGTTGGAACAACACGCAATGCAGGCAAACCTAAGTAGTGTTCTCCGATATAAGGAAGTAAATCGATTGGCAACAAATCCATGGTATTCATTAATAATACCCAAACAAACACCGTCAAAGCTAAAGGTGCAATGACTTTGCTCTTACCATGATACATATCACGAACAGTATTATCGACAAAACCGATGACCATTTCTATTGCAGTTTGGAATTTACCAGGTACGCCACTGGTTGCATTAACGGCAATTTTTCTAAAGAGCCACAAGAAAATAATTCCAAGGACAACTGAGAAAAAAAGCGAGTCAATATTTAACGTCCAAAATGTTGGATCATTGTTGTTATGGGGATCAACTAATTTGAAGGTACGCAGGTCCAACTGAAGATTATTTAGATGGTGTCCTATGTAACTTCCCGCAGTCATCACTTCTCCTGATGCAGACATGATGTCTTTACCCTTTTGTTGTTAAAAAATGCTCACTATCTAATTACAGCTGGTGTAATGATGTGAATAGTCAACATAGCTAAATAGGTCAAACCTAATGGCAAAAATGCTGCTTTAAATATACCCAAAGCAATTACCAATACAGTTATTGTTATAATAACTTTGACTCCCTCACCAATGGTAAAAAACCATGCAATGTGAATAGGAACATCTTTTTTCACTGCCTTTTGATAACGTATTAACAGCATAAATAAAGCATTAGATAACCAACATGCGAACCCGCCCGCAAAAGCAGATAAGCCCCATTCTACACTATTCATGTAGAAAGCTATACTCAGGATTACAAGCGCCATTAACTGAAATAACAACAGTTTTAAAGCAATTTTACCGTTGTAGAAGGATACAGACATGACTCTTAATATTTTCTCCCAGTATTTTGCATCTTAAATTGCAGAGTGCGTATAAAACTGCCTTTGCTCAAGAGTGTCAAGAGACAAAAACCTGCAAATTATACGACCCAAAAAAATGAATTCAATCTATAAGTAGCGAAAACGTGAACAAATATTTAAATTTTTCGATGCAACACGAAAATAAACAAATTTAAGTCAATTTAATTACCATTATTTAATTATATTAATTTTTAAAATATGATCTTTATCACATTTTAATGTGGTAAATTATTTACTTAAAAAGAAATAGAGTAAAAAATCAGAAAATCAAAGATAAAAAATTAACTCTGAAATACTAATTATTTTTATTGAAAATAAATGGGAAAATACATTTAGATATTTTTATGTAACTAATTAATAATAAGTAGAATACAATATAATTATTATCCTTTTTGGTTATCATAATGTAATAAAAAAGTTAATATTATTTCTTTTTAAAATTTTAATGCAAAAAATAACAGTAACATTTTAAAATTTATTTTTTTGACTAAAAATGTCACTTTTTTTGATCAAAAACAATATTAATTGAACCCTAAAATCACTAAATGTCGCTGTTCATTGAGGCCAGGTACATCCAACGAAATAATTTTATTTAGCTTAAATTTAGAAGGAAAAGTTGATATTTCACTTGCGGAAAGTGTACCTTTAAGCGCATAGAATTGTCCTCCATTTTGCTTCGGAAGATGCTGACACCATGAAAGCATATCCTGTATTGAAGCAAATGCCCGGCTTACTATGCCATCAAATTTTTCTACCGGTTGGTACTGTTCAACTCGTTTTTGGATAGGCTCTATGTTTTTAAGCATCAATTCATGTTGTATCTGTCGCAAAAATCTGACCCGTTTTCCTAAACTATCTAACAGTGTGAAATGAGCATTAGGGCGAACAATAGCAAGTGGTATACCCGGTAATCCTGGACCTGTTCCGACATCAATAAATCGTTTACCAACAAGGTATTTATCAACAATTATGCTGTCCAAAATATGACGAATAATCATTTGTTCAGGAGATCTAATTGAAGTTAAATTATATGCTTTATTCCATTTATTTAATAATTCAATATAGGCAATGAGCTGTTGTATTTGCTGATCGGTCAAAATAATATCTGTTTTATCTAATAAAGTTTTAAAATAGGTTACTAACCTCATTTTAAGCACTCCGACGTAATAAACCTTGTTTTTTTAACCATACTAATAATATGGATATTGCAGCTGGTGTAATACCTGATATACGCGATGCTTGACCAATAGAACTAGGTTTATGATCATTGAGCTTGGCAATGACTTCATTAGAAAGGCCAGTAATTTGCTTGTAATCTAAATTAGTCGGTAATGTTGTATTTTCATTACGGAGTTGTCTTTCTATTTCTTCTTGTTGACGAATAATATAACCTTCATACTTTACTTGAATTTCAACTTGATTTGTAACTTGAGGATCATCAATTGCAGGTGAAAAATATTTTAAAGAAGTAAGTAATTTGTAACTCATTTCAGGACGTCGTAGTAAATCCTCGCCATTTGATTCTTTTGAAAGCGGAACAGCTAACACTTGATTAAGATCATTAATTTTATCTGAATTAGGATGTAACCAAAGATTACGCAAGCGTTGACGTTCTTGTTCTATTAATTCAACTTTACGACAAAATTTTTGCCAACGATTTTCATCAATTAGACCAAGCTCATAGCCTTTTTCAGTTAAACGAAGATCAGCGTTGTCTTCACGTAGCATGAGACGATATTCTGCTCGTGAAGTAAACATTCGATACGGTTCTTTAGTTCCTAATGTACAAAGATCATCAACTAAAACACCAATGTAAGCTTGATCACGACGAGGAAACCATCCCTCTTGTTCAAAAGCGTAACGAGCTGCATTAAGTCCAGCTAATAATCCTTGTGCTCCAGCTTCTTCATAACCAGTGGTGCCATTGATCTGGCCAGCAAAAAATAATCCTTTGATAAATTTACTTTCTAAAGTTGGTTTTAAATCCCGAGGATCAAAAAAATCATATTCAATAGCGTATCCTGGTCGAATAATACGAGCATTTTCTAGACCTTTCATCGAATGTATAATTTGCATTTGTACATCAAAAGGCAAACTAGTAGAAATTCCATTAGGGTAAATTTCATTACTTGTTAGTCCTTCTGGCTCAAGGAAGATTTGATGTGCTGAACGATCCGCAAACCGCATAACTTTATCTTCAATAGAAGGACAGTAGCGAGGACCTATTCCTTCAATGATACCTGCATACATAGGACTGCGATCTAAGTTATCACGAATCACCTGGTGAGTTTTTTCATTGGTATAGGTGATGTAGCAAGGTAATTGTTTTGGATGTTGTTCCGCAGATCCAATAAAAGAGAAAATGGGCGTAGGATCATCACCAAATTGCGGTACTAATTGGGAAAAATCGATAGTTCTTGCATCTATTCTAGGTGGTGTACCTGTTTTAAGTCGATCTACCCGTAGAGGTAGTTCTCTTAACCTATGCGATAGACCAATAGCAGGAGGATCACCAGCTCTGCCACCACTATAATTTTCTAATCCTATATGGATCTTACCGTCAAGGAAGGTACCTACGGTTAGTACAACAGATTTTGTGTGAAATTTTAATCCCATTTTGGTTATTACGCCAATAATTTGATCGTTTTCTACGATCAAGTCTTCAACAGCTTGTTGGAAAATCATTAGATTGTTTTGATTTTCCAGCGCTGTCCTGATCGCTTGTTTGTAAAGTACGCGATCAGTTTGAGCTCTTGTTGCTTGTACTGCTGGCCCTTTGCTTGCATTTAGCGTCCTGAATTGGATCCCTGCTTTATCAGTTGCAATAGCCATAATGCCACCTAAGGCATCAATTTCTTTAACCAGATGTCCTTTACCTATTCCTCCGATAGCTGGATTGCATGACATTTGACCCAACGTATCAATATTATGGGTTAGAAGTAAAGTTTGGCGTCCCATACGAGCAGCAGCCATAGCTGCTTCAGTACCAGCGTGGCCCCCACCAATAATAATGACGTCAAATTGTTCTGGGTAAAACATGTATGAACCTTAGTGTTAAATATGACTTTGGGAATGAATTTTACTCGAGTTTTGCAAAGAGGCAAGTTATATGATCCTTGTTTAATATAAATAAGATCTTTTTATTTAAAGATCTCTTTATTAGATCTTTTATTAGGATCGCGATCTTCTGTGGATAAACGTAAATACCCTAAGAAGATCATTATGTTGTTTATGATCTTTAGCTGTGAATGATAAGTGATCCTACTCCGTATAAGCTGGGATTAATATAGCTAGTTATACACAACGATTGCTAGCATTTAAGCTTATGCTATGGATAACTACCGGTTATTCCCTGCTTTTAAGCAAAGTTATCCACATTTATTTGTGATTTTATTTATTCAAAACGGTAATATTATCTTTCCACTTTTCGATCCAAATTTCTGCGGGTTCTTCTGGCACGTCATATTCTTGAATATCAATCTCTAATAGTTCACCTACACGTTTTGCATGATGATCCTTTAGTAGTTGATCTAAAGTATGGATTGCCCCACAAAAAGTATCATATTCCCTGCTACCTATCCCAATCGCACCATAATTAATCTGGCTAAGATCAGGTTTTTCTTCGCTGATCTCTTTTGCTAAAGGTTGTATATTTTCAGGTAGTTCGCCTGCTCCATGGGTAGAGCATACAATTAACCAAATACCTTTTGTTGGTAGATCTTTTAAGGATGGACCATATGTAACTTCAGTGTCGAAACCAGTTTTTTCCAATATTTCAGCAATATGCTCGGCCACATATTCAGCGCTGCCCATAGTGCTACCTGTTATCAATGTTACTTTTGTCATTATAAACCTCATTATTTAAAACTATGGCTATTGTATGTTGTGAATGAGTTGGGATCTACCTGTGGATAATATGGTTATTATATTTTTTATGGATTAATAGTACGCATTATTGGATTTTGTAAAGAGATCAAGGTTTCCGTAGATTGGATCTCATCTATTGTTTGTATCTTGTTGATAAGTACGTCTTGCAACGCATCAATGGATCGACACATTACCTTGATAAATATACTATATTGTCCAGTTGTGTAGTAGACTTCAACCACTTCGTCTAATTCATCAAGTTTTTTCAGGGCAGTATGATAGTCTTTTGCGCTTTTTAAAATAATGCCAATAAAGCAACAGACGTCAAAACCTAGTCGCTTCACACTAATATCTACACGTGTTCCTAATATAATCCCAGCTTGTTTCATTTTTTCAACTCGGACATGTATCGTACCTGGACTTACGGCAAATTTTTTAGCCATTTCAGCGTATGGGATCCTTGCATTTCTCATTAGTTCATTAAGTATGTCACGATCCAGATTATCGATCTGATAATTTTCAACCATTTTAAAACACCATTTTTAGCGATTATCTATTTTAAAGGGATATATTTTGAATATTATAAATCATAATGACTTTTTTTTATTAAGTATATTGAATTTATGGCCTGATCTGTTGCTTAATCTGTATAACAAAGCAAACAATGCTACAGATTATGGGGTAAGAAAATGGAAAAGTCATTCATCGAAAAACAACAACAAATTAGTTTTGTTAAATCATATTTTTCACGTTTATTAGAAAAAAAGTTAGCTTTAATTGAAGTTCAAGCGCCTATATTAAGTCGTCTCGGTGATGGAATTCAGGATAACCTTTCCGGTCATGAAAAAGCAGTACAAGTCAAAGTAAAATCGATGCCAGATTCTGTTTTTGAAGTTGTACACTCATTGGCTAAATGGAAACGTAAAACGTTAGGTCGTTTTGATTTTAAACCTGGACAAGGCCTTTATACCCATATGAAAGCATTGCGCCCTGATGAAGATCGTCTCACACCTATTCATTCTGTATTTGTAGATCAGTGGGATTGGGAAAAAGTGATGCTTAAGGATGAGCGCTCTCTTGATTATTTAAAGCAGGCAGTAATTAAAATTTATCAAGCCATAAAGGAAACAGAAAAAGCCGTAAACACAGAGTTTGGTTTAGAGCCATTCTTACCTGAGCAAATTCATTTTATTCATAGTGAAGAACTATTACAACGCTATCCTGATCTTGATGCTAAAGGAAGAGAACGTGAAATAGCTAAAGAATTAGGTGCAGTTTTTCTTATTGGTATTGGTGGAAAACTATCACATGGCCTTGCTCACGATGTACGTGCTCCTGATTATGACGATTGGACAACACCTAACGGTGAAGGTTATGCCGGTTTAAATGGTGATATTATTGTATGGAACCCTATATTACAGGATGCATTTGAAATTTCTTCGATGGGGATCCGTGTCGATACAGAAGCGCTTACACGCCAATTAGCAATCACAGATGATGAAGATAGAATGTCTCTTGAGTGGCATCAAGCATTGATAAAAGATCAAATGCCACAGACAATCGGTGGGGGTATTGGACAATCTCGTTTAGTAATGTTATTACTTCAGAAAAAGCATATTGGCCAAGTTCAATGTAGTGTATGGTCGCCAGAAAGTCATGCAGTTATTGCGGATATGCTGTAATTATTTACAATAGCGTATGAATCGACTTTTTAGCCCGGTATCAAAATGCCAGATATAATCGAAAATATTTAGGATACCGGGTTTTCCATATTTAGATAATGTAACAGCATGAAAGCGTTGTTGTTTAGTTTGGTGAATTTTTATTCTTTTTATTAAATTATCAGGTAGCCGTTGAGCAATAAAATCTGAAATTACAACCACATCTGAATCTTTCCACTGCTGTTGTTGCATTTTTTCTAAACATTTATTTAAACAGGCCGCCAAATCTGTTCCTCCACTAAATGTTTGATTAAGAAATTGCATTAATTGCTCTAATCCATCAATGTTTAGCAAATCGTAATGAATAACTTCCTTTGAAAATAGAATAATGTGACACTGACGGTTGTCACTCATGGCTATTTTCATTAAAGCGAGACAGAAAGCTTTAGCACAACGCTCATTAAATTTTCCCATTGAACCTGACGTGTCAATGCATACAATGAATGGCCCTTTTAGTTGTTGTTGTTCTTGATGGTTAGGAAATTGAATCGCTTTTAAAGTGAGTAGCAAAAGCCATCCCTTATTGCAAAAAGGAGATGGGGATCGATTTATTGTGTTTAGTGCCAGTTAACATTTCCTCAGAGAGTGTAATTTCTAACCTGATTTCCTTATTTTAGACACATTGATCCTGCGTTTAGCTGCGTAACCATCGCTTTTCTCCAGGTTATGCAGTCTTTCTGACAACAATTCCGTTGCTTTTTACCCATTTGCGCCCCGGTGAAAAGCAGCCTGTCGCCACACAGAATACATTTGTACGGATCGGTACGCAGAAATCCTTTCATCAGCACAGAAAACCTGGGTTCTCCGGTTTTACGTGCCGTCATCTCAATTGCCTTATACACTTTCGGCAATAGTTTTCCCCGTTTACGATTCGACAAAACCAGAGTAACGCACCATTGTCACCGATCATGCAAAACTGATCCACTAACGATCATCTAAAACTTATCCACTTGGTATTATTCGCACATTTTTGTACGGATAATTTATGTTAACAAGGAGATATTTGTGGATATTCATGTTCGCTTTGCACAAGGACAAAGCCTTCGAAAATTGCCAGTGAGTTGGGTATATCCGTAACACCGTAAAACATCATTTACAACAACAGACAATGCCAACTTATGCTAAAGTCAACAACCGACTAAATTATCCCCTTTAAACCTTATTTGCTTCAGCGAATTGAACTGGCTAAACCTGATTGGATCCCTGCAACAGTCTTATTTGATGAGGTAGTTGAAAACGGCTATCAAGGTGGTATTGCTCAATTACGCCGATTTGTTTGTCAATTTAAACCAAGCATTGTTCCCGAAGTAGTCGTCCGTTTTGAAACACAGCCAGGTCAACAAATGCAAATCGACTTCACCAGCATCCGGCGAGGTAAAAAATCGCTGAAAGCGTTTGTTGCAACGCTAGGCTATTCGCGTGCGAGTTATGTAAAGTTCTTTGATAATGAACGAGCAGAATCGTGACAGCAAGGTTTAAGAGAAGCTTTCGACTACTTTGGTGGTGTACCACAGGAAGTATTGTGATAACGCAAAATCCCTCATCATCGAACGGGATGCTTATGCAGAAGGTGAGCATAAATTACATGTCGAAATGCTTCAAATGTCGAAAGATTACGGGTTTAAATTGAAGGCTTGCAAGCCCTACAGGGCAAAACGAAAGGGAAAGTAGAGCGCTTTAACCACTATTTAAAAACAGCTTTATCGTGCCATTAAACACCGACCTTCGTGCTCATAATCTTGAACTGGATATTGAAATAGCTAATGCAAAAGTGGGTCCATGGTTACAACGCGTTGCCCATCAGCGAATTCATGGAACAACGTTAGAAGCCAGCAGATAGATTAGCTAAGGAAGTTAAGTCTCTTCTACCCTTACCAGCAAGGGTTTGCCAATCTATCCCACAGACTAATACGCTTAATATCCCTATCGTACCGCCCTTGAATCTGTCAGTTTGCAACACTCAATCAGCGTATACGAAGCATTACTGGGAGGTGAACATGTTGTGCATGAACAAATTGAACACCTGTGTGAGTCATTGAAATTAAATTCTATTCCGACTCATTGGTCATCACTTGCCGAAAATGCATTGCCCAAGACAAAAGCTACGGAGAGTTTTTACTGTCCCTGTTAAAATGTGAGCAACAACAACGAGATGAACGAACTCGTAATCTTTTGAGTCGGATGGCAGGATTCCCAGCACATAAAGAACTTAATACGTTCGATTTTAAGTTTGCAACGGGGATCCCCAAACAACACATACAGGAATTAAGCGCATTAACGTTTATTGAACGTAATGAAAATGTCGTTGCTTGGCCCAAGCGGTGTAGGCAAAACGCATTTAGCTATTGGGTTAGGATTAAAAGCAGTACAGGCCAAGAAGAAAACCCGCTTTACCACGGCAGCTGAACTGATGTTGCAACTCTCAACTGCCAAACGACAAAATAAGCTCAAACAATATCTATCACGTTCGGTGATGGCCCCGAAGTTGTTGATTATCGATGAGATTGGATACCTGCCGTTTGGGCGAGAAGAAGCAAACCTGTTTTCAATGTGATTGCCAAGCGTTATGAGCATGGCAGTGTCATATTGACGAGTAACCTATCATTTGGGCAATGGCCAAGTGCTTTTGCTGATGACGCAACATTAACTGCCGCTATGCTGATCGTTTACTTCATCATTCGCATGTACTGCAATTAAGCGGTGAAAGCTACCGATTGAAAGATAAGCGGCGCTCAGGAGCAATAACTGAGTAAAACAGTGGATCAATTTTGATTGATCGGATTTAGATAAAAGTGGATCAGTTTTCGGTGATCGTTGACACCATTTTAAAATGCCTGGCCGGAATATGGCATATAGCGTCTAATCATCTCTTCCTGCGGCAGAGTCTGCTGCCGATGCTGGCCAGTTCGGTGGTCATGGTAGTGATGAACAACGGCACCCCCTCGGTAATGCCGCAGTTTTGACGCAGATACCGGTGGGCGTTTAAGGTAGCGACCGAGGTACTTAACACTATGCCATGCCCTTTCGTTTTTTTTAGCAAAGTGCACTTTCCAATAACGTCCGTACTGCGCCCTCAAGTAACGCCGCCAATGTTTTTTGTCACGGATATGGCCAAGACCGGGAAGAAGGCCAGGGTTAATTAAATCATAACTGTGACGCAGTAGTCGGATAACAGCCCTCGCCAGATTTCTTCGACATCCTTTTTTTGAAAACAGCTTTCGCCATACACTATGTTTACTATCCAAACCCCTCGAGTGACGGAAACATGAACATGCGGATGTTGATTGAGTTGCCGGCCATAAGTATGCAAGGCACAGAAATACCAATTTCGATACCCTGTTTGCGAGCCAACTGCAGCATAGCTCGAGTGGCTGCCGAAACAGAGCATTAAGTAGCGGCCAGTTATTGTTAAAAAAGGCCAAAGGAGATGTGGCATGGTGAAAGTAATGTGTTGCCAGTCGCAGTCGGGTAAAATATGAACCTGCTGTGCTAACCACTGCTCGGTGGCTTTAAAGCCACATGAACTGCAGGCTTTTGACTTACAGCTTTGGCAGAAAAACGGCTGTGAGAACAATCAGACGAAGCGCAACAATAGCGCCGGACACCCATGGCACAAGTGCCGCAGGCAAGCATGCGCTCCACAGATAAACTCGTCCACGAACTAACGCTATCGCCGTATTTTCGAGGAATTTATTCCAACCGTCATCAATGGTGAAAAGTAGTTTAGCAGGACGAGGGATATACATCTGACTCAATTACCTTATGGGCATCTTGCCAAAGAAACAGAAATTGTCAGATTCGTCAGCCCAGTTATCGGTGTGTTTATCCCAGGGTTCAAAGGAAACAGGGATTATTCCTAGCTCCGTATAGGTGATGAATTCATCGGCAGGCAGACTTTCAGTTATTACCCTCAGTGTAGTCGTATCCAGCGTCATCGGCTTGGTCTTGGCGTTGTTCAAAACCCTGATAATCGTGACTAGCGGCGGGTAATACTGCGTGTCGAGAAAAAATTGGGGCCGAGTCGGACGCAGTGGCGTATGGCTTCTTTTAGGGTGTCATAAAAAAATTCAGGCGGTCTGTCATCATCATTTTCGGGTGGGAGAGAGAGCATAAAACGTTTCGGATAAACAGGCGCTGTGGCACGTGAAGTGACGGGCAGCCTGCCTGATTTAACCGGTTTACGCTTTCTGGGAGATTTATTGCGAGCCATCGAGATGAATCCCTGAAAAAAATTAACCTACTGCAGAGTATAAAACAGTACTCAACTCATTAACATCCCCGAAGCAGCACCGCTGCGCCGCTCACGCGTAGCGTGCTACGTTCATACTTAATAGCTGGACGTAATATTTTTCGTTGCTGCCAATTATCGCCTTGTAGCCGGTATGTGAGTAACTGTTTTTCGACTAATTTGCGATAAAATTCAAATTCAAGTTCTTCTAATCCAAGCAAAGCTAATTCACTTGGCAAAAGACGCAAAATATCATTACCGTGGTTTATACCACTAATTTGCTCTGGTATTTGGTCAGGTATTTTTTCCACAGAGATTATTGACTCTAACATTTGCTGCTGTTTTTGTTTAGGTTTCAACGATTGCCTTCTACCTAAAAGTTCGGCTAATTTTTCTAGTTCAGGTTGTTGTTGTAAAAAATGACTATACTGAATTAACAATTGAATATTATTAGAAGATTGCGTTAAAACGCCTTTACTAATATCCCATAATTTACCAACAGAATGATTATCTTGATTAAACGTTTCTATCAAATTTCCGGTTAATTTCAATCGTTGCTCTAATTCAGCCAATAATTGTTCTTTTTCCCGCTCTAATAACAGTTTATTAAACGTTGTCACTTCAATAATAAGGTTAAGACGCCAGCGTTGAATAAATAGCGATTGTCCAGCGGGATCATGAGATATTCTTTCCTGTAAATAATTAGCTTCTTGCACAAAAGTAGAAGCTATTTCTGTTAATTTATTAATAGTTACCGGAAGATTACTAAAAAATTTTGTGGTATCAATGGCTAAATTTTGCTGATAAAGTGCAAATTCTTCGGTTAATTTAATTGGCACCAAGGTCTCTTGCAATTGACGATATAAATTTTTTTTCCATGCTAAAAGATCATTTAATAAAATAGATTTTAAATTAGGATACTTTTCGAAAAAAATGACTAATTGAGGTGTGGCGAGTAATGTTAAAACAATTTCTTCTATTAGCTCCAACTCATTAATGGAGAGTAACATATCAATCGTTGCGATATTTAACATAGATTATTTGCTCATCATCTGCTTTCTTAATTGAGATAATTTATCTGTTAGAGTTAAAAAGCTTTGCTCAATAGTTGCTAGCCAATGATCTTCAATAAAAAAACAAGGTTGATGATGACTAAATAAAGATTTTTGTTGTTGAATTAAATGATTAAGTTGTTCAAGTTTTTCCAGCCATTTATTATCTAATTTATTTTCATCTATTTTTTCGTTTAAATAAACTGTTGATGATTTTCTACTTGCATCCAGCACTTGCAATTGATTTTTGCTATTAACTTGCGCTGAAATTAATTGAGGATAACCAATGCTATTAAGTTGAGCAGAAATTTTTCCTTTGTTTAATGTATCGTTGATTGAACTCTTATCTATGGTAATAGAAATAACTTTTATATTATGTAAAACAAGCGGGGTATGTAAAAATAATGTTATGTTTTTTTCATTAATTTGCTTGGATACAGAATAATATGGAATGCGATTGAATAGACGATTTTCTTTCTTTAATTTAAAAGCGGTTTTATTGTTATTAATTTGGATTGATTGCTGCCAATCATTATGAAGATCATCTATTTTCTTATTGATAGCTTGTTGTTGCCAACCTTCTTCTATTAATAACGTAGTAATTAATTGTGTCAATAGCTGTAGGGATTGTAGATCATGCCAAAGGCAATCTTTAAATAAAATAATATCTAAAGGTGATATGGCATCACGCCCATTAAAGAAAGCACTAGCTTGGAGTAAGTGAATCGCTTTTTTCCATCGACGATCAGAAATATAAGGTGATGGAACTAAATTATCAATTTGTTGCCTTAATTGATAAATTATTTCAAAGCAATCATCAGGTAGTTTTATTTGGCAAATTTTTACTTGCCATTCTTCATATTCTTCATTACTTATTTGTAGTTGCTTGGGAACAATATTTTCATTTTCTTCTTTTTTACTATTTAATAATGCCCTAAAATTCTGTTTTTTCTGAACCTTATTTAGCCACAAACGAATAAGCATACGATCATATAAAGCTTCAAGACTACTATCTGATTCTGGTAGCTCATTGGAAGCAGTCACAAGTAAGCGCATGGGAATATTTTCTTCGTGAAAGCCATTTCTAAACTTTTTTTCGTTAATTGCCGTTAATAGCGTATTTAATATAGCGGGGCCGGCTTTCCAAATCTCGTCAAGGAAAATAATTTCGGCATCAGGTAAATAGCCTGCCGTTAAACGTTGATAACGTCCTTCTTCTTTTAATGCTTGAATGGAAAGTGGACCGAAAATTTCTTCTGGTGTTGAAAAACGAGTCATTAGATATTCAAACGAATTAACTGTTTTAAAGGCTTATTTTATCCGCCTAGCTATCATACTTTTAGCAATACCAGGTGGACCTAGTAGAAAAACACTTTCTCCGGATAATGCGGCTAATAAACAAAGGCGAATAGTATGTTGCCGTTCATATAGACCAGCTTCTAGATAGTTACTTAATTGAGCAATGCGTTCAGCTAATTGCATATACTCTTCTCCTGTTAAAAAGAATTATTGCAAATTAATTTATTGAATTTTAGTAAATGCAATAAAAAAAAATAAACCTAATTTATTTTAGGTTTGTTCTATTTACATGAAATGTTTACTGTTGGGGATCTTTTTTATTAATTAAATTTTGTCCGTCTTCTTGCTGTAACAGAAGGAAAATAAATGAAGAACACAGCGTAATCATACCTATAGTAATAAATGTATAATGAAAATTATCAATATGATCACCATAAGGTAGCGACTCAAAAAAGTGTAAAATTGCGGCGCTACTCGCTATACCAAAACTGATAGCAAGTTGTTGAGTTACAGCTAACATACTATTACCAGAACTGGCATTGTTTTCAGTTAAATCTGCTAGAGTAAGCGTATTCATAGCTGTGAATTGAGTAGACATTGCTGCTCCCAGTAAAAATAAAGGAATTATCAAAACATAAATTGGCATATTGGGTGATTGCAATGAAAATTGAGTAATAATTAAACCAATAACAAATGTTATTGTAAAAAGTGTTTTTTTATAGCCATAGTTAGTTAATATTTTTGTCACAACAGATTTTGCCGATATAGATCCTATCGCCATTGGAGCCATCATTAAACCCGCTGTAACTGCTGGGTGTCCAAATCCTACTTGTAACATCAACGGCATTAAAAACGGAATACAGCCTGTTCCTAAACGGGTCATAATGTTACCGGCTATGCCGATAGAAAAGGTTCTTGTGCTAAACAAACTTAATGGAATAATCGAATAAGAGATTTTCCTTGCGTGTAATACATAAAGAAAAAGTAAAAAAATGCCGCCCATAATTATAATTAATGGTGCATAATTAGTTAATTTTTCGTTATTAAAAAAATCTAAACTCACCGTTAACATCACAATACCAACACCAAAAAGAATAAACCCTGTGGTATCAAAGGCGCGTTTAGGCATTTTAAAGTCAGGCATATGTTTTAGTGCATATAAAATACCTAATAAAGCAATCGGAATATTAATAATAAATATCCAATGCCAACTGGTATAAGTTACTAAAAGACCACCCAGTAAAGGTCCTAATATAGGTCCAACTAATCCTGGAATAGTAACAAAATTTAAAATAGGCAGTAATTCACTGCGTGGGTAAGCTCTCAATAATGCTAAACGTGCGACAGGCATCATCATTGCACCACCTATTCCTTGAATGATGCGAGAAAAAACCAAAAATTCTAATGATAATGACATTGCAGATAAGAAAGAGCCTAAAGAAAATAGACTAACTGCAAAGATAAAAATTTTTCTTGTACCAAAGCGATCAGCTAACCATCCACTGACAGGTATAAGGAGAGCAACGGTTAATGTATAACTTATTACAGCAGATTGCATTGCTAAAGGAGAATGATTAAGACTTTTAGCTATATCAGGCAATGCAGTATTTAAAATAGTTGCATCTAGGCTTTGCATAAAAAAAGCCATTGCGGCTATAACTGGTAGGCCAAACATATTTTGTGTTGTTTTTAACATTTAATAACCTAAAAAATAAGGTAAACCAAAACAAATCAGATTATAAAATAGATTATCTTTTATTTATTTTAGAAAATTATAGCACTAACAGATATCTAATGAGCTATTGCTTATATAACTTTGATCTAGATAATTGTTTCTAAATAATTACCACTAAAAAATTTAAAATTACAGGAAACTAAAACATAATTAAATTGTTTTTGTCGAAAAAAAGAGCAAACAGCTAAAGTTTACAAATTATTACTTGCCAGCCGCGTAAAACTCCCTATAATGCGCCCCCACTGAGTCAGTATAGAACCAATCACTTGAAGTGGATTTTAGCGACGCAGAGTAAAGAAAAGTAGAAATAACTACTTGACTTTACAGGTGAAAAGCGTAGTATACGCCACCTCGCGACTCCAGTCGCACGCTCTTTAACAATTAATCAGACAATCTGTGTGGGCACTCGCAAGACATCATCAAAAACTATTTGAAGATTAAGTCTTAAAGAGTGACAAACAGTTAATTCATATATGAACTAATAAGCAGTAACGTTATTTTAGCCGACGGAGAAGGCGATAAAAGGCCGACAAAGTGGCAAAAAAAGCGTTACGGCCAGTAAAACATTCTTTGAGCATCAAACTTTTAATTGAAGAGTTTGATCATGGCTCAGATTGAACGCTGGCGGCAGGCCTAACACATGCAAGTCGAGCGGCAGCGGGAGAAAGCTTGCTTTCTTGCCGGCGAGCGGCGGACGGGTGAGTAAGGTATGGGGATCTGGCCGAAGGCGGGGGATAACCACTGGAAACGGTGGCTAATACCGCATAATCTCTAAGGAGCAAAGTGGGGGACCTTCTGGCCTCACACCTTCGGATGAACCCGAGATTAGCTAGTAGGTGGGGTAAAGGCTCACCTAGGCGACGATCTCTAGCTGGTCTGAGAGGATGATCAGCCACACTGGGACTGAGACACGGCCCAGACTCCTACGGGAGGCAGCAGTGGGGAATATTGCACAATGGGCGCAAGCCTGATGCAGCCATGCCGCGTGTATGAAGAAGGCCTTCGGGTTGTAAAGTACTTTCAGTCGTGAGGAAGGTGTTAAGGTTAATAAGCTTAGCAATTGACGTTAGCGACAGAAGAAGCACCGGCTAACTCCGTGCCAGCAGCCGCGGTAATACGGAGGGTGCGAGCGTTAATCGGAATTACTGGGCGTAAAGGGCACGCAGGCGGTTAATTAAGTTGGATGTGAAATCCCCGGGCTTAACCTGGGAATGGCATTCAAGACTGGTTAGCTAGAGTCTTGTAGAGGGGGGTAGAATTCCATGTGTAGCGGTGAAATGCGTAGAGATGTGGAGGAATACCGGTGGCGAAGGCGGCCCCCTGGACAAAGACTGACGCTCATGTGCGAAAGCGTGGGGAGCAAACAGGATTAGATACCCTGGTAGTCCACGCTGTAAACGATGTCGATTTGGAGGTTGTGGTCAAGAACTGTGGCCTCCGGAGCTAACGCGTTAAATCGACCGCCTGGGGAGTACGGCCGCAAGGTTAAAACTCAAATGAATTGACGGGGGCCCGCACAAGCGGTGGAGCATGTGGTTTAATTCGATGCAACGCGAAGAACCTTACCTACTCTTGACATCCAGAGAAGCTTTTAGAGATAGAGGCGTGCCTTCGGGAACTTTGAGACAGGTGCTGCATGGCTGTCGTCAGCTCGTGTTGTGAAATGTTGGGTTAAGTCCCGCAACGAGCGCAACCCTTATCCTTTGTTGCCAGCGATACGGTCGGGAACTCAAAGGAGACTGCCGGTGATAAACCGGAGGAAGGTGGGGATGACGTCAAGTCATCATGGCCCTTACGAGTAGGGCTACACACGTGCTACAATGGCGTATACAAAGAGGCAGCTAAACTGCGAGGGTGAAGCGGAACTCAGAAAGTACGTCGAAGTCCGGATTGGTAGTCTGCAACTCGACTCCATGAAGTCGGAATCGCTAGTAATCGCGGATCAGCATGTCGCGGTGAATACGTTCCCGGGCCTTGTACACACCGCCCGTCACACCATGGGAGTTTGCAAAACCCGAAGTAGGTAGCTTAACCATTGATGGCGCTTACCGTCGACTTTGTGATTCATGACTGGGGTGAAGTCGTAACAAGGTAACCGTAGGGGAACCTGCGGTTGGATCACCTCCTTACCGAGATAGATGGAATGTGAGTGTTCACACAGATTGTCTGATGAAGATTGAGCTGAAGGTATCATTAGGCTTGTAGCTCAGTCTTAATGGGGCTATAGCTCAGCTGGGAGAGCGCCTGCTTTGCACGCAGGAGGTCAGCGGTTCGATCCCGCTTAGCTCCACCATATTGCAAGATAAAAAATAGATAAAAGGTTATTCAGAGCAGGCTAGCAACAGTATGCTGCGAATAATAATGCTCTTTAACAATCTGGAACAAGCTAAAAATTGAAACACACATTATTAAGAAAAATAATGTGGAGAACTCTCAAAACTCCAACGCGAAGTGTATTCGCTGTCAGGAAGGCAGGCGTTATGAGCGAGCAGTCAGGAATTCGGAATTCGAGGCGGCCAGCGCGCAGTCAGCGCAGCGTACAAAAAGTACGTGAGCATGGTGAGCACTGCCCAACAAAGAATTGCTGCACGCGCAGCCATAACCTATCAGAACGACAGTGAAATAAAGACACCTTCGGGTTGTGAGGTTAAGCGAATGAAGCGTACACGGTGGATGCCTAGGCAGTCAGAGGCGATGAAGGACGTGCTAATCTGCGAAAAGCGTCGGTAAGCTGATATGAAGCGTTATAGCCGGCGATGTCCGAATGGGAAAACCCAGTGCATTAATGCACTATCGTTTGATGAATTCATAGTCAAACGAGGCGAACCGGGGGAACTGAAACATCTCAGTACCCCGAGGAAAAGAAATCAACCGAGATTCCCCTAGTAGCGGCGAGCGAACGGGGAGTAGCCCAGAGTCAGCATCGATATTAGCATCAGGAGAAGGGTCTGGAAAGGCCAGCCATAAAGGGTGATAGCCCCGTATCCGAAGGTGTTAGTATCGTGAGCTCGAAGAGTAGGGCGGGACACGTGTTATCCTGTCTGAATAAGGGGGGACCATCCTCCAAGGCTAAATACTCCTGACTGACCGATAGTGAACCAGTACCGTGAGGGAAAGGCGAAAAGAACCCCGGCGAGGGGAGTGAAAGAGAACCTGAAACCGTGTACGTACAAGCAGTGGGAGCCCTTTGAGGATGGGGTGACTGCGTACCTTTTGTATAATGGGTCAGCGACTTATATTCTGTAGCAAGGTTAACCGTATAGGGGAGCCGTAGGGAAACCGAGTCTTAACTGGGCGTCAAGTTGCAGGGTATAGACCCGAAACCCGGTGATCTAGCCATGGGCAGGTTGAAGGTTGGGTAACACTAACTGGAGGACCGAACCGACTAATGTTGAAAAATTAGCGGATGACTTGTGGCTGGGGGTGAAAGGCCAATCAAACCGGGAGATAGCTGGTTCTCCCCGAAAGCTATTTAGGTAGCGCCTCGTGAATTCATCTTCGGGGGTAGAGCACTGTTTCGGCTAGGGGGTCATCCCGACTTACCAACCCGATGCAAACTCCGAATACCGAAGAATGTCATCACGGGAGACACACGGCGGGTGCTAACGTCCGTCGTGAAGAGGGAAACAACCCAGACCGCCAGCTAAGGTCCCCAAGTCATGGTTAAGTGGGAAACGAAGTGGGAAGGCTTAGACAGCCAGGATGTTGGCTTAGAAGCAGCCATCATTTAAAGAAAGCGTAATAGCTCACTGGTCGAGTCGGCCTGCGCGGAAGATGTAACGGGGCTAAACCATGCACCGAAGCTGCGGCAGCAACAGCAATGTTGTTGGGTAGGGGAGCGTTCTGTAAGCCGTTGAAGGTGGACTGAGAGGTCTGCTGGAGGTATCAGAAGTGCGAATGCTGACATAAGTAACGATAAAGCGGGTGAAAAACCCGCTCGCCGAAAGACCAAGGGTTCCTGTCCAACGTTAATCGGGGCAGGGTAAGTCGACCCCCTAAGGCGAGGCTGAAAAGCGTAGTCGATGGGAAACGGGTTAATATTCCCGTACTAAGGGTTACTGCGAAGTGGGGACGGAGAAGGCTAGGCTATCCGGGCGACGGTTGTCCCGGTTTAAGCGTGTAGGTGGGTCGTGCAGGCAAATCCGTACGACTATAACACTGAGGCGTGATGACGAGCCACCAAGGTGGTGAAGTAGTTGATGCCCAGCTTCCAGGAAAAGCCGCTAAGCGATAGGTAATCCTTAATCGTACCCCAAACCGACACAGGTGGTTAGGTAGAGAATACTCAGGCGCTTGAGAGAACTCGGGTGAAGGAACTAGGCAAAATAGTGCCGTAACTTCGGGAGAAGGCACGCTGGCGTTAGGTGAAATGGTTAACCCATGGAGCTGAAGCCAGTCGCAGATACCAGCTGGCTGCAACTGTTTATTAAAAACACAGCACTGTGCAAACACGAAAGTGGACGTATACGGTGTGACGCCTGCCCGGTGCTGGAAGGTTAATTGATGGGGTAAGCCGTAAGGCGAAGCTCTTGATCGAAGCCCCAGTAAACGGCGGCCGTAACTATAACGGTCCTAAGGTAGCGAAATTCCTTGTCGGGTAAGTTCCGACCTGCACGAATGGCGTAATGATGGCTAGGCTGTCTCCACCCGAGACTCAGTGAAATTGAACTCGCTGTGAAGATGCAGTGTACCCGCGGCAAGACGGAAAGACCCCGTGAACCTTTACTATAGCTTGACACTGAACATTGAGCCTTGATGTGTAGGATAGGTGGGAGGCTAAGAAGTGTGGACGCCAGTTCGCATGGAGCCAACGTTGAAATACCACCCTTTAATGTTTGATGTTCTAACTTAGGTCCGTTATCCGGGCTGAGGACAGTGTCTGGTGGGTAGTTTGACTGGGGCGGTCTCCTCCCAAAGTGTAACGGAGGAGCACGAAGGTTGGCTAATCACGGTCGGACATCGTGAGGTTAGTGCAAAGGCATAAGCCAGCTTGACTGCGAGCGTGACGGCGCGAGCAGGTACGAAAGTAGGTCTTAGTGATCCGGTGGTTCTGAATGGAAGGGCCATCGCTCAACGGATAAAAGGTACTCCGGGGATAACAGGCTGATACCGCCCAAGAGTTCATATCGACGGCGGTGTTTGGCACCTCGATGTCGGCTCATCACATCCTGGGGCTGAAGTAGGTCCCAAGGGTATGGCTGTTCGCCATTTAAAGTGGTACGCGAGCTGGGTTTAGAACGTCGTGAGACAGTTCGGTCCCTATCTGTCGTGGGCGAAGGAAGATTGAGGGGGGCTGCTCCTAGTACGAGAGGACCGGAGTGGACGCACCACTGGTGTACAGGTTGTCATGCCAATGGCATCGCCTGGTAGCTAAGTGCGGAAGAGATAACCGCTGAAAGCATCTAAGCGGGAAACTTGCCTCAAGATGAGTCTTCCCTGACAGTAATGTCCTATAAGGGGTGTTCGAGACGAGGACGTAGATAGGCTGGGTGTGTAAGCGTAGCGATACGTTGAGCTAACCAGTACTAATGACCCGAGAGGCTTAACCTGACAACACCGAAGGTGTTTTGAGAAGAGAGAAGAATTTTAGCTTGTTCAAGAGTCTATCCTGACGAGATATTACGCGAAGGAGCGTGAACTGGCGCTGTTGATGGTGAGCACCTACTGAGGTAGGCGAGTGAGCCGAAAGGCTAGCCGAGATGGCAGCGTACTGAAACGGGATAGGTAAAAAAGAATTTGTCTGGCGGCAATAGCGCGGTGGTCCCACCTGACCCCATGCCGAACTCAGAAGTGAAATGCCGTAGCGCCGATGGTAGTGTGGGGTCTCCCCATGTGAGAGTAGGGAGCTGCCAGACTTTAATTTAATGCTAATGGCTAAGGCCATTAGTGAAATAAATCGGGTGGTGCGGTAGTTCAGTTGGTTAGAATACCGGCCTGTCACGCCGGGGGTCGCGGGTTCGAGTCCCGTCCGCACCGCCACCTATTTAGGGGCGTAGTTCAATTGGTAGAGCACCGGTCTCCAAAACCGGGTGTTGGGAGTTCGAGTCTCTCCGCCCCTGCCATTTATAGTTTTATAGATAATGTTATTAAATATCAAAAAACCCAGTTTAACTGACTGGGTTTTTGTCTATGAACCGTTCAAAAATATATTCTTATCTTAATATTCTAATTTTTATTTATTAAAATTGATGGATTATGTTCTATTATTTTATTTTTACTAGATATTAGAGACAAAAAACTATCGTGGTTTTTTTGTACTTTTTACCATAATAAATATTTTTTTGTTAATAACTGGTTATGAAACTGAAAGTTTATATTTTTTACCTCTTCATAATTAGTTATTCCTCAATAGGTATTTTCACTAATTTATTAATAAACGTTTCTTGTTCATTATTTTGTAACCAAATAG
The DNA here is from genome assembly GCF_004768525.1 of Arsenophonus nasoniae. Taxonomy (NCBI): domain Bacteria; kingdom Pseudomonadati; phylum Pseudomonadota; class Gammaproteobacteria; order Enterobacterales; family Morganellaceae; genus Arsenophonus; species Arsenophonus nasoniae. The sequence goes on from NZ_CP038613.1 coordinate 210,839, forward strand.
CATAAATTGGTTTGCTGTAGATAATTTTCGATAGTGTTTCTAATTCATGATGTTGATTAAGCCAATGAATGGGCAAAACAGCGGCAGATTTGGTTGGATATAATAGCTCCCGTGCAAGATTAGCTGATGTTGTTAGCAGTGTAGGCGAATTTTCAAGTAAAGATGATTTTTCAGTGGTATTGAAATCAGCACTCCAGTCAAGTTTGATAAGATTGAATTTCGATAAAGTTAAATTTTTTTTATTTGTCATCAGTTGTAATTTTATTTCACCAATGATAGCACTTTCAAACTCATCCATTTTCGGTGGTTCGATCGCAATAAGTAAATCAAGTTCTCGTGAATGAAGTTGTTTTACTAAAGATTGTCGTGTTGATATTCTGCATTCAAGATGAAGCTCTTTATGTTTTTGATAAATAAGTTGAATCCAATTTGTTAAGCATCCTTCCCATAGTGATATTGTCGAGCCTATTGAAAATTCTGTTTGTAATGATTGATGAGAAATTTCTTTTTTAGCTTGTAGCCAGGTATTTATTAACGATTTAGCGTAGGGTATCAAGCGTTCGCCTGCCGCAGTTAAACGAATATTATTGCGATGACGGGCAAATAAAACGGTCCCTAATTGAGTTTCTAATTGGCGTATTCGGAAACTTACCGCTGATTGTGTTAGGTATAACGATTCGGCTGCTAGACCAAAATGTCGGGTTTTACTAACTTCTAAAAAAGTTTTTAATAATTCAGTATCCACAGCAATCTCCAAAATTTTTAATCTTAACGATTTAAATGTTTTGTTTTACAGAATGCAATTGCTAACTAATACTCCGCGCCATAATGAGTTGACATTAGAGAGGTAGGAGTGTGTTAGATGGCAGAAAGCTTTATCACGACTAATCGTTTTTTTGATAATAAAAATTATCCTCGAGGGTTTTCTCGTCATGGTGATTTCACCATTAAAGAAGCTCAGTTGTTAGAACGTTGCGGTCAAGCTTTCAATGAACTTGATTTAGGTAAGCGTCAACCTCAGACAGAAGAAGAAAAACTTTTTGTTGCTATGTGTCGCGGTGAACGCGAACCTGTGACACCAGAAGAAAAAGTATGGTCTAAATATATGTCTCGTATTAGCCGACCTAAGCGTTTTCATACCTTATCTGGAGGTAAACCACAACTGGATCCTTCAGAAGACTATACCGATACTGATGATTAATATCATTATAGATCTAAAAAAAGGGGTTTTAATACCCCTTTGTTATGCAATTTGTTTTTGTAACTGAATAAGTAGCTTATCCATACAGCGATAGCTAATTGCTTCAATAATATCAATTTTTTCAATTTGTTGTTGCTGTTTTAAATCAGCAATAGTTCGTGAAACTTTCAGTATACGACCCCAAGCTCTGATTGAGAGGCCAAGTTTATTTAATGTTGTTTCTAAAAAAAGAGCGTCATTCGGTTTTAGTTTACAAAAAAGTGCGGCTTCTTTGCTATTTAGTTTTGCATTAATTTTACCCGAACGTTCAATTTGCTGTTTTCTTGCTTGTATAACACGTTGTTTTATATCGAAACTGCTTTCATTCGTTGGTGTAGAATGGCTTAAGGTACCTAGTGGTAAAAGTGGTACCTCTATAGAGAGATCAAAACGGTCTAAGAATGGCCCAGATATCTTTGCTAGATAACGAAGGATTTGTTTTGAGTTGGCTCGGTTATATATCCCTTTATAGTGACCCATAGCGCTGGGATTTAAAGCGGCAATAAGTTGAATATTGGCTGGAAAATTAACTTTAGCTTTGGCACGTGAAATTGCTATTTCACCAGATTCTAGAGGTTCCCTAAGTGCGTCGAGCACTTTTCGTTCAAATTCAGCCAATTCATCAAGAAATAAAATACCATTATGAGCTAAAGATATTTCCCCAGGTTTGGGTAAGCTGCCGCCACCGATCAATGCTGCCATAGAAGCACTGTGATGAGGAGCTCTAAATGGCCGTGTAAGCCATTTTTCGTTATCAAATGAAATATCACACAAACTTTTTATTGACGCTACCTCTAGCGCTTCTTGATTGGTGAGATCAGGTAAGATAGTAATTAGGCGGTTGGCAAGCATGGTCTTACCTGTGCCAGGTGGACCAAGCAATAAAAGGTTATGTCCTCCTGCGGCTGTGATCTCTAATGCGCGTTTGGCGTGCTGTTGACCAATAATATCATTGATATCTGTTATATTAGTGTGCTTGTGGTTGGTAATAGGCGTTTCTTGATTGTGAGGTAACGTATTTTGATCATGTAAGAAATGACAAACAGAGAGTAGATGTTCACAAAAATAGACACTTTCTGTTGGTAACAAATTTAATTCATTTGCGTTTTCTATCGCAGTAATCAATTTACGCTGATTTTTTAATGCAGCTTGTGCCGCAGTGATTACCCCTGTTATTCGACGAATTTGGCCAGAAAGTGCTAATTCGCCAAGGAATTCGAATTGATTTAATTTTATCGATGTAATTTGTTCCGATGCCGCTAAAATGGCAAGTGCGATGGCTAGATCGTAACGTCCGCCTTCTTTTGGCAGATCTGCAGGTGCTAAATTGATGGTTATTCTTTTAGATGGATACTGAAAACCACTATTTATTAAAGCACTTCTGACACGATCACGGGCTTCTCTTACAGCTGTTTCTGGCAACCCAACCAGGGTAAGTCCAGGTAGTCCATTACTAATATGTGCCTCAACTGTTACCCGTGGGGCATGCATACCAATTGAAGCTCTGGTGTAAATAACAGCTAGTGCCATATTGCCTCCCTAAAATGTCACATTACTATTTTCTTCGTCAGTAAATTAAGTACAACTAGGTTTTAGTGAATATGGGAAGGTTGTTAGAGAAGTGCCCGGAACTTTTACTTTTGTTGTAATTTTTTAGGACGGTGCTGTCATTATTTATAATAAAAAAGTCGGCTACGAATTATTTAGAACGATCTGCATTATAATCTATGCTTAACTAATTAAACTTAAACTAATCATTTTATACAAAACCAAATAATAGTTATATTTTGGTGTAATTATCTTTATTTTTTTTGGTTTTTGTAGTTTTTTATTTTAATTATTTTTTATAAGCTATTAAATAATTTTATTATGAAAGAAATTTATTGATTCTAATCGTGATTTTTTATTTTTCGATAAAAAATAAAATAATTATTGTCAAATCAGTGTCAACGTGTTAACACTAAATAAGTAAATAAATTATCGAGATCAAAGAACGAATATTATGACGAATGTGTTTGCCCTAATAATTAACCTAATTATTGTGAGCGTGGTGGTGATTATCCCACCGTGCGGGGCAGCACTTGGAAGAAGAAAGGCAGAATAACTAGCCAGATTTCACAAGAACCCCGCACCGAAAGGCGCGGGGTTTTTTTTAGCTTTAAATTTGTGTTAGTTGCCGGTGAGAGTTCAGAAAAATAAACAAATAAATTAGGTTGCTGGAGTAAAACAATGAATGGAGCGCAATGGTTAGTTCAGGCATTAATTAGTAAAGGGGTTGAACAGATTTTTGGTTATCCTGGGGGAGCCATTATGCCTGTTTATGATGCTTTGTATGATAGTGATTTGCAGCATTTGTTATGTCGTCATGAGCAAGGTGCTGTTATGGCTGCAATTGGTTATGCAAGAGCAACGAATAAACCAGGAGTCTGTATCGCAACATCAGGGCCAGGAGCAACAAATTTGATCACTGGCTTAGCGGATGCATTATTAGATTCAGTGCCTATCGTTGCCATAACAGGACAGGTTGCTCTGGAGTTTATTGGCACAGATGCCTTTCAGGAAGTTGACATTTTAAGTCTCTCTTTAGCTTGTACAAAACACAGTTTCTTAGTGGATTCTGTTGAGATGTTACCACAGATTATTACTGAGGCTTTCAGTATTGCGACAACGGGGCGTCCAGGACCCGTCTTAATTGATATCCCCAAAGATATACAGTTACAAACAACCCATTTGTTGCCCTATTTTATGCCAGTTGAAGAAAAATCATTTTATTCTGCCAATCAATTAGCAACCGCATGTGAAATTATGCAGCAAGCGAAACAACCTATTTTGTATGTGGGTGGTGGGGTTGGTATGTCAGGGGCGGTTTCTGAGTTGCGGGATTTTATTGCGATCACCGGATTGCCCACTGTTGCTACGTTAAAGGGGCTTGGTGCTGTCACAGCAGATGATCCGCATTATTTGGGGATGTTGGGTATGCATGGCAGCAAAGCGGCAAATTTTGCGGTACAGGAATGTGATCTATTGTTAGCAGTAGGCGCAAGGTTTGATGATCGTGTGACCGGCAAATTGAATACATTTGCGCCTCATGCCAAAGTCATCCATTTAGATATAGATCATGCTGAATTGAATAAATTGCGCCAGGCGCATGTTTGTTTACTCGGTGATGCAAAACTATTGTTACCGCGCTTAGCTCGACCATTAAATATTGCATTATGGCAAGCCAAAGTAAGCGCGTTGAAAACAGAGTATGCATGGAATTATAACCATACAGGGGATTCTATCGATGTCCCTGCTTTGTTAAAACAAATCTCAGAGCGTATGCATGTTGATACCATCGTGACAACCGATGTTGGACAACATCAGATGTGGACGGCACAGCATATGTCATTTCGAGCACCAGAGAATTTTATTACTTCAAGTGGATTAGGTTCAATGGGGTTTGGCATTCCAGCCGCAATCGGCGCTCAATTAGCTCGCCCTAATGCTGCGGTTATCTGTGTTTCAGGCGATGGCTCTTTTATGATGAATATTCAGGAATTAGCGACCATAAAGCGCAAACAATTACCGATCAAAATTGTGCTTATCGATAATCAACGTCTGGGTATGGTACGTCAGTGGCAAGAGTTATTTTTTCAACAACGCTATAGTGAAACTCAGTTAACGGATAATCCAGATTTTGTCGCATTAGCTGCATCATTCGATATTGCCGGTCAGCGTATTACGCATACATCAGAAATTAATAACGCACTGGATAGATTATTCAGTCATGCTGGCCCTTATTTGCTACAGGTATCTATTGATGAATTAGAAAATGTTTGGCCGTTGGTTCCTCCTGGTGCCAGCAATGAAAAAATGATGGAGAAACCCTTATGAGACATTATCGATTAAATATTGAAGCGCGCTTTCGGCCAGAAATTTTAGAGCGCATTTTGCGGGTAACTCGTCATCGTGGATTTCAGGTTAATACAATAAGCATGAATCAAGGATTGGATGGCAATAACGTTAGCATTGAAATAACGGTTAATAGTCAACGTCCACTGAATCTACTTTATTCACAGTTAATTAAATTGGTAGATATTTTTGATATTGAAATCAAGCAACAAGCTGTCAAACAATCAATCGTAATATAAGGTAAAAAAATGACAAAAAAGGCAGATTATATTTGGTTCAACGGAGAAATGGTGCACTGGGCGGAAGCAAAGATACATGTTATGTCTCACTCTTTGCATTATGGTACTTCGGTTTTTGAAGGTATTCGCTGTTATCACTCTCATCAAGGTCCAGTAATTTTTCGCCATCGTGAGCATATGCAGCGTTTACACGATTCAGCAAAAATTTATCGCATGCCTTTAAACCAAAGCGTTGATGAATTAATGGAAGCCTGTCGCGAAACCATTGGTAAAAATAAGTTAGTTAGTGGCTATATTAGACCACTGGTTTTTATTGGTGATGTTGGTATGGGAGTGAATCCACCACCAGGTTATAAAACGGATGTTATTATTGCGGCTTTTCCATGGGGAACGTATCTAGGTGAAAAAGCACTAGAACAAGGTATTGATGCGATGGTTTCGTCTTGGCATCGCGCCGCACCCAATACCATCCCGACAGCGGCTAAAGCGGGTGGTAATTATCTATCGTCTTTACTGGTGGGTAGTGAAGCGCGTCGTCATGGCTATCAGGAAGGCATTGCGTTAGATGTTAATGGTTATATTTCCGAAGGTGCGGGTGAGAACCTATTTGAAGTTAAAGATAACGTACTTTTTACACCGCCATTTACCTCGTCAGCACTACCCGGCATCACACGTGATGCCATTATCAAGTTAGCTACTGAATTGGGATTTGAAGTTCGTGAACAAATGTTATCACGTGAATCGTTGTATCTGGCGGATGAAATTTTTATGACCGGTACTGCGGCTGAGATTACGCCAGTTCGGAGTGTTGATGGTATTCAAGTCGGGGTTGGTCATTGTGGCCCAGTAACTAAACGTATCCAGCAGGCTTTTTTTGGCTTATTTGATGGTTCAACAAAAGATAAATGGAACTGGTTAGATCCTGTCAATAGTTAGTTCAAATTGCGAGATGTTTATTGGCGTCTAATTATCGTCAATTTTTATACTAAGGGAGCAACAATGCCAGAATATCGTTCTGCTACAACGGTCAATGGCCGTAATATGGCTGGTGCCAGGGCACTTTGGCGGGCAACTGGAATGACCGACGCTGATTTTGGCAAGCCAATTATTGCGGTTGTCAATTCATTTACGCAATTCGTCCCTGGTCATGTGCATCTACGTGATCTTGGTCAGTGGGTGGCTAAACAAATAGAAGCCATTGGCGGTGTGGCAAAAGAGTTTAATACCATTGCGGTTGATGATGGTATTGCAATGGGGCATGGCGGTATGTTGTATTCGCTGCCGTCTCGCGAGCTTATTGCTGATTCCGTTGAATATATGGTTAATGCTCATTGTGCCGATGCGATGGTTTGTATTTCTAATTGTGACAAAATTACACCAGGCATGCTGATGGCCGCATTGCGCTTAAATATTCCGGCTGTTTTTGTATCGGGTGGCCCGATGGAGGCAGGCAAAACCAAACTTTCTGATCAGATTATTAAACTTGATTTGGTAGATGCCATGATTAAAAGTGTGGATCCGACTGTGAGTGATCAAGATAGTGAACAAATCGAACGTTCAGCTTGCCCAACTTGCGGCTCATGCTCAGGCATGTTTACTGCTAATTCAATGAACTGTTTGACCGAGGTATTAGGATTATCTTTGCCTGGTAACGGTTCTTTATTGGCGACGCATACCGATCGTAAACAGCTGTTTTTGGCTGCCGGTAAACGTATTGTTGAGATCACAAAACAATATTATGAGCAGGATGATGACAGTGTTTTGCCACGTAATATTGCCACAAAAGCGGCATTTGAAAATGCGATGACACTCGATATTGCAATGGGAGGATCGACGAATACAGTATTACACCTATTAGCGGCAGCGCAGGAAGCTGAGGTTGATTTTACTATGGCAGATATTGATCGTTTATCACGTAAAGTACCGCATTTATGTAAAGTAGCACCCAGTACAGCCAAATATCATATGGAAGATGTTCATCGAGCCGGCGGCGTTATCGCTATTTTAGGCGAGTTAGATCGCGCGCAATTACTTAATCGTCAGGTAAAAAATATTCTTGGTTTGAATGTTGAGCAAATGTTAGCGCAGTATGATGTCATATTGACACATGATGATGCGGTGAAACAGATGTATGCGGCAGGACCAGCCGGTATTCGTACTACCCAAGCATTTTCACAAACATGCCGTTGGCCATCCTTGGATCTCGATCGTCAAACAGGATGTATTCGCAATTTAGCGCATGCTTATAGTCAGGATGGCGGATTGGCGGTTTTATTTGGCAACCTGGCGGCAGACGGTTGTATTGTCAAAACCGCAGGGGTTGATGAAAATTGCCTGACATTTCGCGGTTCAGCCAAGGTGTTTGATAGTCAAGAAGAGGCAGTAGCAGCAATATTGAACGGTAAGATTGTTGCTGGTGATGTAGTGGTAATTCGCTATGAAGGACCAAGGGGTGGGCCAGGTATGCAAGAAATGCTTTATCCCACGTCTTATCTTAAATCAATGGGGTTAGCCAGCAGTTGTGCATTAATCACTGATGGCCGTTTTTCTGGTGGTAGTTCAGGATTATCCATTGGCCATATTTCGCCAGAAGCGGCAAGTGGAGGTTTGATTGCCTTGATTGAAGATGGCGATATTATTGATATTGATATTCCCGCTCGCCGGATTGCCTTAAATATCGATAACAAAATATTAGATCAACGTAGACAATCTGAATTGCAACGTGGCGACAAAGCATGGACACCACACAAGCGTGCACGTAAAGTTTCTTTTGCCCTACGCGCATATGCTGCATTGGCAACAAGTGCAGATAAGGGTGCGGTGCGTGATAAAACGAAACTAGGAGAATAAAATGGCGATGTCTTGTTTGCAGAGTTCACCCTCAGCAGCGGATTATTTAAGCGCAGCACTAAAGGCACCCGTTTATCAAGTTGCCCAAGTCACTCCATTACAGGAGATGAAAAAAATCTCTGAGCGGTTTGATAATACAATTTTGGTTAAGCGTGAAGATCTGCAATTAATGCATAGTTTTAAGCTACGTGGCGCTTATAACATGATTGCTAGTTTGTCAGCCGAGCAGCGAGCGAGTGGTGTTATTACCGCCTCGGCCGGTAATCATGCCCAAGGTGTTGCGTTATCTGCCAGTCGGATGGGGATCCCGGCACTAATTGTGATGCCGTTAGCCACTGCAGATATCAAAGTTAATGCAGTTCGAGGTCTACAGGCTGAGGTGCTTTTATATGGAGCAAATTTTGATGAGGCAAAAGCAAAAGCGATTGAAATTGCTCATCAGAAAGGATACACCTATGTGCCACCTTTTGATCATCCGGCAGTGATTGCAGGTCAAGCAACAATAGCGATGGAATTATTACAACAAGTTCCTCACCTTGATCGTATTTTTGTGCCCGTTGGTGGTGGAGGATTGATTGCCGGTATTGCGATCCTGCTCAAACAACTAATGCCTAATATTAAAATTATTGCTGTTGAGGCCGAAGATGCGGCTTGCCTCAAAGCTGCTTTAGCAGCGGGTCATCCGGTAGATTTACCCACTGTGGGTTTATTTGCCGAAGGGGTAGCGGTTAAGCGTATTGGCGATGAAACTTTTCGGCTATGTCAAAAGTATGTCGATGATATTATTACGGTTAATAGTGATAATATTTGTGCTGCCATTAAAGACTTATTCGAAGAGGTACGCGCTGTAGCAGAGCCGGCAGGTGCGTTGGCATTAGCGGGTTTGAAAAAATATGTTCAGCAGCATGGTATAAAAGGCGAACGTTTAGCCCATATTTTAACGGGCGCAAATATTAATTTTCATGGTTTGCGTTATGTTTCAGAGCGTTGTGAATTAGGCGAACAACGAGAAGCTTTATTCGCGGTCACCATTCCTGAACAAAAAGGTAGTTTTTTGCGTTTCTGCCAAGTATTGGGTAAGCGTGCTGTTACTGAATTTAATTATCGTTATAGCGACATAAATTCAGGGCAAGCGTCTATTTTTGTTGGTGTTCGGTTGAGCTATGGGGTTGATGAATGTGCTGACATTGTTGCTGATTTACGACGAGCGGGTTATGAAGTTGCTGATCTTTCCCATGATGAAATGGCCAGACTCCATGTGCGTTATATGGTGGGAGGACGTCCGTCAAAGCCACTTAATGAGCGACTATTAAGTTTTGTCTTTCCAGAGTCTCCAGGCGCGCTGCTTAAGTTTTTACAAACGTTAGGTACTTATTGGAATATTACCCTGTTTCATTATCGCAGTCATGGAACTGATTATGGCCGTGTCTTGGCAGCCTTTGAATTGTCTGGTTCAGAAGCCCTATTTGCCAATCATCTTGCCGCATTGGGCTATCAGTATCATGATGAAACCAATAATGCCTCATTCCAATTCTTTTTAGCGCCGCCAAGTCAATTATTGACTGAGCATATTGGCAGCAGGCAGCAACTGCCAGAATGCGCGAATTAATGGTTCATTAAGGCGTTTGTTTAAAACACAAACGCCAAGATCAAAAGGTTCAACCCGTGAAATAGGATCAGGTTGCCAAATACGATTGCGGACAGATTCAGGGCTATTATCAACGACCACTTTAGGTATTAATGCGATACCACAACCGAGTGCTACCATCGATACAATGGCCTCATGGCCTGACACAGTAGCATAAATTAGCGGATTAATAATCGCGTGCTGTTGAAACCAAAGCTCAATTCTTTGGCGGCTAGGTCCGTGTACTGGCAGGATAAATGGAATTTGTTGCCAGTTCGGTTGCGGTTGCGAAACTTGTTGACGGATCGTTCCCGCTAATGATGGCGCAATCAAGACGAGCGGAATTTCACCTAATTTGTTAAATAAAATATTATCCGGTAATTTTTCCGATTTACCGGCAATCGCTAGATCGGCTGCTCGTCTGGCAACTTTATTGACGGCATCCGCTGCGTCACCAGTGGTTAATTTAATTTCGATTAAAGGATTTGCTAGCCTAAAGGTATCCAGGATCTTGGGTAAATGACTATAAGCGGCAGTAACTGAGCAAAATAGGTGTAATTCACCAGTCAATAAGGCGCTCTGTTGGTTAAGTGAGTGGCTAAGTTGCTGATATTGAAGCAGTGTTTGTTGGGCAAATTGTGTAAATTGTTTTCCTGCTTCTGTGAGGCGTACAGTTCTATTATCGCGCATAAATAAAAGATGACCAAAACTTTCTTCCAGACGTTGTATTTGGCGAGATAATGTCGAGGGACTGATATGCATGGCATTAGCCGTGCGTCCGAAGTGACAGCTATCAGCTAGATGTAAAAATAACTTTAGATCGCGAATATCCATTGCGCCCTCAGTGATAAAAAGTGGCCATATAATATTGCATATTTTGCAACATTATATTTCAAATATATCAATTTACGCAATAATTTTGATCGCATATAGTAAGCATAGCAACGCTTCTTTGCTAAGTAATCTGACAATAAAACAATAGAAAATGTATAATAACATGCTGAAATTATGAAGGAAATTAATCTATGGCTAATTATTTTAATGCCCTAAATTTGCGCCAACAATTATTGCAATTAAGTCAATGCCGTTTTATGGCTCGTGATGAATTTATTGCTGGAGCCAGTTATTTAAAAGACAAAAAAATTGTCATTGTTGGCTGTGGAGCGCAAGGACTTAATCAGGGACTAAATATGCGTGATTCCGGTCTGGATGTTGCCTATGCATTGCGCAAAGAAGCGATTGAAGAAAAGCGTCCTTCATGGTGTCAGGCGATAGAAAATGGTTTTACTGTTGGTACTTATGCAACATTAATTCCGCAAGCGGATTTAGTTATTAATTTAACACCAGATAAACAACACTCTGCTGTGGTGCAGACCATTCAACCATTAATGAAACAGGGGGCTGCATTAGGTTATTCCCATGGTTTCAATATTGTCGAAGTGGGTGAGCCGATCCGCCAGGACATTACCGTTATTATGGTGGCGCCAAAATGCCCAGGAACCGAAGTCCGTGAAGAGTATCTGCGCGGTTTTGGTGTACCAACGCTGATTGCCGTTCATCCAGAAAATGATCCGCAAGGTGAAGGGATAAATATTGCTAAAGCATGGGCAGCTGCCACAGGCGGTCATCGCGCTGGTGTACTTGAGTCCTCTTTTGTTGCCGAAGTAAAATCGGATCTGATGGGTGAACAGACTATCTTATGTGGCATGCTACAAGCCGGCTCATTACTGTGTTATGACAAAATGGTTGCCGAGGGTGTCGAACCAGGCTATGCGGGGAAATTAATCCAGTATGGCTGGGAAACAATCACCGAAGCATTAAAACAAGGTGGTATTACGCTCATGATGGATCGTTTAGCTAATCCGGCTAAATTACGGGCATTTGCATTATCTGAACAATTAAAAACAATCATGGCGCCATTATTTCAGCAACATATGGATGACATTATGTCCGGTAAATTTTCAGCCACCATGATGGCAGACTGGCAGAATAATGATAACAATTTACTCACTTGGCGGGCAGAAACAAGGCAAACGGCGTTTGAAAATTATCCTACCTATAAGGGCAAAATTTTAGAGCAGGAATATTTTGACCATGGTCTGTTATTAGTCGCAATGACCAAAGCTGGTGTTGAATTAGCTTATGAGACGATGTTGCAAGCCGGTATTGTCGCAGAGTCGGCTTATTATGAATCGTTACATGAATTACCCTTGATCGCGAATACCATTGCGCGTAAACGTTTATATGAGATGAATGTCGTTATTTCCGATACTGCAGAATATGGTAATTATCTATTCTCTTCTGCAGCAATTCCTTTGTTGAAGGATTTTATAGCAACATTACAGCCAGGCGACTTAGCGAAAAATATACCCGTTAGCCAGATTGACAATAGACAATTACGAGATACCAATGAAGCGATCCGTAATCATCCCATTGAGATCATAGGTAAAAAACTGCGTAATTATATGACTGATATGAAGCGCATTGATGCTGCTAGTTAAAATAGGGGCAATACGGTAGATTTTATTTACCTTGCCATTGATAACATAATAATATCGCTCAGCAATTCTTTAAATATCTCCATTATCTAATTGTAGTTAGATGAGTTTGTTTACCTTACTACTTGGTTTATAAGTTAAACCTGCATCATTTAGCGGAGATAATGGGGTAAAAAAGGAATTAATTTTGGGTTATGACACCATCGATTGCTAGATATTAAAAATAACATCCTGAAGCAAACATGCCGTTTTAGACAAAATGCGCTAGCATAATGTTGGATAGAAAAATTATCTATGTTACATAAAAGCTGAACACCTATACGAAGTTAATATATTAATTCAATCGCGATTTATTCTATTTAAATTGCTTAAAAATCACCCTTTCTTTAAGCTTAATTTATCATCCCTTAGTGTGCCCAAGTTATTAAAAAAGCTACCCATAAAGTGGTATATTTCCTGTCGTGGCTAACTCCACGTAACAAAAATTGATTGCATAATCATTTTCAGGAGACACTTATGAGTACACTGCTATTTAGTAAAACACCGACGATCACGGTGGTTGATAATCGAGGTCTGAGCGTGCGTGATATCGCGTATTACCGCCATCCTGATACACCAAATAATACAGAGCAACGTATTACTCACCATCAGTACAATGCCCGCGGTTTTCTGGCGCAAAGTGCCGATCCGCGTTTATATGAGCGCGGACTGACCAACTTTGCCTATCAAACTAACTTGCTTGGCAATGTGCTGAGTACGCAGAGTGCTGATGCAGGTATCACACTAGCTTTAAGCGATATTGCCGGCCGGCCTTTTATAGCAATAAGTAATATCGGCGTTTACAACCATGGTGAAGAAGATATAAGCCAAGCTGTTACCCATACTTTTCAATATGAGGATGCCAGCCTACCGGGACGTCAACTAAGTATCACAGAACAAGTAACCACTGAAGCAACTCGGGTAACGGAACGTTTTATCTGGGCCGGTAACACCGAAGAGGAGCAGAGATACAATCTGGTTGGTCAGTGTGTTAGCCATTATGACACGGCAGGTCTGGTGCAGACAGATAGCATCGCTTTAAGTGGTATCCCGCTGGCAGTGACCCGCAAGTTGTTAAAGGAGGCAGATAGGCAGGAGACAATCGCTGATTGGCAAGGAAATGATCCCGTTGTTTGGAATCAACAGTTAGATGACGAGCCCTATACCACTCAGGTTACAGCAGATGCAACCGGTCGTGTGTTAACCACTATTGATGCGCGTGGTAATTTACAACGTATGGCTTATGATGTAGCTGGTTTACTGATGAGTAGTTGGCTGACGGTGAAAGACGGTCAGGAACAGGTTATCGTACAATCACTGACTTATTCTGCCGCAGGCCAAAAATTGCGTGAAGAACATGGCAATGGTGTGGTGACCATGTACACTTACGAACCGGAAACGCAGCGCCTGATGGGAATTAAAGCAGTGCGTCCAGCAGGACATATTGCCGGAATGAGGGTGTTGCAGGATCTACGCTATGAGTATGATCCAGTAGGTAACGTGCTTAACATCCGTAATGATGCTGAAGAGACTCGTTTTTGGCGCAATCAAAAAATAGTACCAGAAAATACTTACAGCTATGACAGCCTTTATCAGCTGGTCAATGCCACCGGACGTGAAATGGCCGATATTCCACAGCAAAGCAATAATTTACCTCCCGTCATTGTCCCCCTTTCATCAGATAACTCTACCTATACAAACTACTTCCGTACTTATAGTTACGATACCGGCGGTAACTTGACACAAATACGTCATAGTGCACCCGCTAGCAATAACAATTACACCATAAACATTACCATTAGCGACCGCAGTAATCGCGGTGTATTAAGTACGCTGACAGAGGATCCAACAGAAGTAGATGCGTTGTTTACGGCAGCGGTGTCACCGATCATGCAAAACTGATCCACTAACGATCATCTAAAACTGATCCACTTGGTATTATTCGCACATTTTTGTACGGATAATTTATGTTAACCAAGGAGATATTTGTGGATATTCATGTTCGCTTTGCACAAGGACAAAGCCTTCGAAAAATTGCCAGTGAGTTGGGTATATCCCGTAACACCGTAAAACATCATTTACAACAACAGACAATGCCAACTTATGCTAAAAGAAGTCAACAACCGACTAAATTATCCCCCTTTAAACCTTATTTGCTTCAGCGAATTGAACTGGCTAAACCTGATTGGATCCCTGCAACAGTCTTATTTGATGAGGTAGTTGAAAACGGCTATCAAGGTGGTATTGCTCAATTACGCCGATTTGTTTGTCAATTTAAACCAAGCATTGTTCCCGAAGTAGTCGTCTGTTTTGAAACACAGCCAGGTCAACAAATGCAAATCGACTTCACCAGCATCCGGCGAGGTAAAAAATCGCTGAAAGCGTTTGTTGCAACGCTAGGCTATTCGCGTGCGAGTTATGTAAAGTTCTTTGATAATGAACGAGCAGAATCGTGGCAGCAAGGTTTAAGAGAAGCTTTCGACTACTTTGGTGGTGTACCACAGGAAGTATTGTGTGATAACGCAAAATCCCTCATCATCGAACGGGATGCTTATGCAGAAGGTGATCATAAATTACATGTCGAAATGCTTCAAATGTCGAAAGATTACGGGTTTAAATTGAAGGCTTGCAAGCCCTACAGGGCAAAAACGAAAGGGAAAGTAGAGCGCTTTAACCACTATTTAAAAAAACAGCTTTATCGTGCCATTAAACACCGACCTTCGTGCTCATAATCTTGAACTGGATATTGAAATAGCTAATGCAAAAGTGGGTCCATGGTTACAACGCGTTGCCCATCAGCGAATTCATGGAACAACGTTAGAGAAGCCAGCAGATAGATTAGCTAAGGAAGTTAAGTCTCTTCTACCCTTACTAGCACGGGTTTGCCAATCTATCCCACAGACTAATACGCTTAATATCCCCTATCGTACCGCCCCTTGAATATGTCAGTTTGCAACACTCAATCAGCGTATACGAAGCATTACTGGGAGGTGAACATGTTATTGCATGAACAAATTGAACACCTGTGTGAGTCATTGAAATTAAATTCTATTCCGACTCATTGGTCATCACTTGCCGAAAAATGCATTGCCCAAGACAAAAGCTACGGAGAGTTTTTACTGTCCCTGTTAAAATGTGAGCAACAACAACGAGATGAACGAACTCGTAATCTTTTGAGTCGGATGGCAGGATTCCCAGCACATAAAGAACTTAATACGTTCGATTTTAAGTTTGCAACGGGGATCCCCAAACAACACATACAGGAATTAAGCGCATTAACGTTTATTGAACGTAATGAAAATGTCGTGTTGCTTGGCCCAAGCGGTGTAGGCAAAACGCATTTAGCTATTGGGTTAGGATTAAAAGCAGTACAGGCCAAGAAGAAAACCCGCTTTACCACGGCAGCTGAACTGATGTTGCAACTCTCAACTGCCAAACGACAAAATAAGCTCAAACAATATCTATCACGTTCGGTGATGGCCCCGAAGTTGTTGATTATCGATGAGATTGGATACCTGCCGTTTGGGCGAGAAGAAGCAAACCTGTTTTTCAATGTGATTGCCAAGCGTTATGAGCATGGCAGTGTCATATTGACGAGTAACCTATCATTTGGGCAATGGCCAAGTGCTTTTGCTGATGACGCAACATTAACTGCCGCTATGCTTGATCGTTTACTTCATCATTCGCATGTACTGCAATTAAGCGGTGAAAGCTACCGATTGAAAGATAAGCGGCGCTCAGGAGCAATAACTGAGTAAAACAGTGGATCAATTTTGATTGATCGGATTTAGATAAAAAGTGGATCAGTTTTCGGTGATCGTTGACAGCGGGTCATCAGCGTATGTTATTGCCGGGGCAACACCTCAACTGGACACCACGTGGCGAACTACAAAAGGTGACACCAGTGACACGAGAAGATGCCACGGATGACAATGAATACTACCGTTATGCGGCGGATAGCCAGCGGATCCTCAAGATAAACCGGCAAGTGATGGGCAACAGTGTGCGGGGTCAACGTGTGCAGTATCTACCGGGATTAGAGTTGCGCAGCACGGCAAACGATGATGTAACCAGCGAGATTTTTCAGGTTATCACTATTGGTGAAGCTGGACGGGCGCAGGTGCAGTTATTACACTGGGAAATAGGCGAGCCGCCGGCCATTAATGGGAACAATCAACTTCGTTACAGTTATGACAATCTTATCGGCAGCAGTTGTATGGAAGTTGATGGTGATGGTTTTATTATCAGCTTGGAAGAGTATTATCCATACGGTGGCACAGCGATATGGACGGCACGCAGTCAGATTGAGGCGGATTATAAAACCATCCGCTATTCGGGCAAGGAGCGGGATGCAACTGGGCTGTATTACTATGGTTACCGTTACTACCAGCCTTGGGTGGGGCGCTGGTTGAGTGCGGATCCGGCAGGGGCAGTGGATGGGTTAAATCTATTTTGGATGGTGCGAAATAATCCGATAACTCTTATGGATGCTGATGGGCTTATATCGATTGCTGACAGGATAAAACAATTGGAATTGGCAAGCCAGAGCAATGGGGAAATGCAATCACAACCTATCGCATCCAAAAGATTGTCTATACCTGGCCAATTTTCATCAAGAAGAAATATAATGCCGTTATCAGAGGTGGTTCCCATTTCCCCAAAACCGGTTAAATTGGTGTCTACAGGTTCAGATATCAATCCTTCATCAACAGCAGTAAGTTTACCTCTTCCGGTTCCGGCTAAGCCAATTAAGCCAAAAAAATTTCTAGTATTGCCAGGTACAGAGAACGCATCACCAACCGTTTTATCTGAGTCTTCCTCGACAGATTTAATAGCAAGCTCAAGATCTATTAATGAAACAGAAGCACAAACGAATGGAACATTTTTTTATCGTGGAGATGATCGTTCACCTGAAGTGATCAAAAGTGCGGGCGGTTTCTTCCCTCGATCGCCAGATCCTGCATCTGTTATCAAAAAACGCTTCATAGAAATCTTTAGTTGTAATGGTCAACAAATTCTGTAGAAGATCTAAGCGGCATTTTTTAGTTCATGATATTTTTGATGTGGCGTTAAATAACCAATCGTTGAATGGCGTCGATAATAATTGTAAAACTGAATATAATTTTCAACTTCACAGACAACAGATTGATGATTCATAAACGATAAACGGTTAAGTCTTTCTGTCTTTAAACTCCTAAAAAATCTTTCCATCACGGCATTATCGAGGCAATTACCTCGCCGACTCATGCTTTGAGTTATTTTCCGTTCAAAGAGGTGCGCCCTAAACTCCTCCGATGAATATTGGCAACCTTGATCTGAATGGAACATCAAACTTGTCGTATCCGGTAATTGCCGTTCAATTGCGTTATCTAAGGCTTCTTTCACTAATTTCGAATCCGGTTTTGTTGATAAGGCATAACCAATAATTTCTTTGGTGGCTAAATCCAACACACAGGCTAAATAGCTCCACCCATAGTGATGTCTAATATACGTGATATCCCCGACATAATAGTGATTATGCTGTTCAGGGGAAAATTGTCGTTTAAGCAAATTAGGGGCATATCGATGTTCGTTACCCGATGAGTGATAGTAGTGCTTTTTCGTTGGTCTAATTGCAACTAATTGATTTAATTTCATGATGTTCGATATTTTATAAGTGCCAATTTGGTGCCCTAAACCCTTTAACTCGGCTTGAATACGTCTTTTGCCATAAATTTGACCCGATGTATAAAAAATACGTTTGATTTCGCCACACAGTCTTTCATTTTCAACTGTCGGTATTTTCGTTTCATAATAAAAACTACTGCTGCTTACTTCAAAAAGATGGCATAACTCAGTGACCGTAAAATTGGGGTACATGATTTTCAGTTGCTTCACGATTTTGAGTTTTGATTGTCGAGGATGAAGTAAGCCGCGGCTTTTTTTAATATGTCATTATCCCTCTGAGCACGCTTAAGTTGAACTTCTAATTCTTGTATGCGCTGTTGCTCGGGTGTTAACGCTTTTGATTTTACAGGCGTATTCCCATTTAACTCGGCAAGATATTGTTGCTTCCATCGTGATACGGCAGATTTACCCGCACCGGATATTTTTTCAACTTGGATATTGCTATATCCACCTTCAACCATGAGTTTTGCATATTCCAGTTTTTGCTTTCCGCTAAAGGTTACTTTTACTTTTCGGGTCATATTTATACCTATAAGATTTTGCTTAATTATAAGCTATAAATCTCTACAGTTTTATTAGACCACTACAAGTTTTGACGCAGGAACATTAGCCAAAAACCATGTGACTTCACCCAATCCGGATTTTGTTTCTTTTGGTACGACACTAGAATCTGGAGGCTATGCGGAAACACGAAATTATTTTTATGAAGTGAATATTCCTGATATAGCGGAAGTTCCTATTAGTCCAATTACAATGGGAGTTGAAAAAGTTAAAACGCCACCCAAAATATTAACTCCCAAATTATTACTTTCTGCGGCAAATGCACAGGATTCTAAATTTATTGCAATGATGCCAAATAAGTCTGTCGAAGCGACATTCATCACTCCTGTACCCTATAAATATATTACTCGTTATAAAAATAATCGTACTGGAGGAGGATGGATAAACATACAACATTCTTAAAAGGAAAATTTATGTTTTGATGAAATTTATCGGGGAGAAATAACAAATTTTTGTTTGAGCTCCCCCATAAACCCATTTTTTAGTTAGTCTGGTAGCCGTTTATAGCTTTGTATTACGATTTGCTCAGGTTGTTTTGCTATATTAACTACTTTGTCATAATCTTTGTGAGATACAACTAGGAAATAGCATTAAAATAAAATCTAGTTTTGCTAAATCAATAAGTTATCTATTTTTATTTGTTAGCAGTTGCACTAAAAGTACAACAATACTCGATTTGCAAACCTAGCGCTAACCGAACTTATCACCATTTAATGTGACACAATCAACTCACTATGGTAAGAATTAACCTATTTTTATATGACTTTTTACCCGCTATATTTTAATTACTAATTAGCGGGTTTTTTATGCCATTTTTTACTTATCTGCTTTCTGATACAATTTTACCATTACAACAAATAATGGAAAATGCTCAGTTAACAGCCTATGCGATTAAATTACAATCAACAACAAGCGGTTGAATATGTTGACGGCTCCTGTTTGGTACTGGCTGGGGCGGGCTCAGGTAAAACCCGGGTTATTACCCATAAAATTGCCTACTTAATTCGTCAGCGTGGTTATTTACCGCGTCAGGTAGCGGCCGTCACTTTCACCAATAAAGCGGCTAGAGAGATGAAGGAGCGTGTTGGGCAAACGTTAGGGAAAAAAGAGACCAGAGGATTAATGGTTGCCACTTTTCATACTTTAGGCTTGGAAATTATTAAGCGGGAATATAGCGCATTAGGCCTAAAGGCCAATTTTTCATTATTTGATGAACACGATCAAATGGCTCTGCTGAAAGAGCTGACCTTTGATTTATTGGAAGAAGATAAAGATCTATTACGCCAGTTGGCTTCTACTATCTCTAACTGGAAGAGTGATCTATTAACGGCCAACCAAGTGATGGCACAGGTAAAATCAGAACAACAACAACGGTTTGCTGAATGTTATCGGCGTTATGAATTACATTTATCAAGTTGCAATGTGCTGGATTTTGATGACTTAATTACTAAACCGACCCGCTTGCTGGATGAGAATGAAGAGATACGTTCGCGTTGGCAGCAAAAGATCCGTTATCTGCTGGTGGATGAATATCAAGATACCAATACTAGCCAGTATCAACTGGTTAAATTGTTAGTGGGTAACCGTGGACGCTTTACTGTTGTTGGTGATGATGATCAATCTATTTATTCCTGGCGTGGTGCTCAACCGCAAAATTTAGCGTTACTAAAAACCGACTTCCCTCAGCTTAAGGTGATCAAACTGGAGCAAAATTATCGCTCTTCTGGCCGTATTCTGAAAGCCGCTAATATATTGATTGCTAATAATCCGCATGTTTTTGATAAAAAGTTATTTTCTGAATTGGGTTATGGTGAAGCGTTAAAAGTTATCACCGCTAATAATGAAGATCATGAGGCAGAGCGTGTGATCGGCGAATTGGTTGCCCACCATTTTGTCAATAAAACCCAATATAAAAATTATGCTATTTTATATCGTGGTAATCATCAATCGCGCCTATTTGAAAAATTATTGTTACAAAACCGCATTCCTTACCGTATTTCCGGTGGAACTTCATTTTTTTCACGTGCAGAAATTAAAGATATCTTAGCTTATTTGCGGATACTAACTAATCCCGATGATGATAGTGCCTTTCTCCGCATAGTGAATACCCCTAAACGCGAAATTGGGCCGAAAACAATCCAAAAATTAGGTGAATGGGCGATTTTACGCCAAAAAAGCCTGTTTGCTGCCAGTTTTGATGTTGGACTTGAACAAACATTAACTGGACGTGGTTTGACGGCATTACAGCATTTCACTCGTTGGTTAGCAGAGATTGCCGAACGAGCAGAACGTGAGCCCCTGCTTGCGGTTAGAGATCTCCTGCATGACATTGATTATGAAAGTTGGTTATATGAAACATCAAACAGTACCAAAGCGGCTGAAATACGGATGAAAAATGTTAATCAACTATTTGGCTGGATGGATGAAATGATTAATGGCAATGATATTGATGAGGCAATGACGTTATCTCAGGTTGTATCACGCTTTACCTTGCGGGATATGATGGAGCGTGGGGAAACGGTTGAAGATTTAGATCAGGTGCAATTAATGACTTTGCATGCTTCAAAGGGACTCGAATTCCCTTACGTTTTTTTAGTCGGTATGGAAGAAGGATTATTACCCCATCAAACCAGTATTGATGAAAATAATATTGATGAAGAACGCCGGCTGGCTTATGTGGGCATAACTCGCGCTCAGCGAGAGTTATTCTTTAGCCATTGTCGAGAGCGACGGCAATATGGTGAGCTTATTCGACCGGAGATTAGTCGTTTTTTACATGAATTACCACAAGATGATTTGATCTGGGAGCAAAATAAAAAAATAGTCACCGCCGAGCAGCGAATGGAAAAAGGCCAGTCTGCGATTGCGGATATCAGAGCCAGATTGGGGTTAAACAGAAAATAAATTTTGCTAACTAAAATAGATTGAGCTTATTGTGTTAATTCAGTTTGTTCTTCTAGTAACAAAGGCCAATTGATATTACTTTGCCATTGGATTTCTTGCTGTAAATTTTCATAACAGAGCGGATGTTCCAATAACCATTGATGGGGTAATGTAAGGATTAAGGTTTCTTTATTTGCTCTAAGACGTAATAACGGTATGGTATTGTCACGACGTGGAAGAGTAAAAATAATCGCCAGTCTTAAAAGCCGACAAAGAAGAATAGCATATTGGACAGGGATCGCATTTTGTTGGATTAGTTCTGTTAACTCAATCGGGCCAGTTTGGTTTTTAAGTAAAGTCGCTAATAAGCGTTTTTGCGTAAGTGTATAACCTGGCATATCAAGATGGCTGATGAGATAATGGGCATGTTTAGTAACATGACGAGCATCAATACTTAAGCCAATTTCATGCAGCGCGCTGGCACCTTTTAATAGCTCATCAAGTTGGTGATTATCACGATAAAAGCTTTTCTTTAATTGTGAATAAAAATATTCAGTTAGCCTCTTTACCCGGTTAGCCTGCTCAATATCAACTTGAAAACGATGTTGAATATTGGCAAGTGTAATTGCGCGTATATTCTGTTTTGCAGGAAGATCAAGCATGTTATAGATTAACCCTTCACGCAATGCCCCGCCTGCTAATATCATGTAATCGATTTTCAATTCGGCAAATATGGCAATTAAAATAGCTAAACCACTGGGAAAAACTAGCGCTCGTTCTAGCGTTAATCCTTTGATTTCCAATTCTTCTAATTTTCCAGAGGTGATCGCGGCTTTTTTTAATAATTGTAATTTATCTAGCGTAATACGTTCATCCATGCCAGCAGCTAGCATAATTTCTTGTATAGCCTGTATTGTACCTGAAGCACCGACACAAATTTGCCAACCTTGCTTAATAAGTCGGCTCGCGCTAGGTTTAATAATTTTATGTGCAGCAGTTTCAGCTTGTGTGAAATTTTCTTCGGTCAAATTACGATCTTTAAAGTAGTGTTCAAGCCAGGTAACGCAACCCATATTAAGGCTAACAAGTTGACTATGTTTAACATGGGTACCGGTAATGATTTCAGTACTGCCACCGCCGATATCTATCACTAGTCGTTTATCTGAACCGCCAGTGGTATGTGCTACCCCTTGATAAATGAGTTGTGCTTCTTCTTCACCAGTAATAATTCTGATGGGATGCCTTAGAATATTTTCTCCTTGCTTAATAAAAAGGTCAGCATTCTTAGCGAGACGAAGGGTTGCTGTAGCAACAATTTGCACTTGTTCAGTCGGAATATCTTGTAAATACTCGGAAAAAAGATGCAAACATTGCCAGCCACGATCCATTGCGTGTTGAGATAAATAGTTACTTTCATCAAGACCAGCGGCCAGTCTGACTTTACGCTTTATGCGGGCAAGGGTTTGTACATAACCAGAAATTTCTCTTACTACTAACATATGAAAGCTGTTAGAACCAAGATCGATTGCTGCGTAAAGCGATGATTTTAACATATGTTTATTAGCTCGGACGTTTACGATTGTTGCGTGAATTATTCTGTCGGCTTTGACTACTATTATTACGCCGTGTTCCGCTAGCGCGTGGACGACGACGTGGTTTTGGCGTCGGTAAATCTTGTAATAATGCTTCACTATTGTATTTGCTGACCGGGATTTGATGCTGAATATACTCTTCAATAGCCGGTAGATTTAAAGAATACTCTTCACAAGCCAAACTAATCGAATGACCACTTTCACCCGCGCGCCCAGTACGACCAATACGATGGACATAATCTTCACAATCATCAGGGAGATCGTAATTAAATACATGCGTGACAGATGGAATATGTAAACCTCTAGCGGCAACATCTGTGGCAACTAAAATATCTAAATGGCCTTGAGTGAACTGTTCAAGAATACGTAGCCGTTTTTTTTGTGCCACATCACCGGTCAGTAAGCCAACACGGTGACCATCAGCAGCAAGATGTGCCCAAATATCTTCACAGCGATGTTTAGTATTAGCAAAAATTATACATCTTTCGGGCCACTCTTCCTCGATTAACGTTTGTAACAGACGCATTTTTTCTTCATTAGAAGGATAGAAAAGTTCTTCTTTAATGCGATGACCTGTTTTTTGTTGAGGTTCTACCTCAATATATTCGGGTTGATTCATTTGTTCAAATGCCAGTTCTTGAACACGATAAGAAAGTGTTGCGGAAAAGAGTAAATTCAAGCGTTGGGCAGCGGGTGGCATTCGACGAAATAACCAACGAATATCTTTAATAAAACCAAGATCATACATGCGGTCAGCTTCATCAAGTACAACTACCTGAATGCGACCTAAATGAATGTGGCCTTGTTTAGCATAATCGATCAAGCGCCCGGTTGTACCGATAAGAATATCTACTCCCGATTGGAGTACATGCAGTTGTTCGTCGTAGCCATCACCACCATAAGCTAAGCCCATTTTTAAGCCTGTTATAGCGGCTAATTCTTTTGCATCGGTATATATCTGAACGGCTAACTCCCGTGTAGGAGCCATAATTAGCGCTCTAGGTTGATTAACTTGACGTTCTGAATTTGTTGGATGTGTTAGTAAATAATGAAATGTTGAGGTAAGAAAAGCCAATGTCTTACCTGTTCCTGTTTGTGCCTGCCCCGCAACATCACGGCCTTCGACAGTAAAAGGCAATGTTGACGCTTGTATCGGCGTACAATTATGAAAGCCATTTTTATTAAGGGCTTCAATAACTTTAGGGTGTAGGGCGAAGTCTATAAACTTCTTGTCTGTCAAATGTGTTTTACTCATAGTGTGTTAGAATATCAGTTAACGGTTGCTTTATGAAAGAAGATTGTTTGAAATAAAGCAAACATGGTTAAATTAATGTTAGACTGAAACGACATAAAAACTTGATCCTTGGAGTATCGCAATGAGCGAAAAAGTTATTCATCTATCTGGTATTGATTTTGAAGAAACAGTCAAATCTGCAAAAAAACCAATATTAGTTGATTTTTGGGCTGAATGGTGTGGCCCTTGTAAAATGATCGCCCCTATTTTAGACGAAATTGCTGATGAATATACAGCTAAATTGATTATTGCCAAATTGAATGTTGATGAAAGTATTGATATAGCAACTATATATGGTATTCGTAGCATTCCTACTTTAATGCTTTTTAAAAATGGCGAGAAGGTTGGCCAGCAAGTTGGTCTTCTGTCTAAAACTCAATTAAAAGAATTTTTAGACAAAAACCTCTAATTTTTCCTAAAATATTAACAACGGACGTTTAGTAGACCAATATTTTTCTCAATTTCTTGTTAGACGTCTGCTTTTTATGCAATTCATAGCTAGACGTCTGCTTTGAAGCATGGTAACTTAGCGCCATTACTTAATATGATACGCGTTATTTATCTTAATGTGTACATATTGGATATGCTATTGTATAGACATATTTGTTATCTCTGGATAATCTATATCCTACAATGGTCTGAATTCCATTGACTCCCATAGAGATAATTCTTTTAGACAGACATGTTCCATTTGTTATTTGCTTGGTGCTGTTGTGTAGGGCCTAAGAAGTATAAAGTGAGATTTCCTCATCAACTTTGAGATGAATTCTTATAGTCTTATTCTGTCTTTGCTGTATAAAGAGTGTTATCTAAGGTAGTAAATTAACAAATTACTGCTACTACATGAATTTATATCCTAATGAAATTGATATATACATCAAGAATCGTTAAGGTTTTTGTATTTTTATTTAAACAGGCATTTAGAGATTGCTATACTATTTATTGTTCATAGTTCAAAAAATATACCCCGAGTTTAAGAACCCACCATTATGAATCTTACCGAATTAAAAAATACGCCGGTATCTGAATTGATTACTCTTGGCGAAAGTATGGGGCTAGAGAACCTAGCCCGCATGAGGAAACAGGATATTATTTTCTCGATTTTGAAGCAGCATGCGAAAAGTGGAGAAGATATTTTTGGTGATGGCGTGCTAGAAATTTTGCAGGATGGATTTGGATTCCTTCGTTCTGCTGACAGCTCTTATCTAGCCGGTCCTGACGATATTTATGTTTCTCCCAGTCAGATTCGTCGCTTTAATCTACGAACGGGAGATACTATATCAGGAAAAATTCGTCCTCCTAAGGAAGGAGAACGCTATTTTGCCCTACTAAAAGTTAATGAAGTTAATTTTGATAAACCTGAAAACGCCCGTAGTAAAATCCTGTTTGAAAATCTGACACCGCTACATGCTAATAACCGTCTACGTATGGAGCGTGGCAATGGGTCAACAGAGGATTTGACAGCTCGTGTTTTAGATTTGGCTGCACCGATTGGGCGTGGGCAGCGTGGTTTAATTGTTGCTCCACCAAAAGCAGGTAAAACCATGTTATTGCAGAATATTGCAGCTAATATTGCCAATAACTATCCAGACTGTGTTTTGATGGTGTTGTTAATTGATGAGCGTCCCGAAGAAGTGACCGAAATGCAACGTCTAGTTAAAGGTGAGGTCATTGCTTCAACCTTTGATGAACCTGCATCCCGTCATGTTCAGGTTGCTGAAATGGTAATAGAAAAAGCTAAACGTTTAGTTGAACACAAAAAAGATGTCATCATTCTTTTAGATTCGATTACGCGTCTTGCTCGTGCTTACAATACAGTAGTTCCTTCCTCTGGAAAAGTATTAACTGGTGGGGTGGATGCAAATGCATTACATCGTCCAAAACGTTTTTTTGGTGCGGCACGTAATGTAGAAGAAGGTGGAAGCCTAACCATAATTGCTACAGCACTAGTTGATACTGGTTCTAAAATGGATGAAGTGATCTACGAAGAGTTTAAAGGCACCGGAAATATGGAGTTACATTTGTCGCGGAAAATAGCGGAAAAACGTGTTTTCCCGGCGATTGATTATAATCGTTCCGGTACGCGTAAGGAAGAATTATTAACCTTACCTGATGAGTTACAGAAAATGTGGATATTGCGCAAAATTATTCATCCTATGGGTGAAATTGATGCAATGGAATTTTTAATTAATAAATTAGCAATGACGAAGACCAATGATGAATTTTTCGATTTCATGAAACGTTCTTAAGTTGTTATTTGTTTAATTATTTATTGTAAAACGCCACTTTTATGTGGCGTTTTGTTTTGTTCGTTTTTATTATCCAGTAGTCTCTATTTTGGTATAGATTTTGCTTATTAATAGCTGGTACAAGATGATAGAAATGTTTTGTTATTGTTACATATACGCTAACTTAAAGTACACTTATAGTCTATACATGGAAATGGATGCAGTGGATGGTGTCTAAAAAAATTATAAGAGAGTAAATATTGTGCACACACTAGATTTACTAATCGATGTTTTTTGGGTTTTCTTGTTTTCATTGATCTTTATATTTATTGCGAGAAAAGTGGCAAAAAGATTTGGTCTGGTAGATGAACCTAATCATCGAAAAACACATCAGGGAGAAATTCCTTTGGTTGGTGGTATTGCGGTTTTTTTTGGTATTAGTTTGGCATTCATGATTACAAACGAATACATTCCACATAAATGGTTGTATTTGATTTGTGCTGGGATTTTAGTATTTGTTGGTGTATTAGATGATCGCTTTGATATTAGTGTTAAAATTCGAGCAACGATTCAAGCGATTGTTGCGCTTGTCATGATTTATTTTGCAGGCCTAATATTAGATAACTTAGGTTATGTCCTTGGCCCATGGCAAATAAAATTGGGGCCTTTAAGCTATTTGACGACGTTATTTGCTGTTTGGGCAGCGGTTAATGCTTTTAACATGGTTGATGGTATTGACGGTCTGCTTGGTGGGCTTTCTTGTATCTCATTTGCTGCGTTAGGTATTTTGCTTTATCAAAATGGCAATATGGCATTAGCTTTTTGGTGTTTTGCTGTTATTGCTGCCATTCTTCCTTATATATTCCTGAATTTAGGTTTATTGGGAAAGCGCTATAAAGTGTTTATGGGAGATGCGGGTAGTACATTAATTGGTTTCACCATTATTTGGTTGCTTTTGATGTCGACACAAGGTGAGCAACGTTCAATTAAACCAGTGACGGCTCTTTGGATTATTGCTATTCCTTTGATGGACATGATTGCCATTATGTATCGGCGCCTTCGTAAAGGAATGAGTCCTTTTTCACCCGACAGACAACATATTCATCATTTGATTATGCGGTCAGGTTTTACTTCAAGCCAGGCTTTTATCTTAATTACTTTAGCGGCAGCTATTTTAGCAGCGATAGGCATGATCGGTGAACGTTCAAGTTTTATTCCTGAATGGGTGATGTTGGCATTATTTTTGCTTATATTTGCTGTCTATGGCTATTGTATTAAACGTGCTTGGAAAGTGGCGCGTTTTGTGAAACGGGTTAAACGTCGGATGCAACGTATAGCAAAATAAATAAACAAATGTTTAAAGGAGTGTCATACCAGTGACAAAATCAGAAACACAACCCAAACCTAATTCTCACTTACAGTCTGTTGAATATGAGTTAGATATCAAAAGGTTATTTTGTGCGCTATGGCAGGGAAAAATATGGATTATCTCTTTAGCATTTATTTTTGCGGCTGTGGCATTGATTGTTTCTTACATGATGCAACAAAAATGGAGTGCTAATGCTGTCACTGATTTACCTACAGTTAATAATTTAGGGGCATATTATTCCCAACAGCAATTTTTACGAAATTTGGATTCGCATATTAATGAAGCGCAAGATAATCAGTTGCCAACCATTGCGAATCAGGTTTATCAGGAATTTACTGCCCAAGTTGGTTCTTATGATACCCGCCGAGAATTTTGGTTAAATAGTGATTACTATAAAACACGCATGGAAGGAAATGCTAAGGCTGATGCTGTATTACTTGATGAATTAATTGATAATATTCAATTTACCCCCCAAGATGATAACAAGATACTCCATGATAATATAAAATTAATTGCTGAAACGGCTTCTGATGCGAATCAATTACTACGTGAATATATTTCTTTTGCTAACAAACGAGCGACTTTTAATCTTAACGAGCAGATTAAAGGTGTATGGCTAGCAAAGGAGCAGTCTTTTAAAACATTAGTTAAACGTCAGGAAATGGTCGCAAAGGCAAGTTATGAACGGCGTTTAAATATCCTACAGCAATCGTTAAAAGTTGCTCAAAAGCAAGGCATTTCACGTAATAAAGTCGATGTCCCGATCGATCAACTACCTGATTCAGAAATGTTTCTATTGGGTACTTCCTTATTACAAGCACAAATTGAAACATTACAGGCAACTGGGCCTAATTATGATGAAAGCTATGATCAAAATATAGCAATGTTAGCGACATTAAATGTAGAACCTGTTCTCGAGAATAATTTTCAAACTTACCGCTATTTAAGAACACCAGAAGATCCAGTTAAACGTGATAGTCCTCGTCGAGTGTTAATGATGATCATTTGGGGAATGATTGGTGCTTTAAGTGGGATAGGTATTGCATTGTTAAGACGCAAAACCTAATTATTTGCTAAACATATAACAATAGGGGACTTCAACAAACTATTAATATGTTGAAGGTAAAATCATTATTGATGTTACATCTCATTAGTAGATGAAGTTAAAATAAAAAAGAGAGTCATTGTGAAAGTGTTGACTGTGTTTGGTACTCGTCCTGAAGCCATAAAAATGGCTCCACTTGTACATGCTTTGACAAACGATAAGGCTTTTGAGTCGAAAGTTTGCGTAACTGCTCAACATAGAGAAATGTTGGATCAGGTATTGCATCTTTTTGAGATCATACCTGATTATGATTTAGATATTATGACTCCTGGACAAGATTTAACTGATATTACTTGTCGTATTCTTGAAGGGATGAAACCCGTATTGCTATCTTTTAAACCCGATGTGGTATTGGTTCATGGTGATACGGCAACCACGATGGCAACCAGCCTGGCTGCCTTTTATCAGCGTATTCTGGTTGGTCATGTTGAAGCAGGATTACGAACCGGTAACTTGTATTCTCCTTGGCCAGAAGAAGCTAATCGTAAAATTGCCAGTCATCTGGCTATGTATCACTTTGCGCCTACCGAGTACTCACGAAGAAATTTACAACGCGAGTCGATCCCTGATCATCGCATTTATGTTACTGGTAACACGGTAATAGATGCATTGTTCTGGGTACGTAATAAAATGATGAATGATGCCACAATACGGGCAAGCCTTGCTGCGCAATATCCTTTTCTTGATCAAAATAAAAAGATGCTGTTAGTTACAGGACATCGGCGGGAAAGTTTTGGTAGCGGATTTGAGCGTATTTGCCATGCATTAGCTGAAATTGCCAGAAGTCATACGGATGTTCAAGTTGTTTATCCGGTTCATCTCAATCCAAATGTCAGTGAACCAGTACAACGAATTTTGCAGGGTATTAATAATATAATCTTAATTGATCCACAGGATTATTTACCTTTTATTTATTTAATGAATAACGCTTATTTGATCCTGACAGATTCAGGGGGTATTCAAGAAGAAGCGCCAGCTTTAGGTAAGCCCGTATTAGTGATGCGTGATACTACTGAGCGCCCAGAAGCGGTTGAAGCTGGTACGGTACGTTTAGTCGGTACACAAACAGAAAAAATTGTTCAAGTCGTAACGCAATTATTAACGAATGACGATGCTTACCAGAAAATGAGCCGTGCACATAATCCTTATGGTGACGGTAAAGCTTGCCTGCGAATTCTTGAAGCGTTGAAAACAAATCAGGTGACATTATGAGTTTTGAAACTATTTCTGTTATTGGTTTAGGTTATATCGGTTTACCTACCGCCGCTGCTTTTGCTGCTCGACAGAAAAAAGTGATTGGGGTTGATGTTAATCAACATGCGGTTGATACGATAAATCAAGGTAAAATTCATATTGTTGAACCAGATTTAGATAAGACGGTAAAAACAGCCGTAGAAGCTGGTTATTTGAAAGCGTTTACCACACCTCAGAAGGCGGATGCGTTTTTAATTGCAGTTCCTACACCGTTTAAAGATGATCATAAACCTGATCTGTCTTATGTTATGGCAGCGGCAGAATCTATTGCTCCGTTTTTAAAAAAAGGCGATTTAATTATTCTGGAGTCTACCTCGCCAATCGGCGCAACGGAGCAAATGGCAGGGCAACTGGCTGCTATACGTACTGATCTGACATTTCCACAGCAACAAGGCGAAAATTCAGATATTGATATTGCTTATTGCCCTGAGCGTGTTTTACCAGGTAAGGTCATGGTTGAGCTGATCGAAAATGATCGCGTTATTGGTGGTATGACAATGAAGTCATCTCAACGAGTCAGTGAATTGTATAAAATTTTCCTGGCAGGTGAATGTGTGCTCACCAATGCGAAAACGGCTGAAATGTGTAAATTGATAGAAAATAGTTTTCGTGATGTCAATATTGCTTTTGCCAATGAACTGTCTTTTATTTGTGCCGAGCAAGGGATTAATGTTTGGGAACTAATTAGTTTGGCCAATCGTCACCCTCGGGTCAATATTTTACAACCTGGCCCTGGTGTTGGAGGCCATTGTATTGCTGTCGATCCCTGGTTCATTGTTGCTCAGAATCCAAAGCAATCCCGTTTGATTCATACTGCTCGTATAGTTAATGATAGTAAGCCAGTCTGGGTTGTCGATCAGGTCAAGACAGCATTAGCAGATTGTGTAACTGAGACAGGAAAACGGGCAAATGAAATTAAAATTGCCTGTTTTGGGCTTGCCTTTAAAGCGGATATTGATGATTTACGGGAAAGTCCCGCTATGCAAATTACTAAAATGATTGCCGATTGGCATATGGGCACCACTTATGCTGTAGAACCGAACATTGATGAGTTACCAAAAGTATTAAATGGCTCTTGTCAATTGATATCTACTGAAGTTGCCATTGCTAATGCAGATATTATTTTGTTGCTGGTTGACCATCAACAATTTAAGGCAATTAATGGTGAGCAAATTCGACAAAAATGGGTGGTTGACACCAAAGGAGTATGGCGTTGAAACGTATTTTAGTGACGGGTGGGGCTGGATTTATCGGTTCGGCAGTTGTGCGTCATATCATTGAGCACACTAACGATAATGTGCTAGTGGTTGATAGTTTGACGTATGCCGGTAATCTGGAATCGTTAGCGTCAGTGGTAGACAACCCTCGTTATACTTTTACCCAGATAAATATTGCTGATAGACCGGCAATGGATAAAATTTTTGCGCAATATCAACCTGATGCTGTTATGCATCTAGCGGCAGAAAGTCATGTTGATCGCTCGATTGATGGGCCCGCCGCCTTTATCGAAACCAATATTGTTGGCACTTATCATTTATTAGAGGCTGCTCGCAATTATTGGAATCATTTAGACCAGCAGAAAAAACCGTTATTTCGCTTCCATCATATTTCTACCGATGAAGTTTATGGCGATTTGCATACAACTGAGGGGTTATTTACCGAAACAACCCCTTATGCACCAAGTAGCCCTTATTCTGCATCAAAGGCTTCTAGTGACCATTTAGTCAGAGCCTGGCAGCGTACTTATGGCTTACCAACACTGGTGACCAATTGCTCTAATAATTATGGCCCCTATCACTTTCCTGAAAAATTAATTCCTTTGATCATATTGAACGCGATAGCCGGTAAATCATTGCCTGTTTATGGTCAAGGCGAACAGATCCGTGATTGGCTGTATGTTGAAGATCATGCCCGTGCATTGCACTTAGTCATCAGTCAAGCAGATGCGGGGAAGACTTATAATATTGGCGGCCATAATGAGCGTAAAAATATTGATGTGGTAAAAACAATTTGCGATCTGCTGGAAGAATTACGGCCGGTTAAGCCGAATGGAGTGACTCATTATCGTGATTTGATTACCTATGTCACTGATCGTCCAGGCCATGATATGCGTTATGCAATTGATGCTAGCAAGATAGAGCAAGAGTTGGGATGGAAGCCACAAGAGACTTTTGAATCGGGTATGCGTAAAACCGTTGAATGGTATTTAAGTAATGAAACTTGGTGGCGTCATGTGCAAGATGGTTCATATGCTGGTCAACGTTTAGGTATTGCCACATAATTGAAAACGAGGAAAAGTGATGAAAGGCATTGTTTTGGCTGGTGGCTCTGGAACCCGTTTGTATCCCATTACACGTGGTGTCTCTAAACAGCTGCTACCTATTTATGATAAACCGATGATTTACTATCCGCTTTCGGTCCTTATGTTGGCTGGCATCCGAGAAATATTAATTATTTCGACACCGGAAGATCTGCCTGATTATCAGCGTTTACTTGGCGATGGTGATGCTTTTGGTGTTCATTTCAGTTATGCCGTACAACCCTCACCTAATGGCTTAGCGCAAGCATTTTTGATCGGTGAAAAGTTTATTGGAAAGGATGCTTGCTGTCTGATATTAGGTGACAATATCTATTTTGGGCAGGCTTTTAGCCCTAAATTGAAATCTGTAACAGCTCGTCTGTCGGGGGCAACGATTTTTGCTTATCAGGTGATGGATCCTGAACGTTTTGGTGTGGTTGAATTTGATAAACAATTTAAAGTGCTGTCTATTGAAGAGAAACCACAGCGACCTAAATCCAACTGGGCGGTTACTGGTCTCTATTTTTATGATAATCAAGTGGTTGACTTTGCAAAACAAATTAAACCTTCGTCACGTGGAGAGCTAGAGATCACTTGCCTGAATCAAATGTATCTTAAGCATGGTCAACTAAATGTTGAGCTCTTAGGCCGCGGATTTGCCTGGTTAGATACCGGCACTCATGACAGCTTGATTGAAGCGAGTATGTTTGTACAAACCGTTGAGAAAAGGCAGGGATTTAAGATCGCTTGCCTAGAAGAAATCGCATGGCGTAACGGCTGGTTGACGGATGAACAGGTTAGAAAATCAGCGGAAAAACTAGCGAAAACCGGTTATGGTCAATATTTACAGGATTTGCTGCATGTCTATCCACGCCAATATTGAAATACTCAGTTGGGAAAGTGATTTTTTTAAACGTAAAACGGCAAAGTTGCATTTTGCACCTGATGCACCAATTGTTTCATTAGCTCAATTAACCGAATATGATCTTGTGCAAGCCAAAATTGCGACTGCTAATACTGAACTGATTGACGCAATGTTAGCGATGGGGTTTTGGCTGGTAGAAAGTGAAATTGATTTTTGTCTAAATATTGCTAGCTGCGTAAAAAATCATAGTGCTGAATTGGTTGTGGCGGCTGAAAAGGATATTGAATTATTGCAAACTATTGCTGCTACGGCTTTTTCACATAGCCGTTTTCGCCTGCCCTGGTATCAATTGGTCGACAATGCTCGTTTTTATTCTGTGTGGCTTGAAAAAGCCGTTAAGGGCTCTTTTGATGATGGCTGCTTGTTAGTCAAAAATGTACAAGGAGACATTCAGGGCTTTGTTACGCTTAGAAAACTCGCCGTTGAAAAAGAGGCGCGGATTGGTTTATTAGCCACAGCTCCTACTCATCAGGGTAAAGGGGTTGGTAAACAATTAATGATAGCAGCATGCCAATGGTGTGAGCGGCAAGGGGTAGAGCGATTAAGAATAGCAACTCAAATCAGCAATATAGGCGCCATGCGTCTGTATTCGCAAATGGGTGCACAAATTGAAAGCACCGCTTATTGGTTATATCGAGGACGACATGATCCCATTTAATAAACCACCGATTGTTGGTACTGAATTAAATTATATGCAAGAAGCCATGCAAAGTGGCAAGTTATGTGGTGATGGGTACTTTACTCAGCGTTGCGAAAAGTGGCTGGAAAAGCATTTCCAGTGTCCGAAGGCGCTGCTAACCCCTTCTTGTACAGCATCTTTGGAAATGGCGGCGATTTTACTGGATATTAAACCTGGTGATGAAGTTATTATGCCAAGTTTTACCTTTGTTTCTACCGCGAATGCTTTTGTGCTAAGGGGGGCAACGATTGTATTTATTGATATCCGGCCCGATACCATGAATATGGATGAGAATAAAATTGAAGCGGCGATCACCACCAAAACTCGCGCTATTGTCCCTGTTCACTATGCTGGTGTGGCTTGTGAGATGGATACCATTATGGCATTGGCAGATAAATACCACCTCTATGTTGTTGAAGATGCCGCTCAAGGTGTTATGTCGACTTATAAAGGTAAAGCGCTTGGCACGATAGGTCATATTGGTTGTTATAGTTTTCATGAAACGAAAAATTACTCTTCCGGTGGCGAGGGAGGTGCGGTATTGATTAATGATCCTTTGCTTATTGAGCGGGCAGAGATTGTGCGGGAAAAAGGCACGGATCGCAGTCAGTTTTTTCGCGGGCAAGTTGATAAATATACCTGGCGAGATATTGGTTCCAGTTATTTAATGTCAGATCTACAAGCGGCTTATTTATGGGCACAATTGGAGCAGGCGGAAAAAGTTAATCAGCGTAGGTTAGATTTATGGAAAAACTACTATCAAGCACTTAAACCTTTGGCTGAAATTGGTAAGCTAGATTTACCTATTATACCTTCAGATTTGCAACAAAATGCCCATATGTTCTATATCAAACTGAAAGATATTAAACAAAGAACAGCATTTAATAAGCATATGCAAGCAGTCAATATTTTGACGGTATTTCACTATGTCGCTTTACACTCCAGCCCAGCAGGCCATAAATTTGGTCGTTTTCATGGTGATGATTGTTATACGACGAAAGAAAGTGAACGTTTAGTTCGTTTACCGATGTTCTATAATCTTACCGATGAAGAACAGCAGCAGGTGATCAAGCAAATCCGATGTTTTTTTGCGTGATATGTCATTAGCTAAAGCGTCTGTGTGGACAGCGATTTCAACCTTAATAAAAATTGGGGCAGGGTTAGTCGTTATCAAATTATTGGCTGTTTCTTTTGGCCCTAGTGGGGTGGGTCAGGCAGGAAATTTCCGTCAACTGATTACTGTACTTGGTGTTTTATCCGGTGCAGGGATCTTCAATGGTGTGACCAAATATGTTGCTGAATATCATCAGACACCCATAAAATTAGCTGCTGTAATAGGCACTTCATCATCCATTATTTTGGGTTTTTCAACTCTATTAGCGCTTATTTTTTTCCTATTTAGCTCATTTATCAGCTTGGCTCTATTTGGTCATACACATTATCAAACGATTATTTGTGCCTTAGCATTGATACAAATGGGGATTGCGTATGCGAATTATTTTCTCGCTATATTAAAAGGTTTCCGTGATGCGAAAGGTAATGCGCTATCGATTATTGTTGGTAGTTTAGCAGGCGTAATTGCTTACTATTTTTGCTTTAGATTAAGTGGTTATCAAGGGGCGCTAGTAGGATTAGCTTTAGTGCCTGCATTAATTGTTGTGCCAGCAGCGATCCTGATCCTACGCCATAAGCAACTGAATTGGTCGTTTTTTAAACCAAGGTGGAATCCTGCTATTAGTCATCATTTAGCTAAATTTACTTTAATGGCGTTAATAACCTCAGTCACGTTGCCGGTTGCCTATATTATGATGAGAAATTTATTAGCTGAGCGTTATAGTTGGGATGAGGTGGGTATCTGGCAGGCAGTGAGTAGTATTTCAGATGCTTATTTACAGTTTATTACTGCATCTTTTACCGTCTATTTATTGCCAACCTTAGCTAAATTGCAGCATAGAGATGAGATTAGTGCAGAAATTTTTAAAGCACTGAAATTTGTTTTACCGGCGGTAGCGTTAGCTAGTTTTACCGTATGGCTATTGCGAGATCTGGCAATTTGGCTGCTTTTTTCCGATAAGTTTCTCGCCATGCACGATCTTTTTGCTTGGCAGTTGATTGGTGATGTATTTAAAGTCGGCGCTTATGTGTTCGGTTATTTAGTTATTGCTAAGGCAGCATTACGATTTTACATTTTAACGGAAGTGACTCAATTTGCGTTGTTAACTGGGCTTGCTTATTGGTTAATACCTGCTTACGGCGCTTTAGGTGCTGCCCAGGCCTATATGGCAACTTATATCGTTTATTTTATGCTTTGTAGTGGCATATTCTATCTTTACCGCAGGCGGACATGAAAACCTTAATCCATGTATTAGGCTCTGACATCCCACATCATAATCAGACAGTGTTAGCATTTTTTAATGATGTTTTATCTTTGTCAATGCCATCACGAGAAAAGAGACAGTTTATGGTTGTTAGTCGTGATCTCACGCTAGCTTCACGCTATCCACGTCTTCACATTCAGCAATTTGATAATAAAAAGGCGATTGCTAAAGTTATCGCTAAGCAAGCAAAAGCAGATAGAAATTGCCAATTCTTTTTTCATGGTCAGTTTAATGTATCAATCTGGTTAGCATTATTGTTTGGCAAGATCCGTCGACAACAATTTTTATGGCATATTTGGGGCGCTGATTTCTATGAGGACTCAGCTGCTTTGAAATTTAGATTATTTTATTATTTACGGCGTCTGGCATTTAAACGGGTAGGGCATGTTTTTGCAACGCGAGGAGATTTAAATTATTTTTCTCACTCAAATCCAGCGATAGCAACATCTTTGCTCTATTTTCCAACCAAAATGGATCCGGCCTTAACCGTTTATGAAAAATCGATTAACCAAACCGATAAAGTAACAATTCTGGTTGGTAACTCAGGTGATAAGTCCAATCGACATATTGAAGCATTACAGGCGATCAAAAAGCAATTCGCTAATCAGCCAGTTGAAATTTTTGTTCCTATGGGATATCCCGATAATAATCAGATGTATATTGCAGAAGTCGCTCAGGCAGCGGAAAATTATTTCCCTAATGGCGAAGTGATTATTATTAAGGAAAAAATCGCTTTTAATGATTATCTCACTTTACTGCGTTGTTGTGATTTAGGTTACTTTATTTTCAAAAGACAGCAGGGTATCGGCACATTGTGCTTATTAATTCAGTTTGGAATTCCTTTTATTATTAGCCGTCAAAATTACTTTTGGCAGGATCTTATCGAGCAAAATGTTCCTTTTCTATTTTATGATGAGCAATTAGATGAACGACAACTGACTGCTATTCGACAAAAAATGACATTAATTGATAGAAGCCAGGTAGCCTTTTTTAATCCTAATTTTACTAAAGGGTGGCAATCTGCATTGACATCGATAGGAGAGCAGTAATGACTTTTGCGGAATTTGGTGGCTTATCGATAGTCTATTTTATCTCTCTAATATTAATTTTGGCGCTAACCTATCGAGAATTTCGGCGCGTACGTTTTAATTTTAATATCTTTTTTTCTTTACTTTATTTATTAACATTCTACTTTGGTTTCCCATTAACGGGATTACTTGTTTTTCAGTTTGATGTTAGTGTGGTGCCAACCAATGCATTATTGAATGCATTGCTCTCATCTATCAGTTTTTACATTGTTTATTATATTGCTTACAAAACCCGCTTGCGAAGTGGTGTCCAGCAATCTAAACAGCCATTATTCACTATGAATGGGGTAGAAACGCGGTTAACGTGTTTCTTATTGATGTTTATTGCTATTGTGACCGTGGCGATATTTTTCTTACAAAATGGCTTTTTACTGTTTCGTTTACAGTCCTATAGTCAGATTTTTTCTCGTGAAGTTTCTAGCGTGGCATTAAAACGTTTTTTTTATTTCTTCATCCCGGCAATGTTAATTGTCTATTTTTTAAAACCGACCCAGTATCGTTGGTTATTTTTTCTATTTAGCACGGTTGTTTTTGGGCTACTCACTTATCTGGTTGTGGGTGGAACACGGGCTAATATTATTATTGCTTTTGCACTTTTCCTATTTATCGGCATCATCCGTGGCTGGATTAATTTATGGATGCTAATTATTGCCGGTGTTATCGGTATTGTTGGCATGTTTTGGTTAGCATTAGAGCGTTATGGATTGGATGTTCGGGGTGCTGAGGCTTTTTATACTTTTCTTTATTTAACCCGTGATACTTTTTCCCCTTGGGAAAATTTGGCTCTGTTGCTAGATAACTATGGCAAAATTGAATTCCAAGGATTAGCGCCTATTGTACGTGATTTTTATGTTTTTATTCCCAGTTGGTTATGGCCTGAACGACCTAATCTGGTATTAAATTCAGCTAATTATTTTACCTGGCAAGTACTTAATAATCACTCTGGTTTAGCCATATCGCCAACATTAATTGGTTCTTTAGTCGTGATGGGCGGTGTTGCTTTTATTCCTATAGGCGCGATTGGCGTTGGTTTGACTATTAAGTGGTTTGATTGGCTTTATGAAAAAAGTAAGCTTGAAACCAATCGTTATAAATCGGTTATCCTGCAAGCTTTCTGTTTTGGCGCTATTTTTAATATTATTGTCCTTGTCCGTGAGGGTGTGGACTCTTTCGTGTCACGAGTGGTGTTTTTTGGTCTGGTATTTGCACTTTGTCTGTTGGTGGCGAAATTTATTTATTGGTTATTTGCCAAAGCTGGTTTAATTCGCATATATATCACTAATGATTGTAAAAAATAAACTAAATAATAGCGACTGGAGTAATGTATGAAGCAACCAGTGATCCCGAAATATGATATTCGAGGTCATCTTATTTGGGGTTTCCATGATATAACCCATTTCGTCAATTATCTGTTTTTTGATCAACAGGTTAAGAGTGGAACATTAGTGGCTATCAATGCGGAAAAAATCCTAACCGCAGAGCAAGATCGTGACTTAAATGCATTTTTAGCTGAAGCGGAATATCTGTATGCCGATGGGGTCAGTATTGTCAGAGCGATTCGTCGTAAATACCCACAAGCAAAGGTTTCACGTATTGCGGGTGCTGATTTGTGGGAAGCCTTGATGGAAATCGCGGGTCAAAAGGCGGTACCCGTATTTTTGGTGGGTGGAAAAGCGAAAATTCTTAAACAGACCGAAAATAAACTTCGTACTCAGTGGCAGGTGAATATTGTTGGTAGCCAAGATGGTTACTTTAAGCCTGAACAACGTCAAATATTATTTAATCACATCAAGGCCAGTGGTGCGAAAATTGTGACAGTAGCGATGGGGTCACCAAGGCAAGAAATTTTTATCCGAGATTGTCGGCAAGTTTATCCCGATGCACTTTACATGGGAATAGGTGGTACTTATGATGTTTTTACTGGACATATAAAACGTGCACCTAAATTATGGCAACGATTAGGATTGGAATGGTTATATCGATTGCTTGCTCAGCCAAGTCGTATCAAAAGACAGATAAAATTATT
This sequence comes from Arsenophonus nasoniae, assembly GCF_004768525.1. Classification (NCBI taxonomy): domain Bacteria; kingdom Pseudomonadati; phylum Pseudomonadota; class Gammaproteobacteria; order Enterobacterales; family Morganellaceae; genus Arsenophonus; species Arsenophonus nasoniae. The sequence goes on from NZ_CP038613.1 coordinate 250,574, forward strand.
GCGCTTTTTAGCTTACTATTTTGGTGGCAAACTTTAGACATTTATTTGTATATTATTTCCTTTGCAATAGTTCGCTTTGACAGCTAATGAATGGCAATTCCATCTGCTAAATCTTCTTTAAAATAGGTTTTTTAGCTTACAACTGTTTTTTCATTGTTGAGCAATTACCACTATTTTGATGACATTTATAAATTTTTATTTCGTTATTATTAAAAACATGTTTTCATTACGGCACTATTATCTGTCATTTTGACCAAAAAGGTCATATGGTATTAAGTGATTATTGAAAGGGCAGGAAATTGCTATGGGGAAACCGGAACAAGGCCTCAGTCGTGGCCTTGAAGCGAGGCATATTGAACTTATTGCATTAGGTGGAACAATTGGTGTTGGTTTATTTATGGGATCTGCCAGTACATTAAAATGGGCAGGACCTTCTGTATTACTGGCTTATATTGTTGCTGGATTATTTGTTTTTTTTATTATGCGCTCGATGGGAGAGATGCTGTTTCTTGAACCTGTTACTGGCGCTTTTGCTTCATTTGGATATAAATATTTGAGCCCATATTGGGGATGTTTAACGGCCTGGGGTTATTGGTTTATGTGGGTCGCTGTTGGGATATCAGAGATCACAGCGATTGGTGTCTATGCGGAATTTTGGTTTCCTGAGGTGCCACAATGGGTTTTTGCGTTGATTGCGGTTGTACTTGTTGCACTAGCTAATCTAGCCGCAGTACGTTTGTATGGTGAATTGGAATTCTGGTTTGCAATGATCAAAGTTACCACGATTGTTGTGATGATCTTGATTGGATTAGGACTGATTTTTGTTGGTATTGGCAATAATTTTGAACCAATAGGTTTAGCTAATTTGACTGAGCATGGTGGATTTTTTGCTGGTGGTTGGCAAGGCTTTTTATTTGCGCTTTGTATTGTTGTGGCCTCTTATCAAGGCGTTGAATTAGTTGGTATTACTGCTGGAGAAGCGAAAAATCCGCAAGTGACATTAAAAAAAGCGATTAATAATATTTTATGGCGAATCTTAATTTTTTATGTTGGTGCTATTTTTATTGTTGTAACCTTATTTCCCTGGACAGAGATTGGCCAAAATGGTAGTCCATTTGTGCTAATGTTTGCCAAAGTAGGCATTGTTTCGGCAGCTGCAGTAATTAATTTTGTCGTACTTACAGCGGCATTATCAGGCTGTAATAGTGGCATGTATAGTGGCGGGCGTATGATTTATGCTTTAGCGCAAAATGGTCAATTGCCAAAATCTTTATTGAAAGTGACAGCAAATGGTGTGCCTGCACGGTGCATAATGCTAACCATTTTGTGTCTTATTGTTGGCTCAGGTCTCAACTACATTATCCCTGATCCACAAGCAGTTTTTGTTTATGTTTATAGTGCGAGCGTATTGCCTGGAATGATACCTTGGTTTGTTATTTTATTGAGTCAATTGCGTTTTCGGCAAGTGCATCAACAGCAATTAGCCCAACATACTTTTAAATCGGTATTATTTCCTTACGTGAATTATTTGACCTTACTTTTTTTGGTGTGTGTACTTGTTGGCATGGTGATTAATCCCGATACGCGTTTGTCATTAATTGTGGGTGGCGTATTTTTATTGATTGTTTCTGTGATCTATTTTTTGAATCAAATTTTTTGCCGTAAAAGGATGAAAAATGATTAGCAATAGCCTGTTTAACTGGCTAAAAAATGATGATAAGGTTAATTTTTTGATTGAAATGGATAAAGCATAAGCAAATAACCTTTTTATTTAAAAAATCACTGGACAGCATGCTATTAAATCCGTACTATCCTCACCCGCAACGGCGTTAAGCGCCCGTAGCTCAGCTGGATAGAGCGCTGCCCTCCGGAGGCAGAGGTCTCAGGTTCGAATCCTGTCGGGCGCGCCATATAATGCGTGCTCTGCTACGGTGTAGTGGATTAGTGTTGTATTCAATAAATTGAATTTTTAAAGATTCTATGGTGGCTATAGCTCAGTTGGTAGAGCCCCGGATTGTGATTCCGGTTGTCGTGGGTTCGAATCCCATTAGTCACCCCATATTTGTTTTATGCAGTTTGCGAGGGTGGCGGAATTGGTAGACGCGCTAGCTTCAGGTGTTAGTATCCTTACGGATGTGGGGGTTCAAGTCCCCCCTTTCGCACCATAATATAAATAAGTTTTAAAAATTACATAAAAAGCATTATTAAAACAGAGATTGTTTTGTTTCGGCGAGTAGCGCAGCCTGGTAGCGCAACTGGTTTGGGACCAGTGGGTCGGAGGTTCGAATCCTCTCTCGCCGACCAAATTTAAAAAAAACCTGCACACTAATTGCAGGTTTTTTTGTAGCCTCAGCGTACCACAATGGTAATCCCACAATATTTAATCCGTATCAGTTTTATTTTTTGTGCCCAGCATCGCGCATTCCTGCGGATGAAAGTCTCGTCATAAGCTGATCACGGCAAATCAAGTAGAGCACAACTGCATGCGGGCGACCAAATGTCGGAATGACGTTCTCACATAATCTCAATTTTTCGAACCGCTCGGGGCGGCCTCCATTCTGGTTGGTCTGGCAGAGGATTGGCTAGATATCTAGCTGTCCCTATGCCGTTGATACCTTTATATTCAGCTAAACAAAAACAAATGAGTGTGGATATATCAGTTTATATTCATTATCTGATAATGCCGATTGCCACATTTTTATAGCGAAAAAATGGCATAATTGTATTTAAAATGTTGTTTTTTTTGTATTTATAAAAATTTGTCGTGTTTTAACAACAAAATTAACTTTTAATGTCTCTATAAAGAGACATCTTATTACATGAAAAATAAAGAAAAAATATAAATATTTCTATAGCGTCTCTAAAGAGAGACAGTTTAGCCATGCGTATTGTGGGTTGTGACAATCAAAATAAGTAAAATCATTTTGTTAAAAGGCAATCAATGATTGATTGATGAATATTTGTTCATCAATAGGGATAAAAAGAGTGTCTTTGAATATAAAAATGATATCTGGCATGAATTATGCTTTAGATAGAGTGTAGATGCTCATCCAGCTTCTTGTGATTGCGTTTCGCATCATAAACTATAGGATGACGCAGAGCCAATTTAATGTGCCTATTGTCCACGTTATCGATGCAATAATATCCATCACCAACCGGACGCAACGTTGAGTGAGGCACAATCCGTCTGTAGACCTGATTGTATTTTGACACCTATCTTTTGATGGGTGTTTTTTTATTATTTAACAAAGCTAAAATTCTATCCAAGGGGAATCATTGATGCTATTTAATTTAGATAGCTTTACGTCAAAATGGCAAATTAATCGATGAGAGTAAAAAGCCTCTGAAAGTTAGAGGCCAGGTCAAAACAATAGAGAAGAGATAGCTATCAATTTACATGCTTTAATGAAAAAAGTAAGCCATGCTGGCGAATTTGTGCAGCTTCTTCAGCTTTATGCTGTTTATCTAAAGCATCAGCAAGCCAGGCAAAGTCGTGAGCATCAGGACGTTGTGCTAAAGCAGATTTAAAGTACTTTTCCGCTTCTTGCCACTCAGCATGCTGTAATGCAAGTTGACCTAAAGTACTATTTAGTAAGGGAGTGGCACCACCAGACTGTTTTATTAGATTGTGTAGGATTTTATTCATAGCTTTGCTATCGCTGACTTGTAAACGAGGAACCAGCAATAAAAGATGTTCATCATATTGCTGTTTTAGTCCATCAGTGATAATTTTTTCTGCTGCTTCACTATCGTCACATTCAATAAGGCGAGCAGCCACGATCGATTGTAGTACCGGATCATGACGTATTTTACGTCCTTGAGACCGCCACCAATCTTTTAGATTTTCGCTGCCACCTTCAGCCGTATATTGATTAATCAAACCTTTATAGGCATTTTTGCGTAATTTATCGATCTCTTCTGCACTGTATAATTTTTCTTTTTGCATAATAGGCAAAAGTTCAATAAGCGCTTGATAAGCCCCAGACCGCTGATAGGCTTGTTCTGCCATTCTTAAGACTTCAGGGTGGCGCGGTGCCTGGTCCAGTAATTTGTCGACACCGTGACGTGCGGCGTAAATTTTATCTTCGGCAAGTTGTATACGGACGCGCGTAATATCAACAGGAAGTTGATGATTGCCCGCGACTTCAGCTGCGCGCTCAAGATATTGATTGGTACGATATTCATCGCCACGTTGTTGAGCAGCTTCGGCTGCCAGTAGATAGTTAACAACGGGTTGTTCTGCATAGTCAGCATGACGTGTCAGTAGTTTTTCAACTTGTGAAAAATCACCTTCCGCTAATTTTAGTAATGCTTTTTGCGTTTGACTATGCGCTTTATGATATTTACGGCCTTTTAGCCAATTATGGGTAAATGATGTCGTGCCGCGAATACGACGATAGCACCAGCCAACAAAACAGAAGATAAATTGTAAAATAATAAAACAGATGATTAAGCCGGTTACACTGGTTTCAATATCGTAGTTGTTGGTTTGGATAAGTACATAACCCTGGTGCCCTGCGACAATGGGACCAATGATGATGCCAGCAATTAGTACAATAAAAAGGATCAGTACTTTTATCATGCAGTTTTCTCCTGCGCGGTTTTATTGCTTGGCTTCACTGCCTCTTCGGTTGGTGTAGGGGGCACTATTTTTATGTCTTGATTTTTTTTCTTTTCATTGGTTGGTTGAGTCTTATGCGGTATCGGTGTTGCAGAAGAAGGGATTTGTCCTTGAATACGTTTTTGTAATGCTTTATCGAGCAGTAATAAACTTTTTAATTCGCTGGGAATATCCATCGTAATAGGTTGTTCAATTAGCTTATCCACTTCGGTGAGGAAGGCTTTTGTTGCTGCGTCGTTGGTATTGAAGTAGATCCGGATCCAAGTTGAAGCTTGCTCTAAGGATTGTTTGTAAATTTGCTCTTGATAACGAGGTACGGCTTGGGCGGTAATCAGTAGTTGTGCTCGAATATTGGCGCGTAGGTAAATATCCTGGTTAGGTGCAAGTAAAGGGGTTTCATGAGAATCTCTACGACGAATGGTAATAAAATTTTTACTGAAACTTTTCCAACTTTGGCTAAGATTTTGTTTCCAATCAGTAATATTATTGGAAAGTTCAGTACTATCTTCATCCATGGGTTTACCATCTGGAGTACTATCATTTATGCGTAAATTATCGATATCACTGCTCAGTTGATTAAGTCTTAAAATAATTCCGTCATAATCAATTTGGGTAATGGCTGATAGCGCACTGATATCACTATTAATCGTTTTTCGGATCTCAATTAAATTAGGATCATTCATTTCTGCTAGGCTTGAATCAGCACTTTTTAATAAAGCAATCGCCGTAACGGGATCATAGTCATTCCAAAGTTTTCGGCCAGCCATTTTGGCCAAGAAATCAGCTTGGGCAAGTAACCAGCGTTTTACATCAGTACTTGAAAGTGTTGTGATTTGAGCTTGTAATTCTTCAACCCTCTGTTCAAGTTGTTGCTCATATTCTTTCTTATCTAACTGGGTAATACGCTGAGATTCAGTTAATTGGTTAATTTGCTGTTTTTCTGTTTCTTGTTGACGCAGTAGTTCATTTATTTGTTGTTGTAGTTCGCTGCTTTCATTGACTATTTGTTGATGCTTTAGATTAAGATAATAATAGAGACAACCACCCAGTATGATAATAAGTACGATAGTAATTATACTACCAAACAGACCAGAACGCTTTTGCCTATGAGAGATACCATTTTTGGCTGTAGATTGCGTTGCTGTTGTAGAGGCATTTGATGTGTTTTCATTTGCCTCATTTGGTTTATTCTGTTCCGTCATAATTAATATCTCAATATCGGTTTATATTAATGCCTGAATTAAAGCATCATTATTAGCACTTTTGGCTACTTTTACTGATTGCCATCCTAATTGGTAGGCAGTACTAGCCAAACGTTCACTGACAACAATTAAATGGCGAGAAAGAAACCAAGGTTTAACATCATCTGTAATTAAGTTAAATAATAAATGCAACATTTCGCCACTGGTAACAATAATTGTTCTAATATTTGCCTGTTGCCATTGCAACTGGAAAATTTGTCGATCATATTTTATTGGTTGACGTTGATAACACTCACAATAATCAATATGGCTTCCGCGCGATTTTAATGTTGTGGCGAGTAGTTCACGTCCACCGTTACCCCGCAATAACAAAGATTTTTTGCCTAATAGTGATTGTAAACCAGGTAATTCAAGTAATGTTTCACTCGTTTCACCTTTTTGAGATAGTTGAATAGGCAAATTAGTTAATTGGTGAAAAGCGGATGCTGTTGAGTGCCCTATACCATAATAGGATAGCGTATCAGGCCATTTTCGTCCTGTTAAATGAAGCGCTGAATTAGCATGCCAAACTGCGTTTGGCGATAAGAAAAAAACCCGATCACCATTAGTTAGCTTGGCTAATTTAGTCGGTAGAAGGGCCAGTTCATTACCGGGTATAATTTTAATCAGTGGGGCATGAAAGGCCTTTTTTCCTAATGACCTAATACGTTGAACAAGTTTTTCACCGCTGGGGTTTGGTCTGGTGACCAATATACTCATCGAGAAAATGCTCCTGGGAAAATGTTGTTAAGAATTTGTTTGGCGCCATTATTGAGTAACTCTTCAGCAAGTTCAATACTCATTTGTTGAGCATCTTCAGGCTTAAAAGATCTTTCTCCACGAATAATTTGACTACCATCAGGCGTACCAACCAGCGCTCTAAGCCAAATTTGTTTATTTTGCCAAATAGCATAGCTACCTATTGGGACTTGGCAGCCACCTTGCAATCGATTATTGACGGTTCGTTCTGCTTGAATACAGATAGCCGTATCATGATGATGTAACGGCGCTAAAAAATGTTGTGTATGGTGGTCATCAAGACGGCATTCAATACCAATTGCGCCTTGGCCAACGGCAGGTAATGAGTGCTCTGGTGGCAGAGGCATACGTATCCGTGTTTCTAAATTAAGACGTTTTAGACCAGCCACAGCGAGAATAATACCATCATATTGCCCATTGTCTAATTTACTCAGCCGTGTTCCCACATTACCGCGCAGATCTTGAATAACTAAGTGGGGATAAGTATGACGTAGTTGGCATTGGCGACGTAGGCTTGATGTTCCAATAATACTCCCAGCTGGAAGGGCATCAAGGGAATCATACTGATTGGATACAAAAGCATCACGAGGATCTCCTCGCTGGCAAATAGCCATTAATCCTAAGTTATTAGGAAAAGTAGCAGGAATATCTTTTATGGAGTGAACAGCAATATCCGCTCGATTTTCTAGTAGGGCATTTTCCAATTCTTTGACAAAAAGCCCCTTGCCACCAATTTTAGCCAGGGGAGTATCGAGTAGGATATCACCTTGAGTACTCATGGGAATAAGTTCGATCGTTAGTGTTGGATGATGTTTTTCTAGTTGTGTTTTCACGAAAATCGCTTGCCACATTGCTAATGGACTTTTCCTTGTTGCGATACGCAGTGTTTGTATTGACATGTTTTTATTTTTCTTAGGTAGTTAGATTATGAGTGAATTATAAAGGAAAGGTAGCCAGTTTTAACATTTTGATAAGTCTTTTTCCAGTTATAGCTGAGCACTTAATAAATATAGCTAATGTATAGTACAGCTTGTAGACAGAAAAAAGGAGGGTTACAATGGCGGCAAAATGATTTTTTTATTGGATGTAAGCAAATAAAAGCATATTTAATTAATTTTTTTATACTTATTTGAATATTTATCATTGAAAATAATTATAAGAAATTTAATAAGAAAATTTAACTAATTGTTTTCTTTTTTATATGGATCATCTATTTGAAATTCTTAGAAACGAAAAAGATTTTTTATGTGAAAGAATGGAAAGCATTTAGTGTAAAAAATAAACAGTTAATGTAGAGGTAATGTACTTTACGCTTTGGGTACAAAATGTTAAATTGATCACGTTTCTAGCAACCTATTCAAAAAGCATATCGCTGTTATCGTTCCCTAATAATAAAGGAACCAATGGCTGAGTTGAGGTTATTCATTTTTAAAGTTAATTCAGGCAAAACTTTTGTATCTTTATATTGAGACACTGAAGCAAAGATTGGATGCGATCAATCAATTACGACTGGAACGAGCATCATCTTCTATGAATGAAGCGTTCAAGCATGTATATGGATTGCTACCAGTTTTATTAAATTATCATCATCCTATGTTACCTGGTTATATTGAAGGTAATGTACCTAATGGTGTCTGTTTTTTTGCGCCTGATACTCAACAAATTAATTGGTTAAAGCAGTTTGAGGCCTATCTCTTTTGTGAACTATCTTCACAACAAACCAATGGTGAATTACCTATTACAGGTATCTATTCCATGGGAAGTACATCATCAATTGGGCAAAGTGATGTTTCTGATTTGGATATTTGGGTATGTCATCAATCATGGTTAGATCAAGAAGAAAGACAACTTTTACAAAAAAAATGCACATTAATTGAGCAATGGGCGTCCTCGCTTGGTATAGATGCTACTTTCTTTTTAATTGATGAAAATCGTTTTCGCCACCATACGAGTGGTAGCCTAAGTGGCGAAGATTGTGGAACGACACAACATATATTACTGTTGGATGAATTTTATCGTACAGCGGTTCGTATGGCAGGGAAACGTTTACTATGGATGATGGTACCGGCAGAAGAAGAAACCAATTACGATGAATATGTTTTATTGTTGTATGCACGAGGAGTCTTAACCCCAAATGAATGGTTAGATTTAGGTGGTTTAGGTGAATTATCAGCTGAAGAGTATTTTGGTGCAAGTTTATGGCAACTGTATAAAAGTGTTGATTCTCCTTATAAAGCTGTGCTGAAAAGTATTTTACTTGAAGCTTATTCCTGGGATTATCCGCGTGGTATGTTGCTTGCAATGGAATTTAAGAAACACTTGCATGCAGGAGAAATTGTTTCTTATGGCCTAGATGCCTATTGTTTAATGTTAGAACGCGTTACGCGTTATTTGATAGAAATCGGTGATTTTAAGCGTCTTGATTTGATTCGTCGCTGTTTTTACCTCAAAGTTTGTGAAAAATTGTCGGGTGGAAACAATAACTGTGCGAGTGATGGTTGGCGAAGGCATGTGTTATCACAGCTTGTTACTTCATGGGATTGGAGTACAGAGCGATTAAATATTCTCGACAAGCGAAATTATTGGAAAATAGAGCAGGTTCGAGATGCGCATAATGAATTACTTGATACCATGATGCAAAGTTATCGTAACCTTATTCGCTTTGCACGTCGTAATAATTTACGAGTAAGTGCTAGTCCACAAGATATTGGTGTGTTGACGCGGAAGTTGTATGCAGCCTTTGAAGTATTACCAGGCAAAGTCACTTTGGTTAATCCGCAAATTTCGCCAGATTTATCTGAGAGTCATCTCACTTTTATTTATGTTCCTGCCGGGTGCGCGAATCGTAGTGGTTGGTACTTATATAATAAGGCGCCGACGATAGATTCTATTATTGGACATCAGCCGTTAGAATATAACCGTTATCTTAGTAAATTAGTGGCCTGGACTTACTTTAATGGTTTATTGACAGAACAATCTCATATTTATATTCATAACGGTGGATCACAATGTGATGAAAATAAATTACATCAATTTGTTAATGATATAACGACAAATTTCCCTATTCGCTTACTGGCTCCCACACCAAAAGCTTTATATAGCCCCTGTGAAATTCGCCACTTAGCCATAATTGTTAATTTAGAGAAAGATCCGACAGCGGTGTTTTCTGATCAAATAATCCATTTTGATTTACGTAAATTAGACATATTGAGTTTTGGTGATCCACCACAATGCTTAGTCAGCAGTATTGATCTACTGTATCGCAACTCTTGGAATGAGGTGAGAACACTGCATTTCTCTGGTGAGCAATCTATGTTGGAAGCATTAAAAACGATTCTGGGCAAAATGCATCAAGATGCTGAGCTACCAGATGTGGTTGAAGTTTTTTGTTATAGCCAACATATGCGAGGGTTGATTGGTACACGTGTTCAACAGCTGGTTTCAGAATGTATTGAACTCCGTCTCTCAAGCAGTTGTAATGACTCAGGGCGTTTCAAGGCATTACGTATTGCAGGTCAAACCTGGGGATTGTTTTTTGAGCGGTTGAATGTTTCTGTGCAGAAATTGGAAAATGCAGTCGAATTTTATGGTGCAATTTCTAATAATAAATTACATGGCTTACCGATAAAATTGAATGTCAAAGAAACTTATCATCTACCTTTAGTTGTTGATGGTTATGCAAGTGAAGGGATTGTGCAATTCTTTTTTGAGGATACGGAAGATAATCATGGTTTTAATATCTATATTTTAGATGAAAAAAATCGGGTAGAAATTTATTCACATTGTGAAGGAAATAAAGAAGAACTTGTTAGGGATGTAAGCCGTTTTTACTCATCATCACATTATCGTTCTACCTACCGTACAAATTTAGTCAATTTTAATTTGCCGCAATTTTACCAGATAATAAAAGTAGAAGATAAAAATCAAGTCATTCCTTATTTGTCTGGCTCATTTTCTAATTCACAGTTCAATGAAAATGTCTGTCGTGAAGAATCAGGCGTTAGTTTTTATATACATTAAATAATAAAGAATGATATTTGTTTTTTTAGTAGTTAAAGATCAAATGAAAATGGTTCACCGCTTTGTTCACTAATCGCATAGGCTAATATTTGGATAAAATTTTTCTTGCTGCGAGCACAATACCAATTGTCTGCCTTATAATTAAAGTGGTAACCACCTGAGCGCGTTGCTAGCCATATTTGATGGAGTGGTTCTTGGCGATTGATAATAATTTTACTGTCATTTTCGAAGGTTAGCGTCATAATACCGCTATGGGTTTCGCAATCGATATCATTATTACCATCATATTGATCGAGTTGTTCTTCTATTCTATCCATCAATTTATCAACCAGTTGATGAAATTCTGTGTCAGTCATCGCCAATTTCCTATTTGCTTTTCTGTGCCTAACTGCGATTATAGATTATAAAGGATAATGATTTAAGAATGCAGGCTTTAACATAATGAAAAAATTAATTTGGCTATTTATGATATCGATATTATTAACCCTACTTTCTGCCTGTGGTTTGAAAGGGCCACTCTATTTTCCAGCAAAAACAACAGCTAAACAAAAGGCTGAAAGTACGATATCGTCTAAAGAGACAGAACATCAATCGATACAGACAGAAACACTTCACCAATAGATTAATGAAAAAATAGCCAATTGATTATGATGGAGTAGAAAATGCAATTCTCCAAAATGCATGGTTTGGGTAACGATTTTATGGTGGTAGATGCCGTTACTCAAAATGTTTATTTTTCTCCTGAGCTTATTTGTCGTTTATCAGATCGACATAGGGGGATTGGATTTGATCAGCTTTTAGTTGTTGAAGCACCTTATGATCCTGATCTTGATTTTCATTATCGTATTTTTAATGCCGATGGTAGTGAAGTGGCTCAATGTGGTAATGGTGCCCGTTGTTTTGCGCGTTTTGTTCGCCTTAAAAAACTGACAAACAAACGCGATATTAAGGTAAGTACTCAATCCGGTAGATTGACATTATCGGTAGCAGAAAATGAAGATGTTTGTGTCAATATGGGAGTTCCTGAGTTTGAACCAAATAAAGTGCCTTTTAAAGCGCAAAAATCTGAGAAAACTTATATAATTAGAACTCAACAACAAACAATATTATGTGGAGTCGTTTCTATCGGGAACCCTCATTGCGTATTACAGGTTGAAGATATTGACACGGCTGAAGTGGCTTTATTGGGGCCGATGCTTGAAAAACATGAACGTTTTCCTGAGCGGGCTAATATAGGATTTATGCAGGTTATTGATCATGAACACATTCGATTACGTGTACATGAACGTGGTGTAGGAGAGACACAGGCTTGTGGAAGTGGTGCCTGTGCTGCTGTTGCTATCGGTATTCAGCAAGGCTTATTAAGAAAAAGTGTCCGTGTTGATTTACCCGGTGGCATGCTAAAAATTCGTTGGAATGGATTGGGTCATCCTCTATTTATGACAGGCCCAGCGACACATGTTTATGATGGTGTTATTCATTTCTAGGTTTTGTTTGGTTAAAAGGTCTTTTATTATGGATAAAAAAGAAGCAGCATTTGATCCTCAACCTCTGTTAGATGATCAGACTGTCGTGGAATATCTGAAAAGCAATCCTCATTTTTTTATTCGCAATGCCGCTGCTGTTGAACAGATGCGGGTTCCTCATCCTGTTCATCACGCGGTTTCATTAGTTGAATGGTCTATGAAGCGTCAACGAGTTTGTATCCAAAATCTAGAACAGGATATGCAACTCTTGGTTGAGCAGGCTCGCAATAATGAAATACTCTTTAATCGACTGTTAAAATTGGTTATCCAGCTATCAACGGCAGATGACTTTGCCGATTTTCAGCAACGTTTATATGCCTGGTCAAGAAGTTTTGGTTTGAGTGGTGCTTATATTCGCTTGTTTAGTGATTGTTGGCAGCTAGGTGTACCGATGGATGCACAAAAAGTTATGATTTCACGTCAAGCTTTTGAGCCTGTCCGTATTCAGCGATTTGGTGGAAAAAATCACTATCTTGGCACGTTAAATAATCCCGAAATATTGTTATTAATGCCAGATGCAAATCATGTTGGTTCGGTGGCTGTTTCTTTATTAGGACTTTATGGTAATTTAGGGATGGTGATCTTTAGTAGTCGTGATATTCAACATTATCAAAAAGGTATGGGAACGACCATGCTTGACCATTTAGCCAAATTATTACCTGATCTGCTTTTGCGCTGGGTAACACGGGCATGAATGCAACACGGCAACGCTTGCAGCAACAAATTGATGATTTTTTACGTTACTTACGTGTAGAACGGCAGCTAAGTCCAGTGACGCTTATTAATTATCAACGTCAGTTAGCCGTATTAGTGGATATGGCTATAGATATGGACATCAATGATTGGGCACAATTAGAGACATCACATGTTCGTATGATGGTTGCAAAGTGTCGCCGACAAGGATTGCAGGCCGCGAGTCTTGCTTTACGTCTTTCGTCATTAAGAAGTTTTTTAGATTGGTTAGTTGGGCAGGGCCTAATAACAGCTAATCCAGCTAAGACAATCAGAGCGCCGAAAAATAAACGCCATTTACCTAAAAATATCGATGTGGATGAAGTCAATCAGTTGCTAAATATTGATTTAGCAGATCCTTTATCTGTACGTGATCGAACCATGTTGGAAGTAATGTATGGTGCTGGATTACGTTTATCTGAGTTAATTAATTTGAATTGCCAACATTTGGATTTACAAAGTGGTGAAGTTCGGGTTATGGGAAAGGGTAGTAAAGAGCGGAAAGTACCATTAGGACGTATAGCTGTAGAATGGTTAATTCGTTGGCTTGAGATGCGTCAGCAATATGCTAAGCAAGACGAGGCGGTTTTTATCTCAATACAAAGAGGCAAACGCATTTCCGCTCGTAATGTACAAAAGCGTTTTGCGTTATGGGGAATTCGTCAGGGGGTTAGAAGTCATATTCATCCTCACAAGCTTCGTCACTCTTTTGCCACTCACATCTTGGAATCAAGCGGAGATTTGAGGGCAGTTCAAGAGTTACTTGGACATGCCAATCTTTCTACCACCCAAGTTTATACTCATCTAGATTTTCAGCATTTAGCCAAGGTTTATGATGTGGCTCATCCACGAGCAAAAAGGGAGAAACCTTGAGTGCGCTTTTATCGGCAATTAGCACCTATTGCAGCGATTACTTTTGATTTGGATGACACACTGTATGATAATCGTCCTGTTATAGATAAAACTGAACAAGAACTGTTAAATTTTATTCGTTGTTATGACGATCGCTTTGATAAGCTTCAATTTGCCGATTTAAAAAACTATCAAACATTAATTGTTAATCAGTATCCTGAAATTTATCATGATGTCACACAGTGGCGTTGGTTAGCAGTAAAAGCGTTACTTTGTCATTACGGTTACGATAGCGAAGGATCTGCTGGCGGTGCTGACGATATAATGGCACACTTTTCTTATTGGCGTAGTCAAATTGTCATCCCAGAATTAACCCATAAAACCTTATCTACTTTAGCCGAAAAAGTCCCACTAGCGGCCATTACTAATGGCAATGCCGATCCTTATGCTTGCGGATTAGGCGATTATTTTCAATTTGTTTTAAAAGCGGGGCCAGATGGACGCGCTAAGCCGTTTAGTGATATGTATTATCTTGCCGCGCAGAAATTTAATATTGTATTGGATAAAATTTTGCATGTAGGTGATGATTTAACAACGGATATTCAAGGGGCTTTACAGAGTGGCATGCAAGCTTGTTGGATCAATACTAATAATAGTAACTTACTAACCGCCAATAAGAATGACATATTGCCTCATGTTGAGATAACCGGTTTGGCTTCACTCATTACGCTGGTATAATCTTCTTATCTGGTTAAAAACACAGTAGTGATTCATTGACTGCTCTCTTAATTTAATGGTAACCATGAACGCCTCATATTTACTTGAAAACTTAAATGATAAGCAACGCGAAGCCGTTGCGGCACCTAGAACGAATATGCTAATACTTGCCGGTGCTGGTAGTGGTAAAACTCGGGTACTTGTTCATCGAATAGCTTGGTTACTGGCGGTTGATAAGGTTTCGCCTTTCTCTATTATGGCGGTGACGTTTACCAATAAAGCGGCAGCTGAGATGCGTCATCGTATCAATGCGTTATTAGGTAGCGATCAAGGCGGTATGTGGGTAGGAACTTTTCATGGCTTGGCCCATCGTCTATTGCGCGCGCACTATTTGGATGCCAATTTAGTGCAAGATTTCCAAATCTTAGATAGTGATGATCAATATCGATTATTACGTAGAATTATCAAAGCCATCAATTTAGATGAGAGTAAGTGGCCACCACGTCAGGCTATGTGGTACATCAACGCAAAGAAGGATGAAGGATTAAGGCCCCAGCATATTGAGAGTTATGGTAATCCAACAGAAGCAACTTGGTTGCGAGTTTATCAGGCTTATCAGGAAGCGTGTGATCGGGCCGGATTAGTTGACTTTGCTGAACTTTTATTGCGTGCCCATGAGTTGTGGTTGAATAAACCACATATACTACAACATTATCGTGATCGTTTTACCAATATTCTGGTTGATGAATTTCAAGATACTAATAGTATTCAGTATGCCTGGATACGTGTTTTGGCCGGTGATACCGGTAAGGTGATGATTGTTGGCGATGATGATCAGTCAATTTATGGTTGGCGTGGCGCGCAAGTAGAAAATATTCAACGTTTTTTGCAAGATTTTCCGGCAGCGGAAACTATCCGGCTGGAACAAAATTATCGTTCGACTAACAATATCTTGAAGTCGGCTAACGCATTGATTGCCAACAATAATAATCGATTAGGGAAAAATCTCTGGACAGAAGGGGCTGATGGTGAACCTATCTCGCTTTATTGTGGCTTTAATGAGTTAGATGAAGCACGTTATGTAGTTAGTCGCATTAAGCAATGGCATGAGAAAGGTGGCTCTTTAAAACAGTGTGCCATTCTTTATCGTAGCAATGCCCAATCACGGGTACTTGAAGAGGCCTTGTTGCAGTCTTCAATGCCTTATCGAATTTATGGCGGCCAACGTTTTTTTGAGCGGCAAGAAATTAAAGACGCACTCTCTTATTTACGTTTGGTTGCCAATCGCAATGATGATGCATCATTTGAACGAGTGGTTAATACGCCCACTCGCGGCATAGGAGAACGAACATTAGACACTGTTCGTCAGGCGGCACGCGAGAAACAACTCACGCTTTGGGAAAGTTGTGAATATTTATTAAGAGAGAAAGTTCTTGCCGGCCGTGCGGCGGGGGCGATTGAACGGTTTCTTGAGTTAATTGATGCATTGGCTAAAGAAACGATGGATATGCCGTTACATGTTCAAACTGACCGAGTGATCCGCGACTCAGGTCTGCGGGCAATGTACGAGCAGGAAAAAGGTGAAAAAGCGCAAGCGCGTATTGAAAACCTTGAAGAGCTAGTCACTGCTACTCGTCAGTTTAGCTATCAAGAAGAAGATCAAGATCTCATGCCACTACAAGCATTTTTGTCTCATGCTGCGTTGGAGTCGGGTGAAGGGCAGGCGGAACTACATCAGGATGCCGTTCAGTTAATGACTCTACATTCGGCAAAAGGTCTAGAGTTCCCATTGGTCTTTATTGTGGGTATGGAAGAAGGTATGTTTCCAAGTCAAATGAGTGCGGAAGAGAGCGGACGGCTGGCAGAAGAACGACGGTTAGCTTATGTTGGATTGACTCGGGCGATGGAGAAATTGACGCTGACTTATGCGGAAAGCCGTCGATTATATGGTAAGGAAGTTTACCATCGTCCTTCGCGTTTTATTGCTGAATTACCCACAGAATGTATCGAAGAAGTCCGTTTACGTGCAACGGTTTCACGTCCAATTAGCCATCAACGACTTGGTACCCCAATTAATCGAAATGATAGTGGATATGCATTAGGTCAACGGGTGCGTCATCCTAAGTTTGGTGAAGGAACTATTATTAATTTGGAAGGCGATGGTGAGCGTTGCCGCTTGCAGATAGCATTTCAGGGCGAAGGGATTAAATGGCTAGTTGCCGCTTACGCCAAATTAGAGTTGCAATAACTGAACATATTATTGCTTGCAGGATCTAGTATTTTTGTTACTAATTAATCCTCTATTTATTTTACTATTTGGGGTTCTAAAGGAGGCGCCATAATATGCTGCTGGCATTTAAATTAGACAACCACCGTTTGTCTCGTCTGGAACTTGATGAAGGTGAAAAACTGACAGATGCTGTATGGGTTGATTTAATGGAGCCTGATGAGAAAGAGCGGCAAACAGTACAAACTGAATTGAAACAATTATTAGTAACTCCATCTGAATTAACCGATATTGAAGCTTCGGCTCGTTTTTTTGAGGACGAAGATGGTTTACATATTCATTCATTTTTTTATTATCAAGATAGCGATGAACATGTTGGTAATTCGACGGTTGCTTTCACTTTTCGTGATGGTCGCTTATATACGTTACGGGAGCGTGATCTGCCGGCTTTTCGTTTGTATCGTATGCGTTCAAGAAGTCAAAAACTGATCGATGCTAATGCTTATGAGTTATTTTTAGATTTATTTGAAACTAAAATTGAACAACTTGCTGATGTAATAGAAAATATTTATAGCGTATTGGAATCGTTAAGCCGAATTATTCTGGAAGGTAAACAAGGAGATGAACTTGATAGTGCGCTTTCTAATTTAGCGGAACAAGAAGATATTGGCTGGAAAGTGCGATTATGTTTGATGGATAGTCAACGAGCATTAAATTTTTTGATCCGCCGGGCAAGATTGCCGGCAGGTCAGTTAGAGCAAGCAAGAGATATTTTACGTGATATTGAATCACTGTTACCCCATAATGAATCGCTATTTCAAAAAGTAAACTTTCTTATGCAAGCAGCAATGGGTTTTATTAATATTGAACAGAGTCGTATTATTAAAATTTTCTCCGTTGTTTCTGTGGTTTTTTTACCGCCAACGCTGGTGGCGTCCAGTTACGGTATGAATTTTGAATTTATGCCTGAATTAGGATGGCGTTTTGGCTATCCGGCAGCAATTATATTGATGATTATCGCCGGGCTGGCACCCTATCTTTATTTTAAACGTAAAAATTGGCTCTGAATTTATCAGACGATAAAAGAAAACTTGAATACAGCGAAAGACCAACTTGATAACTTAAGCTTCATATAGCGTTTAATTTAATATAGATTTTATGGTTTGCTAGCTTGGTTATTTTAACTCACTAAGTAAGTGGCTATGCCGGTTGCGATATGTTTATTTTCTTCATTATGCAATTCGGCTCGGGCAACGGAGATCTTATTACCTGTGCGAATGATTTTGCCACTAGCAATAAATTTTTTACCACGACCAGGATGCAAGTAATTAATATTTAAATCGATGGTGCCAATCGTTGATAAGCGTTTTCTAAGCGCTTCTTTTGAAAATGAAGTCATTCGATTTAATACATTACCAATGCAAACTAAGCCGCTGGCAACATCTAATACTGAAGCAATGACACCACCATGTAAGATCTGCTGTTCAAAGTTGCCTATCAATTCTGGTTTATTGTTAAAAACCAACTTGATCTGTGTCTTATCAAAGCATAACACCTCAAGACCTAATAATTGGTTGAACGGCATCTCATGAATAAATTTTGCAATGATAAGTTTCTGAGCATCGTCTAATGTAAAGGTAGGCGTATTCATAAATATTCTCTTATGTACAACGCTATGTTACAAAAGGGTTCTTGCCCATTTCGGCAAAATTTCGCCTGCCGGAATGGGCGAGGTTCGTCTTTAACATAGAGTGTATTGTGCGATCCTGAAAATTAATAGTAGTCATTATTTCGTTTGTTTTGATAGTAAATTATTCCATACCCTATGCCATTTATTGCTAGAAAAATAATGAACTGCCAGAATGCAGTTCCGTACCATTCAGGCTCTATCTTAATGGGAAAATTGTCTCGAATCCCTGCTTTATAGTCGAGTATAGGGAAAAAGCTACACCATAGTAGACTGAGCATAAGTGGGGTTGTTAATTTTATTACGTTGAAATTTGAACGGAAGTACCAAATAATAAAGCTGATTAGTGCGATCCATATGACAATTTTGATGCCTGTATTAATTGCGATGTCAAGAGGAATTTCAAAAATCTTCTTGATCCAGACAGCAAATCCTATAAGTAGTAAAAAACCTAAAACAACAAACAAAATTTCAATTTGATTATTATCTGTGCGGTTCATCTATATTTTCCTTTTTTAAAATGCTTAATTTTTAGTCTTTTTTTCTCATAACATTGACTGTTATGTTTAAATTTTCACCGCGAAGCGGTTCGGAAGTTCTGTTACACCCGAACTTTACCGTGGTTTCCCACGGTAATTATTAGATTAATATTACTCTTAACTATTATTTAACATTATTTGGGTGCTTTTTATACTTGTGTTATTCGATCATCGTAATGTTTATTTCTATTAGTATTTTTTTTGTTTTTTGGGATTTTCTGGTGATATGGTGTTTAGCATATCTTTTCTTGCCTCTTCTAAATAATTTTCAATAAGATAGTGTACTACTTCAGACCATTTAATTATGTTGTTTGTTTTATTTGATACTTCTAGTGCTACTCTTTCTATCTTCATTTTTGTTTCTTCGGTTACTGCTATGTGTTTTCTAGCCATATTCTCTCCTTTTTTATTATTTTGGATTAAAATTTTAACTGTTATACATTTTAAACTTTTAAAGTTTTGAATATTTAATATTCTTATGCTATAAATAATTTATTGTTTAAAATTTTAAAAGTTTAAAATGTAATACGATTGGCTGAAAGCAGAACAGGACTTTATTTTTCCGTTACCGATGTTAGGGGACGTAGCTTATCAACGTATACGGATTGATACGGGAGAGGCCTTTGAATTGACTCAGCCAAATTTTTGTCATGAGGGATCATTTTGTGATTTGGTCAATATAAGGATACGCGGTTCTGTATTGATTATGAGTGGTAATCCGTCTCGATGGGGGAAATTGGATAATGTATTTGGCTGTCAATCTGTTGATGAATGTTTTGATGTTTTTAATGGTATTTTATGTTCTTTAGGATTACCGCCGTTTTCAAAAGGGGCTCGTTTTAAATTGCGTCAGTCTCCAGAGGGTACAGTAGCGGGGCACGTTTGGAATGGCGCATTAATTAAAGAAATACATATCAATCAAAATATTGCAGTAGGTTATGACAATGAAAGGGCGTTTATTCGGGGAATGTCGACACTCCGTTTTAGAAATTCGATCCTTCGGTTACATACCAATGGTATGACGTGTGATTGGTTATCGAAATTAGGTAATGCTCATTTAATTTATCCCAGTGTTTATTGTAAGGCGCATGATTTATTAATTCACTCAATGAAGAAAATAGAAAATAAATTTGGAAATGAAAGTCAGGAATATAAATATTTAAAGATGTTATATGAATACTTGGTATTAGAAGGCATAGTCAGATTTGAATTGAAATTACATGGCAAATATTTACAGCGATATAAATTATGTTATTGGGGTTATTCAGAATTTGATGAATTAAAAACGTTATTAAATGAGTTTATCGCATTACCAGAGAAATTATCGGTGACGAACATGGATATAAAAACGGTAGCAAATGAATTAATTGAAAAAGGTATTGTTGATAGTACCCGAGCTGCTAATACAACGGCTTTTTATGCGTATTCATGGACGTTAGGTGAGCGCTTTGATTTAAATAAAAAACAAGTACAAGTTCATCGAGCACGTTTACGTAAAATCGGTATTGATATTGCGGATGAATATAACGTGTCTTTATTTCCTAGTGTGGTGGTGCGTAATGTGCGTGAAATTAAACCTTATATTGTTGAAAAACCAAACTGGTATAGAGAAAGAAATCATTTAATGCTGGTCGCTTAATAAAGAGAGAATTAAATATGGCAATGATAACGGTAGATTCAAGATATTTATTAATGGTTGAAATTGAAGAAAGTGATGTTCGGGTTTTAGAAAAGGAATTTTTTAAAAAAGATGAAAATGGTAATAAAAAAGATGAAGCGATAAAACGTTATTATCAAATTGGATTATTACATAAAGGTCGACAAAATATTGAAATTTCCATTCCATTAAAAGAAGGTCAATTGCCATATTCCGCAGGGCAATATTTATATCATCCGAATTCTTTTGCGGTAAATAAATATGGCAATCTTGAAATTGCTTATGATCAAATATTTGTGCTTATTTCAGAAGCTAAATCAAAATAATTTGATATTAATGAACTAGTTTGTCGTATTTCAGGTTATAAGCGTTCCTTTAGATATCCTGATAAAAAAACAGGGTAAATGACATTTGGGTATAACGTTGAAATGTTCCTTGATTTAGCAGAGTAGCTAGTATGGAAGATGACTTTGATATTACAACTAAATTATGTCATCCCATTGTGAATACTAATGGGAATGAAAATAGTTGTAATGACGTAATTTTGAAATTATCGAAAACAGAAGTTATTAAGCTTCAATCTTTGGTTATTTCAAATAATCCGCCGTTAGGAGAATTCAATGTAAATATCTTAGGGGCTGGGTTAGGGCTTGTCTTGATCTTTTATGTATTAGGCTGTGTCCCTTAATTGCGTAATCGGCGGTAAAACAAGCGAATGCAGCCCAGTTTCACCATTGCTAGATAGTTTCTTGCCGTTTTTTCATAACGTGTAGCGATCCGGCGATATTCCTTTAAACGGCCAAAACACCTTTCCACAACGTTGCGATGGCGATAAGCATCACGATCAAGTTGCGAGCGTCCATCTGAAGCCAGTTTTTCATTTGATTTTCGGGGAATAACCGTTTTCATCCCTTTTCTTTTCAACTCGTTACGTAGCGCATTCCCAGAGTAGGCTTTGTCAGCCAGTACCGTATGACCACGACGCTTCATGCTGCCGTTCTGGCGTTGCACGCCAATGCCGTCCAGGAGTCGTAGCGCGAACAGGCTTTCGTGAGCCTGCCCAGCACTCAGTACGATGTTTAGCGGGATGCCGCTTCCGTCAGTCGCCATGTGGATTTTGGTGCCATAACCACCTCGTGAGCGACCCAAGCTGTTATCGTCGGTAATATCGGGATGTTTTTTTGAGCACCAGCCGCACATTTGAGAGCACGAATATTACTGCCATCCAGCGCAATGGCTGACCAGTCAACCAGTTCATGAGCATCAAGAAATGAAAGCAACTTATTGAAAATAATGTTAATAGTTCCATCCTTTGACCATCTGTTGAAACGGTTATAAACGGTTTTCCATGGGCCGTAACGTTCAGGTAAATCACGCCATGGGGCGCCTGAACACAGTATCCAGAACATGCCGTTGACGATTTTGCGATGTTCTGCCCACGGCCGACCGACCCGCGAAGATGTCAAAACGGTTGGCAACAAGGGCTCAATGATTGCCCATGCTTCATCAGAAAGATCGTAGCGAGCCATAATTCAAAGTATCGTAGAAACAGATGGATACTATAGCTCAAGCAATTAAGGGACACAGCCTAGGTTACGGATTAGGACGAATGATTAAAATGTTAAATTTGTAGGTGTTTTATGAATATTACAAATAGTATTTCTTCTGCTTATTTAAAAACGGGCGTTTTCGCAACAATGGCATTAAGTTCTTTTGCGTTTGCTGAAGATGCGCCTGTATCGGCTAATTATCTTGATGGATTATTAAAAAAGATTGATGTCGCTCCGATTATTACGGGCGTTGTTGCTGTGGCGGGGACAATTATGGGCGTTGCTGTGGTTGTTATGGGCATTAAAAAAGTTGCTCGTATGCTCAATGCGTTTTAGCTGACAGGGGCTTTATTGCCCCTTTTCAGAGGTATTTATGTGGGAACTAATGAGTTTTTTTACCGGTGTATTATGTGGTTGGGCGGTTGTACAGGGATTTAATACTTATTGATGATAGGCAATGATAATGAATCGATATTCTTTGAAGTGTCAACGATCACCGAAAACTGATCCACTTTTTATCTAAATCCGATCAATCAAAATTGATCCACTGTTTTACTCAGTTATTGCTCCTGAGCGCCGCTTATCTTTCAATCGGTAGCTTTCACCGCTTAATTGCAGTACATGCGAATGATGAAGTAAACGATCAAGCATAGCGGCAGTTAATGTTGCGTCATCAGCAAAAGCACTTGGCCATTGCCCAAATGATAGGTTACTCGTCAATATGACACTGCCATGCTCATAACGCTTGGCAATCACATTGAAAAACAGGTTTGCTTCTTCTCGCCCAAACGGCAGGTATCCAATCTCATCGATAATCAACAACTTCGGGGCCATCACCGAACGTGATAGATATTGTTTGAGCTTATTTTGTCGTTTGGCAGTTGAGAGTTGCAACATCAGTTCAGCTGCCGTGGTAAAGCGGGTTTTCTTCTTGGCCTGTACTGCTTTTAATCCTAACCCAATAGCTAAATGCGTTTTGCCTACACCGCTTGGGCCAAGCAACACGACATTTTCATTACGTTCAATAAACGTTAATGCGCTTAATTCCTGTATGTGTTGTTTGGGGATCCCCGTTGCAAACTTAAAATCGAACGTATTAAGTTCTTTATGTGCTGGGAATCCTGCCATCCGACTCAAAAGATTACGAGTTCGTTCATCTCGTTGTTGTTGCTCACATTTTAACAGGGACAGTAAAAACTCTCCGTAGCTTTTGTCTTGGGCAATGCATTTTTCGGCAAGTGATGACCAATGAGTCGGAATAGAATTTAATTTCAATGACTCACACAGGTGTTCAATTTGTTCATGCAATAACATGTTCACCTCCCAGTAATGCTTCGTATACGCTGATTGAGTGTTGCAAACTGACAGATTCAAGGGGCGGTACGATAGGGATATTAAGCGTATTAGTCTGTGGGATAGATTGGCAAACCCTTGCTGGTAAGGGTAGAAGAGACTTAACTTCCTTAGCTAATCTATCTGCTGGCTTCTCTAACGTTGTTCCATGAATTCGCTGATGGGCAACGCGTTGTAACCATGGACCCACTTTTGCATTAGCTATTTCAATATCCAGTTCAAGATTATGAGCACGAAGGTCGGTGTTTAATGGCACGATAAAGCTGTTTTTTAAATAGTGGTTAAAGCGCTCTACTTTCCCTTTCGTTTTTGCCCTGTAGGGCTTGCAAGCCTTCAATTTAAACCCGTAATCTTTCGACATTTGAAGCATTTCGACATGTAATTTATGATCACCTTCTGCATAAGCATCCCGTTCGATGATGAGGGATTTTGCGTTATCACACAATACTTCCTGTGGTACACCACCAAAGTAGTCGAAAGCTTCTCTTAAACCTTGCTGCCACGATTCTGCTCGTTCATTATCAAAGAACTTTACATAACTCGCACGCGAATAGCCTAGCGTTGCAACAAACGCTTTCAGCGATTTTTTACCTCGCCGGATGCTGGTGAAGTCGATTTGCATTTGTTGACCTGGCTGTGTTTCAAAACGGACGACTACTTCGGGAACAATGCTTGGTTTAAATTGACAAACAAATCGGCGTAATTGAGCAATACCACCTTGATAGCCGTTTTCAACTACCTCATCAAATAAGACTGTTGCAGGGATCCAATCAGGTTTAGCCAGTTCAATTCGCTGAAGCAAATAAGGTTTAAAGGGGGATAATTTAGTCGGTTGTTGACTTCTTTTAGCATAAGTTGGCATTGTCTGTTGTTGTAAATGATGTTTTACGGTGTTACGGGATATACCCAACTCACTGGCAATTTTTCGAAGGCTTTGTCCTTGTGCAAAGCGAACATGAATATCCACAAATATCTCCTTGGTTAACATAAATTATCCGTACAAAAATGTGCGAATAATACCAAGTGGATCAGTTTTAGATGATCGTTAGTGGATCAGTTTTGCATGATCGGTGACAGCACTAGCAATGCGCGCTTGCAGCATACCCGTTTCACTAATCGTCTTACTTACACCCGCTAAGGTATCACTCTGTTTATCTAACAGATCTTTGATCGTTTTACCTTGCTGTTCTTTCGCTTTGTCGTACCAATCAAAACAGAATTCCATAAAATTTTGTTGCAGGATTAATGCTTCAATCTCTTTTTGTAACTTGGCTTTTTCTAGGCCAATAATACCGCTAGTCACCGTTTTACCAGCATTAGCTGCCACATATACCAAATCGAGAGAAACAAACGTACAGGCTTTGATCGCTTGTTTGATCACTTCATTACGGATTAACTTAGTGACTTGTTTAGTGAGTTCTTCTGCTGTGATTTGCACCCCTTTTTCTACTGCTTGGGTAGCTATCTTCTCAACAGATTGGGTTACCAGTGTTTGGATTGCTTCTTGACTGAAAGCCTTACTTAATGATTTGGCAATCTGTCCGCCACGTTCAGCCACTTTTTCTAAGCCTTTCTCCACGCCACTAACTAATTGTTTACCAATTTGTTCAGCGATCTGTTCAGAGACCTGCTTACCCACTTGCTCGGCAATAGTAGATATTTCTTGTGATGAATTTTTAACCACGGCTTCAGCTAATTTCGGCGCCGCTTCTTTCATGGTTTCACCCGCTGTTTTGGCGATTGCTCTGGTGGCCGATATCGCACGTCCAGCCTGGAAAATATCTAATGCCATGGCGACAACTTCTGCGCCCAATTGAACATAAGCACGCCTTTGGCGTGAGCATCGCGGCAAAGGCGCTCTATTTCTAGGCAATTCCCTTCTCGTCTTTTATACTCTGCTCTATGTACATCCCCAGACCTGCAAAACTGCTATTTCAATACGATGACGGATGGAACCTTTTCATCGAAAATAATCACGTGGATGAATGGCAACTACTCTCTGTCGAAAAGATGCTCGCCTGCAGCACCTGCGCTATGGGCGTTCGCCGTTATTGCTGTTCTTCACCTGAATGCTCTCATTCACGCTTCTTTTGTCAAACCTGTAAATCCAAAGCCTGCAGTGCGTGTGGCCTCAAAGGCACCGAACAGTGGATTGCCCAGCAGCGCCATATTTTGCCGGATTGCGAATGGCAACATATTACCCTCACTATGCCTCACCTACTTTGGCCTTTTTTTAACAATAACTGGTACTTGCTCAACCAACTCTTTCGCTGTGCAACCCGCGCCATGCTCAAACACGCCAAGCGCCAAGGCCTCGAAATTGGCATTTTTTGTGCGCTGCATACTTACGGTCGCCAACTCAATCAACATCCGCATATTCATTTATCCGTCACGCGTGGGGGACTCACTCAATATGACACCTGGAAACCGATTTTCTTTAAAAAGAAAGACGTTGAAAAGGTCTGGCGCAGTGCGGTCATTCGACTCCTTAGGGATAACTATTTTCAGTTACAACCCAATAAATTGCCTGGCTTCGGGCACATTCGCAATTATCAGACCTGGTGCCGTTACCTCAATGCCCAATTTCAACGTTATTGGAAAGTACATTTTGCCAAAAAGACACGCGGGGCCTGGCATAATGTGAAATATCTGGGCCGTTATCTTAAACGTCCCCCTATCTCCGCTTCTCAATTGAAACACTACAGCGGCGGCACCGTGGTTCATCATTACTATGACCACCACAGCCAACAATACAGACGACAGACCTTATCCCAAGAAGAAATGATACGGCGTTATGTCAGTCATATCCCTGCGCGACATTTTAAGATGATCCGTTATTACGGTTTTTTAGCCAATCGCAAACGCGGGGGCTTATTACCGAAGGTGTATGAGGCGTTAGACATGATATCTCCTAATGTGCCTGAAAAACCTGGGTTTGGAGCCCTTATCAAAGGTTTTTTAAATACTGACCCGTACCAATGTATTTTATGTGGAAACCGATTGCGGTTTATGAGTGCGGAAAAAGGAATACACGCCGTCACTTTACTGTCAGAAAGGCGGGATAAAATGGTCAAAAAACGATGGTTACAAACCGCAGCCTAGGAGCAGTGTGCCTATTATTAGGCTTTTAGATGATAATTTAACCGAATTACTGTTCTCATGGTTAATCAACGAGAAAACTGTCAGAATTTAATAGAAATATTAAGTTCAAAACACCTCCATTAATGCCTTACTGTATTGATTGAGATTCCTAACCATGAACTTTACCGGCAATATCCGCGACTTCCTGGCATTTGTCCTTATCGGCACCTAACAATATCGCCGTTTCAGCTGCAGCTTTGACCATTCCTGCAATGCCAGCAGTTAAATAAGAGGCACCACTGGCAATTTCTAATGAACCACCAACCACATCACCAACTGCGCCCCTTCAATTAGCTTGAGGGCTCCATAAACAGCCTCTACTGCGCCAACAATCCAATCAAAAATAGCAGCAAAAATACCGCCTCTTTGCGCTTTTTCCGATTGCTCAATTTGTTTGGCCAGCTGCTCTTGAAACTCTTTTACCCGTTGATCACGTAAAAATGCTTGGGTATCCGTCATCAATTGGCTTGCTTTAGCTGCCGCATTCGCCGTATCACCAAATGTCTTCAAACTCAGGTTGGCAGCCAGTAAAATCATATCGTTAATGGATACCTTTTCTAATTGATTTAAGGTAGTACCGTCATCAGCTTGAAAGGCACTCAATATGCGAGCAAAAGCCTGTTGTGCTTGTTGCTGGCTAACCACGCCGTTTTTTTCATCACGATCCACATTCAACGAAACATAGGTTGGCATAGACCACGCAGGTAAACTGGCTTTTTCAACCGGATTGCTATCATAAACATTAGGATTTTGTATATCCGCTCTATTCATGGGTGAAGTAACACTGATATTATTCATGGCACATTGCTCCCATTAAATAAGCTAACTTTTGCTGGGCATTTTCTCGGACTTCTGACCATTGCTCAGCCGGTAAGCAACGGCATATCCTTAGCGCAGCACGAAAAGACTTTTCTGCATATTGTCGATTGCCAAGCGCCAGATAACTAATACCCGCAAAGTAGGGACTACGTGGATCTTGCAAACGATTCATGCCCGCACGGCCAAAACAAAAAATAGCCTCTTCATGTTCATTCAGTTGTTGGCAGCAAGTTGCCAAAGCATAAACATATTCAAAATTACTTTGATTGAGTCGCATGAGTAAGAAAAAAATTCGCTTGGCACCGTGATAGTCGCCATAAGTCATCAGTTGCATCGCGTAGCGGTAAAGTAAATCAAGATCCTTTTGATCAACATTTGCCAAACCACTCAACGCCCCACCTTGCTGTACAAAGTCAAGTAAAGTGGCAAAATCTTTATTATCCATTGCTTCCCCCTACCGAATGTTTTGAGCAATCGATTTATTCATTTCTGCTAACATGGTTTGCATACTATTGATTAAACTGACCGTCACGTTGTAGCCTTGCATCACTTTTTGCAATTGCAGTTGAGATTGAGAGACAAAATCGGAAGCGCGGTTTGATACTGTTTCCAGCGCCGCTTTAACCGCTCCTAGCTTCCCTTGATCTAAACCACCGGCCGCCGCCAATACATCAGCAATATGTTGCATGTGTTCCCGGCTGATCTTTTGATAGGATCGAGAACCGACTTCCGGTAATCCCCAGATATAATCACTACAACGTTGTCCATCAACCTTAATACCATGTTCATCCATATAACGAACTACATCTTGCCAACTGGCTGATTGCATGCCATCGGCACCTGATTCAGCGATTTTTTCCCGTAATTTGGCTAATAAAGCGGCTGTAGGATCATTTTGTTGCAGGAAATCATCAATCGTCATACCATCAACGGTGACACCATGATTTCTCATATAGTCGATAACATCAGGCGGCAATTTTTCCAGCGCTTTATCGCCCTCTTTAGCAATTTTGGCGATGATTTCATCTACTCGATTAGCCATATCTTGCGCATCACGCGCCATTTCTGACTTGATTTGCATCTGGTTATATTTCAATTGCGCCATGTCAGAAAGTAAATTCATAAATAAATAGAGAACTGCGATTCCGCCGGATATAACATAATCGCCATTATTGGGATTATTATTATTCACTTGCCCTTTATTAAGAGACAAAGCCGTTTTAATGCCGCTGGTTAAATGGATCATAGCGACCTCCAACTATTTAATTTGTTTAACGTTATTTATTAACGGTTAGATCTGCCTATTAACGGATATTTTGCGCAATCGATTTATTCATTTCCGCCAACATGGTTTGCATACTATTAATTAAACTAACCGTCACATTGTAGCTTTGCATCACTTTTTGCAATTGCAGTTGCGATTGAGAAACAAAATCGGAAGCGCGGTTTGATACGGTTTCCAGCGCTGCTTTAACCGCTTGCAATTTCCCTTGATCAAGATCTTTGCCGTTTTTTGCCAAATACTGATCGATTGTCATGCCATCAACAGTAATACCATTATCACGCATATATTTGACAACATCATCGGGCAGTTCGCCGGTCGCTTTGTCACCTTTTTTAGAGACCTCAGCGATGATTTCATCAACATATCCTGGGCACTACGTGATATATCCGATTTTTGCTGCATTTGAGCATATTTTTGGCTGGCAATATCAGATAACAAACTCATAAATATATAGAGTATCGCAATACCGCCGGATAAAACTGAATCACCATATATTGCAGAGCTATCTTTAACCCCATTAAGAGATCCGGCATTGACAGAATAATTACCTGGTGCGTTTAAGATTGGATTAGTCATAATTTAGCCCTCATAACTAAATATAAGATTTAAAAGTTTTCTTTTTTGTATTTACTGCAGTATCTGATCCTAACAATGAACTATTTCCATCATCAGGTTCATGATTAATTGATTTAAATGTTTTCTCTATAACTTTGAAATTCTCTTCAAGGGAATTAATTTTAGCAAGAATATCCTTTTGGCATTTATCAATCCCTTCAGGAAACGCTTGTTCTAATTTCTTTAACTTATTTTGTGCGGTTGCACTATGGCCAGATTCTGCGGTCAATTGCTTTATTTCTTCTTGCAAAGATTCAAACTCTTTCATTTGCTCAAATAATAATGAACGACGAGAATCCAAATCTGATATTAATGCTTGAATATCATTAAACATAATTATTTCCTCTGGTTAAAAAATTTTAATAATGAAAATAAATTTATAAAAAATAGAAAAATAAAATAGTAAAACGTAAAAAATAAATATTTATTTAATTTTGCTTTTTATATCGTTGCGCTAAAATATTAATAACCTGTTTTGCTGCTTCTACAGCCTCCAATAATACCATCACATATTTCGCATCATTTTTTGCTAGGCTTTTTTGGCAATTATTTAATTGCTGTAAATAAATGGCCTGATATTCTGGTTGTTGCTTTAAATTCTCTTCCAATTTTGTGATACATGTCATATGACCTCCTAAAAAGAAAATGGAATATGAACAGAATTACCATCTCGATTTAAATCTAATCCAGTAAAATCGATATAACTTACAACATAACCATTGTCCAACTGACTATTATATTTAAGTCGTATACCATTACTTAACTCAACAAACGGTGCTTTGCTATTACCACCATAACTAACAACCTGGGCCGGAAGATAATCACTTAAATTTTCGCGCACAGGAATATTTTCAATTCTTACATCCCTATGCTGCCCGGTTGAAGCAGCAAGTGAATCAACTAGCTGCTGTATTTTCTGTTCTTTGTTCTGGTCGCTCAAGCCAGTGATAATGATGCTGTCTTGGCGAGATTCAACCATCAACCCACTTAATAACCCTTCACTGCGTAATGTATTGATTAATTGCTGACTAAAACCACCAACCGCATTGATTACCTGCCAATGACGTAAGCCATTTAATTGTCCAAGTTGTTGGGTAACATTATCCCATTGCTTACCCGACTGGATCGCGCCTGAAATAAGAATATCGCCTGCTGCTTTACCGGTTGTCACTCTCGCTTGCAAATAACCATTAGCGACTAGAATTGACTGCACATTTGCTACCAGCTGATCAATACAGATGGTTTTGTCACGAAAACGAATACCACGTAATTTCAATTCATTTTCTAGTTGTGTCAAAGCAATAAAATTTTTACAATAACCACTCAACGTTAGACCACCATTACTATCCCACTGTGATTGAATCTGTCCTAATTCAGGTGCCAATAACTGCTGTTTTAACCAAATATGTGGATCAAACAGGGTAGATGTTGATGGGGGTAATAACAGTACAAATAAACTTGCTAGCAAGATAAAGAGTGAAAATCCGCTCCACAGTAATAAACTCCATTTGGTTTTGTCGGCAAGTTTAGCTTCTGGTAATGGGCGCCATTGTAATGATTCATCAGCTCGCCCAACCATAAAACCGATACCGGCTAGCACAATGACTTGATTTAGTGGAATTGTCATGGGGCCAGTCTGCTCCCCGCCTTCAACTAATACTGTCATGGGCTGATTAAGCGTAATACCTTGTGGCTGTACCGTCAGTGATAAAGAGGAATGCCCGGTTAATGGTGCAATAATGTCACCCTCGATACCCATGGTCAGATCACCTTCAGGCAAAAATAATTCTCGCCCTTGCATCGGACCATTTAACCATAGCAATTTATAATCGCTTGCCATGATTAGCCTCCTTGATTGATAGGCTCTGCTTTAATTAAAAACAGACGTATCACACTCTGCTTACTACGATCTTCACTGCGGAACAAACCGCCAATCAGTGGCAAATCCCCTAATAATGGAATTTTATTTTGCACCGTTTGGTCTTTATCTTGTACAAACCCACCGAGTAATAAACTTTCACCCGTATTCAGAGT
This sequence comes from Arsenophonus nasoniae, assembly GCF_004768525.1. Taxonomy (NCBI): domain Bacteria; kingdom Pseudomonadati; phylum Pseudomonadota; class Gammaproteobacteria; order Enterobacterales; family Morganellaceae; genus Arsenophonus; species Arsenophonus nasoniae. The sequence continues at coordinate 281,949 of NZ_CP038613.1, forward strand.
TGCTTGTGTAGCTATCTCCGAATTCTGGACTTGTGGTAATGGCTCACTATCATTAATCGCCTTCGTTTGCTGACCATCTTCGATATTAAGTGATAACATCACTTTTTTGCGACCATTACTATCAATCAGTCTCGGGGTTACACGAAGTAATGAGCCGGCGGTTACCGATTCTAGTTTTGCTACCTTATCGCCCTGTAATTTAGTATAAAAAGTGATATTTTTATCTAATACAGCTTGTACATTATTCAGTGTTACCACCGATGGGCGAGAAAGTATTTTCGCCTTAGAGACTTTCTCTAATGCATTCAAACGCACCATAAAATTGCCGGTATTGCCAATCACTGTTGAAAAATTATCACTGCCTGATGTACCTTGGTTAAAAGAGATCGTTCCGCCTCCAATTTTGGCACTGGCCGACCAGTCAATACCTAACTGATTAAAATCTGACGCATCGACATCAATAATCGATACAGATACTTCAATCATGGTTGGTGCGATATCAAGCTGTTTAATCAACGTGCTATACAGCCCCATATCGTGCTTATTACTGCTAACTACTACCGCATTCTGCCTTGGATCGGCGGCAAATGACGTTGTATCTTGTTGTGCATTTACGCCATTGGCATTCGTTTGATTCATCTGTTTCAGGACACTGACAATACCCGGTACGGTGACATTTTGTTTACGATATTGATAAACGGTGTCCGTCGCTGAAGCATATTTAAGCGGGAAAATGCGTATTAAACGCTGTGTTTGAATATTTTGTTTCGCTTCTTGATCAATCTGATTAATAAATCGAGTGACTTTATTGATACAGTCTGGGACGCCATAAACTTGTAACGCATTCAATCCATTAATCGCTTTAACTTCACAACTATTTTTATCTAAAAAACCGGCTTTTCCCATATAATTCAGCGCACGTTCATTTGATAAAGCACTAAGAGAAACGACTTGGTTATTCATTTCCTGTGCTTTATAAGCATGCAATACATCACCATCGTAATACCAAACTAAGCCATACTGTTGCGCTAAGAATGCCAGGATTTCTTTCGGTGTTTTGTTCTCAATACGACCACTGAAGGTATCCTGTATTTGTGGACTAATAGCCATAGGAATACCATAGGAATTACCAATATCTCTTATTACCGATGCAAGCGGTGTCCCACGGCTGACATAAACGAAGGGGTCGCTGTCCGGCCAGTGTATGGAAGAAATTGATGCCGCCTGCGCAACCGTGGTGGTTAATAAAAATAAGCAACAGAGTTTCTTTTTCATCTTTTTATACTCCGATAGCGCAATGATGGTGATGTCACAGGTTGACACAAACCTTCTTCCAAAAATTTAGCCAATGCCAGGTGAGCACAAATAGATTGAATAAGTAGGTTATCATCAATATCTTTGCCATAGGCTTGCCAGAGTACCCAATAAGAACCTCGATAATTTAGCCCCATATTCCGTCCTTCTGGACAGCTAACAAGCACTAAGCTTGCTTGTTGGTACCATATTTTACTGTTGGGTGGTATTATCTGAACGCCAACCGTGGCACCGAAAGAAGATGATAACCAATGTGCATTTCTGCCCGCACAAATTGCGTTCCAATTGCTTTCTGTTTTTTCAACAACTTCAAACAATCCAGTTGCGGTAAATCTCTCTATCATCGTCATGTCACCTTTTTTATCTGTTAACAAGTATGAGTAATACAATATCTTTGTCGTATCAGGTAAATACCTTAATCTCATCGTTAGCTAAACATATTAAAAATAAATAGAGAAATTTGAGTAGATTCTTAACCGCAATTTGCGTTATTGTTAACAAATTGTATGTATGTCTTTGTGCATACGTTTTAGGATAAGAGAGTAATTATGAATACACATTGGTGTTCGTCCTTAGTGACTAAACTCACCTTTGCCTTTATTTCGGTACTAATTAGTTTATGGATACTTATCGAAGTAAATTCTTATAACAATATCTATAGTGGTGCCATACAACATATTCTTATGACCTATCACCAAACAAGTGAAATACGGGCTCATTTGAATCGTAATTTATTTAAACAGGCAATTACTGACATTCAACAATTAGAACATCGCATTAGTGAATCCCAGTTTGAATGCCTACATTTTCCAGATCAACATGAATTGGTTGCCCGCCAAATTAATATTGGCTCTCATCCCATGGAAACAAATATGACTAATCTATGGGCGCTACAAACTTTTGGCACCTCAGGTCAACAAAGATATATTGATACATTTATTATTGAACCTGGTAAGAGTATCGCTATTTATGCGCTATCCACGATTGAACGCAATAATTTAACCAAACGAATAACTGAAATTACCGCATTAGCCAAGCAACCAACAACAGATGGTTTTCGTTGGAGTGAGCCATTTTACGACGCCGTTAGCAAACGTAGTTATGTACTGATGAGTTACACGCCGCCATCACAAAAATCTAATCATCAACAAGTCGGTTTTGTAATTGATATCAATGATATGTTAGATGTCTCTAATATTTACCATGCCAGTGATATCAACTTTTTCCTTACGCCCAAAGGCGTTCTATCTTTCAACAACGAGTTAAATATCTCTCAAAAGGAGATGTCCGATATCAAAATGCTAATGCCAACTTATACTCATTTGTTAGGATCACTGTATGGCATTGATATTGGCCATTATTATGCTATATCAGAACAAATCGATGGCCCAAATTGGCAGCAAATCACATTAATCCCTAAGGCATGTATTAAGCAAATTGCCTATACCCCTTTTGTCCATGAATTGAAATGGTCATTATTGTCATTTGCTATTATGACCATTGTGATGTTGTGGATTTTATGGCAATACCTGGCAAAGCCGATTCGTCACTTTGTTAATATTATTAAACAAGATGTGCAACCGACCTTTAGTCGCCGTTTACCTGAATCACGTAAAGATGAACTTGGTGATATTGCCCGCGCTTATAACGCGTTACTTGATACTATCAAACATAGTTATGATGAATTAGAAAACAAAGTGGCAATGCGTACCATTGAACTAACTGAAGCTAAACAATTGGCCGAGCGGGCTACAGCACGTAAAAGTGAACACCTTACCACTATCAGCCATGAACTACGTACACCACTTAACGGCATCACCGGATCGTTAGAATTATTGCAAACTACGCCGCTTTCCGAAAAACAAGCTAATTTACGTAATACCGCCTATACCTGTGCTAAATCGTTGCTCAGTATTATTAACAATATCTTAGATTTTTCTCGTATTGAAGCCGATCAAGTGGAATTAAATCTTCGTCGTTACCCGATCCTAAAAATCGTTGATGATGCCATGGTGACCATTCAGCCCCATTTAATAGATAAACCGGTTAAATTACACTGCATAGTCAATAATGACGTACCAGAATCTTCAAATTTAGATTCACTAAGAGTGCAACAGATTTTGGTCAATCTTTTGGGTAATGCAGCAAAATTTACTGAACAAGGGCATATCATACTCACGATTAAAGTAGAAAAAAATCAGCTCTGTTTTTATATAAAAGATACTGGCCCGGGGATAAAAGAAGAGGATCAGGTATGTATATTCCAACCTTTTGTCCAATCATCACACTATAAAGTGGGAACGGGGCTAGGTCTTTCTATTTCTGAGAAAATTGCCATTATAATGGGTGGAAATATTACCCTAAAGAGTAATTATGGCTATGGTTGTACGTTCATATTTCGTATGCCTTTACTCGAACCAAGTTCACCGATGAGTTTACAGCCAGAACCTATCGTTGCGCCGCATAAACTACATGCACAAATTGCTTTGTGGGGTGGCCAAGCTAAGGAAGGAAAAAATCCATTACTGGAAAATGAAGAGCTAACCTACTTGCCATGGCGATTATGGAAGCAGTTGTATGAGATCCAACACGGTATTTCACTGCCCTCTTCATCAATGTTATTCAAAACGATTATACCTTGGAAACTGAAAATACTATTAGTCGATGATGTTGCAACTAACCGCGACATTATTAGCCAAATGCTAATTGAACTTGGTCAAATGGTTTATACTGCCGACAGTGGTAGAGCGGCGCTTAAACTGGGTAAAAAGCATATTTTCGATTTAGTATTAATGGATATACGAATACCTGACATTGATGGTTATCAAACAACTCGATTATGGCGTAAAAGTAATGTCATTCTAGATACTGAATGCCCAATCGTCGCACTGACCGCAAACGCTAATCCAAGTGAGCATGAAAAAACAATATCATTAATGAACGGCTATTTGACTAAACCTGTGTCACTCGAGCAATTAGCCCAATGCATTGAGATGGCAGCCGAAATTCAGATCGATCGCGATATGCAACCTGAGGTTAACTGCGATAATGCAGAGCCTATTATGAAATTTTCTGAAGACGAGTTTAACCATCGGCTAGCTCAGCACTTTTCTGATATGATTAAACGTACTCAAGATTGCTTACAAACCTGTAATTGGGAAGATCTACGAAACATTTTACATAACATAAAAGGGAGCGCAGCCCTTACCGGTTTTGACAACATAGCAAAAATCGCAGCAGAATTAGAAAAACGTCTCGAATCACAAGGCCAGTTTTCTAATGATGAACTTGAGGTGTTATTAATCGCACCAGAATACAATCAATCTCTGATCCATCATGGCCCGTAATAGGGCCAAGCTGTTAGAATCCCATTCTGTGCGCCCATTTCATCAAATCTGCTACATTATGCGCATCGAGTTTCCTCATAATATTCATTCGATGAGTTTCGACTGTTTTCAAGCCGATCACTAATGCTTCAGCAATATCACGATTACGCTTGCCCTCGAAAATAAGTTTAAGTACCTGTTTTTCTCGATGGGTTAATACCGGAATATCCCCATTCTCAACCCCTTTTAAGGCAACAATTTTTGCTGCATCCAAATTAGGATCGATGAAAAACTTACCTCTACCGACACTTTTAATTGCCGCTATCAGTGTACTTTTAGAGCCATGTTTTAATACATAACCATTAGCGCCTGCATCAAGGGCATCGCGAGCTTTTCGCTCTTCTTCTGAAGCTGTCAATACAATTACCATCAATTTTGGCCAACGTTTTCTTAATTGACGAATAGCTTCAACACCACTCATGCCAGGTAAGCTAAGATCCATTATCACTAAGTCTGGCTGTAATTTTAGACAGGCATCATACACACCAAGACCATCAGTAACAAATCCAACTAATTCCAGATCGGAGTAGGGGGCAAGACAGCTTTTTAAGCCATCAAAGATCAAGTCATGATCATCCACCACAACGATCTTGATTCGTTTCAAATCCCCAGTAATCATTTAACTTCCCCATCTTGGTTTCTGTCACACTTGATACTCTAAATTCATAACCTCAAGCGATGGAGGAAACTACTTTAATAAGTAAAAACAATGCAACTTATTATTCATTATAATGCTTATCATTCCTACAACTAAAAGAGTGATAAGTTTCAAATTTTTATAAATAATTAATCAATCATCACTATCGTAACGAAGATCCATTACTAAGCGCAATAACTCAGCAACCGGTTCAAACAAGCTTTCTGGGATCATTTGTCCCGTCTCGACTTGTTGAAACAGCGCACGCGCTAGTAGGATATTCTCAACCATTGGGATACCTGCTTTTTCAGCAAGTTTCACAATATGCAAAGCCATATTATCTTGAAATTTTTCAACAACTTGAGGTAATGGAGTAATGCCAGGTTGGTAGTAAAGACAAACAACAATATGGGTTGGATTACGAATAATCACTGTTGATTTTCTTACATTGGCAACCACTGAATTACTCGTTATCTCTCGTTGTATTTCACGACGCTTTTGCTTAATTTGAGGATTACCTTCTGTATCTTTAAACTCTCGTTTTGTATCCTCCTTCGACATTTTTAACTCTTTCATTACATGATAATATTGAAAACCGTAATCTGCTATGGCAAACACAATATAACAAACTAAGAATCCTCCCCATAACCATTGAATTAGTGTAAAAGTTACCATTACACCACAGTCAATACCACAAGTTGGCAAATATTGAAATAGGTTAACATAATAATCTAATAAATAATAAAAAACCAAAGTGAGTACAATAACCTTTAAAATATTTTTTCCAAACTCAAATAGATTTTTCATTGAAAAAATTTGTTTAGCATTTTTGATAATATTCATTTTATTAAAACTAAATGCCAAACTTTTATGCGCCCAAATTGGCCCAGTTTGAACAATACAACTTAAGCAGATTGTGACAATTAATACCACCACCAAGCCAACCATAAAACGTAACAACAACATTATAAAGGAACCAATAATTGTTTTAGCCGCGACATCGATCGGTAAAGAGAGTGAGCGTACAGTTAAAATAATTAATTCACCTATTGCATTAAATAAAGCATGCCCTTCAACAATTAAATAACCGAGAATGACAGCCATTTTTAATACTGTCACTATCTCATTACTTTTAATGACTTGTCCTTTTTTACGCGCCTCATTCATCCGCTTTTGTGTAGGCTTTTCCGTTTTTTCAGCCATTAATATCATCCCCGCCAAAGTTGGAATAAAGTTGAAACGTGTTTTTCAAATAGTTGGATTTTTATAAAATAGTGATTAAATGCAAAATACATACTAACCAGAAGAAGAAACACAACTAATACGCTTTTAATTGGCATAGAGAGGAAAAACACATTAAGCTGCTCTACCGAACGATTAATCAATCCTAATGCAACATCAACTAAAATCATCACCACCATGGCAGGCATAGCAAAACTCATACAGAGTTCTAACATCATATGCCACTGTTGCTGTATGAATAGCAACAGTGAAGCATTAAATGATAATGGTGCATTTGGCGGTAACACATTGTAGGAATGATAAAGCGCAGTAAGTAACGCATTGAAACCACCAGAAACTAAAAATAGAACACTCAATATTTGGGTAAATAACATGCCAAAAATTGAAGATTGTAATCCCATTAAAGGATTTAAGATGGTTGACATCGAGGCACCGCGCAAGGTATCGATAATAAATCCCGCCATATCAATAGCCCAAAAGGGAATGGCGGCGCAAAAACCAAGCACTAATCCAATAAGTAACTCTTCACTGTATAGAAACACTAACTCTATTACAGTTTGATGAGTGAAATCGATTGGCATGGTTTTAATTATCGGCGCAATGGGCAAAGCAAACACTAATACCAAGCTGTTACGAATCAAACTACTTCCCATTGCTCCCCCTTTAAACAGCGGCAATAATAGTAACATTCCAAGGGGCCGCATCATGCTTAATGCCAACCAAGGCACCATTTGCATTAGGCTATTCATCTAATCCTCTTATTTACCTATTTGATCAAAAGATAAAATAGCGTAGTTAAGTAGTGCACTTCCCATCCAGTGATAACTTACCGCCAAGGTAATACATACAGCGACTAATTTAATTAGAAACTGCAATGTCTGGTCTTGGATTTGTGTGAGGGCTTGCAATATACTCACCAATAACCCAGTGATGGATGCTACTATGACAATTGGTAATGAAAGCAGCAGCACAATCCATAACAACTCCGAAGTAAAATGAATTATGGTGGACTCATTCATGAAAAAGACACCATCAATTGACCGATAAGTTTGTCCCAGCCACCCATTAAAATAAAAATTAATAATTTAAAGGGAAGCGCGATTGTCATTGGGGAGACCATCATCATCCCCATTGCTAATAAAACATTAGAAACGATAAGATCGATCGCAACAAACGGGAGATAAATTAAAAAACCAATTTTAAATGCGGCTATGAGTTGACTCATGGTAAATGCAGGAACCATGACTAATAAAGAGTTAGGAGATAATGAAGTTTGATATTGTTTAGGCCAAATTTTATAGCCTATTTGGGTAAAAAATTTAATTTGTTCTTCGCTGGTATTTTTTTTCAAAAAATCTCTATATGGCGTAATAACGGAGGAATCAATTTGTTCCATTGAATTAACCGAATTCCAATCAATCGGCTGGGCTTTAATATTATCACGAATTGCAAAACCAACGGGTGCCATAGTAAATAAAGTTAATATTAATGCCAAACCATAAATAGCCATATTAGGCGGAATTTGCTGTATGCCTAACGCATTGCGTAACATTGATAAAACAATCGAAATTTTTAAAAACGAAGTTCCCATTACTGCAAACAAAGGCATTATGGATAAACAAAAAAGCACTACAATTAATTGCATCGGATTATTAAATAACGACATAATACCTCCACTGACTCTATAGAAATAGAGTATCCATGGTACGATGAAGCGAAAATATCCGGTAAATACCTGAGAACAGTTAAAGAAAAAATAACTGTTTTATAAAAATTTTGAAAACTCTTTGTCTCAATAAATGATAATTATTTACTGTAATTTATTTAAAATGATATATATTTTTCATAAATTTGTTAAACAACATACTGGTTATCACCAACAAAGTCCAAATATATTTTATAAAATAATAAAAAACATATTTTAAATATATTTTTAACATAAATATAAAATTCATTTTCCATAAAAAATAATTTGCAACTTATTTTAAAATAATTTTTTATAAGCTTGTAGTCAATTTTTATTGCTTTGCTATTCTTTAAAAACAAGCATTTAGTTTTCTTGAGCAAAGCACTATTCTATAACGTAGACTAGTTATATAAAAATAGGGTTATTTTCCTAAAACGGCTTTATCATTATAAAAATGAAGTAAAGAATATCAATATTTAATGCAAACAATTAATTAACCTCTTTCGACAAAATTTTTCTCTATTTCTCTGTTTTATCTTTGAAATAAAATTTTATAAAATCTCAGTAGTTTACTGGATATAACTGTATAAATTCAACTGCTAACTTCACTTTGCTATATCATGGAGCAAAGTTGTTTATTAAGAAAAATAAATTATACCTAGGGAAATTATAATGTCATTTATTCTTTCAACACCAAATAATCCCTTATCAATCAATGACTCCAGGCTTAATGCAGTTAAAGCAACTAAAGAAAAGTCATTAAAATACAAAGGGAAAATTAATGTTTATAAAAAATGTAATAAATATATTCATAACATTAACGTAATCACGATTGATACAAATAATGCATTTAAGGGATTTTCACAATTAGAACAATCTGTTTTTAAGAAAAATAAATTAAAATTATCTGAACAAACTGAAACATTTATTATCAATGACACATTAACTAGTCAAATAAACGTTTCAAATAATAACCCAGTCGCAGAAACAGCAAAACTGAAAGCTGAAATCACGCTACAGTATGCAAATTTTCAACACTTGACCAACTTAGCTGCATTATCAGAAGAGCTGGCTAATATGTATCATCAAATACATTTACAAAAGGTAGTAGAGATAAAAAAAGTAGAAAATATTAAATTAGAAGCGATAATAGAAAAGCAAAATATTAATGAACTAAAAAGCTATTTAAAAAAATTACATAGCTATAATAGAAAATTACAAGGAATAATTATTCATAATCTGGAACTATTACCGACACCATTAGAGAGAACATTACCATTATTAACTAATAAAAATGCAACTGCCATTATTAAAGATGCTCTTATAGAAGCAAGCCGTCCACCTAAAAATATATTTACTCGATTAACTAAATTCATTTTTCCTGAGTGGTATGAGCAGCAACAAAAAGAGATATTGAGTTATGAAGTAAAACTTGGAAAATTGCATAATTTAGTTTTACGTTTGCAAAAAATAAAAGGCTTCGAAGATGTTGCGGCGGCCGCTTGGTTACACGCAATGGTGCGACAATTATTTCTGCAAGCAACACCAAAGCCTTATCCATTTGATCCTTTAAAATTGCTTTCACCTGAACATCGATTATGGTGCCAAAAATTGAAAATATGGGGAATTATCTCTTAATTATCGCTATTGCTAGTGAACGTCTAAATAAGTAAGGATATAAACCTGGTAGGTTAATCCAAAAACTTATTGGCGATTTTTAAATTGGTTTATATTCCAACTCGATGCTAGATGAAATATCACATCGAAAATAATAAGCCATGCAAAGGAAACCCTGTAGCAGATTAAATAACTCGCCAGTCTCTATGCTACAGCCTAGACAAAAATGCGAATTAATTGAGATTAACAGACATAATAGCCAGGGGGAAAGTTAATATTCCCCCTTTCTTATCAATTTAATCGTTATATACACTATAATATTATGAAATAGATTAATACACCCTCTGTGATCAACAAATTCCTGCTATTATTCCGCTATATCATACTATTTTCTGATAATGCTATTGTATTGGTTTTGGCTAGATCATTATGCTCATTTAAACGCCCATTAACCGCCACCCGAAAAGTGTCAGTATAGTAAAATAGCGTTTCTAAGGTTTGGCTATCAGCACAAAATCCTCCTTTTTCAATCCGCCAGCAAACGCGTAAAGCAGGCTGATAGCATAATAAAGCAAATACGCCTTTCATCCGATGCACATGTAGTGAAAGTGCTTCCTCATCTATCGCCGTCGATCTTAAATTATGCAGTGTCGCCAGATCCTGTTCTATTCCTTCCAAAATTGCTTGTAATAATTGATATTCTTTCTGTTTATCACCACTAGCTAAGGCACTAATACCATCAAAACTGAGTTCATTTTGTGAATTAACTAGCTGATAATATCGAGCAATTTCCGATAATAAGTGATCTTGTGTTAATGGTTTAACCAGTACACCATCCATACCAGCAGCCAGGCACAGTGATAATTCTGAACTAAATGCATTAGCGGTACACCCCAAAATAACTTGGGGCGGCAAATTACGTTGCGCTGATGATGTTCTTAATACCCTTGTTAATTCATAACCATTCATCCCTGGCATCTGACAATCCGTTAATACCATATCAAAATAATTTTCTTCCATCAGCGTTAATGCTTGCTCTGCACCTTCAGCAAGGGTTACCCAGTGTTTAGAAGCAGCCAATTGTAGAGATAGCACTTGCAGATTGGCTGGTAGATCATCAACTAATAAGATATTGAGTGATTCTGGTTGGATAATTCGGGTAGGAGAAGCTTCTTCTTCTTGTAGCTCACTCTGTTTTAACGGTAAATCCATATGTGCCAACGTGCCACCACCCGGAGCCGCTTGTAACGTAAGCGTTCCATCCATCAGCGCCATTAATTGGATTGATATTGGTAATCCTAAACCTGTTCCCCTTGAATCCGCTTCCACTTGGACATAAGGCTGTAAAATTTCACTATACATATGTTCTGGGATACCACAACCGGTATCTTGCACATATAAGGAGAGCATTTCGGTTTCACTGTTCGCTACGCGTTGTAGCCCTGCCCTTAACGCAATGAAACCTTCATCAGTGAATTTAACTGCATTACTGAGCAAATTATTGATCACTTGAGTAATACGGGTGGCATCAAGTAGATAATAATTTTGCTTGGGAATCGTTAATTCAAGCGTGAAACCTAATCCTTTATCCTGAGCAATGGCACAAAAAGGTTCGGCACACTGTTCCAACAAGGCATACAATGCAACCGGCTGTAAATTCAATGTCACCGTGCCAGATTCAATACGCGTGAAATCCAAAACATCACCGATCACACCCAGTAAAGAGTTTGCAGCTCGACTGGCGGTATGTAAAGGTACATTTTCCGGTAATTGTCTGACCTCTAATTCCAATATACCAATAATGACATATAATGCCGTGCGGATCTCATGGCTAATATGCGCTAAAAAAGCTGATTTTTCATTACTCGCTCGTTTCGCCTTATCACGTTCTGTTCGTAATTCTCGCGCCAATAATTTTCGCTCAGTAATATCAAACCAACCACCAATTATACCCTGCACAATGCCTTCTGCATCACGGTAATGCTCTAACCATAAATAGACTTCTCGCATTTGCCCTTGAATAGAAATTGAACAATCAGAAAAATAGGCGGGCGCACCGGATAAGCAACTAAGAAATTGAGTAAATATTTCTACTTCGTCATCGGGTCGAAAAAAACCTTGTGAAAATAGCGAATGACCAATGATCCTTTGACGTGGCAAATCCCCCATCTCATGTAAAAACCATGGATTGGCAGCCGTAATATTCATGATAGGATCACAGACAAACATTGGAGCAGGGATCGTATTGAACAACGTTTCCCAATAAGCTAATGAGTTCTGTAACGCGTTTTTTGCCGCTTTACGCTTTCTGATCTGACGTGTTAACCAACTACCCCAAAATATTGAAGTAATTGAGATCATGGATAACAAACTACCCCAAAGAATTATCCAAGAAGAGAGACGTAATACACTATAAGAGGTGAAAAAAGTGACCGGTGATAACCATTTCTGATGTAAATAACGCAGATCTTTTGGCGATAACGCATCAATCGCTTTATTCAAAATATTAACTAAGGGTGCATAATCAGCAACTACTGCATAGCGGGCATGTAATAAATCTCTATTGAGGGAGTTGATTAAAATAGAATCACCATAACGACTTGACTGAAGATAGTTTGCACTCACAAAATTATCTAACGCCGCATCTGCCGCGCCCGCTAATACCATTTCAATGGCCTTATCCATATTTTCAACTTCAATCAACTCAATATCAGGTTCGTGGTCAAATTCTGTCAATAATATGTGACCACGTACCACTACAATTTTTCGATGACGTATGATAGGACGTGAGATATTTAAAAGGGAAACGTGCGATAAATGTGGATCTACCTGGGACAAACTGGATCTATCTGGGTGTAATGGTCAACAAATTCTGTAGAAGATCTAAGCGGCATTTTTTAGTTCATGATATTTTTGATGTGGCGTTAAATAACCAATCGTTGAATGGCGTCGATAATAATTGTAAAACTGAATATAATTTTCAACTTCACAGACAACAGATTGATGATTCATAAACGATAAACGGTTAAGTCTTTCTGTCTTTAAACTCCTAAAAAATCTTTCCATCACGGCATTATCGAGGCAATTACCTCGCCGACTCATGCTTTGAGTTATTTTCCGTTCAAAGAGGTGCGCCCTAAACTCCTCCGATGAATATTGGCAACCTTGATCTGAATGGAACATCAAACTTGTCGTATCCGGTAATTGCCGTTCAATTGCGTTATCTAAGGCTTCTTTCACTAATTTCGAATCCGGTTTTGTTGATAAGGCATAACCAATAATTTCTTTGGTGGCTAAATCCAACACACAGGCTAAATAGCTCCACCCATAGTGATGTCTAATATACGTGATATCCCCGACATAATAGTGATTATGCTGTTCAGGGGAAAATTGTCGTTTAAGCAAATTAGGGGCATATCGATGTTCGTTACCCGATGAGTGATAGTAGTGCTTTTTCGTTGGTCTAATTGCAACTAATTGATTTAATTTCATGATGTTCGATATTTTATAAGTGCCAATTTGGTGCCCTAAACCCTTTAACTCGGCTTGAATACGTCTTTTGCCATAAATTTGACCCGATGTATAAAAAATACGTTTGATTTCGCCACACAGTCTTTCATTTTCAACTGTCGGTATTTTCGTTTCATAATAAAAACTACTGCTGCTTACTTCAAAAAGATGGCATAACTCAGTGACCGTAAAATTGGGGTACATGATTTTCAGTTGCTTCACGATTTTGAGTTTTGATTGTCGAGGATGAAGTAAGCCGCGGCTTTTTTTAATATGTCATTATCCCTCTGAGCACGCTTAAGTTGAACTTCTAATTCTTGTATGCGCTGTTGCTCGGGTGTTAACGCTTTTGATTTTACAGGCGTATTCCCATTTAACTCGGCAAGATATTGTTGCTTCCATCGTGATACGGCAGATTTACCCGCACCGGATATTTTTTCAACTTGGATATTGCTATATCCACCTTCAACCATGAGTTTTGCATATTCCAGTTTTTGCTTTCCGCTAAAGGTTACTTTTACTTTTCGGGTCATATTTATACCTATAAGATTTTGCTTAATTATAAGCTATAAATCTCTACAGTTTTATTAGACCACTACAATACCATTTTGCGACGGGAAAATATTTATAGCCATCATGGTAATAAATACTGGAGTAACGTTGATCCGCAACATCTTTATCAGCGTAAAGGTCAAATTGCCGTCACCCTGGTTGACCAACAAGATAGTGAAACTTTCGTTGAACAGGAAGCCAATCGCTGTCTGGAATGTAATTATATTTGCAGTAAATGTGTTGATGTCTGCCCAAATCGCGCCAATGTTTCGATTGCTATACCTGGCTTTCAAAATCGCTACCAAACGCTGCATTTAGATGCCATGTGCAATGAGTGTGGTAATTGTGCGCAATTCTGTCCCTGGCAAGGCAAACCATACCGAGACAAGGTGACTATCTTTAGCCTGGAAGAGGACTTCATCAACAGTACAAATCCTGGTTTCTGGGCCGAAGGCGATCGGATTTCTGTCCGACTCAATAGCCAAACCTGGCTATTACGCATCAATAACGACAGCCAATTTCAGAAAATACCGCCTGAACTGCACAACATGTGTCAAATCATTAGCCATGTACACAAACATCATCAATATCTATTAACTGATGTGGAGGCCTGATCATGTTAATTTTAAAAAATGCCACCGCGATAGAATTTGAGCCTGCCCGAATAAGAGAAAATATTGATATTGCCATTAAGGATAGCGAAATTCTGGCTATCGGCTCCAATTTGACTGCCCGTTTTCCCGCAGCAAAAATTAAATCGATGCATGGCCGCATTGTTATGCCTGGTATTGTCTGCGCTCATAATCATTTCTATTCTGGCTTATCCCGTGGCACTCTAGCGCAAATCCCTTCTTGCCCAGATTTTATTTCTACTTTAAAAAATCTATGGTGGCGACTGGACAGAGCGCTGGATGAAGAAGCACTTTACTATAGTGGCTTGATTTCCGCACTGGAAGCAATTAAAAGTGGCTGTACTGCCGTTATCGATCATCACGCCTCACCCAATTTTATTCATGGCTCGCTACACACTTTACGTAACGCTTTTTTAAAAGCCGGATTACGCGGCATGACCTGCTTTGAAACCACTGATCGCAATGGTGGCCTAGCTGAACTTGAGGCTGGCATTGAAGAAAATATTAACTTTGCCAAATATATTGATAGCACGAAAGGCAAAGAGCCTTATCTGGTAGAAGCCCACATTGGTGCTCATGCTCCTTTTACCGTATCCAATGACGGACTGGGTCTATTACAAAGCGCCATCAAAGAAACCCAACGCGGTTTGCACATTCATGTGGCAGAAGATCACTATGATGTCTCCCATAGCCATGATAAGTACGGTAAAGATCCCTTACTCCGTTTAGCTGAATACGATCTTATCGATCACAAAACCTTAATTGCTCACGGGCTCTATTTGTCGCCCAACGATATTCAGATCCTCAACCAAAACGATGCTTTTCTGGTGCATAACGCCCGCTCTAATATGAATAATCATGTCGGCTATAACGCGCAATTAGCTAATTATCATAATGTCGCTTTAGGCACAGATGGCATCGGTTCAGATATGTTTGAAGAGTTGAAATTTGCCTTTTTTAAACATCGCGATGCCGGCGGAAAACTATGGCCAGATAGTTTTACTCGCTATCTATGGAGTGGCAATACCTTACTGGCACGCAACTTTAATGCCCAATTTGGCCGGCTAGAAAGTGGTTATAAAGCTGACTTAACAATTTGCGATTATGCAGCACCAACACCACTGCAAGCAGAAAATATCCCAGGACATCTGGCCTTTGGCTTAAGTTCAGCCAGTGTTGATAGTGTAATGATTGACGGGGTTATGGTGTATGAAAATCGACAATTTACTTTCGACCATCAACCTATTTACGCTGAAGCCAGAAAAGTTGCCGCTAAATTGTGGCAGCGCATGGACACACTGCAATAAAAACCTAACACAACAAAAAATAGCGATTAACAGGTGGATTATGATTGAGCAATTTTTCCGACCAACCACCATTGAACAGGCAATGGATCTTAAACGCCGTTTTCAACATCAGGCGGTCTGGTTTGCGGGTGGCAGCAAATTAAATGCCACCCCGACTAAAACTGAACGCAAAATAGCCATTTCGCTACAAAATTTGCCGATGAATAATGTTGATTGGGATAACGGCACATTACGTATTGGCGTATTAACGAAGCTACAGCAATTACGCGATATGCCCTCTATTCCTCAAGCACTGTATAATGCGTTAGGGTTTATCTACTCTCGCCATCTACGCAACCAATCTACGATGGGCGGCGAGATCGCCGCTCAACAAACAGAGTCGTTACTACTTCCGGTTTTACTGGTGTTAGATACAGAAGTAGTCTGTGCCGATGGGCAAATTTTAAGTCTGGAAGATTATTTGGCCACCCCCGATGATCGACTGTTAAGTGAAATTATTATCAAAAAACCTTTTCGCCATTGCGCCACCCGCAAAATCAGTCACTCAGCCGCCGGCTGGTCAGTGATTACGGCAGCAGTGGCTATCACTGATAAGCAACAATACCGCATTGCCCTAGATGGTGTCGGTGAAAAAGCGCGCCGGTTGCCTGCTATCGAATCATTAGCATTGCAAGGAGAAGAGCTGGAGAAAGCGGTCAGTAATGCCATACGGCCAGTCGATAACTTGTTAGGAAGTGCAGCATACCAACGTTACATTGCTGGTATTTTAATAGCTGATCTGTTGACCGATTGCCGGCAAAAAGAGGAGAGAAGCAAATGAGGGTTCGTTTCACGCTAAATGGCTGCCCCAAAGAATTGGAATGCAGAGCAGGTGACAATGTTCAGCAACTACTTTTCAATCTTGGCATGCATTCAGTCCGTAATAGTGATGATGGATTTGGCTTTGCTGGCTCTGATGCTATCTTGTTTAATCATACCATTCATAATGCTTCCCTACTGATCGCTGCTCAACTGGATAACGCCACCATTATGACTGCGGAATCACTGGCTAGTTGGGATCAATTGAGTATTGTGCAGCAAGCCATGATCGATGTCGGCATTGTGCAATCTGGCTACAATGATCCCGCTGCGGCCTTGATTATCACTGATTTGCTAAATCGCATCGCTGATCCTGATCGTGAACAGATCGATGACGCACTACCTGGTTTATTCAGTCGCGATGCCGGTTACCAACAGTTTTATACGGTCGTCGATTTAGCCAAAAACCGGCTGCTCGATCCTGCTCACCAGATAACCGTTGCCCCTATTTTCCGCGACGATTTGGCCCTAATCGGCAAAATCCATCCTAAAACAGACGCGGCCAAAATGGTGCAAGCTAAACCCTGCTACGTCGAAGATCGCATTGCCCACAACGCCTGTGTAATAAAAATGCTACGCAGCCCGCATGCCCATGCTGTCATCAGTCAACTTAATGTCAGCAAAGCCGAAGTCTTACCTGGCGTAATCCATGTCATTACCTACCTTAACTGTCCAGATATCTACTACACTCCTGGCGGACAAAGTGCGCCGGAACCCTCTCCCCTTGATCGCCGCATGTTTGGCAAAAAACTACGCCATGTTGGCGATCGGGTAGCTGCCGTCGTGGCAGAAAATGAGGAGATTGCCTTAGCGGCGTTAAAACTTATCGACGTGGAATATGACGTATTAAAACCGGTCATGTCGATTGACGAAGCGATGGCAGAAGATGCCCCAATTGTCCACGATGAACCGGTTGTCTATATCAACGGCGCTCCCGCTGATCTGGCACAACAAAATCAACACGCCATAAAACGTGGCGAGCAGATGTTTATCAACTTCCCGATCGGTGCCCGCCCGGTCAACAATATTGCGGCCAGTATTCATGGTAGCATCGGTGATATTGCTGATGGTTTTGCTAAAGCCGATATGATTATCGAACGTACCTATCAATCTAAACAGGTACAGCAATGCCCTGCCGAGCCACACATTTGCTATAGCTATATGGACGGTGATCGCTTAGTGATCCATGCCTCAACCCAAGTCCCCTGGCACCTACGCCGCCAAGTTGCACGTATCGTCGGGCTAAAACAGCATAAAGTCCATGTCATTAAAGAACGCGTCGGGGGCGGCTTTGGTTCCAAACAAGATATATTGTTAGAAGAAGTTTGTGCTTGGGCGACCTGCGTAACGGGCAGACCAGTCTACTTCCGTTATAGCCGTGAAGAAGAGTTTATTGCCAATACCTCACGCCACGTGGCGAAGGTAACCGTTAAACTGGGTGCCACCAAAGAGGGAAAACTTACCGCGATTGACATGAATTTCCGCGCTAATACGGGCCCCTATGGCAATCATGCGCTAACCGTACCCAGTAATGGCCCGGCGCTATCACTGCCTCTCTACCCCTGCGACAATGTTAATTTTCAAGTCACCACTTACTACAGTAATATCTGCCCGGCCGGTGCTTATCAAGGCTATGGTGCGCCAAAAGGTAATTATGCGCTCACAATGGCGATGGCTGAATTGGCGGAAAAATTAGGTATTGATCAACTGGATATGATTGAACTTAATCGGGTACAAGAAGGTCAAGAGTTGAAGATCCTCGGTGCCATCGGCGAAGGAAAAACACCCACCAACGCCCCAACTGCCGCCAGTTGTGCCTTAGCACCGATCCTGGCTAAAGGACGCCAATTAATTGACTGGCATGGGCCGAAACCCGTTGCCGACGATTGGCGGATCGGTAAAGGTGTGGCCATTATTATGCAAAAATCAGGTATTCCGGAAATTGATCAGGCAAATTGCATGATCAAGCTAGAATCTGACGGCACTTTTATTGTCCATTCTGGCGGTGCCGATATTGGTACCGGTTTAGATACCGTGCTGGCAAAACTGTGTGCCGAAGTATTATGCTGCCCGCTGAACGAAATCCATGTCATCTCTGGCGATACCGATCACGCTCTGTTTGATAAAGGCGCTTATGCCTCATCCGGTACCTGCTTCTCAGGTAATGCGGCCAAAAAAGCGGCGGAAAATTTACGCGAAAAAATACTTTTTTACGGTGCTCAATTACTCAACGAACCCAAAGAAGATGTTTCTCTGACTTATCCAGGTATCATCCGTGGTAAACAGGGTCAAATCAGTTATGGCCAAATCGCCCATCAAGCGGAAACTGGCACTGGATTTGGTGTACTGGTAGCAACCGCTAGCTATGTCACCAATGATTTTGCCTTTCCATTTGGTGCCAATTTTGCCGAAGTCGCAGTCAATCTACGCACTGGCCAAATTCGGCTTAACAAATTCTACGCCCTGCTCGATTGTGGCACCCCGATTAACCCGGATTTAGCGCTTGGTCAAATTTATGGTGCAACATTACGCGCCATCGGTCACAGCCTAACCGAAGAGATCCAATATGATAGCCAAGGTATTCCTCTAACGCGTGATCTCCGCAGCTACGGCGCACCAAAAATCGGTGATATTCCGGCGGACTTTGGCGCTTTTCTGGTTCCCAGTGACGACCCGGTTGGGCCGTTTGGTGCCAAATCTATCTCGGAAATTGGCGTTAATGGCGCCGCACCGGCTATCGCCACTGCGATCCATGATGCCTGTCATATTTGGTTACGGGATTGGCCATTTACGCCAGAGAAAATATTAACTGCCTTAGGAAAATTGTAATTGATTGAGGCTGCTCAAACAGCCTCTCACTCACCCTACAACAATCAATTAACTATTTTAATCCGCTTCACTTAGCTGACAAATAACCGTAGCAAGCGAATATGGTCATTTTTTGCTCACCAGCCAGCAGCAAAATCAGCTCAGATTGTCACTATAAAAAATAGGTCTGCTACGATGGATAAAAATAACCTAAATGACTCAAACGCCTTCACCACTCATGCGATCCGATTAATAACACCTCCATCCTGCGCCTATTTGCTCAAACTCGCAACGGGATGACTAAAAACTGCCTAACGCGGCTAAACGACACATTAAATTGTTCACTCGCAAACTCATCGCCTTTCAGCTAATCACTATAAGAGGTCATCACTATGTCTACCAATTTACCAGAGGCACCAAGCGAAACACAGACGACAACAGCGCTGGCAACATTTTTCAAAATTACTGAACGTAACAGCAATGTTCGCCAGGAAATTTTAGCGGGCATCACCACTTTTCTAGCCATGGTTTATTCGGTAATTGTTATTCCAAACATGTTGAGCCAGGCGGGTTTTCCACCTGACACCACCTTCACTGTCGTCTGTTTAGTTGCCGGTCTTGGTTCATTATGGATGGGGCTATGGGCAAACTTACCGATGGCGATAGGCTGCACCACTTCAATGTGCGCGTTTACCGCTTTCAGTCTGGTACTAGGACAACAAATTAGTATTCCAATTGTACTTGGCATTGTTTTCGTCATGGGGGTTTTTCTTGCCATTATCTCAATCGCCGGCATCCATACCTGGATATTACGCAATTTACCGCAAGGGATTGCTCATGGTACCGCTATCGGCATCGGACTGTTTATTCTCCTTATTGCCGCTAATGGCGTTGGATTAATTAGCAAAAATCCGCAAACTGGATTACCCGTTGCCCTTGGCGCTTTTACCTCATTCCCTGCCATTATGTCACTAGTAGGCCTGGCTATTATTTTTGGTCTAGAAAAACACCGCATACCAGGCAGCATTTTATTGGTAATTGTTGGCATCTCTATTGTCGGACTGATATTTGATCCCAACATCCAATTTCAAGGCTTATTTGCCCTACCCAAACTGACAGATAATAGTGGACAATCACTAACTTTTAGTCTGAACATTGGTGCTGCCTTACAGCCGCAAATGTTACCCTATGCATTAGCACTTATTATCACCGCCATATTTGATGCGACCGGCACCCTACGCGCAGTAGCCAGTCAAGCCAACTTACTGGATAAAGATGATAAAGTTATCAATGGCGGAAAAGCATTTACTGTTGATTCGCTAAGTGCGATTTTTGCTGGCTTAATGGGCACATCCCCCGCTGCGGTATATCTAGAATCAACCACAGGCACAGCCGCTGGCGGCAAAACCGGCTTAACCGCCGTGATGGTTGGTATGCTTTTTTTATTGATGATATTTTTAGCGCCGCTATCACGGTTAATTCCTCATTACGCCACCGCGCCAGCGCTAATGTATATTGGCTTGCTGATGCTACAGAATGTGTCAAAACTCAACGGCAACGATTTTGTTGACACCATGTCTGGCTTAGTATGCGCGGTTTTTATTGTTTTCACTTGCAATATCGCAACGGGGCTCATGTTTGGCTTTATGACGCTGGTTATCGGCCGTATTTTTGCCAAAGAATGGCATCGGCTCAATACCAGCACCCTGATCCTAACCCTGCTATTGGTCATTTTTTACTATGGTGGCTTAGCGATTTAATTTTTTTTCCGAATCTTCTGGCAGATTCGGAAAAATCTTCTCGCTGGCTGAAGGACTTTGTTATCGCAACAATATTACAGATTATTATCCATATTAAAATCAAATCTGCAGTCACTTTATGTGTCAATTTTTGTTCAAACTGACCATTTCACAAGCCTGGCAGCGATAACCACACTCTAAATGTGCGTATATTATTGTTATAAGCCATTGATTAATAAAATAAAATAAGGTCTGACCAGCTTGGTTATTTTGTTAATCAATAGGATAAAAAAGATATTATTTTAATCTAAAAATAGAAACAATTTGATGATAAGTTTTTATTCGCTAACGGTGGCTTAATCGTCCAATAGGTTGCCCGTATTTAAGCTATTAAGAGCGCATTTTAATAACAATTTTTAACCATTCAAATCTACAAACAGAAAGCAAAAGGGTTCCAGATTACGGCTTATCAATAGCAATAATTATAAAATAAGAAACCTCATAAGCACGAAAGGGAGCAATCAAAAATTAATAGTTTTTAATTTATAAATTGGAGACAGTTAGAATTATGGATAATTTCTTATATGGAAAAAATAAAGGGTGGAACAGCGTTAAAAATTTACTTAATTATCAAAAAAATAATGCTCAATTAATTTACAACAACAAACCATCTTACGATATCGATAAAGCGGCAGAACATCTCTCAAGAGACGCTTATAATCAAGAATGGGCAAAAAAACATACAAACAGTGAACCGTTAACGATTACTTACACTTTTACCAATTGGCAAAAACATTCGCCAGGATCATATCAAGGTGTCTATAACCCAAAAGGCCTAACCCCATATCAGCAAAAACAGGCCAAACTTGCCTTACAAGCCTGGGAAGATGTGGCTAATATAAAACTGGTTAAAGTCGATTCGAGGGAAAAGGCCATGATCGACTTTGGTTATTATGATGGTTACGTGTCTGAGCAAGCCCATACCCAGATCAACACATCCTCCCATTGGAATTAGGCTACTAATAGTTTCGATACCAATATCAAAAATACCGTCTGGTGCAACAGCAATAGTACTTCCAACCTAAAACACCCCACGCTAGGAGAGTATGGCCGTAGCACTTATATTCATGAAGTAGGACACGCATTAGGATTACCCCATCCCGGTGACTATAATTCTATGAATGGCGGTTATCAATACAATGCTCAATATAAGGAAGACTCACGTCAATTCAGTGTCATGAGTTATTGGTCGGAAGCTGAAACCGGCGGTGACAACCACTTTCATTACTCTGCTGCGCCACTACTGCATGATATTGCCGCCATCCAAAAAATTCATGGCGCCAATACTACCACTCGAACTGACAATAACGTTTACGGATTTAACTCCAACACCGATAGAGATTTTTATACCCTCACCGACAGAAACCAGAAAGCGATTTTTTGTGTCTGGGATGGCGGCGGTAACGACACCCTAGATTTTTCCAAATATTCTCAAAATCAACGCATTAACTTAAATGAAGGTTCTTTTTCCGATGTTGGTGGCTTAAAAGCCAATGTTTCCATCGCGCAGCACACTACGATTGAAAATGCGATAGGCGGTTTGGGTAATGACGTGATTGTCGGCAACGATGCTGACAATATCCTTGAAGGGGGTAAGGGTGACGATATCATCTATGGCGGCAAAGGCAGAGATATGTTATGGGGTGGCAATGGTAATGCTATCGCGCCCAACAAAAAAACAGATGGCTCACTAACTGATGACTCACTAACTAACGAAGTGGACGATCCGATTGATGATCAAGTGCCGCTAGACGATTCTTATGATAATGACGTCACCAATCCTTGCTGGACAACCTCACCATGGGCAGAATACAACGGAAATTCTTACTGTCCTTGGACAAAGCCATCGTGCAACAATAATGGTTATCTTTCATCATATTATTCAGCACCAATGTTCAATGGCTTTACTTATAGCTATAACTCGCCTTGGCAATATTACGGCAACAATATGTTTTATAATGCCGCCTACCCTAATCAACAAGGTTATTGCAATAACAACAACTATGGTTACTGTAAACAACCAGCAACATTCTTTTGGCAACCAGACAATGCTAACCCGATTATTGATAATTATAGTGGGGGTAATAATAGTTTCTATTATTACAATGACAAAAAAGCGTCAAAAATTAGCAATAGTAGCGACAAAGATATCTTTGTTTTTGCCAGCATCGAAGATTCGCCTTTTAGCAATCCAGATGTAATCATGGATTTTGAAACCGGCATTGATAAAATTGATCTGTCTGGCATTATATTGCTTAATGCTGACCATTACCGTATTCTCCCCCATTTGGTCGACCACCTGCCGCAAAAAATCGGCGAAATGCAATTGACTTATGATAAGGAATTTAACTTAAGTCACCTGGAGTTAAATGCTGACAATGATGACACTCCCGATTTTGCGCTGGATATCTATGGCGTTGTCAAAGAAAGCGATTTTATGCTGGCATAATTGTAAAACGGTGAGCTTGGCTCACCGTTTTTTGGATGCTGCTGTGATTAATTCCCCTCTTGGCAAAAAATACCTTCCTTGCTGGCCGTATTAATAATAGCCATTACGGTTATTTTTACGGCTATATGATGAGAGAAATTGATCTATTTTACTGGTTAGCTTACCTTTAGCAGGGTAAAATAACGTGCTCGGCGACTTATAAATAAGATGAAAAAGTAGAGCTATGCTTTAGCTGACTTTGCTAGCCATGAAATGCTCATTTGGTAATTGAAAGCAACCACCGCCAATCATAATTTACTTTAGTGGGCAAATAGTAAAATTAGACAACTTACTATCGATTATCAGCTATTTCTATTGGACATGTTAGTTAAGAGGATCCTATGTCAGTACCTACTTATGACAAATTCATTGAGCCGGTATTGAGAGTTCTACAAAAGTATCCAAACGGGCTACCGGCAAAAGAAGTACACGAATACGCTGCTGATTTTCTGGGGCTAAACGATGAACAACGTGCTAAATTTATCGCCAGTGGTCAACTCATTTATAAAAACCGAGCCGGATGGGCACACGATCGTCTGAAAAGAGCCGGACTTTCTCAAAGTCTATCTCGCGGAAAATGGTGTTTAACCGACAAAGGTTTTCAATGGGCTGTGCAACACCCCTCTCCTTTAGATAAAAAACTGATTGATCATATTACTTTTGATTTCGTCGATATTTCCCTTAAAAACAATACAGATATTACGCCACTAAATACTAATATTCCTCCATCAACAAAGATTACTGCTTATGAAACCAGCAGCCCTGATGATCGACTTGATGATGCCTATCAAGAAATTCGTCATGCTGTTGCTGAAGAACTACTCAATAACCTCCTACAAGTCTCTCCTAACCGCTTTGAAATCATTGTTCTCGACATTCTCCACCAACTCGGTTATGGCGCTAATCGTGAGGATTTACAGCGCGTTGGTAATAGCGGGGATGGTGGCATTGATGGAATCATTTCATTAGATAAACTTGGATTAGAAAAAATCTATGTGCAAGCTAAACGCTGGCAATCTACTGTTGGTAGGCCTGATTTACAAACCTTCTATGGTGCTCTAGCGGAGCAAAAAGCCAAAAGAGGCATATTTATTACAACATCCTCATTCACGACGCACGCTGTAAACTTTGCAAAATCGGTTGCAGGAATGGTACTTGTTGATGGTAACCGTTTAGTAAATCTGATGATAGATAATGAAATTGGCGTAAGTTCCAGAATTATAAAATTACCAAAAATAGATACCGATTATTTTGAATAAGTCAGTTATCTAACCTTATCCTGACTGACTTAAAATGTTAAGATTAAAAAATCAAGCAATATTCCAATGCGCCCCTAACATTTGACTGTGGCATGAAACAAACCTAACTTAAAATTAGAAAAAACCAACCGCTAGCCCAGTTTACCTTGCTACCATATAATTATTTTTCATTAAGCTATTTTTTTGTTGCCTATTGGTATCAACCGCTAAAATAATTGCATCATATTTATTTTATCTGGAGTTTTTATTCAGTTTTATGTAATAAATGTAAATACCCCCCCGCTATATCACAAATAACGTTATTTCTTATTTACGCAATTAGCCATTATTTTATTAAGCAGACATGGGCAGAATACTAATTCACTGCTCACTTATCATGAGTGCTTGTTAATATTTTTTATCAGATTTTAGTTAATATTTTATTTCCATCGGTATTGCAGATAATAAAAAACTAAATTTTATAGTCGTCTGATCTTGCTAAAGGTAATAGATAGTGACTTTTTATTGCTATTTTTTAATCGGCGATCGCATTATTTTTTTATTCATATTGCTTATTAGATAGGTATTTATATGGCTGAAATTTAAGCAATGGATTATTTTGATTATTCAGATAAATTCATTAATCTGCCTAATGCTAGATTAACTGTTTTATTAAAAAAATAAATCAATAAAAACAAAATGTTATATCAATTTGCTGCAATAACAAACAAATAATTTATTAGAAAAATTTCCATTATGTCCAGAATTTATTTATATTAAGACGCTATCCTACAAGGAATAAATAGATTATTTATAGGTAATTCATGAGTATTATTGAGTCCTATCGGCGGGAGGAAATAATGGATGTGAAAATATCACCTCAGCTGATTGCTATGTTTGAAAACAATAGTGATCCGTGGGGAATAAAAGTTTTTGACGGCGACCAATCTATTCATTTTTATAGTAATCCACAAAACTATCGGTTATTTAACTTACCGACAAATTTTGACTTATACGGCAAAACAGATAGCGAAATACCCCATGCCATTTCTGAATTCTCAGAATATTTTCAAGCCCATGATTTTGAAACCTTGAAACAAAAAAGAAATATTGTTTCGATTGATATTTATCCTTATGGCGAAGATTCGTTATTACAACCTTACGTTTGTGAAAAATTCCCGTTTATTATTGACGGAGAGTGTGTTGGCGTTATATTTCATTCAAGAAAAATGGAATTACTCCCTTTTAGGATATTTAAAAATTTTGGTAAAATTAATGATACAACAGCAACAGATTGTCACATTGAAACTAAATTTACCAAAAAAGAATTTGAAGTTATGTTTCTTGTCGCACATTCATTTAACCCAAAAGAAATTTCTAAAATACTTTGTGTTAGTTATCATACCGTTAACAACAAATTACAATCTATCTACCAAAAATTGGGGATTAGCTTTCGGGAACAACTTATAGAATATTGTATTAATAAAAATATTCATAATAAAATACCGATGCGATTCCTCAGACCCCGCAGCTATTTATTTAACTAAATAATATAGAGAAATATAGATATGGACAAAGAACACTCACTTGAAAGGATTCCACCTTTAGCACGCTCTGATTTATTTTCTGTTGTTTTAATTCGTATCGGCGCCAATACCTCACTCTCGCAGTTTATCCTGGGTGCAACATTAGGCCATGCAATGACATTTTGGCAGGCAATGTTAGCAACGCTACTGGGTAGCTTAATTCTTGAGTTTATAGGCCTAGGATTGGGACTTATCGGATGTCGGGAAGGATTACCGACCAGTATGTTGTCAAGATGGTGTGGCTTTGGCCGAATAGGCTCTGCCATGATTGGATTTGCTATTGCAATAAGTTCGCTCGGCTGGTTCGGTGTACAAAATGGCGTTTGTGCCAAAGCATTAGAATATGCATTAAATGGCAAGCTTGATTTCGGTTGGTGTGCCACCATTTCAGGCCTATTTATTACCGTATTAGTTGCTTTTGGATTCAAAGGATTAAGCCTAACCGCCAAAATAGCGGTACCTTTATTTTTTGCGGTTATGATTTGGGTAACATTTAATACATTAACGGCAATGGACATTCAAGCATTAATCAATATTATTCCAGCAGAGAAGGACACGATGACCTTAAGCGCTGGGGCAACCATGGTCGCCGGTGGCTGTATTGTGGCAATGTTAACAACCCCTGACATTAGCCGATATTGTCAGACTTCAAAAGATGTTTTTTGGATGTTAACAATTTCCATTATTGTTGGTGAATTTATTGTTAATGGCGTCTCTATCTTGATCGCTAAAGCGATGGGTACCGATGATGTGGTTAATATCCTTATACAAAATGCAGGCTGGATCGGCGTAATTTGTACCATCCTAGCGGTGATCAAAATAAATGATATTAATCTTTATTGTGTCTCTCTTAGCATGAGCAATGTAATTGAATCTATAACCGGTAAAAAAATCAATTATGTTACATTAACGCTAATCGCTGGCAGTATAGGCACTTTCTTTACCGTTATCGGTATCTTAGACAATTTTGTTGAATTCTTAATAATAGCTGGCGTTATTTTCCCACCAATAGCGGGAATTATGCTCACTGACTACTATATCCTGCGTACTAATAGAGATTTGCTTGATTCGACGCGTGAAGAAGGCAAGCTGCCAAATAATGCTGCGACACCATTGATAAATTACACCTCTCTCATCGCTTGGGCTTTAGGCTCTATTGCCGGAATGACTATGACTATGGGAATCCCATCAGTTAATTCGATATTTATCTCTGCTGTGATATATTTCTGCTTATCTATTTTAAAGCGATTTTTCAATAAAATACCCAGAGAGATAAAAAATGATCAAGGTTTCAATAGCTCAGACGGACGCAATTTTAGGTGACAAGGAAAAAAATTTACAATGTTTAGAAAATTATTGCTATCGAGCCAAGGAAAATGATGGGCAAATTATTTGTTTTCCTGAATTAGCGACTACTGGATATTCACCATCATTACTCGGTGAGCAATATTATTCACTGAGTGAAACGGAAAATGAACAGACAGATAAGCTATTTAGCCAATTATCCAGCAAACTTAATTTAGTCATTATTTGCGGTTTTATAGAGCGAGATGATACAACCGGTAAAATTTATAATTCTGCCGGTATTTGGATACCCAATAGAGAAAACTGGTTAGCTGTATATCGAAAAATGCATCTATTTGATAATGAAAAGCGATGGTTTACACCCGGTGATAGCTTGCCGGTTTTTGATATTGGTATCTGTCGTATTGGCATAATGATTTGTTACGATGCAGGATTTCCCGAAGTTGCCAGAATTCTGGCAACTAAACAGGCAGATATTTTATTTATGCCATCAGCTTGGTCAAAACAAGATAAAGATATTTGGTATATAAACACACCTTGTCGCGCACTAGAAAATACCACGCATTTAGTAGCAGTCAATCGATGGGGAAATAAAGGTGATATTAATCTATTCGGTGGTAGTCGAATTATTGACCCAAGAGGAAGAGTTATTGCCAACGCTTCGGAAAAAGCAGAGGATACTCTCTGTTATGAAATAGATTTAACTATGCAAAAAGAGATAAGAAAATCATTAAAATATTTAACGGATAAAAAACCAAGCTATATGCCTTATTTATAATCATCTAAAAGTGTTCTCTTGTATCGCTTTCATATTTTTACACTGTAGTATATGTAGAGCATAAAAACATAATAAAATTAATATAATTATTTATAAATTAATAGCTAAAATGCATATTATTGCTTTTGGCTATTTAAATTTTCTATTTATATTATAAAAAATAGCCTACCTATTAAATTCGTTACCACAAAAAACAAAAATAATAAAGATTAAAAATCAATCTTTATTATAACTTATATTTATTATTTATTTTCTCTAATCAAATTAAATATAATTTATTTATTTTAATTTATAAATATTTATTAATAACATCATATTTATAATAACCATGGCAAAAAGAAATTTCTGGATATTCATCTTTACGATATCTATAACACTGCTTATCTAACAATTTGATTGGTTAAATAACAGTACTAAATAATTTGATACAAAAAAACTGCTCTAATATCTTGATTTTTTATCTCGCATGATTAAATAAAAGTTAGCTTTTTGATTACTAAAAAATAGCACTACTCAATCAATCTTAATGATTTGATCTCTTTTTGATCAGGTTGTATAGGTAAGTGGGTTAGGTTTTAATTTTAGGTTTGCACGTAAATATAATCCTCCAGCAGTAGTTGATTTTTCAGTTTATTTCTAAGCTTTGTCGTCTCTATAGATTTTAAGTTAAGTTTTATTTGAGCAATATTGAAAACTAAATATGTAGCGATTAATCTTGCCTGGCGAGTGTATTCATCTTGGCCAACACGCCTTTATCAACAAACTGATTAGCCGATTTAATCAATTCAATAACCCTGAGTTATCTCCCAAACAAATATGGCTATATTGGTATAATTTGATGCTAAGCTTTCTGTTAGATGATTGGCTTAATCGGTTGAAAATGAAAACTAAAGAACAGCTGGTGATATGGTTGATTATAAGATAAACCATAAAACTATGGATTAACTTAGGTTATGGCTGATTATGTGTTGTTTAGATGACGACAAAGTTAAATAAAGAATTTGCTGCTCAACTATACATCTACTTTATAGCCAACACAAAAATTTAAGTTAATATGAGAAAATATCATATTAAGCTAACTATTCGATTCCTATCACGAAAAAAGGTAACATATTTCGATAAAACTGATGATATGGTAAAACGCCATGAGCCGCTGCCAATTAGCCCGTTTAAAGGGTAAGCATAAAATGCGTATTTTAGATGTTATCCGTAAGATAGATGTTAGCTGTAATACTACCACGCTAATGTACGAAGCGAAGTCTCAGACATTTGCTGTTAATGCGCTTGATAAGCTTTGCATACTGTTTGATTACGGATTAAACGAGTTCTTGGAGAGGGTATCAAGGCAATGATAATGAATAAAAATATCAGCAAATTTACCGAAGATACCCGAGTAAAGATCCCTACAATTCTTCACTTAACAAGGCTAGGTTACAGCTATCTTTCACTAAAAGGACAGAGCTGGGATAAAGTAACTAACATTTTTCCGGAAATCTTTAAAACTTCCATTGCAAGAATTAACACCAATACAAATCCTGATGATATCGCGCGTCTTCTTAAAGATGTGACCCTGCTGCTTGATAATGAAGATTTAGGACGTGCATTTTTCGAAAAACTCACTGATCGTTCTAATGTAAAATTAATTGACTTCGAAAATTTTAATAACAATAGCTTCCATGTTGTCACTGAACTCACTTATGAAAATGGTGATGAAGAGTTTCGTCCTGATATCACCCTGCTGATTAATGGCATGCCGTTAGTGTTTATTGAAGTTAAAAAGCCTAATAATCGAGAAGGTATTCTTGCAGAACGAAATCGTATTAATGAGCGTTTTCAAAATCCGAAATTCAAGCGTTTTGCCAACATTACTCAGTTTATGATTTTCTCCAATAACATGGAGTATGATGATAGCGATCCTGAGCTAATTCAAGGTGCTTTTTATGCCAGTAGTTCATACCACAAACTAGAGTTCAATTACTTTCGGGAAGAGGAACTCTTTAACCTTACCGCATTATTAAAACCATTAATGGACAGTGATGAACTAGCGGTACTGAAAGATAATAACCTTGAGGTGATCCGTACCAGCCCGGAATTTCAAACTAACAAAGATCATAACCGGCCAACAAATCGTATCTGTACCTCCTTGCTGAACAAGGTTGGCATTTATCCTACGTTATGCACTGGCGTATGTTGTAGAACCAGATGGAATACAGAAGCACATCATGCGTTACCCGCAATTATTCGCAACCAAAGCGATAGAGCGCAAACTGAATGAGAAGGTTAAAAAAGGGATTATCTGGCACACTCAAGGCAGCGGAAAAACAGCACTTGCCTACTATAGTGTGCATTTCCTGACCGACTATTTTCAAAAAAAGCAGGTGATCGCTAAATTTTATTTCATTGTCGATCGGCTGGATTTACTACAACAGGCACAGCGGGAGTTTACTGCCCGGGGCTTAACAGTTCACCTCATCAACTCACGGAGCGCCTTCTCCCAGGATATTAAAACCACTCAAGTGATCCACAATCACCAGGGTAAAGCGGAAATAACCGTTGTCAACATTCAAAAATTTCAGCATGAATCGGATGTGGTTGCGAGCAAAGATTATGATCTCAACATTCAACGAGTCTACTTTCTAGATGAGGTTCATCGCAGTTATAACCCCGCAGGTAGTTTTCTGGCTAACTTAAGTCAGTCAGATACCGATGCCATCAAAATCGGCCTAACGGGCACACCATTGCTGGGAACTGACTACAACTCGCGCGATCTGTTCGGCAATTATATCCACAAATATTACTACAATGCCTCTATCGCGGATGGCTATACATTACGCTTGATCCGTGAAGAGATCGCCACCAATTATAGGATCGTCCTGCAACAAGCATTAAAAGACGTTGAAATCCAGATGGGTGACGTCGATCGTAAACTTATTTATGCCCACTCCAGTTTCGTCAAACCCATGTTAGATTACATCATCACTGACTTTGCCAAAAGTCGGGGAGCCTTAAATGATGATACTATTGGTGGTATGGTGATCTGTGACAGTTCAGAACAGGCAAAAAGATGTTTGCGCTCTTCAATGCGCAATATGCTGAAACAACGACAAAAACAGATGAGGAGTTCCCCATTGCTCACGCCGCTGAACCTGAAACGCTCTACCTTTCAACAAAGAGTAAAAAGCAAGACATCAAAAGTGCCGCCTTGATCCTACATGATGTGGGAACAAAGCAACAACGTAAAGAGTGGATGGAAAATTTTAAGGCGGGTAATATCGATCTGCTGTTTGTTTATAACATGCTGCTAACCGGATTCGATGCCAAGCGCCTGAAAAAGCTCTATTTGGGACGCGTGATCCGTAGACATAACCTGTTACAGGCGTTGACTCGAGTTAACCGTACTTATAAAGATTTCCGCTACGGTTATGTAGTAGATTTCGCCGACATTCGTCAGGAATTTGACGCAACCAATAAAGCCTACTTTGAAGAGCTTCAGTCCGAGTTGGGTGATGAGATGGAACATTACTCCCGGCTGTTTAAGTCTCAAGAAGAGATTAAGCAGGAAATTGAACAGATCAAAGACGTCCTGTTCCAATTTGATATCCTGAATGCTGAAATTTTTACCGATCAGATAAGTCAGATTGAAGATCGGCAAACCATGCTGACGTTAAAAAATACGCTAGCTGATGCCAGAAGCCTCTACAACCTAATTCGGCTGCAAGGCAATATTGAGTTACTTCAGCAACTAGATTTCAACAAACTAAACGTCCTATATCGCGAAGCCTGCCACCGCCTGGATTTACTCAATCTGAAAGCAGATTTGGAACAAGGTGTAGATATTTCTGGACTTCTCAATCAGGCTCTAGAAGAAGTTATTTTTGAATTTCACAAAATCGGTGAAGAAGAACTGGTGCTGGCCGACCAACTGAAAGATACTCTGCGCCGGACTCGTGAAGCCTTAGCCAACAATTTTGATCAGCAGGATCCACAATTTATTACTTTAAAAGAAGAACTAGAGCGTCTATTCAAGAAAAAGAAACTCAGCGAAATTACTCAAAACGAAATGGTTGCGAATATTGGTATACTGAATAAAATTCATGGCCGCATCAAAGAGCTGAACCGACGGAACAATCTGCTGCGCGACAAATACCGGGGCGACGTCAAATATGCGCGCACCCATAAACGGTTGCGAGAACATGGACGCCCCAGTGAGCCTGAGCGTAAAATCTACCAAGCACTGCTGAGTGTTAAACTAGATGCGGATAATAAAGTGCTGAATAACAGTAATATTTTAAACAACGAAGGTTACCTTGAACGACAAATGGTGTCATGTGTGATCGCCCACTTTGAAGATGAGCACCATATAAAACTGTCGGCTCAAATGGCAAAGGAGATCAATCGCCTGATTGTCACAGAGTACCTGAACGAATTTAATACCGGAGCACGTACGTGGTAGAATTGGAATTTAGAAACAAAACCAAAGAGCTGATAGACAGCCTGAAAAGTATCTGCGCTAACTACGGCCTTGAAAATGATGGTAATGAATTCAAAATTATTACGCAGACATTTCTGTACAAATTTCTGAACGATAAGTTTGCTTTTGAAGCCAAAAAGGCTGATAAATCTATCGCCAGCGCAGAAAGCAGGGAAACTGCCCTTAGCCAAATGAACGAGGAGCAACTGGACAAACTACAGCAAAAAATGAGCGCTGATACCGCTCATCTGAAGCCACACCATTTTATTCGCTCGCTGTTTAGCCAACAAAACACCGCAGATTTCGCCAAAACTTTTGACGATACCCTGATGGATATTGCTATCACCAATAACGAAGTCTTCGCAGTCAAAACTGACGGCGGTGCAAAAGTGGTGCTATTTGATCGCCTTAGCCAGTATATCGCCGACGAATCGAAACGCGACGATTTCTGCCGAGCAATCATTAACAAATTGGTAGAATTCAGTTTCGAGCGTATTTTTAATCAGAAATTCGATTTCTACGCCACCATCTTTGAATACCTGATCAAAGACTACAACAGCAACTCTGGCGGCAAATACGCCGAATACTACACGCCGCACGCCGTGGCGCATATTATGGCCGAGATCCTAGTGCCAAAAGAACAGCAGGGTAAAGTGCGTGACGTTAGTTGCTACGACCCATCTGCCGGTTCCGGCACCCTTTTAATGAACGTAGCGCATGCCATCGGGGAAGAACGTTGCAGCATTTTTACCCAGGATATCTCACAAAAATCCTCTAGCCTGCTGCACCTAAACCTGATCCTTAACAATTTGGTTCACTCCATTCCAAACGTCATTCAAGGCAATACTATACTGCACCCCTATCATAAAGAGGGTCGGCAGCTGAAACGCTTTGACTATATTGTATCTAACCCACCATTTAAGATGGATTTCAGCGATTTTCGCAACGACCTGGATACGAAAGAAAACCAACAACGTTTTTTTGCTGGGATACCGAAAATTAAAGCCAAAGCCAGGGACAAAATGGAGATTTATCAGCTATTCCTGCAACACATTATCTGGTCACTGAAACCAAACGGTAAAGCGGCGGTAGTAGTACCGACCGGCTTTATTACCGCCCAGTCTGGCATTGACAAAGGCATTCGAGAACATCTAGTTAAAAACAAAATGCTGGCCGGTGTCGTTTCTATGCCATCCAATATTTTTGCTACCACCGGCACCAACGTCTCTATCCTGTTTATTGACAGCAATAACAAAGAGAAAGTAGTGCTGATCGACGCTTCAAATTTAGGTCAGAAGGTTAAAGACGGTAAAAACCAGAAAACGGTGCTAACAGACGAAGAAGAAAAGCACATCTGCCAAGTGTTTAATAACAAGTGGAACGAAGACGATTTCTCCGTGGTGGTTTCTTACGATGAAATCGCGGCCAAAAATTACTCGGTCAGCGCCGGGCAGTATTTTGATGTCAAAATTGAGTATGTCGATATTACACCAGAACAGTTTGCCGAGAAAATGAAAGGGTTTACCGATAATCTGGAGAGTTTGTTCAGTCAGTCCCGTGAGCTGGAAGTGGAGATTAAGAAGCAGTTGGCGGGGTTGAAGTATGAATAAACTACGTACTGTGAAACTCAATGAACTTGCTGCACCTGGCAGATCTATTATATCTGGTCCATTTGGTAGCAATATTGGTCAGCGCTTTTTCCAGGATGTTGGAGTTCCTGTTATCAGAGGGAATAACCTGACGACCGATTTCAAAAAATTTAATGATGAAGGCTTTGTATTTCTATCTGAAGAAAAAGCGAATGAATTGAAAGCTGATGCAATTAGAGGTGATATTTTATTTACTGCTGCGGGCACTATCGGTCAAGTTGGTATGATCCCGCAATCTTCAAAATATGATAGATATGTAATTTCTAATAAGCAATTAAGATTAAGAATCGATCCTGAGAAAGCAGACCCTAACTATGTATATTACTGGCTAGCCAGCCCTTGGATATATAAGACTATCGTTGATAGAAATACAGGAAGCACAGTTCCGCTTATTAACTTGGGAATAATAAAAACATTACCAATTGTTTTACCTGAGGATATTTTTGAGCAAAAGAAAATATCAAAAATATTTTCTTTAATTGACAAAAAAATCGATCTAAACAACCACATCAACACCGAACTGGAAGCAATGGCAAAAACGCTTTACGACTACTGGTTTGTGCAGTTTGATTTCCCGGATGCTAATGGAAAACCATATAAAACCTCTGGTGGGAAGATGGTATATAACTCAATTCTGAAACGGGAAATACCTGAAGGATGGGGGATTTCTAGGGTTGGGTCTGTCACAAAAATTGAACTAGGTGGCACACCATCAACTAAAGTTGACAGTTACTGGGAAAATGCAAATATACCCTGGCTTAGCTCAACTGAAACAGCATCTTTTCCTGTTGTTTCAGCTGAACAGATGGTTACTCAATCTGGAATTGATAATTCTGCTGCAACTTTACTACCTAAAGGAACAGTTGTTATTTCCATCGTTCGTTATATCCGGCCTTCAATATTTGTAATGGTCAACAAATTCTGTAGAAGATCTAAGCGGCATTTTTTAGTTCATGATATTTTTGATGTGGCGTTAAATAACCAATCGTTGAATGGCGTCGATAATAATTGTAAAACTGAATATAATTTTCAACTTCACAGACAACAGATTGATGATTCATAAACGATAAACGGTTAAGTCTTTCTGTCTTTAAACTCCTAAAAAATCTTTCCATCACGGCATTATCGAGGCAATTACCTCGCCGACTCATGCTTTGAGTTATTTTCCGTTCAAAGAGGTGCGCCCTAAACTCCTCCGATGAATATTGGCAACCTTGATCTGAATGGAACATCAAACTTGTCGTATCCGGTAATTGCCGTTCAATTGCGTTATCTAAGGCTTCTTTCACTAATTTCGAATCCGGTTTTGTTGATAAGGCATAACCAATAATTTCTTTGGTGGCTAAATCCAACACACAGGCTAAATAGCTCCACCCATAGTGATGTCTAATATACGTGATATCCCCGACATAATAGTGATTATGCTGTTCAGGGGAAAATTGTCGTTTAAGCAAATTAGGGGCATATCGATGTTCGTTACCCGATGAGTGATAGTAGTGCTTTTTCGTTGGTCTAATTGCAACTAATTGATTTAATTTCATGATGTTCGATATTTTATAAGTGCCAATTTGGTGCCCTAAACCCTTTAACTCGGCTTGAATACGTCTTTTGCCATAAATTTGACCCGATGTATAAAAAATACGTTTGATTTCGCCACACAGTCTTTCATTTTCAACTGTCGGTATTTTCGTTTCATAATAAAAACTACTGCTGCTTACTTCAAAAAGATGGCATAACTCAGTGACCGTAAAATTGGGGTACATGATTTTCAGTTGCTTCACGATTTTGAGTTTTAATTGTCGAGGATGAAGTAAGCCGCGGCTTTTTTTAATATGTCATTATCCCTCTGAGCACGCTTAAGTTGAACTTCTAATTCTTGTATGCGCTGTTGCTCGGGTGTTAACGCTTTTGATTTTACAGGCGTATTCCCATTTAACTCGGCAAGATATTGTTGCTTCCATCGTGATACGGCAGATTTACCCGCACCGGATATTTTTTCAACTTGGATATTGCTATATCCACCTTCAACCATGAGTTTTGCATATTCCAGTTTTTGCTTTCCGCTAAAGGTTACTTTTACTTTTCGGGTCATATTTATACCTATAAGATTTTGCTTAATTATAAGCTATAAATCTCTACAGTTTTATTAGACCACTACACCTCTTGTTCCTGCTCTACTTTGACGGCTTTCTTATTCTCACTGGGATCGACGCCGTTAGCTAACAGCTTACGGGCGTCATCACGACGTGCCCGGGCATCCGCCAACGACACTTCAGGGTATTTCCCTAAAGCAAGCATCTTTTCTTTGCCGCCGAAGCGATAACGCAGCCGCCAATATTTCGAACCGTTCGGGTGAACAAGCAAAACCATGCCGTCACCATCCGTCAGCTTATAAGCTTTTGCTTCAGGCTTTGCCTTACGAACCTTCACATCACTCAGAGCCATGATGAGTATCCTTTCAAGGGTTCTGTATGGGTACAAACATTATCGAACCGGGATATACCCGCAGTTGTACCCACATCAGTAAGTTGATGTAGATTGAATCAGGTTGACTTAGGTTGAGTGAAAAAGCGAGGAAAGCCTTGCGGATACTGGATTTCAGGCACAAAAAAAGACGTCCGTTGACCTCTATTGATGTTCCGATGGTGCCGAAGGCCGGACTCGAACCGGCACACCCGAAGGCGGTTGATTTTGAATCAACTGCGTCTACCAATTTCGCCACTTCGGCATGGAGGGAGAATTGTGGAAAACGGCGCTATTATACTTGTCATCTCGTCAGGCGCAACTGTTATTGTTCGCCGATGGCGTTAAGTGCTTAAAAAGCCATCATCTATCTGTTTTGGGCAAGCTTTGCTCGCTGGCTGTCAGATAGTCTTCAAACTGTTGTTGTAGCGTTTTGGCTAAGTTTTCTTGCAATTCAGTGATGCAATCTATTTGCTGCTGGTTGCTGGCGGCGATCTGTTGATCGGCGATGATGTTTTTCATCATTTCGGTAACACTTTTTTCCGGCGAGAAGTAGAGAATTTCATTACCCATTTCTAGCACTATGCCGTTTTCTTTGTGGCTAGTGAGTTTTAGGTTGCTAAATTTGTCTGACCAGCGTTCAGAGAATGCGGTTGCCAGTTTTTCCGGTAGATAAATTTTGCTTTGCTGTTGTAGGTCAATTTTAGCCATTAGATTAAGCAGCAGTTGTTCAATCACCGGTTCGGTTAATAGAAATTGAATTAATGTTTGCTCTATCTGTTTAATTATATCGTTATAGAGGGTGTGATTTAGGTCTTGGTATGCCTGAATAAATAAGGCTAACGCAGTAGATGTCTGGTTGATACCTTGGCAATAACCGTGAATTTTGGCCTGGTTAAATATTTTTTCTTTTTCTGTCTGCGCGGCAATAATTATTTTCTTCGCCTGTTTTTTGGCCTGGTTGATCAGTCGCTCATGATAATCATGGCTCTGTTTGAACTTAGCGCGGATCAAGACATTATCAATCGCTTGAGTCAATAATTTTTCAGGTCGTGTAGGTAACATAATTAAGCGTTGCTTTTAATAATGAATAATTAACTGGTAAAACAGTATTGGCTTGGCACTGTGGATAATTTTTATTAAACAGTAGACTAAAGCGGGCAGTTAATGCCAAGGAGCATTTTTCAATTAATGGTATTATTGCCCACATACCACACTTAGTTAGTTCATCTTGTGAATAAGAAGTGGCGATTAACGGGACAATTTGTTTTTTTTGTGGCGGTAACAGCAATCTGGCCCAGGATAAAAATTGACTAAATTGTTCTGGCAATTGTGTGAGTTGATTGGCGATCATCAGCTGTGGCGATTGATATAAACCACCTAAATACAAAGCAGCGATGGGTAGCCTCGACCAATAATTAATATATAACTGTGCATGTAAGTTATCATCAAGTTCAAAATCGAGCGCGGTTGGCAATTGAAAGCGCACCATTACCTGTTGATCATAGATCCGTTTTTCCGCCATCGTTAACTTATCATAGGGTGGGTAACCAAATGAGTGATGAATAGAACTGGCTGGTTGATACATTATTGTTTTTATCAAATTAAAAGTTTGTTGTTTCATTATTGTTGAGCTGAGGTTGCTGACCTACGTTTAATGCCCCAATAGATCAAACCACCCACTATTATTATGATAAAGAGTAATAGAACATATAAATAATATGATCCGCCAGAGACATTTTTTTCAGTATAAGAAGGAATTGTTGGTGATATTTTATGAATTAAGAACACCGTAATATATTGCGGCTCCAATTCACTGATCGCATTTTTAATAAATGCTTTTATTCCCAATTTTAATTCATCAATATCTTGGTTTTCATCATGATAAAATACGATAACTGAGGCTTTCATCGGTGCCTGACTACGGTTATTAGCTGCAATAGGGTAACTAAGATGGACACGCGCATCAGCTATTTTGTCCAGTGCCATCAAAGATTGTTCAAGCCGCTGTTCAATACCTGAAATTAACCTGGCTTTTTCAATTTGTGGTGAGTTAACTAAGGCATCAGCAGGGAATAATTGGGAAATCTCAAGCCGTTCTGGCGAAGGTAATTGATATTCTTGTAATAACTGTACCGCAGCAGGCAAATCCTCTTTCGCCACATTAATTTTATAGAGCCCTTTTCCCTGTGCACTTTTGCTGACCGTTATGTGATGTTTTTGCAAAACTGCCAGTACTTCATTTGCCTGTGTAATGGTCAACGAATTCAGTAATGCTTCATCATGACAACCAGATAAAAGCAAAATGAGAAGAGATAGCGTGATAAAAAAGCGCATATGGCGAAAGAGTGTTGTCACGGTTATTGCGCCTTTATAACCGTTTCAACGGTTGTTAATGCCTTACGTGCTAAGGTACTCAACAATGACATTTCCAGCTGATAATCATGTGTAGTTTGCTGTATAGCAAGCAGTGAAGAGAGATCGTCTATTTGTAATGTATCAGCAACTTGCTGTTCAACCTGATGGTGTTGACGATATGCCTTACTGATGACTTGTTGTAACGTCATCGATTCTCCGTCAACAGATTCAGTCATGGCAGAAATATTACTTATGCTATTGATATTCATCATTTATCCTTAACGCATATTACCCAATATAGTCTGTGCATTCTCTTTGTGTGTCTTAATGGTCGTTGATATGTAGTTCAGTAAAATACTGTATCCTGCCATCGCTGCCTGAAATTCGGCCAAATCTGCTGAATTGGATGGATCTTTCTTCAATCTTTCAACCGCATTGTTAATATCTGTTTGATATTCACTAGATTTCGTTCCAGTCTTGATAAGTATCTCTCCAATGGTACTATTCTTGATTGACATAAAAGGATCTCCTTTCCAATAATGTTAATAATTATCCAGCGGGAAAGTATCGGTGTTCCGGCTGAACAAAAATATATCCCTTGGTACTTTTAAGTTGCGTTTTTTCTACTTGAGTTTCCTGCTCTTCAGGTAATAGAAA
The DNA here is from genome assembly GCF_004768525.1 of Arsenophonus nasoniae. Classification (NCBI taxonomy): domain Bacteria; kingdom Pseudomonadati; phylum Pseudomonadota; class Gammaproteobacteria; order Enterobacterales; family Morganellaceae; genus Arsenophonus; species Arsenophonus nasoniae. The sequence goes on from NZ_CP038613.1 coordinate 322,291, forward strand.
TTGGAAAAAATTTTTTCCCAGTTGAGTTTGATAAGGTTTTAATTGCGATTTCAATTGATAAATTGCGTCTTCCGTAAGCACTTCACCCAATTGAATAACTAATCCTTTCTCAGATAACCATAATTTATAACTTTTTACTCTATTTGAAATTTCATTATCCACATAATTAATTAAATCAGATAATAAAATAGCATTCACATTAAATTGACATGGCTGATATTTATTCAATAATTGTTTAATCATTTCTTTAGTTTTTTTATTCTGATAAATAAATGAAACACTATTATAATTTACTATATGGAAATAAAAATGTTCCGTATTAGGGATTAAATTATTAATTTCATCAACAATTTTTTTATATTATTTATTTTATTCAAAAATTGATCACAATTAAATGATTGTGAGTGATTAATTACTCCTCTAGAAAATAAAGATTTTTTATTAATATTGACCTCATAAGAGAATACATAATAACAGAATAAAAATAAGACAAGCAATAAAAAAGTGGTTGCTATTTTTATCAAGTAATTTTTATTTGATTTATGGGATTTCTCAATTAAACACGACAAATCCTCACACTCATCACACCATTTTTCATCAACTTTTTTTATCGCAAATAGTGGTATTTTTTGCCAGAAAGTTGGGTAATTGAATTTAGCTTCAAATGACTTAGCCGGCATATTTTGTTCATTTATACTATAGCAAAAACTATCCCGTTGGTTATCTAGATTAGGCAAATTAACATCAATAATAATCAACTTATTTTGCTGATTAGTGGGTACATAAAGTTGTATAAAATCGTTATCGTTTTTATTATTATGTTGTTCTGACCATTGTCGAATACTTTATTCATTGCCAACAATAATTTGATAGTGGCCGGGTATTAACGAAAAGAGCATACCACTGAGTTTCCCAGTAAAAAAACGAATCACATAGTTATCATTTATATTCATGTAATTTATCTATATTGAAATTATTAAAATATTTAATATACCTTTATCATTATTTATCTTGAAAAATTATAAATAAAAAAAATACATCAAAGACTAAATTTGATTTTTTTATTTATATATTTATATTTTTTTTCTTATGAAGAGTAGTGTATCATTTTAACAAAAAATTTAAAGCTAACAAGTTAAACATCATATTATAAAACTTACTTATATTATAAATTAGATTTATCAGGGAAGGAATATATGAACTATTTTATACCTAAAAATAAAATAGATATTAATAATATAAACATTAAATATTTTTTATTTTTATATATTCCTAATAATTCATTTGGGATTGTAAAAGACAAACAGAATCAATATTATCATTTAACGGATAAACAAATATTTTTATCCCTGGAACAGGTTTCAACAATAAAACCTATCCATAATCACTGGACAATAGAAAAAGCAGATATTTTTTCTTGTATAAAATTGGTTGCTTACATCGATTATGCTTTAGCTAATCACAATCTTCCCAATTATTCTAATCAATCAGTAATTACTAAAAATCACATGTATATTCTCGATGCTTGCGCAGGAAAGGATATTCAAACTTTACTCATCAATTCACTGCTAACCCCTTATAAGACTCAATTGCAGCCGTTAATTGAAGCGATGAGAAATCATGAATGCTATTGGATAACCCGTCACCTACTTAATCAAATGAAACAAAATGTTAATAATATAACGGAAATTCGCCTGAAGTATGGCGTTTCAGAGACCCATTTTAGGCGCCTTTGTCATCAATATTTAGGTCTCTGTGGTAAAAAACAGTTACGTTCATGGCGAGCGACTTCAGCAATCTTATCAATAATTCTAAAAAATAAACCCCTAACCAATATAGCTCTGGATTACGGTTTTAGTTCCGCTTCACATCTATCAAAAGAGATAAAAGTTATTTTTGGTGCCACACCTAAGTCATTTAGATTGATAAGGAAGTCATTCTATGAAGATTAGCCCGTTATTGCAGGCCATCGTTTCATGTTGTTTTTTATTGATTGTTTTTCCTAATCAAGCAACGACATTTTCAAATTTAAAAGACGATGTTTTACTCAAAGAGCACATTGAACAGGATAATGATCTATTTATTGCGGTTGATAGTCGGGTTGAACAATTTTTTGACGTATTATCCGATAAATTGAATAAACCTTTTATTCTCAGTTCAGCAGTCAAAAAGAAGCGAATTTCAGGTCGATTTGATGTTTCATCACCTAAAACCGCTTTTGATACCTTCGTACGTCGCATGGCATTTATCTATTTTAATGATGGTAATGTCATTTATATTTACGATGGAAGTGAAATGAAACAACAGATGCTTAATCTGAAAAAGATCGATTTTAAGCGCGTAAAAGAGTATTTACATGCCATTAGGCTTTACGATCCACGTTATCCCTTACGCGGAGGTAGCAATAATAAAACCTTTTATGTCTCTGGGCCGCCAATTTATATGAAATTGGTTCAAGCTGCGGCAGAATATCTGGATCAAGAAGCACAACAATTAAAACAGGATATTATTGAAGAAAAGCGCTTTGATAATGATTATGTTCACATCTTTGCTTTAAAAAATACCTTTGTCAACGATAGAAGCTACGCTATCCGGGGAGAAAAATTAGTCTTACCTGGCATCAGTAGCGTTCTACAACAACTTTTTCAATCCAACACGCAAACAGCAAGTCAAACGGACAAAAAAACCGCAAACATTGACGAACAATATGAACCAGAACCCTCCTTTGTTACTCGTGTTGGCAAAGAATCGATCGAATTAATACCTTTACCCGGTTCTAATAGTCTATTAGCCAAGGGCAGTATTCAAGGTATTCAATTGATCAATGAAATGATCCAGCGTCTTGATCAACCGAAACGGCAAGTTGAGCTGTCATTGTGGATCATCGATATTGCTAAACACGAAGCCGATCGGCTAGGTATTGATTGGCAAAGCAGTTATCACTCTAAAGATGGTAACTTTTTACTTAATACCAGCGATATTAGTGCAGCAGCCGGGATACATTTTTTAGCCAAAATACGGGCAATGAGTATGGAAGGAAGTGCCCATATGGTTTCCCGTCCTATAATCCTAACGCAAGAAAATACACCTGCGATCTTTGATAATAGCACTACCTTCTACGCTCAAGTACGTGGCGAGCGTATTGCCACGTTAGAGTCTGCCACATTTGGCACCATGATAAGTGTCGTCCCTCGCCTTTCACCTACCGGCGATGAAATTGAGATGGTTATCAATTTGGAAGATGGCGCTGAAAAAAAAACCAACAGCGGTGAAACAGAAAAAATTGATGCGTTGCCTGTCATTAATCGCACCAATATCAGTACAGTGGCTCGTGTTGCCCAAGGCGATAGTTTGCTGATTGGTGGTTACACTAGAGAAGATATTGATTCCAGTGAGAGTAAGATCCCATTACTTGGCGATATCCCATGGATAGGTGGATTATTTCGCTTTAGCAGTACAACCAATAAAAAAATGGTGCGTATTTTTATGCTGCAGCCCAGATTGGTTAAGGGAAAAAATCTGTTGAATGACTCACTAGGAAAAAATCCATTTAAGCCGGTTGATGCTCAAACCCAGGCGGCTATTGACCCGCTTTATACTTATATCAATGATGAGAATAGGTAATAAAAATAGTAGACATCAATAAAATTAGCTCATCAGTTTTGTTACGCCAGCAACCAAAGACGCAACACTCATCTGACATTGAAACAACCAAACCTACGGCAATGGTCGTCAATCACCACCACCAGCTATTAGATATTATGGATGATATGTCAATGGCCATGAGTCAATTTAATCGCCGCCAAGATCTACAAAAGAAGCAACAGGATAGTAGCGAAATAAATAGCCGTATTTTGGAAGATAATGCAGATAGAAAACTGGCTGCAGCGATCAAATTATTAAACAATCAAAATAATAAATTAGCTGATATTTTAGCCTTACTGCGCCAGTTTTTTCCTGATGATAGTGACTTTGTCTCAGTGCTAAAAGAGCTGTTACGCCGGCGCTACTTTTCTGCCTCATTGGCCATCGAGATTGAAGCCGAGATTCAGGCACTTTGTCAAGGTACTCATCAACGAGCAAAAGCAACCCGAGCAGGTATCAATATTGCGTTAAAAGCTAAACAATTTAGCTATCAAACCGCATTAAGTGCGATGCAACTTCGCCAGTTATACCGCGATTTCATTAGCCAAGATATTGAACCGCTATGGTTTTATGAGGAGTGGGTTAATCAATACGGCTATGATAAACGTTTTTTAATTATTGATTTTGTTTTGCAGTCGTTACTCTGTGATATGCAAGCATTGTCGCCTAGTTGCGCTTTTATGCCCGAATTTGCTGTCTATCTATCCACTTTAGGCCGGATCAAACAACTCTCTTCTGCTGACAAAATCTTTTTCGCTTACTGCTCTAATCTACCTTTTTTAATCCAGCCAGATGCTCAAATTAGCTGGTTAGCTATTTTTATTAAGGGATTAAGTGATCCGGAAGCAATGATGGTTATCATCCGAGATATTATTGCTAATAAACAACTAACCATTGTTATCAATCAACATATTTTATTACTGCAACAACTCATGGCTGCATTTAAATCGATAACCATAGAAATCTATTTAAGCCCTGACATCAGAGAAAGAACGCTATCACAATTACTTGCATTACTTGATTTACTTTATCAAAAAGAAAAAAGCTTAAGTCATCTTTAATTTTCACAGCAGGGAACGCAATATGTTGCAATCAGTTTTGTTGCAAATTAGAAACAAGCCTGAACTTATCGTACTTGGTATCATGATCTTAGTGATTGCCATGCTAATATTACCACTGCCGACTTATATTGTTGATCTGCTGATCGGCTTAAATATTGTCATTTCACTATTAGTATTAATGAGTTCTTTCTACATTACCAAGATCATTCATTTCACTAGTTTCCCCGCTCTGTTGTTGATTACTACCTTATTTCGACTGGCACTATCTATTAGCACTAGCCGTCTGATTTTGCTCGATGCCGATGCTGGCGACATTATTACTTCCTTTGGTCAATTTGTGATTGGTGACAACTTAGTCGTGGGATTGGTGATTTTTGCTATCGTAACCGTAGTGCAATTTATTGTAATCACCAAAGGCTCTGAACGAGTAGCCGAAGTTGCTGCCCGTTTTTCGCTTGATGCCATGCCGGGTAAACAGATGAGCATCGACGCTGATTTAAAATCTGGCATTATTGACAATGAGGGTGTCAAGCACCGCCGCATTGAGCTTGAACAAGAAAGTCAATTATACGGCGCCTTTGATGGTGCCATGAAATTTATTAAGGGAGATGCTATTGCTGGCATTGTGATTATTTTTGTCAACTTTTTAGGCGGTATTTCTGTTGGTATGGTACAGATGGGCTTTAGTTTTAGTGAAGCATTGACAACTTATACCATGCTAACCATCGGTGACGGATTAGTCGCCCAGATCCCGGCTTTACTGATCTCAATCAGTGCCGGTTTTATTGTCACTAGAGTGGGAGGAACGCAGAAAAATTTGGGTCAAAATATTATCAAGGAGCTGTTTTCCCATGATTTTTCTTTAATTATTACCGCGGTTTTAACGTTTATTATGGGTTTTTTACCTAGTTTTCCAACACTGATATTTATATTGCTATCAATATTAATCAGCGCCTCCTATTTAAGAAAAACCTTAGCTAATAAAAAAATAACTAAAAATCAGAAAAAAATTATTAGTCAACATAGTAGTATTAATAATAGAGAAAATAATGTTCAGTCTCAATCTAATGGGGATATTTCTTATCATGAAGCGGTGCCATTGATTATTTCAATCTCTGAGCAACATAAAGATTATATTGAAAATAATCAATTAACCCAGTGGTTAAAAAATCAAATCTTAATCCAATATGGCTTGTTATTACCTGACTTTATTATTAATTATTCTGCCGAATTAGAGCCCTATAAAGTCATTATTTTAGTCAATGAAGTTAAAAGCGCAGAGTTTCATATTATTTTTCAAAGTTATCGCGTGCTTAATAAAACCAATGAGTTTGGTCAGTTGGGACTTAAAAACCAAACAACTCAGAAACAAGGCGAAATCTACTACTGGGTACAGCAAGAAGAGAAAAATAAATTAGAACCGCTAGGCTATCTGTTTGCCAGTGATATCAGCGAGTTTTACTGTTACTTCAGTCAGGTGATAACTCGTAATATCAGCGAATTTTTTGGTATTCAAGAAACGAAAGATTTATTAGATCAATTAGAAAGGAAATATCCTGAATTATTGAAAGAGTGTTATCGCCATGTATCGATCCAACGTATTACCGAAGTATTACAACGACTACTACAAGAACAGATATCGATTCGTAATATTAAGATAATTTTAGGTGGGCTAGTGCAATGGGGGCCTAAAGAAAAAGATCCGATTATGTTAGTTGAACAAGTTCGAACACTTTTAGCACGTTACATTACAGCTAGTTTTATCTTTCAACAAAAATTGCATGTGCTAATCGTTTCAGCAGAACTGGAAGAAATTATTCGTCAAGGAATACGACAAACTTCGGCTGGCTCTTTTTTAAATCTCGAACCTGCTCAATTGGATCTGGTACAAGATAGGTTATTAGTCGCAATTAAAGAGAATTATACTACCCCTAAGATAGTTTTACTCTGCTCAGTCGATGTACGTCGTTTTATAACAAAAATTTTAGCAACCCATTATCCTGGTCTCAATGTGCTCTCTTTTGCCGAGATCACCGAAGGAACTGAGGTCAATATCATAAAAACAATTTAATCAACTCAAGGACAGAATTATGCAAATGGATCTTGCTTCACTTGTCACCGATGCAATCAAAACAATGGGAAAACCGGATTTATTTCCTCAAGGGCATCAACTCAATAATCATTCTACTATCACGCTTGAATTAGAAGAGTTACCTGATATTCATATCGCTATGGTAAATGACTTACCTATCATATGGGCTAACCTGGGATATGTAGAGTTCAATGTTATTCGACAACTCAGTGAACCCTTATTAGCATGCATTATTAGTAACCATTTGCCTTTTTTTTATCCAGGACAACCCGCTTATTTTCTCAATGATGAAAATATACTTGAATTACGAGCAAACTTCTCAACCACAGCGCTAGAAGATCCGACGCAATTTGCCGAAGCCATCGACAATTTTTTTCAATATATGCTCAATATCAACAAATTATTGATTGGTTAACTGGCAATGAACATCAACTTTATGCCCTTTTACCCCGCTGCCTACCCGGTACGCATTCAGGGAAACATTATTGAGGCGCCATTAAGAAAAGTTTTTATCGGCGAAATTTGCTTATTAAAACCCTATCCTGGCAGTCCGCAAACGATCGGGCAAACGCAAGTGATCGGTTTTCACCACCAACAAGCATTACTTAGCTTAATGGGTTCTTCCCTTGGACTTTCTTTAACGACAGCCATTGAGCCAACAGGCCATACACTCTCCATTCAATTAAATGAAACGTTATTAGGAACCATGTTAGATGTTGCAGGTCACCCCATCTTACGCTTTGCGCCACCAATAGCATCGAATGCTACTCGCTGTCGACGCTCAGTTAATACCAACGCGCCAGATTTCTTAAGCAGAAAACCTATCACTAACTATTTTGCCACCGGTATTCGCGCGATTGATGGGCTATTAACCTGCGGTGTAGGACAACGATTAGGCATCTTTGCTGCCGCGGGTTGTGGCAAAACCATATTAATGAATATGCTAATTAATTATGCGCAAGCTGATATCTTCGTTATCGCGTTGATTGGTGAAAGAGGCCGAGAAGTTACTGAATTTGTTGATGAATTAAAACGCTCACCTCGTGGTAGTCAAACAATTCTTATTAGTTCAACCTCAGATCAACCTGCTGTTGATCGCTGTAATGCCGCTTTAGTGGCTACCACCGTAGCAGAATATTTTCGTGATCAAAATAAACATGTCATTCTGTTTATCGATTCAATTACCCGCTATTGCCGTGCTTTACGTGATGTTGCCTTAGCTTCGGGTGAGCTGCCTGTTCGCAAAGGTTTCCCCGCTTCGGTTTTTGAACAACTCCCCACATTACTCGAGCGGCCTGGTAATACCCAAAAAAGCGCATTAACCGCTTTTTATACCATTTTATTGGAAAATGAAGAAGAACCCGATGCGATTGGCGATGAAATACGTTCTATTCTCGATGGCCATATTTACCTTTCGCAACAGTTAGCAGCACAAGGTCATTACCCGGCTATCGACATTTTGCGCAGTACCAGTCGTCTGTTTCAACAAATTACTGAGCAACAACAGCAAACAGCTGCACGAAACTTTCAGCATTGTCTTACCCAGTTAGCATCATTAAAACTCTTACAAGAATTGGGGGAGTATCGTACTGGAGAAAATGATGATCATGACCAAGTTATCAAGAAGAAAAGTGCCATCGAACAGTTTTTGCAACAATCATGGCATCAATCTTGTTCGTTTTCTCAATCGGTTAAGGAGCTTTATGACATCGTGGCGTAAATTTGAAACTCCAATCAAATTACTACAACAAAAACAAACTCGATTAGCGTCAGCCATCGCCAAAATTAATAGAGAAATAACTAATGAACAGCATCGACATCAACAAGCTTGTTTTTTATTTACACAACTAATCGAACAAGCCAAAACATTAGAGCCTGTCGGGCAATTAGCCTATAACGGCTTGTTTGACAGTAAAAGGAAGCAAGCGATAGTGAAAGCACAAACGAATCAAGTACAGGCAGAAATAGCATTAATAGAACAGAATATAACCCAACTGGATCAACAAAAAAATTTGCTTCAACAGCAACAATTCAACTTGATAAAAAAAGAGAAAAAATTAAAGCATTGCTATCAGCAGGCAAAAAAATGCCATCGCTTAAAAATCGCTTCGCGAGAAGAGATACAATTACAGGAATTAGCAATTTATGGTTAATATTGATACTCATCAACCCCAACAGATTATTAGTAGTTCATCTTATTTACCAGATAATCCATGCACTCGCTTTTCTTCATCGGATTGCCATAATGAACAGATAAATAATACCTATTTATCAAAAGCAATTGATGAAAGATTAACCTTATTACAATCCATTCTTGTTAGCGCGCTACCAACTGAAATAACGGTTTATGATCAACAACAAGAACAACAAGAGTTGCCTGCCACTGAGTTAGTGATTCCTATTAACCTACCTTTCAGCAACATTGAAACAACAAATTTCTTTCGCTCAAGCTGCCAGCCTCATTCGATAACCGTCGATACCGATCAAAAAAGCTATCCGATTAATCAGCGAGCGATAGAAAAACAGACTCTAATTAGCGATACCGAGGAAAACCAACCAATTAGTGTAAAAATTAAACTGACCACCGCCGCCAAACATCATGATAACAATAGACTTGTACTAATCGAGGAAGAGACCGTTGCTAAATCATTTTTAACCGCGGGTGATACTCATTTGAAAAGTACTAGTCATCAAACGGTAAAAGAAGACGACTTATCGCCAACGATTATAAATGAGTTAAATAACATAGAACTTGCAGGGCAAGAAAATTGCCAATCAGTTACCGATAATAGTAACAACTTAGCTAATAGCGACAGTTCATCTCCTTTTGCTAGCTGGCCAACCCTGCCAACGGCAGCCAGCTATCAAAATAACACAACGGCAGAGCTTCCGGCCAAAACAGCAACAACCGCTATGCCATTTAACCATTCATTGCCTGAAGCTGAATTACGTTACACATTCACTCAATGGCAAGGTACTCATCACGTTGATATTTATCGGATTACTAATCACCATCTTCAACTTATGGCATCAAATAGCCATGTTATGTCGATACTTCAACGCCATTTAAACGAAAGAGCATCTCCATCGGCAGTATCCTTATTTGACACGCTCAATATCACACTCAATAACAGTGATGAATCAGGTGATGAATCATCATGAAGGGCAAATTATCACTTAGAACCAGCAGGTATGCAGATAAAAAACCCGCATTTATCGCACTTTCAGCGCATTATCCCGGTGAAGAGATTATTACTGATAGCTACTGCTTCGTCTTACTGTTACAACAACCGAAATTACAGTTAACCGTTTATTTACCGATTGAGATCGCACTCAGCCAATACTTAACGATGTTAGCGCCACTGCCCTGGCTTTCTATTCCGGCCAGCTATCTAATTGAATTGTTACAAGAACAACTTACCACTATCTCAATTCCGCAATTAGGTGAATTTCAAATTCAAGTCACCCAGTTTGACTGCCTGCAACAACCGATTGATGCCATTAGAATAACGAGCTCATTAGGCCAGATATTGATTGTTGATACCAATGGTACTGCACCGTTAAAGGAGAACGGCTATGCCAACTTACCCTTACAGGTTAGATTTTCTATTGGTTATAGTCGACTAAAACAGCAACTTTTTCGCACTTTACAAACGGGCGATATTTTATTACTGCAACAATCCCTAACCTATCTTAGCGTCGAAACGTTACCGCTATTTCACTACACCTGGCAACCTCAAGGAAATATTATGTTAGAACAACCCGTTACTTCTGATCAGGATGATCATAATGCTAGCCCTGAATCCTCTACTGCTATTTTTGATTTAAACCAGCTAGCGTTGAAAGTAAATTTTATCTTACAACGGCAGACCTTTAGTTTAAATACGATAAAATCCTGGCAAACAGGCACACAACTTAGACTTAATAGTGATGCTCATTGTGCAATCGCTTTGGAAATTAACGGTCAAATTTTTGCCAAAGGCGAATTGATTCAGGTCGGTGAACAACTTGCTGTTGAATTACACACACTATTGTCAACCGAGCAAGAAGGCTAACTACCATGACAGATAATCCTGTTTCTATCATCATTCTGCTGTCAATTGCCACGTTGCTTCCCTTTTTGATTGCAGCAGGAACCTGTTATTTAAAGTTTTCCATTGTATTTGTCATGGTCAGGAATGCCATAGGTGTACAGCAAGTGCCATCCAATATGGTGTTAAATGCGATTGCTTTAATTTTGTCACTGTTTATCATGGCGCCATTAGCCAAAAATTTTTATCTCTATAGTGTTAATTATCAAACGGAAAATCCGCATGGTTTTACTGATCCCATACTACTTGATCAATTTTTAGATGAGAGTTTACAGGACTATCGCCAATATCTACATAAATACGCCGATCCAGAACTCGTTAATTTTTTTGTCGCCGCGCAAGAACGTGTTCCCCAACCAGAAAATCAAATTGATAACTCAATGGAAAATGGCTCTCTTATTCCTCTACTAGCCGCCTATGCCCTGAGTGAAATCAAAAGCGCATTTATTATCGGCTTTTATCTTTACTTACCTTTTGTGGTCATTGACTTAGTTGTATCAAGTATTCTACTCGCTTTAGGCATGATGATGATGAGCCCAATTACCTTATCGGTACCCATTAAACTGGTGTTATTTGTTGCCATGGATGGTTGGTCTTTATTATCAAAAGGGCTAATTTCGCAATACTTAGACTTAATGGCAGTCAAATAATATGGATATGAGTTATGCAATGAGTAAAGGGCTTTATTTGATCCTGATCCTGTCATTATTACCTGTGCTGGTCGCTACCGCTATTGGCTTGATTATTGGGTTATTACAAACTGTTACCCAGATCCAGGAGCAAACATTACCTTTCGGTTTAAAACTGGTGGCCGTTTTTATCTGCTTATTAATGTAAGCGGGTTGGTTGACGGAAAAAGTTATCGCTTATGCAACTGAAATGTTTAATCTTGGTTTCAGCGCTGGGATCTGACCGCAATGATGAAACTTTATTTAGCGCTACAAAATTCATTACTCAATTATTTACTAATTTTTGCCCGTCTGGCACCACTATTCTTTATGTTGCCTTTTTTAAGTGATCGCATACTAACCAATTTATCCTTAAAAGGAATTATCATTTTATTACTTACCCTTTGTTTATCACCATTGATAGTCATGCCAACATGGCAATCAACCAGCCAATTCATTGCGTTATCCGCTGTTGAACTCTTTATTGGTTTAACTATGGGCATCTTGATGGCTACACCTTTTTGGCTAGCCTCAGCGATAGGTGAATTTATTGATAACCAAAGGGGAGCCAGTATTGGTGATATGCTTGATCCAACCACTGGATCTGAATCTTCTTCACTCGCGTCATTAATCAATATGTTCTGTGTTGGGTGGTTTCTCAATCAAGGCGGCATGATCGAATTTGTCGCGACAATAATTGAAAGTTATCAACAACTGCCTATCGGTTGCCCAATTAATTATGTTGATTTATTCGCCTTAGGGAAATGGTTAACTCGTTTCATTATGTTAGCAATAACCCTATCAGCACCGTTATTAATCGCACTGTTCATGCTAGAAATCGGCTTGGGCGTTTATTCACTATTTTGCCCGCAATTAAATGCATTCTCTTTATCATTGACACTTAAAAGTATCGTTGCTTTTGGCCTACTATTTATTCTGTTCAATACGACGCTACCTCAAGCATTTATTTCAGTGCTCCCGCCTTCAATTTCAGCAATAATTATAGTGGGTAACTGATGGCAGAAAAAACAGAAAAACCAACAGCCAAAAAATTACGTGATTCAGCTAAAAAAGGTCAATCCTTTAAAAGCAAAGATTTAGTCTCCGGTTTTGCCTACTTTGCTGGCACCTGTGTATTAGGGTTCTATCTCGAATTAGATCAATTTATTTATTTTTATCAACATATTTTATTAAATCCTCACAATATTAACCCACAAAGTTTTATCAATGCATTAATTTCTTTATTTTTATCGATTGTCCTACCAGTGATATTTATCAGTGCATTAGCGGCCATTATTCCATCACTGATTCAGTCAAAATTTATCCTGGCAACCGAGGCTATCAAGTTAGATTTTAAAAAACTGGATATCGTGCAAGGAATAAAACGTCTCGTGGATAAACGAGCTCTCAAAAACCTGTTCAAGGCATTACTATTTTTAGCTATTTTTATCAGTAGCTGCTATTTTTTTATTCAATCATACCAATCGACACTATTATTCACTCAACGAAAAACGATTTGGCATATTATTTATGATTGGCGTATTTTAACGCTGAAATTTGTCTTATTTTTTCTGCTATTTTCACTCCCTATTTTGTTTCTAGACGCCCTGTGTGAATATTTTCTCCATCACAGCGAGATGAAAATGGAAAAGCACGAGGTAAAACGGGAATACAAAGAAAACGAAGGTAATCCAGAAATAAAATCGGCTCGTCGCGGTGCTCATCAAGAACTACTCAACGCAGAAACTAAACAAGCAATAGCACAATCATCAATGATATTAGCCAATCCGACTCATATTGCCATTGGTATCTATTTTGATCCTGATAACAGCATATTACCACTAGTAGCGGTTCGCATGGCGAACCAATATGCACTAGCGGTACAAGCCTATGCCAAACAGATAGGTATCCCAATTGTGCGTAACATCAAATTGGCACGCCAAATTTATCACCGCTACCGATTATACGAAACCGTAGTAAAACAAGATTTACTTGATGTGATTGATATTTTTATTTGGTTAAAGCAGGTTGAAATGGCCGCCATACTGGAAAATTCACCAATAGAGACAGAAAACAGTGAGCAAAAACTTTAATACTTTTGTTAACTTGGCGGATTTTTGCAAGTTAAACCGCTTAAATTCCTTTACTCTGTTATAAATAAAGCGAGAAGATGCTATGGAACAGCAAAATACGACCAACCGAAATGATAATAACACCGATGCTCAATTAGATGAGTATACTGAACTGGTGACAGAAGCCCTGCAGCAAGGTACCAGCTTAAAGGATTTAGAAGGCATACCCGCTGAACTGATGGATGGTGTTTACCGCTTTGCATATGATTTTTATCAACAAGGTAAATTGGAAGAAGCTGAAACCTTTTTTCGTTTTCTCTGCTTATATGATTTTAATAATAGCGATTACATTATGGGATTAGGAGCGGTTAAACAGCTACAAAAACAGTATGAAACAGCGCTTGATCTCTACGCGCTGGCTTATATACATGGGGATAATGACTACCGCCCGATGTTCTACGGTGGACAATGTAATCTTATTATCGGTGAAAAAGAGAAAGCTAAATACTGCTTTCAGAAAGTCTATCAACATAGCAGCGAGCAAGAATTAAAGAATAGAGCGCAAGCCTATCTTGAACTCTTAACAACCTCTCCATCAAATGACGATAATCAAGGATGACCTAAAGATGGTAGAAATTAACCGATTAACAGCTAACAAAGCACACCCTTTTACTGCTGTAAAGCAAGACATAAGCGCGGATAATAATCTGGTCAACCAATTAACCGCGCTACAAAAAAATATCATCCAACTAGTCAATAGTGTAATTGAAAACGAACAAAAAAAACGGCCAGTCAAAATCAATCTGATACAAATATACCGATCCTTACTCCACCCACAGATAATTCTTTATCTAGCGTAGATAATAATGCCCAATTACTGTTATTAATGAAACAATATCAACAATTGATCGGTAAAAATGAGATTAAAAATCTACGCGAAAATCTTACCCAATGGAAAATTCAAGCCCAGTTGAATCATCAGATTCAACAAGCCAAAAAAGTTGAACAAATCTATCTGGAAGTTGAAAAAAAGCTCAACCAGCATCGAGATGATTTTATTGACAGTTGGTTACGTGTCGCCAACGGGCTACATGAACAAACCGAAGACGGTGCCAATGCACTGGCCAATCTATTTGCAAATCAGGGTCTCAGTGGCAGGCTTAGGCAAGCTATTGCAGGAAAAAATCGCCTCACTGATCGGCAACAGATGAGCAAACTCTTAGAGGAAGAGTTTCCATGGCTGAAGTTAGATTTAACTAATGCCAAATTATCTGTTGATGAACTTAACCAAAAAAAACTTGCCATTAAACAATTTTGCCAAGGCATTGAACATAATCGCCTAAAACCTATCTTTAGTGATAGCACCAGTCAAACCGATAAGGAATGGCGTGATAATGGTATTATCCATACAGAATGGTATAACGCTGTGCGTCATTCGATGAATGATTACAAGCGAACATTAAGCTCAATCTCTTACGCCCAAGGTGCTTATAAAAGTCTAGTGCGTGATACAGAAGCTCAGCGTAAACGACTAACCAGCCTTAAATATAATAACGATATTAATAATCAACTTAATCAAGCAGAAAAAAGTATTTTCAGTTTAAAGCTAGCCACCTTTAAAACATTAATCGAACTGGAATCGCAGCATCTGCAAGGCAGCGCTAAACTTACTTATCTGATGGCCAAAATGCGTGAATTGCTTGGTTCACTCACACTGGAGAGCATGAGTAGCCAACGAGAAATTTTGCAAGAAATGCAACGCATGACTGAAATCCAGGCAGAAAAACGCGCACAGGATATCGATGAAAAAATCCGTAAAGCAGAAGAAGCGCGTAAATGGATGGCGATTGGTAGCCAAATTTTTTCCTGGTTAATTGCAGCGGTTGGTGTAGTGGCCGCTGCTTTTACTGGTGGTGCCAGTCTGGCTTTAGCCGCAGTCGGGATCGCCTTATTGGCCGCGGATACCATTTGTCAGGCAGCCGGTGGTGGCTCTTTTATGAATAAAGCATTAGCGCCAGTCGGTGAAGCGATGATGAAAATGGCAGAATCGATCTCTGACTTTCTATGCCAAATCGCGGTTAGTGAAGCTAAGTTAAATGGAGCATCAGAAAGTGAAATCGTCGAATTGAAAAAACAGGCCAAAGAGATAACCGACATTGTCGCCACGATTATTGTTGCAGTGACAATGGTTGCTGCCGCCATTGGCACAGCAAAATTAGCCAGTGTGGCGGGTAAAATGATTGGTAAAATTATCGCGGACAAGCTTAAACGTGCTCTAAATCAATTATTGGACAAGATGATCAATAATCTATTGAGTAACTTAGCACGCATCGTCGGCAACGATACCAGCAAAATGATTGCTATTGCTATCAAACAAGCATTCAATAACTTACTGGACAAAACGATCAATAATACATTAATCAGTAGCATGAAAAATAAATTGGCTCCATATATCAATGCCTCAATGGTACAAAAAAGCTTAATCGGTCTTTCTGTGGTTAATGCTAATACTAGTGCCGGTTTAAATCTCCATGCTGCAAATTTAGAAGCTGATGTTATCAAACGGTTAGGCGATTTAACGGTCATTAACCAAATAATGGCTCAACTGGATAAACTGCTTAACCAAGTGATGGATAACTTTGCCCAGGAAATGGAAACTGTGGCTGAGTTAATGCGCAAAATTGGCGAAATGGGCAGCCAAAGCCTACATACCGGTAAATATATTACTCATAACTTAAACACCATGGCATAAAAAGGACTTAATCATGACAACTATTACTCCTTCAATCACTAAACATTCTGTTTCGCCAATAACTCAATTGGATGTCAAAAACATTACAGAACCTAACTCAACATCTGACAAAATAGCATCTCAGATCTTGGCTAGCAAAACAGCACAACAGCAGATTGAACAAACGACCAAAGAACAAATCAATCAAACTAATTTACCGCTACTCACACCACCAACAGTGGAAAAAGATTCCGAGGCGTTAATCGATCGTTTAGAAAAATCACCGCCTATAGTGATGAATTTATTAGGTACTAGTGATGTGCAATTACTAGCGCTACTTAATAAAATATCAACAACATTAAGAGAACTTAATGCTAAAAGCCGTGAAAGTGGCGATAAACTTAAAATTACCACATTACAATCCAGCGAAAAAGTCAAAGACAGTAAATACACAGAAGCCGGCTCATTATTGACAAGTGCTATCGCCGGTAGCTCTTTAAGTCTGGGAATGACAGTTGCCGGCGCAGGGATCAGTCTTAAAGGACTGTCACAAACCACCAACAACATAATTGGCAGTCCACAAAATAGCTCACTGATAGCCGGAAATGCCGTCAGTAACTTATCAAACCCAATCAGCCAAATGACTCAGCAGCCCTTAGCTGCTGGACAAATTAAAGAACAAGGTAACCAGCGTATTTTAGAAACTGAGCAACAAATTAATAATACCACCGGCGAAACCCATCAACGGGAAGAAAATATCAATGAAGAGGTAAAGAATAAAATGATACAAATTCTCAATAAGATGATCGAATATAGCCAACAAACCGTATCCACCATCTCAGGTAATATTAGAGCTTAACGTTAGCACGTATTCAATGAACAATAACTAGACGAAATTTTTATGGTAATTTCAACAAATTCAACACCACACTCTGCTGCATGTTCTACTGAGATAAAACATAATGACTCTAGTCATCCAGTTATCGATGCTAATATTTCATTAAATAATAATATTACACCTATCTTACCAACAGAATTAACTATTTTACTGTCTGAGACAATCGAATATGATCTTAGCGATAATAACCAAAATGATGCATTACAAAACAAACAAAAAGCGTATCTTTTTGCCACACAAAGTGCACTCAACGATATAAAAAATGGCAATAAAGAGACAGAAAAGGGAACGCAAAATATAATATATGGAAGAATAACTAAAGATCAGGCACTAATAAAACAAGGTGAAGCATTAGTAGAACAAGGTAAGGCACTAACAGATCGCGGCCAAACTAACCTAGCTCGACTATTATATGATAAAAATCCCCCTCCTATTAGCAAAAGCTATTATCAGTCACGTAATGCGTTATTACCTACAGCAGAACAACTTACACAACAGCAGCAAACATTAACAGAAAATAATTATAATTCATTAATGGTAATGTTTAATGATATTAAACAGACTATTAGCGATGCCAATAAGAGTTATCTGCACTGTTACCGCGATATATTTAAAAATAGTATGGAAAAATTTCAGGAGATTAGCGGCTCACTTTCTGATGTCAGTAATTACGTCAGTGAAAGCTCAAAAGATAACTTTATTACTCTTAAGCAACAGAAAATGCTGGAGGATTTACAACAATTACACACTAAATTATCGCAAGAACCGACGGGGATCATTTATCAACAAGAAATTAAATTTATCAAACTAGCGGAAGGTGATTATCAAAAAGTTGGCGATAATAGCGGTGTGCGTTATACCGAAGCGCAAGCTTTGGCACTGATGCAAAGCTATCGCCAATCTTTTGAACAAAAAGTTACCGGCACTTTAATGGAAGCGCCCGATTTATCTCAAATCAATGCAGAAAGTTTAACGCAAGGTATTATAATTAAAATAAAAATTGATCCCAAACCATTAGCGCGTGTTATTCAAGTAGTGGAAAATTTGCAACAACCAACCACAGATAATCTTGAGATTTCCCAGGCGCGTTTCAATCTAATCAATACCGCGATTGATACGACTAAAAAAGATTATCAAGCCATGCTAGATGAGTTGTCACAACGTTACAATACGGCCACAATACTAACTATGATAACTTCGTTAAAATTTTAAGTAGTACCATCAATGCTATGCAAGATAGCGCCAAAAGCTTTTTACGTTAATCCCAGGTTCATCCTCATTTGAATAATAAAGAGTAGTATTTTATGACTACTCTTTTATGCGATCTATTTTTCAGATTATTATGCTAGTAATAGAACATCAGAGAATAGTTTTGTAGCTTATATTCATAATTTCTCTATAATTAGAGTGTTATAGTATATAGAACGTAAAGCATCGATAACATAATTAGGTTTTTATTTAGGTGCCTGGCAAAGGCTTTAATGAAAATTGAACATTTATCAGGCGATTATTTATAAAAATTTATTCATATTGGTTTATTAAGAATGCAACTATTTTGCCTAAAATTCTTTTCAGCCTTTACTCTATTTATTTCACTCACTAGTTGCTCGTCATCGACAACAGTAACAAAATTTCCATCAGCCAAAACGGCATCATCTTCGCCAACAGCGTTGGAAATTCTAAATCGTCATCAACCCACTACTGAAAAAACGACTGATTTAGTCGATCGTTTTGCTAGCCAAATTTTTACTGAAACAAATCCACAAGGGATGGCAATCGTGGTTATCGACAATGATCAGATAGTCACCCGTTATTATGGTGAAACGGCTCCAGGTAGCCGAAAAACCCCTGGCCCTGATTCATTGATCCGCATTGCTTCATTAACAAAATTAATGACCAGTGAAGTGATGATCAAATTAGAAGCGGATAAAAAATTACGCATTACTGATCCACTACAAAACTATAGCTATTTCGGTACTCATATCCCTATTTATAATGGCAAAGAACCAATTCGCTTATATCACCTGGCTAGTCATACCAGCGGTTTACCCAGGGAACAACCTGGCGGTAAAATCGGGCGAACGGTATTTGTTTGGCCAACCCAGACAAATCGTTGGGCATGGTTGAAAAAAGCAAAAATGAAGTGTTTACCTGGAACGAAAGCCGCCTATTCTAATCTGGCTTATGATCTACTAGCAGATGCTTTGGCAAAAGCAGCAGGAAAATCTTATAAACAACTTTTTGCCGAAAAAATAACCCTACCAAGCGAAATGTATGATACAACTTTTACCCCAACTACCCATCAATGTTCTCGCCTAATGGTCGGTTATAAATCCAGTCCATGTATTAGTACGTTAGCTGCCGCCGGCAGTGGAGGTGTTTATTCTACACCAGCTGATATGCAAAGATGGATGCAACAATTTCTGTCAACCCATCCCCAAGTTAGTAAAACAACCGCTCAACGTGAACAAGCGATCTATTTTGCTCGCGATATGCTTACCGACATAAAAGGGATGGACGTCGCTGGGCATGCCGATGGTATTGGCCTTGGATGGGTTTATATGAATCCACGAGATGGCATTCCCGGCATTTATCAAAAAACCGGTGGCGGTGGGGGTTTTAATACCTATATGACCATGATCCCACAACAACGTATCGGTATCTTTGCGGTGATTTCACGCAAAAAAGGCAGTAAATTTAGTCGCTTAACCCAAGGAATCAATGATTTAACCGCGGCACTTACCATCAACCACAATAATGATACTTTTCAGCCAACCAAACAAGATTTTGCGGTAAATCTGGTTAAAAAACTGCTAGAAAGCCCTGATCATGGTTAAGCCAAATAATAGGCAATAAATTTTTTTATCAGCATGGTAACGGATTAATAATAGAGCTAACCATACTGTAAAAGCGCATTATTGACGCCGCATTAATAATAAAATGCTAAATCCAAGAAATAGTACACTGGGTAACATTGCAGCGATTATTGGCGGAACACCATAGACTAAACCTAAATTACCAAAACCCTCATTGAGCAGATAAAAAATAAATCCGCCAGAAATACCGATCAATACTCTTACCCCCATTGCCACACTTCGCAGCGGCCCAAAAATAAATGATAGGGCCATTAACATCATGACGGCGACAGAAAGCGGTGATAGAATTTTCTTCCACATACTTAATTGATAGACTGACGCTTCTTGCCCACTCTCCTTAAGATATTTAACGTATTTATAAAGACCTCGTATTGGTAGCGAATCCGGTTCCAGAGAAACCACGCCCAATTTTTCTGGGTTTAGATTGATTTTCCAATCCATCAATAAACTCTGTGAGCCAGTAATATCCTTTTCATTGTTAATCAATGACTTATCTACTTGTGACAATTGCCATTGATGAGTATCAGTGTTATAGCGGCCTGAAGCAGCAAAAATAACCGCTTGCAGTTTCTTCTGTGCATCAAATTGATAGATGGAAACTTCTTTTATTTCATTTTTACCGATAACACGCTGAATATGAATAAAATCATTACCATCTTTAGCCCATAAACCACGATCTGTTACCATTAACGATCGACCAACAATTTTTTCCGCCCGATAGTTACGCGCCCACTGCTCTGCTGCAGGAGCAACCCATTCCCCAATAACCATCGTTAGGATCACTAAAGGGATCGCAGTCTTCATCACTGACATCGCAACCTGTAGGCGAGAAAAACCAGCAGCCTGCATCACCACCAATTCACTACGGGTTGCTAGAGTTCCCAAACCAAGTAATGCGCCTAACAGTGCCGCCATTGGAAAAAAGACTTCAATATCTCTGGGAACGGTTAATAAAGTAAAAATCCCTGCACTCCAGGTGGTATACTCACCATCACCCACTTTTCTTAATTGCTCAACAAATTTAATAATGCCCGATAATGAAATCAACATAAAAAGGGTCATTAGGATTGAAGAGAGAATAGTACGCCCAATATATTTATCTAATACACCAAACATTAGGCGGCTCCTTGATAGAACTTAGCACGTAGCCGACGCATCCAAACGGTATCCCAAATATTCAATATAAGCGCTAATAGCAGAAAAGCCGCATTAACTAACCACATTGTTATCGTAGGATCAATTTCACCTTTTTCTGCATTGGAGTGCAAAGTACTTTGTAATAGAAAGAAAATTAAATAAAGCAACATGGCCGGTAACATACTTAACACTCGACCCTGCCTGGGGTTAACTTCACTCAATGGCACAACCATCAAGGCCATAATCAGTACTGCCACCACCAATGTTAAACGCCAGTGAAATTCCGCTTTTGATTCAGCATCTGTGGCATGCCACAATTGCAACATATCCTTTTGCTCGATTTTATCGCCTGTAGCTGCCGTTTCTTTATGATCGATCACCGCCTGATAATCCTTAAAATCCGTTATGCGAAAATCGCGTAATAACGCAGTGCCTTCGTAGCGGGTTCCTTTGTCTAATACCACAATTTGATTACCGTTTTGATCCTCGCGGATACGGCCACTTTCGGCAATCACTACCGAAGGGCGTTGATTATTAACCGGACGTAATTGCGCCATAAAGACATCAGTAAAATTCTTGCCTTTTACCTCACTGATATAAAGAACAATATTTTGATCCTTGGTTGTTTTGAATCGCCCCTCAACCATATGAGTTAAACCAGGATTGGCTTGCGCATCCGCTAAAGCTTGTTCTTGATATTTTGCTGACCAGGGTAACATCCATGCTACATTGACTGCCGCAATCAGAGCGGTAAATAATGCCAGAATTAAGGCCGCTATTACTAATACCTTTTTACCCAAGCCACAGGCATGCATAACAGTAATTTCACTATCGATATAGAGTTTACTGTAAGTCATTAACAGTCCAAGAAACAGACTTAATGGCAAAATCAATTGTGCCATTTCAGGGATACCAAGCCCCAACAGAGGAAAAACTAAATCGGAAGGAATATTTCCCTGAACCGCTGAACTTAATATATTGATTGTTTTTTGACTAAAAAAAATTAAAATCAGGATAAAAAGTATTGCAACTTGACTTTTCAGCGTTTCCTTAACTAAATATCGAATTATAATCACACTAATTACACCTGTGGAAAACTTGTTTTTTGCAGCAAAATAGCTAACTTCATCGTATAGTTACAGTTACGTACAATATTTTGGTTTTCTTAATCGTTACAATGTATCATGATGATAAATGTAGCATTAACTATTGGAACACCAAACAGAATATGCTAAATCGTTATCTATTACTATCCGTAAACCATTGGGTTAGTTTAACATAAAGCAGCTATTTCATAAGGTAAATTTATACTGTTCGTTAATTTTAGCGATAGTATCAATCTTTGTCTTTAAAATTCAGGAGAATGCATGGAGTTTAGTGTAAAAAGCGGTAGCCCAGAGAAACAGCGTAGCGCCTGTATTATTGTTGGGGTATTTGAACCTCGCCGCTTATCCCCTATAGCCGAACAACTGGATACTATCAGTGACGGCTATATCAGTGCCTTACTACGCCGCGGAGAACTGGAAGGTAAAGTTGGCCAAACGCTATTACTGCACCATGTTCCTAATATATTATCTGAACGTATTCTGTTAGTTGGATGCGGTAAAGAACGTGAACTCGATGAGCGTCAATATAAACAGATTATCCAAAAAACAATTAATACCTTAAATGAAACCGGCTCAATGGAAGCTGTGTGCTTTCTAACAGAATTGCATGTAAAAAGCCGCAATAATTATTGGAAAGTTCGCCAAGCAGTGGAAACCGCCAAAGAAACGTTATATGTATTTAATCAACTCAAAAGTAATAAGAGCGAGCCACGACGACCCTTACGTAAAATCGTCTTTAATGTCCCAACACGCCGTGATTTAGCCAATGGCGAGCGCGCTATTTCACACGGCCTTGCTGTCTCAATAGGCATTAAGTCAGCAAAAGATCTGGCTAATATGCCGCCCAATATTTGCAATGCTGCCTATTTAGCTTCACAAGCTCGTCAGTTAGCTGACAATTATCAAAATCTTACCACCAAAGTAATTGGCGAAGAGCAGATGAAAGAGCTGGCAATGAATGCTTATTTAGCCGTTGGCCAAGGCTCACAAAATGAATCGCTAATGTCGATTATGGAATACAAAGGAAGCACCGATCCAGCGGCTAAACCGATTGTGTTAGTCGGTAAAGGATTAACTTTTGACTCTGGCGGGATTTCTATTAAACCATCCGATGGCATGGATGAAATGAAATATGATATGTGCGGAGCCGCAACTGTTTATGGCGTTATGCGCTTTGTTGCTGAACTAAAACTGCCGATTAACGTTATTGCCGTATTAGCGGGTTGTGAAAATATGCCGAGCGGTAAAGCTTATCGACCCGGTGATATTTTAACTACCATGTCAGGACAGACAGTAGAAGTCCTCAATACCGATGCGGAAGGAAGATTAGTTCTTTGTGACACACTAACTTATATAGAACGTTTTGATCCTGATGTGGTAATTGATGTTGCAACTTTAACCGGAGCCTGTATTATTGCACTTGGTAATCATTATAGTGGATTAATGTCAAATCATAATCCTTTAGCCCATGAATTACTTAGCGCCGCTAAGCAAACAGGCGATAAAGCATGGCAACTACCTCTGGCAGAAGAATTCTATGAGCAGTTAGAATCAAACTTTGCTGATCTTGCGAATATAGGAGGCCGTTCGGGTGGTGCAATTACCGCTGGCTGTTTCCTAGAGCGTTTTGCCACTAAATATCACTGGGCACATTTAGATATTGCAGGAACAGCTTGGCAATCTGGAAAAACAAAAGGAGCAACAGGCCGCCCTGTAGCATTACTTGCTCAATTTCTGTTAAATCGTGCTTATATAAACTGTGACGAAAAATCGCACCAGTGAATTTAATAATAGGGTATTGTAAGCAATACCCTTTTCCCATAACCGTAATGCGATGAAAAAAGCAACTTTCTATTTAATAGAGCAGCTATCTTCACAAGCAGAACTTGAAAGTCATGAATGGTTAGCCTGTCAGCTAGCAGCAGAAAACTGGCGGATGGGTAAACGTGTTTTAATTGCTTGTGAGGATCAAATACAAGCCGAAAAATTGGATGAAATACTTTGGCAAAGAGAACCTTATCAATTTGTCCCACATAATTTAGCCGGTGAAGGCCCTCGCTATGGCGCACCTGTTGAGCTTTGTTGGCCAACAAAACGGGGTAGCTCAGCAAGAGATATATTGATAAATCTACAATCAACATTTGCAGACTTTGCCACAACATTCCATGAAGTGATAGACTTTGTACCTACTGATGAACATTTGAAACAGTTGGCGCGTGAACGATACAAAACTTATCGCAACATGGGGTTTAATTTGATCATGGCAGCACCACCAACAACTTAATAAATAACGAAGCAAGATGGAAAAGAAACCCGCAAATCAAACTCAGTCTGAGCCATCGCTCGACAAAACTTATCAGCCAGCGGCAATTGAACAACCTTTATATGCACACTGGGAAAAGAATGGCTATTTTGCACCGCACGGTGATAACAGCAAACAGAGTTTTTGTATCGTGATCCCTCCACCAAATGTGACCGGTAACCTGCATATGGGGCATGCTTTTCAGCAAACAATCATGGACACCTTAATTCGCTACCAGCGCATGCAAGGAAAAAACACGCTTTGGCAAAGCGGCACAGATCACGCGGGGATCGCCACTCAGATGGTTGTTGAGCGCAAAATTAGCGCTGAAGAGAATAAAACTCGCCACGATTATGGCAGAGAAGCGTTTATTGAAAAAATTTGGCAATGGAAAGCCGAATCAGGCGGTAATATTTCTCAGCAAATGCGACGATTGGGTGATTCTGTTGATTGGCAACGTGAACGCTTTACGATGGATAAAGGTCTCTCCAAAGCAGTAAAAGAAGCATTTATCCGACTCTATCAAGATGATCTTATTTATCGCGGTAAACGATTAGTCAACTGGGATCCTAAACTGCATACCGCTATTTCCGATTTAGAAGTTGAAAATCGAGAAGTTAACGGTTTTATGTGGCATTTACGTTATCCCCTTGCTGATGGTGTAAAAACCACAGAAGGCCAAGATTACCTAGTTGTTGCAACTACTCGACCTGAAACCATGCTTGGTGATACGGGTGTGGCGGTTAATCCCGCCGATCCACGCTATAAGAATTTAATTGGCAAACAAATTTTATTACCCTTAGTTAATCGTCGTATTCCTATCGTCGGTGATGAACACGCCGATATGGAAAAAGGCACTGGCTGTGTGAAGATCACACCAGCGCACGATTTTAACGACTATGAAGTGGGTAAACGTCACCAGTTGCCCATGATCAATATTTTCGATTTCAATGGACATATCCGTCAACAAGCTGAAGTATTCGACAGCACCGGCAACCCTAGCACGATTTATACAGCGACAATCCCTGCATCCTACCAGGGAATGGAACGTTTTGCTGCCCGTAAAGCGATAGTAAACGAATTAGAAAAACTCGGATTATTAGTCGCCATAAAACCGCATCAACTTACCGTTCCTTATGGCGATCGTGGCGGCGTTGTTATTGAGCCAATGCTGACTGATCAATGGTATGTTCGTACCCTACCATTAGCAAAACAAGCCATTGCTGCGGTAAAAGAGGGTCGTATTCAGTTTGTTCCTAAACAGTATGAAAATATGTATTTTTCCTGGATGCAGGATATCCAAGATTGGTGTATTTCACGCCAATTATGGTGGGGGCATAGAATACCCGCTTGGTATGATGAATCCGGTAATGTCTATGTCGGTCATGACGAAGACGAAGTGCGTCGAGAGAACAATCTCAGCGCTGATATTAGTTTACATCAGGATGAAGATGTATTAGATACTTGGTTCTCTTCTGGTCTTTGGACCTTCTCAACATTAGGTTGGCCAGAAAATAGCGAAGCGTTAAAAACGTTCCATCCAACAGATGTGTTGGTCAGTGGTTTTGATATTATCTTTTTCTGGATAGCCCGCATGATCATGCTGACAATGTATTTCATCAAAGATGAAAATGGTCAAGGGCAAATTCCTTTTAAAACCGTCTATATGACAGGCCTGATCCGTGATGAAGAAGGGCAAAAAATATCAAAATCCAAAGGCAATGTCATCGATCCGCTTGATATGATCGATGGTATCTCCTTGGAGGATCTAGTGACGAAACGGACGGGCAATATGATGCAGCCCCATTTAGCCGAAAAAATTGCTAAACGTACGCGCAAAGAATATCCACAGGGCATTAAAGCGCATGGTACCGACGCTTTACGCTTTACGCTGGCAGCATTAGCATCGACCGGGCGAGACATCAATTGGGATATGAAACGCCTGACTGGTTACCGCAATTTCTGTAATAAACTGTGGAATGCGAGTCGTTATGTCTTGATGAATACTGAAGGACAAGATTGTGGTCAGCAGGGTGGAGAAATGATTTTTTCGCTGGCTGATCGCTGGATCATGGCAGAATTTAACCAAACGGTAAAACTGTACCGTGAAGCACTGGATTCTTATCGCTTTGATATCGCCGCCAATATTTTGTATGAATTTACCTGGAACCAATTTTGCGATTGGTATTTAGAACTGTCTAAACCCGCGATTCATAAGGGAAATGAAGCAGAAATTCGTGCAACACGTTATACCTTGATTGAAATACTGGAAAGCTTATTACGACTGGCACATCCTATTATTCCATTTATTACCGAGACCATTTGGCAACGGGTGAAAGTGGTTAAGGGCATCCAACAAGACACCATCATGTTACAGCCTTTTCCAATCTTTGCAGCCGACAAGGTTGATGAAGCAGCACGCCATGATTTGGAATGGATCAAAGAACTCATTATCGCTATACGAAACATTCGGGCAGAAATGAATATTTCACCCGCTAAGTCATTAGATCTGCTATTACGCGGCACTAACCATGCAACAAAACGACGTGTGACAGAAAATCTGAATTTTATTCAAGCGATGGCTCGTCTTAGCGCTATTACTGTTTTGGATGAACTGCAACCAACCCCCCTTGCTGTGACTAAACTGATAGATGGCGCTGAAGTGTTGATCCCAATGGCAGATTTAGTCGATAAAGATGCCGAATTAGCGCGGCTAGATAAAGAGCTGCATAAATTGACCAAAGAGATAGCAGCAATTGAAAACAAATTAGCTAATGATAGCTTTGTCAGCCGAGCACCTGCTGCTGTTGTTGAAAAAGAGCGTGAACGCCTAGCGGTTCATTTAGCAGCAAAACAAAAACTGACTAATCAAAAAGTCACTATTAGCTCACTTTGAATAAGCAACAGCACTGCTATTTTGTGCAGCAGTGCTGTTGACTCACAAACTTACTCTAACCAGTATTTACTCAGCTTAATCCGCTTTATCAACTGATTGATAATCGCGGTTCTTTTCATTCTAAAAATATGATTCTAATGTAATGCCTTAGGTTCTACGGGCTTTTCTTCCGCATCATCATAATTAGGGTCTTCAAAGAATGTCCCCCAACCATCGTAGTTAATGCCAATTTTTTCCGTTAACACCATCAATTGCACAACTTGCTTATTAATTAATTCTGCATCAAGCGCACTATCCCGATAGACATCACAACACATCAATACCGTACCATCTTCAATTTCTAGCTCTTCAGCATCGTGTACTTCATAACCTAATTTAAATGCCACTATTGCCGCTTTTTCCAATAATTTAAAATCTTTGGCCGAAAAGTGATGTTCTATTTCATACAGAGCATTCGGATCACTACCATCTTCCAATAATTCTTCAATAATTGAATGTGTTTCTGCTCGCTGCTCTGCGACTGCTTTTTTTTCTAGTAACAAATTTTCTGTGGAAATTTGCTGTTCTGATAAGGCTTTTTTAAACGACATCAACTCTTCAGCTGAAAGGTAATGCTCTATTTCATAAAACACATTAGGATCACTGCTATCCGTCGCTACATTTTCAACATCCAAACGGGTATCTTCCTGCTGCTCTCCTAGTACTTTTTTATTAACCATGTCGCGCTCCCTCTGTATTAATATGACAGTAACTTTTGCATTCTCCCATAGCCAACGAAGGAGAGCTACTATTACAACAAAGAAATTTATATCCGGATTGATTTGGATTTTTTATGATCATGCTTTGAATATGACTTAAATATAAAAA
The DNA here is from genome assembly GCF_004768525.1 of Arsenophonus nasoniae. Taxonomy (NCBI): domain Bacteria; kingdom Pseudomonadati; phylum Pseudomonadota; class Gammaproteobacteria; order Enterobacterales; family Morganellaceae; genus Arsenophonus; species Arsenophonus nasoniae. The sequence goes on from NZ_CP038613.1 coordinate 350,733, forward strand.
AATGAATAAAATTACAGAGTTATGTTTAATCAATAGTAACCTGTTTATAATTATTTGAGTGAATATCTCCAAAAAAAGGTTGATTAATAAAATTGTTTCTGATGAATAAATAACCGAAAACAAGCCATAAACCAAATTATTAACAACTAAGCATTATTAGCTAATTTTGCCAAAATATGCCTCAATACGATTAGCAAAAATTATTTTGTTTGGCTGCAAAAAATTTCATCTGAATTCAATGCATTATATTTTTAAAAAATTTTATCAATTTTCTTTCCGCGATCACTTGCTATACTGACAGAGCGGCGTATAATGCGCCAAAATTTTTGTGGGAGAAAAAATGCATAACCAATGCTTAAAAGAATTAATATATGCATTGCTGCCAATGGGCTATTTAGTTATTGCATTTCCTCCTCGGCCAACCCTATTTATTCAAGCCCCTCAATGAGGGGCTTTTTTTTGGCATAACAATTAGACATGGCATAAAGAAAGGAGGAACAACACGATGGTTAATCCGTTGTATCTTCGAGACATAATCTCGATAAATGATTTAAAACGTGAAGATCTACTCGCTGTACTTGAAGTTGCTAGGTCACTAAAACATTACCCCCAACCGGAGCTACTAAAACATAAAGTGATTGCCAGTTGTTTCTTTGAAGCCTCCACCCGTACACGCCTTTCTTTCGAAACCGCTATTCACCGCTTAGGGGCTTCTGTGGTGGGGTTTTCCGATAGCAATAATACTTCGTTAGGAAAAAAAGGCGAAACCCTGGCAGATACGATATCGGTTATTAGCCAATATGTTGATGCCATTGTTATCCGCCATCCACAAGAAGGCGCATCACGTTTAGCAGCTCAGTTTGCAGGTAAAATCCCGGTCATCAACGCCGGTGATGGAGCCAATCAACATCCTACACAGACACTACTCGATCTGTTCACCATTCAAGAGAGCCAAGGCAGTTTAAATAATTTACATATTGCGATGGTTGGCGATCTGAAATATGGCCGAACCGTTCATTCATTAACCCAAGCATTATCGAAATTTGACAATAATCATTTCTATTTTATTGCGCCGGAAGCTTTAGCCATGCCAGCCCATATCCTACATCTGTTAGAAGAAAAAGGGATAACTTATAGCTTACATGACAACATAGAAGCGGCGTTGCCAAAACTGGACATTCTGTATATAACACGAGTGCAAAAAGAGCGTTTAGATCCTTCGGAATATGCCAATGTTAAAGCCCAATTTATTTTAACCAGTCATGAACTAACCAGCGCTAAACCTGGCATGAAAGTTTTACATCCTTTACCACGTATTGATGAAATTACCACTGATGTTGATAAAACATCTCATGCTTACTATTTTCAGCAAGCGGGTAATGGTATCTATGCACGACAAGCACTTTTAGCGTTGATACTAAACAAAACTATTAATTTCTGAGGCATTCTATTATGGCAAATAACCACAAATTACAAGTGGAAGCAATTAGCTGTGGCACTGTTATCGACCATATTCCTGCCCAAATGGGTTTTAAGTTACTTTCACTGTTTAAATTAACGCAAACGGATCAGCGTATTACTATTGGTTTAAATTTACCTTCTAATCACTTAGGTAAAAAAGATTTGATTAAAATTGAAAATACCTTTCTCACACCTGAACAAGCAAACGAACTGGCTATGTATGCTCCCCATGCAACTGTTAATTGTATTAAAGACTATAAAGTGGAAAAAAAACTATCAATTAGTTTACCTGAACAAATTGATGCGGTTTTGATCTGCCCTAACAGTAATTGCATTAGCCATAATGAGCCCGTTAGTAGCAGTTTTAACGTTAAACAGCTGCATAATGAAGTCATTCTGACATGCAAATATTGTGAAAAAACCTTTGATCGACATGCGGTAATTAATAATATGTAATGCGGTATTATATAACACCCATTCATGTCGACCACTAAGATAGTGGTGCTAGTAAATTGATGATCAACTTTTAGACTACAAGGTAAAGAACAACTTATGTCCTACGAAATTAAAACTGAAAACGCGCCAGCAGCTATCGGCCCTTATGTACAAGGTGTTGATCTTGGCAACATAATTATTACATCCGGCCAAATTCCAGTTGATCCGAAAACCGGTGAAATAGCGGCGGACATAATTGCTCAAACAACGCAATCTCTGGAAAACATTCAGGCTATTGTAGAAAAAGCAGGGCTCAATGTAGCTAATATTGTTAAAACTACCGTTTTTGTTAAAGATCTGAATGATTTTGCGAGTGTAAATGCGACTTATGAAGCTTTTTTTAACAAACATAATGCGCCTTATCCTGCTCGTTCTTGCGTCGAAGTTGCTCGCTTACCCAAAGATGTTTGCATAGAAATTGAAGCGATAGCTATTCGCAAATAAATTTCACTCACTTTGGTATTATGGCTAATGAAACTTAGTGATTGCTAGGGAGTTAACCATTTACTTAACGAAAATCTTTATAGAAACTTTTTCTATAAAGATTTTTAAATAATTAGCTACGTAAACCTCGCTGTTGTTATTAACATTTAGCTAAAAAACAAACAACATCCAATTTCTTTGTTTTAGATCAATAAAAGTCCTGCTAAATAAACCTCAGATACTATATATTGTGCTTTAATATATAGTAAAGCACTATATATAGAATTTATAGACAGGTCTATCCACAAATTAATACTGCATTATTTATTGTGATTAAATTGTGGATAACTATTGGAGGAGCCTATTGTGAAAACAGTAGTTATTAAACGCGATGGTTGTCAGGTTCTTTTTGATAAAAATCGGATCAAAGAAGCCGTCATGCGTGCAGCCACTGGGATTTGCGATGATCAATATTGTGCAGTTGTCGCCTCAGTCGTCGAACAACAATTAGGCAACCGCCAAACCGTTGATATTCATGAAATCCAAGATGCGGTTGAAAATCAACTGATGGCCGGTCGTTATAAAGATCTGGCCAGAAATTACATTGCATATCGCCATGAACGGGATATTGCCAGAGAACAACGTAGTCGCCTCACTCACGAAATTCGCGGCTTGATTGAGCAAAGTAATGTTTCATTACTCAATGAGAATGCAAATAAAGACAGTAAGGTTATTCCCACTCAACGCGATTTATTAGCCGGCATTGTTGCTAAGCATTATGCAAAACAACATATTTTACCGCGTGATGTTGTTATCGCACATGAACGTGGTGAAATTCACTATCATGATCTTGATTACTCACCTTTTTTTCCAATGTTTAACTGTATGCTAATCGATTTGCAAGGGATGTTAACCAAAGGTTTTAAAATGGGTAATGCTGAAATCGAGCCACCAAAATCGATTTCAACCGCTACCGCCGTGACGGCACAAATTATTGCCCAAGTGGCCAGTCATATTTATGGCGGTACAACCATTAATCGTATCGATGAAGTACTGGCGCCATTTGTTGAAGCGAGCTATAAAAAACACTTAAAAATTGCCAAAGAATGGCAAATTGCCGACCAATTGGACTACGCTGAGAGCAGAACAGAAAAAGAGTGTTATGACGCTTTTCAATCACTGGAATATGAAGTCAACACACTGCACACCGCAAATGGACAAACCCCTTTTGTTACTTTTGGCTTTGGCTTAGGAACTTCAAAAGAGTCGCGATTGATCCAAAAATCGATCTTACAAAATCGTTTAGCTGGACTCGGTAAAAATCGTAAAACCGCGGTATTTCCAAAATTAGTTTTTGCTATCCGTAAGGGGATCAATCACCAATACGGCGATCCAAATTACGATATTAAACAACTGGCACTAGAGTGTGCCAGTAAACGGATGTACCCAGATATTCTTAACTATGATCAAGTGGTCAATGTTACAGGCTCCTTCAAAACACCAATGGGTTGTCGTAGTTTTTTAGGCGTTTATGAAGAGCAAGGGCAAGCTATCCATGAAGGACGTAATAATCTTGGTGTGATCAGTATTAACTTGCCTCGAATAGCCATTGAGGCTAAAAGTAACGAACAGCAATTTTACCAAATCCTAGATAGCAGATTGGCAATTACCAAAAAAGCGCTGATGACGCGTATCGCCAGACTAGAAAATGTCAAAGCGCGTGTCGCCCCTATTCTCTATATGGAGGGTGCCTGTGGCGTTCGTTTACAAGCGGAAGACAATATTGCTGAAATATTTAAACGTGGTCGTGCATCGATTTCTTTAGGTTATATCGGTCTGCATGAAACAATCAATGCACTTTATGGCACGCAAAAACACGTTTTTGATGATGAGACTCTGCGGCAAAAAGCCTATCAGATCATTAAACAACTGCGTACAGCGACAGATCGCTGGAAAGCTGAGACTGGTTATGGATTTAGCTTATATAGTACTCCCAGTGAAAATTTATGTGACCGATTTTGTCGCTTAGATGTGGCTGAATTTGGCTTAATCGAGGGTGTTACTGATAAAGGATACTATACCAATAGTTTTCATCTGGATGTTGAAAAACAGGTCAATCCTTACGATAAAATTGACTTTGAAGCACCTTACCCGGCTTTAGCAAGTGGTGGCTTTATCTGCTACGGTGAATATCCAAATTTACAACATAACTTGAAAGCATTAGAAGATGTCTGGGATTATAGCTATCATCATATCCCCTATTATGGTACCAATACCCCAATTGACGAATGTTATGAATGTGGGTTTGCCGGCGAATTCGCTTGTACCAGTAAAGGATTTGTCTGCCCATCTTGCGATAATCATGATCCAACCCGCGTTTCGGTTATTCGCCGTGTTTGTGGTTATCTGGGCAGCCCCGATGCCAGACCCTTCAATAGCGGTAAACAAGAAGAAGTTAAACGACGCGTTAAACATATGAAAAATGGTCAACTTGGATAACATTATGAATTATCATCGATATTACCCGGTTGATGTGGTTAATGGCACAGGAACACGTTGTACGTTATTTGTCGCGGGTTGTCTCCATCAATGTAAAGGTTGTTACAATAAAAGCACCTGGAAAATTGACTCTGGTAAACCGTTTACCCAAGTAATAGAAAATCAAATTATCACTGATCTACAAGACCAAAGGATCGTCCGTCAGGGACTTTCCCTTTCTGGCGGCGACCCGTTGCATCCACAAAATGTAGCAGCAATTTTACAGTTGGTTAAACGCATCAAACTTGAATGCCCCGATAAAGATATTTGGCTGTGGACCGGTTATACCCTTGACCAATTAACCGCCAATCAACGCGCCGTCGTTAACTATCTTGATGTAATAGTTGATGGGAAATTTATTCAAGCGCTTCATGAACCCAATCTATTATGGCGAGGTAGTCATAACCAAGTGATCCATAAATTAGCTTAACTGTCACGATGCCAAATCAGTTTGGTGCCAAAACCTAGCTTATTATTGACCATTTTGATCTGTTGTAAAGATAATTGCCAGATAGGGATACTGGCCGCCATAGCGACCGGAAAGCGCCGATGATAATTTTGCCGAGCTTGCTGTTCTTGTTTGCCAGTCAGGGAATGGACTTTACCAGTAAATTGTATCCCTTGGATCTTGGCTACTGCTTTGCTTTGACAACAAATAGTGCCAGCGACAATCGGGTTTTTAAGCATCAATTGGCCATGGCGAGTAGTGGTTTCGGTCAGAAAATATAACGACATCGTTTGGGCGTTAAAAGTATAAAAACAGATGGCCGGCCAACTATCGGATTGAAAAGAGGTAAATAGCGAAAAAACATGCTGACGTGAAAGGTATTGTTGCATAATAGCCAATGAGGGTTGAGCAGCAAACATAGTGGATAATCTCTCTCCTTAAGTAAAAACACGCTGAAAAATAATTCTTCAGCGTGTTTTTATCAAAAATCAAAGCTGCCATCATCCGATAATTTATACTACCAATTATCTATAAACTGGCGCAGTAACTTGACTGTTACCATAGATTCTAGCATTAGCTTGTACTTTATTTTGTGTATAAGCTAAAAAGGTAACATGATAACTAGTTGCCCCTTCTTTGGCAGCTTTTTCAGCTAACTGTTCAACGGCACTAGTAGGCGTTTCTCCCGTAACTACAGAGACAATTCCCATTGGTTGTTGAGCAGGGAATTCTACTACTTCTTTTGCCTGATCAGCCATTGCACCAAATGACAACGCACCTAAAACCAAAATTAAAGCAACTGGTAATTTTTTCATCATAAACTCCTTAATTGATTATTATCATTCAGAAATATTATTGGTTATTCCTGTGATATAGATCATAGTATAGGCACTAGTTAAAATTTTGGATTAGTTTTTTTTGTTGCTGTCTTTCAAAAAAAATGAATAACATATAAAAATAATTGTTTTAACTTGGTTAAAATAGCGTTTACACACCTTATAGGACTTATTGTCACGACAAAATCGGTATAGAAAAATAACTTATTTTTTCTGTTAAATTAACTAAAAATCTAATTGAATCAACATAATATGACGAAAAAGCCTTGGTCAATTTATCTGATCAGAAATGGACAAAATGCGCTTTATACTGGCATCAGCACGGATATCGCGCGCCGCTTGCAACAACATCATTTAGGCAAAGGCGCTAAAGCGTTAAGAGGTAAATCGCCTCTTTTATTAGTATACCAATGCCAACTAGATAGCCATTCAGACGCATTGTCGTTAGAATATCAAATAAAACAATTGTCCAAAGTACAAAAAGAGCAACTTGTCGCAGACCAACCTTTAGATCTGGCTGGCTATCTTGCTAAATTAGCAATCATCAAAATAAGATGAAAAATTAACTCGTCCTGCATAATCGGCTAAATTACCATTCTCTAACGCATAAACTTGAAAATAGGCTTCCATTCCAGACCATTTACATGTAAGTCCATGCTGCTGAGCCAGCGTAAAACCAAAACGACGGTAATAATTCGGATCACCAACCACCACTACCGCTTTATAACCAAATTCGTTTAGACTATCTAAGCCGTCATAAACCAATTTTGCGCCAATACCTTGTCGCTGATAAGCGCTAGCAACAGCTAATGGTGCTAATCCCACCCATTGACATTCCTTATCACCGTTGACATCGACTAAGGTAAAGCCGATATAACCAATAATTTGTCCTTTATCATCAGTCGCCACCATTTCCAATACAAATAAACCGTCCTGACGCAATTTTTGCACTAAATCAGCCTCAGCACCGGTGGGAAATGATTGGCGTAATAATTGATCAATGCCTGGCGCATCAACAGGAATTTCAACGCGAATTAGCATGATAATGCACGCTCTTTATAATCAATATTTTCATTTTGGACTAGTTTAATCAAATCAGCGAATTGCAATAAACCAAAGCGTAAAATGGCAGGCATGGTCTCTAATTCAAAGGCACCCAATAGATTTTTTACATATAGACGAACGTAGCACGCTACGCGTGAGCGGCGCAGCGGTGCTGCTTCGGGGATGTTAATGAGTTGAGTACTGTTTTATACTCTGCAGTAGGTTAATTTTTTTCAGGGATTCATCTCGATGGCTCGCAATAAATCTCCCAGAAAGCGTAAACCGGTTAAATCAGGCAGGCTGCCCGTCACTTCACGTGCCACAGCGCCTGTTTATCCGAAACGTTTTATGATCTCTCTCCCACCCGAAAATGATGATGACAGACCGCCTGAATTTTTTTATGACACCCTAAAAGAAGCCATACGCCACTGCGTCCGACTCGGCCCCCAATTTTTTCTCGACACGCAGTATTACCCGCCGCTAGTCACGATTATCAGGAGTTTTGAACAACGCCAAGACCAAGCCGATGACGCTGGATACGACTACACTGAGGGGGTAATAACTGAAAGTCTGCCTGCCGATGAATTCATCACCTATACGGAGCTAGGAATAATCCCTGTTTCCTTTGAACCCTGGGATAAACACACCGATAACTGGGCTGACGAATCTGACAATTTCTGTTTCTTTGGCAAGATGCCCATAAGGTAATTGAGTCAGATGTATATCCCTCGTCCTGCTAAACTACTTTTCACCATTGATGACGGTTGGAATAAATTCCTCGAAAAATACGGCGATAGCGTTAGTTCGTGGACGAGTTTATCTGTGGAGCGCATGCTTGCCTGCGGCACTTGTGCCATGGGTGTCCGGCGCTATTGTTGCGCTTCGTCTGATTGTTCTCACAGCCGTTTTTTCTGCCAAAGCTGTAAGTCAAAAGCCTGCAGTTCATGTGGCTTTAAAGCCACCGAGCAGTGGTTAGCACAGCAGGTTCATATTTTACCCGACTGCGACTGGCAACACATTACTTTCACCATGCCACATCTCCTTTGGCCTTTTTTTAACAATAACTGGCCGCTACTTAATGCTCTGTTTCGGGCAGCCACTCGAGCTATGCTGCAGTTGGCTCGCAAACAGGGTATCGAAATTGGTATTTTCTGTGCCTTGCATACTTATGGCCGGCAACTCAATCAACATCCGCATGTTCATGTTTCCGTCACTCGAGGGGGTTTGGATAGTAAACATAGTGTATGGCGAAAGCTGTTTTTCAAAAAAAAGGATGTCGAAGAAATCTGGCGAGGGGCTGTTATCCGACTACTGCGTCACAGTTATGATTTAATTAACCCTGGCCTTCTTCCCGGTCTTGGCCATATCCGTGACAAAAAACATTGGCGGCGTTACTTGAGGGCGCAGTACGGACGTTATTGGAAAGTGCACTTTGCTAAAAAAACGAAAGGGGCATGGCATAGTGTTAAGTACCTCGGTCGCTACCTTAAACGCCCACCGGTATCTGCGTCAAAACTGCGGCATTACCGAGGGGGTGCCGTTGTTCATCACTACCATGACCACCGAACTGGCCAGCATCGGCAGCAGACTCTGCCGCAGGAAGAGATGATTAGACGCTATATAAGCCATATTCCGGCCAGGCATTTTAAAATGGTGTCAACGATCACCGAAAACTGATCCACTTTTTATCTAAATCCGATCAATCAAAATTGATCCACTGTTTTACTCAGTTATTGCTCCTGAGCGCCGCTTATCTTTCAATCGGTAGCTTTCACCGCTTAATTGCAGTACATGCGAATGATGAAGTAAACGATCAAGCATAGCGGCAGTTAATGTTGCGTCATCAGCAAAAGCACTTGGCCATTGCCCAAATGATAGGTTACTCGTCAATATGACACTGCCATGCTCATAACGCTTGGCAATCACATTGAAAAACAGGTTTGCTTCTTCTCGCCCAAACGGCAGGTATCCAATCTCATCGATAATCAACAACTTCGGGGCCATCACCGAACGTGATAGATATTGTTTGAGCTTATTTTGTCGTTTGGCAGTTGAGAGTTGCAACATCAGTTCAGCTGCCGTGGTAAAGCGGGTTTTCTTCTTGGCCTGTACTGCTTTTAATCCTAACCCAATAGCTAAATGCGTTTTGCCTACACCGCTTGGGCCAAGCAACACGACATTTTCATTACGTTCAATAAACGTTAATGCGCTTAATTCCTGTATGTGTTGTTTGGGGATCCCCGTTGCAAACTTAAAATCGAACGTATTAAGTTCTTTATGTGCTGGGAATCCTGCCATCCGACTCAAAAGATTACGAGTTCGTTCATCTCGTTGTTGTTGCTCACATTTGTAGTGGTCTAATAAAACTGTAGAGATTTATAGCTTATAATTAAGCAAAATCTTATAGGTATAAATATGACCCGAAAAGTAAAAGTAACCTTTAGCGGAAAGCAAAAACTGGAATATGCAAAACTCATGGTTGAAGGTGGATATAGCAATATCCAAGTTGAAAAAATATCCGGTGCGGGTAAATCTGCCGTATCACGATGGAAGCAACAATATCTTGCCGAGTTAAATGGGAATACGCCTGTAAAATCAAAAGCGTTAACACCCGAGCAACAGCGCATACAAGAATTAGAAGTTCAACTTAAGCGTGCTCAGAGGGATAATGACATATTAAAAAAAGCCGCGGCTTACTTCATCCTCGACAATCAAAACTCAAAATCGTGAAGCAACTGAAAATCATGTACCCCAATTTTACGGTCACTGAGTTATGCCATCTTTTTGAAGTAAGCAGCAGTAGTTTTTATTATGAAACGAAAATACCGACAGTTGAAAATGAAAGACTGTGTGGCGAAATCAAACGTATTTTTTATACATCGGGTCAAATTTATGGCAAAAGACGTATTCAAGCCGAGTTAAAGGGTTTAGGGCACCAAATTGGCACTTATAAAATATCGAACATCATGAAATTAAATCAATTAGTTGCAATTAGACCAACGAAAAAGCACTACTATCACTCATCGGGTAACGAACATCGATATGCCCCTAATTTGCTTAAACGACAATTTTCCCCTGAACAGCATAATCACTATTATGTCGGGGATATCACGTATATTAGACATCACTATGGGTGGAGCTATTTAGCCTGTGTGTTGGATTTAGCCACCAAAGAAATTATTGGTTATGCCTTATCAACAAAACCGGATTCGAAATTAGTGAAAGAAGCCTTAGATAACGCAATTGAACGGCAATTACCGGATACGACAAGTTTGATGTTCCATTCAGATCAAGGTTGCCAATATTCATCGGAGGAGTTTAGGGCGCACCTCTTTGAACGGAAAATAACTCAAAGCATGAGTCGGCGAGGTAATTGCCTCGATAATGCCGTGATGGAAAGATTTTTTAGGAGTTTAAAGACAGAAAGACTTAACCGTTTATCGTTTATGAATCATCAATCTGTTGTCTGTGAAGTTGAAAATTATATTCAGTTTTACAATTATTATCGACGCCATTCAACGATTGGTTATTTAACGCCACATCAAAAATATCATGAACTAAAAAATGCCGCTTAGATCTTCTACAGAATTTGTTGACCATTACAGGGATAGATTGGCAAACCCTTGCTGGTAAGGGTAGAAGAGACTTAACTTCCTTAGCTAATCTATCTGCTGGCTTCTCTAACGTTGTTCCATGAATTCGCTGATGGGCAACGCGTTGTAACCATGGACCCACTTTTGCATTAGCTATTTCAATATCCAGTTCAAGATTATGAGCACGAAGGTCGGTGTTTAATGGCACGATAAAGCTGTTTTTTAAATAGTGGTTAAAGCGCTCTACTTTCCCTTTCGTTTTTGCCCTGTAGGGCTTGCAAGCCTTCAATTTAAACCCGTAATCTTTCGACATTTGAAGCATTTCGACATGTAATTTATGATCACCTTCTGCATAAGCATCCCGTTCGATGATGAGGGATTTTGCGTTATCACACAATACTTCCTGTGGTACACCACCAAAGTAGTCGAAAGCTTCTCTTAAACCTTGCTGCCACGATTCTGCTCGTTCATTATCAAAGAACTTTACATAACTCGCACGCGAATAGCCTAGCGTTGCAACAAACGCTTTCAGCGATTTTTTACCTCGCCGGATGCTGGTGAAGTCGATTTGCATTTGTTGACCTGGCTGTGTTTCAAAACGGACGACTACTTCGGGAACAATGCTTGGTTTAAATTGACAAACAAATCGGCGTAATTGAGCAATACCACCTTGATAGCCGTTTTCAACTACCTCATCAAATAAGACTGTTGCAGGGATCCAATCAGGTTTAGCCAGTTCAATTCGCTGAAGCAAATAAGGTTTAAAGGGGGATAATTTAGTCGGTTGTTGACTTCTTTTAGCATAAGTTGGCATTGTCTGTTGTTGTAAATGATGTTTTACGGTGTTACGGGATATACCCAACTCACTGGCAATTTTTCGAAGGCTTTGTCCTTGTGCAAAGCGAACATGAATATCCACAAATATCTCCTTGGTTAACATAAATTATCCGTACAAAAATGTGCGAATAATACCAAGTGGATCAGTTTTAGATGATCGTTAGTGGATCAGTTTTGCATGATCGGTGACAATGGTGCGTTACTCTGGTTTTTTGTCGAATCGTAAACGGGGAAAACTATTGCCGAAAGTGTATAAGGCACTTGAGATGACGGCACGTAAAAAACCGGAGAACCCAGGTTTTTCTGTGCTGATGAAAGGATTTCTGCGTACCGATCCGTACAAATGTATTCTGTGTGGCGACAGGCTGCTTTTCACCGGGGCGCAAATGGGTAAAAAAGCAACGGAATTGTTGTCAGAAAGACTGCATAACCTGGAGAAAAAGCGATGGTTACGCAGCTAAACGCAGGATCAATGTGTCTAAAATAAGGAAATCAGGTTAGAAATTACACTCTCTGAGGAAATGTTAACTGGCACTAAACACAATAAATCGATCCCCATCTCCTTTTTGCAATAAGGGATGGCTTTTGCTACTCACTTTAAAAGCGATTCAATTTCCTAACCATCAAGCTCTGTATCGCCTTCGATGTGTAACCGACGTTGGAAAAATAAGGTATCAGGATCTTCTTTCCGCGCAGCGATTAAAACTAAATCATTCGCCCCACTACAAAAACTGACATCGGCTTGTTGATCTTTACTGACGATAATTTTACCTGCCTGCAAGCTAATGTACCAAACAAGTTGCACATCCAGTACCTCAACTTTTAGCCATTTATTGTGCAAAAAATCCAGTTCACCATCGTTTAGTGCCTGCTGAAATTGCCAGCTCAGTAATTGCTCCAGAATTTGACGCTCTATGATAAAAGGCGTAACTTTTAATGGTAAACGCATCAATTTCGGTCCTTGTTGGATAATCTGCTGACGAATTTTCTTTAACACGATCCAAATTCCTCTTACACTTTTATGATATATATATTTTTAAGCATTAATTATAATTATACATTCTGCCAAATTATTAATTAATATCTTTGAATCCACATCAAAATTTAACCAACAATCAATTAATCCCCATTCAATTTTATGCTCCATCTAGCAAAATCAATTCACAAAAGAAAATAATCTGGTTTAAGTCAAAACAACAATATTACACCTTGACTACAATCGATAGACATCTAACTATACGCTAGGATTACCTATGGAATTATTATGTCCGGCAGGCAATCTACCTGCCTTAAAAATAGCTGTCGACAATGGCGCTGATGCAGTCTATATCGGTTTTAAAGACGACACTAATGCACGTCATTTTGCTGGTTTAAATTTTAGCGAAAAAAAATTGGTTGAAGCCGTCAAATATGCTCATGCTTGTAAATTACATGTTGCGATCAATACTTTTGCTCATCCAAACGGTTTTAATCGCTGGCTATCCGCCGTTGATATGGCAGCGGAAATCGGTGTTGATGCCTTAATCCTGGCTGATCTGGCTATCTTAGAATATGCTGCCAATAAATATCCCCACATTGAACGTCATGTGTCTGTTCAAGCTTCAGTGACAAATATTGCGGCGATTCAATTTTATCACCGTAATTTCTCTGTCCAACGAATCGTTCTTCCTCGTGTTCTATCATTACATCAAGTCAAACAATTAGCCCAAACCAGCCCTGTCGCATTGGAAGTTTTTGCTTTTGGCAGCCTGTGTATCATGGCAGAAGGACGCTGTTATCTTTCTTCTTACCTGACAGGAGAATCACCCAATACCGTAGGTGCTTGTTCACCAGCCAGATTTGTACGCTGGCAACAAACCGATCAAGGTTTGGAGTCACGTTTAAATAATATTTTAATCGATTGCTATTCAAATAATGAAAATGCGAGTTATCCAACCCTTTGTAAAGGAAGATACTGTCTTAATGGAAAAAAATATCATGTCTTAGAAGAGCCTACCAGCCTAAATACACTGGAATTGTTACCAGAACTAATGCTGGCAGATATTGCCGCTATCAAAATTGAAGGCCGCCAACGAAGCCCAACTTATGTTGGCGATGTTACCCATATCTGGCGACAAGCGATTGATCATTGCAAAAAGGATCCTAAAAAATTCATCACCAACCAAAACTGGATGAATGTCTTGGAAAATCTCTCTGAAGGCAAACAGACTACATTAGGTGCTTATCATCGTAGATGGCAGTAGGATAAGGCGAAAAAATAAAATATTCCTTAGGTTCGGTACTTTATTATTGGTCAAAAGAAACATTAATTCAGTTTTATCAAAATGCGATTAATAGTAGTGCGGATATTATTTATCTTGGTGAAACGGTTTGTAGTAAACGTCGGCAAATGCAAGTAGCTGACTGGCTTGAACTGGCAAAAGAAATCACTTTACATGGTAAACAAGTAGTAATCTCTAGCTTGTCTTTATTGCAAAACGCGGCCGAACTTAGACAAATCGCTAAATTGGTCGACAATGGTGAATTTTTAGTGGAAGCGCACGATTTTGGTGTCGTTAATCAGCTTATTGAGCAAAAAATACCTTTTATGGCAGGATATGGACTCAATTGCTACAATGCTTATGCATTACAACTACTCTATCGCCAAGGCATGATACGCTGGTGCTTACCAATTGAACTTTCTCGTGATTGGTTACAAGATCTGCTTTATCAATGTGAACAGCTAGGATTTCGCCACAAGTTTGAAGTTGAAGTGTTTGGCTATGGGCATTTACCCCTGGCCCTGTCAGCTCGCTGTTTTACTGCCCGCTCAGAAAATCGCCATAAAGATAACTGTGAGACATGTTGTGAAAAATATCCCCAGGGCAGAAAAGTTTTTTCCCAGGAAAATCAATTACTCTTTACCCTTAATGGCATTCAGGCACAAAGTGGCTACTGTTATAATCTCGGCAATGAACAAACTTCAATGGCCGGATTAGTCGATATTGTCCGCATCTCTGCCGAAAATCTAGCTTCACTCACCATTTTGGAACAATTTAGAGCCAATCAACAAGGTAAGTATCCTCTCACATTAACTAATGATTTAAATTGCAACGGTTATTGGCGACGTGCAGCCGGTTTATCGCTTATACCATAAAAATTTAAGAACGTTTTTTTCTTTTCAATAGACTTCGCACATGGTGGCTGAACTGGCGCAGTTCACCACTACGTAGCATATTGATCAATGTGCCCAGCAAAGCATAAATTGTGCCTAACATTAGCATCATCACGATATCAATACCCACGTCAGATAAACTTAAATCAAGTTGGTTGATACCCGCTATCGCTTTTATTGCCCACGTTGAAGGTAAAGAATAAGCCACCATTCTTACCCAATCGGGCATAGCTTGTAATGGCCAAATAGCACCTGAAATATAAAATACCGGCGTGGTTAGAAAAGCCAGTGTCAGATATATCATTTCGACACTACGTAAAAATTCGGCAACAAACTTACCTAACCCCAAAACCGCTAATAAGAACGGTAAAGTGACGATCAAAAGCTGATAAAGTGGCGCTTCTTGTCGGTAACCTAATACCCAAGGCCAGAGCGCAAAAAAAATGGCCGACAGGAATAACCAAATAGGTAGCAACGCTGACCATGCACCTAGATAAATAGCGGTAGAGACTTTGTCGTTTGCCATTTTGTGAACGTCAATATAGGCTTTCACACAAGCGACTAACAGTGAGTGTTGTAATAACATGACCAATAAACCTGGAAAAACAATCGCAGCGAAACTCGGTCCTGGATTGAATAAAGGGTCTGTTATTCCTTTAATGGGTGTTAATAATGTACTAGCCTGTTGATCAGTAAACCCTGCATTTCTTAGCCGTTGAGTATTATATTCGTTTAATAACTGAAGATAAGCGGAGGAAATTTCTTGTTGTATTTGTCCACTGGCAAGTCGATTAGTACCATCACCATAAACCGGTACGGTAATATTTTTACCATTTAGTAAACTTTTTTCAAAATCGATCGGAATAAGAATAATGGCAAACAATTTTCGTTCACGCATATCAGCCCTTGCTCTGGCCAAATTATCATAACTATATAATTTTATTTTCGGTATCGTATCCAATCGATCCATGAGTAAACGGCTAGCAGAACTATGATCTTGATTAATAATCGCTACCGGCAAACCCCACAATACTGGCCGAATGTAAACCAAACTCATTATTGATAATGAAACCAACAGCAATAACCACATCGGCTTTGCCAACATGCCAAGTAATACCCGATAAAAGGTTAACAAATATTGTTTTATCAAAATGCCTCCTGCATCCTTAGCCTTGTTAACAGGCGATTACGGATCAAAAGAGCACAGATAACAGGATAAAGTAGCAATATTAAACAGACTTGTATGACACGTAGCAAAGAAACTTCTCGCAGAAAAATATCAAACATCACATTTAATGCATGGGTAAGCGGTTGAATATTTGCCACTATCTGTGCGGGCCAAGCCATTGCCATTATTGGCATCGTAAAACCGGAAAAAGCCAGTGCAATACTAACTAACATGCCGATCAAACTATAAGCTGTAAAAATATTTTTGGTAAAAACAAACAGCAGCATACCAATACTTTGAGCAGCCGTTACATAAAAAAAGCCCACCAAAAAAAGGTAAAATGGGTTACCTGCAACCCTAGCATCAAAGAAAAAAGAGAGTGCAGCAATTTCAATTAATAATAATGTGGTAAAAAACAGAGTGTAAGGTGCCAGTTTGCCGAATAATGCACTGATAAATGTTTTGTTGGTTAATAATGCTGTTCCACGCGACATAACATAAATAGTACAAGTGATAACAAACAGTTGTAACATATGAA
Organism: Arsenophonus nasoniae; assembly: GCF_004768525.1. Classification (NCBI taxonomy): domain Bacteria; kingdom Pseudomonadati; phylum Pseudomonadota; class Gammaproteobacteria; order Enterobacterales; family Morganellaceae; genus Arsenophonus; species Arsenophonus nasoniae. The sequence continues at coordinate 367,268 of NZ_CP038613.1, forward strand.
TGGTAGCGGCAAATTGCTGATAATAGATATAGTTTCCACTAGGGTTAAACAAACTATCATAAGAGAGGGTAACTCTAGCCAAGGGAGGTATGTTGCGCCCCATCGATGAAGCTAATATCGGACGGTATTGCGCATTCAATTCAGCAACTACCCCGCTAAAATCTTGAATAGCATAACTACCAGAGGCATAAAATAAAGCATTATAATACATTCTGACCGTCGGTTGCCGACCGGTAAGAACATCCTTTTCAAAATGATAAGGAATATAGAGTAAAGCATAATCTTTAGCGCTGCCTAAACGTAATAACGAAGTATTAAGTGAACCATCAATTGCTTTAATATCAGCATGTGGCGCTGCATTTAAATGACGAATTAACTTTTTTGACAGTTGACTATGATCATGATCAACGACTGAAACAGGAAGATTTAACAAGGTTCCTTCAGAAAAGTTAGCGCTTACTAATATAAACAGCAGTAATGGAAATATCCAACTGAGCCAATGTAGAATCGGGCTACGAACAGCAATCTGCATTTCTTGATTAAAAGCAAACCTAAAGTTAGGCCATATCACTTTTATGGTCATAAAAACACCTATTTATCCCAAGCCCACAGTGCGCTCATACCAGGACGCAGTCCATCAATAGGCTCTAGTGGATAAAGGCGTACTTCAAACGTTCTTAAATCAAAATCTCCTGTTGCCCGTGTTGCGCGTTTAGTTGCATAGTCTCCCATCGGGGCAATATAGCGTATTTCCGCTGTAATAATTTTGTCTTGCAAAGCAGGAACACGTATCGATACCTTATCGCCTTTACGTACATGAGCCATAATATCTTCGCGTGAATTATAGATAAAATAGGCCTGCGGTAAACGAACAAGTGTTAGCAATGGGCTATTGGCATTAAATAATTCGCCAACTTCAGCCGGTATGGGACCAACTTCACCATCAACCGGAGCTTTAACAAGTAAATCATCAACTTGCACCTGTAACTCAATCATTTGCTGCTCGGTTTGTCGTAATGCCGCAGCATATTTATTCCGCAATTCAATGCGATCACCATTTTTAGCTTCATCTAATTGCGCCTGAGCACTATTTACCTGCTGAAAAGCAACATCTTTGGCCCGGCGTGCTTTATCTAACTCATTAGCCGAAACATAGCCTTTACCGGATAAATTATTCAATCTAATATATTCGTTATTCGCATTGGTATACTGAGATTGGGCCTGTTTTAATGCCGCTTGAACATTGCGTATGGTCTCTTCGCGAGTACCGTTTAAGGATAAATCTAGCTGCGCTTTAGCTTGATCACGTACTGCACTCAATGCCGCTAGTTGCGCTTGCAATTCTGGGCTTTCCAAAGTGATCAATAATTGGCCTTTCTTTACCATGTCACCGCGTTCAATATGACGTTCAATTACGCGTCCCCTTGCTTTAGAGGTCACGATAACTTCAGGCGCGTCCACTTCCCCTTGTAATAACAGGTGCTTATTTTGTGTATAAAGTAACACCGCAATCGCAATAACGATCAGCATCAGTAGCACTAAAAATGATATTCTTCTTTTCATATTAACTTTAATACACCTTAACTATTTTATATGCAATTATACCGCTTGCAATTAACAAACAATTTAGTATGCGCTTTTAAATTGTAAGTCGTTAATAAATTCGTGCGCTAAATTGCATAAAACAGACGATATACCTTTACTACAGCACAATCTAATCTTTATCCTAAGCATATTTTGACTAGTAACCATTCAATTTTAGTCTCGCTCATGCAGTTATGCGATACTATCAAATGTGTTTTTTACTGGATTAACTATGTATGTCTTTGATTTATTAATATTATTACTCCAACAAATGTGTGTTTATTTAATTATCGCCTGGATACTTAGTAAAACTCTTTCAAAAAAGTGTCCGCTTTTTCTTGACCACGACACTTTTGCTGAAAATAGTTAGGCAAAATTAGTATTAAGTAATGACCAACCTATTCCAATCAGCCGTCGCTATCTAAAAGCCTTTAAAGAGGCGTTAGGATTATGTTGATTCGGTTAATGTCGTTTTAATAAATAAAAAGCTGAATTCAATTGAATTCAGCTTTTGCCGTCAAATAAGATATTAATCTTATTACATTAGATATTGTGATTACTACGACGACGTAATCCAGCGTTATTATGTCCTTCATTACGTCCACGGAACTGTTCACGCTCACTACGACGTTCATTACCAAAGCGACGTCCTCGCTCACGTAATTCACCACCATTGCGTTGTCCATTACCACGACGTTCAAACGGTTGTGCTTCACCTAACAATTGCATTTGCATTGGTTTGTTCAAAATACGTGTACGTGTCAAATGATTAAGTAATTCATTTGGCATTCCTTTTGGTAACTCTATCGTTGAGTGCGAGGCAAACAACTTAATATTACCAATATAGCGACTACTAATATCCGCTTCGTTAGCAATTGCACCGACAATGTGGCGAACTTCTACGCCATCATCACGACCAACTTCAATACGATACAATTCCATATCACCAACATCACGACGCTCACGACGCGGACTACGCTCCGAAGCACCATTACTATTATTGCGACGACGCTCATCACGCGAATTAAATTCACGCTTTGCACGACGCACAGGATCAGGTGGCAATATTAACGGCCGATCACCTTGCGCCATTTTTAATAGCGCAGAAGCTAAAGTTTCCATATCCAGTTCATCATTAGCAACTAATTTAGTCAGTAAGGCACGATATTTCTCTAAATCACCGCTTTCTAATTGCTTTTGAATATTTTCAGCAAACTTAGCCTGGCGACGCTCACTTAAAACCGCCGCACTAGGTAATTCAACTTCGGTAATTGGCTGCTTCATGGTACGTTCAATATTGCGTAATAGTCGACGTTCACGATTATCCACAAACAAAATAGCGCGCCCAGCTCGGCCTGCCCGACCAGTACGACCAATTCGATGCACATAAGACTCAGCATCCATCGGTATGTCATAATTGACAACTAAACTAATACGTTCAACATCTAGACCACGTGCTGCCACATCAGTGGCAATTAATATATCAAGGCGACCATCTTTCAAACGCTCTAATGTTTGCTCACGTAGCGCTTGATTCATATCGCCATTTAGCGCTGAACTGTTATAGCCACTACGTTCAAGCGCTTCAGCAACCTCTAATGTGGCATTTTTAGTGCGCACAAAAATAATTGCCGCATCAAAATCTTCTGCTTCCAAAAAACGAACCAATGCTTCATTTTTACGCATACCATAGACAGACCAGTAACTTTGGGTAATGTCTGGGCGCGTCGTCACACTGGATTGAATGCTGATCTCTTTTGGAGATTTCATAAAGCGACGGGTAATACGACGGATCGCTTCCGGCATGGTGGCAGAAAACAGCGCCGTTTGATGCTCGCTTGGGATCTGGCTCATGATATTTTCAACGTCTTCAATGAACCCCATACGTAACATTTCATCCGCTTCATCAAGAACCAAACCACGTAAATGGGATAAATTTAATGTCCCTCGTTTCAAGTGATCTAATAAGCGACCCGGTGTTCCCACTACAATTTGTGGACCTTGTCTTAGTGCGCGTAACTGCGAATCGTAACGCTGCCCACCATAGAGTGCCACCACATTAACTGAACGCATGTGTTTGGAAAATTCACCCATGGCTTCCGCAACTTGTACGGCTAACTCACGCGTTGGTGCCAGCACTAAGATTTGCGGGGCTTTTAATGTGATATCGATATTATGTAATAGCGGTAAACTAAAAGCTGCTGTTTTACCACTACCGGTTTGTGCCATACCTAATACGTCACATCCGTCTAATAAATAGGGGATACATTGCTGCTGGATTGGCGATGGTTTTTCATAACCAAGGTCATTTAGTGCAGAAAGAATTGGTGTTGATAAACCTAAATCAGCAAAAGAGATTTCAGTCTCATTAGTCATGTAAAAGTGCCTCATTCATTATGGCGGCCAGTTTACATAACTCTGCGAAAAAAATTTCGGTCATTTTCATTTAAAATGTGAACTGGCTCAAATTATGTTATTAAACGAACAACAAGCCCTCATCACAATCGATGAAGACTTAAAAAAAGCAGTGATGATATGTTCGTCGCTACTGTTAGCCTGATTCTGAAAGGTCGTCTTGTGCCTGACCTAACAAAGCCAGTTCCAACAGAGCATAGCGGTGCTCAACAAAGCTATGTGCATTGCTAGCTACCGTAAGCTTGAATAACGCTATAGCGCTATCCTTATCCCCCAGACTTAGGTAATGTTTACCTAAATAGAAGTTAGTTTCACTAAGATGCTCAGCGAGCGAAGTGTTATCTGTTGAATTTTCTTTCAGACGAATCATCAATGTTTTTTCACTGATTTTGCCTAAATAGAATTCAACTGCATTCCAGCCCCATTGCCCTTTTTCCGCTTGGTTATAACGAGATAACAAATTGGCTAGTGCCATTTTGGGTTCTATCTCTTTCTCCACTAAATATAGCCATAAGCTGCGGAAAGGATCATTTGGATCTTGTCGATAATACGCCAGCAGATCACCCTGCGCCAATCGATATCTCCCACCATAATACAGTGCAATACCCCGATTCATGCGCGCGAAATTGTAAGTTGGATCAAGCTCTAAAACAGAATCAAACGCTTCATAGGCAGCATCAAAGTTGCCTGCCTGTGTAAAATATATCCCAAGGAAATTAAAAACTTCCGGAATATCAGGACGTATAGCTAGCGCCATAGTAAAATCATTGCGCGCTAACGCCCTCAATCCGAGACTATCATACAATACACCGCGTTCATATAAAAGCTGTGCATATTCATCATCGGACAATGACAGGCTCGCAAGGATCTGTTCCATACGAGCCAATATTACTTCTTGTTGTAATGTGGGTTGCAATGGGATAGCAAAGACTTCATTTTTACGCCAGTTTCCACTGCTGCAACCGACAACAAAAACAATAGCAGCAGTATAAAGCCAGCGCAGAAAAGAATTCATTTCCTTCTCCCAAAGACAGAAACTAATCAATATATCCCGTCAATCCCCACAACTACCGGAGACTCAGCTTTTAAAAAACTGAGTAGGTGCTCTTTTTACAGGACATCGAGCCTTACGTCAAATTATTCTGCAGAAATCTGTGTTTCCGTTTCAGCCGGTTTTTCAGCAGACACCGCCTCTTTAATACTAAGGCGAATACGACCCTGCCGATCAATTTCCAATACTTTAACCGGCACTTCCTGACCTAACTGTAAGTAATCAGTAACTTTTTCAACACGTTTTTCTGCTATCTGAGAGATATGCACTAACCCTTCTTTGCCACCACCAATGGCAACAAAAGCACCAAAATCAACAATACGTGTGACTTTACCCTGATAGACACGACCAACTTCCACTTCTGCGGTAATATCTTCAATACGACGAATAGCCGCTTCTGCTTTAGAACTATCGGTTGCAGCAATTTTTACGGTACCATCATCATCAATTTCAATGGTAGTACCGGTCTCTTCAGTTAATGCTCTAATGACAGAACCACCTTTTCCTATCACATCTTTGATCTTGTCAGGATTAATGTGGATAGTATGAATTCGTGGTGCAAACTCAGAAATCTCTTCACGGGGGCGATTAATCGCTTCTTCCATAATAGTTAAAATGTGTAAACGAGCCCCTTTTGCCTGATTTAATGCAACTTGCATAATTTCACGCGTTATGCCCTCAATTTTAATATCCATTTGCAGAGCACTAATACCTTCACGACTACCTGCAACTTTAAAATCCATATCGCCTAAATGATCTTCATCACCCAAGATATCGGAAAGCACAACATAATCATCGTTTTCTTTCACTAACCCCATTGCAATACCAGCCACCGCTGCCTTAATTGGAACACCAGCATCCATTAATGCTAGTGATGCCCCGCAAACGGAAGCCATTGAAGAAGAGCCATTAGATTCGGTAATTTCAGATACTACACGTACAGTATAAGGAAACTCTGATTGGTTCGGCATAACCGCCAATACTCCACGCTTAGCCAAACGTCCATGACCAATTTCACGACGTTTTGGCGAACCGACCATGCCTGTTTCACCCACTGAATAAGGAGGAAAATTATAATGGAATAGGAAACGATCGGTATACTCACCCATAAGCTCATCAATAACTTGTGCATCACGTTCAGTACCGAGGGTGGCCGTGACCAACGCCTGAGTTTCTCCGCGCGTAAATAACGCTGAACCATGGGTACGAGGTAATACGCCAGTACGTACATCAAGGGCACGTACCATGTCTTTTTCTCGACCATCAATCCGCGGTTCACCTTTTAACACTCGCGTACGGACAACTTTTTTCTCTAAACCGGAAAGAATGTCGTTTATTTCCGCAACATCTAAAGATTCATTTTCTGCCAAAAGTGTATTAGTGACATCTTCTTTAATTGCATCAACATTAGTATAACGTTCTTGTTTTTCAGTAATACGGTAAGCATCACCCAAACGCTGTTCAGCTAATTCAGCGATACGACTATGTAATTCTTCATTAATCGCTTCTGGCTGCCAATCCCATTTTTCTTTATTCGTTTCCGCTGCCAAGGCATTAATATTCTCAATCACGATTTGTTGCTGTTCGTGACCAAAAACAACCGCACCAAGCATCTGCTCTTCCGTCAATAGATCAGCCTCAGACTCTACCATTAGTACCGCACTTGACGTGCCTGCGACAACTAAATCTAAGCGGCTGCTTTTCAATTCATCAACGGTGGGATTTAAAACATACTGGTCATCAATATAACCAACACGCGCTGCACCAATTGGACCATTAAAGGGAATACCTGATATAGATAATGCAGCAGATGCTCCAATCATAGCAACAATATCTGGATTCACTTGTGGATTAATGGAGACAACCGTAGCAATAATTTGTATTTCATTGAAAAATCCCTCTGGAAACAAGGGACGGAGTGGACGATCAATTAGCCGAGCAATCAGTGTTTCACCTTCACCAGGACGACCTTCGCGACGAAAAAAGCTACCGGGAATTCGACCGGCAGCATAAGATCGTTCTTGATAGTTAACGGTTAGTGGAAAGAAATCCTGCCCTTCTTTCACTTTTTTCTGCCCAACAACAGTGACAAATACGGCGGTATCATCCATATTAACCATAACCGCAGCAGTCGCTTGACGCGCCATCATACCCGTTTCGATAGTGACGGTATGTTGGCCATATTGAAATTTACGAACAATAGGATTAAGCAAAATAATACCCTTTTAATAGCTGATTATTTATATAACAACATCAATATTTCCCTTCTTGCTACATCCTCACGACTAATGACAATACTGAATATTTTATTTATCTTGTGAATATCAGCATTCTCATTAGCCGCGCGAACCGGCTGTAGCTAAAGAAGCTCACTTTCTTTAGAAATAAATTGGCAAAAATCTATTTCCTAAAATTATTTTGTAAGTGTAAACCAATTCTAAAAATTTTTTACGCTTTCTAGCAGAAAAGGGGCCTCAGGCCCCTTTTCTTTTGAAACCAACTAATCAGCGACGTAATCCTAAGCGCTCAATAAGTCCGGTATAACGAGCAACATCTGTACGCTTCAGATAATTCAATTGTTTACGGCGCTGAGCAACCATTCGCAACAAGCCGCGGCGGCTATGGTGATCTTTCTTATGCTCTGCAAAGTGATCTTGTAAATGATTGATTTGCGCAGTCAATAGAGCAACTTGAACTTCACTAGAACCCGTATCATTTTTATCACGACCATAGTCTGCAATAATTTGCGCTTTTGCTTCAGTACTTAGAGACATAAAATAACTCCAAATTTTCCATTAAACATAAGGAAAGCCGATCTCTAATTCAGCCTTCCCGAACAAATGCTCACCTATTTTACGCTTCAATCAATCATAACGCAAGATAACATCTAAATCCTATCAGACACTTTCCATGACTAAACGACGAGGGGCTATCCTATTTTGTTCATCTATCTCAGCAATACCAATAAATTTATGAATATCACCTTCTGTTACGCGAACTTTATTACCTTCTGAAAAACAATGATTAGCAACAACTGCTTGCCCTTGTTTAAAATAGGTTGCAACAATCGATGAAATATTGACTACCGGAAAATGACTAACCGCTGTATCCATAGGTAATAATAAAGGATCTAATTGTTCCTCCAGGGAAGTTGTCCCTAATTCAACTTGCTGCTTAAGCGTATATAGTTGCTCTAACGTTACCATACGTTCACTGGGATAAGTAGCTACCTGTAAGCGCCTTAGATAAATCACATGAGCACCACAACCCAACAATTCACCTAAATCATCAATAATAGTCCGTATATAAGTCCCTTTTGAACAATGAATCATTAATTCCAGTTCATTCTCTTGCCAACGCTCAAATTGTAAATCATAAACAGTAATCGGGCGGCCTTCACGTTCAATAGTAATACCTTGACGGGCATATTCGTAAAGTGGTTTACCCTGATATTTAAGCGCAGAATACATAGACGGTACTTGGATTAAATTACCACGAAATTTATCTAATGCCTTATCCAGTTGCCGCTGGGTTATTTCGATCGGACGTTGACAAATTATTTTGCCATGCGCATCTGAAGTATCAGTGCGCTGTCCTAAACGAGCAACAACACGATAGCGTTTATCCGAATCAAGTAAAAATTGAGAAAACTTTGTTGCCTCACCCAGACAAATCGGTAACATGCCGGTTGCCAAAGGATCAAGTGCGCCGGTATGACCTGCTTTTTTAGCATTAAATAAACGACGTACTTTTTGCAAAGCATCATTAGATGAAACTTCTGCGGGTTTATCTAATAACAACACCCCGTGAACTTCACGACCAGGACGACGCCTCATCACTTCCTCTCTTTATCTTTGGCAGTATGACGGCGCTTTTCATCATCACGGATCACGTTGCTAACTAAATTAGACATACGCATACCTTCAACCAAAGAGTTATCATAAAAAAAAGTTAATTCAGGAACGATACGTAAACGCATTGCTTTACCCAGCAAAGAACGAATATGTTTCGCCATATCGCCATTCAATACTTTGATACCATTTTTAACCATTTCTGTTTCATTTTCTTGATCTGTTATGTTTAAAAAAGTCACAAACACTTTGGCATAAGCCAGATCACGAGAAACTTCCACTCCTGAAACAGTCGCCATTTTAACTCGTGGATCTTTAATTTCTCGATGCAGAATAATGGCGATCTCTTTTTGTATTTCCTGAGCAACACGCTGAGCACGACCAAACTCTCTTGCCATTATGATATCTCCTCACAGGGGTAAATCTAAAAATATAATAACCATTCATTATTATGATATATATTAGAAAAATAAAATTTAATAGTTATATCATTTTGATTTTTATATAAAATAAATAATAACTGTTAAATATTATTTCTCATCATAGAATTAATACCACCGTCACAATCGATAACCAATATGTAAGATTTAAAAGGTTATCTATAATTCTTTAGTTAAAAGGCCATAACTGATGTTATGGCCTTTTAATAAGCAACAGTAAAAGAGGTATTAATTATCAATAGAACGTTTCACTTCAATGACTTCAAATACTTCTATCATATCACCAACACGGACATCATTGTAATTCTTCACACCTATACCACATTCCATACCATTGCGTACTTCGTTAACATCATCTTTAAAGCGACGTAGTGATTCCAATTCACCTTCATAAATAACCACATTATCCCGTAATACACGGATAGGATTATTACGCTTGATTATACCTTCAACAACCATACAACCAGCAATTGCACCAAATTTAGGTGATTTAAAAACATCACGCACTTCTGCTAATCCGATAATTTGCTGTTTATATTCAGGCGCCAACATACCACTCATCGCCTGTTTGATCTCATCGATAAGACTATAAATAACGGAGTAATAGCGCAGATCCAAATTTTCACTTTCGACAATACGTCTTGCCGCTGCATCGGCGCGAACATTAAAGCCAATAATAATTGCATTAGAAGCAGCAGCCAATGTGACATCCGTTTCTGTAATACCGCCAACACCTGAACCAATAATTTTTACTTTCACTTCATCAGTTGACAGTTTTTGCAACGAATCAATAATGGCTTCACAGCTACCTTGTACATCGGTTTTTAATACAATATTTAACTCAGAAATCTTACCATCTTCCATGTCAGCAAACATGTTCTCAAGTTTTGACTTCTGCTGGCGCGCCAATTTCACTTCCCGGAATTTACCTTGACGATAAAGTGCAACCTCACGCGCTTTCTTTTCATCACGGACAACCGTTGCTTCATCACCTGCTGAAGGTACATTTGATAACCCCAGAATTTCAACTGGAATTGATGGCCCAGCAGACTGAATATCTTCGCCTAATTCATTACGCATTGCACGAATACGGCCATACTCAAAACCACATAGTACAATGTCACCTTTATTAAGAGTGCCTTCCTGAACTAAAATAGTCGCAACCGAACCACGACCTTTATCCAAATAGGACTCGATGACAACACCACTTGCCATACCAGTACGAACCGCTTTCAGTTCTAATACTTCAGCTTGCAATAAGATAGCTTCTAATAATTCATCAATACCTGTCCCTTTTTTGGCAGATACATTGATAAATTGGTTTTCACCACCCCACTCTTCAGCCACAATACCATATTGCGATAGTTCATTTTTAACGCGATCAGGATCAGCTTCGTGTTTATCAATTTTATTAACTGCAACGACAACGGGCACATTAGCAGCCTTGGCATGCTGAATAGCTTCTATCGTCTGAGGCATAACACCATCATCCGCCGCAACGACCAAAACAACAATATCGGTTGCTTTAGCACCACGAGCACGCATTGAAGTAAATGCAGCATGTCCTGGTGTATCTAAGAAGGTAATCATGCCTTTATCTGTTTCAACATGATAAGCACCTATGTGCTGTGTGATCCCACCGGCTTCACCTGATGCCACTTTAGTCGAACGAATATAGTCAAGTAATGAAGTTTTACCATGGTCAACATGTCCCATGATCGTGACAACTGGCGCTCGTGGTTCTGCGATTGCTTCACCGGTATCACGATCACTTAAAATCGCTTCTTCCAGCTCATTTTCACGACGCAAAATGACTTTATGCCCCATCTCTTCTGCCACAAGTTGTGCTGTTTCTTGATCAACAACCTGATTAATGGTTACCATCGCGCCCATTTTCATCATAGTCTTAACAACTTGGGAGCCTTTGACTGCCATCTTATTCGCTAATTCAGCAACCGAGATAGTTTCACCAATAACAACATCACGATTAATCACCGCAACCGGTTTTGTAAAACTTTGCTGTAAAGAACTGGTTTTTTTCTGTTTACCTTTGGTTTTATTCGTACGACCAACCGCTCGCTCTTCTTCGCGATCAGCTTTCTCAGAATGTTTATTATTTTTTTTCTGCCGAGTAGCCTTCCCGCCTCGATTTCGGGCGCGACGCCCTTCTTCTTGGGCATCATTTTCGTCTTCTGCTTCACGAGCATGACGAGAAGTCGTAGTATGATAATCTACATTATCTTCCACTTCATCACTACTACTCCAACGATTGGAGTTTTCCTCTGCCATCCGGCGCGCTTCTTCAGCAACTCGTTTGGCTTCAGCTTCAACCTTACGTCGCATCTCTTCTTCAGCTTTACGCTTAAGCTCTGCTGCTTCAGCTTCGCGACGCTGTTTTTCAGTATAAGCAGCCGAATCTTGATTCGATTTAGCTGTTTTTTGATTATTTTTACTTTGTTTCACTTTCTCTTTTTCCGCTGCTTCGCGCTTGGCTTTTTCAGCTGTTTCACGTTTCGCTTTTTTCTCTTCGGCTTCACGTTTTGCTTTTTTTTCTGCTTCGCGCTTTGCTTGCTCTTCCGCTTCTTGCTTCACTTGCTCTTCAGCTTTTGCCTTTTCCAATGCATCGCGGTCAACATATGTGCGCTTTTTACGGACTTCAATATTGACTGATTTACTTTTTCCGCCTGTACTAGGAACACTTAGTGTGCTGCGAGTTTTTCGCTGGAGTGTTAATTTGCCAGTCTGGTTACCTATGGTCCCATCTTCACGATTTAAGTATGCAAGTAAAGTTTCTTTCTCATTTTGAGTAACAGCATCATTTTCAGTTTTCTTTATTCCGGCATCAGCAAACTGCTGTACCAGGCGTTCAACTGAAGTTTGAATCTCTGCTGCCAATGATTTTACAGTTTCATCTGCCATTCTGTTCCTTCCTGCTACAAATTATTTTGGATCGTTGCCAAACCAGCAAATATTGCGCGCAGCCATAATAATTTCACCAGCCTGTTCATCATTCAGCCCTTCTTCAATATCTCTCAGATCGTCGATCCCCTGCTCGGCAAGATCTTCCAATGTACAAATACCATGAGCAGCTAGGTTCATTGCTAAAGCATGATTCATACCTGGTAGATTTAACAGATCCTCAGTTCGCTGATTATCCCCCATACTCTCTTTTTGAGCCAGTTCTAATGTCGTCAGCGCCGCTTTCGCTCTTTCACGCAAAACTTCAATCGTTGTCTCATCAAGACCTTCAATTTCTAATAGTTCGTTGATTGGTACATAAGCTAATTCTTCTAATGTAGAAAAACCTTCTTCAACGAGAGCAGTAGCGAATTCTTCATCAATATCAAGATGCTTCACAAAAGAATTAATAGATGCATGTGCCTCTGCTTGATGTTTAGCTTCAAGTTCTTCCGCAGTCATGACATTCAATTCCCATCTGTCATCTCCACGATGCTTTTTTAGTAACTGAGAAGCTAAGCGAACATTTTGCCCATTACGACCAATTGCCTGAGCCAAATTACTACTTTCAACGGCAACATCCATCGTACATTTATCTTCATCAACGACAATAGAAGCAACATCAGCTGGCGCCATCGCATTAATCACAAATTGTGCAGGATTATCATCCCACAAAACAATATCAATACGCTCACCGCCAAGTTCGCTTGATACTGCTTGCACCCTTGCGCCACGCATTCCAACACAAGCGCCTACTGGATCAATGCGTTTATCATTCGTTTTTACGGCAATTTTTGTCCGCGATCCTGGATCACGCGCAGCAGCTTTAATTTCAATAATTTCTTCACCAATTTCAGGTACTTCTATGCGAAATAATTCTACTAACATTTCAGGACGAGAACGGCTAACAAATAGCTGCGCCCCACGAGCTTCTGGACGTACATCATACAATACACCACGCACACGGTCACCTGGACGAAAGTTTTCACGTGGTAACATATCTTCTCGCAAAATTACCGCTTCAGCATTATTTCCTAAATCTAAGGTAATATTTTCACGATTTACTTTTTTTACCACTCCGGTAATGATTTCACCTTGCTGCTCACGAAATTGTTCGACCACCATCGCTCTTTCAGCTTCACGTACCTTTTGAACAATAACCTGTTTTGCAGTTTGAGTGGTAATGCGGTCAAACGTTACAGACTCTATTTGATCCTCTACATAATCGCCTAATTTAATCTCTGAGTCTTCAAATTTTGCCGCATCTAACGTAATTTCACGTGTTGGCTGCGTCACTTCTTCAACTACCAACCACCGCCGAAAGGTATCAAAATCTCCCGTTTTACGATCAATATTAACGCGAACATCAATCTCTTGTTCATATTTTTTCTTAGTAGCTGTTGCTAATGCGGTTTCAAGCGCCTCAAAGATTTTTTCGCGAGGAAGAGATTTTTCATTAGAAACCGCTTCCACAACAGCCAGAATTTCTTTATTCATCCTAGTTGCCTCATTGAACTTTATTAAAAGTGGGGTACCAGGTTAGCTTTCTGGATGTTTTTTAGTGCAAACACTTCGTCCTTGCCATCCACAGTAACCGTAATCATTTCGTCATTAACAGCCTTAATTATACCTTGCCATTTACGACGGTTCTGCATTGCTATTCTTAATATTAAATTCACTTCTTTACCAATAAAACGCTGATAGTGTGCAACAGTAAAGAGTGGACGCTCAAGCCCTGGTGAAGATATCTCCAGGTTATAGAGCACTGAGATCGGATCTTCAACATCCAGTACTGCGCTGACCTGGTGGCTAACATCGGCACAATCATCAACAGTAACACCATTTTCATTATCAATATAAACGCGTAATGTCGAAACACGTGCTCGAATAAATTCCAGCCCAACAAATTCAAAACCTAACGCTTCTACCGGCACTGAAATCATCGATGTTAATTTTTGCTCTAACGTGGACAAACCCCACCCCCAGACATAAAAAAAGGGCTAAAAGCCCAGTAATTCTGTTTTAAATAACAAAAAACCCCGAAAACCGGGGCTTTATGCAACTGGACCCTATACACTGCCAGTAGGTTTAACCCCTGACTCAGCACTCTTCCAAACGAAAATAATCCAATAAAACGCCTGAGATAGATCGCATGCTAAGACGTGGTTGCGGGAGCCGGATTTGAACCGACGACCTTCGGGTTATGAGCCCGACGAGCTACCAAGCTGCTCCATCCCGCGTTCGAAAAACTTTGCAAATTTTACGCTGATAATATGCGAAACGCAAGTTATCTTTTAAAATGGTGCCGAGGACGGGACTTGAACCCGTACGCCCGTTTTGTAGGCACTACCACCTCAAGGTAGCGTGTATACCAATTTCACCACCTCGGCACACCAGTAAGACAATTTTTTCACAAAACCGCCTCACTAAACGAACTGTTGTTTAATTAATGAGGGATATCACTTGTTGGTACTGCAGGGGCTGTAGGCACTCCAGCTGGTTTTTCAACTTTAACCGGTTCACCAATGTTTTCCCATTTGCTCCCAGTCACACTTTTATTGGAGGTCAAATTCCCTAAAATTAAACTGATAATAAAGAACAATGTTGCAAAGATAGCCGTCATCCGCGTCATAAAATTACCTGATCCTGATGAACCAAATAATGTTGCAGAAGCGCCTGCACCGAATGAAGCCCCCATATCAGCACCTTTCCCTTGTTGCAACATGACCATACCAATCAGCGCAATTGAGACTAATAAAAAGATAACCAAAAGGGTTATGTACATAGCTAACTACCTATTTGACAATAAAGTTTGGAAAAACCTATCTACTGCAGTTTGCTCCTTACGTCGTTACTTTAAGGAGCGGTTTTGAATACTAACTAAAGCTTAGCTGACAAGCAAGATTATTTTTATCTCATTGTCCTGTTTGTAGAAAAAAACAACAAAAATCGTTACCTGAAGACAACTGGTGAAAAATAACACAATACTTATACAACCATATGATTTTTTCTAAAAATATTATGATCTATTTTGCTTGCTTGACCACTTCAGCAATTCGATTAGCCATTGCAGTCACCTGTTTTTCATTCTCCCCTTCCACCATAATACGAATTAAAGGCTCGGTACCTGATTTACGCAATAGAACCCGCCCTCTACCTGCTAGGTCATTTTCCACTTGATTTACCACATTTAAAACATCTTCTGTAACCAATGGATTATGGGTACCGGAAAAACGCACATTTACCAATACCTGAGGCATCAATTTTACCTCTCGGCAAAGATCATAAAGGCTCGTCTTATTACGTATCATCGCACTTAGAACTTGTAAACCAGCGATGATACCATCACCTGTAGTTGTTTTATCTAACAAAATAATGTGGCCTGAATTTTCAGCACCAAGTCGCCATCCTTGTTCTTGTAATTTTTCCAGAACATAGCGATCGCCGACTTTTGCCCGGATAAAAGGTATATCCAACTGTTGCAAGGCTAATTCTAATCCCATATTACTCATTAAAGTGCCAACAACACCACCATGCAATTGACCTTGTCGAAGTGCATCCCGAGCAATAATATAAATAATTTGATCGCCATCTATCCTATTGCCCCGATGATCAACCATTATTAGCCGATCACCATCACCATCAAACGCAAGGCCAATATCTGCTTTTTCTGCTACAACATGTTTTTGCAGCAGCGCAACGTCAGTCGCCCCACAGTCCTGATTAATATTCAAACCGTTTGGTTCACAGCCAATTGTGACGACTTCAGCACCAAGCTCAGTTAAAACATTCGGTGCTATGTGATATGTTGCACCATTAGCACAATCTAAAACTATTTTTAATCCACTTAGACTTTGGTCACTGGGGAACGTCCCTTTGCAATACTCTATATAACGCCCGGCTGCATCAACAATACGACTCGCTCGTCCTAATTCGGCAGATTCTACACAAGTAAGCGGTTTCTCCATCTCAGCTTCTATTGCTTCTTCTACGTCATCAGGTAACTTAGTTCCATCAATCGAAAAGAATTTAATACCATTATCATAATAGGGGTTATGAGAAGCAGAAATGACTATACCCGCCTCAGCACGGTATGTGCGTGTTAAATAAGCAATTGCTGGCGTGGGCATAGGACCTGTAAATGCAGCAGATAATCCAGCTGCTGCAAGACCCGCTTCTAAAGATGACTCCAACATATAACCTGAAATGCGTGTATCTTTACCTATGATTATTTTACGAGAACCATGCCGCGCTAAAACTTTACCCGCTGCCCAACCCAATTTCAAAACAAAATCAGGGGTAATTGGGTTTTCTCCTACTTTGCCACGAATACCATCGGTGCCAAAATATTTGCGCTTACTCATAATCATCTGTTTCCTTTACTGAAAGGGTTGCTTGAACAATCTTCATAGCCTGTACAGTTTCTTTCACATCATGCGCACGAATAATCTGTGCTCCCTGCATAGCTGCGATAACAGCGCATGCGATACCGCCAATAAGCCGTTCCTCTAGTGGTACATCTAATAATTCACCGATCATAGTTTTACGCGACATACCAACTAGTAGCGGCACTCCTAGAGCATGAAATTCATTCAATTTTGCTAATAATTGATAATTATGCGCCAAATTTTTACCAAAACCGAAACCTGGATCAATAATCAAACGACTTTTCGCAATGCCCGCCGCTTCACAGCGGTCAATTTCATCGGATAAATACTGTTTTACTTCTGCAACCACATTTTTATAATCAGGTGTTTGTTGCATTGTCTTAGGTTGACCTAACATATGCATAATACAGATAGGTAACCCTGTTTCAGCTGCGGCTTCTAATGCACCCGGCTCATGTAACGACCGAACATCATTAATAATATGCGCACCTGCTCTGGCTGCCTCTGCCATGACAACAGCTTTAGATGTATCAACAGAAACCCAAACATCAAAACGTTCAGTTACGGCTTCAATTATTGGGATAACCCGGTCAAGTTCTTGCTGTAAACTAACTTCACTAGCACCCGGACGGGTCGATTCACCACCAATATCGATAATTGTCGCGCCATGGTCAACCATACTAGCTGCATGCTTGAGCGCATAGTCGTAACGATTGTATATACCACCATCAGAAAAAGAGTCTGGAGTAACATTTAATATTCCCATGACAATAGGACGATTAAGATCAAGCTCTATTTTTCGGGCAGTAATTTTCATAATCACCTTACTCAACCAAACAAAACCCCAGGCTATCCTGGGGTTTCAATTATTTATTCATTTCACATAGAGAAACAATGTGCATTAACGATTCTCTGTGTTACTACCATTATCATTTCCATCCACACTATCTTCACCCTGAGAGGCAGAAATATTCTTTTCTGACTCTCCTTGTGATGAGGATGTTGCAGTAGAATTACTACTATCATTATCATCCCAGCCAGCTGGTTTTCTGACTGGACGGCGGTTCATTAAATCATCAATTTGAGGTGCATCAATGGTTTCATATTTCATTAATGCATCCTTCATCGCATGCAGAATATCCATATGATCATTCAAAATCTGACGAGCTCGTTTATAATTACGATCAATAATTACCTTGATCTCTTCATCAATTGCTCGCGCAGTTTCGTCTGACATATGATTAGCTTTAGCAACCGAACGGCCTAGGAAAACCTCACCTTCTTCCTCGGCATAGAGCAATGGTCCTAATTTCTCAGAAAAACCCCATTGCGTTACCATGTTACGAGCAAGATTAGTTGCTACTTTAATATCGTTTGACGCGCCAGTAGATACCTTTTCTGAACCGTAAATAATTTCTTCCGCTAACCTACCACCATAAAGGGTAGAAATTTGACTTTCTAGCTTTTGCCGACTCGCACTAATTTGATCACCTTCTGGCAAGAAGAATGTAACACCTAACGCACGACCACGCGGGATAATTGTCACTTTGTGAACAGGATCATGCTCTGGAACAATACGTCCTATAATTGCATGACCGGCCTCATGATAAGCAGTAGATTCTTTTTGTTCTTCTGTCATGACCATAGAGCGACGTTCAGCACCCATCATGATCTTGTCTTTTGCCTTTTCGAATTCCACCATAGTGACAACACGCTTATTTCCGCGCGCCGCAAAAAGGGCGGCTTCATTAACTAAATTAGCTAAATCAGCACCAGAAAAACCAGGTGTACCTCGTGCCAATACTGAAGCATCAACACTAGGATCTAACGGTACACGGCGCATATGAACTTTCAAAATCTGTTCACGACCACGTACATCAGGTAGACCGACAACAACTTGCCGATCAAAACGTCCAGGACGCAATAATGCCGGATCTAACACATCGGGACGGTTGGTAGCAGCAATAACGATAATACCTTCATTACCTTCAAATCCATCCATCTCTACCAGCATTTGGTTAAGAGTCTGTTCACGTTCATCGTGTCCTCCACCCAAACCTGCACCACGTTGACGACCAACAGCATCTATTTCGTCAATAAAGATGATACAAGGCGCTGCTTTCTTGGCTTGCTCAAACATATCACGAACGCGAGAAGCACCAACACCAACGAACATTTCGACGAAATCTGAACCGGAGATAGTAAAAAAGGGTACCTTTGCTTCGCCAGCAATCGCTTTTGCCAATAAGGTTTTACCTGTTCCCGGTGGTCCTACCATCAAAATACCCTTAGGAATTTTACCACCTAATTTTTGAAAACGTCCAGGTTCACGCAGATATTCAACTAACTCACCCACTTCTTCTTTTGCTTCATCACAACCGGCAACATCAGCAAAAGTGGTTTTAATTTGATCTTCTGTCAGCATGCGAGCCTTACTCTTACCAAAGGACATAGCACCTTTGCCACCTCCTCCCTGCATCTGACGCATAAAAAAGATCCAAACCCCAATCAGTAATAACATTGGGAACCAAGAAATGAAAATAGTTGCTAAGAAACTTTGCTCTTGAGGTGGTTCACCAATGACGGTGACATGCCTTTCAAGCAAAGTATCCAACAATCTTGGATCTTCTCTTACTGGAATATAAGTCGTATAACGACTGTTATCCGTTTTCTTAACACTAATTTCACGATCAGAAATCCGCACTTCACGTATCTGATCCTGAGTTAACTCATTCATAAAGGTAGAATAATCCACCCTGCGACTATTTGAATCGCTAGGACCAAAACTCTGGAATAGAGACATCAGGACTACCGCAATGACTACCCAGAGAATCAGGTTTTTCGCCATGTCACTCAAGGGATGAACCTCTTCATTACAACTATGTTAAATAAATAACGTACAGGGTACTATATTTTTCGTCCTGTCGCTACAATGTACACTTCACGTGAACGTGACCGCGAAGCATCTGGTTTACGAATTTTAACTTTCAAAAATAGAGAGCGAATTTCCCTCAGATATTCATCAAAGCCTTCTCCCTGAAATACTTTAACAATAAAACTTCCGCCGGTAGCCAGTACATCACGACACATATCCAATGCTAGCTCAACCAGATACATGGAGCGGGGAATATCGACTGCAGGTGTCCCACTCATATTGGGCGCCATATCCGACATAACAACCTGGACTTTTTTATCACCAACGCGTTCAAGCAATGCCTTTAATATCTGCTCATCTCGAAAATCTCCTTGCAAGAAATCAACACCAACGATGGGATCCATTAGTAATAAATCACATGCAATAAGCCGCCCCGTCAGGCCAACTTTACTTACTGCATATTGAGACCAACCTCCAGGCGCTGCACCTAAATCAACAACGGTCATACCAGGTTTAAATATTTTATCACTCTGCTGGATCTCATCCAATTTAAACCATGCACGTGAGCGAAACCCTTTTTTTTGTGCTTGAAGAACGTATTTATCGCTAAAATGTTCCTGCAGCCAACGACTAGAGCTTGCTGAACGCTTTTTATTAGCCATTGTTTTTCCAACTATACTTATAAAATAACATCTATCTTTGCCATTTTCGATATACCAAAATTATAGAATTTATGGTGATAACTAAAAGATGGCGGTAGAATGTACCGTTTTCAATCCCACTAAAGCAAAAAACAATGACTCTTAATAAAAAGCAAATACAATATCTAAAAAGCCTTGCTCATCATCTAAACCCTGTTGTAATGATAGGTAACAATGGTTTAACTGAAGGTGTTTTAGCTGAAATCGAACAATCCCTGTCATATCATGAACTTATCAAAATCAAAATAGCGAGTGAAGATCGAGATACCAAAAATTTGATAGCAAACGCTATTGTTAGAGAAACCGATGCTACCAATGTGCAAATTATTGGTAAAATCTTGATACTCTATCGTCCTTCTGATACACACAAGATCATTTTACCTAAATAAGTCTTTTACATTTATACAAAAATGCCATCTCATTTCAGGATAAAAAAGGCCATATTGGCCTCTTTTACTTTTATTTTAAAATTAACTCAAGAATATAACGCTTTAAGATAAAAGGAAAATCAAATATATTCCACTTTCAAAATTTCATATTCAACTTCACCGCCAGGGGTAGTGATGACTGCCACATCATCCATAGTCTTACCGATCAACCCTCGAGCTATTGGTGAATTAACAGAAATGAGATTTTCTTTGATATCAGCTTCATCATCACCCACAATACGATAAATCTGATCTTCATTTGTCGTTACATTGAATACCGTGACTGTCGCACCAAATATTACACGACCTTCATTTTTCATTTTTGTTACATCAATAACTTGCGCATGAGACAATTTAGCCTCAATTTCTTGGATACGCCCTTCGCAAAACCCTTGCTGCTCACGCGCTGCATGATATTCTGCATTTTCTTTCAAATCACCATGTTCACGAGCTTCTGCAATAGCAGCAATAATTTCAGGACGGCGGATATTCTTTAAAAATTCTAACTCTTTACGCAACTTTTCTGCGCCACGTACCGTCATTGGAATCTGTTTCATTAATAAATGCCTCTGATTCTTTCCTAAATA
Source organism: Arsenophonus nasoniae (assembly GCF_004768525.1). Lineage (NCBI taxonomy): Bacteria > Pseudomonadati > Pseudomonadota > Gammaproteobacteria > Enterobacterales > Morganellaceae > Arsenophonus > Arsenophonus nasoniae. The sequence continues at coordinate 388,546 of NZ_CP038613.1, forward strand.
AAAAATTAAATATCTTCCTGATTTTTCTATCATTAAAGCAAATTAGCACTTCTGACAAAACAACATTCTAGGCAAACAAAAAAGGGTTAAACCTTGTTAACTATTAATTTGCAACTTTATTATTCTATCATTTAATTAACCATTCTAACTCACACTTAATGCTAGGTCACCGTTTACTTTTTTCTGCATTACACTTTAGTATGTGTATTATGTCTACTTTTATATACCGCACTTATGGCTTTTTTTAAAAAAATGGGAAGATCATATTGGTTATTTAACCTACTTTTCATATTCAATCAGGCGCTATCAGCACCAATTGAAACTTACATTAATTATCTGCCTGCAGGCACAAATCTCGCTTTTATCGCGCAAAAGGTGGGGAGTGATACTCCATTGATTGATTACCATAGCCAACAAATGGCTTTGCCTGCAAGTACTCAAAAAATTATTACCGCATTAGCCGCATTGCTTCAGTTAGGAAGCGATTATCAATTTGTCACCCATTTTGAAACTGAAGGAAAAATTATCGGTCATCGTTTAAAAGGTGATTTGGTTGTACGCTTCACGGGCGATCCAACCTTAACCCGCCAACAAATTCGCAGTATGGTAGCTGAATTAAAGCAGCTAGGCATTGAACAAGTTGATGGCGATTTAATTATTGATATATCAGTCTTCGCTGGCCAAGATAAGGCTCCTGGGTGGGTATGGAATGATATGACACAATGTTTTAGTGCGCCACCAAGCGCCGCTATTATCGATAAAAACTGTTTCTCAGTCACTTTACAAAGTGGCCAGAAACCTGGCGATATTGCTTATGTCCATACTGCCCCTTTTTATCCTATTAATATGTTCAGCCAAGTTATTACGCTCGCAAAAGGTTCTACTGATGCACGTTATTGTACATTAGATGTTATACCAGGAGAACTAAACCGTTATATACTAACTGGTTGCTTAATTCAACGCACTGAACCGTTACCATTAGCATTTGCCATTCAAAATGGCGCAAGCTATGCAGGAGCCATAATAAAAAATAGCCTGACAGATGCCAAGATAGCGATCACCGGGCATATTAAACGGCGCCACTTGCCTACCATGGCAGGAAATATTTTGGCCACAACAAAATCTAAGCCATTACATCATTTGCTAACAATAATGTTAAAAAAATCTGACAATATGATAGCTGATGCGATCTTTAGAACCATAGGCCGTGAATATTATGGTGTCCCGGGCACCTGGTCTTCTGGCTCCGATGCTATCCGCCAGATTTTAAAACAAAAAGCCAATATTAACTTAGCTAATACAATTATGGTAGATGGTTCAGGGCTATCTCGTCACAATTTAATTACACCAGCAGCTATGATGTCTATTTTGCAATATATTGCTAAACATGATGGTCAACTAAACTTTATTGCTATGTTACCCTTAGCTGGCCATGACGGCACGCTACGTTATCGTGGCGGCTTAGACAACGCCGGCGTTAATGGTAAGGTCTCAGCTAAAACCGGTGCTTTGCAAGGAGTATATAATCTCGTCGGCTTCATTACTACACAAAGTGGTCAACGTATCGCTTTCGTACAGTTTATTTCAGCTTATAGCTTACCACCTGCACAATATAATAGTCGCCGTATTCCACTTGTCCGTTTTGAGGGCCATCTCTACAAAGATCTTTATCGTAATAACTAAAAAAACAAAAGGGTATCTACTCGATACCCGCTAAAAATAATTCGTATTAATTAACGTTTATAAATGAAGTCGATTCCCTCTTCATCGTCTTCATCCCAATCGTCATCATCTATATCCGTTTTATTATCAAATAGTTGCTCTTTATGATAATCATCCCACATAAATTCAGCTTTATCTGCTCCGGTACTATTATCTTGCGATATATTTTGCGGATGGGCTTGCATAAATGTCATAATATCCCAACAAAGTGCTTTAACGCCTAGCTGATTTACCGCAGAAATCTGATAATACTTATCTTGCCATTTTAAAGTTTCAATAATAGCTTTTGCACGATCATTTGCCTCTTCAGTAGTCAAAAGATCAACTTTGTTAAACACTAACCACCGCGGTTTTTGAGATAACTTTTCACTATATTTTTCCAGTTCAGCATCAATTATTTTGACATTCTCAACCGGATCAGAACCATCAATAGGGCAAATATCAATAAGATGCAGAAGTATCGTGCAGCGTTCTAAATGCTTTAAGAAACGAATGCCAAGACCAGCACCTTCTGCTGCTCCCGCAATTAAACCGGGAATATCTGCAATAACAAAGCTTTGCTCACTATCCATACGTACTACACCCAAACTCGGTACCAAAGTAGTAAATGGATAATCAGCAACTTTAGGTTTTGCTGCAGAAACTGAGCGAATGAAAGTCGATTTACCTGCATTTGGCATACCTAGCATGCCTACATCAGCAAGTAACATCAATTCAAGTAGCAATTCTCTTGTTTCGCCTTTCGTTCCCATGGTTTTTTGACGGGGAGCACGGTTGACTGATGATTTAAATCGAGTATTCCCTAAACCATGAAATCCACCTTTCGCAACCATTAAACGCTGCCCGTGACGAGTCATATCACCCACGATTTCACTGGTTGAAAAATCACGTATCCGCGTGCCAATCGGGACTTTAATGGTGTTATCTTGACCACGTTTACCTGTACAATCACGACTTTGGCCATTCTGACCCCGTTCAGCTCGGAAGATGGTTTCAAACCGATAATCAATTAACGTATTAAGATTTTCATCAGCCAACAGATAAACATCTCCACCATCTCCTCCATCTCCACCATCAGGCCCGCCCTTAGGGATATATTTTTCACGGCGGAAGCTAACGCAGCCATTGCCACCATCGCCAGCTATAACTAATATTTTGGCTTCATCAACAAATTTCATTATCTTTTCTCCGCATACTAGACATTATACGCTAGATGGTAGTTTTACCCAGAGATGGTATCACATAAGGTAATATAAAAAGCCCTGCAAATTTGCAGGGCTTTTTTAAACTCTATTTAAAGATCAAAAAAACTTATTCAGCTTCGATACTGACATATTTACGATTTTTTGGTCCTTTAATTTCAAATTTAACTTTTCCGTCAGCCAATGCAAATAGGGTATGATCGCGACCACAACCAACATTACTACCAGCATGGAATTTAGTACCACGCTGACGAACAATAATGCTACCTGCTAACACAGACTCACCACCAAAACGTTTTACACCTAGGCGTTTTGCTTCGGAATCGCGACCATTACGCGTTGAGCCGCCAGCCTTTTTATGTGCCATTAATCTGCTCTCCTAATTCTTAAGCAATACCAGTGATCTTAACATCAGTAAACCACTGACGGTGGCCCTGTTGTTTACGGCTATGTTTACGGCGACGAAATTTAACAATTTTAATTTTCTCACCGCGACCATGCGCAATAACTTCAGCTTTAACTTTGATGCCTTCAACGACAGGAGCACCGATTTTAATATCATCACCGTCGGCGATCATCAATACTTGATCGAACTCAACAGTTTCACCTGTCGCAATGTCTAGCTTTTCCAGGCGAACTGTTTGGCCTTCGCTGACTCGGTGTTGTTTACCACCACTTTGGAAAACCGCGTACATATAAACTCCGCTTAACACACTCCCTTAGCATATTTGATTTCAGAGTGCATTTTATAAATATTCACAATAGGGCGCGAATTCTACGCAAAAAAGCATCAGAAGACAAGCCTAGAATTCAATCTAATAATAAAAAATCTACTTTATAAAGTGTATTTATTCCGTAGCCGTTCATTTGTAATTAATTTTACAGTACAATCTGTGACAGATTAACAGCACAAGACCACACGACTAAATATTATGTTTAGGTAAAATCAAATTGATAAAAGAATTTATAAAATGAATTTAGAATCAATTATCAATCTAACTGCAAAAGATATGGAAGCGGTTAATAAAGCAATCTTGAATCAATTGAATTCAGATGTCCACCTCATTAATCAACTAGGTCACTATATTATTAGTGGTGGCGGAAAAAAAATTCGGCCCATGATTGCTATTCTGGTTGGAAGAGCACTAGGTTATGAAGGAAAAAAGCATATTAATGTAGCAGCATTGATTGAATTTATTCATACCGCAACGTTACTACATGATGATGTTGTTGATGAGTCGACCCTGAGGCGCGGTAAAAAAACTGCAAATGCTGTTTTCGGTAATGCTGCCAGTGTATTAGTAGGAGACTTCATTTACACCCGCTCATTTCAAATGATGACAGAGCTTGATTCTATGCCTATTTTAAAACTGATGTCTGATGCAACAAATGTCATCGCAGAAGGTGAAGTTTCACAATTAATCAATTGTAATAATCCAGACATCACCGAAAGTACCTATATGCAAATAATATATAGTAAAACTGCACGCCTATTTGAAGCAGCGACACATGCATCAGCGATCGTATCAGGCGCTAATGAAACCCAGCAGCAAGCCTTGCGAGATTATGGTCGTTATCTTGGTACTGCCTTCCAACTGATTGATGATCTTTTGGATTATGACGCGGATAGTACTACTATTGGCAAAAATATCGGCGATGATTTAGATGAGGGAAAGTTAACACTACCTCTACTTCATGCAATGAAAAAAGGCACCGCAGAAGAATCCGCACTTATTCGTAACTCAATAGAAAAAGGTAATGGGCGCCATTTACTTAGTGCTATATTAATTACCATGAAACGCTGTGGCTCTCTTGAATATACCCGCGACCGAGCTAGAGAGGAAGCCGATAAAGCGATTAAAGCTCTCGATATCTTACCTGATACATCTTATAAAGATGCTCTGATCAGCTTGGCTTGCATTTCCGTTCAACGCCTCTCGTAATAAAACTTCTCTGGAACAGCTCATCCTGTTCCAGAGTGATCTTCTTCCACTAATATCACTTCACAACAATTGATATAACCAATTAACTTTTCCAATCCTTCCCGTAAAATAAATTTAATAATTTTTTCACGCTCTTTTTTTGTTAATTGTTTATAAGCTTCAACCCAAATTAAAAAAGCATCTTGTCGTTTCCCTTTGCCTCGATAATCAATAGAGTTATCATTTAGTGATAATACATTAAATACATCTTCAGGCAGACTACTAACATGATATTCAACAGCTTTGCCTTGGACTCCACGTTTTCGACGTTGCTCCCAACCTTCCCTGCGAGCCATTAGGTTGATACCTTGTGGTGATGAAGGCAAACCAACCAATCCAGCGAGTTCTTTCGCGGTATACCATTCTTTTTTCATAATTTTCTCGCATCACTTTTGGTATTAATACATAACCTAATTCTGCAAATCTAATCGTTAAAAATGGTGGCTTTCTTGATTATTTTTTTCTTTTTAAAACCCTCCAAATTTCTTAAACATAGAAAAATCATTGAATAAAATCGCAGGGGTATTTCTTTTTTTATGTTTTGCAAATATTGTTCTCCTTTTTACTATCATTATTAACTAATTTTTTTTCTATTAATATCGGACAAATTATTTTATAACTATTAATTCTAAGGAATTAATATGAATTAAAGATTTTTATTTTTGTCATTCTATTATACTGAATTAATATAACTAGAATTAATTATTTACACTCCTAATAAATTGAAGAAAACCTCACTATATTTCCTAAAATATCTGTAAAATTTCTCTATTTTTTGCAATCAAGTTCAAAAAAGAGATTTTTAAGAAAAAAATAAGAAACTATTAAAGAAAAAAAATGTTATTTTATTTCTAATAACAAGTTCTAGTTCGAAATACATGTGAGAACTATCTGTTATTTATACCACTAACACAGCAATATATTTAATAGAAAAAGGATTAAAAATGATTTCACAGAAATCTGATTGGCATCCTGCGGATATTATTGCAGCGCTAAGAAAACGCGGAACAACATTAGCAGCTATATCAAGACAGGCAGGTTTAAGCTCTTCTACCCTAGCCAATGCTTTATCTCGGCCCTGGCCAAAAGGAGAATGGATAATTGCAAACTTTTTAAACCTTCATCCCTCTGAAATATGGCCTAGCCGTTATTACGATTTCAATACAGGAGAATTATTAGAACGAAATATTCGTCAGCCTACTAATAAAAATAACGAATAAATTATAAAAAAACCGCAGACTCATATCTGCGGTTTATTATTTAATGAAGTTAATAATATTATTTATTAATAAAATCTTCGCCTAATTTAATATCTTTATTGAGTGTCTCTAACATATTTTCCAATTTATTTTTTTCATGTGTATTCATAATATTAATAGGTAATCTTTCTTCAATACCATTTTTACCTAAACGTATTGGCTGAGCAAAAAATCGCGCATATTCACCATCACTTTCTACATAAGCGCACTCAATTATATTTTCTTTACCATTTAATGCTTGAATTAATGATAAACCAAACCGTGCTGCTGCTTGTCCCATGGAAAGTGTCGCTGATCCGCCACCCGCTTTTGCTTCAACAACTTCAGTACCCGCATTTTGAATACGTTTAGTTAGCTCCTCGGCTTCCTGTTCAGTAAAGTTAACCGTTGGAATTTGAGAGAGTAACGGTAGAATCGTTACGCCTGAATGGCCTCCAATAACCGTCACTTCAATTTCTTGCGGTTTTTTACCTTTTAATTCAGCAACAAAAGTGTTAGAACGGATAATATCTAAGGTTGTTACCCCAAATAGTCGATTTCTATCATACACGCCAGCTTTTTTTAATACTTCTGCAGCTATCGGAACGGTGGTATTAACCGGATTAGTAATAATACCAATTAACGCCTTAGGACAGCTATGAGCCACTTTTTCTATCAGATTACGCACGATACCGGCATTGATATTAAACAAATCTGAGCGATCCATTCCCGGTTTCCTGGCAACACCTGCCGAAATTAATACTACATCGGCACCGTCAAGTGCAGGTGTCGGATCTTCACCAGCAAAGCCAATGACCTTTACATCTGTTGGAATATGGCTTAAGTCTTTAGCAACACCAGGAGTCACAGGAGCAATATCATAAAGTGAAAGCTCTGAGCCTGATGGAAGCTGGTTTTTAAGAAGAAGTGCAAGTGCTTGACCGATACCACCTGCTGCCCCAAGAATAGCTAATTTCATGCTGATACTCCTTTATATGATGACACTTCGAAATGGCTTAAAACTTTCAATCTATTACATACGTTATTCATATGGCAGTCTATTAATTACGACTAATTGTTGTTAATAGATGAGTCTTGTAAATTTTTTCTTTTATTTTAAATAAAATCTTTATCAACTAATGCGATAAGGAACACTTTTTTAATATTGCTTAGGTAGCAGCATAAGGTATAGACACAAGGTTTTTTTACAATTAACATTATTTTTTAAACAAAGATTTATCGTCAATTTCCACAAAGTAGACAAATAACTAACAAATAATTTTTATTATTGCTATTTTTATTATTTTCATAGCACTATAACTAGACTGCTTGTTGCATAAAAATTCACCTTTATACATAATATCGCTCTACTTAACGTCTTGAAAAAGGTGATTTATGTATGCTTCTTCTAAACAAGAAGATCTCGTGAAAGCTTTTAAAGCTCTGCTCAAAGAAGAAAAATTTAGTTCACAAAGTGAGATTGTTATAGCACTTCAAGAGCAAGGCTTTGAAAATATAAACCAATCAAAAATTTCTAGAATGCTGACTAAGTTTGGCGCGGTGCGTAACCGTAATGCTAAAATGGAAATGGTTTATTGCCTACCCGCTGAACTGGTAGTTCCTACAACAACTAGCCCGCTAAAAAATTTGGTATTAGATGTTAATTACAATGAATCAATTGTGGTTATTCGTACTAGTCCTGGCGCTGCGCAACTCATTGCTCGTTTATTGGATTCTTTAGGAACTTCAGAAGGAATTTTAGGTAGCATCGCTGGCGATGATACTATTTTTTCTACCCCAACTCTGGGATTTACCACCAAACGACTTTATGAAGCCATCTTAAATTTATTTGAACAAGAGTTATAAACGTCAAAGTTATCGCGCTGATTAGCGCGATAATATGAAATGAATTGCTATCTTAATTAACAAAAATAATCCAACTATTAATCTTGGCCTAATTTGGCTAAACTGCACGCACACAAGGAACACAATTCCTTAAAAAACTTCTATAAAATTTGACTCAGGACCTTGGTCATGAAAACATTAGACGAATTTATCGTTGAAAAACAACATGATTTTCCTCATGCTACTGGTGAACTTACTGCATTATTGTCAGCAATTAAATTAGGTGCAAAAATCATTCACCGCGATATTAACAAAGCCGGTTTGGTGGATATTTTAGGCGCAAGTGGTGCCTCTAATGTTCAAGGCGAAGTTCAAATGAAACTTGACCTATACGCGAATGAAAAATTAAAAGCTGCTTTGAAAGCAAGAGGAGAGGTTGCTGGTATCGCCTCTGAAGAAGAAGAAGAAGACGAAATTGTTATTTTTGATGGTGATCGAGCAGAAAATGCCAAGTATGTTGTGTTAATGGATCCTTTAGACGGTTCATCAAATATCGATGTAAATGTTTCCGTTGGAACTATTTTCTCTATTTATCGCCGTATTACACCGATTGGGCAACCGGTTACTAAAGTAGATTTTTTACAACCAGGCCATCAACAAGTCGCTGCCGGCTACGTTGTGTATGGCTCTTCAACCATGCTGGTATATACAACCGGTTATGGCGTGCATGCCTTTACCTATGATCCTTCTCTGGGCGTCTTCTGTCTATCTCACGAAAAAGTAATGTTTCCGACCCAAGGTAATATGTATTCAATCAATGAAGGAAATTATAGTAAATTTCCATTAGGGGTAAAAAAATATATAAAATATTGCCAGGAACAAGATCCCGCTACGTTTCGCCCTTATACCACCCGTTATATTGGCTCTCTGGTGGCAGATTTTCATCGAAATTTACTAAAAGGTGGTATTTATATTTATCCAAGTACCGCAAGCCATCCTAAAGGTAAATTACGTTTGCTATATGAATGTAATCCAATCGCTTTTTTAGCCGAACAGGCGGGAGGTAAAGCAAGCGATGGTACTAATCGGATTTTAGATATTGTTCCAGAACAACTGCATCAACGTGTACCTTTCTTCGTTGGAACAAAATCTATGGTAGAGAAAGCCGAAAGCTTTATGTTTGAGTTTTCAGTTAATGAATAACGCCCTATCAACCAATAAAGGCAATCGATCCGGCCTTTATTGTTAAGATTATTTTTATAATAAGATCCTATCTGATAGTGAGTTTTTCTTTCGTTTACGGCTATAATAGCCGCTACTCAATTTTAGTTTTAAATAAAGGACATTTTTTATGAGCCTAAATAACGTACCGGCGGGGAAAGAACTGCCTGAAGATATCTATGTCATTATAGAAATTCCAGCGAATGCTGATCCGATAAAATATGAAGTAGATAAAAATTCTGGCACCATCTTTGTCGATCGTTTTATGTCGACTGCTATGTTTTATCCCTGTAATTATGGTTATATCAATCATACTCTCTCACTAGATGGCGATCCGGTTGATGTTTTAGTTCCGACACCATATCCGCTACAACCAGGAGCAGTAATCCGTTGTCGCCCAATCGGTGTATTAAAAATGACCGATGAATCCGGTGAAGATGCAAAATTAGTTGCTGTGCCTCATTCTAAATTAACTAAAGAATATGATCATATTAAAGATATTAACGATTTACCTGAATTATTACGCGCGCAAATTAAACATTTCTTTGAACACTATAAAGATTTAGAACAAGGCAAATGGGTAAAAGTGGAAGGGTGGGAAAATGTTGATGCGGCAAAAGCCGAAATTCTTTCTTCTTTTGAACGCGCAGCTAAAAAATAACCATCATAGCGATTTAACCAGATCCCCTTTATTATCAATAAATGGGGATTTGGTTAGAAAAATTTATTTGCTTTTTCCATCACGTTTTAGCCAATCACCACTTTCAATTCGCCGTAAACCATCTACCGGAAGTTTATAAAGATAAATCCATGCATTACCATAAGGTGTAGATATCAACTCTCTTTCATAATCTTGGGAATTCCTTTTTAATTCATCAAGCTCAGTCAAAATCGATGGTGTAATACGATAAACTTCACATTCTATCGTCCCTTCACCACGTATTACTGCAGGGTAATAACCTAAGTCATAAATCTCATAACCTTCCAACCTATACTCTCCTAATAGCTGAGCATAGGTCATCCAATGATGATTTCCCTGTTTACGTCTTAAACTACCATAAACAATTATACGCATAATTAAAACTCAAACTGATAAAGCAAATCTAGTGCCTGATCAACACCAGACACAGCTTCTAGATACAATTTTGGCATCAAACGATAGCGTAGCGTTAATGTAGCAAGAGAATTAAATATTCCTACACCATATTTAACTTGCAAATCATTAGTTATCTTACCGCTCACTACAACTTGAGATTTGTCACCAACTCCCTGAGTATCTAATGCTAAGTCGGAAACACCAAATGTTTCACCAATACTTCCCAATAATTTTCCACTTTTGGAAACTCCCATACTAATCAGCAAAGCAGCCATATGGGTACTATCTGCACCACTACTATCTAACCCTTCACCTCTAAGCAAATAAGACAGCGCTTCTTCCTGCGATTTAACTGGCTCAGAGAAAATTGTTGCTTTTGGCTTATCAGCCAAGCCTGTAACTCTTACACCCGCAATCACATTATCATGGGTACTCTCTGGATTGCGGATCGCTTCTACATTTAAGAATGGCTGATCAACGGGGCCAGAAAATAAAATTTGTCCTTTACGTACAATAAGATCTTGCCCATATGCATGAAATCGCCCTTCAGGAATATTAATCTGGCCATTTAAACCCAATCCTTGTTTATCTTGGATAACTTTTAATATTCCTGTTAATCGAGCTTTTAAACCAAATGCATCCAAACGAACATCATTGCCAATTTTAATCTGTAGATTGGTTAAGATTGGTATTGATATACCTTTTTTCTCTATTGGCTGTAAATTTGCGTCTAACATCACTTCATCTGATGAAACGCCAACTGCTGATTCCGGCAATTCTTGTACCGTAATACGTGCCCAGGGAATATTTACATTACCATTGAGACTTAATAAATTAGGTGTAGCTTCAAAAACAATATCCGGCTCCACATCAATACGAACCATTGGCGGTAAGGTTATTCGCAGTTTGTTACCGGTGGCAGAAACTCTCGCTTGCCAAGCTTTAATATTAGGCCAATCCGCCTCTCCGGTTAACTTTAAATAACCTTCTGGTGTATTAATACGTCCTGTTAATTGAGAATGAGTTCCCATAAAATTCAGTTTGAGGAAAGCCTGATTGATATCAAATGGAAACCAGTGTCCTTTTGCTGCCACATTAGAAAGTGCCAAATCACCATTTAATAGTGGCTGCTTCATATTGCCAGCTAAACTTAAATTGGCATTCAAATTGCCATCTAAACTTTCACCTTTACTTAGCACTGGACGAATTAATGCTAATGTAATATTTTCAATATTAACCCTACCTGATAATTTACGACTTTGTTCCGGATCGTCAATCCGTATATTGCCTGAAAATTTACCATTATTGTTAATTTGTATTAACCACTGTAATGCCGCCTTACCATTACTGATGTCTGCATTTAATGTTAGCGTTTGAAATTCAACTGGTAACAATGATCCTTCAATTAATTGCTTAATTTTCACACTATTACCAAGCAAATTTACTTTTGCCTGGGGCGAACGACCATCCGCATACCAACTCACTTTGGCATCCCCATCAAAACTGCCGGTGAGCTGAGTTTCAGTGGGCAAAAAGGGTTTAAGCAGCGCTAAATCAAACTGCTGTAGTAGAATATCTGCATTACCTGATTTACCAATTTTAGCCGTTTTAGACAGACACAAACGCCCTTTAGCATTTAACCAGCAATGCGGGGACAGCGTGACTTCCTGTTGTTGATTAGCATACTCAATCACTACTGGCCGACTTAATTGCCATTCACCGATCGGTGTGTTAAATAATGTATTATCTAACACGCCTTGCCATAATCCTTTCTGTCGATCAAAACGGCCTTTCAGTATTAAATGACCTGAAATCGGTTTTCCATCGATATTCATTTTAACGCTATGCTGTTGTTCATTACCTTTAGCATCTAGGTTGAAATTGTGCACAACTAAATCGGCCTGTTTCAACTGATGAATAGCAACGGTTAACTGACCATGGATCTGTTTATCAGAACGGATATCACCTTGAATAATTGCTTTATCGATAGCTAAATCATTTTGCCATTTAACCTTGCGGGCTGCGAGATCAACCATTAATTGTGGTGACATTAAATCACCTCGTAATTTTAATTGTCCCTTTATGACACCCGCTAAACCAGGTAATACACCATCGAGACCAGGTGCATCAACTATTCCATCCAGTTGCCATTTGTCATTAACATGTCCATTAATAGCGAATTTATTGCGGCCGAGTAAAACATTGAACACCGGAATGTTCCATTGACCTGCGGCATTGCCGCTTATCTGTCCGCGGGTGCGTAATAAATTACCTTTTACATTACCATCCAAGCTAATTTCAGGGACTGTTAATTGCCAGCTACCCCCATGAACACTACCTGTCGTGACGATTTTACCCTGTAATTTAGCTGGCCATTGTGGCCACTGTTTTGCGGTATTAATATCAGATATAGTTAATAATCCATTCCAACTTATTGCTTTACGCCAATCAATAATACCGATTAATTCTGTTTTTCCCTGCAATGCATTCAATCGCAAACTCGTTAACCGAAACTGTTCTTCATTCCCTTTAGCATCAAGCGTTAATAAGGTCGGAGGCACATTCCGTCCATCAATATTGGTGCGCAATGACAGATCATAACCCATCACCTTACCATTCATACGTAAACGCAGATCTTTTAAACGATATTCTGGCGCGCCTTGCAGTGGCCAATTAAGTTGCTGACTTTCTAAGGTTAATTGAATTGGCAATCCTGCCTGTGATAAGGCTACTTCTGCGATCAAATTAGCCTTGATGGGGCCCGTTAAACTTAACATTAATTTAAGCTGTTGTAATAAAGCCCCTTTTAGTTTCAAATCAACTTGTTGGCCTTTAAGATCATCCAGATAAGATACAGCTTGAGCGGTTATATTGACCGGCCACTGCTGAGCCAAATTAGCATCACCGGTGAGAGTAATCTTGCCTTCAGGCGCCACAACAGCAAATTGCTTAATAGCTATCTGCTGATTTTGTACGTTAGCCATTAATGTTAAATTATCAATCACTACTTTAGTATCACCAGTTAAATGCCAGTTTATTCCTTGAATCTGCTCAATATTAATATCAATAGGCAACACGACTTCAGGTAATTTAGCCAATAAGGGCTTAGCAAACAGGGCTTTTAATGTTTCAGCCGGTGTTTTATCTGCTACCTCATTAGGGGTTTTTGTCACTATTTTTTCTGTCGCTTTATTTTCTGCCGCTGAGGTTTTTGGCAAATTAATTACTAATCCATTAATTGTCGTTGGTTTAATTGTCAATAGATTAGCTTGCCAATCCGCTGCCATGGTTAATTCAGCCAGTGAAACCTGGGTGTTATCAAGCTGGATGCTGATATTTTTTAGGATTAACTGATTTAAAAAAATAGGATAAGGCGTCGACAATTTAGTTAAAGGTTTTGAGCTGGCTTGCTCTTTGGCAGATGGAAAGGCTTTGCTATCAATCTTAACATTGACGCCTTCAGTTGAAATATTATTAACGCACAATTGAAAGCGTTTTAAACAGTTAACTTGGAGTGAAAGATTAAATTTATCAACATCAACATTAATACCCTTGGTTTGATAACGAACTCCTTGCAAATTCAAATCATTCCAGCCACCAGAAATGGTCGCAATTTCTAATCCTGGCAACCAACGTACCGCGGTGTTAAGGACAAAATGTAAGCCTGATTGCGTGGTAACTATCCAACCAATCATCGTTAATAATATTAATAACAAAAACAATAGAGCTAGACTAATACGTTTTATCCATTTCATAGCTCAGCACCTAACCCAATATAAAATTGTACTTTGCTATGATCAGGATCACCGACCGGCGCGGCAATATCCAGTTTAATTGGCCCAACAGGTGAAACCCAGCGAATACCAACACCAGCACCGACTTTAAAATCATTCTTATTAAAATCATTGACCGCCTCACCACCATCAACAAATATGGCACCCCACCAGTTGCCCGTCACATTATATTGATATTCCAGTGAGCCGACGGCTAATTTGGCAGCACCGGTCAATTTTCCTTGGCTATTGGTGGGGGAAATTTTTTGATAGCCATAACCTCTAATACTGCGATCACCACCAGCAAAAAAACGCAGATCGGGAGGGACTTTGTCAAATCGATTAGCTTCTATCCACCCCAGATGGCCTCTTACAACGAAACGATGCCCTTTCCAGGGTGTTCTTATCCACACATTTTGCGCTTGTAATACAATAAAATCGATATCTGAACCCCAGATAGTATTAGAAATATCAATAGTATATCGCTGGCTATCCCCCCAATAGGGCATAGCGCCACCTCGTTGTCGCATGCGGCTGAGACTGACGCCAGGATACAACAGCATAGTCGTATTGGTTACATTTGCCTGAGTAAAATGGCTGAGACTCCAGCGCAAATTAACACCATATTGCCAACCTTGATAATAATCCCAATTCCTTAATAAATTTAGGGTTGTCGTATCAGACTGAGTATCATTTAGGTCAGTACGTTTGAAGCCGGCCTGAACGGCATAATATTGTTCTAAGGGACTCTTTTTGAGTGGAATTTTATAGCTTGCATCAATAATTTGTTCAGGTTGCGAAAGACTAAGGCTGGAAGTAAAGCTCTGTCCTCTGGAATTAATCCAAGGTTTATTCCAAGTCGCTTTGACTCGAGGACCTACATCGGTGGAATAACCCCCACCTAATTCAACATGATTACGCGCACGGGGCGTTAATACTGCATCCATTGGCAGAATATGCGTGCCTTTCTCTCGTGCTTTATTAATATCAGGTGTAACAATGGCGGAATTGAACCAACCCGTATTGACTAACCGTTGATTGAATTCAGCTAATTGCTCAGAAGCGTAATAGTCTCCTTGTTTAAAAGGAACAATATTATTTAAATAATCTTCGCGAATTTGTGCGCCTTCATATTTGATAGCGCCGAAACGATAACGCTCACCACTATTGAAATCAAATATCCAGTAAGAAGCTCGATGAGCTAATGAGACACCTAACTGACTTTTTTCCATTTCTGCATCAAAATAACCTTTACGGACTGCCAAACGACTAAAGCCCTGTTTCAAATCTTCATAATCGCCATGATTAAGAATAATTCCTTTGGGGGGTGTATTGCGGGCTATCATTACCGCATAGTCTTTATCATATTTAGCCTCACCCTTTAGAGTTATCTTAACATCTGCAACATGAACAGGTTTTCCAGGATCAACTTTCGCTGTTAAAACAGGTCGAGACGGTGGTTGAAATTCTTGATAAGAAAATTCAATAGTGGGTTCATAATAACCTAACGGCCTTAATCCTAAACGAATTGCTTTATCAACCCTCACGCGAAAACGGCCATCAGTGGCAATTTCATCCTGAGTGATACTTGAGAGCTGAATACGAACGTTTTTTTCAAGTTCTCCTGTCAAACCCTCAACTTTTAAACGAAGATTGGCACCATTGGCAACAGGGACTACCATCGACATACAAAGAAAACAAAGCAAAGAATATCTTGGCACGCCAACTCCTAATGGAAAATAACGATAAAAACTCACTCATTTTGGTTAAATTAAACAAGATATACAAGATATTAATGATAAATAATGCAATCTTTCACTCTCTATTTTGGCGCAATTACGGTCGCTAATAGCATGGCTAAAACATTTTTAACTAATAGCACTATTGGTTATTTATTTTTAAACCGTTAAGCCAAAATTTATGCACCAAATACCTTATTAAAAATAGCAACTTTCTTTCGAAAAAACGAAATGCAAAAAATTTTCTTTTCATAAAAATTTAAGAAAGGGATATAAATAGAGGATAGGCTGAAAAATAATTACCAAGTAACCCCAAAATTTGGTAATTATATTATTGCTAGAACAGCTAAATGCGGTCAAGTGGATATATTAGGGTTAATCATTACATCTATTCAAATAAAAGTCTGAATATTTTAATTAGCCTGAACTTCTTCACTACCTGGCGATACAATCTGTTTTGTATCTGTTAGGGCAATAAAAGAAGCCGTTTTAGTTGCTAATGGAAGGTTAGCCGTAGGGTTAAATAGTAAGCAAGTCACGTCTGGACGTGAATAATGGCCGACCGGATCAGCGATTGCTTTGGCATAGGTAATTGCGGCAGGTTCGAGCGTGGCCAAGAGTAGTCCTTCCTCATTTTCTGCCAGAGGGGTTGTTAACTCACGGCCATCTGGACCAAATATACGCGCATGACCCCCACCTGCTTTTAACAAATTCCGCTTAGTCTCATCAGTACATAACTGTTCAATCATCTGCTCTGACACAATGGCACACGGCGCAATAACAAAACATTGCCCTTCTGCTGCATAGGATCGTGAAAGCGCGAGATTAACTTCCGGACTCAAAGCTGCGGTTGCATCGCGATAAAGGCTAAAACTAGGCCAAGCCGCAATATGAATTTGCTCATGCTGAGCATACATAACATATCGCGTTAACGGTTGAATGTGTTCCCAACAACACAATGCCCCAATCACGCCTAACTGAGTGGTAAATGTTTTTAGCGATGAACCATCACTTTCACCAAATAGAGTGCGCTCAACATGGGTTGGTTTAAGTTTTCGCCGCACACCGATCGTTTCTCCCGTATTACTGATAAGCCATTGAGCCATATAAAGCGTACCATGATCTCTTTCACTCAGACCCAATAGCAGCCAAATATTATTCTCTCTAGCAACCGAAGCGATATGCTTTGCTTGTTCACTGCCTAATACTAAAGAATTTTGATAATATTGATAAACTAGTGGGGTTAATGCGGCAGGTGAGTCCAACCAAAGAAACCAGGGATAACCCGGTAGCCAATTTTCCGGAAAAGCGATCAATTCCGCCCCTTTACATGCCGCTTCTTTTATTAAATCGATAGTTTTATCGATAGTTCCTTCCAAATCCATAAATACCGGAGCTGCCTGTACACAGGCAACGGTGATTGATTTATCCATTATTAATTCACCTTATAGTTGAATATCGCATATCATTTATGTTTGCGATTATACAAATGAAGTGCTTAATAATGTTATTACCCAAAAGCAGCAAGTTTATCAGGCTCTATGCTTTAGAGCCTGATATTAAAGTCTACCAGATACGGATTCTCTCTTTAGGTGCCAGATAAAGCTTATGCTCTTTTTCTACCTTAAAGGCTGCATACCAATCATCCATATTACGTACCACGCCATTGGCACGATAGGGATTCGGACTATGGGGATCAGTCATAATTTTATTACGCTCGGACTCTTTATTCGCTAACTCCCGCCACGTTCTCGCCCAGGCAATAAAGAAGCGTTGTAACCCCGTCATTCCATCAATAATCGGCGGTTCACCATTTGGATAATGTTCTTTAGAAAATTGCTTATAAGCATTGAGGGCAATATTTAACCCACCGAGATCACCAATATTTTCACCTAGAGTGAGTTTACCGTTAACCGTTAAACCATCAATTTTAAACCCATTATACTGCTTAATAAGTTTGGCGGTTTTTTCTTTAAAATGCCGCTGTGAAGCCGCTGACCACCAGTTTCTTAATTGCCCAGTTCCGTCATAAAGGCGACCTTGATCGTCAAAGCCATGTCCCATTTCATGCCCGATCACCGCTCCAATGGCACCATAGTTATAAGCAGGATCAACATTTTGGTCAAAAAATGGCGCTTGCAAAATAGCAGCCGGGAAAACAATTTCATTCTGAACGGGATTATAGTAAGCATTAATTGTTTGTGGCGTCATCCCCCATTCCCACTTCCTGACTTTTTCACCGATCCTGCTCATATTATCTTGATAGAGCCAGTTTTGTACTTGCAGATAATTGTCGAATAATGTATCTGGTTGCAAGTGCAGGGTACTAAAATCATGCCATTTTTCAGGGTAACCAATTTTAACTGTAAATTGGTTAAGCTTATTTAGTGCTTCCTGGCGGGTTTGTTTATCCATCCAGTCATTATTTTGCAAACGAGTTTTAAAAGTCCCTTTGACATAGCTCACCAAATTTTGGATCTTATTTTTAGCCTCAGGATCAAAATAAGTTGCAACATAAAGTTGCCCCAATGGCTCCCCTTGTAGTTTATTAACAATTTCTAATGCCCGTTCTTTACGTGAACGCTGTTGTTTAATACCATTTAATTAGCTTGAATAAAAATTAAATCGAGCATCAGAAAAAGCTTCATTCAAGTAATTGGCTTTACTACTCAGATAATGGAAAAGTAAGTAGTCTTGTAAGGTAGATACCGGGGTATTAGCCAATATTTTTGCCAGTTGCTGAACTGCACTGTCATTTTCTACGATAACTTTGGCAAGTTGTTCATCAGAAAGTTTCCATTGTTGAATAAAACCTTGCCATTGATAATCTGGCGTAAACTTGTTCAATTGGCTAAGCGACATTGGATGATAATTTTTCAACGTGTCACGTGCAGATTCTGGTGTCCAATGAACTTTTGCCAACGATTTTTCTAACGCAAAAATTTGCTTAGCCTTTAATTGCGTTTCTTTTTCTCCAGCTAATTGTAAAATAGTGGCAATATAAGCGACATAATCCTGACGGATAGTCTCCATCTGTTTAGTCTTATCCAGATAGTAGTTTCTATTATAAGCCTAAACCCCCTTGTCCTAGATAAAGAACATAAATATCAGGTGCTTTTGCATCCAACCCAATAGGAAATAAATGGCATATAACCTGGTTTTGCCATTAGATTAGTAATATCAGCATGAGTTTTTGCCTGCTTTATATTATTAAGCGCGTTTTGTACCGGCATTAAACCTGCTTTTTCAACCGCCGTTTCATTCAAATAGCTGCGATAAAGATTACGGATATTGCGTTGATTATGATTAAGCTCACTTTCCGGTTGAACTTCAAGTTTATTTATCAGTGCTTGCAGCTGTTTTTCTGTTTTGAGATATAACTCAACAAAGGAATTAATGCGTGACATTCCAGCTGGGATTTTTGCATGGTTTATCCAATCCTGATTAACATACTGATAAAAATCATTACCCGGAGAAATGGAATCAGTTAGCGTGATTTTTTGTTCGCCGTAAGTAACGCCTTTGGCAACAGCAAAAGAGGAAGCTGTCAGAGCAGACAGACTAATAAGTAGTGCTAACACAGTTTTTTGCATAGGAGAAAACCTTTCTCTGCTTTGAGATTGATATGTCCCATCAACTAGTGTTGATAAGCTGATAAGTTATCTATACTACTTCAATCTTTTAACAAAAATGTACATATAAATTTAATTTTCTTCAAAATTACAATCTTTATCGCAATCGAAACATTGCTGTTTGCATAGCCAAAACCAAATTATCAAACGCCAGCCACAAAATAAAATGCGGTTGGTATACATCCAATCTAACATGAAGCGAGTAGAATGAGGAATGGTAAAATATTTTTTGCTAATCTGGTCTGAAGCAAAACTTAGGTATTAAAACCGTTATGTCATGATTAATTAATATTTTATTTGCGCCACCGAGGATGTGGCGCACCACTTATCAGACGAGTTAACCTATTTCTGTCTGGAGGATAAGCACTTCTTTATTGATTTCATTCATTATGTTGAAATGCCGCTTATCTTTAATTCTAGGGGGTAATATCTTTCCTTTGTCAAATT
Source organism: Arsenophonus nasoniae (assembly GCF_004768525.1). Taxonomy (NCBI): domain Bacteria; kingdom Pseudomonadati; phylum Pseudomonadota; class Gammaproteobacteria; order Enterobacterales; family Morganellaceae; genus Arsenophonus; species Arsenophonus nasoniae. The sequence continues at coordinate 408,443 of NZ_CP038613.1, forward strand.
CAAATACTCCCATATCTTTAATATACAATCGACCACGAAATAATATCTTAACGTAACGCGCAATCTTCAGTGGGTTATAACGGTGAAAAATCTTCATTCAACTTTTTCCTCCCCTTTGTTGATCTTGAAGTCACAAAAATGTGATTCATGACACATTTTATAGTCATAGACTCTCGTTACAAGCTTTAGTTCTCCTTTTCCAATAAGATTTAACGATTTTACATAACATGATAACTGGTTATATAGTTTTGAATAATTATTACAATATTTTTCATTTGATGTCTTAACAACTTTGGCTGTATGTGCTAGAGCTGCTCTCTGTAGTAAAGACATTATATTTAAGATTGACTATGCTAATAAACAATGACAATCATCAATAACCAGTTTAGAAAAAATTAACGAGGAGCACTATGTTAAAAAAGATCATAGCAATAGTAATTTTATTAACTCTCCCTATCTCTGCTTTAACTGCTACATTTGAAATCAATAAGCCAGTACCTGCTGTAACTGTTACCGATCGAGGTGAACTGCTGTTGAACGAAAATGGTAAGCTGATTTATCAAGATTGGAGCAGCAAAGGACTTGCTGGCAAAGTAAGGACAATCCTACATATTGCCGGGCGTCTTTCCGCTAAAGAGCTCAATGAGCCATTAATAGAGGCAATTAAACAACAGAAATTTGATCAGCAAAAATATCAGACAACGACAATAATAAATACTGATGATACTATCCTGGGAACCGGTTTTTTTGTCCGCAGTAGTATTGAAGACAGCAAACGAGAATTCCCGTTTTCTCAAATCATTGTTGATAATAATGGTGTAGTTAAAAAAACTTGGCAGCTAAAACCCAAGAGCTCGACCATCATCGTATTAAATAAAAATGGTAATGTATTATTTGCTAAAGATGGCGCACTAACATCTGAAGAGACAAACAAAGTTATCAAACTGATTGAAACACAATTAAAAAATAATTAATTAAACCATCAGAATATTGATACTCTAAATCCCGGATTAATAAATGACTCTCTAGGGGAATAGTCTAGGGTTCTACCATACCAATCTGTCACTTTAGCACCTGCCGCCTAGGCGATAGCATGGCCTGCGGCAGTATCCCAGATATGAGTGGGCCCAAATCGCGGATAAAGCTGTGCTTTACCTTCAGCGATGAGGCAGAATTTTAATGAAGAGCCGATCACCATGACTTCATGCTGTCCCAATTGCGCTAAATAATCGGCCAATTCTTTATCCTGATAAGAGCGGCTAATGACAATTAGCGGGGGATAACCATTAGCAACATGAAGTGATTGTTTTACACCATCCACTATTTTCCATGCCATCCCATGCTCACTAGCAAAAAGCGCATTTTTTGCTGGCGCATAAATAATTCCCATAACAGGGGAACCCGATTTGATTAAAGCAATGTTAACGGTAAATTCGCCATTCCTTTGAATAAACTCTTTAGTTCCGTCAAGTGGATCCACTAACCAGTAGCACTCCCAATGACAACGCTCTTGCCAAGCCGGCGGTGCTTCTTCAGAGAGTAGTGGAATGTGCGGTGTTATACTTGCCAATCCAGTTTTAATAATTTGGTGAGCAATCAGATCGGCTTCAGTCACCGGTGAGCTATCTTTTTTGTGCTTAACAGAAAGCTGTTGGCCACTTTCATAGATAGTCATAATTGCTCTACCCGCTTCTTTTGCCAAATCACATATTTGCTCAAGCATAATATATCTCGGAAAACGGCATAAATTATTTATTGAATTAGCTTATTCATAAATCAACTAATTCGCTGAAAAGTAAAACTTAATTATATAATCTCGAGTAATTCCACTTCAAAAATTAGCGTGCTAAAAGGCGGAATAGCGGCGCCAGCACCACGTTCACCATAAGCCAAATTATGCGGAATATAAAGTTCCCACTTTGATCCGGTAGGCATCAATGTGAACGCTTCAATCCAGCCAGGAATAACACCATTCACAGGAAATTCAGCTGGTTGTTCTCGTTCCCTTGAACAATCAAAAATCGTACCATCGATTAATCGACCAGTATAATGAACACGAACCCGATCTGCTTTAGCCGGGATCGGTCCTTCACCTTGTTTTAATATACTAAATTGTAATCCTGATTCTGTCGTATTGACTTCTTCACGTTGCTGGTTGTTATCCAGAAACTGTTGTCCTTCCACTGCCGACGCTTGCTGGAATTTACGCCGCTGCGCATCCGCACGTTCATGGATCTCACGTAATGCTCTGTGCAAAGCTTGAATAGGGACAACTGGCGTTTTACTATGTAATGCATCACATAAGCCAGCAAGTAAAGCTTCTGGCTGAATGCCTTCCAGGCCTGATTCTAAAAGCTGTTGACCAACTTGAAGACCAATGCCATAACTTGCCTGAGTTTCAATTGAATCAAATGCCTGATCTGTCATAACAGCACCTATTTATTAAATAATAAAGAATAACAGTCACAAATAAACCGGTAAATAACCGTATAAAATAAATTTAGTCAAAAATAATATTATAATTTTATATCAATTCATTAATTTTATAATACTAAAAACCGACATGTCGGACTTTAATTTGAAAAATAGACTTTATTCCTAAAATAATATTTATAAATGGTAATTGATGAATAGTGGCAATTTCATGCATTAAAATTATCGACTACCAACCAGAAATTCCCTTAACTGTAGTAGATATACTAAAGTAAAGTTGTTAACTTTATACAATTGATTGATAGCGACGATGATTTAGCCCGCAAAAATAGAAATAAAAACACCAGCATTGGCTGGTGTTTTTATTTGTGCCTAATAATTCAAAAAGCAATTATTCAGCAATAATATTCACATTCAGTTTTGCAAATACATCACTATGCACTTGGAAATGAACTTCGTGTTCACCAACAGTACGCAATACACCATTTGGTAAGCGAACTTCGCTTTTCGCAACCTCGACACCGGCAGCTGTGACTGCCTGAGCAATATCACGAGTCCCGATCGAACCAAACAGTTTACCTTCATCACCAGCTTTAGAAGCGATGGTTACTGTTGCTAATGAATTAATTTTCTCAGCGCGCCCTTTCGCGACAGCCAGAACGTCGGCTAATTTAGCTTCTAATTCGGCACGGCGTGCTTCAAAAAATTCAACATTCTTTTTAGTTGCAGGAACAGCTTTTCCCTGTGGAACTAAAAAGTTACGCGCATAACCCGCTTTAACATCAACTTGATCACCCAGGCTACCCAGGTTTGCTACTTTATCCAGTAGAATAATTTCCATTACCTTATCCTCTTTAAGTCGTTAATGGACTATACCAATTACTGATGACGATCAGTATATGGCAACAGAGACAGGTAACGCGCGCGCTTGATCGCACGAGCGAGCTGACGCTGGTATTTTGCACGAGTACCAGTAATACGACTTGGTACAATTTTACCACTTTCAGTGATATAGTTTTTTAGCGTTGCGATATCTTTATAATCAATCTCTTGAACGCCTTCCGCTGTGAAACGGCAGAACTTACGACGACGGAAATAACGTGCCATTTGGCTAGTCTCCAGAATCTATCAATTCAATCTGCTCGGCATGAAGCACTAGTTTATTCAAGCCATTAGCGCCCTGATGGCTGCTAATGAAACCTATAACAGTGATCCGACTACCGACCGTTATACTGTGAGTAAACTGTTGTAATTTTTGTCCGCTGGCGATAATGGTTATTCTACACCATACTTGCCGATCAAAACCGGCCTCCTGCTGCTGTGAACGATGTTCGAGCACAAACTGACAGTGAGGAACTCCAGCTGGACTGACTTTTCTTATCGGTGCATTACAGATTTTGCCTGACAACACCAATCGATTAGTATTCACAACCAAAATTACTCTTCAGAATCCTCAGCTCCCTCAATTCCTTCCAGGTCTTCATCAACCAAATCACGACTGCGACGATCGTCTTTGGCTTTAACCATTGGAGAAGCTTCAGTAACCGCATGCTTAACACGCATAATCATGCTGCGGACAACGGCATCATTGAAGCGGAAGTTTGTTTCTAACTCATCAATCACTTCTTGCGGCGCTTCAACATTCATCAGAACATAGTGTGCTTTGTGCAATTTATTGATTGGATAAGCCAATTGACGACGACCCCAGTCTTCCAAGCGATGGATTTGACCTTGCGCTTCGGTAATAGAACCACTATAACGCTCAATCATACCTGCAACTTGCTCGCTCTGGTCCGGGTGAACCATAAAAACGATTTCGTAATGACGCATGAGTTTTGCTCCTTACGGATTAATCAGCCTCCTGTCAGGGTCAACCGCATCCCATGGAGGCAAGGAACTTATTTAATTGCGGCTGAAAAATTGACGCGTAACTATACCTATCCTTTAGTTAAAACTCAAGTATTAGATTAAATCATCACTTGTCGCATATTGAATTGAGGCCGGTAATCTGCCAAGATTATCAATGATCTGGCGTTTTTCTCACTGACTACGCCGTTGACGTACTGCTTCAAACAAACAAACACCCGTCGCAACAGAAACATTTAGAGACGAAACCACTCCTGCCATTGGAATACTAATCAGTTCATCGCAATGTTCCCTTGTTAATCGACGCATACCTTCACCTTCTGCGCCCATCACCAATGCAATAGCCCCGGTTAATTTACTCTCATATAACGTATGATTGGCTTCACCTGCGGTACCAACAATCCAGATATGCTGCTGCAATTGACGTAACGTCCGCGCAAGATTGGTAACCCGAATTAATGGCACACTCTCTGCTGCGCCACAGGCAACTTTCTTAGCGGTAGCATTAAGCTGAGCAGATTTATCCTTTGGCACAATAACCGCATCAATACCGGCGGCTTCTGCACTACGTAAACAAGCACCTAAGTTATGTGGATCGGTAATACCATCTAATATAAGCAAAAAGGGTGATGGCACCTGAGAAATAATAATATCTAAATCACTCTCTTGATATTGTCGCCCAGGCTTTACCTCGGCAATAATACCTTGATGAACAGCGTTTTCTGTCTGCCTATCCATCCATTGACGATTAGCTAACTGGATGATAATCCCCAATTTTTCAAGCTGATGAATAATCGGCAATAAACGTTTATCTTCACGCCCTTTGAGTATATAAACTTGTTTTAAACGCAAAGGATCGCGTTCCAACAGTGCACGCACTGCATGAATACCATAAATAATTTCACTCATAAATTTATCAATTACTTAAATAACGCTTAAAGATAGTCAACCATGGCCAATAAAAAAAATCATTAATAAAAATAACTAAGATTTTTTTTGTGCTTTTTTACGCACCTTTTTTGCTTTCAATTTTGCAGCAATTTTTGTGCTCTTATCAGAAACCTTTTTCCCTTTCTTATCTGCTTTTTTAGCGTTCTTGCTGCCTTTCTTATTAGGTTTAACAAATGCACTATTAGATTCAAAATTTTTGTCTTGGCTGTGATCTAGCTGGCCATTAGTTGAAATTGCTTTTTTAAATTGCTTTTTGGCTTTTTCTTTTGTTGTCTTACCTGGATTTTTTGCCTTGCGTAAAGTTGATATCAACGCGAAATCGATCTTGCGTTCATCCATATGTACCGCTTCAACGCTAATTTCAACTTCATCACCAAGGCGATAAACCATGCCCGAAGACTCACCAATAAGTCGTTGTCCTACATTATCGTAGCGATAGTAATCATTATTCAGTGAAGAGATATGCACCAAACCATCAATAAAAAGATCTTTTAAACGGACAAAAAAACCAAAACCGGTGACACTGGTAATAATGCCAGTAAACACATTGCCAACGTGATCTTGCATAAAATCACATTTCAACCAATCAGCAACATCTCTCGTTGCTTCATCAGCACGCCGTTCTGTCATTGAACAATGTTCACCTAATTGCAACATTTCATGGGTATCAGCATGCCAACCACCGGTTGGCGTCGAGCGATGTTGATTGTTTCCATGTTGTGTAGATAAAAGATATTTAATCGAACGATGTAGGGCTAAATCAGGATAACGACGAATTGGTGAAGTGAAATGGGCATAAGATTTCAATGCTAAGCCAAAATGTCCTCTATTTTCAGGATCATAAATAGCCTGTTTCATTGAACGCAAAATCATTGTTTGCAGCAATTCATGATCCGGACGTTCAGCGACTTCGTCCATGATTTTAGCATAATCAGCCGGCTGTGGTTTCATTCCTCCTGGTAATGTTAAGCCCAATTCACTAAATACCGTTCGTAAGTTTACAATACTCTCTTGTTTAGGCCTATCATGGACACGATACAAGCTAGGTTCTTTATTCCGCTCAACAAAACGTGCAGCAGCGATATTGGCTAAAATCATACATTCTTCAATTAATTTATGCGCATCATTACGTTCAACCGGCTCTATCCGCTCAATGCGTTTTTCTGCATTAAAAATAAATTTTGCTTCTTCAGATTCAAAGGAGATAGCCCCTCGTTTCACGCGCGCGCTATCTAACGCTTGATATAATCGATGAAGTTGTTCTAGATGTGGCACTAGCTCTTGATAATGTTGACGTAATTGTTCATCACCCTGTAAAATTTTCCAGACTTTGGTATAAGTCAATCTGGCATGAGAACGCATTACGGCTTCATAGAATTTAGATGAAGTAATTTGCCCCCCCGCCGATAACTGCATCTCACATACCATGCATAGTCTTTCGACTTCAGGGTTTAATGAACATAATCCATTAGAAAGAATTTCAGGCAACATGGGGATCACCCGTGATGGAAAATAGACTGAGTTTCCCCGACTAACCGCTTCACTATCCAAAGCCGTTTGTGGTCGTACATAATAACTAACATCTGCAATTGCGACCCACAAGCACCAACCACCGTCTTCTTTCGGCATACAATAAACTGCATCATCAAAATCCCGGGCATCTTCACCATCAATCGTGACTAAAGGTAGATGACATAAATCTACTCGCCCTTTTTTTGCTGACGCAGGGATCTGTTCGGATAAATCAGCAACTTGTTTTTCAACTTGTGGCGGCCAATGATAAGGGATTTCATAGGTTCTTAATGCAATCTCTACCGCCATGTTAGTACCCATGCTTTCGCCTAATACTTCAACAATATTGCCTACTGCTTGAATATGGCGTGCTGGCCGGGTTATCATCTCAACGACAACCACATTTCCCATCCTGGCACCGTTAACCTGTTCTCTAGGGATCAAAATGTCAAAAGATAGTCGACTATCATCAGGAACTACATATCCCATGCCTGATTCTAAAAAATAACGTCCTACAATATGATTATTGCGTGGAACAAGCACTCGAACAATGCGAACTTCTGTACGTCCACGCCGATCTTTGCCCAATGGTTGAGCAAGCACAACATCACCATGCAGCGCTTTTCTCATTTCTTCCAAAGAAAGGTAAAAATCTTCTTTCTGCCCTTCTACGCGTAAAAAACCAAAACCATCACGATGACCAATAACAGAACCTTTGAGTAAATCAAGGCGCTCAGGTAAGGCATAACATTGACGACGAGTAAATACCAATTGTCCATCACGTTCCATAGCACGTAAACGGCGACGCAAGGCCTCTAACTCTTCTTCTTTGGTTAACTTTAATATTCGGGCGATTTCCTGTCGACTCACAGGTGTAGTAAATTTTGCTAATACCTCTAAGATATATTCACGACTTGCAATTGGTGAATGATATTTCTCAGCCTCTCGGTCTTTATATGGATCTTTTGCCATCACCCACCTCCGCAACTATATCGATTAATATACCTACAAATATATTAGGTCTATTGTTTATTTTAACAGTAACTTATACAGTGGCTCGTTATTTTTTATTAGATCAGCCAGTGTATATTTATCTAATTCATTTAAAAAATGATCAATCGCTTGATTTAATATCTGTTTTAATCGACAAGCAGAGGTAATATGGCAGTAATCGCTACCGCAATTGACTAATGCCAGGGGCTCTAACAGACGAACAACCTCACCGATCCGGATCTGATCAGCTGGCTTGCCTAAATAAATACCCCCATTTTTCCCTCTCACCGCAGCAACAAGTCCAACTCGGCTTAATTGATTAATAATTTTTACCATATGGTTACGTGAGACACCGTAAACATTAGTGACTTCAGTAATATTAGTCATTTTATCCTTAGGTAATGACGCCATATAAATCAATGCTCTTAAGCCATAATCTGTAAAACTTGTTAACTGCACATCAACCTCTGGTTATAAAACAAAAATGGAAGGACACTTTTTTGACATTAATTCATTTGGTTATATCTATTATGTAAATTTTCACTCTATTGAGCAAAATTGCTCAGTAAATTCGGTAACATGAATTAATCGATATAAAAATAACGCCTGAATGTTCAGGCGTCACTCATTAAGCGATATTATTTAGGGGTAAAATTATGCATCAAAAGGATCTTGTAATATCATTGTTTCAGCCCGATCAGGCCCGGTCGAAATAATATCTATCGGGATGCCAGTTAATTCCTCAATCCGTTTAATATAATCAATTGCTGCTTTAGGTAATTGATTATGTTCTTTTACCCCAAAAGTACTTTCACTCCAGCCTGGTAACGTTTCATATATCGGCTCTAAACCTTCCCATTCCTCTGCCGCTAATGGTGTTATTGTCAATTCAGTCCCATCTGGTTTGCGATAAGCAATACAAAGTTTGACTTCATCCAAACCATCTAATACATCTAATTTAGTTAAACAGAAACCAGAAAGTGAATTGATTTGAACAGCTCGGTTAATAGCAACAATATCTAACCAGCCAGTACGGCGGCAACGACCGGTTGTTGCACCAAATTCCTGCCCTTTTTCACGCAGATATTCGCCCGTTTCATCGGATAACTCGGTTGGGAAAGGCCCTCCACCAACACGGGTAGAATAAGCTTTCAATATTCCTAAAACATAATCAATATAGCATGGACCTAAGCCAGAGCCAGTAGCAACACCACCCGCCGTTGTGTTTGATGAAGTCACATAGGGATAGGTTCCATGATCAATATCCAGCAATGTTCCCTGTGCCCCTTCATACATCACTAATTCGCCTTTTTGATGCGCTTTATACAACAAATCAGCAACATCAACGGTCATCGCCGTCAAAATATCGGCAATAACCATAATATCATCTAATGTTTTTTGGTAATCAATTGCAGGCGCTTTATAATAATTCACTAATTGAAAATTATGGTAATCAACAATTTCTTTAAGTTTGACTGGAAACGTTTTTTTATTAAACAGATCACCAACGCGTATTCCACGGCGAGCAACTTTATCTTCATAAGCCGGTCCAATGCCCCGGCCGGTCGTGCCTATCGCTTTCGCGCCGCGCGCTTTTTCACGCGCGTTATCTAAAGCAACATGGTAGGGCAAGATTAATGGACAAGCTGCTGAAATTTTGAGACGTTCACGCACTGGCACGCCGCGCGCTTCCAATTTTTTCATTTCATCCATTAATGCATCAGGTGCTAACACGACACCATTGCCAATGACGCTTATGACATTTTCACGCAGAATACCCGATGGGATAAGATGGAGTACAGTTTTTTCACCATTTACCACAAGAGTATGACCAGCATTATGGCCACCTTGATAACGAACAACATACTTAGCGCGTTCAGTTAGTAAATCGACGATTTTGCCTTTACCTTCGTCACCCCACTGAGTACCTAATACGACAACGTTTTTACCCATTTCAAAATTCACTCGATTGCTTAAAAAAGAATTCTACCATTTCAAACATTAGCTGCCAGCAATTTTTATAACACCAATACCTCTTTTCATCACAATCTTAACAGATTAAAGCCCGCCTAATGCGGGCTTATCCAGAGTCATTTAGCAATCATTTTGCTTATCTTTTAAATAATCACTGTACCGCTCTTTGTTTAGTTGGTGCTCGCATATAACGGAAAAAATCTGTATCTGGGCTTAATACCATCACATCATCACCATTTTTACTAAAACTCTTCTCGTATGCCCGCAAACTACGGATAAAAGCATAGAAATCAGGATATTGATTAAATGCATCAGCAAATAGCTTAGTCGCCATCGCATCGCCTTCACCACGTAATCTCAACGCAGTGCGCTCCGCTTCTGCCAATGTTTCAGTCACAGTTTTATCTGCTGCAGCACGGATCTTCACTGCTTCTTCTTGACCTTGTGAACGATGCTGACGCGCTACAGCCTCTCGTTCAGCACGCATACGCTGATATATCGCTTCCGAAACTTCACTTGGCAATTCAATACGTTTGATACGCACATCGACAACTTCAATCCCTAATGCCGCCATGCTGTTTGGATTCACAACTGGCAAATTACCTTTTATCTCTTTATCAAAACGGGCTGCTGCCGAGGCAATAGCCTGATCAGCCTCTTTTGTCGCTTCAGTATCTGAACCTTTATTAAGTGCATCACGTACATCGACGGTTAAGCGTCCGCGAGAATCGGTAATAATATCTTTCACATTTAAACGGCCAAATTCTGAACGCAGGCGATCACTAAATTTACGTTTTAGTAAGGTTTCAGCTTGATAAGGATTACCGCCACCGGTCGCAACATAGTAACGACTAAAATCAGTAATTCGCCATTTTAAATAAGAATCAACCATTAAATCTTTATTTTCTCTAGTCAGATAGCGATCTGCCTGAACATCCAATGTCTGAATACGAGCATCCAACATTTTTACCGTTTCAATAAATGGTATTTTGAGATTCAAACCTGGCTCATAAATAATAGGTTTATTGTCACCATCACGTACAACCTTACCAAAGCGTAGAATGATGCCTCTCTCTGTCTGTTGAACTGTGAAAATTGATATATACAACACAACTAATGCAGCAACAATAATAACAATCACTGATTTACGCATGATTATTGTCTCCCTACACGAGCTGAATTACTGCCCCGAGCATTATCCCGCGTACCATAGCTATACGAGTAAGGCGATTCAGTAGAAATATCCGATTGCTGAATAACTTTTGGTGGCGTTATTTTTTGTACATCTGCGGCATTATTTTTGCTTCCATTGCGTAGAATTTGTTCTAACGGCAACACTAACATACTATTGCTCTTGTCGTTAACAATGACCTTACGCGTATTACCTAGTACCCGCTCCATCGTCTCAATATATAAACGTTCTCGAGTAATTTGAGGAGCCGCTCTATATTCCGGCAACATTTTGGCAAAACTGGCTACTTCACCTTCAGCCTTGAAAACCACACTTGACTTATAAGCGGTCGCTTCTTCAATCAATTTCTGCGCATTCCCTTTTGCTAATGGTAGGACTTCATTACGATAAGCTTGCGCTTCACGAATAGTCTTCTGCTCTTCTTCTCGTGCTGCAATAACATCATCAAATGCCGCTTTAACCGCTTCCGGTGGACGAGCAGCTTGGAAGTTAACATCTAATATCGTTATACCCATATTATAAGGTCTTATCGTATTTTCTAACTCTTTTTGTGTTTCATCACGGATAAAAGCACGTTTCGTCGTCAGCACCTGTTCCATTGCTGATTGACCAATAATTCCACGTACTGCGCTATCTATTGCCTGACGTAAACTGTTATCGGGGTTAGTAACATTAAATAAATATTGAGCAGGATCTGTTACTCGATACTGGACATTCATTTCTACTTGAATAACATTTTCATCCGAAGTTAACATCATACCACTAGTCGCTTGTTCACGTATGGTTTCCACATTAACCGGAATGACTTTTTCAATAAAATTCGGCTTCCAATTTAAACCTGGTTCAACAGTATGGCTATATTTACCAAAACGAAATACCACGCCACGATCACTCTCTTTTATCGTATAAAAACCACTTGCAGCCCAAATAATAACAATTGCTGCCATAATAATTGCGATAAAACGACCGTTTATATTGATGCCATTTGGATTACTCGAACCATTTCTATCTTTATTATTCCCACCTAAACCACCAAGTTTGCGACTTAACTTGCGGAACAGATCATCAAGATCAGTTGTCCCTTTTTTCCGATTACCTTTATTACCACTGGAGTTGCCGCTATTGCTGCTTCCCCACGGGTCGCGGTCCTGTCCGTTATTACCGGGCTGATTCCACGCCATGTTATAGCTCCATTCGTTATGATTGGTTTTTCTGGGCTAAGAGTAAAATATTTACTCTTAATTTATTCAATTTATTGACCACATTCAATGTGTTGACTTAACAATGTACTCAAGCAAAGGTTGTTCTTGCTTACAAAGTCTTTGCCAGTCAACAATAGGCAGCTTCACTGCAAGCATGATACTGCCATCTATATCCATTTCTTCATACTCGATTGCCTGAAGTTGATAAAACCGACTGCGTAAACGACCCGCTTCTGGCGGTAAACGCAATTCATAATGTGCAATTTCACCAGAAAGACGTTCTGTTAGCGCCTGTAATAATAATGGAATTCCTTCGCCGGTTTGGGCTGAAAGCCAGACCCGAATAGGGACATTATTCTCATCTCGATCAATACGGGGGATAAATCCATTCAACATGTCAATTTTATTCATGACTAACAGTGCTGGAATTTCATTAGCCTCAATTTCTTCTAATACACTTTCAACTGCTTGGATATTTTCTTCCATACGGTTATCCACAGCATCGACAACATGTAATAATAAACTGGCTTCACGTGTTTCCTGCAATGTTGCTTTAAATGCCGCAACAAGATCATGAGGAAGATGACGAATAAAACCGACAGTATCGGCCAATACTATCGCTCCAACATCATCTATATCAATACGCCGTAATGTAGGATCTAACGTCGCAAATAATTGATCTGCAGCATATACTTCAGACTTTGTCATTTGATTAAACAGACTAGACTTGCCTGCATTAGTGTAACCTACCAATGATATGGTGGGAATACCCGCTTTAGTTCTAGCTTGTCTACCCTGCTCTCTCTGCTTTTCAACCTTTGCCAATCGAGAAAGGATTTGCCGAATTTTACCTCGGATCAATCGACGATCCGTTTCAAGTTGAGTTTCACCAGGTCCACGCAGGCCGATCCCGCCTTTTTGTCGCTCAAGATGAGTCCAACCACGTACCAAACGGGTAGAAATATGCCTTAACTGAGCTAATTCAACTTGTAGTTTACCTTCATGGGTTCGAGCGCGCTGTGCAAATATATCTAAAATTAAACCCGTACGATCAATAACTCGACACTGACATAATCGCTCAAGATTTCTTTCCTGTGCAGGGCTTAAAGTATGGTCAAAAAGAACCACATCGGCATTACTAACTTTAACGGCTGCCGCGATTTCTTCCGCTTTACCCTCGCCAACAAAATATTTAGCCTGGGGTGATTTGCGATTACCTGTGATTATCTGTACTGGCTTAATGCCCGCAGAGATGACTAATGATTCAAATTCAATGAGGTTTTCAGTATCTTTTTCATTTGCGAAAAAAACATGCACAAGAACAGCTAATTCCCCACCTTCATGTCTATCAAACAAAAGCACAACTCCTTAGACTTAAAAAATATCAAACAGGCAAAATACAGATAAAGTTCCCTTTATCTGTATTTTTTTGTTCAAATAATTAACTGTATTATTCAGTCGCATCACTATCCTGTGGAACTGCCACATTGCCTGTATTGTAATTACCTAGGCCTGTATTACCCCCTTGATTACTATGGTGAGATACAGGACGAGAAGGTACTACAGTAGAAATAGCATGCTTATATACCATTTGGCTTACTGTGTTTTTCAGTAAAATAACAAATTGATCAAATGATTCGATTTGACCTTGTAATTTGATGCCATTGACCAAATAAATGGAAACCGGAACCCTTTCACGACGTAACGCGTTTAGGAACGGATCTTGCAAAGATTGCCCCTTAGCCATTCTCTATTTTCCTTATTTTGTTGTTTTTAACTAAGAACCTTTATGGTTCGAAAAAATTAACTACTCAAAAAATTGTGCCTTTACCACCAATTGTACATAAATAGCAAACCTATGCACTAATAAGATGCAATATTGTGTTAAGTGCTCCCTTAATATCATCGCTATCGAGTCTATGCACGTTTTTCCATCCTTTTAACCATGTAATTTGACGTTTAGCCAATTGACGTGTTGCACATATACCACGATAAACCATTTCATCATAGTTGATTTCACCAGACAAATATGACCACATCTGACGATAACCAACAGAACGAATAGCAGGTAGATCTTGATGGAGATCCCCCCTAGCATAAAGAGCGCTAACTTCATCCTCAAAACCCGCATTCAACATTTGTAGAAAACGCATCTCGATACGTTGATGAAGAATTTTACGATCTTGCGGTGAAATCGCAAACTGTAACACATTATATGGTAATTCTGCTTCTACAATTTCAGTCAATTCTGTCAGGCTCTTTCCAGAAACTAAAAAAACCTCCAAGGCACGAGACAATCGTTGCGGATCATTAGGATGGATTCTAGCTGCCGATATAGGATCAACCTCTTGTAAACGTTTATGAATTGCCCCCCAACCCGATTGCTTCGCTTGCAATTCAATTTCTGCCCGAATTGTAACATCGGCTGAAGGTAAGGGTGACAACCCATCTAGTAACGCTTTAAAATATAGCATAGTCCCTCCAACGAGTAAGGGAATACGACCTGAAGCGACTATTTTTTCCATTTCTGCTAAAGCATCACGACGAAAGTCTGCCACAGAATAAGACTGTGACGGATCCAAAATGTCAATCAATCGGTGTGGCGCAATTTGTTGCTCTTCCAGTGTTGGTTTCGCTGTTCCTATATTCATATCTCGATAAATTAATGCAGAATCTACACTAATTATTTCAACGGGTAATTTTTGACACAATGCCATTGCCAATGCTGTCTTTCCCGACGCCGTAGGCCCCATTATAAAAATCGCTTGCGGTTTAGGTTGAAAAATTTTTTTACTCATGAGTTAAAGCCGTTATCACCGATTCAAAATCAATTAGTTGTAGTAATGTTTTCGGTGGTTCTTTAACTAATTCAGGGTGAGCCCGCTCAAGATCCGCTAGTAACTGTACCCCTTGTGCAACCGTCCACACTTGTTTTTCATTCACTAAATAATCTGCTAACCAAACAACTAATTCCTTCACCTGACAAGAAGTATTTTGAGCAAGATATTTCAACAGTTTTGGAAATAATTCAGCCAAATTTTGCGATCTCAAGGGACAAGATACAGCACTAATTGTTGCTTTATTATGAGAAATATTGATATCAAAACCTAATGTACTTAATAATACCTTTACTCGATAAAAAGTTTCAATTTCCTTTTCTGTTAATGCGAGTTTTATTGGTATAAGTAACGGCTGAGATTTTAATCCTTTATCAGTAGGAATTAATTGACTTCGTTTCAAATATCGCTCAGCTTCCGCTAATGATAACAAACCTATTCCAAATGATGATTCAATAAATGCGAAATTTTTAGAGTAAATTGTTAGTATTTTACCAAATGTATAATTTTTATCATTTTTTTCAACAAATACCGATTTTACTGCTAATTTTTCAGTTTTTATGGGTTTCCGCTCTGGAAAAAGTGGGATTTTTTCTTGTTCACATGCTTCATTTTGCATCAATTGCTGATAAAGCTCACCCTGTTTTTTGTTATAAGTTTTTTGGGTTATTTTTCCATTATTGTAGCAAGAAAATGATGTCGTTTCAGATGGCGAAATTTGGTTACACGCCCTTAATTCTGTTATTACTTGCGCTTTTTGCTCTTCAACAACTAAATCCTGTTTTGGATTATCTGAGGCAAAAAAATTTTCACCCGCAGCTAACCTATTTTGCAATCCTAAAACAGGATGACTTTCTTGTTTTAAATCAATAGTCACTTGATTAAATTGTTTTTGTTGTTGGCTTAGTAGCGTGTTCACACCCTGATAGATAAAATCATGCACCAATCTTGCTTGGTGAAAACGGACTTCCTGTTTAGCTGGATGAACATTAACATCAACCTGACTAGGATCAATCGTTAAATAAAGAACATAAGCAGCTTGCTGCTCATCTGGCTGACGATCAGCATAGGCCTGGCGAATGGCATGATTAATTAATCGATCACGCATCATGCGGCCATTAACATAACAGTATTGAATTTCAACAGTCTTACCTAAATCGGGATTAGTTATCCAACCTTTAATTGCTAAATCACCATGTTGCCAACCTAATTTCAGCGCATTTTGTATAAAAGTGCTGCCACAAATTGCAGCCAGACGTCGTTCATATTGCTCTTCACTCTTTGTCGCACGATACTGGCGAACTAATTTACCATTATGATGCAAGTTGATTGCAACATCGAAACGCGCTAAAGCGATTCTACGTACCACCTCATCAATATGGCTAAATTCGGTCTTCTCTGTACGTAAAAATTTACGTCGAGCTGGAGTATTATAAAACAGATCAAGAACTTCAACTGTTGTTCCTATTGGGTGAGCAGCAGGTTTTAGCGTAACATTCATCTCACGCCCTTCAGCATAAGCTTGCCAGGCTTCTGTTTGTGTCTCGACGCGTGAAGTTAGTATTAAACGAGAAACTGAACTAATACTAGCTAGCGCTTCTCCTCTAAATCCCATACTCTTAATAGCGGCGAGATCTTCTAGCGTAGCTATTTTGCTGGTAGCGTGTCGCTCTAACGCTAAGGTTAAATCTTCTTTGGCAATACCACTACCATTATCATGGATACGGATAAGCTTTGCACCACCACGCTCAATTTCTATATCAATACGACTGGCGCCAGCATCAAGACTATTTTCGACTAACTCTTTCACAACCGATGATGGACGTTCAACAACTTCACCTGCAGCAATTTGATTAGCTAACTGAGGAGAAAGAATTTGTATTGCTGACATAATGACCTCTGTCGTATTCCATCATTTTGGCGCTGCTTGTAGGGGGTGCTGGGTAAAATAATTGCGTAAACCTTGATGAATAGCTATCGCCAAACGTTCCTGATAATCATCGGAAACTAAAAGACGTTCTTCAGAAATATTACTAATAAAACCGGTTTCCACAAGAATAGAGGGAATGTCAGGAGAACGGAGTACACCAAGACTAGCATGTTCCGGATCATATTTATGGATATTACCAATTTTATTTAATTCTCTCAGTACTTTTACCGCAACAGCATAACCTACACGCTGGGAATTGCCAAATTGCAAGTCTAAAACAGCTTGGCTAAGATATGGATCTGAGCCATTAGCTAACGCATCACCTGCACCACCTAATAATTCAGATTGCTTCTCATGTTGTTCAAGCCAATTACCCAATTCACTATTCGCTCTTCGATTGGAAAGAACCCAAACAGAAGCACCTCGAGCACGATTATTAGGTGCTGCATCAGCATGAATTGAAACGAGCATATCAGCTGCTTTTTGTCGCGCCACTTCTGAACGACCCGCTACAGAAATAAAATAATCGCCATTGCGAGTCATCACGGGCTTAAACATCGGATCTGTCTTTAAATAGTTTTCTAATTTACGCGCGATACTCATTGTTATATTTTTTTCTCGATGACCATTTTGCCCAATTGCACCTGGATCTTTACCACCATGCCCAGCATCAATTGCCACGACAACTTGCCGGGTTCCTTTAGGTAAATTTTTATATATTACGGGGGTCGGAGAGTAATTGACTAACTTTTTCTCTGTTTTTGAATTAATTGCTAGCGATTTATTGGTTACTTCATTTGCTGGCTGAAATATCTGAGACTGTGACGCGCCAGCACGACTATTCTTTAATGTAAAAACTATTTGATAATGCTGATTTATTTGTTTAACCACCGCACTTGCTGTCACTGCATTTGCCAGTTCTATAACAATACGTTGATACTGACTATTCGGTGGCTGACTAGTACGAACCCCTTGAACTAAATTATTATTTATAAACTTCATTGGTAATCCAGCTACCGGATCAGATTGACGAAAATCGATAACTAAACGCTCAGGTTCATGGAGTGGAAAAAAGTGGTACTCTGGATTACCTCCAGCAAAGCGTAAAATGACTTTTGCTTCGGATAAATTATCATTGACGTGAATATTGAATAAAGTAGCAGCCTGTGCACTAGACAACAATAAGTTGTTAAGTAATATCATTGTCATTAATAAAAGAAATACATGAATTTGCCATCTTTTTATTATATTAATCATCGAAGTCGTCATCATGATTAGTATTCCTATTACGACAATTTTTCTAATAACATTTCCCCATATGTTGATAACGCGACAAAACGTGCTTGTCTTCCATTATTGTCATATGATAGATAGAGTTCGAGATCAGCGGATGGTAATATTCCTTCACCTTTCTTTGGCCATTCCACTAAACATATGGCCTGCCAATCAAAATAATCACGGATACCCATAAATTCAAGCTCTTCAGGATCAGTTAAACGATATAAATCAAAATGGTAAACGGGATTAGGAACTAATAAATACGATTCAACTAACGTGTAAGTTGGACTTTTTACATGTCCTTGGTAACCTAATCCTTGCAAAAAACCGCGACTAAAAGTCGTTTTCCCTGCGCCCAAATCGCCATATAAATAAAGAATAAAACGTTGCTTACAAAGATGAGCTAAACGATGCCCTAAAGCTATTGTTGCTTTTTCATTAGCAAGCAATAATATAAGTTCTTTCATAAAAATATTGCCATTTTTTGTAATTTTTTATTTAATAGTTTAACTCATAAAATATATCACAAAATACTATTACTTACCGAATATTATAGCGATATTTAATGTTATTTTTGCCAATAAAACTTACATCATATGCTTATGATTTAACTAATTAATTTTTTTTAGTTAGTTACTTTTATCAATATTGTATCATTTGATCTGAACAAATTTATATAAAAACAAAGCCATTAAATTTTTCTTTAATATCAAATAATTATCGTTTATCATCTAAAATATTGCAAATAATCATAAAACAGACTTCATCAAATAAAACCATGAAATAATTTTGTCTTAAACAATTAAAATTATTTGGTTAAGAGAAGCTTTTTTACATGACTAAAGAGGCGCTATATTATATCGAAACATAGATAAATGCCCGCTAACTAAAAAATATTATATTGCGCTACCTAGTTACACCTTGAAATATATCAATAAAATAATACTTCTATTATAAATAAAACCTTACCCAAATAATAATAGCGTCTTGCGAACAATATCTATTGACTAACATCAATATTTTCAAGAGTTAGATACTTCAATTTTACTTGTGTATAAAATAAAAATGCATTGATCATAAAAAAATTATTATATAATCAATCATCAAAAAATATAAATATTTTTTAAAATGTTTTCAATAGGTTAAATGAAATTCATGAAGAAAAGTATCAATAGTGATAGCGATAAAAAAATGTATTTTTCTGTGGATAACTCTGTGCAACAAAGCAAAAGACACACGATGTGCTATAACCAAAATTCAATTGTAAATGAATCAGTTATTAAAACATTTTAACTGAGAAAATGTAGCAACTTTAGCCATAAAATTTCTAAGATTAATGTAGATAACAACATCAATTCACCTAAAATACATTTTAAGTACTAAAACAATTTCCCTGCCAAGAATGACACCACATGGTTCACTTCACTGATAAAGTATATGCCGTAACACCTACTTCAAAATTGGGGGAGTGGAATTCTATGCCTAGCAGATACGATTTGCAAGTCCTATGTGCCCGATTTTTCAAATAAATTTTTCTCGACTAGCTATATAATTGTTGACTATGAAGCAAGACTGTGACTTCTTTCAGTAGCTAATCTCCTATTTAAAAATAGACGGTTTTTATCAGAGTGCAATAAAAAATTTTATTCTTATCATTAAATACAATCCAAACAGAAAAATAAAAATTCACCAACAAAATAGATATAAATAGTCACTAAATTCTGAGTGGCTAACAAGCTGAAAGAATGAAAAACAAGTAAAAAAAACAACAAATTATATCACAGATTTTTATGTTAATTATGATAAAAAGAGAACTTGGAGCGGGAAACGAGACTCGAACTCGCGACCCCGACCTTGGCAAGGTCGTGCTCTACCAACTGAGCTATTCCCGCATATTTATAACAACAATATTACCAATCACTATGGGTTGCGAATTATACGAAAAATTGCCAAACAGACAAGTACTTTTGCCATAAAAAATCTATTTTCAGTCTAAATGCTGATTAAAGCAGCAAATAGCTCATAATCAGCATGATAATAACACGACTTAAAGGTTGATAAAGTGTTGGCGATAATAATCTAATTCTGCAATAGATTCCCTTATATCTTCTAAAGCCTTATGGGTATTTTTTTTTGTAAAACCGGGTAATATATCAGGCTTCCAACGCCGAGCCAGCTCTTTTAAGGTACTAACATCTAAATAACGATAATGAAAGTATTTTTCCAACTCAGGCATATATTTGAATAAAAAACGACGGTCTTGAGCAACACTATTACCACAAATAGGTGAAACGCCAATAGGCACCCACTTTTCTAAAAATGCTATTGTGGCTAACTCTGCTTTTTTTTCATCATATTGACTAGATTTAACTCTATCAATCAGTCCACTTTCAGTATGAGTTTTAATATTCCACTCATCCATAAGTGATAACTGTTGCTCCGATTGATGAATGGCGATCACTGGCCCTTCGGATAAAATTGTCAGATTGGAATCCGTGACGATGGTTGCAATCTCAATAATGCGATCCTGTTGCGGATCTAATCCCGTCATTTCCAAATCTATCCAAATTAAATTGTTCTCACGATTTACCATGTTATATCCTAGGTTCCATTCTAAACTGATAGCATGCAATACTTAGTGTATGATAGCTTCTTAAAAGCACAACTACGATAACGCTTGATAATGAACTCAATTAATAAACCAATAAAACTAGTGAGGTCAGGTGGCTAAAAAGAAATTTACTAAAGGCCAACAACGCCGAATAGATGTAAACCATCAAACTAAGCTAAAAAAACAATCTCAGCAAGATATTGATGATAATCAGCTTGGCATTCCTCAGGAAGGATTAGTTATTAGCCGTTTTGGTCAGCATGCAGATATCGAGACAAATGAAGGTGACATTCAACGCTGCAATATTCGTCGAACAATCCATTCATTAGTCACAGGTGATCGGGTTATTTGGCGTCCTGCGCTATATCAGCAATCTAATATAAAAGTTAACGGTGTCATTGAAGCAGTCTATGAACGGACCTCTCTCTTAACTCGCCCCGATTACTATGACGGACTCAGACCGATCGCGGCTAATATCGACCAAGCGATCATTGTTTCAGCAATCTTACCTCAATTATCATTAAATATTATTGATCGTTATTTAGTTGCCTGCGAAACACTTAATGTTGCACCAATTATTATTTTAAATAAAATTGACCTACTCAATATAGAGAACAGGAAAGAGATAAGTAAAGTAATAAAACTTTATCATAATATTGGTTATGAAGTTTTGGAGGTGTCTAGCCGTACTAATGAAGGAATTGATACGCTTATTAAGACCCTTATAGGAAAAATATCTATTTTTGTTGGACAATCAGGTGTTGGTAAGTCTAGTTTGATAAATAACTTACTACCTAATAATGAAGAAAAAATTTTAACCAACCAAGTATCTGATAATTCAGGATTAGGTCAACATACAACCACAACTGCGCGCCTTTACCATTTCGCCAAAGGAGGCGATCTTATTGATTCACCAGGTATCCGTGAATTTGGCTTATGGCATCTGACAAAGGAACAAATAACTAAAGGCTTTGTCGAATTTAGGCAATACTTGGGATACTGTAAATTTCGTGATTGTAAGCATTTAGATGATCCTGGATGTGCTTTACTACAAGCAGTAACCGCTGGAAAAATAGCAAAATCACGTTTTGAAAATTATCATCGTATTTTAGCAAGCATGGAACAAATAAAACCACGTAGACCTTTTATAGATAATAAATAGTTATAAATATAACTCTGGAATTCATGAAAAGCATAGGTACAATGACTATCTTTTTTTGATTACAACCCAATAACATTAGAATCAGACTAGAGGTTAATGTGCTGGAAAAAATAAAGATCAAGCTACAATATCTACTACCAAAACAAGGGCTAACACATTTAGCTGGTTGGCTTGCAGATCAAAAAGCGGCTGGATTTACTCAGTTAATGATTAAGCTTTTTGCCAAATTTTATAAAGTTGATATGACGGAAGCAAAAGAAAGCGAATTTTCAGCTTATTCTACCTTTAATGAATTTTTTACTCGCCCATTAAAAGAAAATATTCGTCCTATTGTTGTCGGCAGCAACCAACTTGCTCTACCTGCCGATGGGGTCATAAGCCAATTAGGATTAATTGTAGATGAGCAGATCTTACAAGCTAAAGGCCATTCTTATAGTTTAGCGGCATTATTAGCCGGTAATTATATACTGGCTGATAAATTTCGTAATGGGGCGTTTGTAACTACTTACTTATCTCCACGTGATTATCATCGGGTCCATATGCCTTGTGACGGTTTACTAACTGAAATGATTTATGTTCCTGGTGATCTCTTTTCCGTTAACCAACTGACTGCAACAAACGTTCCCAATCTTTTTGCTCGTAATGAACGTCTAATCTGTATTTTTGACACGTCGATTGGCAAAATGGCACAAATTCTAATAGGTGCAACAATTGTCGGCAGCATAGATACCTGCTGGTGTGGCTGCGTCAATAATGAACGTGAAGGGATTATCAAACGCTGGACTTATCCAGAAAAAGATAAAACAGGAGCCGTTTATCTGAAAAAAGGCGAAGAAATGGGAAAATTCAAACTGGGTTCAACCGTTATCAATTTGTTTGAATTTAACCATATTAAGCTTAATTCTGCATTAGAGCCAGGAACCGTCACGCGAGTAGGTGAATTATTAGCAGAATCAATTTATGCAAATACTGGGGAACATACTAGTCCACATAATTTAATAGATGGAACTGAATAATTTATCTGAGGAATCCTATTGTGCGCCTGATAGTCTGCATACTATTTAGTCTCTTATTCATCACGATACCTGTATTTGCAGCGATTAATCTTGATGAAATACAGATTAAAAAAGAGATTAAACAACTTGAAGCAAATAAAAACGCCAAAAATGCAGAAATTATTCAGGCATTACAAGTTGCGCTTAATTGGTTATCTGAGGCGCAAGAATCAGAAAAAAAAACCCGCGCTTATCAAGAAGCGATTGATGATTTCCCCAAAATCATAAAGGAATTACAACAACAATTTCTTATTGAGAGTAATAAAACAGTTACTATACCAACCAATATAACTATTCTGGAACTAGAGCAACGTATTGTTCAGGCTAGTAGTCAATTACTTGAGCAAGGCAGACAAATTCAGCGAGAACAGGATAGAAATCGTGAAATTAGCGACTCTCTTGTAACATTACCTCAACAATTATTAGATGCTCGCCGCCTGCTTTCTGACGCTATAGTAAGACTGGAATCCCTGCCTGTTCCGGTTTCTCCTTTAGCCGAAGCACAATATAATTTAGCGCAAACAGAAGTCACGGCAAGAAAGTCAAAAACCAATGAACTAGAAATAGCCCAGCTTTCAGCCAATAATCGCCAAGAAATTGCACGCTTACGCATTGAGCTTTTTAAAAAACGTTATCAGCAAATTGATCAAGAGCTTCAACAACTACGAAATCATCTAAACTTTCAGCGCCAACAGAAAGCACAATTGGCACTTAAACACACTGAAATGCTTGCTGCTCAAGGCGGGGAACTGCCTAAATTTTTAACAGAGCAATTGCAACTAAACCGTAAATTATCACAACGGCTTAATGAACAAGCATACAGAATAAATGATATTGAACAAAGGCAACGCCAGACTTCCAGTGATATACTAACCGTTCGTCAAGCACTTGGCACAATTCGCGAGCAAGCCCAATGGTTAAGTGGTTCAACGACTTTGGGTGAAGCATTACGCGCACAGTTATACCATTTGCCAGAAATTCCAAAAAATCAGCAAATTGACAGAGAAATTGTCAACAAGCGTATTGATCGCCTTAAGTACCAAGATATGTTGGAAAATCTCAACCCCAACAATAAAGAGGCTGAGGAAAAGCAAGCCGAAACAAAAAATTTCACGGCAGAACAAACGCAAATTTATGAGTCACTCGTCCAAACTCGGAAAGAATTATTAAGCTCAATAATTTCTGGTTATGACAGTGAAATATTGGAATTAACCAAGCTAAACGTTGCAGCAACCCAGTTA
The DNA here is from genome assembly GCF_004768525.1 of Arsenophonus nasoniae. NCBI lineage: Bacteria > Pseudomonadati > Pseudomonadota > Gammaproteobacteria > Enterobacterales > Morganellaceae > Arsenophonus > Arsenophonus nasoniae. The sequence goes on from NZ_CP038613.1 coordinate 432,680, forward strand.
ACAGATGCATTAACAGATATCAAAGATGCGACCCATCGTTATATGTTCTGGATCGCGGATACCGATCCTATAAATCTCAACTATCCAATTACAATAGTAAAAGATCTGACTCGCTTACTATCGTTAGATACGCTATCTCAACTTAGTGGAGCAATTAGCGTTATCTTCGCCAGCCAGGATAGCTTGTTATACCTGCTCGCTGCTGTTGCTATCGTCATCTTTAGCATTAGTACCCATCAGCATTACAATAATTTTCTTCTTCGTGCCAGTACACGGATCGGTAAAGTAACCCAGGATCGCTTTGCGCTAACCTTACGAACCGTATTTTGGTCTATTCTGATTGCACTTCCTTTACCTATTTTATGGTCAGCGATTGGTTACGGCCTACAAAGCGCCTGGCAATTCCCAATGGCCACAGCTATTGGCTCAGGTGTGAGAGCGACAACACCGGTTTTATGGGTTTTTATGATTAGTGCCACTTTTGCACTGCCAAATGGATTGTTTATTTCTCATTTTGGTTGGTCAGAAGAAAACGTAAAAAGAGCAATGCGTTATTATCAACTATCAGTTTTTGTCATAGTGCCGTTGATGATGGCCTTGATTACGTTTGAATATTACAATGACCGTGAATTTGCTCCAAGCTTAGGTAGACTTTGCTTCTTATTATTGTGTATTGCGCTAAGTCTAATTACACATAACCTCAAAAGGGTTGGCGTACCCCTTTATTTAGATCGCCACGGCTCAGGCGAGAATGCAATTAGCAATTTATTGTGGTTATTACTTATCATAGCGCCAATTTTTTCTGCTGTTGCAGCACTCTTGGGTTATCTTTCAACATCCGAAGAGCTTTTAGCCAGGCTAGAAACCTCTGTTGCAATCTGGTTTTTTTTACTGATTATTTATCACATTATCCGCCGCTGGATGTCTATCCAACGGCGTAAAATTGCTTTTGAAAGAGCAAAACAACGGCGCGCTGACATTCTCGCTCAACGGGCAAAAGATGAAGGTGACAATAATAGTAATATTAATAGTAGCGGCGAAGCCTTAGTCGATATCGAAGAAAGTACAATTGACTTAGATACAATCAGTGCCCAGTCTTTAGGTCTAGTGCGTTCTATTCTTACCATGATAGCGTTAGTCTCACTGATTTTAATTTGGTCTGAGCTACATTCAGCATTCTCTTTTCTGGAAAATGTCCGGCTTTGGAATGTAACTACCACGATAAATGGTGTAGATACCATTCAACCTATTACCCTCAGCTCTCTCTTTATTACTATTCTTATTATTATAATTACTGCACAACTAATTAGAAATTTGCCGGCATTATTGGAACTCGCCCTGTTACAACACCTTGATTTAACTCCCGGAACAGGTTATGCAATCACTACTTTGACTAAATATACTATTGCGCTTATAGGTAGCTTAGTTGCATTTTCGATGCTTGGGATTGAGTGGTCAAAACTACAATGGTTAATTGCTGCCATGGGTGTTGGACTAGGTTTTGGTCTCCAAGAAATCTTTACCAATATCATCTCAGGTTTAATGATCTTATTTGAGAAACCAATTCGTATTGGCGATACCGTCACTATCCGTGACTTAACAGGTAGCATTACCAAAATCAATACTAGGGCAACAACCTTGACAGATTGGGATCGCAAAGAAATTATTGTTCCTAATAAGGCATTTATTACCGAACAATTCATTAACTGGTCGTTATCCGATACCATCACGCGTATTGTTTTAACCATTCCAGCACCCGCTGATATAGATAGTGCCGAGATCAGTCGGATCTTACTGAATGCTGCTGAGAAAACACCGATGATTTTAACTAACCCGGCACCTGAGGTATATCTGGTTGATTTACAACAAGGCATTCAAATCTTTGAATTACGTATCTACGCGGCAGAAATGGGGCATAGGATGCCAGCCCGACATGAAGTTCATCAAAATATATTAATCGGTTTTGCGCAGCATGGGATCACGCTACCGTTTCCTCCCTTTCAAGCTCGAATTGATATAGCCAGTAATAACCTATTAAAAAGTGCAACAAAAAATAGATCCGGGCGCAACCTAGCAAGAAAAGCAGGAGAATTATAAAGTGCAATGAACTTTCGCCATTAAATAATAGGGATAACTCGCATAAAATTTAAACAAAATATATCATATTTATTTTTAAAATAAATATAATATTATTTTTAATATATAATGGATTTAATCTAGTAATTAATTTTTAATCAATTGGGGTGGGATACTTTTTAATATAACGTTCAGCTAATGCCTCTGCTGCCTTCATTTCTTTAACAGAAAACAATTTTCCGATCTTATCATGAAATTTTTGACTTTCTTTATTACCATTACAAGCGGCGGTAGCTAACCATGCATAGGCCTTTTTATTATCTTTATTAACACCATGTCCCTCTGCATACATAACACCTAAACGATCCTGAGCTTTAGCATATCCCTGTTTTGCGGCGTGCTTGAACCAATAGACGGCTTTTTTGTAATCTTTTATCACACCGTTGCCAATACTATACATTAATCCCAAATTAAATTGTGCCAATGCATAACCCCCTTTTGATGCTTGCTCAAACCAATATGCTGCTTCCGGTAAATTTCGTTTCACACCTAATCCATGAGCATACATAGTAGCCATATTGCTTTGCGCACGAACATGTTGTTGGATTGCTGCCCTCTGGTACCATTCTATTGCCTGATCATAATTACGCCTAACACCAAAACCATTAACATACATGGTAGCGAGCCTAAACTGCGCATCTGCATTACCTAATTCAGCCGATTTCAAATACCAAACAACGGACTGTTTGAAATCTTGAGAAATTCCTTGTCCACGAAAATATTTTTCCCCCAATTCATACTGAGCTTTATCATTACCTTGTTCAGCTAATTGCTGTAATTGCGTTATTACATTAGATTTTGTATTTGTTATATCAGCAGAGACCAAAGAACCATAACTCAATATTCCTAGCGTAAATACCAGAATTAATTTTCTCATATCGCCAGCTCCTTTTTATAACTAACGCTTCAAAAATTATACTAAGATAATAGTTAATCTTAGTATCCCTTTATTTCGCACTATAAAAATCAAAAATAGATTTAAGCAATTTATTTTCCATAATATAAATATAAGTCATAATAAATTTTAAAAATTCATTATTAATTGACTTGTTGATATAATTAAAAAACAAAATCACTTTAGCAAATTAATAATAAATTATTTTGTTGTTTTCTAAAGTGAATTTTCGTAACCTCAATTTAGATGGTTTTTATCTGCAGCAAATATTTAAATACCACTATAAAGTCGACGCAAATAATAAGAAACCGCTTCTTCTTCATTAGAACCAATTATTTCCATATCGGGTAAATTATCTCGCAATAATTGATGTGAGTTTTTCATTATGCAGCCTTTTCCCGCCATCGTTAACATTTCATAATCATTCATTCCATCACCAAAAGCGATACAATCCTGCAAAGTATAGCCTAATAAATTGGCTACCTGTTTTAATGCATTTCCTTTGGAAACACTACCATTCATAACTTCTAAACAACTTGGTAATGAAAAACTAACGTTGATACGATTGCCCCAACGATTGCTTATTTGTTCCTGTAATAGCAATAATTGCTGATGATCTTCACAAGTAAAATAGACTTTGCTCACATCGGTCGTAGAAAAATTATCACGCTCAAAAAGTTGATAGTGAAAAACAGACTCTTTAAAAAATGCTTTTTGTTCTGGGCTCTCCCGATTAATTAACCAATTATTGCTAGAATAATAGTTTGTCAGAATATTTGGATTATCAAACTCCATTAGACAGAGCTCATGAACAATATTAGGATCAAGATTATGCTTTAAGATAAGCTCGCCATTAGTATTATGTACCCTAGCACCATTAGATGTGATCATATAAGCATTAATACCTAACCCATTACGGATCTGATCAACATCAATATAGTGGCGACCCGTAGCAAAAATGAAATGAATATTTTTTTCTGCTAATAATTTTAACGTTTCTTTTGTATATAGCGGTAAAGTGTGGTCAGGAGATAGTAAAGTACCATCTAAATCTGAAGCAACAACAGAATACGTCATTGTTTTTCCTTGGTTAATCAATGTTGATCAAAAAAATCACAAATTGCATTAAGTGCCATAGCACGTAACACATCATTTTCAAATAATATTTCGTGGTCTGCCCCTTCTATAATTAAAGGTAGCTTTTCCCCTCTTCCCATCTGCATTTTTTGTCGAGCGAGACAAAATTTCTGAATATCCCGATTACTAACAACCTTATCTTCACTCGCTTGTAATAGCATAAGCGGAACCTCAATTTCTCCCGCTTTTTCAATTAAACTAGTACAAAACTGCAGACTTTCTCCGATCCAATGATAAGTTGGACCTCCAATACGTAATTCAGGATAATCAGCATAATAACGTAAATAACGCCGATAACGTTCATAACTATGAGTCAATATGTTAATAATATAGGGTAATGGCTGCCATTTACCGGTTGATACTGCATAATCATCACGGGTATTAGCGCTCGCCTCAGCACACTGAATGATAAAATTTGCCAACCAACGTGAGACCGGTAAATTAATGCCCAGCATCGGAGCACATAAAACTGCGGCATTAAAAATCAGACTATCACTTAACAGATAGCCACCGAGAATAGCCCCTCCCATTGAATGGGAGAGTGCATAACGACGTGAATAGTATCGCGGCTTAATCTCAAGGGTGATAAAAGATTCAAAATCATCAATATAATCAGTAAATTTTTCGACATGTCCCTTTTGAGGATCGGCCAACATTCTTCCCGATCGACCTTGTCCACGATGATCTATGATAAAAATATCATAACCAAGATGATAAAAATCATAAGCAACTTCAGGATATTTTACATAACTTTCACTGCGTCCGGGCAAAATGACAATCGCTTTATCATGCTGAGCGGAGCAAATTTTTACATAACGAATAGGAATATTATCGACGCCAATAAATTCTGCTTCATCACGCATTTTCCAAAAATCTAAAAGCGGACCATTAGCAAAAGCTAAAAACTGAGATTCACGCGTCAGCCAACTCGCTTTTAGCATGTCAGGCGTCATAATTGCTCCTCAATTCATTCAAAACCAGCCAGATGATCACGAATCAATGTCATGAATGCTTCTCCAAATCGCGCTAATTTTCTTTGGCCTACACCATTAATCAATAGTAATTCATTCGGCTGGACAGGATATCGCTCCGCCATCTCTATTAAAGTGGCATCGTTAAAAACAACAAAAGGTGGAATATTTTCTTCATTCGCAATAACTTTTCGCAATTGACGTAATTTAGCAAATAATTTTTTATCATAATGACTTTGGTAGTTTTTATTTTGCTGATTACGGCTTTTTTTCGATAAGACTCTAGCAACAGCCAGCTGTAATGGCACCTGGCCACGCAATATCGGTCGAGCCGCTTCTGTTAATTGTAATGCTGAAAAATGGGCAATATTTTGGCTCACTAACCCCATATGAATAAGTTGCCGACACACACTCACCCAATGCTCATGACTCTGTTCTTTACCTAAGCCATAAACTGGCAACTTATCATGGCCAAATTCACGAATACGTTGATGATTCGCACCGCGCAAAATGTCAACAATATAGCCGATACCAAAACGCTGCCCTGTTCGATAAATACAAGAAAGTACTTTCTGAGCATCAATTAGGCCATCATACCGTTTCGGTGGATCTAAACAAATATCGCAGTTACCACAAGGCTGCTGCCGATTTTCACCAAAATAATTTAACAATACTAGCCGGCGACAGGTTTGCGCCTCGGCAAAAGCGCTCATCGCATTCAATTTATGACGTTCAATTTCTTGCAATTGTCCGGCAGGCTTTTCCGCTAAACAACGACGCAACCAGGATAAATCAGCAGGATCATAAAATAAGATTGCCTCTGCAGCTAAGCCATCACGCCCAGCTCTCCCCGTTTCTTGATAATAAGATTCTATATTACGGGCAATATCAAAATGGACGACAAAACGGACATTAGATTTATTAATTCCCATACCAAATGCCACCGTTGCTACCACCACTTGCAAGTCATCTTTTTGAAAAGCATCTTGTACTTTGGCGCGTTGTGTATTATCAAGACCAGCATGATAAGCCGCCGCACTTAAACCGCGTTTATGCAATCGCTCAGCTGTCTCTTCCGCTTTACTGCGACTATTGCAATAAACAATACCACTGTTACCTTTTTGTCCTTTAATAAAAAACCAAAGTTGATCAAGAGGCTTATATTTTTCTACTAAAGTATAACGAATATTAGGTCGATCGAAGCTGCTAATATGGACAAGTGGTTCACACAGTTCAAGACCGTGAATAATATCATTACGCGTTGTTTGATCCGCAGTGGCGGTTAAGGCAATAACCGGTAACTGCGAAAAGCGACGCCGCAATTGCCCTAATGCTCGATATTCAGGACGAAAATCATGTCCCCACTGTGAAATACAATGGGCTTCATCGACAGCCAATAAAACCGGATTTAATTTTGGCAATCGATCAAGAAAATTATCCATAACCAATCGTTCTGGAGCAATATAAAGTAATTTTATTTTGCCTTGTCGACAATACTCAATGACCTGCTTTTGCTGTTGCCCAGTTTGGCTTGAATTAAGATAACTGGCTTCGATACCATACTGAGAAAGCTGATCAACTTGATCTTTCATTAATGAAATTAGGGGGGAAACTACTATTGTTAAGCCGGGCAAAATTAAAGCGGGTATTTGATAACAGAGAGATTTTCCTCCCCCGGTTGGCATGACGACCAAACAATCTTGCTTGGTAAGTATAGTATTAATAATTTGTTCTTGGCCTGGCCGAAATTGCTGATAACCAAAAATCTGCTGCAACACTTGCCGAGCCGGGGATGTAATATTGATAATTTCCGCAGTAGACACTGGTATCCCTAATAAACGTGACTAATCAATTTTGATAAAAAGCGGTAAATAAATATATGCTACCTGACTCTGATAAGAATTACAGCATCTCATTAGTTTCCGCTAAAAAAATAAAACGTTAGAAGAAAAAAGATCACTCCGTACTAAATAACTATTTATTTTTGCCAGTTTATGAATCAAATCATAGAAAAACCGTTAATCTTTGCATAGTATCAACCATTAATTAACATAATATCTAAATATTGTGCGAACCTTAATACATATGTTCAAAATCGGGATCATCTATATCACTGACACAATCTAGTAATAATGAAGGTTTCTCTCTATATCTACGCTCGCAAATTTGTCGCTTTCGCCATTCTCTATCATGCTTTTTTATAATCGCTTTTTTTTCTTCTAGTGTGTATTTTGAAAAACCATTTTTACACCCAACCAGAACTAATGAACTCAAGGTCAACACCAATAAGTATTTCATCATTGTTTTTACTCAGTATCTTCACTCAAACACTAATACTAACAATTGACATTGCAAAAAAACAGGCTTGGCAGGAGGCGCAAGCGCAGGGTTTCCTGCTACTCGATTAGTCCCCCCTGGCTTCGGCGGTTTTCCATTCAGTTATCTTTGTGATTTCAATCTGCCGCCTTCCATGTCCTGACGGACATTTTAAAACATAAAAAAAGCCCGCCATAAAGTAGCGGGTTTCCCTGATGTTAGTGTGATGCGACTCAAAATCAGAAGTGGCGGTATTTCATGATTGATTTTAGAAGTTATGACCTAATACCGAATCGATATTATCTCATCGAATAAAATACCCTAGGTGCGTTTAACGCACCTAGATTGACAGCCTTTTTTATGTCTTACGAATGCGTTGCTGGCAATCATACAAAGCAAATAACACTAAACGAACATGAAATACCGTTAATAATCCCGTCAATGACGCTGGCTCAAATTTCATTCTGGATTCTGTTATCGTCTGTCTCACCACTTTATACGCCACTGAACGCAACACTGAGATTTCTTTTTGTGGAATGCCAAAAGCAAATAACAATGCCGTTTCAAACTGCACTGGCGTTAATTCAGGAAAAAGATTGCGTAACTCTGGATATTGAGTAGGATCGAACACAGTCATATAGACCTCCTATTAGGTTTATGTGATAGCTGTATAGTCAGATGGACGTCTGGCTATACAGCGCTAAAAAACAGCGTAACGCTTAACAAACAACATTTTAAAACTGAACAGATTATAACGATTATTACCCGTGACAACCTTCGTTCTCCGTTCATAAAAATCTGCCTCCTCGCTCAGCTGCGGGGGACGATTTTTATGAACGGAAAACTTAAATCACTTTCACCTGTAATAAAACGACAATATCTGTTTTAGTCCTTGACGTAGACTTACCCGATAAAAAACCTTTAGGCAAAAAACTAAAACCCGTTCCCCCTTCTTCCAGCTTATTCTCTGCTAAACCCCCAAGCACAATCACATCACCACTTTTTACAGTGACATCAGTGACAATATCCCGTTTAATCAACGTAGGAGATTGATTAACGCCTGTATCCGTTTTCACAAAGTTAGATAATTGCTGCTGAATTTTTAAATCAATTGCCTGACTTTTTATCGTTGGCTGAATATCGAATATCACCCCACTTGAACGGTATTCAACAGACTGAACAGGACGACCATCCTGATAAGTCACACTGGATAAAACAGGGACATCAGAGCCTACACTAAAATTTCCTTTTGAACCGGATTTAACCCGTAATGTTGGACTACTCACCACATGAAAACGGCTATCAGTGCGAAATAATTCAATCATCGCATCCAGATTGCCCGTATTAATCGTAATAAAATTCTCATAATTTTGTTTTATGCCAATATTAATGCCCAGTTTTCCTGACAATAATTTAGCTAATAAATTAATTCCACTGCCTTCTTTTTCAATATCCTGAACCTCAAACACATAACCAGTCACAACCAGTTCACGTGAAGGTGTATCGACAGAACTCAACACACGCTGAACGCGTACAATCTCCTCTTTCGTACCGTAAAAAACCAATTTATCACCATTAGCCGCAATCTCCCCTTCGGACTTTAAAAAACCCTGAAGATAGTCAACATCACGGTGTATCGGATTATAAACAAAACTCTGTTTGATTACTTTAGGTTCAGGTGGCTTAACCTTAACCAGATAAACCACCCCTTGTTTTTCATAAACACGAATATTCATATTCTCAAAATAACGAATAATAAACTGATTAAAATCCTGCTTTTCCGTAGCATGAAAACTCATTAAACTCAAATCATTCGCTAAATTAGGGTCAAGCATATAAGGCTTTTGCAAAACTTCATCATAAATCAGCGAAATCGCTTTAGGTAATGGAACCGCTTCAAGCTTAAAATCAACATTCTTTGCGTCAACAGAAAAAATAAAGAAAAATACCCCCCCCCATAATGCTTTATTCACTGTCCACCTCCTGAATAATAATTCACTAACTGCCCATCAATTTCTCCCTGTAAAAGACGTCCGTTAAACTGAAACTGACTCCGTGGCTCAAGACGTAACTGCCCTTGTTTATCCGCTAGAATGACATACGCTTTCCCTTCTCTGAGCAGTTCCCCTGTAATACGCCATTTTGACGATAAAACCACTTTAGACGAACGGATGGAAAAACTAGCTACTGGATTAGAACTTTGAGAAACAGAATTAACAGATTGCGCATGTTTCGGCTTTTCAGGATTTAAATACTGATTGAAGTACTGATAAACGAAATAAAGAGAAACCAGAATAGCCAAAGGCACAAGCACCATTAACATCAACACTTTTGTTGATGAAAAAATAGACTGCCGTTTATCCGTCTTTAAGGTATTAGGATTATTTCCCTCAACCGATTTATAAAGCTCAAAAATCGCCTTATCGTATTTTTCCTGATAATAATTCATCCGATTCGATTTGGTGATTTTAACGCCTTGAAACACATCAACCCGATAGCGATTACTTAATCCCAGAGAAACATGCTTTTGCATCCGATAGGTTGTTTCAATACGGGCTTTAATAAAACGGGGAATATCCGTTACCGTCTGATTAATCACCACCAAATCAGACATAATACCCGTCTTTTTATTGATAAAATGACCATGTTCAGCAATAAACGAACGATGATTTTTAGGAATATCTTTATCGCTGCCCCATACCCGCCAAACTTCATCAATCACCACCAAATCGCCAGCCTGACAAAAGGTAGACTGATTTTCCATCGACGGTAAAAAATCTTCATCAAGACACTGACCATTCTCAACGTGAACCAATAAGCCTAATTTTTCATGCATCAATTTTTTATTTTGTTTCAGGCAATAATCTTTTATTTTTTGCTCATTCAGCCCGTAAATATTAGAAACAACACGACGACCGGACGCAATCGCAGGAACAATAACCGATTTCACCACCTCGTAAGACTTGCCGGAGCGAGGAACGCCGACATAAGCAGTAATTGGCATACGAATCCCCTTACCCGATTATCGGCAATCTACGGATAATAAAGCGCGTCACCATTGCTGATATCACCAATGGCACGCCAAATGGAAACTGTAATAAATTTAGGAAATACCAAATCGCATCAGGCAAAGCAGCAAAAAGCTCCGCTAAATTTGTCGATTTAAGCAAAAACACGTCTATAACAATAGGAATAAACTCTGTCGTAATATAAAACAACGCAAAAAACAAAAAAAACTTAGGCACAATTCCTTTAAAAACAAACTCAAATGCACCACTGAATAACGTAATAAATAATCGTCCCATATATCACCTATGCACTTAATAATTTCCGCAATGCGATAAATGCCCAAACCAACGCAAATATGGTTCCAATAACTCCCCTGTTTTGTTCAATCAACGGACAATGTGAGTCAATTTTGTAATCTTTGCCATAAAATGGAACACTCCAGACCGGACACTGAACATTACGGGACGGTAAACTAAAATTTTGCAAGAAGGGAAAAAACGACTTATAAGGCTGTAATATCTGTTCCGCCGTTGGCATTTTTAAGTCAGGATATTTAATATCATTCTCTTTAAAATCCACATTATTGCCGGATAAATCACCTGATTCATTATTATTGGAATATGATGGCATCACCTGAATAGGTGAATGAGAATTAAGTTGTGCAGGTTTAAACCATTCACTTTTTTTAAGATTAGATAATTCAGGATTACTGGAAGTGACTTCTTCCTTAGAAATTGCATTACTTGAGCTATAGGGAACGCCTTGATAATCCGTAGATAAAGAAGCTTCCATAAATATATCATTATAAAATTTTGTTAATTCATCAATATCTATCGAAACCTCGTTTAATTTTTTTAAAAAAGATTCTTTAACTTGATTAGGCTGTTTTTCAGGTTCTTTTGGAATACCTTTGAAACCACTATTAGTATGAACATGAACATTAGTCTCAAATTTTCCCACCTCGCCTTTTTTATAAAAACCCCGAGATTCAGTATAGACACCCACGTATTCTAATGTCACAAAACCCATATCTTTATTAATACGCTTTACGCTAGGCGAATCAACACTACAAGCGACTCCAGCTAATCCACAAACTTTTTTTTGATTTGAATTTTTATATTGATAAAAATAAGACAAAGCAACACTTGCCCAATCATAACCCTGTATGATTTTCTTATTAAAATAAGTATAAAATGGATAAGAGTTATTTAATGAATCCGAAATAATGACATCACCATTTTCTGTTGTATTTATTGTTATAAAAAAGGGATTATCTGGAGATGGCTCAAAATCTGAAATATAGTTTTTTCCATTTATAAAAACATCATACCGACCATCATCTCTTTTCTTACCACTCGTAGCGACTTTAATTTCATCAGAAACAAAAGCATTTTCATTTATAGTCCCAATGCTATAACCCACGCCAGCCCAGCTCAACGCCCCTCCAACGGACTTATAAATTGATTTATCACTTATCTTTGATGAAATACGTTTCAACAGTGAACTTGAAATAGAACGGCTTGTATTACTCACTAAGGATAAATACACGGCATCATTAGCAGCAATAGCAGAAGCTCTCGTCGCTATTATTCTGGCTAAACCCGCACCAATAGCCGTACGAGCAAGTAAAATCGCCGGATTCGCATAGGAATAATAAATAGGAAAAAATAAAAAGATAAAAATCAAATGATAAACAACCATTTTTTTCTTCAATGTCACCGATCATGCAAAACTGATCCACTAACGATCATCTAAAACTGATCCACTTGGTATTATTCGCACATTTTTGTACGGATAATTTATGTTAACCAAGGAGATATTTGTGGATATTCATGTTCGCTTTGCACAAGGACAAAGCCTTCGAAAAATTGCCAGTGAGTTGGGTATATCCCGTAACACCGTAAAACATCATTTACAACAACAGACAATGCCAACTTATGCTAAAAGAAGTCAACAACCGACTAAATTATCCCCTTTAAACCTTATTTGCTTCAGCGAATTGAACTGGCTAAACCTGATTGGATCCTGCAACAGTCTTATTTGATGAGGTAGTTGAAAACGGCTATCAAGGTGGTATTGCTCAATTACGCCGATTTGTTTGTCAATTTAAACCAAGCATTGTTCCCGAAGTAGTCGTCCGTTTTGAAACACAGCCAGGTCAACAAATGCAAATCGACTTCACCAGCATCCGGCGAGGTAAAAAATCGCTGAAAGCGTTTGTTGCAACGCTATAGGCTATTCGCGTGCGAGTTATGTAAAGTTCTTTGATAATGAACGAGCAGAATCGTGGCAGCAAGGTTTAAGAGAAGCTTTCGACTACTTTGGTGGTGTACCACAGGAAGTATTGTGTGATAACGCAAAATCCCTCATCATCGAACGGGATGCTTATGCAGAAGGTGATCATAAATTACATGTCGAAATGCTTCAAATGTCGAAGATTACGGGTTTAAATTGAAGGCTTGCAAGCCTACAGGGCAAAACGAAAGGGAAAGTAGAGCGCTTTAACCACTATTTAAAAACAGCTTTATCGTGCCATTAAACACCGACCTTCGTGCTCATAATCTTGAACTGGATATTGAAATAGCTAATGCAAAAGTGGGTCCATGGATTTACAACGCGTTGCCCATCAGCGAATTCATGGAACAACGTTAGAGAAGCCAGCAGATAGATTAGCTAAGGAAGTTAAGTCTCTTCTACCCTTACCAGCAAGGGTTTGCCAATCTATCCACAGACTAATACGCTTAATATCCCTATCGTACCGCCCTTGAATCTGTCAGTTTGCAACACTCAATCAGCGTATACGAAGCGTACTGGGAGGTGAACATGTTATTGCATGAACAAATTGAACACCTGTGTGAGTCATTGAAATTAAATTCTATTCCGACTCATTGGTCATCACTTGCCGAAAATGCATTGCCCAAGACAAAAGCTACGGAGAGTTTTACTGTCCCTGTTAAAATGTGAGCAACAACAACGAGATGAACGAACTCGTAATCTTTTGAGTCGGATGGCAGGATTCCCAGCACATAAAGAACTTAATACGTTCGATTTTAAGTGTGCAACGGGGATCCACAAACAACACATACAGGAATTAAGCGCATTAACGTTTATTGAACGTAATGAAAATGTCGTGTTGCTTGGCCCAAGCGGTGTAGGCAAAACGCATTTAGCTATGGGTTAGGATTAAAAGCAGTACAGGCCAAGAAGAAAACCCGCTTTACCACGGCAGCTGAACTGATGTTGCAACTCTCAACTGCCAAACGACAAAATAAGCTCAAACAATATCTATCACGTTCGGTGATGGCCCCGAAGTTGTTGATTATCGATGAGATTGGATACCTGCCGTTTGGGCGAGAAGAAGCAAACCTGTTTTTCAATGTGATTGCCAAGCGTTATGAGCATGGCAGTGTCATATTGACGAGTAACCTATCATTTGGGCAATGGCCAAGTGCTTTTGCTGATGACGCAACATTAACTGCCGCTATGCTTGATCGTTTACTTCATCATTCGCATGTACTGCAATTAAGCGGTGAAAGCTACCGATTGAAAGATAAGCGGCGCTCAGGAGCAATAACTGAGTAAAACAGTGGATCAATTTTGATTGATCGGATTTAGATAAAAAGTGGATCAGTTTTCGGTGATCGTTGACAGTGCAACAGTTTAGTCCTGGCAAACTTTTATGCTGTGGTTATTTCAATTAGCAATTACTAACTATAAGTTAGCAATTAAACAGCTGGATTTTGATAATTGGCATGACTTGATAATGCTATTCTAATTCAGATTTAGCCATTATTGGCCAAAAATTGATGATGAAAAAGCGAAATCCAGCGGCTAATTGACGTTGATCATAAATATATAATCGCTGTTGATATTGGGCTAGTATCGCTGATAGTGAAATTTAATGATCAATAAAACAACAACATAAAAGCATCCTAGCAAGCAGCGTGAGTAAGCACAATAGTGTAAAACGCGCGAAGAAATGGGTAGTTACCCACTGTGCAGATAATTTTAGTAGGAGGCAGTTATGAGTGATATTCAATTAATGTCCACCAATTCAGCTTCAGTCAATAAATATGATGATTTGGGGAATAGTGGGCTTTATGACGTTAGTAATATGGATGCTATTGCTCAGATCAATGAATTGATTATTAAGTTAGCTGAAGTATTAAAGAAACTGCGCAATATTTTGCAGGAGTTTAATCAAAAGCAACAAGAATTAGGCTGGAATATACAAACTGCATCACTCGATAAAAAACGCCAAGGGATCGAAGATGCTTGTAGTGCGGCAATATCAACTGGTGCATGTCAAATTTTATCTGGTGTGGTTGGCTTACTAAGCGCTCCTTTATCTAAACAATTTGATGAAATCGCCACTCATTTGGGACAAGCTAGTGGTAAAAGTTTGGAAGGGATTGGCCAGTTGAGCTCTGCTGAAAAGACAAAAAAAGCCGAATTGGAAAAAGTCGAAGGTGATTTCCAGGCGACCAATGCACAGAGCTACGCAAAAAACATTAAAGACTCATGGGATAAGGCTTGTCAACTATCCGAACAAATGCGCTCCATCGTCAAAGATTTAGTTGACTTATACACGCGTATTAGCTCAGCAGTAGTAAATAAGTAAATTTTAACTAATAAATAGCATAGTTAAACGGTTAAGGAAAAAACCACCGCTCAAAATAGGCTGTTGAGCGGTTTTAATTAAGTGAGGCTATGGCCCAAGATGATTATAGCAAATATCAATCAGGAGGTTTCGCTAGCGCAATTAATTGCCATTATTGAACAGGCATTGACACAACCGCAAACACAACTGCAACAAAACATCTCAAGTGAGATATTAAATGCGACTTACCAACAAGCGGTAGATGCCTATCAGCAACTGCAATTATCGCCGGCATTAACTGCTTTTACTTATTTGGTAATGTATCAGCCTTGCGAACGAAAATATCTTATCGGATTGGCTTCTACATTACACGCACTAGAACAATATCAGTATGCATTAGTGTTTTATGGCTATGCCAGTTTACTTGATGCGAGAGATGCCGGAGTGACTTTTCGTATCGCTCAATGCTATCTGGCAATCGAGCAAACGAGCGAAGCTATTGATGCATTACAGACATCAATCGAGCAGAGTTTTATTGCACCAGTACAACCTGATATACGTAGACTTGCACAGGCATTATTAGATGAAATTCTATAGTGACTTTCATAACTAATAGGAGGTTTTTATGCCATATGATAATACTATTGCTCCTGGTGGAGCAGCACTAGCTTACCTGGATCTTGCTCAATCACCCATCAAATCATCGGCTAGTACGCGGCAGTTCAATATTAACCAGGTACCTCTTACCCAAGCAAATAATGTGACTCAGTGGTTAGATCTGCCGGTAGCAAAAGGAGAGGCTGAGGCAAGTAAACCCCTGGATTTAAAACCGGTAATTGAACAGCAAATTAACCAGTCTAAACAATACTATGATGAAGCTAAGCAGCAAGGTGTTGAAATTGCCAAGCGTTCATTTTTTAAAGAACTATTAAATGTGGCGATCGCAGGCGTTGGCTTAGGGCTTTCGATAGCAGCTACCCTAGTTACTGCCGGCGCAGCAATGCCTTTACTCGTTGGTTCAAGTATTACATTTGGTCTGGCGGTCGCTGATGCTGGGTGTGCTTACGCTAATTGGCATAGTACAGCTAAGGGTGGTGAAGGATTGAAGTTAGGATCGGATGCTATAGCTAATGGTGTCTATCGGCTGTTTAATAGAGCAGGTATGACAGATGACAGCGCTGAAAACTGGGCTAAGTATACCTCTGCTTTTTTACGCTCAGGCTTAGTTGTCGGTACATTATGTTCAGGCAGTACCACCACAACAGCAACATTGGGTGCATTGAGTAGCACTTTTTCAGCCACTAAAATGGTGAGTAACAGTGTTGATGCATTTACCTCAAGGACAGCATCTGTGGCTTTGGGGAACGCGGTTGAGAGAAAAAATCTGTTACAGGAACAACATGCACAACAGCAGCAAAAGATAAGCAAATTGAAGGACATGCACGATGGACTTGCACTGCAACACAGAGAACACAGAGAGCAACAATATCAGTCAGAGTTGGCCAATCTAGAGCAAAAAAAGCGTCAATTGGAGAATGAAGTTGATTGGTTAAAGAAAAAAGTTCTTTCTGTAAAATAAACTGCGGGTAGATGTTATTATTGTTTAGAGAATAATAGTTAAGAATTATTATATTATAATATTTAGATTACATATTGCTCATTAAACAGATAATCTATTAACCATAAAAATTAACTGGTTCCGTTGCAACCCGTTAATTTTTTCCAAAGATATCCTTGTTTTTTAGTTTAATAAATATATTAATCTTTGCTGTCTATATTTAAATACCAATTTATTTTTTATCATCTAATGATAAATCTCATTCGTTAGATCTAATTTAGCTATTATATTCAGTTTAGTTATATCTATTTATTAATATTCCCGCTATTAAATTTAATTCTACATAATAACTCGTTTGTTTTTTCTTATTTCAGGTGAATACCGGATATAAAAAATGATTATTAACCACCAAACTATGTAATAGGAAAGAAAGCAATAATACAGAAATAAATCATTAAATAACAATAACACACTCGAAATATTAATCAGGGATAGGGCTGTCTAGGTCTTTTGGTTTTAACAAAAGTTTAAGTACTGATATATCGTTAAGTGTTTTGATCAAGTGAAATAGCATTGTTTATATCGTTGGTTAATAAGTATCTACTGCCATTTTTATTGATATTTCAAAAACGAAATGGCTAAAGTCTGGCAAACAATGCTTAATTTGACGTTAGGGTAAAATTATGGATTTCAATGCTATCATCAACCAATTATCGCAATTATCTGCTAATGCTGCTGGTGATATTAAAAGTAAAATTGCCAACGCTGATCCGAGTAATCCTGCTCAGATGTTACAGATGCAGTTTGCGGTACAGCAATATTCCAATTTTATCGGTTACGAAAGCGCTTTGATCAAAGTGGTTAAAGACATGATACAAGGGATTATTGCCAAAATATGAAAAAAGAAGATAAACAATTATTGGTAGAGATTGCGCTTGCTGCTGCCAACCATGGATTAATAAAACAGGCTTATGCCATGTTAGCCGCGTTTCCTGAATTGATTGCTGACGAAGATACGCGTGCGCTATGTAGCAGTTTAGTCTACTTTGCTTTAGGTGAAAACAGTGCCGCGCTACGTTCATTAACAGGTATGAAAAGTAATCAAGCTGAAGGATTGCGTTGTTTATTTTCCTCGCCTGCTGACATGGTCAATCAATCGCAAATTTCTACTTTATTAGCGGGAGATGAAAATGGACATTAAAGCAGTAGCCCCCATCAATTTGATGAAGAGCCAGACGGCAGAAGCGGTTAATCCTGATACCCAGTTAGTTGAAAAATTCAATCAATTAATGCAACACGGTCAAGGACAAACGGCGGCATTAGGGACAGTTCTTCCATCAACCGTCGAGCCGACGGCTCAAGCGCTGTCACCGACCCAAGCCGTTCAAGGACAAGCAATGATAGTGAAAGCCGTTCTTGAAGTGGACATGGCAGCTAAAACGGCAGGAAGTCTTGCTCAATCGATCAATAAATTAGTGACAATGCAATGAAATACTTAAAGTATTTATGTTTATTATTGGTGTTGTTCCTGACCGGCTGTAAGGTCGAATTATACCGAAATTTGCCTCAAGATGAAGCTAATCAAATGGTTGCGTTATTGATGTTAAATCACATTGATGTTAATTCTGAAATTGATGGCAAAACCGGCAAAGTGACATTGCAAATCGAAAAAGATAAGTTCATCGATGCGGTGGAAATACTTAGGCAAAATGGTTATCCCAAAACGCAATATGTCGGTATTGAGGATCTTTTTCCAGCAGGTCAATTAGTATCTTCTCCTGCTCAAGAAGAAGCAAAAATGCGTTATCTTAAAGAACAACAGCTAGAGCGTACCCTATCAAGTATGGATGGTGTTATTAGTGCACGAGTCTCAATTGCTCAGGCGGACAATAGTGAGAGTAATATTGATAATACTACGGCCGAAAAGTCGGTAGCGGTTTACATTAAATATTCACCAGAAGTCAATATGAATGGGGTTGAAGCACAAATTCGCAATTTAATTAAGAATGCGATATCCGGTTTGCAATCCGATAAAATTAGTTTGTTTTTGCAACCGGCTGAATTCCGTTATCAACCACAGAAAATGCAAACTAATCAGCAATGGCAATATTTACAAAATTACATTGTAGCCAATAAAACGTTAATCTTATTAACTTTTACCGGAATATTTATTGTCGTGTTTGCAGCAGTAATATTTGGACGACGTAAGGATAAATCTTAATGACTGAATTGGCAGTGAGATTTAATTATTTATTATCCCATCCAGGCGAGATCATGCATGCTAAATGGTGGCAATCGCTTGGACTTAATGAATGGCAGTCTCGCTACCCAATAAGTAATGAATTAAAACGACGCATAGATAAATTGATACTTAATCGATTAGGTTTTCAGCCTGCTTTATACCGTCAAATACCGGAGAATATGCAGACCTGGTTGTTGTTATTAATCAAAAAGCCATTTTTATTCACCGTTGTTGGATTAGTTTGTAATCCTTCTCCTGACTATTTGTGGGATAGTGCTTATAGGTCACGTTTAGCGACCTTATTAAGTCAGGAACAGATAAAGCAATTAATCGCTTTATGGCCAACAGAGTGCCACAGGGTTGCAGTACCCTGGTTAGTTGAGGAGTTCCTTGAGCAGGCGCACCTTTATGCCTTAAATGTTTTCTCTCATTATTGGCAAGGACATGATTTTGCGCTGCTTTTAGCCTGGTATTTTGCTCCATTAGAGGAGCAAATGCCCTGTTCGCAACAACAGATTGAACAGGCTGTTCGCTGGTTATTTCGTTTGGAGCGTTTCTTATGAATGGATTTTTAGTGTTAGTTAAAGAGTGTGAACTCTTAAAGCAAACATTAGAAATTACGCCTGATGAAATTCAGCAAGGTTTAGCTGAATGTAGACGGGAGCAGAAAGCCAAACAACGTATTAAGCAATATGCAGCTAAAGTGCGGCAAGAGTGTGATGTGCTTTTGCAGGAAGCACAACAGATTGTTGCTAAAGCAGAAATAACCGTTAAGCAGCAAGAAAAAGCGTGGCGCACCCAATTACGGCAAGAAATAGTGGCCGAAAGTATCACTTGGCTGGTTGAACAGGCAGAATTGGAAAAACACCTAGTTATCGTTTTACAGGAACGGATCGGTCAACAAGTAAAATTAGTTCTTAAAGCCTGGTGCCAAAAACAAAATATTAGTGAAAATCTTGTTAACCAGCTTACAGAGCAGATAGGTGAAGCAACGACTAAACAAAGTTTAGTACTAAGTGTTTCACCAGAACAAGCAGATGCGTTGTGTAAAATATTTGCTGAGCAAATACAAATTAGGATCCGTGCTGATTTTGCACCTTGGCAAGCAGAATTAAGTTCAAGTTGTATGATATTACGCTTTGATTTATATGAACACCTTGAAAGGTTGTTAGAAACCTGTGTTCCTACAACGAAAAAAACGCACTTGAGAGGAACTTGTGATGCGAATTGATCAAGCTGATTACCTCGATTTTCAATCTCTACAAGATAGCAAGCAGACAGCAAGTTTTATACCTGCGGAGAGTACGGCTACGCAAGCCAGCATTGCATTAGCGGAAGTCCGTGCTGAAGCGCTGGAAGAAACGTTAGAAGGTTTAAGCTTAGGGCTAAGCCAAATAATGAAAAAAATAGCCGATGCCAATAAAAAGCAAAGTGCATTATTTAATGGCGTCGAAAAACTGTTACAGCAATTAGGCGAAAAGCAACGCGGGTCTATAGAGCAGATTGCTAAGCAACTTCTCTCCTTTAAAGATGGCGATAAAATTTTACAGCAAATTCCTCAGTTGGCCCTAAATAAAGGACAGCTAATTTTTTTGTTAGCAATATTACAGGGTATGACAAGCTTAGCCTTATCTGAACGTTCGAAAATTAAACAGTTTTTAATGTCATTGTTAGCGGAAGAAGATATTGAGCTAGCGTTAATTGCGGCTAGTCAAGGTATGACGATAGATACTTCACGTTTGCAAGCTTACCGTCAACTCTATCAGCATGCTGCCCGTGGAGAAAAAGGGCTGAGTCATTGGTTTAAATTATTACAAGAACATAAAGATAGACGACGGACTATTCAATTATTAATCCGTGCAATATCAGAGCCGCTAGTCAGTCATGAACAGTTAGATATGACTAAATTAGTTACTACGATTGACGATTTACGTCGCTTATGGCTGTTTTTAGCTTTTAATGAACACTGTGCTTCTTTGTCGCGCACACTCAATTTAGCAAATGATACTGTTGCAGAAATTAGCATTGAATTATTAGAGCAAAGTTGGATTTATCCTGAGGCATTAGCACAATTGGTAATAAAATTACCATTAACAACCTTGCAACATTTAATTTTTCTACGTAAATGGCGGGAAATTATGGTGGTCATGAGTGAAGCTTGTTATCGCGATCCAGAACAAAAAGAGCATATTCTAGAAGTCATGTTGCAACTGCTTGAACAGTGGAATGATAAGTATGCTGTTTAAAGGAGGGGAGAAATGCGTAAAGAAGATAGTGTACTTGCTCGTTTTGGTCAATTATTAGGCCTACCTTTGGTATGGGATGAGAGTGAGCAGTGCACTTTATTACTTGATAATCAATTGATGATGTCTATCCATGCTAAAGGAACTTATTGGCAATTTTATGGTTTTTTGGGGCAGATTGATGCGCAAAAGGCACATTTACTCTTCATTAATTGTATGCACCACAATATGCAACTGGTTGAAAATAATGATGGTGCGGTAGGTTATGATTCAGTGCAACAAACCTTATTATATGCGGTGAATTGGCCGGTTCCCGCCAGTGGTGAAGAACTATTAGTCTGGTTTGAACGCGCGACAATTTGCTATGAAGCGCTTTACCATGAGTTTAGTCAGTGCCCGGAGCTAACAATATAGGTTGTTATATGACGATTGAATTGGATAGATTTTCAAAAAATTTGTGGGCTAATCCTTGTTTGATATCGGGTCAACAGGATCAAGCTAGTTCAAGTTTGGTTCATGCTCAAATGAGTTTTAATGACCATGTGTTAAGTACATTAGCTAAACTACCTTTTCTGAAAAATGAAAATGCCATTCGGACCTATGTTGCACGCCTTAATATAACAGTTCAACAGAAACTAACCGTGTTCTTACGTTCATTAGCAGAAAGATATGGTTTGGCTACCACTGAACAAACACTACCTAAGCTAGATTTATCACCCAAAACACCACTGGCTGCCCATAAAATAGAATTTATTCCACAATCTATGTTGTTAGCAATGAGTCAAGCACATTCAGCCTCTAGTCATCAAGCTGAAAATATTAATAATAAAATTTTTTCACTGATTCAGTTTAGTAATGCGATAAAAGAACTTGTCAATCAAGGTGGACCAGCCCAGTTACCTATTCCGACTAGTATACCTAGATTTGGTAATTGGTTTTATTGGGAAGATAAAAATATTCAAAAAGTGCAACAAGCTATTGCTGACTATCATAAACTCGTTGAAAAAAATGAATATCAAAGTGCCTCTGCACGTTTGTTGGCTCTAACTGATCTACGTTATCAGGGTGATGAATTTTCCGATCTTTATAGCCAATTAAAAAGCTATCTTGATTTTTATCAGCAAGCACTGGATGACATTGAACAATGTTGCCTTACCGTTCCCTCCTCTCAACAAGTTCATCTGACTTCATTTTTGGAGCAAGTTTTAGTACAGAAAGAGCACATTGCGGCAGTGGCCGGACAGTTGGCAATGTTACCTGAATTCTGGCAGCAGACGGTTATAGAGCGACAGATCATTAATGCCCGTTTTGTTAGTTTGCCTGAAGAACTTAGAAATGTAGCCTCTGAATCGGTTTTGTTACTCAGTCATCAGCTGATTGAAATGTTTGATCAGGTATCCTCAATAAATGACTGGCAAGCACAATTAACTGAATTTTGGGCGAACGCTGAATTACCATTACCTTCACCCTCTGAACTGACCACCTTAGTGGCTATTTTAGCTAGCGAACGGCCTGCATTAGCTGGCGAGGTTGCGATCCCTTTTAAAGAAGAAAAAGATAAAATTCACTCAGGTATTTATCAACAATTAATTCAGATACTAACCAGAAGTTTAACCCAGGTAAAAGAAAATAAATCGGTTCTTAAAGAACGCCTGGGATTTGAAGACAAACAGAGTAAGGTTCGTAGCCAAGCAGCACTTTTGAGCAATTGGTTAAATAGGGCCGGAGAAGAGAGCTACTTACATGAACAGTATGTAGCAGCAATGCTAATTGCCATTAGTGGTGAGCGTTGTAGCATGCAAGATAGAACGGTTATTGCTGATGGCGCGGTAAATATCGATAATTTAGAGTTAGAGCCGGGATGTGAAGCGGATATTCAGCAATTAGCAACCGAAGAAAAATGGGTTGTTTTGGCGAGAAAAGTGCTCACTGCACAAGATAAGGTCTATCGCTTTGAAGAATTGTATGATAGGCAAAGTAGCCATTCTGCCATCAATTTCCATTATGATGTGGAACAACGAGTGTTAACATCTCGGTTAATGGCATCGCCTGAGCGGTATTTGCCTTTTTTAACTAAAAAGATCTCGGCATTAACGGCTTATCATAACGAATTACAATCTCTGACTGATAGCTTAAATATAGGCAAAGTACGCAGCCGTTTTGCAGAAGAGCTGAAACAAATTAGCGAGCAGAAGCAGCATTTAAGTTTATTACAGGATGCGGTAAGATTTTGGCAAAGTGTAAAACAGCAATATGAGCAACATGACCAATATGTTGATCAATTGCAAAAATTGCAAGATATTACTCTGCAGCAAGTAAGGGAGCTCAATAAACAAGGTTATTTGGCATTTTTACCTCTGTTACAGCAGCTTAACTTAGCTATGTATGATCTTAGTAAGAAAAAAGAATGTCGAACTGCAGAACTATCAGCACAGGGATCCTCCTTAAATGACAGTCAATTACAAAAAATTGAACAAGATATGGTCCAGCTAGATGATGAGTATCAAGCTGCTTTGCTGTTACTAGTTCGTTTTGATCGACAGGCAAATAAGATGGAGGGCTATCCAGAGCAGGGCGATTACTATAATGTGCAGGCATGGCAACATTGGGTGGTGCAAAATATTACTGGTGAATGGGGAGGATGGTTAGGTGAATTTAGACCTGATTTGAAAACCTTAATTTTACAGCACCAACTAGCTAAAAATGGTATGCAAACTTTAAGGGAAGCTTATCAAGCGCTATATCAAATAATTAGCCCATCCCTATTTATCAAATCGCTGGATACTGACAAGAAACTGGATACTGACAAGAAACAGGAAATTTTGGCGGCTTTTAGGGATTTGCATCATTGGGTAATGGCACATCCGATGGAGTCACAAGCGCTAGCCAAGAATATTACCCATGCTTATCAAATTATTACTGGCAATAGTGGTTGGTTTGGTGCTGAACTTGCTACTGCGGTTAGTTCGATTTGGCAAACTGCGACAGTAGAAAATCAAGTTAAAGATATTTTGCTGGGGACCAGAGAGCTACTTCCCTTACAGCCATCATACTCAATGTCACCGGAAATGATCGCACTATTGCATTTTACCCATTTACTACCTTATCTTGCCGCCGGTATAAAAGGCGGCGTTCATAGTGGTTTAATAAGCTCAGTGGCAGCACTTTTAGGTGCTGGTTGGTCAACCGGCATGATATGCGGTTTTGTCCAAACTTGGCTGGAACAGAAAATAGCCTCAACGGTATCCGACCATCGTAATACCGAAGTGATGGTTAACGCCCTGATGCTCGGTATTCGTGAACAGGGTAGTTTTCAGCAACGGGCGGCTTCGGTAGTCGGTTATGTGATAAAACGCCAGTTACTGCAAGATATTGGTACCTTAGGTCGCGATTGTTTTGAAACCAATAAAGTCGGAACTCTGCGCCGTTGGTGGCAAGATACTACTAATGTTTGGCAGAAAATGGATGTTAAAGCAAAATTATTTAGTGTCGCGGCAATTGCCGGTACAGCAGCTATTTCAGCCACCGTGGCGGCGGCTGCATTGATATTCACTGTAGGAACAGGCGGAGTAGGGTTAGCCGTATTAGGCATCGGTGCATTGTTAGCCGCGACCGTAGGTGGTTACTTTGGCTATAGTGGATTAAGTTTACTAAAAAATAGCGATTTCCTGGGTTTTCGTCAGGCATATGAATATGCGCAAGATAAAATGACCGAACAGCGTATCCAAGACGCGTTACAGCAATTTATTAACAAACAATATGAGTGGAAAACCGTTGCTGAACATTTAGATATTCAGGTAGCCGATATTAAAAAACATATTTCCCTTAAGCAGGTGGCAAAGCAGGATCAGACACAATCTTTTATGCAACAACTAGAAAATTGGGGACGTACAGAACAGCAGAAAATAGACATCAAACAGCAAAAAGAGCGCGCTGAATTAGTGAATAAGGTGGCACAACAATTAAACGATTGGCGAGAGAACGATGGTCAGGAGTTAACAGCCTGTTTAGGTGATATTGATAAGGCACTTGTCCAAACTGAACATGCTGTCGCCTGATTTTGTCAATGCTATCTAAAAATGAACTTGCAGCCTGAAATCGTTATAGATTAGCATAATTTATTGATTTAATTAAGCTAATTTTGGCGGATTAATCGTTGTATTGCGCCCATAAATATTTTTTCGTTAATTTTAACCGGGTTGGCGCAAAATTCATTTTGCCTGCCGTGAGGTCATTTCAGGTATTTACCGGATACGAAGCCAGAGCTTCCTCTAGCATGCTTAATAAATAGTAAATAGTAAATAGTAAATAGTAAATAGTAAATAGTAAATAGTAAATAGTAAAGAGGGAAGATGATGAAATTGCAACTGGCTCGTAATCTTGAACATTTTTTTTCTTTGTTCAATCACCGGATAGTCGAAATTTCAACGGCAATTGAGTGCCACTGGCCACCTTTTGGTCTGCGTATTGAAATTATTGAAGAGCGTATTCTTATGACCAGCTGGTTGTTAAAAGAGGGGGATTTTGATCTCCTACAAGCATTAAAAATTAATCAACCGGAGGGATTTTGGGGGATCCCGCAGCGAGTATTTATTATTCGCCACCGAGCTTATGTGAGTGCATGGTGCCCAAAAGAGAGTGATGGTCTTTTTTTATTTCGTTTGTGTCAAAGACAGCGTCAATTTCTTTCTCAGTTACCTAAAGGAGCTGCCTGATAATGTCAATAACTCGTTGGTTATCTCAAATTGCAGGACGTCAAGATATTATCCTTAGCGCCATGTTAATGTTGTCAGTATTCATGATGATTTTACCGCTGCCAACGACTTTAATTGACGTATTAATCGCGATCAACTTAGGCTTATCGATCATTTTATTTATGATGGCTATCTATATACGTGATCCGCTTGACTTCTCTGCCTTTCCATCCATGTTGTTGATTACCACACTGTATCGTTTAGCATTAACTATCAGTACTAGCCGCCTAATCTTATTACAACATGATGCCGGTGAGATCGTGTACACCTTTGGTAATTTTGTCGTTGGCGGTAATCTTGGCGTTGGCATCATTATTTTTGCCATTATCACTATTGTACAGTTCATTGTTATTACTAAAGGCTCTGAACGCGTAGCCGAAGTGAGTGCCCGATTTTCTCTCGATGGCATGCCTGGCAGACAGATGAGTATTGATGGTGATATGCGGGCAGGCATTATTGATGCAACTGAAGCCAAACGACAAAGAGCATTGGTACAAAAGGAAAGCCAACTTTATGGTGCCATGGATGGTGCGATGAAATTTGTCAAAGGTGATGCCATTGCTAGCGTAATTGTTATTTTAGCCAATATTTGTGGTGGGATTGCCATTGGGGTAATCCAACATAATATGTCGGCGACAGAAGCACTGAATACTTATGCCATTTTGTCGGTCGGTGATGGTTTAATTGCGCAGATCCCGTCATTACTTATTTCCATAACCGCAGGATTAATTGTTACTCGGGTACCCGGCGAGAAAAAAAATAATCTGGCTGGTGATTTAGTACAACAGATACTTAGTCAACCTATGTCATTGCAATTGACCGCTAGTATTTTGTTGGTTTTCGCTATCATCCCTGGTTTTCCTTGGTTTGTATTCGGTTCATTAGCCTTAATGCTATTTGGTTGTTCTTATTGGATGAAGCGCAATGCAAAAGTAAAAAAAGGCACAGGTCAGATTTATCCCTCTGTAGAGAATGGAACAGAGCAGGCATCGCGCGAGATGACGCCAGGCACAATACCGCTGTTAGTTATTGTTGGCCAACAAATAATGACTGAGACGATAGCTGACAAATTGCAAAATTTACGTTGGCAATTATTTGAAAAATTAGGCTTGCCTTTACCTGAAATACAGTTACAGGTCGATACAAAAGAGACAAACACATTACAAATACTGTTATATCAAGAACCTGTCTTTAAGACAGAGATAGATCCAGCGGCAATTTTATTAACGCAACCAATAGATTTACCTCAAGTACGTCAAGAGCAACTGATTTTTAATCATCAAACCATTTATTGGTTGGCAGGCGATCTTCCCTCATTGTCACCAAACACCGGTTATAAGGGGGAAGAGATTGTTACCTATTTGGTGGAAAAGGTAATTTATCACTTTGGTAAAGAGTTTTTAGGCGTACAGGAAACGCGTTATCTCATGGATGCGATGGAGATGCGTTATGCCGAATTAGTGAAAGAATTGCAGCGCTTACTGCCAATTAGTAAAGTGACTGATATTTTGCAACGTTTAGTTGAAGAACAAATTTCTATTCGTGATTTAAGAACCATTTTTGAAACACTGGTTGAATGGGGTTCAAAAGAAAAAGATACCGTAATGTTGACCGAGTATGTTCGCGTTTCACTTCGCCGTCATATTCGCCGGCGCTTTACTAGCGAAGAGGGCTGGATCCCTATGTTGTTAGTGGGTGATGGGATTGAAAATAGTATTCGCGAATCTATCCGTCAATCAGCGATAGGATCTTATTGTGCCCTTGAGCCGGCCCAAGAGCAGCAGATTATTGCGGCCATAAAACAAAAATTACCCACTCAGGTCGCTTGTGTGGTATTAACTTCATTGGATGTACGTCGTTATTTACGCAAAATTATCGAGCCTGCATTGGCAACAACCGCCGTACTTTCATTCCAAGAAATTGGTGAAGATGCCAATATTAAAGTCTTGGCTCAGGTTGATATTATGGGGGAGAAACTGGATGCACTCACTGGATAAAGCAAAAATCATTCAAGCGATGACCACTCCTCTATTTCAACCGTTGACGGATATTCTTCCTTATCGATGTCTTGGTAAAGTACAGGAAGTCTCGACTAATTTAGTTAAAGTGACACTGCCAGGCGCTAAGCAAGGTGAATTATGCCTGATTGATAATCGATTAGCGGCCGAGGTTGTTACCATCAAAGCACAAGAAGCTTGGTTGTCACCGTTTGACTCTACCATTGGATTAGTCTCCGGCGCATGTGTAGAACGTTTGGGCCATGGTCATCGCGTGCGGGTAGGCGAGCATTTATTAGGTGGCATTGTGGATGGTTTAGGGC
The DNA here is from genome assembly GCF_004768525.1 of Arsenophonus nasoniae. NCBI lineage: Bacteria > Pseudomonadati > Pseudomonadota > Gammaproteobacteria > Enterobacterales > Morganellaceae > Arsenophonus > Arsenophonus nasoniae. The sequence continues at coordinate 460,861 of NZ_CP038613.1, forward strand.
GGCCGTTAGAAAAAATGCCGATCGCGGGTGAATGGCGTAGTAATCATAACGCGGCGCCAGATCCATTAACACGTCAGTTAATTAGCGAAGTTTTGCCAACGGGTATCAAAGCGATAGATGGTATTTTGACGCTGGGTGTTGGTCAAAGGATCGGTATTTTTGCCGCCGCCGGTGGTGGCAAAAGTACGCTACTCGGTATGTTAGCTCGGGGCTGTGAAGCCGATGTGGTAGTATTGGCTTTGGTTGGTGAACGTGGACGTGAAGTGCGTGAATTTCTCGATAATCATTTACCTGCTACCGCAAGAAAAAAAACCATATTAGTCGTCGCCACCTCGGATCGCCCGCCGTTAGAGCGAATGAAAGCTTCTTTGACGGCAACCACCATTGCTGAATATTTTCGTGATCAAGGCAAACAGGTATTGTTGCTGGTGGATTCGTTGACTCGTTTTGCGCGCGCAGCACGGGAAATTGGTTTAGCCGCAGGGGAACCTCCGGTTGCCAATGGCTTTCCGCCTAGTGTGTTTGTTCATATGGCTGCTTTATTAGAGCGGGCAGGCCCAGCTAAGGTGGGTAGTATTAGTGCTATTTATACCGTGTTAGTAGAAGGTGATAATATGAATGAGCCTGTCGCTGATGAGGTTCGTTCTATCTTAGATGGGCACATAGTTTTATCACGCCAATTAGCTGCCGCAGGACATTTTCCCGCCATCGATGTGAACGCCAGTGTGAGTCGAGTTATGGATAACATTGTTAGTAAAACCCATAGCTTACATGCACGTCGCTTACGCCAATTGCGAGCACTTTTTCAAGATGTTCAGCTATTAATTCGTGTTGGTGAATATCAATCAGGGCAAGATAAAGATACTGATGAAGCAATTGAAAAGAATCACCCAATTAATCAATTTCTTCGTCAGGATAGCGATGAATGGGTTTCATTTTACCAGACGATAGAAAATCTTAACCAATTGGTTTAAGGTCTATGAAAAATCAATTCTCTGCCATTGAGCGCGTTGTTATTAAAAGATTATTGCAAATACGACAGCAGCGAGAAATAAGTTTGCAATCTCAATGGCAACAAATTGAGCGTGAGCAGCAAGCGCTACAAGCAACCCTTGCCGAGTTGGAACAGCAACGGATGAAACTGTGGCACGATTTAGCCACGCCTTCATTGCCAAATGAAACCATTTCCCGTGACCAACTGGCATTGTTTAAGCAATCTATGCGGGAAGTTTATCTGGCAGAGCGAGCCCTAAAAGAGCGTATCGCTCAACTACGTGAGACGATCGTTGAATTAGAGTGCCAAAAGGCGCAACTGGCTAAACAACGTCTGCTGATGATTAAAAACCAAGAAAAACTGAAAGAGGTGATGAATGACTAATATGATTGAGCGTAATGTTATCACCGCGAGTAGGGTGCCTAATATTCAACGCCGCCGGGAGGCTGATCCCGAATTAATACAGCGTTTTGAACGTTTTTTGCTAGCTCAACAGCCTGATAACACTACGTCAGTGTCAGATTGGTCTTCGGTATCAGAGACACTGGCTTATCGCAATAGCTCAGCAACATTAAATAATGTATATCTATTACGTGAGGGTAATCGTTTAACTTATCGATTATTAAATGGCCCGATGATGGGCATGGTGATCATTGCGCGCTGGCAAAAACAGGGGGCGGTACATTTACAGTTGAAACCGGCTAACTCTGTTCAATATCGCGTATTAGCTCGGGTAAAGCAAAATTTAACTACAACATTAGCACAACGGGGTTTTTTACTCTCTTTGGAGATAGAAGATGGTAAATAAAAATAAAATGCTTGTATATCAATTACTTATAAAAATACAGCTCATTTAATATACGTATTTACACGCAAAAACAAGCGATTTCACCCACTATAAATCAATTACTTACTGCTTTTAGTGAGTTACAATTTCACCTAATTTTGAGTGAAATCTCAGTTTAAATTTACCCTCTTTTTTAACTCCCAAATAACCTTAATCATGCGTTTAACTACGAATATAAAATACCCATTGACGAAAGAAGAAATCATGCGCTATAGTTTACTTGCATCTGCAAAATCAGATGTCGGGATTCGAAACCCCGCTGTGATTATCGCGACATGTACACGCCGCGAGCGTGTTTTTTAATGTCGTAATCTAGCTACATTTCAATGGTGGGCTGGATGGGGCAGCTGAAAAGCTGGCCGTCTGATAATCGCGGTAGTTTCGAACCCTGTTCAGTTCACCACCCAACGAGATTCGAAACCTCTAGGTGGTGGTAAATTCAGATTATCAATGGAGGTCTTATGACACTTCAATTATCCACTATCACCCCTAAAGTTACTATTCATAATGGTAAAGCGATCACTACAACTGACGATGTAGCTCATTACTTTGGCAAACAACATCATCATGTTGTACAAAAAGTAGAATCGCTTGAATGCTCAGAAGAATTTATCACTCGCAACTTTTCGCGAATGATAAAAAACGTACAACTTGCTAAGGGTGCAACTCGTGAAGTCGTTTACTACGAAATGACCAAAGACGGCTTCGTATTCTTGGTTATGGGATTTACAGGCAAGAAAGCGGCTGCATTTAAAGAAGCCTACATTGCTGAATTTAATCGCATGGAAGCAGAGCTACATTCTGCACCAAAATACCAACCCCAAACAGAAGCTCACGAAAAGTTCAGCAGCAAAGATACCCAAAATCTCGCCCGTATCATTGCACTTATGACACAAAACTTTCGTTTCAAACAAGCATGGAATAATGCTATCTGGTATGCACTAAGAGAAGTAACAGGCATTCCCTCACCTTATCCGATGGAAGTTCGGCTAGTCCCTTCTATCGCTTCTGAATGTGAGCGTATCTGGCATGTCACGGAAGAGCTTCAAGATGTGATAGCTGATGCAGAAAAAACAGCGATTAAACGCATTATCCGCAAACGTGAAAATGCTGACAAAGTTATCGATGAGATAGAAACTTTGTTATCTCAGACTACACAGGATAACCAGCTAATGCTAAATGGTGCACTATCAAACTGGCATAAAGCGGAACTCACCCATTTCCTCCAACGCTGCTAATAGGATGCCCCATGAATGGGGCTCTTAATATCATTAGATATTGTTTATATGTTTTTAATCAAAAATCTCGGCGCATATGGGTCAAGTGACTCAGTGCGTCCAGCAAAGCGACGCTCATCCCAATCATCTTTCGATTCATATTCCCATTTTCCTTTATTATAGATAAATGACCATCCGTCACCTAACAATCCTATCGGTGGATTGGTCATCACAATAGCGATTGGTCTACCATTTTTATCAAAATATATTTGGCCAGCATATTCTAATGGATACCAGTTTTTTCCAGATAAAGTCGTCCAGTTATCATTGTATCCATATTCTTCGATATCTTTACCCTTCACTCCTACAGCAAAAGAACCATCATCAAATAGTAATCCATAGGGACCGTATATAAAAGATCCTTTAGCTTCATATTTTCCGTGTTCGAAAATCCCTTTTCCAAATAAATACTTTCTCCATTCTTTACTTTTATACCATTCTTTCCATGACTCACATTCTTCCTTATAAAACCCGCTTCCTTGTTCTGCTCGATTTACAGCCATAGCTGCAATCACTAGATTATATTTTTCTAAATGAAATTGTGTTAAAGGAAGATTTTCGCTAAAGATAATATTTTCATATTTAGCTGCAAAAAGATTATTCTTGCAATGACTAGCACTAGCACCCATAAAAAAAGCTGATCCTAGTTGAACATCATTATCATCACAAAATAGATGATCAGGTAATAAATACCGAAAATATTGAGGTGGATGATTGTTTAAATCTTCAGGCCGATTCTCGACAAAAAAATTGATAGCGAATAATCTATTTATTACTTCAGTTGGATGCTCATGATGTCGATATATAGTTTCACACAAACACGCAAAATCATGTTCATATATTGCTCGTATTCTCTCTAATGAGTAATAATTATTAAATCGTTGTATACGTAAATCCATTTCTGAGGCAATACGATAAGCTAGTATATCCGTTGGGCCTATTCTTTCCTCACCTTCTGGCGGATCACCGGCATTTGTGATTGCGTGAATTATTTCGTGAATAAGTGTGTATTGCCAAATTGGATAGTGTTCAGACAAATAATTTGGTGCAACAGAAATAGTTATAATGTCCTGATAAATATTATCTGTTAGATTGCTGTTTGAGCTAATTCCTATTATAGGAACAGTATCAACAGTTGAGCGGGTAATCTCTTCAGGTCTAATATCCTGAAATCTTCTATGTCTATCTCTAAGTTCATATAAATTCATATAATAAAGATTAGGCAAAACACTATTATGCGAAAAATTTAGATTATTTCTTTCCTCTCTTAAACTAAAAACAACTGCTTGTCGAAATGTCTGAGAAAATAATAACGCTTCATGAATTGTATCTTCAATAGCAATTGCAGTATGTCGGTCTACTAAGAAACTAGCTCGATCATTTATAGTCCTCCTTACGTCTATTATCATTTCTTCAATTTGGCGAGAACTAAGTTCAGCTCTAGCACCATTAGTGACAACGTATTCTGCATAATCATCCATCTTCCGAAAAATCTCATTTTGATTAACTTGATCTTGATTATTTTGCATACTTCTTCCTTTTTACATATTATCGTTAATTTTCTACCTTAGCTGACAAATAATAACCAGTTATAGCTAAATGGTGTCCTTTCAAACTGCCATAAAGCGGAATTGCCCCATTTCCTCCAACGCTGCTAATAATAGGATGCCCCTATGATGGGGCTATTCTTTTTGAGCTTGTTGCTGATTCCAGATTGAATCAACCGGCATCTCTACCCTAACATCTAGTGTAATGGTCAACAAATTCTGTAGAAGATCTAAGCGGCATTTTTTAGTTCATGATATTTTTGATGTGGCGTTAAATAACCAATCGTTGAATGGCGTCGATAATAATTGTAAAACTGAATATAATTTTCAACTTCACAGACAACAGATTGATGATTCATAAACGATAAACGGTTAAGTCTTTCTGTCTTTAAACTCCTAAAAAATCTTTCCATCACGGCATTATCGAGGCAATTACCTCGCCGACTCATGCTTTGAGTTATTTTCCGTTCAAAGAGGTGCGCCCTAAACTCCTCCGATGAATATTGGCAACCTTGATCTGAATGGAACATCAAACTTGTCGTATCCGGTAATTGCCGTTCAATTGCGTTATCTAAGGCTTCTTTCACTAATTTCGAATCCGGTTTTGTTGATAAGGCATAACCAATAATTTCTTTGGTGGCTAAATCCAACACACAGGCTAAATAGCTCCACCCATAGTGATGTCTAATATACGTGATATCCCCGACATAATAGTGATTATGCTGTTCAGGGGAAAATTGTCGTTTAAGCAAATTAGGGGCATATCGATGTTCGTTACCCGATGAGTGATAGTAGTGCTTTTTCGTTGGTCTAATTGCAACTAATTGATTTAATTTCATGATGTTCGATATTTTATAAGTGCCAATTTGGTGCCCTAAACCCTTTAACTCGGCTTGAATACGTCTTTTGCCATAAATTTGACCCGATGTATAAAAAATACGTTTGATTTCGCCACACAGTCTTTCATTTTCAACTGTCGGTATTTTCGTTTCATAATAAAAACTACTGCTGCTTACTTCAAAAAGATGGCATAACTCAGTGACCGTAAAATTGGGGTACATGATTTTCAGTTGCTTCACGATTTTGAGTTTTGATTGTCGAGGATGAAGTAAGCCGCGGCTTTTTTTAATATGTCATTATCCCTCTGAGCACGCTTAAGTTGAACTTCTAATTCTTGTATGCGCTGTTGCTCGGGTGTTAACGCTTTTGATTTTACAGGCGTATTCCCATTTAACTCGGCAAGATATTGTTGCTTCCATCGTGATACGGCAGATTTACCCGCACCGGATATTTTTTCAACTTGGATATTGCTATATCCACCTTCAACCATGAGTTTTGCATATTCCAGTTTTTGCTTTCCGCTAAAGGTTACTTTTACTTTTCGGGTCATATTTATACCTATAAGATTTTGCTTAATTATAAGCTATAAATCTCTACAGTTTTATTAGACCACTACAGTTAACCGAATGCCATGTTTGCCGGACAGCTCAGTGAAATAATCAATTAGCCGCTTTGGAATGGGCTCCACCGGATCAATTGCATAATTATTGTTTTCCCACCATGGGAAGAAAAAGAATTTCCAATCGAGCTGTGAAAGTTTTTTTACTTGAAGTTGTGCTTTTTCAGCAGACTGACAATGATCATAAAAGTAACCAGATCTTCCCTCGCCCGTGCTTTCTATAGTGATAAAGCAATCACTGGATACCGCTTCAAAAGCACCAGTTACAATTTCACGTGCCTTATCGGGATATTTTGCACAAATCTTGCCAAATTCAGAAACATGCAGATAACGCAATGTACCACCGCGAAATGAAGTACTAATGTAAAGTGAACCCCCTTTATGGAATACCAGTTCACCCGCTGAATCATTACTGGCTGGGTTAGCCGCTTTTATTTCAGCCGGTAGTCGCTCATAAGCGTATTTGGTTTTTTCTCTGAATAATCGCCTAGCATCATTAAGAGTATGCGCAATTAATGCACACCTGGCAGATTCAAATAACGCCGCATCAAGCTGAATAATACACACTTCAGTCGTAAACCCTAGCTGACGCGCCTTTAGAATGATGTTTCTGGTATGCATTCCTTCAAAATAGAATAACTGCTCAGGGGTCATGTCAAATCGAATTGGTTTTCCGGTTTTATCCGTTATCCAATAAAGATGATTTAGTCGCCAAAGCTTATCGCGCAATAAAGCTAAATGTTGTGGCTTCATAGTTATTTTTGTGAAAGTTCGTCCATAAGATTAGATAACATTCCGACCACATCATGCTCATTTTTTACTTGTTCTCTAAAAGCCTGTACTGAGACATGCTTGCCAAGTAACTCAAGGTTTTTAACTTTATCTGGCCACTTTATTTTTTTGAGCAATGCTTCTGCGCCATCAACTCGTATGGCTGCAATATCTAAACCGCTTAATGTTGTCCGCCAGACTTTAGGCCAATCTTTGATCGGTCTTAAATCGCCAGAATCGGTCAGAATATCGAGTACATCCATTTGGTCGATCTCAACCAGTCGCTTAAGCACGTAGTCAGCATTAACCTCAATGCGATTCTTACGTTCTTCCATGAGGGTTTGTATGCGTTTTTGAATGTTGAGTTTTGCTAAGTTTTGACATGCGATATCTTTTGCTGTTTTTTCACTGTACCCGGCTCTAATTGCTGCCTGAGTCGCATTCAAATCAATCAGGTACTCTCGACAAAAGGCTTCCTGCTTGTTTGTGAGAGTCATAACATCTACCTCAGTTGATAATTATCTTGTTTTTGTCAATCTCGCCCATCGTTTAGCCTGATTGAGACAATCTTCTAGCATCTTGCCTCGTTTACTAGCTGGCTGTTTGCGGTAATAGCGGATAGCTTCACTTGTGGCTAAGCTGGCGACAGAGTTAGAAAAACCGAGCTTCATTAACTCGGCCTTGACATTGGTTTCGATGAATTGTTCAGGGGTCATGATAACGCTCTACGTTATTCAAATGAGATAAATTATAGGTTTGTACATTCTCTTTCTCGTGGAAGAATAAGCATTCCACTATTATCTTTAACACCAATATCCGAGAGCATATCGCCAAATTCATGAAGCAGTGCGTTCATATACTTTATACCACGGCGGTTTAACTGTGGAATTTTGCCAGCGCAAATTATTGCTCGTGGATCTGCTTTTTCGCTGAATGGTGTCATCAATTTCACATAAAACTTAGCTCTCCATTCCGTCGTTTTTCTGTCCCCAAGATAACCATCAAGCAAAGGCATTAAAAAATGACGACTGACTTCGATATCCCCCGTCTCATAGCGGTAGACAGGGCGACGATTCGTTGCCATCAGGTAATACATATAAGCCTCGGCTACTCGCCAGCAAAAGAATTCATGAGTTAGTAGTGAATGCTTCATTACTCTACTCCTGGTAAAAATGGCTGAACTTCTTCAATCATTTTTTCTCTTGCTGTCATTAATAACCTTTTTCTTCCTCCAGCTCCCCACCTTCCCATTTTACTCGCGCATTGACTAATCTCTTTGCTTTCTGAATTAATTGTTAAATCAAGTTGATTAAGTCTATACATCGCATCAAATCCATTCATCACCATGTGACGAAATGTATTATAAACTTGTATTTCAAATTCCGGTTTTATCCATGCGGCATACCTAATAGCAACAAGTTCTAGCCCCCATACACCATGGGAACATCCACCATTATTTACAACCACCGCAGGACAATTTTGTCCCGCGATTAATACTTGAACAAAATTTTTAATCTGAGAACTTCTCATAAATTTGCTTGGCTTTTGAGACTCTGTAGCTTCACCTTTTATTACTGCTGCCGCATGCAAATCATTGAGACTAAAACGTCCTTCTTCATCAACTCTAACAGGAATGCCATAAATATTTACTTTTGGATATTTCATGATGCTAACCTTTCAAAAAAGAGACCTCAGCTCACACAGAACGAACAGACCCCGAACGCATCATGATTGACTGACGTTCTCTGAGGTCTATTTTGTGAATTGTCTCGGGTTTATTTGGATGCGCGGTGAGTGCGCGTTGAAATAAGAGGACTCCTTGTCGCTAAGGAGTCCCTAATAATTTAAAAAATTTGTTCAAGTATTAATCGCGGGACAAAATTGTCCTGCGGTGGTTGTAAATAAAAGTGGGCTTAGTCCTGAAATGACCTAGGTGGTCAATTTGACCTCTTGTAATAAAAACAATGAGTTAAATGGTTTTATTGACACTGCGTTTTAATGTACTGCTGTAAATACTCCGTCTGCTTTTCGTTCTCAACTATCATCGCTCTGAGACGGAAATAATCCTGTCGAGCTGCCTCACCAAGTTGTGGGCTGGCTTCATCATGTCGGCTCTGGGGGATAGCGGTTTTGGATGCACGACCCACGGCGTTGACGCGCAACCGCTTAGTGCCAGCGCGAACAGCATCATGCAGCTTGGTAATTTCAGCTTTGGCATTACTCAGTTCCTCGGTATGTTGACTATCAATTTTTTGCAAGGAATCTATCTTCTGCTGCTGCAATTTCACGGCTTCGAGTTGAGCCTGATATTGCTGTTTTAGCGTTTGGTAGTTTTGCTTGACGGTTTGATAACGGGAACTTATGCAAAAAACTACTAAGTTTAATGCAACAATAATCACTACGACAAATGCGTGAGGTCGCCATAACATATTACGCTCTCTATTTCTCGACGGGTCATTAACCCTTTCCACTTTCTACCATCAACATGAACCCATCGTTTCATCTCATTACAAGCGCCTGTTTGGTCATTGGCGTTGAGTTTTTTAAGTAATGTGGATTTCCCAAAATTTCCTACGCCCACGTTATAAGCAAATGAGTAAAGGGCTGCTTGAGTCAATGTATTGATATTGACCTTAACCAGCGGGTCAACATAACGCTTAACCACTTTCAAATCGTCATTAAGCCAATTGTCGCAATCTTCTTTGGTGTACGTCCGATTACGCGCAATATCCTTGCCTGTATGACCATAGCAAACAGAAAGCACACCACCTCCGTCGAAATAGGGCTTAAGTCTCAATCCTTCGAAATGGGTTATCATGCTTGATGCTAAAAACAATGCACTACCGCCTGTTGCCATCAATATTTTTTTCGGTATCTTCATACTGACGCTCTTTGAGTTTGTACTCCTTTTTGCGGTAGTACACGTTGATTAAAAATGTCCCTATCGTGCAGCCGATACCCATCACCGCAACCCACTGGTCAAGGGTTAAAAAATCAAAAATCGTTGTTATGACTCCACCGATGGTGGTCATGATGCCCCACAGATAGGCAGCCGGTGTTGAGTATTTTTCAGACATACGCATATACCCTACCATTGAGGGTTCCATTGCTTTAGTTGTATTGAATTAACGGGAGGCTTATCGCCTTGTATCTTGTTTTGATGCTTGATTTGTCAGTTTTATGATCGAGGAAATTGTTCTATGTATTTTAATCCATCATTCTTTTTATTTTTTTCCAAATGGGTTTAATATTTATTCCACGATTTCGATCATTTAAATGCGAACTATTAATAGCGACTACTTTATTCGTAGAAGCAGATATAATTGGGGATCCCGATGAGCCAGGACCTGTATCTGCGGTATAATATACAATCGGCTTACCTTTCTTAAATGCTTCTATAGTTGCTGGAATTTTATTATCGTCAATCATTGTATAAATTGAAACCACTTTTGGACAGCAAGGATAATTTTTATAATTATTAGGAAACTGGGGTATATATATTTCTTGACCTATTTTTGCCCCTACTGGATCAATATCCAAATGTCCAAATTTATCTATTTTGCCTGTTTTGAACGCTTTAGAGTCAAGCGTAAATAAAGCAAAATCGAGCTTACGGTCATGAATTAATAACTTTTCCCCTTTGATTGAAACTTTTTCATTGTCTTCGTTATTTTTTGCATAATAAAAATTTATCTTAGCCTGATTCAATTCTTGACCTTCTACAACATGAAAATTTGTGAGCATCAAGTTTTTAGAACTCACTCTCCACGCTGTACCCGCTCGCCCTCCAGGAAATTGGATCAAGGCGACAGCCAACGATTTTTTATATTTTTCTGGATCAAGTTCCATTAATTCATTGACAGGTATTCTATCGTCTGTTCCTATCACCGTTTTAGTAACTAAATTTTCCATATTTTAACCTTATTTTTACCAACTAAACTGGAAGCCAACCGCCTTACCCGTTTTGATGATTGTTTTTGTGAGTATTGCGGTGGCTTATTTTTAATGCTTATTCAGGTTTTTTTGCAGGTAACACCGCCCAGTAAGCGTAATCACCTGGTCTAAAAGTGGTATAATCGCCGTTATCCCAACCCTGGAAATAGAGAAACTTGCCGTCTGAGTCAAAAGCGCCTACCACAACATTGTAATAATCAAAACGATTAACGATGATATATTGACGGGGGTATTCTTCAGTACCCGGTTTAACGCTAGAAGGGTGTAATTCAAGGTTTAATGTTTTAGTCATAAAATTTCTCTTTGTTATTATTGTTATAAATTATCCCGTTCCGTGATGTTGCTAATAACTTCTCTCTAAAAACAAAAAAAACACCTCAATGGGTGTTATTTTTGTGTTTTAAATTTGTCAGTATTATGGTGGCAGAAACGAAAAACCCCGCAAAAGCGAGACTTTATGATTTTTTTATACAACTGTATCAGCTTACCTTGAAATTGTTGCTCATTTGCTCATTAAAGTCAAGCCATAATTAGGTAGAATTAATCATTTTATCAACAATTTTTTGATTTTTCATGACTGTTATTAGCCGATTGTGTATTAAATACACGCTGGCATTGAGAATGTCATTAATCTCCCTTCTGCATGTTATGCGTGATGGCTTTTTCCACCTGCCCCCCGCTCTGGTCATCATCCTTCTGGGTTTCGCTATATTGTGATAATAGGTGGCTATGCTTAATTTTGACTTTCCGTAAACGTAATAACTTAATAGAATTTGGTAGGCTTTCTCATCAATACGCATAACAGCATCAACCACTTGAGAAATGAGCAATCCTTCATCATCGTTACACATTGGCCTCGAAGGTATCACTTCCCCTTTCGCCTTTTGCATGAATCGCCAGATAATATTGAATTGCCATTTATCAAGCTCTCCTGAGCTTACCCAAGCCCCCCATAACTCAAGCCAACCATTAACCCAGTCATATTGTGCTTTTGTTAATTCCAGTGACTTAACCGTTCTCATCTCCCCTCCGGCAAAAATAGAAATAGGGGCATGGTTTCAATGCCCTGCGTTGAATAGTTATGGTGGTTTAAAATGTGTGGGCTATTTCTTCGCCCATTCGAAAGTGTAGTGGTCTAATAAAACTGTAGAGATTTATAGCTTATAATTAAGCAAAATCTTATAGGTATAAATATGACCCGAAAAGTAAAAGTAACCTTTAGCGGAAAGCAAAAACTGGAATATGCAAAACTCATGGTTGAAGGTGGATATAGCAATATCCAAGTTGAAAAAATATCCGGTGCGGGTAAATCTGCCGTATCACGATGGAAGCAACAATATCTTGCCGAGTTAAATGGGAATACGCCTGTAAAATCAAAAGCGTTAACACCCGAGCAACAGCGCATACAAGAATTAGAAGTTCAACTTAAGCGTGCTCAGAGGGATAATGTAGTGGTCTAATAAAACTGTAGAGATTTATAGCTTATAATTAAGCAAAATCTTATAGGTATAAATATGACCCGAAAAGTAAAAGTAACCTTTAGCGGAAAGCAAAAACTGGAATATGCAAAACTCATGGTTGAAGGTGGATATAGCAATATCCAAGTTGAAAAAATATCCGGTGCGGGTAAATCTGCCGTATCACGATGGAAGCAACAATATCTTGCCGAGTTAAATGGGAATACGCCTGTAAAATCAAAAGCGTTAACACCCGAGCAACAGCGCATACAAGAATTAGAAGTTCAACTTAAGCGTGCTCAGAGGGATAATGACATATTAAAAAAAGCCGCGGCTTACTTCATCCTCGACAATCAAAACTCAAAATCGTGAAGCAACTGAAAATCATGTACCCCAATTTTACGGTCACTGAGTTATGCCATCTTTTTGAAGTAAGCAGCAGTAGTTTTTATTATGAAACGAAAATACCGACAGTTGAAAATGAAAGACTGTGTGGCGAAATCAAACGTATTTTTTATACATCGGGTCAAATTTATGGCAAAAGACGTATTCAAGCCGAGTTAAAGGGTTTAGGGCACCAAATTGGCACTTATAAAATATCGAACATCATGAAATTAAATCAATTAGTTGCAATTAGACCAACGAAAAAGCACTACTATCACTCATCGGGTAACGAACATCGATATGCCCCTAATTTGCTTAAACGACAATTTTCCCCTGAACAGCATAATCACTATTATGTCGGGGATATCACGTATATTAGACATCACTATGGGTGGAGCTATTTAGCCTGTGTGTTGGATTTAGCCACCAAAGAAATTATTGGTTATGCCTTATCAACAAAACCGGATTCGAAATTAGTGAAAGAAGCCTTAGATAACGCAATTGAACGGCAATTACCGGATACGACAAGTTTGATGTTCCATTCAGATCAAGGTTGCCAATATTCATCGGAGGAGTTTAGGGCGCACCTCTTTGAACGGAAAATAACTCAAAGCATGAGTCGGCGAGGTAATTGCCTCGATAATGCCGTGATGGAAAGATTTTTTAGGAGTTTAAAGACAGAAAGACTTAACCGTTTATCGTTTATGAATCATCAATCTGTTGTCTGTGAAGTTGAAAATTATATTCAGTTTTACAATTATTATCGACGCCATTCAACGATTGGTTATTTAACGCCACATCAAAAATATCATGAACTAAAAAATGCCGCTTAGATCTTCTACAGAATTTGTTGACCATTACAGTGTTTAATGGCACGATAAAGCTGTTTTTTAAATAGTGGTTAAAGCGCTCTACTTTCCCTTTCGTTTTTGCCCTGTAGGGCTTGCAAGCCTTCAATTTAAACCCGTAATCTTTCGACATTTGAAGCATTTCGACATGTAATTTATGATCACCTTCTGCATAAGCATCCCGTTCGATGATGAGGGATTTTGCGTTATCACACAATACTTCCTGTGGTACACCACCAAAGTAGTCGAAAGCTTCTCTTAAACCTTGCTGCCACGATTCTGCTCGTTCATTATCAAAGAACTTTACATAACTCGCACGCGAATAGCCTAGCGTTGCAACAAACGCTTTCAGCGATTTTTTACCTCGCCGGATGCTGGTGAAGTCGATTTGCATTTGTTGACCTGGCTGTGTTTCAAAACGGACGACTACTTCGGGAACAATGCTTGGTTTAAATTGACAAACAAATCGGCGTAATTGAGCAATACCACCTTGATAGCCGTTTTCAACTACCTCATCAAATAAGACTGTTGCAGGGATCCAATCAGGTTTAGCCAGTTCAATTCGCTGAAGCAAATAAGGTTTAAAGGGGGATAATTTAGTCGGTTGTTGACTTCTTTTAGCATAAGTTGGCATTGTCTGTTGTTGTAAATGATGTTTTACGGTGTTACGGGATATACCCAACTCACTGGCAATTTTTCGAAGGCTTTGTCCTTGTGCAAAGCGAACATGAATATCCACAAATATCTCCTTGGTTAACATAAATTATCCGTACAAAAATGTGCGAATAATACCAAGTGGATCAGTTTTAGATGATCGTTAGTGGATCAGTTTTGCATGATCGGTGACACCGTTGTTAATGGCTGACCAGTTACCTGAAACAACCGCTTTTCGGCGGTTAAATATATCGAAGTCCTCACTTTGGGCACAAAGAAGCACTTCACGGTTATTCACCATGTTTTGCATGTTCATATTTTTGCCTATTTGATTTTTATTTGGTGGGATTTAGCGGAGTACAGGTGAAATTTTCTATGACCACTTTTGGCAATTTGTCACATTTTCCAGCCTTGCCACTGCCAACAGTCCAGTAGTAATCCAGCTCTCTAAATTGCATTTTGAACATGGACGGCTGGGATAACATTTTCAGGCAATCTTTTTCTGATAGTGCTTTGTCGCTAAAGCGCTGCCAATGCACAGGTTCGCCGCCATCCTTAACAAGGGTTGCTTCGATTTGGTATTTCATTGGGGGTGTCCTGATTATTTGAAGATGTTAAATCTGAGTTTAATCTCTAGATACATTGTTGTTCATCCAAACCTGGTCATAGTCACTGTTTGGCATGTTGGCGATGTAATTATAAGGGCTTGTATTTTCTTCTGCTAAAAATTGATGCGCCTGTTTATCCAGATACAATGAGATTTTTCCTTCCCACCCCTCACCATTGCGCTGTTTTTCTAAACACAATATGGAAGCGGGCTCTTTTAGATATTCCTGCTCTTTTTCAGTTAATAGTTGACTGGCCTCTAGCTTCTGTAGCGCTCGCTCTCTGCGTTTATTTCGCCAAATAATGAAAAGGTTATCGGCAAGGTCGGTGATTGAACCTGAGCCTTTTACGTCCATTTTCCCTGTGGGTTTCTCCTCACTTTCCGATTTACGGCTGTGTGTCACTAAAATAACGTGGCATGAGGTTTTGTTTTTAAAATCACATAGTGCATCCATGAAGGCTTTTTGCCCGTTGTAATCATCATCGGCAAGCCCACACTTCATCAGGCTGTCAATGATAAACAGGTTGATACCATATCGGCGGTTAGCATATTTAAATATTTCGAGTAATCGTGATGATTTCGCTGTCCCTGTTAAGCCAAATAACCAGAGCCTATCATCATAAAACTTAAAAGCGGACTCAATTTCTAATTGTGAGGGTAATTTAGCACATGTCGCCTGACGGGTCAGACGCTTTAAAAACGTTGCGGGTTTTAACTCAAACGAAGCAACACAGGCTCTCATTCCCTGACGCATTGCTTCACACAGAACATGCCCTAAAATTTCACTCTTACCGTGCCCATTGACTCCATTAAGTAGCGTTAACTCAGATTCACGATAACTGAAATGCCGATTTAATGACTCCCAAGGTGTCTTGAACAAATATTCCTCTTTGCCGTAAAATGCATCAAGCGTGCTCTGATAGAAATCTCGCGCTGTACAGAGTTCTTCAGGGTCAAAATAAGCTGCTGTTTCAAGGTAGTGTACAATTTCCTGCTGCGTCATACCAGCCTGTAAACATTCGTTGATGTCCTTGTGGGGCAGTTTAACTAAACGACACCGATATTCTCCTAATCGACGGGCAATTTCCAGGGCTGCCTGTTGTCCCACTTCGTCATTGTCCATCGACAACCAGATTTCAGTAAAGCGGTCAAGGTTGTGAAATTCATATTCAATCCACTGTTGTTTGGCTCCGCCGCCACCACCAAAAGGAACCGACAATGCACTCAAGCCATACTGGTGATAACTCATGCAGTCAATTTCACCCTCGCACAATATGACTGCACGGGTTGCTTTGGGTAGCGCTTGCCAGCCGAACAAACACGGTTCACAATCCGCTTCAACTGAAATAACTTTCTTCCCATCAGGTCTTGCTGTGCTAATACGTTTAACCTGCATCAGCTCGCCATCTCGCTTGTAAGGGAACGCGATAGCGGGTAATTCCCTGTTATCTTCAGGTGACCAGACAATCCCATCACTGACCTGAAATTCTTTCGCCGTTTTGCGGTCTATGCCTCGTGATTGAAGATATTCGTAACAGTCTTGTGGTTCACGGACGGTTTTTTTCAGTGATGCGGGTTGTGGACGTTTAAACTGTTTTTTCCTTTTTGCTTCAAATGTACCCGATTCATCCGCTATCCCTAGAAACTGCTTTGCTTCGGCCATCGCCTGATGCAAACTACAGCCCCTGACCTGAACCCACAAATCGAGTAAATCACCCCCTGTCCCTTCAGCAAAATCTGACCAAACCTTTTTGCCAGAGAGATTAACCTTCAAACTTTTACCCTGCTCACCATGCACAGAGCCAGCCACCCACTCCTGACCCTCTTTTTTGCCTTCAGGTAAGAGATATTTAGCCACTCTGACAACATCAAGCCACAACCGCTCAGATAATTCCGTAATGCTAATCATGCTTCCCTCAGATTGAATTTGTCAAACCCGTATTGCACAATGCCCGCGCTCAGCCAGCCGTAGTTGTACCCACGGATGAGTATTGATTTGATGATTGATTTCATGATGATTTGGCTAGAAAAATACTAAGCCGTTTTTAGCAATGGTCATTGTTGATTGATTGGTTACAGGTTGTCTTTGTTGCTTCCGTTTGCGTGCCGTCTCGTTTTGATAATTCAGTTTTGCGCTCAGTGCTGAAAACCAGTTTTTAGGTTTTTCTTTGCTGAATTCAAAATCAAACCGTTTCAATTCCTGCAATAAATCAATATCTGAAAATATCGACGCCCATTGTTCAAAATCTTTTTGGTTGAGTCGAATCACTTCACCTTCAAACGCATAACGAGATATTTTTATCGTATTTTTTTCAATCGGGTTTTGGGTGTTAAGATCTTTAGATTCTATGTTAGGTTCTACTGATAGATTCTGAGTACCGTTTTTGGGATCCTTCAAAGTACCGTTTTTGGGATCGTTACCAATTTCGGTACTGTTCCGTTTTTGGGTATGTTCTAATTCTATATTTAATCGTAAAACTTTAACTTGTTTTGTTACTCCTTTTCGCTCTCCAGTATCGATTATTAACCCTTCAGCTATCATTTTGTTTATTTGTCGGCAAATAGTTTTTCTATCTAATCCAGTATCATTTGATAATCTTTGAATACTGGGATAGCAACAATGATGTTCATCAGCTCTGTCAGCAAGAGCAAGTAATAACAACTTCTGAGAAGCTTTCAAATTAATTTTCCATACCCAATTTGTTGCTATTCTACTCATACTGATTACCTCTAATGGATTTTTGACGATGTTTAAGCCTTAACTTTGCATCTTCTAATGCAGCTTTTAGCTTCTTGGCGGCTAACTCTGTGAAAGAGCGATTGACTCTCTCTCTAATAATGTTTTTATGGATATTTGACTGGTAAAATCGGCGATTTTTTGGCATAATGACCTCGCTGAAATTGAAAGAAAAAAGGGAAAACTGCCGTTTCCCTTCTCCTTGAAATACTAAACTTTCTTCATCAAACACAAAGCTCATTACAATTCTCAAAAGCTTCATTGTTTTTTAACTCTGAAGCTTCTTTTTTTGGCAATCTCAAATGCTCCAGCATGTCTATCAGCTTGCGTATTTCTTCACCTGAGATATTCGTAATAACAACCTCTTGAGACTGTGAACCAGAAACACTCACCACATGCCGAGGCAAGCCGTATTCTGAGACGACCTGACAGGCTAGTTTAAATATTCTGGTTTTATCCCGACTCGCTGTTGAGGGGTGGATCCCGAGTGATTTAGCAAACCCGTTATTCCCCCCTTCTGATGCCATCTTCTGGTAGAAGTAAGACTCTAAATGCTCAGGTTTGCAGGTGATTTTGATAGTATTTGAATATTCCATGGTTATAATCCTTAAGTAATAAAATTCCCTACCTCAATATTTCTATGAGGTTTGTGAAAAAATAATAGATAGAGTGAGATTGTGAGTGATTAAGTGGGTTTTGCCGCTTCAGCCATTTAGCAGAGTGCTATCCGGTCGCCCGATGGTATACCGCATCGTTCGGTGATTATGGTAATGAATTTAATTTTTTATAAATCTTTGTGGGTAAAGAATTTGTATTTCGCTAATTTTTCCTTTATAGAATCGCGCGAGTTTCTCAGCTAATTCTAAAGACGCAGATTGAGTACCTCTTTCTAATCGGCTCAAGTTTCCTGCATCACAGTTTATAGTGTTTGCAACTTGAACAATTGTTAATTCATTTTCAATTCTAATTTTTCGTAATGGTGTCTGCATAAAGATCTCCTTTAGATGCGTTATGCGCATAATAATTCAACTTTCAAATATGTGCAAAACGCTTTGTGTAAAACGCAAAAAGAATATTTAATTATAATATGAATGTAGGTACTAGAATTAGAGAACTTAGAAAAAAGAAAGGCATGACCATTCTTCAATTGGCTACAGCTATTAATAGCGATGTAGGCAATATTTCTCGTCTCGAAAGAAACAAGCAAGGATATAGCGAAAATACTCTTTTAAAAATTGCTTCAGCATTAGGGGTGCAAGTAGCTGATCTATTTCTAGATAGTAGTGAAACCAATAATGCTTCACGCAATAACAAACAAAAATATAGTAACCTCAAATCGGATCAAATAGAGTTACTTGAACTGTATGATAGCCTTCCTGAAGAAGAAGCTAAACGCTTTATCAAAGAAATGAGAGACAGAAAAACTCACTATGAACTCATTTTTAATGAAATGTTAAAAAAACGCGGTATCAGAGCTCCTTAGATTACTATCTCTTCCCTTAATAGCCTATTGTTATAGGCTTATTTATTCTTTTATCGCATCAACATCTCAATAAAAAACTTAAAAATCAATAAAATAAAAATTTATGGAATTAAAATTTTTGTCGAGATTAAAAATGCGCTTTACGCATTTGCTTTTTACGCAAATTATTCTCGTATCAAAGGCAAACAGCCAGAGATTGAAAAAAGTTAACGGCGCACTTTAACGCACGGGCGGACGGCGTATCTCTCTAGAGACAATGTACCGAAGTGGCAGAACCCATTTTCCATCACAAACAGGACTATTTATTCATCTAATTTGTTAAGGAAAAATATTATGAAGAAAACATCTGCTATATGCCCTGTATGTTCTAAACGTTTCAATCCGAATAAATCTTACGAACACATTAAGGAATTTCATCCTACAGCCAGTGACTATCAGTTAGCTATTATTCGTGATGCACGCCGTAAGTGTTATGGTCAGAGTAAACCAGTGAAGCATAAAAATGCTGCTTTACTTCCTCACACATCAATCTTTGCTGTATCACAAACAAGAGCCACAAAATTAAGAATTGCATAACGATTTGATAGTCTTTGCAGCAATCTTATCCTACACTTAATTCCATAAGTTTCAGATAATAGTTATCCCTCCCGATGGGCTGGGAATTTATAAATCTCCCAATTTCAGGGAGGCCAGGTTGTTAAAGAGCGTTTTTTTTATTCCTCTTTATTTTTCACTAAATCTTCAAGAGGAATGTCTAGCAATTTGTTTATTTGTGCGTACCTTGAAGGCGGTATGTATCCTTTATATGTCCATTGTCTAATGGCCTGATCGCTAATATTCAGCAATTTTGCCAATGCAGGAACTCCACCTGCTTTCTCAATGGTCGCTTTCAATGCTTCCATATTTATACCCTTGTACTTACGTAACAACAAGTAAAATACAAGATTTACTTTTTAAAAGCAAGTTTTACTTGCTGGAAATAATAAAAGTAACGCTTGTATAATTAGACTATGAAAACTATGCATGAAAGAATAAAGCAAGCAAGACTTGCAAAAAAAATGACTCAAGCTGAACTGGCTGAAAAGCTCAGTGTTACCCCTCAATCCGTTCAACAGTGGGAAACGAGCACAGAACCTAAAAAAAATAGATTAATGAAAATAGCTGATGTACTTGATATTAATGTAAATTGGCTTTTGTTTGGAGAGAAAAAAAACAAAGATGGCCGTTTAAAAAATAAAATGAATTTTCGGGAAATATCAGAATGGGACGAATCAACGCCTTTAGAAGATGATGAAGTCGAAATCCCTTTTTATAAAAGTATTGAGTTAGCCGCAGGTAGCGGATGTAACGAAAATAAGGATTACAATGGTTTTAAACTCCGTTATTCTCGATCAACATTGCGCAGATATGGAATACCTTCCAAAAGTGTTTACGCATTTACTGTTCACGGCAATAGCATGGAGCCAGTAATACCTAATGGAGCAACAGTATTTGTTAATTGCTGCGATAATTCAATAGTAGATGGTGGTATTTATTTTATTGAGCAAGACGACTTATTTAGAATAAAAATTTTATTAAGGCAACCAGGAAAAAAAGTAATTATACGAAGTTTTAACTCCATTGAATACCCAGATGAGATCGCTGACCTAGATACAGTTAAGGTTATAGGCAGAGTTTTTAATGCATCTATAATGTTTATGTAAAAGTAGCTCAATCACTTTCCACATCACATAGCCTTCACATTGAAGGCACATTTAATATTTCTTTTCATATAAAATTCCATTTTAAAACAGTTAATTAAACTCAAAAATCAACCTTAAACTTGCCTTTAAACAAGACTTACTTGCTTTAATAAAGAAACACTTGTATTATTACCCCATCAACTCACTGCAACAGGCAGACGACAGACAATACCACGAGTTATCTGAAACTTTGCCAGACGTTGCTAAGTAGCCAGCCTGAGGCGTATGAACATGAAGGCAAGTGACGACAGTTAAGCAGTACCGCTCTTTAACACTCTTTCGCTGAAAAAGCGTAACCACAAAACACCCAAACAGTCGGTTTTGGGGTGTGTGAAATAACCAAAATACAGTCATTAAGTTAAAACCAACACCAGGGTACTACCAATATGACTGTAAATATAATCCGGATACCTCCGGCACACACCACCAAAACCCATTGTCAGGAGGTAATATGTGTAACTTTCATGGTTATGATAATGCTCGCCGTCGGAGACAGGAGCGGAGAAGAGCTAAACAAGCAGCCTATCTCTATAACAAAGCACTTAATATGGCATTGAAAGCAGCCTTAAATCCAAGCAAACCCTCTCAGCAACAAACACCAACAAACACTAAACGCCCTGTCCTTTCACTAAAAAGAAAAGTGATTAATCGTGTAGAAAAAGCAATATCAATTCGTCCTACTAAAGTTTATGACGCATTTAATAACTGCTGTTTGCCTATAGCAGCTTTGTATACTTCCAGACGGTTTAATAATAAACCTAAATCACATTTTGGAGTTACCGCTAATGCTTGAGAATAAGTACGAACTTAAATTAATGGAACTAAACTACAATGGAGAAAAAATCTTTTTTCCCATTCAGGCAATTAATCAATTTCAGGATGTGTGAATGCGGCTCTGCGCTCGTGGGACAGTCAACACACTATAAATTATCTATTTATATAGCTAAATATAGTTTGATTGCGTTAACCCGTCCGTTATGACTGTAATCGGACACCAAGAGGCACTTGGGCACACGTCCTAACTTTTCAGCAAATGTTAACAAGGAGTATACATAATGAGACTGGACAATCCACGCATTGTAACAGCAAAACATCCCAATATGGGTAATCTGGTTGGCGTAACTAATGGCAGTCGTGATTTGAGCGATTCAATATACTTAAGCAGTATTGATATTCGTGATGATGATGACAGAGAAGTACGCACTTTTAAGACAATCATACAGTGCTTAACAAATGAAAATGATCGTCTTAAGAAAGAGAATCACAGACTGATGAAGATATACCGTGAAATTGGCGGGCTGTGCAGGATTTGAACCTGCAACTGAAGAATTAGAAGAATTTGAGTATTGCCGTTGCAGCACTAATAGTCACAACGATTACACCACCAAGTTTTAAAAGTAGTCCAGTAGCAATAGTTTCAACATCTTTACGAATCAACGCTATTTGACCATCAGTTTTCTCGAAACGCAAATTCATCTCAGCCGATAAGTCTTTACGAACATCAGCAATCTCAGCAGATAAGTCTTTACGAACATCAGCAATTTGAGCTTCGGTTTTTTCAAAGCGAGCAACCATATCTTTACGTACGTCTTCTAAATCGCGTTTAGTCGCTACATCAGCAACCTCATGCGATCTACGTACAACAAGTGAAATAGCCTTAGCTTGCTGACTAGTAAGTCCAGCCGTTTGAAGCTCTTCCGATGCTTGTAGTGTATCAAATGCAACCTGACCCATAGGAAATCCTCCTTTTTGGTAAGTATAACGGGTTTAGGGGTCAATCTGCAAAATCTTTCATCAATTAACTTTGAGGAATATCCTTATGTCAATTTTAATCAACATCGAAACAAAAAACATCAATGACGCATTAATCCAAACGGTTAATGCCCGTGATTTACATGCGTTTTTGGAAAGTAAGCAAGACTTTTCCACATGGATAAAAAAGCGAATTTCAGATTATGGATTTGTTGAAAATAAAGACTTTATTCGCTTCCACAAAAAAATGGAAGCCAACAACGCTACTATAATCGACTACTACATTTCCCTCGATATGGCGAAAGAGTTATCAATGGTTGAGCGCAACGAAAAAGGCAAACAGGCCAGACAGTATTTTATTGAATGTGAGAGACAGGCAAAAACGGCTACACATGTTATTCCACAAACGCTTCCTGATGCACTACGGCTTGCTGCTGAAATGGCAGAGAAAGTTCAACATTTGTCATTAGTTAACAAAGAGCAAAAAACAGAAATTGATTGCTTAAAAAATCTATTCCAGGTTGGGATGACACCCGTTCAG
This sequence comes from Arsenophonus nasoniae, assembly GCF_004768525.1. Taxonomy (NCBI): domain Bacteria; kingdom Pseudomonadati; phylum Pseudomonadota; class Gammaproteobacteria; order Enterobacterales; family Morganellaceae; genus Arsenophonus; species Arsenophonus nasoniae. The sequence goes on from NZ_CP038613.1 coordinate 483,915, forward strand.
TTTTGCAAGCAGCTTAATGGCGTAAACATTAACCAGGTTAATTTATTTCTCGAATCGCGTCATTTTCTCTACGATGCAGAAAAGGATATCAGCAAGGCTCATGTCTGGCGTGTGCATTCCTATGCGAGAGACACGTATCTAACCGAATCCCCCTTCATCATGACAAACGATTACGGGCAACGTCAGTGTTACAAAATCGTTCTGCTAAAAAAGGGGGCTACATGGCTATATAACCAATACTTTAAAGGTAAGCTACCGATGAAGAAAGACTGGAATGGTGAATTCACCCACGACAAATATAGTCAGGTGGCCTAAGATGACGATGAATCAGGACGTTATTATTGCTCGTATCATTGCGGCATCCAAAGATATTTTTGCTTGCGAAAAAGCCATCGTGACGCTGAAAGATATTTATCATTCTGCCATACGCCAATATTTACTCAAAAATGGTGACCCTAGAGCGCATTGTGGTTCACTTAGCCCAGAAAAACCAGAATACGAAGGCGTCATCGAGCATACAAAGCCCCACTATAGGGCGTTAATGAAGAAAAAGCGTGAACTCTATAACGCACATCGTCGACACCGCAGAGCAACACAGGCACTACTTAAATATCAATCAAAGAAATCGGACGAATAAAGCCCGTATTCTACAAATTAATCACATCTGAATATCAATTAAGAGCCAAAAACATGAACCAGCTTAAGCAGCAGGAGCTTCGCTACGTCTTAAATAGTGACAGCTTCGCCAGAAAAGACACCATAAAAATTATCCCCACCGTGCTAATCATCGCGTTGGCAAGCCTCGTTTTACTGTTAGCAAGATAGGAATAACTCATGACTTTATTTGAATTAACTCAGTTGCTCAAGGTGCAAAGAAAAAGCAATGAGCTTAAGGAGCATAACAAATATGAACATCAACGTGAAGTACTTGGACACCTAAACGTCCCTGTTAGCTGGCAGGATTTTCGAGGAGATTTTACATGAAAATGCCGAGGCTAACGGATAAAAGGAGATGCCTATCAAAAGAAGACGCGATTGCCTATGCAATACAACAGATGGACGCAATCAGGCAAGGAAAAGAACCTTTATCGCCATCGATGAAAGAAAAACGTCAAGCAATGGAAATGTACGATAAAGAAGCAAAAGCGCTAGAAAAATTAATAAGTCAGTTATCGATAAATACTCACCAAACGATAGATACTAAAAATAAAGAATACAATCCTTTTATTGGTCAGGAACTAAGAGATGGACCATTAGGCGGAAAAATAAGGGGTGATTAAAATGGGAACAGCAACTTTAATCCTAGGTGAATCAGGAACAGGTAAAAGCACTAGTTTAAGAAATCTTGATGCAAGTAAAACGTTAATCGTTCAATGCATAAATAAACGCCTGCCATTTCCCACAAAACAATGGAAATTAAGAAATAGCGACAATCCTGATGGCAATATATATCGCACTGACCAAACCGATAATATCGTAGCCGTTCTTAAAAAAGCTCCACATGAAATTATTGTTATTGATGACTATCAGGCTGTGATGGTTAATGAACTCATGGCTAAATGTAATGAACGAGGATACGACAAATTCACTTCTATTGGTAAGAATGCCTGGGATGTGTTTAGAGCTGCTGGTGAGGGTTCTGAGCATCGGCGGGTTTACATCCTGTCTCACACTCAAACCGATGACTTCGGCAGCGTTCGGATGAAAACGGTCGGTAAATTAGTTGATTCAACGCTTGTACCCGAAGGATATTTTACTATCGTTTTACGAACACATGTATCAAACGGCTCTTACTCTTTTTCAACTCAATCAAATGGCAGTGATTGCTGCAAAAGCCCTATGGGAATGTTTGATTCTCAACTCATTGAAAATGACTTAAATAAAATAGATAAAGTCATCTGCAACTATTATGGCATTACATCACAACAAGAGGAAAATAAAGTATGAATCACAACATTATTTTTACTTATACAGAAGAATCTGCCCTTGCTGCTTATCAAGGGGGGTTCATTAATGAATCAGGCGCGTATGTGATCACAATTGCAGAGGCAAAATTAAGCAAAAGTGATAAAGGCGCTGAGTTTATTGAATTCTCTGGTGAATCGGAGGATGGCAGAAAAGTTAACTATCTAAGTATTTGTTGTAAGAAAAATGACGGCACGGTAAACCCTTTCGGTCAAAATATGGTCAATGCCATGATGGGATGTATTGGAATTCAGCGAGTAACCTCGGTTGTCCACAACAATAACCTGGTTGCGCCAGAATTCCATGGCAAAAAAGTAGGACTTGTTTTGCAAAAAGTTCTAAGAACGAAGAAAAATGGCGATGAAAGTTACAGCTTTGATATCCGTATGCCATTTGTAGCAAACACTGGACAAACGCTTTTAGAAAAAGTTGAAAACAAACCCGCTCAAGCAGTTAAAAACCTGTTGCGTACTCTAAAAGATAGAGACGAGCGTAGACCAACCCATACGCCAGTAAATAATGAGTTTAATCCTTTTTAGACAAGGAGTTCCTACCATGTGGATTTTAATCTTGGCCATGTACGCCAGCCCTTACGCATCAAGTAACTTTGCAAGTGTTCATACTCAGGAATTTGACACTGAGAACATGTGTCAATTTGCCGCTAAACAGTTTGAGCGTGAGTTTGAAACGTTCAAGGATATCAACGCCAAAGCGATTTGCGTTAAGAAATAAGCCAATTTTAAAAGGTTCAACCATGAAACTTAACATCATCAAACTATTAATCACGACATTATTGTTTATCAGCGCCGCCTTTGCTTTCGAACTGATAGTTGGTCACATTGCGCACGCCGATACCGTCATTGACCCACAAATCAGGTTTAAACGTGGCGAATTAGGCAATATTCAATTAGGCGGACAAGAGCTACTGGTTATTGGCATCATGCTAGTGCCAGCTCTTATGGTTTATTTGGGGGTATTCCTCGACACATTGAAGAAATAGTTACAGAACAAGAAGTCCATTACCCACCCTAATCTATTCCACTTAATTAATACCCATTCATCAATTTTAATATTGAAGGATAACTATATGCGAAATTTAACAAATGAACATTACCCTATTGTCAACGATCACCGAAAACTGATCCACTTTTTATCTAAATCCGATCAATCAAAATTGATCCACTGTTTTACTCAGTTATTGCTCCTGAGCGCCGCTTATCTTTCAATCGGTAGCTTTCACCGCTTAATTGCAGTACATGCGAATGATGAAGTAAACGATCAAGCATAGCGGCAGTTAATGTTGCGTCATCAGCAAAAGCACTTGGCCATTGCCCAAATGATAGGTTACTCGTCAATATGACACTGCCATGCTCATAACGCTTGGCAATCACATTGAAAAACAGGTTTGCTTCTTCTCGCCCAAACGGCAGGTATCCAATCTCATCGATAATCAACAACTTCGGGGCCATCACCGAACGTGATAGATATTGTTTGAGCTTATTTTGTCGTTTGGCAGTTGAGAGTTGCAACATCAGTTCAGCTGCCGTGGTAAAGTGTAATGGTCAACAAATTCTGTAGAAGATCTAAGCGGCATTTTTTAGTTCATGATATTTTTGATGTGGCGTTAAATAACCAATCGTTGAATGGCGTCGATAATAATTGTAAAACTGAATATAATTTTCAACTTCACAGACAACAGATTGATGATTCATAAACGATAAACGGTTAAGTCTTTCTGTCTTTAAACTCCTAAAAAATCTTTCCATCACGGCATTATCGAGGCAATTACCTCGCCGACTCATGCTTTGAGTTATTTTCCGTTCAAAGAGGTGCGCCCTAAACTCCTCCGATGAATATTGGCAACCTTGATCTGAATGGAACATCAAACTTGTCGTATCCGGTAATTGCCGTTCAATTGCGTTATCTAAGGCTTCTTTCACTAATTTCGAATCCGGTTTTGTTGATAAGGCATAACCAATAATTTCTTTGGTGGCTAAATCCAACACACAGGCTAAATAGCTCCACCCATAGTGATGTCTAATATACGTGATATCCCCGACATAATAGTGATTATGCTGTTCAGGGGAAAATTGTCGTTTAAGCAAATTAGGGGCATATCGATGTTCGTTACCCGATGAGTGATAGTAGTGCTTTTTCGTTGGTCTAATTGCAACTAATTGATTTAATTTCATGATGTTCGATATTTTATAAGTGCCAATTTGGTGCCCTAAACCCTTTAACTCGGCTTGAATACGTCTTTTGCCATAAATTTGACCCGATGTATAAAAAATACGTTTGATTTCGCCACACAGTCTTTCATTTTCAACTGTCGGTATTTTCGTTTCATAATAAAAACTACTGCTGCTTACTTCAAAAAGATGGCATAACTCAGTGACCGTAAAATTGGGGTACATGATTTTCAGTTGCTTCACGATTTTGAGTTTTGATTGTCGAGGATGAAGTAAGCCGCGGCTTTTTTTAATATGTCATTATCCCTCTGAGCACGCTTAAGTTGAACTTCTAATTCTTGTATGCGCTGTTGCTCGGGTGTTAACGCTTTTGATTTTACAGGCGTATTCCCATTTAACTCGGCAAGATATTGTTGCTTCCATCGTGATACGGCAGATTTACCCGCACCGGATATTTTTTCAACTTGGATATTGCTATATCCACCTTCAACCATGAGTTTTGCATATTCCAGTTTTTGCTTTCCGCTAAAGGTTACTTTTACTTTTCGGGTCATATTTATACCTATAAGATTTTGCTTAATTATAAGCTATAAATCTCTACAGTTTTATTAGACCACTACAAAATCGAACGTATTAAGTTCTTTATGTGCTGGGAATCCTGCCATCCGACTCAAAAGATTACGAGTTCGTTCATCTCGTTGTTGTTGCTCACATTTTAACAGGGACAGTAAAAACTCTCCGTAGCTTTTGTCTTGGGCAATGCATTTTTCGGCAAGTGATGACCAATGAGTCGGAATAGAATTTAATTTCAATGACTCACACAGGTGTTCAATTTGTTCATGCAATAACATGTTCACCTCCCAGTAATGCTTCGTATACGCTGATTGAGTGTTGCAAACTGACAGATTCAAGGGGCGGTACGATAGGGATATTAAGCGTATTAGTCTGTGGGATAGATTGGCAAACCCTTGCTGGTAAGGGTAGAAGAGACTTAACTTCCTTAGCTAATCTATCTGCTGGCTTCTCTAACGTTGTTCCATGAATTCGCTGATGGGCAACGCGTTGTAACCATGGACCCACTTTTGCATTAGCTATTTCAATATCCAGTTCAAGATTATGAGCACGAAGGTCGGTGTTTAATGGCACGATAAAGCTGTTTTTTAAATAGTGGTTAAAGCGCTCTACTTTCCCTTTCGTTTTTGCCCTGTAGGGCTTGCAAGCCTTCAATTTAAACCCGTAATCTTTCGACATTTGAAGCATTTCGACATGTAATTTATGATCACCTTCTGCATAAGCATCCCGTTCGATGATGAGGGATTTTGCGTTATCACACAATACTTCCTGTGGTACACCACCAAAGTAGTCGAAAGCTTCTCTTAAACCTTGCTGCCACGATTCTGCTCGTTCATTATCAAAGAACTTTACATAACTCGCACGCGAATAGCCTAGCGTTGCAACAAACGCTTTCAGCGATTTTTTACCTCGCCGGATGCTGGTGAAGTCGATTTGCATTTGTTGACCTGGCTGTGTTTCAAAACGGACGACTACTTCGGGAACAATGCTTGGTTTAAATTGACAAACAAATCGGCGTAATTGAGCAATACCACCTTGATAGCCGTTTTCAACTACCTCATCAAATAAGACTGTTGCAGGGATCCAATCAGGTTTAGCCAGTTCAATTCGCTGAAGCAAATAAGGTTTAAAGGGGGATAATTTAGTCGGTTGTTGACTTCTTTTAGCATAAGTTGGCATTGTCTGTTGTTGTAAATGATGTTTTACGGTGTTACGGGATATACCCAACTCACTGGCAATTTTTCGAAGGCTTTGTCCTTGTGCAAAGCGAACATGAATATCCACAAATATCTCCTTGGTTAACATAAATTATCCGTACAAAAATGTGCGAATAATACCAAGTGGATCAGTTTTAGATGATCGTTAGTGGATCAGTTTTGCATGATCGGTGACACCCTATCATTGCTGGCGTAGAAATCACGACAGACTCAGATGGTCGTTTCAACCTGAATGCGTTACATAAAGCCAGTGGCGGCAAAGATGCTAAACGCCCTAAAACATGGCTTGAGACAAAACAAGCCAAAGAGTTAATTGAAGAGCTAAGGCAGAATTCCGCCTTAGGTCAAGAAGCAATCAAAGTTCAAAAGGCGGCATAAATCCAGGCACTTTGCTCATGAGCTGTTAGCCATTGAGTATGCTGGCAGGATTTCGCCAAGATTCAGATTGATGGTTAATCAAACCTTCCTGGATTACAAAACAGGAAAATTAGCTCCTGTCACCCCAACAACAGACTGGTTAGATAATCCTGCACAATTACGAAAAGTGCTGATTAGCTATACCGAGCAAGTGGAAAAAATAAGCAGTGAGCGTGATGAAGCTATTAGAACAAAATCACAAATCAGCCGCACTCGTGAAGCTTCTGCAATGGGTAAACTCAGCGTTGCTACCCGTAAAAATCGGGAACTGACAGAACGACTAGGAGAAAGTGTTAAACATGCCACCATCACAGCTGTAAAGAATGCCACAGGGAAAGAATACAAATTTGCCCCACTTCGCAGATGGTGCCGTGAGAACCAGGTGGAAGCAACCGAAGTGCCTGATATTCGTTATGGTCAGGTTAAGTCATGGCCAGCTGAATCATGGCTACAGGTATACGGTATCAATCTGAAATCGTTATTTGCTAATAGCCAACGTATTCACTAGAGATTGACCACTATTTGGTATTTCTGAATCACTCAAAAAAAGACCAGCGCAAGGCTGGCAATATTAGGGAAATATTAGGGAAATGTTGTGGTTACGAACACACAACGGCATGAATATATCATAATTAACTGAAGTTGATCAAATTTTGATCAGAATGGTAATCATTTGATTGGTAATGGGAGTAACTGTATGAATAACATCCATGAATACCGAACAACGTTACACCATGTCAAAGTAGGGATGCAGGTTATTTATCATGGTGAAAGGATGAAAATAATTAGATTGAAGGAGAAAAAATTAACAAACAAAGGATTGATATATCAATTTGATACCGATGGAGAAAACGGAACATTAACCGGAAATGGCGGTAATAAAATCACTGTGTTAGAAAAAATAGACGACTTGCATAAAAGTAAAAGCGGGTATGTTTAGGAGATGACGTGAAGTATGACCTGATACTCGCAGATCCACCCTGGCAATACCAAAACAAAGCATCAAACGGCGCAGCACACAATCACTACAACACCACTGACTTTACTCCCTTACTCGACTACCTATAGAAACCATCGTTAATGATAACTCCGTACTCTGCATGTGGTATACGGGTAACTTTGCGCTGGAAGCTATCCGGTTGGCGGAAGCATGGGGATTTAAAGTCAAAACCATGAAGGATTTACCTGGGTCAAGCTCAATAAGTTAGCCAAAGAGCGGATCTCCAAAGCTATCAAAAGCTGAGCTATCTGATGCTGATGACTTTCTGACATTACTCAATGCTGAAACACGCATGAATGGCGGTAACTACACCCGCAGTAATTCAGAAGATTGTTTAATTGCCATCAAGGGAAAAGGACTAGAACGCAAGGACGCTTCCATCAAACAAGTTATCTACGCCTGTCTCGGTGAACATAGCCAAAAACCAATAGAAGTCCATTACCGATTAGAGAAACTTTACGGTGAGGTGAAACGTATCGAACTTTTTGCTCGTGACAAAGTGCAGGGCTGGGATCTATGGGGCAATGAAGCGCCTGAGAATAGTGTGAGTTTTTGAATGAGGATAAATAAACATGATTACTTTAGCGGAATGGAATGCAAGGAGGGATAGGCCAAGAAGAATGGACACTGTCAGGGGATGGGTTAGAAATGGGTTAATCCAGCCTCCACCCATCAAAGATGGCAGGGAATATTTAGTTGAAGAGTATGCAATCAAAGTTAACGGCGTTAACCAGGTTAGTCATAAAAGTATGTTGCTGCAAAGGATAGGTCATGACCAGAATCAGAAAAATAAAAAATCGGGATTTGCCCCCTAACCTATACAAAAGAAACGGGTATTATTCCTATAGAGACCCACGTACACGGAAGGAATACGGTTTGGGTAGAAACAAAGCCTATGCAATTAACGAGGCTATTAGTGCAAATCAGTTATTGCTCAATGCAGAGAAAGTTAAGCCACTGACAGAAAGGATAGATGGACAAGGAAGTGTCTATTTCCATGAGTTTTTAGAGAGATATGAAGAAATATTGAAAACAAGGGGATTAAGAGAAAAAACATTAAAAGATTATAAAAGTAAAGTATTAGCGATAAGAAAAGGAATTCTTGACGCACCAATAGAAAATATTTCTACTAAAGTGATCACCGATTTTATTCATACATACATAATTGACGGGAAAACTTCCTCAGCAAGCATTTTCAGAATAACATTAAAAGATATATTCAATGAAGCATATTGCTTAGGAATTATAAATAATAATCCTGTTTTACCTACAAAGTCACCAAAAGTTAAAGTACAAAGAACAAGGTTATCTTTAGATGATTTTAATTTAATTCTAGAATCAATAGATGATGAAGCACATTGGTTAACAATAGCAATGAAGCTAGCTTTAGTTACAGGTCAGAGAGTGTCTGATATATCAAAAATGAAGTACGAAGATCTTCATGATGACAAGTTATGGATTATTCAACAAAAAACAGGAAGTAAAATAGCTATTCCTTTAACCGTTGAAATAATAGGTATTAAGCTATCAGCCATAATAAAAATTAACGAAAACGATTCAGAATATATTATTAATGATGCTGGCAAGAAAGTTTCAATAGAAAAAATATCAAAAGGATTTGCAAAATTAAGGGACAAAACAAATTTAACATGGGAAGGTACACCTCCATCATTTCATGAAATAAGAAGTTTATCTGCAAGATTGTATACAGAGAAAAATGGCAGTGATTTTGCTCAAAAATTACTAGGCCATAAATCAGCGAAAATGACAGCAAAATATCAGGATGATAGAAATAATGGATGGATTGAAGTATAATTCATAGTGAATGAACAGTGAATTATAGTGACAAAATAAATATAATTTATTGATATATAATAAAAAAATATTTTAGCATCTTTGGAGATAGAAGATGGCGCACAATGAACAGCGAATGCTTTACCAATGGTTAAGCACCGGTTTAGCAAACGATAATTGTCGCATTCAGCTTGCGTATGTTGAAGGAGATGGCCAGTGGTGGTCGTGGCTATCCGAGGATTCGGTCGGTATTTGGTGTGATAATCCTAATTGGCAGCAGGCGCTACAAACTTATAGTGGTAGCGCTGATCCAAGCCTGGTTACTGAAGATTTATTTCCTTGTATTAGCGCCGCCTGGTTTGCATTACTTGGTGAAACAGTTAATGCAAGATTGAGCCAACAGCCGATTGATTACCGTTTGCCTAAGGGCATTTATCCTGTGATTACAGTAGACGAATGTCAATTTGTTGTCGTTAATATTGGGTTGGAAAAATGGCAGGCGGCTTTCGCCAATTGGTCACCATTTGACGCTCCATCTGTGCAAGTGACGGTTAAATTGTTAGCCGGCTTTATTGCTGATTGCGAAAATATTCGTCACAAGTATGGTTATTGGTTAGCGGGGGATGTGGATATTCGGCAAAACGAAGCATTATTATGGTGGCATGAACCATTAGCTATCGTTACATTAACCGATGTTAATCAACTATGGATAAAAGAGATTCGATCAGCGGTGACGTTTAACCAAATACCCTATTTAGCTCAGGTGGCCACCATTGATTTGCCACTAGCACAACTTTATACCCTGATCGCCGCTGAAAATTTGACCGGTAAGGTGACGTTAGAAACACGGGTTCGATTATTGCATGATGAACAACCCGTTGCTTGGGGAGAGTTATTAATCGCTCGAACTGGAACGGCATTTCACTGCCTGGAACTGGAAAAATAGTTTTGCTGTTTTTTCTTGCCTCTTTTTCTAATGCAATAATATTGAAAATATTTAGCCTAGATAAAAGAGATAGAAAAAACAGTGCGTGTCAACAAGCTATATGTGCTCATGCTTATGATGACATGCAAGGGTAATGCATTTAATTTTATCAGACAAATACAGCAGAATTAACGATACGACTACCGCGCCAATAAGGTATAAATAACCCGTGGCTTTATCATGCCAGTCGAATAAAAACATGCAGTAGAATGAGATTGATGATATTAACAGGAAAGCGATTATCATCAATAAGTATGACACAATCAGCGATAGGCATTTTTTCATATAACCTCCTATTAGATTAGATGACAATATTATTTACATCTATCTTTCATTGATATGATCCTAACTATAGATGATTATTAACGGATCGTATAAAAAATTTAAATTTTTCATAATATTTAATCTTTTTTGTTACCGTTAGCAATGCTCTTTTTAGGCTATTATCAAGTTTTTTATGATTTAGCGCCAAGCGGATGGTTGAATTTTTTTCAAAACATCATGGCAGTGTTCGGTCGCGTAATCAATCATCTGGTTATATAAGGCGGCCGTACAAGTAAAGGCATTGTTGCAGCCAAGTAATCGATCTTTCCAATCATTAAAGGTATTTTCTGTAATCAGAGTGGGATCAAGTTTGTGGGCTTTTTCCATTAAAGCGTAAGCATAATATCTGAGCATGAGTGGCGAATCCAATTCGGTACCAAAAATAGCACTGGATGAATAGCGGGTAAAAACGGCGGATAAAGAGAGTAGGTGTTCAGCTTTATTGCGCTCGCTACTGGTTGTCAAATCATATAGTTTTATGATTTGGTTATAATTGTCATTTTTTAAGCTATAGCTGTGTTCAAGATCAAGCACATGAGCAAATATCTCCTTTAATCTCTGTTGTGAAGTCTCATCAATTAACTTTGTGGCAAAAGTATTGGATTTTTGTGCCTGAAAAAATAGCGCATTAAGTTGTTGGTCTAAATTTAATGTCTCAAGCAGCTTATTGAAGGTTGCTTGGTGTTGACTATAAGTAAAATGACTAGAAAATAGAGGGAAATCTTGGTTGAAGCATTCATCTAGACTGAATTGCTGAGAACTTAAATTTTCGCCATGCTGAAAAACAAAAATGTTATTCCACTTGGTTTCCAGATCAGGATCTAGCATTTTTGACAGATTATGTTCAGCAACCACTAATGTTCTACCTGCCTTGGTCGGAGAAAGTAATAGATAGTTTTGTGCGTTACTATCTGACCAATCTACCTTACCGGCAAAATCGCCAAATATTCCCTCAATTTGTTCATATTCTAGTTGTTGCTTTATTTCTGGTAGTTGTAAATATTTTTCATAAAGCTTGTTAGCCATGGTGGTAGTGACATTATCAATACCTGTTTGAGTTTTTGCGGCCAAGATCGTTTGAATAAAACTACTATTAAATTTTGCTGACGCCATCAGATCTGGGTGATGGCTAAAATGATTGAGAAAAATATTGATGAGAGCCGGGTGTGTTTTCAGCGTATTAATTAATTGGGTTGAGGGATTTGCCAGGTAGTTATCCATCAGTTTATTGACAAAATTGCTAATTTCTTTATTGGTTGTAAAAGATGGTTTTCCAAGAATGTCTAATAGCGGTAAAGTTACATGGTTGAGATTAATGTCAGGCTGGTCAAGAGAATGAATTAGCTGTAAAGCCAACTTATTTTTTAATTCCTGATACCTGTCATCAATGCTATTAAGACTGATTAGCAGACTGCTTTGGTTATTAAAATGATTAAGTACCCGATCTAGTTGATCCTCATCCCATTCATTAGGAAGGCGAAGAGTGAAACTATCATTTAAAGAAGCACCCGCAAAATTAGTGTTATAGATTGTTAGCTCTTTTAGGATAGTGTTACTCAGATCGGCATTGCTAACATCAGTGTCCTTTAGGTTAGCTCCGGTTAGATCGGCTTGATCGAAAATAGCCTCACGCAGGGTAAGATCATTCAAATAGGCTTTTATTAACTTGGCTTTGGTGAAATTTGTACCTTGCAGGTTAGCATGCGCCAAAGTTGCATCACTTAAGTCAACCATGCTCAGATTGGCGTTAGTCAAATTTGCACCTGATATCGATGCTTGCGTTAAATTAGCACCCGTCAAATTACTATTTGTCAAGTTACTGTTGTTTAAATAAGCGCCTTCCAACCTGGCGTTATTCATGGCAGAATCGACTAAATTGGTGTCGCATAAATTAGCCTTGGCTAAGTTAGCGCCTATCAATAGTGCTTCATTTAAGTTAGCCATCAATAGATTTGCATTAAATAATTGAGTCTGGTTCATGATTGCTTTTGCTAGATTCGCCTCCACCATGATGATATCTGTCAGGTTAGCATTACTTAGATTGGTACCTTGTAAATTAGCCTGAGCAAGGTTATGGTAGCCACCAAAAACTTGAGTAAGATTCAGATAACTTAAATCTTCACCGGATAAATTAAGGTTGATGTCAGGCCGCCTTTTGGCCAGTTGTCTGCTTAATGCTTGCAGCTTTTGCTGTTGTGATTGATAGAAACTAGAAGTATTAGATTCAGATAACCAGTTTTTAGCGGCTTCATTAGCCCTTTTGCCACCCATGCCTTGGGTTTTTAATTGATAAAGCCGCTCACGTATTGACACTGGCGCTAATTCCAGCTCACCGGCCGAATTGCGCAGATATTTGCGGCCATAAAGGGTATTCGTTTGCAGATTGATTTGTACCCAAATGTCTTTACCTCGCTGTTTACCGATCTGCACTACCTGAACTTCTTTTCCCAAATCCGGACGATAAGCTGTCTCCACTTTGTACGGGCTAGCCAACTCAACCGGCCAGTCTTGCGCTTTTTTTTTCAGTGCTTTAATTAATGGGGTTAATCCGTGAACTTTCTGTTGAAGCTGCTGTGCGGCATTTTTTAAGGCATTAATCCCTTTTATTCCTCCTGAGGTTAATAATTCAAAACCTGGATCTACACCATGTAAAAAAGTCACGCCTAAGTCCAGGTAAGTTTTAGCAGGTAAACGATTTGTGATGTGTGGAATACCAAATTTGACAAACTGTTTACCACTTTCACGTAATGCTTGCCGAAAAGTCACCTGTTTTAGTCCCGTTCTTACCCCATTAATAACAGCTTCTCCCAGTGCGACACTGAACCGATTACTTACTTGCACACCTTTGCCAAAAAACGGAAAAAAACTGAGTAGATCAAATGCACCCGCTTGTAGCGCCTTCTCTTTATTACCCTTTTGCGCCTCTGTGATCATCGAATAAAACGGAATAAGGCTTAAGAAAAAAGCATCCACTTTTTGCCGGGTAGTTTCTTTATAACCTTCCTGATGCAGTTTTTCGCATAATTTTTCCGCACGTCGCTTAACAAGCTTGTCGATCAGCATGTTTGGTTCTTCAGAAGCGGTTTTTAGGGTCAAAATGGAAGAGGTTTTTAATTTATAGTCATCATCATAGCGAACTTGATTATCATGATAAAACAGATCCAGAATAGCATCTTTATTGTCGTCAACCCGATGTAATTTATAACTACCTATGCCATGGTCTGTGGTCAATGCATACACCCGTTCTTTGCCGTTAAAGGTACACTTCAGCATATCAATCGATTCCGGCACGCGAGTCACAAATCCACCTGAATCCTTTATTCCTTGTCTTGCCGCTGGTAGTAACGGGACACCTCGCAAACTATCAATGGCATTAAATTCAACCGCCACCAATTGAATGTCAGCTTGTTGCATAAAAATTTGTTCTTCTTCGCTAAGAGAATTAAAGGTCTGGGGGAGCAGGAGCTTTTCTATCTGTGCGGTAAGCTCAGCAATTTGTTGGTTTTGATATTCAAACACCTTATCAATATTGGGTAATAATGGCTTCTCACCTTGCCTGTTTTTGTATTCAACCTCTCGATTTTTATACAAATAGTCATTTAACCAACCTTCATCAATATCATGTTCTTTTAATTGTTGGCGGGCAAGCTCTGGCCGCGATTGCCAATTCGGTAACAAAGTAAGCAGTTTGATAAAAGGGTTATTTTGGTCAGATTGCTTTAAATAATCAAAATAACTGTCATAAATGGATGCCTTGGCTAACGGTATCGCTAGCGCGCTATTTTCGCGATTTAACTGGTCATGGATTAGAGCGGGTAATTTGAAGTATTGATTATACTTAGCCGGGAGAAGTTGTTCCTGTAAAAGTGCGGCCAGCAGCATACCGTTATTGCTAATGTCTTCCAGGCTCATGGTATTAATTTCAGCGCCGCTTTCATTGAGTAATGTTAAACCGGCATGCAGATAGCCCCATTCTGGATGATTTATCATCATTTTGGACAGTAATTTTTGTTGCTGCTCGTCGTCAGTTTGCAGCATAAAGGTTGGTATAATGCGATTGATAACCTGTTGTTGATAATAAATACGGGCTTGTGATGACAATTTATTAGGTGTGTGATGATTATTTAGTTGATTGAATAACCGACGTTGCAGATTAGCATGATGGAAAAGGGAATGTTCCCGTAATTGGATATCACTGATCTGTTTTAGCAGCCAGGCTTCCGTTGACATACCGAATAGGGCGTATTGTAACCAATTGGCAATGATGGCTTGTTGCCGAGCAGAAGAGATTTTTTCTCCTTGCTTAGCACCATATTCACCTAACGGCTGTAACAATAACCTGACAAGAGCAGTTATCTTCTCTTTATCATCTTGATAGCGGGTCAGATAATCAATGACAGGGTTTACCAGTGAAAGGGTTTGTGTTGCGTTATCATGTTGGTCGAGTGGATAGCCCTCTTTAATTAATAAGGAACGTAAGCGTTGATTCTGTTCATCATAGACGAGTTTATTAAAATCATGAGTGTTGAGCGATAATATAGGTTTAGGCTGATAAAACGATTGATTAATAACCGCTACCATACCATCGTTATCTCTGGCGGCGCTATTTGACAATGGAGTTTGCGCTGTTTCTGGGCTCTGTTGTATCGGATTGGTTAGCGTTGTTTCGCTGCTCGTCACCTGTTTTTCACTGGCGCTCTTTTTGTTCTCTGTTTTTTGGTGCCAAGTAGGATCGAATATAGACAAAAGCCTGGGAGATAGTGAAGGCGTTGAATCGATAGGTGGCATTATCACGATCCTTTATGTAATTAAAACATGAAAATATAGGAAATAACGATTAAATACTTTCATAAAAAAACTTTTGCTATTTATTTATAGGATCTAATAAATAACAGACGGGTTGATGAAGAGAGCAAGGTGAATGTTGGCTAAGGATGGCTATTATTTTTATAATGCCTATTTTAAATACGTCAATCGGCTCAGATAGTGTAAGTGTATGATTGGTTAAATATGATCTGGTTATTTCTTTATATTGTCATTGATTGTTGAATGCAGAATTGATCAGTTGAGTTTATCTCAACTGATCAACGAATTTATAATTTTTGAAATTTAGTTAGCATTAACGCCATGCTAGTAACTAAAATTAAAATATAAACCATCCATAGATATAAATTCATTTCAATAAAGAAACTACCTATCCCACCGATGATAGAAGGAATGACTAAGGAAGCTGAACCCATTAACGCTGAGGTTGCTCCCAGGTTATTTTTTTGGCTACTCATTGTTAGATAGGTATATAGAGATTCGAATAATCCACCAGTAAACATAATGATGGCAAAGAATGCAAAGAAAGTGATGGTATTATTTTGGTAGATAAATATAGGAATAAATAAAATTATTAATATTTGCAGTGATCTTAGCCAAATGGATAAAATTTTTGTGGCACTAAATTTCCGTAGCAATTTGCTGGATAAAAATGCGCCTGCCAATAAAAAAAGCCCGATAATAGCCGAGTAGATACCGAATATTGAGGCGCTAGCACCAAATTTGATCATAAAAATAAATGGCGCCGCGGTTACATAACAATAAATTAATGAAAAAGATAAACCAAGTGATAAACAGGGGAAATAGAATTTAGGTTGGCAGGCAATATGTTGATATATATTGCTGGTTTTGCGCCAAGAAAAAGTTGTCCGTTTTTTTACGGTTAACGTTTCAGGAAAAGAAAAAAAGACATAGACAATGGTAATCAAGACGTAGATAAAAATTAAACCGAATATACTGCGCCATCCCCATAAATCATTGATAAAACCGCCAATTAATGGTGACGCAATCGGGACAAAGCCTTCAATCGTAATGATGATGCTATAGAGTAAAGCGGCAATAGTTCCTCGCGAAACGTCACGTACCGCGCTGACTGAGGTGACTAGGGTGATTGAAATGCTTAATCCTTGAATAACACGAATAACAAGGAAAGCTGGTAAACTTTCAGTTTGTGTTAACATGAATGTTGCTGCTGCATAGATAGTTGCACCTGTTAGCATAATTTTGCGGCGACCGATGGCATCGGAAAGCGGACCAAAGATTAATTGCCCTAAGCCGATTGCCAAGGTATAAACCATAATTGAAAGCTGGGTTGATGAGAGACTTTTATTAAATTCTTTTGCGATATCAGGAATCGAGGGCAAATAAGTATCAACCCCTAAAATACCCATCATAGTGAGTAATGCTAAGCCAAAAGTAAAGAAAGACAGCGTTTGTCTGTTAATTTTTTTCATAAATATTTCCCTTAATAGAAAATTTTATTTCAAGCATGCAGGAAAATTTCAGGATCGATATTCAAACGGAGTTGCTGCTAACTAGCAAACTTTTCTATTTTTTGTTGAGCTTTAATTTAGTTTTATCCGGTTTGTTGGTTTTTAAATCGTATTTGATTAAAATCATACAAATCTAGTAAATTAAAATGCATCTACGTTACAGCATGAGCGTTTTAAATTAGTGGCATATTGATGAATAGAAAGCGATAGCTTAAAAAAGCAATCACAATGCGGGAATAAGCTAGCGAATAACTGGACTTTATTTTTTAGGGTAATTTTAATCGGCAGACTTTAATAATCGTAAAGGCTCGGTAACTGACCGAGCCTGTGGTTTGTTATATATTAAGAATAACTTTGGCAATTTCGAAATAAATAATCAGACCCGTACCATCAACTAGCGTTGTGATAAATGGCGCTGAAACTACCGCCGGATCAATGCCATACCTTTTAAGTAGTAGAGGAATGACCGAGGAGACAATGGCTGACCATAGAGTAATACAGATCAGTGACAGACTGACAACGATACAAATATCCCAACCAATATTCATAAAGCTGGCACGTAATATCCCCGCTGCCCCTAAAGTGATGGCGATTAACACTGCAGTTGACATCTCTTTACGCAAGATCAGCCATAAATGACTGATGGAAAGTTCTCCAATCGCCATTGAGCGCACAATCGTTGACGTAATCTGAGTACCACTGTTACCGCCTGTTCCCACTAAAAGTGGAATAAAGAAGGCTAAAGCAATGACCGCCTCTAATTGCTCTTCAAATGATTTAATGACCGTGCTGGTATAGGCTTCCGCAATAAACAGTAAAAGTAACCATACACTGCGTTTTTTCCACAGGGCAAAAGGACTCGTTTGAAGATAAGGTTTATCTAACGGTAAACTACCACCTTGTAGTTGAGCATCTTCGGTTGCATCATCTTCCAATATACGATCAATTTCTCGTTCGCTAAGGGCACCAACTAATACCCCTTTATCTAATACTGGCACCAGATCAAAACCACAGTCATGCAATGATTTTGCTAATTCAGTGCGTTTAACATCTGGGGCAACAAAGAAAAAATTGGGTTTCATCAGTTGGTTGATGCTATCACTATCAGTAGAGTGCTTTAATAGCGATTTTACTGATAAAATACCGATTAATATTTCATTCGTCGTAATGAAAATTTGATTAGTGATACTATTTTCTTCAAGTTTTTCCAGAAAAACTTTTTTTGCTTCAGCAACAGAAATATGTTCTGGTAAAGTCATATAATTCTGTGTCATATATGAAGCGGCAGTTGGGTTTGCCTGGTCAACATGATAGCGAGGTTTAAATGTATTTTGTTGGATAGGTAAAGCCATATAAAAGTCCCCTATAGGTGTTAAAATCTCTCACCGGGGCGAACTAACGTGGGAAGTAGATCCCAACGTTTAGGTTTTAGCTTCTAACAACGTATTCCAAGCGGAAAGTTACTTTTGTAAGACCTTGATTCGATCATACCTGTTTTACCAATACAAGCCTGTCTCCATGCAAGTACGGCAGTAACTTTTGTTTGTTAGGTAGCCTCGCCATAACGAGATCGTTTATTGTATTTCACGTCAACAGTGTTGAACGCCAGCGATTATAAATTTACTTATTTTGATTACAATTTTTTCTTGAAGTTGTTTAGTTAAGATTTAAGAAAGTCAAATTTTAACAGTCAAAAATAAGAAAATATTGTCTTTATTTTATTATAAAGTAAAAGAAATGCTTGTTTGAAATATGAATAGATAAAAATTAGATGGTTTTAATCGAAATATTTTAAAAGTTCTTAACTTTTTGTTTTTACTATTTTAAATAACGCCATTTATATTACATAAATGCTTCTGGTGCGATAATTGAAAATGCGCCTTTAACAATTAAAATAAATACAGCTGCCCAAATAGCAGCTGATAATAAGCAGACGCTATAGACCTTAGTTCGGTTCATTAATAACATGCCGGCAACTAATGGGATCATGTATCTTAATACCGCAATAAAACGAGAGGTAAATAACACAGTTATCCCTTGGTTTTGTAATTTGTTATGGGCATTATCAATAGTTGATTGATAACGACTAAAAAAACGACTAAATAATTTTCTACGGGTTATTTGATTACCCAAATAGTAGGAAATTATTGAACCAATGGTTGCACCTAAAGTAATCGCCAACCAAACTAAACTAATATTTAGTTTTGGCAAACTGGCAGTAATACCCGTTAATAACATAACGGATGCAGGTGGTAGAAAAGAAGATAAAACAACCGTAGATTTGCTAATTGCGATGCTAAATAATATGGTAAATAACCATATTGGATGTAAATTAATCTCTGACCAAAATGCATTTAGATATGTCATAAATTCTTCTGTTTTCATTGTGTTATTTTCTCTTTAGTGAGTTATTTCTGACAAAATAAAAAATATTATAATAATATAATCTATCTATATTAGCGTAAATTAAAGTTATTCAATTGTTGTTATAACAGGATTAACTTTACTAAATTTAAATTCAGTAGTTTATGAGTAAATAAAAATTTTGCCCAAGATAGGCATATGTTAGTTAATGGCTGGGGAAATGGTCAATTGCTTTAGTTAACGATATATTAAATAAATAATATCTTTATTTAGCTAGCAAGCAGAACAGTTATTTAAGCAAGCGTGAATTTTAATTGGCATCAAATCTTAGTGTATCAGTTCGATTTTACCATACTCTCTGCTTAGGTTTGTAAATCGATTACTGATTATTTTTGTCATTAACAATACATTTTTGTTAATGACAAAATAATTAGTTAAGTATTTTTTTATTCAATGAAGTTTCTACTTCGGCTCTTTTTAAATAGGCATATAATATTGCACTAATTAAAGTTCCACACATAATCGCTAGCAGATAAGCAATAATCGGTTGTACCGCTCCAGGAATCAACATAACAAATAGTCCACCATGAGGTGCCATTAGTGTGACATGAAAATACATCGATAATGCACCAGTAATGGCTCCGCCAAGCATACAGATGGGTAATACCCGCATCGGATCACGGGCAGCAAAGGGAATGGCGCCTTCAGAAATAAAACATAGACCTAATATGAACGCTGCTTTACCGCCTTCACGTTCATTAGTTGAAAACTTGTTACGAGCAAACAATGTCGCAAGTCCCATGGCTAAAGGGGGTACCATGCCCGCTGCCATAATGGCTGCCATAGGACCATAAGTTTGGGCACTTAATAAAGCAACACCAAACGCATAAGAGGCTTTGTTAACGGGTCCTCCCATATCTGTACACATCATTGCACCTAAAATAATACCTAAGATAACGGCATTAGTTGTGCCAATATTGGTTAGCCATTCTGTAAGGGAGGTCATTATCCAGGAAACAGGATTACCGATAATATAGATCATAACTAAGCCAGTAATTAATGTGGCGCATAATGGCACTATTAAGATAGGTTTTAGGGACTCCATACTTTTAGGTAATGGAAAGTATTGATTGAGCAATTTGGCGACATAGCCAGCCATAAAACCAGCAATAATACCACCAAGAAAACCGGCATTGGTGCTAACCGCTAGCATGCCACCAACTAATCCAGGTGTTAAGCCGGTTCTGTCAGCAATTGAGTAAGCTATATAACCAGATAAAATGGGTACCATGAGCGCTAAAGCAGAGTGTTTACCAATTTGCATTAATGCTGCAGCTAATGTGCCTGGTTGCTCGGCTGCATCTAAACCAAACATAAAAGAGAGGGCGATACAAAGGCCGCCGGCTACTACCATCGGTAACATGTAAGAAACACCAGTAAGTAGATGACGATAGAGGCCCTGAGTTGTTGTTTTCTTAGTTAAGTTGTCTGAGCTATTTTTTATTTTGTTAGGTTGATAATATTCAGCTTTAGCTAATGCATTATCCATCTCTTGCGCGGTTCTTTTTAAGGCGGCGCTTGTTGAGGTGTGGTAAATCCGTTTACCGGCAAATTTCGCTAAATCAACTTCTATATCAGTGGCAGCAATAATAAAATCGGCATCATTGATCTCTTCTAAGGTAATTTCATTGCCTGTTCCCACCGAACCACGCGTTTCTACTTTGATTTGCCAGCTTCGTTTTTTAGCTTCAATTTCTAAAGCTTCTGCTGCCATAAAAGTATGTGCCACACCAGTAGGACAAGCGGTCACGGCTAAAACACGCTGTTTTTTGGCGATCTTCGGCTTAATAAAATTAGCGTTGTCCACAATAATCGCTTTATTTTCGGCCATAGAGAGAGTTTTTTCTGGCGCAGGTATTATCTGTGTTTCATCGGTAAAGAAAACTTTTTTACCGGTCAATTGGTGTTCATCTGCTATATTTTCACCAATAACAATAATCAATTCAGCTGCCGCAATATTATCCGTTAATTTTAAAGATTGATGCTGTATCTGTTGACATAATATTTGCTTAGCAAGATAGGTTCTTGGTGGCATTTGGGGTGAATGAATAATAGCAATTGTTTTCATCAAGAGATTCCTTATATTTGATATGGGATCAGAGCAACTTGGTTCATCATTTTTGTCAGTTGTTGCCGATCCATGCTCCTAACATTACCTTGGCTGACTGTTATGGCACTGATTGCTGTTGCTAAGCGCAATGTATGTTCACTGGTTTGCCGCATCAATAAGCCATAGATTAAACCTCCGACCATGGCATCTCCGGCACCAACAGTACTTACAACCTGACATTTTGGTGGAGTTGCTAACCAAACACCGGATGCGTTGACCCACATGGCACCTTCTTCGCCTAAGGAAATGACAACGTGAGCAATGCCTTGAGAACGTAATTGCTGAGCCGCTTTGGCGATTTCTTGATAGGTAGGTAAAGGGTGGCCAATCCAGCTTTCTAATTCATGTCGATTTGGTTTCACCAACCAAGGGTTGGCTTTTAAACCGGCAATCAATGCATCTCGGCTACTATCAAATATGACGCACATACATTGATTACGTAGCCGTTTCATCCAGTTAGTAAAATCATCTAAATCGATACCCTTGGGTAAACTACCACTAACACATACCATATCAAATTGACTTAACCAGCTAAGGGAATCTCTGGCAAAATGTTGCCAATCCTGTTTATTTACTTCAAAGCCGGAAAAATTAAAATCACTAACCACCCTATTTTTTTCAGTCAATTTGACGTTAATTCGAGTTCTACCTTCGATGGCATGAAAACGATTTGTGATCCCGCGCTCTTTGAAGTCGTGAAGAAAACCGTTTAGATTTTCTTTACCTAAAAAACCACCGACAGTGACATTAACATTTAGATTTTTTAATGTATTAGCAACATTAATGCCTTTACCTGCCGGATACAATCCATGGGTTTTAACTAAGTTGACAGCACCTTTTTCAATACTGTCTAACATGCCGACTAAATCATATGCCGGATTTAATGTAATGGTTGCAACTTTACCTTTCATGCAATTTTTTCATCCATATTAGCGTTAATCACTTGCTCAATGGCATGTAAGGTTGCTTGTGCGTCAGGGCCACTGATCTTAAATTGGATACGATCATTTTGACGAGCAACTAATCCAATGACACTCATTATATTATGGCCATTGGCAGGAATTCCGTTGCCATCCAAATTAGTAATAGTGACTTTGCTGTTAAATTTTTTTATTGTATTAACTAATTGTGAACTTGGGCGTGCATGTAAACCATGTTTATTATTTAAAGTAAATTCTGCTGATAACGTCCCTTTTTCTTCGTTTGTGCTAGTCGTTAGTAAAGTAACCATCTGTACCGGATCGGGTGCTTGAAGCAATTTTGCTGTTTTTTTATCGATCAATAAATTAGCTAAGTGATTTAAGGTATTATTAGCCCGATTATCTTTGCATGATAGTGTGATAAGTAGGCAAAGTTGATGATCTTGATAAGATAAAGGCTGTTTAGGACGCGCAATTGCCATGGCTGTTTTTAGGTTACCTTTCTTACTATCACTAAGCCAGATCCCTTGACCTAAATAGAGCGGTGGATTTGTAATCACATCGACGATGAAATCATTATTAATGGCATTTGCATCCTGTAAGTGATTAATATTTAGTGCCTGGAGTGTCATAATATGGTTGGTATCAACATCTAACGTAATCATAGAAGCTTTGAAAATAAAGTCATCAAGCGACTCTTTAGCTAGCAATATATTATATATTGAATCTATTGATTTGGTGGTTGCCATTTCCTTGGCAATATTCTCATCGCTTAGAATATGTGTCAGTTGTCGTAATAAGCTTAAATGTTCCTCGGATTTAGCGGCAATGCCGATGACAATATAAGCTTTTTGGCCATCATCCCAATCTACACCTTGGGGAAACTGAAATACTTGAACGCCTGTCTGTAATACATTATGGCGCGTTTCTACCGTGCCATGAGGAATGGCAATGCCATTGCCTAAATAAGTTGAAGCTTGATTTTCCCTTTTTTGCATACCGGTAAGGTAATCTGGCGTAACGTACCCAGCATTGATTAATGCTTGAGCAACTTGTGCGATGGCCTGCTGTTTATGGTCGGCAAATTGTGCTAAATGAATATCTTTTTTAGACACATCAAACATGTTTTCTCCTATTCACATAAATGAGTGAAAGATTGCAGTTTTTATACAATAAAAAACAAAGCTATTTTTAGGTTTTATTTTACACAAGATGAATCGTTTCAATCTGCATATAACTTTAGATAAAAACAGATATATTTATCTAATGGTAATTTGTATTTTTATGAGATTGTTCACGAATAAAATGCTTTTTAATTTATTTAATGAAAAAATATAAGCCTAGGTTGGCAAAATAAAAAAATGAAAGTAAGTTAATTGATATAAAAATGTGATCTTAATAGTAGATTAAAATAAAAAAATTAAATTTTAACGATTAATGTCTCAATCTTGATGGATATTATTATTTTTTGTTAATTAACGTTAATTATTTGTTGGTGTTTATTTTGGTTTACAGAAAGAGCAATATTTTTGTTTGTCATATCAAGTTATTTAGTCATTTAATTAATTTTTGTAAAAGATAAAATAGCAAAATAATTTATATAAAATTTAATTATTTATTAAGTATATGTAAAACTCAATGTGTTATTTTGATTAAAAAGATAAATTTTTTAATTAAATGTTAATGCTGAATATTTTTAACATTTAAATAAAGGATATTGAGGAATATTTATTTTTAGTTAAATAAACAATTAACAACAGCAAAGTCTATCTATGATCAATAAAATCCTCTCTGTTGATTATTTAGCCCAGCTTGTGTGGGCTTTTTGTTTTTAAGCAATCGCACTAGCGGAATAATAAGTTTTGCTGTTTGCATACAAACCGTCAGTGACAATCAATAAGCTAGCAAAATTTTATTTAATAATTGCCAATATATTGAGTTTTATAACCATATGATTTACCTAGTTTAAATGGAATACTTTATTCATTTTGTTTTTTAATTTGTTTGTTTTTGCTTCAAGCTTGTCTACTGCTACATTTATTTCTTGCAGAAATTCTCTTTTTATATGATGTTTAGAGAACTTTACATCCTGTAGGTTCGACTCAGTAAAATCTGTTCTTGTTAAATTTGCTTTACTGAACTTGGCTTTTTGACAGTTAGCCTTGGTTAAATCTGCATCAGTTAGATCGGCATTTTTTAAGATAGCGTTTATTAAAGTTGCATTAATGAATTTGGCTTTTTGACAGTTAGCGTTGGTTAAATCCGCATCGGTAATATCTGCCTTTTGTAAGTTGGAGTTTATTAAAATTGCATCTATGAGATTTGTTTTTTGTAATGAGATCGCTTTTGCTAAATCGGTTTTAGTGATATTTGTTTGTTGTAATAAGCTTACTGCTGAATTTATATCGGTAGGATTTGTTTTTTGTAATAAAGTAGTGGCTGCTGATTTTGCTCTTATCAGATTGGCATTAGTAAGCGTTATGTTTTTTAAATCAAGGTTATCTCTTTTGTGTAATAAGATAGCTGCGGCTAAATATACTTCAATCGCATCTGTTTTTTGGGATAAGTTTGCTGTGATGTTCTCTTTAGTGATCTTGAGTTCGTCAATATTTATTTTTTGTAATGAAATAGCCGCTGCTAGCCTTGCTTCAGATAATTTTTCTTTAGGAATAACTATTCCTTGTAAATACATACCCGCTGTCAAATCTGCTTCTGTTAAATTAGCATCAGTGATATTTGTCTCTTGTAAGATAGCACCAGTTAA
Source organism: Arsenophonus nasoniae (assembly GCF_004768525.1). Classification (NCBI taxonomy): domain Bacteria; kingdom Pseudomonadati; phylum Pseudomonadota; class Gammaproteobacteria; order Enterobacterales; family Morganellaceae; genus Arsenophonus; species Arsenophonus nasoniae. The sequence goes on from NZ_CP038613.1 coordinate 508,914, forward strand.
ACATGTATTTGCTAATTGAGCATTTTTTAAGCTAGCTTGATATAAATTAGCAAAACTTAAATTGGCATTGTCAAGTACTGCTTCTGATAGGTTTGCTTTTTCCAGGACTGCGCCTACTAGCTCGGCATTATTAAGCTTTGCTTCAATTAGAATGGTTTTACTTAGATCTGCATTTTTTAAATTTGCATATTTCAGATTTGCCTGGTGAAGGTTTGCATTTGTCAATTTTACGCCTTGCATATTTGTTGAAAATAATTTTGCTCCGCTTAAATCGGCATCCGTCAAATCTGATAATATGAAATAGGAACTGGAAAAATCAGCGTTATTTAATTTTGTATTTTGCAGTTTTGCATCAGATAAATCAGAGGTAATTATTTTTGTGTGACTTAAATCAGCTTTAGTAAATATTGATTTTTGAAAAAAAGACCCTTTTATGTTTGCTTTGCTTAATAAAGCGTTACTGAAATTGACACTGTCACAGTCAGATTTGAAAATATTTGCTTGACGTAAATCGGCTTTAATAAGTGTTGCTCCTTGCATCTGAATAGAGGATAGATTCGCCTTATTTAACAATGCAGAATCTAAACGGGCAAACTTTAATGTCGTCACTTTAATTTCTTCGTTGGGCATTTTTAATTTAGCTAATTTAGCTTCAGTTAAATTTGCTTTAATAAGTGTTGCGTGATCAAAATTAGCACCCGCTATGGTGGCTCTTACTAACAATGCTGAATCTAATTTTGCATAATTAAATGTTGTGTTTTGAATTGTTGCATCGATTAGATTAGCGTTAGTAAGCGTTGCATGATCAAAATTAGCGCCAAATAGGGTGACTCTTTCTAACAATGCTGAATTTAATGTTGCATGATTGAATGTATTCGTTTTAATTTCGCCGTCAGATAGTTGTAAGTTAATAATTTTTGTGTCAGTCAGCTTTGCGCAATTAAGTGTTGCGTGATCAAAATTAGCGCCAGCTATCGAGGCTCTTTCTAACGATACTGAATCTAATTTTGCATAATTGAATGTTGTTTTTTCAATTTTTGCGCCGTTTAAATTTGCTTCTATTAATTTTGCATGATCAAATGTTGTATTGATAATATCTGTGTTTTGCAAATTAGCTGCGGATAAGTCTGTTCCATTGAAATTTACATTCGACAAATAAGCACCCGCTAAATTAATTCCGTCTAAAATTCTGGCGGATAGATCGGTATTTAATAAATAAATCCTTCCTTTCTTGATGTATATATTTGGATCAATCCGGTTATTTAATAACATTACGGTAGCGGTCGTTTTAAATGCATGCTTATCGATTTCTGAAGTAAAATGTTCTCCTGTTGGTCCTTCAACGCAAACAGATAGCTTATCTGAATGATATTCTGAGGGTTTAGTGGTTACCATACAACCGTTAAAATTGAATTTGATTTCTTCAGGAATATGATAGCAATTTGAATTAGCAATTTTTTTTTCCAGCGCGTTGGTCATTGTTTGCATTAAATTATCATATTGCTTAGATAATTTTCTTTCTACGCCGCCTAAAGTAAAAAAGTTTATGATATGTTCAAGTAATCCTTTTGGAGATGTCGCTAATACTTTTCCTTCTATGCTATTGCTATTTATTGCGTAATTAGCAAACATTGAACAACGATTGGTATCCATATTTATATATGCCATATTTTCTATTTCCCTAATAGTGTCGAATTTAAAATAAACGCGATTGGCGTATTTTGATTAACAGTGTTAACACAATAAATATATTTAATATTACTGAATATGTTATTAGTATTGATATATAACCAGATATATTGAATTTATACTATATAATTTTTCTAATGTTTTCTTTAAATTCAACATGATGATTTTAAAAAATAATTTATATTAATTTAGTTAAATAAATTAAGTTATGTTCTTTATTAAGATGGTTATTTGTTATCAAAGTAAGAAGCGGAAATTTTATATTATTCATGTTTGTTTTCTTGATATTATCTAATATTAATTATAATAATCTATTATCCATAGTTAAATTTCATAAGTAGGTTTTTGTAGATTTCCTAATATTATAATATGTTAGTTTATATTTTATTCATAACTTGCTGTTAACTTTTGAATATAAATTTATCAATAAATTATTATTGTTCAGTTATTATCCTTCGATTTAAACTGAAATAATTAATTAACAAATTACTCACGGAAAACCATTAAATTGGTTGATTTTGTTTATAAAACAAGCATATGATTTATAAAGACTAGACCGGCGCAAAAACAGCTCGTATAATGCATCCCACTTAGGCCCCTTGGCTCAGTGGTTAGAGCAGGCGACTCATAATCGCTTGGTCGCTGGTTCAAATCCAGCAGGGGCCACCAAATTTTACCTGTTAAATCAATACATTAAGCCATTTTTTAGCAAGTGGCTTTTTTGTTTCTAGATGCCATTGCCCCCTTTTTGTCCCCTGAGTTTTTTACTGACCGCTAATTATTTAGTGACATGTCACAGTTAATTATATTTTTTTAAAAATATGTCACTCTAATTTTTCCAAATATTTTTGTAATTCATTTCAGTTTTTTATTTTATCTCAATCAGCTTGACTACTGGTTTTGTAAAATTATACAGCTAATTCTGCGATCCAATCAAACCCACGTAAAATAGAAATTTTCTTTATATTTCAGTGCATTGATTTTCTAATGCGATCCAACTCGTAATCTAAAAACTGTAATTTACTGAAAATCTTTTCACACATTTCAGTTTGAAGTTTTATCAAAGACTCTAGGCGTGGTGGGTTCAGGCGATAGGTTTTGTCCCACTTAAAAACTGAAATAATTTTTAGATCCAAATTGTGCAGGCGGGTGCGGTGTAGCGGATTTTACGTGGTAGTAACTTTTATTTCGTGGGGTGTCAGTACCAAAGTAAATGTGACCCATATTGCTGGAGTAAAATTGATCTCCATCGATGTTATTAACTGATCTCGATGGATGTTATTCGGTGATCTCCATGCATGGTAATATGCATCATTCCCTTTATGGCATTTTATGAGGGTGGTGTCGCTTAAATTGGTAGAGTGGATCAGTTTTGCATGATCGGTGATAGTATAAAAAAGCCCACACTGGGTGGGCAAAAGCTGAACGATAACGTTACTGACTAATAACGGGCGAGTACTTCTCTTTTAAATTGTCTGACTTACTGCCAGCGCTTTTGATTGATGATGCGTTAAGGGGTGCGCCCGTGTTGTTATGAGTGTGTGCGGCTGTTAGCTCGGCAAGCTCTTTAACGACTGCTAATGTCTCTAACATCAATTGGGCAACGTTGATTTGTTGACTACCTATCCAAACCACAGGCGCGATAATGTGTTGTTGTGCACCGGCAATACTTTGCTTAATCTGTCCGACTTTCTCTATGAGCTTTTGACCAATTTCTATTGTTGAGTTTTGTCCAACATTAACCGTCATATCTTTTTCAATGCTGGCGACATAGTTTTTTGATGTTGCTATTGCGTAATCACCCTCAGACAAATGTTGGATTGCACCCGCTAATAGTTTTCTCATACCGAATACGGTCAAGGTATCCGTCGCTTGTACCGTCGTTTCCCTTGAAACTAATGTCCGCTGTTCTTTATCCGCGTTGATGGTGCGTAACATAGAGCATTCATTAATGCTTTGGTCTGTTTCACGATGCCAGCTACCATCGACCGTCACGCGCTGAAAAACTTCTTGGCGTTGCTGCTGTAATTGCTCCCCAGGTTGTATATCCGGCAGGGTATTATGTTGGCTGAGGGTTTGACGAATAAAGGGCTTATCCGGCCTACCCCCTTCAAACGCAATTTCGACTATGGTTCCTTCGGGGGGGAACTGGAACAGACCACTTTCACTACCTGCCATGGGCAAAGGTAACGGTACGGCTTTGTATGTTGGTGCGGCGGATCCGTTACCATCACTATCGAGCAGTTGCACATCAACCGCATATTTAGGTCTGAACGGGTCGGATATATCCCCTGCGCTGACGGATTCACTCGGTGACTCAATTCGGGCGAATTGGGGTAAATGTAGACCCGCTGATAATTCAGGGTACGCTTTATCAATCTGGTTGTGTATTGGGCTTTTGTCTTCTGCTTTACCTGTCAGCGGATTGATTGTCGTCCAGTACAGGGTAATATCTTCATTTTCAAGCTGAATTTTGTTAACACGTTTACCGTTTACCACGGTTCCAGCCCGTAAAGCAGGGATTAATGGAAATGTCGCGCTATTTCCTGCGGACTGTTTTTTTGAAAATGGCGCTGGGACTTCATGATTGTCATTTTTAAACATGGAGTCCGCCCAACTGCCGACAAAGACTTTACCGTCGGGCATTTGATACCAGACATAATCATCAATGCTAAACACTGCCCCAAGATGAGTGAGTAACTGAAAGCCAGTCCCATTATGTGTGAAGTGGGGGATTGGCGTATGACTATATTTTGCCTCGGGTAGAATGAACGTCAGTCCGCTATTTTCCTGTAAATAATCGATAATTGTTTTTAATGTGGGGTGCTGAAATGAACACGGCCACATTTTATCAAATAGCCCCACCAATTCACGGACGAACAGTTTTTGAAAACCGTTATCGGTGGGTTGAGTGCGTTCGACATAGCCCATGAAATAGCGATAGAGCGAATTGGTGTAACCGGTGTCAAATCGTACTAATTTACCGGTGTAATCGGTGTTAGTTTCTACCGTCAAAAAACCCCGTCCGCAAGCGGATAACTCCAGCATGATTTTGGCATCAACAAGGTGCACTTCATCATGCGATAAATAGCAACGACTAATCGGTTTCATGGATTCCCCCAATCATCAATGGGTTTTAACACCGTTCGTTCAAACCAGTTCAGTTCATCTTTTTCTTCTTTTGACGGGGTGGTAGGGGCTTTGGGGTTGCCTGTTTGCTTTTTGGCCTGTACTTTTCCTGCCGCGATAGCGTCTTTTTTCTCAGAAACCGATAAATGCTCTCTTAATGTAAAGGTGATTTGCCAGGCCATTTGCCCGTCGATTTCCGATGCGTCAATATTTCCGGTAAAGGTGGCGATACGAAAATTAATCGCTTTGGCGGTATGGTTAGCCACCCTGTAGCGTTTAAGTTTACCCTCTTCTTTGGCTTCCGCTAAAGCAAATAGCCTTGTGAGCACTTTCGGGTCAGTAAAGTTAATCACGCCCGTAACGCGCAGCTCTTTCGGTTTGATACCTTGCTCGGCCACTGCCGTACTGGATGTTTGACCGGATTGGTCTTTATCCTGAAATTGTACCGACGGATTAACTTTGATGTTCTTTAACGGGATGGCTTCGCCATCAAGCGCCAGAGTAATGGTTGTCGGTTTCGGGTCGTGTGATGAGGTCATGTAGCATTTCCTTTAATGGTGCCAGTTCACTCCCTGCGAATAGCGTTGCTAATGTAAAAATGGCATCCGGTTCAGGGATGTCTTTTTGCAGTTGTTCTGCTAAATAATCCCCCGTCCCTGTGCCGATAAAACGCCAGATTACCATCGATTGGCCAAGTAGCTCGGTGATTTTGCCATCAATCGCGTTTAAAACACTTTCGCGGTTGATTTTAAATCGGGTCAACGCCGATTTTATGGTATCAATACCGCTTGTGCTCCCTGCGTTATTTTTAGACTGCGCTATCAATTGCGCGTTTATTGTGGCGCGGCTACTGGATGTTGATAATGTTTGCGGTTTTGGTAAACCGCCAAAAGGTAAAGCCGGTAACTGCATTTTAGTAATTTGCAGTGATTGGGCGGTTTTGGCCATGCGTTCAACCTGTGAAAAAACGGGCAAAGGGAAAACGGTCGAAAACGCCTGCAACAGCCCCATAAATTCAGTTTGGGTTTTAGCGCAGACCATCATCACAACAACGTTGATTTCCTCAGCCCCCCTTAATTTCTTAGCCAGGTGTAGAATCGCATTGGGCGGGCTTAAATAACTGCCTGTTGCCGTTTTTTGCCCTAATCCATACACAAACGGGTGAGCGGACACCATCGAGCAGGTTAATTCCGACAGGGTCGGCGACATTTTCAGGATTTGTTTACGCCAATAACAACGATGCTCTGTCATTGCGGTTTCTCTGGCCAATCAATATCCGGTGCGATTGAGGTGTCGATATCATTGAGTTTAACACTATAAATTTCCCACTCGCGCAATGTTGACGCATCGATATCATTACCCATCCCCAGCCTGACTTTTCGCTCTAATGGATTGATGATTTGTTCCGCTTCATTAATCAATTGTAACTTTTTCTCATTCGCTGTATTGATTTGGGCGGCTTTCACTGCCTGATTATCCGTGACCCATTTTTTGCCATCCCATTTATCAAACTGCGTCTTAGGCACTAACAAGGTGAAGCCGGTTTTTATTTCGCCGAGATAATCAACGGTATAGGCATATTGAGTGGTGGTATCAAATACCGTTTTGCCTCGGTGGTCAGGAACATATAGCCACTGTTTGCCATCAAGACTCCGAATAATGGCGATTTCGTCACTATTCGGTATTTCTGGCGCATCCGTATAAGAACATTCTCCCACGCTGAGACCATCATGCAAAAATTCCATTGTCGCACCGATATATTCATGGGGTGCGTCCTTCATGCAAATAAACGTTTTTATCCAGCCTCGGTTTTTCGCAAAACCGTTTTCACCAATTTCGGTGGTTTTTATGTCTACACTGTATTTCATTATGCAGCCCTTACGATATATAAAAATGCGACATTTCGCGGTCGGTTTTCGTTTGCGGTAGGAACGACCCGCGAAGCATTAAAAGACATGACGCTGCCCCAATCGTCACCGCGTCCATTGGCAATGTTCACATTATGGTTGCTGTCTCTTCGAAATACCCCTTCACCATTAACTACTGGCGGTTCTGTCCCACCGTGTCTGGCATACCCAATGCGTCCGGTGATATTTCGAATAGCATCACCTTGATTACTTAATACTGTTCTGCCTGGGTCAACTTTTCTGCCTAAATCCAGCCCGCGAATAAATTCACCGTACAAAAGGGGCAATTTCCCCGAAGGATAAGCTAACGCTAATTGGGGATACTTGGCTTTATCGAAGTAATTGCCATCACAGACAAAATAACCGTTAGGGGGCGTCGCTTGTGGCCAGGGAATGGGCGCGCCGACCGGATAATTGTTGATTGCTTCAACATCAGAAGTTAATGCTAGAGTTCCATCTTTCTTTGATGGAATAGTGACAACAGCTTTATTGTTGTTTTTAGCATCTCTATACACGAAATAGGCATCGCCCGGGGCAGTTTCAAAGCCAAGTTTCTGACCATCGCCTTTGATAAGGGTCAAGCTGGTATAATTACCGTTACTCCTTATATCTATTTGACCTGCGGTGAATTTTTCCCAAGAATTTTTCTTGGCAAAGAGCTCGTCACAAACTTTTTGGCTGATGACATCGGTTGTTGAGTGACCCGTCGCTTGTTTAATAACGGCACTGTTAAGTTTGGTATTAAGACCTTGTAGCAGTTCTGTTTTGGTGGCGTAGTCGCCTTTAGATTGCAGTTTGTCCACTTCTGTTGTGAATAAATTCAAGCTGGGCACTTTGTCATTATTATTGCCCTTGACACCTGAAATGTTCACCTTATCGACCTTTTTGGTTAAATCCAATTTGAATTGCGTTTCAAACGCTATCATCGATTGATGACTCAGTGCCCCTTTGGGCCGTAAATCTTTCACGTTTCCGTTGGCATCAATACTGGCTATCGCAAACACATGATGGGCAAAGCCGCTATTATCCACATAATTATTCAGGGTGGGGGCAGCGGTAATGTTAATGACGGTACGCCACTGGCTGACAATATTGCCTTGATAGCTAAAGTCGGCATAAATTTTTGTGTTTCGTAATTCATTTAAAACCGATTTTTTTTCCAGTTGTCCCCGTAAACCACCTACATAGCCAAGACCTTCTTTAACGATAAATTGTTCACTGTTTCGGATGACTTCAAAGCCTTCATCAAAGAAAGCGGCTTCACCGTAGCTATCGATGTTAATTAAACGCTGCATTTCATCAATACCCGCTAAACGGGCGGTAAAGTCAATTTGCCATGTCTCCGCCCGTGTTTTGATTTGGGTTTCTTCGGCTGCGCCCTTGAATTCCAACAAAAACGAGCGGATCAAGACATTGCCCTGCTGGCCGTTTTGGGTTTTTAATTTTTTCTGTGGCGGCGCATGGGTGATCATGGCGACGGTGCCAGACGTTTTATTCAGTAACCCAATCCAGTTAAAATCAAAATCACCGATCTCAGCCCCTAATGTGACGCTATAAGCGACCGCATTTTCACTCGCTAAACCCGCTTTATTGACGACCTGACGGTGCACAATCTGATGGATAGGCGGTAACGTTTCGTTTCGATCAATGGGGTTATTGGGATCGAGGTTTGGGATGTTTGCAAACACAAATTCATCAAGCAAGACCGGTTTTCCACTTGCCGCTTCTTCCGCTTTCCAATGTTCAAACGCCGTCGTAATGACTGAGGCCATGAAGGTGTTCCTTTACATTAATGAGGCGCCAACGGTTTGACTTGACGCTGAATGATGAGGTAATGGCGCGTGATAACACACATAATCCGCTTCAACAAAGCTGACTGGCATCCTCAATTTATGCGCAGCCATCACTTCAAACCGATAGCGGCGACAAGTCCGCCCATATTGGCGAATGATGTTTAACAGCAAATCGGGATGATTGGCGATTTGCACATCACTGACCCGTAAGATAATCACATCCCAATCAATATCGGGCTGACGCTCGTTTATTTCGACATAACCGACGCCAAGGCGCTGAAATATAGCAATAAACCCTGCCACGCTTCCCGCATCCCTGGCATTAATAAACGCATACTTCACCCGCTTTCGGTATAAATTCAACGGTTCACCGTTAAATCGATGGATATCGCGTTGATAAGCCAGCAAGTTTAATAATGGCTCGGTGCAGGTTTCCGGATCTAATTGCGTTAATGGCCAGGTGATCCGATCGTAAATCCATTGCCAAAAGCGCTTTGTCGCGCGCAATAATGCGGCGGGTTCACCGTTGTTCATCCACGAAGGCAGCTCTAGCCGTTTGAGTTTTTCGTTAAACTCGGTCATTACGTACCTCAACCGTCAGTGACGTTAAGCGTGGTACATTCAGTGTACTCACGATATCGGTAAGGCTAAATTCAATAGAATCAATGACCTTAAAGTGTTTGTGTAACTCTCGACCTAAGTTTGAAAACGAAAAACGCGAATAGGGCCAGGTCTTTTTAACCGCGTATTGGGTGTTTTCTCTAAATGCGCACCGCACTAAATTGCCGGTGTCGTGCTTTAGCTTTTGTAATGCTTCCGCGGTGAAGTTCTCTAGGTTTTGCACAAACAGCGTTATTTTCAATGTGTGCTGAGTTTCTGGCATAGCGAAACACTGCATATCATCACCGTGTCCGTGATGACCTTGCGCATTGATATAGTCATTCACTTTGTCGATAAACGGCAGACTGGTCACCCCACTGTCTAACAACAAATACGCATTGGCCGTCCCTGCACCTCTTGGTGCATCATGCAAGAAGAAAATGCGTTCAATACTTAAGCCGACAACGTTTGCAATCATGCCGCGATAAACCGCATCGGTGTGATAATTACCGACCAGGTTATATTGGTTTCGGCAACGATCACGTAATTCCTGGTCATTCTCTGCATTGGCACCCGGTATTAATAGCCAATTGTCTTCATTTTGAACGCGATCAATGCCCGTAATGGCGACGGGCAAAATACGGAAATAGCCAGGGGCAAGGTTATAAGCCCCGCCCGCACTTTCTGCGATAACCGGCACTAACACGCTGGCGGTATCAATGGTTTTTGTTTCTACTGTTTTCACCCGGTAAATGGTGCCGTTAATGCGTTCAGTCTGAATGAGGGTACCCGCTGCCACAGTGACAGCGCCTGCCTCTGCCGAACGATAAAAACGGATCAGCCCTTTAGCCTCGGTAGCCGGTTTTCTGGCTAAATTGACACCCCATGCAAACATATCGAGCAAGTGACCGGATGCGGTCGCCAGATACATGTTTTTCAAGGTAACATGAATTAATGCTTCATTGAGCCATCGAACAGGGCGTGTGACGAGGGTATTAATCAAGCGCCAAAATGGCGACATCGTGGATGTATTCGTAATGAGTCCTTCATCGTGAACAAGGGTGGCGAACTGGTCGCTAATTTCCGCTTCAGAAACCGGCATCCCGCTCTCCCGTAATACTTGCTCATAATCGATTGTGGGTCTGTTTCTACTGTCCATCATTCACGCTCAAATTGATACGGCCAAAATCGACCGTATCGGCCGTCACCCACAATCGTTTTGGGCTTTCTTCGTCAATCACCACGCTACCCGGAATGAGCCGCTCGTCACTTTCGACCAGAATTTCCATTTGAGTATGAATATCAGCGCGGATTGTCGGACTTCGCTCGGCCACTAATTGTGTCGCGAGTCCACTTTCAATGATGCGGTGTGCCACATCTTGCGTGATTGACACCCGGTTATGACACAACGCCGGTTCATCACCGGCATTCAAAGTAAAATTTCGGTCGGTAATTAATAAATCAATATAGCGTAAATCATCCATTTTCTAGCCGCGTCCATTCCGCTAAATCCGTTGGTGACATTCCGTTTGTCACATGGATATTGACGTTATCAAAACGCTTGCTGTTATCAACGCTTTGCGTTCGGTTATGGCTGATTTGCCGACTAATGCCGCCTTTTTCGACATCGTTTAATTGGCTACCCATTAATAAACTTCCTGCATCAGCAGGGGTAGAAGAGCCAACCGCTGTTCCGGTCGCGTTGGTTTCAATGTTGACCCCGGGCAGGATATTAAGCACGTCAACGATCCCGTTGTAAACATCGATGAATGATGCTTTTAGCCATGTCCACACGCCCGTAAAAATATCGGTGATCCCGTTTGCCATGGCAGCGAATGAATCAATAAAAGAAAAATTATCAAACCAGGTGGTTAACTTTTTCCATCCTTCAAGGATGAATTCCAATGCTTGGTCAAAGGCTTCGCCGACAGCACGAATAGCCATTGAGACCACGTTAAAGGCGGTGGTATTCATGACCGCGGCTTTAATGGCATCCCAATGTTCAATCAATTTAGTGATACCGTAGGCAAGCAACGCAATTGCCCCAACCACTAACAATACTGGCCAGCTCATAAATGAAAAACTAATCCCCGCGACCATGGCCGCAATGCGTACTGCCAGCAGTGTTCCCCTGATCAGTTTTAGCGCACTATTCCATGCTAAAATCGCTCCTCGGTAAAGCCAGACAAACGCCGTCCCTATTTTTAATACCCCGGTAAACAGGCTCATGGTGACTGTTAAGCCCGTCATCATAAGACGCGCTATTCCCATCACGATATTTGCTGCCGCCCCCGCGGTAGCGAACCCGAGTGTACCCAGGGTGAGATAACCCACCCACCGTGCGATATTAGGAAACAAGGTAAACCAGCGCACAAGGGTTTGCCCCCCTTCGGCCAATTTATCAATGAATGGGTTAATAACCGGTAACAAGGTCATGCCGACGGCAATTCGGATAGATTTCCAGATTGCCCGTAATCGTTCCCAAGGGAGGGTTTGTTTCGCCGCTTGCTCAGCGGTACGTTTTAGGCCATCACTGGCACCTAAAAACCCGATATTTTTACGCAATATATCGACATTGCCATAAAGCTGTTTGACGACCACGGCAGCATCACCGAAAGCGGCTTCAATTTCTTGTTGGGCTTTTACGTTCCCTTCAATACTGCTGCCATATTTGGCTTGAAGCTTATCCAACATTTCAGGCATTGAGCGCATTTGGCCCGTGGCATTGACGAAAGAGAGCCCTAACTTTTTAGCGCCCGCCGCCGCGGTCTTCATAAATGACTCATAAGCCCCCGCGGATTCACCGCCTAATGTTCGTTGTAATTCGCCCAATACCGCTAATTGTTCGTCAATCCCCACACCGAATTGTGTCCCCGCATTTCTTGCGCCTTCCATCAGACTGGCCATTTCGGCCATAGAGATACCGAAGGTTTTTGACATCGTCACGGCTTTACCCGCCAGTAATTCTGCAAACTGCACCTGACCCACCTGATTGGCATAGGATTCGAACTGGTTAAACATTTGCCCCATATACTGGGTGGCTTCCTCTGGCGTGCTTTTCAGTGCCGCGGCGGTGGTGTTGGTAATACGGGTTAATTGCGGTAAATCCTGTTGGTTCACATGATTAATGGCTTTGCTGATTGCGGTGGTGGAATTCACAAAATCGATAGATGATTTACCGTATTGCGCCGCAAATTTAAGGGCATCTTTGGCGATTTTATCCATCACGCCGCTATCGATACCTTGTAAACTCGCAGACATCATGGCCTGATTCATTTCGATAGCGGGGTCAAGAATGCTTTTTACCGACCAAAAAGCCCCCACCAGTCCCGCACCGCCAATCGCCATTTTTCCAAAAGCGACTTGACTATCATGAGCAAAGTTAGCGACGACAGATTGCAGCTTCCGAATGGGTTTAGTGATGTTGTCAATAAGGCTGAGGGTAAAATCAAGTTCGCTCATGAGCCACCTTTAAAGGCAAGTGCAATGCCATTTGCAATGGCAATCCGCATGTTTTCTGAATAGCGATTGTCTAACCAGATTGCCGCCGCGAGATTTTCCTCCGTGTCCGCTTCATGTGGCAAATACCGCTGCCGCAGTATGCGGAACTGTTGCAGCGGATTCTTTTCAATCGCACGAACACGGTGAGTCAGTTTTTTATGCTAATTTCCAGCCTGGGCGCATACGCTTTATTGACATTATCAACAATTTGCGCGGCGGTACCCGGTAGCGTGAGTAATTCATCAAGATATTCTTTGCTCTCTGCACAAACTATCCGTTTTAGATAGGTGGTGATAGGGGCGATTTTGTTATCCATCGACATATCATTGATCATGCTATTGTAAGCCGTGATATTGGGCTCAAAGCGGATGTCTTTTTCATTGATAGTTAACGTAATTATTTTTTTGCTCATGCGATAAATCCCTTCTTTGATTAATTTCGTCCGATAATTGGTTATGTCGGGCGGCACATTGGCCGTACATCATGGCTAAATCGGTTAATGTGATGGATAAATCACGACCGGTTTTTCCTGTCAGGGGTGGCAACACCGATGCGCATTTTTTTAGCAGATTTTCCTGATAGCTCGCGTTCGATATTGCGGGCGGTTTCGTTATACATCCTGACAAAATCATCACTAACACAACCGTGAGTAAAGACAGGCTTAATAATTTCAGTGCGTATTTCTCTGGGGGCAGCATGGGTGATCCCCTCCAATTTTTCTTCTAACTTTGCCGCGGCTTGGCGCGATATCGTTTCTAACTCAACCCGGGTTTTATCCGCGGTTTTCTTGGCGGTGAGCGCCAGGCTATCGTGATAAAACCCGTTGACTTTCCAACCCGCCCAGAAGGCACAGGCTAATAATGTGATAATCAGCGCGAGGGGTTTTGTCATAGCGTTGCAAACGCCTTTTCAAATAGCGTTTGTTCGTAGGGCTGTTGCCCGTTTTCATGAAAAATGATCGCTTTAGCCAGTTCGATGACCGTGTTTTTATCAAAGGGATCGATCGTCTCGGTGGGTTTTACCTTTAGCGCGTCAGCGACCCGATGAATATAAATCGCGGTTTCATTCTCGACGGAAGGTGCCCAACGATGGATTATTTTTTCGATCGTATTAAACCCAGAAAGATGATAATTTTGCAGTAACTTCATTAACGCTCTCACACCATATTCAGGCAGAATGAAACGGCAAAAACGCGGTTCGATGCGACTATCAAAAGGCAATTGGCCTAGCCATTGATTCTTTGGGTGGTAATCAATATTGCCGGGGTTATTGTTTCGAATGCCTCTTATCCCTTTCATGGCTTAAACTTCCCTTTTAACCATCTGCTGGTGCGTTTTTTAAGCGATAATTCAATCGTTTGATAGCCAGCGATGCCGAGAGCCGAAGCCAATCCGGTCAGCGCCAGGGGTGAAAGGTCAGGGATCCAGATTAACATGGCGCCTGCCGCCACCGAGGTTGCCGAGCCTAAAATCACCCGACCCATAAATAACTTAATCGTGACCGGCTCGGCGTTTGTTAACATTTGTCCGATACCAATTAACGCGCCGATAAGAACCAGGGTGATAAATGTCTTTTCTTGCTCTTCCATGAACAATATGCCTTATCCAATCAGGGTTTTTGTTAATGCTGATTCTAAATAGGGGATGCCATTAATCCGCACAAAATCCGGGCTGGTGACCAAAAACTTGATTTTGTGGGTCGTGACGGTACCGCCTTTGGGGTCAATATCTAAAATATCGCTGACAATCAATTTGCAGCCAAACGCCTCCACTTTCATTTCTTCATTACCCGCCTTGGCATACCAAAGAAAATCCTGCGGTTTGATCCCTCGCCATGATCCTGCCGCGCGCGCTTTCGCGGTCATGATGGTAAAGTACTTGGCGGTAATTTCCAATTCCCCTTCGGCGCTCACATCACCGGAAACAAAACCGTCAGGCATGCCGCGTGTTTGCGCGGCGGCGGTGTTATCGGTAATCGATAAGTTCACTTTTTCGACGTGAATTAAATCGCCGTCAATATTGACGTCAAAACTTTGACCGGATAAACGTTGACTCATTGGTTAGCCTCCAGCTTGGCATCCAGTAAAATACTGACCGTAATGCCTTTCGGGCACGCATAGGTGCGTACGGTGATATAAATGTCCACCGTGTTTTTTGTTTTCCAAACAATCGCAACATCCCCTTCTTGCGGTGGTTGACATTCACCGGGGAATGTCACGCCGTTAATTTCAGTGCTACGTGCCATTTCGCGCATCGTGCGTGAAAAATAAGATTTATGACTTTCGATACTGTTTGGTGTGCTATTTAGGCTCCTATCACCGATTTTTGCGATAGCCTGTAATCGCACCCGCCGCGCCACCTTATCGACAATACGCAGATTTTCGATAGCTTGAAAATCACCGCCTTCAACACTGAGCGTTCGCCCCTCCGACCAATAAAGTCCGTCATAGTCGGGATACCACATGGGAACACTAAAACGCATTTTTTCCAGTGCCTGAAGCGTGGCCAAATCAATGTTCACGCCTTCACTGTCCTTAGGGAAATCACTGCGACCAAGGTCAATCAATGCCCCTGTTTGCACACGGGCAGGACTATCGGCAATGGTGACGGATTGATGACATAAACGCCCCGCTAATACGCCGGCTTCGTTACCCCATAACACCGGGACCAATTGAATTGACGCTTCGGTTTCGCCTTTTTGCAAAACACTTAAGCGGGTTAAGGCCTTTTGCCAGGTTTCCGCCTCTTGCAGTCCCACAACCGAAAGCATGCCCCACGTCCAACGGCCAAACTTGGCAAGTAAAGTGGCGCGGAGGGTTTGTGCCGCTTTGATAGTCGCCTTGCTGGTTTCACCGATATAGACATAACCCTCAACACTGGCAACGGATTGTGCGGTTAAAACCGCATCAACAAAAGCGGTATCCGCTGCATTTTCGGGTAAGACATGAACGTAAGCAAACCAGTTCTGGCCAGCATTCGCCATGGCGGCTTTGATATTCGATTTTAACGGGTTCGCTTCTGCTCCCAATAAGGCGTCTAAATCCGTTTGGGTATTGATAGGTCGCGTTTCACCCATCGCGTTTTTCCCTTTACCCACGAACAGCAAGACGCGCTCAATTTCTTTGCTTTCGCCTTGACGCTGGTCAACCTGATTAACTTGAACGTGTGGCCACATGGTTAAATCCTTTTATTTAATATCCTGTGCGTTGACATCCGCGCCAAATCCAATCCCTTGTAACTGCCTGGCGAGTGCCTTTTTAAAATCACGATCACTCATCCCTAAAAAAGCACGGGCAGGAACATCGATAGTCCAACTCTTTTTTGCCGTTTTACCGCTTAACTTTTTAATAAGTAAGCCAGCCTGATAAAAAGACAGGGTTTCCGTTATCTGTTTTACTGTCGGTTTCCGCCACCGTTTGCCGCGTTTGACCTGATAGCCAAATTCCCGTAATTTTTTGGCCTGTTTATGGGTTGCTAAACGGCTCGGATCACGGCGTTGTTGACTGTCTAGCTGTTGTCGCCGAACCGTGACGTGCATCCCATGCTGTTGCGCAAATCCGACCACACCGGCGGGAACGGGTTTTGTTCCGTTACGGTATTGACCGCCTTGTAAATAAATTCTCACCGCATCAATCTGTGGCATTTCTTTGATATGCAACAGTTTTGGCAGGTTTCGCAGCATCTTTTTTTTATACTGACTTTGGCGTGCTGGCCAGGCGGTGCCATTCGGGCGTTGCTGGTTTCTAACGTTGCGCTTTGCGGCCGCAATCACCCCATATTTTGCCATTCGCCATAAAAAACGTTGGCGTTTTTTAGGCGGTAATGCCAAACCGTTTAAGGCTTGCTGCATGTCTTTAAACTGTTTTTTATTCAGTTGCCCATTAATTATCATCTTTCACATCACGATAAATGTCAGCGTGTTCAGCAAATCCTATCTGCGGATCAACAATCGACCATTTTTTACCCTCAAAAGGGATAATGCCCAAGGTATCTTCTTTCATGACGATGGGCTCAGCCAGTGAAAGTGTCACAACGACAACGGCGGTTTCTCCATCCACATCAACCGTCATTGAGGGCGGCTCCTGCTCAAGATTACTCTCCCCTAACACATTATCCTGTTCAGCTAACCAGGCATTAATCAATAAAGGGATATAACGTGGGTCAAGCTCACGGTAAGGGAAACGCCCCCAGGCAATTACGGCTTCAAATTTCTGTATCAGCATTTGATACTGATCTAAGCCGACCTCTTTTTGCGCCGGAATAAACTGTATTTCGTCCATTTCGCTGGTAAATTCGGTTTTCCAAACCCGCTCGGGCAAATTTGCTTTTAAAAATTGGGTCAGGCATTGTAATTTGCTCATAGCATTGCCACCGTGACACGTTTTAAACCTTTCATGTTGCGGATCACCACAGCCGCCTCAGCGAGTAATCGACGTCGAACTTCGGGGCTTTCCTGTTGTGGATGAGGCGCACGGCTGACCATTGCGGTGTATTCGCCGATTAAATCCGCTTTGGCTCGGGCATAGACGGCTTTTTTATACTGTGCGCTGAGCGCATTTTGACCGTTGGCGCTCGCACCTGTCACTTCATATGACGTTTTATAGCCTTTCGCCAATAACTGGCGTTTCAGTGAAGCGAGCGACAAATTAATTTCGGCAACACTGGCTAATAGCGCATCCGTAAGCAAATCGTTGTCTAAATCCACCGGTACCTGCCGTTGTTTTTGAAAGTCTTCCAAATTCAAATCCGGCCAAAAACCCTCATTAATAATCGGATTATGCTGGTAATTTAACTCGTTGCCGTTAAACATAACGCTCCTTGTAAAAAAAACGGGCTGTCCGGCTTCCCTGGCCAATTGCAATCAATGGCATTGCCTCCACCGCGCCCGTTTGGCTGGCGGTAGTCTTTTTATGCTGTTTTTAGCGCACGAAGGCGCATGGCGATGCGTTTTAGCTGCGTATCAACCCCCACTTTAGGATTAAGCGCTCTGGCGCGCGCCAGATAGTCGGCGGCTTTTTCAAGCGTTTCAACACAATCCATCGCACTGGCTTTGGCTTCCACATTGCGATCATGACTTAGCAAGTTCAATGCGGCAAATTTGTAGTATTTTGCTCGGATTTTTTCGTGTACCCGCCATTTTTCAGTGACATTTTTAAAGGTGCGTGAAAAATAAGGCTCGATGCCGTTTCCCGCTTCCTGTTCCGTATACGCCCAGGCTAATATCGTATCCGCCACAAACGCGGCGAAATGACTACGGAAGTTATCGGGGGTGAGCTGTCCTTGCTCAATGGCAATCTCTGCCCAATCCAATCCTTTATCGAAATCCCCCACATCAAAGAGCCAAATGACGCAATAAGCAAAAATGGGGTTTCGATAGACTTCCCCCTCTGACAAATAACGTTCAGCGGTGGGAAGGTAAGTGGGCAGTAATTCTCGCCTTTTCATTTCCACTCTGTCGGCGGTTGTCGGTTGGGCTCGTAATCGTTTGACATCCCGCTCAATCGCTCGCGCTTGTAAGTGCATACTGGCACCATCAGCGATAGAGACAGCTTGTTGCCGTTCTAGCTTTTGGCGCAGTTCAACTTCGGCACGATGGCGCTGAGCAGGGGATAGCATGGCTTATCCCCCGACTTTTTCGGCGGGCTCGGTAATTTTACCGATGGTAACCGCGCCTTCATCATAAGCAGCATATAACTCAGGAAATTCCAGCGCGTAGCCTTCATTGCGCAGATATTTATTCTCATACTGCTTACGGTCTTCGACAAATTCGGCTTTACGCTGGCGCGTATTGCGTTGGGTGTAGATATGCAGATTTGACAGCATGGTTACCACCATCCTTTTTCCCGGCATAAAAGGGGGCACAAGGGCTTTACGGCCAGCGATGGTATCCGCCAGCATTTGCGCGGCGATTTTCTCTGTCGGTCGGTCAGCGGCCTGATATAAGCGATATTGTTCGGCGGCAACCAAATCCGCCCCAACCAGCACGACCAAGCGCGGATCCGTACGGAACTGCTGAGGAATAGAAGTATTAATCAAATCGGATGCCATGGCGTCTAACGATCGGAAATCCCCTTTATCATCTAATATGACCGGTTTAGTGATAACCTGCTTACCGCGATTCCAATCTTTAGCGATTTGATGCCAACCGATATTGACGTCTTCACCGTTTGGATTCTCTTCGGGTTTAGTGGTATCGGCAACTTTTTTACCATTAAAACCAATGCGCAGCATATCAAGCGCAAATGATTCATTGGTAAAGGCTTGCATACGCTGGAAAAACTCATTTTCCGTCCCCGCATTCGCCCATACGGATAACAGGCTCCAGGGTAATGCGGCGCCGGAGTCTGTTTCAGCCAGTTTGTACTCGTTGCCGTCCACCAATGTTTTACGAATAAAACGACCGTCTTTATTGCGACCGGTGAATAAACCGGGATTACCGACCGCAACCACTTGCCCCTGCAACTGGTCAACGTCAGCACAGGTGATCATGCTCAATAATTCAACCGATTCAAGCAATGCTGAACGCAAAGCCGTTTCTTTTGGATCCGATAATTTAAAATAACGCGATGGGTTAGTGACGTTATACGCTTTCGCCAAACCACTTTCGTAATGATTGAGCCATTCCTCGGCTCTTTGGTTTAAAAACATGGAAATCCCTCTCCTAGATGACGAGCCGATTAAAGAAATTTAAAACCCTTTTCTTTTGTATTGTTCGCCGGATTGAGTTTAGGTAAACGCGTAATTTTTTCGTCCAACTTTCCAAAGTTTTTAACGATTTGCGGTAGGTTATCGCGTAAACGGGCAAACTCTTCGGTGTCAACCACTTCTTTTACCGTGTCGACCTCTTCTTGTACGTCTTCAACATCTTGCTGTGTTGATGCCAGCTGCGATTTTAAACGCTGAATTTCCTCTTCAGCCTCGGCGAGTGCCTGAGCTAGCTGCTGCAATTTGTCACCGTCGACTTCTTTTTCGATAGGGGATTCGGGCTCGGCAATATTAAAAAGCTTACGCCAGTTTGATTTTTTAGACTTTGTTGACATGTCCTTGTCCTTTGGTTTTTTCCGGCTGAAATGGAGCCGGGTAGTGCCGACACTGGCCGGCTCATTCGTTACGCCCAGTCCTTGCAGATAAGACTTACCTGTCCCTCTAAAATTGCCATCAGGGGTTAATTCAATCGAAGTGAATAAATAGTTATCCGCTGCATTGGCCATTAATAAATTGACAAAGGGCCGCAGTATTGCGAGTAGCTGTAATTCACCACGCGCATTTTCTTCCAGCATGACTTCAAGGACTTCGCCCATGGGCTCCGCATCGTGGTTATGTTCAGGCCAAATCATCGCCGCATATAATTGGTG
Organism: Arsenophonus nasoniae; assembly: GCF_004768525.1. Classification (NCBI taxonomy): domain Bacteria; kingdom Pseudomonadati; phylum Pseudomonadota; class Gammaproteobacteria; order Enterobacterales; family Morganellaceae; genus Arsenophonus; species Arsenophonus nasoniae. The sequence goes on from NZ_CP038613.1 coordinate 528,887, forward strand.
ATCATATAATTCGGCGACATCTAACAGGTCTTGTCTTTCAATAACCCGACCATCAATGGTGTCACCCTCTGTCGCGATACATAGCCATGTAGTTCTTAATTGCGACATTGATATGTTGTTCCCATCCTTGGGTTAATTTGCTTCCGTTCGTTTCGGTCTACTCAGTATTGCCCACATTTTTTTCACTGGCGAGAAGTTCAATTCGGCTATCACGGCGTTGCCGAAAGCGACTTAATGCCAGCAGCAACGCATCGAGGCACAATGCCTGCTATGGCTAAATATCACGATGCAAAAATTGAAGTCGCCAAATCCCTTTATTTGCGACACTACACGCCGGCGGAAATCGCCGCGGAATTAGCGCTACCCAATCGGCGGATCGTTTATTATTGGGCGCAAAAATGGCACTGGGCCGAGATGCTCAGCCATGAAACCGTTATTGAGGCAATCAATCGTCGAATTGTACTTTTAACCGGTCGTGATAAGAAAACTGAACTCGAACAGGACGAACTCGATCGCCTCATTGCACATCATGTTAAGTTGATGGCACAAGCCAACAAACATACTGAAAAAATGGTGGCGCTCAAACCCCAGTCAAATGACAGGCAAGGTTATGGCGATGAGATGGTTGAAGATGAAGAAAAACCAAAAAAGAAAAAGCGTTATCGTAAAAATGACATTTCCCGCATTACTGCTGAAGACTTCCAGCAATTTGCGGATGAAAGGCTATTTGCGTATCAAAAACACCTGCGCATCAACATGACCCAGGCGGTTCGTAATATTTTAAAAAGTCGCCAAATTGGCGCAACCTGGTATTTTGCTTATGAAGCGTTTGAAAATGCCTGTTTGACAGCCGATCCACAAATATTTTTATCCGCATCACGCCCACAGGCGGAAGTTTTTCGCGCTTATATCGTGAATATTGCCGAAAAGTTTTTTGGGGTAACCCTAACCGGTAATCCGATCCGGTTAAGCAATGGCGCTGAATTACGGTTTCTCTCCACAAACAAAAACACCGCACAATCCTATAGTGGTCATTTGTATTGTGATGAATACCTCTGGGTACCGGATTTCAAACGGTTGAATGATGTCGCCTCCGCCATGGCAACCCATGACAAATGGCGCACAACCTATTTATCAACCCCCAGTTCAAAAACACATGGGGGTTATCCATTCTGGACAGGTGACGAATGGCGCGGTCAGGATCCAAAGCGTAAAAATATAACGTTTCCTTCCGTTGATGACATGCGCGACGGGGGGCGCGTGTGTCCAGATGGTCAATGGCGTTATGTTATTACGCTTGAAGATGCGATAAAAGGCGGCTTTAATCTGGCGTCAATCGATAAGCTACGGCAACGATATAACCCTGACACCTTTAAGATGCTATATATGTGTATTTTTATTGAGCATGGCGCTTCTGTTTTTAAATATGACACACTGCAAAAATGTGGGGTTGATGTGAACTTATGGGAAGACCATAACCCGAAAGCCCCAAGACCCTTTGGCGAGCGTGAAGTCTGGGGCGGTTATGATCCTGCGCGCTCTGGTGATACCTCCACCTTTGTCATTGTTGCACCACCCATGATGGCACCTGAAGTGTTTCGAATATTAGCCACTTTTTATTGGCAGGGGTTTAGCTGGCGTCATCAAGCCAAACTGATTGAAGATTTAACGAAAAAATATCGTTTCACCCATATTGGTATTGATACCACCGGGATTGGTCAATCCGTCTATGAAATGGTGCAGGATTTTGCTCCTCGCATCACACAACCTATCCTTTACAGCTTATCAATGAAAACCCAGTTAGTGATGAAAATGATCGATATCGTTGATGAAGAACGGATTGAGTGGGATGTGGAACAAAAAGAAATACCCGCCTCTTTTTTATGTATTCGACACACCACAACGGGTAAAGGCAGCGCCATGACGTTTGTGGCGGATAGAACCCAGGAAACCGGTCATGCAGACGTTTTTTGGGCAACCTCCCATGCGGTGATTAAAGAGCCCTTGAATACCGATAAAAAACGCAAATCAACCTATCACTTTGCCAAGGCGTCATAATGAAAAAGCAATGGAATTCACGCAAAAACAGGCTGCAAACAGCAAAAGCAGCCAAAAAAGGGTTTAGTATCACGTTGGGTAAGCCAGAACCCATTTTAACCACGCATACCGATTATCAAAATGTTGGGTATGACAATGCGTTCGATCACTGGACGTTGCCCATTGACCGACAAGCCCTTGCCGAACTGGTGAATTTGAATGGTCAGCATGGCGGCGTACTCTATGCCCGCCATAATATGGTAGTCAGTGATTATATGGGGGGCGGTTTAACCCATGAACAGCTTAAAGCGGCGGTATTTAGCTATTTCCTGTTTGGGGATGTGGCGCTATTAAAAGTGCGTAACGGTTGGGGGGATGTTTTAGCGCTAGAAGTCTTGCCCTCGCTTTACTTGCGGCGCCGAAAAGACGGCGATTTTGTGATTTTACAGGACGGTGAGCCTCTGGTTTATTCCCCTGAAGACATTATTTATCTCAAACAATACGACCCACAACAGCAGGTTTACGGTATTCCGGATTATATCGGGGGGATCCATGCAGCGTTACTCAATAGCGAAGCGACTATATTTCGCCGGCGCTATTACCATAACGGCGCCCACACGGGCGGGATGATTTACTGTAATGACCCGAACATGACGGATGAAGTGGAAGCGGAAATCATTAGCAACCTCGAACACAGCAAAGGAATTGGAAATTTTTCAACCATGTTTGTCAGCGTGCCTAACGGTGACCCCGATGGCATCAAGTTTATTCCCGTAGGGGATATTTCGGCGCAGGATGAATTTAGTAACGTGAAAAGCATTAGTGCCCAGGATGTGTTAACCGCCCATCGTTTCCCCGCAGGTTTAGCGGGCATTATCCCCGGTAATGTGGGGGGACTGGGTGACCCCATCAAAGCGCGTGAAGCCTACCGAAAAGATGAAGTCATCCCGGTTCAAAACCTGTTTATGCATGCGATTAATCCTGAAATCGGCAAAAATGAAGGGCTAAAGCTGATTTTTAATCAAAAATCTGACAATAAAAATGATGAATAGTTAAAAATGGTGTAAAATTAAAGCGTTACATCAATCGGAGGGCTTGCACGTGCGAGTATTAACCATATTCTGTCCAATTTGTAGCCAAAAAGCGATCATTCGTAAATCAAATAGAAAACATCATGAAATTTCCGACCTGTATTGTGCCTGTACTGATGTGGAATGCGGTCATACCTTTGTTCTGAATTTAATCTTTAGCCATACTTTAAGCCCCAGTGCCAAAACAAACTGTGCGTTACTCCAGCCGTTAAATTATTAAAACGAGAGCCGCTTGAAATTTTAACCCTGTTAAACACCTCGTCAATATTTCCTTTCAATCTGGAAAATAAATTTTTCCGAGGTACTCCTTACAATATTATTCGAACTTAATAACTACTAACAGTTGATTTAGCTTTTTTCAGAAAGCGTTATTAACGATTGTTTAACCTCCTCAGATAATTCCATAATCATATCGAGAATAATTTCTCGCTCATGTTGATTGTCTATTTTTGGGTCTGTTGCCAGTTTAGATAGTGTATTGATGCGCTCCAAAGTCACAACGATATTGAATAAATCGTTCATAGTTTACATTTTCCTTTAACTGGAGCACCCCGAAAACACCCTATTCTGAGCGATTAATAATAAAATATACATAAAATCAATGAATTAATGACTATTTTCTCATCAATAAAATTTTACTGAGATAAAAAATACTATCCTTGTCCTATTGTTAAATTTTTGTGAGTTTAAAAAAAGAAAATTCTTTAGGGATGGGGGTATGTTTCGGAAAATCCTTACATGCCTTACACAGCAAAAAACAGCCTATAAGCCCTTGAAAATAATGGATTCTTATGTAAGGAAAAAACCCTTACAAAATCTTACATCATCCTTACATATAATAAAATCAATAAGATAGCTTTTAAAGTTGTAAGGAGTTGTAAGTCTTACATGTAAGGATTTTGTAAGGGTTTTGTAAGACTTTCCACTTTAATTATTTTCCTTTAAAATCATAAACTAATATCATAATTTTTAATTTATAAGGAATGTAAGGGTTTTCCGAGGTATACCCAAAAATTGTGGAAGATATTTATATTGATCAAATAATAACCATAAATATTAGTTTATTATTATATTTATGTATTATTTAACCTGAGTTCGGGATAAGCGGTAGTTATGAGAAAACAAAAATAGCTCATTTATCAATAAAAACCTTTTAAAATCAATAAAATGATAAAAAAAGGAAATATTTTTAGTTGGTTGTAGGTTAAAAAATAAGCTATTTTCTTTGCTAAAATCATGAAAAAAGCCAAAATTCAGCACTGTTTTATGTAATAATTTTAATTTAAGTAATTGAATATACAATAAAAAATTTTATATTTCTTATCCCGAACTCAGGTTATTTATGTATCCGAGATAACTTGTGTTCTATCTCTGCCTTTGTGTCTATTTTTAGTTTGGGTGATGGCACTCAAGATGATGTGATAAAAACAAAAAAACCTTAACGTTTGTTAAGGCATAACATAGCAAACCGAGATTGAATTATTTTTTTTCAAATATCCAGCATTCTAACACGTCCGGTTTTTTTAGTGTGCTCGCCTTGGGTAAAGCGGCATTGTAGGCAGCATTAACACGACTGCGTATACTTTTAGTTCGAATAAAGTGCCGTTTTTTCCCTAACTTTAACCGCCGTTTAATGTTAACGATATCACCAAAAGGCTGACGTTTTTCACTGGCAATCTGGATGAGCTGGTTAAAATTGATGGCAAATTCATTCTCTTTTGCGCTATGGTTTACCCCGTAAATATCTTCAGTATCCAAATAATCAAACATCGCCCAAAATTCGTTAATATCATCCGGATCATCGTGTACCGCTTTGACACGCTCTTTGGCTAAATTAACAATAAAAGCCCTCGTTTCTTCAATGCGCTGCGATGAAACAGAAATCACCTGTGGCAACATTTCTAAAAAAGCAATCATCTGGGCGTGGTTACGGGCAATGCGAGTGTGATGAATTGCGGGATCCGCATACAAAATTTTCTCAATCTCTTCGTAACGTTCACAAGCTGTCTGGAATATTTTATCGCCTTGCATTAACACTTTAGGTACAAAACCGGATACCGTATTAATTGGATAGCGCTCAAGTCTTGTTGCTGCTTCTTTAGTCACTTGAGAATGGTGACGCTTATCCGTTGATAAATGGATCAACCGTTCTGGAATGGCCGTATCCTCAGTCATAATAGGTGCATTTTGACCAATAACGATAGCGCCTCTAAATATCAGTTCTTCGGTATCGTTACTTCCGCCTTTTCGCCCTACGCTACGCAATAGTCCACTATCATAGATATTTTTTAATTCATTCCAGTCAAAGGCACGTAATTTAGCATTATTTTGGTTACGATCACTTTCAATCAAACAAACGGGAAGATTGCTGACTTGTGCAAAGCTACGAGCGCGTCCGGCTGCGGTTGATTTCGAGGGATCAAACCCTTCATAATTTTCACGGCCAAAAAGGCGCCACATAAATTCCAGTAAAGTACTTTTTCCACTACCCGGTTCCCCGAAAATTTCCAAGAAGGGATAGGTCTGTAAGTGGTCACGGATTTGTTCAGCAAATAAGGCACCCAGCCAGAAGGCTAGCACTGTATAACCTTTGACACCAAATGCCAGCCACAAATCATCAATCCAATCTGTGGTAAATTCATTGAAATTAAGATTAAACTGTAAAGCAGGTTGTGAAGCTAGAGTTTTGATATCTAATTTTTCTAGTGAAAAATAATCTTCTTGATTAAGGGAGTACACTTTACCGTTTTGGATCGCAACCTGATTAAAAATATAGGCATCATAGCGTTTGTTATAACCGACATAGTTTTGAGTCTTGACCTCTTTAATTGTTGGTAAAGTGCGTTTTAGGATTTTATCAAGCTGTTGTGTACTGCCGGTGTACATAGCCCCTTTAGCAATATGCAATAAGCGTTTTTTGAATTCACTGCTGCTAGTTAATTGTGTTGCGGTAAATGTCGCTTTTACGTTGTGCTGCTGGTGTGGAAACGCTACGTCGATGTAATACCAGGATTCATCGGTTTCAACCGACTTTTGAAAATAAAGCGGTGTTGGATAACAATTAGCAATTTCAATAACAATGCCTGATTCTTTAACGGCTTTTTCCCGACTCTCATCGTCATGCAATGTTGGTTCAGCTTCCTTTATACGTTCAACGGCTTTCATCATTTTGTCAATATCGAGCTTAAACCAGTACAGACGATTGTCATGCCGGAAATCAAACTCTGTTCGCTCCGTCCACTGAAACATCAATCTGGCACGATCAAAAGCCGTATGCGTTAATAATAACTTACCGTAATAGCGATAACGCGCGATATTGTCTTTTGTCAATCGCCCTTTAATATGCAAATCATTCCAATCATGCTGGTCATCCACATCCCCTGGTCGTGCCGCCGTTGCTAACCATCCTTCGTCGCGACTACGTGAGACAAATTTTTTTATTGCCTTTTCACCCGCCTTTCCATTATCAAGTGCCCAGATTAATACCGGTTTTTTATTTTCACCCAGCGCAATTTTAAGCTGGGCTAAGGCATGTTCTGGGTAATTATGACAACTCATCAGAGAAACCGCATATAACCCATTTTGAGCAAGACTAATCGCATCAAAAATCCCTTCTGTTAGCCAAATTTCGGTTGCTTTTGTTAAATCCTGTTGTGGTAAACTCCACCACTGCCCTTTATAAGCCCCAAAGAAATTGGCTTTGCGGTCAAATCGTTGTGGGTTATCGATAATACGTTCCCAGTAAGCGCCATTAGGTAGGGCGAATTTTACGGTTGCCGAACCCAACCCTTTAGCGTGATAACTGGATTCAATATATAACCCTTTTAATGGCGCGATATCCAATCCTCTAGCCTGTTGCAAATAGGCATCCGCCGCGGCATTTGGGGCTTGTTGTGTTTTAGGATGGTACGCTGACCAGTTATCGAAAATATCCGGATAGATTTCTTTAACAATAATTTCGGCACCACATTTATTTTCACGACCACATTTGAGTACAAAAGGTTTTTCAATGGCGGTAAATAATTCCTTTTTTTTGCAATCTGGGCAGATACCTTGCCGTAAATACCCATTTTGTTCTTTAAATTGGAATTCCTGAATTAATTTTGAGATAATTAAATTCAATCGCATAGCATTTATCATCGAGTTAACTCCCAAAATGCACTTTTATCGTGCATTTTTTAGGTGATTTTTTAGGTAAAAGAATTCCCTGACGTTGGCGTCATTAAATCAATCAATTATATTTAAAGGGGGATGACGATATTTTTGGGTATTAATCCAACCAATGCCTGTAATTGAAATATCGCATAAATAATTGCCTGTTTCTCTTGATTATCAAATTTTAAATGATGTTTTTTATTATCAATATTAGCTAAATAAAAAATCAAATTAACGAAGCGTTTATTATGTTTTCGTAAATATTCAATAAAGTCTGAAAGACATTTATTATTAGGGTCGTTATTAAAATAAACCGTTCTTAATTGAGCGCATCTTATTAAACCATCAAACCTTTGGTTTATTGATAAACCCGTATTCCAATAAGTGCTCATTTCTTTTTTATTGATATCACTCATATTATTTTTTATTGCTTTAATAGAATGAATTAAAGGTGAAGTTCATTACTCTTTATTTCTCATTATCATGATTTGATAACAATCGTGATAAAATAAAAAACAAATAAAACGCCAAATAAAAGAATTAATTTATCTATTAACCCTAATTTCTTTTTTTTATTATTAGAACGATAACATTTAACAGACTCTCCCGTTAAACGATATTGGTTTTCTTGATGTCGTAATCTGTTCATAATATTCCTTAATTTATCCGTTGTACTCATTTCATATTAATGACGCACTCACGCCGGTCAAAACATCAACGGTTGACCCCATTACAGGATGAATATGTAAACGTGTTGAAATAGTGACACTGGCTAACGTTAAACATTTAATAGCCGTATTAACCGATTTTTTAAAATTGGCTATCCGCAAATGATTAAAATGGCCGCCGGTTACTGTTTCATTGGCTAATTTTCCCACTTCTGCTGTCGCACATAGCACACAAGTAGGTATATTGATTTCATTGACTTGATTGATGGGAATTGCGGGTTGGCACCGTAGTTGTTCCAATAAACCATCAAGTAAAGAGGCATCTTCGGTGATATCAGTGAGTTTGATTAAATCAGAACAGGTCAATCGGTGTGGTTGCTCGGGATTCAACTTATTGCGCAGCATTTGTGAATTAAAACCAATAGATTTTGCTATATGAGCTAATTCACCTTTATGAGAAATCGCAAACATACGGCAAGCGTCGTCAAATTTTGCTTGTTTGGATGCTTGATAATCAAACATAGCTTTCATTCTCCTAAAGCGAATAATGACTAGGCATGAAGCGAAATATTGCACTCTGACAATGATTCAACAGTGATTGCAGCAAGATTAATAAACACTGTTCCTTGCTTTAAATCTTTGTGTTTTTTTCGAACAGGTAAACGTCCATCAGCAATCATATTACGAACTGAACTTTCTGATAGTCCAGTACGCTTGCAATACTCGCTAACTGTAACGTATGGGTCTGGAATGGTTATTGTAATGTTTGGGCGCATAAGGCAAAATCTCCTATTCAGTATATTTGATTCTATTTGTGCTTATTTCTCAATTAGCACAATAATAATGTGCAATATGCACATAGTCAATCGTTATTGCAAAATAAATGCGCATTTTGAGAATTGGATTTAAATATGGCTACCTTTGAATTACAGATGGATTCAGACAGCACGCCTGTCCTAGACAGAATTATTGAAGCTTATGGATTCAGCTCAAAAATTACTCTAGCTCAACATTTCAATATGGCAGCAAGTTCTTTATCTTCACGTTATCGTAGAGGTGGATTTCCAGCTGATCTTGTAGTGCAATGCATGGCTGAAACTGGCGTTAGCTTGCAATGGCTCGCCACTGGTCATGGTAAAAAGTTTGATGATGAAGAATTGGATATACTTCGTTTAAAGAAATATAAAATAATTGATGGCGAAGAGTTTGACTCAGGTATAGGCATATTTGACAAAGCATTTTTTAAACAGGGGGTGCCATTTCCAAGTGAGCCAATTATGGTTCAAGATGGACAAAATTATTTTATTGTTGACCGTAAATTTGGTGAGGTATATGACGGTAAATGGTTAGTCCGTATAGATGATAAAATTAGCATAAGAGAATTGACTAGAATGCCTATGCAACGTGTTCGCGTCTCTGGTGTTGGCATGGCTTTTGATTGCGACTTAATAGCTCTAACAATTCTTGGTCGAGTTATCAAAAAGATAAAGGATTATTGATATGAGTAAGATTTTATTTGCGCTAAAAATACTAGTAGTATTATTTTTAGTTTTGTTTTTTGCAGCAGGACTAAATCTTACTTTAACACCAAATGAGAAAGATAAAGGTGTTTCAATATTCATGTTGATTGTGACAGGCTCTTTAATTATTTGCTTATCACGTTGGTGGTTTTTTTCTAAAAAAAAGAAAGAAAAAAAACAGGAACAGCAAATTCGAATAAAAAGCGATATAGAAGAAGAGGCGGTAAAAGAGTTTTCTCAGAGACCTATAATCACTCAATCAAATGATGTAGCACCTCCAGCTAGAATTGTCACAGTTGATGAGGTATATGAGGAGTTAATAAAGACATATGTCATGGAGAATGGTAACTCTCTCATCTGGCAGGGAACAACAAAGCCAGCATCATTTAGAGTTAGAGGGGAAACCAATAAGTTATATGGGATCTTTACACGATTATATATCTATGAAAATGGTGAATTTTATTTAGAGTTAACTGACCCTACAACGGGTGAAGTATCCCTTATAGCTGAAAAAGAAATTATCACAGCGATAACCGTTGGAGCTTCGCGATATGATTTTAAAGACCTTTGCAAAAAGAATTTTAAATTAGATTTACACGAACTTTTTGAATATGCAAAAGATGTCCGGTATGCAGCAAAAGAAATTAATTTAATTGCAGAATTCCCCGCTATACCAACAACATTTACTTACTTATCAAATTCAGGCAAAACAAAAAGAACGGTTGATATCACTCAATATAAAAAGAATGGCTATGGTGATGAATATTTTGCTGGTTATTGTCACACAAGAAATGAATTCCGAACTTTTGCTGCCAGAAAAATCCAAACAATGATGGCTAGTGAAGGGCATAAAAAATATTATTTTAATGATTGGTTAACAAACGTTGCTGGTATAAATGTCAATAACTAAACAATCCGATGGACGCTGGCGTTTAGACTTTTACCCAGAAGGTAAAAAGGACGGTAAGGGTAAGCGAATTAGAAAAACATTCACCACTAAAGGTGAAGCGATAGCCTATGAACGTTACATCTTGGATAATGTTGACAACCAGCCGTGGTTAGGTGAAAAGGAAGATAGGCGCAAGTTAATTGAATTGATTGATACTTGGTACAATTCACACGGTGTAACTATTGATGATGGTGACACGAGAAAATCAGCAATGATTTATGCGTCTGATTGTATGGGCTTGCCTTTAGCAACTGAGTTTACCGCTAAATTGTTTTCGTCGTATCGTGAAAAAAGGATATCTGGAAAACTTAGACGGACAGAACGTCTAGATAAAGTTTCACCACGTACAATGAATTTAGAGTTAGCTTATTTCAGGGCTATGTTTAATGAGCTAAAGCGACTAGGGGAATGGAAACACGAAAACCCAGTTGAATCCATCCGACCTTTCAAAACCGAAGAAGCTGAAATGTCTTTTTTGGATCATGATGAAATTAACTTGTTACTTAAAGAATGCGTGAATAGCTCAAACAAGCATTTATTAACCGTCGTTAAAATTTGTCTGTCTACAGGGGCGAGATGGTCGGAAGCTGAGTCTTTAAGAGGTTGCAACGTTAGTAAGTTTCGAATCACTTATACAAATACAAAGGGTAATAGAAATAGAACAGTTCCAATAAGCGAAGAACTCTATAACTTAATTGCAGAAAAAAAGACAATAGGGGCTTTATTCTCATCTTGTTATTCAGCGTTTCGCACCGCATTAAAAAGAACCAAAATAGTATTGCCAGACGGTCAAATGTCACATGTATTGCGCCATACATTCGCATCACATTTTATGATGAACGGTGGTAACATATTAGTGCTGCAAAGAATACTAGGCCATACTGATATTAAAATGACAATGCGCTATGCACACTTTGCACCCGACCACTTAGATGAAGCTGTTAGATTAAATCCGTTGGCATTAAGTGAGAGCAAAGGTGAATAATTGTCCCCTTTGTGCCCCCTCAAGTTATAAATCGTTAATGTTATTTGGTGCTATCTGTCATTTAACCTTTTGATTTTATTATAAGTTATTGTTTTTATTGACGCTATCACATTACTCATAATCGCTTGGTCGCTGGTTCAAATCCAGCAGGGGCCACCAAATTTAAGCTGCGATAGTAGCCAATCAACACCACTCTAATGAGTGGTGTTTTGTTATTGTAGCCAAAGATTTTAGTGTGTTTTTTGCGTGGAGCGGGTTTATTACTGCAAGGTAGGAGCTACTGGGGTAATAATTATTGATGTTTTTAGTGCAATTAAACCAGCCATTCCTGTAATAAAACTAGCAATGAGTTTATGTTGGTGGATAATTAAATATCAGACAGCAAAGTTTGATCGATGGTGTTTAAGAAACGTTTTGTTATTGATATTAATAGGGCATTTACACTGGCTAAAACTTTTACTAATGATCGGTTTGCTTAATTATCGCTATCAATAAAAAAGCACCTATCGAGATAGGTGCTTTTTACTATTCTAAAAATAAATAATCGTTTCATTCATCCAAGAAACTACGCAGTACTTCTGAACGGCTTGGATGGCGTAGTTTACGTAACGCTTTTGCTTCAATTTGGCGGATCCGCTCGCGGGTAACATCAAACTGTTTACCCACTTCCTCTAAGGTGTGATCCGTATTCATATCAATACCAAAGCGCATACGTAGAACTTTTGCTTCACGGGTCGTCAAGCCAGCCAGAACTTCGTGGGTGGCTGAACGCAGACTTTCTGAGGTAGCAGAGTCTAAGGGGAGCTCTAAGGTCGTATCTTCAATGAAATCACCAAGATGTGAATCTTCATCATCGCCAATTGGCGTTTCCATCGAAATAGGCTCTTTGGCAATTTTTAGTACTTTACGGATTTTATCCTCAGGCATTAACATGCGTTCTGCCAATTCTTCAGGTGAGGGTTCACGTCCCATTTCCTGTAACATTTGGCGAGAAATGCGGTTCAGTTTGTTGATCGTTTCAATCATGTGCACTGGAATACGGATAGTGCGTGCCTGATCAGCAATTGAACGGGTGATCGCCTGTCGGATCCACCAGGTTGCATAAGTTGAAAACTTATATCCACGACGGTATTCAAATTTATCGACCGCTTTCATTAGACCAATGTTGCCTTCCTGAATCAGATCAAGGAATTGCAAGCCTCGATTGGTGTATTTTTTAGCAATAGAGATAACTAAACGTAAGTTAGCTTCAACCATCTCTTTTTTCGCGCGACGCGCTTTCGCTTCACCAATAGACATCCGGCGGTTAATATCTTTTACCTGTTCAATGGTTAAACCGGTCTCTTCTTCAATCTGTTGTAGTTTTTGCAAAGAGCGTTGTATCTCTTCTTCGACTTCAACTAATTTTTCAGACCAGGGTTTATTCATTGCTTTTGCCGCAGCTAACCAATTAACATTGGTCTCATTACCTGAGAATAAGGTAATGAAGTTTTTCTTCGGCATTTTGCATTGTTCAATACAGAGTTTCATGATGAGGCGCTCTTGAGAGCGGACACGCTCCATCATATCACGCATATTGTTTACTAAATAATCAAACTGTTTTGGTATTAAACGGAACTGTTTGAAAATCTCAGACAACTGCTCAATTTCTGCGATTGAATTAGCATGGTTACGGCCACTTTTTTGAATTTCAAGGGACGTGCGTTCATATTGTTCACGAAGCTCTGAAAATTTTTGCCGAGCGAGTTCTGGATCGACATTGTTTTCATCACTGTCGTCACTATCCTCATCTTCGTCTTTATCTTCATCTTCGTCATCATTTAGGGCTTCTTCCGGTAACACTGAACCGATATGGGTTGCTGTCGGTGCTAAATCTTCTTCAGCGTTAGGATCAACAAAGCCGATAATAATATCAGATAGGCGGGTTTCACCTTTTTCAACACGTTGGTATTGGTCTAATAGATACGCGATAGCCTCAGGGTATTCAGCGACAGAGCACTGAACCTGATTAATGCCATCTTCGATGCGTTTAGCGATATCAATTTCGCCTTCACGGGTCAGTAGTTCTACGGTACCCATTTCACGCATGTACATTCGCACAGGATCGGTTGTGCGGCCTATTTCACTTTCAACACTGGATAATACCTGGGCAGCAGCCTCAACAGCATCATCGTCAGTATCAGTGGCGGTTTCTGCCAGAATAAGATCGTCGGCATCAGGCGCTTCTTCCATCACTTGAATGCCCATATCATTAATCATTTGGATGATATCTTCGATCTGATCTGAATCGACGATATCTTCCGGCAGATGGTCGTTGACCTCAGCATAGGTCAGGTAGCCTTGCTCTTTACCTTTGGTAACTAGTAGCTTCAGCTGTGACTGCGGGTTATGCTCCATAAGACGGTATCCACACTTCATAATTTGGGTTGGTGTTGGTCGGCGAAAACAAGTCAGCCAACAATAAAATTAAAGGGAACTTAATTATTTTATGTGCCATGCCCTTTACATCATGGCAACTTACAGGCGTTTGCCCTACTTTGTGCGGCACTTAAGCCGGATGTTTTTTTACTTTTCAAGATTACTATTTTACTCTTGCAATAGTAATTAAACGAACTTCTTCACGTTCTTCACTGGTTAAACCTTCTGTTCGCTCTTTTGCTATTAGAGATTCGAACCTTTCATCAAGTGCGGTAATAAATAAATGTTCCAAGGCATCCTTGAACATTTTTTCCGCTATCTCTTCTATCTCTATATCGTTCCAAGTTGCCAGTTTTTCAAGTTGTTTAACAAATTTATTATTACGATAGCATTCCAGTAATTGACCAGTAGTTATGCCAGGATGAGATTGACAAAGCTCAACTAACTCTAAAAACAGCATTAATCCTGGTAATTGTGAGTGCTTAATGCCATCAAGAGTAGGAATTAGGCTCACAAAATTTGGATTTTGAACCAATAATGCGATCAATATTCGCATGGTTGTTGTTTTAATTTTTGGTGCTTGATAATTTGTTTTTTCAGCCAATCCTTTTTCAATCATAGCCAGAATACGCGAAGTATCAGGAATACCAATAAAACTACCTAATTCTTGTGCTAAATATAACTGTAAAGTATCACCAGGCACTTTTTTGATTAAAGGAATAGCAAGACGATTAAATTTTGCTTTACCTTCATGACTAGCTAAATCAACTTGTGCAACCAATGTATCAAACAAAAATGTAGACAAAGAGTGTGACTTATCCATTCGTTGTTCAAAATTTGCTTTACCTTCTTTACGTATTAGTGAATCAGGATCCTCACCATCAGGTAAAAACATAAATTGTAGCTGCCGGCCATCACTCAAATAGGGAAGCGCTGTTTCAAGCGTTCGCCATGCGGCTTCGCGACCTGCTTTATCCCCATCATAACAACAAATAACCGTATCTGTTGTTCGGAAAAGTAACTGGATATGCTCTGCCGTTGTTGATGTACCTAATGATGCTACGGCATAATTAATACCAAACTGCGCCAGAGCCACAACATCCATATAACCTTCGACAACTAATAGTTTAGAAAGTGCCGGATTATTTTGGGTTGCTTCATATAGACCATATAATTGGCGGCCTTTGTGAAAAATCTCAGTTTCTGGTGAATTGAGATATTTTGGTAATGTATCATCTAAAACACGACCACCAAAAGCTACAACACGTCCTCTACGATCTCGGATCGGAAACATGATGCGTTCACGAAAGCGATCGTAGGTACGACCATTATTATTGGTAACTAACATACCGGCAGCATCTAGCTGTTTATGACTCTCAGCATGTTTAGCAAAATGCTTGAGTAGGTTGTCCCAGCCGGTTGGTGCAAAACCGATAGAAAAACGATGAATAACTTCATCACTTAAGCCACGTTGTATTAAATATTGTTTTGCCTTCTGTGAGTCTAATTTATTTAATGAACGTTGATAAAATTGATTAACTTCATTCATTAATTGATAAAGATTTTGCCGCTGATGTCGCTCTATTTGATTTGAACTGTTACCGGTTTCATAAGGAATTTCCAGCCCATGCAGGGTAGCAAGTTCTTCAATTGTTTCGACAAAATCAAGCTTGTCATAATTCATCAGAAAATCAATGGCATTACCATGGGCACCACAGCCAAAACAGTGATAAAATTGTTTATCGCCATTAACAGTAAATGAAGGCGTTTTTTCATTATGAAATGGACAACATGCGTGATGGTTTTTGCCTTGCTTTTTTAGCGGCACTTTAGTATCAATAAGATCAACGATATCGGTTCTAGCCAATAAGTCATTGATAAATGTACGCGGAATTCTTCCAGCCATAAACTCTTCATTGATGAAAGATAACAAGCCGTGCTTCTTATTAGGAAGCACGGCCTTTTTGTAATCACTTAATCACTGCTGTCGAATTGTTACGGTTGCTGAACCGCAGCAATTAGTACAAACGAGTACGACGTGCGTTCTCGCGAGCCAATTTTTTAGCGTGCCGCTTTACTGCTGATGCTTTTTCACGTTTACGTACAGTCGTTGGTTTTTCATAGAACTCACGACGGCGCACTTCAGCTAATATCCCTGCTTTTTCGCAAGAACGCTTAAAACGACGCAGCGCTACGTCAAATGGCTCGTTTTCACGTACTTTAATTACCGGCATGTGCCTTTCACCTCAAAAAAATCGGTTTTTGCTAGCAATATCATAGCCAGCTCTCTTCAAAATGGTGCGGAATTTTACTTCAATGTGTAGGGCTTTGTAAAGTGCTGTATAAAAACGAAACGCACAAAATCAGCCAATTAATTATTTTTAATGAAAAAATAGTTGGCATAGTCTAGCTGATAATGGATAAGCCATACAAATTATTTATGTTAATTATAACTGATTTAATCCAGATAGACAGTTATTTATTTGCTGAGAAGTTGCACCTTTTTTACCTAAATAGTGATAAACTTGCATTATTAGCGAAGGTGGTGAGTAATATATGCGTGTTTTAGGTATAGAGACATCTTGCGATGAAACGGGTATCGCGATTTATGATGATCAAGTAGGTTTGTTAGCCAATCAATTATATAGCCAGGTAAAATTGCATGCCGATTATGGCGGCGTGGTGCCTGAATTAGCTTCTCGCGATCATATTCGTAAAACAATTCCTTTAATTAAAGTGGCACTACAACAAGCGGGTTTAACCGGCAGTGATATTGATGCCGTTGCTTATACCGCAGGTCCAGGTTTGATCGGTGCTTTATTGGTGGGAGCAACAATTGGGCGTTCATTAGCGTTTGCCTGGCGAGTACCGGCTATCGCAATTCATCACATGGAAGGGCATTTACTGGCACCCATGCTGGAAGAAAATCGTCCTGAATTTCCTTTTGTGGCATTATTGGTTTCCGGTGGGCATACTCAATTAATTAATGTCATGGCGATTGGTCAATATCAGCTATTAGGCGAGTCAATTGATGATGCTGTGGGTGAAGCTTTTGATAAAACAGCAAAATTATTAGGTTTGGATTATCCGGGTGGGCCGGCATTGTCATTGATGGCCCAACGAGGGCAGGTTGGTCGTTTTGTATTTCCTCGTCCGATGATAGATCGCCCTGGACTGGATTTTAGTTTTTCAGGTTTAAAAACGTTTGCGGCCAATACCATTCGTAATAATAATATGGATCAACAAACCGCTTCGGATATTGCTCGGGCATTTGAGGATGCCGTTGTGGATACATTAGTGATCAAATGTAAACGCGCTTTAGAGCAAACTGGGATTAAGCGGTTAGTTATGGCCGGTGGTGTAAGTGCAAATCGCACCTTACGAGCGAAAATGGCAGAATCGATAACAAAAATTGGCGGACAGGTTTTTTATGCTCGACCCGAATTTTGTACCGATAATGGCGCGATGATAGCGCTAGCTGGCATGATCCGTTTAAAAAATGGCGTCAGTGACAGTCTGGATATCACTGTTAAAGCGCGTTGGCCGCTGGCAGATTTGTCACCGTTAACATTCACATCGCTACATAAATCAACTTAAAGCATAAAAATTAATAAAATGATCAATCATTTTTTTCTTGTTTTTTAGAGGATTGAATAATTTCTTTATCAGTTTTTTCGCTTTTTTTCTTTATTTTTTGCCATATACGGCTCTCTTGTCCTCGCCATAGACGCTGAATGTTATCATGATGACGAAAGAGTATTAAACATGAAAGCATCGCCACCGGGAAGGTGAATTCCGGTTTGAACCACCAAACATAGAAGGGAGCTAATAGAGCAGTGACAATAGCGCCTAATGATGAATATCCGCTGAGTAGAACAGTGAGCAGCCAGGTACCCGCGATAACGCCAGATAAGCCCCAGCCAATGGCGACAATAGAACCAAAAGCAGTAGCAACGCCTTTCCCGCCTTTAAAATGAAAAAAAATAGGGTAAATATGGCCTAAACAAGCGGCAATAGCGATAATTCCAAGATAAAAGGGAGGGACATTTAAATAATAGGCTAGCCAAACTGGGATCATTCCTTTTAGAATGTCGCAAATAAGCACAGCTACAGCAGCGGCTTTACCACCGATACGTAACACGTTGGTTGCTCCAGGATTCTCGGAACCATGATGTCGAGGATCAGGAAGACCTATCAATCGGCAGATCAAGACGGCGCTTGAGATTGAACCACAGAGGTAGGCGAAGATAATCATGCCAAGTGCGATTGCACTCATATCATTACTCCAAATAATCAAGATCTTTTTTAACTTAAGGTATTAATAATACTTGTATTTTATCGAAATATTATTTGCATACCGCGTTTTGAAGATCATGGTAATATCAGAACATTAATAAAATATACAGTATAGTTGTTAGTAAAACTAACAAATATCTATCCTAGGTTTATTTTTAAGTTGTGGTGAATTATTTTTTCAACCTTTTGGTTTTTTGGCAATATTTAGCAGCATAATAATTTTTTATTCTCTATTATTACCGCAAATTTTACTAAAATGTGTGATGATAGGGTCATTTTCACAATGATAAAAGATAAGTCTCTGGATAGTATTCATTGGGATAAATTAAAACATGAGAGAAGGGTAAATGGATATTATATTTATTGAGCAATTATCAGTATTCACAACCATTGGTGCTTATGATTGGGAACAAACTATCCAACAAAAACTGTTACTCGATATCGAAATGGGATGGGATAATCAGCGTGCAGCTAAAAGTGATCAAGTCGAATATTGTTTAGATTATGCTCAGGTTAGCCATGTGGTAATAAACCATATAGAAACACAAAAATTTGCCTTGATAGAACGGGTTGCACAGGAGGTTGCTGATATTATTTTACATCAGTTCAATAGCTGTTGGGTACGAGTTAAAGTCTGTAAACCTGGTGCCGTGGCTCGGGCTAAACAGGTTGGTGTGATTATTGAGCGAACAAAATCGGCTTAGGCTAACTTAAATAGGTAAAATGGCTTGTTGCAGCCGCCAATCAGTTAATGCCTGAATACGCTGCTGGGTAAGCGCATCTCTGATCGCGATACCTTTAATTCCCTGTTCAATCAGATTTTTACTGGATACTTGTTGTACTATTTTAAACGCTTCAATAACAAACTTAGCTTGTGGGTAAGTGATATGTTCTTGCCCCATCCAGCTGCGGGCATCGGCTTCACAGGCAATAGCCAGTTGATTGATGCGCTCTGGTTTCCGCCAACTATCTAATTGATTGAAGAGGTTAATCACACTTTCAGGTTGTAACTGGTTAATTTGGTGGATTTGCTGATGAAAACGGGCAACTAATTTAGCTAACTCTTTCATTCTATTAGGAATACGTAACCGGTTACACATAGCCTCAATCAAGGGAATAGCTTTGATTGCATGATCCCGATGATCAGGCCATTGTTCTGGCGGGGTCAATGCCTTACCAAAGTCATGGCAGAGTGCAGCGAAGCGAGTTTCGATATTGTCAGTTAATAATGCCGCCATTTTTAAGGTTAACAGCGTGTGTATTCCGGTGTCCATTGCGGCATGTGATTCTGCTGCGCTGGGGATGCCAAACAATTGATTAATTTCAGGAAAAAGAATAGCTAGTGCGCCACAATCATGTAAGACATGAAAATAAGTTTCCGGCGCGGATGATTGTAATGCTTTTTCTGTTTCGCTCCATACTCTTTCTGCACTAATTGTACTAAGCTCTTGATTAAAAATCATTTTTTCCATCAATGATTGTGTCTCATTGGCAATAGTAAATTTTTGCTTAGCCAGTCGAGCAGCAAAACGCGCCACTCTAAGTATCCGTAAAGGATCTTCGGCAAAAGCTGCGGAAACATGGCGTAATAAGCGGTTTTTTATGTCTTGTTCACCATGAAAGGGATCAATCAATTGGCCATCTTCGGTTTGGGCGATGGCGTTGATAGTCAGATCTCGACGTAACAAATCCTCTTCTATTGTGACATCAGGTGCGGCATAGCAAGAAAAACCGGTATAGCCTACGCCCGTTTTGCGTTCTGTACGGGCAAGGGCATATTCTTCACGTGTTTTGGGATGGAGAAAAACGGGAAAATCCTTACCTACTTGCTGGAAACCTAATTTGATTAAATCTTCTGGGGTAGCGCCGACCACGACCCAGTCACGATCAGAGACTGGCAATCCTAATAGCTGATCTCTTACCGCGCCACCAACAAGATAAATCTGCATGCTATTTTCTTCAATTCATCCAGCGATCATTACGTTTTTTACGTCGTGGGATAATATGAGGTAATAACAAACCAAAAATTAAACCTGCACCGGCAACACCACCACCATACATAAACCACTGCAAAATAAGCTCACGGCGATTATCATCAAGATTAATTTGCGCAATTTCTAATTTTTTTCCTGAGCGAATTAATTCATTTTTTAATTTTTCATTTTCCGCAGTAAGGTTAGCAATAATTTGATCGCTGGCGGCAACTTTGCTTTGCTTTTCGCTGGTTTGATTATTCCAGTTACTATCAATGTTAGTTAATTTTTCACGTAACTCTTGATTTTCCTTTTCGAGCAAGGGAATACGTGCTTTTACACTGGGTGTTTGGCTAAGTTGATTTTTGGGTAACCAGGCGACTCGTCCTTTATAATCACGAATTTGAGCGTAGCCGGTTTCTTGATCTGTGCTTAATAATTGAACTTGATCACCGCTTTTTAGGCTACCAATAATACGATAATCGGTTCCGGGTCCTCGGTGGATAAAAGTCGGGAGTTCATCAGAAACATAAAGCGTTTCTTCTGCTTGCGTCGTCATTGAGAGGTTAAATCCTATCAATGCTAGGATAAATAAAGGAAATTTTCTCATTGTATTCAACTATCTTCAAACTGTGAAAAAAAGTGCTATTAGCTGATACTAATGCGTTAAATGTATTGATGCAAATCTAAAAAAGTAAAATAATGATTCTTTTAATTGATTTGCCATTATTAATAATATTTCATTTTTTATTATTTTCAGGCAAAAACATAGAATAAAATTCTCTATCAGTTATTTTGCTAGTATTTAGTTATTGATATAGCTTAAATCAATATTAGAATTATTTGTTTAGAAAATATATATTGCTGGCGGTAAGGGAAATGAATCCGCATTGGTTGCCGTTTTTGGGCTTATTTCTATTAAACTTATAGATCTTTTCAATCGTTAGTCATAAGACTGTCCATGTTTATCAACTACAGAATAAATAGAAAATAATAATCTACTTTTAGTATGAGCCTAAACAGTATAAATAAAAATTGAAACGTATATTCTTAGGGACAGAAGATGTCAGAAAATCTGGACTAAATATGAGTCATCTAGAAATTGAATTAAAGTTGTCGGTTCTCCCAGAAGCTATTGAGCGGATCCGTGAAAAAATCATATCCTTTCACTATACGCATTTCTCCTTACATCAGTTGTCAAACATCTATTTTGAAACCGTGGATCATCAATTACGTCGCTGGGATATGGGATTAAGGATCCGCGGTTGTGATGGTCGTTTCGAAATGACGATAAAAACCGCGGGCAAGGTTATCGGTGGTTTACATCAACGGCCTGAATACAATGTGGAAATTCATAAACCTGAGATAAATCTTTTAGCATTCCCGGCCGAAATATGGCCTAAAGATACCAATGTTGATCGTTTACAGTCTCAATTAACAACCTTGTTTTATACCGATTTTTCTCGTGAAAAATGGATGGTAACTTATCATGGTAGTGAAATTGAAATTGTATTGGATCAAGGTAGTATTTATGCTGGTGCTAAAAAAACCTATTATGGAAATTGAACTGGAACTGAAAAAGGGCACATTAATCGAGCTTTTAGCGTTAGCAAAAGAGTTTGTTAATATTGAAGGATTGCGTTTGGCTAATAAAAGTAAGGCTGAACGAGGTTATTCACTGGTTCAAATTAGCGATCATGTTGATACTAAACTCTCTTTGTCACACTATAATTGGTTTACTATGCCAATTGAACTGGGATTACGTCAGTTATTAGTGTATTGGCAACACTATGAGGAGTGTTGGTTAGAAGATCAAACGCAAGCGAGACAAAATTTAAGTCATTTGTTGGTTTTAATACAGAAATTTTTAGTTCATTATGCGCATTCCGTCCCCCATTTTATTCGAGTACTACCATTAAAAGAAATAACGGTATTATTAACGGCTACAGATATTCAACCGGAAGTAGTCTGTTATAGTGCGGATTGGTTGCGTTGCAAACTGGCTTTTACCCAATGGCTTACGGCTTTGACACTACCCTAATGAAAGGCATTTTATGAAATCGCTGCCATCAATATTGGTTCAGCAGGCGCAATGGGTGGTAGATGATTTTCAGCGTCACGTGCCGGAACTTTTACCGTTATTGCCCCAAGAAAAAACCTTTTTTGCTTTAAGCGATTTTGCTTATCAGCAGATCAAAAACCATCCTGCCTGGTGGGTGGCCATACGTCAACAGCCACCGCAAATAGGCGAATGGCAACATTATCATCAATGGTTAACCAAACAGCTGGCTAATATTACTGGTGAGGAGGAGTTGCAGCGGATCCTAAGGCAATTTCGTCATCAAATGCTAATTAGGATCGCCTGGTTACAACTATTCCATGATGATAGCAATAATAAGCTGCAGATATTGCAGCATCTGAGTGAGCTAGCCGAAACGTTAATCATCGCGGCGAGAGATTGGCTGTATGAGGAGTGTTGTCAAAATTGGGGAACACCTTGTGATCCAGAGGGACTGCCACAACCACTGCTAATCCTTGCTATGGGCAAGTTAGGCGGTGGAGAGTTAAATTTTTCGTCCGATGTCGATTTGATTTTTGCCTTTCCTGAAAATGGGGTTACTCAAGGGGGACGCCGTCAGATGGAAAATAGCCATTTTTTTACCCGATTAGGTCAAAAATTAATTAACTTATTGGCGCAGAAAACGATAGATGGTTTTGTCTATCGGGTTGATATGCGTCTTCGTCCGTTTGGTGATAGTGGGCCATTAGTCTTTAGTTTTGCTGCTTTGGAAGATTATTATCAGGAACAGGGGCGAGACTGGGAGCGTTATGCGATGATCAAAATGCGCATTATAGGTGATGATAACTCAGTTTATAGCGATGGGTTAAAAAATATGTTGCGTCCCTTTGTTTTTCGACGCTATATCGATTTTGGTGTTATTCAATCGTTGCGTAATATGAAAAACATGATTGAGCGTGAAGTCCGTCGCCAGGGTTGGCAAGATAATATTAAATTGGGTGCCGGTGGTATCCGTGAAATAGAGTTTATTGGCCAAGTTTTTCAGTTAATTCGAGGTGGGCGTGAACCTCGCTTGCGCTCGCCGGCTTTGTTACCTACATTAATCGCAATTGATGAGCTTTCATTGCTGACAACAGAACAGGTAATGCAATTAACGGATAATTACCTGTTTTTGCGACGAACAGAAAATATATTGCAATCTATTAATGATCAACAAAGCCAAATGTTACCTGAACAGGCTTTACATCGAGCGCGCCTGGCATGGGCGATGGGCTTTGATGATTGGCCGGCATTATATCAGCAAATCACCGCTAGAATGCAAAATGTTCACGCCATATTTGTGCAAACAATTGGTCAAGCTGATGAGAAAAACCATGATAGTTCGTTAACATTTTTTGTCCATTTCTGGCAACAAATTGCGAGTGAAAGTGAACTGAAAACCCTATTAGTTGAGCTTAATGACGAAAAAAAACAAAATATTATTAAGCAGTTATGGCTTTTTCGCCAGGATTTAGCTAAGCGAACCATTGGTCCCCGTGGTCGCGAGGTACTTGATCAATTAATGCCAAAATTGATAGCTAAAATCTATCATAGAGATGATATTAATCGGATTTTGCAACGAATTATTCTCTTGCTTATCAGTATAGTTAGTAGGACTACTTATTTAGAATTAATCTTAGAATCTGAACAGGTATTAACGCATGTGATCCGTCTTTGTGCAGCATCACCAATGATTGCTGAGCAATTAGCTCGTCATCCATTATTACTAGATGAATTAATCGATCCCTTCTCACTTTACCAGCCATTACCCGTTACTGCTTATCGCGATGAATTACGCCAATATTTATTGCGTATTGATGAAAATGATGATGAACAGCAGCTTGAAGCATTGCGGCAATTCAAACAAGCTCAGCTTTTACGCATTGCTGCTGAAGATATTGCTGGCGTGCTTCCGGTTATGAAAGTGAGTGATCATTTGACCTATTTGGCCGAAGCTATTATTGAGGTAGTGGTACAACTGGCGTGGAATAAATTAACTAAGCGTTATGGTAAACCTGCTCATCTATCTCAACAACCAGTTGGAGTAACCGGTTTTGCCGTTGTAGGTTATGGTAAACTGGGTGGCTTTGAATTGGGGTATGGTTCTGATTTAGATTTAGTTTTTTTATTTGATTGCCCATTAGGTGTTGTCACCGATGGGCAACGCGTCATTGAAGGTCGCCAGTTTTATTTACTATTCGCCCAGCAAATTCTTCATCTCTTTAGTACCCGAACTTCTTCAGGTATCCTTTATCAGGTAGATGCTCGTTTGCGCCCATCAGGTGAATCTGGCATGTTGGTGAGTACATTCCAATCATTCGAGGATTATCAGAAAACGCAAGCCTGGACTTGGGAGCATCAAGCTTTGATCCGAGCGCGAATAGTTTTTGCTGAACCGCAATTAGAACAAGCGTTTAACCGAATTCGACGAGAAGCTCTGCTGATACCAAGAGAAGAAATGACATTACGTCAGCAGGTCGTTGAGATGCGAAAAAAAATGTATCAGCATCAGGCTAACCGGCAGCAAGCATATTTTGATTTAAAAACTGATCCTGGCGGTATCACTGATATTGAATTTATTGCTCAATATCTGGTATTACGTTACTGCGCAGACAATGTCGCATTACTGCGTTGGTCAGATAATGTGCGTATTTTTACCTTGTTAGCTGAATATGCTGTAATGTCTAGCGAGGAAGCTGAACAGCTAATTAAGATTTATACTGAAATGCGAGACACATTGCATCATTTGTCATTACAGGCGCTGCCCAGTAAAGTGTTAGCCTCTCAGTTTGAACAGCAACGTGAAAAAGTTCTGCTTAGTTGGCAAAAATGGTTTTATGCTAGTTAAATTGAAATAGAATTGACTGGCCATACTTTTTAGTATGATTGATAGAGCTGGGCTATGTTACTATTGGTAGCAATCTTGATCGCGGTAATTTATTTGTAATTGGAGTATGGATGAAAATCACTCTCCCTGATTTTAAACAGGCTAGTATTTTGGTGATCGGCGATGTTATGTTAGATCGCTATTGGTATGGAGCAACTAACCGAATTTCGCCAGAAGCGCCCGTTCCGGTCGTTAAAGTGGAAATGAAAGAAGAACGTCCTGGTGGTGCGGCTAACGTTGCTATGAATATTGCAGCTTTAGGCGCTAATGTTCGTCTGGTAGGGCTGACAGGCGTTGATGATGCTGCCGAAGTATTAACCGAGAAACTAAATCAAGCTAATGTATGTTGTGATTTTGTCACGTTAGCAACGCATCCTACTATTACTAAGCTGAGAATTCTATCGCATAATCAACAACTTATTCGACTTGACTTTGAAGAAGGGTTTGCTAGTGTCGATATAAATCCGCTGCTAGAGCGTATTCGGCAAGCTTTGCCACATGTTGGGGCACTAGTACTGTCTGATTATGGTAAAGGTGCGTTAGCGCAAATTTCGCAGATCATTGCATTAGCAAATGTTGCTCAAGTACCCGTACTTATTGATCCGAAGGGCAATGATTTTGAACGTTATCGCGGCGCGACTTTATTAACCCCCAACATGTCTGAATTTGAAGCCATTGTTGGTAAATGTGCTAGCAATGCTGAAATTGAGCAGAAAGGGATGAAGTTAATTAATTCCCTTGATCTTAAAGGATTACTGATCACTCGTTCAGAACGAGGGATGACACTGTTGCAACGTGAAAAGCCGCCTTTACATTTACCGACTCAAGCGCAGGAAGTTTATGATGTTACCGGCGCCGGCGATACGGTTATTGCTGTGTTGGCTACGGCGTTGGCGGCTCAACAGGATTTCCATCAAGCTTGTGTATTAGCTAATGCGGCGGCTGGAGTCGTGGTTGGAAAACTGGGTACTTCAACGGTGTCACCTATCGAGTTGGAAAATGCCATCCATGGTCGCGCTGATGATGGTTTTGGGGTGATGAATGAGCAGCAATTAAAGCATGCGGTTGCTGCCGCTCGTAGTCGTGGCGAGAAGATCGTGATGACCAATGGTTGCTTTGATATTTTACATGCCGGGCATGTTATTTATTTGGCCAATGCGCGCAAGTTAGGCGATCGGTTGATTGTTGCTGTCAATAGTGATGCTTCAACTAAACGGCTAAAAGGTGATGAGCGTCCTATTAATCCATTAGCTCAACGTATGACCGTATTAGGAGCGCTAGGTTCGGTAGATTGGGTGGTCCCATTTGAAGAAGATACGCCTCAACGCCTGATCAGTGAAATCTTACCTGATGTATTAGTTAAAGGTGGTGATTATAAGCCGGAAGATATTGCCGGTAGCCAAGAGGTCTGGGCGGCAGGTGGCGAAGTTAAAGTACTTAATTTTGAACAAGGGCTGTCTACAACAAATATCATTAATACCATTATGAAAAATGATTAATATTTTGGCGTAAAAAATAGCAATGCCACGATAGGAGTATCGTGGCATTTTGTTATTCATATTTGTTTTCGTTAGCTAACGGTTTTTTTCTAATTGTTCGATGCGTTTTTCCATTTCGATCATTTTTTCACGGGTTCGCAGTAAAACTTGTGTTTGAATATCAAATTCTTCGCGTGAAACTAAATCGAGTTTTCCTAATTGGGACTGTAATGTTGCCCGTAGCTTTTTGTCAAGATCTTCACCTAAGTCACGTATCCCTTGCGGTAAGGTATCTTTGATCTGGCGAACAACTTGTTCTATTTTTTTCGCGTCAAGCATTACTATATCCTTTCAGGTCACAAATTATAATTTATAGGTTATTTAATAGCAGATCTTAAAATAATCAACTTACTTTGACAAAATTATTTTTAATAAATTTGGTGCTAAAAATGGCGCTGAATTAGCGGAAATAACCACTTAATAGCAAGTTGGCTGATTATATAAATGAAAATGCTATCTGACTGATATATATTTTGTTATTGTTGATTGCTACAGAATTATATTCACGATATAGTTTAGCGGTTTATCTCAGGGCGGGGTGAAATTCCCCACCGGCGGTGATATTTATTCTGCTAATTGAATAACCAAGTCCGCGAGCGTTCCATTATAGCAATGTGCAATGGAAGTCAGCAGATCCAGTGAGATTCTGGAACCGACGGTTATAGTCCGGATGGGAGAGAATAACGATAGCTGTAGTTTTGAGCTCTGCCAACTGTGCGCAGCTTTTTAAGATACTAGTTTGATTTTTTTACTCCCAAGCTCGCCCTGGTTCTGGTAATTTAGTATTTATTGATGAGGTTTTACCATGAATCAGACGTCACTTTCCGCGTATGGCAATCCAATTGAACGTATAGAGCTTGCTCTTAAGGCATTACGTCAAGGTAAAGGTGTGATGGTACTTGACGACGAAGGCCGTGAAAACGAGGGTGATATTATTTTTGCCGCTGAAACGATGACAGTTGAACGGATGGCATTAACTATCCGCCATGGCAGTGGAATTGTTTGTCTTTGTATAACCGAAGAACGCCGTATGCAACTGGCATTACCAATGATGGTGGAAGAAAATTCTAGTCAGTTCCAAACCGCATTTACTATCACTATTGAGGCCGCCGAAGGGGTTACAACTGGTGTTTCGGCCAGTGATCGTTTAATGACAATTCGTAAAGCGATTGCCGATGATGCAAAACCGTCCGATCTTAATCGGCCAGGGCATGTTTTTCCGCTCAAAGCCCAAGAAGGAGGGGTATTGCAGCGCCGTGGTCATACTGAAGCGACCATTGATTTGGTGACTTTAGCCGGTTTTAAACCAGCAGGCGTTTTGTGTGAGTTGACAAATGACGATGGTACCATGGCTCGTATGCCAGAAGTGCTAATCTTTGCCAAGCAACATGATATGCCGGTAATTACGATTGAGGATCTGGTAACCTATCGTCAGCAATTTACTAAAAAAGCGGGTTAGTAGACTACATAAGCTATTTTGCAGGATTAAATTTTATGCTATATGCGTTTTATGGTTAAACCAGTGGTGTCATACTGAAATGCTTCAATCAAATAACAATCACATTTTAAATCTAGCGCCATAGAGTGGAAATATGGCGAGTGCTTACACGAATAAATTGGCTTCGCCGAACTCAGGGGCAATGCTCAGATAAAAAAGTTGCTAATTAATTTGCCCGTGTGACAATTTTATTTTTCAAACCGTTAATCATAATAGTAACAACAGCAAGATAATGATTACCATATCATTATCTTGCGCCTGAATTGCAAGCGTTAGTTTAGAATAATATGCGGGTAAAAACGGGATAGATCTTGGGTAATTAATTGGTTGTCTTCTCGAATACCAATTCCTGCCGGTTGATCATTTACCAGCCAACTACCGATTAAGGTATAGTTATTTTCAAATTGTGGCAGCGGATAAAATTGTTGAATAATCATACCTTCTTCGCCATATGGGCCATCTACTGAGGCAATTTCACGTTCATTATCGATGATACGAATATTTGCCCCTTCGCGCGAAAAAATAGGTTTGATCACATAGCGATCCAGTTTTGGAGGATTAGCTTCTGCAAAATAAGCAGGTAACAGATTGGGATGATTAGGAAACATTTCCCATAGCATAGGTAATAATGCCTTGTTAGAAATAATGCTTTTCCAGGCTGGTTCTAACCACCTTACTCCGGCATCGGCTAACTTAGTAGAAAAAATCTCTCTAAACATAAACTCCCAAGGATATAATTTAAACAGATTGCTAATAACTTGATTATTAGGATCGGTAAATTGTCCTTTTTCACCTAAACCAATTTGATCAACATAGAGAAATTCGGTTGTAATATTGGCTTCGTGAGCACAGTCTTGTAGGTATTGGATGGTGCCGCGATCTTCGTCACTGTCTTGGCAGCAGGCAAAATGTAACCAGTTAAAGTCAAATGATTCACGTAATTGCGCAAAGCGTTCAATAAGTTGCTCTTGTATGCTATTAAATTGATCAGCATTGGCTGGTAAATAGCCAGCATTGATCTGATCTTCTAACCAGATCCACTGAAAAAATGCGCTTTCATATAAAGATGTCGGTGTATCTGCATTATTTTCTAATAATTTTGCTGGTCTTTTACCGTCATAAGCTAAATCCAATCGGGAATAGAGTGAAGGTTGATTCGTTTTCCATGAGTGATTAACAAATTCCCAACAATGTTTAGGGATCTGAAATTTTAACAATAATTCCTCGTTATTCACTACTTTTTCCACCACTTGCAGGCACATTTGATGTAATTCAGCGGTGGTTGCTTCAAGATCTTCAACTTGTTGCATAGTAAATTGATAATAAGCATTTTCACACCAATAAGGTTCACCGTATAAGGTGTGAAAATGAAAACCAAATTCAGTTGCCTTTTCTTTCCAATCAGGCCGTTCAGTGATGGGCATCCTTATCATCGCCATTAGCCTCCCATAGAACGCTGTGAAGATGAAGTGGCACTTTGACGCTGCATGTGAGCCTGTTGTTTAGCAACTGATTCGCCGAAACCACCACGAGTGATAGTGGTCGTCGTTGCCGGTTTGGGGGCAAGAGCTGATGGCGGTACAGTCATTGTTCGACCTCCCGCTACCGCCGGACCATAGTTTTTGCCGCTGGCATCAACAAATTTTCCATTGGCAGGACTAGCAGGATTGCTTGAGCTAAACAGAGGCTGCGCTGCAGGTGCTGGGGCAGTTGCACCACCGCCCATTAGACGTCCCATCATATAACCTGCCATTAATGGCATCCAGAAACTACTACTTTGCCCACTAGCTTGATTTTCTGTTAAACCAGCTTGAGTTGGCGTTTGCGTTGCAGTTGGAGTTTGCGATGCAGTTTGATTTTGAGTTGTCGTTTGCGTTGCGGTCTGGTTGGAAGCCTGAGTACATTTTTCTTCACCAAATTCAGCCACACAATCTTCACGTGTCGCATATTTAGGCGCAGTTTTCGCTGCTTCCTGCAATGCATTTTTATAAGCAAGCGAACATTGTTCACTTTGCGCGGGGTTTTTCTGAGCACAATCTTCCGCATT
Source organism: Arsenophonus nasoniae (assembly GCF_004768525.1). NCBI lineage: Bacteria > Pseudomonadati > Pseudomonadota > Gammaproteobacteria > Enterobacterales > Morganellaceae > Arsenophonus > Arsenophonus nasoniae. The sequence goes on from NZ_CP038613.1 coordinate 559,008, forward strand.
AGTATATAAAGAGACGCTTTCGTCGCTTTGTTCACAAGCGGACAACATAAATACCGTACTAATTGCTAAGGCAACTGGTGCTAGGCGGTAGGCGCGCCAGTTTTTACGAAAAGCATCTTGATTAATATTCTTCGTGCGCTTTATTTTCATCATCATTTACCTATCCTGAAGGTCGAAATAAAAATCGTCAAACTAGGATAGAATAGGGTAATTACAGTGGAAATTAAAGCATAAAGCTGGCAGAAATATAGCTATCAACCTGATTATTTATGTTAAGTGGTAAAAATACAACTTTTCTAATTAATTTTCGTTACAATAAAAAATACCCACAATATGTGGGTATCACAAATAGGCAAGTATTTATTTAATGTATTTGTGGAACGTTCATCGGATTAATAATCGTATCCGGTGAGGTTGATAATGTTTTTCCTAAGCTATTATTTAAACGGATCAGATCGCTTTCATTTAACGTGCCGCGGGCATACTGGATTTTCAGATCATTAATCAGATAGTCATAACGTGCATTAGCTAAATTCTGTTTTGCCTGAAAAAGGGTTGTTGTTGCGTTCAACACGTCCACGATAGTTCGCGTGCCGACTTGATAGCCTGCTTCCATCGCATCTAATGAACTTTGGGCTGAAATAACTAATTGTTGGTATGCTTTGATGCTACTAATAGAAGAAATAACATTATTATAGGAAGAGCGTACTATCTGAATAACATTGCGATAAGTACTTTCAAGCTGTTCGCTGGCACTAATATAACCATACTGAGCTTGCTCAACGCGTGAGTTAGTTTTGCCACCGGTATATAACGGCACACTTAACGTTAGTCCGACGCTATTTTGGCCAGTATAGCTAGTATCATTTCGGTTCCAGATATGATTAGCACTACCGTGATAATGGGTATTATTAACGCCTGTTGACGCTTCTAAACCAAGGGTAGGTAAATGTCCTGACTGTTCATAGCGAATATTTTCTCGCGCCAGATCTTGTGACAAACGTGCGCTAAGTAAACTCAAGTTGCGCGTTTCAGCATCTTTTAATAGTTTTTCCACTCGAGCAGGTGTTTGCGTGCTGAAGCGATCAATATTTAACACGGCTAATTGGCTATAATAGATGCCGCTAACCTGGCGTAACTTTTCCAGCGCATTTTCTAATTGATTACGGCTCGATACTTCTTGTGCCAATACGCTATCATAATTAGCACGAGCATTTTGTACATCAGTAATAGCGACTAATCCTACGTTAAAGCGTTGTGTTGTTTGATCTAACTGGCGATAAACGGCTTTTTTCTGAGCTTCAATATAGTCTAATAAGTCAATCGCACGTAACACGTCAAAATAAGCTGTGGCGGTATCAAGAATTAATTTTTGTTGATTAGTTTGATAAGTAACATCAGCAATACCGGCGGTTTTTTCTTGTATGTCTAACTGTTGCCATTTTGACATATCAAAGATGGTTTGGGTGAGTTTAAGATTGGCACCAAGTTGGTTGTTTTCCGTGTCACGGTTATCACGATAACCGCTGTTATAGGTGAAATTTGCACCTAACCCTAATTGCGGCAGTAAAGGACTGCGGGCTTCATTAATTTTTTCAAATGCTTGGTCACGTTCTGCTAGTGATTTACGTAAATCTGGATTACTTTCTTTTGCTTTCTGATAGACTTGCAATAAATTTTCAGCTTGCCCTGTGGCACTTAGTCCCATTAGGCTAATGGTGATAAAAAGAGAGATAAATTTTTTCATTCTTATTCCTTGATTATGCAATTTATTATGCAATTTTTTGCTTTAGTTATCTCAGAAAAACATCAATACCGCTAATTTTAGCAGAATATGTCATTATTCCATGGTAGCTGTTTGTGCCATCTAGCATGTTAAATCTGGTCGATGTTACATTATTTATAAGTTAATTTCCTTAAAAAACGTTATATAAGTCTCACTTTTTTGTCAGTTAATGCATATAAATTCAGAGAGTTTCTATGAATGATAAAAAAAATTTACCCTTCAAGTTTAGCCAAAATGATGTGGAAATTACGGCTAAGTTCGATCTTTATAATGGTTTTTTTCGTTTTGTAGAATACCGTTTTCGGCATAGGTTGTTTAACGGGGGTTGGAGCAAGGAAATCCGACGTGAAGTTTTGGAACGGGGTAATGCGGGCGTTATTTTACCTTATGATCCTTATCTTGATAAGGTCGTGTTAGTTGAACAAATACGACTCCCGGCGATTGAAACTAGCAAAACACCGTGGTTGTTAGAAGCGATTGCTGGCATGGTAGAACAAAATGAAAGCTTAGAACAGCTAGTTCGTCGTGAAGCCAAAGAAGAAGCGGGTATTACCATTTTGCGTTGTCACTATGCACTAAGTTATCTTACCAGCCCAGGAGGCACAACTGAGCGCATTTATGTTCATATCGGTGAAATTAATGCATCTGCAATCAAACCGGGAAGTGTACATGGATTGAACAGTGAAAATGAAGATATTCGTGTTCATGTTGTTAGTCGCGAACAAGCTTATCAATGGGTAGAATTAGGGGTAATTGATAATGCGGCTACTGTAATTGCAATACAGTGGTTACAATTAAATTACCTTAGGTTGAAAAATAATTGGTTGAATAACTTAAAATAACTACTTAATCATAATATAAAAAAGAAGTGTGTATCAGCCGACAGTTATTGATAAAGTATTAATGTTAAAATAATGTATAAAGTAGGTAGAAACTAAGGAAATTGCTTGGATAGTCTGTTCAAATTAACAACAAAGCAAAAAAGTCTGGTGAGGATCTTGCAAATTACCGATACTCATCTTTTTGCTAATGCTGATGATACTCTACTTGGCGTCAATACTTTTGCTAGTTTTCATGCAGTGATTGATGCAATTTTAGTCCGCAATGAAAATGTGGACCTGGTTGTCGCTACCGGTGATTTGGCCCAAGATCAATCCGCACAAGCCTATCAGCATTTTGCAGAAGGGATCAAACGGTTGTCTGCTCCTTGTGTTTGGTTACCGGGCAATCATGATTATCAACCGGCAATGGTAGCTACTTTAGCGAAAGCAGGAATTTTACCCTCCAAACAGCTGCTAATTAATGATAATTGGCAAATCCTTATGTTGGACAGCCAAATTCAGGGGGCTGTACATGGAAAATTATCCAAACAACAGCTGTTATGGATGAAAAGCTGTTTTGATGCCTACACGGAGCGTAGTCATTTACTGATGTTACATCATCATCCTTTACCATCGGGTTGTACCTGGCTTGATCAACATCGCTTGCGTAATTCTCATATTTTGGCTGACTATTTAAAGCAATATCAAAAAATTAAAGCGATCTTATGTGGCCATATTCATCAGGAAATAGATGAATATTGGCAAGGAGTTCGCATGATGGCAACACCATCAACCTGTATCCAATTTAAACCTCATTGTACTAATTTTACATTAGATACCATGACACCGGGTTGGCGTTATCTTGATCTTTCTATCAATGATGCCGGTGAAGATGTGTTGAATACCCAAGTTTGCAGATTGGATAGTGATAAATTTTGCCCAGATTTGGATTCAGGCGGTTATTAATGTCAATATTAATTTATATTCATGGCTTCAATAGTTCCCCTTTATCAGAGAAAGCAAATAGCTTAAAAACTTGGTTACAGCGACAACACTCAGAAGTGAATATGCTGATACCTCAGCTTCCTTGTTATCCAGCTGAAGCGATTGAATTTTTAAATAATCTCGTAACAGCCCATGCGGGAGAGCCGATTGGGTTGTTAGGTTCTTCGTTAGGTGGTTATTTTGCTATTTGGTTATCACAGAAATTTAATTTACCCGCTGTTATTGTCAATCCAGCAGTACGTCCCTTTGATTTGTTTCAACAGTATTTAGGTGAGCAAGTCAATCCTTACACAAAGGAACGCTACATCTTGCAACCCCATCATTTAAATGAACTACAAAAGATACAAATTAAGGCATTAGCGGCGCCTGATTTAATTTGGTTATTACAACAAACAGGTGATGAAATATTGGACTATCGTCAAGCTGTTACCTATCTTATGGAGTGTAAGCAAACAATAGAGTCAGGAGGTAACCATGCTTTTGTTGGATTTGACTACTATTTTCCACAAATTATGCGTTTTTTAGCTTTGGCAAAGACAAAATAAGTAAAAAATTATCCAAAAGAGCTGAATGACTGTTATTATCATCAGTATCTCAGCATTTATTTGCCTAATTAATCGTCAATTACCGCAGAAAATAATATGACTCAATCTAATTATAATGCAGAGGCAATCGAGGTCCTCAGTGGTTTAGAACCTGTACGTCGTCGCCCAGGAATGTACACTGATACCTCTCGACCTAATCACCTGGCTCAGGAAGTCATTGATAATAGTGTCGATGAGGCGCTTGCCGGTTATGCTAAACGTATCGATGTCATCCTGTACGAAGATCAGTCGCTGGAAGTGATTGATGATGGCCGAGGTATGCCTGTTGATATTCATCCCGAAAAGAAAGTACCGGCGGTAGAGCTGATTTTGGGGCAGTTACATGCCGGGGGAAAATTTTCTAATAAAAATTATCAATTTTCTGGCGGACTACATGGTGTTGGGATTTCCGTAGTGAATGCCTTATCAAAACGTATTGAAGTAACCGTCAGTCGTGATAGCCAAATATACCGAATTGCGTTTGAAAATGGTGAAAAAGTCCAGGAACTTGAGGTAATTGGGAGTTGTGCTAAACGGACAACCGGTACTGGAGTGCGTTTTTGGCCAGATAGCCACTTTTTTGACAACCCACGTTTTTCTATTTCGCGTTTAGTGCACGTATTAAAAGCTAAAGCTGTGCTATGTCCTGGGGTTGAAATCATCTTTAAGGATAAAATAAATAATACTGAGCAGACATGGCGTTATAACGATGGCTTAACTGACTACCTAATGGAGGCAGTGAACGGTTTAGTGACTTTACCGGAAAAAGCGTTTGTTGGTAATTTTGCTGGCCAATTAGAAATGGTAGATTGGGCTTTGCTTTGGTTACCAGAAGGTGGGGAACTACTAACCGAGAGTTATGTTAACCTTATTCCAACTGCACAGGGTGGTACCCATGTTAATGGATTACGTCAAGGTTTACTGGATGCGATGAGGGAGTTTTGTGAATACCGTAATTTACTTCCTCGCGGTGTGAAATTGACGGGTGATGATATTTGGGAGCGCTGTGCTTATGTCCTTTCAGTTAAAATGCAAGATCCACAATTTGCCGGCCAGACTAAAGAACGTCTTTCTTCTCGCCAGAGCGCTGCCTTTGTTTCCGGCGTAGTAAAAGATGCTTTTAGTTTGTGGTTAAACCAAAATGTTCAAGAAGCAGAGCAATTAGCGGAGCTTACTATCTCTAGTGCGCAAAGGCGTCTACGCGCAGCGAAAAAAGTTGTGCGCAAGAAACTGACCAGTGGGCCTGCGTTACCCGGTAAATTAGCAGATTGTACTTCTCAAGATCTTAATTTCACTGAGCTATTTTTAGTTGAGGGTGATTCAGCCGGTGGATCGGCTAAGCAAGCCCGTGATCGTGAATATCAGGCGATTATGCCGTTAAGAGGGAAAATACTGAATACTTGGGAAGTTTCTTCCGATGAGGTTTTAGCTTCACAGGAAGTTCATGATATCTCAGTGGCTATTGGTATTGATCCAGACAGCAATGATCTGAGCCAGCTACGTTACGGTAAAATTTGTGTTCTTGCCGATGCAGATTCCGATGGGTTGCATATTGCAACATTACTCTGCGCACTTTTTGTTCGTCACTTTCCCACTTTAGTTAAAGCAGGCCATATTTATATTGCTATGCCACCTTTATACCGTATTGATTTAGGTAAAGAAGTCTATTATGCCCTTGATGAAGGCGAAAAAGCTGCTGTTCTCGATCGGCTCAGCTATAAGCGCGGTAAACCGAATGTCCAGCGCTTTAAAGGGTTAGGCGAAATGAATCCTACTCAATTACGTGAAACCACATTAGATCCTAATACACGACGCTTAGTTCAACTCATTATTAATGATGATAATTATCAAGAAACACTCGCGATGATGGATATGCTATTGGCGAAAAAACGGGCAGAAGATCGTCGAAATTGGTTACAAAATAAAGGCGATGCGATAGAAATTGAAGTGTAATCGACACAGTTAACCAAAGACTAAGGAATCAAATGAATGAGTGAGATAACTCACGATGGTGTAGAGCAGCAACCACTTTATACCTTTACCGAAAATGCCTATCTCAATTATTCCATGTACGTCATCATGGACAGAGCATTGCCATTTATTGGTGATGGGTTAAAACCTGTTCAACGCCGTATTGTTTATGCCATGTCTGAGCTTGGTTTGAGCAATGCGGCTAAATACAAAAAATCAGCACGTACCGTCGGTGATGTATTGGGGAAATATCATCCACATGGTGATAGCGCTTGTTATGAAGCTATGGTATTGATGGCACAACCGTTTTCCTATCGTTATCCATTAGTTGATGGACAGGGTAACTGGGGAGCTCCCGATGATCCTAAATCGTTTGCTGCTATGCGTTACACTGAATCAAGATTGTCAAAATATGCTGAAACGTTACTTAGTGAATTAGGATTAGGAACGGTAGCCTGGACGCCTAACTTTGATGGAACATTAACTGAACCCAAAACACTACCGGCAAGATTACCCAATATTCTGTTGAATGGTACAACAGGGATTGCGGTTGGTATGGCGACCGATATTCCACCGCATAATGCGCGTGAGGTAGCAAGCGCATTAGTTGCTTTACTGGAAAATCCAAAAGCCGATCTTAACATGTTGATGGATTTTATTCCTGCTCCTGATTACCCAACAGAAGCAGAAATTATCTCATCAAAAGAAGATATTCAAAAAATTTACCAAACCGGCCGTGGGTCTATTAGGTTACGCGCTGTTTGGGAAATAGATGATGGTCATGCTGTTATTACTGCCCTGCCTCATCAGGTTTCAGGCGCTAAAGTGTTAGAGCAGATTGCCTCACAAATGCGCGCCAAAAAATTACCGATGGTAGAAGATCTTCGTGATGAGTCAGATCATGAAAATCCGACACGTTTAGTGATTGTACCGAGAAGTAATCGGATTGATTTAGAACAAGTGATGACGCATCTATTTGCTACGACGGATCTAGAAAGAAGCTATCGGGTCAATTTGAATATGATTGGCTTAGATAATCGTCCAGCAGTTAAAGGACTGGTTGAAATTTTAAATGAATGGTTATTATTTCGACGAGAAACCGTACGTAATCGCTTAAATCATCGTTTAGAAAAAGTATTAAAACGCTTACATATCCTTGACGGTTTATTAATAGCTTATCTGAACATAGATGAGGTTATTCATATTATCCGTAATGAAGATGAGCCTAAAGCTGTATTGGTGGCCCGTTTTGCTCTTTCAGAGACTCAGGCGGAATCTATCCTGGAATTGAAATTGCGTCATTTGGCTAAACTAGAGGAGTTTAAATTACGTGGCGAGCAAGATGATTTAGCGAAAGAACGTGATCAACTACAAGCTATTTTGGGTTCTGAGCGTCGTCTAAATACCTTAATCAAGAAAGAAATTGAAACGGATGCACAGACTTATGGTGATGACAGGCGCTCACCGCTTAAGGAGCGTATTGAAGCAAAAGCCATGAATGAACATGACATTTTGCCTTCAGAGCCTGTTACGATTATCCTTTCTGTTATGGGATGGGTGAGAAGCGCAAAAGGTCATGATATTGATCCGACTAATCTTAATTATAAAGCGGGGGATGGTTTCTGTAGTGCCGCAAGAGGTAAAACTAATCAACCGGTTGTTTTTCTTGATAGCACGGGGCGTAGTTATTCACTCGATCCGCTTGATCTTCCTTCTGCGCGAGGGCAGGGAGAACCGCTTACAGGCAAATTGGCGTTACCGCCTGGTGCAACGATTGAACATGTATTGACCGCCGCTGAAGAGCAGAAATATTTGTTGGCATCGGATGCGGGTTATGGATTTATCTGCACCTTCAGTGATTTAGTGGCAAAAAATAAAGCAGGTAAAGCATTAATTACCTTGCCGAGTAATGCTAAGGTATTGGCACCATTAGAAGTCAATAATGAACAGCAAGATTTATTATTGGCAATTACTAAAGCAGGCAGAATGCTGATATTTCCTGTGAGTGAGCTCCCTCAGCTTTCTAAAGGAAAAGGCAATAAAATTATTAATATTTCAGCAGCTCAATCAGCCAGTAGAGATGATTTGCTAGTTTGGTTAATGTTTTTGCAGCCTCAGTCTTCAATTACGCTCTATTTTGGCAAACGAAAACTGAAATTAAATCCAGAAGATTTGCAAAAATATCGTGCTGAACGAGGTCGTAAAGGTTCTTCATTACCTCGTGGATTACAGAGTATTGAGCGTATAGAAGTAACTCCTCCTAGTAATGGCTAATCTTCGATTGTTTTTATAGGTGTGTGAAGTAACTGATTACTTGAGGTAAATATGTTAGCTATTGTTCGTATTATTATTGTGATCCTTTTTACGATATTGGTTTGTGTGTTAGGTTGTTTTTATTGCTTATTAACTCCAAGAAATCCAAGCCATGTTATGCGCTTTGGCCGGCTGTTTGGTAAATTATCCTATGTTTTTGGTATTACTATTATTAGTCGAGTGCCTGCTAAAGCTAAAGCTAAAGCTAAAGCTAAAGCTAAAGCTAAAGCTAAAGCTAAAGCTAAAGCTAAAGCTAAAGATTACGGTCCAAGTATTTATATCGGCAATCATCAAAATAACTATGATATGGTGACTATGTCAAATGCGGTACAACCAAATACCGTTACTATTGGAAAAAAGAGCTTAGTATTAATCCCTTTTTTCGGTCCGCTATATTGGTTAGCTGGTAATATTCTCATTGATAGGGCTAACCGAACTAAAGCGCACAATACTATTTCGCAGGTTGTTCAACAGATCAAAAAAAGAAAAATTTCAGTTTGGATGTTTCCTGAAGGAACGCGTAGTCGTGGTCGAGGGTTACTGCCATTTAAAACCGGTGCATTTTATGCTGCAATTGCAGCGGGTGTTCCGATAGTACCAGTCTGTTTATCTGAAACAGAGGGGCGTATTAAACTCAATCGTTGGAATAATGGCGTCGTGATCGTCGAAATGCTACCGCCTATTGACACAACAAAGTATAATCGGGAAAACGTGCGTGAATTGGCAGAGTATTGCCATAATTTATTCAAAGCTAAAATTGCAGAATTAAATCAAGAAGTAACAGAAATAGAGCAAAAAATGAAATAAAATTAAAGTTCATTTTTCAATTAAATTAGTTTCTAAATTGTCATATTTAACAATATATTAATATTTGGCGTTGTAGCAATCTATCGTCTTAATTGAATATAGTTATCAAATAATTGTGATAACACAATTACAAGCGGATAGTAAAATAAGGATCTTTCCTTAATGAACAATAAATGGCGCTAGCTTATTAATGATTTTGTGGAGAGGCTATGTCACTAAGTCGGCGTCAATTTCTTAAGCTATCAAGTATAGCGATGAGTATTTCTATGCATCCTGCTGCGGTTAGAGCAGAAAAAAATGCAGGATACCCATTATTACCAATCCCGCCTTTATTAGAATCTCATTTTGGTCAACCGCTGTTTCTAACGTTGAAAAAATCTTATTGGTCATTTGATGGTAGCCATCGCACTATGACGATTGGTTGCAATGGTTATTATTTGGGGCCAACCATTCGAGTAGAAACGGGTAGTGATTTGAAATTGGTATATAGTAATCGACTTTCTGAAGAAGTTGCTATGACAGTCAGTGGGTTACAAGTTCCAGGCACTCAAATTGGTGGAGCAGCCCGATTAATGTCACCCAATGTTGATTGGTCACCGGTACTACCAATCCGTCAACCGGCAGCGACCTGTTGGTATCATGCTAATACCCCTGGCAAGATGGCAAGACAAATTCATGATGGCTTGGTTGGTATGTGGATTGTGTCAGATAAAACCAGTAAGAATTTAAATATTCCTAATCATTACGGCGTTGATGATTTTCCTATTATTATACAAGATAAACGGTTAGATAGTTTTGGAACGCCACACTATAAAGCGACAGCGGAAGGTTTTTTAGGTGATACCTTATTAGTTAATGGTGTGCAGGAACCGTATATTAAAGTTGCTCGCTGCTGGATCCGCTTACGGTTACTTAACGCATCAAATTCAAGGCGCTATATATTAGAAATCAGTGATAAGAGACCATTTTATCTAATAGGCAGTGATCAAGGGCTACTACCTGCCCCTATGAGTATCGAAAGATTACCCATGGCGCCTGGCGAGCGTAGAGAAGTGTTAATTGATATGTCTAAAACAGAGTTATTAACAATAACGGCTGGAAGAGCGGCAGGTATTATCGATCGTATTAAAGGACTATTTGAACCGTCAAATTTATTAAATTCGACCAAAGTTCTAACCATCTGTTCTTCAGGGTTATTATCATTAGTAACCGATAATTTACCAGAGACACTGGTTAATGATACTAGCCAAATAACATCGACTATCCGTAATCGTGAAGTGACCCTTAGCAAACCTTTTGGCATTAATGGTATGATGCGGGATGTAAATCGTATTGACTTAATCACTCAGCAGGGAGCATGGGAACGCTGGATAGTCAAAGCGCATGAGCCTCAAGCATTTCATATTGAAGGCGTTCGTTTCAAAGTTATTAATCATAATGGTGTTGTACCAGGCCCAGAGGATTATGGCTGGAAAGATACAGTATGGATAAATGGTTACAGTGAATTATTAGTTAATATGCTACAACCGTCTTATGATCATTTTCCTTTTTTGTATTTTAGTCAAAATTTTGAGAAAGCGGATAAAGGCTCAATTGCACAGATGGTGATCAACCCATCAGCTTAATTTATTCCCTTAATATGGAATATTTTTGTAGCTGATTAATAAAAAAGTAATTGTATTATTTTATGTTTATAGTATTTCGATTGTTATTTATTATTTAAAATTATCTATACAATAGTAATTAATGATTTGATAATTTTTATAAAAATGTAGATTTATCGAAGAGTGATTGGATTTATTAAATGTAAAATCCAATTTTCTATTATGCCAATATGGTGACCCAATGAATATTAGTCTAATCGCAGCAATGGCTGCGGATCAGGTGATTGGTTTGGAAAATAACATGCCATGGGTGTTATCTGGTGATTTAGCCTGGTTTAAGCGTAATACGTTAAATAAGCCAGTTATAATGGGGCGTATAACTTACGAAGCGATAGGTAAACCTTTACCTCAACGTTTGAATATTATTCTTAGCCAAACACATTCGAGTAATGATAAAGGCGTTGTTTGGGTTAACTCAGTTGATGAGGCACTAGCCGCAGCTGGGGAAGTAGAAGAAATAATGATTATAGGCGGGGGAAAAATTTATGAATTATTCTTACCTCAGGCAAATCGTCTTTATTTAACGCATGTAGATGCGGAAGTGATTGGTGATACCTATTTTCCTGCTTATGAGCCTGATGAGTGGGATTCTGTATTTACTGAATATCATGAAGCAGATGAAAAAAATTCTCATAATTATTGTTTTGAGATATTAGAACGTCGCCCATAGAGCTAAGTGAGACTACTATTGGTAATAAAAAATCGAAGGCTAATACTTCGGTTTTTTATTATTAATTTGAATTAGGTAATGTTAAATATATAAATAAAAATTAGATTTATATTATTAATTAAATAATTTAAGTCAAATATCTAAAATGCTGGTTTATTTAAATAGGTTTATAACTATTATTTTAGTAATATTAAAACAAAATTAATTAAGTTTATTACTTACTATTCTATTTTCTGCTGTTTAGCAGCAAGTATAGTGTTAGTTATTTTTTTGTAAATGCGGGCAGGCTAAAATACTTTTTGTCTTCCCAGCGTAGTAAAGTCAGTTTACCTCCCCAGCAACAACCGGTATCAAGTCCATAAATTCCCTTAGGCGTTCCTTTCCCTTCTAGGGAAGCCCAATGACCAAAAATAATGGCATATTCTGGCGGTATTTTTCGCGGCAGATCAAACCAAGGCTTTAAAGGTGGAGGCGTGTTTTCAGGTTTATTTTTCCAGGACATATTTAACAGACCGTCAGGAAAACAATAGCGCATGCGGGTTAGGACATTGGTACTAAAACGTAAACGGGATAATCCTGTAAGGTTGGGTGACCAGTTGTTCGGCATATCGCCATACATAGAGTCGATAAACAAAGGATAGGTATCACTACTAAGAATAGCCTCTACTTCTCTAGCGCACATCTGAGCGGTTGCTAAGTCCCATTGCGGTGTTATCCCAGCATGTGCCATGATGATTTTTTTCTTATTGTCTACTTGTAATAACGGTTGACGTCGTAACCAATTAACTAATTCATTAGCATCAGGGGCTGTCAGTAATTTTTTCAGTTTATCTTTGGGTTTATTATGGCTAATGTTGGCGTATACACCGATAAGGTGCAGATCATGATTACCTAGAACCATTCTGACGGATGCGCCTAATGTTTTAATATAACGTAAAACTTTGAGAGAATCCGGACCGCGGGCAACTAGATCACCTGTGAGCCATAAAACATCTTTTTGTGGCTCAAATTTTACTTGTTTAAGAAGTGCTCTAAGCTCACGATAACAACCGTGAATATCTCCGATAAGATAAGTAGCCATAATTAGTTTATAAGTGTTGGAATAGCAAGACGAAAAACTGGGATATCAACATAAAAATTTTTACCATCATTATCTAACATTACATAATGGCCTTCCATAGTTCCCATTGGCGTTTCTATAATAGCGCCACTGGTATAACGATATTCGGCGCCGGGTTGAATGATAGGTTGTTCTCCTACGACACCCTGGCCTTGTACTTCGGTACGTTTACCATCACTATTGGTAATTAACCAATAGCGACTTATTAGTTGTACCGGTGTACGGCCAAGATTGCTAATAGAAATTGTATAGGCAAAAACAAACCGGGCTTCTTCTGGTAAAGATTGATTTTCAATATAGACACTTTGAACTTGTATGCAGATGTTTGGTTCATTTAGCATAGTGCCCCCAAGTTTATCACTATCAGATCGTGGTTTTAGCCAATCTGCAGGCTAACTTACAATAATTTTCTACTGAGATATTTTCAGCGCGACAGTTTGGATCAATACCTAATTGTTCAAAATCCTGCACGCTAAATAAATCACTTAAACTATTACGAATAGTCTTACGTCGTTGATTAAATGCCTGGGTAGTAATACGGCTTAATAATTTGACATCACAAATAGGGTAAGGGTTTCGTTGATGAGGAATTAAACGCACAACAGCCGAATCCACTTTTGGTGCTGGTGTAAAAGCCGAAGGTGGTACGGCTAAAATAGGTATTATCTGACAATAATATTGCGCCATAACGCTAAGACGACCATATGCTTTAGTATTGGGTCCTGCGACTAAGCGATTGACAACCTCTTTCTGTAGCATAAAGTTCATGTCAGCAATAGCATTAGTATAAGTAAAAAGATGGAACATTAAAGGGGTTGAAATATTGTAAGGAAGGTTACCAAACGCTCTAAGGGGTTGACCTTTTTCTTTCGCAATTGCGCCAAAATCGATCGTCATTGCATCGTTTTGTATAATTGTTAGTTTAGCGCTAAGAGCAGGATGGGCGGCTAAACGGGCAGCAAGATCACGATCTAATTCTACTACGGTCATATTCTCTATATGCTCACTGACAGGTAATGTCAGAGCGCCTAAACCAGGACCAATTTCAACAATAGCTTGATCAGGTTTTGGGTTAAAAGCCGTAACCATATTGTCAATAATAAATGGGTCAGTTAAAAAATTTTGCCCAAAGCGCTTACGGGCAAAATGCCCTTGATGGATTCGTTTATTCATTGTTATTTTGTATCATGCTAATAGCTAATTTTAAGGCAGTTATAAAACTGTTTGCATTTGCTTGCCCACTTCCTGCCAGCTCGATCGCTGTACCATGGTCAACCGATGTACGGATAAAGGGTAGGCCTAAAGTAATGTTTACTGCTTGACCAAAACCTTGATATTTTAGCACAGGTAGACCTTGATCGTGGTACATCGCTAAGACTGCATCAGCTTGGTTCAGATATTTTGGTTGAAATAGGGTATCCGCCGGGAAAGGACCATAAAGTGGCAATCCTTCATGGCGCAATTTCTTGATAACTGGAATAATAGTGTCGATTTCCTCATGTCCCATATGTCCGCCTTCGCCGGCATGAGGATTTAATCCACAGATATAAATAGCGGGTGTTTTAATGCCAAATTTAGATTTTAACTCGTTATTTAAAATATAAATAACTTGTTGTAGGCTCTCGTAAGTAATGGCATTTGCAACCTGTTTAAGCGGTAAATGGGTTGTTGCAAGCGCAACACGCAATGTTTCTGTCGCTAACATCATGACCACTTTTGGGGTTTTACTTCTGTCAGCAAAAAATTCGGTATGACCGGTAAAAGAAATGCCTGCATCATTGATAATTCCTTTATGGACAGGGCCGGTAACTAATGCTGAAAATTCGCCAGTCAGACAGCCATCACATGCGCGGCTGAGTGTTTCTATAACATAAGTACTATTTTGTTTATTTAGTTGGCCTGCTTTGACCGGTGTGGATAATTTTATTGGTAAAACCGTCAATGACTTGGCAGCTTGGCCGTTATTTGGTGATGCAGGCGAATAGATAGTTAATTCTAATTCTAAACCCAGTTGATTCGCTCGGGTTATTAGCAGATCAGGATCAGCACAAGCAACTAATCTAACCGGCCAATTTTGTTGAGCGAGTTGGATCAAAAGATCAGGACCTACCCCGGCTGGTTCACCGGGGGTGAGAACGATAGTATTAGTTGTTTTTCCCATAAAGATTACTGTGCATCACTATCATTAAGAATTTTTACATAGGCAGATGCGCGTAGCTCTTGCATCCAAATTTGTGCTTCTTCGTTAAATTTACGATTGAATAACAGACGATAGGCATGATCTTTCTGTGCGACATCAGTTTTATCAACTTGGCGGGTATCTTCTAACTGAATAAGATGCCAACCAAAAGAAGAGTGGATTGGTTGACTTGTTTCCCCTTTACTTAAGCGCATTAAACCATCACGAAATGCGGGATCGTAAATATTGGGCATATTCCAACCAAGTTCACCACCACGTAATGCAGAACCAGGATCTTGTGAGTATTTTTTAGCTGCTTCAGCAAAAGTTATTTGACCCGTTTTAATTTGCTGCGCAATTTGTTGTATTTTTGCGTGTGCTTGTTCGTTATTCATAATAGGTGAGAGCTTAATAAGAATATGGCGAGCTTTTACTTCGGTGACCGAAATGGGCATATTGCCACGTTGGATATCATTAAGTTTTAAGATATGAAATCCGACACTAGAACGTATAGGCCCAATAATATCACCTTTTTTCGCATGCTGAATTTGTTGAGCAAAAACAGTTGGCAATTCTTCAACCTTACTCCAGCCCATTTGTCCACCTTTTAAGGCATTAGGGTCGGCAGAGTAAGTAATGGCAAGTTTACCAAAATCAGCGCCTTGTTTTAATTGGGCAATAATTTTATTTACCGTATCCATTGCTAATTGACTTTGTGTATTGGTTGGATTTTCTGGTAATGGAATCAAAATATGGCTTAAGTTTACATTAGCATCCTGGCCAGCTTGTGAATTCAATTGGGCCGCTAATGAATCAACTTCTTGCGGCAGAATAGTGATCCGCCGACGAACTTCATTATTACGTACTTCTGCGATCATCATTTCTCTACGAACATCGCTACGGTAATTTTGTAAATTGATGCCATCCATCGACAATCGTTGCTGTAATTGGCCAATAGTCAATCCATTTTGTGCTGCAATATTGGCTATAGTAGCATCTATGGCTTGATCAGGGATTTGAATCTGCATTTTTTCGGCTATTTGCATAATAATTTTGTCTATGATCAAACGTTCTAATATCTGATGACGTAATGCATTTTCGTCGGGAATTTGTTGCCCTGCATTTCTGGCGTTTATTCTTACTATATCTAACATACCATCTACGTCACTTTGTAGCACAACGCCATCGTTCACGATAGCAGTCACTTTATCCAATTGTTGTGGCGCTGCTAGTGTGGTGGTACTGACTGTGAACAACAAGCCAATAATCAGTTTTCTCCAATAATTCATAAAATTCTCATTTTGTTCGATTATATTACGGTTTAATCCTATTTCAGGTTTCTTCTATTTAATAGCTGAAAATATCAATTTTTTTTAGAAGGCTCGTTGATAAGGTAAAATACCACTAGCAAGCATATCCTGACTTCCCAAATTATGATTATTATTTAGGCCTTTTAGTTCCACATTGATTGACCATCGATTATCATAGTCACTACTGAAGTTTTGTTGTTGCCAACCGACGATTTTACGCTCATAGCCCATATTAATTGACCAGCAGCAAGTACTATATTGTAAACCGATTAATCGACTCGCAGGTTGGTTTTCTTTCAAATCATGATAGTATGAGCCGACAAAGCCCCACTGATCGCCTAAAGGCCAACTCACTACTGCTCCTATTTGAGAAATTCCTTTTTGAAAGGCTGGTGCATTTTTGACAGTTGCTTGAATATAATCGCGATCGACGAAACGATAATTTAGTTGTACTAAGCGATCTGAATCTAAACGATATTCTGTTATCACATTACCCATAGTAATATCACCGAGACGTCTATCATACTGGAGTCCGCCACGTAATCCCCAGTTATCAGTTAGTCGTAAATAAGCATCTCCTGCCCATAATAGTGAGCCAGTATTACTTTTATCTTCAATAGGCAAATCGGAATCTTCAGTTCTTGGACGCTCAAAATAGTATATTTGGCCGACAGAAAAATTAAATCGTTCAGTTAATTCTTCATCATAAATACGCGTAGTAATACCGGTTGTCAATTGGTTAGCTGAAGCAATACGATCGAGTCCACTATAGATACGGTTACGGAATAAACCGTTATAGTCAGCCTGTAGTAAAGATGAATCATAGTTATTAATATCACTTTGATCGCGATAAGGCACATAAAGATATTGAACCCGAGGTTCTAACGTTTGTACATAATTGTTATTTATCAATAGGTCGCGTTCAAAAACCAGTTTTGCATCAGAAGTGAGCGAGGGTAAGATACGAGTAACCTGTTTTTTCAGTGTGCTATTAGCCAGGTTGGCAGGGATATCTTGATCATAATAGGTCGCCATCACCTTCACAGTATTATTAATACTTGCCCAATCATTTGATAATGGCAGATTCAGTTCTGGTTCAATATGTAACCGTGTAGCATCAGGATTATTGGCGCCAACACTGGTAATACGTGCTGCCTGAGCATAAGTTTTTAGATCAAATGGCCCCAGATCATTCTTATAATAATTAAGATCTAATTGAGGTTCCGTTTTATAGGCTTTACTATTAGGGGAATCAACAAAAACCTGAAATTGTTTATGGGTTAAGGTTGCATTCCAGTTTGGTTGTGCGTAACCGACACTGAATTTTTGGGTGGCATAACCGTCAGTACTCTTACCATATTTAGAGGTAAAATCAGTAAAATATTTTGAATCACTGACTTTTGTATAATCAATATTAAAACGCCATACCTGATCGAGTACGCCAGAATGGTTCCAATATAACAACCAGCGATCATCATTATCACGAGCGGGATATTTACGACTATTTTTATCTTTAATATAGCTGCGATCATGCTTTAGCCAATCAACGGCAAGGGTACCTGCTCCAGCAATAGTCAGATAACGAAATTCATTATTCAGTTTTACGCCACGAAAGGTCATAAATTGTGGTGTAATGGTTGCATCATAATTAGGCGCAATATTCCAGTAAAAGGGTAGCGCGAAGTCTAAGCCAGAACCTTTAGAATAACTACCATTAGGTAGTAAAAAACCGGAACGGCGCTTATTGCCAATGGGTAATTGTAAATAAGGGCTATAAAAAACCGGCACATTAGCAATGCGAAAGCGAGCATTCCATATTTCGGCCACCTGTTCTTCGCGATCTAAAATAACTTCTGAGCCAACAACACTCCAGCTATCATTACCGGGGAGGCAGGCAGTAAACATGCCTTTCTCTAAAATGGTATAGCGATTTTCACCTCGCAATTTCATTTTATTTGCGTAGCCGCGACCCTGACGGCCTACCATTAAATAGTCACCTTTTTCAACATCGGTATCTTTATTATTCAGATTTGACCATGCTTTTGGCCCTTTCAGGATGATTTGTGGATCATCATAATGGACATTTCCGGTTGCGACTACCGTACGCAATGGGTTTTGGCTGGTTGTTTCTGTTTGGGTCAATTTAACTTCATCGGCGGTGAGGGTCTGGTTACCTTGTTGAATATCTACATTACCTTTATACTCGATGAAATGAGGATAATCACCAGCCACATCTTTTGCGGTGATATGGATTGGTAGATCATTGGGATTACCTTTCACGATGGGTTTAGTATATACCGGTACCCCTAGCATGCATTGTTCTGTTAGATCAGCATGGGCCTGTTGGCTATGAACAGCTATCCAAATCATGGTAGCAAGTAGTGTCGGGTGACTTTTTTTCATCATTCTGTATGTAGTTCCTTCATCGATATTATCGTGTAGGCAAAAGTTCAACAATTAACGTACTTAACGGTTCTTGTCTGTATAAAACCATCAGCTATATATTCAGGTTATTAGGCACAGAGTAGAATGAGTAGTATGATAATGCAAAATTATACTCAGGGCATTGGGGAATTGAGAAGTTTATGCGGTATTGGGGAAAAATTATTGGTGTAATGTTGGGGATCATGTCTGGCACTCATATTTGGGGTGTTATCATCGGTTTCATTATCGGTCATGCCTATGATAAAGCATCAGAACAGCAAAATTTAGAGAAAACAGGCGCTAAACAGAACCGTCAGGCACTTTTTTTCGTCAGCACATTTCAAATTTTAGGCCATTTGACTAAAGCAAAAGGCCGAGTTACTGAAGTTGATATTAAACTAGCAACAAACCTGATGGACAGAATGCAGTTGCATGGTGATGCCAGAATTTCAGCACAAAATGCTTTTAGAGAAGGTAAAGAGCAAAGTTTTCCTCTAAGGGATACACTGAAGAAATTACGTCGAGCTTGTTTTGGGCGATTTGATCTTATTCAGATGTTTCTGGAAATTCAAATACAAGCTGCTTTTGCTGATGGCGCTTTACATCCTAATGAGCGAAAAGTGTTGTTTATTATTGCCGAAGAGTTAGGCATTTCACATAATCAGTTTGAACAGTTCTTACATATGATGGAAGGCGGCCGAAGGTTTGAGCATAGTAGTAACTCTTCTTATGGTTCCAATCGCTATCGACATACAGCTCAAGGACCAACATTAGCGGATGCTTGTAAAGTTTTAGGTGTGCAACCTAATGATGAACAAACCAAAATCAAACGTGCCTATCGCAAATTAATGGCTGAACATCATCCAGATAAATTAGTTGCGAAAGGCTTACCACCGGAAATGATGGAAATTGCTAAACAAAAAACACAATCAATTCAATCGGCTTATGATTTAATCAAGAAAGAACGTCACTTCAAATAATTTATAGTGTTAAACGTGAGTTGAATAAGTTTTCCAGCTGTTAAAAATCTGCTTTACAAGTGAAGTGGATAGGTGATCCATAAATGGGGTGAGTAATGTAAAGCTCTTCTGCGTGTAATTGCAGACGTGAGGAGAGTATTAGCGCCGCTTGATGGGCATAAAATTGATCGCCAATAATAGGATGGCCGAGTGAAAGTAAATGAACACGTAATTGGTGGGAACGACCTGTAATCGGAATAAGTTTAACCAGCGTTGTTTGTTCTTCATAAGCTAACACCTTGTATTTAGTTTGTGCTGGTTTACCGGTTGTAAAGCACACTTTTTGTTTCGGTCGATTTGGCCAATCGCAGATCAGTGGCAGATCGATAAGTCCTTTTTTATTGGTAATGTGACCCCAAACCCTTGCCTGATAGATTTTTTCTGGTTCTCTTTCGCGGAATTGACGTTTTAACTCTTTTTCTGCGGTTTTATTCAATGCGACGACCATAATTCCGCTGGTTGCCATATCAAGGCGATGAACAGATTCTGCGGTTGGGAAATCCGCCTGAACTCGCGTCATTATACTATCTTTATGTTCGACAGCTTTACCTGGTACTGATAGCAAACCACTAGGTTTGTTAACCACAATAATATGCTGATCTTGATAAAGAACATGCAGCCAGGGATCGGTAGGCGGATTGTAAAACATATCAGTTTCTCCAACGTGGCCAGAAACTTTATTGTTTTTGGCAATAAATAATTACTGATGGGTAATAATCACCAGGCGTATAGCATCTAATCGCCAATTAGCTTGCTCAATATTAAGCAATAGTTGTTGGCGTTCATCTTCAATAGCGCTTAATTCATCAGGGCGAATATTTGGATTAACGGATTTTAACGCCTCTAATCGCGAATACTCCACTGATAATGTTTTATCCGCTTGCGCTTTTGCTTCGGCAATCAATATACTGGCTTCTTTTTCTATCATGGTTTTAGAAAGTTGGAGTATATTATGCACCTCTTTTTGTACGGCATTGACTAACTTACTACCCGTATGGCGATTGACGGTATTTAGCTGACGGTTAAAACTTTCAAATTCAACTTGTTTAGCCAGATCATTGCCTTTTAAATCCATTAGGATACGAATTGGTGTTGGGGGTAAAAAGCGAGTGACTTGTAGATTTTTCGGTGCTTGTGCCTCAACAACATAAATTAATTCAGTAAGCAGTGTTCCGACCGGTAAGGTTTTATTTTTCAATAGTGACACTGCACAACTGCCAATTTCGCCTGAAAGGATCAAATCCATCCCATTACGAATAATAGGGTGTTCCCAGCTAATAAATTGGGTATCTTCTCTCGAGAGTGCTTGAGTACGATCGAAGGTAATAGTACAGCCATCTTGAGGCAAGCCAGGAAAATCAGGTATCAACATGTGTTCAGCAGGCGTAAGAATGATCAGATTATCGCTACGATCTTCTTGGTTAATACCAATGATATCGAACAAATTTAATGAAAAATTAATTAAATCGATACTATTATCTTGTTTTGCAATTTGATCAGCTAAAATTTGACCAGCTTCGCCGCCATTAGAATTCATTTCTAATAAGCGATCACGTCCTTGCTCTAATTGGGTTTTCAGTTGGTTATGTTTTGCTCGGCAAGACTTAATAAAATCCTCAAAGTTATCAAGGAGAGTAGGATTAGCCAAATACTCAATCAGTTGCGGATAATATTTATCATAAATAGCGCGTCCGGTTGGACAAGTATACTCAAAGGCATCAAGCCCTTCATGATACCAACGTAGCAAAATAGCTTGGGCCGTATTTTCAAGGTAAGTTACACTAATTTGGATATCCCGATTTTGACCGATACGATCCAGACGACCAATTCTTTGCTCAAGCAAATCAGGATTAAAAGGTAAGTCAAACATAACTAACTGGTTGGCGAATTGGAAATTACGTCCTTCAGAACCAATTTCAGAGCAGAGTAATACCTGAGCGCCTTGTTCCTGGGAGGCAAAATAGGCTGCCGCCCGATCCCGTTCCAATAATGTCAGATTTTCATGAAAAACAGCCGCTCTGATCGCTTCTTTTTCTCTTAATACCTGTTCCAATTGTATGGCTGTCGTGGCTTGAGAGCAGATAACTAAAACTTTTTCTTGCCGATGAGTTGTTAAGAACTGCTTAAGCCATTCAACGCGGGGATCAAAATTCCACCAAGTTGCATTTTCACCTTCTAAGGTCTGGTAAATTTGTTCAGGGTAGAGCATCTCCCGCGCAGTGATATCAACGGATTTCTTCGCATTCATTATACCAGCAACTTTAATTGCAGTTTGGTACTGTGGGGGTAACGGTAACTTAATCGCATGTAATTCACGTCGCGGAAAGCCTTTAACACCATTACGAGTATTGCGAAATAGTAAACGACTCGTTCCATGACGATCCATCAACATGCTAATCAATTCCTGACGTGCCTTTTCACTTTCTTCATTATCGCTGTTACAGACTTTAAGCAGAGGCTCAATATCTTGCTCTTTAATTAATTCTGTCAGTAAATTTTGCTGCTTATTATTTAATTTTTCACCAGAAAGCAACAAACTAACGGCTTCGGCAACAGGACTATAATTTTGTTGTTCTTCAATAAAGTGTTGATAGCTATGAAAGCGATTAGGATCCAGTAATCTCAGACGAGCAAAATGGCTCTCTTGCCCCAGTTGTTCTGGAGTTGCGGTTAATAACAGCACTGAAGGAATTTGTTGAGCGAGTGTATCGATAGCTTGGTACTCACGGCTAGGCGACTCTTCACTCCATACCAGATGATGGGCTTCATCAACAACCATCATATCCCAACTGGCTTCAAGCAGATGATCAAAACGTTTTTTATTGCGGCGAACGAAATCAAGAGAACAAATAACCAACTGCTCTGTTTCAAAAGGATTTTCACTATCATGTAATGATTCGGTATAACGGCTGTCATCAAATAGTGAAAAATGCAAATTAAAACGGCGCAGCATTTCGACTAACCATTGGTGTTGTAAACTTTCAGGTACAATAATCAAGACCCGTTCAATACGTCCAGCAAGTAATTGTTGATGGATGATCATTCCTGCTTCAATGGTTTTGCCTAACCCAACTTCGTCCGCTAATAAAACGCGCGGATGATGACGTTTACCCACTTCATGAGCAATATAAAGTTGGTGGGGGATCAAATTGGCACGAATACCTCTTAGTCCACCGGTTTGGTGACCAAATTGTTGGTATTGGAAACGCAAAGCGC
The DNA here is from genome assembly GCF_004768525.1 of Arsenophonus nasoniae. Lineage (NCBI taxonomy): Bacteria > Pseudomonadati > Pseudomonadota > Gammaproteobacteria > Enterobacterales > Morganellaceae > Arsenophonus > Arsenophonus nasoniae. The sequence goes on from NZ_CP038613.1 coordinate 581,897, forward strand.
GATAGCGTAAGGCAAAACGATCCATTCGATCAAGTTGACCGGCAAACAAGCGATCTTGTGGTTTATTAAATGTTAATTTGCTATCAAGAAACACTTCGCGCAGACTGACATTTTTTTCATCGGAATCAATACGAGTTCCTGTATAGACAAGTACTCCCTCGTCTTGTTGTACATTGTCAACTCTCAGCTGCCAGCCTTCATGGCTGGTGATCAGATCGCCTTCATTAAACATAACGCGTGTAATTGGTGCATCATTTATGGAATAAAGGCGATTTTCTCCGCTTGCGGGGAAAAGTAATGTAACCATGCGGTTATCAATAGCCACCACGGTACCTAATCCAAGTTCACTTTCTGTATCGCTTATCCAGCGTTGACCAAGAATAAATGGCATAAATTTTAACTCAGTTTATCCGTATGTTTGAGAAAATTATGGGTTGTTCGTTTTGAAGAGAGTAAATTATATTAATCATAAAATAATATCTTACTCTCTTTTTGAAAGGACTGTATATTAATAAATGCGGTGCCAATAGTCACCTATAAAAATGCTTTTTGATAAGATATTATCATTTATTTGTGCTGTATCAGAGAATGTTAACGTATTAAGTAGATGAAAAAAAGAACAAATCACTATTTTTATTATTCTGCATCCTACTGTTTTGCCCATTAATTTATAATTAACTGGTATATAAAGCAAATTATATAGATGTTATGGCTAATTAAATATTGATAAAACATAGTATAAAAAATAAAAATGCTATATTATGAGGAAGTCTATGCTGTGGTAAAATATTTTTATCGTATTTAATAAAATTATTGACATGAGCCTTAAAACCCAACTTAATCTAATAAATCTTAGTATAAATAATACATCAATATTAGATTAAGGTTGGGTGGTTAATTAGCTTTTTTCCATGATTGGTGGAAAAATATAATTAATCGTCATTCTTTAAAAGTAAATTAAAGCGGAAACCATCGACTCTTTCAAATTCTAATTCAAGAGGCAGGGTATCTGAATTGACTTCAATTTGATTTTCAGTAGCATTATATTCAAAGTATGTAGCAGTATTAAATTTAACTAAATTATATCTATCATAAATGACGAGATGAGCAACATGTTGCATATTATCATCAAGAATTTTACCTACTGTTACAAAATCTTTGTCTGAATCGATATAAGCTGCTTCATCAATTCCGTGTACGCGGATAAACGCACGGTAAGGAAAACCATCACCAGTTTTGTTTAAAAAACGAATGGCTAATTATTCTTGATTATTTGACATATATAACCTCATTTATTGTTTGGTATATTAAAATTTGACTAATAAAATGCGTATTTATATTTCATATAACACATGAGCTACATTGCTTTAAGTGATATATAAAATCAAATTCAAAATTTAGCATTTTCATTATTAAATTTTGTTATTGTTTTTTTTTATTTTTATAGAAAAAATGGATTCTTATATAACGTATAAAAATAAATTTTATTCATGTGAAAATAAAGATAGAGATATAAAAGCATAATTAAAATGATCATACAATTAATGAAGTTATTATAATATTTTAAATTTATAATTATTATTTTTTTAAAAATATGAAAATTGTATTGATATAATTAATAATCAATTTAACCAAGTATTTATCATCACTTATTGATAATATTTGAGTTGTTTAGTAAGCCAAAATTAGCTTGTTTAATTACTTTCACATACTAATTATTTGTATCTTAGTCATCACTAAAAATGATAATTTAACTTCTTGAATATTGTAATTGGTGAGTAACAATCTTACCTTTTGGCAAAAGTGTAATGTGTAATAAAATGCCTCATAGTATTTGGCCGTTATATTTCATAAAATTTCACACTATTTTAAATATTCTATTTAACATAATATTTATTTTTATCAACGCCATATAACATTTGATTTGATTTTTCATTAAGTAAATATTGTGCTTAATCGCTTTTTTCAAGTTTATTTTGTTGAAAGCTGGATAGGATAATGAATATTAAGATAAGAAAATGATGCGATAAGTTACTGTCAGTTTTATTTACAGAATGATTGATTATTCTATCTTATTAAAAAAGATAATTATTAAATATTGGTGAAATTTATGATGTATTTGTTTTTTTTAATTTATGGAAAATAAAATTTTTTGGTGCTTGATATTTTTTAATATTTAAAACCGATTTTATTTAAATAAAAAATAAGCAGGTATGTCCCTAACAAAATTGTGGCAACATCTCTCTTTATTTTAACGAAAAATGATATTGCTTTTTGTTAATATAAGGCACCGCATCTAAATGTAAAAAATATCCTCCAATTATTTGATAAAGTGTGAATTGATGATTAATTAATTTTATAAGTAATGTCAGGAATGAGATATACCTAACAGTATACTTGCTGGAGTTAACCCATTAATTAGATAGTCAGGTTGACCATCATAGGCGATTTTCCCTTCTGTAATGACAATAGCGCGTGTGGCTATTTGGCTAGTATCTTCCAAATTATGGGAAACCATTAACAAGGTCAATTGGCGTTCATCACACACCTGTTTAAGTAATTTTAACATTTCATTACGTAATGCCGGGTCAAGAGCAGAAAAAGGTTCATCTAACAATAAAATCGGTTTTTGGCGGATCAAACAACGCGCTAATGCAGTACGTTGGCGTTGTCCACCTGATATTTGAGCAGGTAAACGAGTCATACAATTATTAAGTGAAACTTGTTCTATGATCTGCTTTACTGCGCGATGTTGAGCTTGATCCAAATGTAAATTTGCTGAAATACCTAACGCAATATTTTGCCAAACAGTTAAATGAGAAAAGAGATTATTTTCTTGGAAAAGGATGGAAACTGGCCGCTTGGCGGGTGGGGTAGCTGTATGATTTTGTCTATCTAGCCAGATTTCACCCTGCTTTGGATATTGAAATCCGGCAATTAAATCCAGTAGCGTACTTTTTCCTGCGCCGCTAGGGCCCAATATTGCTACCCTTTCAGCTTTATTTACTTGAAAATCAAACTGCATGGTTAGATTTTCATAACAATAAACAAGATGATCTAATTTAATCATGCTCTTTTCCTGATAAATATTCTAATAAACTAAATAAGCTGAAACAAAGTAATAGCATTAACAATGCGGTAACGGCCGCATCACTATTATGGTAAGAGCCTAATTGTTGATAGAGATAATAAGGTAGGGTACGAAAGTTTTCATTACCAAACAGTGCAATAATACCGAAATCACCTATTGAGAGTATACAGGCAAAAGCGAAGGCTTGTCCTATTGTACGTTTTAATGCTTTTAATTCAATTAAAACTAGTCGATTTATGCCTTTAATCTGTAATGAAAGGCATAATAAATTATAGCGCTCAGCTAAGTCATACATAGGATTTTCTAATATTTTTAAGGCATAGGGAATAGCCATTAAAGCATTCGTTAAAATGATTAAACTATAAGGTGAATAAGTTAAACTAAGGGTATTATTGAGCAATAAAAAGAAGCCGGTTGCTAAAACGATGCCTGGCATTGCAAGTATTAATAATCCACTTAATTCCAGGGTTCGATAGGATAGTATCGAGCGGCGACGACGTAATTCCCGACTACTCCAAAGCAGCATCAAAGTAAAAATAATACAAAGTAGGCCAGCACTAATCGCGATAAAAACCGAATTAATAAATGCTTGCCATAAGCCTGGTTGTTGTAACACGTGTAATAGTGTTAAATTTAAACCATCATTGATAATTGCCAATAAAGGTGGAAGTAGGAAAAATATTGCAATACTAATCAGTAGCGTGTCCCACCATTTTTGCCATCGATTATCCGCTGGGTTTTTCCACTGTAATTGTCGACTAACACCGACGGAAAAGACAATATTTAATTTTTGGCTTAATAATACTAAGCTTAAACAACAAAAAAGTTGGATTAGAGCCAGCAAAGCGGCTTTATTTAGATCAAAATCATAACTTAACGATTGATAGAGAGCCAATTCAATAGTGGTTGCAGCAGGTCCCCCACCAAGCGTCAGTACAGTAGCAAAACTAGCGAAGCACAGCATAAAAATTAGGCTGGATGTTGGTAAAATTTGTCGTCTAAGGTAAGGCCATTCAACAATACGAAAATTTTGCCATTGGTTCATGCCTAGTTGCGCGGCAAGCTGGCGTTGCTCAACAGCAATACTTTCTAGTGCGAGCAATAACATTCGGCTAGCTAATGGTAAATTAAAAAAGATATGTGCTAATAAAATACCTTTCAGACCATAAGGCGTAAATTGGTAATTAATTCCTAACCATTGACAAAATTGAGCGATCCATCCCATCCGACCGTAAACGGTTAATAAACCAAAAATAGCCACGAGAACTGGCAATACCAGTGTCATCGAGCATAAGCGTAAAAATAGTATCCGACCTGGAAAATGCCGTCGAAAAAGGGCTTTGGCTAAAAATATCGCCGGGATAACCGACAATAAGGTTGATAGTAATGCTTGCCAAAATGTAAAACCAATGACATGCCATAAATAGCTATCATCAATAAATCCTTGCCAACTTATTTGAGGGGCATGTAACCATAAAGTGCTGAACGTGACTACAGCAATAGTAATTAATAGGCCGGACACGACTATGCCAGGCCAAAGTGAACTGCCTATTGGTGGCTGACGGCATTTTGCCATAAATAGATCCAATGATTGCGATGTTGAGTAATGTCTTCCGCATTAAATTGTAATGATTTTTTTGGCACGGCTAATTGTTGATAAACCTTAGGTAAGGGGATATCAATGATTGGATACATCCAATTGGTTGTCGGCAACGTTTTTTGCACGGTTGGCGATAGCATAAATTGTATGAATTGTTGTGCGAGTTTAGGTTGTTTGCTCGTTGCTAATTGGGCAGCTACTTCAATTTGCAGATAGTGTCCCTCACTAAATATTGCTGCGGCATAATTATTTTTTTTATCATTTAACAGATGAAAACCGGGTGAAGAGCTATAGCTGAGGACAAAGTCACTTTCACCTTTTAAGAACAACCCATATGATTCGCTCCAACCTTTGGTAACGGTTACGGTTTTTGCAGCCATTTTTTGCCAAGCTTGGGCACTATTTTTTCCATAAATTTTTTGTATCCAAAGTAATAACCCTAAGCCTGGTGTGCTGGTACGAGGATCTTGGTAAATAATTTTCCATGGTTGGGAACTATTAATCAGTTCATCAAGACTTTTCGGTACATGAGTGACCCGCGTTTTATCATAAATAAAAGCAAAATAACCATAATCGTAAGGGATAAAAATATTGTTATCCCATTTTATGGGTAATTTTAGTTGACTCCTGTCTATTCGACTCTCAGTAAATAAGCCCGTTTTTTTTGCCAGATCAATTAAGTTATTATCAAGTCCGAGGACAATATCGGCAGGGCTATTTTTTCCTTCCATTCTAAGCCGATTTAATAACGCTACTCCATCATTTAGGCCTATTAGTTTGAGCTCACAGTTACAGATTTGTTCGAAGGCAGGCTTGATTGTAGGCCCTGGCCCCCAATCTGCGATAAAAGAATCATAAGTGTATACGGTTAATATCGGTTTTGCTTGGAGCGTGAAAGCTGAACAGCAAATTAAGCTAGCACTAACTATTTTTAGCAGTACATTCTTCAATACTCAGTTCTCCTATATAATTAAAAAACAGTGATGCTATAGGATCTGAGGAATAGACAGTAATGAAGCTATTTATTGATGAATAAATCATTAGAGTGGCTCAAATCCCTACGCCGATGTTGATCGGATCAGGTTCGACGGGTTTTTCTCAGCCAGCGAATAACAACATTGAACAGAGCTAGCACCCCGTTGAGATGGCCTTATTGTAAGATGTTATCTTATAATTGCAAATACTATATTTGATAAAGGCTTACCATATAGAGTAGTATGAAACAATAAGCTATCTTTTAAATTTTTAACGAGGTAGTCAGATGGTTGACAATGATGGCTACCGCCCGAATGTAGGAATTGTAATTTGTAATCGACAAGGCCAGGTATTATGGGCTCGTCGCTATGGGCAACATTCATGGCAGTTCCCTCAAGGGGGCATTAATCCTGACGAATCGCCAGAACAGGCAATGTATCGGGAATTATTCGAAGAGGTTGGGTTGGATCGTAAAGATGTTAAAATATTGGCATCTACCCGGAACTGGTTACGTTACAAATTACCTAAACGTTTGGTGCGCTGGGACACAAAGCCAGTTTGTATTGGGCAAAAGCAACGTTGGTTTTTGTTACAATTGGTTTGTAATGAACATAATATTAATGTGCAAACAAGTAAAACGCCTGAATTTGATAGTTGGCGTTGGGTGAGTTATTGGTATCCTGTTCGTCAGGTTGTTTCTTTTAAACGCGATGTTTATCGACGTGTTATGAAAGAATTTGCTCCGATCGTTATGTCACTGCAAACTAGTGCAGTGACATCATATAAGAGTCATACCTATAGGCGTAAACGTGGCTAAATAAATTTAATAAAAGTAGGTTAATATTTTAATAGCCGATTTTTGTCGTTTATAAAGCGAAGTGAGAATAGTAAAAGCTACGCTGGTTTATTTTTTGGCAAAATAGGCATTGAATAAATTGGTTAATAAATTTAATCAATAAAAAGCCATTAGATTTTTTTAAACAGCATGCAGTCATGCAATTCTATCAAACTCTATAAAACTAAAGAGTGGAGAAGATGAATAATAGTTATATTGTGTTTCCTAATATTGATCCTGTTATATTCTCGATTGGTCCAGTAACCCTTCATTGGTATGGTTTGATGTATTTGGTGGGATTTGTTTTTGCTCTATGGTTGGCAAAGCGAAGGGCAGGCAAAGCGAATAGCGGTTGGACGAAAAATGAAGTTGAAAATCTGCTCTATATTGGTTTTTTAGGTGTCTTTATTGGCGGGCGTCTTGGCTATGTTTTATTTTATAATTTGCCTATTTTCCTGAGCAATCCTCTGTATCTATTTAAAGTCTGGGACGGAGGGATGTCTTTTCATGGTGGGTTAATTGGTGTGATATGCGCTATGTGGTGGTATGCTCGTAGGACTCGCCGCCATTTTTTTCAAGTTGCCGATTTTGTTGCGCCATTAATTCCCTTTGGATTAGGCATGGGACGTATTGGTAATTTTATTAATGGTGAGCTTTGGGGACGTGTAACATTAGACACGCCATGGGCAATGTTATTCCCTGGCTCACGGGGAGAAGACATTCAGATTGTCAGTCAGGACCCTTCTTTATTACCCATTTTAGAACAGTATGGTGTATTACCACGACATCCTTCCCAACTTTATGAGATGTTTTTTGAAGGGATCGTTTTATTTATTATTTTAAATCTGTTTATTCGTAAGCCCCGTCCAATGGGGAGTGTTTCAGGATTGTTTTTGATTGGTTATGGTGCTTTCCGTATTTTTATTGAATTTTTCCGGCAACCAGATGCGCAGTTGGGGCTATTTGGTGGTATAAGTATGGGACAGATTCTATCTATTCCTATGATCATTATTGGTATCTTTATGATGATCTGGGCATATAAGAAAGATAGCCATTGTACAAATTATTCTATTACTAGCAAAGTAGAAAAAAGTAAGTAGCAGAAGATGTTAATACATTTTTTTTTATTTATAGTATTAAATAATAAATTTTTAGCGAGTAATAATAATGAAACAATATCTGGATTTATGTCAGCGTATTATTGATGAAGGTCAGTGGATAGAAAATAAACGCACAGGTGTTCGTTGTTTAACAATTATTAATGCTGATCTTGAATACGATGTCGCAAATAACCAGTTTCCTTTAATTACAACTCGTAAAAGTTTTTATAAAGCGGCTATTGCTGAATTATTAGGTTACCTACGAGGTTATTCAAGCGCTGCGCAATTTCGAGATATTGGCTGTAATACATGGAATGCCAATGCGAATGAAAATCAGGCATGGCTTAATAATCCGAACCGTAAAGGTGAAGATGACATGGGGCGAGTTTATGGTGTTCAGGGGCGCTCATGGCAACGGCCTGATGGCACTTATTTAGATCAGCTACAAAAAGTCATTAGTAACCTTTCGGTTGGGATAGATGATCGGGCGGAAATAATCACTTTTTACAATCCGGGTGAGTTTGAATTAGGTTGTTTACGCCCTTGTATGCATACTCACACTTTTTCTCTGTTAGCTGGCACACTTTATTTAACTTCATACCAACGTAGTTGTGATGTTCCTTTGGGGTTGAACTTTAATCAAATTCAATGTTTTGTATTATTGGCACTCATTGCTCAGATCACGGGTCATAAACCAGGTAAGGTTTATCATAAGATAGTGAATGCTCACATTTATGAAAATCAACTTTCAATCATGCGTGATATCCAGTTAAAGCGTGCTCCTTATTCTTTGCCGCAACTGCAGATTAATCCTGACATTAAGACATTAAAAGATATTGAAACCTGGGTAAGTAGCCATGATTTTCAGGTCATTGGTTATCAATATCATGATGCAATTAAATATCCATTTACGGTATGACGACTTTTATCGGTTACTGTAATCATCCAATAGGAAATCAGTAACGATCCTCTCATGACTATTTCTAATTAATATTATGGTTGCATTAGTAAATAAATCGCTTCTGAAAACATTAAAATTTGGGAGGCGTTTCTATTTTTTTTGCCAATTTTTTGTAATACAAAATTTTTAATAGATTTGTTTCCCTTCTATCTCATTTGACGATTTATTTTTTTATCCTAAATACATAACAATAGTCTGTGTTAATTGGGCTATATATGGCAAAAACAGATGCGCCAACAAGGGTTCACAGTGCTTGAAATGATCATTGCGATTGCAATAATCGCGTTGATTGCTGTTGTTAGTATTAAGGGATGGCGGAATTATCAACATAAAATACATTTAATTGTTGTTACGCAAAAAGTGGCTGCTTTTATTGCCCGTCACCAAATGCAGGCAGCTTATTTGAATCAGGAGAGGCAATTGATAATTAAAACGGATAAAACGTCAAATTGGATGTTAATAGTGACAATTAAGGGTAAAAAGGATAGCCAGCAAAGTGCAGAGATGAAATGGATTAACAGGCATGATGAAATTCTGTTAAAAAGTTACAGCCGAATATCGACCTTGTTGCTAGGGAAAAGAGGAACAGCATTACCGACAACTTTACGTTTTAGCAATCACTCAGAAGATATTTTGATCATTATTTCTGGTTTGGGACGAGTGCGTTTATGTAGTCATCAAAGGCTGGGAGGAATAGCCAGGTGCTAAATAAACCAATTTCTTTTAGTCTAAAGCAACAAGGTTTTTCACTAATTGAAGTCCTAATCAGCTTAATAATAAGTAGTATTGTTTTTCTCGCTATTATAACGCTATACCCATTATTAACGCAGCAAATTAATCGATTATATCAAACTTACCATCTTGATATGATGGCGAGACAATTTTTATTAATGTTGGGAAAGGATGCTCGACGTTCAGGTTATTGTTTTGGCGATTGTGTTGGAGTGGCGTTGAAAATTAGTGAAAAAGAAGGGGAGGCAGAGCATTCCTGCATTCATCTTATTTACGATTACAATTTAGATGGCAAATGGGAAAAAGCAAAAGATGAGACTTCTGATTTCTTTATCTATCGTATGCATCAAGGTAGGTTGCAAATACACCGTAGCTGTAGTGGTCTAATAAAACTGTAGAGATTTATAGCTTATAATTAAGCAAAATCTTATAGGTATAAATATGACCCGAAAAGTAAAAGTAACCTTTAGCGGAAAGCAAAAACTGGAATATGCAAAACTCATGGTTGAAGGTGGATATAGCAATATCCAAGTTGAAAAAATATCCGGTGCGGGTAAATCTGCCGTATCACGATGGAAGCAACAATATCTTGCCGAGTTAAATGGGAATACGCCTGTAAAATCAAAAGCGTTAACACCCGAGCAACAGCGCATACAAGAATTAGAAGTTCAACTTAAGCGTGCTCAGAGGGATAATGACATATTAAAAAAAGCCGCGGCTTACTTCATCCTCGACAATCAAAACTCAAAATCGTGAAGCAACTGAAAATCATGTACCCCAATTTTACGGTCACTGAGTTATGCCATCTTTTTGAAGTAAGCAGCAGTAGTTTTTATTATGAAACGAAAATACCGACAGTTGAAAATGAAAGACTGTGTGGCGAAATCAAACGTATTTTTTATACATCGGGTCAAATTTATGGCAAAAGACGTATTCAAGCCGAGTTAAAGGGTTTAGGGCACCAAATTGGCACTTATAAAATATCGAACATCATGAAATTAAATCAATTAGTTGCAATTAGACCAACGAAAAAGCACTACTATCACTCATCGGGTAACGAACATCGATATGCCCCTAATTTGCTTAAACGACAATTTTCCCCTGAACAGCATAATCACTATTATGTCGGGGATATCACGTATATTAGACATCACTATGGGTGGAGCTATTTAGCCTGTGTGTTGGATTTAGCCACCAAAGAAATTATTGGTTATGCCTTATCAACAAAACCGGATTCGAAATTAGTGAAAGAAGCCTTAGATAACGCAATTGAACGGCAATTACCGGATACGACAAGTTTGATGTTCCATTCAGATCAAGGTTGCCAATATTCATCGGAGGAGTTTAGGGCGCACCTCTTTGAACGGAAAATAACTCAAAGCATGAGTCGGCGAGGTAATTGCCTCGATAATGCCGTGATGGAAAGATTTTTTAGGAGTTTAAAGACAGAAAGACTTAACCGTTTATCGTTTATGAATCATCAATCTGTTGTCTGTGAAGTTGAAAATTATATTCAGTTTTACAATTATTATCGACGCCATTCAACGATTGGTTATTTAACGCCACATCAAAAATATCATGAACTAAAAAATGCCGCTTAGATCTTCTACAGAATTTGTTGACCATTACAAGCAGAGAAGATTGTGAAGGACAAGGATGGATAAACCTATTTGATCCCAACCAAATAGTGGTTTCGCAATTTGCTTTAACAAAAGTAACAATGGGTGAGAAACGTTTTTTAACTGTGTTTTTAAGTCTATTTCCACGGGCATATCCAGATCTATTAAGGGAATATAAACTAAAAATTTATTTAAGAAATCAATCAATATGAAACAAATAAATTGGTTTTTTTCCCACAAAATCAAACAGCAAGGGAGCATTTTATTAATGGCAATAATGATGCTTATTACTATGAGTTTATTAATGTTAAAAGCATTGCATCATCATCAGGATAATCTATTGCAGATGTTGGAAAGTGAACAACATTATTGGCTTTTTTTTGAGCAAGCAGAGTCTGCATTAGCCTGGGGAAAGTATCAACCTTGGGTTATTACTAAGGAAAAAAATTCTTCATGGTCTTGTCAGCAGCCGTTAGGTGCTAATTTCAAAAGTTGTTTGCGCCACTATAAATATGATTATTTTCTATTAGCCGGCCATGCTTATTTTGACGATAAAATTGTATTTTAACTTTATCTATGGTTGAAAGAAGATAAAAATGTAATGTCAGGTTTTATTCCTTTAGAGCAGGGGTGGCTGGATTTTTGTCCAGTTAAAAGAACGGAATTTTGTCAATGAAACGCGCTAAACCCAATAGGCAATCTGGCATGGCAATAACCGAAGTTATGATCGCTATAGCGTTATTTGCTATTTCAGCTATAGCATTAATAAAATATGTTCATAATCTAAAGGCTGGCTTTTTTCTCGCTTGGCAAAAAACACAACAATTTAGATTGATGCACACTTTTTTTGAAAGCGAAGAAGCGATGCTAAGCATTAATTCTACTATCGTTGATATAACGAATGATAAACTTAAAAATATTGATTTATCATATCGTTATGTGAATATTACAGATACTTGTAAGCAAATACTAATTACATTTAAGATGCCTAACAATCAATTGACAGGTGCATCAAGGTGGTACTGTTCGTCAGGGAGAGCATATGCTACAAATTTATCATTCTAATCAATTAGAAATTCATAAAGAGCTGATTTCTAGTTTGATCAAAAGTGATCCCTTGACCAATCCATTTGAACAAGAAATTATTTTGGTTCAAAGCCCAGGGATGTCGCAATGGCTACAAATAGAACTAGCACAAAGCTTAGGAATTGCCGCTAATATTTCTTTTCCTCTACCGGCAACTTTCATTTGGGACATGTTTACTCGGGTTTTACCTGATATTCCAAAAGAAAGTGCTTTTAGCAAGGGGGCAATGACCTGGAAATTAATGACAATTTTACCTTCTTTGCTACACGAGTCGGAGTTTGAACCACTTAGACAATATCTGAATGAGGATATGGGCAAACGCAAGTTGTATCAATTATCAGGCCGTATTGCAGATTTGTTTGATCAATATTTAGTCTATCGACCACAATGGTTAGAAAACTGGCATAAAAAACAACTAATTGAGGGATTAAGTGATAATCAGCAATGGCAGAAACGCCTTTGGTTAGCATTAATTGAATATACTGAAAAGCTTAATCAACCTAAATGGCATCGGGCAAATCTCTATCAACAATTTATACAAATTTTACAGGTTAATCTGCCTTCCCATATTAGGTTGCCAAAACGCGTATTTATCTGTGGTATTGCCGCATTACCTCCCGTTTATTTGCAGGCATTAAACGCCCTTGGCCAGCATATAGATATTCATTTAATGTTTACTAATCCATGTCGTTATTATTGGGGGGATATTCAGAGCTATGCTTTTTTAGCAAAACTTGAACGGCGAAAGTTAAAGGATTTTCGCGATCAACATGAAATTACGCGTTTTAAAAGAGAAAGTTCACCTGATACTTTATTTAATCAGCAAGGTGAACAATTTCTGACTAATCCCCTATTAGCTTCTTGGGGCAAGCTAGGGCGTGACAACCTCTATTTTCTTTCTCAATTGGAACAATCTAATGAAATCGCTGCCTTTGTCGATTTACCCTGTAATTGTTTATTGCACCAAGTTCAGAGCGATATTTTGGATTTAGAAGATCATGCTCAACTTGGTTTAACTGAAGCAAGTTACAATAATAGTTTTTTAAAAAGACAATTAAGTAAACAAGATAAATCACTAACATTTCATTCATGCCATAGCCCACAGCGTGAAGTTGAAGTACTGCAAGATTATTTATTACGTCTATTTGAGGAAAATCCAACCCTAACCCCCAAAGATATAATTGTGATGGTGGCTGATATCGACTGTTATGCACCTTATATACAGGCGGTGTTTAGTCATGTATCAGCTAAACGTCAGTTACCTTTCTCTATTTCAGATCGAAAAGCTAGGCAGGTGCATCCTATTTTACAAGCTTTTATTTCGTTACTTGATTTACCCCAAAGTCGTTTTACGACAGAACAAGTATTAGCGTTATTAGAAGTGCCTGCACTGGCCCGACGATTTTCTATCTACGATGATGAATTACTTTTATTGCGTCGATGGATCAACGAATCAGGTATACGTTGGGGACTTAATGATGAAAATATTGCAATGTTGGAGTTACCGGTAACAGGGCAGAACACTTGGGCCTTTGGTTTAAATAGAATGCTGCTTGGCTATGCAATGGATAGCCATATAGGGCCTTGGAATAAAATTTTGCCTTATGATGAATGTACAGGCTTATCCGCTCAGTTAGCCGGGCAGCTTGCCACATTTATTGATTCATTAACTAGTTGGAGAAGTATCCTTGATCAGGAAAGGAAACTGTCAGAATGGTTGCCAGTATGTCAATGTTTGTTAGAAGCTTTTTTTGAGACTGATGAGCAAATTGAATCGATATTCATTTTTATACTCCAACAATGGCAGAAAACTATTGAGACTGGAATAGTGGCCAAATATGAAGATAGCGTTCCTCTATCGCTTATTCGTGATGAGCTAGTAACATGTTTTGATGATGAAAAGATTAGTCAACGTTTTCTTGCTGGTGCAATTAATTTTTGTACTCTAATGCCTATGCGTTCAATTCCCTTTAAAGTTGTATGTTTATTAGGTATGAACGATCGGATATACCCACGTTCAATACCGCCATTGGGATTTGATTTAATGGCTGAGCAGCCACAACGTGGTGACAGAAAGCGTCGAGATGATGATCGTTATCTATTTTTGGAGGCTTTAAATTCCGCATCTCAGTTATTTTATCTTAGCTATATTGGCCATGCGATGCGTGACAATCAACCACATAATCCCTCGGTGCTAGTAAATGAATTACTTGATTATATTAGCCAAAGTTTTTGTTTAGAGGGCGATGAGCATTTAAATGTTGATAATAGCGCTGATAGAGTAAAAGAACATTTAGTTACTAAACATACTCGAGTACCTTTTGCGCCAGAGAATTATTTGCCTAATAGCATTCATCAGAGTTATGCCACTGAATGGTTATCTGCAGCCAAAAAACAGGGTAATCCACCGCCTGAATTCTGTACATCGTTGACGCCAATAATTGAAAATGACAATGAAATATTATTAGAGCAGTTACTCTCTTTTTATCGACACCCGATCCGGGCCTTTTTTCAACAAAGGTTAAAAGTTAATTTTTTTAATGAAGAAGTGCAGTTACCGGAAAATGAGCCCTTTATTGTAAATAATTTGCAACGTTATAAATTTAATGAGCGCTTACTCAAGGCTATGATTTATGAAGAATCACTGGAGGAGCTGTTAACGACTTTGCGGGCAACTGGTGGATTACCGGCAAAACACTTTGGTCAAATTTATTGGGAAAAACAGATCCAAGATATGCAGCCGTTAGCTGATAAAGTAAAGATAAATTGTCATGAATGTTTTAATAAACTATTTGTTGAACCCTTTGAGAATGTTCGTTTGGTTGGACAATTACGAAATATTCAGCAAAACGGTATTATTCGTTATCGTCCTGCAAATTTAACGATTAATGATGGCTTATCACTATGGATAGAGCATTTAATCTTTTGTTTAACGGTTAGATCTGGTGAAAGTTATTATTGGGGGAGAGATAATAGTGAATGGTGTTTTGAACCAGTGGATAAACATCAGGCGAAAGTATATTTACAACAGCTTATTAATGGTTATCAAGAGGGAATGAACTCGCCATTACCGCTTTTTAATAAAAGTGGCTGGAATTGGTTAATGTCATGCTATAACAAAAAAAGTGATCAATTTGATTTTGAATCTGAATCTCTTGCGCAAAAAGCAAAAAAGCAACTTATCCAATCTTTACAAGGTACATATAATCAACCAGGTGAGATGGCAGATAGTTATATTGGACGAGCTTTCAGTAAAATAGACAGCAATTTGCTTGAAACAATACAAATAAAGGCACGTATTTACTTATTGCCAATGGCAATCTTTAGAAAAAACAAGAGGATGTAATAAGATGCTTAAAATGACATGGGTTGTTATGAAAAACATGATAGTCGTGCTCTTATTACTATTTGGTACAGTAAGCTTTGCTAAGCAGAATTGGCAAGTTTTGCCTGATAAGATAAATAAAAGCGAAAAAGATACTCGAGAGTATCAGGCGATAAAACTTGCTAATGATATGATTGTATTGCTGGTATCTGATTCGAAGGCCAATAAATCATTAGCTGCAGTTACTTTACCAGTAGGCACCATGGAAAGTCCGGATCAACAACTTGGTTTGGCGCATTACCTTGAACATATGGTATTGATGGGGTCTAAACGCTATCCTGAACCAGGTGCAATATCAGAATTTTTGCAAAAACATGGTGGCAATCATAATGCTAGTACGGCTCCAAATCTTACTGTTTACTACTTAGAGGTTGAAAATGATGCTTTAGGAGCAGCTACAGATCGTTTGGCAAGCGCACTAGCAGAACCATTGCTTGATCCTAAAAATGCTGATCGAGAACGTAATGCTGTCAATGCAGAATTAACAATGGCACGTGCTCGCGATGAAATGCGATTATGGCAAGTTCGTTCTGAAACACTTAATCCAGCTCATCCTAATTCACGTTTTTCTGGTGGAAATTTAGAAACGTTGAGTGATAAACCCGGTAGTCATTTACAAACTGAGCTCAAAAATTTTTATTATCGCTATTACTCGGCTAATCTGATGAAAGATATCTTGTATGGCAATCAATCACTAAGTCAATTAGCTAAAATTGCAGCTGAAACTCTCGGTCGTATTCCGAATCGAAAGGTTATTGTCCCGGAGATAACTGTACCCGCTATAACTGATAAAGAAAAAGGCATAATCATTCATTATGTGCCAGCACAACCTAAGAAAGCTTTACAACTTGAATTTAGTATTGCAAATAATTTAACTGAATTTCGTAGTAAGACGGATGGATATATTGGGTATTTAATAGGAAACCGAAGTCATAATACCCTTGCTGATTGGTTGCTAAAAGACGGACTTGCTGAAGAGATAAATGTCGACGTGGCACCCGATGTTGATAGTAATAATGGCATTTTTTCGATCAATGTTTTATTAACAGACAAAGGATTGGAGAATAGAGATAAGATTATTGCAGCAATATTTTCTTATATTGATTTATTAAAAGAGAAAGGTATTAAGAACGATTATTTTAACGAGATCGCCAATGTTCTAAAACTTTCATTTCAACATAATTCCATTGTGAGTGATATGAATTATATTCAACAATTATCTAATCAAATGTTGAATGTGCCAATTGCCCATGTGCTTGATGCTAATTACATTGCTGATCGTTTTGATCCTAAAGCAATAAGCAGCCGTTTAGCAGAATTAACTCCTAATAATGCTAGAATTTGGTTTATTTCGCCAAATGAACCACATAATAAAGAAGCCTATTTTCTTAATGCGCCTTATCAAGTTGATAAAATTAACAGCCAGCAATATCAGCAATGGGCTGAGTTAAAAAAAACAATCCATTTTTCGTTACCTGAATTGAACCCTTATATTGCTAATGATTTTTCTTTAATTAAACATTCCCGTACTTATCAGCATCCTGAATTAGTATATGAGAAAGGAAATGTACGCATAGTTTATATGCCAAGTCAATATTTTGCTGATGAGCCAAAAGGGGGGATTGCTTTAGATTTACGTAATGAGCAGAGCAATAAAACGGCAAAATCTCAAGTTAGTGCAGCGTTATTAGAATACTTAACCACTTTGAAATTGTCTCAATTAAGTTATCAAGCTTCTATCGCCGGAATGGAGCTTGTTGTTTCTTCAAATTTAGGGTTGCAATTGAAAACGAGTGGTTATACTCAACATCTAGCTGAATTGACAACAAAAATGGTCAAGGAATTTCTTACCTTTACAATTTCTGCCGATGAAGTTGCGCAAGCAAAATCATGGTATAGAGAACAGCTTGAAGTTACTAATAACCTTAAAGCCTTTGAGTTGGCAATGCAGCCAAAACAACGTTTAGAAAATGTACCTTATTTTGAGCAAGGACAGCGCTTAAAAGCACTAGAAACGATCACAGCAAATGACATCCTAAATTACCGTCAAGATACTATTGAAAATGCAGCCTTACAAGCGATTGTTTTTGGCAATCTCACACAAAAGCAAGGGATTGATATTATTAAATCCATTTATCATTTATTGAATAACAAAGGTAAAAACTGGTGGAGAGGAGATATTATTGTTGTTGATAAACAGCATAAAGTAAATTTTCAATATCAAGCAAATAGTACGGATAATGCGCTAGCAGAAATATTTATTCCGACAGGATATGACCGTTATAGAGGATTTGTATTATCAAATATTTTGGCCAATATTTTACACCCTTGGTTTTTTGAGCAACTAAGGACGCAAGAACAATTGGGCTATGCAGTGTTTGCTTTTAATACTAATTTGGGTGAGCAATGGGGATTAGGTTTTTTATTACAAAGCAATAGTAAAACTCCTGACTATTTGAATGCACGTTATCAAAATTTTTATCAATTAGCCTTTAAAAAATTAAATGCGATGCAAAAAAGAGATTTTGAGCTATATAAAAAGGCAATTTTGACGGAAATGGAACAGCCTCCGCAAACTTTTTATGAAGAGATAGATCGCTTTTTACCAGATTTTGCGAGGAATAATTTTGCTTTTGATAGTAGAGCAAAAATAATAAAAATATTAAAAACGGTTAGCCAGCAAGATTTATTAACTTTTTATAATAATGCGGTTTTGCAACCAAAAGGTTTAGCTTTTGTTTCACAAATTATTGCCAAAGGTGTCAGTAAAGAAGGTTATGCTCAGTTGAAAGATTGGATAACTTATCCCACTGCGTCTGAATTACAAAAGATTTTGCCAATTGAGGTAGATGCTAAGTGAGGAAGAGGAGAATACAAACTTATCAACTGAATCCTTATCGTTTACCTCTCTATGGTCAACGGCTAATAGAAGCTTCAGCAGGAACAGGAAAAACCTATACAATTGCCTTACTCTATTTGCGATTGTTATTAGGTGTTGGGCAAAAAAATGCATTTTCTCGCCCATTAAGTGTTGAAGAGATTTTAGTGGTCACTTTTACAGAAGCAGCAACTGATGAGTTGCGATCACGTATTCGCCACAATATTCATCAGATGAGAATAGCTTGTATTAGAAATGGTATTGGGTTTGATGAAAATTCAATATACCGAATCTTACTATCTTCTATTGCAGATAAAAACGAAGCCGCACAATGGTTACTTGCTGCTGAACGCCAAATGGATGAAGCGGCGATTTATACCATCCATGGTTTTTGTCAACGCATGTTGGTGCATAATGCTTTTGAGTCAGGCATGCTATTTGAGCAATCGATAATAAAAGACGAACATAGCTTACAGCAACAGGCTTGTGCTGATTTTTGGCGGTGTAATTGCTATCCACAGGATTATTCTATATCAAAAGTTATTGTTGACGAATGGAGTGATCCAGAGGCACTGCTAGCTGAAATAAAGCCTTATTTACAAGGAGATATTCCAACCTTTATCAACCAACCCATTGAAGCTCAATCAATAAAACAGCGCCATAAAACACTCATTGATACTATAAAAGTAGTAAAAGAGCTGTGGCTTTTAAATTCGGCGAATTTCTTGGACTTAATTAGTGATTCTGCTATTAATAAACGTAGTTATAGTCGCCGTAATTTACCGCTTTGGTTAGCCGCGGTCACTAGCTGGGCACAGTCAGCAACCGTAGATTACAAAATACCGAAAGAACTTGCTCGTTTTTCCCATTCTGAATTGCTAGATAAGACACCAACAGGTAATGTACCAGAACATGAAGTTTTTCTTGTTATTGATAATCTGTTACAACAATCACTTACATTACGTGATCTTATTATTTCAAATGCAATTATCAACATTCGTCAAACGATTGTTAAAGAGAAAAAACGGCGTGGAGAGATTGGATTTGATGATTTATTAAGCCATTTAGATCAAGCATTACAGGCAGAAGGAGGAGAGCGATTAGCTAATGCTATCCGTAATCGTTACCCCGTTGTTATGATCGATGAGTTTCAAGATACCGACCCGCAACAATATCGAATTTTTCAGTTTATTTATCAGGGGCATAATCATTGTGGCCTATTATTTATTGGTGATCCTAAGCAAGCTATTTATGCTTTTCGTGGCGCAGATATTTTTACTTATCTTAAAGCTAAAGATCAGATTGAATCACATTACACACTTGATACCAATTGGCGTTCATCACCAAATATGATTGAGGCAGTTAATCAATTATTTAGTCGGGTAGCAAAGCCGTTTGTATTTGAGCAAATACCGTTTAATACTGTTAATCCAGCCCCTGTGAATCAGCATTTAGCGTTTATTCATAACACAGAAAGATTATCCGCATTAAATTTTTGTTATTTAGACAAAGAAACTGTTTCCATCTTGGATTATCAGCAAACAATGGCCTACCAATGTGCTAATCAGATATGTGATTGGCTGAAAGGGGGTGAGAAAGGGACAACCTGGCTATATAGAGATAATGTAAAACAGCCGGTAACGGCTGCCGATATAATGGTATTAGTCAGAAGCCGTCGTGAAGCAGTAATGATACGAGAAGCGTTAAGTAAATTTAATATTTCGTCAGTGTTTCTTTCTAATCAAGAAAGCGTTTTTGCTACTGATGAAGCGCGCGATCTATTATGGTTATTACAAGCTGTGCTCTCACCCGAAAAAGAGCGTACGTTGCGTTGTGCATTGGCTACCCGTTTAATCGGGCTAAGTGCACAAG
The DNA here is from genome assembly GCF_004768525.1 of Arsenophonus nasoniae. Classification (NCBI taxonomy): domain Bacteria; kingdom Pseudomonadati; phylum Pseudomonadota; class Gammaproteobacteria; order Enterobacterales; family Morganellaceae; genus Arsenophonus; species Arsenophonus nasoniae. The sequence continues at coordinate 602,031 of NZ_CP038613.1, forward strand.
ATATTGAACAATTAAATCAGGATGAAAATCAGTGGGAAAAACGGGTTGAAGAGTTTGCCAACTATTTATTGATTTGGCAGCGGCATGGTATTTTGCCTACATTACGGGCTATTATAGTTAACCATCGAATTGCTGAAAACCTACTAATGGATAATATAGAAGGTGAAAGGCGTTTGATGGATGTGATGCATTTGAGTGAATTATTACAAGAAGCGGAATTACAACTTGATAGTGAGCATGCCTTAGCCCGTTGGTTAGCACGGCAGATAGACCAACCTGATCCTTTATTAGAAAATCAGCAAATACGTCTAGAGAGTGATAAGCATTTGGTTAGTATTAGCACGATCCATAAATCTAAAGGTTTAGAATTTCCGATTGTTTGGTTACCCTTTGCCTGTCAATTCTCTCAGCAAAAATTGGCCACTTTTCATGATCGTGCTAATTTTCAAACATGCCTTGATCTGACAGAGCAAGCAGAGAGCATTAGGCTGGCTGATGAAGAACGTTTAGCCGAAGATTTGCGGTTGCTATATGTTGCACTAACGCGCTCAAAATATCATTGTAGTGTTGGTATTGCCCCTATAATAAAAGGCCGCCCTAGTGGGCAAAGTGGTGACACTGATTTGCATCAAAGCGCATTAGGTTACTTATTACAAAACGGCCAACAAGTTAATGCCGCTTTATTACGCGAAGCGTTAGATGGATTAGCTAGTGAAAATATTAGTATCACAGCTATTAGTGATATTAATTTATCGCCTTGGTATCCTAAAGAAAATAAACCTGTGACCTTATTGGCGCGAAATTTTACAGGTCAGATCCAAAATAGTTGGCGGGTTACTAGTTATTCAGGATTAACTTATCAAGATATATATTCTTCCTCTGATAAGTTTACGGCTAGTGATGTAAATATTGAGATGGCTATCCAAGCGTTAGCACCTAAAATGGACGCAGATGCGCAAGGTGACAGCTTGTTGGTGCAAGGTGAAATAGCAGATAGGAGTGTTCATACTTTTCCTAAAGGTGCCACTGCAGGCACTTTTTTACATTCCTTGTTGGAATTATTGCCATTTAATCAACACCCGCAAGAGTGTTGGTTAGCTGAGAAATTAGAACAAAGCGGTTTTTCAGCTGATTGGGCTCCTACGTTAAAAATGTGGCTAATAAATATTTTTGACACCCCTTTACTTAAAAATAATTTCCGCTTGTCAAAAATCGCACCTGAGTATCAATTAAATGAAATGCAATTTTATTTACCAATAGAAAAATTATTATTGTCATCTGCATTAGACAGATTAGTCCATCAATATGATGCTTTATCTCAACGGTGCCCACCACTTAGTTTTGAGCCAGTGACAGGTGTTTTAAAAGGTTATATTGATTTAGTTTTTTGCTGGCAAGACAAATTTTATCTGCTTGATTATAAATCAAATTGGTTAGGAGAAAATGGTCTGGCATATAGTCAGGAGGCAATACAGAGCTCGATGATTGATCATAGATATGATTTACAGTATCAGCTTTATACATTAGCTTTGCATCGTTATTTACGAAATCGTTTACCCGATTATGATTATCAAAAACATTTTGGGGGCGTCATCTACCTTTTTTTGCGAGGGATTGATGTTAACAACCCTGGTTATGGTATTTATCATACTATTCCTGCTTATGAGTTAATTCATAGCCTTGATAAGCTATTTAAGCCAACTAATCGAGGTAAGGAATAATGATAACTTTACTAAAGCGAGCTGCTGAGCTTAATTTGTTTAATGCTTTAGACCTACAGCTTGCTATTCGGTTAGTGGAAGATGAAAACCCGTTATTATTATTAATATTTGCATTATTAAGTGCTGAAACTCGTGCAGGGCATGTTTGCTTGTTTATTGATAAGCTTCAACCATTTTATTTATTTGAAGGCAGGCAAGTTGAAATGGCTTTTGCCCTTTGGGAAATGGCGGGCTCACCTGATAGTTGCAGGATTTATGCTGAGCTTAAACAATGTCATGCTGTTTGTGATGCTCAACAATCAGCCGCCAAGCCATTAGTATTATCAGGTAACAAACTCTATTTTCAACGGATGTGGGCTGATGAAGGATTAGTGGCTGACTTTTTTTCTCGTCATTTGTTAGAAACCGTTGATGAACAGCGGCTAGCGACTATTTTAACGCATCTTTTTACGCCCTCGAACACACCAGATTGGCAAAAAATAGCCGTTGCAGTTGCAGTAACCAGTCGGATTGCTGTTATTTCTGGTGGGCCAGGTACTGGTAAGACGACAACAGTAGCACGTTTATTAGCTACCTTAGTCAAATTAAGCCATGAAAAATTGATTATTCAGTTAGCCGCACCGACAGGAAAAGCGGCTGCAAGATTAACAGAATCGCTAAGTAATGCATTATTAAAACTGAATTTAACTGCAACCGAGCAAGCGGTTATGCCCGAGCAAGCGCAGACTATTCATCGATTATTAGGTGCTCAACCAGATAGCCAGTTATTACGTTATCATAAAGATAACCCACTGTTGTTAGACGTATTAATTGTTGATGAAGCATCAATGATTGATTTGCCTATGATGGCCAGATTGATTGAAGCCCTACCTGGCCACGCACGGGTTATTTTGTTAGGTGATAGAGATCAATTAGCTTCTGTTGAAGCGGGTGCTGTCCTCGGTGATCTTTGTCGTTTTTCCGCATGCGGATATAGTCGTGCAAGAGCAGCACAGCTGACTGAAATCACCGACTGTGACTTATCTGATTTTATATCGAACGAAGGACCCGAAGTTAAAGATCGGATTTGCTTATTACGAAAGAGCTATCGTTTTGATGCACAATCAGGAATTGGTCGACTCGCGACGGCAATTAACCAAGGTAATATCAAACATGTTGAGCAACTATTAACACAGCAAAGTGCGGATATTGCTTTTTATTCTGTTGATTCGTCTGAACAATATGGCAAATTACTTTCTGATGCTGCTGCATGCTACCTGTGTTATTTGGATATGATTAAAGCGGGTCGAAATCCTGAAGAGATCCTGACTACTTTTAATCGTTATCGCTTATTAGCTGCTCTAAGGGATGGGCCATTCGGGGTTATAGGATTAAACGATAAATTAGAACAGCTTTTGCATCGTCAGGGAAGTATTCGACGACCAGCCTATAGCTGGAATAAAAACTATGAAGGTCGGCCAATTATGATTACTAAAAATGATCGTCCTCTAGGTTTATTTAATGGGGATATTGGCATCATGCTACGCGATGGTCAACAGGGTTTAAAAGCTTATTTTCAGTTGCCAAATGGGGTAGTTAAAAGAATACAACCTAGTCGTTTACCTCAGCATGAAACCGCTTTTGTCATGACAGTACATAAATCTCAAGGGTCAGAATTTGAACATGCGGCGTTGGTTTTACCACCAATTTTTACGCCTATTATTAGTAAAGAGCTTATTTATACAGCAATTACGCGAGCTAAAAATCAGTTGACGATTTATGCTGATCGTCATGTTTTTGCTAAAGCGTTAGTGACGCCGACAGAGCGACGCAGTGGTTTGACTGAGCGATTAGTTTGATGAAAGTAGAACTATTTAACTTGCTAGCTTGTTTTATATTATTCATAGCCAATAGCAATAAAAATAATAAATTTTTAAACATAGGGAACAGAATTGAAATAATGCGTTAAATAACTTTAGTTTCAGCTCTTATCAATTAATAAGTTATTTGTAGTAATTCTTATTTTCGTATTAATTGTTTTTTAGAAGTATAAATGGTCGATATTTGAGATGCTGCATAAAATATTTGAGCCTTATTATTATTCGATGGAGGGATGCAAATAAATGTTAAATTCAATCAATCAGACATTTCAGATTAGTGATTATTCATCTCAGGTAGTTAATCAACAAGCAGTTTCTGCGTTAACGAGTGCAAATACAGAAGATAAATTAGTTTCTCAGTTTCTGACAGTAGGAAATTCTAATATTGATCTGAAAGAGATAGAAAAAAAAGAAAATGATTTATTTGATGCAGTTAAAAATAATCTAAATTTCCAAAATCTCTTAATTGACTCTAATACCCTTAAACTTCCACCGAATAGGATGAAAGAGTTTACCAGGCTGGGTTAACCATGGGTGTTGTTCATGATTTCCCAATGACTACTGAAATGGAGCCAATAGCGAAAGCAAAAATTAAGGCTAATAGCATTTATAATGATTTTCCTATAAACAATTAGTAGGAAGCACCAGAAAAGGTAATTGAAAATAGAGGCAAAGCTTTTGTAGCAGGTTTTTTATTGGCTAGTACTCCTTTAGACGCGACTGCCTATGCTAAGGCATTAAATATTGGTAATGCGGCAGCAAAAGAAAGACCGACCCGCTAATGGTTAACCATTTTTCATCGATGTGGAATCTGCGTGATACTATAGCCGCATCAATGGTTACCAGAAATAACAATTAATTAGTTGTTATTTTATTTCCGGCTCTTCTCCTTATGAAATAGAGAGGAGCCGATGTTTTTTTATTTTTTGCTCAATAGCAATAAAAAAACTGTTCATTCAAATAGTGAACTTTTTACTACCATTAGCTGGAATAAAAACTATGAAGGCCGCCCAATTATGATCACTAAAAATGATCGTCCTCTAGGTTTATTTAATGGGGATATTGGCATCATGCTACGCGATGGTCAACAGGGTTTAAAAGCTTATTTTCAGTTGCCAAATGGGGTAGTTAAAAGAATACAACCTAGTCGTTTACCTCAGCATGAAACCGCTTTTGTCATGACAGTACATAAATCTCAAGGGTCAGAATTTGAACATGCGGCGTTGGTTTTACCACCAATTTTTACGCCTATTATTAGTAAAGAGCTTATTTATACGGCAATTACGCGAGCTAAAAATCAGTTGACGATTTATGCTGATCCTCATGTTTTTGCTAAAGCGTTAGTGACGCCGACAGAGCGGCGCAGTGGTTTGACTGAGCGATTAGTTTGATGAAAGTAGAACTATTTAACTTGCTAGCTTGTTTTATATTATTCATAGCCAATAGCAATAAAAATAATAAATTTTTAAACATAGGGAACAGAATTGAAATAGTGCGTTAAATAACTTTAGTTTCCGCTCTTATCAATTAATAAGTTATTTGTAGTAATTCTTATTTTCGTATTAATTGTTTTTTAGAAGTATAAATGGTCGATATTTGAGATGCTGCATAAAATATTTGAGCCTTATTATTATTCGATGGAGGGATGCAAATAAATGTTAAATTCAATCAATCAGACATTTCAGATTAGTGATTATTCATCTCAGGTAGTTAATCAACAAGCAGTTTCTGCGTTAACGAGTGCAAATACAGAAGATAAATTAGTTTCTCAGTTTCTGACAGTAGGAAATTCTAATATTGATCTGAAAGAGATAGAAAAAAAAGAAAATGATTTATTTGATGCAGTTAAAAAAAATTCACGTCTTCTAGATACCTCCAATACCCCCTGAGTCCACTGAGCAAACTAAAAGGTTCCATCAAGCTGGATTAGCCATCGGAATTTTGCATGATTTTCAACCGGTTGATAGAATTTCAGAAATAGCGGTTGCAAAAAAGAAGGCAGAACACATTTATAACAATTTGCCTATAAAAAATCAGCTAGATGAGCCAGAAGTGGTAATTGAAAATAGAGGCAAAGCTTTTGTAGCAAGTTTTCTATCGGCTAGTACTACTCCTTTGGATTCGACGGTCTATGCTCAGGCATTAAATATTGGTAGTGGTGTTATAAACGATATGCCTATTGACAATCTAATGGTTAATCATTTTTCAACGATGTGGAATTTGCGTGATACTCTTGCAGCGTCTATGCCTGCAATGAAAACAACTAGTTAACCGTTATTTTATTTTCGGATCTTCTCTTTGTTAAATAGAAAAGATCCGCTATTTTTTATTTTTTGCTCAATAACAATAGAAGGCCTTGTTCATTTAAATAATGTATTTTTTATTACAATATGGTTTATTAATTAAATTTTTAATTATTTTTATGGTATCTAATTAATATTAAGTATTAAAATTTTTGAGCCTCGTTGATAATTATAAAGTGCTTGTTTTCTTATTGGCAACATATCAACTTTTGCCGGCAAAAATCCTCTTTCCTGAAACCAGTGAGTACTTTGGGTTGTTAATACAAAAAGTTTTTCTAATTTTAATTTTTTGGCTTGCAAAGTAATGTGTTCAAGCAGTTTTTCTCCTCTTGATAAATTACGATAGTCTGGATGTACAGCCAGGCAAGCCATTTCTCCCGACTTTTCTTCTAAATAGGTATAAAGTGCTGCACAAGCGATGATCATATTTTCTCGCTCGATGATAGTATATTTGTCAATTTCCATTTCTAATTGTTCACGTGTACGGCAAATTAGTACTCCTTGCTGTTCCAACGGTTGAATTAATTCTAATATTCCAGTTATATCATTGATATTGGCTCGACGAATTTGTTCAGAATTTTCCATCATAATTTGGGTACCAATACCCTTGTGAGAGAATAGTTCTTGTAACAAAGCACCACTCTCTTGATAGCTTATCAAATGGCTACAACGAACACCCTGCCGGCACGCTTTATTTGCGCTACGTAAAAATGGGAGTATGTCAGAATGATTATTTTGTTGTTTTTCCAGTTCATTAATATGTATTTCAGCATCATCTGGCGAGAGTTGCGATAATATATTACCATTTTTATCACTGATGCCTTGTGAAGAACAAAATCCAATTAATTTATCTGCTTTTAGCTTAATCGCTAATTGGCTTGCGATGGTTTCCGTGGCTAAATTAAAACTTTCTCCCGTTACTGAAACAGCAATTGGACCAATTAATACAATAGAACCCCGCTCTAATTGATGATTGATGGCGCTATCATCGATTCGTCGTATACATCCGCTGTGACAATAATCAATACCATTGTCGATCCCTAAAGGTTGAGCAATAATAAAATTACCACTAACGACATTAATATAGGCACCTTGTAATGGAGTATTATTGAGACTCATAGATAATAGAGCGGTAATATCCCACTGTAATGTACCTGATATTTGTTTAGTTAACTCGAGGGTATTGGCATCAGTGACGTGAATATTTTTATGATAGATTACCGGATATTGATCGTTTATGAGTGTTTTATTTACTTGTGGGCGTATGCCATAAACAATAACCAGTCGAATGCCTAAACTGTGTAATAACCCTATATCGCTAATGAGATGAGTAAAATTTTTATCTGCGATAGCGTTACCGTTTAATGTAATAACAAAAGTTTTATCGCGATGTATATTAATATAGGGAACAGAGTGGCGAAATCCATTAATTAAATCAGTACTACGTCCTTTCATATATTTCCTATATAAATTATTCCAAATTAAAGTCTTTTTATGATTTTTGACACAAAATAGCAAGAAAAAATGCATGAAAAAACATCATTATTGTTTCAGAATATATGAGTGACTAATTATTTTTAGAGATTAATTTATTAATGACCGCTCATTAATGATTGGTTAAATTTTTCTATAGTTATTTTTTTGTTGTTGATAATATTGAGCGGTTTGTAATTATTTGATGCTTTAAGTGGGTTTTTCGATGGATCATTCAAAACACGGTTTTTCACGACGACGTCTTCTACAAGGAGCAGCGGCTACTATGCTGTTAAGTATTAGTCCATTCGGGCTAGCCTCATCTTCAAGTATAGTGGCTATTCGTATTTGGCCTGCTTCTAGTTATACCCGAGTAACATTAGAATCAAATATTGCCTTAAAATATCGTCAATTTGCTTTGTCTGCTCCTAATCGTATTGTCGTGGATTTAGAAAATGTACAATTAAATAGTGTCTTGCAAGGGATTGGCAAGCAAATTAGTTCACGCGATCCTTATCTCAAATTAGTGAGAGTAGGACAATTTGATCAAAAAACGGTTCGAATAGTTTTTGAAGTAAAAATTCATGTTGAACCACAAATGTTTTCTATTGCGCCTGTTGCTGGTTTCAAACATCGCTTAGTTGTTGATTTTTATCCTGCTTCAGGTGTTTACACCGATGACGATCCGTTATTAGCACTATTAGAAGATTACAATAAAGGAAAGTTGGATGATGCATTGCCGGTTAAAGCGAGAAAGCCAGGCAAAGCAGGCAGAGATAGGCCAATTATCATTATGATCGATCCTGGTCACGGTGGGGAAGATCCTGGTGCAATCGGAAAATATAAAACGCGGGAAAAAGATATCGTATTGCAAATTGCGCGGCGATTAAAAATATTAATTAATCGTGAACCTAAAATGAAAGTTTATATGACTCGTAATGAAGATGTATTTATTCCTTTAAAAGTACGAGTTGCAAAAGCACGAAAAATGCAGGCTGATTTATTTGTTTCCATTCACGCTGATGCTTTTACTAATCGTAAAGCGAGCGGTTCTTCAGTATTTGCATTATCCACCAGAGGAGCAACCAGTAACACCGCCCGTTATTTAGCGCAAACACAGAATGAGGCAGATCTGATTGGTGGTGTTAGTAAAAGTGGTGATAAATATCTTGATCACACCATGTTTGATTTAGTTCAGACGGCGACTATTAATGATAGTTTGAAATTTGGTACAGAAGTACTTAAACGAATGGGTAACGTTAATAAGTTACATAAGAACATTGTTGATCAAGCGGGTTTTGCGGTATTAAAAGCACCAGACATCCCGTCTATTCTGGTTGAAACTGCTTTTATTAGTAATATTGAAGAAGAAAGAAAACTAAAGACAGCAAAATTTCAACAGCAGATGGCGGAATCTATTTTCCGGGGCATTAAAGCGTATTTTGACAATGGTGGAAAGCTGGCTTTGCGTTAAGCGGGTTAATTAGATAAATAATAGCTTTGTTGGGAAACTATTCTGATAGTGAATGGAAGGTGGTTGCGGGAGCCGGATTTGAACCGACGACCTTCGGGTTATGAGCCCGACGAGCTACCAAGCTGCTACATCCCGCGTCTGAAAGGGTTAATGTTTTTAAATATTGGTTGCGGGAGCCGGATTTGAACCGACGACCTTCGGGTTATGAGCCCGACGAGCTACCAAGCTGCTCCATCCCGCGTCTGAAAGGGTTAATATTTTAAATATTGGTTGCGGGAGCCGGATTTGAACCGACGACCTTCGGGTTATGAGCCCGACGAGCTACCAGGCTGCTCCATCCCGCGTCTGAAAGGGTTAATGTTTTAAATATTGGTTGCGGGAGCCGGATTTGAACCGACGACCTTCGGGTTATGAGCCCGACGAGCTACCAAGCTGCTCCATCCCGCGCCTGAAAGGGTTAATGTTTTAAATATTGGTTGCGGGAGCCGGATTTGAACCGACGACCTTCGGGTTATGAGCCCGACGAGCTACCAGGCTGCTCCATCCCGCGTCCGATAGCGGCTCACTATACTCAGGATCAGATCCGATGCAAGTTTTTTTCTTAAATATTGCGATATTTTATTATATCTTGTACATAAAAGAGACGTGATGATTGATTTTTGTTCTTTTATGCATATTAGGCATCATGCTTAGTGATAGCCTATGTCAGCAAAAATCGATAGCTAAATAAACAATCAATAAAATAAATACATAACTTTTTTAGTGCTAATGCAAAAGTAGTTATTTAATTATTATCTTAAATCAGTAAAATATTTTATCAAAAATTATCTTGTCGATTGGGTGAGGGCATAATTTATTGCTAATTTAAGTCTCTAGAATGAGATTCAATTAAGCTGATAAGTATGAGACAGATAATATGAGTTAATCGTTATTACCCAATCGGTTATTATGCTATGTCGATAAATAGATAACCAGTCGGTTTTACTATCATAATAGATATAATCAGGATTTGAATTAATAAATTAATTTCTTTTTTATTAGTGGTGAACACGCTATTTTTGTTAACTAAGGTTAAACATGCAATTACTCCTTTCAGAAGCTTGGCTGCGGCGCTTCGCTGGTATCGGCCGCCTCTATGGTCAAAAAGCGTTAATGCTTTTTGCTCGCTCTCACATCTGTGTTGTTGGTATTGGTGGCGTAGGTTCATGGGCTGTGGAAGCATTAGCAAGAACAGGAATCGGTACGATTACTCTGATTGATATGGATGATGTTTGTGTGACAAATACTAACCGACAATTGCATGCATTAAGCGAAAATATTGGTCAACCAAAAGTTGAAGTCATGAAATCACGTATCTTGCAAATTAACCCTGAATGTCAAGTTAATATTGTTGATGATTTTGTCTCGGCCACGAATCTTACTGAGCTGATATCGATGCAATTTGATTATGTGATTGATGCTATCGATAGCATACGGCCTAAAGCTGCTTTATTGGCTTATTGTCGTCGTTATAAAATACCTATTGTCACCACTGGAGGAGCTGGTGGGCAAATTGATCCTACACAGATCCAGGTTAAAGATTTAGCGAAAACGATCCATGATCCCTTAGCTGCCAAATTACGTGAAAGATTAAAAACGGATTTTAAAATAGTCAAAAATAGCAAAGGTAAATTAGGTATTGATTGTGTCTTTTCGACCGAACAGTTAGTTTATCCACAAAGTGATGGAACAGTTTGTACGAATAAAAGTAATGCGGAAGGGACAATGCGTATGGATTGCGCCGCTGGTTTTGGCGCAGCAACAATGGTAACAGCGAGTTTTGGTTTTGTTGCTGTTTCGCATGTTTTAAAAAAATTACAGCGTAAAATGATAGCTAGTGAAAGAGGATGAAATAATTTGTTAATTCAATATAATCCGTTAAGGCAATAGCGTCATTTTCAGCCTGTTGCCAATTAATGGCTTTATCCAGCCTATAACCGCGTTAAACGCCAACACTCCGGCAATATTGGTGTGCCTGCATCAAATTGATAAAGAATGGCTTCTGAAAAAAAATGGGAAAATTTAGCTTTGGTTAATATTTTACCCCCTTGCAAGGAACTATCTCTGCTAACAGTGCGATTTTTCCATAACAGATACCAAATCCTGTTGGGCTATACAGTTTATGGGCTGAGAATACATAGAGGTCAATGTCTAACGCTTGTACATTAATAGCACGATGCACAATGCCTGTGTACCATCAGCCACGACTAAAATATTATGTTGATGCGCTAATTTAGTGATAGCCTGAATATTGGGTTATTCACCCGTGAAATCCGACATGTGGCTAATCGCAATGATCCGTGTTCTTTATTAATAAGCGTTGTTTGGTGTTTAGTCGAAAGTTATTTTATCTCTTCTAAGCACTATTTAACTATTTTCGCATTAGTCTATTCAGCCACGATCAACCATGGGATCAAATTGGCATGATGTCCAATTTCGCTGACCATTATTTGTTATAGGATTGGAATCGAGAGCGAAAATAGCTTTGAGTAATAAAATTAATTGATTCAGTACTAATTTTCTCCGTTTGATTATCATTAATCAGTTTGGCTACTTTCTGGCAAATTTGTTCATAAATATACGTTGCTATTTATGCTGTAGGATGTTGATCGCGATGAACAGAGATATTAATAGGTTGATAGCAATTAACAGTCGCCGAGATCAAATTATTGGGTTTAAGGGCAGTGGCCGCACTGTCTAGAAAAATAGTTATGTCTTGGATTGCAGGAAAATATTGGCGAAATTGTGCTATAGAAAATGTTGTTGTCATGAAAAGCACGGCTAACAGAATATTTAGAATCTTTATGTCTAATTATTGCAATTTAACTATGCCATAAATGATCTTTCTCACAAGGTTTGTTATATTTGTTTAAATTAGAAAAATGGTACTAATATTGATTAATAATATCTATTCTATCTGTATTATAAGTATATCATTCGATTATATTCGGCGATGAGAAAGATATTTATTTAGCGGATATAAAAAAACGCCGCGTTAAGTACGGCGCGATAAAATTACTATGGACAGACAAGGTAAATGTATAGGAGTGAAAATAGTAGTATTAACTACCCAACCTGGAAAAACCAGATAATTTGCAAACACAACATCACATCCATAAAGCCAAGAATTTTAAATAAATTAACTACTTAGCGATTCATTCAGGCCTAGGAAGCAGTCTTACTATAGACATATACTGGTTTATCTACAATGGACAATTTATAATGCTTCAGATTATAAAAACTAATGGATATATAAGGATGAGTAAGACGCGATCATGTCAAAATGTATGCCTCCTCTTAATGCATTAAGGGTATTTGATGCTGCAGCACGTCATTTAAGTTTTACTAAAGCAGCAGAGGAACTTTATGTTACTCAGGCTGCAATAAGTCATCAAATAAAAGGTTTAGAAAATTTCTTAGGTATGAAATTATTTCGTCGGCGTAATCGTTCATTATTATTGACTGAAGAAGGACTAAATTATTATTTAGATATTAAAGAAATTTTTTCTTCATTACGTGAAGCTACTCGGAAACTACAGGCATTCAGGGCAAAGGGAGCATTAACCGTCAGTTTATTACCGAGTTTTGCTATTCAATGGTTAGTGCCGCGTTTATCGAGTTTTAATCATGCATATCCTGATATTGATGTGCGTATTCAGGCTGTTGATCATGAGGGAGATAAAATGGCCGATGATGTTGATGTGGCTATCTTTTATGGTTATGGTAATTGGCCTGGCTTAAAAACAGATCGTTTGTATGCGGAATACTTAATACCAGTCTGTGCGCCAGCCTTATTAGCGGGGCGTTATCCATTGAAAAAACCGCAAGATTTGGTTCATCATACATTGCTACATGATTCTTCTCGGCGTGATTGGCAAGCTTATGCACGTCAATTATCATTACAAGATATTATTAATGTAGAACAAGGACCCATTTTCAGTCATAGTGCTATGGTTATTCAAGCCGCCATTCATGGTCAAGGAATTGCATTGATTAATAACGTTATGACAAAAAATGAACTTGACTCAGGTCGTTTGGTATGTCCGTTTAATGATGTTTTAGTCAGTAAAAAAGCTTTCTACTTGGTTTGTCATGATAATCAAGCGGAGTTAGGTAAGATTGCTGCATTTCGTCAATGGATCCTTGCAAAAGCAGCTAGTGAGCAAGAAAAATGGGGATTTGTTACCGTTGAGTCGTAAACTATATGACAAGTAAAATAATTAATTTAAAAGGGAAAGGATATTAACGTGAATGCTCGTTTAATGTTGATATTTGCAGGAATTAGTGGATTTTTTTGCGTTGCATTTGGCGCAATAGGTTCACATTTATTATCACCTATACTAAACCATGATCAAAGAGAATGGATTTGTATTGGTTTACGCTATCAATCAATGCATACTTTAGTCCTTATGATATTAGGTGCTATCTTATTACGTAAAGTCATATTATGGTTTTACTGGGGAGGAATTTTCTTCAGTATAGGCATTTTATTGTTTAGTGGTAGTTTTTACTGTATGGCACTATTACAAGTAAAATATTTTGCTCATTTGACACCAGTAGGCGGTTTTTGTTTTTTGATTGGCTGGATATTGATTGTTATTGGTGCAACTCGGCTTAGGAATCCAATAATACGTCATGAATAATAATATTATCTTATATTGTCGTTCAGGATTTGAAAAAGAGTGTGCGGCAGAAATTACCGATAAAGCGACGCAGATCGGTGTTTATGGTTATGCAAAAGTAAAAGATAATAGCGGTTATGTGCTATTTGAATGCTATCAGGCTACTGATGCAGACCGTTTGGCTAAAGAGATACCTTTTGCTACATTAATATTTGCTCGCCAACTGGTGGTTGTTAGCAATTTATTGAAAGATTTGCCGTCCAACGATCGCATATCGCCGATTGTTACGGTATTGCAAGGTGTCATTGAACGAGCAGGTGAATTGCGAGTTGAAGTGCCTGATACCAATGAGAGTAAAGAACTACTGAAATTTTGCCGTAAATTTACTGTACCTTTACGTCACGCGCTTCGCCAGCAAAAAATATTGTTATTGAAAGAAAACCATCAGCGTCCGGTTATACATATATTTTTTATTGCGGCCGGCTGTTGTTATGTTGGCTATTCTTATGCGAAAAACAATTCACCTTTCTTTATGGGGATCCCGCGGCTAAAACTGCCAGCTGATGCACCAAGTCGTTCAACATTAAAACTGGAAGAGGCATTTCATCTATTTATTCCTTATGATGAATGGGAAGAGCGTTTAGCATCGGGAATGAAGGCGGTTGATCTAGGTGCTTGTCCCGGTGGATGGACATATCAATTAGTGAAGCGCAGTATGATGGTTGATGCAGTTGATAATGGCCCAATGGCGGAGAGTTTAATGCAAACAGGTCAGGTACGGCATTATCGTATTGATGGTTTTAAGTTTACCCCACACACTAAGAATATTACTTGGTTGGTTTGTGATGTGGTTGAAAAACCGGCAAAAGTTGCTGCTTTGATAACAGATTGGTTGTTAAAAGGATGGTGCCGAGAAGCAATATTTAATTTAAAGCTACCAATGAAAAAACGTTATCAAGAAGTTTCACATATTTTGCACAAAATATCACTAACCCTAATCGAAAATGGTATTAATGCTCAAATTCAAGCAAAGCAACTCTACCATGATCGTGAAGAGATCACGGTACATGTAAGACGAATTTGGTCAGCCTCTATACCAGAACGGGATTAGAAGAGAAGTAATTAACAATAAAATTTATATTTTTTATTGAGTTATGGCATAAATCTTAGTTGTTGTAAATTTCCATTTAACTGTAGATCCGTTTTGAGAGAAGCTACCTGTCGGCTAATAAAAGCTATTTTTTGCCCCGGTTCAATCCGTTTGCGCCATTTCTCAGGTATCGAATTGATATTAGCAAAAATAGCCTCTAAGGTAGGATATTGCTGAAGTAAGGTTGCTGCGGTTTTAGGGCCAATACCCGTTATACCGGGTATTTTACTGCTATTTATGCCAGTTAGTCCCCAATAATCTTGCAGCTGTTCAGGTTTAACACCAAATTCTTTGTTAACAAAGGATAAATCAAGCCAGCGTTTTTGAAAATAATCACGAATATAAATCGATGATGAAAGTAGCTGACAATAACCTTTATCTGTTGAAATGATGGTGACACGATATCCAGCGGTAGCCACTTTAATTGCTAATGTTGCCGCCAGATCGTCTGCTTCATTTTCAATAGCATGCCAACAAGCTAATCCTTGCGCCTTAAATGCAATTTCAAGATTGTTTATCTCTTGATAAAGATCATCAGGCATTGCTTGTCTGCCAGCTTTGTATTGAGGTAAAAGTTGTTGCCGCCAGTTATTTGTCAGTTGTTCTTTGCTATCGAATATTGCCACTGCATGGGTTGGCAAAGTATGGTTAATCAACTGGCGAAGGGTTAAAACGCAAGCTTGTTCGCAAGGGCTTCCCTGAACGGCATGAATACGTCTGATTAAATTTAAAGCATCAACAATAAGTAAGTGGATCATAATTTTTTGTACATAGTTTGTCTGGTCAGTTATTTGATTATTTCATAGCAGGGTATGTAGGCTGAACTGCTAGGTAGTTTCATTCGATGTTGACTAACAAACCCACGTAATAATTTATCCATATGAGCCATAATTTTGGCATCACCATGGAGTTTATAGGGGCCATGCTTTTCAATTTCTTTCATACCAATTTCTTTCACATTACCGGCAACAATGCCAGAAAAGGCTCGTCGTAAGTTAACGGCCAATTTTTCCGGCTGCTGCGGATCACAAAATAGATTAAGTTTTGCCATATTGTCATGGGTTGGCGTAAAGGGTTTTTGCAGTTCTGAATTAACTTTTATTGACCAATTAAAGCTATAGGCATCACCGGTATTGAGACGACTTTCTTTGACTTGTGGCATCAGTTTTTTCATTTCACGGGCTACAGCTTCTGGATCATCGATGATAATTTGAAAATAATTACAAGCCTGTTCACCAAGGGTGTGCTTAATAAAATCATTAAGGGTGTTAAAATAAGCTTGGCTTTCTTTTGGGCCAGTGAGTATTAATGGTAATGCCTGATTATTATTGGCAGGATCCATTAAAATGCCTAATAAATAAAGTAATTCCTCTGTAGTGCCTGCACCGCCTGGAAAAATAATGATACCATGCGCTATTCGAACAAATGCTTCAAGGCGTTTTTCAATATCTGGCATGATAACAAGTTCATTAACCAGAGGGTTCGGTGGTTCAGCAGCAATAATGGAAGGTTCAGTTAAACCGAGAAAACGACCATTTTTGTAACGTTGTTGAGCATGGCCTACCGCGGCACCCTTCATTGGTGCCTCCATTGCGCCTGGGCCACAGCCAGTGCAGATATTTAATTCACGTAATCCTAATTCATTTCCGACTTTGCGGGCGTAAAGATATTCAATATCATTTATTGAATGGCCTCCCCAGCAAACAATGGTATTTGGATCTTCATCGAGATGCAGTACTCGGGCATTACGCAAAATGGTAAAAATAATGTTAGTGATATTGATACTATCATGCAGGCTTAATGCCAGCAGTTTTTCAGCGGAAATAATCTGGGCATGAACAAAAAGAATATCTCTTAACACAGAAAATAAATTTGCTTGCAGTGAACGGATAATTCTGCCATCCACAAAAGCTTTTTCCGGCGGATTAATTAATTCCAGTTTGACACCGCGTTCACGCTGGAGAACATTGATATCAAAATTGGGATATTTAGCGATTAATTCTTTACTATTATCTGTCTTACTGCCTGAATTAAGCACAGCTAAAGAGCAGTTTCTAAATAGTTGATAAAGATCGCTACTGGCAGTACGTTTAAGGATGCTAACTTCAATTTGAGATAGTAGATCCATTGAGCCTAACGGGCTGACATGTGTTATCAATTAAAACTCCTTACTGCCGTGCTAATCGCATTATTGTTGGCTGGGAATTCTCATTGCTACGCCAAGGGTTAATGTCCAGCCCGCCACGGCGTGTATAACGGGCATAAACGCTTAATTTATTTGGTTGACATAACTGAAGAATATCATTGAAAATGCGCTCGACACATTGTTCATGAAATTCATTATGGTGTCTGAAAGAGACTAGATAACGGAGTAGTTTTTCTCTATCAATTTTAGGGCCAAAATAATGAATTTGTATGGAGCCCCAGTCAGGTTGGTTGGTAATTAAGCAATTAGATTTTAGCAGATGGCTAACTAATGTTTCCTCTACCAGTATACTCTCGGTGGCATTTTTAAGATAATTACGATTAAATTCATAATCAGTAATTTCTATCTCTTGCTCATCAATACATTCACCAGGCAGATTATTAATAGTTTGATCGGTAAAAATGGTGAGTGGCTGTAATTTTACTATCACTTCTCCTGCCGCGCATGCAGTCAAATCTTGGGTTAGTTGTTTTTCAACTTCTTGCCAGCTGATAAATTTTGTTTGATTGAAACTATTTAGATAGAGCTTAAAACTTTTAGATTCAATCAGATTTACGCTATTAGCATTAATGGTAACATGGCCGATAGCAACTTGCGGTACGCCACGACTGTTTAGCCACGAAAGCTCATAGAGTGTCCAAATATCTGCGCCATGAAAAGGCAATTTATCTGATGATAATCCTAAGGGTTGTCGATTTAAGCGACGTGGAACAGCCTGCAGTAGATGAGGTGCATAGTTATCTTGATATTCGGTTTTTTTTCCGAGCGTTAGGTGTTGTAGCTCGCCATTATCTTGATAAATTGGCATAGAGTTCCTTCCTAAAATAGAAAATCAGTAAGATAGTTGCTAGTTTAATCGATATATTAGAGTAAGTTTGTTGTTTAATGTATAGCTTAACAACTAATTGCGCAGATAGATAATAATACCTAATGATACTTTTATATATTAGAATGATTTATCTCTATAATTCATCACTAATGAGAATAATTGACCATGGAAGCAACGATTTCTCAGGCATTAAAGGAACTTACACAGCGTTATATTGCTTATTGGCAACAGCAAACAGGGGGGTTACCGGCTAGTGATAGTTTTTACAGCATCCCTTCGCCTTGTATAGAATATAGTAAAGATGAAGTTATCTATTGGTTACCTAAACCTTTTCCAATGCTAAATGAAAAGTTACATTCTGTTGAAAAAGCGCTGGAAATCCATTTTTACCCTAATATTCATCAATTTTATACCACGCAATTAGCAGCTGATATGCGAGTAAGGTTTCAAGGTAGGCAACTTGATTTAATTCAGGTATGGAATATGACAGACTTTACTCGTTTACAAAAGAACTTAATTGCACATTTAATTACGCAAAAAAGACATAGACTAACCCCAACCCTCTTTATTGGCAGTTTAGATTCTGAATTTGAAATTATTTCTGTAGATAATATCACTGGCCAAGTTATATTAGAAACATTGGGTCAAATAACGCGTAGTGTCTTAGCGGGTAACCTGATTGAATTTTTAAAACAACTTACTCCTGTAATTGAAATGTAATTAAGATATTTACTTTTTTTTCTGTGAGATATGGCTTACAAATTATGTAAGTTATGTCTGCGTTTATTGCTTTTTAAACCATGAGGCGAGATGAAATATTTTTTATTTCAGTAGGATAAAAAAATATTCTGTAATTATCGAGAAAAAATGATTAAAAACTATTTTTTCTATTCTTGTGTTCCTCAGATAAATCCGACATTCTTATGCCCGCCGATAAGTTAGCATTTATCAAATGAACCATAAATCGTAACGAGAAGTAGAAATAATCTGATAGCAGTTTATTGCACGGAATAGATTCAGTGATTGTTACTAATAATAAGTGGTGAAAGAACGTTTATTTTCTAACTTTGAAATTATTAGATGTTTAATAATATAGAGAAATAAGAAGGGTAGTGTTAGGGATAACGAATGATAAGTATGATTGCTTACAAATAACTACCTCGTAAATAGTAGGAAGATATTTTCAGCAGGATGCTGATGATGCAGGATGCATAAATATTCTATTTAATAGCGTTACATATTATATAACCAGTCGATTTTATAGGCTGGTTTTTTTATGGTTAAGATAGGTTTACAAAAGATTATTTTAATGTCTCAGTCGCTGATAAAATATAACATTATAGGTCAGTAATGTTATTCATAATTAATAAGTGTATTTTAAATGATTAAATTTTTATAGATTGGCTGTTTTATTAAGATTTACTAATGGGTAATAAAATTAAAATCGCAGGCTGTTTTTTTGTTTGATAGCTAATAATGTTATGATTCATTTATTTTTACTTATGGTAATAGTGTAGGAAATGAATATCAATTTGTTAGTTATAGAAAAACTTCGTCTCATTGAAGCTGAAATGAAAAATCTTAATCTTTGGCGTAATACACCGCCGCCAGCGGAAGCTTTTGCTAGTCATTTGCCTTTTGCCGTTGACACTATGGAGGCACATGAATGGTTGCAATGGGTACTATTACCTAAACTCTATAAGACTATTGAACAAGATATTGCTTTACCAAACGTATTTGCTATCACTCGCTATTTTGAAGAAATCTATAAAAAAGAACCAGATGGACGCTATTGCCAATTATTGGAATATTTACATGCGTTAGATAAAATTTTTTCACAAGGTAAAATAACGGATGCTTGAAGTGCTTTTTCAGGATCAGCATTTAATTGCAATACATAAACCCGCTGGATGGCTTGTACATCGGAGTTGGCTTGATCGTCATGAAACTCGTTTTGTCATGCAAACAGTGCGTGATCAAATTGGCCAGTATGTTTTCCCTGTTCACCGTTTAGATAAACCAACTTCAGGGGTGTTATTGATGGCACTTTCTAGTGAAGTTGCCTGCCTTTTAGCGCAGCAATTTGAGTACCATGCAGTAGAAAAAAAGTATCACGCGATCGTACGGGGCTATGTTAATGAAGCCGGTATTATCGACTATCCACTGAAGGAGGAAAAAGATAAAATTGCTGACAAATATGCTAGCAAAATAAGCCAACCTCAATCGTGTATTACTCATTATTCGCCATTGGCTAAAGTTGAATGTCCGATAGAGATAGGTCGTTATCCTACTTCACGTTTCTCTCTGTTAGCGCTGAAGCCGAAGACCGGTCGCAAGCATCAATTAAGACGCCATATGGCACATGTCCGTCACCCTATAATTGGTGATACTACACATGGCGATCTGCGCCAAAATCGTGGGGTTGCACACCATTTTGCTACCAGTCGTTTAATGTTACATGCGAGTTATTTATCTTTTAAACACCCAATGACAGGTGATAAATTGCAGTTGATAGCAAAGTGGGATGATGCTTGGATACATTTGTTATCACAGTTTGGATGGTTAGGTATTGTGCCTGAACTCGAGAGTCGACATTCATCGATGGTATAAATTTTAATACTAATAGTTATGCTAGTTTGTTTGCGTGAAATGTAAATTTGGCTCAACAGCCAGTTAGTATTAGCATAAATAAGCTAGCTGTGAATTTTTTAGGAGAGCTTTTTTAAAGCTGATTTAATTTCAGCAATTTTGCTTATTACTACAGATTCTAAATGGCATAAATCATTTAATATCTTACTTTTTAAATCATGTTTGGTTTGGTCATGTTGACAAATTTGATTTAATTCTTCGATCACATCCTGTAGGTGGAGATTAATTTCATTGATTTCTTTGAGATTATTATCAAGATTAATCAGCTTTCGTTGCAGTGGATATTTGAATTTTACGCTTTTAGCATAATGTTCATCTTTATCTTTGCGAAAATAGATCTTTAGAATGTCATGGTTAGCTTCTTGGCGAAGGGTGTAGTGATCAATATCTTCAGGTTGAGTAATACCTAAACTTTTTAGATTATCATACATATTAATATTGCTGGAATAAGGTTGTTTAACAATTATTATAGGTTAGCATAATAATAAGAGTAAGCGGATAGATAACTAATAATCCGCTATGATAAATTTTAGTCTAATGTTCTTAGTAATTCATTAATGCCAACTTTCTTTCTGGTTTTCTCATCGACTTTTTTGACAATAATCGCGCAATATAGGCTATAGTTGCCATTTTTGGCCGGTAAGTTACCTGCGACGACGACAGAGCCGGCCGGAATTCGGCCATAGAGAATTTCACCAGTTTGCCTATCATAAATTTTGGTACTTTGGCCAATATAGACCCCCATTGAAATAACCGAGCCTTCTTCAACAATGACACCTTCAACAATTTCAGAGCGAGCACCAATAAAACAGTTATCTTCGATAATGGTTGGATTAGCTTGTAAGGGTTCTAGCACACCACCAATACCAACACCACCGGATAAGTGAACATTTTTACCGATTTGCGCACATGAGCCAACGGTGGCCCAGGTATCTATCATGGATCCTTCGTCAATATAGGCACCAATGTTAACATAGGAGGGCATTAAAACAGTATTTCTGGCGATATACGCGCCTTTTCGAGCCGTTGCTGGTGGAACAACTCTAAATCCTTCTTGTTGAAAACGGGCATGATCATAGTCAGCAAATTTCATAGCTACTTTGTCAAAATAGCAGCTTTCTGCACCTTCGATTAATCGATTATCATTGATAAGAAAAGAGAGTAGCACAGCTTTTTTTAACCATTGATGAGTTATCCATTGTCCATCAATCTTATCAGCAACTCTTAACTGACCTTTATCAAGTTGGTTTATAACCTGATTGATTGCATCACTTAATTGAATATCGGTCGTCGCCGGTGTAATTTCTGCTCGATGTTCAAAAGCATTTTCAATAATAGTTTTAAGTTGCTCCATAAAATTACTCATCCTCTGGGTTGTAATTATTTAACATTTTTACTTTCTTCTTTGTCTATTGAAGTCAGGGTTTGTGCTAATTTTTCTGCCAGTTTTTGTTGTCTATTTTGATCAAGTGCTTGGTTGTTTTGATCAGTAAGTACAAACAAATCCTCAACTCTTTCGCCAATCGTTGTGATTCTGGCTCCGTGTAAAAGCACGGACATTTCCGTAAATATATTACCGATCTGTGCCAATAATCCGGGTTGATCGAGGGCAATAAGTTCCATATAAGTTCGTCTAGCATTTTGATTGGGCAGAAAATAAACTTTAGTAGGTACATTAAAATGGCGAAATCTATGATGGACGTTACGCGTTTTCAATGTATTACTATCTGGAGTCTTAATAACTTTTAATAAAGCTTGGCGAATATTTTCATAGCGATCATTAGCCAGAGGTTGTCCTTTAGGATCTAAAACCACAAAGGTATCCATCGTCATATTATCTTTGTTAGTAAAGATTTGAGCACTGTGAATATTAAGATTTCGTCTATCAAGTTCTCCGGCAACGGCGGCAAATAGTGAAGGCTGATCTGGACACCAGATAAAAATTTCGGTACCCCCATGAACAGATATTGTACTGATCAGTATTAGCGGTTCATTTAAATTATGTTTTAATAGCGCGCTGGCGTGCCATGCAAGTTGCTGTGGATTATGACGTAAAAAATAATCAGCATGGCAGCGTGACCATAATTTTTTCAGTTCATCTTCATCAATATTTTTTTCACGTAGTTGGGTTAACGCTTGCAGGCGATGGAGTTGGATACGTTGACGTAAAGTAGGTATTGCTTGTGTACCTTGATTTAATTGATTTTTAGTTAACAGATACAGCTCTTTTAAAAGACTCTGTTTCCAGCTATTCCATAAGGTATTATTGGTTGCGCATATATCGGCAACAGTCAGGCACAGAAGAAAATCTAGACGGTTTATTGATTTTACTTCACTGGCAAATTGTTTAATAACCACAGGATCTTGAATATCACGCCGTTGGGCGGTCACTGACATCAAAAGATGTTGACGTACAAGCCAGGCAATTAAGGATGAATCATGCTCAGTGAGGCCGTGGGCTAGGGCAAATTGCTTTGCATCTTTTGCGCCCAGTTCAGAGTGATCACCTTTTCTACCTTTAGCAATATCATGAAACATAGCCGCCAGACGTAAAATTTCAGGCTGAGCAAGTTTAGCATAAATGGCAACGCATAAAGGGTGCTGGCTATTGTTTTTGTGATCAGCAAATTGATCAAGTTTTTGTAATACGCGAATAGTATGTTCATCGACGGTGTAAGCATGAAAAAGATCAAATTGCATTTGCCCAACTATATTTTGCCAAACCGGCATGTAAGCACTAAGTACATCATGTAAGTGCATGGGAACAATGGCACCTTTTACCGCTCTAGGATGTCGCAAAATAGTAATAAAAATTTCACGAGCAAGCGGAATTTCACACAGAGGTTTAGCCAGTTTTTGACAAGCAAGCCGTAATTGACGTAACGTAGCCGAGTATATTCCTTGAATATTTATATGTTCGGCCATTTGATAAAATAGCCGTAATATGGCAGCGGGCTCACGCTGGAAAAGTGTACTGTCAATCAGATCGATCAGATCTCCTCTAAGTTGAAAGTCATGATCAAGTTTATGTGGTGCAGTTAGGTTTTTTTCGCTAAGAATAGCTTCATCAAACAGTTGTAGCAGCATGCTATTGAGTTCTCGTACACGTCGTGTGGCACGATAGTAATCTTTCATCATTTGCTCAACGGATTGATTGCCTTCACCCTGATAACCGAGTAAGTGAGCAACATTTAATTGATGTTCAAATAGTAGCCGATTATCATAACGTTTTATTATTAAATGCAGCGCAAATCGGATACGAAGTAAAAAATTTAGACATATTTTTAACTCGCGATATTCTGCCGGGCTTAGAAAGCCGAAATGAACTGTCTGCTCAATGGTAGTGGTGCCAAAATGTCTGCGAGCGACCCATAACAATATATGAATGTCACGTAAACCACCGGGGCTACTTTTGATATCTGGCTCAAGATTGTAACTAGTACTGTGATAACGTTGATGGCGTAGGTGTTGTTCATTACGTTTGGCTGCAAAAAACTTATCGGATGGCCAAAAATTATCGCTAAATATGGCTTCCTGTAATGCTCGAAACAGAGTTTGATCGCCGCAAATCAACCTTGATTCAAATAAATTAGTTGCAATTGATAAATCTGCTTGTCCTGCCTGTAAACACTCATCAAATGTGCGCACACTATGACCAATTTGAAAACCTAAATCCCATAATAGTGTAATAAATTGACCAATCTTAGTCGTGTTAGTGGTAGCCAAAGAATGCTGACTTAAAATTAATAAGTCTATATCAGAAAGAGGGTGTAATTCTTGCCGGCCATAACCGCCTACTGCAATTAAGGATAATTGAGGAGTTGCCTCAAAACCATTAATTTGCCAAAGACGTTGTAACAATTTATCAAGATAATGGCTACGGATAGCAATCAGTTCAGCGGCAGTAACACCCTGTTTAAAAGATTGTTCTAACCATTTTTGCAAGCGCTCTACCTGTTGTTTTAATAAAGGTAAAGTAAACTCTTCTTGAGATAATTTATCAAGAGTAAGGATGAGCGAGACAGGTTGATTACTTTTCATCATGGTTGCGTAACCGAAATTGCTGCAGGATATCTGATTATGAGCTCACTAAATAAATGGTATTAATAAACAATAAAAACAGTAAAACAATATCATTCACATAAAAGCCTCCAAAATTATGGAGGCCAAGCAGAAAATTATTTGTTCACTAATATAGCCGAAATAAATGGTTCTTCTTCTTTTCGCCAGGTTAAAATTTCACACCCATCGTCGGTGACAGCTAACGTATGTTCATATTGTGCTGACCAACTTCGATCTTTTGTTTTTACTGTCCAACCATCTTTCATTGTTCTAATACGACGATCGCCCGTATTTACCATCGGTTCGATAGTAAACGTCATGCCTTTTTGCAGTATTACACCGCCGTCATCAGCATCGTAATGTAATATTTGAGGTTCTTCATGAAAAACTTGACCAATACCATGGCCACAATATTCTCGCACAACCGAAAAATGATGTTGTTCAACAAAATTTTGAATTGCCTGACCTATCGTCCGTAAACGAATACCCGGTTTGACCATTTTTAAGGCAAGATAAAGGCTTTCCTGTGTTACCTTACATAACCGAGCGCCTTGAATAGTTGGTTTACCGACAATAAACATTTTGGAAGTGTCGCCATGGAAGCCATTTTTAATAACGGTGACATCAATATTAATGATATCACCTTCTTTTAAGGTTTTTTTATCACTCGGTATACCATGGCAAATAACATCGTTAACAGAGGTACAAATAGACTTAGGGAAGCCATGGTAATTTAAACAGGCTGGAATAGCTTGCTGTTTTTCGACAATATGGGAGTGACAGATACGATCAAGTTCACCGGTGGAAACGCCTGGTCTTATGTAAGGTTCAATAATTTCTAACACTTCTGCCGCCAAATGTCCGGCGATACGCATTTTCTGAATATCTTCTTCCGTTTTAATTGAGATAGCCATGAATTCTGCCTATTTATGCCGATTCAAGTGAGTAATAATGCACTTATCAGCCAATTATGTTGATTAAATATAAATAATGTATGTTGACGCTTATGTTAGCAGCGAAGCGCGGTTATGCCAACTAACGACTTAACATATCAATTTTTTTAAAAATATGAAAATAGCCTAAAAGTCATGTTCGGTTATTTTTAAATTGAATTATTGTAGTGAGAGGTGAAAAAAATTATAAAAATTATGGCATTAACAACAACACATAATAAAATATTATCATAATGAATTTTATTCAGCTAAATGACTTAAATACAGAAAAATATAACTATGGGTGGTGTTTTATCTTATTTTATGGTATAAAGCGCGCCGGCATTCTGCGTATTTTCACTGTAGAAAACGCAGAATAGCTCTAACATAAACTTAACTGTGTTATAACACACACAGATCGGCACATTTTCCGGGGTGCTCTTATGTAGGAAAGCCTACAGCTAATGAGTCGGGGAATGGGATCTGTGGAGGCATAACCCCAATTTACTAAATTATAGAGGTTCAAATGGCAACTGTTTCCATGCGCGATATGCTTCAGGCAGGCGTACACTTTGGTCACCAAACTCGTTACTGGAATCCAAAGATGAAAACTTACATCTTTGGTGTGCGCAACAAAGTGCATATCATTAATTTGGAAAAAACTGTTCCAATGTTCAATGAAGCATTAGCTGAATTGACTAAAATTGCATCCCGAAAAGGCAAAATTCTGTTTGTTGGCACTAAGCGCGCAGCAAGCGAAGCTATAAAAGAAGCGGCTAATGGTTGTGATCAGTATTTCGTTAATCACCGTTGGTTAGGTGGTATGCTGACTAACTGGAAAACGGTACGTCAGTCTATTAAGCGCCTAAAAGATTTAGAAGCACAATCTCAGGATGGTACTTTTGATAAATTGACCAAAAAAGAAGCGTTGATGCGTACCCGCGAGCTTAGCAAATTAGAAAATAGTTTGGGTGGTATTAAAGAGATGGGCGGTTTGCCTGACGCTTTATTTGTTATTGATGCGGAACATGAGCATATTGCAATTAAAGAAGCAAACAACTTAGGTATCCCTGTATTTGCGATTGTTGATACTAATTCTGATCCAGATGGTGTTGATTATATCATCCCTGGTAATGATGACGCGATCCGGGCAGTTAAGCTGTATCTGGATGCTGTTGCTAAAGCTGTTCATGAAGGTCGTTCTCAAGATCAGGCGATTAAACCAGAAGAAAACATGATAGAGACTGAATAATAAGGCCAGCTCTTCGTTAAGCACAGAAGAGCTCTTATGAACCAGGTATTACAATATATTGGTTATAGGGGCCTAATTGGCTCCTTTTTACTTATCAGAATGAGAATTGTCTGCATGGGATGATTTCCCATCAGATAGATTGAGGAATAAATCACATGTCTGGAATTACCGCTGCTTTGGTAAAAGAACTGCGCGAACGTACTGGCGCAGGTATGATGGAGTGCAAAAAAGCATTGGTTGAAGCTAATGGGGATATTGAATTAGCTATCGATAATATGCGTAAATCAGGTCAAGCAAAAGCGGCTAAGAAAGCCGGTCGTGTGGCTGCTGAAGGTGTGATCATGGCGGAAGTTTCTGCCGATGGCAAATTTGGTGCGTTGCTTGAGTTGAATTGTGAAACAGATTTTGTGGCTAAGGATGCGAGTTTTATCGCATTCGGTAATGAAGTATTGAAATCCGTTGTTGCAAATAAATTGTCAAATATTGATGAATTGAAGGCAAAATTTGAAGAGCAACGTACAGCTATCGTTGCCAAGATTGGTGAAAATATTAATATCCGCCGAGTTGAGATCCTAGAAGGTGAAAAAATCGGCTGTTATTTACATGGTGTTCGCATTGGGGTTCTTGTTTCTGCTGAAGGTGCGGATAATGAGCTTGTCAAACATATTGCTATGCATATCGCGGCGAGTAAACCTGAATATGTTACACCAGCAGATGTGCCAGCCGATGTTGTTGCTCATGAACATCAAATTCAATTAGATATCGCAATGCAATCGGGTAAGCCGCGTGAAATTGCGGAAAAAATGGTTACTGGCCGCATGAATAAATTTACTGGTGAGATCTCTTTAACTGGTCAACAATTTGTTATGGATCCAAGCAAAACAGTTGGTGCGTTATTAAAAGAGAAAAATGCAAAAGTGACTAGCTTTATCCGTTTTGAAGTTGGTGAAGGTATCGAAAAAGTGGAAACTGATTTCGCTGCTGAAGTAGCGGCAATGAGTAAATAATGATACCAATTGATAAATAGAGCCGCCAATGGGCGGTTCTGTTTTATCTAATATTGATAATTTATTTTTTATCTGTCTGATAATACATTATTATCAATGATAATTTATGTGTAAATATGCCACTAAATTATTTGAGTCGGCATATGCTTAATTCAACGGATTAGGGTTAGTATTTAAACTAAATTATATTTTTTTACTAAAGATATGAAGAAAAGTAACTAATCAACTATTTTACATTCAGACTTTGAACTAAGAATTTTAAACCTTCAATAATTTATCTGCTCAGGACGAAACACCATGGCAACTAATGCAAAACCCGTATATCAACGTATCTTGCTTAAGCTTAGTGGCGAAGCTCTACAAGGTTCAGAAGGTTTTGGTATTGATGCGAGCATTTTAGATCGTATGGCGCAAGAAATTAAAGAGCTGGTAGAGTTAGCGATACAAGTTGGTGTCGTTATTGGTGGTGGCAACCTATTCCGTGGTGCAGGACTAGCCGAGGCTGGTATGAATCGTGTCGTTGGCGATCATATGGGAATGCTAGCGACAGTAATGAATGGATTAGCCATGCGTGATGCTTTACATCGTGCATATGTTAACGCCAGGCTTATGTCTGCAATACCATTAAATGGTGTATGCGACAATTATAGTTGGGCTGAAGCGATTAGTTTGCTTCGTAATGGCAGAGTTGTTATTTTCTCGGCAGGCACTGGAAATCCTTTTTTTACAACAGACTCAGCGGCTTGTTTACGAGGTATAGAAATTGAGGCAGATGTTGTTTTAAAAGCCACCAAAGTTGATGGTGTCTATTCTGCCGACCCATCAAAAAGTTCAGATGCGGTTTTTTACGATAAGTTAACTTATCAGGACGTATTAGAACGTGAATTAAAAGTGATGGATTTGGCGGCATTTACTCTGGCTCGTGATCATAATTTACCTATTCGCGTTTTCAACATGAATAAACCCGGTGCGTTACGTCGGATTGTGATGGGTGAAAATGAAGGCACGTTAATCTCACGTGATTAATCTCTTGAGAGACACGGATAACTTTTAGCGGTATGATATTATCAGCATCGTTAAAATAATTGAATTGGGTTATCGGTTATAGCCTAAATATTTATAACCAGTTGCTAAGGGTTTAAATGTGATTAATGAAATCAAAAAAGATGCTCAAGAACGTATGGAAAAAAGCGTTGAAGCATTGAAAAGTCAAATTAGTAAAGTTCGTACTGGCCGTGCATCGCCAAGTTTATTGGATGGTATAGTGGTTGAATATTATGGTGCCGCAACGCCATTACGCCAGTTAGCGAATATTACTGCTGAGGATTCACGTACACTCGCCATTACTGTGTTTGATCGTACGTTAACACCGGCAGTGGAAAAAGCCATTATGGCATCAGATCTGGGGCTTAATCCTTCTTCAGCAGGAACTATAATACGGGTGCCTTTACCACCGTTGACGGAAGAACGACGTAAAGATTTGATTAAAGTTGTCCGTAATGATGCTGAACAAGGGCGTGTATCTGTTCGTAATGCACGACGAGATGCAAATGATAAAATCAAGGCCTTACTAAAAGATAAAGAAATTAGTGAAGATGATGAACGTCGTGCACAAGATGAAATCCAGAAGTTGACCGATAATTTTATTAAAAAAGTTGATGAAGCGCTGGAACAAAAAGAAAAAGAATTGATGGAATTTTAAACATTTTTATAATAAAGCCATACGCTTTATATAAAAAGTAAGTATGGCTTTATTATATCGCTAAATTTATTGCTCCATTTTTATGTTATGCTATATCGCTGAGTTAGGTATAATCCTTTTTAATTAAATAGTAGAGCATACATATCACAATGATACGTCTGACAATTTTAGGCTCGACGGGTTCAATTGGTAAAACGACACTATCAGTAGTCAAAGAAAATCCAGCAAAATTTGAAATTATCGCATTAGTTGCACATAAAAATGTGGCAACTATGGTTCAGCAATGCTTAGAATTCCAACCACTATATGCTGCGATGTCAGACGAAAAATCAGCCAATACGCTAAGAAACAAACTCATTACATACGGATGTAAAACTGAGGTTTTATCAGGCCAAAAGGGAGTTTGTGAACTAGCGGCACTTGATAATGTGGATCAAGTTATGTCAGCGATTACTGGCATTGCCGGTTTAATACCAACATTAACTGCGATCCGTCAAGGTAAACGTATTTTATTAGCCAATAAAGAATCATTGATTACGAGTGGCCAACTGTTTTTCGACGCAATCAAGAAATATGGGGCTCAGGTACTGCCGATTGATAGTGAACATAATGCGATATTTCAAAGTTTACCGACTGAAATTCAGCATAATTTAGGTTTTGCAAATCTTGAACAACACGGAATAACGCGCATAGTATTAACTGGATCGGGCGGCCCTTTCCGTGAAATTGCCCTTGCTTCTCTTAAGAACATGACACCTAATGAGGCTTGTAATCATCCTAATTGGTCTATGGGTCGTAAAATTTCGGTTGATTCGGCAACCATGATGAATAAAGGGCTTGAATATATTGAAGCTCGGTATTTTTTTAATGCCTCAGCCGAGCAAATTGAAGTTATCATTCATCCTCAATCTGTTATTCATTCGATGGTACGCTATCAGGATGGAAGTGTGATCGCTCAATTAGGTACGCCTGATATGAGAACACCGATTTCTTATAGTATGGCTTATCCAGATCGCATTCCTTCAGGTGCGGCTGCACTTGATTTTAACCAATTATCTTCATTAACCTTTATTGCTCCAGATTACCAACGTTATCCTTGTTTGAAATTAGCGATTGATGCTTGTCATCATGGGCAAGCAGCAACCACAATTTTAAATGCTGCGAATGAAGTTTCCGTAGCTGCGTTTTTGGCAGGAAAGCTTCGATTTACAGATATTGCTCAAGTTAATTTGGATATAGTAGAGAGGTTAAGTTTAGCCGAGCCTGATAGCATTGATGCAGTTTTAGCGATTGATAATGAAGCACGTCAAATGGCAATTAATTATATTGAAACATTAGCAATATCCTATTAATAAATAATTTTAGATGCTTAAATGTTTCTATATTTATCTCAGGTTAAATTTTTATAAAATTATAATGAGTTAAGGGTATTAAAAATGAATAAAGAGCTAACTATTAACTTTTTAGTAAATATGAAAATTTTTTGCCTCATCTTAAGTAATTATATTTTTATTATCCAAAATAATTAAGTGCAATAGTTATGTTAGCTTATGGTAAAGGAACTCTTCTGGCATGAAACTTATGTATGATAATGATAGCTCACAGCAACGAATTCCGAGGCATGTTGCTATTATTATGGATGGTAATGGACGTTGGGCGAAACTACATGGAAAGTTAAGAATTAAAGGGCATCGAGCAGGAACAGAAGCGGTGCAAAAAGCGGTTAAATTTGCTATCGAAAATGAGATTCAGTCTTTAACACTTTATGCCTTTAGTAGTGAAAATTGGAGTCGACCAGAAACTGAGGTTAGTGCTCTAATGGAACTTTTTACTTGGTTTCTAGATGATGAAGTTAAAAACTTAAATATTCATAATGTTAAATTAACTATTATTGGCGATATCGGTCGATTTAAACCTAAATTACAAAACCGTATTAAACACGCGGTTGAATTAACTGCAAATAATACTGGACTACAGCTCAATATTGCCGCTAACTATGGTGGTCGGTGGGATATTACCAATGCAGTAAGACTAATCGCTGAAAAAATTAAAGCGGGTTCATTATTAGCAGAAAATATTAACGAAGATACGGTAAATGAATTTATTAGTCTACATGAGCAACCAACCGTTGATTTAGTAATTAGAACTGGGAGAGAATATCGTATCAGTAATTTTCTTTTATGGCAGATTGCTTATGCTGAATTTTATTTTACCGATGTGCTCTGGCCGGATTTTGATGAGGAAGCTTTCAAAAGTGCAATTGTGGCTTTTAATAAGCGTGAACGACGTTTTGGTAACACTGAGCCTGATGATATCAATGAAGAATAGGGGACTGTTTTGCTAAACTTAAATTCTCGTATCATTACAGCTAGCATACTTATTCCATTAGTTATCGCTGCACTTTTTTTCTTACCGCCTAATTTGTTTGGTTATGTTATCATTGTTATTTGCTCGTTAGCTGCTTGGGAATGGAGCCAATTCATTGGCTGGACAGCGCAGATTAAACGAATTATATGTGCTGTTTTATTTGGTATTTGTTTATTGGGTTTACAATTATCATTTCAAGATCTCAGTCAATTAACAACAGAGCCTTTGATTATTTATATTTTATCGGCTGGATTAGTTTGGTGGTTAGTTGCGATAATCTTGGTTGTCACTTTTCCTACTTCTGCTCGATTCTGGTCCCAGTCAGTAATATTAAAAATTTTGTTTGGTATTTTAACCATTTTACCTTTTTACTGTGGCATGTTGGTGTTAAAAAGTGTCGATTATCATATTAACAATTTTATCGGCGCTTGGTGGATACTTTATGTCATGCTATTAGTTTGGAGTGCAGATACTGGCGCTTATTTTTTCGGTCATTTATTTGGCAAACACAAACTGGCAGCGAAGGTTTCTCCTGGTAAAACCTTGGAAGGTATGCTCGGGGGGATGTTGACAGCGGGTATTATTGCCGGGTTATTTAGTTTATCTGTTCCTGTTTTGCTAATACCCAAGAATTTACTATTTTGTTCTGTTATTGTTGTGATTATCTCGGTTTTTGGTGATTTAACGGAAAGTATGTTTAAACGTCAGTCTGGGATTAAAGATAGTAGTCATTTAATTCCAGGGCATGGTGGTGTATTAGATCGAATCGATAGTTTGACAGCCGCTATACCTGTCTTTGCAGGATTGACATTGTTATTTTTTAGTTCTTAAGGTATATCATGGGATTTCTTTGGAGTTTAGCTGCATTTATTATTGCATTAGGTGTGCTAATTATCGTACATGAATTTGGCCATTTCTGGGTAGCTAGGCGCTGTGGTATTTATGTTGAGCGTTTCTCCATTGGTTTTGGAAAAGCCTTATGGCGTAAAGTCGATCGCCATGGGACAGAATTTGTTATCGCTCTGATCCCCTTAGGTGGTTATGTCAAAATGCTAGATGAGCGAGTTGCTCCTGTAGCGCCAGAGCGTCGCCACTTTGCTTTTAATAATAAAACAGTAGGTCAGCGTGCCGCAGTGGTTAGTGCTGGGCCAATCGCCAATTTTTTATTGGCAATATTTGCTTATTGGTTAGTTTTCATTATTGGTATACCTTCCGTGCGTCCGGTTATTGAAGATATTCAATCAAAGTCGATTGCTGAGCAAGCTAATATTTCACCAGGTATGGAACTAAAATCAATAGATGGAATCGAACCCCCTGACTGGAACGCAGTTCGTCTCGCCTTAATTAGTAAAATTGGCGATGAAGAATTAAAAGTAAAAGTTTTACCTATAGGAAATCCAACGCCGATAAGCAAAGTGATTGATTTAAGGGAATGGCACTTTGATCCAGAAACCCAGGATCCCGTTTTATCTTTGGGAATTATGCCTGTTAGTGCCAGGCAAGATCCGGTTGTACGTAATATTCAACCTGGCTCAGCGGCGGCATTATCCGGTTTACAAATAGGAGACAGGATTGTAAAAGTGGGTGAACAAATAATAGATATTTGGCATCCATTCACCTATTTTGTTCGACAAAGTCCTAACGTTCCATTGTTATTGACTATCGAAAGACAAGGTGAACAACAGCAATTAACGTTAACACCTGAAGTAAAAACGATAGCTAAAGGCCAGCAAGTTGGTTTTGCTGGGCTTGAGTTATCAGTAATACCACTGGCAGATGAGTATAAAATCACTCAGCAATATGGTCCGTTTTATGCGCTGTATCAGGCAACGGACAAAACGTGGCAATTAATGAAATTGACAGTAAGCATGATAGGTAAATTGGTTACCGGTGATATTAAACTTAATAATCTTAGCGGACCTGTTTCTATTGCAAAAGGGGCCGGCATTTCCGCTGAGTCCGGGTTAGTGTATTATCTGATGTTTATTGCATTAATTAGTGTCAATCTAGGGATCATTAACCTGTTTCCTTTGCCTGTATTAGATGGTGGGCACTTACTTTTCTTGCTAATCGAAAAGATTAAAGGAGAGCCAGTGTCTGAGCGTGTACAAGACTTCAGCTATCGTATTGGTGCTATTGCATTGATATTATTAATGGGGCTTGCACTTTTCAATGATTTCTCTCGTCTTTAAGAGAGAGACTAGTTAGGAATACTCATAACAACAATGGCGATGAAAAAGTTGCTCATAGCATCGCTGCTATTTGGCAGCGTCACTGCATACGGTTCAGACGGGTTTGTAGTACAAGATATTCATTTTGAAGGACTTCAGCGCGTCGCCGTTGGTGCAGCACTATTGAATATGCCGGTTCGGGTAGGAGATACGATTAATAATGACGATATAGGTCGTACTATTCGAGCGCTATTTTCAACGGGTAATTTCGAAGATGTTAGAGTTTTGCGTGATGGAAATACGCTAATTGTTCAAGTAAAAGAGCGGCCAACCATTGCAAGCATCACATTCTCTGGTAATAAGTCAGTTAAAGACGATTTATTAAAGCAAAATCTTGAAGCTTCAAATATTCGCGTTGGTGAAGCTCTTGATCGCACTAAGCTGGCGAATATCGAAAAGGGTCTTGAAGATTTTTATTACAGTGTTGGTAAGTATAACGCGACGGTTAAAGCTATCGTCACACCGTTACCGCGTAATCGTGCTGACTTAAAATTAATCTTTTCTGAAGGCGTTTCAGCTAAGATTCAACAGATTAATATCGTCGGTAATAAAGCATTTACCACTGCTGAATTGGTAAATCGTTTTCAATTACGTGATGATGTGCCTTGGTGGAATTTTATTGCTGATCAAAAATATCAAAAACAAAAACTGGCTGGCGATTTAGAAACACTACGCAGTTTTTATCTCGACCGGGGTTATGCCAAATTTAATATCGATTCAACCAATGTCAGTCTAACACCTGATAAGAAAGGTATTTATGTCACCATCAATGTTACAGAGGGCGATAGATATACCATATCAGGCGTTGAATTGAATGGCGAAACCGCTGGTCATTATGATGAAATTAATCAATTAATCACCATAAAACCTGCTTCGCTTTATAATGGTACTGAAGTCACTAACATGGAGAATAAAATCAAGGATCTCCTTGGCCGTTATGGTTATGCCTATCCCCGTGTTATTACCCAACCAGAAATCAACGATGAAGATAAAACGGTAAAACTGCATGTGAATGTTGATGCGGGTAGCCGTTTCTATGTTCGCCAAATCCGTTTTGTCGGCAATGATGTTAGTAAAGATTCTGTTTTACGTCGTGAGATGCGTCAAATGGAAGGCGCTTGGTTAGGCAATGATTTGGTTAACCTGGGTAAAGAACGATTAAATCGAACGGGCTTTTTTGAGACCGTTGATGTTGAAACGCAACGAGTACCCGGTACACCGGATGAAGTTGATGTTATCTATAAAGTTAAAGAACGCAATACCGGTTCGATGAACTTTGGTATTGGTTTTGGTACTGAGAGTGGTATCAGTTTCCAAGTCGGCGTTCAACAAGAAAACTGGCTTGGTACAGGTAATGCCGTTGGTATTAGTGCCAGCAAGAATGATTATTCGACTTATGCGGAATTATCATTAACTGATCCTTACTTTACAGTTAATGGGGTTAGCTTAGGTGGGCGATTATTCTATAATGATTTTAGTGCCAAGGATGCCGATCTTTCACGCTATAATAATAAAACTTATGGTGTTGATAGTACCTTGAGTTTTCCTTTTAATGAAAATAATGCGTTTCGAATCGGAGCAGGTTTTGTTCATAACTCCCTATCTGATATGAAAGCTCAAGTTGGGATGTGGCGTTATTTACAAAGTATGGGCGAAAATCCCAATTTTGATGATAAAGCGCGCTATAATGCTAATGATTTTACCCTTAATTTAGGCTGGACTTATAATAACCTGGATCGTGGTTTCTTCCCGACAGCGGGCAATAAAACCTCATTAAATAGTAAGATCACTATTCCAGGTTCTAATAATCAGTACTATAAGATTCGGTTTGATACATCGCAATATTATCCCATTGATGAAGATAATAAATGGGTATTGTTAGGTCGAGCACAGCTGGGTTACGGTAATGGTTTTGGCGGTAAAGAATTACCGTTTTATGAAAACTTTTATGCTGGTGGTGCCGGAACGGTACGTGGTTTCCGTTCCAATAATATCGGTCCTAAAGCAATTTATCTTGAAAAAGATAAAAAGGGTGACATAAGTCCAAAATCGGGCAGCCCATCAACGGATGCTGTTGGTGGTAATGCAATGGCAACAGCGTCATTAGAGTTAATTACGCCAACCCCGTTTATTGATGAAAAGTATGCTAATTCAATCAGAACCTCTTTCTTTATTGATGCGGGTACTGTTTGGGATTCGAATTGGAGTAACACCCCGGCAAGCTGGAGAGCAGGAATGCCTGACTATGGTAAGGCATCCAATATTCGAGTTTCGACAGGGATTGCATTGCAATGGATGTCACCGCTTGGCCCACTGGTCTTTTCTTATGCCAAGCCAATAAAAGATTATGAAGGTGACAAATCTGAAGAGTTTCAGTTTAATATCGGTAGGACGTGGTAAAACGTCAATTCAATTCATCAATTCGCTTGTGGTCAGTTCATAAGAGATAAGGAGTTTAGTGTGAAAAAATTGTTGTGTGCAGCAGGTTTAGGTTTAATTTTATCCGTATCTACCAGTGCTTATGCCGAGAAAATTGCCGTTATTAACGTCGGTGAAGTTTTTCAGGACATAGCGACCAAAAAAGCGGTATCTAAGCAACTTGAAAAAGAGTTTAAAGGACGAGCAAACGAGTTGCAAAATATGGAAAAAGATTTGCAGACTCGAGCAGAAAAATTGCAAAAAAATGCGGCTAAGCCTAATGAGAAAGATCTGCAAGCATTTGAGGCTAAACGGACAGATTTTCTTAAAAAAGCACAGCAATTTGAACAAGATAACCAGCGTCGTCAGCAAGAAGAGCGCAATAAAATTTTGCAAACTATAAAGACGGCCACCAAAGCTGTTGCTGAGAAAGAGCGTTATGACGTTGTGGT
This sequence comes from Arsenophonus nasoniae, assembly GCF_004768525.1. Taxonomy (NCBI): domain Bacteria; kingdom Pseudomonadati; phylum Pseudomonadota; class Gammaproteobacteria; order Enterobacterales; family Morganellaceae; genus Arsenophonus; species Arsenophonus nasoniae. Next base: position 638,779 of record NZ_CP038613.1, read on the forward strand.
AGACGCGAGTACGGTTCTCTACCCAGAAAACAGTTCCAACCTGAAAAATATTACCGATCTGGTTATTAAGAAGGTTAAATAATAGATGGTTTCTATTCGATTAGCGGATTTAGCCCAAAAATTGGACGCGCAGCTACATGGTGATGGTAATATTATCATCACCAGTATTGCACCTATGCATTTAGCGAAGGAAGGGCAAATTACTTTTTTATCGGATAGCCGTTACCTAACGCAATTAGCAAAATGTAAAGCTGCTGCTGTGGTATTAAAGCAGAAGGATCTACCAGATAGTAAAATAGCAGCATTAGTGGTTAAAGATCCTTATCTTGCCTATGCGCGATTAGCTCAAATTTTGGATACAACGCCTAAACCTGCACAAAATATCCATCCTTCTGCAGTTATTGCCGAAGATGTTCAGCTCGGTGAAGATGTTGCCGTTGGCGCTAATGCTGTTATCGAGTCAGGGGTGACATTAGGTAATCAGGTTATAATCGGCGCCGGTTGCTTTATCGGTAAAAATGTCAGGATCGGTCAGTCTACGCGTTTATGGGCAAATGTTTCGATTTATCATAATGTCGAGATAGGTAAACAGTGTTTAATTCAATCTGGAACAGTCATTGGTTCAGATGGTTTTGGTTATGCAAATGAAAAAGGCCAATGGGTAAAAATACCGCAGTTAGGTACAGTTATCATTGGTAATAATGTCGAAATCGGTGCTTGTACAACCATTGATCGCGGCGCACTAGACAATACAATTATTGGTAATGGGGTCATCATTGATAACCAATGTCAGATTGCTCATAATGTGATTATCGGTGATCATACTGCTATTGCAGGTGGAGTCGTTATGGCCGGTAGCCTGAAAATAGGCCAATATTGTATGATCGGTGGAGCTAGCGTGATTAATGGACATATGGAAATTTGTGATAAAGTTACTATAACCGGAATGGGAATGGTAATGCGTCCAATTAGTGAGCCGGGAATATACTCTTCAGGCATTCCATTACAGCCAAATAAGGTTTGGCGAAAAACAGCCGCTTTAGTCTTGAATATTAACGAAATGGCTAAGCGACTGAAGGTACTAGAACGTAAGGTATTTAGTAAAAATAACTAAATACCATTGTGTAGATTTGTTAATTGCGGCCTGTGAGTAACCTTATTTAGGGTTAAAGCAGGCCGCATTATTAATATATGATTTTTTAAATTTAAACAAGAAGAGTCTTTTCTATGAGTGATAAACATACTCTGGATATAGAAGAAATTTTAGGGTTGTTACCCCATCGCTATCCTTTTTTGTTAGTTGATCGTGTGTTGGATTTTGAAGAAAGTAAATTTTTACGTGCAGTAAAAAATGTCTCTTTTAATGAACCTTTCTTTCAAGGTCATTTTCCTGGTAAACCCATATTTCCGGGTGTATTAATTCTTGAAGCCATGGCTCAAGCTGCTGGTATTTTAGCCTTCAAGAGTGTCGGAAAATTGGAGCCTGGTGAACTTTATTATTTCGCTGGCATTGACGAAGCAAGATTTAAACATCCGGTACAACCTGGCGATCAGATGATTTTTGAGGTAACGTTTGTTAAAACGAAGCGTGGTTTGACACGTTTTGAAGGTATAGCAAAAGTGGGTGATAAAGTTGTCTGCGAAGCGACAATGATGTGTGCTCGCAGTCAAGAAGCGTAAAAATGAGGGCTGAAATGATTAATAAAACAGCGATTATTCATCCCTCTTCTATTATTGAAGAGGGCGCGATTATCGGTGCGAATGTCCGTATAGGCCCGTTTTGCTATATTGGTTCTCAGGTTGAAATTGGGGCAGATACCACCCTGAAATCTCATGTGGTTGTCAATGGCAATACCAAAATTGGTTGTAATAACCAGATATTTCAGTTTGTTACTATAGGTGAAATTAATCAGGATTTAAAATACCAAGGAGAGCAAACGCGCGTTGAGATTGGTGATCGCAATCGCATTAGAGAGAGTTGCACTATTCACCGAGGTACCCTGCAAGGCGGAGGTTTAACCAAAATAGGTAATGATAATCTATTGATGGTAAATACCCATATCGCCCATGATTGTTTGCTAGGCAATTATTGTATAATTGCTAATAACGGTACGCTTGGTGGACATGTTAAACTGAATGATTATGCCATTATTGGTGGTATGAGTGCGGTGCATCAATTTTGCCAAATTGGCGCTCATGTTATGGTTGGAGGCTGTTCCGGTGTTGCCCAAGATGTTCCGCCTTATGTCATTGCACAAGGCAATCATGCGACTCCTTATGGTGTGAATATTGAAGGTTTAAAACGTCGTGGTTTTGATAAAGAATCACTACATGCGATTAGGAACGCGTATAAGATCCTTTACCGCTGTGGTAAAACGCTAGACGAGGCCAGACAAGAATTGGTTGAACTAGGCAAAAATAATCAACAGGTAAAAATATTGAGTGATTTTTTAGAAAATTCAGCGCAATCTAACCGCGGGATTATTCGTTAACAAGCAATCTGAATAGGAGAAATTTTTGGCGAATAGTCATCAAGTTGCAATTCAACAACGACCTTTGACTATTGGTCTCGTTGCGGGAGAAACATCAGGCGACATACTTGGTGCCGGTCTTATTCGTGCGTTAAAACAGCAAGTTCCTAATGCGCGTTTTGTCGGTGTTGCCGGCCCATTAATGCAAGCAGAGGGCTGTGAAGCCTGGTATGAGATGGAAGAGCTTGCTGTTATGGGGATAGTTGAAGTTTTGGGGCGACTTCCGCGATTATTAAAAATTCGTGTTGACCTAACTAGACGTTTTGCTAACTTGCAGCCTGATGTATTTGTTGGCATAGATGCGCCTGACTTTAATATTACGCTTGAGAGGAAATTAAAGCAAACAGGGATAAAAACCATTCATTACGTCAGTCCTTCTGTTTGGGCGTGGAGACAGGATCGAGTTTTCAAGATAGGGGAGGCGACAAATCTGGTGCTTGCTTTGTTACCCTTTGAAAAAAGGTTTTATGATCGCTACGACATTCCCTGTCGTTTTATCGGCCATACCATGGCTGATATCATCCCGTTACTGCCTGATAAACAGGCAGCCAGAGCACAACTCAATATCACCAATGATGCTAAATGTTTGGCTATTTTACCAGGTAGCCGCCGTGCTGAAATTGAAATGTTGAGTGCAGATTTTTTGCACGCTGCTCAAATTTTGTTAAAAGACTTTCCTCGATTGCAAATCTTAGTTCCTATCGTTAATCAACAACGTCGGCAGCAATTTGAAGCGATTTATCGTGAGGTTTCACCTACCTTACCACTGAAAATTTTAGATGGCCAAGCGCGCATAGCGATGATCGCAGCTGATGTTACTTTATTAGCTTCGGGGACAGCTTCATTAGAATGTATGTTAGCAAAATGTCCAATAGTAGTTGCATATCGAATGAAGCCAATAACCTATTGGTTAGCTAAGCGCTTGGTTAAAACGCCTTTTATTTCGTTGCCTAATTTATTAGCAGGCGAAGCATTGGTTAAAGAATTTATTCAGCAAGATTGTCAACCTGAACATTTAGCAGCCTCACTAAAGTCTTTGCTAAACGACGAAAAAAAGGTTGAGCAGCTAAAACAGACCTTCTTGCAACTACATCAAAGTATCCGTTGCCATGCGGATCAACAAGCGGCAGAAGCCGTCTTGGAGGTAAGTAAAAAATGAATAATTTTATTTATCCTAAAGCTAAATTTATTGCTGGTGTTGATGAGGTAGGCCGAGGACCTTTAGTTGGGGCAGTGGTGACAGCGGCCGTGATTTTAGATCCCAAACAGCCGATAATAGGATTAGCGGATTCAAAAAAATTAACCGAAAAGCGGCGTAATGCACTCTGTATTGAGATTCTAGACAAGGCATTATGTTGGAGCATTGGGCGTGCAGAGCCCGAAGAGATAGATAAAATCAATATATTACAGGCAACTTTTTTAGCCATGCGCAGAGCAGTGGCAGGACTTACCACTCGGCCTGATATTGTTTTGGTGGACGGCAATAAGAGCCCAGGTTTTCCTGTACCTTCTCAGGCAATTATTAAAGGTGATAGTTTAGTGCAAGAAATTAGCGCCGCGTCAATATTAGCGAAAGTGACCCGTGATAGGGAAATGCGAGAGTTAGATATCCTTTTTCCAGAGTATGGTTTTGCTCAACATAAAGGTTACCCAACAGCATTTCATTTAGAAAAACTGGCTCAGCATGGTGCAACACAGTTTCATCGCAAAAGTTTTGCTCCTGTTCGCCGAGTACTAAATTCTAGAGAGTATAGCTAAGAAAATGGCCGAACCACGTTTTATACACTTGCGCGTCCATAGTGACTATTCCATTATCGATGGATTAGCAAAAATTAACCCACTCGTTAATCGAGTGGCAGAATTAGGCATGCCGGCACTGGCGATAACTGATTTTACCAATCTTTATGGTTTAATAAAATTTTATGGTGCTGCTCATGCAGAGGGTATTAAGCCGATAATTGGTGCAGATTTTTATCTAGAAAGTGAGTTACTCGGTGATGAAGTTGCTCACTTAACCATCCTGGCTAGAGATAATAAAGGTTACCATAATCTGACATTACTTATTTCAGCAGCCTATCAAAAAGGTTATGGCGCGATAGGACCAACAATCAAACGAGAATGGTTGGTAACCCATAAAGAAGGGCTATTATTACTGTCAGGTGGTTGTCTGGGAGATGTGGGTAAATTTCTATTACGCGGAAATCAGCAACTGGTTGAGCAATGTTTGGATTTTTATCAAACTCATTTCCCTAATAACTATTATCTGGAACTTGTTAGGACAGGACGGCCTGATGAAGAAAGTTATTTACATGCAGCAGTCCAATTGGCGGCTGAAAAAGGCGTGCCAGTCGTAGCCACCAACAATGTTCGCTTTATTAATAGTGATGATTTTGCCGCACATGAAATACGGGTGGCGATCCATGATGGTTTTACACTCGCTGATCAGAAAAGACCTAAAAATTATAGTCCTCAGCAATATCTACGCAGTGAACAGGAAATGGTTGAGTTATTTGCTGACATTCCTGAAGCACTTGAAAATAGTGTCGAAATTGCTAAGCGCTGTAATGTGATGATGCGTTTAGGTGAATATTTTCTGCCGCAATTTCCCACTGGGGATATGGCAACGGAAGATTTCCTTATCAAATGTGCTAAAGCTGGTCTGGAAGAACGTTTACAATTCCTTTATCCCAATGAGAAAGAAAGAGCTGAGCGACGGATTGAATATGATGAACGTTTAGATACTGAATTACGCGTGATTAACCAAATGGGTTTCCCGGGTTATTTTCTGATCGTAATGGAGTTTATTCAATGGTCAAAAGATAACGCTATCCCGGTTGGCCCGGGACGAGGTTCAGGTGCTGGCTCATTAGTGGCCTACGCATTAAAAATTACAGATTTGGATCCACTTGAATTTGATCTGCTATTTGAACGTTTTCTTAATCCTGAACGTGTATCCATGCCTGACTTTGATGTCGATTTTTGTATGGAAAAACGCGATCAGGTCATTGAACATGTTGCGCAAATGTATGGTCGTGAAGCTGTCTCACAAATTATTACCTTTGGTACCATGGCAGCAAAAGCGGTTATTCGAGATGTTGGCCGGGTATTGGGGCATCCGTATGGATTTGTTGATCGTATCGCCAAATTAGTTCCATCTGATCCTGGTATGACCCTTGAAAAAGCATTTGTTGTTGAGCCACAGCTGCAAGAAATTTATGATGCTGATGAGGAAGTTAAGGCATTAATAGATATGGCGCGTAAACTGGAAGGTGTGACGCGCAATGCAGGTAAACATGCTGGCGGAGTAGTGATTGCGCCGACCAAAATAACCGATTTTGCACCACTTTATTGTGATCCTGAAGGGCAAAACCCGCTTACTCAATTTGATAAAAATGATGTTGAATACGCCGGTCTAGTAAAATTTGATTTTCTGGGTCTTCGGACTTTGACAATCATTAGTTGGGCGTTAGATATGATTAATCAACGTCGAGCAAAACAAAATTTAGCGCCCATTGATATCGCGACGATCCCACTTACTGACCAAAAATGTTTTGACCTGCTCCAACGGGCAGAGACGACAGCGGTATTTCAACTTGAATCGCGTGGTATGAAAGACCTGATTAAGCGATTACGTCCCGATTGCTTTGAAGATATGATCGCTTTGGTTGCACTTTTTCGTCCCGGCCCACTACAGTCAGGGATGGTGGATAATTTTATTGATCGCAAGCATGGGCGAGAAGCCATCTCTTATCCTGATGTTGAATGGCAGCATGCATCATTACAAACGGTCTTAGAGCCTACCTACGGTATCATTCTTTATCAAGAACAAGTCATGCAGATTGCTCAGGTACTTGCTGGCTATACGCTAGGTGGCGCAGATATGCTCCGGCGGGCAATGGGTAAGAAAAAGCCGGAAGAAATGGCACAACAGCGCTCAATTTTTGAAGCGGGAGCAGTTAAAAATGGTATAGATGGTGAGTTAGGCATGAAAATCTTTGACCTGGTGGAAAAATTTGCCGGTTACGGATTTAATAAATCACATTCTGCTGCTTATGCTTTAGTTTCTTACCAAACCCTTTGGTTAAAAACCCACTATCCGGCTGAATTTATGGCAGCCGTGATGACAGCGGATATGGATAATACCGAGAAAGTGGTTAGTTTAGTTGACGAATGTTGGCGTATGGGGTTGAAAGTACTACCACCCGATATCAACAGTGGATTATACCATTTTCATGTCAATGACAGAGGTGAAATTGTTTATGGTATTGGTGCAATTAAAGGTGTTGGTGAAGGTCCAATAGAAGCCATTATTGAATCTCGACAAAAAGGTGGTTATTTTAAAGAAATTTTTGATCTTTGTGCGCGGGTCGATACTAAAAAACTTAATCGTCGAGTGATGGAAAAATTGATAATGTCCGGTGCTTTTGATCATTTAGGTCCGCATCGTGCCGCATTAATGTCTTCATTAGAAGATGCCTTAAAAGCGGCGGATCAACATGCTAAAGCAGAAGCTATTGGACAAACTGATATGTTTGGCGTATTAGCTGAAGCGCCTGAGCAGGTTGAACAATCTTATGCTAGTGTAGCGAAATGGCCTGAACATTTAATATTAGAAGGTGAACGTGAAACGCTCGGTCTTTATTTAACTGGGCATCCTATTACCGCCTATTTGTCAGAGATTGAACGTTATACTAGTGGATTAAGACTTAAGGATGTGAATCCAACGCCGCGGGGACAAATGTCTACGGTGGTTGGTTTAGCGCTAACAGCTAAAGTGGTAACAACTAAGCGTGGCAACAGAATAGGCATATGTACTTTAGATGATCGTTCTGGGCGCTTGGATATCATGTTATTTTCTGATGCATTAGAAAAGTATCAGCATTTACTAGAGAAAGATAAAATATTAATTGCCACAGGTCAGGTCAGCTTTGATGAATTCAATGGTGGTAATAAAATGTCTGTTCGTGAATTGATGGATCTTAGCGAAGCTCGGGCAAAATATGCCCGGAGTATTGCTATTTCATTGACAGATAGACAAATTGATGACCAATTATTAAACCGTCTTCGTAGCACATTGGAACCTTATCGTTCAGGAACAATACCGGTTAATCTTTATTATCAGAAAAAAGACGCGCGCGCTAAATTAAAATTAGGCGTCACTTGGCGGGTAACACCGACAGATAATCTTCTGATTGAGCTGCGAACTCTGCTAGGTAATCAGCAGGTAGAATTAGAATTTGACTAAATAGGAATATTATGAGCCTTAATTTTCTGGATTTTGAACAGCCGATTGCTGAGTTGGAAGCAAAAATAGACTCGTTAACGGCAGTAAATCGTCAGGATACCAAGCTAGATATTGACCTAGATGAAGAGGTCGCTAGACTTCGCGAAAAGAGTTTAGAGTTAACACGCAAAATTTTTTCTGACTTAGGCGCTTGGCAAATAGCACAACTTGCTCGTCATCCGATGCGACCTTATACCCTGGATTATGCTCAGCGTATATTCACTCATTTCCAGGAGCTAGCGGGTGATCGTGCTTATGCTGATGATAAAGCCATTGTTGGCGGATTGGCTCGGTTGGATGGGCGTCCAGTAATGGTTATTGGCCATCAAAAAGGGCGTGAAACAAAAGAAAAGATTCGGCGTAATTTTGGCATGCCAGCACCGGAAGGATACCGTAAGGCTTTACGATTGATGGAAATCGCAGAGCGTTTTAAATTACCGATTATTACCTTTATCGATACACCGGGAGCCTATCCTGGTGTTGGGGCGGAGGAACGCGGTCAGTCTGAAGCAATTGCGCGTAATTTACGTGAAATGTCACGGCTCTCTGTGCCTATTATCTGTACCGTAATTGGTGAGGGAGGCTCTGGTGGCGCATTAGCTATAGGTGTGGGTGATAAAGTGAATATGTTACAATACAGTACTTATTCTGTTATCTCACCCGAGGGCTGTGCTTCTATTCTTTGGAAAAGCGCCGATAAAGCACCATTAGCCGCTGAAGCGATGGGGATCACCGCTTCGCGTTTAAAATCACTTAATCTGATTGATAACATTGTTGAAGAGCCGCTAGGTGGCGCGCATCGTAATTATGAGCAAATTGCGCATAATCTTAAACAGCGGATTTTAAATGATTTGAGTGATATCGATTCTTTTAGTCCGGAAGAGTTGATAAACAGACGTTATCAACGTTTAATGGAATGTGGTTATTGCTAATATTGCGGTAGCAAATGAATAAAATGGAAATAACTATTAATGGTTATTTCCATTTTTTAATGCGTAAAATGTTTTATCGTTGATTTATTATCAGAAATGATCCTTAAAAAATTTATTTCTCCTTTTATTTTCTGAGTAAATTTTATTTAATACAAAATATTATATGAATACTGTTAGTATGATGAGTGGAAAATAGAGCAGATAATTAATGCCGAAAAGAGGTAATAAGAATAATTATGAATGTTGATGAGGCTGCATTACTGAACCAAATTATAAAAGCTATCGGCTCAACACGCCGAGTGTTGGTAGGCTTCAGTGGTGGACTGGATTCAACGGTTTTATTACATGCCTTAGTGACATTACGTCAAACCGCAGTGCCAAATCTTAACATCCGTGCGGTCTATATTCATCACGGACTTAATGATAAAGCTGATGATTGGGCTATCCATTGCCAACAAGTTTGTTGCGACTTGCAGGTAGCGTTTTATTCACAGCCGGTTTATATCGATCCGACTAAAAAAGGGATAGAAGCAGCGGCGCGTGATGCACGATATCGAGCGTTTCGCGAAATATTATTACCTGAAGAAATTATTGTTACTGCCCAACATTTAGATGATCAAGCAGAAACTTTTTTATTAGCATTAAAACGGGGCAGTGGGCCAGCAGGCTTATCTGCCATGCCAATTTCTATGCCGTTTGCTGATAGCTATTTAATCAGACCTTTATTATCTTTTAGCCGTCAGCAATTGGTTGTTTATGCGCAAAAAAAAGCACTTTCTTGGATAGAGGACGATAGTAACCAAGATCAGCGCTATGATCGTAATTTTTTACGTTTGACGATAATGCCACATTTCAATCGACGTTGGCCGCATTTTTCGCAAGCAGTGGCTAGAAGTGCCAGTTTATGTGCCGAACAAGAAGCCTTACTAAATGAGTTACTACAAGATTATTTATCTCAGCTAGTAACGGCAGAAGGAGCCTTGCAGCTTGATGCTTTAGCAAGTTATTCTGCAATAAAACGTAACGCAATATTACGCCGTTGGTTGAGTTTTCATCGAATTTTGATGCCTTCTCGTGTTCAATTAAAACAGATTTGGCAAGACGTGATCTGTGCGCGGCCAGATGCCGAACCGCAATTTAAGTTAGCTAACAACAATGTTATTCGGCGTTTTAAACAACAACTTTGGTTGCTACCACAATTTAACGATCTGACTAAAATTTGTTTAGCGTGGCAGTTGCCTGCAGCCATTAAATTACCCGATAATTTAGGGACGCTTAGGGTGGTAGATAAAGGCATTAGTGTTCGTGCTCCATTACAAAATGAAAAGGTGACTATTCGATTTGGTTTAAAAGGCAATATTAAAATTATTGGCCGCCAGCACGCGAGGCGGAGTAAAAAACTTTGGCAAGAATTAGGTGTTGCTCCATGGTTAAGAGAAAGAATACCTTTGGTTTATTATAACGATGAACTTATTGCCGCTGTTGGTGTATTTATTACCGAATCTGGGCGATGTATTCAAGGGCAGTCTGCATTGAACGTAAAATGGATAACCGATAAAAAACCCTTACTCTACTAGTAAGGGTTATTCTCGCGCTTGTTTAATCATGGCTTCTTTTATGATCCAGAATGATCAATAACGATGTCTCCAATTTCAGGATGACTAAAACTAACAATATGATCTAATCGCAGTTGCTTTTTTTCATTAGCAGCCTCAACAACCAGATATTCAACCTGTTTTTTTAACAGTAGATCGATTGCTTTGCCTTCAATAATCTCCCCATTATTCAATTTTATAGCTAATTGAAGACTATGTTGGCAAGCGAGTTCTAAATAATCATAGTCATCACAGTTAATTGGTTTGTATTCAGTATCTTTAGACATAATCCCTCACCACTATTGTTAAGTGGCGGTTATTTGCCGCCTTCGGATATTTGTAATTATAAGCATTTACTACTTAAAGCGCATAATAGCACCAGACTTTTTTTTGTAACGAAGAACGAAAACATTAGTATGATTTTGGCTAATATTAATGGTACGCAATGAAATTTAACAAATGGTTTTAAATATTGTTTAACCAGGTAAAATGGTTTGCTGAAAATAAACGATTGTTATTGTAATAGATCTATTTTATTGATGGATTTTGGAGCGAATGATGAATCAAAAAGTATTAAAAATATTGCTCACAATAGGTGCGCTGAGCCTAGCTGGCTGCCAGCATAAATTATCACAATCTCAGAACCAGCCAGTAGATAAAGTTTATACTGGCGTACTTCCTTGCGCAGATTGTTCAGGTATTGAAACAACCGTTCTTTTTAATCCGAATGGTACATATATTGAACAATTGACTTATTTGGGTAAGGAAGAACAAAAAAATACTTTTTTTTCTAGCGGAAATTGGACTAAAAAAGGCACTAAATTATTTTTGATTGATTCTGAAGAACAAAAAACCTATTTTCAACCTAGTACTGATGATAAAACAATAGAATATCTCGATCAGGAAGGAAATAAAATAGAAAGCAATTTAAATTATACATTAGAGCAAGTTAAGCCTGACATAAAGAGCGGAGAATATCGCTATATCGCCGACGCGGCTTTATTTAAAGAGTGTAAAACGGGGCGTACTTATAGTGTGAGTGGTATTGATTTAGAAAACCAATATCGCGCAACGGGTATTGAAGCGGGTAAACCAGTTTATGTTGAAGTTGAGGGCTATTATACTATCCGTCCTTCGATGGAGGATGGATTGTTTGATGCCACATTGATCCAGACTGGAACGATTAAATTTGATAAATTGCGTACTTGTCAGTCTCGCTAATTATCAGTTATATGAAATGCCCAACTAAAAGAGCTGGGCATTTTGCCTTAATGAGGCTGATTAGTTAAGTTTTGTATGCAGAAAATCAACTATCCCAGCAATATTAATATATTCTTTCTCATTATTTCGCCGTTGTTTATATTCAACCTGGTTGTTATCTAAATTACGATCACCGATCACTATTGTATGAGGTATGCCAATAAGCTCCATATCGGCGAACATCACACCAGGCCGCTCTTTACGATCATCTAAAAGAACATCAATTCCTTTGGCTTGCAAATCACGGTAAAGTCTTTCAGCAACCTCTTTTACACGATAGGATTTATGCATATTCATCGGTAAAATAGCAACCTGAAAAGGCGCAATAGCATCAGGCCAAATAATTCCTTTATCATCGTGGCTTTGTTCAATTGCTGCTGCGACAATCCGCGTGACACCAATACCATAACATCCCATCGTTACCGTTTGATTATGGCCATCTTCATTTTGTACACTGGCCTTCATTGCTTCAGAATATTTAGTTCCAAGTTGAAAGATATGACCAACTTCTATCCCACGTTTAATTTGTAGAGTACCTTTACCGTCTGGACTCGGATCGCCTTCGACGACATTACGTAGATCGTAAACTTCGGGTAAAGAGAGATCCCGTTGCCAATTGATACCAAAATAGTGTTTATGATCGATATTAGCGCCTGCACTAAAATCACTCATCATAGCAACGCTGCGGTCGATAATCGCCGGTATTGGCAAGTTAACAGGGCCTAATGAACCTGGGCCAGCTTTCAGGGTGGCACGTATTTCTTCTTCTGTTGCGAATCTCAGTGGACTTGCCACCAAAGGGTGTTTTTCTGCTTTAACCTCATTGAGTTCATGATCACCGCGGACCAATAAAGCAATAAGCTGGTGACCACTCTCTTTTGCGGCACTAACAATTAAAGTTTTAATTGTTTTCTCAATAGGTAAATCATGTTGCTCTACAAGTTCGGCAATGGTTTTGGCGTTAGGCGTATCGACAAGACGCATATCTTCAACTGGTGCAGCGCGTTCATTCGAAAGACAAATGGCTTCGGCCAGTTCAATATTAGCGGCATAATCTGAAGCAGTAGAAAAAACAATATTATCTTCACCACTATCCGCTAATACTTGAAATTCATGCGAGGCATTACCACCAATAGAACCAGTATCTGCTTGGACTGCCCTAAAATTGAAGCCAATACGCGTAAAGATTGCACTATAGGCCGCATACATAGCATCGTAAGTTTGTTGCAGCGAGTCTTGGTCGGTATGAAAAGAATAAGCGTCTTTCATAATAAATTCACGGGAGCGCATCACACCAAAACGTGGCCTTACTTCGTCACGAAATTTTGTTTGGATTTGATAAAGGTTCAACGGAAGCTGCTTATAAGAAGTTACTTCGTTACGAATAAGATCGGTAATTACCTCTTCATGAGTTGGGCCCAACACAAAAGGTCGCTCGCCACGATCAACAAAACGAAGTAATTCTGGCCCATATTGCTCCCAACGCCCACTCTCTTGCCAGAGATCGGCTGGCTGAACTATCGGCATGGAGATCTCAATTGCACCAGCGCGATTCATTTCTTCACGAATAATGTTCTCAACTTTGCGCAACACACGGACACCGGTTGGTAGCCAGTCATATAGCCCTGAAGCAAGTTTACGGATCATACCTGCGCGAAGCATCAGCTTATGACTGATAACTTCAGCGTCGGCGGGAGTCTCTTTTAAAGTAGAGAGAAGATATTGGCTTGTACGCATTATTAGCTTCCATCAACGACGAATTACTTCCAGTTGGCATTAACCAACCATTAAAACAAAATTATTCCCCAGTCTACCAGTGACTTGCTAATGTCAAAAGAGATAACTTAATTTTTTAGCGTATCTAAGGAAAGAACGACCACTATATTCGCTGAAATTCGCCATCTAACGTTAAAATCAAGCAGATGAACAGCGTAGATTTTTTCATCAGCAGCATTTTTTTTATATGCTGGACGTGGGTCTTGGGCTAAGACTTGTCGAATAAAACGCTCAAGGAAAGAGTAGCGGGTTTGTTGCTCAATCAGCTGTTTTTGGGCGGTAGCAGAAAAAATAACTGTCATTTTATTAGCGGGTGCAGCTTGCGCAAATCCAGCAACTGCTTTTGGTAAAGATTCGGCAAAAGGAAGATAGGGTTTTATATCAATAACAGGAGTTCCATCAACTAAATCAATACTCCCTAGAGTCAAGCCTACCTCGCTATCACGGATAATTAGATTTTTCAATTCAATTAATGACATACCTATAGGATTAGGACGAAATGGAGAACGAGTGGCGAAAACGCCCATTTTAGTATTGCCGCCTAAACGGGGAGGCCTTACCAGTGGGCGCCAACTTTGTTGTTTGGTTTGATGAAAAATGAAAATAACCCAAATATGGCTAAATTGTTCCAATCCGCGAACCGCATCAGGATGATTATAAGGTGGTAATAGACGCAAAAAACCCTGTCCGTCATCAATTAAGCCTGGTTGTCTCGGGATGGCAAATTTTTCTTTATAGGGTGATTCTATCAGCCCAATCACGTTAAATTGGAAATTATTCATTGATAATATTCAGTGCAGAACCTTCACAAATAGCAGTTTGATAACAATCAGGTGTACTAATTATTTCACAACGATGCAATAACACGATATTTGCTCCCTGAGAAGAGGCCTTTTTCAACATGTTTTTTTCGCCTTTGGAATACTTACGCTTGGATCTTGTCGATTAGGTTGACATGAAATACCGGAAACAATACCCAGATCCTTAAATGGTTTACCTAGCAGCGCTTCTGTTTTATCAATAACTTTTACCACAGAACCTTTTTGTGGTGATATTTTGTTGATAACATTTTTTTGTTTTTTTTAGCGAGTTATCTTGTTTATTATATTCAGTTGGAGAAAGTAAATTACAGCCTGAAATACAAAGTACAAGACAACAGAGTAATAAGCGCATATAAATTCCTTATTAAAAAAATCAAATTAGCGCTAAAAATCAGTTTTAGCCATCATAATGGAATAATTAATTGAATGAAATTTATAATAAAACAAGCGGATTATATCCGCTTGTTTTATTATAATGTCACTCTTTTTGATAAAGCAATTACCAACCAGGGATAGCCCCCCCGTCAAAAATTTTATTCGCTGCTTCAGCGACTTCGCTAGATTGATAGGCTTTAACAAATTTTTTCACATTTTCATTATCTTTATTATCTATACGACTCACGATGAGATTTACATAAGGTGAATTTTTGTCTTCAACGAACAATCCATCTTTTGCTGGTGTTAATTTAGGTTCGGCGCTACTAGCCCAAGTTGTATTAATAATCGCGAGAACAATCTTGGGATCATCTAGACTACGAGGCAATTGCGGTGCTTCCAGTTCAATAAAGTTCAGCTTTTTAGGATTTTCAGTGATATCCAATACGGTAGGTTGTAAACCGGCACTATTACTTACTTTGATTAGCCCTTGTTTTTGTAACAACAATAGTGAACGTCCTAAGTTAGTAGGATCATTGGGAATTGCGATTTGGGCACCATCAGCTAGTTGTTCAACAGACTTAATCTTTTTAGAATAAGCCGCAATAGGATAAATAAATGTTTTGCCAACAGCGACTAATTTATAATTGCGATCTTTAATTTGTTGCTCTAAATAAGGTTTGTGTTGAAATGCATTAACATCAATATAGCCTTTGTCCAGAGATTCATTTGGCAGTACAAAATCATTAAAGGTAACTAATTCAACATCAAGCTGATATTTTTCTTTGGCGACTTTTTGTGCGACTTCAGCCACTGCTAACTCTTTGCCCATGATGACACCCACTCTGATGTGATTAGGTTTTTCTGTTTTTTCACCACAGCCACTAAAAACTAATATACTGAATAGTGCCGCAACAACGGCACTAGTTTTTATTTTGATAGACATAATTACCTCTTTAAGACCAGACTCAGTTTTAACCCTTTTTAAGTGAGGATTTTATTTACGTGTTTTTTTCATTAGGTGATTGCCAACAAATTGAATAGCAAAAACTAAAATAATTAGTAAAGCAAGAACCGTATTCATAACAGTTGGGTTATAGGTATAATAGCCGTATTGCATCGCAATTTGACCTAACCCGCCAGAACCAACCGCACCGCCCATCGCAGAGTAACCGACTAACATAATTAAGGTAATGGTCGCTGCATTGACTAAACCGGGCAAAGACTCAGGTAACAAGATTTTACTAATGATTTGTAGTGGCGTTGCGCCCATTGAACGAGCGGCTTCAATTAAACCATTGGGGATCTCTAACAGCGTATTTTCAACCATACGGGCAATGAAAGGTGCAGCCCCAATAGTCAGTGGAACGATCGCGGCCTGAATACCGATAGATGTGCCGACGATGAATTTAGTTAATGGAATAATCCAAACCAGTAAAATAATAAATGGGATGGAACGAAACACATTAACTAATGCAGACACTGTTCGGTAAAGTGTCAGATTTTCCATAACTTGTCCGGGGCGAGTCACATAAAGTAATATCCCAATGGGAAGTCCTAATAAAAACCCCAAAAATCCTGACACAAAAGTCATAATTAGTGTATCTAGCGTACCATTTAGTAGCAGGATAATCATTTTTTCAGACATAACCTAAGACCTCTACTTTTACATGGTGCTCTTCTAAAAAGGTAATTGATTTTTCAATATCTTCGTCAAGACCATGGAGTTCAGCCAGCATAAAACCAAATTTAACACCACCGGCGTAGTCAATTTGTGAACTTAATATATTAATGTCAATATTAAATTTCCTAGCCACCATTGAAATCAATGGTGCATCGACTGACTTACCGGTAAATTCCAATTTCAATAATGGCGATAAATCGGGTGCCGGCGCCATCTGTAAACGCTTTTGATAATCTTCAGGAATATCTAATACAAGTGTTGATTTAATAAAATTTTGCGCAATCGGGGTCTTTGGATGAGAAAATACTTCACTAACGCTATCTTGTTCTATTAAGCGCCCTTCACTAATAATCGCGACTTGATCGCATATACGTTTTACAACGTCCATCTCGTGAGTAATAAGTAAAATGGTTAAACCTAAACGTCGATTAATATCTTTCAATAGCTCAAGAATAGAACGGGTTGTTGCCGGATCTAATGCACTTGTCGCTTCATCACATAATAATACTTTAGGTGAATTGGCTAAAGCACGTGCTATAGCAACGCGTTGTTTCTGTCCTCCAGATAGACTGGCTGGATAGGCATCTTTTTTATTTGCTAAACCGACTAGTGTTAATAACTCTGTTACGCGTTGATGGATTTTGGCCTTTGGTGTGTTATCTAGCTCCAGAGGCAAGGCAATATTATCGAAAACATTTCGTGAAGAAAGTAGATTGAAATGCTGGAAGATCATTCCGATAGTACGGCGTGTGAAGATTAACTCTTTTTCAGAAAGATCGGTCAATGTCTGCCCATCAATGAATACTTCTCCTGATGTTGGGCGTTCAAGCATATTAACACAACGAATTAGCGTACTTTTTCCGGCACCGGAAGCACCGATAACCCCGTAAATTTGGCCTTGAGGAACATGCAAATTAATATTGGTTAATGCGTGAATTGCATGTGTTCCTTGGTGAAAAATTTTATTAATGTTAGAAAGTCTTATCATTGTGATCTACTAAATAATGGAAATAGTGGTGAGAACATTCGATCCTATTTAACATGGATGTTAAGGTGTCTAGACGTCTAAGTCAACAAAAATGTAAATATTGATCCTGTTCTTATTTAACCGCTTTTCATATAATGAACAAAGTTAAATTTAATGGAGTAATACGGTGAGTCAAAGTATTCCGGCGATTTTCCTTGATCGTGATGGTACCATTAACCACGATCATGGTTATGTGTATGAAATAGATAATTTTCAGTTTATCGAAGGTGCCATTGAGGCAATGCTTGAATTAAAAAAAATGGGTTATGCTTTGATACTTGTTACCAATCAATCAGGCATTGCAAGAGGGTTGTTCACAGAAGCGCAATTTCTTGCCTTGACGGAATGGATGGATTGGTCTCTTATTGATCGTGGTGTTGAGCTGGATGGTATTTATTATTGTCCTCATCATCCGGCAGCAATTGAACAAAAATATAGACAAATATGCAATTGCCGTAAGCCGAAGGCCGGTATGTTATTGTCCGCGCAAAAACAACTTAATATTGATATGAAAGCTTCTTATATGGTTGGTGATAAGCTTTCTGATATGCAAGCAGGTAAAGAGGCGCATATTGGGACTAATGTATTGGTTACTTCAGCAAAGGTTGTCACTGAAGATGATAAAAAATGCGCTGATTGGATTATAAATAGCCTGGCAGATTTACCCAATAAGATAAAAAATTGTCAAAAAAATGAACTTATTGTTCATAAATAAAGCAAAATTATTTTTTTTAAAAAAGTACTTGTGCAAAGATAAAATAAATCTATAATGCCCTTCCTGTTATCGCGACTTATTCATCAACAAGTGAATAAAAGTAAAGTATAACGCGAATTTAAGGTGAAAAGCGTAATATACGCCACCTCGCGACTACGGTCGCACGCTCTTTAACAATTAATCAGACAATCTGTGTGGGCACTCGCAAGACATCATCAAAAACTATTTGAAGATTAAGTCTTAAAGAGTGACAAACAGTTAATTCATATATGAACTAATAAGCAGTAACGTTATTTTGGCCAACAGCGAAGGCGATAAAAGGCCGACAAAGTGGCAAAAAAGCGTTACGGCCAGTAAAACATTCTTTGAGCATCAAACTTTTAATTGAAGAGTTTGATCATGGCTCAGATTGAACGCTGGCGGCAGGCCTAACACATGCAAGTCGAGCGGCAGCGGGAGAAAGCTTGCTTTCTTGCCGGCGAGCGGCGGACGGGTGAGTAAGGTATGGGGATCTGGCCGAAGGCGGGGGATAACCACTGGAAACGGTGGCTAATACCGCATAATCTCTAAGGAGCAAAGTGGGGGACCTTCTGGCCTCACACCTTCGGATGAACCCATATGAGATTAGCTAGTAGGTGGGGTAAAGGCTCACCTAGGCGACGATCTCTAGCTGGTCTGAGAGGATGATCAGCCACACTGGGACTGAGACACGGCCCAGACTCCTACGGGAGGCAGCAGTGGGGAATATTGCACAATGGGCGCAAGCCTGATGCAGCCATGCCGCGTGTATGAAGAAGGCCTTCGGGTTGTAAAGTACTTTCAGTCGTGAGGAAGGTGTTAAGGTTAATAAGCTTAGCAATTGACGTTAGCGACAGAAGAAGCACCGGCTAACTCCGTGCCAGCAGCCGCGGTAATACGGAGGGTGCGAGCGTTAATCGGAATTACTGGGCGTAAAGGGCACGCAGGCGGTTAATTAAGTTGGATGTGAAATCCCCGGGCTTAACCTGGGAATGGCATTCAAGACTGGTTAGCTAGAGTCTTGTAGAGGGGGGTAGAATTCCATGTGTAGCGGTGAAATGCGTAGAGATGTGGAGGAATACCGGTGGCGAAGGCGGCCCCCTGGACAAAGACTGACGCTCATGTGCGAAAGCGTGGGGAGCAAACAGGATTAGATACCCTGGTAGTCCACGCTGTAAACGATGTCGATTTGGAGGTTGTGGTCAAGAACTGTGGCCTCCGGAGCTAACGCGTTAAATCGACCGCCTGGGGAGTACGGCCGCAAGGTTAAAACTCAAATGAATTGACGGGGGCCCGCACAAGCGGTGGAGCATGTGGTTTAATTCGATGCAACGCGAAGAACCTTACCTACTCTTGACATCCAGAGAAGCTTTTAGAGATAGAGGCGTGCCTTCGGGAACTTTGAGACAGGTGCTGCATGGCTGTCGTCAGCTCGTGTTGTGAAATGTTGGGTTAAGTCCCGCAACGAGCGCAACCCTTATCCTTTGTTGCCAGCGATACGGTCGGGAACTCAAAGGAGACTGCCGGTGATAAACCGGAGGAAGGTGGGGATGACGTCAAGTCATCATGGCCCTTACGAGTAGGGCTACACACGTGCTACAATGGCGTATACAGAGAGAGGCGAGCCTGCGAGGGGAAGCGGAACTCAGAAAGTACGTCGAAGTCCGGATTGGAGTCTGCAACTCGACTCCATGAAGTCGGAATCGCTAGTAATCGCGGATCAGCATGTCGCGGTGAATACGTTCCCGGGCCTTGTACACACCGCCCGTCACACCATGGGAGTGGGTTGCAAAAGAAGTAGGTAGCTTAACCTTCGGGATGGCGCTTACCACTTTGTGATTCATGACTGGGGTGAAGTCGTAACAAGGTAACCGTAGGGGAACCTGCGGTTGGATCACCTCCTTACCGAGATAGATGGAATGTGAGTGTTCACACAGATTGTCTGATGAAGATTGAGCTGAAGGTATCATTAGGCTTGTAGCTCAGGTGGTTAGAGCGCACCCCTGATAAGGGTGAGGTCGGTGGTTCAAGTCCACTCAGGCCTACCAACATTGCTTGCTGACAGGCGAAGTTAGCGGGAAGGAGTAATGATACGATATCTTAATGGGGCTATAGCTCAGCTGGTAGAGCGCCTGCTTTGCACGCAGGATGTCAGCGGTTCGATCCCGCTTAGCTCCACCATATTGCAAGATAAAAAATAGATAAAAGGTTATTCAGAGCAGGCTGGCAACAGTATGCTGCGAATAATAATGCTCTTTAACAATCTGGAACAAGCTAAAAATTGAAACACACATTATTGAGAAAAATAATGTGGAGAACTCTCAAAACTCCAACGCGAAGTGTATTCGCTGTCAGGAAGGCAGGCGTTATGAGCGAGCAGTCAGGAATTCGAGGCGGCCAGCGCGCAGTCAGCGCAGCGTACAAAAAGTACGTGAGCATGGTGAGCACTGCCCAACAAAGAATTGCTGCACGCGCAGCCATAACCTATCAGAACGACAGTGAAATAAAGACACCTTCGGGTTGTGAGGTTAAGCGAATGAAGCGTACACGGTGGATGCCTAGGCAGTCAGAGGCGATGAAGGACGTGCTAATCTGCGAAAAGCGTCGGTAAGCTGATATGAAGCGTTATAGCCGGCGATGTCCGAATGGGAAAACCCAGTGCATTAATGCACTATCGTTTGATGAATTCATAGTCAAACGAGGCGAACCGGGGGAACTGAAACATCTCAGTACCCCGAGGAAAAGAAATCAACCGAGATTCCCCTAGTAGCGGCGAGCGAACGGGGAGTAGCCCAGAGTCAGCATCGATATTAGCATCAGGAGAAGGGTCTGGAAAGGCCAGCCATAAAGGGTGATAGCCCCGTATCCGAAGGTGTTAGTATCGTGAGCTCGAAGAGTAGGGCGGGACACGTGTTATCCTGTCTGAATAAGGGGGGACCATCCTCCAAGGCTAAATACTCCTGACTGACCGATAGTGAACCAGTACCGTGAGGGAAAGGCGAAAAGAACCCCGGCGAGGGGAGTGAAAGAGAACCTGAAACCGTGTACGTACAAGCAGTGGGAGCCCCATCACTCAAGTGCCTCGGCAGTTGGGTGATGGTATACCATCACAATAACAGCGCAGGCTTTGCCAACAAGGTTGTTCGGTTTTTTCAAGCCGCAGCGCAGTGTAGCTAGAAGTACACGAGCAGCGGAAGTTAAAAAAGCGGGCAAGATTGGCCGCAAAGACAAGCGGGACATTTGAGGATGGGGTGACTGCGTACCTTTTGTATAATGGGTCAGCGACTTATATTCTGTAGCAAGGTTAACCGTATAGGGGAGCCGTAGGGAAACCGAGTCTTAACTGGGCGTCAAGTTGCAGGGTATAGACCCGAAACCCGGTGATCTAGCCATGGGCAGGTTGAAGGTTGGGTAACACTAACTGGAGGACCGAACCGACTAATGTTGAAAAATTAGCGGATGACTTGTGGCTGGGGGTGAAAGGCCAATCAAACCGGGAGATAGCTGGTTCTCCCCGAAAGCTATTTAGGTAGCGCCTCGTGAATTCATCTTCGGGGGTAGAGCACTGTTTCGGCTAGGGGGTCATCCCGACTTACCAACCCGATGCAAACTCCGAATACCGAAGAATGTCATCACGGGAGACACACGGCGGGTGCTAACGTCCGTCGTGAAGAGGGAAACAACCCAGACCGCCAGCTAAGGTCCCCAAGTCATGGTTAAGTGGGAAACGAAGTGGGAAGGCTTAGACAGCCAGGATGTTGGCTTAGAAGCAGCCATCATTTAAAGAAAGCGTAATAGCTCACTGGTCGAGTCGGCCTGCGCGGAAGATGTAACGGGGCTAAACCATGCACCGAAGCTGCGGCAGCAACAGCAATGTTGTTGGGTAGGGGAGCGTTCTGTAAGCCGTTGAAGGTGGACTGAGAGGTCTGCTGGAGGTATCAGAAGTGCGAATGCTGACATAAGTAACGATAAAGCGGGTGAAAAACCCGCTCGCCGAAAGACCAAGGGTTCCTGTCCAACGTTAATCGGGGCAGGGTAAGTCGACCCCTAAGGCGAGGCTGAAAAGCGTAGTCGATGGGAAACGGGTTAATATTCCCGTACTAAGGGTTACTGCGAAGTGGGGACGGAGAAGGCTAGGCTATCCGGGCGACGGTTGTCCCGGTTTAAGCGTGTAGGTGGGTCGTGCAGGCAAATCCGTACGACTATATCACTGAGGCGTGATGACGAGCCACCAAGGTGGTGAAGTAGTTGATGCCCAGCTTCCAGGAAAAGCCGCTAAGCGATAGGTAATCCTTAATCGTACCCCAAACCGACACAGGTGGTTAGGTAGAGAATACTCAGGCGCTTGAGAGAACTCGGGTGAAGGAACTAGGCAAAATGGTGCCGTAACTTCGGGAGAAGGCACGCTGGCGTTAGGTGAAATGGTTAACCCATGGAGCTGAAGCCAGTCGCAGATACCAGCTGGCTGCAACTGTTTATTAAAAACACAGCACTGTGCAAACACGAAAGTGGACGTATACGGTGTGACGCCTGCCCGGTGCTGGAAGGTTAATTGATGGGGTAAGCCGTAAGGCGAAGCTCTTGATCGAAGCCCCAGTAAACGGCGGCCGTAACTATAACGGTCCTAAGGTAGCGAAATTCCTTGTCGGGTAAGTTCCGACCTGCACGAATGGCGTAATGATGGCCAGGCTGTCTCCACCCGAGACTCAGTGAAATTGAACTCGCTGTGAAGATGCAGTGTACCCGCGGCAAGACGGAAAGACCCCGTGAACCTTTACTATAGCTTGACACTGAACATTGAGCCTTGATGTGTAGGATAGGTGGGAGGCTAAGAAGTGTGGACGCCAGTTCGCATGGAGCCAACGTTGAAATACCACCCTTTAATGTTTGATGTTCTAACTTAGGTCCGTTATCCGGGCTGAGGACAGTGTCTGGTGGGTAGTTTGACTGGGGCGGTCTCCTCCCAAAGTGTAACGGAGGAGCACGAAGGTTGGCTAATCACGGTCGGACATCGTGAGGTTAGTGCAAAGGCATAAGCCAGCTTGACTGCGAGCGTGACGGCGCGAGCAGGTACGAAAGTAGGTCTTAGTGATCCGGTGGTTCTGAATGGAAGGGCCATCGCTCAACGGATAAAAGGTACTCCGGGGATAACAGGCTGATACCGCCCAAGAGTTCATATCGACGGCGGTGTTTGGCACCTCGATGTCGGCTCATCACATCCTGGGGCTGAAGTAGGTCCCAAGGGTATGGCTGTTCGCCATTTAAAGTGGTACGCGAGCTGGGTTTAGAACGTCGTGAGACAGTTCGGTCCCTATCTGTCGTGGGCGAAGGAAGATTGAGGGGGGCTGCTCCTAGTACGAGAGGACCGGAGTGGACGCACCACTGGTGTACAGGTTGTCATGCCAATGGCATCGCCTGGTAGCTAAGTGCGGAAGAGATAACCGCTGAAAGCATCTAAGCGGGAAACTTGCCTCAAGATGAGTCTTCCCTGACAGTAATGTCCTATAAGGGGTGTTCGAGACGAGGACGTAGATAGGCTGGGTGTGTAAGCGTAGCGATACGTTGAGCTAACCAGTACTAATGACCCGAGAGGCTTAACCTGACAACACCGAAGGTGTTTTGAGAAGAGAGAAGAATTTTAGCTTGTTCAAGAGTCTATCCTGACGAGATATTACGCGAAGGAGCGTGAACTGGCGCTGTTGATGGTGAGCGCCTACTGAGGTAGGTGAGTGAGCCGAAAGGCTAGCCGAGATGGCAGCGTACTGAAACGGGATAGGTAAAAAAGAATTTGTCTGGCGGCAATAGCGCGGTGGTCCCACCTGACCCCATGCCGAACTCAGAAGTGAAATGCCGTAGCGCCGATGGTAGTGTGGGGTCTCCCCATGTGAGAGTAGGGAGCTGCCAGACTTTAATTTAATGCTAATGGCTAAGGCCATTAGTGAAATAAATATATGATAGAACAGTTTAGGTTAGTCGTTATTTGTCTATAAATTTTATTATTAATTCAATGAATGCACTGCTTAAACTTTCGATAGAATCTAAATAGCAAAAAATTTGCTTAGTAGCTATAGCGCGGTAGTCCCACCTGATCCCATGCCGAACTCAGAAGTGAAATGCCGTAGCGCCGATGGTAGTGTGGGGTCTCCCCATGTGAGAGTAGGGAACTGCTAAGCTTAAAATACAAGGCCACCTAATTAGGGTGGCTTTTTTATATTAAAAAAATAAAGTTATGTTAATAAATAATATATTTTATAGTTGAACTATATCTATTTTATCGACCATCTTTGTTAACATTTTAGAATTTCTTATAGCTCATTAATTTAACTAGAAATATTGATTGAGCCCTTTTCTTCTAGTAATTCTACAACAACACTAGGATCGGCTAAAGTCGATGTATCACCTAGATTATTTATATCGCCAGTAGCAATTTTCCTTAGAATACGTCGCATAATCTTACCTGAGCGAGTTTTTGGTAATGCATCAGTCCAATGAAGAATATCTGGTGTGGCTATTGGCCCAATTTCTTTACGCACCCAATTGCGTACCTCATTATAAAGTTCTGTTGAAGGTTCTTCTCCTTGATTTAATGTAATATAGGCATAAATAGCTTGACCTTTTATATTATGCGGGACACCAACGACGGCAGCCTCAGCAATTTTAGGGAAGGCTACAAGTGCAGATTCGATTTCGGCTGTACCTAAACGATGACCAGAAATATTTAAAACGTCGTCAACACGACCGGTTATCCAATAATAACCGTCTTCATCGCGGCGAGCACCGTCTCCACTGAAATACATACCTTTAAATAGTGAAAAATAAGTTTGTTCAAAGCGTTCATGGTCACCATAAATTGTTCTAGCTTGTCCTGGCCATGAATCCATGATAACAAGATTGCCTTCAGCAATACCTTCAAGTAAATTACCTAAATTATCAATAAGCTCGGGCTTAATACCAAAAAACGGTAACGTGGCTGAGCCTGGTTTAAGTTCAGTTGCTCCCGGTAAGGGTAAAAGCATAAAACCGCCGGTTTCAGTTTGCCACCATGTATCAATAATAGGGCAATGGCTATTACCTATTTTTTTGTAGTACCATTCCCAAGCTTCCGGGTTAATAGGTTCACCAACAGAGCCTAAAATTCTTAAAGAATTACGTTGAGTTCCTTCAATAGCTTTATCACCTTCGGCCATCAAAGCACGAATTGCCGTTGGTGCGGTATATAGAATATTTACTTTATGCTTATCAATTATTTGGCTCATGCGATTTATACTTGGATAATTAGGCACACCTTCAAACATTAAGGTAGTGGCGCCATTAGATAGTGGACCATAAATTAAGTAACTATGGCCTGTTACCCAGCCTATGTCAGCAGTACACCAATAAATTTCTTTTGCTTGGTAGTCAAATGCGTATTTGAAAGTGATAGAAACATAAACTAAATAACCACCAGTGGTGTGTAAGACGCCTTTTGGTTTGCCTGTTGAACCCGACGTATAAAGAATGAATAAAGGATCTTCTGCATTCATTTCTTCTGCAGGACAATCAGCGTTAAGCCCTTTAATAATTTCATGCCACCAATGATCACGTTTTTCTTGCCAATCGATTTGATTACCGGTTCGTCTAAAAACAATAACATTATTAATCGTTTCGACAGCCTGGTTTTTTAACGCTTCATCAACATTTTTTTTCAATGGTATAGTACGATTTGCTCTTATCCCTTCATCTGCTGTAATGATAAGTTTAGCTTTACTGTCAATAATGCGTCCTGCAATGGCTTCTGGTGAAAAACCAGCAAAGATAACAGAGTGAATAGCACCGATGCGTGTGCATGCTAACATAGCGATAGCAGATTCAGGTACCATGGACATATAAATAGCAACAACATCACCTTTTTTGATGCCTAGTTTTTTCAATGCATTGGCGAATAGGCAAACATCATGATGAAGTTGACGATAAGTTATATGATAAGACTGTGATGGATCATCGCCTTCCCAAATGATTGCAGTTTGATCACCGCGTAATTGTAAATGGCGATCTAGGCAGTTAGTACTTAAATTTAAGGTACCGTCTTCAAACCATTGGATATTAATGTGCCCTGGATCAAATGAAGAATTTTTTACTTTGGTATAAGGTTTTATCCAGTCAACAATTTGACCTTTTTCTCGCCAAAATGCGTCAGGATCTTTAAGGGATAATTGATAATCTTTTAGATATTGCTTTTTATTAACTAAGGTATGTGCGGCAATTTCAGTAGGTATGGGGTACTTGAATGTTGATATCATATTTTTCTTCTCCTCAGTTGTGTTAATCATATGTCAAAGAGCAGTTAACTAAACCTATGAAAAAGAATTTGTTTTTTTTTTGTGTTTGTGATCACGTAAATGTTGGTGTTTTATTTTAGATTTATTATTTATCAATTAATTATCCTATTTAAATTGTTTTAATTGATGTTTTTTATTAAGAATTTATTTCAATCTAATGGGCTAATATTTGGATTATTTTTACAGGAAGTAAAAACCTTAAAAAAATATATTGTTTATAATTGTTTTCATTATGATGGCAATCCTTGTAAAATAAGTATTGATTGAAACATTTATTTTATATTTAAGTAACAGGAGTTAATGCAAATGAGCTATACATTACCTTCCCTGCCTTATGAATATGGGGCATTAGAGCCACATTTTGATGAAAGGACAATGAGAATCCATCATACTAAACATCATCAAACATATGTCAACAATACCAATGATGTGTTAAAAGATTTTCCTGAGCTTGCCAAACTTGATATAGATGATTTGATTCAAAACTTAGATAAAGTGCCAGTAGATAAACGTACTTTTTTACGCAATAATGCAGGCGGCCATGCCAATCATAGTATGTTTTGGATTGGATTAAAAATTGGTACTGAACTACAAGGTGAGCTGAAATCGGCAATTGAACGTGATTTTGATAGTGTAGAGAATTTTAAAGAAATTTTTGAAAAAGCGGCAGCAACTCGTTTTGGTTCTGGTTGGGCATGGTTAGTCTTGAAATCGGATGGAAAACTGGCGGTTGTTTCGACAGCTAATCAAGATAATCCGCTGATGGGTGAGTCTATTTCTGGTGTTTCTGGTTATCCTATTTTAGGGCTTGATGTTTGGGAACATGCTTATTATCTTAAATATGAAAATCGTCGCCCTGAATACATTAAAGCCTTTTGGTCAGTTGTTAACTGGGATGAAGCTGCGAAACGTTTCGCGGAAAAAATAAAATAACATTGACCTTATCTGTTTGTTTCTTATCAATGTTAGTGGTGCCAGATTAGATACTGGCCTACTAATGTCTTTGGATAGCTAATTGAAAATATAACAATAAAAATTACAAGGTACTGTTAATTATATATAATCAGTTGAAAAAATGATTGATGTTACTAAATATTGTTCCTTCTTTAATAAATATATTAATAAAATAAAGATTGATTTTTATTTTATTAATTTTTTATAAATAATTTATTCTTAGTGTCAATCTCCCTCGTGTTTTACGGGGAGAAGAGAATTATTTTTTTATAGGATTAATAAAACCAATAGCGTCATAAACTTTATTTAGCGTTATTTTAGCTCGAACCTCTGCTTTGCTAGCGCCTTCGGACATAATATCATTCAATAATTTTTCGTTATTACGAAATTCATCAAAACGACTTTGGATATTTATTAACATATCTGAAACGGCTTCAGCCACGGTGTTTTTAAGATCGCCATACATTTTTCCAGCAAATTGTTTTTCTATCTGTGAGGTAGATGTACCTGTTACGCCAGAAAGGATATCTATCAGATTAGAAATACCCGGTTTATTTTCTGAGTCATAATAAACTTGTGGTGGCTCATCAGAATCAGTAAGGGCACGTTTGATCTTTTTAGCTGCTGATTTAGGGTTTTCTAATAACGTTATGACATTATTGCGATTATCGTCTGATTTTGACATCTTTTTTTGTGGTTCTTGTAGAGACATAACCCGCGCTCCTTTTTCCGGAATAAAAGGATCGGGTATAGTAAATATTTCTCCGTAGAGCGAATTAAAACGTTGAGCGATATCTCGGCTTAATTCTAAATGTTGTTTTTGATCAATACCAACCGGGACTTGGTTTGTCTGGTAAAGTAAAATATCAGCAGCCATCAATACTGGATAATCAAATAATCCAGCATTAATATTTTCAGCATGACGAGTTGATTTGTCTTTAAATTGTGTCATGCGACTTAATTCACCAAAATAGGTATAACAGTTAAGAGCCCAGCTAAGTTGAGTATGTTGTGGAACATGGGATTGAACAAAAATAATGCTTTTTTTAAAATCGATACCGCAAGCAAGATATAAGGCTAGCGTATCAAGCGTACGCTTTCTTAACTCTTTGGGATCCTGACGGACTGTAATGGCATGCTGATCAACAATACAATAAATACAGTCATAATTATCTTGCATGTGAACCCATTGACGTAATGCGCCAATATAGTTGCCGATGGTTAATTCTCCAGACGGTTGAGCCCCACTGAATACAGTAGGTTTTTTGAGGGTATTAGTCGATTTTATCGGGGGGGTATTCATATTATGATTCCAGAATTGTCAAAGGTGTTAGTCCTAACGTAGGAAGTAGATCGGCAAAGTTATCTAATACATAATTTGGTTTACTTAATGCGATAGATTCACCATAGTTATATCCATAAGTTAAACCCACACAAGGACAGCCAGCCGCTTTAGCAGCTAAGATATCATTATGAGAATCGCCGACAAATAATAATTGATCTTTAAGTAGACCAAATTTTCCCATTGTAAGATATAGTGGAGCCGGATGGGGTTTTTTCTTTTTTACGTCATCTCCCCCTAATATTAAAGAAAAATAAGAATTAATTGCTAATTTTTTTAATAAAGGGTCAATAAATGGTGTTGGTTTATTGGTGACGATTGCCATTGGGAAAGGTTGTTTGGCCAATTCTGCTAATGTTTCTTTTACTCCAGGAAAAAGCTGACTACCTGTTATTACTGTTGTTGCATAAATTTTATCAAATAATTGACGAGTACTATTTTTAATTTTTGGTGTGATTTTAACATTTGCCCAAGTTAATGCGCGTTCTATCATCATATCAACACCATTACCAACCCAAGTGGAAACAAGTTCTTTACCCGCAGCTGGTAATTGCTGATTAATTAAAGCATGATCTAAGGCATTAGCTAATCCGCCAACACTGTCGACTAATGTACCATCCAAATCAAATGCGATAGCTTGAATATCGGTTAATTTTTTAAATGTCATTAAATTGCCTCAGCTAACTTTTTACGCATAGCATCAATGACAGTTTTGTAATCTGGTTGATTAAAAATGGCAGAACCTGCGACAAAAGTGTCAGCTCCTGCATTTGCAACATTAATAATATTATTAACATTAACCCCGCCATCAACTTCTAGGCGGATATTATAACCATTACTATCGATCATTTTACGAACTTGACGCAATTTATTTAGGGTTTGTGGAATAAAAGATTGTCCACCAAAACCAGGATTTACCGACATAATTAGGATCATATCTAATTTATCTATCACGTAATCTAAATAGTTTAATGGTGTAGCAGGATTAAAAGCTAAACCTGCTTTACATCCATTATCTTTAATTAATTGTAATGTGCGATCAATGTGTTCACTTGCTTCAGCGTGAAAGGTAATATAGGTTGCACCAGCTTTAGCAAAGTCAGGAATTAGTCGATCTACAGGTTTTACCATCAAATGCACATCAATGGGAGCCTTAATACCATAATCTCGCAATGCTTTACATATCATTGGGCCGAAAGTTAAATTTGGGACATAATGGTTATCCATAACGTCAAAATGGACAATATCAGCTCCAGCTTTAATTACTTTCTCAGTATCTTCACCTAAACATGCAAAATTTGCGGATAAAATAGAGGGGGCAATCAGAAAATCTTTCATAATTATCTCCGATTTGTTTTTTTACCTTTTGCGTTTTTTTTATAAGTTGGATTATAGAATGCCAAAAGTTCGTCGACTTTTCTACGAGCAAGGCTGTTACGACTAATTGTTCTACGTACTTTAACAACATTTAGTTTGGCGTGATGATACCATTCTCTAGTCGCTGGTGTATCATGATTTGATATTAATACGGGTATTCCGCGTGTTGATGATAAGTGATAAGCGATCTGAGCTAGATTATATTGTTCTTTGTTGCCAAAACTATTTGTATGATATGTAGTAAAATTAGCCGTATCTGAAAGCGGTGTATAGGGTGGATCGCAGTAAACAACAGAACTTTTATTTACTGATAGCAATGTTTCTTGATAGGTTTGGCAGACAAAAATAGCTTTTTGCGCTTTTTCAGCAAACCAATAGAGTTCATCTTCGGGAAAATAAGGTTTTTTATAACGCCCAAATGGAACGTTAAATTCTCCTTTCGAATTGTAGCGACAAAGACCATTGTAGCAATGACGATTAAGATATAAAAATAGTTCACTACGACGCTGAGAATTATTACATAGGTTAAATTCAGTTCGTAAACGGTAGTATTGCTCTGGTGTATTAAATTCAGAGTTAAAAAGCTTACGTGAATGCTGCACAAATGTATCAGCATGATATTTTACGGTATTATATAAATTGATAAGATCATTATTAATGTCAGCTAGGATGTAAGCATTATAGTTGGTATTCAAAAATACTGAACCTGCCCCGACAAATGGTTCTACCAGACAATCACCTTCTGGTAGATATTTTTTAATTTCTTCTACCAGAAGATATTTACCGCCAGCCCATTTTAAAAAAGCGCGTTTTTTCTTCATGCCGCCATATTTTATCTAAATGTTCCAGAGTTTTTGGTATATCTCTGTTTAGGACAGCATACTTGCGCCTAATGATTCTTTATTTTTGATCTTGCTTAACTTGCTGAAATTTTCTAACCCAGGGTTTTTTTTCCTGGACAGAAGTGGGCAAAGTTGAAATTGCGTTTTTTGCTTCACTGACTGAGCGGTAATTACCATGGATAAGAACATACCATGGTTGCCCATTACGTACGGTCTTATAGATTTTATAATTAGTTAAGCGATTTTTTTTAGCAAATGCTTCTAGGGAGTTAGAACGGCTTGCGCTACTTAATTGTAGGGTGTAATTACTCGCTGGGGATGATAATAAATCACCATTATGGTGCGTATGTGTTCGAACTATGGGTTTTGTTTTTGTTTCGGGATTAGTTTTAATTGGTTCCACTATCTTAGGGGGGGTAGTTGAGGGAAGTATTGTTGATGATGGTGTTGATGTTGGATTTTCAACCAGTTGTTGCTTAGTAGTAGGCAATGTTTGGCCTTGCCGTAAAGCATCAACAACGTCACCAGGAATTTCAATACGTTTACCTTGTCCTTGGTTGGCTGGAGGCAAGGATCCTTCAGTCGGTGTATCACTAATTGAAGGCATGGTTACGTTTTGTGGTTGGTTATGTTCTTGAGATAAAGAAGACTCATTTGCCAGTGATGTTGTTTTTGAAATATCGATGTTACGTTCATTATTTGTTACAGAGGTATGTTCTTTCTCATGATCAGTTGGAGCTTTAAGTGCTGAGCTAATCGCGATAATGAGTAATAATAGAACCAAAACAGCGATACCTATCATGACATGTTGCCGAGAGGCTAGATGGTGTTTAGATCCTTGCTGACGTGAACGTAATACAGGCCTATCTGATGTATCTGGCCGGAAGTTACTCTGATCTTGAGGATCTCTTTCTGGTTTAAACTCGTCCATTTCCCCTCCCTTTTAAGGTGAATGACCTCATATCATGGATAAAGATGATTTTTAGTACAGTTTAATTCTAAAATACGGATATTTATTATAGTGTCACTATGGCTATCTTGCTATCTCAATCACGGTTTAATCTGTATGTAGGCATTGTTTAATTGCTTTTAAAACAACCTCATGGCTTATATTAGTGTATAACTCTGCATTGCCAATAGATTTAGGTAGCACCAGATTAAGTTGATTATTAACTACTTTTTTATCTCTCATCATGTGAGGTAAATAAGCTTCAGCAGCCATTTTTGCTGGTCCTTTAGTAGGGAGATTTGCTTGCCTCAGTAAATTTAAAATACGCTTAGTATCATTATTATCAAATTGACCAATTAACTCTGCAGTTTTTGCAGCCATCACAATACCTACAGCAATTGCTTCACCATGTAGCCAGGAACCATAGCCTAATTCAGTTTCAATCGCATGACCAAAGGTATGCCCTAAGTTCAATAATGCACGTTGTCCATTGGTTTCTTTTTCATCTATAGCAATGATTTTTGCTTTCAATTCACAACAATGTAGGATGCAATAACTTATTGTTTTTTCGTCAAATTCAAATAGTTTGCTAATGTTTTTTTCTAACCAACAAAAGAAATCATAATCTAGAATAATGCCATATTTAATAATTTCTGCTAAGCCAGAAGAGAATTGACGTACTGGTAATGTTTTTAGACTATCTAAATCAATAATAACCGATATTGGTTGATAGAAAGCACCAATCATATTTTTACCTAACGGATGATTGACTGCTGTTTTTCCTCCAACAGAAGAGTCAATTTGAGATAGAAGCGAGGTTGGTGCTTGGATAAAACGAACGCCTCTTTGGTAGCAGGCGGCAGCAAATCCTGTCAAGTCACCAATAACTCCGCCACCAAGGGCAATAAGTGTGGTGCTTCGAGGATGATTTTTTTCCAATAAAGCAGTGAAGATCGTATCAAGAATAGCTAATGTTTTGTATTGTTCTCCATCAGGTAGAATGATCTCATCAACCTTGACACCCATTTTTGTAAGAGTTGATTTTACTCTTGTAGAATAAAGGGAATCTAGCGTTTTGTTCGTTACAATCATCGCGTATTCGCCACTTTTAAGCGGCAAAAATGCGTCAGGTGAGTTAAGTAAACCAAAGGCAATGCTAATCGGGTAACTCCGTTCACCAAGTGTAACTGTCAATTTTTCCATATTGATTTTACCTTTATGGCATGGTCAATCAGTCATTCATATTAATTTATTGAAATTAAGTATTTTCCAATAATCCTATGATTTGGTTAGCAACTACTTTTGCACTTTGATCGTCGGTATGAATAGTAATGTCTGCGATTTCTTCATAAAGTGGATTACGTTCATGAGCGAGTTTTTCTAAAACTTCACGAGCAGGCTGATCTACTTGCAATAAAGGTCTTTTTTTATCGCGTTGAGTTCGTGCCATTTGTTTTTCAATCGTTGTTTCAAGATAAACGACTACCCCACGAGCAGACAGACGGTTGCGTGTTTCTTTTGATTTTACCGACCCTCCCCCTGTTGCTAGGACAATTCCCTGTTTTTCTGTAAGCTCATTGATAATTTTTTCTTCACGTTCCCGAAAACCTTCTTCGCCTTCCAAATCAAATACCCAACTCACATCAGCACCAGTACGTCGTTCAATTTCTTGATCAGAATCAAAAAATTCCATACTAAGTTGCTGCGCTAGCTGGCGACCAATAGTACTTTTTCCGGCGCCCATAGGCCCAACCAGAAAGATATTACGTTTCTCTGCCATGTTTTTGGTATTACTAAGATTATTCGTTAATGATAACCCGCCCGGCTAATCAAATTAGCAACGGGACCTATAATTGAAACCTCATGAGTATTGACATCTTTTCTTGCATATAAAAGCAAAAAAATCCCAAATACATTCAGTTTTTTCTGAATTATATCGGAAGGGCCTGTTTTTGTAACATAACTGATAGCAGTATTTCTTCACAGGTTTAAAATCCCAAATGTCTCGTAATACGTAATATACAGTATTACGAAGCTCAAGTATTCGTCTTTAAGTTTGTTTGTGCACTAAGTTTAACATCAATCAATTTGAAAACCACGCCGATATCTATACGCAAAGCGTATTATTTGCTGCCAATTATGAAAGATATTAAATTGGATATAAAAATTATCGCAATAGATTAGCTAAAAATGCAACTTTAATCGTACATGTAAAGGTTTTATCATCGAGTGTACGCATTTAAATTGTTTATTTCGCTAAATAACTAACCTTGTAAGCTAAATCTTTCTTATCGTCAAATTTATAATCCATTATTCACAATAATCGGATGATTTTTGCTCTATTTAGTGCTGTTTAGTATGAAGTTATATTATAAAAAATAATTATTGCTTACTATATTTTATTAAATATTAATTAATTGAGGTGTTATAAATATGACTAATTCCCTATGGTAAGTTTGTTTTCCATCTTTGGTGAATAACTGGCCAAAGAAGGGAATATCTGCCAGGTAGGGAATTTTTTGTTGTTGATTGTTTTTTTTCTGTTGAAAAATTCCACCTAGGATAAGTGTTTCCCCATGATTAATCGTAACTTGTGTTGATATTTCTTGTTTATTGATTGCAATATGTTGGTAAGTATTTGCTAGCAAACTAGTATTGGGGGTATTTTGACTAATTTTTAGCGCTAGACGAACTTTACCTCCTCGTAAAATGGTAGGTGTGACTTCCATGCCTAATATTGCTTCTTTAAATTTTATCTGACTTTTATTTTTACTTTGAATGATATAAGGAATTTCTGTGCCTTGTTTAATGCTGGCAGAATGGTTATGTGAGGCCATTAATCTGGGGCTAGCAATAATAGATAGCTGATTTTCTTGTTCTAATGCACTTAATTCCAGTGACAATAAGTGACTTTTAATTTTGGCAATATTAAAAGCGATATGTGGAATTGAAGATGGTGCTGGTTGATGAATATTTAGCCGGCTGATCCCGACCTGGTTTATTTTATCGCTACTGAGTTCCCAAAATATTCCTAGTTCATATAAAGCCTCTCGACTTGTATTAATAATATAGGCTGTTATTTGTACTTGTTGTTGCGGTATATCAATTTTTTTTAGCCAGGATTGAAGACGTTCAATGTGTCTCTGAGTATCTTCAAAAATTAAGTTATTAGTCTGTTTATCGGCAAAAACTTTTCCTTTTTTTGAGAGTAAAGGTGGATTATTTTGTGAAAGTTGAGATGCTAGTAATTCTGCTTCGGCATATTGCAGGGGGTAACTCAGATAATGTATATCACTTTTTTCTTCAGGTATTGGTGATGTATGAGTAACATTATTTTCAATAATTTCTTTTATTTTTGGCGGCGTAAATGGTTCTCTGGCGGCTATAGCATTAATACTAAATAATGTTATTAATACTAAAATTAATATTAAATTAAGTAAATTCATTATGTTAGGCTTTTTGTTAGGGATGAAAGAATGAACTCACAATATAAGTTATTTTTCTTTGGGGTTACCTTTAGCTGTTGAAATAAGGAGTAGTGGATGTGTTTTTTGTAAGCTTTCGATAAAGGCGATTAATTGATAGTAGCTTGCTAAAATTGTGAGATAGTAATCTACACGATTATTATGATTTTGTTGTTGCCAATAAATGAGTTTTTCATTTGAAATTGGTAGCGGAAATTTGAATTGGGCAGAAACTAGAGGTTCAGTCTGTATCGAAGTAAGTAAGTCTGTTATTTGTTGTTTCTTTTTGTTTATTAGAGTTTTTAATTTGCTTTTTGTTATATTTTGTATGAGTTGTGTTTTTAATATATTGATATGTTGTCTGTTGTTTTTCCGTTGTTGATTCAATTGATCAATAATTAAAGAATTTTTTGACCAATAAAAAATAAAGAAAAAAAGAAAAATTAAAAAAAGCGTTAACCATTGTGGGATAAGTTGTTTCCATAATGGCCTATAAAACCATTCATATATTTTATTTTTTACCATATTGATTCTCCGTACGTAGCCACTTTGCATTTAATGTGGTTTTTTGAATATTTTGTGAGGTTAGTTGTATTGTTTGTAATTGGATTTGCGTTACTAACTTTTGCTCGGTTAATTGGCGCATGAACTGTAAAATTTCATGATAATCATAGCTATTTGCTTTAATTATCAATTCATCTCTTTGGCTTGAAAGCGCTTCTAACCAACTACCTGTTGGTAGAATATTCGGAATTTGTTGTAGTAAATAAAGTTGTTGTTTGTTGTGGTTAGCGATTTGAATTAACGTATTGAATTTTTGAGTTAATTGATCAAGTTGCTGGCGCTGTTGCTCAATGTTACCAAGCTGTTGTTCAATGGCCGCAATTTCTATATTTTCATTATCAAGTAAATATTGTTGATGAAGGTATTGCTGTTTATGCCTATCAATTATAAAAAACAGAATTAATATCAAACTTGAAATTTGTATAAGAAAGAGAGATATCCATACATAATAGCGTTGTTTAAGGCGTTTTTTCTGCCATGGCAGAAAATTAACTTGATACATCATTTATCTCCTTCGCGAAGTGCTAAACCCGCGGCAATCGCAAAATTATGAAAATCTTTTGGTAACTTGATAGAGTAATATTGAAAAGAATCTAACAGAGACCAAGTGGAAAAATGATGATGCTTTATATCGTTACCGAGATAATAAATAGTATTAGGTTGTTGTTGCGTTTCTTTAGGTAGTAATAAGACCAGTTTTTCTATAGAGTCTACTTCAGTTATCTCAAGAGGTTGATAGTGTATTGATTGATATAAAGGACCAGCACATATCCACTCTTGTTGTCGCCGATAAATAAGCCAAGTGTTATCAGGAATAGAGGCTTTATGAGCTAAGTAACGAAGGGCATTAGGAGATATATCGATGACAGAAAGTGAAAAACCTACTTCATGTAATAATTCAGACCAAAAAACAATATCACTACGTCTAGTTGCACAAAGGTATATTTGCTTTTGATAAATACGATAATCCAAAATAAGTTCACGGATGTCCATAGGAAATAGGGTTTCAGCTTTACTGTGAACGAGCCATCCAAGTTCTGGTTCAGTTAGTGTTATTTTTTCCGGCAAAAGGAAGTGAGATTTTAGGATTTGTAATGTGGATAAGGAGAATCTTGCATCGCAATTATTAGGTAGTTTCTTGTGCCATTGTTGCAAGATATTTTTTAGTGTGGTTATACGAATATTTTGGGTTTCAGTATCTTGGGTTTTAGTGATTGGTAAAGAATGTTGCCAACATTCGCGAAGTTGCCAGCCATGTCTGTGTTGAGTAGCCGCCACAAGTTGAATTTTATTATGATGTATATCAAGGCCAATCTGCCATTTTTGTAAAAACATAGACGATTTCCCTATTGTTAATGTATAAAATTCCATATTCAAGGTAATTTCAAACATTTATACTAAGTATTCATTGTTTATAAACCACCCAATAAATTGTAAATGGGAATTTCAGGTGAAGATCGTAAAGTTTTTTCTTTTTTTTATAGTTTGTTGTCTTGTTTTGGGAGCTGGATCTATTTTTGGTTTGTACAAATATGTCGAATCAGAACTGCCTGATGTAGCAACGTTAAAAGATGTCCGATTGCAAGTACCTATGCAGGTGTTAAGTGCAGAAGGTGAGTTAATTGCGCAATTTGGAGAGAAACGTCGTCTTCCGTTGTCATTAAAGGAAATTCCCCCACTAATGATAAAAGCTTTTATTGCGACGGAAGATAGCCGATATTATGAGCATCATGGTATTGATCCTATAGGAATTTTTCGAGCTGTATCGGTTATAGCTGTTTCCGGTCACGCTTCGCAAGGGGCAAGTACAATAACGCAACAGTTAGCAAGAAATTTTTTCCTAAGTCGAGAAAAAACATTGATGCGTAAAGCTAAAGAGGTATTTTTAGCTGTCCGGATTGAGCAATTATTGTCAAAAGATGAAATTCTTGAACTTTATTTAAATAAAATTTATTTAGGAAATCGTGCTTATGGGGTAGGTGCAGCTGCTTATGTTTATTTTGGTAAGTCTGTAAATGAATTAAGTTTAAGTGAAATTGCTATGATTGCAGGTTTACCAAAAGCACCTTCTACTTTTAACCCCCTTTATTCCTATGAACGAGCAATAAATCGCCGCAATATCGTATTATTACGTATGTTAGAAGAGGGGTATATTACTCAACAGCAATATAATGAAGCAAAGGGTGAAAAAATTATTGCCATGTATCACGCACCAAAAATTTCGTTTTCAGCACCCTACCTGGCAGAAATGGTTAGGCAAGAGCTTTATAAACGCTATGGTGAGAATGCTTATACCGATGGTTATAAAGTCTATACTACCATTATCCGTAAAGATCAGACAGCAGCAGTTAATGCTTTGCGTAATAATTTAATTAATTATGATATTCGTCATGGCTATCGAGGAGCAGAAAAAATTCTTTGGACGCAGCGACAAACACCCTGGACTCATGAGCAACTTATTGAAAAACTCAAAAAAACACCTACTTATGGGCCATTAATTCCCGCAGTAGTTATTGCGACAAATAGAAATAAAGCTGAAGTTATAATGTCAAATGGTGTTACTGTTGAGCTGGCAATGAATGGTGTTTCTTGGGCACGTAAATATATTTCTGATGAGCGTCAAGGTGTAACACCTAAAACGGTTAACGAAGTTGTGAAAGTGGGAGAATTAATTCGTGTACGACAAGTTAAAGATAGTTGGTGGTTAGCACAAATACCGGAAGCAAATTCAGCTTTTATTGCTCTTAATCCAATCAATGGCGCTATTGTTGCGTTAGTTGGCGGATTTGATTTTGAGTTAAGTAAATTTAATCGAGTAACCCAATCATTACGTCAAGTTGGTTCCAATATTAAACCTTTTCTTTATACCGCAGCATTAGATAAAGGATTAACGTTAGCTTCCTTATTAAATGATATGCCTATTACTCGTTGGGATGCTGGAGCTGATTCAGATTGGCGACCTAAAAACTCTCCCGCCAAATATGCAGGCCCAATCACTTTGCGGCAAGGATTAGGCCAATCGAAAAATGTTGTTATGGTACGAGCTATGCGTGCGATGGGGGTTGATTATGCGGCGGATTATTTAAAACGGTTTGGCTTTCCTGAAGAAAATATTAATCGAACCGAGTCATTGGCATTAGGAGCTCCGTCATTTACGCCTATGCAAATAGTTCGAGGTTATGCCGTTATGTCTAATGGTGGTTACCTTATCGATCCTTATTTCATTAGTCGAGTTGAGGGGCTACAAGGTCAAATTGTGTTTGAAGCTAAACCTAACATCGCTTGTCCTAACTGTAAAGATATCGCTGTTATTTATGATGATGTACCAAAAATTAAAGAAATAAATGCAGAATCTATTGAGAATATAGTTAAATCTACGACGCCTCCGATGAGTCTTGAGCCTAGAGTAGATATTAATAATGAAATACCAATAACCGTTCAACAAGAAAAATATGCTCCACATGTTATTAGTACACCTTTGGCTTTTTTAATTAGTAATGCAATGATGACGAATATTTATGGAGAGCCAGGTTGGATGGGGACAGGCTGGCGTGCGAGAGATTTTAAGCGTAAAGATATTGGTGGAAAGACAGGAACGACTAATAGTTCTAAAGATGCTTGGTTTTCTGGCTATGGCCCTGATGTCGTTGCTACCGCTTGGATAGGCTTTGATGATAATAAACGCAGTTTAGGGCGTACTATTACAGGTGGTGAAGCAGGTGCAAAAAGTGCTCAACCTATCTGGAATGATTATATGAAAGTTGTCCTTGAAGGAGTTGCTGAAAATAAAATACAACCTCCTGATGGAATTATTTCTATTACTATTGATAACAAAACAGGTAAATTAGCAACAAATAATTCTGTAAGTAAAAGTTTGGAATATTTTATTGAAGGAACTGAACCTAAAACAGCCGCTATTCGAGAGGTAGGTACAATCGTTATTTCTGAAGATGGAAATAGTCAGGAACTTTTTTGAACAGTAATAATGATCTTTAATTTTTGTCTTTGAAATTAGGGTTATTAGATAGACCCTATTTCATTTTACAATATTAGGACTTATTTAAGGTTAACTAATATTTTTGAGATAACGCTGGGCATAAAATAATGCGCTAATATTTCTTGCTTCGTTAAAATCTTTAACATCGAGTAGTTGCATCATATTGTTTATTGGCCAACGAATTTGTTCTAGCGGCTCTGGTTCATCGCCTTCCAGTTTTTCCTCATAAAGATTTTGTGCAATGAATATATTCATTTTACTGGAAAAGTAGGCTGGTGATATTGTTAATTTTGCTAGTAATTCAACATGTTTTGCACCATAACCAATTTCCTCTTTTAATTCTCTTATAGCAGCTTGTATGGCACTTTCTCCTTTATCAATTGCTCCTTTAGGAAAACCTAATTCATACTCTTCAATACCAACTGCATATTCACGTATTAAAATTAGTTCGTTATTAATGATAGGAACAATCAGTACGGCTTCATTTATTGTTGGCTGCATTCGTTCATAAAGACGTTTAACGCCATTACTAAATTCAAGATCAACAGATTGGATACGAAAAAGTCTAGATTCAGCAATATTTTTTATATTCAGTATTTTGGGTTTTTTCATTTGTTTCATATACTGTGTCCCGGACAAAATTTGTTGAATAGATTATAACTTTTTATATTAAAGGCAAGGATAGGCTTTTGATTTTTTGCTGAAATCAATTGTGATTCAATCTATCTATTTAGTGATAATATATCAATAAATTTAACCAGCGCTGATTATTATAATAAGGGTGTTTTAGTAATATTTTTAT
Organism: Arsenophonus nasoniae; assembly: GCF_004768525.1. Lineage (NCBI taxonomy): Bacteria > Pseudomonadati > Pseudomonadota > Gammaproteobacteria > Enterobacterales > Morganellaceae > Arsenophonus > Arsenophonus nasoniae. The sequence goes on from NZ_CP038613.1 coordinate 679,406, forward strand.
TAAATTACTTATTAATTAAACTACCATGTTGTTAAAATAAACAATGTCAAATCGTAACTCATTGTTATTAATATTAAAAATAGAAAACTAGAATAGGAATTACCTTATTTAGAGCTAAGGAAAGGGTTGTTATTCTGCACTGGCATTATTTGTTACATCGGGGAAGAAATGAGCTTACCTTTTGTTATATTGGTTATTTTAATTATTTGCTTGTTTATATTAATTTTCTTTTTGTTTATGAAAGGAAAAAAAGGTAATGATGTAGATAAATTACCTTTCTTAATACATGCTAATTATCGCAAAATTACTTCTGATGAATATCAGATAATTTGTGACTATCTTAAATATACCAACTCTGAACAAATCTTAATAAAGACAAAAGAGGTGACAATAAGAAAGTTATTTGATTTTCCTAAAAGAAATGCTTGGGTTTCTACGGGCTGTAATGCAATAACACGTTTTTCTTTAATCAACGAGCAAGATAATTTATGGCGCTATTTTATTGATTCTAAAGAAGTTCATTTACCTCGACAATTAGAGCCTTACTTAACAACACAGAATGTTATGGATGTTGTTTATACGGATACCTTACCACTTGTTATATCAGTAAATAATCATTTTTTGGCTGATTTTAAGCAAGATTTTAAACAATTTCACTTTGCTAGAGAAATAACATTTCCACCAGTTAATGCTTTAATTCAAGAGAGTGGTCAACAACTGGTAAAATTTATTAAGGTCAGAAAAGAGACGTTGGAAGAGTATAAGCTTAATCGATCGTTTAGTTTGTGGGGCAGTGGTGTTATTTGTGTTGGGTTAATTGTTTGTGCACTTTCGTTATTTGTTATTGCTATTTTTTTTCCTTGGTTAATGTTGTTTGGTGGACTTACTTTTTTTGTTGGAGTATATCTTCTTTATCGACCATATATTTTTCGTAAGAGATATCAACAGGATATTCGTTGTGTAGTAGGTAAACCTAAACGATTGGGTTTATTCGGCGAGTTTGATAAAGGTAAAAAACATAATATTTCATTGGCTGGAATCGATCTTATTTATCCATCTCATTGGGAGCCATTCCTGGAATATGAGATTGATCAAGCTATTAATATTGACATGTATGCAAACGGTTACGTTGTTCGTCAAGGACGTTATTTATCTTTACATGAAGAGGCACGTCGTTACCCATATAAAAGATATGGCAAAAATTTAATGTTGATGATAACCAGTTTTTTCCTCATGTTACTGCTTCATTTTTATGAACCGGTGCATTTACCAGCTAGGTTAATTTTTCATTGGCTTAATGGAGAAAATTATCGACATACAACAAATTACACTGAATTGGAAGTGATGCCGTTACAGGTTGGTGATTATATTGCAGTTAAAGGTGTGGGTATGTGCTATGTACCCATTGATCTTATAGAGAAAGGGAATCGGTTTGATTTTCTCCCTTTTGATTGCTCCGGTATTTATTGGAATAATATAAGCCCCTCTCCTATACCTGAATCTGATATAGTTGAAAAAGTCTTTTCGCTTTCTACAACAGTTAAACAGCAGCTTTATTTTAATAATCTGGATCATAAAGTTAATCAGCAACTTAGACGCGAGATTATGAAATCTGGCATGAATTTGCTTGATAATTTTTCTGATATTATTTTAAAAACAAATTCATTATGCCCTCTTAATAATGAGTGTTTTCGTTTAAAGAGCGCTTTAGTTAATTTAAGTGATACCTATGAATGGTCGGTACTTGTTGCTCGAGCTAAAAATGGAAAATTAGCAGGTATAAATGTGATATTGCGGCCAGGTGGAGCAGAAACCTTGGAAAAACTGGTTAATGAAACGACATCCTTTTATATTAATAGAGAAATAGAAAAAGCAGCAGCATTATTGAATTCACCGCTACCTAGAGGTGTATTACTAATTAGTGAAGAAGGAAAACAGTTTGTCGATTTAGTTTCATTTCATTCTCCTGTTATTGATTCTTATACTCCATTACAAAAATGGCAAGAGCTGCAAAAATTGTCAGATATTTTGATGCATACTCCTTTTGAAGCAAAAGGTATTATCACTAAATTATTTGTCGATGCAAAAGGCACGCGTCATATTATTTTACATAGTAAACCTAGTTCTATGTTACTTTTACGCTATATTAGTGCTTTTCTATTAAACTTGGTTTTAATGGCAACATTTATATTGAATTTTATTCTGGTTATTACACGTAAGCGTATAAATAAATGGCGATTAAAAAGTATTCGACAATATTATGAGCATTGTTTCAATATTGTTTCTTCCTCTGACCAGCAAAAAAATATTTAACGTAATGAATAAAATATGAAAATACAGTCAGATATGGATTTGATTATCCGTTTAGATAAATGGTTATGGGCTGCACGTTTTTATAAAACTCGTGCAATTGCTCGTAAAATGATTGAGGGTGGCAAAGTTCACTATAACGGGCAGCGAAGTAAACCAAGTAAAGTCGTTGAAAAGCATGCCATTATAAAATTAAGACAAGGTAACAGTGAACTAACTATAAAAGTATTGGCCATTAGCGATCAACGACGGGGCGCATCTGAAGCAAAAGCGTTATACCGTGAAACACAAGACAGTATTGTTAATAGAGAAAAATTAGCATTAGCGCGGAAGACCAACTCATTAACGATGCCAAATCCAGAACGTCGTCCTGATAAGAAAGAACGACGTAACTTGATTAAATTTAAGCATACAAATTTAAATGAGTCATTTTGATGACTAACTTTAGCAATGAGAGAAAATATGTCTAAACATGACCAGTTAAACCGTTTTTTATTTGAAGATGATGCTGTTCGTGGTGAATTAGTTTCAGTTAATGAGACTTATAGAAAGATACTCCATCAACACAATTATCCGCTAGCAGTTAATTTATTATTGGGTGAATTATTAGTTGCCACTAGTTTATTAACGGCAACTTTAAAATTTGATGGTGATATTACTCTACAGATTCAAGGAGATGGCCCTGTAAAAATGTTGGTAATAAACGGAAATAATTATCAACAAATGAGAGGTGTTGCTCGTGTCGAGGGTTCAGTTACTAATCAATTATCATTAAAACAGATGGTTGGTCAAGGCTATATGGTGATCACGATTACGCCAACAAATGGCGAGCGTTATCAAGGCATTGTTGCATTGGAAAGTAGTACAATAGCAGAATGTTTGGATGATTATTTTAAACAATCAGAACAGTTGCAGACACGTTTATTTATTCATTCAGGTGAGATAAATGGCCAGCCTGCTGCCGGTGGAATGTTATTGCAGGTATTGCCCTCTGCAGGTAGTGAAAGTCAGCATAAATTTGATCATCTAGTACAGTTAACCGCTACGATTAAGGGTGAGGAGCTATATACCTTAGAAACAAAGCAAATTCTTCATCGTCTTTATCATGAAGAAGATGTGACTTTATATGATCCACAGCCAGTCACCTTTCATTGCAACTGTTCAAAAGAGCGTTGTGAAAATATTTTGCTATCTCTGCCTGATGAAGATATTGAGCATATATTACATGAACGGGGTGAAATTGATATTGAATGTGAATTTTGTGGGGCTGATTATCTGTTTAATCAACAAGATATAGAGGAATTGAAGCGAATTAAAAAACAGCAGATTCATTGAGTCATCCGTGCTTATTTTATGCCGTAATAAAGGATATACACATTTTTTTACTGTAGCGTTGATTGTGCTCTAGATCGCATTTCTAGTTGAGAAAATAGTTTAGATGAAATTTATTGATTTTTATCGCTGTTAATTTCGAGTAAAAATTTATGATAGCTCCTAATTAAGGTTAAAATTCATTTAGGAGCATAAATTAATGAGTGCAAAAAAAATATTACTCCAGAAGAGATGGCTAGGTATGGTATTCATCAAGTTACTGAAATCGTTTATAACCCAGGATATGAACAATTATTTGCAGAAGAAATAAAACCTTCTTTGAAAGGCTATGAACGAGGTATTGAAACTAACTTAGGCGCAGTGGCCGTTGATACCGGTATTTTTACCGGTAGATCACCTAAAGATAAATATATTGTTCGTGATAACGTCTCTATGAATACCGTTTGGTGGGCGGATCAAGGTAAAGGAAAAAATGATAATAAACCGATGACCGAAGTGGTTTGGAAATCATTAAAAGATTTAGTGACTAACCAATTGTCAGGTAAGCGTTTATTTATTATTGATGCTTTTTGCGGTGCGAATGCAGATACCCGTTTGAAGGTGCGCTTTATTACTGAAGTGGCTTGGCAGGCACATTTTGTAAAAAATATGTTTATTCGACCTACTGAACAAGAGTTGATTGATTTTAAACCAGATTTTGTTGTCATGAATGGTGCAAAATGTACTAATCCCAACTGGCAGGCTCAAGGCCTAAACTCAGAAAATTTTGGGGCGTTTAATTTGACTGAACGTATGCAACTTATTGGCGGTACTTGGTATGGCGGTGAAATGAAGAAAGGATTGTTTTCTGTCATGAATTACTTGCTGCCATTAAAAGGCATTGCTTCGATGCATTGTTCAGCTAATGTTGGTGAAAAAGGGGATGTGGCTATTTTCTTTGGTTTGTCTGGTACAGGAAAAACAACCCTTTCTACCGATCCCAAGCGTAAATTAATTGGTGATGATGAGCATGGATGGGATGATGATGGTGTATTTAATTTTGAAGGTGGTTGTTATGCTAAGACAATAAATTTGTCTGAAGCGGCAGAGCCTGATATTTATCATGCGATCAAACGTGATGCATTATTAGAAAATGTTACTGTTTTGACTGATGGTACTATTGATTTCAATGATGGAACAAAAACAGAAAACACGCGAGTTTCTTATCCTATTTACCATATTAATAATATTGTTAAACCCATTTCTAAAGCAGGCCATGCGACGAAAGTTATTTTTCTGACAGCCGATGCTTTTGGTGTTTTGCCACCGGTATCGTGTTTGACGCCTGAACAGACTGAATACCACTTTTTGTCAGGTTTTACCGCTAAATTAGCGGGTACCGAACGCGGGATCACTGAACCAACACCCACTTTTTCAGCCTGTTTTGGGGCCGCTTTTCTGACATTACATCCTACTCAATATGCTGAAGTATTAGGTAAACGTATGAAAGCCGCTGGTGCAAAAGCGTACCTGGTTAATACCGGTTGGAACGGAACCGGTAAACGTATTTCGATCAAAGATACTCGTGCAATTATTGATGCGATCTTAAATGGGGATATAGATAAAGCAGAAACTATCAATTTACCTGTTTTTAATTTAGCTATACCTACCAATTTGCCGGGGGTCGATAATAATATTTTAGATCCGCGTCATACATATGCAGATAACAGCCAATGGGAAGTTAAAGCTAAAGATTTGGCTACGCGATTTATTAATAATTTTGAGAAATATACTGATACCCAAGTTGGTGCTGCACTCGTGAAAGCAGGTCCTAAGTTGTAATTTTTAATTAAAGGTTACTAATAAAATAAAAAGTGCATAGAATATAATTAAAGCTATGCACTTTTTATTTAATTGTGAATATGCATTGCGGTATTAATGAATTGAAATCGGATGGCAAAAATTTTTTTACGGTTGTTTCTATCGCTTGCTGTTCTGTAATACCCGATAGTATATAAGTCAAAAGCGGAGTTTATTAAAACACCTGGTTTTATAATGAAATCTTTATTAATTACCCGTGATGATAAAATTGATTGGAAAAAATTAAAAATAGAAAAGTGCTAAAAAAGTGCCAGCGCTAGGCTGGCATAAGTAAACACTGTAAGCAATGTGAGCAATGTGAGCAATGTCGTCCTTTCATATGATCCCAGAAAGGCTCATCTGAAAGTGATTTAATGATAATAGTTATCACTATCATTTGTAAAGTGGTTTTTTTAATATAAATGTAAAAAAATATTTTACATGATAAATTATTGATAATAATCATGTATTTTTATGGTAATTTAAATTACAAACTTAAAACAATAATTTTATGGTTAAGGCAATAAATGAAAAATAACGAGATCATTTTAGCTGACAACATCAATAATATAACTATAACGAAAGCGTTAGGATTTTATCAGGTGTTGGGCACATGCCCAAGCTGAACTCCATGCCCATTGAAAGTTATATCCCCCTAACCAACCAGTAACATCAACAACTTCACCAATAAAGTAGAGTCCGATTACTTTTTCTGACTCCATTGTTTTTGATGAAATGCTACTCGTATCAACACCTCCAAGAGTGACTTCTGCAGTACGGTAGCCTTCTGTACTATTTGGTTGTATCTGCCAGTTGTGTAACCCTTCTGCAATGGTGTTTATCTGACTTTTATTAAGTTGTTTTAACGATTTATCTGGAATTTTTTTTAATATTTGTAGTGTCTCGATAAAGCGTTTGGGTAGATATTTTGCTAATAGGTTTTTTAACAATAGATTAGGATGAATTGTTTGTTCATGGGTTAAGTAGTCGATAAGATTAATATTGGGAAATAAATTAATACTTATATGCTCTCCTGGCTGCCAGTAACTTGAAATTTGCAAAATGGCTGGACCTGATAATCCTCTATGCGTAAACAGAAGATTTTCTTGGAATGTCATTGCATTTTGTGAACTAACTTTTACTGAAATAGCAATACCAGAAAGTGTTTGTAAAACGTCAAGCAGTGTCTTATGTAATGTGAAAGGCACTAAAGCTGCTCTTGTGGGCTGGATGTTATGTCCAAATTGCTCAGCTATACGATAACCAAAAGGAGTCGCTCCTAATTTAGGCATTGAAAGGCCACCGCTAGCAACAATTAATGCGTTTGAACTAATAACTTTTTCATTAACATAGACTAAAAATTTATTATCTATTTTTTTTATCTCAGTTATTTCGCTTTGAAAGCGTAAACTAACGCCAGCGACTTTACATTCAATTAATAGTAAATCGACGATATCTTGTGCGCTATTGTCACAAAAAAGTTGACCTAATATTTTTTCATGATAAGGGATATTATGTTTTTGTACTAATGCAATAAAATCCCATTGAGTGAAACGAGCGAGGGCTGACTTACAAAAATGAGGATTAGTAGATATATAAGCAGTAGGATCAATATAAAGGTTGGTGAAGTTGCATCGCCCGCCACCAGACATTAAAATTTTTCTACCCGCTTTTTTGCCATTATCCAGGACCAGTACTTTTAACCCTTTTTGGCCTACATTGGCTGCACAAAATAGACCAGCCGCTCCTGCACCTATAATGATTACGTCAAATTTTTCCACAAAATTTCTCTTTTATCTGAAAAGATATTTATTAATAATACAAATAATTTATAACAATAAATAACAGTCGTCAACAGTCGCTAATAGTCGATAAATTAAAATTAATACTCTGTTTTAAATCATTTTTATTTTTTACCTTAGTATATAATAGCTGTTTTTAGTCACCTATTATAATCCTTGTGTCATGAAATTTATGTACATATTGGTGTACATGAAATATCATAAAAAGATTGGACACAAGGAGAAAAAAAGATGGCGGTAAGTGATTCATGGTTAAGAGCGGTAAATGGTAAGCTACAAGCTAAAATGGTGACTAAATCAGACAGAGAGGGGTTATCAGTTCGCGTAACACCAAAAGGTAAAGTGATTTTTCAATATCGCTATCGTTGGCAAGGGAAAGGTGATCGGATAGATATTGGAACGTATCCGGCAATCAGTTTAAAAGATGCGCGGGATAGTGCGCTTTTTTACCGTGGTGAATTGGAGCAGCATAGAAATCCTAAAGTGGTTAAACGCACTCGGAAGCAACAGTCGATTGATGCGCAAACCGTTGAGTCGGTTATCAGAGATTGGTGGGAAAAATCGCTTAAAAATGCACAGATAAAAGCGGGCGAGATATTACGGTCATTTGAAATTTATGTTTTCCCCAAGATAGGCAATTTGCCTCATGATGAAACATTTGCATGTCTGGTTATCGCTAATTGAAGAGGTGGTAAAAGCAAAACCGGCTATAGGAGCACGGATCTTGCTTTATACCAAAACAGCCCATCGGTGGGGATACGTAGAAGTCATCAGTTTAAATCCGCTTATCGATGTGACCGCCAGGACTTGGGGGTGATAAATCAACAGGGCGAGAGGGTATTAAGTGAAGAAGAACTCAGAGTGTTATTTGCGTTAATTGATGCCCCAGACTATAACCCTAGAAATACCCTGATAATCAAGCTGGCGTTATTGTTTGGTTGCCGGATAGGTGAGTTGCTAAAAGCAAAAATGGCTGATTTCGATTTTACTAAAGGAATATGGACAGTACCGCCAGAAAATCATAAAACAGGGCGGAAAAGTAAAAAGCCGATTATCCGGCCTATTATTCCAGCGGCAGAGGAATTGATAAAAACTGCTAAAAAATTGAGTCAAGGCAGTGATTATTTGTTTACATTATCAAAAAATAAAACATTATGTGTACAGTGTCATACCGTTTTCATTACCGCTCTTAGCAAAAAAATGGCTAGTAGATTTGAGAACTATACTCACTGGTCAATTCACGATTTACGTAAAACCATGCGTACGGGGGTTGCGGAGTTAACTCAACCCCATGTTGCTGAAATCATGTTAGGACATAAATTACCGGGGGTTTGGCAGGTATACGATAAGCACACCTACCTAGAGGAACAGCGAGAGGCTTATGAGCGCTGGTGGAATAAAGTTAATCAAATCGTTTACCCATCTCCCAATCCATAATATCCTGCCGGGCAAAATTAAGCTCATCAGACCTAAACCGAGGGCGTGGAAAACCTTCCCGCCGTTGGTATCCGTTACCCGCCCACAGTCTGATAGTGTGAGTTGACACTCCGTACCTTTTTGCCAGTTCACTGGTTTTGACAAAAGGGGATTCATTCATAGGATTTTCTCCTTTATTACATCTTTACACCTGTTTTTATATACAGTGATTGATTTTTTTGTTACGATTTTCTTTGTTGTGTGCTTGCTATTCACAACGTGATTTTCCCTGGTGTTGGCCAGCCTTGTGCTGGTCTTTTTTAATAGCTAAATGCTTACCTTTCGATATTGCTAATTAGAGTAGGAAAATTCAGGTGGGATAATGCTTATTCTCTTTATGCTACTTCTTCAATGTGTCGAGGAATACCCCCAAATAAACCATAAGAGCTGGCACTAGCATGATGCCAATAACCAGTAGCTCTTGTCCGCCTAATTGAATATTGCCTAATTCGCCACGTTTAAACCTGATTTGTGGGTCAATGACGGCATCGGCATGCGCAATATTGTCAACGATCACCGAAAACTGATCCACTTTTTATCTAAATCCGATCAATCAAAATTGATCCACTGTTTTACTCAGTTATTGCTCCTGAGCGCCGCTTATCTTTCAATCGGTAGCTTTCACCGCTTAATTGCAGTACATGCGAATGATGAAGTAAACGATCAAGCATAGCGGCAGTTAATGTTGCGTCATCAGCAAAAGCACTTGGCCATTGCCCAAATGATAGGTTACTCGTCAATATGACACTGCCATGCTCATAATGCTTGGCAATCACATTGAAAAACAGGTTTGCTTCTTCTCGCCCAAACGGCAGGTATCCAATCTCATCGATAATCAACAACTTCGGGGCCATCACCGAACGTGATAGATATTGTTTGAGCTTATTTTGTCGTTTGGCAGTTGAGAGTTGCAACATCAGTTCAGCTGCCGTGGTAAAGCGGGTTTTCTTCTTGGCCTGTACTGCTTTTAATCCTAACCCAATAGCTAAATGCGTTTTGCCTACACCGCTTGGGCCAAGCAACACGACATTTTCATTACGTTCAATAAACGTTAATGCGCTTAATTCCTGTATGTGTTGTTTGGGGATCCCCGTTGCAAACTTAAAATCGAACGTATTAAGTTCTTTATGTGCTGGGAATCCTGCCATCCGACTCAAAAGATTACGAGTTCGTTCATCTCGTTGTTGTTGCTCACATTTTAACAGGGACAGTAAAAACTCTCCGTAGCTTTTGTCTTGGGCAATGCATTTTTCGGCAAGTGATGACCAATGAGTCGGAATAGAATTTAATTTCAATGACTCACACAGGTGTTCAATTTGTTCATGCAATAACATGTTCACCTCCCAGTAATGCTTCGTATACGCTGATTGAGTGTTGCAAACTGACAGATTCAAGGGGCGGTACGATAGGGATATTAAGCGTATTAGTCTGTGGGATAGATTGGCAAACCCTTGCTGGTAAGGGTAGAAGAGACTTAACTTCCTTAGCTAATCTATCTGCTGGCTTCTCTAACGTTGTTCCATGAATTCGCTGATGGGCAACGCGTTGTAACCATGGACCCACTTTTGCATTAGCTATTTCAATATCCAGTTCAAGATTATGAGCACGAAGGTCGGTGTTTAATGGCACGATAAAGCTGTTTTTTTAATAGTGGTTAAAGCGCTCTACTTTCCCTTTCGTTTTTGCCCTGTAGGGCTTGCAAGCCTTCAATTTAAACCCGTAATCTTTCGACATTTGAAGCATTTCGACATGTAATTTATGATCACCTTCTGCATAAGCATCCCGTTCGATGATGAGGGATTTTGCGTTATCACACAATACTTCCTGTGGTACACCACCAAAGTAGTCGAAAGCTTCTCTTAAACCTTGCTGCCACGATTCTGCTCGTTCATTATCAAAGAACTTTACATAACTCGCACGCGAATAGCCTAGCGTTGCAACAAACGCTTTCAGCGATTTTTTACCTCGCCGGATGCTGGTGAAGTCGATTTGCATTTGTTGACCTGGCTGTGTTTCAAAACGGACGACTACTTCGGGAACAATGCTTGGTTTAAATTGACAAACAAATCGGCGTAATTGAGCAATACCACCTTGATAGCCGTTTTCAACTACCTCATCAAATAAGACTGTTGCAGGGATCCAATCAGGTTTAGCCAGTTCAATTCGCTGAAGCAAATAAGGTTTAAAGGGGGATAATTTAGTCGGTTGTTGACTTCTTTTAGCATAAGTTGGCATTGTCTGTTGTTGTAAATGATGTTTTACGGTGTTACGGGATATACCCAACTCACTGGCAATTTTTCGAAGGCTTTGTCCTTGTGCAAAGCGAACATGAATATCCACAAATATCTCCTTGGTTAACATAAATTATCCGTACAAAAATGTGCGAATAATACCAAGTGGATCAGTTTTAGATGATCGTTAGTGGATCAGTTTTGCATGATCGGTGACAAGGCTGTAGCACCCGAGTTAAATCGGGTAAGTGCGAGGCGCATAAACGAGCAGCCAGACGCAGAGTAGAAAAACAACGAGGAACGCATACCCAGCGTGGCTACTCCAGCCAATGGGCTAAATATCGTCTGATTTATTTGAAGGAGCATCCTCTTTGCGTGAAGTGCGAAAGTCAGGGGATATATACACCCGCTAAAATCGTTGACCATATCATCCCAATCGATGGAGATAGCGATGTACTGTTCTGGTGGCAAGATAACCATCAATCATTGTGTCAGGGATGTCATAACCGCAAAATTATTCAGCAAGATCCAATAACTAAAGCACAGCGTAAAGCTGGCATGTTCCGTGAGCAGGAAGAAAAAGCTGCTCATCGTAATGACTGGATACACGAGTATAACCTTAATGGACGAATATCAGATAAATCAATTGATTAAGGGATTACTTAGACATAGCCAAGGTTATCGACGCGTTAAGCCAAGCGCGAATAAATCCTACGTTAAACGATTGACTCAGCGTGACCGTGAGCTAATGGAATGTTTTAGGAATCAGCCTTGGAAGTAGGGGGTGGGGGAGTTAAATATGACAACCCCCTATTGCGCTGGGACCGCACGTCAATCGAATTTTTATGCGCGGTCATTTTTTTGAAAATAAAACAATAAGGAAAACAGTAGATTATGGCAAGAGCACCCAAAGCCCCTAGCTATCTTGATGAGATTGCTACTACAGAATGGAAAGCTAAGGCAAAATTCGTTGCAGAGCGTAACGACCTGAACCCCACTGATTGGAGTAGCTTTGAGCTGTATTGCGTCAACTATTCCATTTACCGAAAAGCCGTTGCAGACCTCGCAGAACGCGGATTTAGTATCGCCAACAGTCAGGGAAGCGAAAGTAGGAACCCCGCATTAAGCGCCAAAGCTGAGGCAGAAAAAACCATGATAAAAATGGCCTCCCTATTAGGTTTTGACCCCGTATCACGTCGCCGTAATCCGGTAGAAATGCAAGAAGAAGATGAACTTGACCGATTGGCATCAATACGCTGAGCGCGTCAGAAATAGCGATATTCCGGCCTGTAAGCGCTTAAAACAGGCGGTTAATCGTTATTTTAATGACCGCAATAATCCCGTTTATACCTTCGATACGCCAACGGTAGCACGTTTTATCGCTTTTTCCCGTCTCTGCCCCCATGTAAAAGGACATCTTCGAGGTAAGCCCATTCAATTAGAACCTTGGCAGCAATTTGCTATAGCGAATATTTTAGGATTCAAAGAAGTTAGCACGGGAAGAAGAAAATATCGTAGTGCGTATATCCAAGTGCCAAGAAAGAACGCTAAGTCTACATTGGCTGCAATACTGGCTAATTGGTTTTTAATCATGGAAGGGGGGCAACAGGATATTTATACGGCAGCCGTGAGTCGAGACCAGGCACGCATTGTTTTTGATGATGCCCGTCAGATGTGTTTGCTATCCCCTAGCCTAAAGAAACGGCTGACTATCCAGCAACATAAAATAATTTATCCTAAAAATAACAGTTTGCTAAAGCCGCTTGCTGCCAAAGCTGCCACCATTGAGGGCACTAATCCGAGTCTGGCGATTGTCGATGAGTACCATCTACACCCTGATAATGCGGTTTATTCCGCGCTTGAGTTAGGGATGGGGGCACGCCCTGAAGCACTACTTTGCCATTACCACCGCAGGAGCAATGTTATTTCAGCCTGTAAACAGCACTATGATTATTGTTGTCAGATATTGGACGGTGAAGCGCAGAATGAATCACTCTTTGCCCTGATTTATGAACTAGACGAAGACGGTGAGCTTGATGATGAGCATAACTGGGTTAAAGCCAATCCTAATCTTAATGTCTCTGTAGAAAGTCATGCCCTGAACGATACGATTAAAAGCAAGGGAATTCCCTCACAATGGACAGAGATGTTAACCAAACGATTTAATATCTGGTGTCAGGGTCAAACGCCGTGGATGGGTGAAGGGCTTGGGCTGCCTGTCAACAGGACTACAAGGAAACGGATTTAAAGGGAAAAACCTGTTATGCAGGGATGGATTTATCCTCAACAAACGATATTACTAGCGTCTGTTATACCTTCCCACAAGAGAATGCGCTCTTGCTATTGAGCCGTCACTATATCCCCGAAGCGCAATTACAGAGTCCAGCGAATAAAAATAGAGCAATCTATCATCAATGGGTGCGGTTAGGCTGGCTGAGAACCACCAAAGGCGATTGTATTGATTATGACCGTATCAGAGATGATATTCTCAAAGACAGTGAGCAGTTTGAGATTAAGCTCATTGGCTTTGATACGTGGAATGCGACTCATCTTAGAACGCAATTACAGGGTGCAGGTTTAGATGTTGAACCCTTCCCACAAACCTATATGCGTTTAAGCCCTGTCGCCAAGTCAGCAGAAGTGTTTGTTAATCGTCAGAATATCCACCATAACGGCGACCCTGTTTTAACATGGGCGATCGCAAATGTAGTGATGGAAACCGATGCAAACGCCAATATTAAACCGAACAAGAAGAAATCGGCTAATAAAATCGACCCGGCCTTAGCGTTTCTGATGAGTTTTGGCACATGGCAGATAGAGCATGAGGACTTTACCTTTAGTTTGACCGATGAGCAGAAACAACGATTAGCTTCATTTGATGGTGTGTAGCGGGTTGATGGATATGAGGTATTTTGAAGATTATTTTTTATTTATCTTGTTCTCATGTTGTGTCTTGTTTATAGGCTCGTTCAGGACACTATGTATAAATACCTATATAAATAGTAACGCTAAATTACCTTTATTTTGAATAAAAATACTTAATTATCATATGATTAATTGATATGATGATATAACGCGCATGATTGTTAAAATGATGGTGTTTAAAGCCCTGAAATCAAGCTTAGGTGGCACTGGGCTGGGTAATTTTCTTGGTATAAAAGTCAATGCCCTTGGCGGAGTTTATCAATCTTCGGGCTTAAGTGCCTACCGTAATACCGTTGTTGATTCGCCGACGTTATTCCCGTTTGCTAAAGGAGTCGGGCTAATGGGTGAAGCAGGGCCGGAGGCCATTATGCCACTGACCCGAGGGCGGGATGGTTCGCTAGGTGTCCGGTCAGTAGGGGATCCATCACAGACACCAGGCAATACAGCGGTTCATATCCATCAGGTAATTAATGTGATGGGAAATGGCGATAAAGTCATTGGAGAAATAACCCAACGCGCAGCAAAACAGGGAGCAGATGATGCCATTGCACGCATTCAGCGGGATTTCGCCACCAATGGTCGAACAAGAAGATTATTAGGAGGTTAAGATGGCGGTAATGGAATGGCCGGAAAATATCATCCCTTCGACTATGAACTGGCAACTAGTGAGTAACAGCAAAACGTTTACGTCAACGTTTACCGGAAGTGTTCAGACGGTGCGTTTCCCTGGGAGTCGTTGGCGGTGCAGCTTAACTTTCAATAACCTTACTGAGGATAAGTCACGTGAACTTGAAGCGTTGGCTGCTGAGCTTGACGGTGAAAGTGGGCGAATAAAAATATACAACTGGATACGAAAAGGCTTAACGGGCAGAAGAGAGCCGGTAGTCAGCGTTGCTAACCAAACGGGGAGAATACTGCAAACCAAGGATTGGCTCCCCAGTTCAATTGTGATGAGAAAAGGCGATTATCTGACGGTGAATAACGAACTTAAAATGGTGACGAATAATGTAACCAGTGATGTCAAGGGGAATGCTGCCATACCCATTTCACCGATGTTGCGATACGCGCCTAAAATAAATGATAAAATAGAAACCCGTTCACCGTTTGGTATTTTTAAGTTAACGACCAATGACCAAGGAAATTTCCAGTATCGACCTGGCGTGTTTTCGACCGTCACCTTAGCATTTGAGGAGGCGCTTTACTAATGCTTTATCATCCCTTTTCAAACAACATGGTAAAAGCGATAAATGAGAACTATGAGCTTGTTATCGCCGCCCGTTTAGATTTAAAATCCGGTGTGACGCGTGCGCATACTGGTGTCGGCAATTTAGTTATTGCAGGTGAGCTTTATCAAGGTGTGGGTCAATTTGGCAAAGTGGAACAGGTTAAGGAACAAAACAATACCAGCCCACAACAACTCATCTTGTCACTGTCAGGGTTTGACTCGTTGTTGATTGGCGATGTTATGAATGAGCGCAGTCGAGGCCGGAATGTACGGCTAATGCTGGTTGCTATCAACCAGGAAGGGAAGCCTGAAATTGCAGAGGTGATATTCGCGGGTCAAATCTCAAACATTGGCGTGACGACAGGCGAAGAGAATGCGGTTGCAGTGACGGTATCCAATCGGTTTGAGCGCTGGTCCATGGGGTTACCGGACAGATTCACGGATGAGTCATGGCGCAAACGGAAAAGTGACGATCGCATATTTCGGTATGTGGCGCAAATGGCTGAGCGGGCGATTTATTGGGGCAGTAAAAAAGATGCGCCCGCTTTTGTGTATAGGTGAGGTTTGAGCAAAGATTAATTCACACTATGCTCATGAATGTTTTTTCTAATAGTAGGACAAACAATGAAAAAATTATTGTTGTGGGTTATCCCGACACTATTTTCAGGCGCGGTAATGGCAAAGGCGGGTGAGAGTACGCTCTCTTTTGGGTATTTGAATGTGAAATCGGGTGGAGTCAAAGACCAGGTTAATTTACTTAAAGATAACGCAAAGAAAGCGAGTGATGAAATTAATAGTCATTTTGGCAAACCGGCAATCCTTTCCTCAGATAGTTATCATGATTTAGGCGGCGCTTTTATGCGCTATCGGTATGAAATTGATGACGAATGGGGTGTAATCGGTTCAATTGCCTATTCTACCCAGGATTATAATGCCACTGCAAAGGCGGATAAAAATGATAAAAAAGATAGAATACATGCTACGGGTAAAGTAACCGGTGATTATGTTTCTTTGATGGTAGGCCCCACTTATCGCGTTAATGAATATGTCAGCCTTTATGGATTAATCGGTGGCGCCTATAAGAAAGCTTCTTATGAATCGAATTCACAAGAGTTCAGAAATGATAAATTAGTTAATAGCGCTAAATATTCAAATTCAGATAACAAAACACAGTTAGCCTATGGGGTTGGTATGCAAGTCAACTTCTGGCAAGGGGCAACTTTAGATGTGGGCTATGAACGTTCAGGCAGTGGCGAGTGGAAAACAGACGCTTTTACCATAGGTTTAGGGTATAAATTCTAATGCGACATCCAGACTGGGCAACCAGACTACCAGATACCCTAAGGGCGGCGATGAGTCGCCCTTTTTCATGGGGCGAACATGACTGTTGCTTGTTTGCCGCTGACTGTGTGATGGCCGTTTGTGATTTTGACCCTTGCTCAGAAATTCGCGGGCGTTATCGTTCAAAAGCGGGGGCATTACGGGTATTAAAAAATAAATTTGGCAGTTTACAACAGGGGGTAAGTCGTTTTTTCAACACAATACCCGTTGAACAGGCAAGGCGTGGCTATGTGGTGATGTTTGAGGGAGATGAAGGGCTAACACTGGGTGTTTTATGGGCAAATAAGATTTGGGCGGTGACGGATATTGGCGCAAGGCCGGTTGATAAAATTCCTGTCAGGGCATGGAGAGTTGAATAATGGGCAAAACCGTCACAAGCGTAATCGGTGCAGGGTTGATGGTCGCTGGCGTACTGGCAACGGGCGGCTTAGGATTGGCGTTGATTGCTGCGGGAATGGCCGTTCAAACCGCAGGCTCACTGCTGTTTCAGCAAAAGCCGCCGGATGGATATCGTGACCAGGCAGAACGTAAACAAATATTGCGCTCGTCGACGGCGTCAGAAACGGTGATTGTAGGTAAAACGGTTTGTTCGGGGTTATTATTTTTTGCCGAAACAAAAAAAATCAACGTGCCTGTTATAGGGGGGTTAAACTTCATACTGTAGTGGTCTAATAAAACTGTAGAGATTTATAGCTTATAATTAAGCCAAATCTTATAGGTATAAATATGACCCGAAAAGTAAAAGTAACCTTTAGCGGAAAGCAAAAACTGGAATATGCAAAACTCATGGTTGAAGGTGGATATAGCAATATCCAAGTTGAAAAAATATCCGGTGCGGGTAAATCTGCCGTATCACGATGGAAGCAACAATATCTTGCCGAGTTAAATGGGAATACGCCTGTAAAATCAAAAGCGTTAACACCCGAGCAACAGCGCATACAAGAATTAGAAGTTCAACTTAAGCGTGCTCAGAGGGATAATGACATATTAAAAAAAGCCGCGGCTTACTTCATCCTCGACAATCAAAACTCAAAATCGTGAAGCAACTGAAAATCATGTACCCCAATTTTACGGTCACTGAGTTATGCCATCTTTTTGAAGTAAGCAGCAGTAGTTTTTATTATGAAACGAAAATACCGACAGTTGAAAATGAAAGACTGTGTGGCGAAATCAAACGTATTTTTTATACATCGGGTCAAATTTATGGCAAAAGACGTATTCAAGCCGAGTTAAAGGGTTTAGGGCACCAAATTGGCACTTATAAAATATCGAACATCATGAAATTAAATCAATTAGTTGCAATTAGACCAACGAAAAAGCACTACTATCACTCATCGGGTAACGAACATCGATATGCCCCTAATTTGCTTAAACGACAATTTTCCCCTGAACAGCATAATCACTATTATGTCGGGGATATCACGTATATTAGACATCACTATGGGTGGAGCTATTTAGCCTGTGTGTTGGATTTAGCCACCAAAGAAATTATTGGTTATGCCTTATCAACAAAACCGGATTCGAAATTAGTGAAAGAAGCCTTAGATAACGCAATTGAACGGCAATTACCGGATACGACAAGTTTGATGTTCCATTCAGATCAAGGTTGCCAATATTCATCGGAGGAGTTTAGGGCGCACCTCTTTGAACGGAAAATAACTCAAAGCATGAGTCGGCGAGGTAATTGCCTCGATAATGCCGTGATGGAAAGATTTTTTAGGAGTTTAAAGACAGAAAGACTTAACCGTTTATCGTTTATGAATCATCAATCTGTTGTCTGTGAAGTTGAAAATTATATTCAGTTTTACAATTATTATCGACGCCATTCAACGATTGGTTATTTAACGCCACATCAAAAATATCATGAACTAAAAAATGCCGCTTAGATCTTCTACAGAATTTGTTGACCATTACACTCCGATTTACACTTTTCTATGACCAAGAAAAGTACCCACATGGTATACCCAATATAAAAGTGGAAGTGTGGGGGAAAGAACTGTTTGACCCAAGATCGAACAGAACCACTTGGAGTAATAATGGGGCACTGGTTATTTTAGACTATTATCGCCGTTATTTAAACGTGCCCGATAGTGATATCGATTTCAATGCTTTTAAGATTGCAGCGGATTTATGTGATGAGTCAGTGACGACGCCCGAGGGTAAATCTGAGCCGCGTTATACCTTAAATGGCGCCTATGAGTTATCGGAATCCCCCGCATCCATTCTCGAACATATGCACCGTTGTATTGGGGCAGAGCCAACGTACATTGCAGGGCAACATGGCATATTAATGTGGGCTTATCATGGCCCTGCTACGCTCAAAATTGAACCGCATCAAATCATCGACACGGTGAGTATTACGCCTGAACTGCCGTTAAGTGAAGCGACCAATGCGATTTATGGTACTTTTGTTGATGCGGAGCAAAAATACACTAAAACGGACTTTAGCCCTATTGTAATGGATAAATGGGTAGAAGAAGACGGACTTGAGATTAAAGAAAATATCGATTATCGCTTTGTCACCAGTCCCTATCAGGCACAGCGTTTGGCTAATCTTTATTTACGCAAAAAGCGCGCCGGCCGCAGGGTTCAACTAACATTAAACTTGGATGGCTACGCTTATCGTCCCGGCGATGTGGTATTGCTCGATTTACCGAATTTAGGCATTAAATCGCTTGAATTCCGCGTGGCTGAATGGAAATTTCATCCGCAGGAAGGCGTAGAAATTCTGTTAGAAGAAGACGGCGCTTATATTTACGAAGATATTATCGGTAAGCCTTTTGAAAGACCGCCATTTACGACATTACCAACAGGTGGTGTCGCCCCGCCGATAAATCTTGCCTTTATGCCTGTCAATATCGGTGATGTGGTTCAAGGATATTTAAGCTGGCAAGATGTGGCGGCGGATGTACGTTACAATACAGTCAATATTATTGAGGAAGGCAAAGTCATTCAAACGATCCAAGTACCTGGTGAGCGTGTTGATATTGCTGGATTACCAAGAGGAACCTATCGCGTTGAAGTTAGAGCCGTTAATGCAGCAGGGGCAATATCACAACCCACCATTCGTGATTTTTCAATCGTAGCCCCACCTCCGCCAATCAATGTTGATATTACTGTCGGCATGTTTTCATTAACCGCTGCTCCCAGGTTAGGCGATTCAGCCGCCTATGGCAGTACCTTTGAATTTTGGTTTAGTGATAAGAAATTGCCAGACGCATCAGAACATGAAGTCATTAATCATACCACTAAAGTCGGACAAGGACAGTTTTGGACACAGGAGAATCTTAAGGTTGGTCACGAGTATTATTTCTATATTCGTACGATAAACAGTTATGGTAAATCGCCTTTTGTAGAAGCATCAGGAAAACCGGATAGTTTACCGGGTGATATTTTAGAAGAAATCGACAAAAAAATTAACGACACAGAAGCGATTAAGCAGTTAAAGAAAGGAATAGACAGCAGCACGGAAGCGATACTGGAAAACGCGAAGGGACTCAACGGCAATACGCAGTATTTCATGCGTCAAAACGGCAAGATGAAGGCGGAAATTGTCAGGGTTGATAATTATGTGGTAACAGAGACCAAAGCTTTAGCCGAGTCTATCCATCAGGTCAGAGCGACAGCGGATAAGTCATGGGCAGCGGCGCAGAACTCGCTACAAGCCAAATATGACATGAAAAAGGGTGAGGCTTCTGCCACCTGGACATCGTTAGTCAAGATTGTTTATGACGGCGTCTCTTATGATGCAGGAATGGTCATTGGTGCGGAGCTTAAAAACGGCAAAGTCAGTACGCAAATTGGCTTTAGTGCCCAAACTTTCATCGTCTACAATCCGGCTAATGGCAAGATGGAGCCTGTTTTTGCTATTAGAAATGGGCAGGTTTTTTTACGCACAATATTTATTGATAAAGGAACGATTGAAGAATTATTAATCGGCTCTGTTATTCAGTCAAAAAATTATCAGGCGGGAGACACCGGTTTCAAGATAGATGGTGAAACCGGTATCGCAGAGTTTAATCGCTTACTCATTAATAAAGACTTTAAAATCATGGGAGATGCCTCAAAAATTGTGTTAGATAATACCGGGCTTGCCGTTTATCCCGCTTCTGGTGGGGTAATAAAACTAGGCAGGAGGCCATAATGTCAGATTACGGTTTGTTTGTTGATTTGAATGACGGTTTTAAAACCTTTGAAATAACCAGTAAAAGTCGAATACTGACAAAACTTTTAAGTACAAATAACCACGATCTAAAAAAAAGAGATCATAGCTTCACCATTCCTGAAGCAGATAAATATAATCTAATAATCGTCCCTAAAGTCATATCTAGACTTTATCAAGTATCCAGAAGTTATGCTGTACGTCAACTGAGACTTGAAAATATACGCGTTGAAGGAAATCAATTAAAGTGCAATTGGGATCGTTGGGGTATCCACTGGTTTTGGGGTGGCCCAGGAGGAGGGGTGTCAGATCGAGGAACATTTTTGTACGGTGAACAATACGAAAATGTGTATAAAATAGATGTTTATGGCTATCCAAAACAAGCAACTAGTGGTGATTATGGACTATTTATTGGTGGTTTAGGTAATGCAGTAGAAATCACTCAGCAATCAAAGTTAGGGTATTGTGTTTTTAGAAAGAAAATATCGATAAGTACTAATGGCACTTATAAAATCCCTAACACTGTTCCAAGTATTGGTAAAAGTCTAGTTTTTATTAGACCAACAAATCAAAATGCAGTTGTTTCTATCTCTAGAGACAATAAAAATATTTATAGCAATGTGCGAACAGATGTTTACGTACTCGTATTCACGACTGATTTTACACTATTGCCAGTTGATTACGGTCTTAATATTTACAATCAAAAAGGAACAGTGAGTTACTCATCTAATTATTTACCTTTTCTGGTTGGCGCTAATATAACATTAACCCAATGGGGAGTAACGGCGCCATTTGCACGCCCAATGTTACAAGCAAATGAATGTGCAGAAATGATAGATCGCGTCTATCAGGGCTGGACATATTGCAAAGCGGGCGGTTATCGTTTTCAAGGAAATACAATAACTATTCAGCAGGGAAGGAATTTAGAATGGGTGTTTGTAGATACATCAGCTATTGATGATATCACTTATAGCACGCCATCTTACGTTATCGACTTCGATCTTTATTTTTAGAGAAATTATATGATATATAACACAGGCACCGTAACCGTTGTGTCAGGCTCTTCTATTGTAAAAGGCACAGGCACAAAATGGAACAGTAATAATCCGTTGGTATCACCTGGCATGTTAATGCTGATTAAAAACGGCGATATTAACTATCCTTACATGATATTAACAGTTAACAGTGATACTGAATTAACGTTAGCAGATAAGCCGACTTTTAGCGCAACAGATACCCCTTACAGCATTAATCTCACTGAACCCAATAATAATTCTGATGCGGCAAGAGCACTGGTTGCAGCTAACACTTATATCCTTTACTTCCTGCAAAACATGGATACCTGGATGGGGGACAACGGTGTCGTTGAACTTACGCTACCCAGTGGCAAAACGGTTAAGTTAGAGTCGATTAAAGCACTGAAGGATATTGTTGAAGGCAAAGCAGATGCAAATGATATCGATAAAATCAAGGAAGCCGTAAAGGGTAAAGCTGATGCTAAAACTGTCGGAGAAATAAGCGAAAAATTAGAAACAAAATTTGATAAAGCAAGCGTATTACAAACGACAGGCAATGCCACAGATAAAGTGATAAGCCAAAAAGCCTGTGACGAGTTCTATGCCAAGAAAGATTCCTGGGAAAATTTCACTGCTGGGCAGATAAATATAAAGAGTAACGGTAATTATACCAGCTTGACCCTTATCAAAGGTGATGGGAATAAACTGTTACTCGAAACTGCCCCTGGCGATGCCTATTTCGTGTATAGAGATGCTAAAAATAACAATAAAGCCGTTGTCACTATTCCATCAAATAAAAATGGCACACTGGCTTTAACTAATAATCCTACAGATATAACCGCACCTAAATTAGTAGTTAAGTCTCCTAGTACTCATGGATATATAGAATTAATCGCAGCTAATGGTAATACTTGGCGAATAGGTTCTAATAATAATGACCAACGTTCATATTTTGAAAAAGTTGGAAAATTTAATATTTATTTACCCGGAAAGGGCGGAACTATAGCTCTAACCTCTGATATTCCTAAAATGAGGGCAGATTCTAACGGATATTTTAAAAAAGCCTCCCCGATTATTAAAATTCATCCTGATGGGCATTTTGAAACTAACGGAGAATCAGAAGGCGCAGCTGTTAAGCGAACTGGCGTTGGAAAATATTTAATTTCAGGAATATTGGGCTATAACTCGGATGGCGCATGGGGTGTGAATGGAGGTATTTCAGTACCTAAAGATATTAATGGATTAGAACTTATCTACGTCAAAGACAAAATTTTATCTAATGGTAGCATCGAGATTCAAACATTTCACCGACAACACCCCCATTTACAAGAAGATTTTCAGAACTGGCGGATTAAAGAAATTATTGATGGAAAACCCACTTATTATGTCGATGGTGAGCAGTGTGATATTCCACCCTCAACATGGCTAGATGTGAGGGTAGAAATGCCCGTTGATTCAATTTGGAATCAGCAACACGCGCAAAAAGAATAGCCCCATCATATTAGCAGCGTTGGAGGAAGTTGTTAACTATTAGTTGTTGGTTGCGGGTAAGTGGCTTTGTGTGAGATTGAGGTTTTGTACTTAGCGTTATGGCGAAGATAGCACACGGGGGTGAAAAAATAATTTGTACATAACTGTGTATATAAAAATAAAATAGATAAATTAATGTTATTTAACCTATTGATTAAAATGTATTATCTGAAAAGATATTTATTAATAATAAAAATAGCGAGTTTTTTATTAAATAGGGTAAAATATTTATTACGATTTAAATTTGAGTAGACAATGTTAGTAAGTGCTAAAAATCTACTTATCTTTTACTTTAGTAACTTAATGAAAGTAAAGAATATTTTTTTTATTTATTTTTTTTGTCAATTAAAGTCAAAAAAGATGTAGATTTTGCTTCCACCGCTAACGTTTGTCACTGATAATGCATTGAGTTCATATTCAACAAATTGGCTTAAGGTTTATGCTACATTTATTTACTGGTTTGGATTTCTACACCGGTCTGTTATTAATACTAGTGCTATTATTTGTGCTATTTTACGAAGCAATTAATGGTTTCCATGATACCGCAAATGCAGTAGCAACGGTTATTTATACTCGAGCAATGCGAGCTCAATTTGCGGTTGTTATGGCGGGTGTTTTTAACTTTTTTGGCGTTATTTTAGGTGGCTTAAGTGTTGCTTATGCCATTGTGCATCTATTGCCAACAGATCTTCTTTTGAATGTAAGCTCTGCTCATGGTCTAGCAATGGTTTTTTCTATGCTATTGGCGGCTATTATTTGGAATTTGGGTACCTGGTATTTGGGATTACCGGCTTCCAGTTCACATACATTAATCGGTGCTATTATTGGTGTTGGTTTAACCAATGCCTTAGTGACCGATTCCTCTATAGTGGATGCATTAAACATTCCAAAAGTGATTGAAATTTTTCTTTCTCTTATTCTTTCTCCTGCGATTGGTTTTGTTATAGCAGGATTGCTAATTTTCTTTTTACGCCGTTATTGGAGTGGTACGAAAAAACGTCGTCGCATTCATTTAACACCGGCTGAGCGAGAGAAGAAAGATGGTAAAAGAAAACCGCCATTCTGGACCCGTACTTCATTAATTTTATCTGCAGTTGGCGTTAGTTTTTCCCATGGCGCTAATGATGGTCAGAAGGGTATTGGTCTTATTATGCTGGTATTAATCGGCGTGGCGCCAGCCGGGTTTGTGCTTAATATGAATGCCAGTGGTTATGATATTACTCGTACCCATGACGCGATAGTGCATTTACAACATTATTATGAAGAACATCAGTCAGCAGTAAAGCATATTGTTAATAAGTCACAACACGAGTCGGAATTGGAAATTTTAGATGAGAAATTCCATTGTGATAATTCACGTCCTATTAACGTGTTAAAACAGACATCACTGATGTTGACGGATATTCAAAGTTATTCCGCGCTTAAGCCTGAGCAACGTAATCAAATGCGCCGATTATTAATGTGTTTATCAGATACGGCATTAGATGTAGCTAAACTACCTGAAACGTCCTCTTCCGATGCACGTTTTCTGCGTAATTTGAGTAACGATTTACTTAATACAGTAGAGTATGCACCACTGTGGATTATTATTGCCGTTGCTTTGGCGCTTTCTGTTGGTACCATGATTGGTTGGCAACGTGTTGCTATAACGATCGGTGAAAAAATTGGTAAAAAAGGTATGACTTATGCACAAGGGGTTTCTGCACAAGTGACTGCTGCGGTTTCCATTGGTGTTGCAAGTTATACGGGTATGCCTGTATCAACAATCCAAGTTTTATCCTCTGCTGTTGCAGGTACAATGGTTGTTGATGGTGGTGGTGTACAAGCTAAGACAATTAAAAATATATTACTGGCTTGGTTATTTACATTGCCTATTTCTATTATCCTTTCTGGTCTGTTTTATTGGATATCATTAAAACTAATATAGACACATGAGACAAGGTATATAACAAAAAACAGTGATGCTTAATTTAGGCATCACTATTTTTGTTCTTTTGATAATATATTATCTATCTCATTTAAATGTTATTTAAGCCGATTAAAATCCCTAAATGGCCCATATTAAACTGATAAAAACAATAATACTTAATCCACTGATTAACATAAATTGTTTGCGAATGCGTTCACAACGTAAAATAACTTCCGGATCGTGGTGATTAAAATATTGCTTAGTATTAATGTATCGAATTAGTTTTATATGCTTAGTCCATTGGCCATGGGCTGTAAAGAATCCGTTGCCATCAACAGATTGGTAGAACAAGGGATCAGATTCCCGCAGAATAAAAAGTAATACTCTGATTGAAGAAAAATATCGCATCATATTTATAATGCAAAGTATACATAATGCCCAAAACCATGCATGCATATTAAGATAATTACCTCAACAAATATAGATTTAGCCGCTGATATTGTTTTTAACAATCACAAAAGAGAATATTTGCTCATCAGTTGCCGGTTTATTTTTATTGTAGAATAATCTAACAACTTCACAAAATGACCCATTGGAATTATTTTTATTGATTTAATTTTTATGGTATGTATTTTTTAACGAATAATTAATGTCTTCAACACTATGATTTTTATGCTAAATTATGGAAAAATTAGCTGGTTTGGTCTATGCTAATTATTAGTAAGGAATCTATTTTTCATAATTTAATGGGTAAAATTTTTATTAAACTATGTTCAAGGTGATATTTAAGTATCAGGTTTGATCGCTAAATATTTATCATAAAAAGAGCTATTCTTTTGTAAGAGCGGACGTTTGAAAGGAGCTAAATATGGCTTACAAACATATTCTTGTTACAGTTGATTTGTCCCCAGAAAGTAAAACTTTAGTTGATAAAGCTGTCTCCATGGCAAAACCTTATAATGCAAAAGTTTCTTTAATTCATGTTGATGTAAATTATTCTGATCTTTATACCGGATTGATTGATGTGAATCTTGGTGATATGGAGCAACGTATTACCAAGGAAACTCACCATGCATTGACAAAATTAGCAAAAGAAGCAGATTATAAGATTGAAAAAGAATTGAGTGGTCGAGGTGATCTTGGACAGGTTTTGGTCGATGCAATAAAAGAATATAAGGTTGATTTAGTTGTGTGTGGTCATCATCAAGATTTTTAGAGTAAGTTAATGTCTTCGGCTCGTCAACTAATTAATACTGTTCATGTTGATATGTTAATTGTGCCATTAAAGGATAATGATTAATAATATTTATTAATAATTAAATTTTTTCAATAAAAACACTTGATTAATCAAGTGTTTTTTTGTTCATCTCCGCTAATTTAAATTACTTATATTTTGCCGGAAAATGTGATTAAGACACAAAAAATCTCATTAAAAATAGAGATAAATTAGTGATATATTCAATAAGTAAATCCACATATAGCAGGTCATTTTGCAAAAAAACGTTAATAAGTATGAAAATATAATAATTTATCTTTTAATCTAAGGAATTTTGTATGAAAGGTTGCTTATCTTTAGAAACATTCCTAACATCAATCCAGTCACGTTATGCTGATCAAGCTGAATTCTTACAAGCCGTGCGTGAAGTTTTTACTTCTTTGGCGCCATTTTTACGCAATAATCCTCAATATTGCGAGCAGGGATTACTGCAAAGAATAGTAGAGCCAGAGAGGGTGATTCAGTTTCGTGTTTGTTGGGTTGATGATAAGGGAAATGTTCAAGTTAATCGAGCTTGGCGGGTACAATTTAATTCGGCAATCGGTCCTTTTAAAGGTGGAATGCGTTTTCATCCATCAGTTAATTTATCAATTTTAAAATTTCTCGGTTTTGAACAAACTTTTAAAAACGCGTTAACCACTTTACCTATGGGCGGAGGTAAAGGGGGCTCAGATTTTGATCCTAAAGGAAAAAGCCATGCAGAAGTTATGCGTTTTTGTCAGGCATTGATAACCGAGCTTTACCGACATTTAGGTCCTTATACCGATGTTCCTGCTGGCGATATTGGCGTGGGTGGGCGAGAAGTCGGTTTTATGACAGGTATGATGAAAAAGTTGTCAAACAACACTTCCTGTGTTTTTACCGGTAAAGGCATGTCTTTTGGTGGCAGCTTAATTCGACCTGAAGCTACCGGTTATGGTTTGGTTTATTTTACTGATGCGATGTTAAAACATCATGGTTTATCGTTTGAGGGGAAACGCGTATCCGTTTCTGGAGCGGGCAATGTTGCTCAGTATGCTATTGAAAAATGTATGTCATTAGGTGCTAAGGTAGTTACTGCTTCTGATTCAAATGGCACCGTTGTTGATGAAGCGGGCTTTACACCAGAAAAACTTAAACGATTGGAAGCGATTAAAAATCAGTATGGTCGTGTTGAGGTATATGCAGAAGAGTTTGGTTTGACTTATCTTAAAGAAAAAAACCCCTGGTCGGTACCAGTAGATATTGCCTTACCTTGCGCCACTCAAAATGAACTTGATATAGATGATGCAAAAATTTTAATTAAAAATGGTGTCAAGGTGGTTGCTGAAGGTGCAAATATGCCGACAACAATTGAAGCTACGGATGCATTTCTTGAGGCTGGTGTGCTGTTTGGGCCTGGAAAAGCAGCTAATGCAGGAGGGGTAGCAACATCAGGTTTAGAAATGGCACAAAATGCGGCCCATTTGAGTTGGACTGCAGAAAAAGTGAATAGCCGTTTGAAACATATTATGTTAGATATTCACCAGCATTGTGTGAAATATGGTGGAGGAGATAAGCAGACTAATTATGTTAAAGGCGCCAATATTGCTGGTTTTGTAAAAGTGGCCGATGCGATGTTAGCGCAAGGCATCCTGTAACAAATTAATCGTCATTAAGCAAAATAAAATTAATTATATAGCTAAATAACGTAACATTCTGAATATTATTTTGTTTATTGTACATCGCCTGCAACTATCCTTTTCAGGCGATGTTTTTAGTAACAATATGTCGATTATTATTTATCTATCATCTGACCTATAGCGCTATTAATCTTCATTTAAACTCATATGTAGGCGATCAAATAAAGGTTTAAATAAGTAATTTAGTAGTGACCGTTCACCGGTACGAATAAAGACCTCTACTGGCATTCCTGGTTTAATGGTTAACTGGTTTAGGCGTTGACGATTTTTATCATTTACTTGAACCTGTAATAAATAATAGGGTTCGCCAGTTTGCTCATTAAGTAGCCTGTCAGCAGAGATCATTGTGACATTGCCTTCCACTTTGGGCGTCGTGCTTTGATTAAATGCAGTAAATTGTAACTCTACCGGTAAACCTAATTTTACTTGATCAATTAATTGTACTGGAACCCGTGCATCAACTAATAGTGGTTGATCATCGGGAACAATCTCCATCATTTTTTGTCCGGCAACGATCACACCGCCCTCAGTAAAAACTGACATACCAATTATGGTGCCAGCAACAGGGGCACGTATTTGAGCATTAGCCAGTATGAACTTCGCTTTAACGAGTTGGCTGTAGGTATGATTAATCTTAGTTTGTGTGTCAGCTAGTTGGGCATGAACATCTTTTTGATATTCTTGTTGCAGTTTTTCGCTATGTAGTTTTTGCTCTAATATTTGATGTTGTATTCGGCTAATATCACCAAGTGTTTGCGCTAAATTACCATCAACTTCAGTGTATTTATTTTCTGTTTCTAGTAATGTATTGTGAGCAATATAGCCATTTTTTTCTAATTCCCTTAATCCTTCTAATTGTTGCAATAACATTGTAAGCTGCGTTTTTTGGCTTTTGGCTTTTGGCTTTTGGCTTTTGGCTTTTGGCTTTTGGCTTTTGGCTTTTGGCTTTTGGCTTTTGGCTTTTGGCTTTTGGCTTTTGGCTTTTGGCTTTTTGCTTTTTGTTGTTGGGCATATAGCGTAGCGTTTAATCCGGTTATTTTTTCTTTAATACCGGCCAACTCTAATTGTAAAACTTGATATTGGTTTTCCAGCAATTGTTGATTTAATTGAAGAAGCTCGTTGACATCATGTTCTTTCATTTCACGTTGTAAAGCGGATGAGATAATTAACCGTTTTTTGCCTTGTTGTTCTGCCAATAAACGGGCTTCTCTAACTAACAATTCGTGGTATTGTTTTAGTTTTATATTGTATTCCGAACGCACTTCAACGGTATTGAGTGTTAAAAGAATTTGTCCCGCTTGTACTTTTTCACCATTATTGACAGAGAGTTGTTCGATAATCCCGCCATATTGATGTTGAATGGTTTTATGATTGCCTGCCACAATCACATTACCTGATACCGGAACGCCTTTATCTAAAGGAGCGAGAGCTGACCATAATAAAAAACCACCAAACCCAATAGTCACTAATAACCAACCTAGGTATACAGCGCGTTTTTCATTACTGATTAATTTGTCTGTTAAAATAGGAGATGATTTGTGATATTTACCTTGTACTGACATATTTTTTTCCATTAATTGCTATTATTTTTCACCGGCTGAAATATTGCAGCTCACGTTGTTAGTTGTGACGTTTTATGTTCGTTTAATAATGTTTGTGGTGGGCCAAAACGTGGTGACATGCCGGCTTGTAAAATTAGCACATGCTCTACATATCTAATCAGAAAAGGGCGATGGGTAATTATAATAAGGGTGCAATGTTGTTTTTTAAGTTCTTCAATCGCCAGGCATAGGGCTTTATCTCCTTCGCTATCAAGATTAGAGTTAGGTTCATCAAGAATAATTAAACGGGGAAGGCCATAAATAGCACGCGCCAATGCTAATCGCTGTTTTTGTCCGCCAGATAAGCCACGGCCATACTCACCTAATCGTGTATCATAGCCATTGGGTAAAGCCAGAATTAAGTCATGCACTCGGGCAATTTTGGCAGCGGTAATCACTTTGTCTACAGCAATTTCACCAAAGCGGGCAATATTTTCAGCTATTTTGCCATCGAATAATTGTATATCTTGCGGTAGATAACCAATGTGAGGCCCTAAAATTTCTCTATCCATTTGGTGAATATTGGCACCATCCAACCGAATGTACCCTAAGGTTGGCGGAAGGGCTCCAACCAGTATCCGCGCCAATGTTGATTTTCCTGCACCAGATGCACCAATAATAGCCAATGTCTGACCAGCAGAGAGTGAAAATTGGACATCAAATAGCAGCGGTGGATATTCAGGATCAGGGCGATAAAGAACATTTTCAACACTTAATTCGCCAGTTGGTGCAGGTAAGGTCATCACTTGTTTACGGGGGGGATGTTGTTTGAATAACAGATCTAAGCGTTGATAAGCCTGTCTGGCATTATTATATTGTTTGCTAACTGCAATAAGTTGATCGATGGGACTGAGTACACGTCCCACCAGAATAGAACTGGCGATCATCATACCAGCGGTCAATTCATTGTTAGTGACTAACCAGGCACCCATACCTAAAACCAGTGATTGTAGCATTAAACGTGCTGTTTTTGACCAGGCGCTGCTAGCTGAAGTCCTTTCGCTGGCTAAATTTTGATGGGATAAAAAAGCGTGATGGTAAGTTGACCAACAACGACGAATATTACCTAACATGCCCATTGCCTCGATCACATCTGTGTTACGCAAGTGGGTAGAGGCTTGATTAATGGCTTTGCGTGCCATCAGATTGGCTTGCGCCAGTGGTTTATGAGTATAGCGTTGATTTAGCCAAGCGAGCAGGGAAATGAAGGTTGCACCACCTAAAGCTAGATATCCTAACCATGGATGAAGTAAAAATACCACACAGAGAAAAAAGAGAAACCAGGGAGCATCAAATAAAGCATTACCTGTTACGAATTGGCGTAATGTTGTTAGATCACTTAACGCTTGACTGGCCTGTGAATCATTATATTTTAAGCTTTGCTCGTAAGCCGCATTGAATACCGATTGATTAACTGATAAGTCGAGACCTGTGCTAATACGTATAACAATTAGATTACGCACCCATTCAAGTATGCCAATAAATAAATACAAATTACAAGAAGTGTCAACATTAATAACGTCATTTTATTATTTGACGCTAAGACACGATCATAAACTTGTAACATATAAATAGAGGGGGCGAGCATCAGTATATTGATGATGGCGGTAAATATTCCAATACTATAAAACGCTTTTTTATATGTTTTTATTTCATTAATTAATATGTTGGTATTTTTACTTTTTGAATTGTCTATCATATTATTCCCATTTTTATTTTTATAAGATCCAATCCTAATACCTATTATTTAAATAATTAAAATATTGGAAAATGCTTTGCATTTTCCAATGTATTTAAAATTAGTAATCAACGTTATTTTTATTAGGTAATATTATCTATTGCTATATATACATAATCTGTTCAGGAGTAATCATTGCATTATTATTGTCCGTATACTCATTAATCTCATACTGATAACCAGCATAGTCTATATTCGGATCTTGTCTATAATAAGACACATTTTCATTAGATTGATTGTTGGCTAATAGTTGATGGGAAGGGTAATAACTGGAAGATTGTTCATTATAAAGAATTTCAGTAGTAATTTCATCGTCCCAATTTTCAGTAATCAGATGATTGTTATTTTTCACAAAATTAATTTTTTTATAATCAGTATATCCCCGATTGGTATCACCAATATCACCATCACCTTGTTCGAAGAGTATGGTTTCTTCAATAATATCTATTTGTGGAGAATAAGAAGCAAGAAAATTATTGTAACTGTAGTTATAATCAATGGAAAAGAAAATATCACCTTGAAAATTATGATGATCATTTGATAACATGCCGATTTCGGTGTCATTATGGAATATTTTTACTTTAGTCACATATTTTTGATTATCAGAACTTCTTAATATTTCATTATTTTTATCTCTCGGAATATGATAATCATTTGGATCATATTTAAGTTTAAACAGAGTACCTTCTGTATATTGTTTAAAATCTATTAAGCCAATATTAAGATGCTTATTTGAATGATCTTTTTTTTCGTATTGGTGGGCAAAAATGGGATCGATAAGTCTATATTCATCGGGTATGTCAGTATATTCAGTCCCATTTTGATCACAAACCGCTAATTTATAATCGTTATCTTTTTTTATTAACTTAAGATAAGTTATTTCCTTTGGCAATTGATAGCGAATGTTTTTACCATGATCATGAATAAATAAATCACTTCCATCAATAAGGTTATTATTTTGGTCTCTTAATTCTTCATTAATATAAAATCCGATAGTTTTGAAATCATAAAATGCCTTATTTTCTTTATGGAGTTCTGCTTTATGTACATCATCTTCTGTACTCGCACTGCCTTTATTATCTAATAATTCACCTTTCTTGATGGTGTGACCGTGTTCTTTTTGGAAGGCTGAATATTGCGCAAATGTAGAATCCTTATGATTGTATATTTTAGTATTATTAAGTTGTAAAACTGGAAGCTTTTCTTGTTTAATATGATTAATATTTGGACTTAATAATTCGTTTTTGTGTAAATGCGAAAAATCAAAATAGGCATCGTTATTAACTGCTCTACCATCGATAAATGCGGCTTTATATTGTCCATCTTCATTTTCAATCGCTAGGTAAGCTTTATTATCATAATTAACATAAAATCGTTGTAGGCCATTATGAAAAATAAACATTTTATTATTTTCTTGGCCTTCAATTTGTTTAAATATACCGCTTTCACAAAGTAATTCGCTAACTTTTTCCTCTTCATTATATAAAGATAATGCACTAGCCATACCATTACCCAGTTTTTTAACGCTGAAAATGGTATTTAAAGGTCTATTGGTTAAGTCCATATTGGTCAGTGTATTGGCATTAATCTCTATTAATTCAGCGATTATTTCATCTATTTTTTCATCAGTTATTGGTTCATCAGAGTTTTGTTTAGTGTATTTTGATTTTACAATTTGGTGTTGATATTGATATTCACTACTTTCAGTAAAATTTTTAGTACCGTCTTTATTGGTAAATATTAATTTAAATTCATTGTTATTTTTTTTAATTAATTTTAAATGGCGATAATCACTGTCTAAACTGATATCGATATGGATATTCTTTGCGGCTGAAGAGCAACGAATGTAATTACCAAAACCCATATATTCTACAGTAGCAAATTCTCCAACCGATTCTTTTGTTGTTAAAGTTTTTATATTAGCAGTATAATAATTTACATTTTTAATTTCCCCATCTATTATTTCTTTTTTGCTAGCAATAAAATCGCCTTTAGTCACTTCTAATGCATTTATTTTTTGCATGGCATTATCAGTATTATTTTCAGTAAGCCAATCTTTAAAATCATTATTTTCTTTTTTAATTTGATCTAAATATTGTTCTGGATTTTTATTATGTAAGATTTTTTTAATAATTCAGGGTTCTTATCATTTAAATACATTATAATAGAATGCCCTGCTTTATAAACCATTTCATTATCATGAAAGTTATCTGAATATTTTAAATCTAAAAGCTGAGTTATATTTTTTGTTTTTATTTCAGCTTCAGTCAAATCAATGCTATTTGCTTGGGAATTAAATTTTTTATCGGATAAATGCTCAATATAATCAGCAATACCTTCTTTTAATACAGTAGGTAAACTATCAGCATTGGGTATATTGGTATCAGTTAAATAGTGGGTGAATTCATGTTTGAGATTAAGAATGTTGCCTTGTTGATATATATATATGGTCGGTGGATTTCCTGAGTAGAATTTACCGCCTTCGACGCCTAAACCTTTTTCTTTACCATAATATTGGTAATCTTCTTTATTATCGAAAATATATATTTCAAGTGGCTGTTGGCTTGGTTTAATATCTTTTAAATTAGCAAATATTTTAAAATCATCGACAACCTGTTTGAGTTCTTCAATTGTTTTATTTTGTTTTTTGGGGGTGAGATTTTTATAATGAAGAATAACCTTTATTTTTTCGGCTATAGTTATTTCTTTTTTTGAATTATTGGTGTCGAAATAATAATCAAATTTGTTCAGTTGTTTTATTTTATAATCCACAAATTATCTCCAATTATATTAACAAATATCCTTTTAAACAATAACATTTGTTAAACTACATTTATTTTAGTGTTATTGCAAGTTTATTTTAATGTTTATAATGTGAATATTATTTTTAAAAATTTTGTGTTTTTAGAGCTACATACGGTGAATGTTTTTATGAAATTGTTAATAAATAGTGAGTTTCACCATTTATTAACATTCTTGGTTGTTAATTATTTTTATTAATATTTAACAGGATGAATCAGTTGAACATAAATAAATATCAAAACGATGATTTTTAGTTTTGATCGTCGTTTGTGGCGAGGTTGCTGCGAGGGGGGATGCATAATTGGGTCGTTTCACAACCACACGGCGTTTTGCTATCGTCATTGCTGGAATTAAAAGGCTATCTGCATCTTCATCATTACCAACAAGAGATTGAAAAACACGCATTTCTTTTTTTACTAAGGCACTTTTTTGTCGATGGGGGTACATAGGATCGAGATAAACCACATCTGGGGCAGGTGATAGCGTTGCTAATGCCTGAATACTTGAAGCATGTAGCAATGTCATTCTTTGTCTTAACCAGCTTCCTATTTCAGCATCAGCATAAGCTCGCTGTAATCCGTCATCAAGCAGTGCCGCAACCACGGCATGACGTTCATACAGCCGTACTTCACAGCCTAGGGCAGCAAGGACAAAAGCATCTCTACCAAGACCGGCAGTCGCATCAACAATAGTGGGTAAATAGGATTTTTTGATGCCAACTGCTTTGGCAATAGCTTCATTTCGACCACCACCAAATTGACGTCGGTGTCTCATTGTACCTGAAACAAAATCAACATAAATGCCGCCTAATTTGGGTTCGTCTAATTTTTTTAGTTGTAAATGCTTTGGTGTGAATACTAATGCCATTAATGCAGTCGGTGTATGTTTAAGTTGCCATTTTTCAGCAATAGACGATAAGGCGCTTTGAGAAGCGCCGGGTTCACAAATTAATTGGATATCAATTGTCATTTATTCATTAATACCATAACTTTGTAACATTGCATCCAGCTTTGGTTTTCGTCCGCGGAAACGTTCAAACAGTACCATGGGTTCCTCTGAACCACCACGACTTAAAATATTATCAAGAAATGCTAATCCAGTACTGCGATTAAAAATACCTTCTTCGCTGAATCGTGAGAATGCATCGGCGGCTAAAACGTCGGCCCATAAATAACTATAGTAACCGGCCGCATAACCACCAGCAAAAATATGGCTAAATGCATGCGGGAAACGACTCCATTCTGGAGACGGTACTACTGCAACCTGTTGTTTCACTGATTGTAAGGTTGATAAAATTTGTCCGCTTTTTTGCGGCGAATATTCTGTATGTAAACGAAAATCAAATAAGCCAAATTCTAATTGACGAAGAATAAACATTGCAGCCTGATAATTTTTGGCTGCTAACATATTATCTAACATTGATTTTGGTAATGGTTCACCGGTTTCATAATGACCTGAAATAAAAGCAAGCGCTTCCGGTTCCCAACACCAATTTTCCATAAATTGACTTGGCAGTTCGATAGCATCCCAGGGTACACCATTAATGCCAGCAACATCCGCTACGTCAATTTGAGTTAACATATGGTGTAAACCATGGCCAAATTCATGGAATAGGGTAATAACTTCATCATGGGTAAACAGCGCCGGTTTATCACCAATGGGTTTGTTAAAATTACAGGTTAGGTAAGCTACCGGTTTTTGAACGCTGCCATCGGCATGTTTTAATTTGCCTGCACAATCATTCATCCAGGCACCGCCACGTTTATGTTCTCGGGCATAGAGATCTAAATAGAAGCTACCGCATAAATCACCGCGTTCATCATATAATTCGAAGAAACGCACATCGGGATGCCATATCTCCACATCATGACGTTCTTTAGCTGTCAAACCATAAATTCTGTTAATCACCTCGAACAGACCGTTTATAACCCGTTGTTCTGGAAAATAGGCACGTAATTGTTCATTATCAATTGAAAATTTATGCTGTTTTTGCTTTTCACTGTAATAACCCAGATCCCAGGGCTCAAGTTTCTCAATCCCGTAGTGATCCTTAGCAAATTGGGTCAATTCAGCAAGCTCTTTTTCACCTTGATGGTAGGCTCGCTGGGCAAGATCGGTAAGAAAATCTAGCACCTGTTTGGGTGATTCGGCCATTTTAGTGGCTAGCGATTTTTCAGCAAAGTTATTAAAACCCAGTAATTGCGCTAATTCGTAACGTAAGGCTAAAATTTCGTCCATAACCTCACTATTATCCCATTTGCCAGCATTTGGCCCCTGATCAGAAGCACGGGTGTTATAGGCATGATGTATTTCTTGGCGTAGCTCACGATTATCAGCGTAAGTCATAATCGGCAGATAGCTTGGCATATCCAACGTGAATAACCAGCCCTCTTCTCCTTTAGAGTTAGCTAATGCTTTTGCTGCTAACAGAGCACTTTCTGGTATACCAGCAAGCTTGTCGCTATTTTTAATCAGTTTTGTCCAACCCATCGTTGCATCAAGGACATTATTGCTAAATTTAGTTTTTAATTCGGCAATTCGAATAGCAATTTCGCCATAACGCTTCTTTTTTTCTGCTGGTAAACCAATTCCTGATAACTCAAAATCACGTAACGTATTTTCAATTGATTTACGTTGTGCTTGATTGAGCGTATCAAATTCAGCACTATTTTTTAGTGACTTATAAGCTTGGTAAAGGCCGGTGTGTTGCCCCATCCAGGTACTAAATTCTGATAGCATAGGTAAACAGTTATCATAAACTTGTCGTAATTCATCACTGTTTTTTACTGCATGGAGGTGACCAACAGGTGACCAAGCGCGGGAGAGTTTGTTGTTAGCTTCCTCTAACGGTTGGCATAAATTGTTCCAGCTAAAAGTGCTATTTTCTTTAAGTATGGTCTCAATTGTCTGCCGATAGCTGTCTAATACAGTGTTTATTGCTGGGCTTACATCTTGCGGTGTAATGGTGGAAAAATGGGGTAACACCGATTTTGTTAGTAAAGGATTTGTCATAATAAAAACATCCTGTGATTAATTATACTACTTGGTAGGTACAATTAAATATAAATAAGAGATGTGATTAAGATATGGCTACAAATGGCTGAGTTCAATATTAGGACCAATATTTTATCTGATTTTTTACAAGATTGTTTAAATACAAAGGTTTAGAATTTCTATAAATAGGATTATAATGATTACCAATTTTTCCATGGAAGATCATCGTCCCCGGTGGGGTGGCTGGACTTCAAATCCAGATGGGGCCGCCAGCGGTCCTTGGCAGGTTCGACTCCTGTTGTCTTCGTGTTTATCACTTCCATTAACATCTATTAAAGTCTACAAAAACCATGTAAATAAAGGGATTTGTTCAATTCCTTGTCTAAGGTCGTTTATATTTATCTATTGAAATCAAGTGTATTTTGGGGGTATATATAGGGGTATAAATTTTAGTTTTAAAATGAGATACCCCCAATGAAGCTAACAGCACGTCAGATAGATAATAGTAGAGCTAAAGATAAAGATTATAAGTTATCAGATGGCGGAGGATTGCATTTGTTAATTAAAACTAATGGAAGTAAATATTGGAGATTAAAGTACAGGGTTGGAGGAAAGGAAAAATTATTATCCTTGGGGGTATATCCGATAATTACACTAGCAACTGCCAGAAGAAAAAGAGATGAAGCTAAAAACTTATTATTAGAAGGCATTGACCCTAGCTTAGATAAAAAACAAAAAAAATTAGCGAGTCGTCACCAAAATAGTAATACTTTTGAAAGTATTGCTAGAGAATGGCACAAATCAAAGTTTGACAGATGGTCGTTATCTTACAGAGATGAAATCATAGATACTTTTGAAAAAGATATTTTTCCTTTTATTGGTTATTTACCTATATCAGATATCAAGCCTTTAGTTTTATTAGAAACTTTAAAAAAGATTGAGGCACGAGGAGCATTAGAGAAAATGAGGAAAGTTCGCCAGCGTTGTGGCGAAGTGTTTCGCTATGCAATTATTACAGGCAGAGCCGAATATAATCCTGCGCCTGATTTAGCGAGTGCGTTATCTATACCCAAAAAAAAACATTTCCCGTTTTTAACTGTTAGCGATCTGCCGTTCTTTTTAAATGATTTAGCGTCTTATACAGGTAGCGTTATAACCAAGACAGCCACTAAAATAATCATGCTGACAGGCGTTAGAACACAAGAGCTAAGATTGGCTAAATGGGAAGATATAGATTTAAAGAATGGATTGTGGAGTATACCCCCTGAGGTGATGAAGATGAAACGTCCTCATTTAGTACCTTTGTCATTTCAATGTATAAATTTATTTAAATCACTACAGCCTATTAGTGGTCGTCACCCTTTAGTTTTCATAGGAAGGAATGATTATAGAAAGCCTATTAGTCAAGAGAGTATAAATCAGGTTATTGAATTATTGGGATATAAGGGAAGGATAACTGGACATGGATTTAGGCATACCATGAGCACTATTTTGCACGAGCAAGGGTATAACACTGCATGGATTGAGACACAGTTAGCACATGTAGATAAAAACTCAATCAGAGGTACTTATAACCATGCTCAATATCTAGATGGTAGAAGAGAAATGCTGCAATGGTACGCTGATTACATGGACGCATTAGAGAATGGTGATAATGTAATACATGGTAATTTCAAACAAGCATAGTAGATATTAATTAACCACAGCCAGCCAGTAAAAGGCTGGTTTTTTTATCTCTAATTGAGGGTATGAGTGAAAAGTTTTAGCAAAAAGTGTTCATACTGTTCATGTATGCTAAAAACACATTATATATCAATTAATTAAAGCATGAACACTTGAAGTAAAACTATTCATGAAGTGTTCATAAGTGTTCATGGAAAGAGGGATAGTTATTACATTATCTTGGTGAGAATATCTTAATCAGGCAATTAGACAGCTAGCAGTTACTTTAGTAGACTTACCTAGACATTAATGAATAAGGCTATGTCTAGGCTGATCCCCGAATACCAGTACACCTCTACTGGCTGGCATAGCCCCTACTAAATGAGGGCGCGAGGTGGCGTGATGATAGAAATTAATGATTATCCCGATACAACTCACTGGAAAACAGTACAAGAGTTTACTCTTGAGCAAGCTGCATTGTTA
The DNA here is from genome assembly GCF_004768525.1 of Arsenophonus nasoniae. Classification (NCBI taxonomy): domain Bacteria; kingdom Pseudomonadati; phylum Pseudomonadota; class Gammaproteobacteria; order Enterobacterales; family Morganellaceae; genus Arsenophonus; species Arsenophonus nasoniae. The sequence continues at coordinate 718,721 of NZ_CP038613.1, forward strand.
CTATCTGGCATAGATCCGCTGGATATGGATTTGATAACAGTTAGGAAAAACAATCATCCTAGATGGAAACATGCAGAGGGGTTTTGCTTAGGGCTTAAAACAGCTATCAGGCGAGGAATATTAACACCTGTTATTTGTTATGGTGAAGCTCTGGACTCTTTCGGATGGGTAAATTCTGTCATTATCAAGAACTCTGACCGCAGTCATGATATTGATCATAGAAAAACTATTATAACTAGAGATTCATTATTTGATTGGATTAAGAAAGAGAATATAGATTATTTCATTCCCAGAAAAATCAAGATAGTAAATGGAATAGACAAGCATAGTTTTGAGTATGGGCTTGACCTTAACGATGATGAGCAAAAACTTTTGCCGCCAGATAAAGAAAATAAAACATTGTTATTACCGCATTATGAACACAAATCAGAGGGATTAGAGTTTGTTGATGATGCTATAAGGCAATTCTGGTCAACTTATGATGAGAATGATTATACGACTATGCCGACTAAACAAGAGGTCGAAAATTATTTAATTAGTCGAGGAGCAAGTAAAAACTTATCTAAAGCAGTGGATTTAATATTAAGACCAAACCACCTTAGATCGACAGGAAGAAGACCAAAAAGAAAGGGGTAACTACCTTTATATGCCTGTATTTACTTGACCTTTCATAATGCCACCCACCCTTTTTTTATCTATTTTATCTTATGAATTTAAGGAAGGGTACTCACCCATAAAAACCCTTATCACCTATTAATTTCTTTGTTGTCATTGTTTAATTTTTGCAATCAATAACCGTCTTCCAAGACAAACTTTAAACCAGATAACAGGGATAACATGAACAACTTCACATCAAAACAAAATCTTATTCGCTTACCGGAAGTACAGCGCCGTACAGGTTACGGACGGGCTTGGATATATAAACTTATGGATAATGGCGAATTCCCTCAGCAAGTTAAAATTGGCACTCGTTCAATCGCGTTTGTTGAATCAGAAGTCGATAAGTGGGTAGCTGACAAAATAGCCTCACGTTCGAGGAAGAAAGCCGATAAATAGCGCTACTTCTTAATGTAATTCTACAAATTTAATAAAGTTTTAAATAAGACTTAAATAAGGTTTCAATATGAATATTCAAAACGCGGTGAATAACCGTGAAGGGCTTCTTTACGCCCAAAGTGAGGACTCCGGTATTTTAATTCAACATAGAACGGAGCCAAGAATAGATAGCCGTCTGTTTGCCAAAAGGCTAAGTATTAAACATAAAAATCTTTATGAATTAATTAGAAAGAATTCAAAAAACTTACGTGAGTTTGGCATCCTTCCGTTTCAAACGGAGCGATTAAATACTGTTCAACTGGGTGTGCGTGAACATAAGTATGTTCTACTCAATGAAAACCAGTTTGATTTTATGTGTCGCATTGTCCGCGGACGTAATCACGAGAAAATGACGCAATTTAAACTGGATGTCACCAAAGCATTTGCTAAAAAACGGGCTGCTGAACCTATTAGAAGAGAGTATTTACCTCATTACCATGAGTCCCGTGATGCTTTACGTGATTTAGGTGCGGAGAAACATCATTACATCAATCTGGCAAACATTGAGAACCGTTTAGCAGGTTTATGTTCAGGTGAGCGAAGTAAAGCCAATGACCAACAGCTTGGTATTTTGCTTTGCATGCAGAAGATAGAGCAAGCAACGTTTCAGTCAGCCATTGAATCAGGCATGTCACCGACTCAGGCAGTGCGAGAAGTCAGTAAACGCATCGATATGTTTGCAACCCTAATGACGCCATCTCTACAGATTGGGGGCGACAAATGCAATTGATAAACTCAAAAGCTATTAGAGAGGTGCGCACAAAAGAAACATTTAAAAACAATAAGTTAACTCCATTTGTGCAGTACGAAAAACAACCTAATATAGCTAGACAATCGTTATGCCCACTTAATGCTTTGATATATAGAGATAATTATCCATTTGTGCAGTATGCAAAACAACCAGATAACCGCAGCTTAAAATATTTGAGTTCGCCAAAACTGGCGAGTGCAAAAAATAACCATTCATCATTAAGAGGAACGGTTAGTGACTCGGCAAAATTTTTTGCTCATGGTCACTCAGAACATCAGGGAAATTTTTCTCTGATGATGAGGCTACCCGATAATATCCGGTTGGTTGGGTTGGCTCAGTCAGAGGAATACTGCTCTAAGCGATCTCAGCCTTTAGATTTATGCTTTTCTGATTTGAGTTTTTTTTCGCAAGCGTCAATGACCCATGATGAAAAACTAACAGTTGTGTTAGTAGGTTTATCACGTTCGACACAAGTATTGATCTCACTAATTAGTTCATGGGGAAATCGGATCCCCTTAGTAGTTGATTTATTATTTTTATATCCAGTAGGCATAGTCATTAATTCCTTAAAGGTGTTTTCAAACACTATACTCGAAAAACTAAAAAAACTTGACGTGTTTATACACCTAGATGTAAAGTGTTTGTGCACCTTAGCTATTCCTAGTCAAAAAATAGCGAAACCCTACAGTGTTCGAGCACTTATAGGGTTTCTAACCACAATGTTAATTGAGGTAACAGTTATGGCTTTGTATAAGTCTACCCAAACTCACCCTAAATTTACAGATACTTACTGGATTATCCGGTTAGATTCCAACATTCCCTACGGCAAAGTGTCATTAACCCGTCGTGAGCGCAGATTATTTCATGTGCTGTTCAAAGATGATCGGCTTGTCTGGTCAGGCCGTAAGCCCATTGCGCCCCAAAGCATCATAGAGTGCTCCGCTTCTCACGGTCAGGAGGTGGCTCATGCGTAATTCCTTAACCATAAATAACATTGAGTATAAATCCCAATTGGCAAGCTCTTTGTACGAGGTGATTTTAGAAAAAGCAACGGATGAGTGCTCAAGACAATTATTTGATTTATTAGGCATTGCGTGTGATTTAAACCAGTTAATACATAAAGATGCAATAACCATTGTTGAGAACATATCTATCCCTCAAGAATACACCTATGCGGGGAGGGCTTAATCATGGCGGATATTTATCACTACATTGCAAACGATAATCTAAACAACATGAGCAATGACGAGCTACGCGAAATACTCTGTATTTATAAAGATGCTTATAGTGGAATTATGTCAGGGCTTCAAGTGATGGGTACATGTGCTTTCTGGGCGAGTGCCAATGAGGATTATCCAGAGGGTCAGGCTCAGCAAGATTTATACCGTTTAGGTAATGCCTTGCAACACTTACCGAGAATCGCCGAAGCGTTAAATCAGGGTGCTAATGATGCAACGTTTACGCTTTATCGGCGTGAAGGCTTGTTTTTATCGGAGGGTGTGAAATGAGAAATACCATAAAAACTATCGGTAAAAACGTAAAAATCACTCAGTCTGATGAACAAGGCAAGGTTGAAAAATTAATTGTTCCAATAGCGGATATCCCTAATCGTGTCAATGAGGGGGAATGGGATGATAACCCTTCTTTAGCGCTCTTGTTAATCAATGAATACTGGAAAAAAGGCAATTTCAACAACGCGGATTTAATCCTGTCTTATCGCTGTGTGATTGCGGTGGTTTTCTTACTGCACTGTGTCATGACAAATGGACAGGCTTACTACACACATAGAAATTACCACCTTCCGGTTTATCTGATGACTGAACGGATGGGCATGCAGAACAATATTGAGGGGGCTTTTTATGAGAGGGAAAGTAAATCAGTAGCAGAAAAACACATTCTAACGTTTTACCAAAATATGCTAGAGGGAAGTGATAAGGGTTTAAAGCTCTCATCAATGGGGCAAAAAACGCTATCTGAACTCCATGACCTATTTATTGATGATGTGCTTAACGAATATGTTAAGCCCGTTACCGTGCATTAAGGAGGGAGAGATGACATTAATCAATTTAAACTTTCGCCTGAATGCACGGGCTAACACTTTTGCTAAAGCAATCTATCAGGATGTAAGAGAAGAAAACGGCGGAGACTGGTTTACCTTATATACGGAAGATGGCGCTATTCATGTTGATATTATCGACGGTGTAAAAGGGATTAGAAAGCTGGTTGATACTTATGCATTAAAACCGTTGAAAGATGAATACAAATCTTGGGAATCTGTCGCTGAACAAATACTTGGCTTGAGTGTTGAGAACGGCAAGTTGTCAGGGATGGGGCTTGATATGTGGGTTGACATGATGAATGACATGGCGGATAGCGCTGCTGCTCAGGAGGATAAATCATGAGAAATATTGATTTAATCCGTCAGGTTAAGCAGCAAGCTACAGGACGTTGGCAAGGTATATTAGCATCACTGGGGGCAGAAGTCCCCTTGAATAAACATACCGCCTGTCCAGCGTGTGGAGGTAAAGACCGCTTTCGCTTTGATGATAAGGAAGGTAACGGCACATTTATCTGTAATCAGTGTGGTAGTGGTGACGGACTGGATTTAGTGAGACGGTTATTTAATGTTGATGTCACGGAGGCTGCTCAGGAAGTGGCTAAGGTATTAGCGATACCGCTGACTAAAAAATTAGTTTTCGCCAATTATGGGGAAAACCCTCAACCGCCTAATATTACCGCTGTAGAGAAGGCCAAAAAGTTATTAGAAGAAGCCACATCAGGTCAATCTCAGTACTTAATACGCAAAGGTCATACCTGTTCAATCAAGCTATTGAAAGATGGCTCAATGATATTACCTGTAAAACAGGGTGATGAGTTGTTAGGTGCGCAGATTATTAAGCCTAATGGCGAAAAGCGTTTTATCTCAGGCACAAGAAAAAAAGGGTGTCAACGATCACCGAAAACTGATCCACTTTTTATCTAAATCCGATCAATCAAAATTGATCCACTGTTTTACTCAGTTATTGCTCCTGAGCGCCGCTTATCTTTCAATCGGTAGCTTTCACCGCTTAATTGCAGTACATGCGAATGATGAAGTAAACGATCAAGCATAGCGGCAGTTAATGTTGCGTCATCAGCAAAAGCACTTGGCCATTGCCCAAATGATAGGTTACTCGTCAATATGACACTGCCATGCTCATAACGCTTGGCAATCACATTGAAAAACAGGTTTGCTTCTTCTCGCCCAAACGGCAGGTATCCAATCTCATCGATAATCAACAACTTCGGGGCCATCACCGAACGTGATAGATATTGTTTGAGCTTATTTTGTCGTTTGGCAGTTGAGAGTTGCAACATCAGTTCAGCTGCCGTGGTAAAGCGGGTTTTCTTCTTGGCCTGTACTGCTTTTAATCCTAACCCAATAGCTAAATGCGTTTTGCCTACACCGCTTGGGCCAAGCAACACGACATTTTCATTACGTTCAATAAACGTTAATGCGCTTAATTCCTGTATGTGTTGTTTGGGGATCCCCGTTGCAAACTTAAAATCGAACGTATTAAGTTCTTTATGTGCTGGGAATCCTGCCATCCGACTCAAAAGATTACGAGTTCGTTCATCTCGTTGTTGTTGCTCACATTTTAACAGGGACAGTAAAAACTCTCCGTAGCTTTTGTCTTGGGCAATGCATTTTTCGGCAAGTGATGACCAATGAGTCGGAATAGAATTTAATTTCAATGACTCACACAGGTGTTCAATTTGTTCATGCAATAACATGTTCACCTCCCAGTAATGCTTCGTATACGCTGATTGAGTGTTGCAAACTGACAGATTCAAGGGGCGGTACGATAGGGATATTAAGCGTATTAGTCTGTGGGATAGATTGGCAAACCCTTGCTGGTAAGGGTAGAAGAGACTTAACTTCCTTAGCTAATCTATCTGCTGGCTTCTCTAACGTTGTTCCATGAATTCGCTGATGGGCAACGCGTTGTAACCATGGACCCACTTTTGCATTAGCTATTTCAATATCCAGTTCAAGATTATGAGCACGAAGGTCGGTGTTTAATGGCACGATAAAGCTGTTTTTTAATAGTGGTTAAAGCGCTCTACTTTCCCTTTCGTTTTTGCCCTGTAGGGCTTGCAAGCCTTCAATTTAAACCCGTAATCTTTCGACATTTGAAGCATTTCGACATGTAATTTATGATCACCTTCTGCATAAGCATCCCGTTCGATGATGAGGGATTTTGCGTTATCACACAATACTTCCTGTGGTACACCACCAAAGTAGTCGAAAGCTTCTCTTAAACCTTGCTGCCACGATTCTGCTCGTTCATTATCAAAGAACTTTACATAACTCGCACGCGAATAGCCTAGCGTTGCAACAAACGCTTTCAGCGATTTTTTACCTCGCCGGATGCTGGTGAAGTCGATTTGCATTTGTTGACCTGGCTGTGTTTCAAAACGGACGACTACTTCGGGAACAATGCTTGGTTTAAATTGACAAACAAATCGGCGTAATTGAGCAATACCACCTTGATAGCCGTTTTCAACTACCTCATCAAATAAGACTGTTGCAGGGATCCAATCAGGTTTAGCCAGTTCAATTCGCTGAAGCAAATAAGGTTTAAAGGGGGATAATTTAGTCGGTTGTTGACTTCTTTTAGCATAAGTTGGCATTGTCTGTTGTTGTAAATGATGTTTTACGGTGTTACGGGATATACCCAACTCACTGGCAATTTTTCGAAGGCTTTGTCCTTGTGCAAAGCGAACATGAATATCCACAAATATCTCCTTGGTTAACATAAATTATCCGTACAAAAATGTGCGAATAATACCAAGTGGATCAGTTTTAGATGATCGTTAGTGGATCAGTTTTGCATGATCGGTGACAAAAGGGGGCTATATTCCCGTCGTTGATTTCACTGGAACGCCCGATACGGTGTTAATTGCCGAAGGATATGCAACCGCTTTAACCGTGAGCCAGTTACATGAAGGGGTAGTACTGGCAGCGCTTGATGAAGGTAATTTATTACCTGTTGCTACATGGGTCAGGAAGCATTACCCCCAATCAAAAATCATTATTGCGGCGGATAATGATGTTAAGCCCGATGAAGCCAATATTGGCAAGATTAAAGCGGAGAAAACCGCAAAAGTGGTTAATGGTTGGGTGACATTACCGCCAACCAAGGAGAAGGCTGATTGGGATGATTACCGTCAAAAACATGGGATTGAGGCAACAAAACAGGCGTTTATAGAGGGGGTGTACAAATTAAGCGAAAATAATATGAAAACGAATAAAATTTTAGTTAATTGTGATAAGAAACTGAGTATTGATACGGATACAGATATCGCACAATTAGCACCCAATCAGTTAGCTAAATTGTTAATTTCTCGTTATGGTAGGCTTGCTGTAAATATGGAATCATCAACGATATATAACTACAATGGGATAATATGGCAGCCGATAAAAGATAGTGAATTATCTCGTGAAATGGCTAATTTCTTCACTGAAAATAACACTCATTTTAGTATGAGAAGAATTAATGGCGTGATTGATGTATTAAAAGTCATTGCTGAACCGATAAGAGAAAGAGATCTTGATGTTATTGGATTTGCTAACGGTGTGTTAAATACAAAAAACCATAAGTTTAGTCCCCATAATCCTGATGATTGGCTATTACATGAAAATGGGATCACCTACACCGAAGCGGTAGAAGGTGAGACATTAGAAGCAAATGCCCCCAATTATACAAAATGGTTAAATCATGTATCAGGCGGTAATGCTGATAAAGCCAGACGGATAAAAGCCGGTTTATATATGGTGCTGGCTAATCGTTATGACTGGCAACTGTTTATTGAAGTAACAGGCGTAGGCGGAAGCGGTAAAAGTGTCTTTATGCATATTGCTGAATTTCTGACAGGAAAACACAACACTTCGAGTGGAGAACTTAAATCTCTTGATGATGCAAGAGGAAGAGCGCAATTTGTTGGCAAAAAGCTGATATTACTTCCTGATCAACGAAAATATAGCGGTGATGGTGAAGGATTAAAAGCCATTACAGGTGGTGATGATGTTGGAATTGACCCAAAATACGAGAAACAGTTCTCAATGGTGATGAAGTCTGTCGTGATTATAACAGGCAATCGTCCCATGCAATTTACAGAGCGTCATAACGGCATAGCCAGGAGGCGAGTCATATTTCATTTTAATGAATCAGTTCCTGACAAAGATAAAGATAAAAAACTGACAGAGAAAATAGAAGCGGAGATCCCTGTTATTATTCGAGACTTATTGCTTGAATTTACACAACCAGAGAAAGCCTATCAGTTATTACTTGAACAAAGAGACTCAGGCGAAGCAACCGAGGTTAAACGGGAGAGTGATCCTCTCATCGATTTCTGTGCTTATCTTATTGCAATGGAAGCGGCAAGCGGTATTGTAGTGGTCTAATAAAACTGTAGAGATTTATAGCTTATAATTAAGCAAAATCTTATAGGTATAAATATGACCCGAAAAGTAAAAGTAACCTTTAGCGGAAAGCAAAAACTGGAATATGCAAAACTCATGGTTGAAGGTGGATATAGCAATATCCAAGTTGAAAAAATATCTGTAGTGGTCTAATAAAACTGTAGAGATTTATAGCTTATAATTAAGCAAAATCTTATAGGTATAAATATGACCCGAAAAGTAAAAGTAACCTTTAGCGGAAAGCAAAAACTGGAATATGCAAAACTCATGGTTGAAGGTGGATATAGCAATATCCAAGTTGAAAAAATATCCGGTGCGGGTAAATCTGCCGTATCACGATGGAAGCAACAATATCTTGCCGAGTTAAATGGGAATACGCCTGTAAAATCAAAAGCGTTAACACCCGAGCAACAGCGCATACAAGAATTAGAAGTTCAACTTAAGCGTGCTCAGAGGGATAATGACATATTAAAAAAAGCCGCGGCTTACTTCATCCTCGACAATCAAAACTCAAAATCGTGAAGCAACTGAAAATCATGTACCCCAATTTTACGGTCACTGAGTTATGCCATCTTTTTGAAGTAAGCAGCAGTAGTTTTTATTATGAAACGAAAATACCGACAGTTGAAAATGAAAGACTGTGTGGCGAAATCAAACGTATTTTTTATACATCGGGTCAAATTTATGGCAAAAGACGTATTCAAGCCGAGTTAAAGGGTTTAGGGCACCAAATTGGCACTTATAAAATATCGAACATCATGAAATTAAATCAATTAGTTGCAATTAGACCAACGAAAAAGCACTACTATCACTCATCGGGTAACGAACATCGATATGCCCCTAATTTGCTTAAACGACAATTTTCCCCTGAACAGCATAATCACTATTATGTCGGGGATATCACGTATATTAGACATCACTATGGGTGGAGCTATTTAGCCTGTGTGTTGGATTTAGCCACCAAAGAAATTATTGGTTATGCCTTATCAACAAAACCGGATTCGAAATTAGTGAAAGAAGCCTTAGATAACGCAATTGAACGGCAATTACCGGATACGACAAGTTTGATGTTCCATTCAGATCAAGGTTGCCAATATTCATCGGAGGAGTTTAGGGCGCACCTCTTTGAACGGAAAATAACTCAAAGCATGAGTCGGCGAGGTAATTGCCTCGATAATGCCGTGATGGAAAGATTTTTTAGGAGTTTAAAGACAGAAAGACTTAACCGTTTATCGTTTATCGTTTATGAATCATCAATCTGTTGTCTGTGAAGTTGAAAATTATATTCAGTTTTACAATTATTATCGACGCCATTCAACGATTGGTTATTTAACGCCACATCAAAAATATCATGAACTAAAAAATGCCGCTTAGATCTTCTACAGAATTTGTTGACCATTACAATCCGGTGCGGGTAAATCTGCCGTATCACGATGGAAGCAACAATATCTTGCCGAGTTAAATGGGAATACGCCTGTAAAATCAAAAGCGTTAACACCCGAGCAACAGCGCATACAAGAATTAGAAGTTCAACTTAAGCGTGCTCAGAGGGATAATGACATATTAAAAAAAGCCGCGGCTTACTTCATCCTCGACAATCAAAACTCAAAATCGTGAAGCAACTGAAAATCATGTACTCCAATTTTACGGTCACTGAGTTATGCCATCTTTTTGAAGTAAGCAGCAGTAGTTTTTATTATGAAACGAAAATACCGACAGTTGAAAATGAAAGACTGTGTGGCGAAATCAAACGTATTTTTTATACATCGGGTCAAATTTATGGCAAAAGACGTATTCAAGCCGAGTTAAAGGGTTTAGGGCACCAAATTGGCACTTATAAAATATCGAACATCATGAAATTAAATCAATTAGTTGCAATTAGACCAACGAAAAAGCACTACTATCACTCATTGGGTAACGAACATCGATATGCCCCTAATTTGCTTAAACGACAATTTTCCCCTGAACAGCATAATCACTATTATGTCGGGGATATCACGTATATTAGACATCACTATGGGTGGAGCTATTTAGCCTGTGTGTTGGATTTAGCCACCAAAGAAATTATTGGTTATGCCTTATCAACAAAACCGGATTCGAAATTAGTGAAAGAAGCCTTAGATAACGCAATTGAACGGCAATTACCGGATACGACAAGTTTGATGTTCCATTCAGATCAAGGTTGCCAATATTCATCGGAGGAGTTTAGGGCGCACCTCTTTGAACGGAAAATAACTCAAAGCATGAGTCGGCGAGGTAATTGCCTCGATAATGCCGTGATGGAAAGATTTTTTAGGAGTTTAAAGACAGAAAGACTTAACCGTTTATCGTTTATGAATCATCAATCTGTTGTCTGTGAAGTTGAAAATTATATTCAGTTTTACAATTATTATCGACGCCATTCAACGATTGGTTATTTAACGCCACATCAAAAATATCATGAACTAAAAAATGCCGCTTAGATCTTCTACAGAATTTGTTGACCATTACAGTATGTTGATGGGAAATGCTAATATCTTCCCTCAAGTGCCAAGAAAGTATTTATATCATGCTTACATGGCTTATATGCAAGGGAATGGAAATAAAAACGCATTGAGTTTAACCAACTTTGGGCGCTCAATTAATGGGGCGTTAAAAGAAATGGGAAAAAAGTATATTAGAGAAAGAACAATGTATGGGTATAGAACCAATCTTGAATTAGATGAAGAGGAAGCTAAAGATTGGCTGCCAAGTGTACCCATAGCATAGAATACACAACAATATTAAACAAATATTGCCAGCCAGTAAAAGGCTGGTTTTTTTATTCTTAATACATAAATAAAGATTATGTTTACTAAAATAGAAAAGGGTATGTGTGAAAAGTTTTAGCAAAAAGTGTTCATACTGTTCATGTATGCTAAAAACACATTATATATCAATTAATTAAAGCATGAACACTTGAAGTAAAACTATTCATGAAGTGTTCATAAGTGTTCATGAAAAGAGGAAAAATTTATACCGAGTGTTCATAAGTGTTCATAACTGTTCATGAAGTGTTCATGGGTTAATCTATTGTTTTATATGATATAATTTTAAATATGAACAGTATGAACAGTTAAACCATAAACTTTTACACACCCCCCCTATTTTTTCTTTAATCGATATAGTTATAAATAAAATTTAATTTTCTGAAAAGAACAAGGATCCCCGAAAAATATTTCTTTTCCTTGGTAGGTAATATATTAGCAGGGGGTCAATTTGACCCCTTGCAGTAAATCAAAGGGTTAGCGGGTTATTTCGATGTCATGACAACAGTGACTTGGAATAATGACAAAGTGAGTGGAACATCGGTCAAACTTTTGGCTGATGATGTTTAATAAATAAAATATGTAAAGTTATGTAAATTATTTGTCCACTTATTTCCACATTTGTCTTGTCTACCCGTGAGGTTATTTCCTGTTATTTTTCATCATGTTAAATTGAGGTTCCTGATTCATGCAGGTGTATTTTGAAATATTCATGGTTACTAAAAGCGGTTAAGGTTTATATCACCTTCCCTTAGTCGCTTTTTTTCTGCATGTTCAGTTAAGACAATCACTGCATGCAGGAGCCAACCTTGAAAAGATTACTTGAATTACGTCAGCAAAAAGCCGATTTAACGGCACAAATGCGATCAATGCTGACGTTAGCAGAAACAGAAAAACGAACACTGACCGAAGATGAAGCTAAAAACTTTGATGCGTTGCGTCATCAGTCGGAAACCCTCAATACTGAAATTGCCCGTTATGAAGCGCTTGCTGATGAAGAAAGAACATTAGCGGCAAAGCCTGTACAAAAAGAACAGGGAAATGCTGCATTAAGGCATTATGTTTTGACAGGGGAAACGCGCGGACTTTCGACTGGGGTTCCGGCTGATGGTGGCTATACTGTTATTCCTGAACTAAATAAACAGATTATGCAACGTCTTAGTGATGAGTCCGTCATGCGTAAAATCTGTACCCTCAAGACCACTCACAGCAACGAATATAAGCAACTGGTTTCTGTTGGTGGGGCGGTGATCAATCACGGTGAGGAAGGCAAAGCGCGCACCGAAACCGCAACCCCTAAACTGGAAGAAGTGAGTATCAAATTATTCCCTGTCTATGCTTATCCTAAAACCACTCAGGAAATCTTAGATTTTAGTGATGTCGATATTTTAGGCTGGTTAACCCGTGAAATCGCTGACACCTTTGTTGATACCGAAGAAACCGATTTAGTCAGTGGTAACGGTACAAAGAAAGCAAAAGGCTTTTTAGCCTATCCCCGTGATACGAAAGCCGATAAAGACCGCAGCTTTGGCACATTGCAAAAGCAGGAAGTGACCAAACTGGAAGCTGATAGTCTGATTGACCTGAAATTCACGCTAAAGAACAAATATCGCAAAAATGCCGTATGGGTAATGAACTCAAACACCGCTGCCAAAGTACAAAAATTGAAAAATGGTAATGGTGATTATATCTGGCGTGAACGGTTACAAGTGGGTGACCCTGATAGTCTGTTAGGTTTATCGGTTCATTACCTTGAGTTTATGGATGATGATGTGATAGCGCTGGGTGACTTCAAACGCGGTTACACCATTGTTGACCATCAGACAGGCACTCGTACACGGCCTGACAATATTACTGAGCCTGGCTTTATCAAGATCCATACTGATAAATATCTCGGCGGTGGATTAGTCGATTCCAATGCAATTAAAGTGCTTGAGGTCAAGGCGAAAGGAGCCGGAGTCTAATCCCTCTGGTCATTTATCCATGAAATCAACCGATTTTGAAATACGCACGGCAAGCCTGTCTGCTGATGAAAAAAGGCTAACAGGATATGCAGTTAAGTGGAATAGCCGCTCACAACTGTTGTGGGGTGAATTTATTGAAACCTTCGCCCCGTATGCGTTTAAAAACAGTCTAGGAAAAGGAACAGATACACGATGTTTGTATGAACATGATGTGACCAATCTGTTAGGGCGTACCGCGTCGGGTACGTTAAAACTGGCTGAGGATGAAACGGGGTTACGGTTCGAACTTACACCACCAGATACGCAATTAGGCCGAGATGTTCTGACACTGGTTGAACGGGGGGATATATCGGGGATGAGCTTTGCGTTTAGAACGATAAAAGACCATTGGGAAATTGGCGTAAAACCTTATCTTAGAACGGTGATTGAGGCTGAATTGCTCGAAATTACGATCACCAGTTTACCCGCTTACCCTGAAAGTGGTGTCGAAATTGCCAAACGTTCACTCAATGCCTATCACCCCAAACCCACGCATTTACACCATCGGTGGCTCCAATTATCCGAGGTGGAATGATGTGGCCATTCAGACATAAAAAGGCAGAAGAACGCAGCTTTAGTATTGATGAGTTCCTTTCGCTGGCTGGCATTCCTAACAGTCGGTCAGGCGAATATGTCTCACCGATCACCGCAGAAGGCTTACCCGCTGTTATCAATGCCGTTACGGTGATTAGTGAAGCGGTGGCGACGATGCCCTGTTTTTTATATCGGGTACACAATGATAAGGGTATGGAATCACGGGAATGGCTAAGTAACCACGTGGTAGATTATTTGCTCAATGAAAAACCAAATGATTGTCAAACACCTTTCCAGTTTAAACGAACCCTAATGCGCCATTGCTTACTCAATGGTAATGCCTATGCGCTTATCACATGGGGTAAAGACGGACAGCCCGCTTCATTACATCCTTATCCGCCGAGTGTAATGGTCAACAAATTCTGTAGAAGATCTAAGCGGCATTTTTTAGTTCATGATATTTTTGATGTGGCGTTAAATAACCAATCGTTGAATGGCGTCGATAATAATTGTAAAACTGAATATAATTTTCAACTTCACAGACAACAGATTGATGATTCATAAACGATAAACGGTTAAGTCTTTCTGTCTTTAAACTCCTAAAAAATCTTTCCATCACGGCATTATCGAGGCAATTACCTCGCCGACTCATGCTTTGAGTTATTTTCCGTTCAAAGAGGTGCGCCCTAAACTCCTCCGATGAATATTGGCAACCTTGATCTGAATGGAACATCAAACTTGTCGTATCCGGTAATTGCCGTTCAATTGCGTTATCTAAGGCTTCTTTCACTAATTTCGAATCCGGTTTTGTTGATAAGGCATAACCAATAATTTCTTTGGTGGCTAAATCCAACACACAGGCTAAATAGCTCCACCCATAGTGATGTCTAATATACGTGATATCCCCGACATAATAGTGATTATGCTGTTCAGGGGAAAATTGTCGTTTAAGCAAATTAGGGGCATATCGATGTTCGTTACCCGATGAGTGATAGTAGTGCTTTTTCGTTGGTCTAATTGCAACTAATTGATTTAATTTCATGATGTTCGATATTTTATAAGTGCCAATTTGGTGCCCTAAACCCTTTAACTCGGCTTGAATACGTCTTTTGCCATAAATTTGACCCGATGTATAAAAAATACGTTTGATTTCGCCACACAGTCTTTCATTTTCAACTGTCGGTATTTTCGTTTCATAATAAAAAACTACTGCTGCTTACTTCAAAAAGATGGCATAACTCAGTGACCGTAAAATTGGGGTACATGATTTTCAGTTGCTTCACGATTTTGAGTTTTGATTGTCGAGGATGAAGTAAGCCGCGGCTTTTTTTAATATGTCATTATCCCTCTGAGCACGCTTAAGTTGAACTTCTAATTCTTGTATGCGCTGTTGCTCGGGTGTTAACGCTTTTGATTTTACAGGCGTATTCCCATTTAACTCGGCAAGATATTGTTGCTTCCATCGTGATACGGCAGATTTACCCGCACCGGATATTTTTTCAACTTGGATATTGCTATATCCACCTTCAACCATGAGTTTTGCATATTCCAGTTTTTGCTTTCCGCTAAAGGTTACTTTTACTTTTCGGGTCATATTTATACCTATAAGATTTTGCTTAATTATAAGCTATAAATCTCTACAGTTTTATTAGACCACTACAAGTACAGGCGTTAGAAAATGCTGGCTATAGTAGTAGGGAAGATCTGGCGTCGGTTGGCATAGTGGCCAGCACTGGCGATGCATTTTACCAGCGCTGGTTAGCGCGGCGAAATTGCACTGAAAGTCGCAATAGCGATCCTTTTTTCTTAGGTTTATCTTATCAGAAGGATTTTGTGGCGACAAAAGTGGCTTATTATCTTGGTTTACGTGGCCCGGCGCTAACGGTTCAAACTGGCTGTTCAAGCTCTCTGGTCGCAGTGCATCAGGCATGCAATGCATTAAGCATGGGTGATGCTGAAATGATGATAGTGGCTGGGGTGAATATCGATCCGGATGCCGTACAGGGGTATAAATGGGCGCCAGGCCACATCTTCTCTAGACAAGGTAGTACTAATCCGTTCAGTGACAATGCGGATGGCACGCTGGCGACCAATGCGTGTGGCGTCGTGATCCTTAAACCATTGGCAGCAGCTCGGCGTGACAATGATCGCATTTATGCCGTTATCAGTGGTAGTGCAATTAACAATGATGGGCAGGATAAAGCGGGATATACCGCGCCTTCTGTTGTTGGCCAGGCAAAAGTGATTAGTTCGGCATTAACCCGTGCCGGAATAACTGCCGATCGAATTGGTTATGTTGAAGCTCACGGCACAGCAACACCGCTGGGTGATCCGATCGAAATTGCCGCGCTTAGCCGAGCATTCTCATCGACAACTCGTAAAACAGGTTTCTGCCATATCTCGTCAGTAAAAAGTCAACTCGGTCATGCCGGTCCAGCAGCTGGTATCTTAGGGTTGATTCGTGCCGCTTTAGCACTCTATCATCAGGTACTGCCTGCTAATGTAGGCTTTCAGCGGGCTAATCCATTGCTAGAAATAGATAAAACACCGTTTACTACCAGTGCCACCAGTCGCTTGTGGAAAAGTGATGCGCTACGCTATGCTGGCGTCAGTAGTTTTGGCATGGGGGGAACTAACGCGCATCTTATCTTGCGTGAGCCGCGCCAAGAAGAGCGCTGTTCGCATTCAGTTAAGCAAGAAGGGCTCTGTCTGGCACCCTTATCTGCCGCTACGCCACAGGCGTTACAACAGCTTATCGTTCAAGTGTTGAATGTCATGCGTACCTCTTCGCTGGATTTATCTACCCTTTGCGCACGTTTATCACTGCATAAACCGCAGCGAATACGCCATCTCGGTATATGGAACGATTTGGCTAAAGCGCAGGCAGAAATGGAAAGTTGGTTAACACAGGGACAAAACAATCAGCAGATATTACGGCGAATTGATAGACTGCAAAATAGCCAGCAGCTATCCCCTGCTCAGGCTCAGCAGTGCCGTGGTTGGTTGCTGGACGAAGAAAGTAGCTGGCCAGTCAACCGGGTCAATAATCATCCTGCAAGCTGGCAGTTTTCTATCACCAACTTTGCCTTTGCACCTTTTATGTTACTTCCTGCGGAGGTTCCAGCAAAGCTAGCCACTAAACAGTGGCGTTACACGCCTTGCTGGCAAGTAGTAGCTCAACCTCAGATGGCGGTCGCTGATCTCTGCCTGGTGATTGGCATATTGCCCAATAATGTAAAGCTGACGGCACGACAGGTGCTGGTATTATCACCAGAAGAAAAACCCGACCAACTATTAAAGCAGGCAGCAAACACCTCAGGAAATGTACAAATTCTGTGGATTTCCTCTGTTGGCGAAAGCGCTGTTGAGCTGTTGTTAAATCTAACTCATGTCATACAGGTAGCTAGCCAGTGCCTGCCGAATCGCACGCTAGAATTGAATCTACTTACCGTCAATGCATTAAGTACGGCAGCGGGGGAAGTTGTTCTACCTGAACAGGCGATGTTAACCAGTGCACTGAATGTTATTATGCAGGAACACCCACAGATACATTGTGCACTTTTTGATTGCTGTGCTAATAGCCCTACTGTCGTTATCGGATATGGTCTGAGTCAGCAGGGCATCGTACATGCATGGCGCAGCAAGCAATGGTTAAAGCTCAGCTATCAACCGCTGGTAGAGCAACCACTACATCAGTTACCCATGCTGTTGCCATCAGGCACTTATGTTGTACTCGGTGGCAGCGGTGGCATCGGCCAGGCTTTAGTGCAGGCAATTGCCGCCATTGCACCACATAGCCAATTTGTTCTTGTTTCACGCCGTGTAAATAAAGACCCGATCAGTTTGCATTTAGCCGGTCAGTGTGAATACGAATCGCTGAGTTGTGATATTACCAACATAACCGAAGTGCAATCACTAACCAACTTGTTGCAAGCGCGTTATAACCATATACAGGGGATTTTACACTGTGCTGGCGTGCCAGCGGGCGCGCTTATTGCCCGTCACCAGTGTGTTGACGATTTCTCTGTTGTTGAGGAAAAAATTCGTAGCTGTGCAGCGCTGGAGATCCTCCAGACACTGGAGCCGCGTTGGATTATCTGCTCCTCCTCTATGTCAGCTATTCATGGTGGTGTTGGGCAGCTCAGTTATGCTTGTGCTAACGGATATTTGGATGCGTGGGTAGCAGCTAAAGCTGCAAGCCAGCAAAATTGTTGCTACCGAACAATCAACTGGGATATTTGGCAGGATGGTGGTATGTCCATTCATCAACTTCCGGCTGGACTGCGTCGCCATGATAATCTGCTGCATTTAAGTATCGGTATCACTCGTCGTGAGGGGGCTGAAATGCTCTATCAAGTCATGAGTTCACCGCAGATCCAGCAGTTAGTCTGCACAACGGGTTTTGCCGAATCCCGCTGGTTTTATCAACAACATATACCATCCCGTCCATCTGTGGTCGCCAGCCCTGATACCACTGATAAATTTTCATTACCATTGATTAGAAAACTGTACGCAGAACATCTTGGTCTTGCTGAGAGTAACAATGACACTTCCTGGGAGAGTATGGGGGGTGACAGCATTCAGGCGCTAGAACTACTGGATGAGTTGAATAACAAATCGCCTCGCCCATTGACGCTGGCTGAATTTATGCAGCTGGATACACCTGAGGCACTTTACCGTTTTATTGAGGATATGGCCAAACCAGCACAGCAGGTCAATAAGGTAGAACTGGCTCAGATCGTTTTACTTCACCCGATTGGCGGAGATCTATTAGCTTATCGGGAAATGTTGAAGATGCTGGATAGTCGGATCGGCGTTATTCAGATCCAAGATCCTATGTTAGGTGGACAGATACTTACCGAAGACACGCTTATTGAACGAGCTGCTGTTTATTGCCACCAAGTATTGCCTCAGCTGAAAGACAACTGTCCTCTGATTATTATGGGATGGTCATTTGGTGCACTGCTAGCCTATCAGATGGCTGCTATGTCGGAACTGCAGAGCAAAAAACCGGTTTTAGTCATGTTAGATCCGCCTGCTGCCAATGCATGGCAAACGCCACCAACAGATGACTCACAACTGCATGGGTTTGCTAAAGAACTGAATTACAAACTGCAAGACATTACTCTGCCACAAGTAAAACTTTTGATGATGGGGGAGGATAGTGATGAATTAGATCTATCACCCTTTACGCAAAATTATGTCGGCAATCTACTACAAGCTTTCAGGCGTAACCTCACTTGCCTGCGTAGTTTCATTCCGAGTTACCCGCCGCGAGTAGTTACCTATCTGATTTATGCTAGTCAGAGTCAACAGGCGATGCAATTCTGGCGTCAGCAACTTAAAACCGCCGAGTGTATTTGTATTGAAGGTAACCACTACTCAATTTTGAACAGCAACAACGGGAAACAACTATTCAGTCAACTAAATCGAATTATTGCCAATGTCATCAACGATAGTGCCGTGACTACGTATTCGCCTACGCTCGAGCAGGCGTTAACCTAACTTGCGAGGGATAAGCCTTGCTTGCAAAACCAATTAATGTTGAAGGGAAAGTGCAAAACAAATCTGACAACATTGATTGGTTATGTAAAGAGTTTTGACCTTTGTGGCAAAGAGTGTGTGCTAGGTGCAGGCTCATAAATCGTACAGAGAAAAGAAAGGCGATTGTTTTTAAAAAAAAGCGTAACGAGAGCAACATTACGCAAGTTGACCCGAAGAGAAACGGTGGAGCAAGATTAAATTTTCGCGAGATATGAAAAATGAATTACTTTTAAGCTGTGATTGATATTGGCCTAATTAATTGTTTTATCGTGTTTTATTTTGTTAGTTATTAGCGATGGTTAGTTAAATGTTCACTTCAATCACAACCGGCTCAGCTATGCCTTTTATTCGCTATTTTGAGGTTGGGATGGCTATCCATTTACCTTGCTTACGTTACTGTTTGATCAATTTTGATATTCGCTGTTATCAGGACGAATTGTTTGCTTATTTTGCTATTCCTTTTCCTCAATCATTGAGTTCGGCGGTGGTTAAACGTCGCGCGGAATATGTTGCAGTACGATATGCAGCTAAAATACTGCTACAAAATGAAGGATGTAATAACCCACCGGGTATTGGGCAGGATCGTGCACCAGTTTGGCCATCAGGATGGTGTGGTAGTCTTTCTCATACCGATGGATATGCTATCGCGTTAGTGACGTCACAGGAAGCAGGCCTGATACCAGGCGTCGATATCGAGACATTCTCTTCGATAACAATAAGAGAGACTGCAAATCTTTTTTCTTCTTTGGATGAACAAGCTCTGCTGGTAGATAGTGGTATTGATTATGAAATCGCATTATTAATTACGTTTTCCGCCAAAGAAAGTTTATTCAAGGCACTTTACCCTGAAGTCAGATATTTGTTTGGTTTTGAAGCAGCCAGAGTTTGTAAAATAGAGATTTTACATCAACGAATTACACTTGAATTGACCCAATCACTGACCGAGTATCGTACAAAAGGTAGCCAGATAACGGGCTATTATGTCTTGCGTCACAATCAGGTTATTACTTTCTTTGCCTGAAATATCTCTTGTTATATCTGGACATAATAACGCTTATCGCTAGGCGTAAGTAGAAGAAATTTTTAGGCGGTATTGATAGAGAGAAGAACCTGATTAAGCGGGAAAAGCAATTGATCAAGATAATATCACTAAAATTTATTTGGTGGCGTTTATGGGACTTTATTATATTTAAATTGAATAACAATAAAGTAATTGAAGATTAAAAGTTACTTTAGCAAATCTATCACCCTGTATGTAACAGTGCCTATAAATATAATCATAAATGTGGAATAAAAATTTGCGTTAATAATTTTATTCAATATAAATCCATAAACCAATTAATCTTTGTAATATGTTATCAATAATAATAGTGAGTTTTTGTTTGAGTTTTTAGATAATTACCAGGATAGGATGATACTATGTTTTTCAAACATCGAATGAAATCTGTTGGGTTGATCTTGTTTATTATTGCCGTCTGTAGTAACGCCACTGCATATACAATTAATGACACTCAGTTGGCTAACATTGTTAAGCAAGAAGAAAAAAAAACTAAATTCTCGTATTGGTGTTGCTATCATTGATACGACTGATAATGTCACTATAAGTTATCGAGGTAATGAAAGATTCCCTCTAAACAGCACTTTTAAAGCGTTGTTATGTGGTAGGTTGTTACACCAGGTGGATAATGGAAAAATCGTATTGACGGAAAGTGTCCAGTTTCAGAAAGAACAACTGGTTACTTACTCTCCTGTGACTGAAAAATTTACCTCTCCTTTATCGATGAACTGGCAACAATTATGCAGTGCAGCAATTAGTTACAGTGATAATACGGCGGCTAATCTCATTGCGGAAAAAATAGGTGGCCCGGCGAGTTTTACCCGTTTCTTACGTACCATAGGTGATTCGATTACCCGGCTTGATCGCTTCGAACCTGAATTAAATAGTGCTATACCGGGTGATATGCGTGATACTACAACGCCAGTGGCTATTAGCCAAACATTACAAAAATTGGTGCTTGGTGATGTGTTGCAGCCTTCATCGCGTCAGCAATTAAGGCAGTGGATGGAAGATGACAAAGTCGCGAATGCGTTATTACGTTCTGTTCTGCCAACACAGTGGAAAATTGTCGATAAAACGGGGTCTGGAGATTATGGCTCCAGATCGATTATCAGTCTTGTTTGGCCAGAAAACCGTCAGCCATTAATCATCGCTATCTACATTACACAAACAAAAGCTACCCTAGCCCAAAGTAATGAAGCTATTGCTCGTATTGGTAAAGTCATATTTTCCGCCACGGATAAGAAAAATTAGTGACATTATTTAAAATGCCTTGTGAGGGAAAGATATATTAGTTATCGCATATTGAATCATTTTCCGTTGTTCACATCCCTTTGTCAGACTAGATTTGGTTTAACGCCTTTTGCTTTTAAAATCATTTTTCAGCTTATTAATTTGTGATGGGTATATCGCTCAAACCTATTTTTTCTTGAGCGATTTGTTGATTAAAAAACGTATGCTTTGTGGTTACTTTTACTTATTTTTAGTCAGCCACGGTGATTTTGTACTCCAAAAAATGATATCGGCTCCAAGGTAATTTTCAGCAAATTGTACAAACTCGGCCTTGCTGAATGGCTTACCCGTCTTTTTATTTATGTAGGTTAAGGTTGGCTCCTGCACTGCCATGGCAACAAGGGCTAATTTATTTTTGTATTGATTGAAGAAGGGATATGAGTTTTTCATTTGCGCCTTACGGTTGGGGACAATATCAGGACCACCGAGGCCAATGTTATGAGTACTAGCGAACTCGAATAATCGACTCATATAATTTTTATCATTGTTCCATTCGCATGGCCAGAAATTAACATATTGCACTACATATGATTTGGTAAACACCTTTCGTGCAAAGGCGAGATTTTCTATTTCACTGGCGAAGTAATTATCACAGGAAAATCCTTTAGGGGGGGCTTTCTCATCCAAATCAATGGCAGTTTCAGGTAAGTTCACTCCATATACCTGGCCATCAAAACGCTTAGCAAGTGCAGCTAATAGCGCTTGATAACGATGACGTACCGCAGGTTCCCATTGCTGTGCTACCCAACCAGAGCCAACAATGCCTCCCTCTCCTGGATTATCAAACTGTGGTGACACTCCACCGTTATAAATTGGATCATTTAATAGATAATCAGGAACGTATCGGGCATTCGGTTCGAAAAATCGATCTTGAATCTGGATAAATAATTTTTTTCTAGTTTTCTTAAGGCGTGACAGATCCATTTCAATCTTTGAGAAATCGTATTTGTCTCTTTCTGGTTCGAGCAAACGCCAATTGTAAACAATCTGTATGCCGTGAATATCGCTACGTTCTAAAATGGCTGCTACCGATTCGAAATCATCTGAACTGGTATAAATGAAGTTTTTCGGTTCTTTAGCAAAGGTTGATAAGGGCGTTACGATAGTTAGGCTAATCGCTACGATGATGAGTTTTTTTCTCAATAGCTTTTTGATGATAGTAAACATAATATCCACAAGTTCGTTACTTATAAGTCAAAATCTAGCACAAAGAATACGTGACGCGCTATGTTTTTAATTTGTGGCAACAGCCTTAGTTTAATGTGCAGAAAGAAGATGATTTATACGCGTATACAGCAAAGAAAATTTTGATTGTTATTGAACAAATAGCAATTAAAACATAACTATGAAAATTTATTGTGTGGTTTAGAAGAAATATAAATATATTAAATAATTAATGTTTATTATTGATTATTCTGCTCTTTATAAAACTCAATCGTCATTTTTAATCAAGAAAGATAACTAAAGAGTCATTGTTTAATGGAGCACCTAATAGCGATTAAGTAATTAATGAATATAAACGACAAATTTTTTAACAAGCACAAAAGATATGCCAGTTCTTTTTTGCTATTGCTTAGTAAATGGTAACCTCTTTTTTAGCCAGTTTATTATAAAAATATTTTATTATAATATTAGTGAATAATGTTTTTATTTTTATATGTTAAAAATATAATTATTTTCAGCATAAACAACCAACTATTCATTTATGGAGTGGATATTTCTTTACACTATTAATAGATTTTTGATAGGGTAATTTTTCAATTTTACTTATTTCTTTAGAATGGAGTCGTTATATGATTGCTCGTTTTTTATTCAATTAAAGCAAGTAGATTTACGCTGTAAATTAAAATAGCGTTAAAAAATCATAGCAAGAAAATTTTTATTTTAGTGTCAGGGAGTGATTTTGTGAGAGTTTTTTACAGTTTTCTCATCGTAATGAAAACTTGTTTATCAATATTTAAACGTAAACTTCTATTATATTTTCTCTTGATAAATAAATTATTAAATAATGTTATTCAGATTAATTATTTTGAAAATCTATTTTGTCTAGATGCTTTTTTATTAAATGATGAGCAAAATTATCCGGTTAATTATGCTGGTGGGCAATATCAATGGATGCTTTTTACACTGATTAACGATGAAGACCCCCGTTCTGCCGATTAAATTTTTGCACTGGGGAGCAGTTATCTGGCTCTTAATTTGTTTGCTATTAATCGCATTATTGGCATTGTTACCTAATGTACGATTTAGTGACAATATTCTAACGTGGTTACCGCAAAAAAATTTAAACCATTCATCTCCCTCTCTTAATAATGATTTTATACAGCCGGACGAGCGACAATTACTATGGTTAATAAGTCCGGGAAAGCAGCCAGATTCATCGGTTGCAGAACATTGGTTAGCATTGTTGCGTTTAGAACCTGGTATTAGTTTTGTTAAAGGCCCGATTGATACTCAACGACAAAAACAACTAGAAGGAAGCATTCTTTCTCATTGCCGTAAAGATGAACAACTTCCTAGAGAACCAGTATTACAAAATCATAATAATGCTCATGCTCAGTGGATATTTTCTCAAATTTATGACGTTTTATCTGATAATCACAAAAATTCTCTTATTGATCCTCTAATACTAATGCCTAATACGTGGCAAAAATTAGCACAAAATACCAGTCAGCTATGTCTACAAAATGGCTGGATTATAATACAAGATTATCAAGGGCAATATTGGTATCTGATTTATGGAGAACTGATAGATTCGTCTTTTAATATGCATAGCATCGATCAACTAGTAACAAATTTAGAAACCAAAGCGAAACAATTTACGGCTGATTATCCACAGGCACAAGTTTTATCACGTGGTACGATGCTATATAGTGATTATAAGAGCCAGCAGATAAAAGAGGATATTTTTACCTTTGGCATTATTGCCGTATTGGCAATGGGTTCACTAATTTTGGTTGTTTTTCGTTCATTTCGTTCATTATTACTTTGTTTTTTATCAATTGGTATTGGTGCGTTAGTTGCAAGTATTACTACATTATTCGTTTTTGGTGAATTATATTTAATTACTTTAGTAATGAATATAAGCATCATAGGGCTATCGGTTGACTATTCTCTTTACTATCTCACAGAACGTATGGTTTATGGCCATCAAGCAGATCCTTGGCAAAGTCTTAGAAAAATACAAGCGACATTATTATTAGTACTTATTACTACTGTAACTGCTTATATTATTATGATGTTTACGCCTTTTCCTGAAATTTGCCAAATGATATTTTTCGCTACAGTAGGTTTTATTGGCTCATATTTAACGGTTGTTTTTTGGTTTCCATGGTTATGTCGTGGTATACCAGTAAGAGCAGTACCCGCTAAAACTTTTATATTGCTCTGGTTTAGAGCTTGGCAAAGATACAAAATGTTACGTATTGGGTTACCACTTTTTGTTGGTGTCGTGTCATTACTTGGATTGGCAATGTTTAAAATTAATGACGATGTCTCTTCGCTTCAAGTGTTGCCTTCAGTGATTTTATCTCAGGAAACTATTATTAGTTTAACCAGTAACAAGAGTGATCAAAAATGGTTTATGATCTATGGTGATAATTCTAAAGAAACATTCAAGCGTCTTAAAGCTTTTATTATGAAACTTAATATAGCGAAAAAACGTGGTTGGTTGACAAATTATCATCTTATTCCATTTGATTCAGAACAAAATCAATATAGCGATACGGCCTTTGTTCGCAATCTTACGATAACAGAAGACCAAGCCAATCATCGTACAGGAAATGTTTTAGAAAAATTAAAAATGGCTTTAATGCTAAGTCAAATTGAGCAATATGCTGAAAATTCAGTCAATGAAAGTTGGCGTTTGATATGGACAACTTTGGCGGATGGTAGAAATGGTATTTTAATTCCGGTAGATGGTGTTAACAATAGTGCTGCGCTTTCAGCCTTGGCTGAAGCACTTCCAGGTGTAGAATGGATCGATAGTAAAGCGGTTTTTAATGAAATATTTACCCTATATCGTATGATTATTACGGGGTTATTATTTGCGGCACTTGGCGTGATTGCTGCTTGTATGATAGCTAAATTGGGTCTATGTCATGGGGTGATTAGTTTATTACCTTCAATATTGTCGTTAGTTAGTAGCCTTGCCATGCTTGCGTTTACTGGACATTGCCTAAATATTTTTTCACTATTAGCTTTGGTTTTAGTGCTGGGTATTGGTGTTAATTATACATTTTTTCTGAGTAATGCAAAAAATGAACCACTTAGTGCTTTATTTACGATTACTTTAGCTATGATGACAACAATTTTTACTTTAAGTGTACTAATTTTTAGTAATAGCTTAACCATTAGTAGTTTTGGAATTGTTTTATGTAGTGGAATTTTTGTTGCTTATTTGTTATCACCTATGGTGATGTTTAAATGTAAAGAAAAAATTACTATAAAATTTAGCATCTAATTTATTTTAATATTAATTTTTTATTTATCATATATTTATATTCTATCATCAGCTGTATTTAAAAACTATTGACGACATAAATTTTATAACTTTAATCTAATTTATAATTAGCTAAAACGGCATTAATGTTAAATTTTTGTTGACATAAATCTTTTTGCTAAGTAGATTTCGAATGCCGCAATGGTTATTTCATCGTTTCAGGAATTAAATTCATTTTATCCCGTTAGGAAATGTTTTTATAGTATTGTGACTTCGCGGTGTAAATAAAAGTTAAAGATTGCATGTCACTTAGAACGTGTAATTTTTTATTATATTAATTTTTATTAATAGTCATGAAGTCGGTATTTATTTCAAGAATGGAATTTAATATAGCATTTGTAGGTGTATAAGGTGAATGTTCTAAAAATTATTTAGTTTGGGATAATTGATTGTTAGAAAATATTAAATTACATGTTTTCATAAAATTTTAGGGGGGTAAATAATGAAATATAAACAAATGACCCATCAGGAAGCTGTGAAAAGATGTTATGAACTTACACCACAACTGCGTGAATATGATGAATTTATGTCCTTAAGCGTTCGCTGGCTTCCTTACACTATGTTTTTTCACCAAAAGAATTATCGATCAGCCGTGATTAATACCGATGAAATGGGCTTCCGAATAAGTAAATCATTTTCTGGCTGGGTTTCACCAACTAATTTTCCAACCGATGAATTAGTTAACATTGTTATTGGCGGTTCGACTGCAATGGGAACCGGAGCTACTTCGGATGCATATACAATTTCTTCGAGACTTTCTAAGTTGACAGGAGAAATATGGCTTAATTTTGGTGGTAGTGGATATAATTGTGTGCAAGAAGCAATTCTTTTTATGCTGAATCAGCATCGGTTTAAAAAAATAAAAAATATTATTATCTTAAGTGGTCTTAGCACATTAACTTTTGAGGGCCTTCCCGACGATTTTACCTCAGAATATGGTAAATATTATTATTCTTACGAATTAGTTCATTATATGAATAAATATAATCAAGATTTAATGTATGGAATAAATTCTAGTGCCCAATGCAGTAATAGCGCTGCAAAAAAGTTTATCCCGAAGCTTGCTGATAGATTAAATAATTGGCTTGATGATCTTGCTCAAAACCCAATGGAAAAGGTATATACTGATACCTATGTAGATATTAAAGAGCGTATCAATCGTGCAGTTAAAATGACGGTTGAATCAGCAGTTCAGATAAAACAGTTAGCCAAAAAGCATGATGCTAAAGTGTATTATATCCTTCAGCCACTATCTCTATGGAGCAAAGAGCAGTTTCATAAAGAGGAAGAAGCGATGTTTTATGCAGTAAAGGCTTGTGCAAATAAGTTTTGGCAATTATTTGATCATTTATGTGCCTTAGATTTACATAAAAAGTATTCTTCACAGCTTGAAGCGGGTTGTCAAAAAGAAAACATACCTTACTATGATATGAATTTTTTAATGAGACTATCGCCTAAACTTTACGATAATATTTATATTGACCACCTTCATTTTAATAATTTAGGATATGAAGAGCTGGGAAGATTAATTTATGAACAAATTCTTAATTAAATGATGGAGATTTTAGCAATATTATGTTATTTCATTTTTAATAATAGAAAATAATTAAATTAGTCTATTTATGTTAACAATTAATATATTTATATGATTTTCAATGTAGTATTAATTATAAACGTCTCTTTTATCAAAAGATAGAACAGAAATTTCTTATATAGTCAGCGACATGACATCTTATTTTTTCGTACAGTTTTATCTTTTTGTCGACCGAATTTATTTACTGATATATTGTGTCGCCTTGATGTCGATCTTGATAACGCTTACAGCAAATAAAAGATTGTATTAAAAAGTAATTGGTTAAAAATATTGTCGACGGAAGAGAAAATAAAAATCTTTTCTGTCTACATAGCGAATAAAATTTGTACCATACAATAGGGTTCAGAACATAGTTAGGCAAAAATATTTTCTTAAATTTTGTATAGATCTATCGAATTATTCTATGTTTAATTGAAAAATTGGTTATTATGTTAGTGCAAATTGATCTGGCAATTGCGAGATTTGGAAATTAATTCCATTAATATTGTTGATTTCCATTTCCACTTAATAATTATCTTATTACTACAATAAATAACAAATTTTTGTTAATCAAAATGCTTCACCTACTTGGAAATAAAAGCCAGTGCTATTGCGACCCATACCAAAATCTAATCGAATATTCATTCTAGGTTTAAATTCGAATCGATAGCCTATACCAACAGTGGGTAACCATTGATTAGCGCCTAGTTTTGATGGTGAGTCACTAAGTGTGCCTGCCCCAATCCAACCAACGATACCATGGCGCCAATCTAACTTGCGACGATACTCTAACTGGGTAGTAAAAACATTATTATCACGATAACGCCCTTCATAATAACCTCTCATCTGATTTGCATTACCTAATAAAGAGAGATGATCCCAAGGAACTGTACCTGAGGTAAAACGGGCATAATTATCAACGGCTAAGACACTATTTTCAGATAGTGTATAATAGGCAGAATATTGCAACTGTGTGCTTTGAAAGCGATTGTCGCTAGCCAGTTCTGGAGAAAAATAGCTATATATAACTTCAAGGGCTTGACCATGTCGAGCGTTAGGTAAGAAATCACGTGAATCATAATTGAAGTGGGCACTAATTCCAGAACTACGTATAGAGCGACCACCTACTGATTTGGTAAAATAATTTTTTCCACGTTCATCTAAATCACTAGCATTGAGTGATGAAAAATCCCAACCTAACCCTATATAAGTGTTATCGATTATGCGATAAAGTACTCTCGGTCTGATAGCAAATTCTTGAGATTTATATTCCACTTTGTTGTGGTCATTTTTACCGGCAGAATAACCTTTTCCCCAATAGTAGGTGGGAATATTATTTACAGTACCGGAAATAAATAAACGCCATTGTTCTGCAGATAAAAAATTATAATTATTAAAATTTAGTCCGAAAGCGCCAGTCGCTGATGCAAATCCACTTACACCCAATGATGAAGGTTGACTAATTTTATCATTTTTATCAATACGATATAAACCAACTAATGCTACACCAACGCCGACGCTCATTTCTGGTGTATAAAAAGGGCCTGGCAATAATCCCCAGTCGATAGTTTTAGTTTCATCAAAACGGTTTGCTCCACCCAACTTTTCAAGCCCGCGATCAATATTTTGTCGTGCGGGCAAAATATTGGTGTTGGCCGTCGTCGACACAGTAAGTAGATTAATTATAATTAATCTTATGATGTTACGATAAAAACGCATTAAAAATTACAGCTCCCCTGGGAAATAAGGTCATTACGGCTATTATTGGCGCCGATTTTAGAAAACCTATTACAATTAGTATTAATCCAAGCCTTACAGTTATCGTTGTAATTGGATTTGTTTTCTAGATATTAGGTGATTTTGCAGTTAGTTTCTGAACTTTTTATGCGGTGTTTTTATATTGTGACACTAAAGTTCAAAAACCTTAATGATGACGATGATATAGGGATTTTATCAGATTATCAAATATTCTAGTTTAGCATTGGCATGTTATTTTGCATATTTAATTAAAAATAAATAATAATATTATCAGATTAATAAATTTATTATTGCAGGCAAAAGTTAATTTTTAATTAATCGTAAAATTTTATTATTATGTTATAAATAATCTTTTTTAATTTTATTTTTTAGCATTTAATTAGAAAAAAAATTTTTATTTATCACTATAAATGGAGGCTTATAGTTTTTTATTATTAATTAATAAAAAGAGTTCAAGAAATGATGATGGCTTAAACTTTTTTGCTCATTACAAGGGTCTAAAAATTGGCTAATCGTTATATCAAAAATATCACAAAAAATATAGATTTTATCAAGGGTAATCAAGCTAGGCTGTGTCCCTTAATTGCGTAATCGGCGGTAAAACAAGCGAATGCAGCCCAGTTTCACCATTGCTAGATAGTTTCTTGCCGTTTTTTCATAACGTGTAGCGATCCGGCGATATTCCTTTAAACGGCCAAAACACCTTTCCACAACGTTGCGATGGCGATAAGCATCACGATCAAGTTGCGAGCGTCCATCTGAAGCCAGTTTTTCATTTGATTTTCGGGGAATAACCGTTTTCATCCCTTTTCTTTTCAACTCGTTACGTAGCGCATTCCCAGAGTAGGCTTTGTCAGCCAGTACCGTATGACCACGACGCTTCATGCTGCCGTTCTGGCGTTGCACGCCAATGCCGTCCAGGAGTCGTAGCGCGAACAGGCTTTCGTGAGCCTGCCCAGCACTCAGTACGATGTTTAGCGGGATGCCGCTTCCGTCAGTCGCCATGTGGATTTTGGTGCCATAACCACCTCGTGAGCGACCCAAGCTGTTATCGTCGGTAATATCGGGATGTTTTTTTGAGCACCAGCCGCACATTTGAGAGCACGAATATTACTGCCATCCAGCGCAATGGCTGACCAGTCAACCAGTTCATGAGCATCAAGAAATGAAAGCAACTTATTGAAAATAATGTTAATAGTTCCATCCTTTGACCATCTGTTGAAACGGTTATAAACGGTTTTCCATGGGCCGTAACGTTCAGGTAAATCACGCCATGGGGCGCCTGAACACAGTATCCAGAACATGCCGTTGACGATTTTGCGATGTTCTGCCCACGGCCGACCGACCCGCGAAGATGTCAAAACGGTTGGCAACAAGGGCTCAATGATTGCCCATGCTTCATCAGAAAGATCGTAGCGAGCCATAATTCAAAGTATCGTAGAAACAGATGGATACTATAGCTCAAGCAATTAAGGGACACAGCCTAATACCATTTTCGTAGCGTGATAATTGTTGTTGTGATATGCCAAGGTTAACCGATAATTCTTTTCCTGTCATTCCATTATATTTTCTGATTTTTTTAATTTTTCTACCTAATAAACAAGCTATCTCTTGGCGTCTTTTCATGAAATGCTCCAATTAATATTGGGTTTATTTTAATTATAATAAATCGGCTAACAAAATAAATATGGGAAAATATTTGGAAATCAGAAAATAAATTATCTGATTATCCAGATAAAAATTAGCAAAAAATATTATATATTTTAAATTAGGTTAAAAAATTACTAATTTAAAAAATAAATTAAATTAGAATAGATATGTCATTCCTAACATGATGTCATGGCTATGTAATCTGGACTCCAGATTGCCTTTTATATTTATTGGACCAAGATTTGTTTCACCATTGGTTTTTGCTTTTCCGGCATTGATATAACGGTAGCTAAGATCTAAAGCCAGATTACTATTAATATCATATTTTACACCTGCACCAATACTCCAGGCAAAATTATAATTAACTTTTTTACCCGACAATAATTTAGCGTTCTTATTTTGATAATCAGCACTAATATCCGTAGTTCGATTATTTTGCGCAACCCCCATGCCTGCTAAAACATAAGGTGTAAATTGGCTACTATTCTCAAAATCATACATTGCATTTACCATTAAAGTATTGATTTGAATTTTATCTTTCATTTCTATATCTAAGGGCTGACCTGCAATTTCTGCACCATTTGAACCATTTTTTTTCAGATTACTTCTGGCTGTAAAATCTAATTCCACTCTGACCGGCAATTGAAACATAGGCTTAAAGTTATAACCTAATGCAATTCCGCCTCCAAAGGCACCAGAAGTAATATCATCTAATTTTCCACTCATATTCCTCTTTTCTGCAGCAGAAATTGCAGAAATTGATCCTGTAGATTTTGTTGATTGTACAACAGAACCACCGACTTTACCGGTGACATACAATCCTGTCTGGTTTGCTGCATTTGCCATGGTGGCAGGCAATCCCGTTATTAAAAATAAAACAAGACACTTTTTCATACAATAATTTCTCCAGTTAAATTGATATCAGAATATATTAAAAAACAACTGACTAACCTTTCTAAATTAATCAGAATAAAGCCTGTAAATAATGATCAGTCACAATCAAGTATGCGCTAATTAACCATTATTATATGGCTTATATTTTTTTATTATGTTGAGTAATTTTTGTCACATAAAAATTACTTAGCGGTAATATAAAGTTAACTTGATGAGATTTAAACAAGAGTACTCTCAAAAATAAGAAAGTAGAAAAATGGAATATGTCGTTTTTTAGTCAGAGATAATCATGATTAATTATGATCATTTTTTTCAACAATTAAAGTTTCTAATTGGAACAGTAAAGATTTTATAACCTCATTGTTTTTTATATCAATGCTATTTTTTTTAATTAAATTTTCAATCGAGGTTATTAAATTGGCTATGGTATAACTATTATTTTGTAAAGCGGCTCCTTTCATTCGATGTAAATAGTAGTTAATATTATTGGTATCATTCATAGTGCTAGCTAAACTTAAATTTTTAAAATCTAAGGTTAATATTCTATAAAATAGTTCATCGCTATTTTTAGTATGAATGTTTTCAGCTAGATCTTCTATATTGGAATTAAGATAACTCCATTTAGTTAAACATGTGGCTAAATCTTTTAATGTTATCGGTTTTGATAAAATATTATTGCCACCATGATTAATGAATTGTTCAATATGTTGATTGCTGGTATTCGCAGAGATGGAAATTATTGGTGTAGTAACCCGATTTTGTATTTTTTCTAGATTTCTTATTGTATTACATACTTCATATCCCGTCATGTCAGGTAGAAAACTATCTAATAGTACTAAATCATAATAATTTTCTTGTTTGAATTTTTCTATTGCATCATTGCCATTTAATACATATTCCCAATCACAGTTTAAAATATCTAATTGCTTAGTGATAACATCAATATTATATATATTATCATCAATAATAAGAATCGATAATTTATTTAGTGTACTGATTTTTTCGATACTTATTTCTTCATCTTTGTTAATGTTTATTATTTCATTAGATTTATCAGCTGGAATAGCAATTTTTATTTCTGTACCGATATTTTTTATACTTTTAATTGAAAAATCAGCCTTCATAATCTTAGAAAATTGTTTACAGATGAATAATCCAAGACCACTACCCGTTTGATTATAATTTAATTCTTTATTTGTAACTTGAAACCATGGTTGAAAGAGTTTTTTTTGTTTTTTGTCATCAATTCCTATGCCAGAGTCTTTTATTAATAAAAATAATTTATTTTTTTTATAGTTAGCGGTATATAAAATGTAGCCTTCTTCTGTGAATTTTATTGCATTGGATATGATGTTTCGTAATATTTGACGTAATTTGTCACAATCAATATTGATATACGTTTTTTCCGGAATAAAAGATTTATAAATTAAATCTATTTTTTTTGATTCAGATAAAGGAGTAAATTTATTTTTTATTTCAATAAGTAACTTATTGATATCAATTGTTTTGTTGTTTAATTTTAGTTCTTTTGCTTCTAATTTAGAAGCATCTAATACATTATTAAGAAATGATAGCAAAGCTACGGATGAATTAATTGAGATAGTTGTAAACTTCTCCAAATCCTTATTTTTTAATTTCAATTTTAATATTTCTAGTGAGGCTATGATTGCATTTAATGGTGTACGAATTTCATGACTCATCATAGAGATAAAAAGTGATTTTGATAATTCATTATTTTGAGCTGATATTTGCGCTTTTCTGATATAGAAAAGTAATGTTAATAGGAATAAAAATATTAAAATAGTGGTAATTATTTCTAGATAATAATATTTTAATATCATATTAAATGGTGGTGCGGTGATATCTAATTCATCAATCCATTTTTTATATATTTCATCACTTCGTTTTGCAGAGATACTATTTAGCGATTTATCAATAATAGATTTTAATATTGGCATATCGGATGCAATAGCCATAGTGATATTGGCGTTTAATTCAGGAATTACACCAGAAAAATTTAAATGATTGGCATAATATTTATGAACTAAAGGCCAAAATATAAGATTTGGACCTATAACGGCATATGCATCACAGGTATCACATAGCCGATTTAAGCTTGAAATTGCATCTTCTTCTGGAATTAATATTATTTGGGGGTAGTGTTCCTTTAAAAAAGCTTCATAAGGACTATTTCTTTTTACCACAACTTTCTTCCCATCAAGTTGATGAGGTGTAAACATAGATGGTGCATCTGGTCTTGTAACAATCACTGCTGAAGTGAAGATATAGGGATAACTTTGTAACCATTTTTTATCATGAGACGTTTTACTAATAAAATTAGCAATAATTTTTATATTTTTTTCCTTTTGATCACGATAGATAAATTTTAATCCGGTTTTTTTTTCTATTTCATTTAGATATTCGCGAGATATTCCATGATGAACATTATTATGAATATACTCTATTCGATTATTAGGAACGATAGTATAATAAATGACAGAATTATGCTTTAACCAATCCCGTTCAATTTGATTAAATTCTGTCGCTAATGTAGTCGTCGGTAAAATTAAATTAAAAATTAGGCTAATTAATTTAAATTTTTTCATTTTTTAATATTTCGTCTTTTATAATAAATAATTGATGATCGGCGGTTAAACCTAATTTTCTAAGCGCGGTTTGTTTTTGTCCACTTATTGTTTTTATACTGCGATTATATTTTTGGGCAATCATTGAAACACTTAAACCATCGAGAAAACAGCGAATAACTTCTAGCTCTTTTTTAGATAAATCAGAAATAGAGACATTTGATAATATAGAATTTGGTGAATTATCAATGATACTTTTATAGTAAAACTCAAGTTTTTTTAAACTGTCAAAAACCTGATTAAAATAATATTTTTCTTTATATATCGCATTTATTGCATTTATTAGCTGTTGTTTGTTAGCATTTTTTTTACTTATAAAACCTTTTGCTCCACATCTGAAAATTTGTCCTATTATGGCAAGATCTGAATAGGCAGATATTACTAATATTTTTAATTTGTTATATCTTTTATGAAGATCCTTTATCAAGGTAAGTCCATCTAGATCTTGAGGTGATAATGCATAATCCATGATTATTATATCAGGTACATTGGCGGCTAAATGTTTTTTTAAGTCATGAGAATTTGTGTAACTATTTAATACTGAAACATGAGTTGATTCCAGTTCTTTTTCTATACCAGATAAAATTATAGAATGATCATCAAGTACAACTACTTCTATCTTTTTCATACATATCCTTTACAATAGCAGAAACTGGAATAGTTTTAAGAATGTCATTTTTCTCTTATAAACAAAATCTTCAATAATTTATTTTTAATTATAATGGAAAAATAACGATTATAAACAATTTATTATATTTTTTTAAGTAGATTGTTAAATAGCTAATTATTGGCGTGAGAAACCGAACCCAAATTTAATAAGATATTTTATTATTTTAACAGTTAAAAAATAATCAAAATGTTGCTAATTTAGTCTGTGGTTTATCTAGATGGTATTATAAATTTAAATATTTTCTTTATTGTTAAATTTTTTAGCTGAAAATTAATTAAACATATTGCTATAGAAATAGAATTTATTTAGGAACTTGAAGAAATTAAGAATTGTTAGACCTATTTTATACAAAGTTAATGATTTAGTGGATAGAACCTATTTTTAAGTTATGTAACAATAAAAAACTATTATGCCGAAATACATGCCGAGTTATATATTAATTATCTTAGGATAAAAAATAGTAAATTATTTTGTTAGATTACTATAACTACACTTTATTTTTTAGATAGTTATAGTATTTTAACTATTTAATAATTAATACATATTTAACATAGAAAAAAGCCCTCTATAATAGAGGGCAACAAAGACAGGGATGGTGTCTATGGCAAGGAAAAACTTCAATGATTACTTGCTACTTATCGCTAAGTTTGTTACGAAATATTCAATACTTTGATCGTGATAGCTGTTTTTGATGTTGTTTCTCCAGTATCATTTTTTGATCGTGTGTCAATAATTTATAAAATTGGTGATAAATACGAGCCATCTCAATTTGTTGTTCAACAATCTCTTGTGACAGTTTTTCTGCTGTTGCACGAAAAGCGACTTCATCAAAAATATCTGCTGTCATTAAATCATGTAAAGTTTCTCGTTCTTCACGTGAAACATTCTTTTTAAAGCTTTGTTGCCGCTGTGAAGCCATCAGGTCACGCATTTGCTGGCGTTGTCTTTCGCTTAATGTAATACCTTTTATTAAAGGAACAAATATATCATAAGGATTACATAGCCGGTCTCTTGTTATGTTCCGCTTAGAAATAGGGCTATCATGTTTTACAGCCTGTATTTGTTTGGCGGATTGTGTTGCTGCTAAATTAACATCTGCTGTTTCGGCTAAAGCCGATGTTGAGCCAACAATAAATAGCGATGATGTAAAAGTTATCATTGCCCAGTGACGCATTAATAATTTACTCCCGCCCTCTTTGGATAAAAATGTTAATATTATACTAACTATATCCGTGTGGTTGAAAACTAGCGTCAGAGCGTGTAAAAGAACGTAAAGTCATGGCATCGCGGCGATTCTTGTCGTATTTTGCTCTTGGAGGATATGACTAATGCATAAAATCTTACTTGTTGATGATGACCGCGAACTGACTTCGCTGTTAAAAGAATTACTTGAAATGGAGGGCTTTAGTGTAATTATCGCCTATGATGGCGAACAAGCATTAACGCTTCTCGATTCAACAATTGATCTACTGTTACTTGATATCATGATGCATAAGAAAAATGGTATTGATACATTAAAAGAGATACGTAGACAATATCAAATTCCGGTGATTATGTTAACCGCTCGCGGTAGAGATTTGGATCGTGTTCTTGGTTTGGAATTAGGAGCCGATGATTATTTACCTAAACCATTTAATGATCGTGAATTAGTTGCACGTATACGAGCCTTACTAAGGCG
The DNA here is from genome assembly GCF_004768525.1 of Arsenophonus nasoniae. Lineage (NCBI taxonomy): Bacteria > Pseudomonadati > Pseudomonadota > Gammaproteobacteria > Enterobacterales > Morganellaceae > Arsenophonus > Arsenophonus nasoniae. The sequence continues at coordinate 755,619 of NZ_CP038613.1, forward strand.
TTCAAATTGGAGCGAGCAAAGTCAGGATAATCTTAATTCGTCAATCTGTCAGGTAGATGGTTTACAGCTAAATCCAGGACGGCAAGAGGCCAGTTTTAATGGAAAGGTTCTTGATCTTACTGGAACAGAGTTCACTTTACTTTATTTATTAGCACAACATCTTGGTCAAGTTGTTTCCCGAGAACATCTTAGCCAAGAAGTTTTAGGGAAACGTTTAACACCGTTCGATCGTGCTATTGATATGCATATCTCAAATTTGCGGCGTAAATTACCTGAAAGAACCGATGGTTTGCCTTGGTTTAAAACTTTGCGTGGACGAGGCTATTTGATGGTTTCAGCGACATGATAAATAGTTTAACAGCCAGGATATTTGCCATTTTTTGGTTTACGCTGGCTTTAGTATTGATGTTGGTGTTGATGGTACCTAAGCTTGATTCAAGGCAAATCACACCGCTGCTGGAGAGTGAATACCGCCAAGGTATTATGTTAGAACAGCATATAGAAGCTGAATTAGCTGGCGACCCGATTAATGATCTTATGTGGTGGCGCCGGCTCTCTAACGCCATTCAAAAGTGGGCTCCTCCAGGTCAGCATCTTATTATGGTGACCAGTGAAGGACGGGTTATTGGCGCTATGCCTAATGAAATGCAGGTGGTTCGTAATTTTATTGGGCAATCAGATAATGCAGATCATCCGAAAAAGAAAAAATATGGTCGGATCGAGATGTTAGGGCCATTTTCAATTCGTGATGGGGAAGATCATTATCAACTTTATTTGGTTCGACCTGCAAGTAGTCCCCAGTCTGATTTTATAAGTTTACTTTTTGATAGACCATTTTTGTTACTAGTTGCCACGATGTTGATTAGTGCTCCCTTGTTGTTATGGTTAGCGTGGAGTTTGGCAAAACCGGCCAGAAAATTGAAAATGGCAGCTGATGATGTTGCTAATGGCAATTTACGTCAACACCCTGAATTGGAATCTGGACCCCAGGAGTTTTTGGCGGTAGGAAACAGCTTTAATCAGATGATTAGTGCGTTAGAAGGAATGGTTAGTGCACAACAGCGTATGATTTCTGATATTTCCCATGAGTTACGTACTCCATTAACACGCCTACAATTAGCGACAGCATTACTACGTCGCCGGCATGGCGAGAGTAAAGAGTTAGAACGGATTGAAACTGAAACGTTGCGTCTTGATGGTATGATTAATGATTTGTTGGTACTGTCACATAGTCAACATAAGAATGAGATATTGAGACAAAATATAAAAGTTACCGATCTTTGGAATGATATTTTGGATAATGCCACTTTTGAAGCCGAACAAATGAACAAAACGCTGAATGTTACCGCTCCGCCTGGTGCTTGGACGATTTATTGTAATCCTCCTGCTTTGGGTAGCGCATTAGAAAATATTGTTCGCAATGCCTTACGTTATTCCCATAACCGTATTGAAGTTGCATTTAAAGAAGAAAATCAAGGTATTTTGATTACAGTAGATGATGATGGTCCTGGTGTATCAAAAGAAGATCGAGAAAAAATCTTCCGTCCATTCTATCGAACTGATGAAGCGCGAGATAGGCAATCTGGCGGGACTGGTTTAGGGCTAGCGATTGTCGAAACAGCGGTTTTTCACCATAAAGGGTGGGTAAAAGCTTCGGACAGTCCATTAGGTGGGTTGCAATTAAGGCTTTGGTTACCGTTGCATGGCCGTTAACTATTTTTTACGTGAAAAATTACAGGATTTAATAATGTTTTCAATAGTATTGAGTTTGTAACTTGTTGAGTAATACATTATCATAATTAATGAGTTAAAGGTTATATTTCTTTGCAGCAGAGCAGATTTCTTATCCTGATTGGTAGCCATTATTTTTGCTTCTAAAAGGGGATATTAAATTAGTTTAATGAAGAAAAAAGTTGAAAGATAGTTTAAAAAGATAATAACTATTTTATTTTTATAGTTAGATTAGATAAAAAATAACTATCTTATTCTCTTTATGTTTTATTACTTTTTATAATAAATTGATTTTATTGTTAATTTGTTATCTTATTTGCGTTAAATCATAATTACTTAAAAAAATGTTTTTATCTTTATAATGTATTAATGATTAATGTATTATTCTGTTTAAATGTTTTTTAACGTTTTTTATCTTGTTTGTTTCAATATATTTCATTATGTAAACTATTTTATCATATTAGCATTAATGGCATTTGATCAAGTTATGAATTAAAATCCTGCCCTTAGTCAGTTAGCTACGCAGAGTATATGCCGTGGCTTATAATTATGTTATTACCTAGTTGATTATATTGAATAATTTAATTACCTATAACTTTGTGCTAGGGGTTATAATTTAGTAATAAAAATAGCTGATTGTTAAACAGCAGAAAATTCATAGAGTGATAATTAAATTGGTTAAAGAAACCGTGATATGCCCAGGTTTGAGGTAATGTTTGTAAACTCAATGCGGTAAACACTAAACACATATCTAACATGACCCATTAAATCTCTTAGCATAAAGCTTATGTTAGGGGGCAAAGATAGCTTAAGACAGTTAATTTGTTATCAAAAATTGTTTTGTTGAAAGCATTAGCAATGATAAAAATAATTTTTTAATGATGAGTAAATCAAAGTTTATCGTATCAGTAAGTGATAAAATAAATGGTAAGTATGTAGATCGAGACCTAAGACCGCTTAATGCATACTCTGTAAGGCTTAGGAAATAGCAAAATCATATAACTTTTGATGAAAAAAGGATTGATATTCAAAAGGATATATGATTGGTAAGGCTAAAGATGGTGCTCTGGGAACCGACAACTCAGTGCGGTAGCTATGTTTTATTAAATGGACTTTTCAACAAAAATAATTAATTATTAAAAAATTTAATTAGTTATGAAGAATTAAATAAAAAATTAAAACGTTAAAGTTTTTCGTAATTTGCATAAAATTTTTTAATAGTTAAATAATCTATTTTTTAAATTAAGTTATTTTCAGCGTTCTATTTTTATAATTTTATTCCGTTTTATTATTTAATATATTTTTAATAGAGATATCATTGGAAAAAATTGATAATATATGAGAAGAATTAAGAAATTAATAAATTATATAATGTGTTTTTTATTACCTTTAATTTATAAACCTAAAAAAAACATAATAATATTTACTTTTGACGGTAATAGTTTCAAATTTAATACAAAAGTATTATTTGAATATATAATATTGAAAAAAAGTCAAGAGATTGAATTAAGATATATTATTAATGATGATTTGTTAAGAGAAAAATTAATAAAGCAGTATGGTAATAAATTTATCACTACAAAAAGTTTTTCACATTTAAAAATAATTTCACAAGCAAAAGTATGGATAACAGATGGAGGTTTTCCTTTAAAATCACCATTTAATCATAAAAAAAGAGTTTTAATTAATTTATGGCATGGTATTCCCTTGAAGAAAATTGGAGTCATGGGATATAATGGCCTTGAAAAATTTAGAGTCTGGTTAACATTAAAGATGTTTTCTTCAAATTATTCTCTTTTTTCATCAACAAGTGATAACTTAAAAAAAATATACGCAAAAAGTTTTTTAATAAAGGAAGATATCGTAATTTCATTAGGTCAACCAAGAAATGATCTTCTTTTCTATAAAAAAAACAAAATTAGTGATTATATTGAAGAATTACCTTTATATGAAAAGGTCATACTCTATGCTCCAACATGGAGGAAGGGTATTTATGGACAAGATTGGAAAGGTGATGATACTAAATTTTTTCCTTTTACTGATTTTAATCTAAAAAAATTAGAAGATTTTTTATCGAAAAAAAAAATATTACTTTTAATAAGACCTCATCATTTACAACAAGTAAAAATAGAGGAAACTTATTGGATAAGGAATTTTTCTGCCAGTATTTGTAATGAAATAATGGATGTACTATCTAATTTTTACTTATTAATTACTGATTATTCTAGTATATATTTTGATTTTTTAATATTGGAAAAGCCCGTTTTATTTTTACCTTATGATCTTACTTTATACGAAAAAAATGTTGGTTTGAATTTTGAATATAATGATATAACACCTGGACCGAAACCAAAAAAACAATCAGAATTTATAAGAGAAATATATAAATTATTAAACGATAACTCATATTATTTAAAAGAAAGAAAATTCACAAACAAATATTTTAACCAAACAGTTAAAGGCAGCTCTCAAAAAATTTATTCTTTTATATTAAGAAAACTTAAGGAGAAAGAGTTTGTCTAATAAGAAATTAATTTTCATAACACAAAGTATGGTAGGTGCGGGTGGTGTTGTTAGGGTCATAACAACTTGGGCGAATTATTTTGCTTATAAGGGTTATTCATGCGAAATATTATCAGTAGTGCCAGGAAAATCTTATTTTGAGTTAGCTAAACAAGTAAAGTTTGATTTTGTTAAGTTTATATTTAAATTTAAAGTATTATTTTTACCAATAAATATATTTTTGATTTTACCTATCTTATTCAGAGCAAAAAATGCATATCTGATTGTTAATAAATCTGCGTATATTGAGCCGATATATTTATGGAGAAAATTAGGGCTATTTAAATCAGTTAAGCTTATATATTTTTGCCATGGAGGTAATAATGATTTTGAACAATATTATATGGCAAAATGGTCTACAAAACATCGTGTGAATATGATATTTAGTGTTTTTGATAAGGTTATATGTTTGTACAAAAACACAGATAAAACTCCCAAAGAAGTCATTGATGAAAAAATAGTATATATCAAGAATCCTTGCCCATTTGATATTTTTTATCGTACTAGTTTTTTTAATAATAAAGTTGTGAGTTATATAGGAAGAATAACAAAAGAAAAAGGAATAGATATATTAATAAAAGCTTGGAAAAAAATAGAAAATAAAGATTGGCAATTAATAATTGTTGGTGATGGAAAAGATAAAGATAAATTCATTTCTCTATCTAATGAATTACATATAAAAAATATTAAATTTATTAAATCGAAAAATGATATTAAACCTTATCTAATCGACTCAACAATTAATGTGTTACCCTCACTTTTTGATGGAATGCCAATGAGTATAATTGAAGCTAAATCTCAAGGTTGTGTGGTCATTGCGACAAAGACGAATGGAGGTAAAAGATTAATTAATGATGGGATAGATGGATTATTGGTTAAAATTTCAGATATAGATGATTTAGCTATAAAAATCAATAGGTTAATTAATTCGGATGAATTAATAAATAAATTAAGACAAAATGCCTATATTCAAGCTGAGGAGTTTATGATCGATAAAATAGCAAAAAATTGGAGTTTGATTTTAACTGATGATAAGTGAGTATAGTCCTGTTTTTATTTCTTTATCCGCAATAATATATTTATTTGTTGCAATACTATCCGATAGTTTTAAGAATAAAAAAATAGATTATATATTATCATTCTTAATGGTGATAATGTATGTTGTCATTTTAGGTTTACGTGACTATTCTATTGGTTCTGATACGGAAGCATATGTAAGTAATTTTATAAATGGAGATCGTAATTTTGAGTTTTTATTTACACTATTTACCGATGTAATAAGATCATTTACTGATAATCCAAGTAATTATTTATTAATTTTATCTATAATATACGGAATAAATATTTTTATAGCCTATTTCATTTTTGGTAGAAATGTTAACTCTCAAATAATAATATTTATATTTTGTGTGTTGTTTAGTCAGGCAATGTTAACAGGAACAATCAATTACTTTAGGCAACCACTTGGTTTTTCTTTTTTATTAATAGGTTTAGCACTATATACAGTAAAAAATAGATTAAATTTAATTATACTTTTATTATTTTTAGCTTCAGTATTAATACATAATGCTAATATAATTTTAATATTTTGCATAATTTTCTTTAGATTTTTTAGTTTAAGGACAGCATTATTATTTTTATTATTATCTTTATTTTTATTTTTATTTTTATTTTTATTTTTATTTTTATTTTTGTTAGGCTTTGGCGATTATATTGTAAATAATTTTAGTAATTATTATATAATTCAAAGAACGCTTGCACGGCATATATACTTCAATGTGCGACGTTCAGAAACTACAATCTATCTTAATATATTAATGTACATGTTTCATCTTGCGATTTTTCTTTATTTTTATAAAAAAGATAATAATTTTTTCTTTAGAAGATTGATAAAAACATATATATCAATCTTTTCTTTATCAATTTTTATGTCTTTTAACAGAGAATTAGCTATAAGACATTATATAATGTTGCAATATTTGATACCTATATTATATATGTGTATTTTAAGTAGTAATGTTATTTCCAATTCATTTAAATCTTTAGTAAAGATATTTTTTATATTCTATACTTTATTATATTTGTTTTATTTATTAAATAGATCTTGGTTTGTAGATCAATTTATAGGAAATATTATTCATTAATGAGGATTTATGAAGAAAGTAATTACATATGGAACTTTTGATCTTTTTCACGTAGGGCATATTCGTTTATTAAAAAGATTAAAGTCTTTAGGTGATTATTTGATTGTAGCTATTTCAACAGATGACTTTAATAGCTTAAAAGGTAAGAAATCATTTTTTTCGTTTGCCGAACGAAAGGAAATTGTTGAATCGTGTAAATATGTTGATTTAGTGATTGCTGAAAATAATTGGGAACAAAAAAGGCATGATATATTAAATAATCAAGTAAATATTTTAGGTATGGGTAATGATTGGTCAGGAAAGTTTGATAGTTTAAATGATATTTGTGAGGTAATATATTTAGATAGAACAGAAAGTATATCCTCAACTCAAATAAAAAAAGAGTTAGCGATTATTACACCAGAAAAATTAGCAGAAATAGAATATTCCGTAAATAACATATTCAATGTGATAAGGTCTCTATCAGGAGTTAATAAATAAATGGTAAATCCTAGAATTATTACCTGTACGGGATATGGGGGAACTGGTTCAAGTGTTGTGTCTGATCTTTTAAAAGAATTTTCAAATGTTTATTCATTTGGGGATTTTGAGTTTAGATTTCTGCAAGATCCCAAAGGAATTAGAGATTTAGATTATGGCTTAGTGCAAAATAATAATAGATTGACTACAAGTTATCATATTAATAATTTTATTAATTATGTGAATTTTTTAAGTAGTAGTAAAGTATATCCATATGAAAAGTTTTTTAATGGTGTATTTAAAAAATTATCAATTGAATATATAAATAATCTTACTGAAAGTCGATGGGAGGGTTACTGGCATCAAGATATAATAGATGCATCATTATTTGAAAAATTGCTTTACTATACAGAACGTTTTTACCAAAAGAAAGTATTAAAAATTAAAGATAGTAGTGCTATTTTGTATAATAAATTTTTTAATAAAAAAATGTACTATGCATATCCAAGCGAAGATTTTTATATTGAAACTAAAAAATATATTAGAAAATTAGTTAATAGTACTAGTTTTGACGCTTTACCTTATGTTGTTTTTGATCAGTTGGTTCCTCCTAATAATACATTACATTATTCTAAATATTTTGATGATATAAAAATCATCATTATTGATCGTGATCCAGTTGATCTCTATTTATTGAATAAAGAGTGTTGGAAAGAAAAATGGATACCTACTGATAGTGTCGAACAATATGTTAAATGGTTTGAGCTGCTAAGAAAGCACCAAAACTATGAACATGAAGATAGCTCTATAGTACTTAGATTATCATTTGAAGATTTTATTTATAATTATTCAAAAACTGTATTGAAAGTATGTAATTTTTGTAATTTAGATATTATTGATCATAAAAATAAATTTAAATATTTTAATCCAAATGTCTCCGTAAAAAATACTCAACTGGAAAAACAATATCCTCATTTTTTAAAAGACATTAATTTTATAAAGAAAAAAGCTAGTTCAATATTGTTATAAATTTAACTTTTAATTCTTAAAAGATCTATCTATGAAAAATGTTATCTATACTTCAGGTGTGTTTGATCTATTACATGCAAGCCATGTCAGAGCACTTAAGTCAGCAAAAGCTCAAGGAGGAAAAGATGCTATTTTAATTGTTGGCGTTGCAACCGATGAAGATACTCAATCATATAAGCGCAAACCTGTTATTCCTTATGAGCAACGTATTAAGATGATAAAGTCATTAGATTTTGTCGATGAAGTGATAACAGCACCTTTATTTACAAATAAACAGTTTTATGATTTTTTTGGTATTACATTACATGTACAAGGAGATGATGATGCTGGTGCCATTGATTATTACAAAGGAGGTAAGGATTTATCCATAATCCGATTTATTGGTCGAGATCCCATAGAGTCAACAACATCTTGTATTTCAAAGCTAAAAGATATAGTTGGGGAAGATTTCATTGTAGAGCCATTATATGGCGGCATATCAAATATGGCATGGAAAATATCATCTAAGATGCTTGCTAAAAAGTGTGTTCTAAAATATTTACAATCGTCGACTGCTGAGTCTTTTTCTTTACGGCATGATTGTATTATATTGGGCGGAACTTTTGCATTATATCAATATATTGATGGTATTGTAGGTCACGTTAATAGTAAAGAAATTGTAGAGTATTTTATACAGAAAAAAAGGGATACTAAAAACTTTATAACTGGATTGCAGGCAAAAAATGAGATTAAAGCATTTTGTCCAGCATTAATGAAGTACATAGATAAAAAAAATATTGTTCTTTTGGAAACGCTAAAATTCTTTGACATAATATATGAAGATATACGGAGTTGGTGTTGGACGCATAATGATTTAGTCAGAGAAAATATTATTAAAACAAGCAAAAATGAAATAATTTTTATAGATTGGGAGTATGCGGATATGGCTCCTTTTGAAATGGATATTGCTTCTTGTGTAATTAATGATGTTATTGACTTTTCAGATTTGGATCAAAATGAATTTGATATTAAATTTGTCTCTTTACTTATTATTTTTCAATGTATCGTATGGATTAATTGGTATAAGCATTATCCTGAAAAATATGAAGAAAATCTTGTTAAAATGTATATAGAAAAAATGAATTTTTATAAGAAAAAACTTAGAGAGATTAAATGATAGAATCAATTCTGAATAATAACTTGAAAATAGCATGTGTATTAATAATAGTCTTAACAGTATATGTTTTAATAAAATTTAGAAATACGAAATATAATGTCTCTTTAGTTTCCTCAGCTACCCCTGTATCCAAATTAGCATTTTCATGTATTCTTTTTACATCAGGTTTGGATATAGGATTAATAATGTTTCCTTTAATGGAATTTAATAAATATAAAAATCCAGAGTATTTAGGTATTAATCCATTATCTGTAGAAATTGGTTTTTGGGGGGGGGCAGTATGGATTTTTTATTTTTTAACGACATTTTATTTTGCTTATATTGAGGTTAAAGTAAAATTGTTTGAAAATAATAAGATGAAGTTTATTTTAGCTTTACTTATGCTTTTACAGCAAATTTATTTGTGATTTTTTTTAAATTTTATTTCTCTGATTTCTCTGTAGAACAATATCAAGATTTGTTTACGCATACTACAATTGTCATGATAACTGTGGGACTGCTATTTTTATCAACACTTTCTGCGTTGAAAGTTAGATTTATAAAAATACTAAGTTATTTTTCTATCTTTTTATTTATTGTTTTAGTTGTTATTGGTGTTGTCTTAAATATTACTAATAAATCAGCGGTATTATTTTTATCTACATTATCTTTAGGTATTTTTGATTATATTAAAAACATATATTTGTTTGTTATTCCTATGAATGAACACCATCAGTTTTATATGTTTTGGTGGTTTTCGTGGAGTTTGATGATTGGAAAATTTGTTGCATCCTTTGTCCCTAATGGAATGACGCCAATAGGATTATTTATTCTAATGTTAGTAGTACCAACAGCATTATTGGCTATTTGGTTTACTGTATTATATCTTTTTTCATTGGAACATAATTCAGTGCCAATTTATTATTTTATGATAATGAGTATTGTAGGCTTATTATTTATTGTCAATTCTTTTGATTCAATATTAAGGGTAAGTGCTGATTTAGTGATGAAATCAACTAAATTAAAAAAATATAATTATGCTTTATTGTTTTCATATTTGCTATTAGTGATATTTTTTATTGGTTATACAGGTTTTATTAGTTCATCAGAAGGATTTATAAAGATTGATTATACAGGTACGCTAGCAATTTTTATAATATATTATATGCTGTATAATTTAATTAAACAAAAGTTTAAAAGAGGAAAATATTGTAATGTTATATAATTTTTCTGTTTTAATCTCTGTTTATTCTAAAGAAAATCCATTATTTTTTGATTTGGCATTAGACAGTATTTATCGGCAAACTTTTTTACCAAATGAAATTATTGTTGTTCAAGATGGTAAATTAACTCAACAGTTATATGACATTATAAATAAATGGAAAACGTTGTTACCGATTAAAGATGTTATTCTTCAAGAAAATCAGGGTTTAGGTATTGCTTTGAATAGAGGATTAAATGCATGCACTAATGATTTAGTTATGCGGGTTGACTCTGATGATATAAATCATACTGATAGATTTGAAAAGCAATATAATTATATGAATAAAAACCTTGATATTACTATGTGTGGTTCACATATTGCGGAATTTGATAATGAGCCAACAAATATTATAGGCTTTCGGTTTGTACCAATAGGCAAAGAAATTAGTTCTGTTATTAACAAACGTAACCCATTTAATCACATGACAGTTTGTTTCAGAAAAAAGCATATTCTTGCTGTTGGTGGTTATCAAGATTTCAAATTTATGGAAGATTATTATTTATGGATAAGGCTTTATGCACAAGGATATAAATTAGAAAATATAAATGAAATTCTAGTTGATGCAAGAACCGGGATAAAAATGATAAAAAGAAGAAAAGGTATTTTGTATTTAAAATCTGAAATAATTATGTTGAAATATTTATTGAAATTTAAAATAGGTAAAAATTTTTCTACTATATCAATTTTTACTTTGCGAGCAATATTCAGATTAATGCCTTCTTATCTACTATCTAAATTTTATATGATATTAAGAAAATAATAAATTTTGTTATCTAGCAATTTATGGAGAATTTGAATAAATATGTTAGTTGCTAAATAATAATTAATTATAAACATGTTTGTAAATTTATTTTTATATCTAAAGTCATTAAACTTAGTTTATACAAAAATGATAAAAATTTACTATAGTGTAATAATGGTTAAAAACAATTGATATAGAAGATACTAATAGCCTTTTTAGCGATTTATTTGATAAAGTTGATAAATAAGATAGAGATAATATGAATCATTCTATAACTTTTAATGGTATTTATAAGCTTGTTTTAAATTTGTTTAGATTTACTTTACCTGTTGTTATTATTCCCTATGTCTATCGTACTATATCAGCTGATAATATTGGTGCTGTTGATTACGCAGAAAGTATATATTCATATATAAATTTTCTAGCTGTTTTAGGAATATCGTATTATGCAATTAGAGAATTAGGTATAATAAGAAATAAAAAAATAAAAGCGTCTCAGCTTTTTTCTAATATTTTTGTCGTAAATATTATGACGGTTTTGTTTTCTTTGTTTGTTTATTTAATAATTCTATTGTTTTTTATATCTGATGATAAAGTTTATTTAATTTCTCTTGTTTTAATGTTTAAATTATTTTTATTATTGTTTGATATTGAATGGGTTAATGAAGCTTACGAAGAATATAAATTTATATCTATAAAAACTATGTTTTGTAGGTCAATTTCTTTGATCTTAATGTATTTTTTAGTTACTACAAAGGAAGATTATCTAATTTATGTATGGTTAAATGTATTATTTGATACAACAAACTCTTTAATTTCTTTATATTATATTTTAATTTATAGAAAAAAAGTATTTTTTTCTTTTCGATTAATAAAATTATCGTTAATAAAAAAATATTTTAAAAATATAATTGCAACTTTATTTGTTATTGATATTGGTTTTTTCTTTTTTAGTTTTGATAAGATTATGTTGGGTATATATGCATCAAATAAGGAAGTTGCATATTATAGTTTAGTTCAAAAAATAATTCTTATTACTGTTGTTTTATCATCAACTTTAACTCAAGTTACCTTGCCTAGATTATCTATACTTGCTAATCAAGATAGGGTTGCATTTTCTATATTTGTACAAAAAATATATACAGCATTAATGATGATAGTTATTCCATCTTTATTTGGTGTTTTGTTTTTATCAAAAGAAATTTTATATTTTTTTGGTTCAGTAGAATATTTTGGTGCAGTCAATATTATGCATATTTTTTCTTTTTATCTTCTGATTTTTGTTTTTTTGAAAGTTATAGGTAGTCAAGTTCTATTTTCTTTAAATAAAGAGAAAGTAATTATTTTATTATTGTTTATATTTGGTGGAATAAATATTTTTATCAAGTTTTTTATTAGAAATTATCAAACAGCGGAAATAAGCATATTAATCACTATGATTTTGCTGTTTATAATGTGCTTATTTCTTTATATTTATATTTATTTTAAAGAAAAGATAGTTATTAAACTCTTAAATTCTAGTATTATTATATATTTATTTGCATCAATTCCAATTTTTATTTTACCATTTGTTAGAAAATGTTTCGATAATATTTATTTGTTTATGTTTTCTAGTGTTATATATTCTGCCATTACCTATTCTTTGATATTATTTATTTGTAAAGAAGAAATATCACAAAGTCTTATAAAAAAAGTACTCATTAAATTCAATTGAGATTTTATTATTTAATTTAAAGGTTTTTTCATGCTAACAATCCTCGGTGGTTCCGGTTTTATCGGTACCCGTCTTGCTAATCAATTAGCATCACAGCACATTGATTTCAAAATTATTGATATTAAAAAAAGTCAGCTGCATCCAGATAAATGGCTATTTGGTGATGTGACTAAAGCAGAAACCCTATTGGAGCCATTAAAAGACGCTTCCATTATTATTAATCTAGCAGCGCAGCATCAAGATAATGTTCATCCTACCAGTCTCTATTATGACGTGAATGTGGATGGGGCGAAAAATGTTTGTCAGGTTGCTGAACAATTAAATATTAAACAGATTATTTTTACTTCTTCGGTGGCGGTTTATGGTTTTGTTGCACAAGAAACTGGCGAAGATGGTAAATTTCAGCCATTTAATGATTATGGTAAATCGAAGTTGGCGGCGGAGCAGGTCTATGATGGATGGCAAGCGAAAGATAGCCAACGGACATTAGTGACTATTCGACCGACAGTGGTTTTCGGTGAGGGTAATCGCGGTAATGTTTATAATTTATTTAGACAAATTGCTGCCGGGCGTTTTTTGATGATTGGTTCAGGTAATAATCAGAAATCGATGGCGTATGTGGAAAATGTGGCTGCGTTTTTATATTTCGTTACTCAATTAAAAGCGGGTCGTCATATTTTTAATTATGTTGATAAACCTGATTTTACCATGAATCAATTAACCGAAATTATTTGTCTGGCATTACAAAAACAGAAATCTGATCTACGTATTCCTTATTCGTTGGGTCTTTTGGCAGGTTATGGTTTTGACTTGCTTGCTAAAATAATGGGTAAAAATTTTCCGGTTAGTAGTATTCGGGTGAAGAAATTCTGTGCGCGTACGCAATTCAAATCTAATACTATCGCTGAAACGGGATTTGAAGCGCCGGTAACCTTGGCAAAAGGGATAGAAAATACCGTTCAGTTTGAGTTTAAACATCATTAGATTAATAAAAAACTTTTTGCTTAGTTAAAAACTTAATAGTAGCGATGACTATGTTAGAATACAGCGCTTATTATTGAGGGCTGTATGTTAAACATCGTTTTATTTGAACCGGAAATTCCACCCAATACTGGCAATATTATTCGTCTGTGTGCGAATACGGGTTTTCAGTTACATTTAATTGAACCGTTAGGTTTTACCTGGGACGACAAACGTCTGCGTCGGGCTGGATTAGATTATCATGAGTTTGCTAATATTCAGCGCCATCATGATTATTTTGCTTTTCTAACCGCTGTGGCTTTATCTAAAGCGCATTTGAAGACACCATCTGGTAACCGCTTATTTGCTTTGACAACCAAGGGAACACCGAGCCATAGTAGTGTGGTATACCAGCCGGGGGATTATTTAATGTTTGGACCGGAGACGCGAGGCTTACCTGCTTATGTTCTTGATGGATTGCCAACCAGTCAAAAGATCCGTATTCCAATGTTAGCAGATAGCCGCAGTATGAATTTGTCCAATTCCGTTGCGGTAGTGGTATTTGAAGCATGGCGCCAGTTAGATTACTCAGGTGCGCTGTTACGCGAGTAATTTTATTCTGCACAAACTATTGTTGGTTAGATACCCTCACCAAAACCATGGATTGAATTGCTAAAGTTTTGATCCATATCCAGCGAAGGTTTTTTGCTATTCGGCCTTCCAACTTTGCGCGCCGGTACTCCCGCCACAGTAGTGTGCGGGGGCACAGCATGAAGTACTACCGAACCCGCGCCAATTTTGGCGCCCTTGCCAATTTCTATATTGCCTAAAATTTTTGCTCCTGCCCCGATCATCACCCCCTCACGAACTTTAGGATGCCGATCTCCTTCAGTTTTGCCAGTTCCACCGAGCGTGACCGATTGCAAGATTGACACGTCATTTTCCACTACCGCTGTTTCACCGATAACGATACCGGTTGCGTGATCAAGCATAATACCGTAACCAATACGAGCAGCAGGATGGATATCAACCGCAAAAGAGACGGATATTTGGCTTTGCAAATATATTGCTAATGTCTTGCGGTCTACCTTCCATAACCAGTGGCCAATACGATAAGCCTGTAAAGCATGAAAGCCTTTTAAATATAATAAAGGGATTGAATATTTGTCGACGGCTGGATCACGTTGTACGATGGCTTTAAGATCACGCGCTGCATAAGCGATCATTTGTTTATCGTTTTTATAGGCATCTTGAATGATCTCTCGAACAGCAATCGCTGGCATAATCGGGGTAGCTAATTTATTGGCTAGTATATAGCTAAGCGAATCACCAAGATTGTCATGTTTAAGTAGTGTTGCATGAAAAAAACTGGCTAATATTGGCTCACAATTGGCAAAAGTTTTACCTTCTTGTTTAATTGTCGTCCAAATCTCTTCAAGTTCTTGTCGCGACATATTCACACTCTGACATTTTAATAATTAAAAAACACCGGTATCATTAATTTCAGCTTTAGTTGCGCGGCTAAGTAATGTATTTGCCGCTTCGAGTACATTTTTATTACCGTATAGAACTTGATAGATTTGCTCGGTAATTGGCATTTCTACGCCAACGCGTTGCGCTAATGCACGGACTTCTTTGGTATTTAAGTAGCCTTCAACTACTTGACCAATCTGTTTTTCTGCTTCTTCAATCTGCATGCCTTGGCCGAGTAGCATGCCAAAGCGGCGATTACGCGATTGATTGTCGGTACATGTTAAAACCAGATCGCCTAAACCAGCCATTCCCATAAATGTAGAGGGTTGGGCACTCATAGCGATGCCTAAACGGCTGATTTCAGCTAATCCTCGGGTGATCAGTGCTGTGCGAGCATTGGCGCCATATCCCATACCATCAGACATACCTGCACCAATCGCAATGACGTTTTTGATCGCCCCTCCTAATTGAACACCGATCATATCTGGATTTTTATAGACGCGAAAAATTTTACCACAATGGAAAAGTTGCTGTAGCTCTTCACCAAATTCCGCATTAGAGGCGGCTACCGCAATGGCTGTCGGTAAGCCGGCAGCTAATTCTTTGGCGAAGGTTGGGCCGGAGAGGACAGCGAGTGGAATTTTGCCCCCGAGTATTTCGCGGGCAACGTCTTGTAACAGACGTCCAGTACCCTGTTCTAATCCTTTTGTTGCCCAAATAATGCGTGAGTGTGGCGTCAAGTAAGGTTGGATATTTTGCAAAACTTGATTAAAAACATGGCTTGGGACGACGATCAATATATTGTTACTCGAGGTTATTGCCGTCTTCAGGCAAGCTTCAGGTAACAAATTGTTTGGCAATGGAACGTCAGGTAAAAATGCGTGGTTGCAGCGCTCTTGTTGTAATTTTTTAATGTGCTGAGGATCATGTCCCCAAAGTAAAACGCGGTGGCCATTACGGGCAAGTGTAATGGCTAATGCGGTGCCATAAGAGCCGGCACCGATAACTGTCATCGAAACAGTGTTCATTAAGCTTCCTGATGATTTGCCGAATTTTCAGTTTGGGCGGTATGCTGTTGTTGTAGATAGTTCATAAACAAGGCCTCAAAATTAACAGGTGCTAAATTTAGTTGAGGAAAAGTTCCACGGCTAACTAAATTGGTAATACATTCGCGCGCGTAGGGAAATAAAATATTTGGGCAGTAAGCGCCTAAACAATGAGCCATTTGGCTTTGTTCGATACCATCGATAGAAAATATGCCAGCTTGTTGCACTTCGCAAAGGAAAGCAGTTTCATCAGCGACGGTGGCGGTAACAGTGACGCGTAAGATAACTTCATAAACATGCTCGGCCAATTCACTAGACGAGGTGTCTAGATCTAATTTGACTTCAGGCTGCCACTCTTGCTGAAAAATATTAGGGGCACTTGGTGTTTCAAATGAAATATCTTTGGTGTAAATTCGCTGGATCTGGAATACCATCTCTTCATGACTTTGTTCTGACATAATGTTAATTACCTTTTAAATGTCCTTATGATATTGAATTTTATAAATATAATTGCTGATGTGTCCGATGAATTACTTTTTACCGCGAGCCAGAGGTAAATTTTCGCTAGACCAGCCTGTAATTCCTTCTTTTAGAATAAAGACACGTTCAAAACCATATTGCACCAGTTGTTCAGCAGGTTTAGATGCTTCCATGCCATTTGTTGAGACAACAATAATGGGTTTTTGCTTATGTTTTTCCAATTCTCCGATATTATTGTCTTTAATTTCTGATGGAGTCAGGTTAATTGAATCAATAATGTGTCCTTTACGAAAATCATCACGGGAACGTAAATCAATAGTGACTGCTTCTTCTTTATTAATCAGTTGTATCGCTTGGGCACGGGTGATGTTTTTTGTTTTGGCGAACAAGCCCTTAAAGGTTAAAATAATCACAATGATCAACAAAGCGATCCAGGCCAGACTGAGTATTGGATGCCGGCTAATAAATGGCATGATTTCTTGCATCATGTGGGGTAATTACTCCCGTAGTTAATAATAGATAGATCTAGTTTGCAAAGTATACCTTTGTCGCTGCGCAATTACAGCCAATTTGCATAAATTGGCTAGAGTTTTTTTGCAAATAGGATTTATACCGATGATATTTGCTATCGATATCAGTTAATTGATACCACTTAAAAAGTAGCTGAATGAAAGCAATATTGATAATAACCTATAGTTATTTTGTGATTTGTTGTATAAATGAAGAAATTAAGTTTTTTCAGTATTATCCTAAAAGAAGCGGAAATGTTTACTAATTATAGTAATTGTCAATAATTTTAAGTGATATTGTTTCAGGATGCTGAACTAAGATGAACAATACCAGCCGATATGGTTTAGTCCTAATCCTTTTGGCTCTACTAAAGAGAGTAGTGGTTAAGCCGTTACTCTTTGTCTCGCTATTTTTTATCTGGCCATCAATTACCATTGCCAATCCTATCAGTGACAATAAAGTAAAACTGAAAGATCTGTTATCAAATATTGCCGAAAAAGAGAGAAGTGTTAAACAGCAGCAAGCTGAGAGAAACCATTTACTCGATCAATTGAAAAGTCAGGAAAAAAATATCGCTGCTGCTGGACGTGCATTACATGAAACACGTAAAAAACTTTCGCAGTTAGCAAAAGAAGTGACGCAATTAAATGAAAATATTAGCCGTTTACAACAACAAAAGCAGATTCATGAATCATTGTTAGCTAAGCAGCTCGATGCCGCGTTTCGATTAGGCCAGCAAAAAGGGATTGAATTATTATTTAAAGGTGAACAAGGGCAACGAGAAGAGCGTATTCTAGCCTATTATAGCTACTTAAATGAAGCTAGACAGCAAACGATTATTAAATTGCAGCAAACCACGACCTTACTTGCTGAGCAGAAACAACAGAAACAGCAAAAGCAATTGGCACAGAAAAAAAACTTAGCTAAGCAAGATCAGGAAAAGAAAACGCTAGATTCGGCTCAGGATGCTCGAAAGAAAACCCTGTTATCGTTGGAATCGACGTTAAAAGCGGATCAAAAGAGTTTGGCGGTGATGAAACGTAACGAAACACTGTTGCGAAGTAAAATTGCCAAGGCCGAGCGAGAAGCAAAAGTTAGGGCGCAAAGAGAAGCGAAAGAGGCGGCGCGTATTCGAGCAAAACAACGGCAGGCACAGCAAAAAGGCACTACTTATCGTCCAACCGAAGATGAACGGGCTTTGATGGCGCGTACTGGCGGTTTAGGTCGTCCTGTTGGTCAAGCTCTGTGGCCAGTTCACGGCCAGATTCTACATCACTATGGTGATAGTATTTCCGATGAATTACGCTGGAAAGGGATGGTGATCAATGCCGCTGAAGGAACAGAGGTTAAAGCTATTTCTGCTGGCCGTGTTTTACTTGCTGATTGGCTACAAGGCTATGGTTTAGTGGTGGTTATTGATCATGGTCAGGGAGATATGAGTTTATATGGTTATAACCAGAGTGCATTGGTGAACGTGGGTCAACAAGTTCGGTCAGGTCAGCCGGTTGCGTTAGTGGGTAGCAGTGGTGGACAGCAGCGCTCCTCGCTTTATTTTGAGATCCGCCGTCAAGGTAAAACCGTTAATCCACAGCCTTGGTTAGGCAGATAACCGTGCTAAAAAGGATTGTTTTGATAATCATGGCGCTCATGTTACTTGTCAGTGGACAAGTCAATGCTAGCAAATTGGCCATTGTGATTGATGATATTGGTTATCGTAAAAAGGAAGACAATCAGATATTAGCTTTGCCGGTGGCAATTTCTATTGCCATTTTACCAGACTCTCCTTATGGCAGAGAAATGGCCGAAAAAGCCAATCAACAAGGGCGAGAAATTTTAATTCATATGCCCATGAAACCGATTAGCCAGCAACCACTTGAAAAAAACACTTTAACGCCGCAGATGAGTGCCAGTGAAATAGAGCAGAAGATTATCGCTGCGATTAAGCAAGTACCTCATGCTAAAGGTATGAATAATCATATGGGTAGTGCGATGACGGCTAATTTAGTGGCTATGAAAAATGTTATGCACGTGCTCTCGCATTACGATCTCTATTTTCTCGATAGTGTGACAATAGCAAACACTAAGGTCAATGAAGCAGCTAAATTTTTTGCGCTGCCAACCTTGCGTCGCAATGTTTTTTTAGATGATGTAAAAACAGAAGCACAAATTCGTAAACAGTTTGCCCATGCTATTTCATTTGCCCGTAAGCAGGGAAGTAGTATTGTTATTGGCCACCCCTATCCTGCTACCATTCAAGTATTACACCAAACATTATTTGAGTTACCTAGCGATATTGAGCTCGTGGCGGTAAGTAAACTACTTAACAATACGATAAAAGATAAATTAGCTAGTCGAACGGTTGGACAAGAGCCGGAGAAAGTTCCAGCACGACCCGTGCAATTACCGCAAGTTGTTATCGGTTACTGCAAAATATCACCAGTAACAACAGCATTATCGGGTATTGATTTAATGATATATATTGTGGATGCTATTTATCATGATCCTGACTTTAAAAAATTATTTACTCAACAGAGAAAGCCACTGTTTGGCAAAAAAATTTCCTCATCCTAATAAAATAATACCTGACAACCATGACACATCACTTTGTTGGTGTGAAAAGACGCGCCATAATGCTTTTTTCTGTATCTTTAATAAATAACAGGAAATTGCGCTGACTCGTTCTGCTGTGATTTATTTTAGTATAATAGCATAGAAAATTGAGAAACTTATTGAGGATTTTAACCGTTTTATTACCTCTGGTTAGTTATCCTGTTTGGATAAATCCTATGAGTTACTGTGGTTAACGCCGGATAAATGTTATTATCAGATCAATATAAGCAACAATGATCTCGATTGAATAGAGGTAAATCCAATGATCATAGTCACAGGTGGTGCTGGTTTTATTGGCAGCAATATTGTTAAAGCACTGAATGATATAGGACGTAGTGACATTTTGGTGGTCGATAATCTTAAAAATGGGGCTAAATTTGTCAATTTAGTCGATTTAGATATTGCAGATTATATCGACAAAGAAGATTTTATCGCCAGTATTATAGCTGGTGATAATCTGGGTGATGTTGATGCGATTTTTCATGAAGGTGCTTGTTCATCAACCACTGAATGGAATGGTCAGTATATGATGAATAATAACTATGAATATTCGAAAGAGTTACTTCATTACTGTATTGAACGGGATATTGCGTTTTTGTATGCTTCTTCAGCTGCAACTTATGGTGGACGTAGTGAGCATTTTATTGAAGAGCGGCAATATGAAAAGCCATTGAATGTATATGGCTATTCCAAGTTTTTATTTGATCAATATGTCCGCAAAGTTTTACCGCAAATCACATCACAGGTATGCGGATTTCGCTATTTTAATGTTTATGGTCCACGTGAAGGTCATAAGGGGAATATGGCAAGCGTCGCTTTCCATTTAAATAGCCAAATTAATCAAGGACAAAAGCCAAAACTTTTTGCGGGTAGTGAGAAATTCAAACGCGATTTTATTCATGTAAGTGATGTAGCGGCGGTTAATTTATGGTGTTGGCAAAATAAAATCTCCGGCATATTTAACTGTGGTACCGGTAAGGCTGATTCTTTTCAGGCGGTAGCCGATGCGGTAATCGCTTTTCATCAAGAAAAAAATCTCTCAGTGGAATATATTGCCTTTCCAGATAAATTAAAAGGTTGCTATCAGGCATTTACCGAAGCAGATCTCAACAAATTACGTGCTGCAGGTTATGATAAACCGTTCAAAACTGTGGCGGAAGGGGTTGCTGATTATATGCAATGGTTAAATTGCGATGATTAAATGGAAATAGCATGAAGATATTGGTCGTTGGCCCTTCATGGGTGGGTGATATGATGATGTCGCAGAGTCTTTACCGTACTTTGAAGACTCTACACCCAGAGGCAGAAATTGATGTTATGGCACCTGATTGGTGCCGGCCTCTATTAAATAAAATGTCTGAAGTCAACCAGGCCATATCGATGCCTTTGGGTCATGGCCGTTTAGCTATCAGTTTACGTCGTCAGCTTGGTATTCAGTTACGTACTCGACGTTATGATCAAGCCTATATTTTACCCAACTCTTTTAAATCTGCACTGGTGCCTTTTTTTGCTCAAATTCCTATACGTACAGGGTGGCGCGGTGAGATGCGTTATTGGTTGCTGAATGATATTCGCCTATTAGACAAAGCCGCTTTTCCGCAAATGGTTCAGCGTTATGTTGCTTTGGCTTATAAAAAAGATTCAGTTAATAACGCCGATGAGCTGCCTAAACCGATTTTATGGCCGCAACTTTCCGTGACAGAAAGGGAAATTAGCCAGAGTAAACGCATTTTTCATATTCCAGCTCAGCTACCTATTATTGGCTTTTGCCCAGGTGCAGAATTTGGTCCAGCTAAACGCTGGCCTGCTTATCATTATGCTGAGTTGGCACAATTATTGGTTGCTGTTCACGGTTATCAAATTTTAATCTTTGGTTCGCAAAAAGATCGTCATATCGGTGAAGATATTCGACAATCGCTTTCCGTCGATTGTCAGCAACATTGTTTTAATCTAGCCGGTAAAACAACCCTTGAGCAGGCGGTTAATCTATTGGCATCTTGTCGAGCGGTGGTTAGTAATGATTCAGGTTTAATGCATATTGCAGCAGCTTTAAATCGACCGCTGGTGGCGCTTTATGGGCCAAGTAGCCCTGATTTTACGCCGCCCTTGACAAATCGGGTAGAAGTTATCCGTTTAATAACCGGCTATCATAAGGTTAGGACAGGGAGTGCAGAGAGTGGTTATCATCAAAGTTTGATTGATATAAAACCTGAACGCGTGATGACCGCATTAACTAAGTTATTGGCGGAGAGTCAGTAACAATGAAAGTGTTGATCGTTAAAACCTCATCGATGGGTGATGTATTACATACTTTACCTGCACTGACTGATGCAGTCAGATACTATCCTGATATCCAGTTTGATTGGGTTATTGAAGAGAATTTCGCCGAAATTCCATACTGGCATTCTGCCGTTAAGCGAGTCATTCCGGTAGCTATTCGTCGCTGGCGAAAAAACTGGTTGGCAAAATCTGTCAGACAGCAAAGAGCAGTTTTCCGGGCTCAATTACAACAGCAAAAATACGATGCGGTGATCGATGCACAAGGATTGTTGAAAAGTGCCTTTTTAATCACACGCATAGCTCGTGGTGTAAGTCATGGTTATGATTGGAAAAGCGCTCGTGAACCGCTAGCAAGTCTATTTTATGACTATCGCTATCGTGTCAATAAACAGCAACATGCCGTTGAACGTATCCGACAATTATTTGCCAAGAGTTTACATTATAATAAACCGACTATTGCCGGTGATTATGGTATTGCCCCCTATTTTTCACCACTGGTTTTGGCAAAGGAAAACGCTGCTGATATTATTTTCTTCCATGCCACCACACGTGACGAAAAGCATTGGCCTGAATCTCATTGGCGACAATTGATCACCGCTATACAAGCTAAAGGATTAACGGTTAAATTACCGTGGGCAACGGCTCTGGAACATCAACGTGCTCTAAGACTTGCCGCCGGTTTTAAGCATGTGGAAGTTTTACCCAAGCTTTCATTAAACGAATTAGCTCAACAAATTGTCGCAGCCAAAGCAGTCGTCTCCGTTGATACAGGTTTAAGCCATTTAACAGCGGCACTGAGCAAACCGAATATTACTCTCTATGGCCCGACCGATCCGGGATTAATTGGCGGTTATGGTGAAGCACAACAAGCCATTATTTCAGCTGATGGCAATATGGCAACAATTGAACCTAATGATGTCTATCAACAATTAATTTTAAAAATTGATAATAAATAGTGAAAATGCTTATTTATTTGTTGAAGAATTAAATTTAATCAAATATAGGGAGCTTTATCGATTAAATTGAAGCTAGCTTTGGCAAAATTGTCTGGTTGAGGCCAATGTCGGTAGAAATGATGTGACAATGAAAATGTTTTTCCTATTTCATTGTCACGCGGTTTTTAATAATTGTTTTTCTCTGGCGCAATAAATCCTAAGCACATGGATTGCGGATCAGCGCTTGGTTCTGACTGGTAAATAATGGTTTCTTTTTCAATCGTAAATTGTGGCCAATATTTTGACATCCGAGTAAAATTTTCTTGGCTGCAATCTTTACCTTTTCGCCCTAATAGTAAAGCACCATGTTTTTTGATTGTTTCTGCCGTAATATCGCGATAATAAACATTTGGTGGCTGAGCTTCACTGGTATCCCAAGGCTGAATAGTGTGCGGCCTATCAGAAGCATAGATAATAAACCATTGATAAAGATTATCTTCGCCACCAACATATTTTAATGGTTGGCCATACTTTTGCCGCCAGCGCTGTTGTCCTTCTGCTGTGAGTGCTTTAATGCCGATCATTTTCTGGCCAGCACCACGAATATTATAATTTAACACTAGGCAGTAACCTAAAAAGATCAGGCCGCCAATAATAATCAAGCCAAAAAATGTTTTTCGTAATGATTTCTTCGGTTGAGCGGAAATAGAACCAATTAACAATGGGGCCGCAATCATCATAAATGGTTGTAACCATTCTGTCATTCTCCCACCATCATGAAACAAAAACCAACCAAAAATTACGGCTAACGGAAGTAACAAAATAATGTTAACCAATTGATTAGGTTGCTCTTTAGGCCAGCTGATTTTACCGCCTAATAGATAGAGAATAATAGTAGCAATAATTAACGGATAGAAAACAGATAATGTTGAACTAACAACATGGAGGTTGAACCCTTGTTCGATCTGTGAATCAACCCATTTAAAGGCGGAAAAATCATTTTCTATTAACCAGAATAGATTAGGTAAGATTAAGGCCAACCAAAGTGCAATGGCAATATAAAAAAGTGGTTGTTGATAACTTTTTCGCACCTTAGGCACAAAAAGGGTTAATAAAAAAACAGTACCAATAAGGGCCAAGGTTGAATATTTACCCATTGTCGCTAAGCCAGACACCAGTGCAAAGGCAAGCCACCATTTTGGATGATCATAGACAGCACGTAGGAAAAAGAGCAGCACCCAGGGCCATAGCGTGACCAGAATATAGTTATCATTGTATGGGATGATATCAAAATTGATGATGCCTGATAAATTGAGTATCAATAATGCAAACCAAGCTAATTCAATTTTGTGGCTAAGGCGGTAAGCCAACTGCCATACGCCTATCATACCAATCGCTATACCAACAAAGTGAATAAAATACCAATAAAAACTGTAGGAAAAATTTAAGTAGATGGCGGGCCACATAACGGCACCAACAAACCAAGGGTTTTTGGGGGAACCCCATTCGCCATTCATTCCCCAGTTAACCGCTTCAACAGCATCGTAAGGTACAGTTGGATCTAATGAATAACTTCCACAAATCCATAAAATTGCATAAACTGACACCCACAAGTAAAGCAATATTTTTGAGTTTGTGCTAAATAAAGGCATATTATTTTTCATCGTCAGTTGTAAAATTGGTGGGGTAAAAAATCCCATTTATTTGGATTAAACCAGTAACACTATAATAAAGAAAAAATAAAATATGTAGTATTTATTAAGTTATTACTGTTTAGTTAGTTATCATAAACGCTATTTCGCTATGGGATTGAGCGATATTCAATATATTAATGATACTCGTATTTAATGGGTTACTGGTGGCAGGTAGGGTTCCAGTAGCTTAAGTAATTTTTGCAATGCCCCTTGATTCTCATGTAAAACTTCTGCTGCTTGACGACCATGATATAGACGGTAATCTTCATCCTTAAGCAAATGAGAAACAGTAAGAATTAAGGATTTACTATCATTAACTGTAATAAGGCCATCTGCTTGTTTTAGTTTGGTACAAATATCTTTAAAATTGAAAGTGTAAGGTCCCATTAAAACCGGCAGAGCATGTGCGGCTGCCTCTAAAGGATTATGCCCACCTTTTTTGACTAAACTACCTCCAACAAAAGCGAGATCTGCAATACCATAGAGTAACATGAGTTCACCCATGGTATCGCCAATAATAACTTGAGTATCCGTATTAGGAACGAGGTTTTCACTACGGCAAATATAGCGAAATTTAGCTTTTTGGGTTAACTCTTTTGCCTTTGCAAAGCGTTCCGGATGGCGAGGAACAAGAATCAGTAATAAGTCGGGAAATTGTCTTAATAGTTTAGTATGAGCCTGTAAAATAATTGACTCTTCTCCTTCATGAGTACTGGTAGCAATCCAAACTGGACGATGAGGAGCCCATTGTCGACGTAATGTTATAGCTTTTACGGCTAATTCCGGGGTGACAGAAATATCAAACTTTAGACTACCTGTAACATACAAATTTTTTCTTGCTAAACCCAGCTTAATAAAACGTTCGCCATCTTCTTGGTTTTGTGCCGCAATTAAGGTGATTTTTTGCAATAGCTTTTCGATAAAATAACCCAATTTTTGATAACGTGCCGCTGAACGTTCAGATAGACGGGCGTTAGCAATAATTAATGGAATTTTACGTTGTTTTAATTGAAGAATAAGATTTGGCCATAGTTCTGTTTCCATAATAATGGTTAATTTAGGATCGGCATGATTAAGAAAACGGCGTACAGAACCCGCTAAATCATAGGGTAAATATACATGTTGAACATCATCACCAAATGCTGATAAAACACGTTCTG
Source organism: Arsenophonus nasoniae (assembly GCF_004768525.1). Classification (NCBI taxonomy): domain Bacteria; kingdom Pseudomonadati; phylum Pseudomonadota; class Gammaproteobacteria; order Enterobacterales; family Morganellaceae; genus Arsenophonus; species Arsenophonus nasoniae. The sequence goes on from NZ_CP038613.1 coordinate 781,547, forward strand.
AACCAGTTGGGGTCATGGTAGTAACGGTAATTGGTAGTGTTGGATAATGATGGCGTAATGCTCTAACTAACGGAACAGCTGCTAACGTTTCTCCTACTGAAACAGAATGTAATAATATCCCGCCGGGAATTACCTTACCATTACAAAAGCCATATCGTTCACTCCAACGTTTGCGATAAGCGGGGGATTTGCGACTACGCCATAATAAACGTAACCAAATAATAGGTTGAATAACGTAAATAAGTATTTGATATAGACGTAATAACATTCTATCACATTGACTGATTGAGATTAGCACTATAGTAGCATATTGCACATAGGAAAGTGCAATGAATATCTATTTAAATAGCGTTTTTATTCATCATTAAAGATAAAATTTTGTTAATTAATTTAAATTAAACTAGTGATTAACTAAAAATATAATAGTAATTATCATTTATTTTCAAAAGATAATAATTTATAGCTATTCTTATCAATGATAAGGATTTATTTTGTCAGCATAATTGTTCAATATGCTTAAATAATAAGATAATATATGTTCAATTGCCCGTTATTAGTGAAAAGAACTTTATGAAAAACAAAGCAATTTACCCTGGTACTTTTGATCCTATAACTTACGGTCACTTGGATATTATAGAACGTGCTGCCTTAATATTTGAGCAGGTAATATTGGCTATCGCAGATAGTTCACGTAAAAATCCGATGTTTACCCTCGATGAACGTATTGTCTTTGCTAAAAAACAGACAAAGCATTTAACTAATGTTGAAGTAACTGGGTTTTGTGAGCTCACGGTAAATTTTGCGCAAAAACACCAAGCTAATATTTTGATTAGAGGTGTGCGATCTGTGTCAGATTTTGAATATGAATGCCAGTTGGCGCATATGAATAGTCATCTAATGGCTGATCTGGAAACTATCTTTTTATTACCTTCACCGAAGTTATCGTTTGTTTCTTCTTCTTTGATTAAAGATGTCGCCAGACATGGTGGTGATATTTCATCTTTTTTACCAGAACCAATAGCTAAAGCTATGTTGCAAAAAATTGAACAATAAAAACGAATTACACTTAAGATTATTTTTGGCAGTTATAGCAGAAAAAAGTACTGCGTTGCCCTAGTTTTATTGATTCAATCAGTTGACCGCAGTGTGAACAAGCTTCACCTTTTTTACCATAAACAAACAGCTGTTGAGCAAAATAACCTGGTTTTCCATCTGACTGTAAAAAATCTTTCAATGTTATCCCACCTTGCTTTATTGAACACTGAAGTATCTGTTTGATCTGGATAACTAAATTATCTATCTCTTTTCTTGTTAGTGAATGGGCGGCCCTGGTTGGCAGAATTTTGGCTGCAAATAGCGCTTCATTGGCATAAATATTACCCACTCCAACCACTATCTTATTATCCATTAACCAAGGCTTGATGGCGGTTTTTTTATTTTTTGCTCGTTGGTAAAGATAATCTGCATTAAAGTCGGTAGAAAGGGGTTCCGGTCCTAAATGGAAAAGAACCGGACAATTATCCAGGTCATTAGTCCATAACCAGGCGCCAAAACGTCTGGGATCGGTATAACGCAATGTTTTGCCATCGGCTAGAACCAAGTCGATATGATCGTGTTTTTCGGCTAATTGCTCTTTGGCTAAAATGCGTATACTACCTGACATACCTAAGTGAATAATTATCCAGCCATGCTGGAGTTGGATGAGTAAGTATTTAGCACGCCGTTTAACACTTAAGACTGATTCGTTGGCGATATGTAAAATTTCTGTCGCTACCGGCCAGCGTAATTGACTATTGCGTACTATGCTATATTGTATTTTATTACCAACCAAATAGGGTTCAATTCCACGTCGGCTGGTTTCAACTTCAGGTAGTTCTGGCATAGTTTCCTTAATTATGTAACTAGTCGTTAATCTTAATACATACTACTGTATATTGTGTTGCTTAGTCGATAGAATAGAATGCATTAATGTGTTATCTGGAGTAGAAATGAAGGTTATCCCTATAATTAATAAACGATTTAATTACTGCTCTTATTGGAATTTAGGGGTAGTATTTTTTTTTATTGCTATTTATTTTCTCGATGGTGTTACGCGTTATAAGCATGGCTTAGCAGGATTAATTTACTTTACTGCGATTATCTATTTAATTAAAGATAGAAAGCGCGTTTTCAGTATATTTAAGAATAATTTATTTTTGTCTTTAGTGTTTTTTGTTATAGCAATGCTTTATTCATTAATTATCTCTAAAGATATTAACATTTCATTAAAAGCTATTAATAAAGGTGTTATTGAAAAATTATTTATTACCTCAGTAGCGATTGCTATCGTGCTCTATCAAGAGAAAAAAGAGCATATAACCAAGCTATTGATTTTTTCTTTAATTTTATCTATTTTGCCATTAGCCATTAAGGAAATTCTGCAATATATTGACGAATATCATCAGGGCATCCTGCCGTTATCAGCATTTGAACATCGATATATTTCCGATTGGTTAATTTTCATTCTACCCGCTTTACTCTCTTTTTGGTTTTATAAAGGCGTTAAAAATAAAATCTTATTTTTCTTGCTTTCGGTTACTTTTGTTGCTATTACAATCGGGACATTACAACGAGGTACTTGGTTATCGATTGCGGTAATATTTTTTATCTGGTGTGTAGTAAAAAAACAGATTAAGTTACCCAGCCTTGCTGTTATTGGCATAGGTGTCTTGTTATCCTATTTGGCAATGATTAATCAAGGTCAGTTTGATAAATTATTTTATAAATTAGGACAGACAAATAGCAGTCATCGATATAGTAATGGTACTCAGGATTCAGCCTTAGTTCTTATTAAAGAGAATCCAATAACAGGTTATGGCTATGGCGAGCAATTATTTTATAAAATTTATAATGAAAGAGTAATCGATTATCCTGACTGGATTTTTAAACAATCGATTGGGCCTCATAATACAGTTTTGTCAATTTGGTTTGCCGCTGGAATATTTGGACTAATAGCTATCCTCTATCTTTTTGTTTCGATTTTTATACACTTATTTAATGGATATCGTAATAATACGGTAAAAGACGGTTTTTTGATCCTGATGTTAATATTCATTGGCGATATAATTGTCAGAGGTTTATTTGAAACGGTAAATGTTTCAAATATGGCTATTATAATAGGAATAGCATTAGCACTGAATAGTGATGAAAAATTGATTAATTAGCTAAACTAAAGCACCTATCTATGAGGTGCTTTAAGATTATTTTTTTAATAGTTTATATTTAATTAAGCATAAGAAACCTTGCATATATTTATGTTGTAAAAATAGATGCTTGTATTTCTCTTGCAGCTCCGTTCTCTTTTCTGCCATTTTTAATGGCTGATCTTTCCACGGTGAGTGAATATATGAATTGAAAAAAAATTGACTGGCAGGGTAATTAATACCCCAAGTATGCCAGGGTTTTGTAACGCCAGTATAGTGGATAAGAATGGTGCTATCTGTAATGGTATTTTTGTATTTGGACAAATCGTGATAAGCCAATTCATTTTTCAACTTATATATACAGTTATAATCGCGAGATAAATAGATATTTTGCGTCTGAAATAATATATTTAGGGCATCTTGATCGAGATATTTTAATTTACCGAAATTTGTTTTTCCTCGTACCAGCTCCAATGATTTTTTGGAAAAATCATTTTCGATCCATTTCTGTAAATTCACATAGATTACGCCGGCATTAAAATATTTGCCATTTAAATCGGCTAAATTTAGTCGAGTAGCACTTGATTGCTGCATGCTATCAACATCGAGTACAACAGCGGCAAAAGAATCAGCTAAATTTAGCTGAAATATTTCTTTTAGGCTGCCTTTGCAAATAACATCAGCATCTAGATATAAAATAGCGTGTATGTTAGTACTCAAATATTCAAAAGCGATTAGCCTAAAATAGGTGGCGTAAGACCAGAAGTCTGAGGTTGATAGTTGTTTTAATTCTGCAGCATCTAATAGGTAGATAATTATATTAGAATTATATTTTGCTATCATTGTTTGAAAACGTTGTATATACCCGTCATCAATATAATCAGTGAATAGATGAAAATTGAAATCTGTATCAGTATTATTAATTAATACGGAATTAATTGATATCGCTGCACCAAGTAGAAAATTTTTATCGACACCATAAGCAATGTTAAAATTTTTATTATTTTCAGTAAGCTTTTTTTCCCCTGCAATATTAAATTTTTGTTTTATAAAATGCCTCATGATAAACATAGCCCTTTAACTCTTTTAAAGAGAATTCTAAATTTTGCTAAATAGTAGTGCGTATAATTCTTTAAACCTTCGTGGTATTTTTTTTGTTTGAATTTATGTTTAGCGCAATATCTTAAAAGATGTGCGCTTTCTGCTTTTAATAGCGGTTTATTTTGCCAGGGAGAGGCATTTTTTGCTTTTATAAAGGGTTGTGAAAAGGGAGATATAGCCCATTCATGCCATGGCTTGGTCGAGCCAATATAGTGAATAAAAATAGTATCAAGAGCAAAAGTATCATGTTTAACACTTTGCAGACCATAATTTATACTGTATTGAGTATTATATTTTTTTGCCAAATAGATTACTTTATTTGTTAACAGAATATTTAAAACATCTTGGTCTAGAAAAGAGAGTTTATTTCTTAACGCATTATTTTTAAGCAGTTGCATTGCCTGTGTTGAAATGTCTTCTTCTGCCCAGCGAATAAGATTAATGAGTAAAAATCCAGCATTAAAATATCCTTGTGAAATATTTGCCACTTCTAATTCGGATGCTCTTTTTTGCCACCATTTTTCATCTTTTTCTGTTACAACTGCAGCAATTTCATTATTATTGAATTGAATTTTCTGTAATCTATCTAAATTATTATTACATATGATATCTGCATCTAAGTATAAAATTTTGTCTATTTTATTTGTAAAATAGTCCGCAATGATGAATCTAAAGTAGGTGGCATAGGACCAGTTTCTAGTGCTGGGCAATGATTTTAAGCTTTGATCGTTAACTAAATAAATATTTATTTCAATTTTATATTGCCGTGCAAGGGTGTCGAATAGCGCTTCTTGCTCATGATCAAAATAATCGGTAAATATATGGAAACAGTAATTAATATCAGAATTATGTAGCGCAATTGATGTTATTGAAATTCCGCAACCGTATAAAAAATTTTTATCTACTCCATATGCAATATGGAATTTAGGGTGACAATCAGCATGCATATTTTGCGTTAAGCAGAGTTTTTGTGTAATAACTTTGTGCTTGTCAAAATACATGTACTATACCCATCTTTATAGAATCTTTTATAAAAACAAAACGTTTAGAGTTATAGTCCTCTCCTAACGGTTCTTTCTTTTATTTTTTCTGCTTTAATATTAGCGCTGAATATTAATTTTTGTTCATTATTGAGGATATTTCTTAAACTATCACAAAAATAAATTTGCATAAAACGAAAAATATCTCGTTGGGTTAACCCAATATTTAGTGAAGAAAAATATAACCCAATCAAATCCTTATCTTTCCAACGTTTTGGTACACGTTGCCGTATTTGGGCGCGATGTAAGTCAATGATTGAAATTTTTAATTTTTTTTCATCGCCGTCAAAAGGCAAATGTAATAAAAAATGGCAAATATAGCAATCGCGATGATTGACACCACATGCATGCATTTTACGCACTATTTCAGCCATTCGACAAATTAATGTTTTTTTAGTACTAAATTTTGGGGCTGAATTTTTCCAATTTACGCAGTACTCTTCTAAGCTAATGGTTGGAATAAGCGCTTCGGTAATAATGAATGACTTACGGCATAAAGGATTAATTCCTTTTTGGCCGAAAGCTTTACCATGCATCGTATTAATGCCGGCCTCAGTTAAACGATGAATGGCTTTCCATTCTCTATCGGCGCCTAATACTGGTGTTCGTAAAGAAAATAGGTTTTTTAGTATTTCTTTTAACGTAGTGCCATAATGAATTTTGAGAAAATAACTCTTTGCATTAAGCGTAAAGCATAATGTTTTGCGTGTCTCTAATTGACGAAAAATTTTACCATCTAATTTTTCTATTTCAATAAAAGGATCTTTATCTTGCCATAAGTTTTTAAAAGGTTGTTTCAGTTCAAGCATGCTGGCATCCCAAAATAATATCTGCAGCTTTTTCAGGCAAACTATATAAGTCTTGAGTATCAGCAAAGTGGCGTGCAGATTTCGCCCATTGATTTAATAGAGACTCATTAGCTAAACTTGTCGCCAAAGCATTATTAAGATTTTTTTGTCTATAAGGTTCATTTATTACTATGCCACAATCGGCGTGTTTGATATAGGGCGCATAGCCACAAATCTCGGTTGTAATGACGGGTAAACCCGCTGCAATAGCTTCGATTAATACTATGCCGGCAGCTTCTTGATAGGCAGGATGAATTAATACATCAGCAGCAGCCATCAATTCGGCTATATCATTACGCCCATGAAAAAATAAAACTTGCTTATCTATAGCCAGTTTTTTTGCTAATCGTTGATAGCGGGTAGGTGAGTCTTGCCCTACCACCATTAACATAGTTTTATTTTTTATGCTGTTAGGCAAGGAAGCTATTGATTTAAGTGTTCTATCTACACCTTTACGTTTAAAATCTGAACCAACTTGCAATAAAAGAAATTGATCTTTGGAGATGGCATTTTTTTTACGATATATCTGTTTAGCGTTAGCAATTTGCTGGTCATATTTTCTACTGAGATCAATGCCCGGTGGTAACAGATAAAAACGTGCGTCAGGTGTTTTGTAATGTTTTTTAAAGTCATCAATTTGATGTTGGGTCAACATTAATAATTTAGTGTGACTGTTTACATCAAAGACCGCTTTTTCATAAGCGATATAATGCTTGTACCGTTTGGTCAGTTTATAAAAAAAGCCTTTTTCTTTTTCAACTTTTTCTGCATAACAAACATCTGCTGCATAATAAATATCTAATCCTGGCATTTTATTAAAACCAACAATAACATCAGCAGGATGTTGGGTTAAATGTATTTTGACCTCATGATAGAATGCTTCATTACGCCCATGATTTGTATGTGCTTTAACTGGGATGATGATAACGTTAATATGAGCAGGAATTTCACCATCCCATACCATTGTGTAAACACGTATTTGATGTCCGCGTTTTTGGCAAGCAGAAAGGATCTGGATGAAATCTCTTTGTAGTCCACCAAAAGGGAAATATTTATATAAAAAAAATGCAATTTCCATGGAGTTATATCTCTATCTCAGATTTAATGGTTTGTATATCCATTGGTAACATTTTTTTTGTAGCGGCGATAATATCTTTAGCGGGAATTATTGATAGATACTTTTTATTACGATCACGCTCATGTCGTTCTGGCATTTTTTCATAATTGCCAGCCCAAATTTGAATAACGTTTTTACTCCATGGTTTCCAATATTGATGATCTGTAGCACCGAATAAGCAAATAATTGGGGTTTCTAATGCTGCCGCAATGTGCATTGGTGCTGAATCTACACCGATAAATAAAGCGGCATGACTAATTAGAGCACCTAATTCTGAAAATGTTGTTTTTCCTGCAAATTCTGTAACGGGTGATTGACGACATTGTTGTGCAATATTAGCCACACAGGTTAGATCATCTTTACTGGGACCTGATGTTAGTATAACTCGATATCCTCTAGATTGTAGATTATCAATCACTTCCGCAAATTTTTCATCATCCCAGCACTTAAATTTTTGTCTAGCTGTTGGTTGGATAACAACATAACTACTATGTACACCTAGAGAAATTAATTGATGATTAATTTTTTCCCAATCAGTTGGTTGGTAAGCCATTGTTGTACTGGAATACAAAGTATTAAGTTGAAGAGGTTCTAATATAGAGAGATTTTGCTCAACAACATGTTTTCCCGTTGGTTTAACAATATGTGTAAAACTTCCAGACCAATAGTTTGTATCTCTATGGTTGAATTGATGAGAAATTTTTATCTTGGCAGGAATACATCTTACTAAAAAAGGCACAATCCATTGATCGGCTAAATTTATAATTAAATCATAATGATTTTTTCTTAATTTATTGATTAATATAATAAAATTAACTAATTTGGCTATATTGTTATTTTTTTTGTTTTTTATGCCATAAAGTGCATGAATTTCTTTATTTTCAGACAAGATAGGTATTGTATCTTGATAGAGAAGAATATCAATTTTAGCGGCTGGATAATTTTTTTTGAGTGTGCTAATGACCGGTGTTGTCAACAACATATCTCCATGAAATCGCATTTTAATGATCAGAATTTTTTTAAATTGTTTATCCACTTGCTGCAGTCACTCTTGAATTGTTTGTTTATAAGTTTATCTGATTTTTGACCGATGTTATCTCTATAAATTCAACAAATTTAAGATAGTTAATTTTATTAGAATAATCTAAAGGGTTACCTTTTAGTCTTAGAAATAACCTTTGTTTTAAAAATTTTTAGTAGATTTGAAAAAATAATAAAAATTTGAAGTTGTACAAAGTTAAGGATTTTAAATACTATCAATGAATTAACAATAAGATTACTGATTTGTAATTTACTCTATGTTATTTTTTCTACACATAATGGTATGCGACTATTTTTAAAAACAAATATCACAAAATATTTTAGTATGTTTGAATCGATAGTGGTGAGAGATTATAATATCTGGTTAGTATAAAAGTAAGATAAGTCGATGGCGTAATTTAGTTTATTATAACAATAAAAATTGAATGATTTTTGTTATTCTTAAGCCTTTTGTTAACAGTTTGAATAATTTTAGTAATAATTTTTAAAGTTACTGATTATCTCATTTTAGATAAAAATTTTGGATGGTTATTTTATTATCCCGAAAAATTGTGATTCTCTAGCGTCTAAATGATGTTTTATTCAAAGAAAAATTATATGAATATATGAGCTCAAATTTAATAAATAAAATAATAGAATTTTTTCTTTTTTGATAATTATTTATATTCGCTAAGTTTTTCAAAAGGTTATTTATTATATTAACGAAAAATTTTTTAATTGATTTTAATACAAAGTCAAAAGAGATATTTACTACTGAAGTATTAATTAAAATTATATTGTGATTCATATTGTTCATCGCATTCTTTGGCACTCAGTCTGTATTCCTGTCGTGAAATACCGAAAATACGCCTGGTAGTTACTTTTCTCTTTACTGATGTAAACACATGATAAAATGTTTCGGTCGGCTGTTTTCTATATAATCGATTAGACATCTATTAATCAGCAATTTGGTTATCGATGATCTTTCATTAGCGATGATACGATCTTGTCTTGGTCGTTTATATCCTAATTATAAAAAAATACATTAGACTATTACTATTTTGCTACCTACAGTAGTAACAATTACTATCGATAAATTAATAAATAGCTGATATCAGAGAAAGCTGAGAATTTAAGCTTACTTAAATCATGACTAACCCAAAGGCTAAAATGTCTTAATATTTTTAATAATGGATCTATAGGACAGATTTTGTTAGGTAGCATACTTTTAGTCAGTGAAAATAACTTATTATGTATTTTAAACCATTAACAGTTTATTTCTTGATTAAAAAGAAGTAAAAAATATTAAAAGTGAGATGTAAATTTCTCAAATGAGGGCGAAGATCTTGCTGTGAACAGAACAGAATGAATAAAATGTGAATAATATAAAACTCTCTTCTATACACCAAGGCTTCTATATAAAAAACCCAGCGCAAGCTGGGTTTTTTATTAAAGAAGTTATTTAATTTTGGCTTCTTTATAAATCACATGCTTACGAACAACTGGATCGAATTTTTTCATTTCCAATTTTTCAGGCATAGTGCGTTTGTTCTTCGTTGTAGTATAGAAGTGGCCTGTACCTTCAGAAGAAACTAGTTTAATTTTATCGCGAATACCCTTAGCCATTTTTAAGCTCCTTAGTATTTCTCACCACGGGCGCGAAGTTCAGCAAGAACTGCGTCGATCCCTTTTTTATCGATTATACGCATGCCTTTTGCTGACACACGAAGTTTTACGAAACGTTTCTCAGACTCAACCCAGAAACGGTGAGAGTGCAGGTTTGGCAGAAAGCGGCGTTTAGTTGCATTCATTGCGTGTGAGCGGTTATTACCACTCATCGGGCGCTTACCAGTAACTTGACAGACTCGTGACATGTCTATTTCTCCAAAAATCTAATCAGCTCGAGCTCTATGTCGGGAATGACTGCCTCGTCAGACTTGGGAGCCTATCTCAGCAAATTTTCTTAATATAAAAAACAACTTAACTTCAGTAAAAATTTACTGAGATAGGCCCTTCTTGTCAAACCCGAGATCCTAAAAGGTGGCGTAGTATACGCCCTCTAGCGCTTTCACTCAAGCCCAGAACTAATAAAGTTGCTATTTATTAGTCAAAAAATAGTACTAGAGTAGGTCAAGCTCAACAAATGAAAGGCATTTCTTATGGGTGATGACAAAATGGTCAAGTAATTTTATGTCTATCAAACGGCAAGCATTGGCGATTCTTTCAGTGACAACTTTATCCGCTAAACTGGGCTCTGGATTACCTGATGGATGATTATGCGCTAGAATAATGGATACTGCATTTACCTTAACGGCCTGTCTTAAAATTTCTCTTGGATGTACCTCTACTCGATTTATGGTACCTTTAAACATCTCTTCGTAGCAGATAATTTGATTTTGGTTGTTTAAGAATAATACAATAAAAATTTCTCTATCTTGTCCAAGATAAAAATCAAGTAGATATTTTTTCAAGTGCTTAGGGCTTCTCATAATACTTTGATTAATAAGTTGTTGTGTGAAAAATCGTTTAGCTACTTCACCAATCGCTTGTAATTGTGAATACTTACAAACCCCTAGCCCTTTATGTGCTGAAAATTGTTGATAATCAGCCGTTAATAGTTTGTGAAGCGAACCAAACTCTTTTAATAAGTTTTCTGCTAACATTAAAACCGGAAATCCAGGCAACCCTGTGCGAAGAAAAATGGCCAAAAGCTCTTTGTCACTTAATGATGATGCCCCATAAGCTAAAAGCTTTTCTCTAGGTTGAAGTGCATAATTTATTTCGTCCATATATTTTTCCTATCTATTTCCCTGTCGCTTTAACAGGTTACAGTATGCCAAAATATGCGCCAAAATTTTCTAGCGTAGTTGCGTAGCGTTTTGCAAAAAAGTTTTTTTATGGATAAAAATTGATGCTATTCTCACCTAAACTTCAGCTTATGGTAATATCAGTAAATTCATCATTTGAATTTGGATAGATATGATGGCAGAACTTACAGGTAAAAATATTGTACTTGGCGTTAGTGGTGGTATTGCAGCTTATAAAACTCCGGAATTAGTTCGTCGTTTGCGTGATCATGGTGCAATTGTACGTGTGGTCATGACGAATGCTGCCAAATCTTTCATTACACCGTTGACACTACAGGCTGTTTCGGGCTATCCAGTTGCTGATGATTTCTTGGATCCTGCCGCAGAGGCGGCAATGGGTCATATTGAATTAGCTAAATGGGCAGATTTAATTATTTTAGCGCCAGCAACTGCAGATTTGCTTGCTCGTTTATCTGTTGGTATGGCTAACGATTTATTAACAACGGTCTGTTTAGCTTCAGAGGCAAAAATAGCTGTTGTGCCAGCAATGAATCAGCAGATGTATCGCGCTAATATTACTCAGCAAAATATTACACTACTTAAAGAGCGCCATGTTTTAATTTGGGGTCCTGATGAAGGTAGTCAAGCTTGTGGTGATATTGGCCCTGGTAGAATGCTAGAGCCGTTAGCTATTGTCGAGTTAGCTGAGAATAGTTTTCAGCATAAGCAAGATATGGTAAACCTGCATTTAGCAATTACGGCGGGGCCAACCCAAGAGGAAATCGATCCCGTTCGTTTTGTTACTAATCATAGTTCGGGAAAAATGGGTTTCGCGATAGCACAAGCGGCTGCAGAGCGAGGCGCTAATGTAACACTTATTACCGGTCCAGTTAATTTATCAACGCCAGTAGGCGTTAAACGTATTAATGTTGTTAGTGCGTTGGAGATGTATAACCAAGTACATAATATAATTGATAAACAAGAAATTTTTATTGGATGTGCTGCAGTTGCTGACTATCGACCTAAAGCGTTTGCAAAAGAAAAAATTAAAAAGCAGGCAGATGAAATTACTCTGACATTGGTAAAAAATCCTGATATTGTGGCAAGTGTTGGTAAATTGACTAAAAATCGTCCTTATGTTGTTGGATTTGCAGCAGAGACACAAAATATGGAAGAATATGCTCGTAATAAACGTATGCAAAAAAATCTGGATCTTATTTGTGCAAATGATGTTTCATTAGCTGATCACGGATTTAATTCAGAAAGCAATGCTCTGAATTTATTTTGGGAAGATAAAGAGATATATTTACCACATAGTCATAAATTAGAGCTTGGCCACCGTTTACTCGATGAGATACTTCAACATTATGAAGAAAAAAATAGACATTAAAATTCTTGATCCTCGTGTAGGAAATGAATTTCCTTTGCCCACTTATGCGACAGAAGGATCTGCTGGATTAGATCTGCGAGCTTGCTTAGATCAGGCTATTCAATTAGGACCAGGACAAACTGAGCTATTACCTACAGGATTAGCAGTACATATTGCAGATCAACAATTGGCAGCGGTTATTCTTCCTCGCTCAGGTTTAGGACATAAGCATGGTGTCGTGTTGGGAAATTTAGTCGGTTTAATTGATTCTGATTATCAAGGTGAATTGATGGTTTCGGTCTGGAATCGTGGTGATAGAAGTTTCACTATTGAACCGGGTGAGCGTATAGCACAAATGGTTTTTGTACCAATTGTTCAAGCCGAGTTTGAGCTTGTGCAAGATTTTGAAACCACAAAACGTGGTAGTGGTGGTTTTGGTCATTCAGGCCGCCAATAATATCTTGTTATTTATGAAATATTATCAATTTGTTAATTTTTTTGCTTTATAAATGATGAAAAGCAAGGATTGCATGGTCTGTTTTGTTGTTTTATCAGGGGGCTTGTTTAGCCATGGCAGGAAAAGAGATAGCAAAGAAGAAAAACAGGCGTGAGGAAATCTTGCAGGCGCTTGCGCAAATGTTGGAAACGAGTGATGGCAGCCAGCGCATTACCACAGCTAAGTTGGCAAGTCATGTTGGTGTATCTGAGGCAGCACTTTACCGGCATTTTCCGAGTAAGGGAAAAATGTTTGATAGTCTTATTGAATTTATTGAAAATTCTTTAATTTCGCGTATTAATCTGATTCTGCAAGATGAGAAAGACACCATTAGGCGTATTCGGTTGATTTTAATGTTGATCCTCGGTTTTGCGGAGAAAAATCCTGGATTAACACGAATAATGACGGCACATGCGTTGATGTTTGAGCAGGTTCAGTTACAAGATAGGATTAGCCAATTATTTGAACGTATCGAAGCGCAATTTAGACAGGTTTTAAAGGAAAGAAAAATACGTGATAAGCAAAGTTTTAGTTATGATGAGAGTTTATTAGCATCTCAATTATTAGTATTTTGTGAGGGTATGTTATCACGATTTGTGCGTTCAGAATTTCGTTATTACCCAACTAAAGAATTTGATGCACGCTGGCCTATGATTTTGGCGCAGCTACAATAATTAATTGTACTACTCACTCCGCCTGATATTTGGGCGGAGTTTTTTTTTGTACTAGTGGGTTAAAAATTACTAATTTTTTATTTGGTAAGAGGAGTGGTACCATAGTTCTCACGATAAGTTTTCATCATAGGCAAATGGGTTGACATATTCGGATTTTCACTTAAATAATCAATTAAATCATTCAAAGTGATAATAGAAAATACTTGGCATTTAAATTTTTTTTCGATTTCTTGCACGGCTGATAGGTTCTTTTCACCTTTTTCCTGACGATCTAGACTTAATATAACTGCGCTAAGTTTAGCTTTATGTCGTTTAATTATTTCTGCAGATTCTTTAATTGCCGTTCCTGCTGTAATAACGTCGTCAACGATCACAACATTTCCTTTTAATGGACTACCGACTAATTCTCCACCTTCTCCATGTTTTTTAACCTCTTTACGGTTGAAACAATAAGGTTTATCAAAGTGATAATGTTCAGATAGTGCAACCACCATTGTTGTTACGATCGGAATACCTTTATAGGCTGGACCAAAAATAATGTCACAAGCAGGATTATGATCCATAAATGCTTGGGCATAAAAATGACCTAGTGCAGCTAAATCTTTCCCTGTATTAAAGAGGCCAGCATTGAAAAAATAGGGGCTCTTGCGACCAGATTTCAACGTAAATTCACCAAATTCCAATGCTTTTTTTTTCATGGCGAGTTTAATAAATTCGCGCTGATAGCCTTTCATTAAATTTTCCTCTTTAATTATTTTCTTTTAATTTAACAGCTATAAAGACAGCTAGTAAGATGTAACAGTTTATTATTCTAATGCTTCTTTCTGTGCGGTAAAAATGGTTTGTAAGCCATTTTTTGCTAAAGAAAGTAGCGATAGCAGCTCCTCATGGCTAAATGGTTCACCTTCGGCAGTACCTTGAATTTCAATCATTTTACCATTATCCATCATGACAACATTCATATCTGTTTCTGCCACAGAGTCTTCACTATATTCTAGATCACAAATAGGTTTGCCATCCACTATGCCGACAGAAACTGCCGCAACCATCGATTTAAGCGGACTTTGTTTTAATTTTCCTTCTGCGACCATTTTATTTAATGCATCAGTTAAAGCGACACAGGCACCAGAAATTGCAGCGGTACGAGTGCCTCCATCAGCCTGGATGACATCACAATCTAGTGTAATGGTATATTCACCTAATTGTTTTAAATCAACAGCAGCGCGTAGAGAACGTGCGATAAGGCGTTGTATCTCCATGGTGCGACCTGTTTGTTTGCCTTTTGCCGCTTCGCGTATATTACGCGAATTTGTTGCCCGAGGTAACATACCGTATTCTGCTGTTATCCATCCTTGTGATTGGCCTTTTAAAAAACGGGGAACGCCTTCATCAATTGTGGCGTTACATAATACTTTGGTATCACCAAATTCAATTAAAACAGAACCTTCGGCATGTTTAGTATATTGGCGGGTGATTTTTATAGGGCGCACCTGATCAGCTTCTCTATTCTCTGGACGCATGGTGTTATCTCCTTAGTTAAATAATGTTGGTGGCGCATTATACGTTCTTCGACATTGAATGCCTATCCTATGCTTTCACTCAAGGTTATAATCTAATTTTTATTTATAGGAACGAAATATGATCCATAGTATGACCGCTTTCGCACGACGAGATATAAAAAGTGAATGGGGAAATGCGGCTTGGGAGCTGCGTTCCGTTAACCAACGTTATCTTGAAACTTATATTCGCTTACCGGAACAATTTAGAAGTCTGGAACCGGTTATTCGTGAGCGTCTACGTGCCAGATTAACACGAGGGAAAGTAGAGTGTAGTTTACGTTTTGAACTTAGCTCACATCAGCAGAGCGAATTAGTCCTGAATGAAGAGTTAGCTAACCAATTGATCAGCGCTGCTAACTGGATAAAAAAGAGTAGTGGTGAAGGCGAAATTAATCCATTAGAAATTCTTCGCTGGCCTGGGGTTATGTCAGCTCAGGAGCAAAATTTGGATGTTATTTGTACGCATTTACTTAAAGAATTAGAAATTGCTTTAGATGATTTAATTCTCAGTCGGGAAAGAGAAGGTAAGATGCTAAAGATAATGATTGAGCAACGGCTAGATGCTGTTTGTCAACAAATTCAAGACATTCGTCGTCAAATGCCTGAAATTTTAAAATGGCAGCGTGAGCGCTTACAAACAAAATTAGAAGAGGCAGAAATTCAGATAGATAATAATCGATTAGAACAAGAACTAATCATGTTAGCCCAACGTATTGATGTTGCAGAAGAACTTGATAGGCTGGATGCCCATGTTAAAGAAACACGTAATATTCTCAAAAAGCAAGAAGCTGTCGGCCGTCGGTTGGATTTTATGATGCAGGAATTTAATCGTGAAGCAAATACCTTGGCCTCTAAGTCTATTAATAGCCAAGTGACTAATTCTGCTGTTGAATTAAAAGTATTAATAGAACAAATGCGTGAGCAGATCCAAAATATTGAGTAGTATTTCATAACGATTCACAACAAATTATAAGCCAGAAGATACCTTGTATTGACTGGCTTTTTTACTATCGCAGCATGGTAGAAAGAAACACAATTCTAGTTGATCATTACAGTTTAATCGTTATGGGGGGGACGAGCAGGTTATTCTTGGATGGCATAAACAGTATTTGAATTACACTACGGTAAGCTGTCTATATTATCAATCTATACCACTAATAAATATAAGAGGTTCGATACATGGTTCAATACCACCAGCCATTTGAAGAAATAAAAAGAATTGATGAATCTGGTAGTAATTTGGTCGGTTAAAGCGCTTTCTAAGCAGCTAGAATATTCGGAATACCGTTATTTACGCCTGTTTTAGAATGAGCGAAAGATGACTGGTCCCATACATATAGGACACAATCTTGAAGACCATTTAGAAGATATTCTCGATATGGTCAATATTGGCTCAAGTGTACAAAGAAAATTAAAGCGTGTAATACTGACTTGTTATTACTTGAGGACATCTCTAATGACGGAAAAAAGCACTCAGTATTTTTTGTTACCATCACTTTTCTCGACAGCAATGGTTATCCATGATAATACGTTGGAAAACTTAATAGAAGAAGCGGCTATGGGAGCAAAAACTGTTGAATAGTTGGCACGGTAGTTACGTGGGTACATAAATTGTATTGATTTAATTGGTTGAATAATCCTTGCGTTGCATGTCGTTAGTCAAATCAGACAATTAATCAAAAATTAGCTTAGCAAAATATAATCAAATAATATTGCTAAGACGCTATTCAGTATTCAAAATCATAGTAGTTTATTAAGTTAAGGGTATTTTCTAAAATTGTTAGCATGGTTAAATAACACACTTGTAGTGCTATGATGTTATTTTTGTAAAAAAATGCTAATTAGTGACATTGTATTGAAAAATTTAATTATGAAAAGCGTCTATCAGAAAAATGTTACTTATTTAGCACATTTATTTTCATGAAGATTAAACTACTCATAATGTTTTTGTATCGTAAAATTCTTAGATAATTTGAATGTGTAGAATGTTCAATATATAACCGAGAGAAGTTTACAGCGCAATTGATATGTAGTTTAAATAGATTTTTAGAATGAAATATGGCTAATTAGCCGATATGTTGATTTTATTATAAATAAATTTGTAAGCAAAAGTTTATTTCTTTGTTAAGGTTAATATATTGATATATAAGTAAAAATTAAATTTTTAAGTAAGAAAAAAGAATTACTAATAGTAAATTATGATGAAAAAAAGCTATAAAGCCAGTAGAGACATCTTGCTTCTACTGACGATATGGCTTTATGATATTAAGAAATAAATTTCCATGGTGTTGGCTAACTTGGCAGCCTGACCTTAGATGAGGTCAGGTTTTTTTATTGTTTTTATATAAATCTAATAGTGACTTTACCTTTTTTTATGCTTCGATTGTAGTTAGACTTAAGTCTAGTTTTGCACTATACTTTTGTTCTTACATGGAAGTTGTTATGTATTTTTGGGGGAGTAGCTGGATGTCAAAGGCTTTTTTTGATAATGATACGATAAATAATGTAATAAAAAACTACTTAGATAGAGAATTAGCGGTTTTTGGGGAATTTAGATATGCATATATTATTCTGAATAAAAGAAATCCAGCGGAATTGTTTGCGATAACAAATTATCCAGATCAGTGGGTTGAAATATATAAGGAAAGGAATTATCAACAAATTGATCCCGTTGTTATCTTTGCTCTGAATAGAGTTTCTCCTTTTGAGTGGGACGAAAGTTTGTCTATTAATTCTAATGTTGATTTCTCCAAAATTTTTGATATTTCGAAAGATTATAATGTTGTAAATGGCTACACTTTTGTATTACACGATTATAACAATCGCCTTGCTATGTTATCAATTATGATGGTGAGTTCGGAAGTTGTGGAAATAAAAAAGAAGATAAAAGAGCATAAAAATGATTTGCATATGCTTCTTCTTGATGTTCATGAAAAAATCACCTCTCTGTATCGAGAGATGATTAGACAAAACTATCAGAACCCAGCAAGTGGAAAAGAGTGTTTTTCACCACGCGAAAATGAAATTTTATATTGGGCTAGTATGGGAAAAACCTACTCGGAAATTGCAACCATACTAGGCATAAAATTGGGTACAGTAAAATTTCATATTGGCAGTGTTGTGAAAAAATTAGGCGTTATGAATGCTAAGCATGCAATAAGACTTGGTGTCGAATTACAACTCATTAAACCTGTCTCCAAATG
Organism: Arsenophonus nasoniae; assembly: GCF_004768525.1. NCBI lineage: Bacteria > Pseudomonadati > Pseudomonadota > Gammaproteobacteria > Enterobacterales > Morganellaceae > Arsenophonus > Arsenophonus nasoniae. The sequence continues at coordinate 799,963 of NZ_CP038613.1, forward strand.
ATGGATATATCAATGGCCATTTTTTTAAATTATTATTAACTAGGCTGTCATAATGGCTCCTTATCCTTCCAATTAACTTATTTTGATTTCTAGAATCTATAGGCAAAAGCAGTAGATACACTTTTTCATTTTTTTCTGATAAACCTTGTTCGATGATTGAAACTTCCCAACCTGATCGCTCTACTACTTTTAACATAGCATGGCTGATAATAGTAAGAATCCCATCATAATCGCCTTTTTGCGCATAATTAATCATTGCTAGACATAGTATAAAAAAGACGGGATATTTGTCGCAATTTAGTTCTTTTGTTCGGTCCTTGGCCACAAAAAAACGGCTTGATTCAATATAGTTTCCTTTAGGGAGATTGAGATGTTTGAAAAAAGGTGCAAATGTGCCTGTAATCATGTTAGGAAATTGCATTTCAATAAATCTGACACTACAGATGATGGTGTTATTTCTTACGCCAAATAGATAGTTAGTCTTGTCATTATCATATTCATCAAACTCCATGCCATTAATACAATTTACTGCCCAGTTAAGCCGATCTTTAAATGTTTCTTTTCTTAACGTAAATAATTCTTTTGATTTTTTTTCAGTCAAAAGGTTATAGTTCACATCGAATATTTCTAACATTTTTTCTCCATTATTTCATTTACTCGCAGATCCTATATTTAAAATTACTAAAATATTTCTATCTAGCGATACTATTTTTCGATTTCCACTATGGGTAACAATGCCTATTATATTTTGCCTTCTCTATAATTTTTTGTACACTAGTGGTGTTAAGTTTATATGTGAGTTTTGAGATGGAACTAACTGACTTATAAGGAATATTTTAGTTGAAGTGTAAGTCGGAGGTGTAAATTAATCAGACAGTTTTTAATTAAAAGTTAAAAATTTTTATAGATGAAGTTAGCTATACTAAAAAGACATAAAAAGCGTTTTATTGATAGCGTTGGTTTTAAGAAAGTAATCCATATATTTATAGTATAAAAAATTAAAGTATTTATTAAGATAACTGAATTATCCGCTAAAAATATATTTTATTAACATAATCATTGAAAATTTTTTATTTAATTATTTTAATGAGAGTATTTGCAATATTTATAATAAATTTCACCTTTATCAAAGAAAGTTAATAATTAAAGCACACGGTAAAAGTTTTATCGTATAATGTAGTAAGCCGAATCAATACAGCCCGTCAGGGTCATAAGTAAAATAAATGATATGGTTTTTATACTTATGGCGATATATTAAATCAGAGGTCACCATGAATAAAAAAGGAATAAAAAGAGTTGGCGTTTTAACCAGTGGTGGTGATGCGCCAGGAATGAATGCTGCTATTCGTAGTGTTGTGCGAATGGGACTCTCTGAAGGTTTAGAAGTTTATGGTATTTTTGATGGTTATATGGGGCTTTATGAAAATCGAATAAAAGAACTTAACCGTTTTAGTGTTTCGGATATTATTAATCGTGGCGGTACTTTCTTAGGTTCTGCCCGTTTTCCTGAATTTCGTGATAGTGAGAAGGTAAGAGCCCAAGCTATTGATAATATGAAAAAACATAATATTGATGCCTTGGTTGTCATTGGTGGAGATGGTTCTTATCGCGGCGCAAAGAGGATCACTGAAGCGGGCTTCCCTTGTATCGGTGTACCTGGAACGATTGATAATGATGTTGCTGGTACTGATTATACGATTGGTTATTTCACCGCTTTGGATACCATTGTTGAGGCAATTGATCGTTTACGTGATACCTCAACTTCCCATAAACGTATTTCGATAGTTGAAATAATGGGGCGCCACTGCGGTGATTTGACTTTATCTGCGGCGATTGCTGGAGGCTGTGAGTTTGTGATATTGCCCGAAATACCTTTTGATAAGGAAGAGTTACTAACAGAAATTAAATCTGGCTTAGCAAGAGGTAAACGTCATGCGATTGTTGCTATTACTGAACATATTTGTGATGTTAATGAATTGGCGAAATATATTGAAAAAGCAACGGGTCATGAGACACGGGCAACTGTTTTAGGTCATATTCAGCGGGGTGGTAGCCCAGTAGCGAGTGATCGTGTTCTGGCATCCCGTATGGGCGCTTACTCTATTCAGTTACTTTTACAAGGGTATGGTGGTCGCTGTGTTGGTATCCAAAATGATAAACTTGTTCATCATGATATTATTGATGCAGTTGAAAACATGCAACGTAAGTTTAAGCAGGATTGGTTAGATACGGCGAAGAAACTTTATTGACTTTCTTGAACGGATTGGATTGTAAGCGGTAAAGTTGCGATATAAGCCTCATAAATTTATGAGGCTTATATGGTTTTATTGCGTAATGGTTGTAAGTTTAGTTAGCCATTGTGTTATGCGTTGCTTCTCATCGTCATTGAGCCACATGCCTAATTTAGTTCTACGCCAGATGGCATCATCTAACTCTGTAACCCACTCATTTTCGACTAAATAACGTAATTCAGCTTCATATAAATTATGCCCAAAAGCTTCACCTAGATCTGATAACGATTGTGCTTGGTTTAAGATCAAATTGCTGTTACTACCGTAAGTACGGGCATATCGCAATGCAATTCCTTCTGGTAACCATGGATAGCGTTTACGTAATAGTTGAGCATAACCATCACGATCATAACCTTCAATATCACCACCAGGTAGTGTTGCTTCTTTAGTCCATGCTTTGCCAGTATTAGGGTAGTAATGCGCTAATTTATCGACCGCATGTTCGGCAAGTTTACGATATGTGGTTAATTTCCCACCAAAAACAGATAATAGAGGTGCTTTTCCTTGTTCATCATGGATGTCAAGTGTGTAATCACGTGTAATGGCTTGAGGTGAATCAGATTCATCATCACATAATGGACGTACCCCAGAGTAAGTCCAGACAATATCTTGCTGTGTTAACTGTTTTTTGAAATGATCGTTATAAACTTTTAATAAGTAATTGATTTCATTATTATCGATGTGGACATTTTTTGGATCACCTTGGTATTCGACATCAGTAGTACCTATAATAGAAAACTCGTCCATCCAAGGAATAACAAAGACAATACGGTGATCTTCATTTTGTAAAATATAAGCTTGTGATCCGTCGTGGACACGAGGTACAACAATATGGCTACCTTTAATTAGTCGGATACCGTAGGGAGATTTTAATTGTAACCCTTCATCAAAGAAAGATTTAACCCAAGGTCCAGTTGCGTTTACTAATCCTTTTGCTTGCCAAGTTTCTTTTTTACCCGTACGTAGGTCTTCTGCTTCCACGACCCAGAGCCCGTTCTCACGCCAGGCTCTCGTCGCTTTAGTACGAGTTCGAACTTCACCTTTATGTCTAAGAACTTCTTGTGCATTGAGGACGACTAAGCGTGCATCATCTACCCAACAATCTGAATATTCAAAACCTTTTGTTAATTCTGATTTCAAGACAGAGTTTTTACCAAATTTTAGCCCTTTACTGCTAGGTAGACTGGTACGTTTACCTAGATGATCATAAAGGAAAAGGCCAGCACGGATCATCCAGGCAGGGCGAAGATGAGGTTGATGAGGTAGGCGAAAACGCATAGGAAAAGCGATATGGGGAGCAAGCTTAAGCAAAACTTCACGCTCGGCAAGGGCTTCACTGACTAAACGAAATTCATAATGTTCTAAATAGCGCAATCCGCCATGGATCAGTTTGGAGCTAGCAGAAGAAGTTGCGCTAGCAAGATCTTGAGCTTCTAGTAGTAATACTGATAATCCTCGACCAGCAGCATCAGCGGCAATACCTGCACCATTTATACCACCACCTAGCACAATTAAATCTTTTATTTCCATGCGTCCCCCAATGTTCGAGATTGCTCAAATATGTTCGTTTTCGCTCACAATTTTAATCAAATTAGATTCGAAAGCCAACTATTATTAAGCGGAAAAAACCATAAAATTAATGCCATTTATCATTTGATGGAAAAATAGACCAAAATAGCAAACTAATTTAGAAAATGAGTATTTAATTTGGAGAGAATATGAGCTTATAAAGAAGTATAGCTACAGAATAGAGCAGGAAATGAGAAAATTTCCTGCGATAAGACGAACATTAGCATATTTCAAGGGTTACATTATGATGCTCAATCATTTTGTGGATGTTTGCAGGAGGTGCTTTGTCAGTAAAGAGATAATCAATCATCTCCATACTGCCTAGGTTGACCATTGCATTGCGACCAAATTTTGAGTGGTCAGTGACCAGCATAACGCAACGAGAATTTTCAATAATTGCTTTTTTTGTCCGTACTTCATGGTAGTCAAACTCGAGTAATGAACCATCCTCATCGATACCACTAATGCCTAAAATACCAAAGTCAAGACGGAATTGAGATATAAAATCTAAGGTTGCCTCACCAACAATTCCTCCATCACGGCTACGAACTTCTCCTCCTGCTAAGATCAAACGAAAATCTTCTTTGGGCATAAGTAGGATTGCAACATTAAGATTATTAGTTACGATCCTTAAATTTTTATGATTTAGCAAAGCAAAGGCGACAGCTTCTGGTGTGGTACCGATATCGATAAATAATGTAGCCCCATTAGGAATTTGGCGTGCAACATGTTGGGCAATCCGTTCTTTTTCGTTCGACCACATCATTTTACGATCATGGTAAGCCGTATTAACAGAACTTGAAGGAAGCGCGGCACCTCCGTGATGACGCTGAATTTTATTTTTTTCCGCCAGTTCATTGAGATCACGACGAATAGTTTGTGGGCTGACATTGAAATATTCAACTAACTTTTCAGTACTTACATAGCCTTGAATACGGGCAAGTTCGATAATGGCATCATGGCGTTGAGTTTGCTTCACAAAAACCTCAAGTATCACTATATATATTGGTTATGTTTTGTATTATCTGGTTTATGTCTATTATCCCATAATCCCATTAATAAACCGATAATTAGACCGGCAGTGTGCGCCGTGTTAGCTATCTTCATACCAAAAATGTCAAAGTAACCAAGAAATAACCATAAAACAGCAAATATCATTAACCCTCGAGGAATAGAAATACCTTTTGCTGGGTGACGTTCACCGGTTAACCAAACGTAACCTATTAACGAGAAAACCACGCCGGAAAGGCCACCAAAAGCAGAGCCACTAAAGAGCGATTGTCCCCAATTACTAAAAAGAGCTGATACGATAGTAATGACAAATAGCTTACCTGTACCCAATTGGCGTTCTACTTGACTACCTAAATACCACCACCACATTAAATTAAATAAAATATGCATTAATGAAAAATGGAGTAAGGCAGGAGTGAATATTCGCCAGATTTCAGTGTATTGAATACTTGATGGCCATGCAAGATAAGCCATTACGGCGTCATTACCGGAAATTAACATCCAAATATAAATAAAAATAGCTAAAAAGAAAACGATAATGGTTAGTGGTCCAGATTGTTTTTTTAAATAATCGAAAGTGAGATAATTACGGTAGCCAAATTTTTTATCAATATGTCCAGTTTGCCAACTTGCCGCCTGATAACGGGAGTTAAGAGGATCTTGCATAAACAGTTTTAGTTCTTGTTGTGCTTGCTCAAACTTATTTTCATCCTGCAACCAAAGATCAAAGAATTTCCCTTGGGGTTCAGCGCGTATTTCAATAACAATGTTTTGCATTGCCATATAATCAATAAATGCTTGTGCTAATCTAGGATTTGCTATCGAAATTAAATGGATCATAGCCTGTTATATCGCTTAAGAGAGTGAATTGATAGTGTGTGGATATTCTCTCGACCATACTTCAAAACCGCCGTTTATGCTATAAACAGTTTCGAAGCCCGTATTAACCAAATATTGTGCTGCGCCTTGACTACTATGGCCATGGTAACATATTACCATTACCGCCGTGTCAAGGTCTGTTTGCGTAATAAAGTTATTCAAGGTCTCATTTGTAAGATGGTAAGCACCAGTAATATGCGCTGAATGAAAACTTTGTCGGTCACGAATGTCGACCACTATGCTATTATCTGTTTGCCAAAGTTTATAGGCTTGTTCAACTGTAAGTAATTGAAAATTATCCATAGTAATCTGTGTTATATTATTTTATGTTCGGAAAAATAAGATACTCTCTATACTCTTAAAGAGTATCTATCTTTAGCAAAAAGGGGTAATTATTTTAATAATAAGAGTGATCACCACGCTGATGTTCAGTTAAATCTTTCACGCCTTTCAATTCGTCTGGAAACATATTTAGCAACTGCTTTTCAATACCTTCTTTTAAAGTGATGTCGACCATTGAACAACCATTACAACCCCCACCAAATTGTAGGATGGCATATCCATCATCAGTGATTTCCATTAATGAAACCCGTCCTCCATGGCCAGCTAACTGTGGATTAATTTGTGATTGAATAACATATTCCACTCGTTCAATCAATGGCGCATCATCTGCAACTTTTCGCATTTTAGCATTAGGTGCTTTTAAAGTAAGTTGAGAGCCTAATTGATCCGTTACGAAATCAATTTCAGCTTCTTCCAGAAAAGGGGCACTAATTTCATCAACATAGGCTGATAGTTTAGCAAATTTAAGTTCAATATCAGTCGATTCAATAGCATCAGGAGGGCAATAAGAGACACCACATTCCGCAGAAGGTGTGCCAGGATTGATAACAAATACGCGAATTTGTGTACCAGGTTCTTGATTTGCCAATAATTTGGCAAAATGAGCTTGTGCTGCTTCAGTAATATTAATCATCGTCGATGCTCAACTTTATCATTTTAGTATGTTTATCATACGCTCTTTTCATTACTTTCTACAAGGTTCTGCATATTGCCCAGGCTTGTACTGAATTTGCACCAGCACTAATGAGCAATTTAGCCACTTCGTTCATTGTTGTTCCTGTTGTTATGACATCGTCAAGTACAGCAATATGGCAATCTTGAAACGTTTTTTTTATCCTAAAAGCGTTACTCAGATTTTGGATGCGTTTTTTAGCAGAAAGTTGAGTTTGTGGTAGTGTAGCACGAGTACGAGTAATTGAATTAATTTGATATTGGCATCCTAACCAATAAGCTAGCTGTGTTGCCATTAAACTAGCTTGATTAAATCCACGTTGCCAATGTTTACCATGATGAAGCGGTATTGCTATTATGATATCGGGTTTGCGCCAGCGTTGCTGACGATATCCTTGTTGCCAATAAAGTAGAAATAAGCGTGCAAGAATAAAGGCAATTTGGGGAATTTTTTTAAATTTGTACTGCTGTATTAGCTTACTTAATGGTGGTATGTAGGGAGTAATGGCAACAAGATTGTGCCAATAGGGTGGCGTTTGTAAGCAGCGACCACAAGTAAGGGTGAGTTGTTCGATGGGTAAAGCACAGTGATGACAAACTTGTCTTAGATAAGGTAAATGTTTTAAACAGTAGCGACAAATGCCATGAAAGCGATATTTTAGTGTTTGGTGGCATAGCCAACAGTATCCAACCATTGTTAACATAATGATGTCCTTTTTTATAAGTATAAAGAGAGAATAACTATGACAACACTGTTTTGGCAGCAGTCGGGTAAAGGAAAACAAGATATTGTGCTATTGCACGGATGGGGATTAAATGCAGAAGTTTGGCGTACCATTGAAGTGGGATGTGGTTCCCATTTTCGTCTGCATCTTGTTGACTTACCTGGCTATGGTCGTAGTCATCTTTTCCCGCCGATGTCGTTACAACAAATGGCAGAAGTCATTTGGCAAAAGGCGCCAAAGCAGGCTATTTGGTTAGGCTGGTCGTTAGGCGGATTAATTGCCAGTATCATTGCTCTTAACCATCAAGTTGAAATTGCGGGTTTAATAACTGTGGCTTCGACGCCATGTTTTAGTCAGCAAGAAAACTGGCCAGGTATTAAACCTATGGTGCTTACAGGCTTTGAACAACAATTACAGGCTAATTTTCATCGTACAGTAGAACGTTTTTTGGCATTGCAAACATTGGGCACTAAAACAGCACATGAAGATATACGTTTATTAAAAACAGTGTTACTGAAACAGCCGTTACCTTCCGTAGCTGTGTTAAACGCAGGTTTAGAAATTTTGCGGACAACTGATTTACGGCAATCTTTATTAACACTGAATAAGCCTTTTTTGCGCATTTATGGTGATCTTGATGGTTTAGTGCCCAGAAAAGTCGTACCAATAATAGATGGATGGTTACCAAATTCGCCCTCAGTGATAATAAAACATGCTGCCCATGCCCCTTTTATTTCCCATCCTAAGCAGTTTATTCAACTGTTAGTAAATTTTTCTAGCCAATTGGAGAAATAAATATGGTGAGTCAGAATAGAATTAAAAACGTTTCTTATGCTAATAAAGTAAGCGTTAATTTATCAAAAAATTAACGCTTACTTGCATAAATCAGACAGTAGTCACTTGATAAATTTTTAGGTTACACTTTTTTGTCTCAGGGCAAAACTTACAACTATGACCTGTCAAACAGGATGATTGATCAATTTGTTCTAATTTTCCCATAGCGGTTAATTTATCTAACATAGCTTCAATCATAGGTAAGGATGCAGAGCATTTCTGACTAATTTGGTAAGCATCCGTTCTACCATACAGCGCAACCATATCTCTAACTTGCAATAAACTGATCATATCGTTCCTCCTAATGACATGAACCACGTTCACGGTGGTTACATTTTTGGACATTATGATTAAGTTTTAGTGTTATGCGTTTACGTGAATGGCGTAACAGTGTGATTAGCAGCAGGTTAAAGGCGACGAGCAAGCCAATAACCACAGCACTATACTGTGGGTGTTGTGAGAAAGTGGCTATTTGGTAGAACAAGGCAGAGACCGAATAAGCGACATTCAAGCCCCATAGAATAGAAAACGTCATCCAGCTTCGATTTGTTTCGCGAGCAATGGCACCTAATACAGAAATGCAAGGAACATAAAGTAGCACAAAGATTAGATAGCTATAGGCTGATAAAGTCGATCCGAATCGTGCCGCCATGGCACCCATTGTACTGCTGTCCATGTCACCATCACCTTTACTTGCTTCAATAGGATTGGATAAGACACTTAAACTAAATGTTTCTTTCAGGCTATCCCAAGTTTCATTCACGGCATCCTTTAATTCATCTAATAAATTAAATTGCTCGGCATCAAAAGGTGCTTGGGTAATATTTTCGGCAGTGTACAGTGTGTTCAATGTTCCGATAACAACTTCTTTTGCTAATGCGCCCGTAATAAGCCCAACGGTTGCTTGCCAATTATCATCGTTGATGCCAATAGGTTTTAATAGCGGGGTAACGGTTTTACTTACTGACGCTAATGCTGATTGGTTAATGTTATCAACAACCTTACCGGATAAAGAAAAACTATTAAGTGCACCGATAATCATACTAGCAATAATAATTACTTTTCCCGCTCTTAACACAAAACCTTTCAGTCTTTGCCAAGTTTGTAATAGTAATGTTTTTACGTGGGGTACATGGTAGACCGGTAATTCCATGATAAAAGGCGAAGAAGCCCCCCGTGCAATAGTATATTTCAATAACAATCCGGTTAGGATAGCAATAATGATACCTAATAAATAAAGAGAAAAAACAATACTTGCCCCATTTTTGCCAAAAAAAGCGGCCGCAAAGACAGCAAAGATAGCCAGTCTTGCACCGCAAGACATAAAGGGCGCCATCAAAATGGTGATTAATCGTTCACGCGGGGTATCTAATGTCCGTGCTCCCATAATAGCTGGCACATTACAACCAAAACCGACAATTAAAGGAACAAAAGATTTACCAGGCAGACCTAGTGCTTGCATTAGCCTATCCATGACAAATGCCGCGCGAGCCATATAACCTGAGTCTTCCAATATAGAAAGGAATAGATACATTAAACCAATTTGAGGAACTAAAGGTAATACCGTGTTGATACCTCCGCCTACCCCTTGGGCAAGGAAAACCGTCAGCCATTGTGGTAAATTAAAAGTATGGCCAATCCATTGAATTCCATGAATGAAAATGGCTTCTGAGCCACCTTCAAACAGGGGTTGTAATGCACCACCAATATTGATAGCAAGTATAAACATTAAATACATGATAAAAAGAAATGTAGGCAGCCCAAGCCAGCGATTAAGGACAATCTTGTCAATAAATTGCGTTAAGGTATTCGGTTTTGCCGTTTCAGTATTAATGACTGCTTCGCAAATGGTTGCAATAGTTTGATAGCGTGCATCAGCGATGATAAGTTCAGGCTCTTCAGGTTGTTTGGACTGCAAATGTGCTTTAATTTTACCTAATTTATCAGTGGGAATAGCGGTACGTTCGAGGCTATATATATCGCCTTCTAATATTTGTAGTGCTAACCAACGGCGCTGTTGATGACTGAATTTATTATGGTCGATAATTTGAGTTAATTTTTCTACTTCAGTGAGCAAAATATCGGGATAGTGGATGAGGGTTGCAATAAGATTATTACTATGTTGATCAATAGCTTGTTTTAATTTGCTAATACCTTTCGCGCGAGTCGATACGAGAGGGATAACAGGGCAACCTAGGCGTGTTTGTAGTTCATCAATATTAATGTGAATATTTTGGTTTTCAGCAATATCCAACATATTCAGTGCGACGATACAAGGTATACCTAATTCAATAAGTTGTATTGTTAGATAAAGATTTCGTTCGAGGTTAGCGGCATCGATAACATTGATCAACATATCCGCTTCGCCACTTAGGATGAAATGACAGGCAATTTGTTCATCGAGTGAGGTTTGTTCTGAAATCGTGGTTAATGAATAGGTGCCAGGCAAATCAACTAATTCAATATCGTATTCCGAGGTTGCAAAGCGGCCAACTTTTCGTTCAACGGTGACACCAGCCCAATTTCCAACACGTTGGCGCGCGCCTGTTAATTGATTAAAGAGTGTTGTTTTACCAGCGTTAGGGTTGCCAATAAGGCCAATAGTTAATGATTTCATAGTTCTGGGGTCAGATGAGTAATAAGCAATAGGCTATTTAATTATCATAAAAATATTTTTATACCGCTTAGTTGCCGGCATCGTCTAAATTTAATAGTGCAAGATCTTTTTTTCTTAAGATCAAGTTCATACGGCGAGTTTCTATTTGAATAGGATCACCGAGCGGTGCTATACGAATAACGCTAAAAAAAGATCCAGGTAACATGCCTAAAGAGAGTAACTTCTGACGGTAAGCTGGATTTATTTCTGTTGAAAATCCGACAATTTTGTATCGGTGATTAGGAAGAATTGACATAGACACTTCCACTATAAAGCCCAAAAAAACAAAGATACCGTAAATGGGTACCAGACGAATAGCAAATTTAATAGGAAATATTATCATTATCACATTAATAATGATAATCATAATTATGTGCTACTCGAATTAATTTAGCGCTTTTTTTAAATGACAGCAATTGATATTGATCAATAGTTCCCTAGTGAGTGAGCTATTGGCATCAAAATTAGTGTTAATTCATTATTTTTATTAAAAAAACGATTTTCTAAAATTGAATAGGGTAATAGCCTGATGCAAGATCAGACTATTAGCTATATAAATATTTTCTATTAGCGCTTTTTATTGAGTGCTGCCGCCAGCGCATCACTCATAACACTATTACCTAATGGCGTATTGTTTGGTTGGGATGTTTTAGTTGAACTGGCTGAGGGGGTATTTCTGCCTGTTTGTTGTTTATGACGATGTCGTGATGTATCTGCTGTTTTCTCATCTAGGCGCATAGTTAGCGCAATTCGTTTACGGTTTAAATCAATATCGATGACTTTAACGGTGATAATATCTCCTGCTTTGACTAAAGAATGCGGATCTTTAATAAATTTATCGGACAGGGAGGAGATGTGTACCAAGCCATCCTGGTGAACGCCAATATCCACAAATGCACCAAAATTGGTCACATTGGTTACCGAACCTTCTAATATCATGCCTACTTTAAGATCTTCCATTGTTTCAATGCCATCGACAAAAGAGGCTGTTTTAAATTCTGGTCGTGGGTCTCGTCCAGGCTTTTCTAATTGTTTTAAAATATCATTTACCGTCGGAATACCAAATTTGTCAGTAGTAAACTGTTCTGGTTTGAGATTATTGAGCACGCTCGTGTTACCCATAATCGTTTTCAAGGGTTGCTTAGTGGTTAATAAAATTTTTTCTACGATCGGATAAGCCTCAGGATGAACTGTTGAGGCATCGAGAGGATTATTCCCTGCCATGATGCGTAAAAAACCTGCACACTGCTCAAAAGCTTTTGTACCAAGACGCGTGACTTTCAATAGTTGTTTGCGGTCATTAAAACGTCCGTGTTCATTACGCCAATTAACGACATTTTGGGCAATTGTTTTATTTAGCCCTGCAACATGTGAAAGAAGAGCAACAGAGGCGGTATTGAGATCGACACCAACTGCGTTTACACAATCTTCGACTACCGTTGTTAATTTTTTAGCGAGTAAGGTTTGGTTAACATCATGTTGGTATTGACCAACACCAATTGATTTAGGATCGATTTTTACTAATTCCGCTAACGGGTCTTGTAAACGGCGAGCAATAGAGACTGCTCCACGTAAAGAAACATCGAGATTGGGAAATTCTTGAGCCGCTAACTCAGAGGCCGAGTAAACTGAAGCGCCAGATTCACTAACAATCACTTTTTGGGCGGTAATTTCGGGGTACTGTTTTTTAACTGCGGTAAAAAAGCGTTCAGTTTCACGCGAAGCAGTACCATTACCAATAGCGACCAAGGCAACTTTATATTTCTCGCATAAAGATGCAATAGTTGCTGCAGATTTTGTTGCTTGTCCGGTGTGAGGATAAATAGTGTCTGTAGTAATGAGTTTGCCAGTCCCATCAACAATGGCAACTTTAACGCCTGTACGTAAACCAGGATCTAATCCCATAGTGGTATGCATACCGGCAGGCGCTGCCATTAAAAGGTCATGTAGATTACGTGCGAAAACATGAATCGCTTCTTCTTCTGCTTTTTCCCGCAAGGTACCCATCAATTCTGTTTCAAGGTGTAACAGAATTTTGACTCGCCATGTCCAACTAATAACGGCTTTTCGCCACTTATCTGCTGGTGCATTATTTAGATGTAAGCCAAAGTGGCGAGTAATAATTTCTTCACAATAACTTTCTTTTGGCGATGGTTCAAATTGTGGATCGGCATTAAGTGATAATTGTAAAATACCCTCGTTACGGCCACGAAACATGGCAAGTGCTCGGTGGGATGGGATATGCGCAATAAGCTCATGGTGATCAAAATAATCGCTAAATTTTGCCCCTACTGTTTCTTTACCTTCGATAACTTTGGCTGTTAAGTGGGCATTTTTCCACAAATAATCACGAATTTTGCTAAGTAAATTTGCATCTTCAGCAAAGCGTTCCATTAGAATATAACGGGCACCATCAAGTGCAGCTTTAGTGTCATTAATATTTTTTTGTGGATCAATAAAGGTTTCGGCTATTTGTTCTGGTATCTGCTGGGGGTCATTCCATAATTGCTCCGCGAGTGGTGCTAAGCCTGCTTCAATTGCTATTTGGCCTCGTGTACGTCGTTTGGGTTTATATGGTAAATAGAGATCTTCGAGCTCAGTTTTACTAAAAGTGTTATTAATCGCTTCAGCAAGCTCAGCGGTAAGCTTTCCTTGTTCATTAATCGACTTTAGAATAGTTTGGCGGCGCTCGTTTAATTCACGTAAGTAACTTAAACGCGTTTCAAGTTTACGCAGGTGGTTATCATCGAGCCCGCCTGTGACTTCTTTACGATAGCGGGCTATGAAAGGAACGGTATTTCCTTCATCAAGTAATGTAATAGCTGAAAGTACTTGCGCTGGCGTTGTATCTAATTCATGTGCAATAATTTTGCTTAAGGATTTATTCATCATTTTAGTTTCTTCAATACTTAAATAGGACGCAATTAACTGCTTATATGCACATTTATACGTGTTGAAAACAATAATTTCCAGTTAACATTATATTTGGATATTAGAACCTGATGTAGTCAACAAAAACTTTTTTTGAATTATATATAGTAATTAGTTTAAATTAAGGTTAATCATACTGAGTTTTTATTGTGAAAAATAATTATATTACTCGTGAAGGCTGGAACAAGCTTGAAAAAGAGTTGAAGTTTCTTTGGCGAGAGGAGCGTCCGAAAGTCACCCAAGCTGTATCAGAGGCCGCGGCGCTTGGTGATCGCTCAGAGAATGCCGAGTATATTTATGGTAAAAAACGATTACGAGAAATTGATCGACGTATTCGATTTTTATCTAAACGTCTTGAAATATTAAAGATAGTTGATCCCGATCCTCGGCAGGAAGGTAGAGTTTATTTTGGTGCTTGGGTAAAAGTACAAGATGAAAATGGTGTTATTAAAGTTTTTCGCTTAGTTGGAGCCGATGAATTTAATCCGATTAAAAAATGGATTTCTATTAACTCACCCGTGGCAAGGGAATTATTAGGTAAACAAATTGATGATGAAGTTACGGTGAATACGCCAAATGGTATTATTACTTACTGGATTCTGGAAATTAATTATCAAGGGATTGAGTTGTAAATGATATAAAATTAAAAAGATCAATAAAATGTAAATATTAATCTAAAAAAGTCTAATAGGAATTAGTTATATTATTATATGGTCTTATTTGTTATTAAGGCACTATATATAGGGATCTTAAAAATATTTATGGAGTCAAAAAATGCAAGAAAATTATAAAATTCTTGTTGTGGATGATGATATGCGTTTGCGCTCTTTACTAGAGCGTTATTTAACTGAACAAGGTTTTCAAGTACGTAGTACTGCTAATGCGGAACAAATGGATCGTATTTTGACGCGTGAATCTATTCATTTAATTGTACTGGATTTGATGTTACCTGGTGAAGATGGCTTATCTATTTGCCGTCGTTTAAGAAGTCAAAATAATCCTATTCCGATTATTATGGTAACAGCAAAAGGTGAAGAGGTAGATCGGATTGTTGGACTAGAGATTGGGGCGGATGATTATATACCTAAGCCATTTAATCCTAGAGAATTATTGGCTCGTATTCGTGCCGTATTGCGACGTCAGGCAAATGAGCTGCCGGGTGCGCCGGCACAGGATGAGGCGGTAATTCGGTTTGGTAAATTTAAATTAAATCTAGGAACAAGGGAAATGTTTCAAGATGATGAGTCTATGCCATTAACGAGTGGTGAGTTTGCTGTTTTAAAAGTACTGGTCTCTTATCCACGTGAGCCTCTATCACGCGACAAACTGATGAGTCTTGCTCGCGGGCGTGAATATAGTGCGATGGAGCGTTCGATAGATGTGCAAATTTCACGTCTACGTCGAATGATTGAGGATGATCCGACTCACCCACGTTATATTCAAACGGTTTGGGGATTGGGTTATGTATTTGTGCCGGATGGTAGTAAAGCATGAAACGATTGCGTTTTTCCAGACGTAACACGTTTTCTCGTTCATTATTTGTTATTGTTACTTTACTGTTTGCTAGTTTAGTCACCAGCTATTTGGTTGTACTTAATTTTGTTGTGATGCCGAGTCTTCAGCAGCTCAATAAAGTCTTAGCTTATGAAGTGCATACGTTATTAACAGAGAAAATTGAATTACAAGATGGAAATGCAATTTTGATGCCTCTATCATTTAAGAAGAAAATCTATAAAGAGCTAGGTATTAATTTTTATACCAAGTCACTTGCTATGGATAAAGGCTTACGTTGGGCGAGACATTATGAGGAATTAAGCCAACAGATGGCGGAATATATGGGTGGCAAGGCGGATGTTCGTCTTGAAATCGCCAAAGAACATCCTTTTCTATGGTTAAATTCTTATCTTGCCCCAAATGTATGGATACGACTGCCTTTAACTGAAATAGGACAGAATCAGTTTGCAGTTGTATTTCGTTATACACTGGCTATTTTTTTAACTATTTTTGCTATTACATGGCTTTATATACGTTATCAGAGTAGGCCATTATTTGTGTTAGAAAACTATGCCAAGCAAATGGGAAAAGGTGTCATGGTTCCAGCAATCAAGGAAGAAGGTTCATTAGAAATACGTTATGTCATCCGCGCTTTTAATCGTATGTCATCAGGGATAAAAATGCTGGAAAATGATAGAACGATATTAATGGCCGGCGTGAGCCATGATTTGAGAACGCCGTTAACACGGATTCGGTTAGCGACAGAAATGATGAATGAAAAGGATCAGTATCTTGCAGAATCAATTAACAAAGATATTGAAGAGTGTGATGCTATCATTGAGCAATTCATGGACTATATACGTACAGGCCGAGAAATGAATATGGAGTTTTGTGACTTGAACAAAGTCCTACTTGAAGCTGTTAATGCTGAGAGTAGTTTCCTGCCTAATATTGAGACGCAGATTAGTTCATCACCTATCATTATTAATGCTAATGTAATTGCTATTAAACGAGCAGTAACCAATATGCTGGTTAACGCTTTCCGCTATGGCAATGGTTGGGTAAAAGTCAGTAGTGGTGTAATAAAAGATCATGCTTGGTTTCAGGTTGAGGATGATGGTGCAGGAATTAAAAAAGAGAGTATTCAACATCTTTTTCAACCTTTTGTGCAAGGTGAAAGAGCAAGAAGTAATGGTGGCACAGGACTAGGATTAGCAATTATTCGCCGAATTATTGATGCTCATGATGGTGAAATTATTATAGATAAAAGTAAACGGGGAGGATTATCTATACGGGCAACTTTACCATTAATGGAAAAATAGAAATTTATATTTTTATTTAGCCGTAATTTAACGGAAAATTTTATTATATTTTATGAAATCATATAATTCTTTGATTTTAAAAATTTATTATATCTATTTTAAAAGCTATATTTTTAAATAAATTGGATATTAATTTAACAGTCATAAAACTGTCATAAATAATACATCTTTCTGTCATCTAACTAACCTATTTTTTTCCTCGTATTTTTTTAACTCGCTACAATTAACAGAGTAATTTGTTTCTCTTTCATCCCAAATAGGAGGGATTATGAAATTGATGCTGATAGGACGTGAGATATTTAAAAGGGAAACGTGCGATAAATGTGGATCTACCTGGGACAAACTGGATCTATCTGGGACAAGTCAGGGTGATTAAGTTACACATAGTGAAACAGAAATCAGTACTCAAATCCTCTGTTGTTGCAATAATCTCCTCGCCTGAATTACAATCCACCTCTCAATCACTATGACTACCACTGTTGGAGACTGCTATGTTTCGTATGCAAAAAAGAACAATCAAAGTATGTGGTTGCGCGTTACTATTCATAAAGACGCTTCCCTGAATGGAAGTGTATTACACTGTTGATTCTGCAAAGGGTCTGTTTCAGTTTTGCGAGGTGGAGTTATATCACTATACGCCTAAAGAAGCTGAACTAGCCGCTTTTCTCAATCAAATACATCCCGAAGGCCTGTCAAAACACGGCTACATCAATCTCTGTAACCCTAGCATCATGATGGGAGCTCACACCGATCTGAGCCAAACTTTTCTGATTGGCTTGGTATTTGAACTGGTGCGACGCAGCTATTTTCCAGAGAAACCACCCCGCTATCAATCATTATTTGCTTGTCAGCAAATCAGTGAGGTTAAGCAATTCAGGGAATTACTGGCAGATGAGAAAGATGATGATGAAATAAGAACAGCATCAATATATGAGGTTATTACTGAGGGAATAGTTCATCGTGGTGATATGAGACTATTGAACAGTAATTGCCCGGTTCTGGAGCTGTATCGCCGGGCACATCTTTACTGGTCTGGAGAGGCCAGTCCTCTTAAGAAAGGGGAAAAACCGTTCTGGGAATGTCTAATTCCCCTTCCAGCCTTGATTGGTCAGCAGATGCCATGGTAGCACGCTTTTGGCGGCGTTTGTATCGTGATGTTGCGGCCACATTGCCGATCATCATCGTATTATTTTCGCCTTCAGAGAAATGGCTTCTCCTCTCTTCCAAAGCAAGCAGTGCCACTTTTAAATCTGTTATCGCTTCAGAGGGGCTGCCGGCATACACGCTCAGTGTATAGATTATGTTTTTCTCTCCGACGTCATCAATCCCAAAAAGAAAACCTGGTTTACAGGTGGATGATATCGTGTTAGTCATTCTGCTTTCCTCATGTTTCATTGTGTGAAACAAGAAACAGTCATCGAGGCGGCTTATCTTCATCTTCAAACAGATTGCCCTGGATGCGGGCCAGTTCTTCTTTTTTTACCCGCTTCACCACGGAATAAATCCACTGTAGCGAGACTTTGTATTTACGCGCCAGCGCGTGGTGGTTATGACCGTTGAAGTCGGCAAATATCTCCCGGTCACGCTGGCTGACTTTCCATATCAGGCCCATCGGAAAATAGACGTTTTGCCCACCCCAGACCGCCATCATCTGACTGGCGACGGCATCGCCTATCTGGCTGGCAACGGCGGGGTCAACGTCGATAATCTGCCTGACGGTCTGGGCGGTGTGTTCGGCCAGCTCAACCAGTAACTCCGGCCCTTTGCTACGAAAGGTATTCTCTAGCATGATGTTGCCCTCGCCACGCGTTTTTGCCACTGCTTGAGTTTCTCGATAACCTGGCTGGCCTGTTGGTTATCTAGCCAGTAAGGCGAATCACAGACGGTTTCCCGTTTAACAAAGTGGGCCAGGGCTGTTGCTGACCCATCACGGACAATGCCCTCGTGAGCCATTGCCTGCCACAGGGCCTGTATTTTTTGGATTTGCGGACGGTCAGTCTGCTTTTTTGTATTGGCGTGATGGGGTTGGATGCGGAAGCCTTTGGCTTTCAGGGCGTTTAACACCTGAGCCAGTTGACCGATATTCAGGGCTTTTGCCGATGTTTTCCCGGTTAGCCTGTGCAGCATCTGGCGGTAAGTCGTGTCGTCCAGCTTGAGATTGTGGGCGCCAATATGGATTAACTGCAGGTACTTTTGTCGGGTCATCGGAGGCTTCCTTTATCGTTGTGGTCGGGGTCAGGGTTCCTTATGCAGTGAGCAAAAAATAATCCTTCGGGTTTTGAAGGATTATAAAATGAATAGCGTTATTATACAATTGAATGATTTACATGCCGCTTTTCCGCTATGACTTCTTCACGCAAATTGCCCTGGCATCAATATCCTTGAAGGTTTCAAATTTTTTCGCAAACAGTCTGGCGGCCTGTTGACAGGCGGTTTCCGTGTCAAATTCCTGTGTATGCAGAGTGGAAAAGGCATTATCGCTATAAGGACTGGCGTACATGGCCAAAATTAATATCCACATGGTGATGTCCTCCTCGTTAATCGGCGGGTTTATGGTGAGTGTGTGGCGTTGATGGCGAATTTGCCGTGATACCTTTTAGTGGCACGACATCCCAGTTAAGTACCCAGGCGCTATACGACTGTCCGCAGTGTGGGCAGGCCAGTAGCAGGTCAATTCCCCACTCGCCGCTTTCCGGTTGTTGGATAATGTCTGCCTGGGTAGGATTCAGGCGTCGGGTTGCCTGATGGCAGCTGATGCAGGTAATACTCATAACGGGTTTTCCTTATCTAAGTCGACGATGAGTTCGGCCAATATCTCGAAGGCATTTTGAAATTCACAATACGCAGCGGCGGAATGGTCTGCCCGCAGGTGATGCATGGCGCGGTTTATGTGCCTTTCAATCTGACGGCGCAGAGGTTTTATTTCCTGATAGCTCATGAGGTCACCTCCTGCTCGAAGGGCGTAATAATGAAATCCTCAAGCTGGTGATGAAAGGTAATGCCGCGAATATTAAGGTGCCTGATGGTATCCTGATTTTTTAGCAGGGCATTTTTATCCACCTGCGCCTTGCGAATAATGCAGTGGTGTTGCCCGTTTTCTTCCAGTGCCTGCAAGATATCGTCCATCCCTTTGAGGGACACGGACGGCGGGCGGTTTCGCCACGACACCTCGCCGGTTATCAGGTTAACGGTTTTGGTTTTTCCGTTTTGGGTCAGCCCCTCTCGGTTGGCGTCGCACCAGGTCTGGATACCTTTTTGTAACAGGGTTATCCGGGCTTTCATGGCCTCAATATCAGCCGCATGCTGATGCGTTAACCGTGCGATTTCATCATTAATCTGTGTCTCTAGTCGGGTCATTTCCCGCTGGATATCACCCATCCGTTTTATATCGTCCATCACCTGTTCACGGGTTTGCGGCGTGCAGGCACCCGCCGCGGCTTTAAGCCGCGTTATTTTCTTTGCCATCTTTTTTTACCTTTTAATTAACAACGTCGGGAATTAAACGCGCTCGAAAATAATGTCTTCAAGGGCGTCACTGTGTTGAATATGCTCAAATAAATTCATGTTATATCGGGCCGCGATTTCACCAAGACGCTGGTCTTGTTCATCAACATCACGGCAGTTTTCGCAAATCGATAAATAGGTTTCATAGTCCTGCTCGGTAATATCGACGGTTTTTTCCAGATAAACCGATTGGCGAGCGGTAATACGGACAGGTCGTGTTGTCATGATTAACGTACCTCCCAGGTGATTCGGCAGTTATCTTGCAGGAACTGGTATTTTTCCCAGCGGCCCTGACGGTCGGTACCCAGGGCATAGCGAACGGCATGCCCCTTTTTATGTAACGCATCACACCGTCGGTCATGCAGCAGGGTAAGGGTCGGACGGCTATAGCCATCAACAGTAAACTGACTGACGATAAAACCTTCCTGGTTGAGTTTCTCCATCACCGACAGACATTGCCTGAACTGCTGCTGGATGGCCTGGTAGGTCATCGCTGACGGGTTTTTAATGGTCACGGCGGGGTTGAGCATAAAAGCCTCCTTTAATGCACACTGTGAATAATATTGGCATCGATAACCGGGATGGCGTTTTGTGCGGCCAGGTTCATGGCAGCGGTCACCAGATTGCCGATAGCCAGGGGATAAAGCAGGCTGACCGGGGTGTCTTTTTTCGGGCGCAGCCAGCTTAGGCGTTGACGCAGTGCCGGTATCGCATCCGGGCCGAGGACGTTGCCAAGGTCGCCGCCGACGCGTTTAAACTTGAAATCAAGAAAGTCAGCCAGGTGGTCATCCAGCGGCGGCAGGTCAATCACCTCGCAGCGCTGCACCACTTCCCTGACCGCCAGCAGGCGTTCAGATAACTTGTCACCCAGTTCGGGTTGTCCCAGCAGGACGATGGACAGCAGTTTTTTAAAGCCGTCTTCCAACTCAAAGAAGCGTTTGAGGTGCTTTAAGGTCGGGATGGGCAGAGAATGGGCTTCTTCAATCACCAGCACATGGCTGTACCCGGCGCGGCTGCTGTCTTTTAATAGTCGGTGTAACTGACGGAAGCGGGCCTCCGGCGAGCGTTTGAGCTTTTCCAGTGGGGCTAGGGTATGGACAATAGCCTCGGCAAGGCTGGCGGCTTTCAGGGTCTTGCCCTGATGGTCGTTGTCTTCCATCGCCAGCACGTAGGGTTCAATCACCACCACGGGGGCGTTTTCCCGATAAATGCGGTCCGTCAGGTCACGTCGCAGCGTGCTTTTACCCGAGCCGGATTCACCGATAACGGCGATAAAGCCACCATAGCGGGCGGTCTGGTACAACGCCTCACGCACATAACGGCTTTCCGGGGTTAAAAACACATCGTCATGACCTTGTACTGCGTTGTCATCAAATGGAGCGCGAAACAGCCCAAAATGTTTTTTGGTGGCAGGCAGTAATACCTGTTTTTTCAGTAACATGGTGTCTTCCTCATTGCTAGGTAGTGGGCGTTTTTCCTTTCCGCCGGACGTGACCCCGTCAAAACAGTCGTCCGCCGCGATACCCTGGTCACGTAACCAGGCACGGATACGGTGTTTTAGCGTGTCGGTGTCCTGTTTTGGCCACTGGTGGTGATTGACTATCTGCGCCAGCGTCGCCTCGGAAAGGTCAAGCGCGCGGGCCAGTGCCGCTTGCGTCAGGTTGTGTTGTTGTAACAGGGTTTTCAGTTTCAGCATGATGGCCTCCCGTTAACCGTGACTGGCCAGGCTGACCACCACATCGCCCGTCTGCGCCATTAATTCATCACCCAGCGCGTCGACCTGGTCGGCGGGAATGCCGTCCGGGAAGCGCTGGGTTAGTGTGGTGTAAAATTCACTGCGCCAGGTCTTACCCGCCGCCTGAAAACGCGCCCGCAACTGTTGCACCACCACGACCGGGTTTAAGCGCTCTTCAAAACGCGGCGCGCAAACCGGGGAGGCCTGCCCTTGTTTAGGGAGATAAATCGGTGGGGTTGTCACCGATCATGCAAAACTGATCCACTAACGATCATCTAAAACTGATCCACTTGGTATTATTCGCACATTTTTGTACGGATAATTTATGTTAACCAAGGAGATATTTGTGGATATTCATGTTCGCTTTGCACAAGGACAAAGCCTTCGAAAAATTGCCAGTGAGTTGGGTATATCCCGTAACACCGTAAAACATCATTTACAACAACAGACAATGCCAACTTATGCTAAAAGAAGTCAACAACCGACTAAATTATCCCCCTTTAAACCTTATTTGCTTCAGCGAATTGAACTGGCTAAACCTGATTGGATCCCTGCAACAGTCTTATTTGATGAGGTAGTTGAAAACGGCTATCAAGGTGGTATTGCTCAATTACGCCGATTTGTTTGTCAATTTAAACCAAGCATTGTTCCCGAAGTAGTCGTCCGTTTTGAAACACAGCCAGGTCAACAAATGCAAATCGACTTCACCAGCATCCGGCGAGGTAAAAAATCGCTGAAAGCGTTTGTTGCAACGCTAGGCTATTCGCGTGCGAGTTATGTAAAGTTCTTTGATAATGAACGAGCAGAATCGTGGCAGCAAGGTTTAAGAGAAGCTTTCGACTACTTTGGTGGTGTAACACAGGAAGTATTGTGTGATAACGCAAAATCCCCTCATCATCGAACGGGATGCTTATGCAGAAGGTGATCATAAATTACATGTCGAAATGCTTCAAATGTCGAAAGATTACGGGTTTAAATTGAAGGCTTGCAAGCCCTACAGGGCAAAAACGAAAGGGAAAGTAGAGCGCTTTAACCACTATTTAAAAAACAGCTTTATCGTGCCATTAAACACCGACCTTCGTGCTCATAATCTTGAACTGGATATTGAAATAGCTAATGCAAAAGTGGGTCCATGGTTACAACGCGTTGCCCATCAGCGAATTCATGGAACAACGTTAGAGAAGCCAGCAGATAGATTAGCTAAGGAAGTGAAGTCTCTTCTACCCTTACCAGCAAGGGTTTGCCAATCTATCCCACAGACTAATACGCTTAATATCCCTATCGTACCGCCCCTTGAATCTGTCAGTTTGCAACACTCAATCAGCGTATACGAAGCATTACTGGGAGGTGAACATGTTATTGCATGAACAAATTGAACACCTGTGTGAGTCATTGAAATTAAATTCTATTCCGACTCATTGGTCATCACTTGCCGAAAAATGCATTGCCCAAGACAAAAGCTACGGAGAGTTTTTACTGTCCCTGTTAAAATGTGAGCAACAACAACGAGATGAACGAACTCGTAATCTTTTGAGTCGGATGGCAGGATTCCCAGCACATAAAGAACTTAATACGTTCGATTTTAAGTTTGCAACGGGGATCCCCAAACAACACATACAGGAATTAAGCGCATTAACGTTTATTGAACGTAATGAAAATGTCGTGTTGCTTGGCCCAAGCGGTGTAGGCAAAACGCATTTAGCTATTGGGTTAGGATTAAAAGCAGTACAGGCCAAGAAGAAAACCCGCTTTACCACGGCAGCTGAACTGATGTTGCAACTCTCAACTGCCAAACGACAAAATAAGCTCAAACAATATCTATCACGTTCGGTGATGGCCCCGAAGTTGTTGATTATCGATGAGATTGGATACCTGCCGTTTGGGCGAGAAGAAGCAAACCTGTTTTTCAATGTGATTGCCAAGCGTTATGAGCATGGCAGTGTCATATTGACGAGTAACCTATCATTTGGGCAATGGCCAAGTGCTTTTGCTGATGACGCAACATTAACTGCCGCTATGCTTGATCGTTTACTTCATCATTCGCATGTACTGCAATTAAGCGGTGAAAGCTACCGATTGAAAGATAAGCGGCGCTCAGGAGCAATAACTGAGTAAAACAGTGGATCAATTTTGATTGATCGGATTTAGATAAAAAGTGGATCAGTTTTCGGTGATCGTTGACAGGGTATCGCGTTCATTTTCCAGATAAGGGTTAAAGCGTCCACCAAAGGGTAAGGCATTGGCTTTTTGCGCGGCGGCGGTTTCCCCCGGCGTGGTGGTGCCATACAGGGTCTGCTCGACTTCCGACAGATGGTGTTGCGCCGGGGTGTGGGGTAATGCCTTGAACGATTCGCCGAGTGTCGGGCTGTTGAGGGCAAAACCGTAGTCGTCTTTCGCCACTTCCGGCACCCGGCAAAAGACTTCCAGTCCGTCCTCATTAATCACGACCACCTGCGCCTCACTGTCACGCCAGGGGTTACGCACTATCTGTACGGTGTCGCCCACGCAAACGCCGGGGACTTGCCGTACATCGTATTCACTCCCCCTGAACGACACGCGAAGGTGGGTGCTAACCTTACGGTTTTCCGGCTGGCTCACCGCCAGCTCACGGCATACGTCAACAGGCGGTGCCTTGATTAACTGTCCAGGGGTAATATGCAGCCAGCAGTCGGTGCGAGTCATGCCGGTACGGCGATGCAGCGCGGTGCGGTTATACTTTTTACGCCACAATCCAACCAGGCGGTTCAGTTCATCAATATGATTGACTTGCACAAACCGCAGCCCGGATTCAAAATGGCACTCGAGAATGTCGCGCGCTTTTTCCACTGAGCCGGTGGCGCGGGCATTACGGGCTTTGTGTGCGATAAGTTGAATACCAAGGGTTTTACACAGGTTGCGCAGGGTGGACGAGACCAGCGCGCAACCGGGGTCGGTATAAAGGATGCGCG
Organism: Arsenophonus nasoniae; assembly: GCF_004768525.1. Classification (NCBI taxonomy): domain Bacteria; kingdom Pseudomonadati; phylum Pseudomonadota; class Gammaproteobacteria; order Enterobacterales; family Morganellaceae; genus Arsenophonus; species Arsenophonus nasoniae. The sequence continues at coordinate 824,876 of NZ_CP038613.1, forward strand.
GCACGCCATGCAGGACGTCGGCCCCACCGCGTTCTTGCATGGCGTTAATCAGCACATCGGTAAAGTTTTGTGTCGTTTCGCCGCCAAAGCGGTACTCGGCATAAATCCAGCCGCTGGTATGGTCGGTCAGCTCAAATGACCAGACGCGGTCGTTAATCACCCGCGCCAGATTTTTTGGCTTGTTCTTGTTAAACTCCGCCTCACTCATCATGCGCAGGCCACTATCGCGCGTGGTGTGCCCTTGGGCGGGATTTTTCAGGTAATAGAGTACACACAGCGACGCATCCAGTTGCCAGACATGATTGGGATGCTCGGTTTTTAACTGGACGCACGGGGCTGGTGCCCGTAACTGGTTGGGGTGCAGGCGATATTGGTACAACGCCCGACTGATGGCATCGACCGACAGGGGGAACCACTCGCCGGTCTCGTTATCAATATACCCAGCATTAATTAGGTTGTTCGCCCGCAGGTCATTAACCGCCTGCTCCAGGCTGTAAAGGCGCTTGCCGTTCTTGCGATGCGAGGCCATCATCACGCCGGATATTTGCAGCGCTTCCTCACGGGTCAGGGCGCTGGTGCCACAATCCACCCGTTGCTTGCGCGGCGGTTTATAGCTTACCTGTTTGATTTTTCGCAGTAGCGTGGCTTTGGAAATGCCGAGTGCCTGGCAACCTGTTTGATAAACCGCGTCTTTGCCGCCATGTCCGGCTTTTTCGGCGGCCTGGGCAATCGCCAGTACGCGTTCGGTCAGGATGGCGTTCATAACACCCCCTCCTCGCCGCTATCCTGTCCGGTACCGCGTAAATGTTCAGGTAACTGAAAATCCGCGTCTTCGGCCTCGGCATCCGCCTTTACCCAGTCAGGTACCGCCTCTGACACCGCGTGGTAGGGTAACGCAAAGTCGTTACGTAAGACATTGATTTCAAACTCAATATCATTAAGCAAGCCTGCTAAATAGTCGGCGTGAGACGTCATATCGCCACTGTGGCTATGCAATTTTTCCAACCCTTCCCCGAAAGCGCCCCATCAATATGGCTTTAACATCAAAGCCCACCAGGCCGATTTCTTCACGGAGCTGGCGTATGCCTTCTTCCCCTAACGGGCGATGCTGATTAAGCAGGCGGTTTTCACTCAGCTCATTGATTTTTTGGTCTTTTTCGTTGGCTAGGCGGCGGCTGGCTTCCAAGCTATCACGGGTTTCGCGCAGTTTTGCCTTTAGTTCACGTACCGACATGCGATCAACCTCATCGAGCGTCAAGCCCGCGATGGTGCCGCCTTCGGCGAGTTCGGCGAGGTCTTCATCGTCTTCTAACATCAGTTCATAGAGTTTTGCCTTGCCGAGAGCCGCAAACGTCTGCGCTTTTCCACCTAATTGAGGTGATAAATATTTTAGAGATGCCTTCATCATAATTTGAGTGGTTCTTTCAGCTAGCCCTAACTGGCTTGTTACGATATTTACAAACTCTCCATGCGGCTCATTCTCTTTCAGAATAATCAACCGCTTTCCCGCCTCCAGCATGGCTTCCGCACTTTGTGCCATATAGAAACGTGCCTCATGCACAATCCTTTCCCGTTCATAGGGTAGGCCCTCGCCGTACTTGTCCATAATGGCCTGCTGATGTTCAGCTAGCGCGTTAAGGTTATTCATTAAATCCGGTGCCAAAGGCTGTTCGGGGGTGATTTCAGCCGTCATCGGTAACGCTTTTCTACCCATTATTTTTCTCTCTTACAATTTTGACGGTGAGGCTATGCAGCGGCCACGTTTTTCTGCCATCTTGATTTGCGCCCGTTCGGTTTCATCGAAAAAGGCTAGCGCAATCTGTATCAATTCCTCGCTGAGGGCGTAGTTCCCATTGAAGCGCTGCTCAACCATGCCCTCTTCGACTAAAAATGGCAGAGTACGACTGATATTGGCCGGGGAGTCATTGATAAGCGCCGCCAGGGCTTTATTGGACAAGCCGTCTCGGTAATGCCCCTTCATGGCTTTTAAAATACGCAGCGCCCGTCGTGTACGTGAAGATGGGTGCAGTAATAAGGTGTTTTTCATCGGATGCCTCTTTTTCATTAATGGAAATTGTGATACCGTCAGCGAAACAGGCGAATGTTATTTTTTATGGCGCTTTTTGCCCGATGGCATGGGGGAACCCATTATCTGTTCAATCGCCTGTTTGATTTTGCGTGCTTCCCCGCGCCAGCCCTGGCAGGAGCCATCAAGCAACATATAAACCTGATAGGGTTTGAAGCCGGATTGGCGCGCCCACGCCGCCACCGTCGGGTAGTTCTGATAGACACGGTCATAAAAATTGCGCTTAAAGTCGGCTGGATGTTGCAGTGACATTGTTTTATCTCCGTCATAAAAAGTTAAAAATAAATATACATTGATATGCAAAATGATGTAAAGTCTTTTTTGTTTGTTTTTGTATATTCCTTATCACTATTAAAAAGCACGGGCTGTTATCGGCCTAAAGGAGACCTGTATGGCAAAGAAAAAAGCGGCAACCAGCCTGCCTGTAACTACCGCGGACAATATCACGATTGCGGGGGGGGGGGGAGGCAATTGCATATCCTGAAAAAAATGCAGCAAACAGTGCCCAGCAGGAGGTGATGGCACGTTTTGGCGATGGGCTGCCCTATGAACGGGAGAGGATTGTGCATGAAGCGCGCTTCTATATGGCACAGAGTGCCGAAGCCATGCTGGAGGCGGGAAAGCGGTTGATTATTCTGAAAGAGAATGAGCCGCATGGAGAGTTTGTAAATATCGTAACAAGCCAGTTAGGGCTAGCTGAAAGAACCGCTCAAATTATGATGAAGGCATCTCTAAAATATTTATCACCTCAATTAGGTGGAAAAGCGCAGACGTTTGCGGCTCTCGGCAAGGCAAAACTCTATGAGCTGATGTTGGAAGACGATGAAGACCTCGCTGAACTCGCCGAAGGCGGCACTATCGCAGGTCTGACCCTCGACGAAGTTGACCGGATGTCGGTACGGGAATTACGGGCAGCATTACGTAAAGATGAAGCGGCGCTTAAACGCAGCCAGCAACTGGTAGCCGAAAAAGAGAAGCAGTTACAACAGTTAAGCCAGCAACTGACTGGAAAGACCTCTACAGCGACTACAAGCAATGAACAGGCCTCACTCGATACCCAGCAGTGGGTGACACTAACACTAGAAGGAGTGGGAGACCGTCTCAAATCTGAGCGACTGCGATTGGGACTTAGCCAGGAGATCTTTGCCGAACGGTGCGGGGTTAAAAAGCTCACTCAGTACAACTATGAAAAAAGTGAGCGGCATCCTGATGCGGGCTACTTAATCGCCGCGAAAGCGTTAGGAGTCGATCTTAATTATGTGATGACCGGTGAGCGCCACGATGAAGCCAGTGCGCTCGATGTGGTGAGGGATGAAGAAGAGGCTGAGGTGTTAACGGCCTTTCGCCATATTCCCGGCGAAACACGCGAAGTGGCCAAACGTACCTTGACGGCAATGGCAGAGAAAAAAGCCACTCGTCACCGCGCTTAAGTCTTCCCTGCATTCGTTGCCGCGAAAGAGGGTTATTTGACAGTGATAATCAGCTCACGCCGTTGGGTGGGCTGATTGCTATTGAGGCTATAACGAATCGGGACGCTCTCCATCTCGAACCCCTGAAACACTTCCCGCATTTCAGGAATATCATTGACCGAAATAATCATCATCCCCGTCAGGTCTCGTCCCATTCCCGCCAGTTTTTCATATTGATCCAGACCAAAATCCACCCCATAGCCTTCCGTTCCCCAATACGGCGGGTCGCAGTAAAACAGCGTGTGCGGACGGTCATAACGGGCAATACAGCTGGCCCAATCCAGGTGTTCAATGGTGGTGCGTGATAATCGCAGATGGGCGAGCGACAGCTCTTCTTCCATGCGTAGCAGGTTCAAGCGTGGCCCACTGGTAGTGGTCACGCCAAAGGTGTGCTCCGCCACCTTGCCGCCGAACGCCTGCTTTTGCAGGTAATAGAAACGGGCTGCGCGCTGGATATCGGTTAAGGTCTCGGTCGGCGTGATGTTTAACCATTGATACATCGCCCGGCTGACCAGCGCCCATTTAAACTGGCGCATAAACTCTTCCAGATGGTGTTTCAGCACCCGATAGAGATTGACCAGCTCGCCGTTGATATCGTTAATCACTTCTGCTTTGCTGGGTGACTTCATAAAAAAGAGCGCCGCCGCGCCACAAAACGGTTCCACGTAGCAGATATGCGCCGGGAAGCGCGGTAAAATCTGTTTGGCCAGCCGCCGTTTACCGCCTATCCAGGGCAGTATGGGTAAAAAATGTTGCTGCATTGTCTGTAAGCCTTTTTCACTAATGGAAATTCGTGTAGACTCTTTCCTGTTCTCGAGAACGGAAAGCGCCACGGTTGACTCACAGGCGAACTCTGTGTGTTGACGGCCTGTCCGGTGTTCGTGCACTGGGTAGGTCGCGCTTTTTCCCTTGCCCCGCTCGGGGCTAATCACTGCGCCTAACCTAACCGTTCACCCATCCTCCCACTAGTAAACCGCTTTAAAAGCGTTTAGCGCCCTGCCTTGTCACACTGTCTGCCTGATTCTCAGGGAGATGGTGATGAAAACGCGAAAAAAATTGACCTTGCCCCCATTTAAAACCCCGCGATTAAGCGGCTGGTTGCTCACCGCTGCTGGTCTGTTGCTGGTGATTGGCCTGGTCTCACCGCAGCAATTGCCGGTGGTGCTCTATAAGCTGGCATTAATCACCCTGGCGGCAGTCGAGGGTTACTGGCTTGACCGTTCGCTATTCCCCAAAGCCCGTCCCGGACAATACCTGCACTATGACCACCCCGAGGTAGCACAGGGTCGACATCCGGTGCGCGGCGGCTGCCATCAGGTCTTTGCTGCTGCGCAGCTGCGTCGGGCGGTGATTGTGGCGGCGGTGTGTCTTGCCGTGGCGACGGGGCTGTGATGATGAATAACCACCCACACCCCGATAACCCACCCGGCATGATGCTGTTCTTTTTGCTGATGCTACTGCTGGGGGGTGCCTTTGATGCAGATGCCGCCCGTCCCCCGCAAGCCGCACTCCCGTACTGTAATGGTCAACAAATTCTGTAGAAGATCTAAGCGGCATTTTTTAGTTCATGATATTTTTGATGTGGAGTTAAATAACCAATCGTTGAATGGCGTCGATAATAATTGTAAAACTGAATATAATTTTCAACTTCACAGACAACAGATTGATGATTCATAAACGATAAACGGTTAAGTCTTTCTGTCTTTAAACTCCTAAAAAATCTTTCCATCACGGCATTATCGAGGCAATTACCTCGCCGACTCATGCTTTGAGTTATTTTCCGTTCAAAGAGGTGCGCCCTAAACTCCTCCGATGAATATTGGCAACCTTGATCTGAATGGAACATCAAACTTGTCGTATCCGGTAATTGCCGTTCAATTGCGTTATCTAAGGCTTCTTTCACTAATTTCGAATCCGGTTTTGTTGATAAGGCATAACCAATAATTTCTTTGGTGGCTAAATCCAACACACAGGCTAAATAGCTCCACCCATAGTGATGTCTAATATACGTGATATCCCCGACATAATAGTGATTATGCTGTTCAGGGGAAAATTGTCGTTTAAGCAAATTAGGGGCATATCGATGTTCGTTACCCGATGAGTGATAGTAGTGCTTTTTCGTTGGTCTAATTGCAACTAATTGATTTAATTTCATGATGTTCGATATTTTATAAGTGCCAATTTGGTGCCCTAAACCCTTTAACTCGGCTTGAATACGTCTTTTTGCCATAAATTTGACCCGATGTATAAAAAATACGTTTGATTTCGCCACACAGTCTTTCATTTTCAACTGTCGGTATTTTCGTTTCATAATAAAAACTACTGCTGCTTACTTCAAAAAGATGGCATAACTCAGTGACCGTAAAATTGGGGTACATGATTTTCAGTTGCTTCACGATTTTGAGTTTTGATTGTCGAGGATGAAGTAAGCCGCGGCTTTTTTTAATATGTCATTATCCCTCTGAGCACGCTTAAGTTGAACTTCTAATTCTTGTATGCGCTGTTGCTCGGGTGTTAACGCTTTTGATTTTACAGGCGTATTCCCATTTAACTCGGCAAGATATTGTTGCTTCCATCGTGATACGGCAGATTTACCCGCACCGGATATTTTTTCAACTTGGATATTGCTATATCCACCTTCAACCATGAGTTTTGCATATTCCAGTTTTTGCTTTCCGCTAAAGGTTACTTTTACTTTTCGGGTCATATTTATACCTATAAGATTTTGCTTAATTATAAGCTATAAATCTCTACAGTTTTATTAGACCACTACAGGTAGCCAGGGTCGGTTCAATGAAGTGCCGATGGTGACCTATATGACGGTGATGTTTAAAAAGAACCCGCTGGGTACCTTCAAACAGCATGAGGATCCGGATTTAAGCAGCGCTTTTACCTGCACCTATATCAAGCAGGTATTGGATGGCGAAGAATTACTGGAGCTGGACTACATGGCGAATATTTTTCGCGTGGGCGGGGTGGATATGCTGGCAGACTACCGGGCCAATATTGGTGGTTAGTGAGCCATCCGTTTTCAGGGGGCGTTATCGTCCCTGTCTTCTTAATGGCGTTTAAAAGCCCCCAGCCCACCCGAATGCCAGACTGTCAGGGTCAAGAAATCCCCTCAACCTAGGAGCTTATTATGAACGATACTTACCCTCTGCGTTTTCCCTATCCGCTGGCCAATGGCGAGATGCTGACCCAGGTCACCGTGCGGCGGTTGACCGTGCGCGACATGAAGCAGGTACGCAAGCAAAGTCAGGATCCGTCTGATTTGGATGAATTGCTGGTTGCCAGCATGACCGGGTTGTTGCCGGAAGATTTGGACAAAATGGATCTGGCGGATTACCAGGCATTGCATGGCCGATTTCGCGACTTTGCGGGGCTGGATACAGTATCCGGGACAACTGCGTAAGGCGGAGGCGTTACTGGCAAGGTGGTTTCGCTGGCCGCCCAGTGAAATTGAGCGGCTAGCGGTAGAAGAATTTGAGGGCTACCTTAAGGAAGCGGGCGAACAGATAAAGCGCGAATACGGCGAGTAATCCAGCGAATGAATTGGAATAATCCTTCACAAACGCCCGCTAACAGGAAAATAACCGGCTGAAGAAAAAACAGCGCAACACAATAAACCAGGCCAATCCCTGCGGCCCCCATCAGGGTCAAGATAAGATTAAGCCAAATATCGTCGCCAGTGGACATAAAATAGAAATAAAGCTGGGCCACGCACCATCCGTAACTGCCTATTACCGCGGCTCCCAGCAAGAAAGCGAGTATAATCATGTTGTTGCCTTACTATTTAACCTGAACTGAGTTTACCATTATGGCGAGTAGTTTTTCAATTGGTGTTGTCGTTTCTGCTACCCTTTCAGGGGCTTTTCGCAGTGTGATGGGCAGCACCCAGCGAACACTGGAAAGCCTGGGTACGGCAACATCCCGATTACAGCAGCGACAGGCATCGCTGACACGGGCGGTCAGTCGATATGGTAGCCTCGGTGGGGATGCCGCCCGGCGCTTGAACGGTGAACTGACCCGGGTTGGTCACACGCTGTCCCGGCTGGAAAGCCAACAAGCGCGCCTGACTCGCGCCACTGCCACCTCGGCTGCCTTACGTGATAATCGCCTGAAAATTTACGGTCAGGGACTGGAAACCTATGGTATGGCCCGCGCTGCCTATGGTGCCGTTCAGCCTTCAGTAAAAAAGTACATGTCTTTTCAGGACAACATGATCGACATGGCGATCACGGCGGGCTTTAACACGAAAACCCGCGACACGCTGGGGAAAGATATTCGTGCCTGGAGCCTGCAGTACAACCAGACTCAGGACGATTTACAGGCGGCAAGCAGTTCACTGATTGGCAATAATATTGATGATTTGGATGATCTGCGCGCTTATCTGCCAAGCATTGCGCGTGGTGCCACCGCAACGCGTACCACTGCAGCACAATGGGCTGAGGCGGCGTTCACGACCAAGCAATCCTTGGGGATTGCCGCGAAAGATTTTGCCGCCGTACAGAACATCATGGCCTACGGTGGCAAGGCGGGATCATTTGAAATTCCCGATCAGGTTAAATGGTTACCTGCGCTGGCTCCACAGATGGCGGGCATTGCCCAGGGGAAAGAGGCGGTCGCCGAGATGGCCGCCGCACTACAGGTCGCTAAAATCGGTGCGGGTACACCCGATGAAGCGGCCAACAATTTCAAGAATTTCCTCACTAAAATGTTTGCCCCGGACACGCAAAAGCACTTTGCCGATCAGGGGATCAACCTTCAGCAATCCTTGATGCGCCAAAAGGCAGCCGGGATCTCTCCGATTGAAGGGATGATGAACACCATCCAGTGGTCTCTGGCGCAAAAAGGCCCGGAAGCGGTCAAACAGTTCAAGGCGGCTATGGCATTAAAGGACGATGCTGCTCGAGATCGGGCGCTCCAGGCGTTGCAGAAGAACTTCGGCCTGGGTGAGCTGTTCGCCGATATGCAGGTGATGGCGTTTGTCCGACCGATGCTGGCCAATATGAAGAAATACCGCACTATCCGTGCTGAAGCCTTGAGCGCCGCCAACAGCGACGTGCTGGCGGGGGATTATTCCCAGCGCCTGGCATCACCGATTGAGAAAATGAAGCAATTGATGATTGCTAGCAGTGATCTGGCGATCACGTTGGGTGAACAATTAACGCCTGCTATTGTTACTGCGGTAGATAAAATACTGCCCTGCGTCACAGTGCTTGGATCATGGATAAAAGCCAATCCTCAATTAGTGACCGGGATAGCCGGTGTCGTCACGGGACTGATCGCCTTTAAGTCGGTTTTGTTTATTTTACGGATGGGACTTAACCTGCTAGCTACCCCTTTCGTGTCGGTGTGGAAAGGTTTTGTAACGCTGCGAAGTCAATGGGTGTTATTGCAAAGCACCTTTAGCCAGGGCAGCAGGATCCGCCGTCTGGCCGGACTCATGGGCCGACTCTCACGCGGCGCGTTGCGTCTGGGCAAGGTGCTCGGCGGCGGACTGGTGCGTGGCCTGATGATAGCCGGACGGGCCGTGCTGTTTATCGGTCGGGCGCTGATGCTGACCCCCATTGGGCTGCTGATCACCGGTATTGCTGTGGGGGCTTTCCTGATTTATCGCTACTGGGGGCCTATCAGCGCCTGGCTCAAAGCCCGCTGGGCGGATATCAAACAGGCGTTTTCCGGCGGCATCGGTGGCGTCGCGGCGCTGATTATCAACTGGTCGCCGGTGGGGCTGTTCTATAAGGCGTTCGCGGGGGTAATGCGCTATTTCAATATTGAGTTACCCGCCAATTTTACCGATTTCGGTCGCAACCTGATTGAGGGGTTGGTCAGCGGTATTCGCAGCAAGCTGACGGCGGCGAGAGAGAGTATCACCGAGTTTGGTGGCAGTATCAAAAGCTGGTTTAGCGAGACGCTGGGCATTAATAGCCCCTCACGGGTCTTTATGGGTTTTGGGGACAATATCGTTGAAGGTGCCGCTATCGGTATCCGACGCACCACCCCCAAAACCCGCAGCGCGACCCTCGACTGGCTGGCCTCTCTGTTGCAGGCTGGCTCAGGGCTGGCATTGCCGGGTCTGCCTGGCTGGCGACCCGCTCCCGTCCCCTCGCTGCCGAACGGGGCGGGGCTTGCCGGTCATGGCATGGCAGGCCAGGGGGGTATCGTGGTGCATTTTAGTCCTCACATTGTACTGGATGGTCGGTCGCAAACCCCCGGTTCGGCGGTACAGCAGGCGTTGAGTCTGGGTGTGCGCGAACTGGAGCAGATGCTGGCGCGCGTACTGCAACAACAGCAGCGCAGGAGGCTGGAATAATGTTTGCCGTATTGGGGGATATCCCTTTTCAGCTGGGTACCAGCTTTGATGCTTTGGACGGGACTTTTGGCAATGACTTTGCCGAGCAGGCACGCATTGGCCACAAGCCGGGCTTACAGTTTACCGGGGCAAAACTGGATGAGTACCATCTGATCCTGGTGCTTCATCAGCGTTACTGTGACCCTGCCCGTGAGTGGCAACGGCTGCAGGCGGCGAGCCGTGCCCATCAGGCGCTGGCCTTTGTGCTGGGTAACGGCGATTACAAGGGCTGGTTTGTCATTACTGACCTGTCGCTGAGTACCCAGCTCTGCAGCGCGCAGGGCCGTGCCCAGGCGCTATCGGTTGAGGTGACGCTGCGCGAATATACCGGCGATCCGCAAAAGCCGCCGAAACCGCCTGCCGTCAAAGGTGGGTTGCCAAACCTGAATCAGACCCGGCAGACGGCCTTGCCCGCGTCGGGGCTGGGCAGACGCTGCGCCAGGCGGTAGGCTTTGCCCGGCAGGCGCAATCGGCGCTACAGGCCGCCTCCAGTGTCATCCGGGTCGCACGGCAGATGAAAAGTAATCCGGTGGCGGCGCTGACCCGCGTACCCGGCGTACTGACCAGCCTGGGCGATGTGGCCGCCCCGATGGCGCAATCGCAACCCTGGCTGCGCCAGTTAACCGGCACCTTACCCGACGCTATCCCGCTCCTGCGGGCGAGCGGTGAAGCGGCCACGATGATAGACCATGCCCAGGACACCCTGCGCGGCCTTGCGCCGGGCTAGAGTCAACATCTGCCCGGTGCGCTCGATACCGTCGCCGGTCTGGTTGGCAATGCCGTGACGGTTTACCAGCATCAGTCAGCACCGCTCAGTCGCCTGGCCAGCCGTATTATTAGCCGGAGGGGATAATGATGTCTGCTGATACGCCTGCCGTCATGATCCATACCACCCGGGAAGGCGAACGCTGGGACACCCTGGCGCATCACTATTATGGCGACCCGTTCGGCTATGGGCGCATCATTATGGCTAACCCGCAGGTGGCCATTACCGCGTCGCTCCCGGCAGGGGTGCAGCTGCTTATCCCTATCATTGCAGCGGATGACACCGAGGAGAACACACCACCATGGCTGCGCTAACCCCCTGGTCTGACACGATAACCCCGGTAGATACGCCTACCTTTACCCTGCATTACGGCCAGAAAGATATCTCGCGGGAAGTGACGCCTTATGTGCTGTCGGTAAGCTTTACCGACCGGCTGGCCGGGGAATCGGATGAAATTGAAGTCGAGCTGGAAGACAGTGACGGTCGTTGGCGCGAGGCCTGGTATCCGGGCAAAGGCGACAGCCTGACGCTGGCGATAGGTCTGGCCGGTCAACCGCTGCTGGCGTGCGGGACGTTCTCGCTGGATGAGCTGGAATTTTCCAGCCCGCCGGACAGCGTACGGTTACGGGGGCTATCGGCCCCGGTCACCCGCGCGTTGCGTACCCGCAGTAACCGGGCCTTTGAAGCCACCACGCTGCGGGCAATCGCCAGCCGGATAGCCAAAAAAAATCATCTGCGGCTGGAAGGGGCCCTTGCGCCTTTGGCGCTCGACCGGGTGACGCAGTATAACGAAACCGATTTGGCGTTTATCACCCGACTGGGGCGTGAGTATGGCTATATTGTCAAGGTGACCGATAAGGCACTGGTGTTTTCCCATCGCGCGACATTGCGCGAAGCCACGTCGCTGTTGACGCTGACGCCATCAGCGGTGAGTCGCTTTACCCTGCGCGATACACTGAATCGCATTTATCAGCAAGGCAAGGTTAAATATCAGGACACCCGCACCAAGAAACTGGTCACCGTCGGGGTGCTGGCCGATGGCAGCATCGGCACGGTGGCAGAGGAAACCGTCCCTGCCAAGGGAAGCCGAACCCCCAGTGCGGATACGCTGCAGATGCAAAACCGGGCACGCACCCGCGATGAAGCGGTCGGTAAGCTGTGTGCCGGGCTTAACCGCCACAATGAATACCAGCGCACGGCAAATCTCAGCCTGCCGGGTCAGACCCGGCTCAAAGCCGGTATCACGGTGCAACTGGCGGACTTCGGTCGCCTGTCCGGAGTCTGGCTCATCACCTCGGTGCGGCACGACCTTAACCGACAAAGCGGCTATACCTGCGAACTGGCGTTAGGTCAGGGGCCGATTGCCAATGCGCATAAAAAAGGCAAGGCCAGCAAGCCACAGAGTCTTATGGTCATCGGCAAAAAAGCCGACGGCAGTATTGGCGTGGTGGCAACAGAAACCCCCGTTGCACAGGAGAAAAAACGATGAGCGGTATCAAATTTACCACGGGCACGGTGAGTGCGGTGGATGAGAAAACGGTGCGGGTACGCGTTCGTTTGCCTGAACTGGATAATCTGCGTACTGCCTGGCTTGAGGTATTGCAGCGCAACACACAGAATAACAAGGACTACTGGCTACCGGATATTGGCGAGCAGGTCAAACTGTTACTTGACCCCTATGGCGATGATGGTGTGGTGCTCGGCGCGGTCTATTCACAGGTCGACCGACCGGCTATTGCGTCACGCGATAAACGCCGGGTCGACTTTGCCGATGGCACCTTTGTTGAGTATGACCGAAAAAAACACGCGATGGCTATCGGGGGCGAGATACAGACCCTGATACTGACCACCCAGGGCAATGTGCATATCCAGACGCAAAATGCGACGGTAAAAGCGAGTAAACAGCTCACACTGTCAACGATCACCGAAAACTGATCCACTTTTTATCTAAATCCGATCAATCAAAATTGATCCACTGTTTTACTCAGTTATTGCTCCTGAGCGCCGCTTATCTTTCAATCGGTAGCTTTCACCGCTTAATTGCAGTACATGCGAATGATGAAGTAAACGATCAAGCATAGCGGCAGTTAATGTTGCGTCATCAGCAAAAGCACTTGGCCATTGCCCAAATGATAGGTTACTCGTCAATATGACACTGCCATGCTCATAACGCTTGGCAATCACATTGAAAAACAGGTTTGCTTCTTCTCGCCCAAACGGCAGGTATCCAATCTCATCGATAATCAACAACTTCGGGGCCATCACCGAACGTGATAGATATTGTTTGAGCTTATTTTGTCGTTTGGCAGTTGAGAGTTGCAACATCAGTTCAGCTGCCGTGGTAAAGCGGGTTTTCTTCTTGGCCTGTACTGCTTTTAATCCTAACCCAATAGCTAAATGCGTTTTGCCTACACCGCTTGGGCCAAGCAACACGACATTTTCATTACGTTCAATAAACGTTAATGCGCTTAATTCCTGTATGTGTTGTTTGGGGATCCCCGTTGCAAACTTAAAATCGAACGTATTAAGTTCTTTATGTGCTGGGAATCCTGCCATCCGACTCAAAAGATTACGAGTTCGTTCATCTCGTTGTTGTTGCTCACATTTTAACAGGGACAGTAAAAACTCTCCGTAGCTTTTGTCTTGGGCAATGCATTTTTCGGCAAGTGATGACCAATGAGTCGGAATAGAATTTAATTTCAATGACTCACACAGGTGTTCAATTTGTTCATGCAATAACATGTTCACCTCCCAGTAATGCTTCGTATACGCTGATTGAGTGTTGCAAACTGACAGATTCAAGGGGCGGTACGATAGGGATATTAAGCGTATTAGTCTGTGGGATAGATTGGCAAACCCTTGCTGGTAAGGGTAGAAGAGACTTAACTTCCTTAGCTAATCTATCTGCTGGCTTCTCTAACGTTGTTCCATGAATTCGCTGATGGGCAACGCGTTGTAACCATGGACCCACTTTTGCATTAGCTATTTCAATATCCAGTTCAAGATTATGAGCACGAAGGTCGGTGTTTAATGGCACGATAAAGCTGTTTTTTAAATAGTGGTTAAAGCGCTCTACTTTCCCTTTCGTTTTTGCCCTGTAGGGCTTGCAAGCCTTCAATTTAAACCCGTAATCTTTCGACATTTGAAGCATTTCGACATGTAATTTATGATCACCTTCTGCATAAGCATCCCGTTCGATGATGAGGGATTTTGCGTTATCACACAATACTTCCTGTGGTACACCACCAAAGTAGTCGAAAGCTTCTCTTAAACCTTGCTGCCACGATTCTGCTCGTTCATTATCAAAGAACTTTACATAACTCGCACGCGAATAGCCTAGCGTTGCAACAAACGCTTTCAGCGATTTTTACCTCGCCGGATGCTGGTGAAGTCGATTTGCATTTGTTGACCTGGCTGTGTTTCAAAACGGACGACTACTTCGGGAACAATGCTTGGTTTAAATTGACAAACAAATCGGCGTAATTGAGCAATACCACCTTGATAGCCGTTTTCAACTACCTCATCAAATAAGACTGTTGCAGGGATCCAATCAGGTTTAGCCAGTTCAATTCGCTGAAGCAAATAAGGTTTAAAGGGGGATAATTTAGTCGGTTGTTGACTTCTTTTAGCATAAGTTGGCATTGTCTGTTGTTGTAAATGATGTTTTACGGTGTTACGGGATATACCCAACTCACTGGCAATTTTTTCGAAGGCTTTGTCCTTGTGCAAAGCGAACATGAATATCCACAAATATCTCCTTGGTTAACATAAATTATCCGTACAAAAATGTGCGAATAATACCAAGTGGATCAGTTTTAGATGATCGTTAGTGGATCAGTTTTGCATGATCGGTGACAAAGAAGGCCAGGGTTAATTAAATCATAACTGTGACGCAGTAGTCGGATAACAGCCCCTCGCCAGATTTCTTCGACATCCTTTTTTTTGAAAAACAGCTTTCGCCATACACTATGTTTACTATCCAAACCCCCTCGAGTGACGGAAACATGAACATGCGGATGTTGATTGAGTTGCCGGCCATAAGTATGCAAGGCACAGAAAATACCAATTTCGATACCCTGTTTGCGAGCCAACTGCAGCATAGCTCGAGTGGCTGCCCGAAACAGAGCATTAAGTAGCGGCCAGTTATTGTTAAAAAAAGGCCAAAGGAGATGTGGCATGGTGAAAGTAATGTGTTGCCAGTCGCAGTCGGGTAAAATATGAACCTGCTGTGCTAACCACTGCTCGGTGGCTTTAAAGCCACATGAACTGCAGGCTTTTGACTTACAGCTTTGGCAGAAAAAACGGCTGTGAGAACAATCAGACGAAGCGCAACAATAGCGCCGGACACCCATGGCACAAGTGCCGCAGGCAAGCATGCGCTCCACAGATAAACTCGTCCACGAACTAACGCTATCGCCGTATTTTTCGAGGAATTTATTCCAACCGTCATCAATGGTGAAAAGTAGTTTAGCAGGACGAGGGATATACATCTGACTCAATTACCTTATGGGCATCTTGCCAAAGAAACAGAAATTGTCAGATTCGTCAGCCCAGTTATCGGTGTGTTTATCCCAGGGTTCAAAGGAAACAGGGATTATTCCTAGCTCCGTATAGGTGATGAATTCATCGGCAGGCAGACTTTCAGTTATTCCCCCCTCAGTGTAGTCGTATCCAGCGTCATCGGCTTGGTCTTGGCGTTGTTCAAAACCCCTGATAATCGTGACTAGCGGCGGGTAATACTGCGTGTCGAGAAAAAATTGGGGGCCGAGTCGGACGCAGTGGCGTATGGCTTCTTTTAGGGTGTCATAAAAAAATTCAGGCGGTCTGTCATCATCATTTTCGGGTGGGAGAGAGATCATAAAACGTTTCGGATAAACAGGCGCTGTGGCACGTGAAGTGACGGGCAGCCTGCCTGATTTAACCGGTTTACGCTTTCTGGGAGATTTATTGCGAGCCATCGAGATGAATCCCTGAAAAAAATTAACCTACTGCAGAGTATAAAACAGTACTCAACTCATTAACATCCCCGAAGCAGCACCGCTGCGCCGCTCACGCGTAGCGTGCTACGTTCTATGATGAAGCGGCACTTTCATTGTTTAAGGAATAGTAAAATGAAAACGAAAATGAAAATCAGCTTTCTGGTACTAGCCTTCGGTGTTTCCTGCTCTTGTTCAGCCTTCGCACTACCTAATATTACTGTCCTGGCAACCGGCGGCACTATCGCAGGCAGCGGTGAGTCACCGGTCAAAGCCAGTTATACACCCGGGACAATTAAAATCGATCAGCTAGTGTCGCTGGTGCCGCAAATAAAGCAGATCGCCAATGTTAAAGGTGAATAGGTGGTTACTGTTCGCTCACAGGATATGGATACGACGGTATGGCTCAAGCTGGCGCAAAAAATAAACGCGCAGTGTTCTGGCACCGACGGTTTTGTTATTACTCACGGTACCGATACCATTGAGGAAACTGCCTATTTTCTAAACCTGACAGTGAAGTGTGAGAAACCTGTAGTGCTGGTAGGTGCGATGCGTCCGGTGACTGCACTTAGCTCTGACGCACCGGCAAATTTGTACGACGCAATCGTGACGGCAGCGTCACCGGACAGCGCCGGGCGGGGTGTGATGCTAGTGATGAATGGCAAGGTACTTGATGCACGGGATGTAACGAAATTAAATACTGAGAATTTGGGAGCCTTCCAGTCAATCAATTATGGCGCTTTGGGGTCTGTCTCCGACAGCAAAGTCACTTATACCCGGACGCCTGCGCAAAAGCACACTAAACAAACACCGTTTGACGTCAGCAAGCTGACCCAACTGCCAGAGGTGGGTATTGTCTACAATTACGCTAATGCGTCTGATATTCCAGCCAAGGCCTTTATTGATAACGGCTATCAGGGCATTGTTAGCGCGGGCGTAGGCAATGGCAATATCTCCCATGCCTTATTAAATACGCTATCCGATGCCGCCCAAAAAGGGCTGGTCGTGGTGCGTTCCTCCCGTGTTTCTTCCGGGCCAACCACACGTAACGGTGAAATTGATGATGACAAACACGGTTTCATTGCGTCTGGAACGCTTAGCCCCTATAAATCCCGAGTGCTACTTATGTTGGCACTGACACAAACAAAAGATCCGAAGAAAATCCAGCAATATTTCACGCAGTATTAATGACGAACTGGGGCGTATAGCCCCAGTTTAGTTGCTGCCGCTGTAGTCATTGTTTATTGTTAAACTCTTATTACAAAAAAACTTCTTACTTTTCCTAAAACTTATTCTTTTAAACCTTACCTGTAGTTTTTGGGCTGAGTTAAAAAGTCGTGGATTTTCAATAGATAATAAATTAAATTTTTAATTTAATAATTTATAAAACGTGGGGTTATCAACGCATTGTGTTAGCCCACACTCCAGTATGGTGGATATAAGGTTAGCGAATATTAAAAACATAAATAAATTGCTATTTCTCTAGCAGGGGATTTTGCGACTTGTATTTCAGCGGTATTGAATAACATTAATACTGAAATGAATAGAATAATAGCTAAAGAGAAAAGTAACGACCAAGTATAAAGATGCAAACCGAAGACGGTGGAGTAATATCCAGGATCACCTGGCAGAATATGAATTAACACTTGTCGGGTTGCCGTCATACATGTGGTGATAGAACTAAAAATAATTATGCTATAATGGCGCTGATTAATGCCAAGGATAAGATTAAATAGAAAACCGATGCCTATCATTATAATGCCCACTCGTTGTAATAAGCATAGTGGACATGGTATTTCATGTAATATAATTTGATAATAGAACGCAACAATTAATATCGCACATATTCCTAATAATCCTAGGATATTTAGGTTAGAAATGATTTTTGTTGAAGATAGTGTTTTCATCATAATTCTCTAACTAAAAAGATAGATTAATATTGTCGGTTGCATGATATTTAAATAATAAAATAGTTATAATAAACAGCATTAATAAAAGTAGATAACTTAGTTTTCTCTGTTTGAAAATAAGTGAAATAGTAACCAGAAAAGCGATGAGGAAAGGTAAAAACATTATAAGATCCTATTAATACAAAATTAACTATTCGATTTTATATACATGATAATATTATCAAAGCACCTGATATATTTTATAATATTATATCAGATATTATCTTTAATTATAAATTATAGATGTTAACTAAACGATGTCAAAATTTGTTAATAATTTAAATTTAATGGCAAAATAGACTACTCAAAATTATTGTTTTTATTAAACTGAAGTTTAATATAATAAATAATTATAAAGTTATATGATTAGTGATATAAAAAGTAAATAGAAAATTAACATTAAATAGGATAATGAAACAAATTTTATTAGTTAACATTACCCTCAAATTTTCATTCTTTATAAAAAATATTAATATTTCATTACGTTAAATTATATAGTCGCTTTAATATTACCAAAACAGAGATATTTTATTTCTAAAAACTCATCGATGCCATAATGGGAACCTTCGCGCCCAAGTCCTGATTGTTTAATACCACCAAAAGGCGCCATTTCGTGAGAGATAAGTCCTTCATTGATACCAATCATACCTGTCTCTAATGCTTCAGCAACACGATAGATGCGACTAATATCGCGTGAATAAAAATAGGCGGCTAAGCCAAATTCGGTTTCATTAGCTAACTGAATCGCTTCTGATTCATCAGTAAATTTAAATAGTGGTGCTAATGGACCAAATGTCTCTTCTTTAGCGACTTTCATTTGATTATTTACATTAATCAATACTGTTGGTTCAAAGAATAACTTTCCTTGTGAAGCAACATTGCCACCGGTTAATAGCTGTGCACCTAGCTCGATAGCATCTGTAATATGTTGTTTTACTTTATCGATTGCTTGCTGATTAATTAACGGGCCGAGTTGTGCATCTTTTTGACTTGCCGGCCCGATGCGCAGAGTTTTTACTGCTGCACTAAGCCGTTTTGCAAACTCATCATAAATATTAGCTTGAACCAGGATACGATTAGCGCAAACACAAGTCTGTCCACTATTACGAAATTTTGCTGCTAATACACCTTGAACCGCGGCTTCTAAATCCGCATCATCAAAAACAATAAAAGGTGCATTACCGCCTAACTCTAATGAGACCTTTTTGACGGTATTAGCACACTGTGCCATTAATAATTTACCCACCTGTGTTGAGCCAGTGAAAGTTAATTTGCGGACAATGGGGCTTTCTGTCATAACCGAACCAATCGTTTTTGCATCGGTACTAGGTACAATATTCAAAACACCGGCTGGAATACCTGCTTTTTCAGCAAGTACGGCTAATGCTAAAGCCGACAGCGGTGTTTCAGCGGCGGGTTTTAGAATAACGGTACAGCCGGCTGCCAGGGCAGGTGCAACTTTTCTGGTGATCATGGCATTGGGAAAATTCCACGGCGTAATAGCAGCTACAACACCAACAGCTTGTTTAATGGTCATTATTCGGCAATCAGTGACAGGAGCAGGGATCGTTTCACCATAGGTTCGCTTTGCTTCTTCCGCAAACCATTGGATAAAACTAGCGCCATAAGTTATTTCACCTATTGCCTCGCTATGGCATTTACCTTGCTCTAGACTTAATATTTCTGCTAAGGCGGACTGATTCTCCATAATCAGATAAAACCATTTATTTAAAATTTGACTGCGTTGTTTTGCGCTCATCGCTCGCCAGGTGGGTAATGCCTTGTCAGCGGCAGCAATTGCATTTTGTGTTTCGATTTTGCCTAAATCACTGACTTTAGCAATTACATCACCATTAGCAGGATTGATAACATTAAATGTTGAATGTTTGTCAGCATCGACCCATTGACCGTTGATAAAGGCTTGTTGACGGAAAAGGGGAGAATTAATAAGATTATTTTCCATTGATTTTTCTCCAGAATTTAGGGGTGGTATACCATTAGATATTTTATCTTTAATTTTATTTTCAATTATGGTTAAAAACTGCAAAATAGAACATGCAACAATTGCTAACTAATTTAAAACTAGGTTAATGATAGTTATCATCATTGCTAGGTTAGGTTTTTATGCTAATTTTGAAAATACAATAATAACCCAAGCACAAATAACACCAATTTTATTGCACTAAACAATGATCACCGGTTAATAATTTTGCATTAGGTGATCATTTTGTCATGTTAGTATCATATTGCTAGGTGGAATACCTTGTTCATCATAAATATCACCAATTATATTATAGCGAAGGAAGCAATAAATTTGGCGCACTACATTGGAGTGTTAAAATAATAGTTGCTATCGTTGCTGGCGAACATACTTGTATTTTCAAAAAGGGAAGACTTGCTAGTGGCAGTCCAAATTTATCTGTTAGCTGACTAAAAAAACAGCAGAGTAGTCTTTGCTGGTCTACTAATGTTAATGAAAAATAATAAATTTATCATACCCTATTGATACAATATAATAACGAAACTTAATTAAGAGGAATAAAAATAAACGCTACCATATCTTAATATTATTCATGTTTATTAAATAAAATTTTCACAGAAAATAAAGTATAGGTGTTATTACTACTCTATTCATTATTATTATGGTTTTTTCATAAAATAGCCCTTAAAATTATTCGGTTTTTATTGTTAATGAAGTAAATAATAATTCAATTAGAATAATTATTATTCATCCATTTCATGTAATTAAAGGTACAATAAAAGTCGAAAAAATTATTATTTTATCTATTAAGGCGTTTTTTTATTATTTTATTTTGCTAAAAAATTTTTTTATGCTTTTGTTGTCTAAAAAAACATTCTATTCTAGCCAAATTAAATTTTTTACAATTAATGTGATAAAACTAAAAGTTACCAATAAAAAGCTACCATTAGGATAAAAAAAATTGATATGATAAATGATATTGGTAATCAGTATCATTTACATTTATGAGATATTAATATGCTTTCTCCTTCTACTGTCTTTTTTGCAAATTCGAATAACCCAACTAATTCTTTGGAAAAGATTCCAGAAGCTAAATATAATATAGAACAATCAACTTTTTCTTCTATGATAAATAATGTCAGTAATTCTAATCAAAATATAGATAACGAATCTACACCTTCTATCTTTATCCAGCCAAATGCAGTAGATAAACAAAAAAATATATTAAATAGTGCAAAAACTTCTTGTAAAAAAATAGCAAGTTCAGCATATCATTACTTACGTTCTATTGATGGTATTGATGAATTTACTGGGGCGACAGGACAAATCTTACCACAATTTCAACAAGCATTATTATCGTTAGGTATATTACTACCCGCTATACCTTTGGTTGGAATAGGTGCTAAAGGTGCTATTGATGAATCAATAGAAAATTTTCAGGATATTTATCCCTCATTTATAAAAGAAATTAAGGAAAAAAAACAGGAAATATTAAAAGCACTACAGCAAATTAATGTTGCAAATAATATCGACAAGAAACTCATTGAAAGAGAAGTTGAACAGTTTTTTGATGCTTGGATTGATTGGTTACAAGGTGAAAATCAACAAGAAAATAGCGAACATATCCAGCAAATGTGTGCTGCTTGGAAGTACTTGCAAGAACAGGATTATTGCACAGCTAAGATACGGTATATAACTAACGAGTATCAACGTATAAAACAAGAACTTCCTGCCGTTAGAATTGAACGCAATTCTTCTCCATTACAAGCTGCGGCGATGAGTTTGATGACGGCTGGAATGGTTGGCTTGTCTGCAAAATCAATTGCAGATCTATTGTTATCACAAGGGATCCAGGCAGCAGAAGTAGCTAGTGATTCGGCAGCAATGGTAAGCAATATTCTACTTTTGCCAGCCCAAATAATGATGACAACCTATGGAATTTCTCAAACCATTGCTGGATATAAACGGGATAAGTTACTGCAAGAAAATCGTACTTTATTAGAAAACAACCAACAACAAGAGATTATTAAAGAAAATATTGCTCAATTAAAAGAGATAGCAGATCGCAAAATACATTATAATTCTAAGCAAAGATTGGAGTATGGAGTTGTAACGGCTATTGGGCAGTCAGCGATGGCATTAAGTTCTTTAAGTGCAATGACTGGCGTTGGTGCGCCGGTAGGCTTTGTACCTGCCGTAATTGGGGCTCCAGCGACTATCTATGGAGCCTTTATCCGCATAAGAAGTAAGGTGCAAGAAGTAAAATTTTTAGGTGCTAAAGAAGCTAAAAATTCATCTGATAAACGTTTAAATTTTGATGAGTTAACGAAAAATATAGCTAAAAAAACCGCTACTGACACCAATCAAGCAACACCATCAACAACAACGACTAATACACTTAATACTATTGTTAAAGTAGCTACTAATACTATGCTACAACAACAAAAAATCTTAGCAGAAGCAAAATTACTGTCAATAATTCTAGAGATTCTTAATAAAGCATATCAGAATGAAACTCTACTAACGGCACAAACATTACATAAAAAGGTTTTCGATAAAGTAAATCAATTATTTGACAGAGTAGAAAAGAGCCAAAAACGATTTATAGAACAACCAAATAAACATTTTATCCGCCAATCTACTAGTTTATTATTAGATGATCTAAAAATAATAAAAGATATGCTTACCTTAGGTGAATATAGGGTTGACTATCTTGAAATTAAATTAATAAACCAACAAGGATACTATGATTTAATACCTAGGTTAGAGCAGATACAAAAAGAGCATAAAATATTACTATCAACAACTACCAAAGAAAAAATATTAAAATCTTGTGCACACGATTTTTTACAGCTAACAACAGAAAACAAAACAATCAAAGAAGCTTTACAACATCAAGATGGTACATCTAATAAATTATTTAGTTGGAATGACTTGCAACAATTAATCCAGCTTGATAAACAAGCCAAAGCTATTTATACACAACATTATAACCATTATGTTATTAAGCAAATAAAAAATGAAGCTAAATTTCTAAGAGATAATGCTTATGAGCATATAATAAATGGATTAGCAACTGAATCGACGTCTGAACAAAATACCAATAAATCTGTATAATAAGACACTATGAATTATATCTATTTCAAATATTATATTAATAGTAACAAATTAAATAGTAAACTTAATGTTAATATATCACTATGCTACACAAATTAAGTTAAGTTAAGTTAAGTTAAGTTAAGTTAATTGATGTGATTTTTTGAAAATTTCAACTAACTTCTATTATAAAAATTAGTTAAATAATTGCGAATGAAAATGAGCATTATACTACTATCTTATTATCAAATGGAAAGTTTTAGTTGATTGTCGTTATAGCTATAGATTTACCTTATGTTAAATAGATTCTATTTGGAAAATTTAATAAAGGAAAAGAGTAAAATAATGTTATAAATATAATTTAATAGCATCGGGTTACGTTATATTGTGTTAGTCTGTAACAAAAAATAAATGGCAAAAAATAACGACATTAAAGATGAATAATATTTCGTCGAGTGCCGGTAAATTATTTACTTTATTAAATACCAGGATAGCTTATTAAATAATCGACATTGGTTTGAAAGTACTTATCGTTAAAAAACGGTGAAACATGAAATTTACGAAAAATATTATTTATGTAACCATACAGGTTTAACAACAGGTGTCGTATATCTGTCTGATAAAAAATTATCAAAATACAGAGATGGTATATAAACTCAATCATTTTTTAAATAGAAAAACATATTGTTAATATGTCAGCGGTTGGAAGTGAGCTGCTCTCTTCTTAATTTACGCTAAAGGGTGAATAGCTATTATTGATATTGTATATATAAAGGTTTTGGTTCTAAATTAAGAATTTCTTGCTTGGAAAGCAGTCTGTGAGGAGGAGAGATTAAATCATTTTTATAAAATATTTTTATCCCGGTATAAATAGCATTAGGTTCTGAAGATATTACTTGGCTATACTTGGTTTTTTTTAAAACTGGAGCGCCAAAACCATCCATATTTAACACCACTTGCACATTTTTCGATTTTTTCACCTTGTCAAAATCAATTACCATTCTCTTTGTGAATCGATGAATGATTAAAACTTTAGGTGGTAGATTAAACTCTTCAACCAAGTTTGATAAATAATCAATAATATAATTGATCTCTACAGAAGATATCGAACCTATTACCTTCCCAGGTATATTGCCATTATGCATCATAAACTCAGGATCTACGCCTAAATGAACATTTGGCATTTTTAAATAAGAATGAAGTTTTGCCACCTCGTATCTTAAATCACTCAATCCGGGTTGGATGTCTAAAAATAAAATGGTGTCTTTTTCCATACCAGCGATTGAAATTGCATTTTGTATCTGGTATTTGTTCATTCTGTTAATGTATTGACCATCGTTACCTGGATAATTACTTGCAACGATGGCGACATAGTGCAAGGCCATTATCGCTGGGGTTGTTGGATCCGCTGCATTCCACTGTGCAGCTTCAGTTTTTAATTTATTCCACATCTGTAAGGGAGAATACTCGCCTAATACGCCCATTTTTCTTGAGTCAAAATTACCATAATAAGCAACGATTCTTCGATCAGGAAGTATATATTTATCTGAGTCATTAACTTTTTTATTTAATTTATTTTTAGGAAAAGGAACCTCATTTGTATTTTCTAAACAATAGCTTTTTGCGCTCGCTCCAGAATAGAACAGCGCGACAAATATAATAATATTGTACAAATATGTTCTAATCCCCATATTCCTTTTCTTCTCATTGATATTGCAAGTGTTCATCGTATTATTGCCAAATCGTTTACTCTCATTATCAGTCTCATCCATTGACAGATTATTTGCGACTAATAACCCCTTTTCCTCTGTTGCAATAATTTTTTCATTAGTGGCTACATTAAATGGTTACCTATATTCATCTTTGAGCACTGATTGGTAGATGTCAAGATTTAACGCTTTAATGATATTAATGGAAATGATTTTTTTGTTGATGCGGTCAATTTATTGTGCTTTTTTGCTTAATAATTAATTTCAATCTCAAAAACCTAAGTAGATTGTCTTTGGTAGAGTATTTTGGAACTGATTAGCTTGAAGGGTTTTTGCTCTTTTCGTTTTTTCTACACAATGCTCTATTTACTATTATTTACTTTTAGACATATTGGATTGTTAAAATTGATAAAGGATTGCTGAACTTTATAGCGCAGATACAGGATGATAAAAGCGCCATGGTTATATTTCTCAAGTTAACTAGCCAATGAATAGAGCTTTATACAAAAATATTTTCAATATATTAAAAAATTTAAAATAATAAGCTATTAATTATCGATAAATAGGATTAACTGCTTAATGTAGCTGTTGATGAAAAATTATGTCAATGCTTAAATTTTGCGCAAGAAAATAAATATTTCATACAACAGCATTAAATTTGTTGCGCAGTTGTTAAAATTTTCTATATTTAAAACTTTAAATACAAATTATTTTTTAGGATATATTGATGATAAATAAACTTGCTGATCTTTGTTACTCCCATAACTATCTGAGCTACCAAAAAGAAAATAAACTACTGCAACAGGAAGATATAAAAATAAAAGATCAATTATTGACTTTAGATAATTCAATAAACATGAATGATGAAATTAAAAACAATAACCTCGCTAAAAAGAGAAGTATTAGAGATGTGACTTTAGCGAAAAATAAAGCAGATGTAACTGTTAATATGCTAATTGACCTTATGGACACTTCAATTAAAAATATAAAACAATTCTATGATATCAAAAAAAGTATCCATTATATTGAGTTAAAAGATAAAATAAATGAAATTAACTTTGATATAAAAAAGGATAAGGTTTTATATTCATCTTTATCTAAAATAAGTAACGAATATGAATTTTTAAAAAAAGATATTATTAATCAAGAAAAAGATATTGAAATTTATCGCAGCATATTACTGTTATCTGAACAGTGTAATCATATTTATCATATTTATATTACTGGTTTTAGTTTGGAATCTAAAACATTAGAAGAAGTTGTTGATAAAATTAATTCTTTTAAAGAAAAGGTTTATAATATAAATAATTCAATGAGTGATAAAGAATCATTATTATCTGAAGTCAATGATTTTAATTTATTAATAGATGAGGAATACAAAAAAGTTGAAGAACATTATTCCATTATTATGGAAAATTATATTGATAAAAAATTATCCGATATAAAAAATCCACCTTTACATTTTAAAAAAGAAGAAATTTATCAAGAGCTAATTGATTCTTTATTAAACCAGAATTTAAGCAATGAAAATGTAGGAAAGACATTGGAGGTTGTTAATTTAATTAATCATATTACAAAGTTATTTTACGAAAAAAACAAATTAAATTATAATGGAACAAATGACCTAATAAATATTTACGTAATATATAATATAATTAAATCTATTAATGATACCGATAAACATGCTTTTGGTGATTTATCAATAAACGATATTATTGATACTGAGTTGATTTATAGTTACATAGATGAAAATGATAAAATAAAATATGATACAACAACTATTTTTGATTGCTTAACTAGATATATTAAAGAAAGTCAGTCACCTTTATCAATAAGAAATAAAGTTAATATAAAATACCCCAAAGAATATAATATTGCATTAATTAACTATTTAGATGAGGAAGCAAAACAATTAAAAAAAGATTTTGACTTAATAAAAAATATTGATTTATTAAAAGAAAAAAAAGATGCATTGAGAGATGAAATACCAGACTTAGAAAAATATTTAACAATATTTTTATTAAATTTAAGTGAAAAAAATAATATAACTAATGTTGATTTAAAGGATAAAGTAATTTTTAGATATAACTCTGATTCTTTTAATCCTGAAGTTAATGCAGCTAGTAAAAATTTTTACCCGCCAATTGAGATGAAATATACAATACGGGATATTTTATTAGGAAAAGAAAGAAAGTGGTTATCTGAAAACATACAATATAAGCGTGATGATAATTATAAAAATGGAATTTTTCCTTTTCAATATACAGAAAAAATAAAAAGTGAAATAAATAATACTGATATTCAAAATATCTACATCTCCAAAATAGAAAATTTAAAAAATAATAATGAAATGAAAGAGAAGTTTTATATTTTTTTAAAAGAGCTGTTAGCAACTTATAACAAAAAAGAACAATCCTATTACTTACTTGAAACTAGGCTGTGTCCCTTAATTGCTTGAGCTATAGTATCCATCTGTTTCTACGATACTTTGAATTATGGCTCGCTACGATCTTTCTGATGAAGCATGGGCAATCATTGAGCCCTTGTTGCCAACCGTTTTGACATCTTCGCGGGTCGGTCGGCCGTGGGCAGAACATCGCAAAATCGTCAACGGCATGTTCTGGATACTGTGTTCAGGCGCCCCATGGCGTGATTTACCTGAACGTTACGGCCCATGGAAAACCGTTTATAACCGTTTCAACAGATGGTCAAAGGATGGAACTATTAACATTATTTTCAATAAGTTGCTTTCATTTCTTGATGCTCATGAACTGGTTGACTGGTCAGCCATTGCGCTGGATGGCAGTAATATTCGTGCTCTCAAATGTGCGGCTGGTGCTCAAAAAAACATCCCGATATTACCGACGATAACAGCTTGGGTCGCTCACGAGGTGGTTATGGCACCAAAATCCACATGGCGACTGACGGAAGCGGCATCCCGCTAAACATCGTACTGAGTGCTGGGCAGGCTCACGAAAGCCTGTTCGCGCTACGACTCCTGGACGGCATTGGCGTGCAACGCCAGAACGGCAGCATGAAGCGTCGTGGTCATACGGTACTGGCTGACAAAGCCTACTCTGGGAATGCGCTACGTAACGAGTTGAAAAGAAAAGGGATGAAAACGGTTATTCCCCGAAAATCAAATGAAAAACTGGCTTCAGATGGACGCTCGCAACTTGATCGTGATGCTTATCGCCATCGCAACGTTGTGGAAAGGTGTTTTGGCCGTTTAAAGGAATATCGCCGGATCGCTACACGTTATGAAAAAACGGCAAGAAACTATCTAGCAATGGTGAAACTGGGCTGCATTCGCTTGTTTTACCGCCGATTACGCAATTAAGGGACACAGCCTAGCCCATTGTTGCTTTTTTTTGCAGATAAAAATAGGGGACCTAGAACGGGAAATGATATTATTAATGACAAAATTAATCCAATAGATACACCGATTGACGTCGTTTCAATTTTAACGGGTGAACGTCTTAAATTTGCTTCTTTTCGTGATATGAAAATGAAAATTGATAATAATATAATGTTAAAAGTATGGTTTAAAAATCATTTTAGTAATTATAGCGATCCCAATATTTCTACTATGAAATTAATTAAAAAAGAACGGGATTACTCTTATTTATATGAAAATATTCTAACATTTAATATTGAAGAAGCGGATATATTAGTACGTTCTCCTAATGAGGCATTATTATTTGAATTATTTGAACGATTTAAAGATATTGAGGTATATTTTTCTCCGCCAACCCTTTTAATCGGGTCAATCACAGGGGTAGCATATCAAAGTATTTTGGCGGCATCGCCTTCTTTTTTTCAGGCAGCGATTAGTGATACATCAGACGAATATTATCTTTATTTAAAAGAGGGAATCATTAATATTGTCGCCGAATTACTTGGTGAATCTCTCTGAAGTTGCAAGTAAAACATTAGCAAAATCAATAAAGCTTTACCTAAAGAATAAATTTATAAAAAAAAGCTTGCATATTAATGATGCAATAAAAAATTTTTCAAAAAATGATCAGTTACAGCAAAGCAGCAAAATATTAAAGCTTGAGCCTAATGAACTTGAAAATCGTTTTGAGATAAAAATGCTGTCTAGGATTAACCCCGATAATCTAACCAATGACATTCCATCAGTGGAATATCTCGCTCAACTGAAAGCTGATGATACGATTAATAAAAAAATTACTAGTCCAATCGGACAATGCGAATCATTAATGGAACCTGTAGCAAATTTTATGGCTAATCACGATATGACTAACATTAAATACCGAGGGATTTATATTTGGGATGATGCAACTGATGAAATGCCGTTAAATCACTTTGTTGTTTTAGGCAAAAAAAACGATAAAAATTATGTATTTGATTTGACTGCCCATCAGTTTGCAAATGAGGGAATGCCTAGTCTAAATGCGCCTCTTATTTTAGAGGAAACCGAATGGGGAAAAAGATATATTGCTGCAGGGAGCAATAAATTAATTAAATACAAAGATTTTAACACTGCAAATAGAGCTTCAGATGTCTATAACGCCTACCCAGGGCATGCGCCTAATGAAATTATCGATGGTGAAAAAATTCTAATTACACCACCTTGGTATTGGAAGACAGTAAAAAAAGATATTAATCAAAATGATTTAATAGAATTACCAAATATTGATTCAAATGCGACCCCGACAATACGCGATCAAATATATCAAATCGCAACAACAGATCTGCCAATTAAGGATAATTTTACTTTTACTGCTGAAATATTACAGCATAGCGGTCTAATTAATGAGGCGCAAAAAACAAAATTAATTGATAGATTAAAGAATATATCTCAACAAGCAGGATCAAGCAGATATGAACAACTTAATGAACTAATTGAACAAGCCCATCAAATTACCACAATCGATCAACTATTACAGCTTAAAAAAGGAGAATTGGTTGTTTTTAGCGATAATGATTCTGAATTAGTCTATAAAAATAAATCACGGGTTCATACAATGGTTAGCCTTGGAAATGGGCGATTTGCCACTATGGCAAGTAATGCGCTAGATCCTAGTTTAGATGATGGAATGCAATTTCTTATGGCGGAGCAACTCATTCCTCTTATTACAGGAAAAACATTAAAATTATTAAATCCATTAACTATACCAAAATATTTTGTTTATGCTGGTTATCCAAAAGATTCGTCGGAACAAGATTCTTCGTTATTAACGACTGTTTATAAATATTT
This sequence comes from Arsenophonus nasoniae, assembly GCF_004768525.1. Lineage (NCBI taxonomy): Bacteria > Pseudomonadati > Pseudomonadota > Gammaproteobacteria > Enterobacterales > Morganellaceae > Arsenophonus > Arsenophonus nasoniae. The sequence continues at coordinate 854,487 of NZ_CP038613.1, forward strand.
AGCCGATGGGAAAAAAATAAAAAACACACCCAGCTTTATTTCGCTTATTTTACAAAAGTCTGGCGAGTTATCTCCTGAACAAGCTTTAATTTTTAGTGACACAATCGAAATATTGCGCGACTCTGACAATTCTAAAACAACAATTAATGATGTGATAACTAATAAAGAAAAAATTAGTGATGTTAATCAATTGACTGCATTATCATCAGGTACTTTGGTTATTTTTCACAAAACCGATTATCAAGTTAGCTATATAATGATGAGTATTGGAAAAAAAGGTTTCATTACGCTATTTTCTGAACATTTAGAAAAAACGTCTAAATATGATAATGAACTCATTTCTCCCAGCTAATTTAATAATTTTTTTAATAACAAATCTGATGATCAGCAGGTAACTATTGGACAAATCAATCTAAAATCCATGCGACAAAGCGCTTTATTAGGTAAAGGTTCTCTCTTTACGGTGGATGGCAATAAATTACTTATTAAGGTGCAAGGAGCACCATCAATTGTTAATGATATGGATGCATTAGAGCTGGCCAATGTTATTAAAGGATTATCAATGCAGGAAACGAACTCGATTGATTTACAAAAAATAGATACGATAGAGTTACAATCTTGTTTTAGTACCTTTGGTAGCCAGTCTTTAGGACAAAAATTAGCTAATATATTTGACAAAAAAGTAATCGCTTATCCTTTTTCAATGAGCAAAACGTTTGAGGATCCTAAAGAAGAATGGATGACAAAACCTAAAATATATGAACCGAATAAGTTAGTTTTAGCTGATGAACAGCATATAAGAAATAATAAATTTTACAAAGACTTAGCTGGATTATATCAAAATCAAAAAATCATTTCTGCTAAAGCAGAAAGGCATCTAAATTTACCTAAACCAGAATATTTGTTAATACAATTGATCTATGACGCGGCGAGATTGATATTAAAGAAAATCAATGAAGAGGATTTTTTAGAATTACATCCAGAATATATTTCGCATGATGGAAGAATATATCCTCAAGCACTTATGGAGCTAAAATCTTTAATAAGGTCATTTACTTCCCAAGAAATGACTCAACAAAATTTTATTGAGTTAATAATAGAAATTCTTTCATTAAGTCATTCTTCATTTGATTTATTAAATCAATTATTGTCAAAAGAGGAACATTAGTAAAGACAAGGATAATTTACTGATTGTATACATAATTAAATTTGCTGATAACAGGACTAATTAAAATGATAACTCAGACTTTATTTATTTCGTTATATCAAATAATAGTCTGTGTTTTTTATATTCAATAAGTAGAGGTGGCTTTTCAATAGCTATTTTTGCTAATTTTATTTCGGTTGGTATTTTACCAATTTCTTAATTTTTCTATTATTGGCGAATTGAGTGATATTTAAAAATAAGCAAGTAGGTGGCGGTGAATTTGTAAAAATAAAGTAATGTTATAAACTATTATGGTTTGTTAAAAAAATTAACATCTAAGAATAGGAGGGGATATGGGGGGAAGTTATACGCATGTTAGGATAAATTACAATAATTCCAAGCAATCGGATACTCGGTATACATTACCTACTTCAGATCAAGTCTCTACTGTTAATTCTTCTGATAGGTCAACCCCATTACCCGCTACAGAGACCACAACGACATTGCCGACTTCGCATAGCACAACGATGTCACCAACTTCACATGTAACGATTAAGAGGCCTGGTGTAGATTTAAATTATGAGGTTATACATACGACACCGACATCATCGCAGCCTGTTGTCACCTCAACGACGTCACCAACTACACAGCCTGTAACGACGTCACCAACTACGCAGCCTGTAACGACGTCACCAACTACGCAGCCTGTAACGACGTCACCAACTACGCAGCCTGTAACGACGTCACCAACTACGCAGCCTGTAACGACGTCACCAACTACGCAGCCTGTAACGACGTCACCAACTACGCAGCCTGTAACGACGTCACCAACTACGCAGCCTGTAACGACGTCACCAACTACGCAGCCTGTAACGACGTCACCAACTACGCAGCCTGTAACGACGTCACCAACTACGCAGCCTGTAACGACGTCACCAACTACGCAGCCTGTAACGACGTCACCAACTACGCAGCCTGTAACGACGTCACCAACTACGCAGCCTGTAACGACGTCACCAACTACGCAGCCTGTAACGACGTCACCAACTACACAGCCTGTAACCACAACGCCAACTTCACATGTAAAAATTAAGATACCGGGTTCAAATGTAGATTTAGACTATACGTTAATAATAGATAGAACACCGACTTCATCACAGCCAGCAGTAACGCTACACGAAGCATCATTTATACCTCGTTCACCGGCGTCAAAGCAAATTGTCGAGCTAATAAATGATTATGCCAGAGGCGGTTATAGTTATGGGGTTAACAATAAACCTTCTTATGATATTCCTAAAGCCGCAGAACAAATATCGCGAGCAAATTCAACTTGGAATGGAAAAAATGTTCTTGGTCGACATGCTGACATAACTTACACTTTTTATGATTGGTCACAGGCAAATTCGCCTGGTTCCAATCAGGTGGTTGGCCTTAGTGAACAACAACAGCAGCATATATTGCTGGCATTAGATTCTTGGGCTGATGTCGCTAATATCACTTTTAAGCTTAAATCATCGCTTAATGGCCGATCAGATCTTGATTTTGGTAATTTTAACAGACCGAAAGGTCAAGCTTTTGCTTATTTACCCAATTCTGGGGTTCTGTCTGGTGAATGCTGGTTTAATGTTCAGAATCATTCAGAAAATTTATATCCAACGAATGGCAATTATGGCCGGCATACTTATGTTCATGAGATTGGTCATGCCTTAGGTTTATCTCATCCGGGTGAATATAATGCACAGGAGGGTGTTAGATTAAATTATTTGTTTGATGCGCGTTATAAGGAAGATTCTCGCCAATACAGTGTAATGAGTTATTGGCGTGAGGATGCTACCGGTGCCTATTTTCAAGGATTTTATGCAGCGGCTCCATTGCTAGATGATATCAGCGCTATACAACGGTTGTATGGGCCAAATATGGAGATACAACTTATGGTTTTAATTCTAATACGGGCAAAGATTACTATTTAACCGATGATGCCCGTATCGAGCTGATATGCTGCATATGGGATGCGGGAGGTAATGATACTTTAGATCTTTCCGGCTATTTTCAAAGGCAACGAATAAATTTGAATGAGGGTGCATTTTCTGATGTTGGTGGTTTAAAAGCTAATGTTTCAATCGCTAAGGGAACCGTTATTGAAAATGTTATCGGCGGTTATGGCAATGATACTATTGTCGGTAACGATGTTAATAATGATATTAAAGGCGGAGCGGGCAATGATACTATTTATGGGGGACTTGGTGCGGATCGACTTTGGGGTGATGGCGTAAATCCGCAATCGATTCGGTTTACTCAGGCCATGCAAAGTATTGGCGCAGAGAAGTTTGATTTTGATACTTTAAGTCCAGAACAGTGGCAATCTATTGAACAGGAGATAACTGCATTTGATTCAGCCAATGCGGCTGGAATAATAGGAGCAGAAGCTAACCAATCTACCACGCAACAACAAATAACTACGCAGCAAATAGCCGATCGGAGAACCGCTGCTATCTCTCATGAAATTATTGAAGAAGATCGCTTTATTTATTTTTCTGCTAAAGAATCAACACCCTCAGCTTGTGACATGATTATAGGATTTCAGGCTGGAATTGATAAAATAGATCTCTCTGCTATGAAAATTAGCAATAAAGCGCAAAATACAAATAAAGACTTTGTTGTTGAACAGTTCAGTAATAAGATTGGAAAAATTGAGGTAAAGCATTATTCGGATAATGGACATCGTATTCTTATCAGAGGGGATAGTTATTCGGAAGGGGATTTTATGCTAGACATTTTTGGTTCTTTTAATCCAGATACCGATGTTATTTTATGGTAGTTATATTAGCTGTCTATAATCTGGTAAGTTAAAAAGATTTTTAAATTAATAATGTTACTATTATTAACAATATTAAATGATTAGTTGAATTTTATGTTTGTAAATCGGTGATATTGAATGCATCTATTTTGCTCATGAGATTAATTTATTTCTGCTTAAGAGGCATTAAGTTAGTAAAATCGAATAGATTTTTATTTGCTTTATTATTACTTATATAAACAATAGTAAAGTAAATTATTCTAATAACTATTTGTTTTAAAAAGTATAAAGCTAAAATTTTATATTTCTCTGTTAATTCAATATTTATCTAATAGTTTATCATTATTGATGAGAATATTATATATAATGCTATTAATGTCGCGTCTAATCCCAACGCTGGCTGCTGATAAAGATACTGTCGAATAGACTATTTTGTAAATTACTTTTGATGTAACAAATCTAGAACCTATTTTAATAATCATGTCACAGTATTAATGTCAAATTATGATAAATTTCATGTGATCAATCTAACTAGGTTAAAAAAGAGGCCAGATTTACTGGCCTTATCAGGTTAGAAGGAAGTGTAAAAACAATATTATTTTTATTTTTAATGGTTCTGGCTACAATTAATTTTTAACAATATTTCTTTTCTTTCATCAAACTAATTGAATTTTATTGTTTTGGTGGTTGAGTATTTTGTTGCATGCTAGGCGCTTTTTCTTTCGCGCTTTCGCTTAATGCGTTTGCTTTATTTGTTATATCCTCTTTAGCCGCTGCTGCTTTATTTGTTATATCCTCTTTAGCTGCTGCTGCTTTATCAGATAATGTCTGTACTTCAGAATTAAACCCTTCTTTAACTTGAGTTGCTTTCTCTTTTGCTTGATTTGTGACTTCAGTCGCTTTATCTGAAATATTTTGTTGTAACTCTGATGTTTTTTGTTGAGTTGTTTCTTTTAATTGATCTGCTTTTGTCGATAGTTTATCCGCTTCTTCAGCAGCTTTATTTTTTATATTGGTCGCAGCTTCTTTTGCATCATCAACCACTTGTTTCGCTTTTTCTGTACCAGCCTGTTTTATTTGTTCAGCGCTCTCCTTGGTTTGTTGGATAGCATCGTCAACTTTAGGCGATTCATCACAACCGGTAACAACAGTTATTATACCCGTCAAGATAAGCATACTTAGAATTTTTTTGTTCATTAATAGGTTCCTTTCTCTATATTCATGGACGATCATAAATAAGTCTATAATCAATAAAAAAGACTTTAACATTATAGATACATCTATTGGTTGACATCCTCCCCGCCCTAAAGTGCAAGGATTCCTACTACGTCCAGATCGAAGCCTGAATCATTTCGGTGGGTTCCTGCTTCGCTGAGTGAGTCACAAACCTCATCTCTCCACAGGCTTAAAATTCCGCATGTCCTGCGGTATGACTTGAGATTCTAACATACCTTGGCAAAAACCGCCTTATATCCTCGTCCTAAAGGACGGGGTTTTACGGCAAACTTTGATAAAGACATAAGACAGGATATAAGATTTTAACAATATAACAACTTGATAAGTATAACTCTGTAGCTTATGTCCGTTATTTATTAAGCATAGATGAGAATTAGAGGAATGAAAAAAAAATAGCATAAGTAATTGAGCTAAAAATGATAATGGATAACCGTTTCTCGAGTGGTATCAATTAATATTTAAAATCAATAAATTGAATTGTATTTTAAATCATTAAGGCGCACCGATCAGCGCGCCTTGGTTCTATTTAGCTGGAATATTATCTGCTATTAAGATTTCAAACTGATTTTATCGGTAAAAAAATTGTCAGATTTTTCTTTCGGTGTGCCTCGGCAGCCGTCACCGTAGTGTTCACCTTCCCAACGACCAACAAGCGCTGCTCCCATGGCATTACTCATAACATTGGTTGCTGAACGTCCCATATCTAAGAAAGGATCAATACCCATTAATAAAATTAAGCCAGCTTCTGGAATATTAAATTGGGTTAGTGTCGCTGCAATAACGACCAATGATGCGCGTGGTATACCGGCCATACCTTTAGATGTCAGCATTAAAATCAACAACATTGCGATTTGTTCACCCATACTTAAATGAATATTACATGCTTGACCGATAAAGATAACTGCAAATGAGCAATAAGCCATTGAACCAACAAGGTTAAATGAATAGCCAATGGGTAAAACAAAGCTAGCAATCTTATTAGAAATACCAAACTCTTCCAGTTTTTCTAAGGTGCCAGGGAAAGCGGCTTCAGAGCTTGAAGTCGTAAAAGCCAGTAAGGCGGGTTGCATGATGTTTTTGACTAAGCGTAAAATACATCGGCCAACGATTAACACCGATACCCCAATTAAGATCAACCAAAGTAACGCTAAAGTAAAGTAAAATTCTCCCATAAAAATGCTAGTACTAATCAGTACACTTAATCCGCGTTCAGCAATCATGGCTGAGATAGCGGCAAAAACGGTAATGGGGGCAAACAGCATAACGTAGCTTGTTAGTTTTAACATTACGTAAACCAGTGAATCTAGAATTTTAATAATTGGTTCACCTTTTTTACCTATAGCAGATAAGCTACATCCCATAAAAATTGAGAAAATTACAATCTGTAAAATCTCATTGCGCGACATTGCATCAATGATGCTGGTGGGTATAGCATGGGCAATAAAATTGTGGAAAGAAAAGGTCGTGGGTTCGATATTTGTCACCGCTGAACTAGTATTTGCCACGAAATTGATACCTACTCCGGGTGCGAGAATATTAACAATAACCAGACCAACGGTAATTGAAATGAAAGATGCGACCATGAACAGTAACAACGTTTTTGAGAAAACACGTCCCAACGTTTTGGCATCACCCATTTTGGCGATCCCGACGATCAGTGTTGAAATAATCAATGGTGCAATGATCATTTTAATCAAACGCAAAAAGATATCTGTAATGATAGAAATATTTTTAGCGTAGCTGGTTGTTACTTCTGTACTGGTAAGTGAATTTAATGCAAATCCAACGATTATCCCGGTGATCAGGCCTATAATAATCCAAGTAGTTAAACTTTTCGATTTCATAATGATTCCGTTTTTGTCAGGCTGATATTAGATCTCATATTATTTAACAAGCCCTGAATTAGTATTTCAGTGTAATTATCTAAGGCATCCTTTATTTTTAATTTTGTTAAATAAATGTATTTAAAATGAGAAATAATATTGATTATATTTTTATCGAAATTGATACAATATCCTGGTATAGATACATGGTTAGTATCAAGTTAAGCGTATGTTTATATTGATTATTTTTATTTAATTAAGTGTTAAATTATATGTCAAAAAATAATTGATACCATTAAGCACTAAACACATTAGTATTTCATTTTGTATGCAATCCTACTGTGTAGAATGATAACCATAACAGCATTAAAGTGAACAAACCATATAATTTAATGAATAATTTTAAATTTTGTGACTTAACGAGCTGATATTATTAGTTTATTTAATTAATAAAATGTTCTAGTAATAGCAGGTATTCGGCTATTTTTGCCATTATTAACTAATAATTTAGCTTTTTAGTTATCATTTAATTGATATCTTAAATAAAAGTACGCCACTATAATCTTGTTTGAAGATCAGTCAGTTTAAATTTGCTTATGGGGTATGATTTTTGTCTTTAAATCTTAAGATTAGTGGTTTTATCCCCTGAGAATTAACCAGGGGAATAAATGAAAGGATTATTTTTTTAGTTGATCATAAGTTTTTAGTGGTTGTTGTTTATTATAAGGATTGCCAATGTAACGGAGAGTAGGCTGAAAATCTTTATTGACGACGCTTTTGCTGGCATCAAATCCATCATACTTAAGACCGGCTAAATCTGACCAAGTGTGGATCAAATGCATAATACTATAAGGCCTATTTACCATGTTATCTAAATGGTGGTGGTGAGTATTAATCCATTGCGGTGATTGCCAGATAATAAAAGGGATCTCATACATAGGGCGCGTTGGAGCTGCTTCATTACGACCTAATATATGATGTGGCGGTGTGTCAAAAACTTCTTCTCCATGATCAGAAAAATAGACTAAAAAACCGTTTTCATTAGATGCAGCAAAATCTTTAATTAGCATTGCCACTACCTTATCGTTGAAGTGTTGTGCACTATCATAGTCGTTATAATCGGCTTGTTCACTTTTGCTAAGATTAGCCGGCATAGTATCTGTTTTATTATCAAATATCCCCTCATTTTTTGGATAGCGATAGGCATATTTCATATGAGTGCCAAGTAAATGGACAACAATAAATTTTTTCTCTGCGGGATCTTTTAATACCTCCTGGAATGGAGTTAGCACCGATGTATCATATTGCCGTGAACTTTGCGCCATATCGTTGTTCAGATAATATTGTTTATCGGTCTGACGTGAAAACGCAGTTAACATCGTATTACGCTGAGTTATAGTCTGTTGATTGGTGATCCAGAAAGTTTTATAACCCGCTTGCTTCATCATATTCATTAGGGAGGGATGCGTTTTATAAAGTTCGGGTTGTAATTGATCGGCGAAAGTTAATGCTTGTTGTAACACTTCGATAGTATAAGGGCGTGAAGTAACCACGTCGGTGAATACTTTTAAATTATCAGGGTATTGTTCTGCTAATGCATCTAGTTGTGGTGTTGTTTTACGGCCATAGCCATATAAACTCATGCGGCCTCGGCTGGTCGACTCACCGATAATCAACACTAATGTTCTTGGCGTAGCACCATTGTTATCAATTAAATTTTTTAACGGAGGAATTTTAGCATTGTTGGTTAAAATAGCCTCCATATTCGTAAGCTGATTCTGATAGAGAAAATAACCACTGATAAATTGCCAAGGAGCAGCATAAGCCATTCTTGCATTTAGATATGGCATTAGATCATCGAGATCACCGTTGGATTTGATAACTTTTTTGTAAAAAGGTGCGCCAAAAAGAATACCAATAATAATTGTTGACAATAAAAATTTAGCAGAAACGGATATATGAACAGGTTTTATGCGTGTCCATAAAAAAATAGCGATTAGCGTATAAACCAATAGGGTTGCGATAACTTTAATACTTAAATATTGTGTTAAGAATTCACTAGCTTCATGTGTGTTTGTTTCAAACATGATAAACATGACACTTTGTGAAAATTGTTGGCCATAAACTATATAATAGGCCAACGCGATCGCAGAGGATAGCCAGAGAATAATGCCTATAATAGCGGTAACCAATTTAATATGGCGAGAAAAAAACAGTGCTGGAATAAGCCAAACAGTACTGTATAAAAGAGAATCTCTTAGACCAATAGTATTACTTTGACCGGTTGTTACTACAATGATCTGAATAACTGTAGAAAAATAGAGAAAAAATACAAGTAACCAGATAAAGGCTACCAAGTTATTTTTTTTACTTGGTGAAGAATTAAACATATAATTTATGCTCATCAATTTTGTTTTTCAAACGTAAGGTGTTGTGTATTATTTTCATTATCAGATTTTTGGGTGACTGATAATTTTTGAACATTAAACGAAATACAGATAATTGCAACAAAAATATTATTGCTCTTAAGTGATTGTTGAAAATATGTTGCTAGACTTGCAGTTATAAAGAAGTATTATTAAATGAAATTTTATTTTGATTAACAAGATAGCCAATTATTTTGGGTTTTAATAATAAAGATGAAAAGTACAGTAATAATAACAGCAGCCAGTGCTTCGATTTGAGAAAAATATATAAAATAATCAATAATAGCAGTGGAGTTATAGTGAAAACTCCACTGAAAACTATTTTATAAAATAGTTTTTTTATACGTATAAAGTTTATTGATTATTTATGTATTATTTTTATTAAATAGTTTTTATCATTATTTTATTTATTAATGAGTCGGCCAAATGTTGCTATTATTGCTATTACTATTGTTGTTGTTATTGTTATTTGGATTATTGTCTCTTTGTCCGTCATTGTTCGAACCACCATTGTTGTTATTACCACCTTGTCCGCTACTGTTCGAACCACCATTGTTGTTATTACCACCTTGTCCGCCATTGTTCGAACCGCCATTGTTGCCATTACCACCTTGTCCGCCATTATTCCAGCCGCTGTTGTTGGAACCGCCATTGTTGCCATTACCGCCTTGTCCGCCATTATTCCAGCCACCGTTATTCGAACCGCCATTGTTGCCATTACCGCTTTGTCCGCTATTATTCCAGCCACCGTTGTTCGAACCACTATTATTATCTTGCTCGACTTTCATTGTTAGTCGGCCAACAAATTTTAAGGTAGCCATCAGACGACTTGGCCCTGGATTACCACCAAGACAGCGTAAATAAAATTTTGCCAGATTAAAATTTGTGATGGTGGCATCAGGTTGAATATCACCGGTTTTATAAAAACTAACGCCTGCATAGGCACCCATTTGGCCAGCTACAAATTCAGTGTTATTTCTTACCATTCCCCACATAAACCAACGATCGCGATCGGCTGTATTTAGTTGATAATCGTTTATTGCATAACCAATTCCTGGCGTTCCAGTAGCATAAACTTTGTTACCATTATAAGTATCGACATAGCTATTATAATCACTTGTTCTTACTAATATACGAATATTGTTTCTTGGGCAGCTGCCATGAACTTTAGTGCTCATCTGTCCTTCAAGAGGACCGATAATTCTGCTACCGATAGGCATATTTGCTTTTATCGTCGCTGCGCCAGCGAAATGGACATAATTGTCTCCAATATGGTCGGGTATTATATCATTAGCCCATGCTATGTTTACCATAAGCAAAGGTATTAGTTTATATATTAATTTCATTGGTTTTATCCTCAAAAAAAGTTTTAGTGTATTAATTTTATATTTATGTTATGTAGTAACTTATTAATAGTTTGCTGATATTCTGTTGTAAAAAGCTTGAATTGATAATTAATAGAGAGAAATTAATAGATAGAGTTTTTACCTAATTTGATTATTTATTTTAAAGTATTGCTATTTTGCATTGTTTTAATTAAATGTTTTTTGTTATATCCGTTTCCACCTTATCATCATTTATCTGCTTTGACGAAGGCATTAAATACACGCTTTATTGAATTAATTTAGTAAACTAGTTGTATTAATAGCTTAAATTTAATATTTTAAGTCATTACGTTCGATAATTATTAATGCGATAGATTATATTAATTGAAAAAGTAGCGATAGCCTCTGCTCGCAACATCTACTGGAGTTTTTTAGTGTTTTCATTTTTTTTCGCTTAAAAAAATCTTTTTAAATTTAGCTATTTTTCCTGAATTTCTTTAAGATGACGATAGGGATGCAGAATTTAATAAAATATAAAATACCAACATTGGGTTACAAATTAAAATAACTATTATAAAGTCTTACTGGAATATTGCCGGAGGAATATTACTAATTGAGTTATTCATTAAAAAATATGTTTAGTGTTATATTTTATAGTCTAAATATTTATGTAATACATTTATTACTGCTTAATAGCAATAAATGGCACTAATTTAGTTATTCGTAAGAGATAAGATTTTTATTTTTTAAAATTCAAAGTCATTGAACAGAGGAAAATATATAAATAAAAAATTAATAACAACAGTGGAGTTATGGTTAAAACTCCACGGAAAATTATTTTTATAAAATAGTTTTTATCATTATTTTATTTATTAATGAGTCGCCCAAATTTTGGTATCATTGTTATTGTTATTGTTATTGTTATTGTTATTGTTATTGTTATTGTTATTGTTATTGTTATTGTTATTGTTATTGTTATTGTTATTGTTATTGTTACCGCCTCGTCCGTCATTATTCCAACCGCTATTATTCGAACCACGGTTATTATCTTGCTCGACTTTTATTGTTAGTTTACCAACAAATTTTAAGCTAGCCATAAGACGACGTGACCCTGGGTTACCACCAAGACAGCGTAAGTAAAATTTTGCCAAATTTAAATTTGTAATGGTGGCATTTGGTTGAATATTACCGGTTTTATAAAAACTAACGCCTACGTATCCTCCCATTTTACCAGTTACATAGTCGGTGTTATTTTTTAACATTCCCCACATAAACCAACTATCGAGATCAGCTGTATTATGTTGATGATCGTTTATTGCATAACCTATACCTGGCGTTCCAGTAGCATAAACTTTCTTGCCATTATAAGTATCTACATAGCTATTATAATCACTTATTCTTGCTAATATACGAATATTATTTTTTGAACAGCGGCCATGGACTTTAGTGCTCATCTGTCCTTCAATAGGTCCAGTAATTCTGCTACCGATAGGCATATTTGATTTTATCGTTGCGGTGCCAGCAAAATGAACATTATTATCTGCGACATAGTCGGGTTGTATGTCATAAGCCCATGCTATGTTTACTATAAGAAAAGGTATTAGTTTATAGATTAATTTCATCTGTTTTTATCCTTAAAAAGAATAGTTTTAGCTTATTAATTATATATATGTGCCGAATGGTAACTTATTGATAGTTTGCTGATATTCTGTTGCGACAAACCTAAATTGATTATTAATTAATAGAGAAAAATTAATGGGTAGAGTTTTACCTAATTTCATTATTTATTTTAAAGTATTACTATTTTTGCATTACTTTAATTAAATGATTTTTGTTATAACCGTTTCCATCTTATCATTATTTATTCGCTTTGGCGAAGGCATTAAATACACGCCTTATTGAATTAATTTAGTGAGCTTAAATTTAATATTTATAATTTTAATTGGTTTGTTTAGAAAGTTTTTTCTTTAAATAGAGAGGATAATAAAAATAAAATAGAAAGAATATTATACATAATAATAGTGATTTAAATAAAATAGGTTTATTAATAAAAAGAGCACTGTTGCAAACATGAATATGGTAAAGCTCTTGTACAATAACAGAGAATTACATTTTTAAAAACTCGGTTCATCAGAGCTACTTTATTTGAGGAATGGTTATAGTAAATTCGTTCTGCCAACGTTTTACGCAGTGCCTGCAACTTCGGCAATTCGTGATAGATGATGCTATATTGGCAGTAACAGCGTACCTCCCAAAGAATAATGTTGCAAGTAAAGTGTCGACCTTTAAAACAAATATACTGCGTACCATTGATTAAATCGTAAGCAAGATTATCAGCGCCTTAATCTTACAACAATGCCAATAAAAGTAGCAGCTCCCAGCCACATCTGACATTTTTTAATTTATGTGCTCGGGCATTTATCAACCATATGCTAATATTGCTATTGAGAGCTCTTATTATCAAGCACACAGCAATTACTGTATATCCTGTTCCACATTAGTGATTTTTCTTAACCCCTATTTTCCTGCAAGATAGCGAGCAAATCTGGAGTCAAAAAAGCGGGTGTCGTTGGGCCAAGGACCATATTCGTTATACCAAGTGATAGCAAGCTGAGAAGAATAGCAATCGCTTTTTGTTCAAACCAGGAAAAAACCAGTGATAGCGGCAGATCATTCACGCTACAGGCTAATTTTTCCGCCAGCTTAGTGGCTAGAACAATATTAAGGTAAACGCGTTAAGTCACTCTAATTTATCATGAATGTGACCAAAAAAGAGGTGAACTTTGGCAGTAGGGTAGGCATAATTTCCAGCTTGGATAAAATTACAAATTATTATTGTATTATTTAATATTAATTATTTGTTATATCAATGCGGTTGCTGCTGTAGCAAAAATAGCACAAAATATTGATGATCAAGTCTTTTATTGGATGAAAATAATTTATGATTAAAATCTTTTTGGCGATCTCAATAGGTTCTGCCCTTGGTGGTATCTTACGCTGGCTTTTGTCAACGAAATTAAATCCATTAATTGCACTTTTACCATTAGGGACTTATCTCTCAAATGTGATTGCTAGTTTTATATTAGGTATTGCTTTTGCTTATTTTGCTAACCATTATACGCTATCTCCTGAATGGCGATTGATGGTAATGACTGGTTTTTGTGGCGGGTTGTCAACTTTTTCTACCTTTTCATTGGAAGTTATGCTTTCCTTTCAGCAACAGCGCTACTATCACGGATTTTTGGAAATCTTAATTCATGTGGTAAGTACACTACTCGTAACTTATTTTGGTATGTTGGTTTACCAATTGATCCAGAATCGCTAGCGTCTAACTTTTTTTGCCAACATAGATTGCTTAAAGGTGTTTTTTTTCTGCTAAATCTAACGCAAAATAGCTCAAAATCAGATTAGCGCCGGCACGCTTGATGGCTCCTAATGTTTCTAGCGCAACATCGATTTCATTAATCGCGCCCGCTTTAGCAGCAAATTTAATTTGAGCAAATTCGCCACTGACTTGATAAGCTGCTAGTGGTAATTGAGTGCGTTCACGAATATCGCGAATAATATCCAGATAAGCGCCAGCCGGTTTTATCATTAAAACATCAGCGCCTTCTTGTTCGTCTATCAATGATTCTCTAATTGCTTCATGACGGTTCATTGGATCCATTTGGTAACTTTTACGATCCCCAATTAAGCAAGAGCCTGCCGCTTCACGAAAAGGGCCATAAAGGGTGGAAGCAAATTTGGTTGAATAGGACATAATACCGGTAGCCGTAAAACCTGCTTTATCCAATGCATCACGAATGGCGCTGACTTGCCCATCCATTGCGGCAGAAGGGGCAATAAAATCAGCACCAGCATTGGCCGCAGTGACTGCTTGTCTACCGAGATTTAGTAATGTTGCATCATTATCCACGCCATTTCTACCTAGAACTCCGCAATGGCCGTGAGAGGTATATTCACAGAAACAGGTATCTGACATAATTAACATTTCAGGCACAGTATCCTTACATGCCTTTGACATGCGAGCAACTAAACCTTTTTCTTGCCAGGTATCGCTACCTATTTCGTCAAGATGATGGGAAATACCAAATAACATTACTGATTTGAGCCCAGCTTTAGCAATCCGTTCGATTTCATAGGGTAGCTTGTGTTCTGGGATACGAAAAATCCCAGGCATACTTGCAATCGGCTGATAATCGTTAATTTCTTCTTCAACAAAAATGGGCAAAATAAGATCATTTAGCGTTAAAGTGGTTTCTTTAAATAAATTGCGAACTGTTTCTGTTTGACGTAATCGCCTTAAACGGCGAATAGTTTGCTGATGTTGCACACATTCTCCTTGCTACTGCTACAGGAATATAATTAATCGTATTATTTTAATATTTGCTGCCTATTATAAATGTTATTAATTCATCTTACATCTTTATTGAGAGGGCTTTTTTCTATACATGCTATTTTGATTTATTGGCTGAATCCTAAATAAAGATAAATAATTAGCACGATTATTGCGGTAACAATGGCATAAGGCATCTGTGTTCTGATATGTTCAATATGATCACAATCGGTTGCCATTGAAGCAACAATGGCGTCGCTAGAGATTGGGGAAGTCATATCACCAAAAATCGAACCGGTAATCGCTGCGCCGATCATTAATTCGGTAGGCATGTTGACGGAAAGCGCTAATTGTACCCCAATAGGGATCATGATAGCAAAAGTTCCCCATGAAGTGCCGGTTGCTAACGACATAATGGCGCTGATTAAGAAAATAAAAGCTACCGAAAACCCTGCCGGCAATAAGCCACTGGAAATTTGTGCAATGTAAGCACCAGTATTAAGATCGGCAGAAACATTGCCCATTAAAAAAGCTAAAATCATGACTGAGCTGATTTTGATCATACTGGCGTAACCGATATAAACTTCCTTAAAAAAACTTTCGATCGTCAAAATGCGGCGGGCTAAAAACCAGATAAATGAGACTAAAGTACCAAACATCACCGCCCAGTAAACAGAGGTTGAGCCACTGCCTTTGGTAAATTCGCCATGACCGGTAATATAAAGAGCGATAGGTACCATTAAAACCGTTGCCAGAATAGGAATAAAAAAGTTCAATACAGTATGAGTCGCTGGATGATCAATGACGTCTTCATCAGCAATGGCAGATGGTTGATGAGTTCCATGTTGATTGGCAATCGCTTTTTGTTCCGCTATTTTCATCGGACCTCAGGCGTAATCGGTAAGGATATAAAATAGTACTGAGGCTAATGATAACCAAGCCATAATATTATATGGCATAGCGGTAGCCAGAATTTCAAATGGTTCGCCTGAAATAAAACCTTTAGAGATTTGTACGCCAATCACCCCCATCATAGCAGCTCCCCAACCATTGATCATAACAGAAGAACATACCGAGACACCCGACGTTTGAATAATATAGGCCATTTTCTCTGCGGAAACCCCATAATAGCGGGCAATATTTTTAGTAGAAGCGCCAGCGACTAATTGATTAATCGAACTTTCAATAAAAATGATTATTGAAATAAACATGGCTAGTAGTTGGATTGCTTTTTTATTTTTTATTAAACGCGTTTTATTGGTTAGTAAATACACTAAACTTCTCACCCCTCCGGTGACGCTAATTAACCGCATAATTCCGCCAATTAATAAAATAAAAATAATTGTTTGTGTATTGCCGGGGGAGGCAAAAGTAGCAATAATTCCGGTCAGTGTCGCTTGAATACCCAACAAAATATTGTGATCGTTAATAACGGTATAACCAACTAAAATACCTATCAGTAACGATAAGATAACTTGGCGTGTCATTATCGCGAGTATAATAGTGATAAGTGGCGTAATTACTGTCCAGATCCCGTAGTCATTCATTGCGATACCTTTTCTCTAGCTGGGTATTAAAAATTCAGTGCTTGCTCTAAATCGTTAAGTAGATCATCAATATCTTCTATCCCGACAGATAAACGTAAGGTTGTATCGTAAATGCCCATTTTGACTCTTTCTTCTTCCGTCATAGCGGAGTGGGACATAGTTGCTGAATGATTTACCATGCTTTCGACCCCACCTAATGATTCGGCCAGAACAAAATATTGCAATTTATCGATAATATTTTTTACATTTTCTCGATTGCCATTAATGTTAATTGTAACAACAGCGCCACCTGTTTTCATTTGTGTCTGACAAATAGAGTACTGCGGATTATCTGGTAGTCCTGGATAGTATATATTTTTGATATTACGATGATTATTTAAAAATTCGGCTATTGCCAGTGCATTAGCGCATTGTCTTGTCATGCGAAGATCTAAAGTTTTTAATCCCCTTAATGCTAGATAAGCATCGAAAGGAGAAGCAATAGCACCGATGGTTGTTTTAAGAACATCAATTTTATCGGCAATTGTGGATTGATTAGTGATGACAGCACCACCGATTAAGTCTGAGTGACCGCCTATGTATTTACTGCTAGACAACATGACAATATCAGCGCCTAATACCAGGGGTTTTTGATTCCAGGCAGTAGCAAAGGTATTATCGACACAAGTTAAGATATTATTTTCTTTTGCTAGCTGACAAATTTTACCGATATCAACAAGTTCTAATAGCGGATTAGTTGGGCTTTCTATCCAAATCAGTCGAGTATTATTGTGTAAATGCTCTTTAACTAGTTGCAGATTATTGAGATCAATATAATCGACTTTATGACCACTTGTTTCTTTTATGAGTTTTTCAAATATGCGGTAAGTGCCACCATAGACACCTCGCATGGCAATAATATGCGAGTTTTTTGGTAGTAAATTTAATACTAGTAATGTTGCTGCGACACCAGAAGCAGTAGCGGTGGCATAAATACCCTTTTCAATGTCGGCAAGTAATGTTTCGTAAGCATAACGCGTTGGATTTTTAATTCGTGAATAGCTATATTCACCATTTATATCAACATTTTGTTGAATAAAACTACTTGCTGTGGTGATAGTGGGGAAAATAGCATTATTAGCTTTATCAAGCTGTTTCCCTTCATGAATTAAAATAGTTGAAAATTTTGCCATTATAATCCTTATATTTTTTCTAATCAGTGTTAATTCATTATATGACAATAAGTATAGTTGTATAAATAGATAGAATTACAATAGATTCGTGTCAAATGAAAGTCATTGCTTGATATATTTATATGACAGTATAAATCAATACGCTAAACGTAATGCTCGTATTTCATAAAAAATAAAAGTTTTATAATTATTATTTTATTTGCTATTTTGGATCATTAACTAACTGAAGATGTGATGTTTATAACGATATAGCTGAAAAAAAGGAATATTATAAAATTAGAGAGAAATATAGTTTTAGTAATATTCGTGTTAATTATTTGTATTTTTAAAAATAATCTTTTTTTGTTTTATTAGGTTTTACTATTAATTTTTATATATAAAAAAACAATTAAATATTTATAACAAAAATAAAATATTGTTAGATTAATATTTATATGATAGATAATCATAATGTCAGTTTAATTTTACAGGATAAAGTTTTTTATCGATAATATTAAATTAATTTCCATTTGTTGTATTAGATAAAATAGTCAAGTTTTAGCATTATTTTAGTATTAAAATCTATCAATTATAATTGATAAAGATAAGTATCATAATTAATACGTGGTTGAAGAAAATTAAAAAACACCTTAAAAAGTAAAATTACCAATTCGACTAGTAGGAAAGTCGTTGTTTGGTAAATAGTCAAAAAGGATAAAGAGTATCTTAGCTATATATAGTGCTCGAAATATTAGTTATTAAAATTTAGTTTAGTTTTATACAGAAGAAAAAATAATTGATAATGGGAATTAGCATCTTAAAAGATATTGAATTAATTAGTCGTAAACGAAAAGCTGTAGCATATATCAGATATAAATTTATTGGTATAATTTTGTATTGGAATGAATAAAAGCATCTTATATTCATTTTGTCTAAAAAATAAACATAAATAGATTGAAATATCATTAAAAATATTTAATAAATTACTGTGTTAGTCATTAGATTAATGTTGCGTGCAAATAATAATAAATTTATAACAATAGATTTTATATGATAAAAATATTTAGACCAAAATAAATTTATTATCAAATAAAATATCAAAAAAGAATATTTTATTGTAAATCTGCAAAAAAATTTATTATTAGATAATAAAATGTTTAATTTTAGTTAATTTAAGGAATAAAATATTGATTTAAAATTAAATAAATATTATTTATGTTTATTTTTTGATAAATAAATAAGCGATATAATAATATTCTTTGTTATCAATTGGTTATCAATATGTTTGTTTTTTGATAGTTTTAGGCTATCAATAATGCAAAACGGATCGATAAAAACAAATTGCATAATTGAGGTAATATGACTTTAATCTTTTCTTGTAATAGAGAACTATTATAATATATTATTATACTTCTTATATATTTTATTATTTAAAAATCATACTGATGCTTGTTTCATCAGCGGAGTTAAGTAATGGAATTAAAAAATTTAAATTTATTCATATTAGTGGTAAGAGTTGTTTAACCTTCAATCATTTTATTTAATATAAATAATAAAAAATCTGTAGAATAATAGATAGTATAGTGCAATTTTATTATGGATGCCATTTTCAAGGATGGCTATTAATTAGACTATTAAATAGAGTCGTAGAGAGGATGCTTATTATGATACATCGAGATTTAGTTTTTCAATTTTTAGATTATCGATTACATTGCAATGAAATGCTGATGAAAAATGGAGAGATTATTGCAATTCCACCCAAAGAATTAAGGGCATTAAGTTGTTTAGTGGCTAATAGTAAAAAGATTATAAAGAAAGATGATATCGTTGCTTATGTTTGGCAAGGTGGAGAAGTAAAAGATGAATCTGTTGTTCGTTGCATATATTCCTTACGAAAATTATTTAAACAGGAAAATTTGATTATAACCATTTATGGTAGAGGATATTGCTTTAATGGTGATGTAAAACTTATTGATTCAGGCGCAAGGAATGATTATCTGTACGAAATTCCTAACCACGATAAGCGGCAAAGTGGGCATTATATGCAAAGTATTGGCAGAATATTACCTGTATTTAAAGAGGGTATTTGTTCTTCAAATTCAATAAAGGATAGTTTTCAGCGCTTAACATTGAACATTAAATGTAAATAGTCATGATTTCGTCATAATTTGGTTGTGATCTTTGTCTTATTTTAAGGTTTAATGGGATCGTGTTTTTTGCTAGAAGCTGGTTTCATGTTAAGGAGCAAGTTTTGCGGCAGAGTGAATCTATGTGGTTAAAATATGACGAAATTCTATTAGAAAATCCAGTTCTTTATTATATTACTGCAGTAACTAAAACAGAACTTCGCATTAGTTCAAAAAAAAATCAAGAAATTTGCTGTTTTGATATTGGAGAGAGTGGGATCATGATGATTTTACCTTCAAAAATAGATGTTTTATCAGGTGAAATCAGGTTAAAAAAAGAAAATATCTTACATTTAGCTAAAATGCAGGCTTTTATTGATAAAGCAAATAATCAAATTCATAATTTCAAAAATAATTATCTTTCTGCTTTTATTAATTTTAATTTTGATACTTATAAAAAACAAAAAAATCTTGAATATTGGTTTTTGAGTCAACAAATTAATAAAGAGAAAAAGGCAGAAAGGTTTTCTTCTTTATTACGCCAAAATGAAGAATATCGTATAGTTCGTTTTCTGCTTGAAGAATCGTTGTTGGAAGGAAATCAAAAATTACAGAAAATGAGTATAAAATATGGATTATCTGTATCTTATTTTAGGAAGCTAGCAGGAAATGCATTAGGTAATTCTCCTAAAACTGAGTTAAAAAAATGGCGGTTAGTTAATGCGTTATTAGATCTGAATGATAAAAATCAGAATATCACACAAATAGCTTTTAAATATGGTTATTCCAATTTGTCTCATTTTTCTGATGAAGTGAAGAGTTTTTTGGGGATAAGTCCAAGCCGGTTAAAGAGATACTATCAAAAGAAAGGACCTAGTGTCACCGATGAAGAGATTACAGATAAGAAAAGATAGCAGTATATTAATTTTTTTTATGTTTTTAAATTTCATATTATTGTCAAGTTCTAAAGCTGTATCAGAGCAAACAATTGAATCAGGTTATATTGCTAAAAATGAAACCATACGTGGTGTTTTTGATGCTCTATCTTCGGTTATTAATAAACCAATTATAGTTAGTCAGCTTGCAATAAAAAAGAAAATAACCGGCGATTTTGATCTTAAATATCCACTTGATACCTTAAGAGATATTACTCAGCAACTTAACTTGATGTGGTACGATAATGGCCAAGTAATATATATTTGTGATGCGATTGAAATGCGTAATACCGTTATTACTTTAAATAATACAACAATTCAAGAGATAAAAAATTTTTTAAAAGATTCAGGTTTATATGATGAACGTTATCCATTACGTTCTGGGAGTAACAATCGTTTATTTTATATATCTGGACCACCAGTCTATATTGAAACAATAATTAATACTACGCAGTTTTTGGATGAAACTACGACAGAATTTGATGGCCGAGAAAAAATAGCAATTGTGCCATTATATAATACATTTGTAGAAGATCGTCATTATCAATATAGGTTTAATGATATTATTATTCCAGGAATGGCATCAATAATAAATAAATTGATGGATGCATCGAGTAATAATATTTCAAAATTAAAAAATCATATACAAAAAAAAAATCAAGATGAATTAGTTAATCAGAGCAACAATTCATCTCTAATAGAAAATTCACCGTTAAATAAAGGCTTAGTTTCTATTATATCTAATCCTGGAAATAATAGCTTATTAATAAAAGGTAATAAAGAGCAAGTAAATTATCTACGAAAAATTGTAGAACAGTTAGATATAACCAAGAGGCATATAGAACTATCGGTATGGATTATTGATATAGAAAAAAAAGCACTTGACCAGCTCGGTATAAAATGGAGTGGTGGCGCTAAAATTGGGCAAAAATTAGGTGTATCACTAAATGCAGGAACAAGCACTATTGATGGAGCCAGTTTTATGACAGCTATATTTGCCTTAACAAGGAATGATAAAGCAAATATTGTTTCTAGACCAATGGTGCTAACACAAGAAAATATTCCAGCAATATTTGATAATAATCGAACTTTTTATACCAAATTGATTGGTGAAAGAGCGACAGATTTAAAAAATGTTACTTATGGTACCGCGATTAGTGTATTACCTAGGTTTACTATTAATAATCAAATAGAAATGATGATTACTGTTGAAGATGGTAGCCGCGCAGGGCAAATAACCGATCATTTACCAGAAATAGGTCGAACAAATATTAGTACTATAGCTAGAGTTCCCCAGAATAAAAGTCTGTTAATTGGTGGTTATACGCGTGACGAACATAGAAATATAGAAGAAAAAATACCCTTACTTGGTGATATCCCTTATTTAGGTAGTCTATTTCGTTATAATATTGAAAAAAAAGATAGTTTAGTTAGAGTATTTCTTATACAGCCTAGAGAGATTATTAATCCTTTAAGTACTAGTGCGGAAAATATTGCTAAAAAAGTAAAAGAAGATAAATTTGATAATAAATTAGAAGACTGGATGTCAAATTTTCTGAGTAATCATTGATGAGTAATAACATAAATAATTCTTATAATATGGTGCAGCTCATGCAGCGCCATAAGCAAAAATTAATTATGGACAAAGTGAATGATCGGGAAAAAATAGATCGGCAGGAGAGATTCGATGCTGAAAGTGAGACTGAAGTAGAAGAAAGGTATCAATATAATCAAAAAAGAAAAAAATTAGGTAATGAACAAGGGAAAGTACTATTACTAACACAAATTAGACAGCGAAGAGAATTAGTTAGAAAAAGTGAAACAGAAAATTATAATGAATTTGACAATGTTTTAGATGATGAAATCGATCAAAAAATAGATAAAGTAGTAAATATTTTATCAAAAGCCGATCTTATTACAAAACATTTAGTAGGACAGCTTAGAAAGTTAATAACTGATGATAGTGATTTAGTGATTGTATTACGGGCATTAATTAAGCGTAATAATCTACATGAAAAAAATAGAAAAAAAATTATAGATGTATTAAGTTATGTAGAACAAACTACCAATAAAAAACGATTAAAATCAGGGATTAATGTTGCACTTAAAGCACGTATATTTAGCTCTAAAATAGATGTTAAACCTTATTTATTGCGTGAAAGTTATAGACAATTTATTGAAACAGATTTGTCTGAGATAAAAATTTATGCTAGCTGGATTTCAACTTATGGAACACAAAATCGAAAAATAATTTTACAGTTCATTGAAAATGCAACTATTACTGATATTAATTCCAATGATCCCAGTTGTAGTCGAATAGAATTTGGTAATCTATTGTCAAGATTAAATCAGATAAAGACAATAAAATCATGTGATGAATTTTTTGTTGAATCTTTAATTAACTACTATAAAAGTAAAGCAATTCTCTTTCACGAGTTGAATATAGCATTATTTTTTATTGGCGCACTTGAGGAACCTAATGCAACAGGGGATTTTCTAGATTTATTATTAAAAGTAGATAGTAGCAATGAAGATAAAGGAAAAATAACTCAATTAATATATAATTTAGTGAAAAAATTACCACTATATATTTTTATTAATGAAAATGATAAAGAAATAATAAAAGATCAGTTGATAGATAAATTAAATACTTTTTTTCATATAAGATAGTATAAATCACTATAATAATTGAGTAAATATGAATAATTTTCTAAATGAAATAAAAAGACATTCAGAACTGTTTGTATTAGTTTTAGTTTTCATCATCATTTCAATGTTGGTAATTCCTTTACCTACCTATTTAGTTGATTTTTTAATCGCATTAAATATTATTTTATCTGCACTAGTATTTTTATCTTCCTTTTATGTAAATAGAATACTAAATTTTTCATCATTTCCTGCTATTTTATTGATAACAACATTATTTAGATTATCGTTAACCGTCAGTACAAGCCGATTAATATTAAGTGAAGCTGATGCAGGGGAGATTGTCGCTGTATTTGGACAATTTGTTATTGCTGATAATTTAGTTGTCGGGTTTGTCATTTTTGCCATAGTGACTATTGTACAGTTTATGGTTATTACTAAGGGTTCAGAACGTGTTGCCGAAGTTGCTGCTCGATTTTCTCTTGATGGTATGCCAGGCAAACAAATGAGTATTGATGCTGATTTACGCTCTAGTATTATTGATGCGGAAGAAGCTAAACGTCGCCGTAGTGTGGTCGAACGGGAAAGTCAGCTTTATGGATCCTTTGATGGTGCAATGAAATTTATCAAAGGTGATGCAATTGCTAGTATTATTATTATCTTCATAAATTTTATCGGTGGTATTAGTGTTGGTATTAGTCAGCATCATATGGATTTTTCGCATGCTTTGGCTACATATACGATTTTGACGGTAGGTGATGGATTAGTTGCACAGATACCTGCTTTATTAATAGCGATTGCGGCAGGTTTTGTGGTTACCAGAGTTAATGGTGATAATGAAAACTTAGGCAGAACGATAATTAACCAATTATTGACTAATCCTTTAATTTTGATTATTTCAGCAATTATTGCACTGAGTATTGGTAGTTTACCTGGTTTTCCTTTTATTGTTTTTTTATTGATTTCGGCAATATTGGCTAGTATCTATTATCTTCAATTTAAAAAAAATAAACCAAAGAAAGAAGATACAACATTAATTACAAAGAATGAAATAACGGATTTGGAAATAGATAATCAAGGAGTAATCAATAAAAAAACAAATGAAACGATCCCTTTAATTTTGGTTGTTAATAAAAGCGTAATTGAAAAATTAAAGAAAGAAAATATTTCTGCCAAATTAAAGAATAATTTTTATTTAGAATATGGAATAAATTTACCTGATATAATAATAAGCGATTCTGATAATTTAGAAGAAAATACTATGTTGTTATTGATTAATGAAATAAAAGCAGATCAATTCTATGTTAGATGTGATGGATATCGTCTTATTAATAAAACAGATGAAATTGAACATCTTGGGATCGAAAAGATGACTATTAATAATGATTTTTGGATAAATGAAACGGATTATGAAAAAATAAAAGAAATAGGTTATTTATGTCGTCATTATATAGATGAAATTTATTTTAACATAGCCAATATACTCACTCGTTATGTACACGAATATTTTGGTATACAAGAAGCTAAGCAAGAAATTGATAATTTAGAAGAAAGATATCCAGATCTTATTAAAGAAGTCGTAAGACATGCAACTATTCAAAGAATAGCTGAGATATTACAACGGCTAATTAATGAAAAAATATCAATAAAAAATATGAAGTTAATTATGGAAACTATTGCACAATGGGCACCAAAGGAGAAAGATGTTATCTTACTTGTGGAACATATCCGTAGTGCATTGGGAAGATATATTTGTCATAAATTTTCGCGAGGAAATAATTTAAACGTTATTTTATTATCAAATGAAAATGAAGAGGTTATTCGAGGTAATATTAGGAATACCTCGGCTGGTGCATTTTTGAATTTAGAACCTAAAGAGTCTGAATATTTATTAGATAAAATCTCAATAGCATTAAATAGTCTGCCTTTCTCTTATAATGATTTCGTAATTCTATGTTCAGTTGATATTAGAAGATTTTTAAAAAAATTTGTTGAAAATAAATTTAACAATGTAGATGTTATTTCTTTTGGTGAATTAACAGAAACGGTTTCCGTAAATGTATTAAGAACGATTTAAAGCTAAATGGAGAGAGTATGCATATTGATATTGCCTTATTAGTTCGTGATGCACTGGTACATAGTGGTTGTGATAAAAATTTAATTTCTGATTTTGATGGACATTCTACGATTACATTAGAATTTAGTAATTCCTTAGATATCAATATAAGCATTGATGATGATTATGTATGGTTGTGGAGCCCTCTGTGCGAAGAGGAAAGTAATGTGATTTATCAATTAAGCGAAAAAATATTAAAAAAATTAATGGAAGAATGTCAGTTTACCGTGACAAAACAGTTACAATTAATTTCTCGTAATAGATATATTAATTTGGCTGGCGTTGTATCACCAGCATATTTAGCCGATGGAGCAGGCTTTTCTGCGGCATTGGAGGAATTTTTTCACTTAATAAATAATTACTCAGAGATGCTGCATTAATGAATCAACTCACCTTAAGCCATAGAATATATAAGATTCAGTCTCTATTAGGAACAATGATTGAGGCCAATATTGCTGATTGTGAAATTGGTGAAATTTGCCATATTCATAAAAACTGGCGGGATACAAAAATTATTGCCAAGGCACAAGTGCTGGGTTTTCGCAAAGAGACTGTAATACTAGGGCTAATAGGTGAATCGATAGGGATCTCAAAAGAGAGTGTCATTATTCCATCAAAAGAACATTTTACCATAAAACTTTCACCAAATTTATTAGGTTGTGTCATTAATTCAATGGGACACATTGCTGAACGTTTTAAAGAAAACCGTGGCTTATTAACTAATGAAAAGCGTGGCATCAACCAAAGTCCACCAAATTATTTGCAAAGAAAACCAATACAACATCCCTTTGTAACGGGTATTAAAGCGATTGATGGGCTAATTACCTGTGGTATTGGTCAACGATTGGGTATTTTTGCTTCTGCTGGATGTGGAAAAACTTCACTGATACATATGATGATACAGCATGCCAGTGCAGATATTTTTGTTATCGCATTAATAGGTGAGCGGGGGCGTGAGCTGACTGAATTTGTTGATACATTGAAACAAACTGGTCATATCGATAAATGCGTTATTGTTTATGCAACTTCTGATTACTCTTCAATCGATCGGGTAAATGCTGCGCTGGTTGCCACAACAATTGCTGAATATTTTCGCGATGCTGGAAGTAACGTAGTACTTTTTTTAGATTCAATAACCCGTTATTCAAGGGCATTACGCGACGTAGCATTGGCTGCGGGAGAACCACCCGCTAGACGAGGATATCCAGCATCTGTATTTGAAGCATTACCAAAATTATTGGAACGGCCGGGGCTTACACAAAAAGGGGGAATAACAGCATTTTATACTATATTATTAGAAAATGATGACGAGCCAGATCCGATTGCAGAAGAGATCCGTTCTATTCTTGATGGACATATTTATCTAAATCGTAAGTTGGCAGAAAAGAGTCATTATCCTGCTATTAGTATTTTACAAAGTATAAGTCGTGTAGCTTCTCAAATATGTGATCAGAAACATTTGAGTCATGTCGCTCAAGTAAAAAAAATCTTAAGTAAAATTGAAGAATTGAAAATATTTATCGATTTAGGCGAATATAAAGAAGGTGAAAACCGTGAAAATGATGAAATGTTATATAAATATAACAAAATAAATAATTGGCTTATGCAATCTCCTGATGAAAAAAAATCTTTTGAATCAATAAAACAGGAGATGTATGAGATTTTATCGTAATGTAAAAAAAAGGCATGCGCTAATATGTCAAAAAATAAATCAGAACGATATTTTAATACAAAAATTAGATAACAAGATAATGATAATAGAAGATGAAATAAATGAAATTAATAAAGAAATCTTATTTATAAATAGCTTATTGGCAGATATTAATAATGTGGGATTTTTATCAAAAGATGAGTTATTAGCAATAAAAAGAAAACAAGCTGTATTTAATCATAAATTAATCGATTTAAAACTGGAGAAAGCAAAAAAAGAAGCTGCCCATCAGGCTATTATTATAGAAAAAAAAGAAAAATTAAATATTAAAAAAATTTTACACATGAAAAGTGAAAAGTATATTTTTTTGTTAAAAAAAGAAATGATTAAAATTATTCAAAGGAAATATCTTATTGAAGAAAATGAAATAGAGGAAGTTCTTTATGCTAAAAGTAAGCTCAATAAAAATTCATAATATGCAATCAAAGCAAAATAGAACATGCTCATTAGATGATATTATTAAAGAGAATATAAAAAATAATAAATCATTATCTGAAATTGATTTAACAAAAACTAATGATTTTGATTTATCAAATGATAATGCTTTTTTTTATGATGGTAAATATAAAGATGAAATTGAAGAAGTTGATTATCCTAGAAATATTGATGAAATTAATTTCTTAATAAAAAATGAAGAAAAAGATAGTGTAATAGTAGATAATCAAAGTTATGATATGTCTTTAAAGTTATCTGAAGCTAATATAAAAAATATTATAACAAGTAATCACTCAATATTTAAAGATTTTGCAAATGGAGAGGAGATAAAGAATGATAAATTTAACAATCATAAAAATTATATTTCCACTGATAAAATATCCAGCCAAATACACTTTATAAAACATGAACATAGCCTTGTAAAAAAAGAAAATACTAGCAATAAATTAAGTATCAGTAATCCAGTTGATGCTAGTTATATAACGACTTTAGTTGACACTATTGATTTAGGATCTCGTGGACAGAACAAAAAATGTAGCATAAATAATTTATTTTACAATCAAGAAATGAATTTAACAGCCAGTTATGAAACAATACCAGTAAGTTATAAAAGTAGTAATGATTACGATTATCATACTCCATTTTTGTTGTCTAAAAAAAAGTTTAATAAAAATATAGAGTTACCCTTATTTGAAAATTCACTAAAAAATAAAAATATAAAAAATAGCTTTATTAATAGTAATGAAAATAGAGAGTTAAAATATTATTTTAAAAAATGGGGAAAAACACATTATGTGGATATAAGTATAAATAAGAATTTACAGCATTATCCATTATTTAGCTTTTGTCCTTCAGATTCATTAGTTGATAATAGAATTCATAACTATTTAAATAGTAATAATAGTTGTGAAAAAAATTTTTTCATTATAAAACAAGATAATAAAGATGAATATAATGAAAAAAGTGATAAGTATCGAATAGTTTCCGAGGATGAAGAATGATAAAAAATTATTTTCCTATAAAAAGCTACAAGGAAATTAATTTTAAACAATTGTTAATTTCTTGGCAAAAAAAAGGAATTAGTCAAAAGAAATTTCCATTACCAAATGGAGAATTTTTATTATCCTTTTTTACTAATAAAAATTGGAAAGGGATCATAGATTTAAGTCAATGGTTAGAATTAATAAAACCAGATTTAAACGGTTTATCTATGTATGCCTGGAAATTTGAAGAATTAGAAGCTCTTTTTTTAAATAGCCATACAATAAATAAACTTTTACCTTTTGAATTAGAATTTAATGCTATATATAGTAATGGAAAAGTTAGTTGTAATGATAGCGATTATAAA
The DNA here is from genome assembly GCF_004768525.1 of Arsenophonus nasoniae. NCBI lineage: Bacteria > Pseudomonadati > Pseudomonadota > Gammaproteobacteria > Enterobacterales > Morganellaceae > Arsenophonus > Arsenophonus nasoniae. Next base: position 883,592 of record NZ_CP038613.1, read on the forward strand.
AATATTATAGCTATGCTTAGGACAGATTATGGTAATATATGGATCCATGATATTGATAATAACTTGAATCATGTAAGTAAATTAGAAAAATATAAATGTGATCATATTCCAGTGGAATTAATTTTCAGAATGGGTTTCAGTAATATAACTGCATCAACTTTAAATAAGATTAATGTGGGTGATATTTTATTTGTAAATCAGCAAACGTATGATGTGGTTATTCAGAACAAAGTTATTGGTCATTTTACTAACGATAATGGTGTTTATATGGTAAATACTAATTTTTATGATGAAAGTATTGATGATACAATCAGTGAGGATAATATTCTAATTGAGCCTGGCGATAAAATAAGATCTAAAGATGATATTCCTATTACCCTTGAATATATTTTACAAAAAAGAAAAATTCCTTTATTGGAATTAGAAAATATTTTTCAAGGTAAAGTATTACCATGTGACTTAGCAGCAGAAAATAATGTTAAAATTGTTGCTAATGGAGTTTTAATTGCAAAAGGAAATATAATATGGATTGAAGATAGATTAGGTGTAGAGATCACTCATTTGTTTCATAACGAAAAATAAACAATTACTAATATAGAGAGTAAAAATAGAAATTATGAATAATGATATTTCTCTGATTACCCTATTGGCGTTTTCTACTTTATTACCATTTATTATAGCGACGGGAACATGCTATATAAAATTTTCTATTGTTTTTATTATGGCAAGGAATGCTTTAGGACTACAGCAAATTCCTTCTAACATGGTGTTAAATGGTATAGCATTAATGTTGTCATTTTTTGTCTTACTACCAATAGTAAAAACCAGTTATCAAGAATTTAATAAGGTGAATATAGATTATAAAGATATTGATTCTATTATTAATTCAGTAAATTCTGGCCTAAGTGGATATAAAAATTATTTAATAAAATATTCAGATAAAGATTTAGTCTCATTTTTTGATAAATTACATCAAAAATCGGATGATGGAAATGATAATCAATATGAAAATGGTAATGATAGTTCTATTGTTTCATTACTTCCAGCATATGCTTTAAGTGAAATAAAAAACGCCTTTACTATCGGATTTTATTTATATTTGCCTTTTGTTGTTATCGATTTACTTATTTCAAGTATTTTATTATCGCTTGGAATGATGATGATGAGTCCGGTAACAATATCTGTTCCCATAAAGTTAATTTTATTTATATGTTTAGATGGATGGAGCTTGTTGTCAAAAGGATTAATAACTCAGTATATTGAACTAGCAGCAGGATAATGTATAAAAATTATGAGTAATATTATTTTTGCAAGTAATAAAGCATTATATTTAATATTAATATTTTCATTATTACCCGTCATAGTTGCAACAATAATTGGGTTGTTAGTTGGACTTTTTCAGACGGTAACTCAACTACAAGAGCAAACTTTGCCTTTTGGATTAAAGTTAATTGGTGTAATGGGGTGTTTATATTTACTATCAGGTTGGTATAGCGAAGTTCTTTTAAGTTATGCGCATGAAGTTATTAAATTAGCTCTATCGTGATGTAATATTATGCATATAGATACCAATTTTTATTTTAATATTTATAATTTTTTATCTCATTTAGTGATCATAGCATCGCGTATTTTTCCAATATTTTCTATTATTCCATTTTTATCTAACAATATTCTATCTCCCACAATAAAATTTCCTCTTTCATTATTTATTGCTATGGGGGTATGGCCATATGATGCATATGAGTTACCTCAATTAGAATCGATGGGTTATTTAGTTATCTTGTTAAAAGAAGTTATTATTGGATTAATGATTGCTCTTTTTATTTCTTTACCTTTTTGTGTTTTACAAATAACCGGAAATATTATTGATAATCAAAGAGGAGCGACATTAAGTAGTAGTATTGATCCTATTAATGGTGTAGATACATCCGAACTGGCTAATTTTTTTAATTTATTTGCGGTGACACTATTTTTAGCTAATGATGGAGTGATAACAACTTTAGAAATTTATCATCATAGTTATCGTTTGTGGCTACCTTTTTCAATGAAATTTCCATCAATTTCAAATATCTTAACTTTTATTTCTTATGCAATTTCAAAAGCAGTAATGTTAGCGAGTCCATTAATTATTATTTTTCTGGTCACTGAAATTATGCTTGGACTGCTTGGTCGATATGCTCCACAATTAAATCCCTTTTCTATTGCTTTAACTGTTAAAAGTCTAATTTGTTTTACTATATTGATGATTTATTTTTCTTCATCGTTTAGTGAAACGGTATTAATCATGCAGGAAATATCTTTTAAACTAATGCAAAACAGTATCTAATGGAAAGCTATGTCAGCAAACAAAACAGAGAAACCAACACCTAAGAAATTAAAAGATGCAGCGCAAAAAGGAAAAAGTTTTAAAAGCAAAGACTTGGTTATTAGTTGCCTTATTTTTTTAGGTTGTTTATATTTGACGAATTATATTAATTTTACAACTATAATAGAAATTTGGGCAAATACATTAAAAAATAATCATAGTATCACACCACTAAATTATACTTTTGTTCTTTTTTTTACGGCGTTAAAGATTTTTTTACCTTTTCTTTTTTTATGTATATTAATTATTATGCTCACAACAATGGCACAGACAGGATTTAAAATTGCAACTAAAGTATTAAAATTTGATTTTAATAATTTAAATCCTATTAATGGGGTTAAAAAGATATTTAGTATTAGAACTATAAAAGATTTCATTAAAACATTTTTATTTATTATAATATTTTTTATTGTTACATATATTTATTGGAATAATAATAAAAAAATTATTTTTTCTCAAATTTATTTAAATATTGAAAGTGTTTTCATAGTTTGGAAAGAGTTAGTTAGTAATTTTATTATTATTTTATTATTATCATCTTTCATTATTTTAATTTTAGATGCAGTTGCAGAATATTTTATTCACATTAAAGATTTAAAGATGGATAAAAATGAAGTTAAGCGTGAATATAAAGAACAGGAAGGAAATCCTGAAATAAAATCAAAAAGAAAAGAATTGCATGTTGAGATTTTATCCGAACAAGTAAAAAGTGATATTGAGAGTTCCAAATTTATGATCGCTAATCCAACACATATTATTATTGGTATCTATTTAAATCCACAAATAGTTGCAATACCAATGGTTTCGGTATTGGAAACCAATCAACGAGCACTGGCTGCACGTGCTTATGCTGAAAAAGAGGGCGTACCGGTGATAGAGAATATTGTATTAGCACGTCGAATATATAATACACACCAACTTTATTCTTTTATTAATTTAGAGGAAATTGGTGAAGTAATTAAAATTCTAAGTTGGTTGCAAAAAGTTGAAAATGAGTGGGATAACTAAATCACATAAAGAATTACTTTTTGTATGAGCGTTATTTATGTGAACATGATTTATTTATCTGTTTTAATTATGAAAATGAATGCTAATAGCAATTCAGGAGATTTACTATGCCCTGTAATAATGAAAATATATCTCTTACTCAGAATGAACAAGATAGTTTTGGGCTTGAGGAAACTATTCTGACAGTTATGAATACGGGTGCAACACTAAAAGATATCTATGAAATAGATGAAAATGTTATAGAGAATATTTACGCGCATGCTTATGAATTTTATCAACAAGGTAGGCTAGATGAAGCCGAAAAGTTTTTTAAATTTCTATGTATGTACGATTTAAAAAATGCGGATTATTTCATTGGGTTAGGCGTTGTCTATCAGCTTAAAAAGGATTATGCCAAAGCTTGTGATATTTATGCTTTATCTTATGTAATGGCAAAAGATAATCATTGTCCTGTTTTTTATTCAGGCCAATGCCATTTACAAATGGGTGATATTGCTAAAGCCCTTTATTGTTTTGATTTGGTTTGTAATGAAAGTACGGATGCTAAGTTAGTAAAAAAAGCTGAAGTTTATCGAAAAGTTATTAAAGAAACGAGATTATCAGAATCAGAAGTGAAAACGGAAAGTTCAACTTCATAATAACATATATATAATTAGGAGTTATTATATGGGAGAGATAGACACATTAAATATAAGGAAAAATTTTTCTAATAATTTTAATAATGAAAATGTCAGTGATGATCATTTTAATGAAATTGCTAGCGTTATTAAAAATAAAATAACTATTTCTCCCAAAGAAAGAACTCAATTAAATAATAAAGCTAAGTTAGAGCTAATTCTAAAATCAGATCCTAATAATGAGGTTTCTAACAGCTTAATCGATATGCCACAAATTAGAAAGCCAAATTCTTCACTGTCAGGAAAAGGTAACTTATTATTTATCTTGGCTGAAATGCAAAAAATTACTATTGATCTTCAAGGGGAAAATTTAAAACTAAGAATTGAAATGTTTAACATTAAATTAAAAGCTAAGACTGAAAATGCTAATCAATTATCAAGTGAAATTGACCAGCTGAATCATGAATATCAACAACAATTAGTGTGTTTAAATAACATGATGATAAAACTACAAGAACTAAAATCTTGTAAACAAACACTTGAGGATGAAGTTAGCGCTAAAAAAAATGAACTGGATAGCAAGCAGCTAGATTATAAAAATATAACAGAAAATATAACAGAAAATATAACAGAAAATCTTACTGATAATAGTTTCTTATTAGAAAAAAAATTAGAAGAAGAAATAAATGGGCTTGCTAATTTTGTTAACCAAAAAGAAAATGAATTAATTGAATTAAATAACTTATTTGAGATGAAATCAAATGAGTGTGAAGCTGCTATTAATAATGTAGCGCAATGTGCTGATTTACTTGATGATGCACTAAATAAATTGCGTGAATTTAAAGCAAATGAAATAGAAAGCGATAAACCTATTGAACAGCATATTGAAGAAGCTCTGTCAAACACAGCTAAGTTGTTAGAAATTTTAACAACATTAATTATTACTATTGGTAATAGTACTGTTGATAAATTAAAGGATGATCTTGAGATCAATCGTAAACGAGCGACGGCGAATCAAAATGAACTGAAACGCAAAGCGGAAGAATATGAACAACAGGTACAAAAAGCTGAAGAAACGCAAAAAATAGCCAAATGTGTCGGACAAATTTTGGGTGGTTTGGTTATGGCTATTGGTGCAGCGGCTGCGTTATTTGGCGGCGCTGGTATTGCTTTAATGGCGGTTGGTGTAGCGTTATTAGCAGCAGATTTTATTGCCGAAAAAGCGACAGGTCGATCATTAACCGATAGGATCATGAGTCCGTTAATGGAGCATGTTTTTATGCCATTAATGGAGATGATAGGTAAAGTTGTCGATGCGATATTGGAATATACGCCACTTGGTAATTTATTAAAAGAGATCGATAAGGCCGCTGGCACTGATTTATCATCAATGGTCAAAGCCATTGCAACTGCGGCGATCGCGGTTGCGGCAATTATTGCTTTAGCTTATGTGGCAAAATCGGCGGCAAAATTTCTTTTTGAAAAAATGTCACAAACTTTTATCAACTCCATTATGCAAGTCGCTAAACAAGCTATTACTCAGGTAATAAAGAAAATTATTCCCAATGCAGTAAGAAATATGAGTAATCAAACATCAGTGGCGATAAAAAAAATAATTAATGAATTTACAAAAAAATTAGAACAAGTTGCCAGTAAGATTTCAGCGATGATGGAAAAAGCAACTCAACACGTTAATGAGTCAGTATTTAAAAATATGAAGTTAAGTACGCCAGAAGAAATTTATCGTTTGATGAGAATTACTGGCAATCGATTAGCTATGGCTAATCAAGCGATCATGTTTAGCAATACAGCAACACAAGGAGGATTGAGAATTAATGTTGCCAATGCTGAGTTACAGAAAGCCAATATCAATGCTGATATGTTGTTTGATCGCTATGAAATTGACCGTTTAATGGATGATTCACAGCATTTATTTACAACTTATAAACATCAGCAAGAGGGCATCATGAAATTATTTTCTGATATAACAGAGATAATTACTGCTCAAAATGATACTAGTAAATATATCAGTAAGTCTTTGCGTGCTTAAATTAAAGAGGAAAATATGACAGCAATAAGTAATTCTGATAATAAAGCTATCTCATACCCAACTAATCCTAATATTGATGATGTAGAGAGTATTTCTAATACGGAAAAACCTTCTTTAGCTGGATCTGCGCCAACAGCAGCTAATATAAAAAATATAATAAATAATATAAATATAACAGACGATGAATTAGTAAAACCTGTATTACGAAAACCTGTCAAGATTGGTGGAAAAGATTTAGCTAGTGATGTAAAAGACGCTGTTGAAAGCTTACTCGCTAAGGTTGAAAATCGCTCAGAATTATTTAACTTTTTGCAATCAGTTAAAGATAAAGAAGGGCTTATCAACATTGATGATAACATAAATGATAGCAATCATTTTGAGATCACCCGATTGGCTAATGGCTATACCGGTAACCTGGATAAATTAATTCAGGCAATGTTGATGGCGGCTTTAACTCAGTTAGAAACGCGTCGTCATTTAGCCAATATGGAGGTAAAGATCGCCTATGATTCAATTAAATCAAGTGCTAATAATATGGTTGAAGCGGCGCAGGAAGGGAAAAAACAAGCAATGATAACAGCAGGGGTTTCCATTACCATGGCTGGTCTTGGTACTTTTGGGTCAATTAAAAGTTTATCTAAACAAAATTCGTCATTGAAACTTCATGATACTCAAGCCGTTAAATTAAATGCAGATGCAATAGAGCAGCGAAATGCGGCCTACAATGCATCTCGTGCCGGTACAGATAATGACACGGCAGCAGTTTTTATGGCTCAATCACAGGAATCTCAAACCCAAGCACAGATGTTTCAGTTAACTGGACGAGAAACGCAAAATCAGGCGCAAAAAGGTTTAGTGGCGGCAAATGCGCTAAATCAAAATTCAGCCGTGGTAGGCCAGATGGCCGGACAGCAGAATGCAACAGTGCAGGCAGAAAAATCAGCGCAATCGCAGGTTGATTTGGCAAAAGAACGTGCCTTTAGTGACATAGCGCAAATCTCTAAAAAAGCCCAAGATGAATTTCAAGCATTATTAAAACAAATATTAATGTCGCTCTCGGAAGAATGTCAACGTAGAGCGCAAACTTGTCGATCTATTATTGGATAATATGTTTCTGACATTTGAGATAAAAAGTAATCTGCTAGACTAATACGACTGAAATTTAAGGCGAATATTAAGCGCCCTGATTAGAATTTTTAGTCAAGCTCCTTACAGGTATGAAAATGGAAATTAATAATCCCGTTTTAAATAAGGCATCATTTTTTTATAAAAATGATGATAATGGTGATAATACAAATAGTCATTATTCCCAAGCAAGTCATAGCAAAACGGTTATTGCTAATCAGGATGTTGAATTAAATCAACTAGAATATTTGCGTAACCGTAATGAAGATTTAGTTAGGAAAAATAAAAAGTTAATTCAGGCAATGGAAACTCCGGCAGGGAGTGAAAAAGCAAATCAGCAGGCAGAAAAGATAAATAATAATGAACGTTTGTTGTCATTTGCAGACGCCCTGCGTGGTGGCCAACAAATAGAAAGTCAGGAAATAGCATCGTATTTGGATATCCTTGATTATGAGGGAAAAAACAGAGAAGTGACTGCTAGAAAAATTAGAAAAATGCGTAGTGCAATAGATAAATATACAGAAGAAAATATACCTGGTGCCAAAAATTCATTATTTAATAATACTAATGCTTCTCAGATTAAATCAAGCCGAGAAATCGCTATAAGCTTATATGAAAGTATTACTAATATTAATAAAGATTATTTAAAAGTTTTTCAGGATAGCGCTAAATCTTATGCGGATGCGCTAAGAGAACTTAATGAAATACTTGCCTCATTTAAAGATGCTATTAAAACTGATAAAGATACGATTGAATTTAAGTTTGATGAAACAAAAAAGATAATTGATAAGCTTATAGCGCTAAAAGACAAATATAAAGATAGAAGGCTGGTACCCGCTGAAGGTTATCTAAAAAATCAAGGTGAGGCGGAGGCATGGTTTAGACAGCTTGGTTTGAATAACAAAAAATGCATCTTTGATGACGGAAAAAATATTTATCTTAAAATGGATATAAGCTTTATTGATGAAATAATCAACCAGTTTCCAAAGGTTAGCGATAAAAAAGGTGAAAAAAAATTTTTATCAGATGTTAAATATAATTCAGCACGGTGGGCGGCATGGCAATCTGGTTTCGACCAATTTAAAACAGAAGCACAAACCATTTCACAAACGGTGACGCAGAAATATTCAAATGCGAATGCTATTTACGATAATGTTATTAAAATATTGACCAATACAATTAGGGAATTACAAGAATCGAATAAATCATTTCTTACTATTTAATAATTGGAGAGGAGTTATGCCTAATCCATCTTGTATTAGTAAAGCTAGTTTAACCGCAAATTTTAGTCAGCCCATAGATCCAACTAATTATCCTGAAGATACATCAAATGTGTACGTAAGTAAGATCCTGAAAGTTAGTAATAGTAATAAAGATTCGATAGCGGGTATTGTGTATCCTAAACAACCTAATATAGTGGTTAACCATAGAATTGATAGTAATATTGATAAGAGTGATACTGTTTCATTAAGTGAACGTATATATGAAGCTAAGATTAAAATGCCAGATCAAAAAACAGCAATAGTGATGAGTTTTGATCGTCAATTAGATCGATTAGAAAAGAGCAGTCAGTTAATTTTAAATCGGTGCATGGAGATATTCAAAAAACATTCTTTTAACCAACTAAACAAAAAACAAAAAGAATATCTCTATATTTTTATTGCGTTAAATAATTTTATATTAACATCAAATTTAGTTAAGAATAATAAAAAGAAAATATATGAAGAATTTAATGATTTTTTTAAAAAAGTAGTAGATTATAAATGTGATATAAGCATATTAAATGGCACAACCACTAGCTACGTAAAAGATACGCTTAAATTCCAAAAAATGGCTAAATATTTATTAACTAGATATAGCGAAACTATAAATAAAAATGGATTATCATTTGCTGATTATATCAAAGAGCTTGCATTAACAGAATTATATGCTCATTTTAAGCAATATGGTATAGAGCATAGAATAATTGATAGTGAAATAGAAAATGGACAGCTTTTTTCAGCAGGATTTAATATTTTTTATGATAAAAGAATGCTAACTATCAATAATGAAGCAGATATTTTAATGCGCTTTAATAATATAGTTAATTGTGAATTTATTGCTTTTAATTCATTAAATTTTTCAAACAAATATGGTATAGAAGCAGCCGCTGCTAGTGATATTACACAAAATCACCATAATGATAATTTTTGTACCCAATCAATTGAAAATAATAAAGGTATTTTTCAACAACTATCAGATGAAGCGAGTGCTCCGCTTGAAACATTGGCAACTAATTTTCAAAATGTTAAATATATTATGGGATGGAAGCCAGAGTATCGATTAGAATTTCAACCGGAATATAATCCCAAAAATACTTAATTTGTCAATTGTTATTGTTGAATTATATAAATAATTAAAGTTATATTAGTAAAAATGTAGTTAAAATTTTATTTTATAAATAAAACAATTTATTTGCTTAATAATTATAATTTAAAAATATCAAATTTAATAAAATAGTGCTCTGTTTTATAATATAGTACTATATTATTTTTAATAAATTTTTTTACTATCTACGTTGAGATAATATAATACATAGATAATTTAGGTTTTAAAATGATAAATAATATTATTGCAAAAAGTTTCAATTTATCCATTGCAGAAATTTCAGCAGAAATGCATTTAATATATGATTGTATGGCTGATTCTTTAATGTTAATAGATTTATTTATTGAGCTAGAAAATTATTATCAGATAAATTTCACCCGTAAAGATATTGAAAATATAGAAACTGTTGGTGATATCTATAATTTTTTAGGTTTATCTGAATTAGTTTTAAATAAAAAAAATTAATTACATTAGTAAATATTACATGGTTTATTTTTTTATTTGCTAATTATCATTATAATTTGATGATTATCTGATTATGCTTTTTTTTGTAAAAAAATGTATTGTAGTCAAAAGTAATAATTAGATAAGTATTAACTGTATGGAGATGAATAAAGATAAACAACTTGTTTTTAGGATCCTAAATGGAAAACTAGCTGGGTGTGAATTTTTGCTTGATAATCTTCATACTGTTTTTATGGTCACAAATGATAACACTATTGAGACGATACATAAGGGAACCTCATATCCAAATAACCTTATTTATATTCCTTATATTGATCGTGAATATAGTTTTGAAATAATTATTGAAAATAATACATTAAATGCTAATGGTAATATTATTGTTAGGGAAATCAGTAATGAAAATGTAAATAATGAAAAAAGTATTATCTTGAATGAAATAAACCATGTTAACGACCTTTCATTTGCGATTCGTAACATAGGTGATAGCTTTAGTGAAGAGGTTTTACATTACCGTTACCCGATTATTGATATAACGGCAGAGAGATTTTCTCCAGTCAAGAAAAATTATTTAGCCATTACATTATTTTTTTTATTGATATCATTAGTGATAGGTATTTGCGCTTATTTTTATTTTACTAGTGAACAAAGAAAAATATCTAAGCTTTCTGTTTTATTGCGTAATGATTTAGAACATTATCGAATAAGTTATGGGCAGGATAACATTATATATCTGTTAGCAAACAAAGAACGTTATGTATATCATGCTATAAAGTTATTAAATAATAGCGATGATGCTAGTCAAGTGAAAGTATTGTCAAAAAAAAAGCAAATAAGAGCTCTTTCTAGCTGGTTAAGAAAAAATTTTCCGCTAGTTTATTTTCATGCTATTGAGCTGGATAAAGCTGAGCAGCCAGTCCTATCACTTAGTAAAGAAAGGGCAAGCTTAACAGATAAAGAAAAATCTTATCTGATCAAAAAATTAAAAAAAGATTTTTTATTTATAAAAAATGTAGTTTTTAAGTCGATCAGCGATAAGTATATTGAAAATATTTCAGAAAATGGAATTAAAAAACTAAAAATAAATTATAAAAAAATTGTCTCTAAAAATAGTATTACTTTTTTTATCTTAGATAATTTAAGTGATCAGGAAATACAGTCAATAAAACTATTTATTAATAATTTTTATCAAAATTGGGGAAAAAATTATATTTATTTTACTATTGAGTTAAATAGTGACTGGCTACAAGATAAATCTTTTAGGTATGGTAGTAAAAATTATATACGTACTTCTCCATTTCACTATTATTTTAATAAAAATTAACAGGAGGTTTATATGGCGGCAACAATTGGCAGTAGCAACGTTAATAAAGCTAATACTGGTCACAAACAAGAGAAATTTGATGCAACACAGTCTGTTGGTGGTTATCTGGTTAAAACAGCGGCAAGCTTTGATAATGGTGTGAAAGAAATGAATACCGCTCTTAATAACACCTTAGGTGAATTAACTAAGGATCCATCAAATCCGATGCTGTTAGCTAAATATCAATCTCTACTTTCTGAATATACTCTGTATCGTAATCTCCAATCTAACGTAATAAAAGCGCTTAAAGATGTTGATAACAATATTATTTCCAATTTCCGTTAAAATTAATGGAAAAATATTTTTTTATTAAGAGTGATTTATGATAACAAAAATTATTAATTCTTTTGTTAGTAATCATATTACTGATATTGTTAAGTTACATCCTGGTTTGGACGGCTTAGATAATTATTTAATAGCGCATTTTGCTAGGCTATCTCATACAACCAAAATGGAATACGAACAAATATTGAATATAGCAAATAACCCAGCAAATTATTCGGATCCAAAGTGTTTAAGTTATCTTCAACAAAGGACGGCAGATTATAATTTACGCCTTTCTCTGTTACAAACGCTCTCTCGCAAAGGAGTAACCGCGGTTGAAACATTATTAAAAACCTAGTATGAAAAAATTTTATCTCAACTTAATTTTGTTATTGCTGTTATTAACCGGTTGTAATCAACAGGAATTACTTAAAAATTTGGATCAAAATCAAGCTAATGAAGTGATAGCTTTATTACAACAAAATAATATTGATGCTTATAAAAGAGAGCGCAAAATCGGGTTATATTATTTATATTGAAAAAGAAGATTTTATTCCGGCGGTAGATTTGATTAATCGTTACGGTTTACCACGTAAACCCAGATTAGAAATTGCGCAAATGTTTCCGTCTGATAGCTTAGTATCATCACCGTTAGCTGAAAAAGCACGCCTCTATTCAGGTATTGAACAGAGGTTGGCACAATCTTTACATTCTATTGAAGGCATCGTAACGGCTCATGTGCATATTAGCTATGAGTTAAATAGTCTTGAAAATAAAAAAGAGCACAAATATCATGTCTCGGCATTAATTAAATATAATGATACGATCAAGGATGTAAACCTATTAATTAACGATATAAAAAGATTTTTAAAAAATAGTGTAAATGGCGTAAGTTATGATGATATTTCTGTAGTTACCACAGAAATGGAACAGATAAATCGATTAAAATCAATATCCAATCATCAGGGTACAACCTCTAGTTTTATATGGTTATTTTTTGCTAATATTTTTATTATCTTAATTATCTGTTTTCTATTTTTCTTGATAAATAAAAATAGAAAGGTACCAGCATTACTTACTATGAATAATAATTCTATGACAAATTTCATTAAAGAAAAACTTATTCTAAAAGATAGAAGTAATAAATAAATGGTTATGATGTCTAGTGATACAATTAATTTTTTCTTATATGATCCGATATCTTGGATGCATAGCGATCATTTTTCTCTTCCTGCAATTTTTAATAATAAAGCTTGTCGGTCGATTTTTAATAGTGTAGTAATAAATTTTTATTCCCTGCCGATTGATAGCACTTTTAATTGCAACCATATCGAAAGATATATTATAAAAAATTGGAATGTAATATTGGAAGTTTCCTTTATGTTAGCTTGTTTACGCTATCGTTCACTATTATTTCGCAGTGGAAAAATAGTAAAATTAGATGAAAGTATAAGAAATTTTTGTGAGTTAAATATTATTGATGATTTCGTGTTTGTCGCAAAAAACAATTTTTCTGATATTGATTTATGGTTATTGGCCAGAAAAGAAATATATATATATCAAGATTATTTGTCAGATACAGTAATGAAAAGATTGGCGATATTATTTCCTCGAATAGACAATGATGATTATAACTTCGCTAAAATAAATCCGCAATTTAATTTATTAAAATTGGCTGTTCAATATGCAAAAAGATATCAATAGTCTCAATATAATAGATAATGTCTTATTAAAAAAAGAGATATTGACTGAACATAATAAAGCATTTTCAATTACTGAAAAGTCTAAAAATTATGCCGAGGCTATAGTCAAAAATGCAGTTAAAGAGTCGGATAGAGTAAGCAAAGAAGCATTTTTAATTGGCTACAAAGCTGGGTTAAAGAGTATAATTGACAATATTATCTGTTATTTTAAAAATTCTGATGATATTTATCATGCAATTCAGCAAAAAGTACTAAATCAAATTAATCAATGTTTAAATAAGATTATTGATGATGAAAAATTAGTTGCTTATTTTATCAATAGCTGTTTAGCTAGTTTTTCTAATAATTTAGAGAAAGATGAACTTATTATTATTCAGCCAGAATTATATAAAAAGTTAGACTATAAAATTGTTAATTGTATTGAGTTCAAACAAGAAAATATTATTTTTGATTATCATGCTGAAAACTATTTTCTTATTAAATATAAAGATAATATGATTAGACTTGAACATAACTTGATATTAGAACATATAAATTTATCTATACAAGAAAAATATTTTTATAAAGAAATGATCGAAAATATTGATCAACTTATCGATAATCTTTCACTTTTAGGAAAAAACCATGAAAATTCCGATGATGAATAATATTATGTCATCTATTATAGAATCTCCTATTACCGAAACAACTAAATCATTAGATGATAGATTAAAAGAAAATGGAAAAGCTACAAATTATCATGATTCCTGCACGGTAAATAAAAAAACTGGCGTAGATCCCCTTTTCTATAGTCAACTACGTGAACTATATGAAAAAGCTGAAGAAAGCGAAAAGGAAGGATTATAAATGGTAGGTAAAACAATTTTTATTTATCTTATCATATTTTTTTCTTGCATTATCAGTGGTTGCCATACTTTTCCTGATCAGAATATTTCACCAATTAGCGGTTTAAATAACAATCTAGAATGTGCAAAGGTAAAAGGTAATTTCAATAAATTTACACCGATTGTTTTGTATAAGGGAATGGTCGATTGTATAAAAATTAATCAATATAAAAATGGTATGTTTCTTTATTTATTAGCCGGAAGTTATACCTATTACGATGCCAATCGTATAAATACTTTTTATGCCAGAAAAGTTCATCATGATTTATTGACTGAAAATTTAGCTTTTTTAACAAAAGCTGAATATAACTCCTTTTGGATTATTTTAAATAAATTTATGCAGCAAGATAAGCAGAAAAGGATGATCTGTAGCAAAATTGAGCAAGTTGGAGCACCTGATTATCAACCCATTTATATGTTGAGAAATAAAGTTAGTACCATCTCACGGTATGAGATTGATTATGTTTTATTTAAAAAAAGTTTAAATAATTACATGAATTGTTAATATAAATAGTTGACAGCTCTTTTTTATAAAAAATAACTTGTTTATCATAAGTTAGCCTTTTATTTTATTTAAATATTATATTTTAGTATTTATTAATTTTCTCATCATGATTATGATTAATATTTAAGTTAATATAACTTCATGCTAAATGTCTCATTTGATGGTGAATATTATGGATTGTATAAATTATAATATTGGACAAATGATAAGAAAAAAAAGACAAAAATTGCAAATTTCAGCCGCAGATCTGTCAGCCTTATTAGGTATTAGCCAACAGCATCTTTCTCGCTATGAAAGAGGTGAAGTTAGGATTAATGTTGAATGGTTGATTAAAGTTTCAAGGGTACTAGATATCGCTATAGAAAGTTATTTTGTTAATTCAAGAATTAATTTTTGGGAGGATTATTATAGTATGGGAAATTGTTTAATGGTAACTAAAAATAAACGTTAGTATATGTTCAGTTTATTTTGAACGGTCTATTAAAATTAAAAATTAAGATAATATTGCTATAATTTATAAATAGAATCTTCTTCGTCTCTACAAAAAAATAAACTATATCTTTATTTTTCTTTTTAATAACCAATACAGTGTTATTATCCCCATTTTTTGATAGAAAATGGGGGTTTTTATTGGTTTTAGCTAAATTTACACCAGTATAATTATATTATATTTGGCTTAATTGTATTGAATAAATTATTCCTATTTGCTAGATAACTATTTGATAATATAAGGAAATATATGTTTTCTGACGGTTATTCTTCTATTGCTAATTATTATTTTATAAAAGTAATTTTATTTTTAAAAATAATTTGTTGTTTAATCGAGATATTTTATGGAAATAACTTCTAGTCGTATTACAAATATAAATCCTGGCAAATTAGACACGGACAATGAGAGTAATAATAAGCTAAAGAAAGACAAATTAGCAAAACATATATTAGATGAAAAACCGACGACGGTGATATCGTCAGATAGTGCGCTTGAAATCACTGATCATTTTGAAATGATGAATGCAAGGAGTGCTCAGCGCGCAGAAAATATACGCAATACACAAGTAAAGAAAACAATTTCAAGCGAAATTCTTGTTGATATTCTAAATTTAATTAATGCTGCTGACAATAATATCAAACATCTAAATAACATAACTGGGTTGGATTATTATGTTACAGTCAAAGATAAAATTGATACCAAAAAATTACAACTAGAAAATTGTCGACAGCAATTAACGGTATTAAAAACAGATGAACAGAAATATAAAATAATACAAAATGAAATATTTGGAATTGAAAATGATATTGAAGTTTGTCGTAAAGTATTGTTGATAGCAGAAAAATCCACTCGTGTTCATCAACTAAGTACACTAGGCTTTTCAATAAACACAATTCCTATTTTTCGGTTTATTCAAGCGTTAAGCAATACAATTGCAAAAAATTTTCATTATTCCTTTTCCGCCGATAGTAATAAAGCATTTATTTATGGATTAGATAATATTATTAGTTTAATCGATCAAACTGATAAATGTGTTTCTGATCACTATTTAAATATGATAGAAGCATTATATGAAAATAAATTAAAAAGTATAGTAAAAACACCGATACATTTTAATAAAGAAAATCTGATTCAGCATATAATTATACTTAATGTAGACGGTTGGAAAAATAAAACTGTGGCAGAAAAAGCAGAAGTATATGAAATGATTAATGCAGCAAATAAAATAATAACAAGACTTAATAGAGGTAAAGCTAAAATTAATCCAGAAATAGAAACATTAAATATTTATGCAATATCTGTTTTAGCCTCTATTTATGAAACTGATGCACACGTGTTTGGTAAATTAACATTAGATGATATTACATCAACTGAGTATGTTTATAGTTATAAAGATCAAAATGGTAGAACACAAGTTGATACAACCACTATTCATGAATATATGTTACGACATATAAAAGAAATTGATTCTCCTTTATCAAAAAGAGATCATATTAAACTAAAATTTCCGGCTGAATTTCAACCTGGTTTAATTTATTATCTGGAAGAAGAGTGTGAAAATATTAAAGAACATTATTATTTTATTAAAAATTTTCAAAAGTTAGAACAAGAATTAAATGATATTAATAAATTAATACCAAGCTCAGCTGAATATTTAACTAATTTTTTATCTAATTTAGAAGCTAAATATCGGGTGCTACCTCTTTCTTTAACAGATGAAGTAGATTATAAAATAACTAAAGAAGGTTTAGGATCTTTAAGTAGTTTTGATCCAGTTAGCAAATACAAAAAAATTTACAATATATGATATTCTTATAGGTTTGGACAGAAAATATATATCACAAGAATTAGGTTATATTAATTATTCTTTAAATAGAAAATTTCCACATAAATATAATAAAAAAATAATCGAAGAAATAGATTCAGTTGATATTCAAAATGATTATATTAATAAGATAGAACAATTAAAAAATAATGGTAATTCGAAAAATAATTTTTATCACTATATTGATACGTTACTTACTGTTTATAACAATAAAAATAAACCCTATTATCTTATCGAAAATTGCCCATCATTGTTAGTTTATGCACAGCATGAAATAATGGATCGCACTGGGAATGACCAAATTAATTATCAAAACCTCCATCCTGAGCATACTCCAATTAGTGTGATCTCGATTATTACCGGTCAACGTCTGCAATTTAGTTCATTACGTGATATGAAAAATAAAATAAAAGATAATAAAGAAATAAGTGCCTGGTTTAATTATCACTTTCCGCTAGCTCATAAAATGGCTGCTGCTGAATTAAGACTAATAAAGAAGGGTAAAGATTATTCTTATTTATATGAAAATATATTAGAAAAGTATCTGGCCGATATAGATGTATTAGTTTTTTCTCATAGTGAAGATAAAATATTTATCATATTGGAATATATTAAATTATTTATAGCACCTGTTTTTTTTATGAGCCCTGTAGCTGGATTTTTATATGGTAGTTTAATTTCTGTTTTACCTTTACTTGGCCAGGCTGCTAATAGTGATACTGAAGAAGAGCGCAATAATTATCTAAAACAAGCCGCCTTTGCGATGGCTTTAGAAGTTGCGGGTAGAGTCACTCTTGTGGTTTTAAAAAAGATAATTTCTAAGGCAGCGACGCTCTATGCCAAGACTAAATTAGCTAAAGATGTATTTGTTGCACCAAATAATATTGTGGATGATTTGACCCATTATGGCATAAATCGAACTGTTACAGCTAGTTTAGCGCTAGGAACAACAAGGATGACGTTGCAACCACAGAATATTAATAAAACTATGAGTTATATAGGATTGGCGCCGAGAAATCGCATAAGGGAGGCTATTCGCTCAAATATGTTGGCTGGGATAAAGTATGAATCAGCTGAACTTTACATTGCTGATATATTAAAACAAGCAAATATCATTACTGAACTACAAGAACGCTCATTAATAGAAAATTTAAAGAAGGCAAAACATTATACTGATTTTTTGCCTAATAGTGATTTATTTAATGATGTGCAAAAAATAACAACCATAGATGATCTTTTGCAAATTAAACAAGGACAACTTGTTGTTTTTACCAAAACAGTGACTAATACAGACAGGCCAGTACATGCGATGGTTAGTGTTGGTAATGGCCGTTTTGCCGGTATAAAAAATAGCCTATTAGATGCCAGTTTAGGTGATGGCAAGAAAATTATTACGGCAGAACAACTAGGTCAATTTGAAGGTGGTATTTTAAAACATTCTGGTTCATTGGAAGTCGGTGGATTAAATGTCTGGGCCGGTTATCCCAAAGGCGCAAAATACAGCTATGGTCAACCAATAGAGCAGGTTGCTAAAAAATTAGCCTCAGAGCCGATGGCAGATTCAGCAAAATGTATTGCTGAACTATTAGAGCAATCAGGTGAGTTATCTTCCGAGCAAGCATTGGTATTCTATAGTGTGGCGAAATCACTATATTCTTCCACTAATCATCAAAGAGCGTTACAACAATTGTTGACTCAGCAAAAATAAATTAATCATTATTCAGAATTGGCGTCATTACCTAAAGGTAGCCTAGTTGCTTTTCACGAAAATAATTTTTCTGTTAAGAAATTAATGGTTAGCTTGGGTGATGGAAAATTTGCCATTAGGCATACCGATCGTTTGGAATTGGTTTTTGGTGGTAATTTTACCCAACTGGCTGATGGTAAATTTGGTCCCTATCAAGTAACGGCAGGTAAGGTTAACTTATTGGCGATGCGACAAGCGTCATTGTTAGGTAAAGATTCCATTTTTGGTTTAAAAGGTAATAAATTACTGATTAGGGCACATGGGGCACCATCGATTATTAATTATATGGATTCAATAGAATTTGCCAATGTTGTTAGAGGTTTAATGTTAAGAACACAAGATACGATTGATTTACGAAGTGTCGGCGCTATCGAGTTACAATCATGCTTTGGCGCTTATGGTAGGTATCCTTCTGGGCAGGTTTTAGCCAATGAATTAGGCAAAAAAGTCACAGCTTACCCGCTAACATACAGTGAAAAGATTGCGCAAAATCCCGAATGGTGGCGGCCATACCCTAAGACATTTATGCCAGCGAGTGATTTAAATTTTACCCAACAATGGCTAATTAATCAGCAACACATGCGCAATCATAACTTTTGGAATAAATTACTTGGACTCTACAAAAACGTTACAATGGTTAATAGTCGCCTTGCCCGGGCAGTAGAACATAATAAAGCGGACAACATTATTGAATCAATGACCCACGATATAGCAAAATTAGTGTTAAAAAAAATGAGCATTGATGATTTCTTACAATTGCATACAGAATATTATAGTGACGGTTTAACAGAGGTTCCGCCCGCTGGGATAAAGTTAGCATTAGAAACTTTATTGGCAAAGGATATACCGGGTAATGAACAAAGTTTTGCTGAACAGATAATTGCTGTTTTCTCGTTAAATAGATATTCATTTCAGTTATTGGATAACTATCTCTCTAATATATAATCGCCTTAACAGATGACAATATTATTAGCCGCTGTAGAGGTAACTGATAATAAATCTGCTTAGCCGTAAAAAATACAGACGCGTTGAATTCTGCTATCCATAACGATGATAGTAGAATCATTGCCGTTAAAAAGGTATTAAAGGTGTCTGGTGTTAAAACACTTTTCCGCTCGGATATCTTAGAAGATTGGTATGAAAATTTTTACTATTTAACGCTGGATATTGCGGTTAAGCATTAAAAGTTATTGCTGTGCTTGCAATAGGATAAATATCATTATCAATGACAGTGGCAAATTTTTTATTTAAATTTTTAAAAAAATACTTTTATTTTTTTAATTAAATTTTAAATTAAAAATAAACATTAAAATCAGCAAATAAAATTTGCCATATCTTTATCTATTAATGAAATAGTATTAGCTTTAATGCCAAATTAAAAACTATCAAAATTATCTTTACTAATTATTTTAATAAGTAACAAAATAAAGAAATGACTTTATTGAATTTTTTATTAATTGTGTTTTGTAAGATATTTATTTTGAGGATGAAAAATGACTAACCTAGCATTTAAAAGTAGTCGTTGGACTAGAGCGGATGTGCTTAAAGTTTGTATTGATGATCCAACAACAACGCAGCCACTTATTGATTATAATTTTCCGGTTATGGATGAAACGTTGTTTATCTGGGATACCATGCCGCTTAGAAAGTTAGATGGAACGATTGTTTCGGTTAATGGATGGTCAATCATTTTTACGTTAACGGCCGAAAGACGTCCAGATTTATTTAAATACGAAGATGGCCGCTACGATATAACGAGTGATTGGCATGATCGTCACGGTCGTGCTCGTATCTGCTTTTGGTATTCAAGAGATGGCCAAAGTTGGGAATTCGGTGGTCGAGTGATGCAAGAAGGGGTTTCACCTACTAGTAGAGAATGGGCTGGAACACCGATTCTTATGAATGATAAAGGTGAAATAGAGTTATATTATTCCTGTGTAACCCCTGGTGCATGCATGGCTAAAATTTGTGGTCGGGTTGTTACAACGAACAGTGATGTTAGAATGGTCGGTTTTGACGAAGTGAGCCAGCTATTCTCGGCGGATGGTTTTTATTATCAGACAGAAGAACAAAATCAATACTGGAATTTTCGCGATCCATGGCCTTTTATCGATCCTATCGATGGTAAGCTTTATATGGTTTTTGAAGCCAATGTAGCCGGTGAACGTGGTACACATATTATTACCAGTGATGATATGGGGGACATTCCGCCTGGATATGAAGAGGTTGGCGGGGCGCGTTTTCAGTGTGGTTGTATAGGAATTGCGGTAGCAACAGACAAATCTGGCGAAAACTGGCAGTTACTTCCGCCATTGGTCACTGCTGTGGGGGTGAATGATCAGACTGAACGACCGCATTATGTATTTAAAGACGGTAAATATTATTTGTTTACCGTCAGTCATCAGTACACTTATGCTGACGGTTTAAATGGACCTGATGGGGTATATGGTTTTGTTAGTAACAAGCTGACCGGACCTTATGAACCATTAAATGGCTCTGGATTAGTTCTTGGCAATCCATCGGCTCGCCCTTATCAAACTTACTCACATTATGTTATGCCCAATGGCTTAGTCACATCATTTATTGATAATATTCCTAATCCTAATATCGATGATGGTAAAGGACAATATCGCATTGGTGGAACTGAAGCACCAACGATCCAAGTCAAAATTGAAGGAAACCGTACATTTATGGTGAAAGAGTTTGGCTATGGTTATATTCCGCCGATGGAGAATATCGTCGTAAGAAAGAGATGTAGTGGTTAACTAGTTTTAGTTGCTAAATCTATTTTAAATTTTGTTCCGATGAATAGTAATTTAAGAATCGTATTTTCTGGTTAATTTGATATTTTCTGTTATTTAATTTATTAGTTTCAATTTATAGCTGGAAAATTAACCTATAACATTGAGTTGTTGCTTTTATACAGCTATTAGCTCATATCGATTAGTCAGTAAGAAAGATAAAATTATTTTGATAGATAATTTAGCATTGATGTAAAAGATTTTTACCTAATAGTCATTGAGAAATAAATATTTATTTGATTTATCAGAAAAGAACTAACCAATTAAATATAAATAAATGATAAATAATAATTTTTTGTTAAAAATAAAGGTAATTTAGCGTTACTATTTATATAGGTATTTATACGCAATACACCGAACGAGTCTATAAACAAAACACAACATGAGAACAAGATAAATAAAAAATAATCTTCAAAATACCTCATATCCATCAACCCGCTACACACCATCAAATGAAGCTAATCGTTGTTTCTGCTCATCGGTCAAACTAAAGGTAAAGTCCTCATGCTCTATCTGCCATGTGCCAAAACTCATCAGAAACGCTAAGGCCGGGTCGATTTTATTAGCCGATTTCTTCTTGTTCGGTTTAATATTGGCGTTTGCATCGGTTTCCATCACTACATTTGCGATCGCCCATGTTAAAACAGGGTCGCCGTTATGGTGGATATTCTGACGATTAACAAACACTTCTGCTGACTTGGCGACAGGGCTTAAACGCATATAGGTTTGTGGGAAGGGTTCAACATCTAAACCTGCACCCTGTAATTGCGTTCTAAGATGAGTCGCATTCCACGTATCAAAGCCAATGAGCTTAATCTCAAACTGCTCACTGTCTTTGAGAATATCATCTCTGATACGGTCATAATCAATACAATCGCCTTTGGTGGTTCTCAGCCAGCCTAACCGCACCCATTGATGATAGATTGCTCTATTTTTATTCGCTGGACTCTGTAATTGCGCTTCGGGGATATAGTGACGGCTCAATAGCAAGAGCGCATTCTCTTGTGGGAAGGTATAACAGACGCTAGTAATATCGTTTGTTGAGGATAAATCCATCCCTGCATAACAGGTTTGTCCCTTTAAATCCGTTTCCTTGTAGTCCCGTTGACAGGCAGCCCAAGCCCCTTCACCCATCCACGGCGTTTGACCCTGACACCAGATATTAAATCGTTTGGTTAACATCTCTGTCCATTGTGAGGGAATTCCCCTTGCTTTTTTAATCGTATCGTTCAGGGCATGACTTTCTACAGAGACATTAAGATTAGGATTGGCTTTAACCCAGTTATGCTCATCATCAAGCTCACCGTCTTCGTCTAGTTCATAAATCAGGGCAAAGAGTGATTCATTCTGCGCTTCACCGTCCAATATCTGACAACAATAATCATAGTGCTGTTTACAGGCTGAAATAACATTGCTCCCTGCGGTGGTAATGGCAAAAAGTAGTGCTTCAGGGCGTGCCCCCATCCCTAACTCAAGCGCGGAATAAACCGCATTATCAGGGTGTAGATGGTACTCATCGACGATCGCCAGACTCGGATTAGTGCCCTCAATGGTGGCAGCTTTGGCAGCAAGCGGCTTTAGCAAACTGTTATTTTTAGGATAAATTATTTTATGTTGCTGGATAGTCAGCCGTTTCTTTAGGCTAGGGGATAGCAAACACATCTGACGGGCATCATCAAAAACAATGCGTGCCTGGTCTCGACTCACGGCTGCCGTATAAATATCCTGTTGCCCCCCTTCCATGATTAAAAACCAATTAGCCAGTATTGCAGCCAATGTAGACTTAGCGTTCTTTCTTGGCACTTGGATATACGCACTACGATATTTTCTTCTTCCCGTGCTAACTTCTTTGAATCCTAAAATATTCGCTATAGCAAATTGCTGCCAAGGTTCTAATTGAATGGGCTTACCTCGAAGATGTCCTTTTACATGGGGGCAGAGACGGGAAAAAGCGATAAAACGTGCTACCGTTGGCGTATCGAAGGTATAAACGGGATTATTGCGGTCATTAAAATAACGATTAACCGCCTGTTTTAAGCGCTTACAGGCCGGAATATCGCTATTTCTGACGCGCTCAGCGTATTGATGCCAATCGGTCAAGTTCATCTTCTTCTTGCATTTCTACCGGATTACGGCGACGTGATACGGGGTCAAAACCTAATAGGGAGGCCATTTTTATCATGGTTTTTTCTGCCTCAGCTTTGGCGCTTAATGCGGGGTTCCTACTTTCGCTTCCCTGACTGTTGGCGATACTAAATCCGCGTTCTGCGAGGTCTGCAACGGCTTTTCGGTAAATGGAATAGTTGACGCAATACAGCTCAAAGCTACTCCAATCAGTGGGGTTCAGGTCGTTACGCTCTGCAACGAATTTTGCCTTAGCTTTCCATTCTGTAGTAGCAATCTCATCAAGATAGCTAGGGGCTTTGGGTGCTCTTGCCATAATCTACTGTTTTCCTTATTGTTTTATTTTCAAAAAAATGACCGCGCATAAAAATTCGATTGACGTGCGGTCCCAGCGCAATAGGGGGTTGTCATATTTAACTCCCCCACCCCCTACTTCCAAGGCTGATTCCTAAAACATTCCATTAGCTCACGGTCACGCTGAGTCAATCGTTTAACGTAGGATTTATTCGCGCTTGGCTTAACGCGTCGATAACCTTGGCTATGTCTAAGTAATCCCTTAATCAATTGATTTATCTGATATTCGTCCATTAAGGTTATACTCGTGTATCCAGTCATTACGATGAGCAGCTTTTTCTTCCTGCTCACGGAACATGCCAGCTTTACGCTGTGCTTTAGTTATTGGATCTTGCTGAATAATTTTGCGGTTATGACATCCCTGACACAATGATTGATGGTTATCTTGCCACCAGAACAGTACATCGCTATCTCCATCGATTGGGATGATATGGTCAACGATTTTAGCGGGTGTATATATCCCCTGACTTTCGCACTTCACGCAAAGAGGATGCTCCTTCAAATAAATCAGACGATATTTAGCCCATTGGCTGGAGTAGCCACGCTGGGTATGCGTTCCACGTTGTTTTTCTACTCTGCGTCTGGCTGCTCGTTTATGCGCCTCGCACTTACCCGATTTCACTCGGGTACTACAGCCTGGCTCTGTACATCTTTTTAATGGTTGATACGGCATTTAATACACTCCAATATCTCGATACACTGACCATAACGATTTAATCGTAAAGGGGACTTCTTTAAGCTCAACATCTGTTGCCATTTCCCGATTCTCATAGAGCAATCCGATATAGAGCAAACACCCAACCTTAATTGCTGGCGTGAATGTCAATCCTTCATCAAACCGTTTGCCGATATGTTGTTGACAGGCTTCAAGTGCTGCTTCGGCATACGTGGTTAATAATTTATCATCCAGCGTAAAACTCTCTTCTAATCGACAATGCTGTTTGATTTCATTTAAAGGGATTTTTACATTAATCAAATCGTCCTCCTCCCTTGCAAATCAATTCTAATCTTGATTGGCGTGCATCGGATAAAACAACGGCTATCTCAAATCGAGAACCCAGTGTATTAGCACCTTTATACACAATGGCGTTGTCAATCGTGATATCAGGACGATAACGCATCCAAATCTTGACGATGGCTTGAGGATAGCGAGTACCAAAGGTTAATAACTCCTGACCGCGTAGCGCTTTTACTTCTGCCCAGACATCTTCAACATCTACCCAGGTTACTCGCTGGTCACCTAGATTACCGTATGTAATCTCTTGTTTCTGAATCGTCACACGATGTCTTAATCGTCCTGCTCTCATGCGTTGTCCTCCGCATGTTTCTTAACCTCAATATGCTGTTTCCACGCCTGACTAAATTCATCACCGCCATCACGAGGCGGTAAGCCTTCCCGTTCACGGGCTTCATTGGGGCACATCACACCGGATTTAATCGCCGTTTCATAACTTAAGAAACGCTCTCTTGGGTTGGCTCTGAGTAAATCGGCGGTGTCAAATTCCACTTGGTAACGCATACCGGATTGCGGAACATTAAGTAGTAGTGCCGATTTGATTTGCTGTTCGAAATTCGCTAACCAAGGGCGCATGGTAATGGTTAAAAACGCGCGGCTGGCTTCACTAAAATTACTGTAGGTACTGTTGGAATATTCTTGCAGAAAAATAGGGCTGACATTGAACATGCGGGCGATATCTTCTATCGTAAAACGGCGGGAAGCTAACCATTCTGCATCCTGATTACTCATGCCTAATTTTTCATATCCCATTCCACCTTCAAGGATTGGCACTTTACCCGCATTTTTTGCGCCTCGATAACGTTCAAGCGCGTCAAGGGCTTTTTGCCCTTTGGCATCATTCAGCCACTCATTGGATTTAATAATCCCTGCTGCCATCATGCCATCTTTCATCACACTCGCGCCGTGGCGCTGTTGGGCTAGTCCTAAACCTAATGTCTCCCGACAAATCGTAATCGGTGAACGTCCCATAAACCCATCATCCGTGGCGTAACGTAAATGTAAGATTTCTTCTTGCAGACAGATACGGACTTGACCACTGTATGGCTCGGTTATCGTATAACGGTAACGGTGCTCACTTAATCGTTCAGGTACAACCGCACTCGGCGGATAAGGATGTAATGAAGCGGGCTGTCCGTCTTTACCCCATGTGATAAGCGCATAGGCATTACCATTGAGTAAGCAATGGCGCATTAGGGTTCGTTTAAACTGGAAAGGTGTTTGACAATCATTTGGTTTTTCATTGAGCAAATAATCTACCACGTGGTTACTTAGCCATTCCCGTGATTCCATACCTTTATCATTGTGTACCCGATATAAAAAACAGGGCATCGTCGCCACCGCTTCACTAATCACCGTAACGGCATTGATAACAGCGGGTAAGCCTTCTGCGGTTATCGGTGAGACATATTCGCCTGACCGACTGTTAGGAATGCCAGCCAGTGACAGGAACTCATCAATACTAAGGCTGCGTTCTTCTGCCTTTTTATGTCTGAATGGCCACATTATTCCACCTCAGATAATTGTAGCCACCGATTGTGTCACCGATCATGCAAAACTGATCCACTAACGATCATCTAAAACTGATCCACTTGGTATTATTCGCACATTTTTGTACGGATAATTTATGTTAACCAAGGAGATATTTGTGGATATTCATGTTCGCTTTGCACAAGGACAAAGCCTTCGAAAAATTGCCAGTGAGTTGGGTATATCCCGTAACACCGTAAAACATCATTTACAACAACAGACAATGCCAACTTATGCTAAAAGAAGTCAACAACCGACTAAATTATCCCCCTTTAAACCTTATTTGCTTCAGCGAATTGAACTGGCTAAACCTGATTGGATCCCTGCAACAGTCTTATTTGATGAGGTAGTTGAAAACGGCTATCAAGGTGGTATTGCTCAATTACGCCGATTTGTTTGTCAATTTAAACCAAGCATTGTTCCCGAAGTAGTCGTCCGTTTTGAAACACAGCCAGGTCAACAAATGCAAATCGACTTCACCAGCATCCGGCGAGGTAAAAAATCGCTGAAAGCGTTTGTTGCAACGCTAGGCTATTCGCGTGCGAGTTATGTAAAGTTCTTTGATAATGAACGAGCAGAATCGTGGCAGCAAGGTTTAAGAGAAGCTTTCGACTACTTTGGTGGTGTACCACAGGAAGTATTGTGTGATAACGCAAAATCCCTCATCATCGAACGGGATGCTTATGCAGAAGGTGATCATAAATTACATGTCGAAATGCTTCAAATGTCGAAAGATTACGGGTTTAAATTGAAGGCTTGCAAGCCCTACAGGGCAAAAACGAAAGGGAAAGTAGAGCTGTAATGGTCAACAAATTCTGTAGAAGATCTAAGCGGCATTTTTTAGTTCATGATATTTTTGATGTGGCGTTAAATAACCAATCGTTGAATGGCGTCGATAATAATTGTAAAACTGAATATAATTTTCAACTTCACAGACAACAGATTGATGATTCATAAACGATAAACGGTTAAGTCTTTCTGTCTTTAAACTCCTAAAAATCTTTCCATCACGGCATTATCGAGGCAATTACCTCGCCGACTCATGCTTTGAGTTATTTTCCGTTCAAAGAGGTGCGCCCTAAACTCCTCCGATGAATATTGGCAACCTTGATCTGAATGGAACATCAAACTTGTCGTATCCGGTAATTGCCGTTCAATTGCGTTATCTAAGGCTTCTTTCACTAATTTCGAATCCGGTTTTGTTGATAAGGCATAACCAATAATTTCTTTGGTGGCTAAATCCAACACACAGGCTAAATAGCTCCACCCATAGTGATGTCTAATATACGTGATATCCCCGACATAATAGTGATTATGCTGTTCAGGGAAAATTGTCGTTTAAGCAAATTAGGGGCATATCGATGTTCGTTACCCGATGAGTGATAGTAGTGCTTTTCGTTGGTCTAATTGCAACTAATTGATTTAATTTCATGATGTTCGATATTTTATAAGTGCCAATTTGGTGCCTAAACCCTTTAACTCGGCTTGAATACGTCTTTTGCCATAAATTTGACCCGATGTATAAAAAATACGTTTGATTTCGCCACACAGTCTTTCATTTTCAACTGTCGGTATTTTCGTTTCATAATAAAAACTACTGCTGCTTACTTCAAAAAGATGGCATAACTCAGTGACCGTAAAATTGGGGTACATGATTTTCAGTTGCTTCACGATTTTGAGTTTTGATTGTCGAGGATGAAGTAAGCCGCGGCTTTTTAATATGTCATTATCCCTCTGAGCACGCTTAAGTTGAACTTCTAATTTTGTATGCGCTGTTGCTCGGGTGTTAACGCTTTTGATTTTACAGGCGTATTCCCATTTAACTCGGCAAGATATTGTTGCTTCCATCGTGATACGGCAGATTTACCCGCACCGGATATTTTTTCAACTTGGATATTGCTATATCCACCTTCAACCATGAGTTTTGCATATTCCAGTTTTTGCTTTCCGCTAAAGGTTACTTTTACTTTTCGGGTCATATTTATACCTATAAGATTTGGCTTAATTATAAGCTATAAATCTCTACAGTTTTATTAGACCACTACATTAACTGCCGCTATGCTTGATCGTTTACTTCATCATTCGCATGTACTGCAATTAAGCGGTGAAAGCTACCGATTGAAAGATAAGCGGCGCTCAGGAGCAATAACTGAGTAAAACAGTGGATCAATTTTGATTGATCGGATTTAGATAAAAAGTGGATCAGTTTTCGGTGATCGTTGACACCATCGTTTTTTGACCATTTTATCCCGCCTTTCTGACAGTAAAGTGACGGCGTGTATTCCTTTTTCCGCACTCATAAACCGCAATCGGTTTCCACATAAAATACATTGGTACGGGTCAGTATTTAAAAAACCTTTGATAAGGGCCCCAAACCCAGGTTTTTCAGGCACATTAGGAGATATCATGTCTAACGCCTCATACACCTTCGGTAATAAGCACCCGCGTTTGCGATTGGCTAAAAAACCGTAATAACGGATCATCTTAAAATGTCGCGCAGGGATATGACTGACATAACGCCGTATCATTTCTTCTTGGGATAAGGTCTGTCGTCTGTATTGTTGGCTGTGGTGGTCATAGTAATGATGAACCACGCTGCCGCCGCTGTAGTGTTTCAATTGAGAAGCGGAGATAGGGGGACGTTTAAGATAACGGCCCAGATATTTCACATTATGCCAGGCCCCGCGTGTCTTTTTGGCAAAATGTACTTTCCAATAACGTTGAAACTGGGCATTGAGGTAACGACACCAGGTCTGATAATTGCGAATGTGCCCGAAGCCAGGCAATTTATTGGGTTGTAACTGAAAATAGTTATCCCTAAGGAGTCGAATGACCGCACTGCGCCAGACCTTTTCAACGTCTTTCTTTTAAAGAAAATCGGTTTCCAGGTGTCATATTGAGTGAGTCCCCACGCGTGACGGATAAATGAATATGCGGATGTTGATTGAGTTGGCGACCGTAAGCATGCAGCGCACAAAAAATGCCAATTTCGAGGCCTTGGCGCTTGGCGTGTTTGAGCATGGCGCGGGCTGTACAGAGAAAGAGTTGGTTGAGCAAGTACCAGTTATTGTTAAAAAAAGGCCAAAGTAGGTGAGGCATAGTGAGGGTAATATGTTGCCATTCGCAATCCGGCAAAATATGGCGCTGCTGGGCAATCCACTGTTCGGTGCCTTTGAGGCCACACGCACTGCAGGCTTTGGATTTACAGGTTTGACAAAAGAAGCGTGAATGAGAGCATTCAGGTGAAGAACAGCAATAACGGCGAACGCCCATAGCGCAGGTGCTGCAGGCGAGCATCTTTTCGACAGAGAGTAGTTGCCATTCATCTACGTGATTATTTTCGATGAAAAGGTTCCATCCGTCATCGTATTGAAATAGCAGTTTTGCAGGTCTGGGGATGTACATAGAGCAGAGTATAAAAGACGAGAAGGGAATTGCCTAGAAATAGAGCGCCTTTGCCGCGATGCTCACGCCAAAGGCGTGCTTATGTTCTCAAAAATTTGTCAAGTTTATGAAACTGATAAACATGTTTTGGGGATCTATCAATTGAAGATATCATCAATACAGAAATTATTTATAGCTATATTAATACTAATAATGAAACCCAATATTCAACTTTCACTATTTTTGATTATCTTGTTCGTCATATAATAGGTGAAAATTCTCCTTTAATAACCAGAAACAATATTAAAATAAAGTTCCCTGACAAATATAATTCCCAGTTGATTAAATATTTAGATGAAGAAGCATTACAAGTAAAAAAAGAGCTTGATTTGATAAAAAATATTGATTTATTAAAAGAAAAAAAAGATAAACTACAAGAAAAAATACCCAATATGGAGACTTATTTAAAAACATATTTAGCCAAAATAAGTAAAGAGCATAATGTTAGCCATACTAACTTAAATGATCTAGTTGAATTTCCTTATACAGCTACTTCATTTAATCCTGAATTGAATGCTGCTATCAATCATTATCACCCATCTGTTGCAAAATTATATACTGTACGTGATATTATGTTAGGTAAAGAGCGAAAATGGTTATCAGAAAATACGAATTATAAATTAGATAAAGAATTAGGCGCTTTATATCCTACTCAATATACAACAGAACTTATTAGTAAAATAAATTCTCCTTATATCCAGAATAGTTATATTGCGGAAATGGAAGAAGTTAAAAAAAATGAGGAGATAAAAGAGCTGTTTAATGACTTTAGAATCCAATTATTAACTACCTATGGTAAAAAGGACGTTTTATACTATTTAGTGGAAGATAGTCCGGGTTTGTTAATCTTTTTTGATAAAGATCGCGGACCTGTTACTGGCATTGATAAAAAGGTTAATCGCATTGACCCGGAAAACACACCTATTGCCGTGATATCAATTTTTACCGGTGAATGTCTTCATTATCCCTCATTCCGCGATTTTAAACGCGCGATTACCGTAAGTGAAAAATTAAAATTATGGGTAGCGGCACATTTCACTAATTACAGTGAGATTAATCCTTCTCAACTTAAATTAAAAAGAGAAAATGAGGATTATTCATTTTTATTTGAAGATATTATTAATTTTAATATAAAAAAAGCCGATGTATTAATTAGATCCCATCAAGAGGCCTTGCTGTTTGAATTATTTAATCGACTTAAGGATATAACATTTCCTTATACTTTTTTTACATTTTTAATGGGTAATATCCCCGGGATTGTTTATGGTAGCGTTTTATCAGCAACGCCTTCATTTTTACAAGCGTCGATTAGTGATACAGAAGCTGAATATAAAAATTATTTAAAAGAAGGAGTAATTAATATTATGGCGGAAACTCTTGGCGTAGTGATTCCAGAGGCTATTATTCAGGTAGCTAAAGGCACGTCAAAAGGAATTAATCTTTATGCAAAATACAAGTTTAACCAAAAAATTCTTCAGATTGATAAAGATGCTATCCAACAGTTAGCTAATGATTTTCATCATAGTCAAAATAATTTAAGACTTGGCGTAAGGTCTATTAAAAATGAAAATCAATATTTACTGGAAATTAAACCTGCCTTCAAGCCAAATAATTTAACAAATGATATAACCGCTACTGAATATCTAACTGAACTTCAATTCAATCCTTCTACTGCTCAAATAATTAATAATCCTGCTGCAGAGGATAATGTTTTAATGAGTGCGGTTGCCCTATTTATGCGTCAGCATGGTATGGTTGATATTAAATATCGAGCAATATATATTTGGCAGAATGTGAAAGATGAAACCCCGATAACGCATTTTGCTGTGGTTGGCAAAAAACAGGATAAAAATTATATTTTTGATTTAACAGCCGAACGTTTTAAAAATATTAGTAATTCAAATTTAGATGGTCCACTTATTTTAGAAGAAGCCGTATGGGAAAATAGATATCGGCAAGCTTTTGCTGATAGTGTTGTTAGGTATAATGATTTTGTCAACGAGGAAATAGCGGAAGGCTCATTCAAAAAATATTTAAATTTACAGATTGCTGAAGCTATTAAAAATTCTAAAGCATTAACAAAGCCAGCCTGGTATTCTGCACAACTTACAGGACAAAAGAATTTTATAGACAAATTTAATAGCTTAATTAACAACAATTCAATTCACAATATATTACATGAAATGTATTGGTTTAATAATTTACCCAAAGATAATATCAACTATATAGCTGAGGTTTTATATCAGGCTAATATATTATTAAATAAAGAGAATAAGAAAAAATTAGTAGGAGCATTATCAAAGATATTACAGAATGAAAATATTAAAAATAGCGAAAGCTTGTGGTTGCAAGCACTAGATAATTACCGTCAAATTAATAGCATGGATGAATTATTACTCGTTAAGCCAGGAGAAATTATATTTTTTAATAACCAAGAAGGAAAGCTTGTTTCGATGTTGGTTAGTTTGGGCAATGGCTTATTTTCTAGGCTGTGTCCCTTAATTGCTTGAGCTATAGTATCCATCTGTTTCTACGATACTTTGAATTATGGCTCGCTACGATCTTTCTGATGAAGCATGGGCAATCATTGAGCCCTTGTTGCCAACCATTTTGACATCTTCGCGGGTCGGTCGGCCGTGGGCAGAACATCGCAAAATCGTCAACGGCATGTTCTGGATACTGTGTTCAGGCGCCCCATGGCGTGATTTACCTGAACGTTACGGCCCATGGAAAACCGTTTATAACCGTTTCAACAGATGGTCAAAGGATGGAACTATTAACATTATTTTCAATAAGTTGCTTTCATTTCTTGATGCTCATGAACTGGTTGACTGGTCAGCCATTGCGCTGGATGGCAGTAATATTCGTGCTCTCAAATGTGCGGCTGGTGCTCAAAAAAACATCCCGATATTACCGACGATAACAGCTTGGGTCGCTCACGAGGTGGTTATGGCACCAAAATCCACATGGCGACTGACGGAAGCGGCATCCCGCTAAACATCGTACTGAGTGCTGGGCAGGCTCACGAAAGCCTGTTCGCGCTACGACTCCTGGACGGCATTGGCGTGCAACGCCAGAACGGCAGCATGAAGCGTCGTGGTCATACGGTACTGGCTGACAAAGCCTACTCTGGGAATGCGCTACGTAACGAGTTGAAAAGAAAAGGGATGAAAACGGTTATTCCCCGAAAATCAAATGAAAAACTGGCTTCAGATGGACGCTCGCAACTTGATCGTGATGCTTATCGCCATCGCAACGTTGTGGAAAGGTGTTTTGGCCGTTTAAAGGAATATCGCCGGATCGCTACACGTTATGAAAAAACGGCAAGAAACTATCTAGCAATGGTGAAACTGGGCTGCATTCGCTTGTTTTACCGCCGATTACGCAATTAAGGGACACAGCCTAGTCTAGAAAATAATAAATTATGCCCTTATCTTAAAAATAACAATGGTATTATTATGGCAGAACAGATTGGCCTATTTGTTCAAGGTCAGTTAGAGCAATATACTACGCCAGTAACAAAACTAAATGCCTATGTGGGTTAAGCGAAAGGTTCACAGATACAACACAATTCACTTAATGAAGTAGTTGAAAAATCTTTAAAAGAAGAATTCGTTGAATTACCAGAATATATGGCAGAAACTTTAAAGGAAGCTAACGTATTATCTGATGAACAGGCGTTAGTTTTTTATGAAGACTTGAAGTTACTTCGCACTAATAACAACAAATCAAAAAGTGTGAGAAGCTTGCTAGCAAATGTAAAACCAATAAACAGTGCTACGCAATTATCTTCTTTGCCAACGGGTCGTTTGGTGGTTTTTTATGACTTGGATTATGAATTAAAAAGTATGATGATAAGTTTAGGTGAGGGTAAATTTGTGATTAGCAATGGCGCTAGCATAGGAGTATCCACAGAAAATTCTAATGATATTATTTTGTCTTCTCAATTTGAGAAGATTATTAATGGCAAATTTAATAATGTTAATGTTATTTCAGGTTCAGTTAATGTACAGGGAAGCCGGCAAGAAACTTTACTCGGGAAAGATGCCATTTTCAATTTAGACGGAAATCGATTATTTATT
The DNA here is from genome assembly GCF_004768525.1 of Arsenophonus nasoniae. Lineage (NCBI taxonomy): Bacteria > Pseudomonadati > Pseudomonadota > Gammaproteobacteria > Enterobacterales > Morganellaceae > Arsenophonus > Arsenophonus nasoniae. The sequence continues at coordinate 917,717 of NZ_CP038613.1, forward strand.
AAAACACAAGGAATACCGTCTAGTGTAAATTATATGGATGGCTCTGAGCTGAGTAATATTATTGAAGGATTAGCAATACAATCTCTTGGTTTTAATAATTGGCAAAAAGTAGAAGTCATTGAATTACAATCTTGTTTTGGGCCATTTGGTAGCATTCCTATTGGTCAAGTGATAGCACATAAATTAAATAAAAAAGTAATAATACACCCATTTTCAGCAGAAAAAGGTTTTGGCGTAACAAATCAACCATTAGCACCAACGCCTAAAATATATGAAGCCGGGGTTTACCTTAGTGAGGATGATTTAAAGCTTGCCAGTGAGCAGAGTTATCTGAATACTTTATTTTGGCAGCAATTATTGTTTTTATTTGAAAACACAAATAAATTGCTCGATATAGCAGAAAGTATTGAACATGTGTTGGAAGATAAAGTACCCCTCTTAATACTGGACTTAGTCAAATTAATTTCCAAAAAAATAACTATTGATAAATTTTTACAATTGCATCCAGAATATTATGGATATAATGGTGAATTAGGTAAATATTTATTCCCTAAAATCGATAGACTATTAAAGATAAAAAAAGTTACTAATGCAGATGAATTTGCTGAACTCATGATTGAATTTCTTTCTTTAAGTAATAACTCTTATACTTTGTTGGATAAATTTATGGGAATAAACATTGAAGCAGTAAAATCATTAAATCAATATTCAATCGAGGGTGATTTCAAAAAATAATTGAAATACTCAGTTTCAATAACTGTACTAGGACGTGGTGCCCGGAGGCGGAATCGAACCACCGACACGAGGATTTTCAATCCTCTGCTCTACCGACTGAGCTATCCGGGCAACAGGGCGTATTAAACCTGATTATAATATTTTCGTCAATTAAAATTATAGCAATACGCTTTCTTATGCTTGTTTTTTCAACAATTTAAGTAGTGCTATATAAAAATTGTTCTAAGCTTTTGCGCCAAGTAGAAATGGTACCCTTTTTATCAGGGTACCAATTTAACTAAGTAAAAAGGTCATTAACGGTATTTTTTCTGCGCATTATTTACTTTAATCAAATAATTACGTGATTGAGCTGCCGGATGTTTAGTCGCTAATGTTTGGTAAACGTCACCCGGTGGCATTTGATTAATAATTTGGGCTGCCAGCTTTTTATCGTTATGGAATACTCTTAAAACACTATCAGCTCCCCCGTTATAGGCGGTGATGATCGCATAGCGACGCGAGGTAGCATTGGTAATTTCATTTAGATAAGTGTTTTGTAACAATGATAAATAGGCGGTCCCTAGATCAATATTTTTGGCCGGATCAAATAAATAATTGCGACTGGGTATGCCTGATTTTCCTTGGGCACGAAAAACGTCTCTACCTGCGGTGTTTGGCATAATCTGCATTAAACCTAAGGCATCAGAGCGACTCACTGCATAAGGATTAAAAGTAGATTCTATTTGCATAATTGCCAGGATCAACGATTCATCAACGCCATATTTTGCCGCTGCCTGGCGGATATACGGTAAATACTTATGAGCACGTTTATCCAGGTGATTTGGCACTAATTGGATGGTAATTGACCAGATGACGTGCAGGCCTGACTGACGTCGCTGTAATTTATTTTCTAATAAATAGTCGGCGAATTTTGTTGCTCGCCATTCCCAACGGATCGGTTGATTTGTGTGATCAAGTACTTGTCCATACAAAAACGGCTCTTTACTGATAGCGATATTATTAATATCAGAGTAGAGATCAATGGAACCTGGATCCTCTCCCATCAATAGGGTAGTAATAATTGCCTTTTTTAAGTATTCCTTCGGTTCTACGCCAGCAATAGTATCAATTGTAATGCGGCCGCTATCAAAATTAATATGGCTACGGGTTTGGTATTGATCCGTATATTTGACGTAATCTTTTGGCCCCGCAATCAGGACTTCGTGAATACCCCAAATATTCTCAATATTATGAGCAAATTGCTGAACTAAAATATCAAATCCATTGGTATCTTTGACATATTCAGGATGAAATGAGATTTCTTTTTTACTGGAGCAAGCCAGCAAAAGTTGGGCAATGAAGATAGGGAGCAGCAGCTTTTTCATATCACATGTCATTCACAGTTTGTCAGATAAAAAGCCATCAGAATGGTCAAGATTCTGATGGGTTGAGCATTATTTCTCGGGTGGGGTATAGCCTTCGATATGAATGTCTTGCCCCTCAAACAAAAATTTTACCATCTCTTGCTCTAGTAATTTTCTGTCTTTAGGATTCATCGTGCTAAGCTTTTTTTCATTGATCAGCATGGTTTGTTTGCTCATCCATTGTCCCCAGGCTTCTTTAGATATTTGATTAAAAATCCGTTTACCTATTTCACCAGGATAAAGCTGAAAATCTAAACCTTCAGCTTCACGTTGTAAAAAAGTACAAAAAATAGTTCTACTCATTAAGTAATCCTCAGAATGGCAAAGTTAATTTTTAAATTGTTTAAGTAAGTTTTCAACCGGTGCTGCTAAGCCTATTTTTATATCTTGCTGTAAGTTATACCAAAGCCCTTTCGTTTCATCCATGCAAGCGGAAAATTGATTAATAGTGACATAAATAGGGATAACGTCTAAATGAAAATGGCTAAAAGTATGACGAAATGTAATAAGTTGTTCTATTTTGTTATATACAATACCTGAATTATCAAGCCACTCATTTAGGGTATTAAGCGTATCAAATTGTGGAAAAATAAATAAGCCTCCCCAAATACCAGAAGGAGGGCGTTTTTCTAACCAAATTGAATTTTCATATTGTAAAATCAAAAACCAGCCACTTTTGACAGGAATTTGTTGTTTAGGTTTTTTGGCAGGAAAATTTTGCCAGCTATGGTTTATAAAAGCATGGCACCCTTTTTGTAACGGACAAAGTTCACATTTAGGTTTACTACGACAACAGATCATAGCACCGAGATCCATCATCGCTTGATTAAAATATTGGACATCATTAGCAGGAGTGACCTGGGTACTGAGAGTCCACAATTGGTTTTCAACTTCTTTTTTACCGGGCCAACCTGCAATGCCGTAGTAACGTGTAAGCACGCGTTTTACGTTACCATCCAAGATTGGGAAATGTTGATTTTGTGATAACGATAAAATAGCGCCTGCGGTAGAGCGTCCGATACCTGGCAGCGAAATAACTTGTTCAAATTTATTAGGGAAATTGCCATCATAGTTTGCCACAATTTGTTGGGCTGCTTTATGTAAATTGCGAGCTCTGGCATAGTAGCCGAGGCCAGTCCATAGATGCAATATTTCATCTTGTGAAGCATTTGCTAAAGAGGTGATGTCAGGGAAATGATTAATAAATTTCTCAAAATAGGGGATCACGGTAGCAACTTGTGTTTGCTGCAACATGACTTCAGATAACCAGACGTGATAGGGTGATTTTTCTTGTTGCCAGGGAAGCGTTTTGCGCCCATAACGATGATACCAGTTAAGTACAGAATGAGAAAATTGCAGTGTATCCATATAAAATGTCTTTACTCTAAACAGTTTTTATAAAAAGCAGGTTTTGATATGAGCAGTGGTATCATTAATAGCCGTTTTGTTGTTAGGAATATATATTTTTACTTTTTAATCAGATATTAGCTTTGATCAGGCTTTTTATTCCGTCAATAAAGTAATGCTTTTTTATCAGCCATTTTCATATTCAACTACTCGTAATATAATTGTCACTATTATGAATAGTATTAATTGGTAAAAATAATCTCAATACTTATGATGAAAAATGTTATTACTCCAGAAGTTAATGAAGAAGGCAAAGTTATACGTCGTGTTCGTAGCTTTGTCCGCCGTCAGGGAAGATTAACTCCTCGTCAGGAAAATGCGCTGCAAATGTTATGGCCTAAGATGGGAGTAGATTTTACCGGTCAGCTGCTATCATTGGATTCACTATTTGGTAATGATGCACCGGTGATCCTGGAAATAGGTTTTGGTATGGGAGCATCATTAGTTACCATGGCAGAACAAAATCCAGCTAAAAATTTTTTGGGCATTGAAGTCCATGCTCCGGGAATTGGTGCCTGTTTGGCTGCAGCCAAACAGGCTAATTTGAGTAATTTACGCGTCATGTGTCATGACGCAATTGAGGTATTGGAGAAAATGTTGCCAAATGATTCGTTAAATATGGTGCAACTTTTTTTCCCCGATCCCTGGCATAAAGTAAGGCATAATAAGCGGCGAATTGTGCAGCAACCTTTTGCGGAGCTTATTTTACATAAATTGAAATTAGGCGGTATATTTCATATGGCAACCGACTGGCAGCCTTATGCCGAGCATATGTTAAATGTTATGCATGAAATCCGGAATTATCGAAATTTGTCAGCAGCAGGCGATTATGTTGAGCGACCCGCTTCGCGACCGATAACTAAATTTGAAAAGCGTGGCCAACAGTTAGGCCATGGTGTATTTGATCTTATGTTTGAGAGGATAAAATAATGTCTAAGCAGCGTAGCCGCCGTTTACGTAAAAAACTACATATAGACGAATTTCAGGAGGTTGGTTTCTCAGTAAATTGGTCTTTTCCTGCTAAAACACCGGTTGATAAGATTGATAGTATGGTTGATACTTTTATTATAGAGCTTATTCAGCCTAATGGTTTAGCGATGGATGCCAGTGGTTATTTAGATTGGGAAGGATTAATCTGTATGGAAAAAACTGGCAAATGTACAGAAGAGCACCGTAAATTAGTCGAAGAATGGTTAAAAAACCAAGGTATGAAGAAGGTGGTTACTTCTGAATTATTTGATATTTGGTGGGATTAATCTGTTTTAAATATTATTAGACAGATTATTGTTACTAAGTATTTTTGGCATCTTTAATTTGTCTAACCTAAGAGTAAGTATAAGTGATTCTTTAATCTATCTATAACGATTGTTTTTTGGTGTAAATAGGGTTGTTAATAGTATTTTATACTGTAAAACTGTTTTTTTAAGGATAATCACTTATTATTTTTTAGTTAATATTAATTAAAGAAAAATAAATTGAATATTTAACAAATTAAAATTATTTTTTATATCTTTAAATTACAAATAATTAATTAGAAAATTGGTAAATATTACGCTATCTTGTTTTTTAATTTCTCATAATAAATAATGATAAAGTTAAATTTATATTAACTCATTGAATAAAAAACTATTTTAATATTTCTATTATTAAGTAATAAATATTGTTTTATTACAATAATATATTTTTAATAATTTTAAATCAATCAAAATGTTATATGCCATTCTATCCACTATACATGTATAAAAATATTAATATTTTTTCAAATAGTTAACTATAGCCAGCTTATAATATTAGTTAAAATAAATATTAACTTAGTATTCAATTGATTATCTATTTTATGTAGTGTTCATGGTTAGGAATCTCAATCAATACAGTAAGGCATTAATAGAGGTGTTTTGAACTCAATATTTCTATTAAATTCTGACAGTTTTCTCGTTGATTAACCATGAGAACAGTAATTCGGTTAAATTATCATCTAAAAGCCTAATAATAGGCACACTGCTCCTAGGCTGCGGTTTGTAACCATCGTTTTTTGACCATTTTATCCCGCCTTTCTGACAGTAAAGTGACGGCGTGTATTCCTTTTTCCGCACTCATAAACCGCAATCGGTTTCCACATAAAATACATTGGTACGGGTCAGTGTCAACGATCACCGAAAACTGATCCACTTTTTATCTAAATCCGATCAATCAAAATTGATCCACTGTTTTACTCAGTTATTGCTCCTGAGCGCCGCTTATCTTTCAATCGGTAGCTTTCACCGCTTAATTGCAGTACATGCGAATGATGAAGTAAACGATCAAGCATAGCGGCAGTTAATGTTGCGTCATCAGCAAAAGCACTTGGCCATTGCCCAAATGATAGGTTACTCGTCAATATGACACTGCCATGCTCATAACGCTTGGCAATCACATTGAAAAACAGGTTTGCTTCTTCTCGCCCAAACGGTAGGTATCCAATCTCATCGATAATCAACAACTTCGGGGCCATCACCGAACGTGATAGATATTGTTTGAGCTTATTTTGTCGTTTGGCAGTTGAGAGTTGCAACATCAGTTCAGCTGCCGTGGTAAAGCGGGTTTTCTTCTTGGCCTGTACTGCTTTTAATCCTAACCCAATAGCTAAATGCGTTTTGCCTACACCGCTTGGGCCAAGCAACACGACATTTTCATTACGTTCAATAAACGTTAATGCGCTTAATTCCTGTATGTGTTGTTTGGGGATCCCCGTTGCAAACTTAAAATCGAACGTATTAAGTTCTTTATGTGCTGGGAATCCTGCCATCCGACTCAAAAGATTACGAGTTCGTTCATCTCGTTGTTGTTGCTCACATTTTAACAGGGACAGTAAAAACTCTCCGTAGCTTTTGTCTTGGGCAATGCATTTTTCGGCAAGTGATGACCAATGAGTCGGAATAGAATTTAATTTCAATGACTCACACAGGTGTTCAATTTGTTCATGCAATAACATGTTCACCTCCCAGTAATGCTTCGTATACGCTGATTGAGTGTTGCAAACTGACAGATTCAAGGGGCGGTACGATAGGGATATTAAGCGTATTAGTCTGTGGGATAGATTGGCAAACCCTTGCTGGTAAGGGTAGAAGAGACTTAACTTCCTTAGCTAATCTATCTGCTGGCTTCTCTAACGTTGTTCCATGAATTCGCTGATGGGCAACGCGTTGTAACCATGGACCCACTTTTGCATTAGCTATTTCAATATCCAGTTCAAGATTATGAGCACGAAGGTCGGTGTTTAATGGCACGATAAAGCTGTTTTTTTTAAATAGTGGTTAAAGCGCTCTACTTTCCCTTTCGTTTTTTGCCCTGTAGGGCTTGCAAGCCTTCAATTTAAACCCGTAATCTTTCGACATTTGAAGCATTTCGACATGTAATTTATGATCACCTTCTGCATAAGCATCCCGTTCGATGATGAGGGATTTTGCGTTATCACACAATACTTCCTGTGGTACACCACCAAAGTAGTCGAAAGCTTCTCTTAAACCTTGCTGCCACGATTCTGCTCGTTCATTATCAAAGAACTTTACATAACTCGCACGCGAATAGCCTAGCGTTGCAACAAACGCTTTCAGCGATTTTTTACCTCGCCGGATGCTGGTGAAGTCGATTTGCATTTGTTGACCTGGCTGTGTTTCAAAACGGACGACTACTTCGGGAACAATGCTTGGTTTAAATTGACAAACAAATCGGCGTAATTGAGCAATACCACCTTGATAGCCGTTTTCAACTACCTCATCAAATAAGACTGTTGCAGGGATCCAATCAGGTTTAGCCAGTTCAATTCGCTGAAGCAAATAAGGTTTAAAGGGGGATAATTTAGTCGGTTGTTGACTTCTTTTAGCATAAGTTGGCATTGTCTGTTGTTGTAAATGATGTTTTACGGTGTTACGGGATATACCCAACTCACTGGCAATTTTTCGAAGGCTTTGTCCTTGTGCAAAGCGAACATGAATATCCACAAATATCTCCTTGGTTAACATAAATTATCCGTACAAAAATGTGCGAATAATACCAAGTGGATCAGTTTTAGATGATCGTTAGTGGATCAGTTTTGCATGATCGGTGACATCAGTATTTAAAAAACCTTTGATAAGGGCCCCAAACCCAGGTTTTTCAGGCACATTAGGAGATATCATGTCTAACGCCTCATACACCTTCGGTAATAAGCACCCGCGTTTGCGATTGGCTAAAAAACCGTAATAACGGATCATCTTAAAATGTCGCGCAGGGATATGACTGACATAACGCCGTATCATTTCTTCTTGGGATAAGGTCTGTCGTCTGTATTGTTGGCTGTGGTGGTCATAGTAATGATGAACCACGGTGCCGCCGCTGTAGTGTTTCAATTGAGAAGCGGAGATAGGGGGACGTTTAAGATAACGGCCCAGATATTTCACATTATGCCAGGCCCCGCGTGTCTTTTTGGCAAAATGTACTTTCCAATAACGTTGAAACTGGGCATTGAGGTAACGGCACCAGGTCTGATAATTGCGAATGTGCCCGAAGCCAGGCAATTTATTGGGTTGTAACTGAAAATAGTTATCCCTAAGGAGTCGAATGACCGCACTGCGCCAGACCTTTTCAACGTCTTTCTTTTTAAAGAAAATCGGTTTCCAGGTGTCATATTGAGTGAGTCCCCCACGCGTGACGGATAAATGAATATGCGGATGTTGATTGAGTTGGCGACCGTAAGTATGCAGCGCACAAAAAATGCCAATTTCGAGGCCTTGGCGCTTGGCGTGTTTGAGCATGGCGCGGGTTGCACAGCGAAAGAGTTGGTTGAGCAAGCACCAGTTATTGTTAAAAAAAGGCCAAAGCAGGTGAGGCATAGTGAGGGTAATATGTTGCCATTCGCAATCCGGCAAAATATGGCGCTGCTGGGCAATCCACTGTTCGGTGCCTTTGAGGCCACACGCACTGCAGGCTTTGGATTTACAGGTTTGACAAAAGAAGCGTGAATGAGAGCATTCAGGTGAAGAACAGCAATAACGGCGAACGCCCATAGCGCAGGTGCTGCAGGCGAGCATCTTTTCGACAGAGAGTAGTTGCCATTCATCTACGTGATTATTTTCGATGAAAAGGTTCCATCCGTCATCGTATTGAAATAGCAGTTTTGCAGGTCTGGGGATGTACATAGAGCAGAGTATAAAAGACGAGAAGGGAATTGCCTAGAAATAGAGCGCCTTTGCCGCGATGCTCACGCCAAAGGCGTGCTTATGTTCATTAAATTGATTAATTAATTTTAATGATGCTTAATGTTGGGTGCTTATATGTTATATTATAAGTTAAAATTTTATTATGTTTTTATATTATAGTTAATGTTAAATGTTTTTTTTGTCATTAACTTAACTAAGTGATATTTTACAGTATAATAAACACTTGATAATTATGAGTTTTGAAATTAATTAAATTTTTTAATCATCAATTGGTTGAATTTTAAGCATAAAGAGAAAATAGATAAAAATTAACCTAATAAATAGATTATATTTTTATCATGGTAATTTATAGGAAATAAAAATAATATCGGATAGTATTAAGACATGAAAACTTTAAACACAACGCTTTCTAATACATTACTCATAGATATTTTACAGCAAGTTCGTGCTCTAATTGGACAAGGAAAAGTAGCAAATTATATCCCAGCGTTAGCAGAAGTAGCGAATCACCATTTGGCTATGGCTGTTTGTACTATTGAAGGAGAAATATTTTCGGCCGGTGATGCATATGAGCGTTTTTCTATTCAGTCAATTTCAAAAGTACTTGGCCTTACCCTAGCCATGACCCGTTACAGGGAAGATGAAATTTGGTGTCGGGTTGGCAAGGAACCATCAGGATTACCGTTTAATTCATTGGTACAGTTAGAAATGGAAAAGGGCATACCGAGGAATCCTTTTATTAATGCCGGGGCGATTATTATCACAGATATGTTGCAGTTTCGATTTAGCACGCCCAAGCAACGAATGCTGGAATTTGTCCGTTCACTTACCGGTCAATCGGATATTGGTTACGATAACCAAGTGGCGCGCTCGGAAATGGAGCATGCGAATCGTAATGCAGCGATTGCCTATTTAATGAAATCTTTTGGTAATTTTAAGAGTGATGTTTTAGCAGTATTAGAAACTTATTTTCATTATTGTTCGCTAAGCATGAATTGTGTGGAATTGGCCCAATGTTTTAATTATTTAGCTAATAATGGAAGATTATTGAATAATGATCAGATCATCACACCAATCCAAGCCCGACAAATTAATGCCCTTATGATGACTTGTGGTATGTATGATGGTTCTGGTGAATTTGCTTTTCGTATCGGTATGCCGGGTAAATCAGGTGTTGGTGGTGGCATCATTTGTGTTGTGCCTAATGCTTTTACCGTAGCGGTATGGTCACCTGAATTGAATAAATCAGGGAACTCTTTGGCTGGTTGCGCTGCCTTAGAGTTATTATCCCAACGGATAGGCCGCTCTGTTTTTTAGTATATGGCAATATAAAGCAGCGGGTTACAGGAGAAGATATGTTACGTATTTTACTAATTATTTGTACATTACTGATGGCAACTTTTGCTGTGGCTGAAGGGCATCAATGTTCTACAAAGCTTAAGGATGACATTATTATTACCAAACAGCATATCCAGGTGAAAGGTGCCAGTGGTAATTTACAGATCACACCTGATGGTGGCGTTAGATTGAATGATAAAGTAATACCATTAACCGCGAAGCAGAGACTACAAGCTATTGATTATCAAACAGAGGTGCGTAAGGAGTTGCCGTGGATAAGACAGCATACAGCGCAAAAATTAGCTGAAGCTAAGCAAATACTCGATAAGCTGGTTGTTCGGGTGATGGGACAAGACAGTCAAGTGAGAAATCGCTTAAATGTGCTAAAACAGAATTTGAATAAGCAGATAGATAAGGTTATCGAACAACGCGCTGATAGTCTAATCTTTCATCATCAGAGGTTAAAAACGATTGAAGCTGATAGCCGTGTTTTACTCAATGAAAGTTTAGGTGGAATATTGCAAGATAGTATTAATGAAATGGGACGTAGACAATTATTAACAGGTAATGATGCAAATCAGTCGCTACAAAATTTGCTGGGTGGGTTAAGCGGTTTACAGCAGGATTTAGAATTAGAATGGAAAAAACAGGAAGATAATTTTCGCCAGTTTGGTCAACAGGTTTGTCGAAAGATTGCCCATATTGAGCAGCTTCGTATTGATCTATTAAATAATTTGAAATAGTTTTTTAAGCTCTCATCTATTTCAACCATACAATTTAACCCCGTCATGATTAAATTGAGGGCGTAATTTAATCGCGATTTATGCTAATCAAATAGAATTTAATCTGGTTTTTACCTGTTATTGTTGCAGGTTTTAGTCAGGTTAAATTTGCCGCAAATTTTTCTTGCTAGATTTCAATCAAGTTCTTTAATGAGAAAAGAGTAAATTTACTAGCTTGTTCATTACACCATGAAACATTAACTATCTGATAAAAATCAGGCTATACCCTGATATCTCTATTCTATTAAATGAAATAATTTATTAAAGATAGTAACACTTATCGTTAAATAGACTGTTTTTGTTAGTGCTTAATGTCAATAAAAAAGACATCACTAAGTATGAAACTTAATTGATAAGCCTGTTATAGGAAATAAATGACTAAAAAAGTTTGGCTTTGATAGGAGCACAATTCATGTCTACCATATTAAACCTAGGTCATAATCACAATTATAACTTTAATGAAAGTCGCCTTAATCGTGTTATGAATGCAGAAACTTTGGCTGAAGCACAATATATGGGATTATGGGATCGGATTAAAGATTTTTTTCAAGGTGGTGTGAAGCGGCAAGCAATAGAGGCATTGTTTGATCAAATTAATCAACCAGCACGCCATGATGCATCACCGAATAAACAACTAGAGAAATTTGAACGATTGATTGATTTAGCCAAATCAGAACAACAAACAAAGTTTACTGTTGAGGTTAATCCCCCTAATCAAGCTAGAGAATGGAGTTTTCAATTCAAGATTGGCCAATACAATATATATCAATCCAATATGATCCCTGATCAGGCAGAAACCTCCTATGATAGTTTTTGCTCAGTTAAAACAGAGATGGAACATCGTCAATTTATAAGACAAAATGCCGAGTTATTGGAACAGGTTAACGATTTTTTTCAAGATGAAATGAAGTCGCAGGCATTAGAAAAATTATTTCAAATTTATCATCCATCATCCATCATCCATCATCCATCATCCATCATCCATCATCGGATGATATTGCACTAAATGAACGATTACAGAAATTTGAACAGTTAATTCAGTTTGCTAAACCTAAACAACGATTTGATTTTACGGTTAACATTAATCCCCCAAATGAAGATCAACAATGGAGCTATCAATTCAAGATTGGACAACACAATATTTATCAATCCGACGCTGTGATTGACAAGCCAGAAACTTCTTATAGCCAATTTTGTGTCGCTAGTGCAAATCTAGCATTTAATCGGTTTATATTAGCTTCTTCTCCAGATATTTTTACCCTCGAACATTGTATTGGTACTGTTATTGAATGTGCAGTTGATGGTAAAGAAAAACAACAGCAACTCGCGAACAGTTTAGAGGATACTAATTATAGCTGTAAAAATTTACTTGCAATTGAAGATATCCCTAATCCTGAACCAGATTCTATATCGAGAGAATTTGTTGCACATTTTAAGACTGGTGATTTAGTTTTTTCCAATAGAACTGTAACGTTAGGTGAATTGAGAGGGGAAGGTTTAAAACAGGCATTGCAAAATAAAGATTATAATAATTTGTACGAGCTTTTTTCATCCGTATACCGCACTGAACAGGATCCTATGTTACGTAATATTGCACATGTGATTGCAATGGATCTCATTCAGTCGCTGACCCAAGCTGATTACAACTTACAGGATCCGCAAATTGCGCAAGCGCTACATAAGCAGACGATTTCCGACACTGGGCTAACATTGGGTATACTATTGGGTATTCCTCAACCTAATATCAATGATACAGATAACAGGCATAGAAATATTATATTAGAAAAGAAAGTATAATTTATCAGTGCTGTGGAATAATGTACTGTTATTTACATCCCACGTTATATGGGATGTAAATGACTTTATAGAAATAAGGTTAACAAGGAATTAAGAAATAATTTGCCTTGCTCGGTGATTTGCCAGTGCGATTTTGTCTCTGTGATATAACCTTGCTCCAAGGCTTTATCAAGTTGATGGCGAATGACATTCTCCGCTAATCCGGTGTAATCAATAAATTCCTGTCTTGCTACTCCTTCAAGTAGGCGAAAGCGATTCATAAAAAATTCAAAAGGCCTATCTGATTGGTTTACCCCTTGTTGTTGATAGAGATATTGACCTGTCATATAGCCACGGGGATGTTTTGTTTTCATTGTTCGCAAAATACGGCCATCGGCAAAAGAAATTTTTCCATGTGCCCCACAGCCAATACCTAAATAATCGCCAAAGCGCCAATAATTTAAATTGTGCTGACACTGATAGCCCGGCTTGGCATAACCAGATATTTCATATTGTTGATATCCGGCTTTATTAAGTAGCTGATGCCCTTGAGAGAAAATATCCCATAGTGCATCATCATTAGGGAGTATCGGTGGGCAGGAGCCAAAATGGGTATTCGGTTCAATCGTTAATTGATACCAAGAAATATGGGGCGGAGATAAGTCAATTGCTTGTTGTAGATCAGAAAGGGCTTGTTCAAGTGTCTGATCAGGTAAGCCATGCATCAGATCAAGATTAAAACTACGTAAATTTAATGCTGATGCCAGAGAAGCGGCTTGGATAGCTTCTTCGGGGCCATGTATTCTGCCTAGTTTGGTGAGTTTATCGGCCGCAAAACTTTGTACTCCAATAGAAATCCGATTAATGCCCGCTTGTTGATATTGGCTAAAACGATCAGCCTCAACGGTGCCAGGATTTGCCTCCATGGTAATTTCGGCATCAGATGCTAATAATAATCTTTGACGTATACCATCAAGCAAAGATTGCATCGCCTTAGCGTCGAGTAGACTGGGGGTACCTCCACCAATAAAAATACTATTAACTTGACGGCCCTTTATTTGTGCAAGGTCAGCTTGCAGATCAGTTAGAAGATGTGTGACATATTCTTGTTGGGGTAGCTCACCTTTTAGTGCATGTGAATTAAAATCACAATAAGGACATTTTTGCACACACCAAGGGATATGAACATACAGACTCAATGGAGGTAATTTAAGCATTAGTTAAAGATCCTAATAACATTCTTAATGCTTGCCCACGATGAGAGAGTGCATTTTTTTGTGCTTTGGTTAATTGCGCTGCGGTAAGTTTTAATTTGGTGTCATAAAAAATCGGATCATAACCAAAACCGTTGCTACCTTTGGGTTCATGGGTTAGCACACCTTGCCATATACCGTGACATATAATCGGTGTTGGATCGGCAAAATGGCGGAGATAAACCAGTACACAATTGAATTGAGCTTGACGTTGGTTATCCGGAATATCTTTCATGACGGATAATAGTTTATGCAAATTTTCTTCGTCCGAGGCATTTTCACCCGCAAAGCGAGCTGAATAGATACCAGGCGCCCCATTTAGCGCATTAACCGAAAGGCCTGAATCATCGGCAATGGCTGCTAAACCAGAGACTTTTGCTGCGTTACGTGCTTTTAATATCGCATTTTCAATAAAAGTTAACCCAGTTTCCTCAATCGCCCTAATCGCTAACTCAGTTTGAGCAATAATATTTAAGTTACACTCTTTTAATAGTTCAGAAAATTCACATACCTTGCCGGCATTACCCGTTGCTAATACCACTTTTTGCATCAAGTTTGTTCACCCTTACATCAAATAGCCAACTGAAAAAGTATGCTGGTAATAGTCGGATCAATAAATAGCAGGATATCCAAACGTAGATAATTTAATGCGATCAAGATCAGCATTACTATCATGGCTGAAAAATCTAATCCACCCATAGCAGGAATGATTCGACGAATAGGTGACATCAAAGGTTCGGTTAATTGCATAAGCATATAATCAATAGGATTGCGGCCTTGGCTTATCCAGCTAAGAATAGCTCGAATCAAAATCAGCCAAAAAATTAACTTGCCAACATAGGTTAATAATTGGATAAAGCTAATAGGTAGTAGCGTTATGCTGATTAAAGCAAGCGTATTAGTTGCCCACATGAAAAAAAGAATATTGGCTACGGTGAGGATATAGGCGACTAATAAAGTTGCTGTATCAATCGCACCGACGGCAGGAATCAAGCGACGCAAGGGGCCTACTATCGGTTGAGTAACTTTGACCACAAATTGAGAGAATGGATTGTAGAAATCTGCTCTGACCCATTGCATCCACACGCGGAGTAATAAAATAATAATGTATAGTTGAATAATAGTTGGTACGATAAAAGTTAAAAATTGCATTTAATTATCCTGAAAGATCAAAATTGTTTTTCCATTTCTTCAGCGCGACGGATTGCGGCACGCATGGCGTTGGTAACAATTTGAGGTAAATTAGCTTGATAAAACTGCTCTAAGGCTTTAGCTGTAGTCCCGCCCTTAGAGGTTACTTGTTCTCTTAGTGTCGCAAAAGAAAGATCTGATTTGCTAGCCGCCAGGGCAGCAGAACCTTGGGCGGTATATAAAACCAGCTCTCTTGCTGTTTTACTATCAAAACCAAGTCGTTCAGCCTCCTGTTGCATTGATTCCATAAATAGGAAAAAGTAAGCGGGTGCACTACCAGTAACGGCAATAATATCATTAATTGTCGCTTCGTTAGTCAGCCAGAAAACTTTACCAACACTTGCCATTAGTTCTGTAGCAAAGGTTTTATCATCCTCTGATACACAATCCATCGCATACAATCCACTAACACCTTGGCCAACCAATGATGGTGTGTTTGGCATAACACGCACCAAATTTATGTTAGGTGCGAGATATTGTTGGTAACGTTTCACCGGAATTCCTGCGGCAATTGTCAAAACCAGTTTATTGGCAAAATTAACCTGTTCTTTTAGTGGTTGACAGACAGTTTCCATAATCTGAGGCTTAACAGCAAGAATAATAACATCTGCATGCTTGCTTGCATCACTGTTATCACTTTTTCCGTTTATACCATATTTTTTTACCAGAAGATCACGATTTGTAGCCGTGGGAGAACATGCTGTAATGTAATTTGCCGGATAACCAGCTGAAATTAATCCTGTAATAATCGCATGAGCCATATTCCCAGCGCCGATAAAGGTAATTTTTCGCTGTTGCATTATATTGCTCCTTTTACTGATCGCCTTGATTGGCAAATTAATTCATTATCGGGAACCAAAAATAGCTGTGCCAATTCTGACTAATGTTGAACCCCAAGCAATTGCTATATCAAGATCAGCGGTCATACCCATGGAAAGTGTATCAATATTTGGATATTGTTTTTTTAACTGGTTAAATAAATTTTCCATACTGCGAAAAATTGATATCTGTTGGCTCAATTCATTATTTGGTGCTGGAATTGCCATTAAACCACGTAATTTTAAGTTTGGCAGCAAGACAATTTCAGCCGCTAATTTATCTAATTCTTCTGGCGCAATACCTGATTTACTTATTTCATCACTGATATTAATTTGGATTAGTACGTTTAATGGTGTTTTATTTATCGGACGCTGATTGTTTAATCGTTGTGCTATTTTTAATCGATCAATAGTATGACACCAATCGAAATGCTCAGCTACCAAACGGCTTTTATTGGATTGTAGTGCGCCAATAAAGTGCCATATTAAATCCTGTTTATGCCTAAAATAGGCAATTTTTTCTATCCCTTCTTGCAGATAATTTTCGCCAAACTGATATTGCCCCGCATCGATAGCTTCTTGAATTGCATCACATGATTTAGTTTTACTGACGGCAAGCAGTGTAATATCTTCTGGCAATCGATGATATTTATTGGCCGCTTGTATAATGCGATTTTTGACATTAACCAGATTTTGTTGAATTGTGTTCATAAAAATTCAGATGTTAAATAAAAAAGTAAAAAAGATAAAAGCATAATTTCATTGTCGCGGCCATGAGTAACAGTTTATTATAATTATGCATGACTAAGCATGTTGTTCAAACCAACTTTCTAAAATAATGACAGCAGAAATGGAATCAATTTTGCTTTTATTTAAAGCCCGATAACCACCCTGATTAAATAGTTGTGCTCGCGCTTCTATCGTTGTTAGTCGTTCATCGTGTAATGTAACTTTGATACCAAAGCGCCCATGCAGGCGATTAGCAAATTTACGAGCTTGATTGCTTATCGGTTGCTCTGTTCCGTCCATATTGAGAGGTAGTCCAACAATAGCCAGTTCAGGTTGCCATTCTTGTAATATTTTTTCAATTTCTAACCAGTTTGGCTTACCATCTTTGGCTTTTAATGCTGTTAAAGGACGGGCAGTTGCTGTAATTTCCTGCCCGATGGCGATGCCAATACTCAGAGTACCGAAATCAAAGGCGATAATTGTTCTATTTGCCATTATGCATGACCCGCTTGATTTGAAATATTGTAAATATCAATCCCAATTAAAGCAGCAGCTTCACGCCAGCGTTCGGTAATAGGTGTGTGAAAAATGATATTACTATCTGCTTTGGCGGTTAGCCAATTATTTTCCATCATCTCTTTTTCCAGTTGCCCTTGTTCCCAGCTTGAATATCCTAAGGCGATAAGTGTTTTTTCTGGTTGTTTGGTTGTGCCTAAAGTTTCGAGAATATCTTTTGACGTTGTGATCATAATTTCATCAGAAAGCTTTAAGGTAGAATGAAAACCATTTTGTGGCGAATGTAGAATAAAACCATGCGCCTCTGCGATCGGGCCACCAGAAAAAACCGGTTGGCTTAATTCAGTTATATGATCGTATTCTGTGGTTTTGATGTTTAAATTTTTCAATATACTATTGATTGAAATTTGTTCAATTGGTCTATTGATAACTAAACCCATAGCACCTTTTTCATTATGTTCACAGATATAAACCACCGACTTTTGAAAAAACGGATCTAATAACGTTGGCATGGCGATGAGAAAGTGGTTTTGTAAATTCATATTATTAAACTTATTTTCCTGAATTATCAATAAAATATAGCTGAATTAAGCGATAAAAAATAATTAATCAAAAATATTAGGTTGTATAAATTCTATCGTAGGTTAACTGCACGATATTCGTATTTTATAACAGTAGAAAACATTTATAGTATTCTATTTTATTATTCAGTTAACCATAATGTTAGCTATTTGTTAATTTTCTATTTTTGCAGTTAGGCGTTTTTCTATTGCATCAAATAACATACCAGTAATTGATATATCTGAAAATGCGGCTTCAATTTCACGTATACAGGTAGGGCTGGTGACATTAATTTCGGTTAAGCGATCACCGATAATATCTAAGCCAACAAAAATTAATCCTTTTTCTTTTAATATAGGTGCGACCGTTCTAGCAATTTTCCAATCACTTCCTGTCAATGGTCTCGCTTCACCATATCCTCCTGCAGCTAGATTTCCCCGCGTTTCGCCTTGAGCCGGAATCCGAGCTAAGCAATAAGGAACAGGTTCACCATCAACAACCAACACCCGTTTATCACCTTCCTTGATAGCAGGTAAGTAATCTTGAGCCATACAGAAACGTTGTCCATGTTGGGTTAATGTTTCAATAATGACGCTGACATTGGGATCATCTTTTGTTAGCCGGAAAATAGACGCGCCACCCATTCCATCCAGGGGTTTAAAGATGACATCACCATGTTTTTGATGAAATTCACGCAGTTTTTTATTATTCCGGGTGACTAACGTATCAGGCGTTAACTTAGCAAACCAGGCAGTAAATAGTTTTTCGTTACAGTCCCGCAGGCTTTGAGGTTTATTAACAATTAAACTACCCGCTTGTTCTGCCCTTTCAAGAATATAAGTGGCGTAAATATATTCAGTATCAAAGGGAGGATCCTTGCGCATTAAAATCACATCAAGATTTTTTAGCGCAATATCTTGCTCTGCACCAAATTCATACCATGGCGTAGTATCTTGTTGGATGTTGATCAGTTGCTTAGTATGCCCGTATGCTTCGCCTTGTAATAAATAGAGATCGCCCATTTCCATATAGTGAATTTCATATCCACGGCGTTGTGCTTCCAATAGCATAGCGTAACTACTATCTTTTTTAATTTTTATGGTTGAAATGGGATCCATCACAATACCTAATTTGATCATTTTGTCTCCTTAACCAAGATCGCCGAAACGAACTTGTAATGCCGTGATTGCAGTTAACGCAGTGGTTTCTGTTCTTAATATCCGAGGTCCAAGTAGGATATTAGTAAATTGGTAATTAGTTGTCATTATGATTTCATCCGGTGAAAGTCCACCTTCTGGACCAATGAGTAAACGGATTTTATTAACAGATGCAAGTAGTGTATTAATACTTGATTGAGCTTTAGGATGGAGATTAATTTTTAATGCATCATCTTTTTCCATACACCAAGCTTCAATAGGCATTACTGGACGAATTAAGGGGATTTTGTTACGTCCACATTGTTCGCAAGCAGAAATAGCAATACTCTGCCATTGTTGTTGCTTTTTACTAAGTCGCCTAGGATCCAATTTAACATTACAGCGTTCAGAAAGAAGTGGAGTAATGATATTAACACCAAGTTCTACTGATTTTTGAATAGTGAATTCCATTTTTTCCCCGCGAGAAATGACTTGTCCAAGATGAAGATCTAAAGGGGATTCTCTGTTAGCTATTGTCGCCAAGCCGAGCTGGATTTTAACTGACTTTTTATTAGCCTCAAGTATTTGCCCGATGAAAATAGAATTACTACCATCAAATAACTCAATATTTTGTCCTACACTCATACGTAGAACTCGACTAACGTGGTTAGTAGCATTATCGCTTAATTGTATTATTGCCCCTGATTCTAATGGGTTAGGATGATAGATCCGAGGAACGCGCATAGTCATGCTTCCTTATAAACTCAATGCTAGCAAAATATTGTGCCTATAATAGAGATGGGAAAATAAACTAGCAAGTTGTCTCGTTAGCTATTGATTTTCCGTTTTTATTTTGCGTACTAATTCGCAAAAATTCGCTCACAACCAGATTATTGTTAATATTTATTGTAGAACTGTTATAAGGCATTGCTTTTTTATTTATAGATATTGGGAAAGAATGCTGAGTGACTAATGAGGATTTTTCAAAAAGGAATTTGAAGATGGCAACATGGCTCACTACTTTTTCGTATTGGCCGCTGATACAAGCGTTTATTATAACGATTATTTTATTACCATTAAGCCATTTATTAATTAATTATTTACCCCTTTATCTATTTAATTATAGATTAAAGGGCTCACTGAGTGGATATCTCCTTTTTATCACTCTTTTTATTCCTTTGAGTATCATTTTTTTGCTGATCTCAGACTTTAACCATAGGGTGATTTTACTTTTTTTCGTCTGGTTTAGTGTATTACTTGCTTTTATTGATCATCACACAGGCTATTTGCCAGATTTATTAGTTTACCCATTAATTGTATTAGCATTGCTTTTTCATGCTATGCAATCTAATGAGCAGTTGTTATTAGCTATTTATGGTGCCTTAATTGGTTATTTAATATTTTGGTTTATTTATGGTTTTTTTAAATTAGCTATCAAGCGTCGAGGATTAGCGCAAGGAGATATTAAACTTGTTGCAGCTTATGGCGCTTGGTTAGGCATATATATTTTACCTTATTTAATGTTATTATCTGCTTGCCTGGGCTTACTTAATTATGTTTTTTTATGGATCAAAATACGATATAAACCAGATAAAATTGCTTTTGGACCCGCATTAGCCAGCGCAGGTATTAGTCTAATGTTGATTAAATATTTTAAAGAGGATTGGATCATAAAAATTATTCTTTAACAAGTTAGCATGCTGCTATTTGGGGCTATCGGGTAATATCTGTTAAACTTAAACTGATATTTTTAATGAAAAAAGACATTATTAATTTTTATGTACTTTTAACTCACTAAATAAAATATGAGGAAAGTTCAAATGAAAAAAGCAAGTTTGCTATTATCTTTTCTTTTCTGTTGTTCATTTTCAATTATGGCATCAGTGCCAAATGGTGTTACGGTATTTGCCTCTCAAAAAGAAGCTGGTAGTATTTCTACACCGAAGAAATCTTATTATACAAAAAAATTTGATGTAATGGTTGCTAATTTGTCGGAAAAAGAGCTTGATCTGTCTAAATATTGTTTCAAAGCTTTTTTAGGTTCAAGAGAATTCAAAGTTGATACCATTGATGAGAACTTACATAATAAGGTGCTAAAAAATAACGAAAATGCAAAAGGTATGATTGTATTTGCTTCTATTAATCGTGATATTACTAAAGCAGCAATGGTTAAATTAACCGATAATTGTAAGTAATCATTAAACGCAGCTTAACTTTAAACAAGCTGCGTTAAATTATTAAAGATGCCATTTTAATAAGTTTAAATTTATTCTTACGTTCACTAAATAATTTTTAGTCCATTTCCATCCATGGAAAGATATAAATAAATTTTATGATAAATAAGCTGTCGATAAATTTTGCAGATATTTTTGCCATAACTGTGGTTGAGAAAAATATTTATCTAAATTTATTACCATTAGGTTTTCATTATGTTGAGCAATTAAGGTCGGAAAACCGGAACGAGCAACTTGATGTAATAAGGTACGACTTGATTGGATATGTTTGTTGGTTGGCTCATCTTTATTCATAGAAAAAGTTTGTTGAAATAGTTGTTTATCTAGACCAATCTGTTGTGCTAATTGCAGCAAAGTGTCTTCGTCACTAACTCGACAACCATCAATATAATGCGCTGTTTGGATGGCCTTTAACATTGTTAAACCTTTATTTGCTAATTCATCAGCAGTAATAATTGCTGTTATCGGTGGTAATGAATCTAGTATTACATCATTTTGTTGTAACAATTGGTGATAATTATCACCAAATGTTTGTCCAGTAATACTGGCGATCTGCTTATCAGTATCTAACAAAAATTGACGCCATTGATCGTCTATCTTTACTTGGTTGTAACCTGTCAGCATACCACCACCATGTAGTTGTAGTTTAATATTTGGCTGACTAGCGGCAATTTCTATCAATGGAGATGCGCCATAACACCAACCACAGAAAGGATCAAAAATATAGTGTAAGGTTATTGATGACATGTTTTCCTCGCGAAATTATTGCGGCCATTTCATTTCGCCCTTCAATACTTTGGCGCTCAATTCGAGACTAGCAGGTTCTTTTAAATTTGGATAAGCTTGTCGCATAATGTCAATGACTTCAGTTGAATTTTTACTCTTTGCTAAAACTTTTTCTAGTTTTTTCAAATAGTTTTCTGTAAAAGTAACGGTGGCAATATCTTTTGCCGAGGGTTCAAGATAATGTCCGGGAATAACGACTTTTGGCTTAAGTTGTTTAATACTTTCAAGGGATTGTAGCCAGTGTTGGCGAGATGCTTTGTTTTGAGTATCAGCTGTCCAGACATGAATATTGTCAGAGACAAGAACGCCACCAACAACAGCTCTAAGTTTGGGAATCCAAACAAAAGTACGATCAGGCGCAGCGCTTTTTAATCCTTGAATTTTAATTTTTTCACCATCAACCACTAATGTATTACCTTGTAACACATCAGGAACAATAATTTTAGTTGGTGCTTGTTGTTTCAATATAGGCCCCCAATAGGCCTGTTTACCCTCTTTGGTCGCCTTTATCGCTTTAACAGTCTCGGCTGTTGCTAATACTTTTGCATTAGGAAAAGCTTTAGTAATAACCTCTAGCCCAAAATAATAATCGGGATCAGAATGACTAATATAAATTGTTTTTAGTTTTTTATTTAGTTTTTTTATACGATTAACTAATTCTTCCGCATCATTTTTTTGAAACTGTGCATCAATAAGAATTATTTCATGCTCGCCACTAATAATTTCAGAAGAAACCGGAAAAATACTTTTTTCACCAGGGTTATAGACTGACATTTTTAAATTTGTGGCTTGAACTAATGTGCTGAAAGTAAAAAGAACAGCCATAGTGATGATGGAACCAACTTTCATAATGTTTTCCTTAATACTGAATGAATGTTTAATCACTCATAGCAAATGGTAAAAAATTGGAAAAAATAACACAATTAACAGTAAGTTGTTGCATAAAATGCGTATCCAAACAGGATAACAACACAATTTCACTTGCAAAGCGTATTTTAGTTGCTAACTTGGCAAATTTTCCCTATTTACAAAATAGTATTACTGTTGATCGACAATTAAGCAATAAAACAGTTAACTGACGAGATGATCAAATTGAATTAGCATAACATCTTATAAATTAATTAAAAAAATAATCTAATTATTTTATTTATCAATATGTTAATTACAAAAATAAGTCAGTAAGATTAAGAATTATTATTTAATTTTTAAAATTAATTTGGTTGATGGATCAGATTAAAAATAATCAATAATGAAAAGCATTGAGCAACTGCATTTCAAATTCTTTAATAGTCATTTTTAGGCATTGAATAAATCGTTCGCTAAGTTCAGAAGATGGCCGATGCATTGGTTTAATTAAATTGACAGTGAAAGGAATGGATTTAATAAAAGGTCTGGTACAAAGGCTATCAGGATCATGTTGTAAAAAATCAATAACGGTAAATGGATTGACGATTGAAATCCCTAATCCTTCCCTTACCATCGCACAAACAGAGGCAGCATTATGCACTTCCATTATCATTCGCCGGCTAATATGTTGTTCAGCAAAAAATGTATCAATTGCTTGTCGATAATTATCGGTAATTGAGAGACTAATAAAAGCAACATTATTAAAGTCTTTAGCAGTTAAATATTTTTTTTTACTTAATGGGTGCATACGAGGTAAAACAACGACTTCATTGAGGCTAGTTAAAATATCGCCATAGGTACCGGTGGGTATCTGTCGATTCTCTGTCAAACCGAGATCATAATGTTGCCCCGAAAGCCATTCCTCTAATATAGGTGACTCTTGAGAGGTAATAGTGAAGTTAACTTCTGGGTAATCAAGCAGAAACTGCTTACAGACTCTAGGTAATAGCGACTGACTAAATACCGGTAAGCAGGCAATTGAGAGCTGAGTATCTCTAAATTGCCTAATAATTTCTGCCATATTAGAGATCCTTTCTAATCCATAATAAGAACGTTCGACTTCTGCAAATAGCCTTAATCCTTGAGCGGTTGGTAATAGCCGTCCTTTGATCCTATCGAATAACCTAAATCGTAACAGTTTTTCTAGACGACTAATTTCACGGCTGACAGTAGGCTGAGATGTTCTAAGTAATTGGGCTGCATCGGTTAAGTTTTTGGTGGTCATGACCGCGCGAAAAATTTCTATATGGCGCCAGGAAAAAGTTTTCATTTACATAACTCGCTGCGATTAACTATATCCAATATGAATAAACTATAGCTAAATAGATATTTTTAATCCCTATTTTTTCTATTAATAATAATAAAAAATGAAAAAATAAATTAAGGTTATTAATGACAACATTTGCAACCACTACAAGTCGATATTTGACAGCAGAACAATTAATTAAACTACCCACTCAATTCGGAACCCCTATCTGGATCTATGATAGCGAAGTTATTACACAGGCTATTAAGCAGTTGAGCGCATTTGATGTGATCCGTTTTGCGCAAAAAGCATGCTCCAATATTCATATTTTGCGTTTGATGCGTGAACAAGGTGTGAAAGTTGATGCTGTATCATTAGGTGAAATTGAAAGGGCCTTAGTGGCAGGCTTTCGTCCTGGAAGCGAAAAAGCTGAAATTGTATTTACGGCAGATGTCATTGAAAAGCAAACTATTGAGCGGGTAATAGAGTTAGATATTCCGGTTAATGTCGGATCAATTGATATGCTCGTTCAATTAGGAAAAGCCAAACGACATCATCCTATTTGGTTACGTATCAATCCTGGGTTTGGCCATGGACACAGCCAAAAAACCAATACCGGTGGAGAAAATAGTAAGCATGGTATCTGGTTTAGTGATCTGCCATTAGCAATTGAAAAAATTAATCAATATCAGTTAATGCTGGTGGGGATGCATATGCATATTGGTTCTGGGGTTGATTATTGTCACCTGGCTAAAGTCTGTGACGCAATGGTAGAGCAGGTCATTTTAAGTGGTTGTGATATACAAGCTATTTCTGCTGGTGGCGGATTGTCGATCCCTTATCATTTAGCTGAAGAGCGAATTGATATTAACCATTATTTTGCCTTGTGGCATGGTGCTCGTGAACGTATTTCAGCGTATTTGGGGCACCCTATAACACTAGAAATTGAGCCTGGTCGTTATTTGGTTGCAGAATCAGGTGTGCTTTTAGCTGAAGTTAGGGCAGTAAAAAGAATGGGTAAAAATCATTATATATTAGTTGATAGTGGTTTTAATGATCTTATGCGTCCTACTATGTATGGCTGTTATCATCATATTTCTGTGTTAGCAGCGGATAATCGAGATCTTACCAATGAAAATTTACGTGAAACATTAGTTGCTGGTCCTTTATGTGAATCTGGTGATGTCTTTACACAGGCAAATAACGGCGCTGTTGTCCCTCGTTTATTACCTGAAATTTATGTGGGAGATTATTTAGTCTTTCATGATACTGGTGCTTATGGTGCTTCTATGTCTTCTAATTATAATAGTCGCCCACTAATTGCTGAAGTAATGTATTTAAATGGTGAGCCAAAATTAATTCGTCGGCGTCAAACATTGGCAGAGTTATTGGCATTAGAAACATGTTTGATAACTAGTGATTAGGGAGCTTAATAGCTCCCTGCAAGATCCAGAATTAAGCTGCTTGCTCTTTATTTAATGGCGAACTATTTTTCTGTTTATCAGATTTCTTACTAGCCACAGCCAGGGCATCATATTCAAATTCATCAACATTGATTGATCTCAAACGGCTGGCTTCTGCTTTACGTAAAATGTCAGCTTCTTGCTGGGTAATTTTACCGTCAGCAAGTGCTTGCTCGGCAAGTTTATCTAAATTGGTAAAGTGCGGTTTATGTGCATTTTCGCTAACCAAGCGTTCGAATATTGGCTCGGCGGCAATAATATCTAATAATGCAGTATTAATTATGCCATGAGGGTTGTGCTCACTGGGTATCATATATTGACCGCGACCAATGCGATCACGTATTTCTGATGGTGTCATCATAATTTTTGCTAGTTTATGATCAAGTTGATCGCTAGGTGGTGCATAACGATAACCTAAAGGGAAAATGATAATACGGGTTAACGTAGCTACTAGGCGATTCGGAAAGTTACGTAGCAGTGCTTGCATGGCTTTCTCTGATTGAAACAAACAATCTTTTATTACCCATTCAACAATTGGTAAATCCATTGTTGGGCGGCCATCATCTTCAAAACGTTTTAGTGTTGCTGATGCTAAATAGAGGTGACTTAAAATATCGCCTAAACGGGCAGAAATACGTTCACGGCGTTTTAACCCACCACCTAATACAGCCATAGAAATATCAGCCAGTAAGGCGAGGTTGGCACTTTGTCGATTTAATTGTTGATAGAAGCGGCGAGTGTTATCTTTTGTTGGTGCTTTACTTGTTCTGCCGTTAGTTATACCTAAGTAGAAACTACGGAATAGGTTACTTATTGTATGGCTCAAATGGCTAAATAGTAATTTATCAAAAGCGGCAATATCGTTATTTTGTGTTGCGGCTATTTCCGGCAAAATGTAAGGATGACAGCGAATAGCTCCTTGGCCAAAAATCATCATACTTCGTGTTAAAATATTGGCGCCCTCAACAGTGATCGCAATAGGAGCCCCTTGATAAAACCGAGCGAGGAAATTTGTAGGGCCCATACAAATACCTTTACCGCCGGCAATATCCATTGCATCAATAATTGCTCTTTGGCCTCGATGTGTACAGTGATATTTCACAATAGCAGAGAGGACGGCTGGTTTTTCGCCAGATATAATTGCTGTAGTAATTAACGTTGAAGCGGCATCCATTAAATAAGCATTACCAGCGATACGCGCTAAAGGCTCCTCAATACCCTCCATTTTTCCAATGGGTACTTTGAATTGACGACGAATATAAGCATATGCACCGATCGCCATGGCGACACTTTTTAAGCCACCCGTTGCGTTAGAGGGAAGAGTAATGCCACGACCAATAGAAAGACACTCCATTAACATACGCCAGCCTTGGCCGGCCATTTTGGCACCACCGATAATACAATCAATTGGCACAAAAATATCTTTACCGCGTGTAGGACCGTTTTGGAAAGGAATATTCAAAGGAAAATGGCGATGGCCAATTTCTATCCCATCAATATTGGTAGGGATCAAAGCGCAGGTAATGCCAAGATCGGTTATATCGCCCAATAAATGATCAGGATCATAAAGTTTAAATGCTAGCCCTAATACAGTAGCTACCGGGGCTAAGGTAATATAACGTTTATTCCAATTTAAACGCATGCCTAATATTTGTTGGTTTTCCCATTCGTCCATGCAGACAACACCGGTGTCAGGGATGGCTCCAGCATCAGAACCAGCTTCAGGACTTGTTAATGCAAAACAAGGGATCTCTTCACCACGAGCTAGTCTAGGCAGGTAGTGTTGTTTTTGTTCATCGGTGCCATAATGTTGTAAAAGCTCGCCTGGGCCTAATGAGTTAGGTACACCAACAGTAATGGCTAATATGCCGGAAACCCCAGCTAATTTTTGTAATACCAGTGCTTGAGCATAAGCAGAAAATTCGAGACCACCATACTCTTTTTTGATGATCATAGCGAAAAAACGGTGTTGTTTTAAATGTTGCCATAATTCAGTGGGTAGATCGGCTAGTTCATGGCTAATTTGAAAGTCATTAGCCATACGGCATGCTTCTTCAACTGGGCCATTTAGAAAAGCTTGTTCTTCAGTTGTTAATTGTGGTTTTGGATAATTATGTAATTTATCCCAGTTTGGCTTACCTTGAAATAAGTCGCCTTCCCACCAGGTTGTGCCCGCCTCGATGGCTTCTTTCTCGGTTTTTGACATCGAGGGAATGATTTTCTGAAAAATTTGTAAGGCTTTGCTTGAAATGAATGAGCGGCGTATTGGCAGGTAGACAAGCGGAAATAGTATCGCTGCCGCGAGCAATAACGTCCAATAATACCATAAACCAGTACTAGCCATAATTAAACAATAAGCAAGTATAAGTAGGCTACTGAATAGTAGATTTGCTTTGTGATAACAAAGAATTCCGATTAAACCAATAAATAGAAAAATAGTGAGTAGAGCCATCATGGTACTCCTGATTATGATTAAACTAAGTCATCGGAGGTCATATCTGTGTTTTTTCTTATCTTTAATCTATGTAATTTTATTTATCAATATTTTTACATGTTAATTACAATGTAGTTCACAAATTATTTATTGAGCTTAACTGAGTTATGATAAGTATCTTTGATACTTCTTTCATAAAGTTTAATCCGTTACACTGGGATTGTTGAAAAAAATAATATTTTTATTAGGAGTAAAAATGATGTACCAGGAGCTTATTTGTGCTGAATTAGAAGAAGCGGCGGTGATATTGAAGAATTTTCTTCAAAATAGAGAAAATATTGAAGCGATTGAGCAGGCCGCGATCATGTTGGCAAATGCCTTTAAAATGGGAGGAAAAGTAATATCTTGTGGCAATGGTGGCTCACACTGTGATGCTATGCATTTTGCAGAAGAATTAACCGGACGTTATCGTGAAAATCGGCCGGGTTATCCAGCCATTGCGATTTCTGATGTGAGTCATCTCTCCTGCGTTGGTAATGATTTTGGCTATGACTATGTTTTTTCTCGTTATGTAGAGGCAGTGGGTAAAGAAGGTGATGTACTCTTTGCGCTTTCAACGTCAGGTAATTCTGGCAATATCATTAAGGCAATCGCGGCGGCGCGTGCTAAAGGGATGTCAGTGATCATATTGACAGGTAAAGAGGGTGGGAAAATGGCAGGAACCGCTGATATTGAGATCCGTGTACCTCATTTTGGCTATGCCGATCGCATCCAAGAAATTCATATTAAAGTGATCCATATCTTAATTCAGTTAATAGAAAAAGAGATGGAAAAATAGCATTGCTATGCAATATTGCCGGATAGGCGATGGGATTATTTTGCCTGAATATGTTTAAATTTAGAAATTTCATTCTGGCATAAAGGAGACATTATGTGTGAATTACTTGGTATGAGTGCTAATGTCCCGACAGATATTAATTTTAGTTTAAGTGGTCTTATCCCTCGAGGAGGCCAGACTGGGCCACATAAGGATGGTTGGGGGATTACTTTTTATGAAGGTCGAGGGTGCCGAACATTTAAAGATCCCAAACCTTGCTATCAGTCGCCTATTGTGCGCTTTGTGCAAGAATATCCGATTAAATCAGAGGCAGTTATTGCACATATTCGCCAGGCAAATCGGGGCGAGGTCTTATTAGAAAACACCCATCCTTTTACCAGAGAACTGTGGGGAAGAAATTGGACTTATGCACATAACGGCCAACTTAAAGGTTATAAAAAATTACCTGTAGGGCATTATCGACCTATTGGAGCAACAGATAGTGAGTGGGTGTTTTGTTGGATTTTAAATCAATTGTCAGAAAAATATGCTAAAAAACCGACTAACTGGTTAACTGTATATCGGTTTATTGCCAAGCTTGCTGATCAATTAAACCTGATGGGGGTATTTAATATGTTGATTTCAGATGGACGATACATGATGGCGTATTGCTCGACTAATTTGCATTGGCTTACACGCAAAGCACCTTTTGGTAAGGCAAGGTTGCTTGATAATGATATTGAAATTGATTTTCAGCAACATACTCAAACCACTGATATCGTATCAGTGATTGCAACCCAGCCTTTAACTGGCAATGAGAATTGGCACAGAATACAGCCGGGTAGTTTTGTTTTATTCCATTTGGGTAAGCGCATACTGTAATCTTTCACCTGCTATAGCTGGTGATAATTGATGGTTAGGAAATTTGTTTACTAAGTATTGTCCTTGTTGAATATTAATTACCGGCAATTGATTTGTTTTAGTAAAATATTCATATGCAGGTTGCAGTTGCTGCCAAAACGTATAGTAACGTGAATTGCGGTGGCGATTCATGTTGGCAGATGTCATTTTAAATGGATAAATATTGACCTGTATTTCATATTGGCCATTGTGTAATGCATTTTCCACATAACGATAGATTTCATTTATATAGCGATCAGTCATTGCATAGCAGCCAATTGACCTACAACCACCATGTACCATCAAATAAGAACCAGTATAGCCATGGGCTTGGTCATATTCATTAGGGAAACCTAAATTAAAAGCGCGGTAATATTTACTATCAGGTTTTAATTGTGAGCGTGTGATGCGATAAAATCCTTCTGGACTTTTTAAATCACCTTGTCTTGTCTTAGGTCCCAACCCGCCAGAAAAATTACAGATTGGATAGCTTTTCACCAATGAAAATAAACCTTTTTCATTTTTAGTATAGAGTTCAAGTACTCTTTCTTCTTTAAAAATTTGAATAAATAGTGAATTATTTAAGAATTTTTTGCCGTTATTACTGATATCTAATGGATAAAATGGCCTTGACGCTGAGTAGCTATTACTGATAAAAAATGAGAGGGAAAAGATCCCTATGCTAATAAAAAAAGTGCGTTTCATAAGCTTCCATACAAAAGTGAGTTATTGTACAAAAAAAGTACACAAATATTAATCATACATTTGTATTGTAGTTTTTTATATTAAAAATTAATAATTTTGTCTCCTGCCATTTTTGGCTTATTTTGCTAAAAATTCTAATATCCATCGAAAAAGATGATTCAAATGATCGTTATTTGCGAATTGTTCTCAAAATAATAAAAAATTTATTCTTATTTGCTTGAACTAAATCACTTGTTGTATCAGACAGCAAGCCAGGGAACTGATAAAATCATCTTCGTTAAAATAATAGGTAAATTGTAATAATTAGTGGAGATTCATTAGCTGGCTTGTTTCAATTATTCAACAGCCTTTTGATTATTGGTTGCTATCTGATTTCATTTGAAATCGTTAGCTTAGGGTTTAACTGGTAAACTTGTGCAATTCTTATGATTAAAATTAAAAAAGGACTCAACCTCCCGATTGCAGGAGTGCCCGCTCAAGTGGTAGCGAATAGCCCTGTCATTCATCATGTTGCAGTGTTGGGTGAAGAGTATATAGGGATGCGTCCTTCAATGTTGGTGAAGGAAGGTGAGCAAGTTAAAAAGGGGCAAATTCTTTTCGAAGATAAGAAAAATCCAGGCGTATTTTTCACCAGCCCGGCTTGTGGCACTATCATAAAAATCAATCGGGGTGAACGCCGAGTACTTCAATCTATTGTTATTGAAATTAATGGCGATGAACAAATTGTATTTAACCATTATGATAATAATCAACTTGATACATTAACGCCTCAACAAGTAGAAGCTAATTTACTTCAGTCAGGTTTGTGGACAGCGATGCGGACACGCCCTTTTAGCCGTACTCCAGTTCCAGGTACTAGCCCAAAAGCAATTTTTGTTACGGCAATGGACACGCGTCCACTGGCGGCTGATCCCTCGTTGATTATTGCAGTGGAGGAAACGGCTTTTAATGATGGTTTGAAAATATTAACTAAATTAACCGAAGGAAAAATTTATGTTTGCCATGGAGACGGTAACTTAGTCAAGTTAACTGACAATAAACAAATTATTTATAAGCAATTTATTGGTCCACATCCTGCGGGGTTAGTGGGTACCCATATCCATTTTCTAGAGCCGGTTAGTACAGAGAAAACTGTCTGGCATTTAAATTATCAAGATGTGATTGCGATTGGTAAACTTTTTACTACGGGACATCTTTATACGGATCGCATTATCTCACTTGCTGGACCTCAAGTTAAAAAGCCACGTTTAGTTCGGACTTGTTTAGGCGCAGATCTCTATGAATTAACCGATGGTGAACTAAAAATAGGAGAAAATAGAATTATCTCAGGGTCAATTTTATGGGGTAATAAATGTGATGATACACGAGGTTATTTGGGCAGGTTCCATAATCAAGTTTCGGTATTGAGTGAAGGACGTGAAAAAGAGTTATTTGGCTGGATTGTACCCGGAATAGATAAGTTTACTATTACCCGCACGACACTTGGCCATTTCCTGAAAAATAAACAGTTTAATTTCACCACGACGACCAATGGTAGTGAACGTTCTATGGTTCCGATTGGTAATTATGAACGTATTATGCCGCTTGATATTATGATTACCCATTTATTACGCGATCTGCTAGTTGGTGATTTAGCCAGCTCTCAGCAACTTGGTTGTTTGGAACTGGATGAGGAAGATTTGGAGCTGTGCACCTATGTCTGCCCAGCCAAATATGAGTATGGTCCTGTACTTCGTGAGGTATTGGCCAGAATTGAGCAAGAAGGTTAACTACATGGGCTTAAAGAATTTATTTGAAAAGTATGAACGTCATTTTGAACCCGGTGGAAAACTAGAAAAATACTATGTGCTCTATGAAGCAGTGGCGACTATTTTTTATACTCCGGGCACAATCACACGCGGGCGTTCGCATGTTCGTGACAGTATTGACCTAAAGCGAATGATGATTCTAGTCTGGTTGTCCGTTTTTCCAGCCATGTTTTGGGGAATGTATAATGTTGGCGCACAAGCAATTCCAGCTCTTTATCAATTACATAGTGAAGCTGATTTGCAGAAGATCCTGGGTTCTGATTGGCATTATAGCGTCGCTCAGTTTTTGGGCGCTTCATTAACACCAGAGGCAGGCTGGGCAAGTAAAATGTTGCTTGGTGCGGTATATTTTTTACCTATCTATATGGTTGTTTTTTTAGTTGGTGGGTTTTGGGAAGTATTATTTTCGTTGATCCGTGGTCATGAAATCAATGAGGGTTTCTTTGTTTCTTCGATTCTGTTTGCCCTTATTGTACCGCCTACTATACCGCTTTGGCAGGCGGCATTAGGTATTACGTTTGGTATTGTTGTGGCGAAAGAAATTTTTGGTGGTACTGGGCGTAATTTTTTGAATCCAGCTTTAGCGGGTCGTGCATTTCTATTTTTTGCTTATCCAGCGCAAATTTCAGGTGATTTAGTTTGGACAGCGACAGATGGTTTTTCTGGTGCTACGCCATTATCGCAATGGGCTAGAGGTGGAGATCATGCATTAATAAATAATGTGACACATCAGCCTGTTACTTGGATGGATGCTTTTTGGGGCAATATTCCAGGCTCGATTGGAGAAGTTTCAACATTAATGATCTTAATCGGTGGGGCGTTGATTTTATTTTGCCGAATAGCTTCATGGCGTATCGTTGCTGGTGTAATGATAGGTATGATGGCAATGTCTTATCTATTTAATGCGATTGGATCATCGACTAATCCATTATTTGTGATGCCTTGGTACTGGCATTTAGTGCTAGGCGGTTTTGCTTTTGGCATGATGTTTATGGCAACTGATCCTGTTTCCGCCTCTTTTACTAATGAAGGTAAATGGGCTTATGGCATGTTGATTGGTGTAATGTGTGTTCTCATCAGAGTCATTAATCCTGCTTATCCAGAAGGGATGATGTTGGCGATTTTGTTTGCCAACTTATTTGCGCCTCTGTTTGATTATCTAGTCGTTCATGCAAATATTAAACGGAGAAAAGCCCGTGGCTAACGATAAAATAAAAAATTCAAAAGATAGCATCGGCAGAACATTTCTTGTGGTATTTATTCTGTGTTTAGTGTGTTCAGTAGTTGTATCTGGTGCAGCGGTAGGTTTGAAATCTAAACAGCAAGCACAAAAGTTATTAGATAAACAACGTAATATTCTTGATGTTGCCGGTTTACTCAAGCCCAAAATGTCAGCTGAAGAGATACAATCTCTTTATAATACTCGTATTAGCGCTAAAATTTTGAATTTCAAAACAACTGAAATATCAAATAGTAATGGCAACTTCGATCTTAATAATCAACTACGTAATGATGAAACACGAATGGTGTTATCACCAGAACAGGACGTTGCTAAAATTCGTTATAGAGCCAACTCGGCAGAAATTTATTTAGTCAATGATGATCATGGTAAAACCACGGCACTTGTTTTGCCAGTTTATGGTTCTGGTTTATGGTCGGTAATGTATGCTTTTATTGCTGTTGATATAGATGGAATCACATCACGTGGTATAACTTATTATTCGCATGGTGAAACGCCAGGTCTAGGTGGAGAGGTGGATAATCCACAATGGCGCGCCCAATGGATTGGTAAAAAGCTTTACAATCAACAAGGGAAACCAGCGATAAAAATTGTACGTGGTAGAGCAATAGATGATCCCTCTAGCATCGATGGTCTATCAGGAGCAACACTGACATCAAATGGTATCCAGAAAATGTTTGATTTCTGGTTGGGTAATAATGGTTTCGGTCCATTTCTGGATAAAGTACGCAAAGGAGAGTTAAATCATGGCTGATAGTAAAGAGATTAAACGCGTGCTAATTGGACCTTTATTGGATAATAATCCTATTGTATTGCAAGTTCTAGGTGTTTGTTCGGCTTTGGCGGTAACTACTAAATTAGAAACTGCCCTTGTGATGGCCATTGCTGTGACTTTAGTGACCGGTTTTTCTAGCTTTTTTATCTCACTGATTCGTCATTATATTCCTAGTAGTGTGCGAATTATTGCTCAAATGACCATCATTGCTTCTTTGGTTATCGTGGTTGATCAAATCTTGCGTGCTTACGCTTATGAAGTCTCTAAGCAACTTTCAGTATTTGTCGGTTTAATTATTACTAATTGTATCGTCATGGGACGTGCTGAAGCTTATGCAATGAAATCGCCACCAATTGAAAGTTTTATGGATGGTATTGGTAATGGTTTGGGATATGGCGCTATTTTAATTTTAGTTGGTTTCCTAAGAGAACTATTTGGTTCAGGTAAACTGTTCGGTATTACTATTCTGCAATCGGTTCAGAATGGTGGTTGGTATCAGCCAAATAGCTTGTTCCTGCTTGCACCAAGCGCGTTTTTCATCATTGGTATGTTGATTTGGGGACTGCGCACATTAAAACCTTCACAGGTTGAAAAGGAGTAACAGACGCAATGGAACATTATATCAGCTTGTTTGTTCGAGCTGTGTTTATTGAAAACATGGCTCTTGCCTTTTTTCTAGGTATGTGTACATTTTTGGCCGTTTCTAAAAATGTCAAAACCGCCTTCGGCTTAGGAATTGCAGTTACTGTTGTTCTGGGTATTTCCGTACCAGCGAATAATTTAGTTTATAATTTCATTTTACGTGATGGTGCCCTAATAGAAGGGGTTGATTTAAGTTTTTTAAACTTCATAACTTTTATCGGTGTCATTGCCGCATTGGTACAAATTTTAGAAATGATTTTGGATCGTTATTTTCCCGCCCTTTATAATGCATTAGGTATTTTTCTACCATTAATAACCGTTAATTGTGCGATTTTTGGTGGTGTCTCGTTTATGGCCCAGCGCGAATATAATTTTAGTGAATCTATTGTTTATGGATTTGGTTCAGGATTGGGATGGATGCTAGCTATTGTTTTATTGGCATCTATTCGTGAGAAAATGAAATATGCTGATATTCCATCGGGTTTGAAAGGTTTAGGCATCACCTTTGTCACTACTGGTTTGATGGCATTGGGCTTTATGTCTTTTTCCGGTGTACAGTTATAAGGGTGAAAATAATTCATGGATATTATTATTCTTGGTGTCGTCATGTTTACCCTAATTGTGTTGATTCTAACGGCAATGATTTTATTTGCCAAATCTAGGTTAGTAAACACGGGGGATGTAAAAATTGAAGTTAATGGTGACCCTAAAAAGAGTTTTGCTGCTCCAGCAGGTGATAAGCTATTAAATATGTTGTCCAATCAGGGCATTTTTGTTTCCTCTGCTTGTGGAGGTGGTGGTTCTTGTGGGCAATGTCGGGTGACAATCAAGCAGGGTGGTGGTGATATCCTGCCTACTGAACTCACCCATATTAATAAACGAGAAGCTAGAGCAGGATGTCGTTTGGCTTGTCAGGTTAATGTAAAACAGGATTTGAAAATCGAATTACCTGAAGAAATTTTTGGGGTAAAAAAATGGGAGTGTGAAGTTATCTCGAATGAGAATAAAGCAACTTTCATTAAAGAATTGAAATTAAAAATTCCAGCCGGAGAAGTTGTCCCATTTCGGGCAGGTGGCTATATTCAGATCGAATGTCCGCCACATAAAGTTTCTTATGCTGATTTTGCTGTGCCTGATGAGTATCGTGAAGATTGGGATAAATTCAATTTATTTCGTTATGTCTCTGAAGTAAAACAGCAGACAGTAAGAGCTTATTCAATGGCAAATTATCCAGAAGAACATGGAATTATCATGTTAAACGTCAGGATAGCAACACCACCGCCAAAAGCCGCAGATTTACCTCCCGGAATTATGTCCTCTTACATTTGGTCATTAAAACCCGGTGATAAAGTCACTATTTCTGGGCCATTTGGTGAATTTTTCGCTAAAGACAGCAAGGCGGAAATGATTTTTATTGGTGGTGGGGCTGGTATGGCGCCAATGCGCTCTCATATTTTTGATCAATTAAAGCGCTTAAATTCTAAACGAAAAATCAGTTTTTGGTATGGTGCTCGTTCAAAACGTGAAATGTTTTATGTTGAAGACTTTGATCAACTGGCTGCGGAAAATGAAAACTTTACCTGGCATGTTGCGTTATCAGATGCCATGCCAGAAGATAACTGGCAAGGCTATACAGGCTTTATTCATAACGTTTTATATGAAAACTATTTGAAAGATCATCCAGCGCCGGAGGATTGTGAGTTTTATATGTGTGGTCCTCCTGTGATGAATGCCGCAGTTATTAAAATGCTTAAAGATTTAGGTGTTGAAGATGAAAATATTTTATTAGATGATTTTGGTGGTTGATACTTTCCTGTATTTTAACTCATTGTATAATCGTTGAGTTAATATGGACTTAATACTCTTAAAAAATTTTATGCTAAAAAATAAATTATTCAATTGGATTATTACCTTATCTACTATTTTCATGCTTTGTGGTTGTTTTGAAACAGAGCAAAAGAGTATTCAAGGGCAAACGATGGGGACTTACTATGTCATTAAGTATGTCAATGAATCATCTCATCCTTTTTGGGAAACATTGCGTGATGACATTAATAGTCGTTTAGAAGAAGTTAACAATCAAATGTCAACTTACCGCCCTAAATCTGAATTAAGCCAATTTAATCAATTTCAACATGTAAATACACCATTTCCTGTGTCGCTAGCCATGATGACAGTGATTAAAGAAGCGATTCATATTAATAAATTAACCAATGGTGCGCTCGATATTACTATCGGGCCATTAGTTAATTTATGGGGATTTGGCCCAGAAGGCAGAATAACCAAATCACCGCCGGAAGAGACTCTGGCGTTGCGTCGGCAGTTGATTGGTATTGATAAACTTGCAATTGATGGTAATAGCCTGATAAAAAAAATACCTCAACTTTATGTAGATCTCTCAGCTATCGCTAAAGGGTATGGCGTTGATGTTATAGCAGAATATTTAGAGTCACAAAATATTCATAATTATATGGTCGATATTGGTGGGGAAGTGCGGACGAAAGGCCATAATGGCAAAGGGGTAGCGTGGCGTATTGCAATTGAAAAACCTTCGGATAAAGGACTAGAACAGTCGGTACAAGAAATTATTGAGCCTGGGAATATGTCAGTTGCTACCTCTGGTGACTATCGTAACTATTTTGAACAAGATGGTATTTTTTATTCACATACTATTGATCCAAAGACTGGTAGACCGATTATTCATAATTTAATATCTATTACTGTTATCGCTCCAACATGCATGATGGCAGATGGTTTATCTACTGGCATAAATGTGTTGGGGGCTGAAAAAGGAATGGAATTAGCGGAACGTTTAAATTTACCGGTTTTCATGGTCGTTACGACTAATAAAGGTTTCGAAGAACGTTATAGTTCGGCATTTAAACCTTATTTAGTAAAAAAAATGTAGCGGAGGTTATATGTTAACAATATTTATCGCTACTTTGTTTTTTTTTCTACTTGCTTTTATTGCTATGTCTCTTGGCTATATTATTAAACGCAAGGAAATTCAAGGAAGTTGTGGTGGGTTAAGTAATATAGGCATTGAAAAAGTTTGCGATTGCCCGCAGCCATGTGATCTTCGTAAGAAGCGTATGGCTATGGAAAACCGTAAAAAACAACAACAGATGAACGACCGTATTATTTGATAAAAAATCTCGTTATTAATAGTAATAACGAGATTATTAATATTTTGTTTTTTATTATTTTATATTTTTAAAATATTTAGGTGAATCGACCATAACTTCGTCTGCACCTAGCTCTTTAGCCAGTTGATAATCAGCTTCATCTTTTATGCCAAATAAAACGATGTGTGCTCCACCACTGGCACGAAAACATTTCATTGCTTCATGATCCCAAACTAAATCTGACGATGAACGAGCTTCACCGAGAGTATATTTTTCTACAACTTCGACTTTACGTCGCAGTTCCAGTCCATACCAGCGCTGAGTATTAATTCTTTTATCAATCAGACAATGGTGATTCATGGTAATATTAGCCAGAATATCACGGGTTTCATCACGACTTTCAAAACGCTGTACATACTCAGATAAAGCATTTAAGAAAGCTTCGTTGGTGGAATAAAAGCGAGTACGTCGGAAAGCTTTTTCTTCTTTTAAAACTTTTTCAATCGCTTGTGCTTGTTCGTAAGGATCGGCATCGGGAGATTTCAGATCAATATAGAAATCGGTTGCCCGAAACTGTTGCAGTACTTGCTTCAATGTAGGAATGACTATACCTTTATTACAATAGAGATGGTTATGACGGGAACCGAAACGGTAACCAGCATCAGCCTTCATAAGTTGTTGTGCACGGTAAGAGGACACCGGGCCACTTCTATTGGTTAGGGTATTTAAATCAGATGGGCGATATAATATAGGAACTTTATCACTGGAAAGTTGTACGGTGTAGTGGTCTAATAAAACTGTAGAGATTTATAGCTTATAATTAAGCAAAATCTTATAGGTATAAATATGACCCGAAAAGTAAAAGTAACCTTTAGCGGAAAGCAAAAACTGGAATATGCAAAACTCATGGTTGAAGGTGGATATAGCAATATCCAAGTTGAAAAAATATCCGGTGCGGGTAAATCTGCCGTATCACGATGGAAGCAACAATATCTTGCCGAGTTAAATGGGAATACGCCTGTAAAATCAAAAGCGTTAACACCCGAGCAACAGCGCATACAAGAATTAGAAGTTCAACTTAAGCGTGCTCAGAGGGATAATGACATATTAAAAAAAGCCGCGGCTTACTTCATCCTCGACAATCAAAACTCAAAATCGTGAAGCAACTGAAAATCATGTACCCCAATTTTACGGTCACTGAGTTATGCCATCTTTTTGAAGTAAGCAGCAGTAGTTTTTATTATGAAACGAAAATACCGACAGTTGAAAATGAAAGACTGTGTGGCGAAATCAAACGTATTTTTTATACATCGGGTCAAATTTATGGCAAAAGACGTATTCAAGCCGAGTTAAAGGGTTTAGGGCACCAAATTGGCACTTATAAAATATCGAACATCATGAAATTAAATCAATTAGTTGCAATTAGACCAACGAAAAAGCACTACTATCACTCATCGGGTAACGAACATCGATATGCCCCTAATTTGCTTAAACGACAATTTTCCCCTGAACAGCATAATCACTATTATGTCGGGGATATCACGTATATTAGACATCACTATGGGTGGAGCTATTTAGCCTGTGTGTTGGATTTAGCCACCAAAGAAATTATTGGTTATGCCTTATCAACAAAACCGGATTCGAAATTAGTGAAAGAAGCCTTAGATAACGCAATTGAACGGCAATTACCGGATACGACAAGTTTGATGTTCCATTCAGATCAAGGTTGCCAATATTCATCGGAGGAGTTTAGGGCGCACCTCTTTGAACGGAAAATAACTCAAAGCATGAGTCGGCGAGGTAATTGCCTCGATAATGCCGTGATGGAAAGATTTTTTAGGAGTTTAAAGACAGAAAGACTTAACCGTTTATCGTTTATGAATCATCAATCTGTTGTCTGTGAAGTTGAAAATTATATTCAGTTTTACAATTATTATCGACGCTATTCAACGATTGGTTATTTAACGCCACATCAAAAATATCATGAACTAAAAAATGCCGCTTAGATCTTCTACAGAATTTGTTGACCATTACAACGGTGATCCATATTTTATCTGCGCCATTTTTTAGTGCCTGGTCGATGGCATAAATGGTGTTTTCTGGTGCATCGGCAGTTCCTCCACGATGGGCAACGATTTTTGGTGAATTTGCTAAGGCAGTCACTGAACAAAGCAAAAGCAGTACTGCGGTGATACTTTTATGCATTATCTTCTCCATAAGTTGTGTGTATGAAAATATTATGAATTAATTTTATTATATAAAGCAGTAGATTAAATATAAATTAATATAGCAAATTTTTATTATTTTTTATCGTAAATATAAAAATATAACTTGGCATTATGTTATTT
This sequence comes from Arsenophonus nasoniae, assembly GCF_004768525.1. Taxonomy (NCBI): domain Bacteria; kingdom Pseudomonadati; phylum Pseudomonadota; class Gammaproteobacteria; order Enterobacterales; family Morganellaceae; genus Arsenophonus; species Arsenophonus nasoniae. The sequence continues at coordinate 957,968 of NZ_CP038613.1, forward strand.
ATAAAATTATTCATTAATTATAAAAGCGAAAATTATTTCCTGTGTAAATGTTTTTTTCTAGAGTTAGGTAGAATAATATATATTATTTTAGAGTATTTTATCTTTTTTAATCATAAGTTGTTGCAATAGAATTTATAGATTAAATGAAATTATTTATAATATTATCATAAAATAGAAAAAATGAAATGAATAAAATTATTTTATCGTTAGATTATATGAGACTAGCTTAATTTTTATATGTTATATATCATATTTATTGTAATATTTTTTTCTTCTTGTTTATAAAAACAATTAAAGATTATAATTATAATTTATTCTTTAATAAAGTTATTATTAATGAATTGCAAAAAACTTTTCTTTTTATATTCTACTAATTTTAATTTAAATTTATTTAATTTTATTAATAATGAAAATAGCTATGGCTTAATATAAAATAGAATATTAGAATTATAATGTTTTAAATGGACTTATTGGTTTATAGATAACAGTAAAATAGTATTATTAATTTTTTAAATTAAGGAATAATAGTAACCGCTATTATTTAAATTATTTTTTTAATTAAAAAGGCTATTAATCATGAAAGTTTATACGTTTAATAACACAGTAAAAGATCCTTTTTGTCGAGGAAAACAGATTGGTGAATATTGGGCGCCGCAAATAAAACAGACGGTGATGCTTTATTTAGATTTTTTTTCTCGTATTGGTATAACTGGCGATCAGGCGAAGAGAATTGGAGAAAATAGTTTGGCTGCTCTGGAATATTGGTGTCCGGATTTGGCAAGTGAAATTGAAGCAACAGCTATGGGAGCTAATGTTCCGATTTGGTCTCTAGCAAGTTTAAATGCACGAACTGAAATTTTATCAACAAAGTCAACATCCTATGCGAGTGAATGCTCTACCGCAATTTATGTAGCTCCTGATATTAATATGCCACAAACCATGCAAACCTGGGATTGGCATGATGTTTTAGCGCCTAATGGGTTGATGATGCAATTACAGAATAGAAAAGGGATGCAATTTAAGTTTTTTACTGAATTTGGTATGTTAGGTAAAATTGGTGTTAACAGTGCTGGTTTGGGTTTACATTTTAATATCCTATATCATACAAGTGACAATGATTCTGGTGGTGTGCCTGTACATGCAGTAGCTCGCCGAATATTAGAAGAAGCAACAACCATAGAAGAGGCTATCGCTTTAGCATTTTCTGCGCAAGTAAGTGCATCATCAGTATTAAGTGTATTTTGCCATCACGCAGCACGATGCCGAGCAGTAAGTATTGAGTTAAGTCCATTTCGATCAGCGATTGTTTACCCACAACAAAATAATTGGTTACTTCATACTAATCATTTTCTAGCGTCGGAATTGGTTTCGGGGGAAGGTACTACCGATGATACGACTTATAAACGTTATGAACATCTAAAAAGCGTATCTAGTCATATGAAAAATAAAAGCATCATGGCGCGCGCGGCTGCAATGTGTGGGCCCGAGGGTGAGCAATCACCAATTTGTTTTCTACCTGACAGTTCTCAACCGGATACAGAGCGTTGGCAAACGCTATTAACAATTAGTATTAATACTAAAAATGCTATATTAAAATATGCAGCAGGCAATCCTTATCAATTATCTCAAACCGGTTATCTTTCTTTCTGATAAGAAAATTTATTAAATCTAATAAAAGATAATACGCTATTCTAATTAAGTATTTTATGGCCATAATCCTATTATTGAGTTGTTATTTTAATTAAATTTTTTGTTTACCATTGATAAAATCAGCATTACACTGTTTATTTAAACAGTGTCATTAGGAGAGGGTGTGCGCAAAATTATCCATATTGATATGGATTGCTTTTATGCAGCCATAGAGATGCGTGACAATCCTTCTTTACGCACTATTCCTCTAGCGATCGGAGGTAGAGCTGATCGGCGTGGGGTAGTTAGTACAGCCAACTATTTGGCTCGACGTTATGGCGTGCATAGTGCAATGTCTACCGCTTTGGCACTTAAACGTTGTCCTCAATTGAAAATCATTCCTGGTCGCATGTCCTTATATAAAGAAATATCTTGGCAGATACGGCAAATTTTGCTCGAATTTACCCAATTAGTTGAGCCTGTTTCTTTAGATGAAGCTTATCTTGATGTGACAAATAGTTCTCATTATTACGGTTCGGCCACCTTGATAGCTAATGCAATTAGACAGCGGATTTTTAATCAATTATCGCTTACGGCATCAGCGGGTATCGCACCGGTCAAATTTCTTGCTAAGATTGCTTCAGATATAAATAAACCCAATGGGCAATATGTTATTACGCCTGAGCAAGTGACCAATTTTATTTATCCATTGTCCTTAAGAAAAATTCCTGGAGTGGGTAAAGTTACGGCCCAACGGTTGCAAAAAATGGGGTTAGAAACCTGCGGTGATATACAACAATTTGATTTGATTACACTCGTGAAAGAATTAGGTAAGTTTGGTCAAATTTTATGGGATCTTAGTCATGGCGTAGATCCGCGTAGGATCAATAGTGAGCGTTTACGCAAATCAGTTGGGGTAGAGCGTACTGTTGCTAAGGATATTTATCAATGGGATGACTGTATGAAAATCATTGAACGACTCTATCCAGAGCTTGAGAGCCGATTAGCAAAAATTAAACCAGAACTTAGCATTGCCAGTCAAGGGGTGAAGATGAAATTTGCCGATTTTCAATTAACGACTCAAGAGCATAGTTATCCCATTTTAAGTAAAGGGGATCTTATCCAAATAGCGCAACAAATTTGGCAACAAAGACGAGCGGATCGTGGTGTTAGATTAGTTGGATTGCATGTCACTTTACAAAATCCCCAATTAGAAAAGCAGTTAATACTGAATTGGTGAAAAAGCAGGCTAGATTAGCCTGCTAGGATTGTTAACTTTTTTCAGGTATTGATTTGAGTACTGATGTTAACAACTGCCAATATTTCGCCACACTTTTTATATTGGCGCGTTCATCGGGTGAATGAGCGCCATATATTGTTGGTCCAATGGAGACCATATCCATCTGCGGATAAGGTTTTTTAAATAGCCCACATTCTAAACCAGCATGGATGACCATGATTTTTGGAGCTTTGCCAAATAGTTGCTGATAGGTGTTGCTAACAATTGCCATGACGGGGGATTTCAGATCAGGTTTCCAGCCAGGATAGCTGCCTTTATATTCAAATTCTGCACCGGCTAGCATCGATATTGATGTCAACATGTTAACGACATAATCTTTGCCTGTTTCAATTAATGAACGAATTAAAAAAGTAATTTCGGCCTTTTTTTCATCCATATTAATAACACCGGTATTAAGTGAAGTTTCAACAACATCTTTTATTTCGTCGCTCATCCTAATAACACCGTTTGGCGCAGCATTGAGAAAATTTAAGAGACGTGATTGGCAATCCGCAGTTAGCGTTAATAATTCTGTACTTGTCTCATCAAGGGTAATGACTAAATTTTTTTCGATCGCGGCAAACTCAGTTTTTAGGAGTGTTAGATAGTGATTTTTGCTGGTCTCTAAATTAGCGGCTATTGAGATAGGGACTACAACAATTGCTTCACTCTCACGTGGTATTGCATTACGTAAACTGCCACCTTGAATGTGAATAAGCCTTAATTGTAATTCACTCCCATGCCCTGTTAGAAAACGTGCTAATAGTTTATTCGCATTGGCTAATCCTAAATGAATATCCCCCCCCGAATGGCCACCGGTTAATCCTTTAAGTGTTATTTTGTACACTTTATGATTAGCTGGAATTGCTTCTCTTGCCAATGTAAAGGTGGTGGTAAAATCAACGCCGCCTGCGCAACCCATGTAGATCTCGCCTTCTTGTTCCGAATCGGTATTGATCAGAATATCCGCTTGTAACCAATTTGGCTGTAGGCCAAAAGCACCAACCATACCGGTTTCTTCTGTCATGGTAAGTAAAACTTCTAATGGTCCATGTTTAATATTTTCATCATCCAGTACAGCCAAAGCGGAAGCCATACCGATACCATTATCTGCACCTAAGGTGGTGCCTTGCGCTTTTACCCACTCATTATCAACGTAAGGACGGATAGGATCCTGAATAAAATCGTGCTGAGTATCACCGTTTTTTTGTGGCACCATATCCAAATGGGCTTGAAGAACAACAGGTAGGAGATTTTCCATGCCCGCGGTTGCCGGTTTGCGAATAAGAATATTACCGACTTTATCGCGTTCCACGTTAAGTTTTTTTCTCTCTGCCCATTGCATAATATAAGCAGCGAGTGCTTCTTCATGTCCAGATGGATGAGGAATTGCACAAATTTGTGCAAAAATATCCCAAAGTGGCTGTGGTGAAAGTTGTGAAAGCTCAGACACGTTATCTCTCCTTTTACTACCCTATTATTAAGATTGCTAATTAATTCTACAGTCATGGAAAATATTATTTATTTTATTAATTCAGAATATCATCTTCTGGCGTCTATTCCTTTAGTTAATTGTGATAATATTAATTAATTTCTGGTTTTTGTTATGACAAATCACTATAATCTCGCGCAATATTTTTTCCACTAATGTACTTTGCTAAAATAGTCTCTAGTTATTGGGATCAAAATTTTATGAGTGAAAAATACATCGTAACATGGGATATGTTGCAAAAGCATGCCCGTACTTTGGCACAACGCTTATTACCTGCCAAGCAATGGAGAGGCATTATTGCTGTTAGCCGCGGTGGGCTTGTTCCAAGTGCTATTCTTGCTCGTGAATTAGGTTTACGCCATGTTGATACTGTCTGTATTTCAAGTTACGACCATAATAACCAAAGAGAACTCAAAGTTATTAAGCGAGTAGAAGGTGATGGTGAGGGTTATATTGTTGTTGACGATTTGGTCGATACAGGCGGAACAGCACAAGCTATCAGGGATATGTATCCCAAAGGCTATTTTGTGACTATTTTTGCTAAACCTGCCGGGCGTCCATTGGTTGATAATTATGTTATTGATATACCGCAAAATACCTGGATAGAACAGCCTTGGGACATGGAAAAAGAGATTTTTATTAAGCCACTTTGTGAACAATAATAATTGTTTTATTTATTTCGCTTTAATCACTAAATAAAGTATATGATATAGGGGATGCTAATCGCATTCCTTTTTTATTGCTGAATTTTTTAACCGAATAAGGTCGATATGAGTGAAAAAAATTTGTCAGAAAAGCTGTTTAAGCCTAAATCAAAACTGAAACAAACTGAGACCTCTGTTCTGGTGACTTATAGTGTGCCTAAAACCCACTTATTGAAGTATAGTTCAACATTCGAAGGGACGAGTTATGTTAGCTGGTATCGTATGATTAACCGGTTAATCTGGATTTGGCGTGGCAACGATGGATTAGAAATTGAAGCGGTATTAAGTCGAATAGCGGCAAATAATCGTGTCCGTAGCTGTGAAGATTTACTTGATACCGTAATTGGTTATCAGCCAGGAAATTGGGCTTATGAATGGTCACAGCAGGCAATGGCCTGGCAGAAAAAAGCGCTTGAGTTACCTACAAAAATAGCAGCTAGCCAGGCTTGGTTACGGGCCGCTAATTTATATAGTATTGCCGCTTATCCTCATCTTAAAGGAGATCATCTTGCTGAACAAGCGGTATTATTAGCGAATAAAGCTTATGAAAATGCTGCGCAATTGACCGATTTTCGACTGAAAAAAATTTCTTTCAAAATAGAGGATGGTAAAAAAGAGCTAATTGGTTTTTTACATTTGCCGGATACCAACCAAGGCCCGTATCCTACGATTTTAGTTTGCGGCACATTAGATAGTTTGCAGCTAGATTATTACCGCCTTTTCAGCCAATATTTAGCGCCGCAAGGTTTTGCTATGTTAACCCTGGATATGCCATCAATTGGCTATTCTATTAAATATAAACTTTCTCAGGATACTAGTGCGCTGCATCAGCAGGTACTTAATCAATTGGCTAATATTCCCTGGATCGATCATACTCGAATAGGGGTAATTGGTTTGCGTTTTGGCGCCAATATTGCCCTTCGTTTAGCTTATTTAGAGCCCAAATGCTTAAAAGGTGTTGCAGTTTTGGGGCCAATTGTTCATAGCTTATTTAATGAGCAAAGATATCAGGATCAAATACCGGTAATGAATATTGATATCTTTGCCAGTCGACTAGGTTTCTATCAGGTAGATGAAGCAGTTTTACGTTCAGAACTTAGTTGTTACTCATTAAAAAAGCAGGGATTATTGGGGCGTCGTTGTCCTGTACCATTTATGGTTGTTAATTGGCAAAATGATGTTTTCAGCCCTAAGGAAGACGCATTGCTTATCGTGCGCTCCTCGATTGACGGTAAGTTATTAACCTTACCAGCCAAGCCGTTATATCAAAATTTTCATCAGTCACTTTCTGCAGTAGTAAGTTGGCTGAAAAGCAAAATTGATTAATTATTGTGATTACTTGATTATTTTTCCTTATTTGCTAAAAAGGTAGCTTAACAACAAGGAGATCCTTATTATGGCTTTAACTTCAAATTATTCTAAAAGTAAATTATTGAAGCATTTTACCAGGTTAGGACCTTATCTCCGTGAATCTCTATGTCAGGATGATCTCTTTTTTTTCGACTGTCTTGCTATTTGTGTTAATGCAAAAACAGCTCCAGAAAAGCGTGAATTTTGGGGGTGGTGGTTGGAATTAAGAGGAGAACTTAACGGATTTGTATATCATTATAAATTAGGTATGTTTGATAAAGCCGGTAATTGGCAGCATATCGAAATTAATAAATCAAATATTATCAAGTCGCTTGAAGATACATTACAAGAATTCCATAAACGTTTAAGTGATTCACTTAATACATTGGAATTAACTTTAACCCCTTGCCCGAAAATGGTTGCAATTAATTTATAGTTTGTATTGTTTGCGGCTATTGTAAAATCAACTTTTCATTAAAATTGCGTTATGTCGGTTGGCATAACGTTTCTTACTTGATAAAACTGATGACTAAATTTTTATTGTTATAGAGAGTTAATAGCAGAAGCATGATAAACAACAGCCAAACTTTGGTGATAAAACTAGGTACAAGTGTATTAACAGGTGGATCGCTTTGTCTAAATCAGGCACGTATTGTTGAATTAGTGCGCCAATGTGCACTGCAATATGAAAAAGGTCACCAGATTGTCATTGTCACCTCGGGCGCCATTACTGCAGGTCGAGCCCATTTAGGTTATCCAACATTACCTGAGACAATTGCCTCAAAACAATTGCTCGCGGCGGTTGGGCAAAGTCATTTGATCCAGCTTTGGGAACGATTGTTTTCAATTTATGATATTCATATTGGTCAGATGTTATTAACCCGGGCGGACATTGAAGATCGAGAACGTTTTTTAAATGCACGGGATACATTACAAGCGTTACTGGATAACCGCATTATTCCGGTTATCAATGAAAATGATGCCGTTGCGACGGCCGAAATTAAAGTCGGTGATAATGATAATTTATCGGCATTGGTTGCAATTTTAGCTGATGCGGATAAGTTACTATTATTAACGGATATTGACGGACTATATACAGCAGACCCTCGGCATAATCCAAATGCACAATTGATCACTGAAGTTCATGATATTAATGACGAACTAAGATGCATTGCAGGTGATAGTGTGAGCGGTTTAGGCACTGGTGGAATGACAACAAAGTTACAAGCCGCAGGAATAGCTGGTCGAGCGGGAATAGAAGTCATTATTGCCGCCGGCGATAAGCCTAATGTGATTGCAAATGTGCTCGAAGGTCAACAGGTAGGAACAAAATTTCATTGTTTAAAAACGCCAATGGAAAATCGAAAACGGTGGATTTTTGGGGCACCTTTGGCGGGTGAAATTGTTGTTGATGAGGGAGCTGCTTTAGCTATCCAACAAAAAGGCGGCTCATTATTACCAAAAGGAATAAAGAAAATTAGTGGTAATTTTTCGCGCGGCGATGTTGTGCGTATTCTTAATTTATTAGGTAACGACTTAGCTCATGGTGTGACTCATTATAATAGCGATGCTTTACGCTTAATCGCAGGGCATCATTCGCAAGAAATTAATCAAATTTTGGGTTATGAATATGGTGCTGTTGCCGTTCACCGTGACGATATGATAGTGAGTAAATGATGTTGGAAGAAATAGGCAAAGCAGCTAAAAAAGCTTCATGGTACCTGGCAGGGTTAAACACAAAACAGAAAAATCATGTCTTAATGGGTATCGCAGATTGCCTGCAACAACAAAGCGATGTAATTTTAGCCGCTAATGCTCAGGATATGGTGTCAGCAAAAGTTAACCATATGAATGCTGCTATGCAAGACAGACTATTGCTAACTGTCGAGCGATTAGATGCCATTGCAAATGATGTAAGAAAGGTATGTCAATTAGCTGATCCAGTTGGACGTATACTCGATGGCAGTTTATTAGAAAATGGTTTAAATATACAACGGCGATGTGTCCCATTGGGCGTGATTGGCGTCATTTATGAAGCGCGGCCGAATGTAACGATCGATGTTGCCTCGTTATGTTTGAAAACAGGTAATGCGGTCATTTTACGTGGTGGGAAAGAAACCTCACAGACTAATCAAGCAATTGTTAAAGTTATTCAGCAAGCGTTGCAACAAAATGCTATTCCGCAGGCAGCGGTTCAGTCTATTGACGATCCAGATAGAAAATTAGTGACACAATTACTGAAAATGGATCGTTATGTAGATATGTTGATCCCGCGTGGTGGTGCAGGATTACATAAGCTATGCCGTGAACAATCAACTATTCCAGTGATTACTGGCGGCATTGGTGTCTGTCATATTTACGTCGATCAATATATTGATTTTGACAAAGCACTTCCCATCATTGTGAATGCTAAGGTGCAGCGTCCAAGTGCCTGTAATTCATTAGAAACTTTATTAGTTCATAAAAATATTGCGGCTACATTTCTACCGCTTCTGGCTGAGAAAATGGCTGAGCAAAATGTGACACTTCATGCCAGTCGGCATGCAATGTCCTATTTAAAATCGAGCCCGGCAAGTGTTGTTGAAGTGATGGAAGAGAATTACCGTGATGAATGGTTATCGCTTGATGTTAACGTTGAAATCGTCAATGATATTGATGCCGCGATTAACCATATCCGGGATTATGGAACGGCCCATTCTGATGCTATTTTGACCCAATCAATTCAACAAGCTGATTATTTTGTTCAGTGTGTCGATTCTGCGGCGGTTTATGTTAATGCCAGTACAAGATTTACTGATGGTGGACAATTTGGTTTAGGTGCGGAGGTTGCGGTAAGTACGCAAAAACTCCATGCACGAGGCCCAATGGGATTAGATGCATTAACAACCTATAAATGGATTGGTTATGGCGATAATTTAATGCGTTCTTGAGTTATTACTTCACGATTTTTTAAGCCACACTGTTGTTGTGTGGCTTTATTTTAATCGTGTTAATTTAGGATTTTTACTTTTGTAAATTTTAAATCGTGCTTGTAAGCTGACATATATATTCTGACTAATTAAATAAATTATCGATTAGGACAACTTGACATGCTTTATCTTATTGGACCAAGAGGTGCAGGGAAGACAACAGTAGGAAAAACGTTAGCTGAATCTAGAATGTGTCATTTTTTTGATACCGATTCGTTAGTTAAACAGAATGCTAAAATAAGTATTGCCGAGATAGTTGAACGAGATGGTTGGCCTCGCTTTCGTGATTTGGAATCCCGGATATTGCGATCAATACAACAGCCAAATTCAGTGATATCAACGGGTGGCGGGATTATTTTACTGAAAGAAAATCGTGATTTTATGAAAAAAAATGGCTGTATTATTTATTTACAAGTGCCATCAGAAGTATTAATTAACCGTTTGTCTGCTGATCCTGAAACTTCGCAACGACCAACATTAACAGGTAAACCTTTAGCAGAAGAAATAGTTGAAGTCATGCAAGAAAGAGAAAGCTACTATTTAGATACCGCTGATTACATTATTGATGCCGCTTTGCCTACGACAAAAATTGTTCACCAAATAGACTGCTTTTTGCAAAACGATAAAAAATACTTTGTATGATCTCAATTTTGCTATGTAAGGCATCTTTGGTGATAGATGTACTCTAAAATGATCAATAACATTAAGGAGTAAGGAAAGAGATATGCTGATAAAACTATTGCGCGCAATATTCCAGTTTTTTTTCCGTGTGACAGTGGTTGGTGAAATAAAACTTAAAAAATATGAGCGATGTTTAATAACACCTAATCATGTCTCTTTTCTAGATGGGATCCTGCTCGCTCTCTTCTTACCTATTCGCCCTCTTTTTGCTGTTTATTCATCTATCGGCACACCACGCTTTATTAAATTATTAAAACCCTATGCCGATGTTGTTCCGCTTGATCCTGCTAATCCGATGGCCATTCGAACTTTAGTTAGAGAAATAGAAAAAGGGCGCCCAATCGTCATTTTTCCTGAAGGAAGAATTAGCGTTCATGGTTCGTTGATGAAAATTTATGATGGCGCTGCGTTTGTGGCGGCAAAAACTGAAGCTAAAATTGTTCCTATTAGAATTGATGGACCTGAATTGAGTTATTTCAGTCGGTTAAAAGGGATTTTTAAGCTCAAATATTTCCCTAAAATGACACTAACGATTTTACCAGCAACAAAAATCACCATGCCTGAGGCGAAACGAGTAGCAGAGCGTCGTCGGCTGGCGGGAGCACAACTTTATAAGATTATGAAGGAAGCTCGGTTACATAATCGTCCCCAGCAAACATTGATCGAAGCTTATTTGGATGCGATGAAACGTTTTGGCCGTTTTACTGCTTGTATCGAAGATATTAGTTTTAAAGAAGACAGTTATCAAAGTTTTCTCAAGAAAATCTTAGCGGTTGGGCGTATTATTGAACGTTATACCAAACAGCATGAACATATCGGCTTACTTTTACCAAATGCAACAATGACGGCGGCGACAATTTTTGGATCAATATTGCGTGGCCGGATCCCTGCCATGATGAATTATACTGCTGGGAGCAATGGAGTAAAAAATGCTATCAAAGCGGCATCAATTAAGACTATTTTTAGTTCTCGTCAGTTTATTGAAAAAGGTAAGTTGTCACATTTGCCTGAACAGGTTACTGAAGTTAATTGGATTTATTTAGAAGATCTGCAAGACTCCCTGACCTGGCAAGATAAAAAATGGATCCTCTATTACTTACTCTTGCCCAAAAAAGCGCTTATACCAGCAAAACCGGATGATGCGGCATTGATCCTTTTTATCTCAGGCTCGGAAGGAACGCCTAAAGGGGTAGTACATAGCCATACCAGTTTATTAGCTAATGTAGAGCAAGTGAAAACAGTGGCTGATTTTACGCCTAAAGATCGATTTATGTCTGCTTTACCTCTTTTCCATGCTTTTGGACTGACGGTAGGTTTATTTATTCCTATTTTTTCTGGTAGTCGTGTATTGCTTTATCCTAGTCCACTGCATTATCGGGTGATCCCAGAGTTGGTCTATGAAAAAAATTGCACGGTACTTTTCGCTACTCCTACTTTCCTGGCACATTATGCCCGTTTTGCCCATCCTTACGATTTTGCGCGCGTGCGTTATGTTGTTGCTGGAGCTGAAAAACTTATTGAAAGCACAAAAAAAATTTGGTTCGACAAATTCGGTATCCGAATACTTGAAGGTTATGGTGTAACCGAATGTGCCCCTATTGTATCCATTAATGTTCCGATGGCAGCTAAAGTTGATACTGTTGGTCAAATTTTACCTGGTATAGAAACCAGACTACTGCCGGTACCAGGTATTAAGCAAGCCGGCCGTTTACAGTTACGTGGCCCAAATGTCATGAAAGGCTATTTACGCGTTGAAGATCCCAATCGTTTAGAGTTGCCTCATGCAGAAAATAGCCAAGGAGAGAATGAGAAGGGATGGTATGATACCGGTAATATTGTTGAATTTGATAATGACGATTATTGAGTCATTCGCGGTAGGGCAAAACGTTTTGCAAAACTAGCGGGCGAAATGGTTTCACTAGAAACCGTCGAGCATCTGGTTGGCAGTATATCACCTCATGCTCAGCATGGCGTCGTGATCAAAACCACCAATAATAAAGGCGAAAGCCTGATCTTATATACCACCGATAACACATTAGATCGTCGTCAATTATTGGCGGCGGCAAAAGAAAAAGGATTACCTGAGTTAGCGGTACCCAGAGATATTCGCTACCTAAAAATATTTCCTGTACTTGGCAGTGGAAAACCTGATTTTGTGGCGTTAAAAAAAATCGCGCAAGAGGAATCTTGATGAATGATTCGGTAATATCGTCGCCGCTATTAACAAGAGGGATGAAAGCGCTGCTTTTATCTCAATTTTTTTCTGCTTTTGTTGATAATGCCCTATTATTTGTTATTTTAGCGCAACTCAAAGCTGCGCTTTATCCCGATTGGACTCAACCTATCTTACAAGTGGTGTTTGTTTTTACTTATATCATATTAGCACCTTTTGTGGGGCAAATAGCCGATTGTTTTGCTAAAGGTCGAGTCATGTTATTGGCTAATATTAGTAAGTTGATTGGGGCGATCAGCATTCTGTTAGGATTAGATCCTTTTCTCTGCTATGGTTTAGTTGGCATTGGAGCCGCAGCTTACTCACCAGCAAAATATGGTATTTTAGGTGAGATCACGACGAGCAATAATTTAGTTAAGGCGAATGGTTTGATTGAAGCTTCGACGATAGCGGCTATTTTATTTGGTTCTATCGCGGGCGGGTTTTTTTCCGATATTAATCTGTTATTTGCTTTAGCAATGTGTGTACTGTTTTATGCAACAGCTGTGGTAATTAATTTATATATTCCTCGATTAATGCCGGCTAAAAGTAAACAGAAGTGGGTTTTTCGCCAGTTAATTTTCAATTTTATCTGTCTATTTAAAACTCTTTGGCGTGATAATGAAGGACGATTTTCTTTAATTGGTACCAGTCTTTTTTGGGGTGCCGGTGTAACACTACGTTTTTTATTAGTGCTCTGGGTGCCAATAGCACTTAATATTACCGATCACACTACACCCACATTGCTTAATGGCGTAGTAGCAATTGGTATCATCATTGGTGCCGGATTGGCTGCACACGTCATTACCCTCAATAAAGTTAGTCGGTGTATGCCGGTAGGGATCTTTATTGGTGTGATAATTATTATTTTGTCAATGCAGCAACATCTTTTATCTACTTATTTAATCCTCATTATATTAGGTCTCCTAGGTGGTTTATTTATTGTTCCGCTTAATGCTCTGCTACAAGAAAAAGGTAAACAGACGATTGGTGCGGGTAATGCTGTCGCTATCCAGAATTTAAGTGAAAATAGTACCATGCTATTTATCTTAGGGTTTTATTCATTAGCGCTCAAAGCAGGTATTTCTATTATTACTGTAGGAATAGTGTTTGGTACAACCTTTGCGATAGCAATCGGAAGCCTGTGGATTTGGTATCTTTATCGCAAGATGTATGAAAAAGGAAAATGGCTAAAATGAATAGTGAGCAGTTGCTCTACGAATTAAGTAATAATCTGGCTAATAGCTTAAAGAAACAGGGTAAAACAATAACCTGTGCAGAGTCATGTACAGGCGGATGGATTGCTAAGGTCATTACTGATATTTCAGGTAGTTCTGCCTATTTTCAGCGAGGTTTTGTTACTTATAGCAATGAAGCTAAGCATGATATGCTAGGTGTGAGTCAACACACCTTGCATAAATATGGTGCTGTTAGTGAACAAGTTGTCATAGAGATGGCAGAAAGAGCGTTAGTTCGAGCGAATGCTGATTTTGCGGTTTCAGTTAGCGGTATTGCCGGCCCTGATGGCGGTACTGAGGTGAAACCGGTTGGTACGGTTTGGTTTGGTTTTGCTAGCAAGACGTTTTCTATCGCTAGGGTGGTAACCCGTTGTTGCTTGTTTAAAGGCGATCGTATTCAGATCCGACGCCAAGCTGTGATATTTTCTCTGACCACATTAATGAAAGAAATAATTAAAAATTAACTTGATACTGGATGGTTATACAGTATAATTATCAACAACCGATATCTAATCGTCTTATCTGCAGTGAAGTATTATTCTTCACTTCATTGCTCGGGGGAGTTAAACAATGGCTATTGATGAAAACAAACAGAAAGCACTTGCTGCCGCATTGGGTCAAATTGAAAAGCAATTTGGTAAAGGATCAATTATGCGCTTAGGTGAAGATCGTTCTATGGATGTAGAAACTATCTCTACCGGTTCATTATCTCTTGATGTTGCCTTAGGTGCGGGAGGCTTGCCATTAGGTCGTATTGTTGAAATTTATGGCCCAGAATCTTCCGGTAAGACGACGTTAACATTACAGGTTATTGCTGCAGCTCAACGTGAAGGTAAAACTTGTGCTTTTATTGACGCAGAACACGCTTTAGATCCTATTTATGCCAAAAAACTTGGTGTTGATATTGATAATTTACTTTGCTCACAGCCAGATACAGGTGAACAAGCATTGGAGATTTGTGATGCTTTAACACGGTCTGGGGCGGTAGATGTTATTATTGTTGATTCTGTAGCGGCTTTAACACCAAAAGCTGAAATTGAAGGTGAAATTGGTGATTCACATATGGGATTAGCTGCTCGTATGATGAGTCAAGCGATGCGTAAGTTAGCTGGAAATTTAAAAAATTCTAATACGCTATTAATTTTTATTAATCAAATCCGAATGAAAATTGGCGTTATGTTTGGCAATCCTGAAACAACAACCGGTGGAAATGCGTTAAAATTTTATGCTTCAGTGCGCCTTGATATCCGACGTATTGGTTCCGTCAAAAATGGTGAAGAAGTTATTGGTAGCGAAACGCGCGTTAAAGTAGTAAAAAATAAGGTTGCGGCTCCTTTTAAACAAGCAGAATTTCAAATCCTGTACGGAGAGGGTATTAACATCTATAGTGAACTTATCGATCTAGGTGTGAAATATAAATTGATTGAAAAAGCGGGCGCTTGGTACAGCTATAATGGTGAGAAGATAGGTCAAGGCAAAGCAAATGCGACAGTCTATTTGAAAGAACGCCCGCAAATTTACACTGAATTAGATAAAAAATTACGTGCTATGCTGCTTAATCATGCTGGTGAATTTAGTAGTGCTGCTTCTGATTTTGTAACAGAAGCGGTAGAGGAAACTTCATTACCAGAAGAATTTTAACTTAATAAATAAAATTGATTAAATCTATGGGCTATATTCGATTTGGATATAGCCTTTTGCTTATTATAAATTAGTTATTAATATAAGTTAGATTAAATTATGATTTGAAATACACTTTAATAAAATAGCCACAGGATTTACAATATTATTAGCAATTAATGAATATGATTAGTTCATTTTTTACAAAAAGTGCTTTGTTTTGTTATATATAGTAAATTGTTATTATTGGCTTAATATATATAGGCGCAGTTTTTGATTAACTTGTGTTAGACTTACGCTATCGTTTTTCTCAATCTTCTATTTAGTTAATAACTCATAGCTTATAAGTAATTTAAACTAAGTGAAATTAGCCACTGGGGTTATCTATTGATAGTTGTTTTACTAAAGGTAGATGGAGACAAAATTTAACAGCTTTGTTCCTATAATAGGAAAATAAATATAATGAAATAATGTTAATGTAGTGTTAGTTTCACTGCATAATAATTAAATCTTTTTGTGTTAAACTAACCAGACTAGTCGTTGTTGTGTTAGTTAGAAAACGATATATTTAGGGAAAGGTGTACCTATAAAACCTGGACATTTGAGCGATGTATTAATACACATCAGTTAGTAGATCCTTGTCACCGATTTAGTCATAAAACAATTTAAGGATTTCTCAGGTTTGCTAGGTAAAAACGCCGCCGGTAACTTGGTTGATGATAAAAAAGCGTTTATCACATCAAGTCATAAATCTGTTTTTCCAGCTTGATTTCAGGATAATTATGAGTAGTAAAAGCACCGCTGAGATCCGTCAAGCGTTTCTCGACTTTTTTCATACTAAAGGGCACGAAATTGTACCTAGTAGTTCATTAGTACCAAATAATGACCCGACATTATTGTTTACTAATGCAGGCATGAACCAATTTAAAGATGTATTTTTGGGATTGGATAAAAGAGCGTATTCTCGAGCAACAACTGCGCAACGTTGTGTGCGTGCAGGAGGCAAACATAATGATTTAGAGAATGTTGGTTATACTGCCCGCCATCATACTTTTTTTGAAATGTTAGGTAATTTTAGCTTTGGTGACTATTTTAAACAGGATGCAATAAAATATGCCTGGGAACTACTGACAAGTGAGCAGTGGTTTAATTTACCAAAAGAGCGGCTTTGGGTTACCGTTTATCACACTGATGAGGCAGCTTATAAGATTTGGCAGCAAGAAATTGGTATTCCTATCGAACGTATTATTCGGATAGGTGATAATAAAGGTGCTCCTTATGCTTCTGACAACTTCTGGCAAATGGGCGATACCGGTCCTTGCGGTCCTTGCACAGAAATCTTTTATGATCATGGTGAACATATTTTAGGCGGACCGCCAGGTTCACCTGAAGAGGATGGTGATCGCTATATTGAAATCTGGAATATTGTTTTCATGCAATTTAACCGCCAGTCTGATGGCAGTTTAAAGGCACTTCCAACGCCTTCTGTTGATACCGGTATGGGGCTTGAACGTATTGCTGCTGTATTACAACATGTTAACTCAAATTATGAAATTGATTTATTTCGTCAATTAATTGCTTCTATTGCTAAAGCGGTCGCTTTATCGGATCTGAATAATAAATCATTACGCGTCATCGCTGATCATATTCGATCAAGTGCTTTTCTTATTGGTGATGGTGTATTTCCTGCTAATGAAGGACGTGGTTATGTATTGCGTCGGATTATTCGTCGAGCGGTTCGTCATGGATATATGTTAGGAGCGAAAGAGACCTTTTTCTATAAATTAGTTGCACCATTGATTCAGGTAATGGGTGACACAGCTGATGAACTAAAATCTCACCAAGCAACAATTGAAAAAACATTGAAGAATGAAGAGGAACAGTTTGCTCGTACTTTAGCGCGTGGACTGCAACTATTAGATGATGAATTAGCGCAATTACAAGGGGATACTTTAGCGGGTGAAATCGCATTTCGCCTCTATGATACTTATGGTTTCCCATTTGATTTAACTGCTGATGTTTGCCGTGAACGTAATATTAAGGTCGACGAGGCAGGTTTTAATGCGGCGATGGAGCAGCAAAGATATCGAGCTCGGGAATCGAGTGGCTTTGCGACCGATTATAATGATGTCATTAAAGTAGATAGTCATAGTGATTTTTCAGGCTATGAAAATAACAATCAACAAGCTACAGTAATAGCTATTTTTCATCATGGTAAGTCTGTCAATGTATTAAATCAAGGCGAAGAAGGAATCATTATTCTGGATAAAACCTCTTTTTATGCTGAGTCAGGTGGTCAGGTTGGTGATAGTGGCATACTTAGCAATAGCCATGGCCAATTTGCTGTGTCTGACACACAAAAATACGCCCAAGCAATTGGACATCTTGGTAAGGTGATAACTGGCTCAATAACGGTAAATAATTCAGTTGAAGCAAAAATTGACATTGAACGTCGTAATGCTATTCGTCTCAATCACTCTGCTACCCATTTGTTGCATGCAGCTTTGCGTGATGTATTGGGAGAGCATGTTAGCCAAAAAGGATCTTTAGTGAATGAGAAATATTTACGGTTTGATTTTTCTCATTTTGCCGCAATGACGCCTAAGCAAATACGCCAAATTGAAGATATCGTAAATTGTCAAATTCGTAAAAATGACCCTATTATAACGACATTAATGGATTTAGATGCGGCAAAAGAAAAAGGCGCGATGGCACTTTTTGGTGAAAAATATGATGCCAAGGTACGTGTTCTTAGTATCGGGGATTTTTCTATTGAGTTGTGCGGTGGTACTCATGCCAATCGGACAGGCGATATAGGATTATTTCGCATTAAAAGCGAATCGGGTACGGCAGCAGGAATTCGTCGGATTGAAGCAATAACCGGTCAAGCTGCTATAGATGACCTTCACCTGCAATCTCAGTTATTGGCAGAGATTGGCCAATTAATGAAAGGTGATGCTGATAGTCTAATGGAAAAAATTAAAGCGACATTAGATAAAGTTAAGCTATTAGAAAGGTCGTTAAATCAACTAAAAGGGCAACAAGCAGCGCAAGAAAGCGTTTCTTTAAGTCAAAAAGTTAAAAAAATTAACGGTGTAAATTTATTAGTTACTCAATTAAATAACACTGAACCTAAACAGCTACGTATCATTGTTGATGACTTAAAAAATCAATTAAAATCAGCAATTATTGTGCTTTCTACTATAAGTAATGATAAAGTCAGTCTAATTGTTGGTGTAACCAATGATTTGACTGCTAAAATAAAGGCTGGTGATTTAATTTCATTTGTTGCGCAGCAAGTAGGCGGAAAAGGGGGTGGTCGCCCTGACATGGCTCAGGCCGGCGGCTCTAATATAACAGCACTTCCTGCTGCATTAGCATCAGTTGAAGAGTGGGTTAATTCACACTTGACTTGAGTTAACCATGAAGGTTGCATAACTTAATTATGCAACCTTTAACGGATTGTTTTTAAATGACCTAAGTACAAAATTATATTTTTAGCTACAATATTAGTATGATGATTGCTTTAGGTTAAATACTTTAGGTGAATATCATTGCTTTACGTTTTCACGGTGTGTGATGGATAATAGCGGGGAAACCTAGAGACCCGACTCTTTTTAATTTTCAAGGAGCAAAGAATGCTTATTCTGACTCGTCGAGTTGGTGAAACGCTCATGATAGGCGATGAGGTAACAGTAACGGTGCTGGGTGTAAAAGGCAACCAGGTACGTATAGGGGTTAATGCACCCAAAGAGGTTTCTGTTCACCGTGAAGAAATTTATCAACGGATCCAAGCTGAAAAAAGCCAGCCCAATAATCAGTAATTTTTAGTAAAGCGTTCATTCTTAGGTATATGTTAATTATATTTATGGAATGAGCGCTGTTTCTTATTGCCGTCTATTTTATGACTGTATTTTTTCAAGCTTAGTATCCTATAAAATCAATTACATAAATTGTAAAAAATGTCTTTTTTTTAGTATTTTTTTACATTTATTAATAAAACACTGGATTTTAATTGTTAGATGCCAACACATTTTAAAATGCTTATAAATAAATCATTAAGTTATTAGCTATCATAAGTTTATAAAAAGGAAATACTTAGGTTAACTATTCTACTCTAGAATAGTTTCTTTTATTGAAGGATAAGAACTTACTTTTGATCTGTTTTTTTCTGCTAATCTTCCAACTTCGACGTTTTTTATTGGTGAATATAAAATGCCATATTGTTTTATTTCGTTGTTAAACTACTCATCTTGATTGTGAAATGTGCAAACGAACGAAAGAACGTAAAAAGATTGGAAAAATTGTTTGACTTCTAAGTCTGGGAAAGTAATATGAGCGCCACGCAACAGAGAGATGGTTCAATATTGTCTCGTTGCTATTCGATGGTGAGGTGGCCGAGAGGCTGAAGGCGCTCCCCTGCTAAGGGAGTATGCGGTTAATAGCTGCATCGAGGGTTCGAATCCCTCCCTCACCGCCATTTTGATAGTGCATCCATAGCTCAGCTGGATAGAGTACTCGGCTACGAACCGAGCGGTCGGAGGTTCGAATCCTTCTGGATGCGCCATATAATAAAACCCTGTCAATCAACGACAGGGTTTTTTGTTTTATAATTAAAATATGTTTATTAATAAAATAACCTATTACTTTAGTCATTTGCTCTAGATGAACTAGACGGCGACAATTCTAGTTATTTACGCTAAAGTAACTTTTCTAAAAGTAAAAATAACGAACGGATAACGGGAGGTCGATTTGATCCCGAATGTATCAAAAGCGCTATCATGGTTAGAGGCACGGCCTAATATTTTACAGGGTCTTCGTCGAGGTATTGAACGTGAAACATTGAGAATTACACCAGCAGGCGAATTAGCTAAATCACCGCACCCTGATAGTTTAGGGAAAGCGTTAACCCATCCATGGATCACGACTGACTTCGCTGAAGCTTTGTTGGAATTGATTACCCCAGTTGATAATAATATTGGACACGTTCTGGCATTTTTAAGAGATTTACATCGTTATACAGCCCGTCATCTTGATCATGAATTGATGTGGCCCTTAAGTATGCCTTGTTTTATAGAGCGCCAAGATAACATTAAACTTGCTCAATATGGTGTTTCTAATATTGGCCGTTTTAAAACTTTATATCGGGAAGGATTAAAGAATCGTTACGGTGCGTTAATGCAAACAATTGCAGGAATTCATTATAATTTTTCTTTACCGATTGAATTTTGGCAAGCGTTGGTTGGAATTAACGATGCCGAAAGTGGTAAGGATAAAATTTCTGCTGGTTATTTTAGACTCATTCGTAATTATTATCGTTTTGGTTGGGTTATCCCCTATTTATTTGGTGCGTCGCCAGCAATTTGTGGTTCTTTTTTGCGCGGAAATGCCAGGAATCTTCCCTTTGAGAAGACAGCTCAAGGAACCTACTATCTACCTTATGCCACATCGCTACGAATGAGTGATTTGGGATATACCAACAAATCCCAAAGTGATCTGAAAATTACCTTTAATGATCTATCGACTTATATTACTGGCCTTAAACAAGTGATAAAACAGCCATCGCCCGAATTTACAAAATTAGGGATATGCAATAAAGATGGCAAACATTTGCAGCTGAATACCAATATTTTACAAATTGAAAATGAATTATATGCGCCGATTCGCCCCAAACGAGTACTTATTGGTGATGAGTCGCCATCCGATGCACTGTTAAAAAGAGGAATCGAATATATTGAAGTTAGAGCTTTGGATATTAACCCATTTACTGCCATTGGTATTGATGAAGCTCAGATCCATTTTCTTGATCTCTTTTTAATCTGGTGTGTGTTAGCAGATGCACCCATGATGGATGAAAAAGAGTTGAATTGTTGTCGAACGAATTGGAATAGAGTAATCCTTGAAGGTCGTAAACCTGGACAAATAATCGGTGTTGGTTGCGGTGAATCAATGAGGCCCTTAAAAGAGGTAGGGCAGATATTATTTGATGATTTAATTAGAGTTGCTGATGTGTTAGATGTTAGCGGTAATACCCGATATCGTGAAATTTGTTCTCAATTGATAGCAATGTTTGAAAATCCAGAGCTTACTTATTCTGGCCAAATATTATCCCCAATGATTGAACAAAGTATTAGTCAATATGGCTTACAGTTAGCCAAAAGATATTATCAGCAATTAAGCAATGAACCTTATGAAGTGATAACGGCTAATGAATTTACTGATGTTCGTCACGCCTCAGTTCGCAAACAATTAGCACTTGAACAAGCAGATAAAATAAGTTTTGAGCGCTACTTGCAGAAACATGCAGGGTGAGAATAAAAGAAAATGGCCACTTTAAAGTGGCCAAAATAAAATCTCTTAGAGAATAGGATGATAACAATTTTCGCGTCTTGCCTAAGTAAGACTTGCAATATGATGTGAAGTTCCATTTATTTTGTAAAAAAAATAATTTTTTGGAGGCGACATTAATGCCACTACTTGATAGTGTAATGGTTGATCATACCCAGATGAAAGCACCTGCTGTGCGTATTGCTAAAACTATGAAGACTCCTCATGGTGATACGATCACAGTATTTGATCTACGTTTTTGTGTACCAAACAAACAATTATTAACGGAGAAAGGCATCCATACATTAGAACATTTATTTGCTGGCTTTATGCGTGATCACCTTAATAGTAGCGATATAGAGATTATTGATATCTCACCGATGGGATGTCGTACAGGATTTTATATGAGTTTACTAGGCCAACCTAATGAGCAATGTGTTGCTGATGCTTGGAAAATTGCCATGCAAGATGTACTTAAGATTACGTCTCAAAATCAAATACCTGAGTTAAATAAATATCAGTGTGGTACTTATGAAATGCACTCTTTAGCTGAAGCGCAGCAAATTGCTCGCAATGTGATTGAAAGTGGCATTGTTGTTAATAAAAATAGCGAACTGATGTTATCGAAAGAAAAATTAACTCAGTTATCATCTAAAATAGCCTAGTATAAAAAGTAAAAGGGGCTAAAACGATAGCTATGATGATTTTCGTCCTGTCGTAAAGGGTAAGTCAATCGGCATTGCTCTAACTTGTTTGATCACGTTACCATTTATAGCTAATACTTCAAAACGGTACTTACCTATCAGGATTTCAGTATTTAGCATGGGAATGTCACCCAGCTCTTCTAATAACAAACCATTAATAGTCCTAGCGCCGTCAACAGGTAAGTGCCAATCAAAAGCTTTATTGATTTCTCGTATATTAGCAGTACCATCAATTAATACAGACCCATCGGTTTGTGGTAAAACTTCCTCGGCTAAACTGGGCGACATTGAGGTAGTAAAATCACCAACTATCTCTTCAAGAATATCTTCTACCGTTACCAGTCCTTGAATATCACCATATTCATCAACAATAATCCCTACTTTTTCATTATTACGTTGAAATTTTATTAGTTGTATATTTAATGGCGTACTCTCTGGAATAAAATAAATCTTATCAGCCGCTCTGATTAAGTTTTGCTTGTTAAATTCTTTCTTTTCGACCATCAGTCGATAAGCTTCACGCACGCGCAACATACCGATAATATCATCAAGGGTATCTCGGTAAAGGACAATTCGGCCGTGTGGCGAGTGTGTTAATTGGCGGATAATCGATTTCCATTCGGTATTAACGTCAATCCCAACGATTTCATTGCGAGGAACCATAATGTCGCCGACGGTAACTTTTTCTAAATCTAAGATTGAGATCAACATATCCTGATTACGGCGAGAAAGTTTACTTTTGGATTCATTAACAATCGTACGCAATTCATCCTTGCTAATCGCATCGCTACTGATAATGGGTGATTTAATACCAAAGAAATGCATGAACATTAGGGTAATAGTGTTAAATAACCAAACTACGGGTAACATCAATTTCTGTAGTGGTTTAAGGAGAATACTACTAGGGAAAGCCACTTTTTCTGGATAGAGTGCCGCCATGGTTTTGGGTAACACTTCAGCAAAAACCAGGATCACAAAAGTTAAGATACCAGTAGCAATAGCAACCCCAACATCGCCGTAAAGTCTCATTCCGACAATGGTTGCTAGCGATGAGGCTAAAATATTAATCAGATTATTACCAATCAAAATAAGACTGATTAAGCGATCTGGCTGTTTCAATAATGATTGAACGCGGCGAGCAGCTTGATGGCCATGTTTGGCTAAATGACGCAATCGATATCGATTAAGTGTCATCATTCCTGTTTCAGAGGCAGAAAAATAGGCTGATAAAATAATCATGACAATAAGTATGATGATTAAAGTACTGGTTGAGACTTGCTCCAAGGTAAAATTCCTATGTTGTTCATCAGTTAATTGTAAATTAATCTAAAAATTAAATGGTTACTACATGAAGTAGCAATCGATTACCAAAAAAAGCCAATGTTAAAATGAATGCGCCAATCAGATTAAAAACGATTACCCTTCTACCGCGCCATCCGTGATGAAAGTGACCCCATAACAAAATAAGGTAAATTACCCAAGCACAAATGGATAAAATAGCTTTATGGATGTTTTCTTTATTAAAAACATTATCCATAAAAATCATTCCTGTCCCGAGGGTAAGGGTTAGTAAAATGACCCCAACTTGGATAATGTGAAACATTTTACGCTCAATAACCATTAATGGTGGTATATCCGGTGTAAATATTAATTTTTTATTTTTTAATTGATAATCTAATAAACCTAATTGTAGTGCATATAAAGCGGCAATAATCAGGGTTGCATAGCCTAATAATGCTAGCCCGATATGAATAAAAGTTGTCACACTTGCTTCTAGGTGGGTGATAAACTCACCAGGCATAATGGTTGCTAATAATAAGTTGATAATAGACAAACTATAAACGATCGGTAATAGGAACCAGGCGCGGCCATTAAAGGCAACAATGGTCATAATAATACTGATTAACAAACTGACGGTAGAGCCTAAATTTAACAAGGTTAAGTTCTGGCCTTCTCTAACAAAGATCAATGTTTTTAATGCGATACCATGGCTTACCAGAGCAATAACCGCTAATACGAGTGTCAGCCTGGCGTAAATTTGTTGTTTACCAGCTAAACCTGGCATAATGAGTAGCACACTCAAAAAATAGGAACTAATGGCGATAATAGCGAATACTGACATAATGTTATTAATTAGCTAATTTATTAAATGTAAGTAAGTTAGTATAGCGTTTGCCAGCATTGCCTCCAACTGTTGATCACTATTCTTATGAAACTCGATGCAGAGATTGAATTATCATCGTGTTATAATAAAAAATTAACTGACAGCAGATCCCTTTAACAGAATTGAGTTAAGCACATGTTTGATAATTTAACTGACAGACTTTCGCGTACATTGCGCAATATTAGTGGCCGTGGAAGATTGACTGAAGACAATATTAAAGAAACATTACGTGAAGTTCGCATGGCGCTATTAGAAGCTGATGTTGCTTTGCCAGTCGTACGCGAATTCATTCAATCGGTAAAAGAAAGTGCAGTAGGTCAAGATGTCAATAAAAGTCTAACACCAGGCCAAGAATTCGTTAAAATTGTGCAAAATGAGCTCACTAAAGCGATGGGTGAGGAGAACAGCGCTTTAAATTTAGCCATACAACCGCCCGCCGTTATTCTTATGGCTGGCTTGCAAGGTGCGGGTAAAACTACCACTGTGGCTAAATTAGGAAAATTATTAAAAGAAAAACAGAAGAAAAAAGTTTTAGTCGTTTCTGCTGATATTTATCGTCCTGCTGCTATTAAGCAATTAGAAACACTCACTCAAACGGTCGGAATTGATTTTTTTCCATCCACCTCAAGTGAGAAACCTGTTGAGATTGCGACTAATGCGCTACAACATGCAAAATTAAAATTTTATGATGTGCTAATCATCGATACTGCTGGGCGTCTACATGTTGATGAAGCCATGATGGAAGAAATTCAGGCGATCCATCGCGCCATTAATCCAATTGAAACCCTATTTATTGTTGATGCAATGACCGGGCAAGATGCGGCTAATACCGCTAAGTCCTTTAATGAAACATTGCCGTTAACCGGTGTCATATTAACGAAAATTGATGGTGATGCTCGTGGTGGTGCCGCATTATCAATCCGTCATATTACCGGTAAACCCATTAAATTTTTGGGAATAGGGGAGAAAATCGAGGGCTTAGAGCCTTTTTACCCTGACAGGATTGCTTCTCGTATCCTTGGTATGGGCGATGTCTTATCGCTGATTGAAGAGATAGAAAGCAAAGTTGACCGTGAAAAGGCGGAGAAGCTTGCTAATAAACTTAAAAAAGGGAATAGTTTTGATCTAAATGATTTTCTTGAGCAGCTTAAACAGATGCGCAATATGGGTGGTATGGCGAGTATGCTAAGTAAAATGCCAGGTATATCCCAAGTTCCTGATGCGGTTAAATCACAAATGGATGATAATATGTTGGTCAGAATGGAAGCGATTATTAGTTCGATGACCACGAAAGAACGACAAAAACCAGAAATTATTAAAGGATCACGCAAGAGACGCATTGCAGCTGGTTCTGGCACACAGGTACAGGATATTAACCGGCTACTAAAGCAGTTTGATGATATGCAACGCATGATGAAGAAAATGAAAAAAGGCGGATTAGCTAAGATGATGCGCGGGATGAAAGGTATGATGCCACCGGGTTTCCCTGGCGGTTAACAACTAAGCATTAAATAAACAATTCGTACTTTTGATTGCTTTTTATCTTAAAAAGAGTAGAATCTTGGGGCTTTTTATATGACAACCAGACTCTATTCCTCGATAGAGTCTGGTTGTTTTGTTAACTAATGAGGATGTTATGGTAACAATTCGTTTAGCTCGTGGTGGCGCAAAGAAGCGTCCATTTTATCAAATCGTTGTCACTGATAGCCGTAATGCACGTGATGGTCGCTTTATTGAGCGTATCGGTTTTTTTAACCCTATCGCATCAGGTAACGCGGAAGAATTGCGTTTAGATTTAGATCGTGTAGAGCATTGGGTTGGTTTAGGTGCAACAGTTTCTGATCGTGTTTCGACACTGATCAAACAAGCAAAAAAAGCTGCTTAATTTACTACGGTGGTGGTGATGAGCAAAGAGGTTTGCCTTAAGATCCCTGTTAATCCTATTGTATTAGGAAAATTAGGCTCTGCGCATGGCATTCGTGGTTGGCTCAGAGTTTTTTCATCCACCGAATATACCGAAGATATATTTGAGTATCAGCCTTGGTTTATTCAACGTTCTGGTCAGTGGCAACAACTGGAATTAGAAGGTTGGAAGCATCATAACCAAGATATTATCATCAAAATAAAGCATATTGATGATAGAAGTGCTGCTAACTCAATGACTAATTGCGAAATTATCGTTGATTCAGCACAACTACCTGTACTTGAAGGTAATGAGTATTATTGGAAAGATCTGATTGGTTGCCAAGTCATAACTACTAAAGGTTATAGTTTGGGTTTTGTTCAGGATTTAATGGAAACAGGCTCAAATGATGTGCTGGTAATTAAAGCAAATCTGAAAGATGCATTCGGTATTAAAGAACGGTTGATACCGTTTCTTGATGAGCAGGTGGTCAAAAACGTTGATCTTACTACTAAGATAATTGAAGTAGATTGGGATCCTGGTTTTTAAACGCCAGTTGTAGGTTGAATGAGTGGAACGCAAGATGTGGATTGGGATTATTAGCCTGTTTCCAGAAATGTTTCGCGCAATAACCGAGTATGGGGTGATAGGTCGCGCAGTTAAAAATGGCCTATTGAATATACAGTGTTGGGATCCGCGAGATTATACTCACGACAGGCACCGCACTGTAGATGATCGCCCTTATGGCGGCGGTCCAGGTATGTTGATGATGGTACAGCCTCTTAGAGATGCCATTCATGCAGCAAAATCTGAGATCGGTGAAGATGTTAAAGTAATTTATCTTTCACCACAGGGGCGCAAACTTAATCAGCAAGGTGTTTGCCAATTGACGGCAAATAAAAAGCTTATTTTAGTTTGTGGTCGATATGAAGGTATTGATGAACGGATCATTGAAACCGAAATTGATGAAGAATGGTCAATTGGTGATTATGTTCTTAGTGGAGGAGAATTACCAGCAATGGTCATGATCGATTCAATTTCCCGGTTTATTCCTGGTGTATTAGGTCATCATGCATCAGCGGAAGAGGACTCTTTCATGACTGGGTTACTTGATTGTCCTCACTATACCCGTCCTGAGGTGTTAGAAGGTATGGAAGTTCCGAGAGTCTTATTGTCGGGCAACCATGCTGAAATAGAGCGTTGGAGAAGAAAACAGTCACTAGGCCGAACTTGGCTTAGAAGGCCTGAACTTCTAACAAGCCTAGCTCTGACTGACGAGCAGAGAATGTTGTTGGCAGAATTCCAACAGGAATATGAAGAACAGCAACGTATTAATTGAGACATTGTATCACACTGTCTTGTATATATCAGTTTACCTAGGGTAAGAGAGTAATTATGAGCAATATTATTAAACAGCTTGAACAAGAGCAAATGAAGCAAAATATTCCTTCATTTCGTCCAGGTGATACCGTAGAAGTTAAGGTATGGGTGGTTGAAGGTTCTAAAAGACGTTTGCAGGCATTCGAGGGCGTGGTTATCGCGATTCGTAACCGCGGTTTGCATTCAGCATTTACTGTTCGTAAAATTTCTAATGGTGAAGGTGTTGAGCGGGTATTCCAGACACATTCACCAGTTATAGATAGTATCACAGTTAAACGTTGTGGTGCTGTTCGCAGAGCTAAATTGTATTACCTGCGAGAGCGTTCTGGTAAAGCAGCTCGTATTAAAGAGCGCTTGAATACTAAATAATTCGCTTTTCGCTACATCCTAAAAATCTTTAAAGCTCGCAAAACTGCGAGCTTTTTTTATTATCTTTTTTCAGCTTATTGCATTATCAGTCATTATTTTATTAAATCTTTTGTGTAATTTTTTATAAACATAAAAATATTTTTCTTAATAATAGAATTGAAATTTTTTTATTTATTTTTCATTTAATTATATATTTTTGTTCCATTTTTATTTTATTGGTAAAGTAAATGTTACTATATGTTGTCACCAATGGATTGTAATATTTACAGTTCATGTTATCGTATAGCTGAACCTCAAATCGGTGTAATGCAATGCAGGATAAAAAGTTAAACAGGTAAAGATAATGATCATGCAAAAAGATGAGCTTAATAATGTTAATATTTCTGATGAACAGATTTTAATTACACCGAAAGAGCTGAAAAAATATTATCCATTGGCTCACAAGAATCAGCAAATAATTACTCATTCTCGCCGAATTATTGCTGATATTATTCAGCATCGTGACCCACGGCTGTTAGTTATTTGTGGTCCTTGTTCTATCCATGACGTGGATGCAGCGCTGGAATATGCCCATCGTTTAAAACAGTTAGCAACAGAACTTGGTGATAGTTTATATATTGTTATGCGGGTTTATTTTGAAAAACCTCGCACCACTACCGGCTGGAAAGGTCTGATCAGTGATCCGATGATGGATGGTTCTTTTGATATGGAAAAAGGGCTGCATATTGCACGTAACTTACTGTTATCGCTTGTGGATATGGGATTGCCATTAGCAACAGAAGCACTTGATCCAAATACTCCACAATATTTAGGCGATTTATTTAGTTGGTCCGCTATAGGTGCTAGAACAACTGAATCACAAACACATCGTGAAATGGCTTCTGGACTCTCTATGCCCGTGGGTTTTAAAAATGGTACTGATGGTAATTTAGTTACGGCAATTAATGCAATGAGAGCAGCAGCGATGCCACATTGCTTCATGGGTATTAATCAATCAGGTCAAGTTTGTTTATTACAAACGCAAGGTAACCCTGACGGTCATATTATTTTAAGGGGAGGGGAAAAGCCAAATTATAATGCGCAAGATATTGCAAATTGTGAAATACAGATGCGCAATGCTAATTTATTACCCTCTTTAATGATTGATTGTAGCCATGGTAATTCGAGAAAAGATTTTCGTCGTCAACCGTTAGTGGTGGAATCGATTATAGAGCAAATAACACATGGTAATCGGTCAATTACAGGTATGATGCTTGAAAGTCATATTAATGAAGGAAGTCAATCTTCAGAACAATTACGTTCTAAAATGAAATATGGCGTTTCTGTCACTGATGCTTGTATTAGTTGGGAAACAACAGACGCAATATTAAGAAAATTACATACTAAAATTCACTCGGTACTTAAAGAGCGTATTAAGACCTTAGAAAAAGCAAGCTAATACAAGGTAAATTGATGTCAGCAGAATTACTACAATTACGTCAACAGATTGACGAAATCGATAAATCATTACTCGCATTACTAGCAAAAAGAATGAAATTAGTGTCGGCAGTGGGTGAAGTAAAAAGCCGACAAGGGTTACCTATTTATGTGCCAGAGCGCGAGGCTTCAATGTTAGAAGCGCGTCGCAAAGAAGCGGAAAAAATAGGTATTGCCCCTGATCTGATTGAAGATATTTTACGCCGTATTATGCGTGAATCATACCAGCATGAAAATAATCAAGGCTTTAAAAAACTAAATGCTGATCTAGGGCCTATTATTATTGTGGGTGGCGAAGGTCGGATGAGAAAATTATTTAGTCAATTATTTACTCTCTCTGGCTATGAGGTTTATAGTCTGCGCGAACAAGATTGGGATATAGCAGATAAATTATTGGCTAATGCTGCCGTAGTCATGATTAGTGTCCCCATCCACTCAACGATAGAAGTTATCCATAGATTGCTGAAGTTGTCTGAAGATACATTATTGATGGATATTTCTTCTATTAAGCAGCAACCGCTTGAAGCTATGTTATCAGTGCATAATGGGCCTGTTGTCGGCTTACATCCCATGTTCGGCTCAGATATCAATAGCATTGCTAAACAGGTAATTATTTATTGTGAAGGAAGAAATCCACAAGCATACCAATGGCTATTAGAACAATTGACGGTTTGGGGTGCCAGATTACATAAAATTAATGCCACGGAACATGATAAATGTATGGCATTTATTCAGGCGCTTCGCCATTTTACTACTTTTGCTTATGGACAATATTTATCTGAACAAAAAGTCGATCTTCAACAATTATTAACTCTTTCATCGCCTATATATCGATTAGAGTTAGCAATGGTTGGACGTCTGTTTGCTCAAGATCCACAACTTTATGCAGATATTATTATGACATCCGATGAAAACATTGATTTGATTATTAAATATTATCAAAGTTTTGGTCATTCGGTGTCATTGCTTAAAGATCGAGATAAGAAAAAGTTTATTTCTCAATTCGAGAGAATTAGTCACTGGTTTGGTCAGGATGCTAAACAGTTAATGCAAGAAAGTAATGCATTATTACAACAAGCTAATGATATTAGTCGTTAATTTACTGTTATTAATACTTTTAAAAAACCGGTTATACAACCGGTTTTTTAGTTAGCAACACCGCTAGGTACTAAATTATCAGCTGGGTAGCAGCCTAAAATTTTTATTGAGCGCGTCATTGCAGTTAATTTTTCTAATGCATGTTGCATATCTAATGAGCGTAAGTTTGCCTGCACATCAATGTAAAACATCTCTTCCCATGGTTTATTGTTAATTGGACGGGATTCTAATTTACTCATAACAATATTATGCTCTTTCAGTACTAATAATGCATCGACTAAAGCACCCGCATGTTGACTGGTTGCGATCAATAATGTTGTTTTAGTCGGAATTTGTGCTGAAACTTGTACAGCTTTACGCGCGATAACAATAAAACGTGTCATATTATTGGGTTGATTAGCGATATTATGTTCAAGAATGGTCAAGCCATATAATGCGCCGCCTATTTCGCTACCCAATGCGGCTACGTTAGCTGAATCAATTTCAACCACTTTTTGCATGGCACTGGAACTACTGTCACAATATTCAATTTTCCAATTAGGATATTGTTGTAGAAATTGATTGCACTGT
Source organism: Arsenophonus nasoniae (assembly GCF_004768525.1). Lineage (NCBI taxonomy): Bacteria > Pseudomonadati > Pseudomonadota > Gammaproteobacteria > Enterobacterales > Morganellaceae > Arsenophonus > Arsenophonus nasoniae. The sequence goes on from NZ_CP038613.1 coordinate 989,133, forward strand.
TGAAATGGTTGTGGATGGCTATATACCGTTTCAATGTTTTCTAACGGCACCTGAGTTATCGCTAGTAGGCAGTGATTGATGGGTAATCGCATTTCGCCGACGATCGAAAGTTGGGTGTTTTGTAGCAAATCGTAAACGTCATTAATTGCCCCTGAGCTGGAATTTTCTAAAGGTAAAATACCATAATCAGCTTGTTTTGTTTCAACTAAAGCAAAGATATCTTGGAATTTATCACAGCTACATTCGATAGCATGGCTAAAATGGCGCGCTGAATATTGGCGTGCTGCAAGATGAGAGTAGGATCCATTGGGTCCTAAAAAAGCAATTCGGACAGAATCATTTTCTATCGGATTTAAATGTTGCTGAAAAACAGCTTGCTGAGTTAACACACCGTCTTGGTTGATGATTTGAAAAAGGCGAGTAATATAAAAACTATCTAAGCCTTGTTTCTTCCCTTCAGCTATTAATCTATTTAGTAATTGCTGTTCATGGTTTATATCATCAATAGGCTGCTGCAGTTTTAATTTAGCTTGAGCGATATGAGTTGCTAAATAATGTCGTTCAGCCAGTAAATTTAATAATAAGCTATCAAGTTGATCTATTTTTTTCTGCATGTTTAATAGATTAGATATACTGTCCATAATTATTTTCTCTGCTGTTTTATTTTTATTATTGTCTGATGAATGAGAATAAAAACGCCTTGATCATAATTATCAAGAAACTAACAAAAAACTCAGTAAGTGTAAGGATTAAGCTAGATTATTAATAATGTTTTAATCAACATGAATTATCAAGCTTATTTTTATGTTAAGCAAAACAAATAGAATAATAAAAAGCGCACTTATAAAAGTGCGCTTAGAGAAAAATAAAATGGCACAATGGTTATGGCTGTACGGCTAGATCTATCTCTTTTGCCGTTGGGTAAGCACGTCTGGCCTCATTTTTATGTTGACGCTTATTAAGTTGTTTTTCTAGTTTATTTATTAATTCATTGGTTGCAATATAAAAATTACTATGTTTTGCACTAGCAAATAATTTTCCATTCGGTGTATGAATATTGGCATCGACAATAAACTCTTGAGGCTCTTTTGACAGCACAATGTGAGGATTAATTAAAGAAACTCGCCATTTGCTAAGTTTATTCAAACGTTCTTCAATATGGTGACGTATAGCAGGTGTAATTTCTATGCACTTACTTGTTATACTTACTATCATATCGCTACCTCACTTGTCATTGAGTTATAAATATTTTCAGGATAGCGATAATTAATAGAAAAAACGTGATCTTGATCGGTTTTATTTGCTCTCTTGCTAAAGTAATGATGGGAGTGTGGATGTATTATCAAAAAAATGCTTGTTACTTGCATAAGATACTCGTTTTTTGCATTATTGATGGATTGATCTATTTTTATCAGTTTAAAAAATTAGTATCTAGCTAAAATTATTTTTTACAGATTAATATAAAAAAACAGCAAAATAGCTTTGCTGTTTTTAATCAATAAATGTTAGCGATTATTTTGCCGTTAGGCGGGATTAGCTGCGATTAATGCTGCAACTTTATTTTTTTCCTGGCTTAAGCCTAACTGATTATAGGCTATCTCCATATATTTTAATGCATTGCGTGTTGACTGGGTATCGGGATAATTTTTTAGCATTTGTTCAGTGCGATTAATAACAGCAACATATGCACCACGTTTATTATAATATTTAACAATAGCAAGCTCATATTTTGCTAAACGTTCTTTTAGAAAAGCTAAACGTTTGCTAGCATCTGTTGCATAAATACTATTTGGATAAAAACGAACGAGCTGGCTAAAGTCTCTAAAGGCTACAAGCGCATGTTGAGGATCGCGATCTGAACGATCAATACCAAAAAAATCTTGTAGTGCACTATCGTCTAACGCTTGTGCTGTAAGACCACGCATATACAAAACATAGTCAATATTAGGATGTGTTGGATTAAGGCGAATAAATCGGTCAATAGTTGCTATCGCTAATGGTAGCTCAGCTGATTTATAATAGGCATAAATCATATCCAATTGAGCTTGTTGGGCATAAGGGCCAAATGGATAACGATTATCGAGGGTTTCTAATAACTTTATAGCCCCTTTATAATTACCGCTTTGTAGTTTCTCTTGACTGCTGGTATAGATATCAGTGGGAGAGCTTTCTGGTACAGCATCCTTATTGCTGGAGCATCCGGTAACAAGTAAGCTCAATGTGGCTGCTGCCAGCAGATATTTTATACGTATAATCACGTGGTTGTTTCCTCTGAATGTTTTTGGGCGATCTCCATAAAGCCCCCTAACGAAATATGAGTTACAATAGCACATATTTTAATTAAAACGGCACTGCCGTCAAAATGTAAACTTTACTGTAGATAATTTTATGGCTCAACAATTACAACTTCAGGCACAAATTCTAGAATCGCAACTTGGCCAACGTTTAGACCAAGCATTAGCTGAATTATTTCCTGATTATTCTCGCTCACGAATAAAAGAGTGGATTTTAGATAATAGAGTGCTGGTAAATGGCAAAATTATAAATAGGCCGAAAGAAAAAGTATTTGGCAGTGAACAAATTGCTATTGATGTACTGATTGAAGAAGATATGCGTTGGCAGCCACAAAATATTCCACTAAATATTGTTTATGAAGATGACGAAATTCTTGTTATAAATAAACCTCGTGATTTAGTGGTTCATCCTGGTGCTGGCAATCCAGATGGAACGGTACTAAATGCACTTTTATATCGTTATCCTGAGATTATTAATGTTCCACGAGCTGGAATTGTTCATCGGCTTGATAAAGATACTACTGGGTTAATGGTGATTGCAAAAACGATACCTGCTCAAACTCATTTAGTAGAAGCTTTGCAGCGAAGAGAAATTACTCGTGAATATGAAGCGGTAGTAAATGGTCGTATGACAGCTGGGGGAACGGTAGATGAGCCGATTGCTCGTCACCCAACTAAGCGAACACATATGGCTATCCATCCGATGGGCAAACCCGCTATTACCCATTATCGGGTAATGGAGCATTTTCGCGCCCATACCAGGCTTAGATTGCGGCTAGAATCAGGTAGAACGCATCAAATCCGCGTTCACATGGCACATATTAATCATCCTTTAGTTGGCGATCCGGTATATGGTGGTCGTCCACGGCCCTTAAAAGGTGTCTCAGAAGAGTTTCGTCAAATTATGAGCAATTTTAATCGTCAGGCGCTCCATGCCACGATGTTACGTTTATATCACCCTCTAACGGGTATTGAAATGGAGTGGCACGCAGATATTCCTGCAGATATGGTTATACTAATTAATATACTCAAAACTGATGCAATGATGCACAGAGATGAGATGGATTGGTAAATGGATAACTTAATATATCCGAACTGGCCGCAACCTGAAACAGTCATGGCTTGTAGCACAACGCGTATTGGTGGCGACAGTTTGTCACCTTATGACAGTTTTAATCTAGGGCTACATGTTGGTGATCAACCGCGATTAGTGATACAAAATCGCAATAGCTTAATGAAAATTGCACAACTACCCACCCAGCCTAGCTGGCTTAATCAGGTACATGGCACGCGTATTATCGATTTGGCTAAGGAAAAAAAGGGTAATCTGCAAGCGGATGCCGCCTACAGTTGTGAACTAGGACAGGTGTGTGTCGTGATGACAGCAGACTGTTTGCCTGTTTTACTCTGTAACGAACAAGGCACAGAAATTGCTGCCGTACATGCTGGCTGGCGAGGTTTGTGTGATGGGATCCTAGAAAAGGCAATAAAGCAATTTAGATCACCGCCGCGCGCTCTTATGGCCTGGCTAGGACCGGCAATTAGCGCGGAAAAATTTGAAGTAGGTCGTGAAGTGAGGAGTGCTTTTATTGAAAATCATGCAGAATTAGCGCAAGGCTTTAAAGCTTCTGATAATGGTAAGTATCTAGCCGATCTCTACTTATTAGCACGTTTGAAATTGAATGCAATTGGTGTCAAACATGTTTATGGTGGAAGCTATTGTACGATGAGTGAGCCAAAGCGTTTTTTTTCCTATCGTCGTGATGGCGTAACAGGACGAATGGCATCACTGATTTGGTTAAAATAAATCTTTAACAATATTAGTTATTATTTTTATATCAATAGTTGATTTTTATCGTAACTAACTTGAATAATGTGAAATAAAACCTCATTTAATCTGCATAAATGTTTGTAATTGTATTTTGGAGGTATTATGCGTTTGGATCGTCTTACCAACAAATTCCAACAAGCACTAGCTGATGCTCAATCTTTAGCAATTGGACAAGATAATCAATTTATTGAACCAGTACATTTACTCGTTGCCTTGTTAGATCAAGAAGGCGGTACTTTACGTCCTTTATTGACATCGATCGGGGTCAATGTCAGTCAACTAAGTAATAAATTAAACGATATTCTCAATACCTTACCGCAAGTGCATGGCACGGCGGGTGATATCCAACCCTCAAATGATCTTATTCGGCACTTAAATTTGTGTGATAAGTTGGCACAACAGCGCGGTGATACGTTTATTTCCTCAGAGTTATTTCTTCTGGCAATTTTTGATGCCAAAACCTCCCTAGCAGATACGCTTAAAACGATGGGAGCCAATAAAGCAAATATAGAAAAGGCGATAGAACAAATGCGTGGTGGTGAAAATGTTAATGATCAAAGTGCTGAAGAGCAGCGTCAAGCACTTAAAAAATACACAATTGATTTAACAGAAAGAGCCGAACAAAGCAAACTCGATCCTGTTATTGGACGTGATGAAGAGATCCGCCGCACAATACAGGTTCTCCAGCGCCGAACAAAAAACAATCCGGTTTTAATTGGTGAACCAGGAGTTGGTAAAACCGCGATTGTCGAAGGTCTCGCTCAACGCATTGTTAATGGTGAAGTCCCCGAAGGGTTGAAAAATAAACGTGTTCTCTCCTTAGATATGGGGGCTTTGCTGGCTGGCGCAAAATATCGCGGCGAATTTGAAGAGCGCTTAAAGGCTGTTTTGAATGATCTGGCCAAGCAAGAAGGAAATGTGATTCTGTTTATCGATGAATTGCATACTATGGTTGGTGCAGGTAAAACTGAAGGTGCGATGGACGCCGGTAATATGTTAAAACCGGCACTAGCACGAGGAGAATTACATTGCGTCGGCGCAACTACACTTGATGAATATCGTCAGTATATTGAAAAGGATGCGGCATTAGAGCGTCGTTTCCAAAAAGTTTATGTCGCTGAACCTACTGTCGAGGACACCATAGCAATATTAAGGGGACTAAAAGAACGTTATGAACTGCATCATCATGTACAGATAACTGATCCTGCCATTGTTGCTGCTGCCAGTTTATCAAATCGTTATATTTCGGATCGTATGCTACCTGATAAAGCCATAGATTTAATTGATGAAGCAGGTGCTAGCTTACGGATGCAAATGGACTCTAAACCGGAAGCCCTTGATCGCTTAGAACGTCGGGTTATTCAATTAAAACTTGAACAACAAGCACTAAAAAAAGAATCTGATGAAGCCAGTAAAAAACGGCTTAAAATGTTAGAAGAAGAGCTGACGGAAAAAGAACGGGAATATTCAGAGCTAGAAGAAGAATGGAAAGCAGAAAAAGCAGAGCTTACTGGTACACAGCATATAAAAGCAGAATTAGAAAATGCACGTATAAGTTTGGAACAGGCCCGGCGCAGTGGTGATTTAGCTAAAATGTCAGAATTGCAATATGGTAAAATTCCTGAATTAGAAAAACAACTTGAAGCTGCTACCAAAGCGGAAAGTAAAACCATGAAGTTGTTGCGTAATAAAGTGACTGATGCTGAGATTGCTGAAATATTAGCACGCTGGACAGGCATTCCCGTTTCCAGAATGTTAGAAAGTGAACGTGAAAAGTTACTTCACATGGAACAGGATCTGCATAAGCGTGTCATTGGCCAGAATGAAGCTGTTGACGCAGTATCTAATGCTATTCGGCGTAGTCGTGCTGGTTTATCAGATCCAAATCGACCTATTGGTTCATTCTTATTTTTAGGTCCTACTGGTGTTGGTAAAACTGAGCTATGTAAGGCACTGGCAAATTTTTTATTTGATAGTGATGATGCGATGGTGCGCATTGATATGTCCGAATTTATGGAAAAACATACAGTTTCCAGACTAGTTGGTGCACCTCCAGGTTATGTAGGCTATGAAGAAGGTGGTTATTTAACCGAGGCAATCCGACGCCGTCCTTATTCTGTTATTTTGCTTGATGAAATTGAAAAAGCGCATCCCGATGTTTTCAATATTTTATTACAAGTTCTGGACGATGGACGATTGACTGATGGGCAAGGAAGAACTGTCGATTTTCGTAATACAGTTGTTATTATGACATCAAACTTAGGCTCTGATTTGATCCAAGAACGTTTTGGTAGTTTGGGTTACAACGAAATGAAAGAGATTGTCATGGAAGTTGTTAGCCGTAGTTTCCGACCTGAATTTATTAACCGTATTGATGAAGTTGTGGTATTCCATCCACTTAATAAAGAGCAAATTACAGACATTGCGCAGATCCAACTATCACGTTTATATAAGCGTATGGAAGAGCAAGGTTATAAAGTAAAAATCAAGCCAGCGGCATTAGAAAAATTGAGTGAAGCGGGATTTGATCCGGTATTTGGTGCACGTCCTTTGAAACGTGCGATCCAACAAGAGATAGAAAATCCATTGGCTGAACAGATGCTATCAGGTAAGTTAGTGCCTGGCAAACAAGTAACTTTAGATATCAAAAAAGGTGTTATTGTTGCTAAGCAATAAATAAAATCGAATTGTTAATCCTATTTGAAGAGGTAATATTTACCTCTTCAATAATATTATACGAATTCAATAATCTTAATTAAAGCTCGTAATTAGCTTAAGCTGTTTGCAACTCGTACCGATACTATCAACTCAACTCAATGCAACGTTAGCACAATAAATGAGCACTTAAACAGAAAAAATGCAAATAATAGTTGTTAGTTTCAGAAAACCCCCTATAATGCCCTTCCTGTTATCGCGTCTTATTCATCAACAAGTGAATAAAAGTATAACGCGAATTTAAGGTGAAAAGCGTAGTATACGCCACCTCGCGACTCCAGTCGCACGCTCTTTAACAATTAATCAGACAATCTGTGTGGGCACTCGCAAGACATCATCAAAAACTATTTGAAGATTAAGTCTTAAAGAGTGACAAACAGTTAATTCATATATGAACTAATAAGCAGTAACGTTATTTTAGCCGACGGAGAAGGCGATAAAAGGCCGACAAAGTGGCAAAAAAAGCGTTACGGCCAGTAAAACATTCTTTGAGCATCAAACTTTTAATTGAAGAGTTTGATCATGGCTCAGATTGAACGCTGGCGGCAGGCCTAACACATGCAAGTCGAGCGGCAGCGGGAGAAAGCTTGCTTTCTTGCCGGCGAGCGGCGGACGGGTGAGTAAGGTATGGGGATCTGGCCGAAGGCGGGGGATAACCACTGGAAACGGTGGCTAATACCGCATAATCTCTAAGGAGCAAAGTGGGGGACCTTCTGGCCTCACACCTTCGGATGAACCCATATGAGATTAGCTAGTAGGTGGGGTAAAGGCTCACCTAGGCGACGATCTCTAGCTGGTCTGAGAGGATGATCAGCCACACTGGGACTGAGACACGGCCCAGACTCCTACGGGAGGCAGCAGTGGGGAATATTGCACAATGGGCGCAAGCCTGATGCAGCCATGCCGCGTGTATGAAGAAGGCCTTCGGGTTGTAAAGTACTTTCAGTCGTGAGGAAGGTGTTAAGGTTAATAAGCTTAGCAATTGACGTTAGCGACAGAAGAAGCACCGGCTAACTCCGTGCCAGCAGCCGCGGTAATACGGAGGGTGCGAGCGTTAATCGGAATTACTGGGCGTAAAGGGCACGCAGGCGGTTAATTAAGTTGGATGTGAAATCCCCGGGCTTAACCTGGGAATGGCATTCAAGACTGGTTAGCTAGAGTCTTGTAGAGGGGGGTAGAATTCCATGTGTAGCGGTGAAATGCGTAGAGATGTGGAGGAATACCGGTGGCGAAGGCGGCCCCCTGGACAAAGACTGACGCTCATGTGCGAAAGCGTGGGGAGCAAACAGGATTAGATACCCTGGTAGTCCACGCTGTAAACGATGTCGATTTGGAGGTTGTGGTCAAGAACTGTGGCCTCCGGAGCTAACGCGTTAAATCGACCGCCTGGGGAGTACGGCCGCAAGGTTAAAACTCAAATGAATTGACGGGGGCCCGCACAAGCGGTGGAGCATGTGGTTTAATTCGATGCAACGCGAAGAACCTTACCTACTCTTGACATCCAGAGAAGCTTTTAGAGATAGAGGCGTGCCTTCGGGAACTTTGAGACAGGTGCTGCATGGCTGTCGTCAGCTCGTGTTGTGAAATGTTGGGTTAAGTCCCGCAACGAGCGCAACCCTTATCCTTTGTTGCCAGCGATACGGTCGGGAACTCAAAGGAGACTGCCGGTGATAAACCGGAGGAAGGTGGGGATGACGTCAAGTCATCATGGCCCTTACGAGTAGGGCTACACACGTGCTACAATGGCGTATACAGAGAGAGGCGAGCCTGCGAGGGGAAGCGGAACTCAGAAAGTACGTCGAAGTCCGGATTGGAGTCTGCAACTCGACTCCATGAAGTCGGAATCGCTAGTAATCGCGGATCAGCATGTCGCGGTGAATACGTTCCCGGGCCTTGTACACACCGCCCGTCACACCATGGGAGTGGGTTGCAAAAGAAGTAGGTAGCTTAACCTTCGGGATGGCGCTTACCACTTTGTGATTCATGACTGGGGTGAAGTCGTAACAAGGTAACCGTAGGGGAACCTGCGGTTGGATCACCTCCTTACCGAGATAGATGGAATGTGAGTGTTCACACAGATTGTCTGATGAAATCGAGCGTAAAGCCAATTTAAGATTGACTGAAGACCTTGAAGTCCCCTTCGTCTAGAGGCCTAGGACATCGCCCTTTCACGGCGGTAACAGGGGTTCGAATCCCCTAGGGGACGCCACTTCAGTGATGAGAAAGGCGGCGCATCAATATTTTGGTGTGGTGTTTGAAGCTCAGGCTAGCGGGCTGTGCACTTTACTCAATAATGATTAAGTCAATTCAACGAGTTGATTTAACAATTATGCTCTTTAACAATCTGGAACAAGCTAAAAATTGAAACACACATTATTAAGAAAAATAATGTGGAGAACTCTCAAAACTCCAACGCGAAGTGTATTCGCTGTCAGGAAGGCAGGCGTTATGAGTGAGCAGTCAGGAATTCGAGGCGGCCAGCGCGCAGTCAGCGCAGCGTACAAAAAGTACGTGAGCATGGTGAGCACTGCCCAACAAAGAATTGCTGCACGCGCAGCCATAACCTATCAGAACGACAGTGAAATAAAGACACCTTCGGGTTGTGAGGTTAAGCGAATGAAGCGTACACGGTGGATGCCTAGGCAGTCAGAGGCGATGAAGGACGTGCTAATCTGCGAAAAGCGTCGGTAAGCTGATATGAAGCGTTATAGCCGGCGATGTCCGAATGGGAAAACCCAGTGCATTAATGCACTATCGTTTGATGAATTCATAGTCAAACGAGGCGAACCGGGGGAACTGAAACATCTCAGTACCCCGAGGAAAAGAAATCAACCGAGATTCCCCTAGTAGCGGCGAGCGAACGGGGAGTAGCCCAGAGTCAGCATCGATATTAGCATCAGGAGAAGGGTCTGGAAAGGCCAGCCATAAAGGGTGATAGCCCCGTATCCGAAGGTGTTAGTATCGTGAGCTCGAAGAGTAGGGCGGGACACGTGTTATCCTGTCTGAATAAGGGGGGGGACCATCCTCCAAGGCTAAATACTCCTGACTGACCGATAGTGAACCAGTACCGTGAGGGAAAGGCGAAAAGAACCCCGGCGAGGGGGAGTGAAAGAGAACCTGAAACCGTGTACGTACAAGCAGTGGGAGCCCCATCACTCAAGTGCCTCGGCAGTTGGGTGATGGTATACCATCACAATAACAGCGCAGGCTTTGCCAACAAGGTTGTTCGGTTTTTTCAAGCCGCAGCGCAGTGTAGCTAGAAGTACACGAGCAGCGGAAGTTAAAAAAGCGGGCAAGATTGGCCGCAAAGACAAGCGGGACATTTGAGGATGGGGTGACTGCGTACCTTTTGTATAATGGGTCAGCGACTTATATTCTGTAGCAAGGTTAACCGTATAGGGGAGCCGTAGGGAAACCGAGTCTTAACTGGGCGTCAAGTTGCAGGGTATAGACCCGAAACCCGGTGATCTAGCCATGGGCAGGTTGAAGGTTGGGTAACACTAACTGGAGGACCGAACCGACTAATGTTGAAAAATTAGCGGATGACTTGTGGCTGGGGGTGAAAGGCCAATCAAACCGGGAGATAGCTGGTTCTCCCCGAAAGCTATTTAGGTAGCGCCTCGTGAATTCATCTTCGGGGGTAGAGCACTGTTTCGGCTAGGGGGTCATCCCGACTTACCAACCCGATGCAAACTCCGAATACCGAAGAATGTCATCACGGGAGACACACGGCGGGTGCTAACGTCCGTCGTGAAGAGGGAAACAACCCAGACCGCCAGCTAAGGTCCCCAAGTCATGGTTAAGTGGGAAACGAAGTGGGAAGGCTTAGACAGCCAGGATGTTGGCTTAGAAGCAGCCATCATTTAAAGAAAGCGTAATAGCTCACTGGTCGAGTCGGCCTGCGCGGAAGATGTAACGGGGCTAAACCATGCACCGAAGCTGCGGCAGCAACAGCAATGTTGTTGGGTAGGGGAGCGTTCTGTAAGCCGTTGAAGGTGGACTGAGAGGTCTGCTGGAGGTATCAGAAGTGCGAATGCTGACATAAGTAACGATAAAGCGGGTGAAAAACCCGCTCGCCGAAAGACCAAGGGTTCCTGTCCAACGTTAATCGGGGCAGGGTAAGTCGACCCCTAAGGCGAGGCTGAAAAGCGTAGTCGATGGGAAACGGGTTAATATTCCCGTACTAAGGGTTACTGCGAAGTGGGGACGGAGAAGGCTAGGCTATCCGGGCGACGGTTGTCCCGGTTTAAGCGTGTAGGTGGGTCGTGCAGGCAAATCCGTACGACTATAACACTGAGGCGTGATGACGAGCCACCAAGGTGGTGAAGTAGTTGATGCCCAGCTTCCAGGAAAAGCCGCTAAGCGATAGGTAATCCTTAATCGTACCCCAAACCGACACAGGTGGTTAGGTAGAGAATACTCAGGCGCTTGAGAGAACTCGGGTGAAGGAACTAGGCAAAATGGTGCCGTAACTTCGGGAGAAGGCACGCTGGCGTTAGGTGAAATGGTTAACCCATGGAGCTGAAGCCAGTCGCAGATACCAGCTGGCTGCAACTGTTTATTAAAAACACAGCACTGTGCAAACACGAAAGTGGACGTATACGGTGTGACGCCTGCCCGGTGCTGGAAGGTTAATTGATGGGGTAAGCCGTAAGGCGAAGCTCTTGATCGAAGCCCCAGTAAACGGCGGCCGTAACTATAACGGTCCTAAGGTAGCGAAATTCCTTGTCGGGTAAGTTCCGACCTGCACGAATGGCGTAATGATGGCTAGGCTGTCTCCACCCGAGACTCAGTGAAATTGAACTCGCTGTGAAGATGCAGTGTACCCGCGGCAAGACGGAAAGACCCCGTGAACCTTTACTATAGCTTGACACTGAACATTGAGCCTTGATGTGTAGGATAGGTGGGAGGCTAAGAAGTGTGGACGCCAGTTCGCATGGAGCCAACGTTGAAATACCACCCTTTAATGTTTGATGTTCTAACTTAGGTCCGTTATCCGGGCTGAGGACAGTGTCTGGTGGGTAGTTTGACTGGGGCGGTCTCCTCCCAAAGTGTAACGGAGGAGCACGAAGGTTGGCTAATCACGGTCGGACATCGTGAGGTTAGTGCAAAGGCATAAGCCAGCTTGACTGCGAGCGTGACGGCGCGAGCAGGTACGAAAGTAGGTCTTAGTGATCCGGTGGTTCTGAATGGAAGGGCCATCGCTCAACGGATAAAAGGTACTCCGGGGATAACAGGCTGATACCGCCCAAGAGTTCATATCGACGGCGGTGTTTGGCACCTCGATGTCGGCTCATCACATCCTGGGGCTGAAGTAGGTCCCAAGGGTATGGCTGTTCGCCATTTAAAGTGGTACGCGAGCTGGGTTTAGAACGTCGTGAGACAGTTCGGTCCCTATCTGTCGTGGGCGAAGGAAGATTGAGGGGGGCTGCTCCTAGTACGAGAGGACCGGAGTGGACGCACCACTGGTGTACAGGTTGTCATGCCAATGGCATCGCCTGGTAGCTAAGTGCGGAAGAGATAACCGCTGAAAGCATCTAAGCGGGAAACTTGCCTCAAGATGAGTCTTCCCTGACAGTAATGTCCTATAAGGGGTGTTCGAGACGAGGACGTAGATAGGCTGGGTGTGTAAGCGTAGCGATACGTTGAGCTAACCAGTACTAATGACCCGAGAGGCTTAACCTGACAACACCGAAGGTGTTTTGAGAAGAGAGAAGAATTTTAGCTTGTTCAAGAGTCTATCCTGACGAGATATTACGCGAAGGAGCGTGAACTGGCGCTGTTGATGGTGAGCACCTACTGAGGTAGGCGAGTGAGCCGAAAGGCTAGCCGAGATGGCAGCGTACTGAAACGGGATAGGTAAAAAAGAATTTGTCTGGCGGCAATAGCGCGGTGGTCCCACCTGACCCCATGCCGAACTCAGAAGTGAAATGCCGTAGCGCCGATGGTAGTGTGGGGTCTCCCCATGTGAGAGTAGGGAGCTGCCAGACTTTAATTATGTTAAGAAAGCCACCTAAGGGTGGCTTTTTGACGTTTTATCTACTGTTAAATTTTTGATTTTTTGAAACAAAAATCTAATTATTTAAAAAGAGAAAATTGAGCTAGCCTATTAGAGAATGCGACGTATTAACCTATCCACGCGGATTCTGCGTAAACGGCGAATAAGTTTTTTAATTTTTACTGGATAGCGTTGGATGTTTTCAAGCTCTTGATAATGCTTAACAATATGAGTATTTGTGGTTATACATTTTAATTCTTTGTTTTTTTGCTGTAGCAGAACTTTTTGGGGATCATGAATTAAAATTGCATTTTCCAAATCCAGCCCCCATGCACGAGGATTAAGATTATTGCCAGTAAGTAATTGCCAATTATTATCGATCCAAATTCCTTTTAAATGATAACTATTGTCACCGTCTTTCCATAATCTGATGGTTAATTGTTGACTATCGACAAAGTGTTGTAATCGACAGATAAATCGACGTAGGTTAATTTCATATAAATAAGGTAATGCACTGATAATTTTGAAAGGTTTTTCTGGCGGAATATAAAAGTCATTAGCGGTTTTATCGCCAATAATAATTTCAATGTGTTTGCCGTCACGCAATAATTTACTAATGATACGCGTTAAAATAGTGGGTAAATTAAAATAGGGAGTACAGATAATCATTTTCTTTTCTGTACTATTCATTAAATGAATAATAACTTTATTTAATTCATTTTTTTTGCCTAAACCGATTAATGGAGTTACTGCTAACTCTTCATTTGTAGCATTATTATGCAACTGGTAGTCACAACTTTTTAAGTTATGACGAAATTGTTTAATTAAACTTTTAATTTGAGTATTGCGGGGGCGATGGGCTTGATCTAAACGCTGAATGGCAGGTGAAGATAGCAAGCTTTGGTCGATAAAGCTTTTCATCGTCGCCGCTAATTGAGCATTATCTAATATATGATAACGATCGTAGCGATAGCGTTGGTGTTGTTGAAGATAAACATCATTAATACTGGCACCGCTATAAATAACGGTATCATCGAAGATGAAGCCTTTTAGATGTAAAACACCTAGTGCTTCACGTGTATTGACAGGGATACCAAAAATAGCAATATCCACTCCTGGATGAGCCATCGTCATTTGATAATACCAATCGGCATTAGTTGCATTGGCATCTGCACCAATGCGACCACGTTGGGCGCGATGCCAGTCAACCATTATTTTGATATCTAATTCTGGTCGTACCATTTTTGCTTGATAAAGCGCATTGAGTATGTTTCGTCCTGCATCATCATGTTCGAAATAAAGTGCAGTTATATAAATATACCGTTGAGCGCTGGCAATTTTGTCTAACAATGCTTTACGAAAACTTTCTGTTTGGTAAAGGGTAACAACGCCAGTTGCGGACTGAGGTAATTTTGCTAATTGCTCAAGATATTGCTGATGCTTTGCTTTTTTTAATTTGGACAACATCACAGTGTAAATTTTCTCTTTTTTATTAAGGGAGTAGATTATATACTCTGATTTAGGTTTATTGAAAATTAGTAATTCATAATACCATTAGTTTAATTTTTTGTATCTATTAATCCCAGCTATGTTGACCGGTTGTTCAGTCATTATTTATTACATTATTAGATCTATTTAGTTATAAGATTATTTCCCTCATAGTGCTAAATCTAGGTTGACAATGCTATCTTCAAATTGAAGATCGAGATTAAAACCTAATTTTTGTGCCAGTTGCAGCATTTTTTTATTTTCAGGCATGGTAATTGCGGTAAGTCGCTGAGTACCACGGCTACGGCTATATCTAATAATTTTATCCATTAACTGATATCCAAGTGTATTACCTTTCATATCCGAACGTACTAAAACGGCAAATTCTGCTTGCTGATTATCAGGATCCTCTACCACGCGAACTACCCCAATGATCTCGGAATTTTTTTTAATAGCAATAAAAGCCATTTCTCGGTCATAATCGATTTGTGTCATATTTGCTAAGTCATCATGGGTAAATTCGCTGATTTCACTAAAATAACGATAATAAAGATCTTCTTTTGTTACCTGAGTAATAAAATCTTTAAGTAAATGTTCGTCTTCGGGTAGGATAGGTCTAAGTAGACACTTTATACCATTTTTAAGAGAAATAATTTCTTCTAATTCATTAGGATAAGGCCTAATGGCTAATCTAGCTTTAGGATCACCAACAATAGGGCAGAGTTCCATTGCAACATCCAGTAAAGTGAATTCCTCCTCAAATGCTAAAAGTGGGTGAATATTTAGTCGTACAATTTGCGGACAATCGATTAGTAAATTTGAAACGCGAACCAGTAATTGGCAAAGACCATCAATATTTAGTTGATGGGATGAATTTGTTGATTTTATCTTTTGATTTTTGATTGCTTGAATAACTAAATATCTGGCTAATGTCATATTAAGAGGGGGTAGCGCTACCGCAGCATGGGTTTCTGGCTGCCATTCAATATCACCATCACCTAATAAGATCAGAGGACCAAAAATGGGATCTTGTTCAATTGCTATTTTTAACTCGAGAGCACCCGCTTTATTTGCCATACTTTGTACTAATAGGCCTTGAATTATGGCGTTAGGGAAGTGTTGAGCGGCACGATCAAAAATTCCTTGGCTAGCATCTGCCACTTCTTTGGCATTGCGTAAATAAAGCATTACACCTTGAATATCAGATTTGTGAGGAATATCTGCCGAGCGTAATTTTAAAGCAACCGGATAGCCAATTTTTTCAGCGATAGCGATTGCCTGGCCACTATTATGAGCTATCCATGTGGGTAATATTTTTAAGCCATAGGCGCGTAAAATAGGTTCCACCTCGTGAGTATCAAGCTGGGTTATCCCTTTTTTTAATGCTTTTTCAATTAATGCATGGGCTTTTGTTGTATTAGTGGTTAATCCAATAGGTAATGCCGGTGTTTCAGTCAATTGTTTTTGATTACGGCGATATTCTACCATATGCATATAGGCAGTAATGGCGCCTTCCGGTGTTCGATAAGTTGGAATACTCGTTTCACTAAAACGTTTACGGGCATCCTGGGATGAATATTCGCCACACCAGTTAGTTAATATAGTTAACCATTTACCCCGAGGATGTGATTGAATGGTTTGAGTGATCCTCTCAGCAGTAAATAAACTGGGGGCAATAGTACTAGGCGAATGAATAAGTAATATAGCATCATGATCCTGGCTATCTAACATAATATTAAGGATTTTGATGTAACATTCTATGGTTGCCTCATCACCGATATTGATTGGATTTTGCTTGGCGTGAAGATGGGGGAAAATGGCTTGAATTTTTTGTTGCGTATTAGTATTAAGTTTTGCCAGTTTTCCTTTGCGGCGAAAAAGCTCATCGAGGGCCATTGCGGCAGGCCCGTTGCCATTACTAATAATAGAGAGTCTGTCCCCTTTTATAGGGGACATGTGACTTAATGTTTCAACTGCGGAAAACATTTCATGGGTATCTTGCACTCGAAGTAATCCTGCTCGTTGGATAGCTGCGTCATAAGCAGCATCAAAGCTCTGTACTTCACCTAGTAGATATTGTGCTTGTTGAGTACGTCCGCTTTTAACAACTAGAATAGGTTTATTACGTGATGCACTGCGAGCAGCTGAAAGAAATCTGCGCGCCTGTTGAATATGTTCAATATAGAGTAATATGGCGCTGGTTTTATTATCTCTAGCCAGAAAATCAAGTAGATCATCGATGTCAATATCCAAACTATTTCCCAACGCAATAAAGTAAGAAAAGCCAATTTTACGCTGTTGTGCCCAGTCCAGAATAATATTAGAAACTGCAGCAGATTGAGAAATAAAAGCGAGCTTTCCTTTTAAGATTGGAATTGGTGAAAAGCTGGCATTTAGTTGTTGCCAGGGTGCTAGGATCCCCAAACTATTTGGCCCCAATAATCTTATATTGTATCGCTGTGTTAATGCTTTAAGTTTTACAAACTGAGAAGGAGGCGAAGAAAGGATAATGGCTGCTTTACAACCCATTTTTCCCAGTTGTTTTAGGCAAGTTAAATTTCTCTCTGAATTTGTGCAGATAACCGCTAAATCTGGTGAGAAAGGTAATTTATCAATTGTAGGATAGGAGAGTATCCCCATTACCGCATTTTTATTTGGTGTAACCGGCAGAATCGGCCCTGTAAAGCCACTAGAAAGTAGATTCTTTATAATCACGGATCCCGCTCGTTCTGGTTTTTCTGAGGCACCAATAACTGCAATGGATTTAGGTCGCAATAATGCGTCGAGTCCACGCTGGCTCATAGATATTTACCTTGTCATGGGTATTGTCTATCAATGTAGCTGATATTTTCGCATTTTTCTGTGATTTTTGCCGCCAGAGAACAAAGTTTGTTGGTTAGATACTATTTATAAAAAATAAATTATGAAGTGATAATTTTATAATTATTAGTTTTTTATGAATATTTTTTCATGCTTGAATGTTGTTATTTTAACATCACACATATTTACACGATAAAGATTAAGTGGTGTTAGAAAAATTAGTTTGCTATTGAGAGCGGAATTTAAAAGTAAAAAAAAGATAAAAGTTTACTATTTGAAATGATATAGAATATTATTTTGTTTTATATGAAATAAAAAATCATTTTAACATATTACTGGCGAGGATTATTATTCTGAACAGAAATTAATAAAAAAGTATTTTGAGCGATATGATATTGGCAATAATGGAGAATTCAACATCATAGAGGTTAATATGTTTAATATCTTTAAAAACGAAAATATTTTATTTTCACCCATAGAGCCCGACCCTATTAGCGAAGAACAGGCCAAAGTCAAAAAGGACATGGCAATTTTAACCGAAAAATTAACTTTAGATAGTGGTTTAGCTGATAGGCAAGATTTGCAAAATAAAAAACTAGCTATTTTAATGGAGAAATTACAAACAAGAGAAGCAGGTGATTGCGTTGAAATAAATGAAATTGACTTGACGGGCATGGAATTACCCGCAGCGATTGAACTTTGTAACGTTAATTTAATGCACAGTAAATTAGTGGCGGTTAAGATGATGAATGCTAATTTACAAGATAGTAATTTGTCTAGCGCGGATTTGAGCAAAATAGATTTAAGTGATGCCAAATTAAATAATGCCACTTTGATCCAGGCGGTTCTGACAGATGCGAATATCGCTAATGCAGATTTGCAAAACGCAAATTTCAGGAGCGCTAATTTAAAATATTGCAATTTGGCAATGGCTAATTTGAGCGGAGCTCATCTACAAGACGCTGATTTAATGAGAGCGAAGTTGATGGGAGCAAATCTATCGCAAGCAATTTTATTATGTAGTGTTATGCAGCGAGCTGATTTAACTGCAGCGAATATGTCAAATGCTGAAATGTACAATATTGATTTAACTGACGCTAACTTAGAACACGCTAGCGGTGAAAGTGCAATATTGACTAACGCGAAAATGATAGGTGTAAATTTAACGCGGGCTTATTTTCGTAACGCTAATATGCAAAATGTTGACCTTACTAATGCAATTTTACTTAATTCCCATTTGTTTGGTGCAGACTTGACTAATGCGAATCTCACGGATGCAAATTTAAAACATGCTAATCTAACCAATGTTAACCTTACTAACAGTGATTTAAGTGGTGCGACAATATCTTTGCAATCGGTTATTAACTTAGACCTCCAATCGATTATTTTGCATAAAGCAATTAATTTATCGATTGAGTTAAAGTGGGAACAAAATAGCCTTGATCTATATTTAAACCATATAAATAACCGAGAGACAAATAGTGTATTAACCCAGATAGCTAGCTAGCATTGATAAAATGTACGATGCGGCAAAAATAGATATGATAAAACAAATTATCGCATCATTAAGCAATCAGCGCGTTGACATTTCCTCTGTCTCAGCATCATTGATCGATATTTTAGCTGAACCACCCTATTATGCGGATGCTGAAATTTCAAATTGGCTAAAAGGTGTTTGTGCTAACTTTATTGAAAAATTTAATGATTGGCCGATGCCATTACAAAAAGAATCGGTTATTAATTTAATGATTGATACTTTTCAACTTTATCCTGATTTACTTTTTAGCTGTAATTCAGCCTTTATACAGACTATTTCCCAAGCTATATATGAAATTGATTCAGCGGAATTAAAACAAAAAGCAACCACTATTTATGATCATTACTTGAAAAGTAGCCAAATCCAACCTTATGTTCAGATGGATGATTTTGGCAGTTATAGTAATAATAAAGTCGATTGGTCAGACAAAAATGCGGCAAACTATATTCTATTTTCTTCTAACGAGCAGAGTTATGCCATGATGCTGTCGCAAAATGTTTTAGCCGGTATGCTGATGCCAAATTTGACAGGAAAGGATCAGGTATTAAACCAATTTTTTCTCTATCAGCAACAAAATAATTTAAATCAAACTGATTATCAATTAGAGGATATTTTTAAAAATAAATTTCCAATATTTTATAGCGGATATCAATCTCTGCTTAGAATAAATACTTTTAACCGTTTGCTTGATTTATTAGATTTAGATGAAAAGTTATATGACATATTGATTGCAGCAACAAAAAAATCTATTTCAACAGAAAAATTAGTTAATCCTGAAGAACAAATTCAACTAGAAAAGCTATTAACTAATAAAGCATATCAGTTTATCGCGCCAAATGATTATCAATTAACAGAAAAATTTTATCAGGATATTCTCAATATCTATAAATTGAAAGAGGTAACTGATAAGGAAAAAGCAGAAAAAATATTTAGCTTATCAGCGGTATTTGTCAAATATACTTCTAGTGCTATTTTGGGTACTGAGACTGAATCACCTAATGCTTTAAGATATTTTTCCTGTGCGATGTTAAATAAAGCCTATGAACTTTGTCCGACCATTTTTGATTCTGAACAACAAGTGACAGAGTGGAAAAATAGATTGCTTGGCTTAGGAAAAAGTTTTTCTTGTACTGCGGTATTGTCCAGTGCAATGATAGATCATGCAAGGAAACAATTTTCTAATGAATTAGCAACAGTATTGCCACCTGATTGGTATTAAATGTTAATCTAAAATTCTACCGAGATGATTTTTTAGCTTTACTGTTTAAATGGTTGTAAATTAATTAATTGTTTGCTGGTAAATAATAATAGCGAGTTCTCTGACGTAGGCTAACAGCGCTTTTTTATATTGCCATTTAGACATCAACATATGATTTGGATGGTTTACTATCAATGGTATATTGTAAAGCTAAACCTTAGCATGATATTAATAACATACATGCCAAACTGTTGCTAATCATTCCAATCAATACTCAGAGAACTCACTGTGACATATGAACATCACTTTATTTAACTTAAGCTAACTTTTCCATACGTAAAATATGTCCTGTACTGTAATTAGTGCCATCTATGGCTCCGGCTAACAGTGCACCGCCTAAATTCATTATTGTACCAACAGGATTACCAATTTTGGCCCAACCTACCGATGATCTGGCGAAGGCAGAGGTATTAGATCTAAAACCATTTTCAACATCAGTGCTATCCTGAGCATACTGTCTAGCCTTCCAGCTGGGTATATCTACCCCGTAAGTTCCCATACTACCGTTTATATTATATATTGCTTGACCAAATGGTTGATGGCAATTCTGAGTCTGCTCCGAAAGCAGCTGCCGAGTTTGGCTTAATTGCTCAGGAGCGACTTGGTTTGGAAATAGTGCTTGATTAACACCAACAACAAAATCATTAAACATCTTCATTTTTCCCCCTAGTTAAGTATTTAAACGTTGATCCTAAAATTAGTTATAAGTATTTAAATTTTTTGTTAAAAAATTATTCACCATGCTTAAACAATGGCAATAGCTTGCTATTGTTGGTAGCAAATAAGTTCGTTGTGGCAAATTTCTTATGCTATAATTTCTAGCATTAATTCCGAAAATTGAACAAACTCATCGAACCTGCCGATTAAATTTTTTTCAGAAAAAACCATATCAGTAAATCCTTGCCAAATAACTAGCTGTTTATCATCACTTATTGCTAATACTGGTTGATGCAGTTGATGATTTATTAAATTAAATTTCATTAACTCAAGAATTTTTTCTTGACTGATATTTTGTAATACGGTACACAAAACCAATCTACCCACTGGGTACTCAATTAATCTGACGGAAAATTTTCCATCTACTCTGATGGAAAAATCAATTTGATTGAAATTTATTGGCAATTGCAGTCCAATATTTTCATACAGTAACGTTAATTGAGCCGCAAATTCATCTCTCATATGTTTATTCCTTTCGAATAATACAAATTAGATGGTCTAATTATTAAATGAATAAAATTCAATCATGATCAGGTATAGACCTGAAATATTTTATATTTTGTTAAAATACCTATTGGTAGCTAAAAATAAGCTAAACCAAAAAGAGAGCAAATAATTAAATAAGCCTGATTTAAAAAAACAACACTATTATAAAAATAATATTATTGACTAAGGCCGACGTTTAATTAAAAACGCTTTGGTAAGAATAAAAGATACGGCATATACCAAGCTGCACAAAAGCTACTTATCAATAGGTACTACAACATTAGGTAAATGTTTTTTTATCCTTTAGTTGGCTGAAAATTTTTCTATAGCAGCAAAATTTAATCTTTCTCTACTAATGTGCCAGCTTTCTATGTGTAACGTTAATAATAAAGTATAAAAAGTCAGTAGCGTTAGATCCTAACATCATGTAATCTGCCTGGCATAACGTGGCTGGAGGCACTCATGAATGATTCATATAGCGGTAAAAACGGTAAAGTAAAAGTGATGTATGTTCGTAATAACGACAGCAACACCACCAATGATCGACGAAAGAATAAACATCTTTCCGCTAAAAATAAGAAATCGTCATCACGCCGTAGTGATCGTAATAATGAACGTTTAACGGATGATCCTTGGAAAGCGATTTCTCAACGGAGAGATCCTGTTAATAGCCATAGTGGTATTAGTGGTAAAAGTCTACTTGATCCAGAACAAATTCGTCGCCAGCGTTTAGAAGAGACACGTATCTATGGTGAGCATGCCTGTCAAGCGATGTTCAAACATCGTCCGGAGGCAATTGTTCGCGCCTGGTTTGTTCAGTCTATCACTCCCCATTTTCGCGATGCACTTAAGTGGATGGCAGCAAATCGCAAAGCCTATCATGTGGTTAACGAAGAAGAGCTGATAAAAGCTTCTGGTACAGAGCATCACGGTGGAGTTTGTTTTTTGATTAAAAAGCGAACTGGATTAGATGCTGAAGCGTATTTAGCCCAATCGAATAAAATTGATTGTGTATTAGCCGTTGAAGATATTGGTAATCCACATAATTTAGGGGCGATTATGCGTAGTTGCGCTCATTTTGGCGTACAAGGTATTATTCTGCATGATACTGCAGCAATGGAATCAGGCTCTGCAGTTAGAACAGCAGCCGGTGGCGCGGAGTATATTAAAGGCATTCAATCAGATAATTTTGCTACCACATTGAATAAATTCCGTCATGCAGGCTATATCATTGTTACCACGTCTAATCACAAAGATAATATTGATATTGCAAAAGCTGTTTTACCGGAAAAAATAGTACTGCTATTGGAACAGGAGAGTGATGGATTGACGGCAAGCCTTTGTCAGAAGGGCGATATGAGTTTGTCCATTGGAGGCACTGGTCAGGTTAAAAGTCTAAACGTTTCGGTCGCAGCCGGTATTATATTGGCTAAATGGTGGCAACAGAATAAAATTTAGTCATATTTTATTGAGATAGCGAATAAAACTAAACTATCTCAATAGCTATCATAATAATTATTGCTTCGCTTATTTTTTATCACACTTTCTATTAATGTGCGCCTCCGCTGTTTTGGCTATCGCCTGCAGTGAAAGGAGGTTTTGCCCACCAGAGTAAAACTAAAAGAGCAATAAAAACGCCTGCTGATAACCAAAAAATTTCATTAGCTGAGATAATTAATCCTTGATTAGTAATAATTTTGGCTAGATAAGCTGATGATTGTTGCTCATTTAATCCTAGTGCGGACAATTTTGCGTAGAATTGTTGCGATTCTGGATTATAGGGGGTAATCATTTCCGTAAAGTGGGCATGATGCATTGCTTCCCTTTGTGTCCATAAAGTGGTTGTTACAGACGTTCCTATCGCTCCGGCAAGTGTGCGGGCAAAATTGGATAAACTGGATGCTGAGGCAATCTTTTCAGCTGGCAAACCAGATAAAGTAATGGTAGTAAGTGGCATAAAAAAGCAAGCAATAGCTAATCCTTGTACGAATTGCGGCCAAGCTGCCGCGGCAAAATCCATCGCCGGCTCAAATGTCCATGCGCGCCAATAATAGCATACGGCATAGACAATAAAGCTGAAGGTAACGATAACACGCATATCAATTTTATGGCTATATCGCCCAATTAATGGTGTTATCAGTAGGGGTAAAATTCCGACCGGCGCTGAGGCTAAACCTGCCCAAGTTGCCGTATAACCAAACACTTCTTGTAATAACTGCGGTAGTAATACAATCGTACCAAAGTAGAGCATATAAGCCAGACTGAGCGATAAACAGCCAATACTAAAGTTACGCTCTTTAAACAGTGAAAGATCAATAACCGGATTATTATCTGTGAGTTCCCAAATAACGAGGAAGCTCAATGCAATTACTGCGGTTATTGCTAGCACAACAATTTCTGTTGAATTAAACCAATCTAGCTCTTTACCTCGATCAAGCATAATTTGTAATGCACCGATGCCAATGATCAATAGTGTTAATCCAATAGTATCAATCGGTTTTATCTCTGTTGTTGTTTCACGATCACGCAATATTTGCATAATAATGAAAATAATAGCGATACCAAAAGGGACATTAATAAAGAAAATCCAACCCCAGTGATAATTATCACTAATATACCCCCCCAAAATTGGACCACAAATCGGGGCAATGACGATGGTTATAGACCAAAGTGCAAGCGCCATATTACGTTTAAGCGGAGGATAGTTATTAAGTAGCAAGCTTTGTGACAAAGGAATAAGGGGGCCTGCCACCATCCCTTGTAAGATGCGAAAGATGATTAATGTTTCCAAACTGCCAGCAACACCACATAACCATGATGTTAAGGTGAATAGCCCGGTTGACCAAAGAAAAAGTTTAACTTCTCCAACGCGTTTAGCCAACCAACCTGTGATGGGGATTGAAATGGCATTAGCTACCCCAAAGGAGGTGATTACCCAGGTACCTTGTGAATTAGAAGCACCTAAATTACCAGCGATTGTCGGGATAGCTACATTAGCGATGGTAGAATCCAAAACCTGCATAAAGGTCGCTAATGATAGTGCAAATGTCATCCATGCCAGTTTTGCGCCTTGTAATGGCTCTTTAGCCACGATTAGCTCCTTTTATTTGGTTCCTGAATTGTTATTAATAATATCGGTAACGAGTTGATCGACGGGAACCATATCAATTTTAAACACATTAGTATGGTAAGCGGGATTAGCGCGGATTTTTTGTGAAAGTGTTGGGCCATTTTTGTTACTGGTATCGACGGTAACTTCACTTGAAAGTCCAATCCTTAACGGGTATTTTTTTAACTGTTCTGCATCAATGGTTATACGAACGGGTAAGCGTTGAACAATTTTGATCCAGTTACCACTTGCGTTTTGGGCAGGTAATAATGAAAAAGCGCTACCCGTTCCCATATCTAAGCCTTCAACGCGTCCTTGGTAAACAATATTTTTACCATAAAAATCGGTAGTGATTTTTGCTGGTTGACCGATACGAATATCGGCAAGTTGGGTTTCTTTAAAATTTGCGTCAATCCACATATTGTCAGTGGGCACTACCGCCATAAGCGGTGTTGCTGGGGTAATACGAGCACCGACTTGAACACTTCGACGTGAAACATAGCCATCCACTGGAGTAACAATTTGAGTTCGTTCGAAAGTTAACCAAGCGTTGCGAAGCTCAATGGCCGCTTGTAAAACCGCAGGTTGTTTATCTAGCGGAGTATCTAACACGATAGCTTGGTTAGCATTAAATTGCTCAACAGCAATATCGAGCGCGGCTTTAGCGCTGGTCACTGCTTCACGAGCGTGTTGTAATTCTTCTTTACCAATAACTTTTGATTGGCCAAGTATTTCACGACGTTGAAGATCTTGCTGTAATTTATTTAGTTCAGAGCGACGAAGAGAGATATTAGCTTGATATTGTCGACTATTAATCATATGTTGATGAGTTTGCCGGACGCTGTTAGCTAAGTTGGTTTTTGCTTTTTCCAATGCCAAAATGGCATCTTTGGCATCAAGCTTAACCAGTACTGTGCCACTTTTTACAAAATCAGTATTTTCAACGTTAACGGTAATAACGCTGCCAGGCACTTGAGACATTATCTGGATTTGATTGCCTGAAATGTAGGCATTATCGGTACTTTGATGGTGTCGAAGCACTAAAAACCAATAAATCCCATATATTAATGCAGTAATAATAAAAAAAATGCTGACTAGTACAATTATAGTTCGGCGTTTTTGTGTTTTAGTAGCTGTTATTTGTGGTTCATTAACGCCCATGTTGCATCAAACTCCATATTATTATTCATTTTACTAATGTTTAATCTACGCTTAATAAGCAAAAGTTTCCAGTAGCTTATTATTATACCACTGGAAACGGGATGGTTATTGTTAATAATTTTTTATGATTGAGGATGGTTTTGTAGTAATCATCTACATACTGTTTGATTGTCAAGATCATCAAGTTTAATTAATAACTTTCTCATCAATTTTTCGATGGTATTTTTTTCTTCAGCGCTAAAAACAGACCAAATTTTTTCTAGATTTTCGTTTTGACGAGGAAGTATTTTTTTTAAAAAGTTTGATCCCTCTTCGGTTAAATGCAGATGTAAGCATCGACGATCATTGTGACTTTCCTTACGTTCAATCCATTTACGATTTTCTAGTTCATCGGCAATGCGCGTTGCATTTGTTCGCGAAGAACCTAAAGCATCGCTAAGTTCAGATGGTTGTATGCTATGGGTTTTTTGGGTGTCGAGAATTATTAATGCCATAAATAATGTTTCATTAATTCCTTGTTTTTTAAGCATATTATTTCTATTTTCTAACAATTTCCCTTGAACATGCATACATAAGCGCGTTAGCAAAATTTGCTGATAGGGTAACGGAATAGTTGTTTTTTGTTGTTGCTGTTTGCGTTCATTAAGTAATTGCTCTATGGGCGAAAATGAAGTTTCTTTTTGTGTTTGTGTGCTTTCCATTATTTATATACCTTATTAGTTTCAGTTGGTAAGATAGCAACTGTCATAATCAATCTAAATGGTATATCAAAAGCTAAAATTATCAATTATAGTTATTTATTATCGCGAAATTTATTTTGTTATTGGTATTTAATTCATAAATATTTTGAATGTTAATATAAGAAAAATGAATTTTAAAATAGATTTAAATAGTTCATAACCTCTTATTTGCAAAATAATTTCATTATCTAATTAATAAAAAATAAACATCATTTGTAATAAATTATATGCATTTAATATTAATTTATTGTTTTGTTATAACAATAATATTAAATTAAATATATATAAATTAAAATAAACAATGGTTAATCTAAATTAGCTATCTATTTGATTGTAAGATGATAAGTAAAAATTAATTTTCTTATTCATCTAAATATAGCGCATGTCTTTATTGCCATTAAGCTGCAATGCAATATAAAAATAGGTTAAAAAGAGAGCATTCAACCTATTTATATTAAATCACATAAAATGTGTAACGATAAAATTTTTACAAGCTAGCTTTCTAATGCCATCTTTATCCAGGTATTAAAAAGTTGTTGATGAGCTTTTATCCAGCCACGCGCATGACGTTCAATGTCAGCTTGTGAAGCTTCACCATTATGCATACGAAAATTCTGGGCATTGATATCAGTAATTGGAATTTTCATAATGGCAAATAGTTTTGCCGCCGCAGGATTCTTTTCCGCCCAAATTTTATTGGCGACGATATGCATCGAACTAGGTGGAAAACCATAATTTTTTCCATTTGCTAAAGTGGTATCACTTTTATCATTATTTGGTAGCGAAGAAAAAGGAACTTGCAACCAAATAACGTCTTTACCTGGTTTAAGCACGGCATTAACCCAATAAGGTGCCCAGGTATAGTAGAAGATCGGTTTACCTTCTTTATAACGAGTGATGATATCCGCTATCATCGCAGCATAATTACCCTGATTATGCTCAACGGTGGTATTTAAGTGATAAGCATTTAAATGATTATTTATTGCGGCTTCACAACCCCAACCTGGATTACAGCCAGTGAGGTCAGCTTTACCGTTACCATTAGTATCAAATAATTTAGCAATATTTGCCTCTTTAAATTGTGCTAAGTTGGTGATGTGGTATTTATCAGCCGTCTTTTTATCTATCAGGTAACCTTGAACTGCATTACTGATATAAATGCCTTTGCGGTATAGGCGATTATCGCCACCAACTGCTTCATATTGAGCATTGTGTAATGGTTGCCAATTGACTGCCATAAAAGTTGCATCACCAGCAGCAATTGATGCGTAAGCAACGGTATAATCGACCTCTTGTGTCGGTAATATTTGGTAACCTAATTTTTCCAATGCTTTATTCACGATCAAAGTTTGGAAAGTCTCTTCCGCTATGGTGCTTTGAATAGGTTGTATTTTTATACCTTTGCCAGGTAGTTCCGTGGCAGAAAGCTTAATGCTAATTAATATTGTTAAAGCGGCAGCCAGGAAAACAATTTTGCGCATTGTTATTTCCTCTTTAAAGATTATAGACAGATGAGCGAGCTAAAGTGTTTTATATGATGAAAATAATGTCATGTTTATTGCCCGAAGCGACTTTTAGCTTTTTGCAATAAACAGATAATCAAGCCGATAGGTCCCGTGTGATACCAAGCAATATTTTTTTTAATACTGGCTTTTTCACCTAATGATTGTGTTAGTCGATCCAGAATAATCGCTAATATAACAATACCAGTACCGCCTACGGCCGCTAATCCCATATCTAATCGGCCAATTCCCCTTAGTACCATTTGTCCTAAACCGCCAACAGCAATCATAGAAGCAATAACAACCATTGAAAGTGATAACATCAATGTCTGATTAACTCCCGCCATAATAGTTGGTGCCGCAAGAGGTAACTGAACTTTAAATAAAAGTTGATTTCGACTGGCACCAAACGATTCTGCTGCTTCAATAAGATCATCGGGGACTTGCCTTATTCCTAAAATAGTTAATCGAATGATTGGTGGTAGAGCAAAAATAATTGTGACGACAATACCAGGGACGTTGCCAATACCAAATAACATGACAATTGGGACTAAATAAACAAATGCGGGTGTAGTTTGCATTGCATCTAATAGCGGCCGAATTATTTGGCTTGCTGGTTTGCTATTTGCTAACCATATTCCCAAAGGTAAGCCAATTAACAGACAGAAAAATAAAGAAGTTAATACCAGAGATAAAGTGATCATTGCTTCTGACCAAGCGCCAATAGCTCCAATGAAAACCAATGAGATGAAAGTAGCGACGGCCACTTTTTTATTGGCTAACTGCCAGGCTAACAGTGCGAAAGAAATAATGATTAAAGTAGCAGGTAATGTGGTTAGGATTTGTTCAAAACGACTTAACATAAAATCAATCGGCAGACGGATCCCTTGAAATAACGGGTGGAAGTGTAAAACTATCCAATCGATAGCGTGTGAAACCCATGAGTCCAGCGGTATAAGTGGCTGCTGGAAGGGATGCATGATATCAAAATGTTGCGCTGCAACATCTGCGGGGGTATCTAACCAATCTGTAGCGCTTTCTGTCGTTACTGTGTTCCAAGGGTCATCAATTATTTCTTGATTTATGTGAGCTTGATTAGCCATTTATTGTCTCCTTATCTAATGCTTGCAGTAAAATTCCTTTGGAAATAACACCAATATAACGTTGATTATCACCAATGACAGGAACTGCACAGGGAGATTGAGCAATGGTTGAAATAAGTTCATTCAGTGGCGTGTTGGCATCAATAGCACCAGGTGAGGTTAGAATTGCCTGCTCAATATTTTTTTTATCGTGTAATGCTTGCTCCAATGAGCTAATTGAAACGATACCGACAAATTTCTGTCCTCTTTCAATTAGATAGCCATAATCACGATCTTCATCATTTAGTATTTTTAGTGCTGAACGTGGACCAAAACCAGGCGCAACATGTAACAGGGCGTCAGGTCGACGGCGGGCAATATCCTTGGCAGAGAAGACTTGGCTAATATCGACGCCACGAAAAAAAGTTTTAACATAATTGTTAACGGGATTATTTAAGATCTCATCAGGAGTACCGACTTGGATAATAATGCCATCTTGCATAATAGCGATTCGATCACCGATCCGCATCGCTTCATCCAAATCATGAGAGATAAAGATAATTGTGTGTTGTTTATCACCTTGCAATGACAGTAATTCATCTTGCATTTCTGTTCTAATTAACGGATCTAGTGCAGAGAAAGCCTCATCCATCAGTAGAATGTCAGGATCATTAGCCAATGCCCGCGCAAGACCGATACGTTGACGCATCCCACCTGATAATTCGTTTGGAAAAGATTGAGCCCATTGTTCAAGATTAACTTGTCGTAAAGCGGCTAATGCTTTTTCTATTCGTTCTGGTTTGGCAACCCCGGCTAATTCCATACCAAATGCGACATTATCTAATACATTGAGATGGGGCATTAACGCAAATGATTGAAATACCATACTAATTTTTTTACGGCGTACTTTTCGTAATTTTTCCTGTGAAATGCTAGCAATATCTTCGCCGTCAATTAAGACTTGTCCTTTGGTCGGTTCGATTAGGCGATTGAGGAGGCGCACTAGGGTAGATTTTCCTGATCCCGATAGACCCATAATGACAAAGATTTCGCCTTCTTCAATGGCCAGATTGGCATTTTTAACACCAACCGTTAAACCGGTTTTATTAAAGATTTGTTCTTTACTTAAGCCTTTATCGATAAGTTTAAAAGCCTGCTTAGGATGATCTCCGAATATTTTGTATAAATTTTTCACTTCAATTTTGAATGACATGCAATAATAATATCCTTTGACTAGTTAATTAATGGTGTATTAATTCTTCGTATCCTTATTTAAATTTATGCTTTATATAACCTAACATAATGAAATATGCTGACAACCCTATATTTAATAAAATTAATCAAAAAGGAGGATGTTGTTTTTTTGAAAATGTGGATTGATCCTTTATTTTGTCGCAAATTATTTTTGAAATTATAAGTATTTTCTTTATAAGTTACTGATATTGTTGTATATATACTCATTTTTCCTTGAGGGTGTTATTTTTAATATTATTTCGTGATCTTTAGTCCAAATTTTTATTTACCAATTAAATTAATTTATAAATTTAATTAATTTTATTTTTTATAGTCAAATTATATGTGTCATTATTGCGAAAATAGGCTTATTTTCTTGTTATCAAGATAAGAGAGAAATTGATTTGACAGCGGTTATTGATAATAAAAAAGCAGCTAAATAAAGTATGCATATTTAATATACTAAACTGCATTTATTTAGCTGCTATATTATTATTTAGTAAAATATTAATAAATTAGAAATTCCAGTCCTCATCTTCGGTCGTAATGGTTTTGCCAATAATGTAAGAAGAACCTGAACCGGAAAAGAAATCATGATTTTCATTGGCATTGGGTGATAGTGCCGACAAAATTGCCGGACTCACATCAGTCATCGTTTCAGGGAAAAGCGACTCATAACCCAAATTCATTAATGCTTTATTGGCATTATAGTGAAGAAATTTTTTTACATCTTCTGTCCAACCAACTTCATCATATAAAGATTCACTATATTTAATTTCATTCTCGTATAAGTTTAATAATAATAAGTAAGCAAAATCTTTTATTTCGTCTTTTTCTTTATCACTATATTTGATTAAAGATTTTTGAAATTTATAGCCGATATAGTAGCCATGGATCGCTTCGTCGCGGATTATTAACCGAATAAGATCGGCAGTATTGGTTAATTTGCCTCGGCTTGACCAGTACATTGGCAGGTAAAATCCGGAATAGAAGAGAAAGGATTCGAGAAAAACACTGGCAATTTTTTTCTTAAGTGGGTGAGTATTACAATAGTGCTCCAATATTAAATGGGCTTTTTTTTGTAAAGCGCTATTTTCTTCACTCCATTGATAAGCATCATCAACATCGGTAGTTAAACAGAGGGTTGAAAAGATAGAGCTATATGAACGAGCATGGACTGCTTCCATAAAGCTGATATTTGACATGACGGCTTCTTCATGAGGTGTTAAGGCATCTGTCATTAATGCAGGCGCGCCTACATTGTTTTGTATAGTATCCAGGAGGGTTAAGCCAGTAAAAACACGTATTGTTAATTTTTTTTCCTCTTTTGTTAATGTATTCCAAGTTGGAATATCATTTGAAAGCGGAATTTTTTCTGGTAACCAAAAATTGGTGGTTAATTTATTCCATACTTCTAGATCCTTATCATCCTCAATACGGTTCCAGTTGATTGCTCGTACTATCGAATTTGTTATCGCCATTTGTTAAACCTATAAATTATAGTGCACATGAAACGCAGCCTTTGACTTCTGTTCCTTCTAAAGTTGATTGGCGGATACGAATGTAATAAAGGGTTTTTATACCTTTTTTCCAGGCATAAATCTGAGCACGATTAATATCTCGAGTGGTTGCGTCATCAGTAAAGAAAAGGGTTAATGATAGTCCCTGATCGACATGTTGAGTAGCCGCCGCATAAGTATCAATGATTTTTTCAGCGCCTATTTGATAAGCATCTTGATAATATTCTAAATTTTCGTTCGTCAGGTAGGGCGCAGGATAATAGACGCGGCCAATTTTACCTTCTTTACGAATTTCAATACGTGCAACAATAGGATGAATACTTGAAGTTGAATGATTAATATAAGAAATAGAGCCAGTTGGCGGAATGGCTTGTAAATTCTGATTGTAGATCCCATGCTCCATAATAGATTGCTTGAGTTGTTGCCAATCCTCACAAGTGGGAATATGAATGGCTGAGCGTTGAAATAACTGTTTTATTTTTTCAGTTTTAGGTTGCCACTGCTGATTGATATATTTTTCAAAATATTCGCCAGAGGCGTATTTAGAGTGTGCAAAACCGCTAAAAGCGTGTTGACGCTCAATAGCTAGCTTATTCGACGCCTGTAATGCGTAGTAAGTTACGGTATAAAAATAGATATTGGTGAAATCAATCCCTTCTTCTGAACCATAATAAATATGTTCACGTGCTAAGTAGCCATGTAAATTCATTTGGCCTAAACCAATAGCATGTGATTTTTTATTACCTTCTTGAATCGAGGGCACTGATTGGATCTGGCTCATATCGGAAACAGCCGTTAATGCTCGAATGGCAATTTCAATTGAATGTGCAAAGTTAGGGGAATCCATCGTTTTAGCGATATTCATTGAGCCTAAATTACAGCTAATATCTTTACCGACATGACGATAATCTAAATTTTCGTCGTAAATACTGGCATCATTAACTTGTAAGATTTCTGAGCACAGATTGCTCATATTAATTCGGCCATAAATAGGATTTAGACGATTGGCATTATCTTCAAATAAAATATAGGGATAACCTGATTCAAATTGAATTTCTGCTAAAGTGAGAAAAAACTCACGGGCGTTGATCTTCTGTTTGCGAATGTTTTTATTATTTACCATCTCTGAATATTTTTCAGTGATGGCAATTTCAGACATAGGGACACCATAACAGCGCTCAATATCGTAAGGTGAGAAAAGATACATATCTTGATTATTTTTAGCCAGATGAAAGGTAATATCAGGGATCACCACTCCCAGTGACAAGGTTTTAATGCGGATTTTTTCATCAGCGTTTTCACGTTTAGTATCTAAAAAGCTTAAAATATCAGGGTGATGGGCGTGGAGATAAACGGCTCCAGCGCCTTGTCTTGCACCAAGTTGATTGGCATAAGAAAATGCATCTTCTAGCATTTTCATTACAGGTATGACACCAGAAGATTGATTCTCAATTAGCTTTATCGGTGCGCCAGCCTCACGTAAATTGGTCAGTAAAAAAGCCACGCCGCCGCCACGTTTTGACAATTGTAAGGCCGAATTAACCGAACGGCCTATCGATTCCATGTTATCTTCAATTCGTAGTAAGAAACAAGATACCAGTTCACCGCGCTGTTTTTTACCGCAATTTAAAAAAGTGGGCGTTGCTGGTTGGAAGCGGCCACTAATGATTTCATTTACCAGTTGGCTAGCTAACTCTTGATTTCCTTGTGCAAGTGTCAGAGCAACCATGCATACTCTATCTTCATAACGTTCTAAGTAACGTCTACCATCAAAAGTTTTTAAGGTATAGCTAGTATAATATTTAAAAGCGCCAAGAAATGTTTGAAAGCGAAACTTGTGGTTATAGGCTTGCTGGAAAAGTTTTTTTATAAAAGTAAATTCATATTGTGCCAGTATTGCTGATTCGTAATAATTTTCTGCTACTAAAAAATCCAGTTTCTCTTGTAAATTATGAAAAAAAACTGTGTTTTGATTGACATGGTGGCGGAAGTAATGATAAGCCGCTTGCTTATCTTTATCGAGTTGAATTTTATTATCGTTATCATATAGATTTAGCATGGCATTAAGCGCATGATAATCGAGTTGTTCTTGAGGCTGTACTGTCATAGAGGAAGCTCCGTATTACTTTACTGCATTTGTTGTTGCCAAAATTGTTGTAATCCTTGGCGTACTTGTTGAAGATCCCGTTCAGTACCGAGTAATTCAAAACGATAGAGCAATGGTACTTGGCATTTAGCGGAAATAATATTGCCTGCTATAGCATAAGTTTCACCAAAATTACTATTTCCTGAGGCAATGACGCCCCGTAAAAATTTTCGATTTTGTCGTTGATTTAAAAAGTAAATAACAGGTTTAGGTACAGCTCCTGTTGTGCCACCTCCACCATAGGTAGGTAGCAGTAACACATAAGGTTGCGTCGCATTTGTTAGCATTTCTTTCGCATCAATGGGAATGCGTGTAGCCGGGATGCCCAACCTTTGCACAAAACGATGACAATTTTCCGATTTACTGGAATAGTAAATAAGTGAGTGTGTTTTGATCATAATATTTTAGTTACTGGCTAATTGACTAATCATATCTGGACGAAAGCCTGACCAATGTTGCTTACCTGCAATAACAACGGGTACTTGCTGATAGCCCAATTTGGTAATAAAACGTAGTGCTTCATGATCCTGGGTTAAATCCACGACATCATAAGGTATGTTTTTACGTTTTAGTGCTAGACAAGTTGCATTGCACTGTACACAATCGGGTTTACTGTAGACGGTAATAATCATTGTTAGCTCCTTAATTCGTAATGACTAAGTTTACAATCGATCAATTATTATAAATACTATATCTTGATTTATTTTTATTCAACCATACTATATATAGTGTTATCTGATTTGTGGCAGGAATTTTATATAACTTATTATTTCAACAAGAAATAAAATATTTGTATTTTTATTATATTTTTTTAACAATATTCCAAATAGGCAGAAATATTTTTTGCAAACAGAGGTAATTTTGCTTGGGGGATAAATGAATTGTTAAAATAGTTCTCTATTTTAAGGAAGTTGTTATGTACCACCATTATTTTTCTACTCCCAAAGGTTTTCCAAGACCTTTCATTCACGTTGCCGCTGATAATCATGGGATAATTGGTGTTAATTTTGTTAAACAAGTGATTGAAAGAGAAAGTAAAAATGCTCATATCGAACAATTTATAAAAGAATTACACGAGTATTTTAATGGGGAAAGAAACGATTTTTCTGTCATATTGAATCCTAGCGGTAGCCATTTTCAAAAAAGAGTTTGGCAGCAACTTAGTGAAATTCCATATGGCGAATGTTGGAGTTATAAAAAACTGGCAATTGCGCTAGGTTCTGCTAGTTTTTGTAGGGCAGTTGGTATGGCGAATGCGCGTAATCCTATTGCGCTGATTATACCTTGCCATCGTGTTATTGGCCATGATGGTAAATTGGTAGGTTACAGCGGCGGGTTAGATATAAAAAGCTGGTTGTTAGATTATGAAAAGAATGTAAATAATCGAAAAATTGGCTAAAAATGTTATAATAAATATTTATAAACACGATTATTAGTTTTTTTTATTGTTTTTTTAGGTTGATATCCTATATTACAATGATAATTTAGGTTTTTGATTAATTTCGTGATCTTGGTAGTAGACAATCAAGCATAATTTTTGCTGTACTATATACGGCACAAACTGTGTGTTTTTATTAAGTAAAGGTAATTTTGATGTCAAAAGTTAAAGGTAATGTTAAGTGGTTCAACGAAGCAAAAGGTTTTGGTTTTATCACTCCAGAAGATGGCAGTAAAGATGTATTTGTTCACTTCACCGCTATTAAATCCGAAGGTTTTAAGACTTTAGCCGAAGGTCAGAAAGTTGAGTTTGATATAACTGAGGGGGAGAAAGGGCCATCTGCTATCAACGTTGTTGCCATTTGATTTACTATAAGAATTTATAATAATCCGTCTCAATTAATGAGACGGGTTCTTATGTGGGTATGAAATTAAATGATTTTTCATTTAATTTCTATGCCTTTCGCTTGTAAATCTGCATGATAAGATGAGCGAACTAATGGGCCACAGGCTGCATGTGTGAAACCCATTGCGATTGCCTCATTTTTCATTTCTTCAAATTCTTTCGGGCTTACATAACGTTTTACTGATAAATGATGGCGGCTGGGTTGAAGATATTGGCCCAAGGTTAACATGGTAACGCCGTGGCGGCGTAAATCACGCATAACATCAATAATTTCTTCATTAGTTTCACCTAATCCAACCATTAATCCTGATTTTGTTGGTATTTCAGGATGCATTTGCTTGAATTTTGCAAGTAGTTGCAATGACCAATCGTAATTAGCGCCAGGACGTACTTGGCGATAGATACGAGGAACATTCTCAAGGTTATGATTAAAAACGTCGGGTGGCGCAGTGGCCAAAATTGTTAAGGCGCGATCCATACGACCCCGGAAATCCGGCACTAGCGTTTCTATTTTGATGTTTGGATTTTTCTTTCGAATAGCAGTAATGCAATCCGCAAAATGTTGAGCTCCGCCATCACGCAGATCATCACGATCAACTGACGTAATGACAACGTACTTTAATCCCATATCTTTTATCGTTTCTGCTAATTTTGCTGGTTCGTTGGGATCAGGAGCATTAGGTCGTCCATGGGCAACATCGCAAAATGGACAGCGACGAGTGCAGATAGCGCCTAAAATCATAAAAGTGGCGGTACCATGATTAAAACATTCAGCGAGGTTAGGACAAGAGGCTTCTTCACAGACTGAATGTAAGCCATTCTTACGCATTGCGTTTTTTATTTCTTTTATTCGGCTAGAATCAGCGGGAAGTTTTATTTTCATCCATTTAGGTTTAGGTAAAATTTCTGTATGATCCGTTCTTACTGTTTTGACAGGGATCAGTGCCATTTTATCAGCGTCACGATATTTAACGCCACGCTCCATTTGAATTGGTCTACTCATAATTATGCCAGTTCCATTAGGTTCCTGCTGCGGATCAATAATAGATATATTTTATGCTATCACATGTGATCATTATTTATGTCATTTTCAATTTTTTTTTAATAATTATAAAAAATTATAACAACTTATTCTGCAAGTTTAAATCCTAATAGGTTGCAGAAATGTTCTACTAGTAAAGGTTCGACATCTTTAACCTGGCAGCCAGGAACGAAATCATTGAGTTGAGTCATTTGCATACCGGCATAGCCACACGGATTAATACGCTGAAAGGGGGCAAGATTCATATTAATATTTAATGCTAGGCCATGGAACGAACAACCTTTATGAATACGTAATCCAAGAGAGCATATTTTTTTTTGTTCAACATAAACACCTGGGGCTTCGCGCTGTGCATAAGCGTTAATACCAAATTCGGATAAAGTATTAATTACCGTATTTTCCAGTGTAGTAACCAGTTCTCTTACACTTATTTGATTACGCTTTAAATCTAATAAAATGTACATTATTTGCTGACCAGGGCCATGATAGGTGATTTGTCCGCCACGATCAGATTGGATAACAGGAATATTTCCGGCTGCGAGTATATGCTCTTTTTTACCCGCTTGGCCTTGGGTAAAAACAGGGTAATGCTCCACTAACCAAAGTTCATCTGGCGTATCAATCGTGCGTTTTTTAGTAAACTGATGCATTGCATCGGAAATGGGTTGGTAAGTATGAAGCCCAAGTTGACGTAATATAATGGTTTTTTTTAACAATCTTTTTCTGCCACTGATAGATATATGCACTAATTATGCAGTATAACCTGCGCAAATTAATCTTGCTAGCATAGTAAGCGCTGCACTTGAAATTATAAAACCCGAAAATATTGGATTTTCGGGTTTTATAATTTCAAGTACAACAATAAATTGTGTTTACAACACCATACGAACTAATTCTAGTTTGGCTAATTCTTCATACAGTTTTTCTATCTGTTCAATATTAGTTGCTGTGATGGTAATTGATACTGAGTGAAAGTTACCTTTACTACTAGGCTTAACTGATGGCACATAATCACCAGGAACATGTCGTTGAACTACTTCAATGATTTGATCAGTTAACTCAGGTTTAGCGACCCCCATCACTTTGTAGGTAAATGAGCAGGGAAACTCGAGTAGCTCATGTAGTCTGGTTTTCATAGATTCTCCTAAAATACGGCCACTAACCTTATTTCAATATTAAATGATTTAAATTGTATACTTATTCATATTTCTTAATTAAAAATTAAGTTATAAATTGAACATCTTTACCATAATGGAGGTAGCAATGTCATTTTTCAATATTTAGCCAAACCAGCGCTGAAAAAACAATTTAATATAATCTAATAGGTTACTAAAAAATCCACCCTCATCGACTTCTTTCAATACTACCAGCGGACGTTGTTCAATGATCTTACCATCTAATTGTAGGTTAATCGTGCCAACAATTTGGTTTTTTGCTAAAGGTGCCTGTAATTCAGTATTGTTTAATGTATAACTGGCTTTTAAATCTTTCATACGCCCACGGGGAATGATCAGATAGAGATCCTTTTCAATACCCAGTTTTACTTGATCAGTATTAGCAAACCAAACGGGTTGAGAAGCAAACTCCATCCCACCTTGTAATGGTTTAACGGTTTCAAAAAAGCGAAAGCCCCAAGTGAGTAATTTTTTACTTTCTGCATCACGTCCTTTACTGCTATGACCACCTAATATAACAGATATCAGCCGCATATTACCTTCGGTAGCAGAGGCAACAAGGTTATAACCGGCAGCGCTAGTATGTCCTGTTTTAATACCATCTACATTCAGGCTCTTATCCCATAACAAACCATTCCTATTTAATTGACGGATCTTATTAAAGGTGAACTCTTTTTCTTTATAAATAGCATATTCCTCAGGGACATCGCGGATTAGAGCTTGACCGATTAACGCCATATCTCGTGCGGAACTATACTGCCCATCGGCATCTAAGCCATGTACAGTAAGAAAGTGGGTGTTTTTTAATCCCAGGCGTTGAACATTGTCGTTCATTAATTTGACAAAACTTGCTTCGTCACCCGCGACATACTCGGCCATTGCAACACATGCATCATTACCAGACTGCAAATTGATACCACGTATCAGTTGAGATACTGATACGCGATCACCGGGCTTTAAAAACATCAGCGAAGAGCCTTTAAAAACCGGGTTACCGGTAGCCCAAGCATTTTCGTCGATAGTCACAATATCATTCATGCTAATTTTACCGGCTTTAATTGTTTGACCAATGATATAGCTCGTCATCATTTTAGTCAGACTGGCTGGGTCGCGACGTTGATCAGCATTTCTTTCAGCCAAAACTTTGCCTGAATAATAATCAATAAGAATATAAGCTTCAGCGTCAATATTTGGTGCCGAGGGGATCACATTGATTTGCATAGCATTATTGCTATTTGCAAACAGAGTGCTG
Organism: Arsenophonus nasoniae; assembly: GCF_004768525.1. Classification (NCBI taxonomy): domain Bacteria; kingdom Pseudomonadati; phylum Pseudomonadota; class Gammaproteobacteria; order Enterobacterales; family Morganellaceae; genus Arsenophonus; species Arsenophonus nasoniae. The sequence goes on from NZ_CP038613.1 coordinate 1,028,082, forward strand.
GAAAATATAAGACTAGTAATAAGTATTAGGCTACCGATAGAACGGGAGAAAATTGCATATTTCATAATAATATACGGGATCCGAGGACAATATGTTAATAGAGTGGGCATTGTATTCTCAGCATAAAAAAGTAGTATTTTATTCTGAAATAGAGATGCCAGGTTAGTTGATTTTTATTTTACTCTAATTAGATTTTATTGATTAATCAATAAATTATTCGGTATTTATGATAATGCTCGATTGTTTTAATTCTGTTAATATTTTATTTTTTATCAGTTCTGCTGTTTCAGGATCTCGAAATGGGCCGAGTTGTACGCGATAGATATTGTTAAATGGTTGAATACGGCCAGCTGTGTTCAGTTGTTTCGAAACCGATTGTTGCCATGCTTCTGCTCTTGCTTGATCACTTAATGCACCTATTTGTACAAAGTAACGTTTTGTCGCACTACTGATCGATTTCATTGACGACGGATTAGGATAGTTATTATCAACAACCCTATTATTCGCTGCTACCGTATTACCGCTTGTGATTGGTTGGATTGATTGAGATAAAGCGGGTGGGCTATCATGATCCTCTGTCGTTGATTGATTGTTGTTTGAAGAGAAGTTTGCGGAATGGGTCTCTAATTTCGGTGGTTTAGGCAAGGCATAACTCTGCTTAGCAATATTGACACCAATTGTACCAGGTCCAGTTAAATTGCCGGCAGGGGAAACTAAAATCGGATCAATTTTAATACGCGCAGTTAGCATTAAATTTAACCTATCGCCAGCAGCTTGTGAGAGAGCAATATTTTTACCTGATATATAGGGGCCTCGATCATTAATACGTACAATTATCATTCTGCCATTAATTAAATTAGTAATGCGGGCATAACTTGGAATAGGTAAAGTAGGATGTGAAGCCGTGAATGCATAAGGGCTTGCTTTTTCCCCTGTCGCAGTTATTTTACCGATAACTTCAGAGCCAAAAATGCTGGCAAAACCTGTTTCACTAAAATGAGCAGGATCTTTTACTATTTGATAAGTTTGACCATTAAGTTGGTAGTCATCATTAGCGCCAGAATAATAAGGTTCGTAACGGGGCTCTGCTCCTAATATATCTTTTACCGGCATCATAGGCATACCGGTATTTTGTTGAGTTTGAGAAGCACAGCCAGCTAAAATTGCTATTGTAATGCTAAGTATAAGCCCATGATAGTGCATTACTGACCTCGTAGTTATAAACTTTTTGACAGAAATTTTCGGTGGGTATGGATTGACATAATAATACCGAATCCAGCCATTAAAACAATTAATGCAGAGCCGCCATAACTTACCAATGGTAAAGGAACACCCACTACTGGTAAGATACCGCTAACCATGCCAATATTGACGAATATGTAGACAAACAAAATTAACATTAGGCCACCAACCATCACTCTACCAAAGGTATTTTGTGCATTAGCTGCAATGATTAGTCCACGCATAATTAGCAATAGGTATAATGCGAGTAAAATAACGACACCAATGAGTCCGAGCTCTTCAGCTAATACGGCAAAAATAAAATCAGTATGGCGTTCTGGTAGAAACTCTAATTGCGATTGTGTGCCATGTAACCAACCTTTACCAAATAATCCGCCTGAACCAATGGCAATTTTAGATTGGATAATATGATAACCTGCTCCTAGTGGATCAGTTTCTGGATCGAGTAACATCATAACGCGATCTCGTTGATAATCATGCATCAGAAAGAACCAAAGAATAGGGATAAAACAAGCGATACCCGTGGCTGCAATGGCAATCAATTTCCAATTCATACCCGCTAAGAAAAGAATAAACAGACCGGAGGCCGCAACGAGAATTGATGTGCCCAAATCAGGTTGAGCGGCAACGAGTAGTGTGGGCAGAAATATAAGTATTAATGCCAGTAGCGTATTTTTTAATGTAGGAGGACAAAGATCCCGATTGACAAAACGCGCAACCATTAATGGAACCGCAATTTTAGCAATTTCAGAGGGTTGAAAACGAACGAAGCCAAGATCTAACCATCTTTGTGCACCTTTACTAATTTGACCAAATGCATCAACAAAAACTAATAAAATTAGGCAGAAAATATAGAGATAAGGCGCCCAATTTTCATAGATACGGGGTGAAATTTGCGCCATAACAATCATGACCACAAATCCAATCGCGATTTGTATTAGTTTACGCTGCATCATATCAATGTCTTGCCCACTTGCGCTCCACATGATCATGACACTGTATATTGTTAAGGCAAGAATAATCAGTAACATTGGAATATCAATATGTAAGCGGGTCCAAATAGGTAATTTATGTGAATTATCGGTCATATATTACTGATCTTCTTCTGGAGATACATTTTCTGGAGATACATTCGTATCGGGTGTTTGTGATGTCGTTTTTTTACCAAGCAATACATAATCAAAAATATTACGAACAAGATCGCCAACAGCCGGCCCGGCACCACCATTTTCCAGAATAATAGCAACGGAAACGGTTGGATTTTGGTAAGGGGCGAATCCGATCATTAATTTATGGTCACGCAAGTGCTCAGCTAATTTACTCGCATTGTAGGTTTCATAACTGAATACCTGTGCGGTACCTGATTTGACAGCAGCTTTATAGGGTGTGTTGGCAAAACTTCTACGGGCTGTACCGTTTGGTGCATTAGCAACACCATACATACCTTCTTTAGCTAATTCCCAAAAACCTGAATGAATATTGCCGATTTGGATATAATCTTTCTGTTCATAGGGTAGCATAGCGTTACCTAATTTAGTGCCATAAAGCAGATGGGGAATTTTAACTACACCGTCATTAATTAGTGTCATTAATACTTTTGCCATTTGGATTGGGGTTGTGGTCCAATAACCTTGGCCAATGCCTACTGGAATCGTGTCTCCTTGATACCAAGGTTTTTTGTAACGTTTTTGTTTCCATTCACGCGTTGGCATAATGCCAGAACGTTCTTCCGCAAGATCAATGCCGGTATAGTGACCATAGCCAAATTTCTGCATCCAATCGGAGATACGATCGATACCCATATCATAAGCAACCTGGTAGAAAAAGGTGTCAGCTGATTCAATAATGGCTCTAACAACACTTAATCTACCGTGTCCCCATCGTTTCCAATCGCGATAACGTTTTTCGGAATTTGGTAACTGCCACCAACCTGGAGCAAAAATAGTGGAATTAGGGGTAACAACATTTTCACTTAATGCGGCAACGGCAATAAACGGTTTAACAGTAGAGGCTGGTGGATATAACCCCTGAGTCGTTCTATTAATAAGTGGGCGATTGGGATTATTTAATAAAGCTTGGTAATCCTTATTAGAAATACCATTAACAAATAGATTAGGGTCATAGCTAGGAGTGGATACCAGAGCTAATACTTCTCCGTTACGGGGATCAGTAACAACTACGGCAGCTCGGCTGGTGGTTAGCAACTTTTCGATCTCAATTTGTAAATTAAGATCGATAGTGAGATAAATATCTTTGCCAGCTTGAGGTGGTTGTTCATGAAGTTGACGTATAACTTTTCCCCGACTATTTACTTCAACTTCTTCGTAGCCGGTTTTGCCATGTAAAATATTTTCGTAATACCGTTCTATACCTAATTTACCAATATCATGGGTGGCGGTGTAATTTTTTAGTAGACCGTCATTTTCTAGACGTTCTATATCCTTATCATTAATTTTGGCTACATAACCGATAACATGCGTCAGAGCAGAGCCATAAGGATAATAACGGCGTTGGTAACCTTTAACTTCAATCCCAGGGAACCGGTATTGATTAACAGCAAAACGTGCAACTTGTACTTCATCTAGTGAGGTTTTCAATGGTATAGAAGTAAAGCGACGTGAGCGTTTACGCTCTTTTTTGAAGTTTGCAATGTCGTCATCCGTGAGATCAACTACATCACGCAATTGTGCTAACATCTCTGTTAAATTAGTTACTTTTTCGGGAATGACCTCTAATTGATAAAATGTTCTATTTAACGCGAGAGGAATACCATTTCTATCATAAATAATACCTCTACTTGGTGGAACTGGAACCAGTTTTATCCGATTATCATTTGAACGAGTTTGGTAATCTTCATGGCGAACTACTTGTAGATGATAAAGATTAGCAATTAAGATACTGACTAATATTACAATGATAATAAAAGCTATTAACGCTCGACGAATGAATAGAGTAGACTCAGCGGTGTAATCGCGAAAAGGGGTGCGTTTCTTTTTTTTTGTTTCTTTCTTCGCATTCACACTCATAACCTACATAAATATGTTATTCCCGATGGTAAGGATGATTTGTTGTAATGCTCCATGCCCGGTAAAGGCTTTCAACAACAAATATTCGAACTAAAGGATGAGGCATAGTTAAGGTTGACAGTGACCAACTTTGTTCTGCTGCAGCTTTGCAGGCAGAAGCAAGACCTTCTGGGCCACCAATTAGAAAGCTAATATTACGTCCATCTTGTTTCCATTGATTTAGTTGTGCGGCAAGTTGTTGAGTTGTCCAGCGTGTGCCCAGTATATCGAGGGTAATTATGCGGTTACCTTTGCTTACAGCAGCCAGCATTTGTTCTCCTTCTCTCTCGATGATACGTTTAATATCGGCATTTTTCCCGCGTTTTCCCGCAGGGATCTCAATGAGTTCAAAAGGCATATCTTTTGGAAAACGATGAAGATAATCTTGAAAACCTGTTTGGATCCAATCAACCATTTTGCTACCAACCGCAATCAGTTGTAATTTCAAATTCAACTCCAGAGTTTTTCAAGTTCATACATACGGCGACTATCTTCTTGCATGATATGAACAATTGCATCGCCTAAGTCTACAACGATCCAATCGGAAACACCTTGTCCTTCAACACCAAGAGGAATTATTCCAGTCTTACGACATGCTTCAATTAATTTGTCCGAAACTGATGCCAGATGGCGATTAGATGTTCCAGTACAGATTATCATGCAATCAGTAATGCTAGATTTTCCACTTACATCAATAGTGACAATATCTTGCGCTTTTGTATCGACTAGTTGGTCGATAATAAATTGTTGGAGTTCAGTTCCTTGCAAAGGTTCACCTTTAATTTCAAGTTAAATAAAAAATATCAATGTTTTATTTTATTCAGTTATAAAATTTTGTTGAAAGAAACAAGCATAAGATAATCTATATTTTAATCTAATTTTTGGTAAAACCAGTTGAATATTTATAATTAGTTTTAGAATAGATTATCGGAAATTATGCCTAATTTTCAACAGTAGTGTAAAAAGCGCCAAGATAGTACCAATCACCTTATATACTCACAATAGTTTAAGGTAATTTTTGTCAATTTTTTATATTTATTGATTAATTATACGCAATTTTGATAAAGATGATGTTTATCAATATAGCGCAAAACTGCGGGTGGCAATATATCTTTGCAACTTTTTCTATCTCGTTTTCGTTCACGAATTTGAGTTGCGGAAATATTTAATAAGGGAGTATCAGCCAGATATATGGCACCACAGGGTTTATGACTGAGTATTTCCGGATCAGGCACTTGATGGTGTATTAGCCATTGTTGCATTGGTGAAGTTGGAAAATAAGTGGTATAGCCTGGACGGGCGCAAACTAATAAATGACAAAGATCTAAAATTTTTTGCCAATCAAACCAGGTATTGATCGACAGTAGTGAATCTTGTCCGATAATAAAAGCTAAAGGTTTTTGCCAACCGATTTCTTGCCGGAAAGAGAGTAGTGTTTCAACGGTATAGGAGGGAGTTGTACGTTTAAGCTCACGGGTATCAATACTAAATAGTGGATTATTTTTGATCGCTAATTTTATCATTGCCAGTCTTTGTCGCACGGTTGCTTCAGGTTGTGGGCGATGAGGTGGCACATGATTAGGAAGTAAAACAACCTGTTGTAAACCAACTTGTTTAGCTAGTGCTTCAACAGGAAGTAAATGACCATAGTGTATCGGATCAAAAGTACCACCAAATAGTGCTTGAATAGATGGAAAATTAGCTGTTTGTTTAGTTTGTTGAGTCATTAATAAAACTCTCGGGCAGTGATTTACCGCACAATAGCATAGATAAAGTTTCTAATTTTGGCCAAATTGAGTGACCATAATCTTGTTTTAAATGTAATTCAGCTTGGGTAATTAACTGTATTGCATGCTGTAGTTCGCGAAGTGGTAAGCGTTGTAGCGCTGCGTTAATGAGAGGGCGGCGGGCTTGCCAAATTCTATGTTGATCAAATAATTTTCTTAAATCTTTAGCGTTACTCTGTTGTTTTAATGTCAAAAGCAATATGAGCTCACGTTGAATTATACGTAATAGAATCACTGCTTCGTAATCTTCGCGTTGTAATTGTTGCAAGATATGCCAACTACGTTTAATTTTGCCGGCAAGTAGCGCATCAACCCAATGATAAGGTGTAAAATGGACGGCATTATTTACTGCTTCTTTGACACGAGGTAAGGTGAGATTACCGTCAGGATATAATAGTGATAAACGTTCAAGCGCTTGATTAAGGGCCAGTAAGTTGCCTTCATAGCTGTAGCAAAGAAGCTGATTAGCTTGTTTATCTAAGGTAACAGACATCGCTTTTGCTCGTTGCGTTACCCATTGAGTCAGTCTGGATTGTTCTGGTGTCAGACAATTAATATAGACTCCATCTTGGGCTATTTTTTTGCACCAGGCACTATTCTCTTGTGCTTTAGTTAATTTGCCGCCACGTAATAGGAGTAATAAATCAGAATGTAATATTTCAGCCAACTTAAGCAGTTTTTCTGCTATGACGGCGGTGGGACCACTTTCGGGTAATATTAAGATAAGGATTTGTCGGCTGGCAAACAGGCTAAGCGATTGACTCAGACGATAAATAGTATCCCAGTCGGTGCTTGTATCTAACGAATAGCTATAGCGTTCAGTAAAACCTTGCTGCTTGGCAACTTGACAAATTTTGTCCACGCTTTCTTGTGCTAAAAAAGGATCATTGCCAAAAATCAGGTAACAAGCTTGCAGCTTATCCGCAAGCTGCGAAGTGAGTTGTTCCGGATAAAGACGGATCATTCTGAGTTTTCCGCTCGCGCTTTTTCAACAGCAACTGATTGTGCAGGCTCATTTTGAATAGAGCTATGAACGATCAGTAATTTACGAATTAACTGACGAGCAGCTTGTTCACGCATTTCTTGTTTAACAAGTTCGTTTTCGGCATCTTTTGCCAGTGTTTCTAACGGATTATCAAAGAAAGTGCGCTCGACACGGGTTTTGATTGGGTAAACAGCGCCATTGGGTAGGATAATTTGCGCGCTAACCCAAAAATTTAACTGTTTTTCTGCACTTTTACCATCTTGGTAGATTGAAACAGTTTTGGTGTTTTCAGATGAACCAACAATTTTTAAAATCGGCACATTCTGCAAATTTTTATCAATTAAGTTGACATTATTTAGGCGTAATTGCTGTCTAATTGCGCGTGCCAACGGGCCGTATGGATCGCCGCTACTTAATCTTAATGTTTTTAGTTCTTCAGGTACTTGCGTCGTACCTTGTAAGCGAAATCCACAACCAGCCGTGATCAACACGGCTAAGCTTAGAAATAAGGTAATTAAATAACGCACATCTTCTCCTTATTAAATTAGCCAACAACAAGGTTTAACAGCTTGCCTGGCACATAAATTACCTTACGGATGTTCATACCTTCAAGATATTTTGCTACACCATATTCTTGCATTGCCAAAGCTAAAACAGAATCTTGTGATGCATTGATATCGACAGTAATACGTCCACGAACTTTACCATTAACTTGAATAATGATTAATTTAGTATCGTCTATTTTTGCTTGTTCGTCAGCAACCGGCCAAGGCGCATTATCGATATCTTCCTGGTGGCCAAGTGCTTTCCACATAATAAAGCAGGCATGAGGAATAATAGGCGACAGCATCCGCACGATAGCCTCTAAAGATTCTTGTAGTAACGCACGATCCTGCTCACTGTCATGAGAGGCACGCGTCAGTTTATTCATGAATTCCATAATAGCGGCAATCGCAGTATTAAATGCATAACGGCGGCCGATATCATCAGTCACTTTCGCGATGGTTTTATGAAGCTCACGCCGTAGGTTTTTCTGCTCTGGCGTGAGGCTGGCGCTATTTAATGGCGCTGTTTGACCCTTTTGCGTATGTTCAAAAACGGTGCGCCAGAGACGACGAACAAAACGATTAGCTCCTTCTACACTGGATTCTTGCCATTCCAAAGTCAACTCTGGCGGAGCGGCAAACATCATAAATAGGCGGACCGTATCAGCCCCATATTTTTCTACCATTAATTGTGGATCGATGCCGTTATTTTTCGATTTGGACATTTTACTCATTCCGGTATAGAAGAGTTGATGGCCATGCTGGTCGGTTGTTTTGACAATCTTACCTTTTTCATCGCGTTCAACCGTTGCATCAACGGGTGACACCCAAACTCGTTGTCCATTTTCACCTAAGTAATAAAAAGCATCGGCTAATACCATTCCTTGACATAACAGGCGTTTAGCCGGCTCATCTGAATTTACTAAGCCAGCATCGCGCATTAATTTATGGAAAAAACGAAAGTACAATAGATGCATAATGGCATGTTCAATACCACCGATATATTGATCAACGGGCAACCAATAATTGGCCGCGGCCGGATCTAGCATTCCTTGGTCATAATTAGGACAGGTATAACGAGCATAATACCAGGATGACTCCATAAAGGTATCAAAGGTATCCGTTTCACGTAATGCCGGATGACCATTGATATTGGTCTTGGACCATTGTGGATCGGCTTTAATAGGACTCGTGATCCCGTTCATCACGACATCTTCAGGTAAGATGACGGGGAGCTGTTCTTCTGGTACTGGCATAACAGAACCGTCTTCCATGGATACCATTGGGATTGGGGCTCCCCAGTAACGTTGGCGAGAAACGCCCCAGTCACGCAGACGATAATTAACTTTGCGTTTAGCAGCACCTTGTGCAACCAGTTTATCGGCAATTGCATTGCCACCTGTTTGGTTGTCCATACCACTAAATTCACCTGAATTGATTAGTGCATTTTTTTCAGTCAGCGGACCCGTTTTAAGCTCGGGGATCTGGCCTTCATGATCAGCAATAACTGCTTTAATCGGTAAATGATATTTGCTTGCAAATTCCCAGTCACGCTGATCATGTCCTGGAACCGCCATTACTGCCCCTGTACCATATTCCATTAATACAAAATTGGCTATCCAGATCGGAATTTTTTCATTAGTTAGTGGGTGAATTGCGAACAAATCGGTGGCGATACCTTTTTTCTCCATGGTTGCCATTTCTGCTTCGGCAACTTTGGTATTGCGACATTCATCAATAAAAGTGCCAAGCTTAGCATTTTTTTCTGCCGCGCTTTTTGCTAGCGGATGAGTAGCTGCAATAGCGAGATAAGTCACTCCCATAAAAGTATCAGGCCGAGTAGTATAAACAGTTAGTTTTTCATCCTTGTCTGCCAGAGCAAAGGTAATTTCAACCCCTTCTGAGCGGCCTATCCAGTTACGCTGCATGGTTTTAACTTGTTCTGGCCAACCATCGAGTTTATCTAAATCATTGAGAAGCTCTTCAGCATATGCGGTAATTTTTATGAACCATTGGGGAATTTCTTTGCGCTCGACAGGGGTATCGCAACGCCAGCAGCAACCATCAATAACTTGCTCGTTAGCTAAAACGGTTAAATCATTTGGGCACCAGTTAACAGCGGAGGTTTTCTTATAAACTAAACCTTTCTCATAAAGCTTAGTAAAAAACCATTGCTCCCAACGATAATACTCTGGGGTACAAGTTGTGACTTCTCGGCTCCAGTCATAACCAAATCCGAGCATTTTTAATTGATTTTTCATGTACTCAATATTGGCATAAGTCCAAGGTGCTGGCGCAGTATTATTTTTTACCGCCGCCCCTTCTGCTGGTAAACCAAAAGCATCCCAGCCAATAGGTTGCAGCACATTTTTGCCTAGCATGCGTTGATAACGTGAGATAACATCACCAATGGTATAGTTGCGAACATGCCCCATATGTAGTTGACCAGATGGATAAGGTAACATTGACAGGCAATAGTATTTTTCTTTGTTATTATCTTCTATTACTTTAAATGTTTGTTTTTCTTCCCAATGACGTTGTACGTATTGTTCTATCTCTTCTGATCGATATTGTTCTTGCATGACACCGATGTTCCTATGGCGAAAATGCGGCATTGGCCGCGAATAAAACTGTGAATTTTAGATCTGCATAGAATAGCGGATAATTGGCCCTAACAACAACTATTGATGAATATTTAATGGACAGGCTACATTAAATTTATATATGCAAAAGTTGTGTAGTTTCAAAGAGTAGAATTGTAGATTATCCGTCTAGCCCGAATTTGAGCCTATCTTAATATTATTATTTAGCTGATTGGGCGACGGTTTTTGTCACCCAATAACGGATAGTTGGATTAATGTATGATCTTAGCAAGAAATTCTTTAGCGCGTTCTGATTTCGGCGCAGCAAAGAAATCCTCTTTATTGCTATCCTCAATTATTTTTCCTTCGTTCATAAAAATCATTCGATGAGCAACTTTTTTAGCGAACCCCATTTCGTGAGTAACGACTATCATGGTCATTCCTTCTCTAGCAAGCTCTATCATGACATCAAGTACTTCGTTGATCATTTCGGGATCTAATGCGGAGGTTGGCTCGTCAAATAGCATCGCAATGGGATCCATACAGAGTGCTCTTGTAATAGCAACCCGCTGCTGTTGCCCGCCTGATAATTGAGCCGGAAATTTATTGGTGTGGTTAGCTAATCCAACTCGCTCTAATAATTTTAAGGCAGTGCTTTCAGCGGTTTTTTTATCTCTGTTTAAGACTTTTATTTGTGCTAGTGTTAAATTCTCAATAATTGATAGATGAGGGAAGAGTTCAAAATGTTGAAATACCATACCTACTTTTGACCGCAATTTAGCTAAATTGGTCTTTTGTCATTAACATGAATATTATCAATATATATTTCACCGCTTTGAATTGTCTCTAAACCATTAATGGTTTTTATTAATGTTGATTTACCTGAACCAGAAGGGCCACAGATAACGACAACTTCTCCCTTTTTGACATCCATCGAACAATCAGAAAGCACCTGAAACTGTCCATACCATTTAGAAACATTTTTTAAAGAAATCATTAATAGTCCTTTTTCAGATAGCTAACCAGCATAAATCTTAATAAATCAATAACACATCAAATCTTTTTAACAAATAATAAATTATTATAATAAAAGTGAACATTAATTAAAGTTAATGATAAATATCAATAAGCAAGATAAAAACCATCATCGGTAGTTTAGTACATGATGATAATTAATATATGCTTAATTGATTAGTCTTCTTTTCGCTTAATAAAGTATGCCAATATAATAAATAAAGTAACCAAGGCCCACATAGGCCAGTTACTCCAACGTGCATAAGGGGTAAGACCCGAAGTTGGTGTTACCTCAGTATTTAATACTGAGCGAGTGAATTGAGGAAGTTCTGCCTGAATATCTCCATTGGGGGTGATCACGGCCGTAACGCCATTATTAGTGGCACGTAATAGTGGTCGACCAAGCTCAAGGGCGCGCATCCGTGCCATTTGAAAGTGTTGCCATGGGCCGATAGAATGGCCAAACCAGGCATCATTTGAAACGGTTAATAGAAAATCGGTATTTGATTTAAAGTTATCTCTAACTTGGCTACCTAAAATAATTTCATAGCAGATAGCGGCAGTTAAATGAACATCGCCAGCAGTTAATTGCTGTTGCTCATAATTACCACGACTAAAACCTGACATGGGTAAATTGAATAAAGGGGCAATTGGCCGAAGAATATTTTCTAATGGCACAAATTCACCAAAAGGCACCAAGTGGTGTTTCTGATAACGGTTGCTGGTTGGATATTGATAAGGTTTATTTTCTCCCAGCACAATTATGCTATTAAAAAAATCGCTCACGCCTTGTTTGCTTGGTTTGGCATCAACAATGCCAGTAATTAAACGAGTATTTTGTAAGCGCAGTAGTTTATCTAGTGAGGTTAGCCAAATATTATTATCTAATTCAATCGAGGGTATAGCCGATTCAGGCCAAATAATGATATTGGCGTTGCCAAAATAAGGTCTGGAGAGATCTAGGTAGGTGCTAATGGTTTGTTCAAGAAATCCTGGTTGCCATTTTAAGCTTTGCGGAATGTTACCTTGAACTAAAACAATTTGTGATTTTTTTTCTGCATCCGGTGTAAACCAGTGATAATTTTTAACTACTAACGGTAAAAATAATAAGATCATTGCCGTAATTAGCGGAATCACTCGGCGTTTTACGCAAGCAAAAACCAAACAGCTACTAATAATCACCAGTAGCAAAGTTATCATCTCAACGCCAAATATCGGTGCAATGCCTTTGAGTGGCCCATCGATTTGACTATAACCAAATTGCAACCAAGGAAAACCCGTTAATATCCAGCCACGTAAATATTCAGTTACTTGCCATATCGCTGGCGTGGCAAAAATAAAGCGCGCAATATTAAGGTTTGGAAAGAATCGATTGAGTAGATAAGCAAATAGCGCGGGATAAAGTGATAAATAAGCTGCCAGTAAGATGACTAAAAAGACATTAACCAGCAATGGTATACCGCCAAAGTCGGCAATAGTCACATAAACCCAGTTAATACCACTGCCAAAGAAACCAATGCCCCAACAAAATGCTATCAAACCAGCTTGGTTGCTTGAGCGATTAACAATTAACAGTTGTAAGCCAAAAAGAGAAAAAAGAGCGGCTAACCAAAAATCAAAAGGTGAAAATGCCAGTGTTCCGCAGAGCCCGAAAATTAACGCGATCAAGGCTCGTAACCACTGACGTTGATAGAGTGGCATTTTTTTCATGAATGCTATTCTTCTACAAGATTTGGAGTAGGTGCTTCATCAGGAATTTTTACCTGAACTTGAATGATTTTGCGGCTATCAGCCATGGTAATTTTAAAGATATAACTATCAATTGTGATAATTTCACCTCGGGCAGGCAAATGTCCGAATGCTTGCATTACTAAACCACCAATGGTATCAACTTCTTCATCGTTAAAACGCGTGCCAAATGCTTTGTTGAAATCATCAATTTGGGTTAACGCCCGAACAGAGTAAGCATGTTTACTTAGTTGGCGAATATCAATGTCATCTTCATCATCATATTCGTCTTCAATCTCACCAACAATTAATTCAAGAATATCTTCGATCGTAACTAAGCCGGAAACGCCACCAAATTCATCGATGACAATTGCCATATGATAACGTTGCGAACGGAACTCTTTTAATAATAAATCAACACGTTTACTTTCAGGTACAACAACAGCGGGGCGTAATACTTTATCGATATTGAAAGGTTCAGTATCAGTACGCATAAATGGCAGTAAATCTTTAGCCATCAATAGACCTTCAATATGATCTTTATCTTCACTAATTACTGGAAAACGAGAATGCGCTGAGTCGATAATCACATCAAGGCATTCATCTAAGGATTGATTCCGTTTTAAGGTTACTATCTGTGAGCGTGGAATCATGATATCCCGAACACGTTCGTCAGAAATATTCATCACACCTTCAAGCATTTCTCTGGTATCAGGATCAATAACATCTTTTTGCTCTGAATCACGAATTAGTTCAACTAAGTCATCACGATTTTTGGGTTCACCGTGAAATAATTGGTTTAGACGCCCGAAAAAACTTTTTTTCGAGTGATGATTGTCATTGTTTGTAGGATGGTCGTCGCTCATGGCGTTTTATTAATATTTCTCTCGGTAGTTAATCGTATCATACATTGTTTAGCATAAAAGTAGCATTATGATTACGCTTTTTCATGCTGATAGGGATCAGGATAACCTAATTTTTGCATAATTTCAGTTTCTATTGTCTCCATTTCTTCTGCTTCAAAGTCATTCTGATGATCATAACCTAGTAGATGAAGACAACCATGTATTACCATATGCGCCCAGTGAGCATCTAAGGTTTTGTGTTGTTCAATAGCTTCTTTTTCGACGACTTGACGACAAATAACCAGATCACCGAGTAAGGGTAATGGAATATTATCTAATGCCTCAAATGGAAAGGATAGCACATTTGTTGGATTATCTTTTCCTCGATAAGTCAGATTTAAATATTGGCTTTCTGCGATATCGACAATACGAATTGTGATTTCACTTTCAGCTTGAAATTGTGGTAGAAAAGCCTCGAGCCAATGTTGGAATGTCGTTTCATCGGGTAAGCCATTATGATCGCTACAGGCCAGTTGGAGATCAAGAATAATTGATTGCAAGCAAATATCTCCTTTTCTATAGAACACCTGAAGGCTCATTTTGTTGACGAAGTAACTGTTTGCGTTCTAGTTCTTTTGTTTCCCAATTTTCGTAGGCAATAACCACTTTTGCTACTATAGGATGACGTACTACATCATCACTGTGAAAGAAATTAAAGCTAAGTTCTTTAACTTCAGAAAGTACTTCAATTGCATGGCGTAAACCTGATTTATGACCGCGTGGCAGATCAATTTGGGTTACATCTCCAGTGATTACGGTTTTAGAGTTAAACCCAATGCGGGTCAGAAACATTTTCATCTGTTCAATCGTGGTATTCTGGCTTTCATCCAAAATGATAAAAGCATCATTCAGAGTACGACCTCGCATATAGGCTAATGGTGCTACTTCAATCACATTGCGTTCAATCAATTTTTCTACTTTTTCAAAACCCAGCATTTCAAATAAGGCATCATAAAGAGGCCGTAAATAAGGATCAACTTTCTGACTGAGATCACCTGGAAGAAAACCAAGTTTTTCGCCGGCCTCAACAGCGGGGCGAGTGAGTAGAATACGACGTATTTCTTGACGTTCTAAAGCATCAACGGCAGCTGCAACGGCGAGATAGGTTTTACCTGTTCCGGCAGGACCAATGCCGAAAGTGATGTCATGGCTAAGCATATTAGCAATATATTGCGCCTGATTTGCCGTACGTGGTTTGATAACGCCTCGTTTGGTTTTAATGTTGATGAATTTGTTGTAGCTACCAACATTTTCAACTGATGGTTCAACAAATTGACTTTCCATAATAGATAAGTGGATTTGTTCAGGGACAATGTCAGGGATAATGCCACGTATAGGCGCTGTATCAACATATAGGCGGCGTAAAACACTGCTAGCTGCGTTGATATTAAGTGGTTTGCCAATCAATTTGAAACGGTTATTGCGACGATTGATTTCAATACCGAGTCTACGCTCCAGCTGCTTTATATTATCATCAAACGGCCCACAAAGGCTGATTAACCGTTGATTATCAGCCGGCTCTAAAAATATTTCGCTAGTGGCAATTTGTGGATTATCTTTTGGGGTCACTGAGTCTCTCTATTTAATATTAAGGTTGGTAATTTGCTACACCAAGATCGTCTTCTTTACGTGTCCGAGCAATAATTGATTCGGGTGATTGTTGGCTCCTTAACGCCATGCTATCTTCAGTTTTCACTACTTTACCGCGCAAAGAATTGGCATAAACATCGACAATTTCGACATCGACAAACTTTCCGATCATATTTTGTGTCCCTTCGAAGTTTACCACCCGATTATTTTCGGCACGGCCAGAAAGTTCCATAATATTTTTACGTGAAGGGCCTTCAACCAGAATACGTTGAATGCTACCCAACATTGTTCGGCTATAATTCATAGCTTGTTGATTAATACGTTGCTGAAGTAGATAGAGGCGTTGTTTTTTTTCATCTTCACTCACATCGTCAGGCAAATCAGCGGCAGGCGTACCAGGGCGTGGTGAGTAGATAAAACTAAAACTCATATCAAAATTAACATCAGCAATCAGTTGCATGGTTTTTTGAAAATCATCTTCGGTTTCACCAGGAAAACCAACAATGAAATCTGAACTGATGAGGATATTAGGTCGTGCTTTACGTAATTTACGGATAATACTTTTATACTCAAGGGCTGTATGTGATCTTTTCATCATCGTCAAAATACGATCTGAACCACTTTGAACCGGAAGATGCAAGAAGCTAACAAGTTCAGGGGTATCTTCATAGACAGCAATAATATCGTCGGAAAACTCAATTGGATGACTGGTGGTAAAACGGATGCGATCAACACCATCAATGGCGGCAACCAGACGCAATAATTCTGCAAATGAACAAATGCCACCGTCAAACGTTGCTCCACGATAGGCATTGACATTTTGACCCAATAAGTGAATTTCACGTACTCCTTGCGCGGCTAATTGTGCGATTTCAAATAACACGTCATCACATGGTCGGCTTACCTCCTCACCTCGTGTATAAGGTACGACACAAAATGAGCAGTATTTATTACACCCTTCCATAATGGAAACATAAGCGGAAGGGCCTTCTGCTCGTGGTTCCGGTAATCGATCAAATTTTTCAATTTCTGGAAAACTGATGTCGACAATTGGACTACGCGTCCCCTTAACTTGATTGATCATCTCTGGTAGACGATGCAAAGTTTGTGGGCCGAAAATAATGTCAACACTAGGAGCACGTTGACGAATGAAATCCCCTTCCTGTGAAGCGACACAACCACCAACACCAATAATAATATCAGGATTAAGCTCTTTTAGATTTTTCCAGCGTCCTAATTGATGAAATACTTTTTCTTGCGCTTTTTCACGAATTGAGCAGGTATTTAGTAGTAGAATATCGGCTTCTTCAGCAATCTCGGTTAATTGATATCCATGGGTGCTGTTGAGCAGGTCAGCCATTTTCGATGAATCATATTCATTCATCTGGCAACCCCAGGTTTTAATGTATAGTTTTTTATTCGTCAACATTTTGTCTATCCGAAGTTTTTAGCAGCAAAATCTGTCATACTGAAAACATTATGTATTAAATTAGAAAATTTTGGTATGTATTGTATTCGTTTGGGGCATCGCTGACCAGTATGTAGAATAGATTATTAGTAAATGACTTAAGAAAAACTAGCCCTACTATTAGATTAATGACTATAGATAGCTAAGTTGATATGAATAGAGTAGATGAAAATTATGACATTGTAGTCGTTGGTGCAGGTATGATAGGCGCAGCCATGGCAATTGGATTAGCCAAAGAAGGTTGGCGGATCCTGTTACTTGAACATACTAAACCGGCACCTTTCGATCCGTTAGAGCAGCCTGATTTACGCGTTTCAGCGTTGAGTTGTACTTCCGTGGATTTACTCAAGCAACTTGGTGTATGGAATAATGTTTTAAATATGCGCGTTGCCCCGTATCGAAGATTAGAAACATGGGAAGGGGAAAATACACATGTAATGTTCGAAGCAAGCAGTCTGGGTTTACCTGAACTGGGTTATATGGTTGAAAACCGTATTTTACAATTGGCATTATGGCAACAATTTTCTCAATATTCCAATCTTACCTTGCTATGTCCGGCTAAATTGGCCGCAATGCAGCGTCACCATCAACAGTGGAAAATTACCTTAAATAACAATCAGCAAGTTTTGGCAAATTTAATTATTGCTGCTGATGGTGCCCATTCACAGGTGCGTTCTTTGGTTGGAATTGGCAGTAACGGTTGGCAGTACGGTCAATCATGTCTGCTTATTACGGTTAAGATGGAACAACCACAACAGGATATTACTTGGCAACAATTTTTTTCTTCTGGCCCGCGCGCTTTTTTGCCTTTATTTGATCATTGGGCCTGTTTGGTTTGGTATGATAAACCTGCTCGAATTAGACAATTACAAGCTATGACTCTGGAGCAACTGAGGCAAGAAATTATTTCAGCTTTTCCAGCTCGCCTTGGCTCACTGCAAGTTGTTGCTAAAGGTAGTTTTCCACTGAACCGCCATCACGCTAATCGTTATGTTGACGAGGGGCTAGCGTTGATTGGCGATGCTGCTCATACCATCAACCCACTTGCGGGACAGGGAGTCAATCTCGGTTACCGTGATGTTGATAGTCTATTAAAGGTATTGATTGATGCCAAGAGGCATTTATTACCTTGCTATGCTAGAAAAACTTTACTTATTTATCAAAAAGATAGAATGCGAGATAATAAATTGATGCAGGCAGGTATGGATGTTATCTATACACTATTTAGTTCCCAGTTAGCGACTGTAAAATCTGGCCGAAATTTAGCCTTAATGGTGGTACAACAGCTAAGTAGCGTTAAGAAAAAGGTACTTAAATATGCTTTAGGTTTATGAAATAAAGATGGTTATGCTATTTTCTGACTGCTGTGTCGTGACACCTTGTTCTTTAGATAGAGAAGAGTGTCAAAATTAATTAAATTGTGAGATGGATCCAAAAACCATCATTTTTGTTATTCATTTATAATTCACGTGTTATACTGTTAGATAGTTGTTTGTTTTTATTCATAAAGTTTATCGTCCATGGTTAGGAATCTCAATCAATACAGTAAGGCATTAATGGAGGTGTTTTGAACTCAATATTTCTATTAAATTCTGACAGTTTTCTCGTTGATTAACCATGAGAACAGTAATTCGGTTAAATTATCATCTAAAAGCCTAATAATAGGCACACTGCTCCTAGGCTGCGGTTTGTAACCATCGTTTTTTGACCATTTTATCCCGCCTTTCTGACAGTAAAGTGACGGCGTGTATTCCTTTTTCCGCACTCATAAACCGCAATCGGTTTCCACATAAAATACATTGGTACGGGTCAGTATTTAAAAAACCTTTGATAAGGGCCCCAAACCCAGGTTTTTCAGGCACATTAGGAGATATCATGTCTAACGCCTCATACACCTTCGGTAATAAGCACCCGCGTTTGCGATTGGCTAAAAAACCGTAATAACGGATCATCTTAAAATGTCGCGCAGGGATATGACTGACATAACGCCGTATCATTTCTTCTTGGGATAAGGTCTGTCGTCTGTATTGTTGGCTGTGGTGGTCATAGTAATGATGAACCACGGTGCCGCCGCTGTAGTGTTTCAATTGAGAAGCGGAGATAGGGGGACGTTTAAGATAACGGCCCAGATATTTCACATTATGCTAGGCCCCGCGTGTCTTTTTGGCAAAATGTACTTTCCAATAACGTTGAAACTGGGCATTGAGGTAACGGCACCAGGTCTGATAATTGCGAATGTGCCCGAAGCCAGGCAATTTATTGGGTTGTAACTGAAAATAGTTATCCCTAAGGAGTCGAATGACCGCACTGCGCCAGACCTTTTCAACGTCTTTCTTTTTAAAGAAAATCGGTTTCCAGGTGTCATATTGAGTGAGTCCCCCACGCGTGACGGATAAATGAATATGCGGATGTTGATTGAGTTGGCGACCGTAAGTATGCAGCGCACAAAAAATGCCAATTTCGAGGCCTTGGCGCTTGGCGTGTTTGAGCATGGCGCGGGTTGCACAGCGAAAGAGTTGGTTGAGCAAGTACCAGTTATTGTTAAAAAAAGGCCAAAGTAGGTGAGGCATAGTGAGGGTAATATGTTGCCATTCGCAATCCGGCAAAATATGGCGCTGCTGGGCAATCCACTGTTCGGTGCCTTTGAGGCCACACGCACTGCAGGCTTTGGATTTACAGGTTTGACAAAAGAAGCGTGAATGAGAGCATTCAGGTGAAGAACAGCAATAACGGCGAACGCCCATAGCGCAGGTGCTGCAGGCGAGCATCTTTTCGACAGAGAGTAGTTGCCATTCATCCACGTGATTATTTTCGATGAAAAGGTTCCATCCGTCATCGTATTGAAATAGCAGTTTTGCAGGTCTGGGGATGTACATAGAGCAGAGTATAAAAGACGAGAAGGGAATTGCCTAGAAATAGAGCGCCTTTGCCGCGATGCTCACGCCAAAGGCGTGCTTATGTTCTTACTGGTGTTGGCAGTCCAACTTGGCATATGTTTTTGTCTATTTCTATCATATTAAAGTGATCTTAATAGCTATATTTTGATATTTATTTATGCGTTTGAAGTAAATCGCCGCTGTTTTTCAGCGGCGTAGTTAATTTTGCATCGACCATCTATTGTTATTCTCATATTGTCTCAATATTATCTATCTTCTTTTCTCTAACTATTTATAACGCTACATACTAAGCTTTTGCCGGCCTAAGGGGCTATTGTCAACGATCACCGAAAACTGATCCACTTTTTATCTAAATCCGATCAATCAAAATTGATCCACTGTTTTACTCAGTTATTGCTCCTGAGCGCCGCTTATCTTTCAATCGGTAGCTTTCACCGCTTAATTGCAGTACATGCGAATGATGAAGTAAACGATCAAGCATAGCGGCAGTTAATGTTGCGTCATCAGCAAAAGCACTTGGCCATTGCCCAAATGATAGGTTACTCGTCAATATGACACTGCCATGCTCATAACGCTTGGCAATCACATTGAAAAACAGGTTTGCTTCTTCTCGCCCAAACGGCAGGTATCCAATCTCATCGATAATCAACAACTTCGGGGCCATCACCGAACGTGATAGATATTGTTTGAGCTTATTTTGTCGTTTGGCAGTTGAGAGTTGCAACATCAGTTCAGCTGCCGTGGTAAAGCGGGTTTTCTTCTTGGCCTGTACTGCTTTTAATCCTAACCCAATAGCTAAATGCGTTTTGCCTACACCGCTTGGGCCAAGCAACACGACATTTTCATTACGTTCAATAAACGTTAATGCGCTTAATTCCTGTATGTGTTGTTTGGGGATCCCCGTTGCAAACTTAAAATCGAACGTATTAAGTTCTTTATGTGCTGGGAATCCTGCCATCCGACTCAAAAGATTACGAGTTCGTTCATCTCGTTGTTGTTGCTCACATTTTAACAGGGACAGTAAAAACTCTCCGTAGCTTTTGTCTTGGGCAATGCATTTTTCGGCAAGTGATGACCAATGAGTCGGAATAGAATTTAATTTCAATGACTCACACAGGTGTTCAATTTGTTCATGCAATAACATGTTCACCTCCCAGTAATGCTTCGTATACGCTGATTGAGTGTTGCAAACTGACAGATTCAAGGGGCGGTACGATAGGGATATTAAGCGTATTAGTCTGTGGGATAGATTGGCAAACCCTTGCTGGTAAGGCTAGAAGAGACTTCACTTCCTTAGCTAATCTATCTGCTGGCTTCTCTAACGTTGTTCCATGAATTCGCTGATGGGCAACGCGTTGTAACCATGGACCCACTTTTGCATTAGCTATTTCAATATCCAGTTCAAGATTATGAGCACGAAGGTCGGTGTTTAATGGCACGATAAAGCTGTTTTTTAAATAGTGGTTAAAGCGCTCTACTTTCCCTTTCGTTTTTGCCCTGTAGGGCTTGCAAGCCTTCAATTTAAACCCGTAATCTTTCGACATTTGAAGCATTTCGACATGTAATTTATGCTCACCTTCTGCATAAGCATCCCGTTCGATGATGAGGGATTTTGCGTTATCACACAATACTTCCTGTGGTACACCACCAAAGTAGTCGAAAGCTTCTCTTAAACCTTGCTGCCACGATTC
Organism: Arsenophonus nasoniae; assembly: GCF_004768525.1. Lineage (NCBI taxonomy): Bacteria > Pseudomonadati > Pseudomonadota > Gammaproteobacteria > Enterobacterales > Morganellaceae > Arsenophonus > Arsenophonus nasoniae. Next base: position 1,049,581 of record NZ_CP038613.1, read on the forward strand.
TGCTCGTTCATTATCAAAGAACTTTACATAACTCGCACGCGAATAGCCTAGCGTTGCAACAAACGCTTTCAGCGATTTTTTACCTCGCCGGATGCTGGTGAAGTCGATTTGCATTTGTTGACCTGGCTGTGTTTCAAAACGGACGACTACTTCGGGAACAATGCTTGGTTTAAATTGACAAACAAATCGGCGTAATTGAGCAATACCACCTTGATAGCCGTTTTCAACTACCTCATCAAATAAGACTGTTGCAGGGATCCAATCAGGTTTAGCCAGTTCAATTCGCTGAAGCAAATAAGGTTTAAAGGGGGATAATTTAGTCGGTTGTTGACTTCTTTTAGCATAAGTTGGCATTGTCTGTTGTTGTAAATGATGTTTTACGGTGTTACGGGATATACCCAACTCACTGGCAATTTTTCGAAGGCTTTGTCCTTGTGCAAAGCGAACATGAATATCCACAAATATCTCCTTGGTTAACATAAATTATCCGTACAAAAATGTGCGAATAATACCAAGTGGATCAGTTTTAGATGATCGTTAGTGGATCAGTTTTGCATGATCGGTGACACTATCACAATAAATAATAAAAAGTAATTGATAGTGATTTTGCGATGATAAGTAATTGTTTAAATAAATTAACAAGTAATTTTTAAGCCAAACTTCTTAGAACTCCTATTCTGGAGATTTTTTACCCTAGTGATGTTTAACTAAGCCTTTAGAAGTTATGCTAGTAAAATTTTTATTAATAAAAAATTATTTTTTGCATCTCGCTTATTGTTTTTGAATTTTACTAGGTATTTTTGATTTGTATAATTTACTGAAAACAATGGCTGGGGTACCAGGATTCGAACCTGGGAATGCCGGAATCAGAATCCGAACAAAAAATAATTCAAATCAATTAGTTAAAACGTATTGAAAGAATATACAGTATATTTTTGTGTTAAAAATTACTGATTTTTTAATGGGTTAATTCTTTTTATTTTTGTATATTCTTTCATTTTTTCAATTTAGGAAGGTCAAGTGTGGGTGTTATTTTTACTTTTCTATCATAAATTTGTACTTGAGATTCAGTTTTATGACCGCTAAATAGTTGCTTATCTTTTGAACTACCATCAAAATCTGATATCCCTTTCGCTTTTATATCGTGAAATGTAAAGTCAAGATTTCTTCCTAAAGTTTTAGTTGCTTTTGATTTCGCTTCACGCCAATGATTATCAAATCCAGATTTCGTAAATTTAGTTCCATTTGAGTTTCTAATAACATAAGACTCTATATTTTGGGGTGGAAATAAATTAATGGCATAATCAATAGTTTCTTTTAGTCTTGGTGTCCATTGCTTTATTTGTTTCACCCCTGTTTTTCCTTGTCTTATATATATTCCTTCTTCCAATATTTGATTATGTTTTAATTCAAGAATGTCTCCAATTCTAGATGCACAAAGATATGAAATTTCCATGGCAATTTTGACAATTTGTGATGCAGAGTCATATGTAACATTATATTCTTCATCAGTAATATATTTATCCCTATTTTTTAATGAAAACTTTTTTATTCCTAAACAGGGGTTATTTTTACAGTAACCTCTTTCATAACCCCAACTAAAGGTGACAGACATGTAGGATAATTCATGATTTGCCTGTGTTTTACTCTGTGTTCCTCTAATATCCATATATTTTCTAATATGTTCAGGTTTAATATTATTGACATGAATATTTCCAAAAACTTTTAAAATATTTTTTCCTCCTTGATGTTTGTCTTTTTGAGATCTAATTGAAAGTTCAGAAAAATGAGGACTATTTAAATACATACTCCATAATTCTTTAAATGATAACAATTTTTTTATATTATGAATCTTATTTTCATAAACAGACCATAATTCAGCCATTGACATTGATAAAGAACCAAGAATAATAGTTTTATTATCTTTTGTTTTTAGATAATAAGAACTTTTGCTTTTAGACACTCTGCTTGGCAATTTGTTATCTTCTTTATTTTTACGTTTTCTGGCCATTGATCAAAGCTCCAAAATCTGGTTCAACTTCTGATTCAAAAATAACTCTTTGTTTAGTAAATAATATTTCTTTGAAAACAATAGGTTTGCCTAATTTGTTTACTAGATGAGGTAATTTATTTTGTTCTAACCATTTAATTTGAGATTTCTTCTGTTTGTAACCTGTAAGTGCAGAAAGCTCATCATCAGATAAATATATTGACTGCATTTTGATTCTTCCTTTTAATGAACTAATTCAAAAACTCACACTATTCTCAGGCGCTTCATTGCCCCATAGATCCCAGCCCTGCACTTTGTCACGAGCAAAAAGTTCGATACGTTTCACCTCACCGTAAAGTTTCTCTAATCGGTAATGGACTTCTTTTGGTTTTTGGCTATGTTCACCGAGACAGGCGTAGATAACTTGTTTGATGGAAGCGTCCTTGCGTTCTAGTCCTTTTCCCTTGATGGCAATTAAACAATCTTCTGAATTACTGCGGGTGTAATTACCGCCATTCATGCGTGTTTCAGCATTGAGTAATGCCAGAAAGTCATTAGCATCAGATAGCGCAGCTTTTTTGATAGCTTTGGATATCCGCTCTTTGGCTAACTTATTGAGCTTGACCCAGGTAAATCCCTTCATGGTTTTGACTTTAAATCCCCATGCTTCCGCTAACCGGATAGCTTCCAGCGCAAAGTTCCCCGTGTACCACATGCAGAGTACGGAGTTATCATTAACGATGGTTTCTATAGGTAATCGAGTGAGGGAGTAAAAGTCAGTGGTGTTGTAGTGATTGTGTGCTGCGCCGTTTGATGCTTTGTTTTGGTATTGCCAGGGTGGATCTGCGAGTATTAGGTCATACTTCACGTCATCTCCTAAACATACCAGCTTTTACTTTTATGCAAGTCGTCTATTTTTTCTAAGATAGTGATTTTATTACCGCCATTTCCGGTTAATGTTCCGTTTTCTCCATCGGTATCAAATTGATATATCAATCCTTTGTTTGTTAATTTTTTCTCCTTCAATCTAATTATTTTCATCCTTTCACCATGATAAATAACCTGCATCCCTGCTTTGACATGGTGTAACGTTGTTCGGTATTCATGGATGTTATTCATACAGTTACTCCCATTACCAATCAAATGATTACCATTCTGATCAAAATTTGATCAACTTCAGTTAATTATGATATATTCATACCGTTGTGTGTTCGTAACCACAACATTTCCCTAGTATTGCCAGCCTTGCGCTGGTCTTTTTTTGAGTGATGCAGAAATACCAAATAGTGGTCAATCTCTAGTGAATACGTTGGCTATTAGCAAATAACGATTTCAGATTGATACCGTATACCTGTAGCCATGATTCAGCAGGCCATGACTTAACCTGACCATAACGAATATCAGGCACTTCGGTTGCTTCCATCTGGTTCTCACGGCACCATCTGCGAAGTGGGGCAAATTTGTATTCTTTCCCTGTGGCATTCTTTACAGCTGTGATGGTGGCATGTTTAACACTTTCTCCCAATCGTTCTGTCAGTTCCCGATTTTTACGGGTAGCAACGCTGAGTTTACCCATTGCAGAAGCTTCACGAGTGCGGCTGATTTGTGATTTTGTCCTAATTGCTTTATCACGTTCATCTGAAATAACCAGTTTTTCTTTTTCTGACTCAACTAGCGCTTCCAATGCTTGAATATAATTTCCAGGTAATGTTTTTTGGTATTGGATAGGACGGAAATAGGCGTTTTCCATTTTTTCAAAGAAAGCCCACGCTTCGTCAGTATCAACAATTTTTGACATACGAGCTGCGCCTTTCTCTGTCCATAATGTCAACGATGTTGTATGTTTATTAACCGAGTCGTTAATAGTCACGCGGTTTCTAAATTCATGTAATTCCTTACCTTCCAGCTTAAATACATGAACTCCTTCTATAAACCTATTTCGATTACGTGACAGATTTTTTCTAATTCCTGCTTCTGATATAGCATACCCCTTAGCAAGGGTTTCAGTAGTTACCACTCGAACATTTTGCCACTCAATAACGGGTAATTGATTTGAATCGATAGTAATTAAATTTTGCATATAGCAATTCCTCAATAGTTAAAATTGATGAATGAATATAGATGTTGACTCAGTGGAATAGGTAAGGTGGGGTAATTACTTCTTAACGCAAATCGCTTTGGCATCTATATCTTTGAAAGTTTCAAATTCCTTCTTGAATGCTTTAGCGGCGAATTGGCACATGTTCTCAGTGTCAAATTCCTGAGTATGAACACTTGCAAAGTTACTCGAGGCATAAGGGCTGGCGTACATGGCTAAAATTAAAATCCACATGGTGAGTTCTCCTGCGTCTAAAAGGGGATATCTTCATCTTCAAAATCAGCTTGATGAATAGCGTTACTGTTTGGCTGGTTAGCGGTTGATAGATTCGGTCTACCTTGACTTTCCTGCGGTTTTCTTTCCTTCCGGTTGCCCAATATTTCAACGTCATTGACCAGAAATTCGGGGGATATCCTTTGCTGACCGGACTTGTCTGTCCATTTATTTTCCTGATAGGCAGTGGTAACACGAACAAAAGTGCCTTTTTGTGCATGCTTCTCAATATATTCGGCTATTTGCTTAAATGCCTTGCAATTTATCCATGTTGTGTCATCAATCCATTGACCGTTACTATCTTTCCTTGATTTACTAATAGCTAGAGAAAATGTGGTAAATGGAATAAAAATATCGTTACTGGGAATATAGCGGATGTCTAATTTGCCGATGCGTCCGGTAAAGTTACACTGGTTCTGGTTTGCCATTTAATTCCTCCAATTCTGATTTACGCATGTCATAAACTTCTTTAGCTTTAGTCTGTTCAATCGTTCCCTCTAATGTTTTCCATGCCAAACTGAAGTGTTTTTTTAGTTCAGTAACTGTTTTTGATGAAGTTGCTTTCCCTGTAAATTCAGTGAGGACGTCAGCCGATGTTTCCTGTTTATAAACCACCTGATGGGTTTCAGCGTCAGGGTCAATAGCCGTTTCTTCTGTTGGAATACAAAACGCCTGAAATGCTGCATATTTATAAGCAATAGACATGGCTTTGTTGGTCGCTTTGTCTCCAGCATCCATTGCCTCTCCAAATGTAGTTACGGTATGCTTGCTGCCATCTTCAGTGGCAATAAAATCAAACTCGGCTTTAACGGTGACATAAAATAAGCTTCCTCCATTTCTTGTTTGTCTCTCAGTCACATTGCGTTCAATAATGCGGGGTAAAATAAGCAATCCGTGCTTAACAAGTGCCGGAGATAATGCGTTATAAACAGCATCAATACTTCTAAATTGAAAATTCTGGGTTGTGTTTTGTCCTGTCTTTTTTATTCCTATTTCAGACAAATGTTTAGCGACCTCGCTAATGGCTTTATAAACTTGACTCATTGTTAATCACCCCTTATTTTTCCGCCTAATGGTCCATCTCTTAGTTCCTGACCAATAAAAGGATTGTATTCTTTATTTTTAGTATCTATCGGTTGGTAAGTATTTATCGATGACTGACTTATTAATTTTTCTAGCTCTTTTGCTTCTTTATCGTACATTTCCATTGCTTGACGTTTTTCTTTCATCGATGGCGATAAAGGTTCTTTTCCTTGCCTGATTGCGTCCATCTGTTGTATTGCATAGGCAATAGCGTCTTCTTTTGATTGACATCTTCTTTCATCGGTCAGCCTCGGCAATTTCATGTGAAATCTCCTCGAAAATCCTGCCAGCTGATAGGGACGTTTCGGTGTCCAAGCACTTCACGTTGATGTTCATATTTGTTATGCTCCTTAAGCTCATTGCTTTTTCTTTGCACCTTGAGCAACTGAGTTAATTCAAATAAAGTCATGAGTTATTCCTATCTTGCTAACAGTAAAACGAGGCTTGCCAACGCGATGATTAGCACGGTGGGGATAATTTTTATGGTGTCTTTTCTGGCGAAGCTGTCACTATTTAAGACGTAGCGAAGCTCCTGCTGCTTAAGCTGGTTCATGTTTTTGGCTCTTAATTGATATTCAGATGTGATTAATTTGTAGAATACGGTCTTTATTCGTCCGATTTCTTTGATTGATATTTAAGTAGTGCCTGTGTTGCTCTGCGGTGTCGACGATGTGCGTTATAGAGTTCACGCTTTTTCTTCATTAACGCCCTATAGTGGGGCTTTGTATGCTCGATGACGCCTTCGTATTCTGGTTTTTCTGGGCTAAGTGAACCACAATGCGCTCTAGGGTCACCATTTTTGAGTAAATATTGGCGTATGGCAGAATGATAAATATCTTTCAGCGTCACGATGGCTTTTTCGCAAGCAAAAATATCTTTGGATGCCGCAATGATATGAGCAATAATAACGTCCTGATTCATCGTCATCTTAGGCCACCTGACTATATTTGTCGTGGGTGAATTCACCATTCCAGTCTTTCTTCATCGGTAGCTTACCTTTAAAGTATTGGTTATATAGCCATGTAGCCCCCTTTTTTAGCAGAACGATTTTGTAACACTGACGTTGCCCGTAATCGTTTGTCATGATGAAGGGGGATTCGGTTAGATACGTGTCTCTCGCATAGGAATGAACACGCCAGACATGAGCCTTGCTGATATCCTTTTCTGCATCGTAGAGAAAATGACGCGATTCGAGAAATAAATTAACCTGGTTAATGTTTACGCCATTAAGTTGTTTGCAGAATTGAACGGGTGTCATCCCAGCCTGAAACAGGTTTTTTAAACAATCAATTTCGGTTTTTTGTTCCTTGTTAACTAACGATAAGTGTTGAACTTTCTCTGCCATTTCAGCAGCAAGCCGTAGTGCATCAGGAAGTGTTTGTGGAATAACATGTGTAGCCGTTTTTGCCTGTCTTTCGCATTCAATGAAATACTGTCTGGCCTGTTTTCCTTTTTCATTACGCTCAACCATTGATAACTCTTTCGCCATATCGAAGGAAATGTGGTATTCCTTCGCTGGACGACCTCCGAAGGGGTTTTCGCCAGAATTGGCGAAAACTATATAGTCGATATTTTCTACAAATCCGTACTGCTTAATACGGTCTTTAATCCAATTTGAAAAATCCTTGCCAACTTCTAGAAATTGATGTAAGTCACGAGCATTGACTGTTTGGATTAATTCGCCGTTAATGTTTTTAGTTTCTATTGCAATCAGTTGATGTAATTTAGACATAAAAATATTTCTCCGTAATTAAACGAATTAAGGTGTTAACGTGAAAGATTTTGCAGATTGACCCCTAAACCCGTTATACTTACCAAAAAGGAGGATTTCCTATGGGTCAGGTTGCATTTGATACATTAAAATTTGTTGAAACGCTTGAAAGTGCTGGTTTACCAAAAAATCAGGCTAAAGCGATTTCTTTAGCTGTACGTGAATCACATGAAGCAGTTGATGTAGCGACTAAAGCTGATATTGCTGAAGTAAATCGCAATATTGCTGATGTTCGTAAAGACTTATCTGCTGAGATGAATTTACGTTTCGAAAGAGTAGACGCTCAAATATCTGATGTTCGTAAAGATATGGCGGTGCGTTTCGAGAAAACTGATGGTCAGATAGCGTTGATTCGTAAAGACGTTGAAACTATTGCTACTGGACTACTTTTAAAACTTGGTGGTGTAATCGTTGTGACTATTAGTGCTGCAACGGCAATACTCAAATTCTTCTAATTCTTCGATTGCAGGTTCAAATCCTGCACAGCCCGCCAATTTCACGATATATCTTCATCAGCCTACGATTCTCTTTCTCAAGACGATCATTTTCATTTGTTAAGCACCTGATAATTTCTTTGAAAGTGCGTATTTCTCTGTCATCATCATCACGAATATCAATACTGCTTAAGTATATTGAATCGCTCAAATCACGACTGCCATTAGTTACGCCAACCAGATTACCCATATTAGGGTGTTTTGCTGTTAAAATGCGTGGATTGTCCAGTCTCATCATTTGTACTCCTTTGTTTATTCTAATTATTTATTGCTGTGTTAGTACCCAATTCCAATGGCACCCCTACAATCTGGTGGGTTACTGGTTAAATCGCGATTTTGTTTTTCACGAATACTCATATTTGCACATTGACCAAGAATTAACTTATTATTTTCTAAGGCTACAAATGCGTCTCTAATCTTGTGGCTTAGAGTATTAATATCAACTTCGTTTAATGATAAATCGCGTTTGTAATTAATTTCTAACAGATTAGCTAAAACTTCACGTGCTTTGTCTTGTGATTTCGCACTTAATTCTTCAAATTTCATACTTCCTCCTAAATATTAATAAGTTTAAGGATGCATGCCAAGTGCCTCTTGGTGTCCGCTTACAGTCATCACGGACGGGTAAACGCAATCAAACTATATTTAGCTATATAAATAGATAATTTATAGTGTGTTGACTGTCCCACGAGCGCAGAGCCGCATTCACACATCCTTAAATTGATTATGGGTTAAAAATAATGCAAGTTTATTAATTACCCTGATTTAATTTTAACCTTACTATAAATAGGGAGGTTATTTTGTGTAATATACGATAAGTGATTAAGCGAGCTGTGATTTGGGCAGGAAAGTTACTGCAATTAGAGAATAATCATCAATACTAGTATTTTTATTTATTCTTCTTTGTAAGCTGGAAGCAAAGCGTATAGGGTTTTTTAGTGTTTCGATAGAGAATCTGGGGCGCTTTTCCCAAAAATGATGGGCACCATCTGACATGATGTACAAATTCAAAAGCCCATTATTTTCAATAAGTTCAGAAACTGGATAGCATAGCTTCTGGTATTGAAGCTCAACAATTCTTGATATAGCCGTTGTGAGTTTATTTTTTCCTTTAATATTTTTTAACTCTTTTTTTGTATATATTTTTTCATCTAATAGACTTTGATGTACGGTATGGTCTTTAGATAATTGGATTAGTTTATTTTTATTTTTTACATAAATTCTTGTATCACCAATATGACCTATATGGACATTATCGTTGTTAACATAACAAAAAGTTAGGGTTGTTGCAGAATGATATAAATCAGGATTTTCATCTGATATTTTTAATATCTCATCTTTGATAGTGCTGAATATAGAATCTATATCTATATCATGATCTAAAACCATTTTTGATAGGTTATTAATAGCTATTTGAGAAGCTAATTTAGCACCTTTATATGAACCGACACCATCAGCTATCGCAAAGATATAACCATTCCCTATTTTTAAAGGAGGTAAAATAGAATCCTGATTTTCCTTGAAATCGTCTTTACCATAAGAAAAGAGACCACAATTTAACAGCTCGATCATTGATTCCTCCTTTCAATTACGTTGTTTAAAGCAGCTAACATTTCTGAAACAGATTGGTACCTATCTTTACATCTTAGATTAGTACTCTTACGTATAATGTCATCAACACCGTCAATCGCTAAAATATCCATTTCTTCCATTATAACGCCAAGTGCGTAGATATCTGACTGTATACTATATTCTCCCTTCTTCGCTTCAGGTGACATATACTCTACAGTTCCTAACGCAATCTGAATCTTTGTTAATATCTCTGATTCAGATTCGTTATTTGAGTTTTTTATTAGGCCGAAATCTGATACTTTATAAACATCATTGTTAAATTTTAGAATATTAGCGGGTTTTAGATCTCTGTGAAGATAACCTTTCTGATGAACATAATTGACTCCCTTTAAGATCATTTTTGTTATTTCCATTTTTTTATTTATATCTAATATATTTTCAGAGAGTTCTTTTCTGAGGTCTGTTTGCGAAAGTTCCATGATAAACCAAGGATTTTTGATTTCCATGTGATGCATGCATATATAGACAACATTAGAATGTTTACAATTAGCTTGATAAAAAACTTCTCGTTTAAATCTTCTTCTCAATTCATCATGAGTAAATATTGAGCCAACATATTCTTTTTGAACGGATAACGTTTTTCTAGCATATTGCCCAGCTAATTTTCCATTCAAATTAAATAATTTTATTAATTCAACTTTCCCAAAAGTACCATTCCCAATTTCTTCAACTGGTTCTATTAAATAGTTCCCTTTTCTTTCCATACTTTTAGCCTTTTTTAAGTATGGACATAATTTACTATTAAATTAATGAGTAACCTATTAATTAATTGCTTCAAAATTTTGCTGTAGCTTCCCTAGACATCAGAAAAGGGCGGCGTAGTTTTGGTTTGACTGAATACAAAGCTACTTTTGGCAGACAACAATTATCAAAAGAATCATAAACTTTAGTAGGACGAATTGAAATTGCCTTTTCTACACGATTAATCACTTTTCTTTTTAGTGAAAGGATAGGGCGTTTAGTGTTTGTTGGTGTTTGTTGCTGAGAGGGTTTGCTTCGATTTAAGGCTGCTTTCAGTGCCATATTAAGTGCTTTGTTATATTCATAAGCTGCTTGCTTGGCTCTTCTACGCTCATGTCTACGACTACGAGCATTATCATAACCATGAAAGTTACACATATTACCTCCTGACAATGGGTTTTGGTGGTGTGTGCCGGAGGTATCCGGATTATATTTACAGTCATATTGGTAGTACCCTGGTGTTGGTTTTTGACTTAATGACTGTATTTTTGTTATTTCACACACCCCAAAACCGACTGTTTGGGTGTTTTGTGGTTACGCTTTTTCAGCGAAAGAGTGTTAAAGAGCGGTACTGCTTAACTGTCGTCACTTGCCTTCATGTTCATACGCCTCAGGCTGGCTACTTAGCAACGTCTGGCAAGGTTTCAGATAACTCGGAGTCTTGTCTTGGCGTTTGCCTGTTGCAGTGAGTTGATGGATATCAATATAAAATAACTTAGTTTATATTGCAACTAAAAACTAAATATATTTTGTTTTATGGCGATCTGAGACCGCCAGAATGAAAGCAAGAGGGTTATAATTCGAAGTGGACCCCACGAACGGTGCCAATAATTTCGCAAGAATCGGTTATGAGTATTTTGTCGTATCGGGGATTTAATGGCATTAAATAACTATTAAGTCCATCGATAACTAATTTTTTTACCATCATTATACTTCGTGGGGGATTACTTAAATTATCAGATATGATAGCAGCAACTATTTTTCCATTCGTTGGTTCATCTAAAGGATCTATAGTGATTATTGCCCCTTTAGGAATGCTTGGCTCTCCATAAGGGTTAACCATTGTATCGTCATCTATTCTTACACAAAAAGCCTTTGGTGAGGCACTAACAAAATCAGGGATTACTTTTTCTTGGTTAGGCATTTCATACCCTCCATTTTTGGTGAAAGAAATTGCTTCTTCCCAAGTCAATAGAGGGATAAATCTAATATTACTATTATTTATAGGAATCACTGATCCTGGATTTTTTCCGTATAATAAGTAATTTTCTGTTGTATTAAGTGCTCTTGCTAGTTTGCTAAGAGCTTTACCTCCAGGTTCATTTAGGTCTTTTTCCCAATATCCTACTGTAACTCCTGTAACGCCTATAGCTTTTCCAAGTGTAACTTGGGTGTATTTTTTTAGTTTTCTTAAATATTTGAGGCGTTGACCTAATGTTTTCACAATAGACTCCATAAATTTGTAATCTAATTTATTTTAGTTTTTATTGACCTAATAAAAGTTATTTTATAGAATCTAAATAAAATTATATAAATGGAGGGGACATGACAGTTAATCAGTTGAAGTCATATTTTGGTAAAAATAGACAGATAGCCGATTTTTATGGCATCACTTTAGAGGCTATATATATGTGGCGTAAGCGAAGTGGTCAAATAATACCCAAATCTAGAGCTTTGGAAGCCGAATATAGAACTAATGGTGCACTAAAGTTTGATCCATCATTTTATGCAAAGAAAAATAATGATCTTACCAAAATATAATTTTTAGTTTAAAAACCGCTCTTTAACAACCTGGCCTCCCTGAAATTGGGAGATTTTAAATTCCCAACCCATCGGGAGGGATAACTATTATCTGAAACTTATGGATTAAGTGTAGGATAAGATTGCTGCAAAGACTATCAAATCATTTTGTCTGTATGCTATTTGATTTGCGGGTTTTTGAGTATTTTCTTGCAGAATAGAGATAAGTATTCGGTAAGCAACAGTTATCAAATGAAGGCTGAGGCTTTTTGTCTTTTAGATTGAGAGTGAGTGATGCAAGGGTATTAACGGTATCATCTTGCTTGTTGAATATGGAATCAAGGATTTGCTCTGTAGAACGTGGCTTAGGTTTCGCTTCGTATTCAGCGCGTTTCCTATCCCAGAATGCCATTTGCTTTGCCAGGCGACGAGATTTAGCATTGTCTTTTTTAGGTTTAAAGATAATGGTTGCCATTTTGTTCCTCCTAAATAAGTTTTAGTGGTGTGTGCCGGATACTTCCGGTTTGTACTCACAGTCTGTTTATTCCCTGGTGTAAAAATGAAGTTCAACTGTTTTGTTATATTCACACACCCCAAAACTCACTTGGTGGTGCTCTAAAGCTTATTCAGAGCGGTGATCCCAATATGTTAAAGAGCGAGATGACTTAGGTACTGATGACTACACTTGCCTTCATGTTCATATGCCTCAGGCTGGCTACTTAGCAACGTCTGGCAAGGTTTCAGATAACTCGGAGTCTTGTCTTGGCGTTTGCCTGTTGCAGTGAGTTGATGGAATATAATCTACAAATTAAAATTTAAATTGTCAATGTATTTTATAATTTAATTTGTAATTATAGGCGTGTAAATTTGAATTGTTTATAAATAAAATTTAAAAAAGAGGGTTTTAAAGAGTTTAGACTATATTCTTTTTTGTTTTAAAAGTTCTGCTATTTTCTTCTCATAAAAATTTTTTTTGATTTCTAGTTCTTTTAGAATCAAATCAACATCACTTTCAGGAAGGGATTCAAATAATTGTAATATCAACTTTTGTTTTTCCGTAAGCGTGTTTTTTTTCATAGAAAAAATTTCATGACTTTTATTTTCTTGATTTGTTAACTTATCGGAGAAGAACCAATCTACAGTTTTTCCTGTTACTTCAGATAATTTCTTAAGCTTATCCATTCTAGGTATTACATTTTTCAACCAGCCTTGAACAGACTGGGGCTTAACTCCCATTCTGCGAGCCAGTTCTGATTGATTCCAGCCTAGCTCATCTAACACCTGCTGAAGTCTTTTAGGAAAACTCATACTTTTACCCATTGAATAATTATCACTATTAAAGCATACAAAATTTTTTTGTTATTAACATTGCAAATATAATTTGAAATTTAAAATTAAATCTGTAATATCATTAAACCTAATTGGAGGAGTTCGTATGGATATAGATCTAAAAAATAAAATATTTGCTATCACGACTCAGTCTGAGTTAGGTCGTAAATTGGGTAAACGTCCTCAGACAATTAGTGTTTGGTTTAGAAATCGTGTTCCTGCTGAATGCGTTTTTTCAATGGCTAAAGTTTTAGAGTGGCAGATCACTCCCCACGAGCTACGCCCTGATATTTACCCAAACCCAACAGATGGTATCCCTGCTAATAAGCAAAATACTCTCTGAGTAACACCGTTCTTTAACATTTTGACTCGCTCTGAATAAGCGTTAGAGCCACCACAACCTCATAGGAATATCGAGGTAGGGAATTTTATTACTTAAGGATTATAACCATGGAATATTCAAATACTATCAAAATCACCTGCAAACCTGAGCATTTAGAATCTTACTTCTACCAGAAGATGGCATCCGAAGGCGGTAATAACGGGTTTGCTAAATCACTAGGGATCCACCCATCAACAGCGAGTCGGGATAAAACCAGAATATTTAAATTAGCCTGTCAGGTCGTCTCAGAATACGGCTTGCCGAGGCATGTGGTGAGTATACCTGATTCATCGACACAGGAGGTTGTCATTACAAATATTTCAGGTGAGGAAATACGAAAGCTGATTGATATGCTGGAGCATTTAAGACTGCCAAAAAAAGAAGCTTCAAAGTTAAAAAACGATGAAGCCTCTAAATGTCAGATGGAAATATGTATTTAACTACGATTTCAAGGAGAAGGGAAACGCCGAATTTCCCTTTTTTCTTTCAATTTCAGCGAGGTCATTATGCCAAAAAATCGCCGATTTATCAATAAAAACCATGAAGAAAAAGCTCATCCAGATAGTCCTGATGGGCTATTGGTTGCTGCATCAAAAAATAAGCGTTTCGCACATCGATTTGTATCAGAATTCAGAAAGTTACAAGGAGTTAAAAATGGCTGCAACAGTCACCAGTCTTGATGATTACAGAGTTAAAAACGAAGTCAGGGAGAATACCGTGGCTGAGATTGAAAATGGGTATACCAGAGTAGCGAATGAGCTACTTGAAGCGATAGCCGGTGCTGATTTAACTGTCAGACAGATAAAAATCTTACTCACTATAGTCAGAAAAACTTATGGCTTCGGCAAAAAGCTTGATCGAATTACGAATACACAAATTGCAGAAATAACAGGTATACATCATACCCATGTTTGTAAAGCAAAGAATGAAATGATTTCAATGAATATCTTAATCTTGGAAAAGGGAAGAATAGGAATTAACAAAAAAATATTTGAGTGGAATTTTAATATTAGCCAAAATAGCAAAACATTAGCCAATTCAGCTAATGATAATAAATTAGCTAAGTCAGCTAATAAAAGTTTAGCCAAGTTAGCTAATCTTAGGTTAGCTGCGCCAGCTAAACACAAAAGAAATATTTTAAAGAAAAAAGAAAATACTCCCCTAACCCCTCACGAGGGGAATGATGAGAAATTAATTTCTAACAATCGAAAAACCAAAATCCCCTATCAGGAAATCCTACAAGTTTACAACGAGACGGTAGGTGACAGATTACCCAATGCTGAATCACTGAACGACAAACGAAAACGGGCTATTGGTAAATTCTGGAAAGAACTCAAAAACCCTTCGGTTGATGCTGCCAGAAACTATTTTGAAGTATTTGTTGAAACAGCAAACCCGTGGTATTTCGGAGAAAATGACCGAGGCTGGCGAGCAAGTTTTGATTATCTGCTAAGGCCTGACACGGTAACAAAAACTAGGGAAGGGGCGTTATGAGTTATCAAGTGGTCATTCAGTCAAGGAGGACAGAGCGAATGACCGAAGTTAAAAGTTAGCATTTTTACCTCAGGTTTAAAATTCAATCTCAATTTGCTATTCAGATACCCGTTTAAAATACACCCCTTTTCATTCTAAACCGTTTTCTCGATAAAAACGTATTATTCTCACCACTAAAATTTTATCGCTGCTCAGAATGCGATACAGCGCGTTTTAGATTTAAGGAATGACCCGATGAGATATAGTATTAATCAAGTACCTAATAACATCGCTGCTGAGCAAAGTGTTATTGGTGGTTTGTTGATAGACCCAATGAGCGATAATGCTTCAAAGGTGTTTTCACTGCTAAGCCCTGATGATTTTTATGCCACGCACCACCGATTGATTTATGCAGAAATGCGCGCGATGAGCCGGAGACGTCAGGCAATCGATATCATCACGGTGGATGAAGCGTTGTCTAAATCAGGGATGGCTAAAAAGGCCGGTGGATTTGCCTATCTTGCTGAGATAGCCAAAAATATCCCGAGTGCCGCAAATATCGTCAGTTACGCAAAAAGTATCAAAGAGTGTGCAGTAGAACGCTATACGGTTGAAAAAACCATTGAGATTCAACAACTGTTTATTCAGCCTAATACGCTAGAATTTAGTGATAAAATTGATATGGCGCAACGTCTGATTGATGAAGCAGCAAAGTTTGGCAAAGTGGGTTACAAAACAGGGCTTAGCCGGATTGATGATGTATTGGACAATACGTTTACAGAGATTTGTAACCGTCAGGATAATCCTGAAAAGCATTGTGGACTCAAAACAGGATTTAGGGACTTTGACGACTTGCTTAAACCCAAACAAATCGTTAATGGTTCGCTGTTTGTTATTGGGGCACGCCCCAAGGTGGGTAAAACGACTGTACTTACTGAAATGGCGAGAAATGTGTCAAATCAAGGGAAAGTGGTGCTGTTGTTTAGCATGGAAATGACGGATAGCCAATTAGCCGAGCGCATGTTAAGTCAACAATCCAATCTTAATTCAAATCGGTTTTATGAGAAACTGGCAGAGCACGAATGGGATGAGCTGAGTAATGCAATGGGTAGACTCAAACAGTGCCCAAATATCTGGATTGATGATACGCCAGCTATGACTTTGCATCACATACAATCAGAATGTCGTAAAATAAAACGTAAAATAGGCGATATTGGGTTTATTGGCGTTGATTATTTAACACTGATGCAGACTGAAAAAGCTGACAGAAACGATTTAGCCTACGGAAATATCACTAAAGGGTTAAAAGTTTTAGCAAAAGAACTTAATACTGTTGTCGTGTTATTAACACAATTAAACCGAAGTTTAGAACAGCGCACCAACAAAAGACCCATGCCCAGTGACAGCCGCGATACGGGGCAAATTGAGCAGGATTGCGATTATTGGTTAGGGATTCATCGAGAATCGGTTTATGACACGGAAGCAGATAAAACGCTAACAGAACTCATACTACGGTTAAATCGACATGGTAAAACAGGCACGGTTTACGTTGACCAGAAAGGACTAAGTATTTTCCCTATTGACCAGCATGTAGCCGCAGCAAAAAGCCAACCACAAAAAGAACCTAAGCGTTATTCAGATAAGAAATTCTAATCAGGACACCCTCCAATGAAATACCAAATTGAAGCAACCCTTGTTAAGGATGGCGGCGAACCTGTGCATTGGCAGCGCTTTAGCGACAAAGCACTATCAGAAAAAGATTGCCTGAAAATGTTATCCCAGCCGTCCATGTTCAAAATGCAATTTAGAGAGCTGGATTACTACTGGACTGTTGGCAGTGGCAAGGCTGGAAAATGTGACAAATTGCCAAAAGTGTTAATAAAGAATTTCAGTTGTATAAAAATAAAATAATAGGCAGGAGGCGCATTTGGAAGACAAATTACTCTTCCACGAATCAACGAAACAATCCGTCTGGCAAACCTTAAAAGCTGTTCTCGCAACAAACCAACCGCATCACCT
The DNA here is from genome assembly GCF_004768525.1 of Arsenophonus nasoniae. NCBI lineage: Bacteria > Pseudomonadati > Pseudomonadota > Gammaproteobacteria > Enterobacterales > Morganellaceae > Arsenophonus > Arsenophonus nasoniae. The sequence continues at coordinate 1,066,606 of NZ_CP038613.1, forward strand.
CATCATCAAGCCCTTCAAGCAGACTCGAAGCCTATCGCAAAATTCACTTTTTCATTTGTGGACATCTGAGATAAGCAAATATCTGTGTGCTAACAACGCTAATTATACCGCTGAGCAGGTGAAGGAAATGTTGAAACATACATTCTTAGGTTATGAAGTTGTAGAGCGTATCGATGTGACCACACAGCAGCCAGAGCGCGTCAGAACGCTCAGGAGGACATCAAAACTTGATACGGGTGAGATGCATGTTTTTATGCAAAAAGTGGAATGCTGGGCGATTGGCATATGTTGTTTCGTGACGATACCGGAGAGTTCGGAGTATATGAAATTAAAACAGGAACAAGAAAATTAAATGGCACTGAAAAGGGATAAATACGATGCTGTGTTCTCTGAATTAGTTCGCGAAAGAACAAACTGGATATGTGATTATTGCGGACGACATTTTCAGCATGAACGCGCTAAGCTGCACTGCTCACACTTCAAATCAAGGCGACACAAAGCCACCCGTTATCACCCCTTAAATAGTTTTTCGCACTGTCAAGGCTGTCATCGTAAGTTAGGCGAAGACCCTTACGAGTTTACCGCGCATGCAGAAATTACCTACGGTGAGATGACCATTGCCAAAATAGCGATGCTAGCAAATACCCCTGTAAGGCTCAAGGTGGGTGAAATGGATGAAATCTACCGTCAAATGAAAAGTGAGCTAAAAAGAATGAAAATGATGCGACTTCAAGGTTTTTTAGGGCGAATTGAGTTTTTCTTACCGGATTGGTATCAGGCAGGTATCACCTTTCGAATGGGCGAAGAAAAAGCCCACACATTTTAAACCACCATAACTATTCAACGCAGGGCATTGAAAGCATGCCCCTATTCCTATTTTTGCCGGAGGGGAGATGAGCAGGCACGTAAAAGATTTGTTAGAAGCATGGGGAAACTGGAGCATGAGCCGGATTGGAACCGAGTACAAAGGTATGTCTTCCATTGCTCCTGTTAAATTCGATGATGATAGACCTTGGTTAAGCGATGAGGAAGGCGAAATAGTTGATAAGGCCGTAGCAGGATTAAAAAAATACGACATCGATGGATATAACATTATTTGCTTACATTATCAGCATCATATTTCATGCCGAATGATAGCTAAAAACTGGAAGAAAAGACCCGATTATATCACGGCTTACATGGGTAGGGCTGAATCCTACATCGCTGGCACTGTTCACACACTCCTTAAAGCAACAAATTGACAACACCGTATAGACTATCGTATGCTGACCGTACTGAACTAATGTGCGGCAAACCGCACCCGATAGCCATGCGGCTTTTTTATGCCTGTTATACGGCGTAATTGCATTCAGATAATGATCGGGTGGAGAGGCGTAATACAAAACCCAAAAGGGGAATATGCCCAGAGCTTCACATTAGGCTCAGTTAACACCCGATCGCCACTACTAACTGGCGTATTTTGACTAAACTAATGTGGAGGCCGAATATGGCTACTCAAATCACCGTAGAAACTATCCCCGCCATGACTCATAATGAGATTCCAGTTATGACAACTGAACTTTTGGCTTGGCTCTATGGTACAGAAACAAACAATATCAAAGTTAATCATTCGCGTAATTCAGATAGATTTGTTGAAGGAAAACATTATTTCAAATTGGAAGGCTCAGAATTACGAGAATTTAAGCACAAGGTTACTCAAAGTAACTCTGTGAAAATTGCACCTAATGTTCGTAGCCTCATGCTCTGGACAGAACGCGGCGCAGCAAGACACGCTAAAATGCTTGAAACCGATCAAGCATGGGAAGTCTTCGAGCAATTAGAAGATTACTATTTTCATGCAGAAAGAACATTTAATACACCTAAACACCATCCAGAAGCGAGAGAACTATTAACTGCTGATGATACCTCACATCTTTCTCGTTTAATTTGGACGATGGCTAACGGCTTCCGATTTGAGCGTTCATGGACACAAGGCATCTGGTATGCTTTACGTCATGCAACAGGGGTAGAGTCACCTCAAAATTTTGAAGTTAATCAGATACCGATAATCGCAAAAGAATGCGAAAAGATTTATAACTTCACCAATGGCGTTAAAGAAGCGATCTATGAAGCGGAGAAACAGGCCGTAAGGCGAGTACTCCGCAAACGTGAGGACGCAGACAAGGTGTTAGCTGAGATGACACAACTACTTGAAGAGAGTAATCAGGAGCATACCTTTGTTTTGACCGATACATTAGCACGCTGGCAACAAGCAGAGATACAGCAATTTTTACAGCGTCGTTAAATACTGATCAAATCATCAGTAAAATACTTGACTGTCCGTACATCCGTACAGTATTATATGCTATAGTAGCGCAAAGCTATTGAGTTAGCGCTTAAACATATTATCAGAACCTCGCTTTTTGCGGGGTTTTTTCGTTTTGGTTCTGACTCAAACTGTAAAATGAGGTAATTACTATGTCATTTAGTATACATAATTCTTTTAATTCACCGGAGATTCCTCCAAAAAAGAAAAACATTGAGCAACAATATATATTAATATTGACATCCGGATATTATGAGTTGGCTAGAGCTATTTTTGATCAGAATGATAGATTTCTTTGGTTTGAGAGTTCAAGAGGGATAATTTCTCGAAATAAATACAAAGCTTGGGCGGAATTGAATCCTCTTAGTCGCCGAACGATTTTCGATGAAAATGAGATCCAGAACTATTTAATTGATTAAAAAATATTACAGGCGATACTATCGTTACGGTGCTGAATCTATTTGTGTCAAAAAATAAGTAATTAACCTGAATTTATCCCATTAATCATATCAGGCTGCACGGTGAGGGGCATTACGCTATTTGGGCTATGTTACCCGTCCAAAAAGCTTGAATAAACGTTAAAAATAAGCTACTGCAATACTCAAAAAGGCAGCAACATAAACAAGTAAAGCAGCTGTCTCCCTTTTTTAATTTAAAGCAATGGAACCCTCAGTGGGAGGGTATATGCGTATGTCTGAAAAATACTCAACACCGGCTGCCTATCTGTGGGGCATCATGACGACCATCGGTGGTGTTACAACAACGATTTTTGATTTTTTAACCCTTGACCAGTGGGTAGCGGTGATGGGTATTGGCTGCACGATAGGGACATTTTTTATCAACGTGTACTACCGCCGAAGGGAGTACAAACTCAAAGAGCGTCAGTATGAAGATACCGAAAAAAATAGTGATGGCGACCGGTGGTAGTGCGGTGTTTTTAGCCTCAAGTATGATAACCCATTTCGAAGGATTAAGACTTAATCCCTATTTTGACGGTGGCGGTATTCTTTCGGTTTGCTACGGTCACACAGGCAATGATATTGAGCGTAACCGGACGTACACGCAAAAAGACTGCGATAAATGGCTTGATGACGATTTAAAAGCGGTAAAACGTTACGTTGACCCGCTGGTCAAGGTCAATATCAATACACTAACACAGGCAGCTCTTTACTCATTTGCCTACAACGTGGGTGGGGGGAATTTTGGGAAATCCACACTACTCAAAAAGCTCAACGCCGATGACCGAAAGGGCGCTTGTGATGAGATGAAGCGATGGGTTTATGTGAAAGGCGAAGTCTGGAAAGGACTAATGACCCGTCGAGAAATAGAGAGTGTAATATGTTATGGCGACCTTACGCATTTGTCGTAGCGATTATTGCTGCATTGGTTTTGTCACTCGTTTTCATCAACGCCCGTTATCAAAACGTCAAGCAAAACTATCAGACGCTAAAACAGCAATATCAAGCGCAAATTGAAACGGTAAAATTTCAACAGCAAAAAATTGATGCTTTACAGCAGCTCGATATTCAACAGACTGAGAAATTAAATAATGCCAAAAAGGAAATTGCTAAGCTGCATGATGCTGTGCGCGCTGGCACTAAGCGGTTGCGTGTCAACGCCGTGTGTCGTGCATCCAAAACCGCTACCGCCAAGAGCCGATATGATGAAGCCAGCCCACAACTTGGTGAGGCAGCTAGACAGGATTATTTCCATCTCAGAGAGATGATAGCTGAGAACGAAAAGCAGACGGAATACTTACAGAGTTATATCAAAACACAGTGTAAATGAATCGGGAATTGATACTTACGAATTTTAATAATCATAGTGCAAGAGGTGAATAAAATGAAATGTTCAATTATGGAAAATCAGTCAGGAAATGTAGTAATTCTTTCTAAAGGAGGAGAATATGACTCTAAAATAACAGAGAGTGAAATATTTAAAGATTGGATATCAGAGTCACAAAAACAAAATATTCGAGCAGTTATTCAAAAAAACTTAGATATTAGAAATTATGGAACTCTTAAGGGTTTAATTTTCTCTAGTCTAAAAGATGATAAAAATAATTTATTTATCAAAAATCATACTAAACCTGTAGTAAGAAGAATATCAATAGATAAAGTGGTACAGGAAATATTTAGTAAACCGATAACGAATTTAGTAAATATACAAGAGTTTCTTAATGAAAATGGGAATAAGGATGTTAAATTTACAGCCTCTGTAAGTGGAAATAATACTGTTTCAATTAGAACATCATTGACTACTACTGATACAAATAATTCGGGTTTTGAGATTGGATTAGGTCTAGAAATATCTGGGTTTAAGTTTAGTCCAAGTTTTAACACAGGTTTAGCTAAATCCGAATCAAAGATGGAAGATAACATAACCGCTGACTCGACAGTTCATAATTCTGCTGCAGTTTTTACCCTTAAACCAAATGAAAAAGCTATTGTTGCATTGAAAAATGATGAATATGAAGTAAATGCTAGAATTGTTTATTCTATTCGTTTGTCTGGTCTAATATATGCCATTTCCTATAAAGATGGCCAAAATTTTTATTCTGGTTATGATATAGAAGAGGTTATGAAAGAAGCAAATATTTCTAACCAACAAAAAATCGAACAAGAGTTAAATATTAGTGGTTACCTACGTTCAAATGTAATATTTAAATAAACATCCTTCGTACTTATCAAATATTTTTAATCACAGAACCTTACAGAAAATCGAGCCTGAGAATCGCCGTTTAAAATGGTACTTTTTCTGTGGGCGGCTTTTCTGTGTGAGCAGGTTCGATTTTCTATAAGGAAAAGTACGATGAAAGCAGTAACAACTATGAGCAATGTTAACTTCTATTAATTAACATTTTTCAAAACTTACAACTCCAGCGTACCACATGCGCAACTAATCCAAACATCGAACCCGTTATTTAGGAATGAGCTTTTGAGGTAATCAGTTTTGCTGATGTCACTTCGATGGGCTGATTTCCTATGTGGCAAAGGTTCATTACCTAAGTAAGGAAGACATCATGAATCATGTATTAACATTTAAGACCCACAATATCGTTCCCTTTAATAATGGAGACGGAAAAATATGGTTCACCGGTCATCATATGGCAGAGCTACTTGAATATGCAGATGTTAAGTCAGTCAATAGGCTATACAACAGAAATAAAAATGAGTTTAGTCCTGAAATGACCCAGGTGGTCAATTTGACCTCTTGTAATAAAAACAATGACATACAGTACAATAGAGTAAGACTTTTTTCACTTAGAGGCGCTCATCTACTTGGGATGTTGGCAGATACAAAAATCGCTAAAGCACTCCGTAAGTGGTTACTGGATTTAGCGGAAAAAGAAAGCCAACCAGCCAATCTTGCTCTGTTAGATATGGAAGGATTGAAATCATTAACGATTGGCGAAATGCAAAATAGATTGGTTGCGGCGAATAAATGGTCGTTTGACAATTTTGGTAGAAAAGGAAGCGACTTAATGAACTTACGTAAGCGTCATCTAAATAAGATACGTAAAGCAGAAAAAACAATTATGGCACTTTCTCAATTAAGACTACCAGGATTTGATGATACTCCAAATGGAGAAAGTCAAGCATGACCCCTGAACAATTTATCGAAACCAATGTCAAGGCCGAGTTAATGAAGCTCGGTTTTTCTAACTCTGTCGCCAGCTTAGCCACAAGTGAAGCTATCCGCTATTACCGCAAACAGCCAGCGAGTAAACGAGGCAAGATGCTAGAAGATTGTCTCAATCAGGCTAAACGATGGGCGAAGAGTGCGGCTAAAATTAAACATTAATTTGAAACAGGTGAAATGATGAAAGAAATAACCGAAGAACAACAAATGCGCCTTGATATTTTAAGGTTGGTATTACTCGATACGGCAGCAGCACAAATCACCATCGATTTTGTGAAAGACGAGAAGCTGAAATTTGAGATATTTAAGGATTTATGGCACGAGTCCGGCGCAGAAAGTACGCCTGTTGCCCGTGCGCAAAAGTCAATTCAAAAAGGGAAAGAGGCTTTACTTCTTTTCCCGTAAATCTAGCGAGTAGATGATTGGTAATTATCACAATGAAGGTAGGTCAACTCAAATGTCATTATTTGAACTGCGAAGTAATTTAAGGAGTAAATATGGCAGCGCCAAAGGGAAATCGCTTTTGGGAAGCAAGAAGTAGCCACGGAAGAAAACCCGTTTTTGAAAATCCAGAGCAGCTATGGCAAGCCTGTTGTGAATATTTCGAATGGATAGAAAATAACCCGCTAAAAGAAGAAAAAGTATTTTCTTATCAGGGAGAGATAACACACACAAACATATCAAAAATGCGAGCAATGACAATTTCAGGACTTTGTTTGTTTTTAGATGTAGCTGATAGCACTTGGCAAGCTTATAGAGTTAAAGATGGTTTTTCGGCAATCACGACACAAGCAGAAAAAATCATTTACGACCAAAAGTTTTCTGGCGCAGCAGCTGACCTACTGAATGCAAATATCATCGCCCGTGACCTTGGCTTGAAAGAACAATCGCAAGTAGAAGATGTCACTAAATATAAAGGTGATAGAGATAAACGTCGTTCTAGAATAAAAGAGCTATTTAATCGTGGAAAATCTTGATCTGATACTTGATAAATTAAGTGATGAAGAACAAATAGAATTACTTGATTTACTTGAAGAAGAAGAAGAATACAAAAAAACACATCGATTATTTGAATACAATCCATATGATAAGCAACGAGAATTCATCGAAGCAGGTGATAAATTCACCGAAAGATGCTTTATTGCTGGAAATCAGTTAGGTAAGTCATTAACCGGTGGCGCTGAGGTGTCATTTCATTTCACTGGTCGTTACCCTGGTACAAAAAGCTATCCTGAAGACGGGGCGTGGAAAGGTAAGTGGAAAGGTAAAATATTCAGTGAACCGGTTGTTTTTTGGATTGGCGGAGAAACAAACGAAACGGTTACAAAAACAACTCAGCGTATCCTGTGCGGTCGTATAGAAGAAAATAACGAGCCTGGTTATGGTCTCATCCCCAAAGAAGATATCATTAGCTGGAAAAAATCACCTTTTTATCCAAATCTGGTAGATCATCTACTAATTAGACATAGAAATAAAGAGGGTGTTGAGGATGGCATGTCAATTTGCTATTTCAAGCCATACTCACAGGGACGCGCAAGATGGCAAGGGGATACGGTACATGGCGTTTGGTTTGATGAAGAACCACCTTATGCAATTTATTCTGAAGGTCTTACTCGTACCAATAAGTATGGACAATTTTCTATTCTTACCTTTACTCCATTGATGGGGATGTCTGATGTGGTCACTAAGTTTCTCAAGAACCCATCAAAACATCAAAAAGTAGTCAACATGACTATTCACGATGCTGATCACTACACCGAAGAAGAAAAAGAAAAGATTATCGCTTCTTATCCTGAGCATGAGCGTGATGCTCGTGCAAAAGGCATCCCAACGATGGGAAGTGGCAGAATATTTCAAATACCAGAAGAATTAATTAAATGTCAGCCATTTGAGTGTCCAGAGCACTTCTACATTATCGATGGTCAAGATTTTGGTTGGAATCACCCTCAAGCTCATATTCAATTGTGGTGGGATAAAGACGAAGACGTTTTTTATCTGGCAAGAGTGTGGAAAAAATCAGAAAACACAGCTGTTCAAGCTTGGGGAGCTGTCAAATCTTGGGCTAATAAAATTCCAGTAGCTTGGCCACATGATGGTCATCAGCATGAGAAAGGCGGCGGTGAGCAATTAAAATTGCAGTATGTTGATGCTGGTTTTTTGATGCTAAAAGATCATGCGACATTCGCTGAAGGTGGAAATTCTGTCGAGTCAGGAATCAGTGAACTTCGTGACTTAATGCTTGAGGGACGATTTAAGGTATTCAATACATGTGAACCATTTTTTGAAGAGTTTCGTCTTTATCATCGAGATGAAAACGGGAAAATAGTTAAAACAAATGACGATATTCTAGATGCAGTCCGCTATGCATACATGATGCGACGTTTTGCGAAGATGTTACGTGAAATAAAAAAACCAAAACAGATAAAAATACCTGCGCCTATCCGGCCGGTAAGGAGAAATAATGGTCGATAAAAATGAGCGGCTAGAAAAAATACTGCGAAAATTCGACCTTGATTATAGTGCATCTGAAAAAGCAAGAAGAGAGGCAAGAAACGATCTGTTTTTTAGTCGTGTTAGTCAATGGGATGACTGGTTAGAAAGCTATGTCACTTTAGAATATCGAGGTCAATTCGATGTTGTACGCCCCATGGTGCGAAAACTTGTTGCTGAGATGCGAAAGAATCCAATCGAAGTAAAATATCGGCCAAAAGATACTGCTCCAGCAGATGCAGCAGATATTTTAATGGGTATGTATCGTACAGATATGCGAAATAACTGCTCAAAAATAGCTGTTAACGTAGCAGTGAGAGAACAAATAGAGTGCGGTTATGGAGCTTGGCGTATTGTTACTGACTATGAAGACGAAAATCCAACAAGCAATAATCAGGTTATTCGCAGAGTTCCACTTCACGAATCATGCACGCATGTTATATGGGATTGTAATTCAAAAGAAATAGATAAGTCTGATGCCAAAAACTGCACGATTATCCATGCTTTAAACACGGATGGATGGGAAGATTTCGCTGAAAAATATGGTATTGATAAAGATATTACTCCTTCCTTTCAATCACCAAACAATGATTTTTTATTTAGCTGGTCAAACGGAAAAACAGTTTACGTTGCAGAGTACTATGAAGTAGAAGAAAAAAAAGAGAAGGTTTTTGTTTATTACAATCCGATGGCCGGTGATTTACAAAGTTACTATGCAAGTGAAGTAAAAGAAAACATGGATCGCTTAGCGCAAGAAGGCGCTAACAAAGTAGGTGAGCGAACAGTAAAACGTTGTAGAGTATACAAGTCAATTATAACAAATACAGCAATATTGAAAGATAGAATTAAAATTGCGGGTGAACATATTCCGATTGTGCCTGTTTTCGGTGAATGGTCATTTTTTGATGACACTGAGTTATATGAAGGTGTTGTGCGTTTATCAAAAGACGCTCAACGTTTACGTAACTTTATACTATCCAAAGGTGCCGATACGGTTGCCAAATCACCGAAGAAAAAGCCCTTCTTTTATGCTGAGCAAATTGCAGGTTATGAAAGAATGTATAGCGGAGATGATGATTATCCGTATTACTTACTTAATAGAACTGATGAAAACAAGGGAGATCTTCCTCCTGGCCCTGTTTCATATATGGAAAATGCCGAGATATCACAAGCTGATGCTGGAATGTTAGAAGCAGCAACAACAGCAGCAAAAGAAACTGCAAGAGTAGGTGTTGATGTTGAAGCAGCCAATGGTCAAGTGGCATTTGACACTGTTAATCAACTCAACAGCAGAATTGATTTAGAGACCTATGTATTTCAAGATAATTTGGCTATCGCGATGCGTAGAGATGGTGAAATATATGCGTCAATAGCTAATGAAATTTATGATACACAACGAAAAGTGATCACAACATCCGAAGACGGAAATGAAAATAGCATTGATTTAATGACACAATCTGTTGATTTTAATCAAGGTAAAGTGGTTACTTTAAACGATATCCGTGGAAGATACGAAACTTACACTGATGTTGGCCCATCATTCCAATCGCAAAAAGATGCTGCAAGAGCAGAAATTGGTGAGCTAATAACTAAAGTTCCTCCTGAGCATCCAATCTGGAACGTCATGATGCTTACTTACGCAAATATGATGGAGGGTAAGGGTGTTGAATATATTCGTGATTATGCTAACAAAGAACTGATCACTAGTGGATTGAAGAAGCCTGAAACTGATGAAGAAATGCAATGGTTAGCAGAAGCACAACAAGCATCACAAAATCAGCAAGATCCGTTAATGGAAGCAGCCATTGCTGAACAAATGAAAGCTCAAGCAGAGATAGCTAATGCTCAAAATAGAATGGCTGAAACACAAATAAAAGCATTTACTGCTGAACAGCAAGCAGCTGAATCACAAGCTAATGTCGTTTATAAACTTGCACAAGCAAAAAATATCGATGAAAAAGCAGTGATGGAAGCAATAGAGCTGTTGAGTAAGGTTGCGCAACAGCAACAAAGTAATATTCCTACCGGCAAATCAGCCGAGCTTCCTCAAACCATGTAAGAGAGTTAAACCATGAGTGATACCACCGAAATTCAGCAACAAGTTGAAGATACTTCCCTGTCTGATAATCAGACAACATCATTAACAGACGAGACAGTCATTGATAAAACAAGTGACAATCATGAACAACATGATGGTTTCGATATTGTACTGAATAACGATGAGAAAAAAAACCGGAAAGTAAGCCAAATGAAAATGCAAAGTATGCTGCTCGTCGTGTTGCAAGAAAAAGGCAATACGAAATAGAACAACAAATGAAAGCAATAGAAAACGGTGAACTTCCTGAGCAATTACGTGTTAATCCTGAACTTCCCCGATCAGCCTAAAATTGATGATTATTTATCTGATAATGCTTTAGAAAAGTATGATTATGATACTTATAAAGCACAGGCTGCGTATCAAGCGGCACTGCAAGATTGGCAAATGAAATCATTAGATGCCAGAAGTAAGGCAGTAGCAGATCAAGGAAGAAGAACACAGGAATACACCCAGCAAAGTCAAGAAATTGCTAAAGCTATGCGTGCTCACTATGATGCGGCTGATAAGCTTAATTTAGCCGATTTTCAGGAAAAAGAAGATGCAGCATTGCAGATATTACCACAAGGTGTTGATGCTGCTATTGCACAAAACTTTCCTGAAAAATCAGCTGCCATCATTTATTACCTCGGATCTAATCCAGATAAAGCCCGTGAAATATTTAGCAAAAATCCAGTACAGGTCACTATCGAATTAACTCGACTAGCTGATCGTTTAACTCTCAAGCCACGCGGTAAGCAAATATCAAATGCACCTATGACGGACGAACCCCTAAGTGGTGATGTCACGGCAGCTAATATATCTAGTCTGCAAAAACAGATGGATGAAGCATCAAGTCAAGGTGATGTGGATACTTATCGAAAAATTAAGGCTAAATTGCAAGGAATAAGATAATGGCTTTAAATGAAGGTCAACTAATAACTTATGCTATTGATGAAGTCATTCAAACAATTGAAAACATGACACCAATGGCTCAGAAGGTAACAAAATGGCAGCCCGATGCAGCCTCATTGCAGCGTTCAAGTAATGAAGTCTGGTTACCATTAGAACAAGAAGCACCGACACAAAAAGGTTGGGACTTAACAGACAAGCAAACAGGAATTTTAGAGCTATCTGTTAAGTGTTCGTTAAGTGAACCTGACAATGATTTCTTTGAATTACGGGCAGACGATTTACGTGATGAGCGTTCCTATCGCCGCAGAATAAATGCATCCGCAAAAAAATTAGCAAATAATGTTGAAGTCAGTATTGCTCGAGTCGCTACAGATATGGCTTCACTTGTAATAACAAGTAAAGAGCAGATTGGTAGTAAAGACTTCACTGGTTGGGATATGATAGCCGATGCGGAAGAAACTATTTTTTCTCGTGAGTTAAATAGAAATGCAGGTTTATCCTATTTCTTTAATCCATTGGATTATAAACGGGCAGGGCATGATTTAACGAGTAAGGACTTTTACGGAAGAATACCCGAAGATGCCTATAAATCAGGATCCATTCAGCGTCAAGTTGCGGGTTTTAATGATGTTTTGCGCTCGCCTAAACTTCCAACAGTCAAAGCTTCAACGGCTACAGGCGTTACCGTTTCTGGTGCTCAAAAATTTAAACCTGAAGCCTGGAAACGATCGATTGATGGCGGTAAAGAGAATGTAGATAATCGCATTGCCTGGGTAACCGTCAGTGATGCGACTAAATTTAAACGTGGCGATAAGATTTCTTTTGCTGATGTTAAGTTTTTGGCACAAATGGCAAAAAATATTTTAACAAAAGAGGCCACTTTCACAGTTGTTTCTACGGATAAAAATAAAATTGCGATTGCTCCTAAGCCTATCGCTTTAGATGATGATAGTTTAAAACCCGAAGAAAAAGCCTATGCTAATGTCAATATTTCATTAGCAGATGGCACCGCAATTAATATTTTAAATATTAAAGATGCAACCGCAAATGTATTTTGGGCTGATGATTCTATTCGTCTTGTATCACAACCCATTCCGTTAAATCACGAAATATTTGCAGGATTAAAAGCGAGATCGTTTAGTATTGATAATGTGGGTATTAATGGGGTCATTGCTTTTAGTGGAAACATTAATAACTTGGCGGGTAAATGCCGTATTGCTTTATGGTATGAACCTTGTGCTATACGTCCTGAAGCCATTGGTATTGGTTTAGCAGGTCAAAAAGCATAAATGATTGATAAGGAAATAGGGAGCTTAGGCTCTCTTTTCTTTTGGAGTTAAATAATGAAAAAAATGCTTTATAAGTCAAATGGTGAGGTTAATGTTTGGGGGATGATGTTGCAAACAATAATTGTCAATGCTGATGAAGTTGAAAAATATCTCTTTGATGGATGGCATTTAAATCCTAATGATACAAAAATATTGCCAGATCCAGAAAAGAAACAAAAAAAATATAATAGAAGGGTAAAAAATGCAGACAACAACGAAGGGTGATCTTGTCATTGCTGCATTAAGAAAAATTGGGGTTGTTTCAGATGCAACTTTAACAGACATCGAGCCACAATCACTTGAAGATGGCGTTGTTGATTTAGAAACAATGATAGTTGAGTGGTATGAAGATGGACAGGGAATTCACATAGGATATAAATTTTCACCAGATGATATACCTATAGATCAAGGCGAAGAGCACGGCATTAATAAAAATGCCATCAATGCGGTAATTTATAACTTGGCTACTCGTATTGCGCCCGATTATCAAATACAGCCTTTGGAAAAGATAATTAATACTGCCAGATATGGTAAAGAATTATTAATGCGTCATTGCTCAATTAAACGCGCTAGAAAAGCAAGATCACATTATCCAAATGGTTTCCCTGTCGGATCAGGGAATAGGTTTGCTACCGCTAACGGATATCGATATTTTCATCGGATAAATAAAAATGCCAAAGATACAGATCCCAATTGCTAAAGGTCTCGGTAAAGATTTTAAGACAGCAGATTATATTGATGCGTTGCCTGTAAATATACTGGCTACACCTAAAGAGATTCTAAATGCTGCTGGTTACTTAAGATCATTCCCTGGCATTGAAAAAAAACAGGGAGTTAATGGTATATCACGTGGCGTTCAATTCAATACAAAAAATAACACTGTCTATCGAGTCTGTGGTAATAAGCTTTATCTTAATGGGAAAGAAATTGCTGACATTTTAGGTAATGACAGAGTTTCCATGTCACATTCTAGTAATAGTCAGGCGGTTTGTTTTGACGGTAAACTAAAGTTCTATCGATATGACGGTACAGAGAAAGCATTATCAAACTGGCCAAAGGATAAATACCCGCAATATGATTTAGGCGAAGTGATTGATGTTTGTCGAAATCGGGGGCGTTACATCTGGCTACAAAAAGGCGGTGAACGATTTGGGGTGACTGATCTGGAAGATGAATCTAAACCGGATAGATATCGCCCCTTCTATCGTGCCGAATCTCAGCCAGATGGGATAGTTTCAGTGGCATCATGGCGAGATATGCTTATTTGTTTTGGTTCTTCTACGATAGAATACTTTTCATTAACCGGTTCTTCTGATACTTCACAGCCTATTTATATTGCTCAACCAGCTTATATGATCCAGATAGGTATTGCGGGTCGTGATTGCCAATGCCGATATCAGGATAATTATGCCATTATCAGTCATCATTCTATTGGTCAGCCATCAGTTTATATCATAGGGTCAGGTGAGAAAAACAAAATATCCACCGCCACCATTGATAAAATAATGAGCCATTATTCTGCTGATGAATTATCTACATCAGTCATGGAGTCCATTAAATTTGATAACCATGAGTTATTAATTATTCACCTTCCAAAACATACGCTTTGCTTTGATGTTGCTGCAAATAATCAATGGTCAATACTTAAATCAGGATTTTATGATGACCCCTATCGTGCTATTGATTTTATGTTCTATGGGAATCAAATCACAGTGGGTGATAAGAAAGAAGGCGTTATTGGTCATTTAGTTTTCAATGCATCAAATCAATATGAACAACACGCTGAACATATTCTTTATACACCAATGATAAAAGCTGATAATGCAAGATTATTTGATTTTGAATTGGAAGCCTTAACGGGTGTTGCTCAGATTGCTGACAAGTTATTTCTCTCTGCAACAACAGATGGGATTAATTACGGTAGAGAACAACTAATAGAGCAAGACTCCCCTTTTCAGTATGACAAAAGAATTATCTGGCGACGTATTGGGCGAGTGAGAAAAAATATTGGCTTTAAAATCCGCATTATTACCAAATCACCGGTGACCTTATCCGATCTATCGCTAAGGATTGAATAATGGCTAATAAATCTTATGCTAACTCTGGTTTAGAAAATCCCATTAGTGTTCAAATTTCATCTGTCACTCCAGATATCTTACCTAAAAATTTCAGTGAGACTTACCGCAGGATAGTGTTAAGTGGTGCTGAGGATATAGGCAAAGTCGTTAACAGAGCCAACGACTCAGGATATGAGGCTTATGCTGCGCAACTTAAAAATGAAGAGCAAGATATTATCCTTGGGAATCACGAGGAAAGAATAACAAAAACTGAGGAGGGTTTGGCAAGTCTTGAGGTTCGGGTGCTTAATATTGAGAACGACGTTAACGGACTTAAAATAAAGATACAAGACTTGGATGGCAAAGTATCTGAAATTATCGTTGATTACGTCTCGTTGAGTCGAGTCAGTCAACAAAACTTATCATCACCCATTAACGTCAAAAACTCTTATTCTATTAACGGTACGAAAGTTATTGGACAACGTGTTATAGGATTTACTTCAGCTACGGGTACAGCATTAAAAGCCGATTTCAATGCTGATCAATCATTTTCCATCGGTGCTACATATAATCAATCTGAAATTCAAACTTTAGCTAATGCATTAATAGCATCACGTCAACGAATTAAAGCATTAGAAGATGCTTTACGTTCACATGGATTAATTGACTAATGGAAATAAAAATTATCGAAAATATTGACCAGTTTTATCGATTTTTTTCTGATAAATCTAAGATCGGTTATGCCATGGAAAATAACGGTGATTATCAGTTAAAAAATAATCAACTTTATGTCGGTGTTTATGAAGGTTTGCTACTTGTTGGTTTTTTTTCAATTGAATTTATTCGCAACAAGTTAATTGAAATTCATCCTGTGTTTGATCCGGGTTTCCGTGGCAAATATGCTTTGAAAGCAACCCGATTTTTTTCAAAATGGTTGATGGATAATCTCAATTTTTCAACCGTTATTACTTATGTTCCTGAAAAAACGCCTTGGGGAAAAGTAATTTGCAAGTTAATGAACATGCGAAGAGTGGGTGTGATTGACAATGCATTAACCGCAGGTAATCAACAAATAGATATGACAATGTATCAGGTAACAAAAGAGGAATTAGAAAATGGGTGGAGGCGGTGGAGATAATGGCGCTAAAGAACAGGCCAGAGCATCACGTGAAGCAATTGACCTTCAAAGAGAGCAATGGAATCGTGTAATGCAAAATTTGGCACCGTATATGGGGGTTGGAGCACCAGCTTTAAGTCAATTGCAAAATTTAATCTCACCAGAAGGTCAAACACAAGCATTAAATAATTTTTACAACTCTCAACAATTTAATGATTTAGCCAGTCAAGCAAGATATCAGAGTTTGAATGCCGCAGAGGCAACCGGTGGTTTAGGTTCAACAGCAGTAGGAAATCAATTAGCAACAATTGCTCCAGCATTAGGTCAGAATTTTTTATCTAATCAATTACAAAATTACGGTAATCTGGTTGGCATTGGGATGAATGCAGCAACAGGCCAGACTTCTGCTGGTCAAAATTATGCGAACAATGTGGGTCAATTATTACAGAATATCGGTGCAGCAAATGCAGCTTCGGCAAGCAGTCCTTCTGGATGGCAGAAAGCATTAGGAGGTGGCATGGCAGGAGCTGCAACAGGGGCAAGTATTGGTGGCCCATGGGGCGCCGTAATTGGGGGTGGTTTAGGTGCATTGGGTAGTTTATTTTAATTGGAGTTTCTATGGCAACGTTTCAACTTGCTGGTTTACCTAGTATGCAAGTATCTAATCAAACTGCGGGTGGATTAGGCTTGCCAGTAGCACCTCAATATGCGGAAAGCCCTAATACGGGTGTTATGTTGGCACAAGGTATAGGGTCAATTTACGACAATTTGCAAGCAAGAGAAAAAAAGCAGTCAGAAGCGGATTTTATGAAATCATTTGGTCAGGCTTATGCGGTTAATGATCGTGATGCAATGAAACAATTGGCAGCGGCGCATCCTGAACAAATCGAGCGCCTTCAAAAAGGGATGGGTTTTATTGATCAGGATAGAAATCAGATGATTGGTCAGGCAGCAATGGATTTACGTCTTGCTGCGAAAAGCGGTGATCAATCGTTAATGTCATCATTACAAAAAAATGCGCCAATATTAAATCAAATGGGATTATCGCCTGAAGAAGCGTTTTTATCCTTCAAACAAGATCCAAAACAATTTGATCAGATTACTGATTTAATTGGTATGCATGCATTGGGGCCAGAAAAATATTTTGATATTCAAGATAAAATAGAAGGCCGTGATATTGATAGAAATAAGCTTGCAGAAACAGAACGGAGTAATCGTGCAAGTGAAAGTTTAACTCAGCGAGGACAGAACATTTCTGCACAAAATGCTGCTTTAGATAGAGAAATAAAAAGAGCGGAGCTAGCCAGTAAATCTTTAGACAGACAGGCACAAAAAGAAACGGATGATCTTAGAAGACAGGAATTAGAGCAGAAAATAGAAGCGAATAAACAAAAACTAAATGAAGCAAAAGAGAAAAAAAATCAAACACAAACACAGGCTAAATTAGCTTTAGATAATGGCGTTCAACAACTAGATAGATTAGCTCAAGAAGCTAAAGCCATAAGAGATAATCCGAGCTTATGGAGAACGACAGGAGTTCCATGTAGATTTTATAATTTTCCTGGCAGCGCAGCTGATGATATTGATGCACAACTTGAATCACTAAGATCACAAACGGGTTTTGCTGTTTTGCAGGCAATGCGAGATGCTTCAAAAACAGGAGGAGCTTTAGGTAATGTAAGTAATTTTGAAGTACAACAATTACAGGCTAATCTAGGTAACATTTCAGGAAAGCAATCAACTGAGGCAATGCGTAAAAATCTTAATAAAATAATAAATTATGCTGAAGGTGTTAAGAAAAGAGTTAGCGATGCATTTAAAAGAAATTATCCTGATTTTAAACCAGTAGAAACAACTGAAATTAATAATGTTGATAGTTCAAATATATCAGATGATGAGTTGTTAAATAAATATTTACCGAGGTAATCATGGCCATCAATGATTATTCAGAAGAACAGCTTTTTACTGCTTTAAGAAATGCTGATTCAGCGGGTGACACAAATGGTGCTCAACGAATTGCTGGATTAATTCAACAAAGGCGATCTACTCAAAATCAAGAGCTTAATCCAATTACTGAGGCTGGAAAAGGACTTCTGCAAACAGGTGTCAATGTAGCCAATATCATCCCTGAAATTGCGGATGCTTTCATGTCAGGTGCTTCATGGGCAGGTAATCAGTTAGGTATTGGTGATGGTACTTATACACCTACACAGCGATTAGCATTACCAGATAATTTAAAGCCACAAGATACGTATGCAAAATTGGGTGCTGAAATTGCCCCTTATCTTATTCCTGGTGTTGGAGCAGAAAGAACAGCAGCAGCATTAGGTTCTGTTGCTAACGCAGGAAGACTAGAGCGTGGTGCAACTAAATTAGCGGATATGGTGGCTGAGAATACAGTAGGAGCATTAGCACAGAATAGTCAGCGCGATAACGCCCAAAGTTTAGCGACTGATTTTGGTGTGGGTCTAGCGGGAAGTGGATTAGCCAGAGCTATTACGCCTATATTAGGGAAGGCTTATAATACACTTGTGCAACGTACAGTATCTCCGGCATCAAATGACATTAACACGGCAAATGATATTGTACAGCTAGCAAGATCTAAAGCTGGTCGCCAATCAATTGCAACTCAGGCTGCAAAAATAGATCCGGATATTGCTAAAGCAGCTGATGTTGCAGGTGTTGATATTAACGCTTTAACACCAGGTATGCGTTCAGGTAGTACAGGTATTGCACAAACTGAAGGTGTTCTATCTTCCACACCTGGTATTGCACAAGACGCCCAGATGAAAGCATTTGATGAAATAAAAAGTAAGTTGAATAAAAACTTAGAAGAATTAGGCGCTGAAGCTGGAACTGCATCAGAAAAAAGTGCAACGATTAAAGGAAGAGTTATATCAAATCTGGATGAGATGAGAGATGCAGAGTGGAAAGCATGGAATGATGTTAGATCTACGATGCCAAATCAGAAGATGAAAATGGCTAATGCTAATGCGGTTATTCAAGCAGAAAATTCTGCCGGCGTTCCTTTATCTCCTGAAATGAAGCAATTTGTTTCTGCTTATAAAAAAGGGGGTATTACATTTGATGGAATGAAAGCCTGGAGAGCTAAATTTGCTGATGCGGCAGAAAAATATAGCCGTAGAGGTGAAGCAAATGCGGCTAGACGTGCTGGAGAAGTTAGGCAAGCCATAACGCAAGATATGCAGAAAATGGCACAACAGGGTGGTTTTCTTGAAGACTGGACGAAAGCTAATGAGTTATCTAAAGCAAGAATAACTGCACAAAAAGATGCTGAAGCTATTTTTGGACGAGACTTATCAAATGATGTTCTAATCACAAAAGGTGTTTCTGCGTTACAAAGTTCATCAAAAAAAGGTTTAAAAGATTTTCACAAAATAATGAAATCTGTTCCAAAGGATGAATATGAACCAACGATCGCGTCGATCTTGCAGGATGCAGCATCACAGGGTGTTAGAGGTGGAAAATCAGAAGGGGCAGGGATTTCTCATATAGCAAGCATACTTACACCACAGAATATTAACGTGATTAGACAATATTCACCCGAACTTGGAAAACTAGCAGAATCTTATGGAATATTAGCAAAAGCTGCTTCAAAACCTTTAAAAAGCATTGAACATACGGGTAGATCTGTTCCGGCATTAAAAACCTTAAACGGAGAATTACCTAAAATATTACAGATTGTTTCTGATCCACTTAAAAATAAAGCCGTTGGTGCAATTGCGGGTTATGCAGGTGGAGGATTGGCAGGCTCGGTATTAGGATCATTAGCTAGTTCAGTTCTGTATTCTGGACTTGCAAATTTAGCCAGCAAACGTAGTGGTAGATACGCAATTGAAAAAGCAATTCAAGAGGCAACAAAAGCCGTTAATGCTGGGGCAAGCAATGCAGCAATAAAAGCAGCAGAAAACCGTTTTCTTAAAAATAAATCCGTGATGAAAGTACTACGTGACACGTTGAGTAGTGAAGAGTTTCAGCAAATGGCAAGACTTGGATTTGTTGCAACGATAAGCGGCATGACAAAAAGTAACAACCACGAATAAACCTATCTAAATTCCATCATTTAATAAATAAACACCTAATTCCCATCTGGAGAAAAAATGTCAGATATTATACCTAATGTCGTTGTGAGTATGCCAAGTCAATTATTCACATTGAGAAGAAAATTTGCCGCAGTCAGTAATGGTAAGGTTTATATCGGTAAAATCGATATGGATCCAACCATACCCGATAACCAGATTCAGGTTTATATTGAAAATGAAGATGGTTCACATGTACCTGTTGCGCAACCTATTATTATTAATCAGGCTGGTTTTCCGGTTTATAACGGTCAGATATCCAAATTCGTCACAGTAGAAGGCCACTCAATGGCTCTCTATGATGCTTATGGGGCACAACAGTTCTATTTTCCAAATATATTAAAGTATAACCCTGATAGATTTAAAGAACAGGCGGAAAAGTATATTCAGTATATTGAAAAATTAAAGGGAACGATTAAACAAACGACAGGTGACTCAACAACCGATGTGATAAGCCAAAAAGCCTGTGACGACAATTATGCCAAGAAAGATTCCTGGGAAAAATTCACTGCTGGGCAGATAAATATAATGAGTAACGGTAATTATACCAGCTTGACCCGTATCAAAGGTGATGGGAATAAACTGTTGCTCGAAACTGCCCCTGGCGATGCCTATTTCGTGTATAGAGATGCTAAAAATAAAAATAAAGCCGTCGTCACCATTCCATCAAATAAAAATGGCGCGCTGGCAATACAGGAAGATAACTATACTAAAACAGAAGTCGATGCAAAAATAAGTTCAGTAAAATGGATAGCGAATAAATCGGCAAATGGTTGGCTGAAAGATCCGAATACGGGCATGGTTATTCAATGGGGTAGCGTGCCTAGAAATGATAGTTCAAGAAAGTTATTTCCGATGGCTTTCCCAAATACCTTAGCCGGAATGGGATTAGCTAATTTCAATTCAAATTCTAATCTATCTCAAATGTATGCACCTAATATAATGAGTGCGGATAGAGTTGGATTTAACATGCGTCAGAGTAAAGTCACTGAGGGATCTAATGCTTCTCCATTCACTGATATGAGATGGATAGCAATAGGATGGTAATTATGAATTTAGTAAACGAAGAAACTTATTATTTTGGCCAGAGAGAATTAGCCTGGTTCGCCGCTTCAATGAAAAAGGATTATATCGAAGCGGGTAGCTGGGATGATAAAGCCAAAGCAGTCCCCTATAGCGTTTATCGTGAATTTGCGCTTTCGGAGGCCCCACTTGGTAAAATGCTAGGTAGTACTGATGATGGCTATCCCACTTGGATAGATATCCCTCCTAGACCAAAGAAAGAATTAATCGCGGATGCTGAGAATGAAAAAAGAGTGCTAATGCAGGGGGCAACTGACGTGATTATCCCCTTGCAAGATGCGGTTGATTTGGAGATGGCAACAGAGGACGAAATAACACAGCTCAGGAATTGGAAACTTTATCGATTAAATGTCTATCGTACTGATACTTCGAACGCGCCCGATATTGATTGGCCTAAGAAACCTGAATGAGTTTTGTTATTTGCAAGTAATCAATAAATTTCGATTTATAACTGAACCAGACATCGCCATAACATTTGACTGACTAGAAGCTCTTATTGCATTAGCATCTGCGTTACTATTTGCCATTAACGTTGATGAATGTCCAGCATCACTTACGTTAGTTAACATATCGTAACCTTTTGTGCTACATAATTCTCCAGCTTTACTTAGACAGGCACCCCAGTTTGAGGCTAAACCTGAGCAGTCTATACTGAATGCTTCTCTACCATCAGGCGCATATGTTTTTTTATAGGTTGCACAACCAGTAAGTGTTAAAGACAATAGCAGACATATAATCTTATACATTTAATAACCTTACTAATATTATGAAATTTTCTGATTATTGAAAATCTCGATGATGTATTAATAAAATACATTATATCTTCCATTTTATTTTTACAAGTCTACATTCTCACATATGATATATAGCCCCATCCATGGGGCATCCTATTAGCAGCGTTGGAGGAAATAGGTGAGTTCAGCTTTATGCCAGTTTGATAGTGCACCATTTAGCATTAGCTGGTTATCCTGTGTAGTCTGAGATAACAAAGTTTCAATCTCAGCGATAACTCTATCTGCATTCTCACGTTTGCGAATAATGCGCTTAATCGCTGTTTTTTCAGCATCGGCTATTACATCTTGAAGCGCTTCCGTTACATGCCAGATACGCTCACATTCAGAAGCGATAGAAGGGACTAGTCTGACTTCCATTGGGTAAGGTGAGGGAATGCCGGTGACTTCTCTCAATGCATACCAGATAGCATTATTCCATGCGTCTCTGAAACGAAAGTTTTGTGTCATAAGCGCAATGATACGGGCGAGATTTTGGGTATCTTTGCTGCTGAACTTTTCGTGGGCTTCTGTTTGGGGTTGGTATTTTGGTACAGAATGTAGCTTTGCTTCCATGCGATTAAATTCAGCAATGTAGGCTTCTTTAAAGGCAGCCGCTTTTTTGCCTGTAAATCCCATCACCAAGAATACGAAGCCGTCTTTGGTCATTTCGTAGTAAACGACTTCACGAGTTGCACCCTTAGCAAGTTGTACGTTTTTTATCATTCGCGAAAAGTTGCGAGTGATAAATTCTTCTGAGCATTCAAGCGATTCTACTTTTTGTACAACATGATGATGTTGTTTGCCAAAGTAATGAGCTACATCGTCAGTTGTAGTGATCGCTTTACCATTATGAATAGTAACTTTAGGGGTGATAGTGGATAATTGAAGTGTCATAAGACCTCCATTGATAATCTGAATTTACCACCACCTAGAGGTTTCGAATCTCGTTGGGTGGTGAACTGAACAGGGTTCGAAACTACCGCGATTATCAGACGGCCAGCTTTTCAGCTGCCCCATCCAGCCCACCATTGAAATGTAGCTAGATTACGACATTAAAAAACACGCTCGCGGCGTGTACATGTCGCGATAATCACAGCGGGGTTTCGAATCCCGACATCTGATTTTGCAGATGCAAGTAAACTATAGCGCATGATTTCTTCTTTCGTCAATGGGTATTTTGTGGGTTATTTTTTAATCATTGTGAGTAAAAATATTCTTACTGGATATTCTTTTTATATTCTTTTTGTAAATGATGAGCTTTGTAACTCATTGATTTATATGGCTGGGGTACCAGGATTCGAACCTGGGAATGCCGGAATCAGAATCCGGTGCCTTACCGCTTGGCGATACCCCAATCGGGGATAATTGAGATAATAGTTGAAATTTATAATATGGCTGGGGTACCAGGATTCGAACCTGGGAATGCCAGGATCAAAACCTGGTGCCTTACCGCTTGGCGATACCCCAACTGAATAAACGATAAACTAACCAATATCTATAAATTGGATGGGGTACCTGGATTCGAACCAGGGAGTGCCAGGATCAAAACCTGGTGCCTTACCGCTTGGCGATACCCCAACAAGATTATAAACAATTTTTATAAAGAATGGTGCGGGAGGCGAGACTTGAACTCGCACACCTTGCGGCGCCAGAACCTAAATCTGGTGCGTCTACCAATTTCGCCACTCCCGCAAATTATGGTGGCTACGACGGGAATCGAACCTGTGACCCCAGCATTATGAGTGCTGTGCTCTAACCAGCTGAGCTACGTAGCCATCTTTTTGCACAACCTTTATCGGTGTTGCGGGGCGCATTATGCGTATATCGCCCCGAGTCGTCAACTGATTTTTTTACGATTTC
Organism: Arsenophonus nasoniae; assembly: GCF_004768525.1. Taxonomy (NCBI): domain Bacteria; kingdom Pseudomonadati; phylum Pseudomonadota; class Gammaproteobacteria; order Enterobacterales; family Morganellaceae; genus Arsenophonus; species Arsenophonus nasoniae. The sequence goes on from NZ_CP038613.1 coordinate 1,090,350, forward strand.
CTCAGAAAAATATCTGTTTGTTTGGCTTGTAATCACTTTGTCGATAAAATCGACAAAAAAACGGCGTTATCGCCAAATAATAATAGCTTGATATGTCAAATATAAAAACTAATTAAGTTAGCTATTTTTGCTAATGAAATAAGCGATGCTTTTTACTTCAACGATGGTGATAATTTTCATTAACAACCAAACGCATTTATTAATTTATTGAGATAAAATGGGATGGTTATTGAGTAATTTATTCGCAAGCGAAAATGAACAAATTAACGCATAATATTGTATATCTATGCTGCTACTTTTGCAGCGATTAATAATTGCTGTTGTGTATTAAAAATTTTTTTAATTAAAAGAAAAATGTTGTTTGCAACATAAATTTTTTATATTCCCGCTAATAAAAAGCATCGAACGATGTATTACAACGTTATTACTATTCAAGCAAATGTTGCAAAAGTTCGCCATTTAACATAGCACGTTTAGTTAAGGCGAAAGCGCCAATAGCTGAATTATGTACCAGTTGTGAAGTCACAATCGGTAGATCATTACGAAAATCTTTTAGTGCTTGGGTTTTGATACAGTTTTGCATGGCGGGTAGGAGAACTTTTTCGGCTGCTGTTATTTCTCCTGCAATGACGACTTTTTGTGGATTAAATAGGTTAATAATAATGGCAATTGCTTTACCAAGATGATGACCTACGTGTTTAATTACTTCAATTGCTAACGGATCGTTTTTATTTGCTGCCTGGCAAATTGCTTTAATAGAACAATTATTTGGTTTTAATTGGCTTGGATAATTTTGTTCAAGTTGTTGCCTAATTCTATTTTCAATAGCGCTATTAGCTGCAATTGTTTCCAGACAACCAAAGTTACCGCAATGACACCGTTCTCCTAATGGATCTATTTGTATATGGCCGACTTCACCCAGGTTGTAACGGTTGTTTAATAAAATTTCACCTCCCATAATCACACCAGCCCCAGAGCCATGATGGATGCGTACAAAAATTGAATCGGCGCAATTTTGCGTCGCACCGAAATAATGTTCTGCCAGTGCAAAACTACGAATGTCGTGACCGATAAAACAGGTCATTTTGAAATGCTCTTTCAGATTACGCAGTAACTGCCAGTTATGTACTTTTATATGGGGCATATAATGGACAATTCCTGCTTGTGGATTGACTAAACCAGGTAAAATAACTGAAATGGCAATCAACTCGCGATTAGGGCGTTGATGTTGTTGAATGAAATTTTCAATAGCTGCAATTAAATGATTTTCTATTTCTTGCTGGCCGGTTTCGGGTAATGGTGAATGCGTTTCAGCGAGCATTTTGCCGTTTAAGGCGTAAAGTGCTAATGTACAATCACGACGACCTAATCTCACGCCAATGCTATGAAAAAGGTGATGTTCAGAAATAATTGAGATGGGGCGGCGACCACCGGTGGAGGCTTGTTGGGCGACTTCTTTAATTAAACCGCGCTCAAGTAATTGGCGCGTTATTTTGGTTACACTGGCAGGCGCCAATTGGCTTTGTTCTGAGATCTGAATTCGAGAAATAGGGCCTTTTTGATCAATAATTCGATATACTACTGCACTATTTAATTGTTTAACTAAATCAATATTACCAATTTGCTTCAAAATGTAATTGTGACTCATAAGTATATATGCTCGTTACAGTTCGATTTCACGGCCATTAACAATGGTTTTACGGATAATGAAGTCGCGATTAAATACGATAAGATTGGCAACTTTATCTTTTTCTATGCTCCCAAGTTTTTTGTCGACACCAATAGCACGAGCGGGATAAAGTGTAGCCATTCGTAGCGCTTCATCTAATGCAATACCTACATGTTCAACACTATTTTTCACAGCATCTATCATCGTTAAGGATGAACCGCTTAATGTACCATTTTTATCAACACATAATCCATCACGATAATATATGCTTTTACCTGCAAAGGTAAAATAATCCATTTCATTGCCATTAGGATCAAGTCCAGCAGGTGCGGTAGCATCTGTTACTAGAATTAATTTATCATCTTTCAATTGTTTACTATCACGAATATTAGCCCAGTGAACGTGTAATCCATCGGCAATAATTCCAGCATATACATTAGGTGTATTGTAAATAGCACCAACTAATCCAGGCGCTCGACCTGAAATAGCAGGCATAGCATTGAAAAGATGGGTTGAGAATTGAATACCTGCTTTGAAACCATTCTGTGCCTCTTCATAAGTTGCATTGGAATGACCAGCTGAAACAACAATACCGGCTGCAACTAATTGGTAAATATATTTCTCGGCAACAATTTCTGGTGCTAAAGTAATTTTAGTGATCACATCAGCATTTTGACATAAATAGTTGATCATTTCGGCAGAAGGCTTACGAATATATTCGGTATTATGCGTACCTTTTTTCACTGGGTTAATGTAAGGCCCTTCAATATGTAGCCCTAATGCCTGGTTTTTATATTTGGCCAGATAGTCACGCATCGTTTCTATGGCTGTTTTAATCAACGGATCAGGGCTGGTGATCAATGTAGGTAGGAAACTGGTACAGCCATTTCGTTCATTTGTTTTTTGCATAATTTCCAGCGTTTTAATTGAGATATCTGCTGGATTATCATTGAACTGTACACCACCGCAGCCATTAACTTGTAGATCAATAAATCCTGGCGCTAGAATAGCATTTTGTAGATCACGAATTTCAATATCCTGAGGTAATTCTGCAATTGGACAAACCTGTTTTATTTGTTCTTTTTCAATAATAACTGCATGATTGTCCAGTTTTTCATAACCGGTATAAATAATGCAGTTGGTTAATGCATACATGATATTTTACTCTTCTGTTATGGACAAAAAATAGGATAATCTATCAAATTATTAGCCTATTTCTGGCTAGTCGATAGTATTAAATTTTACTATCTTAATTTAACTAGCATATTGATTAATGATGTCAGATTCTAATTGACGGAAATATTTCAAAGTTTTTACTTTTAACTCAAGGGTTGCTGGTTCATCACAAACCAGTGCTGATTTTGCATGCATTTGTAGGCAACTAATCGTCCACATATGGTTAATCGAGCCTTCTACCGCTGCTTCAACGGCTAATGCCTTATTGGCACCGGTGGCCAGAACTAGAATTTCTTCCGCATCAAGGAGGGTCCCTACACCAACCGTGACAGCATATTTAGGTACTAGATCAATATTGTTGGCAAAAAAACGTGAATTTGCCTGTCGGGTCTCTGGTGTCAGCGTTTTGATCCTGGTTCGAGAAGATAGCGATGAAGCGGGTTCATTGAAGGCAATATGGCCATCACTACCAACACCCCCCATAAATAGATGTATTTTACCATACGACTTGATTTTATCTTCGTACTGTTTACATTCAGCATCGATATCTTTTGCATTACCATCAAGTAAATTAATATTATTCTTCGTGATATCGATATGGTTAAAGAAATTTTCATACATAAAAGTATGATAGCTTTGGGGATGATCTTTCGGGATCCCGACATATTCATCCATATTAAATGTAACCACATTTTTAAAACTAACTTTACCCGCCTTAAAAATATTAATCAGCTCATGGTAAGTAGCGAGAGGTGTTCCGCCTGTAGGTAGTCCTAATACAAATGGATGTGCAGCCGTTGGATTGAATTGATTAATTTTATTTGCAATGTAATTAGCGGAAAAGACCAACATCTTTTGCCGTTGTTAGAGGAATAAGCCTCATTATTTTTTTACCTCACTTAATTTTGCTGCATATCAGCTATATTTTAATGATTTTATATTATTCTTTGCTATTAATTCAGTTTTTATAACGCAAAGATTGTCTATTTGTTAAGGTCTGAAATCTAGTAAAAATAAGATATTTTTAATAAAAAAAAAAGATTTTTTGTTTAGCCACTATTTTAATCAAATAACAGAGTGACATTTAGACTTTTATCACAACTTTAGCTGATTTAATTTGTGAGTCTCAGTGACTTAATGATAATATATGCAAAAAATTGAATATTTATAATATTTATTCATAAGATCTCAGCAATGAGGTTATTCAAGGGGAAAACAGAGTGAATGTGTTAAGTTATTTGCAGCGAATAGGTCGTGCTCTTATGGTACCTGTTGCTGTGTTACCTGCCGCTGCGATTTTAATGGGGATTGGTTATTGGATTGATCCTAACGGTTGGGGGGCTAATAGTACCATTGCCGCTTTATTGATCAAATCAGGCGCGGCAATTATAGATAATATGTCAATACTGTTTGCAATTGGTGTTGCTTATGGTTTGTCGAAAGATAAAGATGGTTCAGCGGCATTAACCGGTTTTGTTGGTTTTTTAGTAGTAACCACCCTATGTTCTCCGACTGCTTTTTCGATGATTATGGGCGTTGCTAGCGAGCAGGTCCCAGCGGCATTTAGCAAAATTAATAATCAGTTTATCGGGATATTGGTTGGTGTATTGGCTGCGGAACTTTATAATCGCTATAGTGGTGTCGAGTTACCAAAAGCTTTGTCGTTCTTTAGTGGCCGTCGTTTAGTACCTATATTGACCTCATTTTTGATGATCCTGGTGTCCTTCGTTTTGATGTATGTTTGGCCATTCATCTATAATGTATTAGTGGTGTTTGGTGAAAATATTAAAGATTTGGGTTCATTAGGCGCCGGTATTTATGCTTTTTTCAATCGCCTGTTGATCCCGGTTGGATTACATCATGCATTAAATTCAGTATTTTGGTTTGATGTGGCGGGCATTAATGATATTCCCAACTTTTTGGCGGGAGCTAAATCGTTGGCAGCAGGTATGGCCGAAAAAGGAATTACTGGGCGTTATCAAGCTGGATTTTTCCCCATTATGATGTTTGGTTTGCCTGGCGCGGCATTGGCCATTTACCACTGTGCCCGCCCGGAAAATAAAGCAAAAGTCGCGGGTATTATGATGGCAGGAGCTTTCGCCGCCTTTTTTACTGGCATTACTGAGCCGCTTGAATTTTCATTCATGTTTGTTGCGCCAATTCTTTATGTCATCCATGCGCTATTAACGGGATTTTCTGTTTATATTGCGGCAGAAATGCACTGGATTTCGGGTTTTGGCTTTAGTGCCGGTTTAGTCGATATGTTGCTGCAGAGTCATAATCCATTAGCAGTAAATTGGTATATGTTGATTTTCCAGGGTTTAATTTTCTTTTGTTTATATTATGTCATATTTCGTTTTGTGATTAATAAGTTCAATTTAATCACGCCTGGTCGTGAAATGACAAATGATGAACAAGAGATTGATGATTATGATAAAGATATCATGATCAGCGATAAAGATATTACCCATGAAGCATACCAATATCTTGCGGCGGTAGGTGGAACAGATAATCTAACAGTAATCGATGCTTGTATTACTCGTTTACGTCTAGGCGTTAAAACCGTTGATATTGTTAATGATGATTTGGTAAAAAAATTGGGTGCATCAGGCATTATTCGTTTAAATAAACATAATGTGCAAATTATTGTTGGAACGCGAGCAGAAATGATTGCAGAAGCAATGAAAAAGATTGCTGCAAGAGAGGTTGTTGCACCATCAAATTTTGTTGAGAAAGATAATCGACAATTCGCAGTAAAAGCAAAAAATAAACCTGTTGGGCAAACGATTTTAACACTGGTTGCGCCAGTTAGTGGTGAAATTTATTCCCTTGATGAAGTTCCTGATGAAGCTTTTTCTAGCCGTATTGTCGGTGATGGTTTAGCGATTAAGCCAACCAATGGTGAGGTGTTAGCACCTGTCGCAGGCAGGATTATAAAAATTTTTGCTACTAATCATGCTTTCTGTATTGAAACTAATGAAGGTGTTGAAGTGATCGTTCACATGGGGATTGATACTGTGGCATTAAAGGGGCAAGGATGCGAGCGTTTAGTTGCAGAAAATAGTGTCGTAAAGGTAGGTCAGCCTATCCTGAAACTAGATCTACCTTACTTAGAGCAGCATGCTAAATCAATGATAAGCCCAATTATTATCAGTAATATTGATGATTATCAGGGATTGACAATCGTGGCAACGGGTGAAGTAATCGCGGGAATAACGCCAATTTATGATATATTGAAGTAATGTGTTTTATTATTATGATTTGATATAATAATCGTAGAATTAATAATGGATAAAACGGGAAGGGTTATGAACCTCCCGTTTTTCCTTTATGCGCTTTTTATTAATTTAATAAAGCCTAATAATATGTGTTAATAAACGGTTGTTTCTAATTCGGATATCGTAGATGATAAAAGCGTTATTAACATGCTTTTGCATTGAGGAACTATGACAATGAATGAGGCAGATACTCGCCCAACAAATTTCATTCGCCAGATTATTGATGAAGATTTGGCTACAGGTAAACATACTCATGTACATACCCGTTTTCCACCTGAACCAAATGGTTATTTGCATATTGGTCATGCGAAATCAATCTGTCTGAATTTTGGTATTGCTAAGGATTATCAGGGTCAATGCAATTTGCGTTTTGATGATACTAATCCAGTTAAAGAAGATGTCGAATATGTTAATTCTATTCAAGAAGATGTGAAGTGGTTAGGCTTTAATTGGAGTGGTAACGTTAAATATTCGTCCGATTATTTTGATGACCTTTATCAATATGCCATTGAGCTGATTAAAAAAGGCTTAGCGTATGTTGATGAATTAAGTCCTGATGCTATTCGTGAATATCGAGGAACTTTAAAGCAGCCAGGTAAAAATAGTCCATATCGTGATCGCAGTATTGAGCAAAATTTGCAGCTATTTGACAAGATGCGAGCGGGCGGATTTGAAGAGGGTAAGGCCTGTCTGCGCGCTAAAATTGATATGTCATCTCCTTTTATAGTTATGCGTGATCCGGTGTTATATCGAATAAAATATGCTGAGCACCACCAATCAGGTAATAAATGGTGTATTTATCCAATGTATGATTTTACCCATTGTATTTCGGACGCATTAGAAGGGATTACTCACTCACTTTGTACCCTGGAATTTCAGGATAATCGCCGCTTGTATGATTGGGTATTAGATAATATTACCATTGATTGTCATCCAAGACAGTATGAGTTTTCACGTCTAAATCTTGCCTATACGGTGATGTCAAAACGTAAACTAAATCAGTTAGTGACAGAAAATAGGGTTGCAAGCTGGGATGATCCTAGAATGCCAACTATTTCAGGTTTACGTCGTCGTGGCTATACGGCTGCATCAATTCGTGAGTTTTGTCGCCGTATTGGTGTTACCAAGCAAGATAATATGGTTGAAATGGCAGCATTGGAGTCTTGCATTCGTGATGATCTAAATGAAAATGCACCACGAGCCATGGCGGTATTAGATCCGATAAAGTTAGTGATTGAAAACATGCCCGCTGATGAGCAAATGCTGACAATGTATAATCACCCGAATAAACCTGAGATGGGCACTCGTCAAGTACCATTTAGTCGAGAGCTTTATATTGATCGGGCTGATTTTCGTGAAGAAGCTAATCGACAATATAAGCGCTTAGTTTTAGGTAAAGAGGTACGTTTACGTAATGCTTATATTATACAGGCTAATCGGGTTGATAAAGATGTTGCAGGTAATATTACCACGATTTATTGTACTTATGATGTTGATACCTTAAATAAGGATCCTGCCGACGGACGTAAAGTCAAAGGAGTTATCCATTGGGTAAGTGCATTACATGCTCTGCCAGCAGAAATCAGGTTGTATGATCGCTTATTTACTGTGCCTAATCCTGCGGCAGAAGAGGACTTTTTAGCCGCTTTTAATCCAGATTCTTTAGTGATTCGGCATGGGTTTGTTGAACCAAGTTTAATTAACGCGCAAGCTGGAAAAGCTTATCAGTTTGAACGCGAGGGCTATTTTTGTGCCGATAACCATGACCATACTGCCGAACAATTGGTATTTAATCGTACGGTAGGGTTAAGAGATAGTTGGGCAAAAATAGCCAGCTAAGAAATTATATCATTGATAGTGACTATAAAAAGCGTGGTTGATAACCACGCTTTTTTATTAACAATTGCCCCGTAAATCCTCGCCCAATGCGGGCCGGGATATAAGGGATGCTAATCAGGTGTTTTCTGCGATTCTACATACGTTTTCAGTGTTTCGATTGTTGCACCGCCAGAACTACAGGCGAAGTAAGAACGTGACCAGAGAACGCCAGTATTAGACTGCTTTATCAGGTGACTATTTTGTTGTCGTACCATTCTGCTGCTGATCGATTTCAGGTTATTTACCAGAACACTAACCGATAACTTTGGCGGATATCCCACCAGAACATGAATGTGATCCGCTTCTCCATCCACTTCAAGAATATCTATCTCAAGCCGTTTGGCGGCATGGTGCATTGCTTCCCGTATCTGGGCGATCATTGCACCGTCTAACAACTTACGTCGGTACTTAGTACAGAAAATCAGGTGTACAACAAGTTTCGTTACCGAATGACGGCGGCGAAGGTAATCGGGAAAAGTTTTATCTTGAGCACTCATTTACAAAACCTTCTTGGAAGATTATTTTATATTGATTGTATATAAGAGCACTTATTATGTATAGAGCAACAAAAGTACGCATTTATCCAACGTAAGAACAGGCTGAATTGCTGGAAAAACAGTTCGGAGCGGTGCGTTTTGTGTACAATAAAGCTCTGCATATCCGTACTCACTGGTATAAGCGATACGGCGTTTCTCTGAGTAACATCAAACACATTCAGCCTTTGTTGCCTATTGCAAAAAAATCCCGTCGCTATGGATGGATAAAACAGGCTGACAGTAATGCGTTACAGGTGGCATTACAGAATCTGGATCAGGCTTTCAAAAACTTCTTTGATAAGCGGGCAAAATATCCGAAATTCAAACGGAAACACGGGGCGCAATCCAGCTACCATTGCAGTAATCTGAAAATCACCAACGACACTATCAAGATCCCTAAAATCCCGGCTATCAGAGCGAATATTCACCGAGAGATTACCGGTAAGGTGAAAAGCATCACACTGAGTCGAAGCGCAACAGGGAAATACTATGCGTCACTACTGTGTGATGACGGGGTAGAAGTACCCTCAAAGCCAGTATTGATATCAAATATCACGGGGCTTGATGTAGTGCTGAGTCATTACGCCATCAAATCAGACGGCAATAAGATTGCTAATCCGCGCCACCTTATCAATGCCAGCCATAACCTACGTCGAAAACAAAAAGCCTTATCTCGCAAGCAAAAAGGGAGTACTAATCGCCGTAAAGCCCGAATACAGCTTGCAGGTGTACACGAACGGGTAGCGAATGCCCGTGCTGATTTTCAACACAAACTCTCTCGTGCAATTGTTGACGAAAACCAAGCGGTAATAGTAGAGACACTGAAATCGGCGAACATGATGAAAAACCGCTGTCTGGCACGCGCTATCGGTGATGCAAGCTGGCATGGTTTTATCACAAAACTGGAATATAAAGCCGCAGAAAAAGGCATACATCTGGTAAAATTGGATCAATGGTTTGCCAGTACGAAAACCTGTCATTGCTGTGGTTACAAAATGTCAGAAATGCCACTACATAAGCGTATCTGGCAATGCCCTGAATGTGGAGTTGAACATGACCGCGATATCAATGCGGCAATCAATATCCGACACAAGGGTATATTGGAATTACAAGCGGCGGGACACGTCGTTTCAGCCCATGGAGACCAGCGCGAATCCGTCGTAAGACGGTTGCGGTCTGAGAAGTGGGAAGCCTCGCCGTTTACGGCGGGGAGCAGTCACCAGAAAAATATGGCTTTTAGTCATAGATTTCTAGTTGGTTAAAACAAGATAACCACTCTTTGGCAAATATAATTATTAAACAGAACTATTGGCTATTAATAAGGATGTTAGGCCATGCCGAACTTTATCAATTCAAACTGTTTAGTAAAAAATGTGTTTTTGCCTAAGAAATCGCAACTGATATCTTCTAAATGCAATTACCTCCCTCCATTAAAAAATATTTATAATAGTAATGTTGAAATATCACGACAAAAAACGCCACTAAATGAGTTGCATACTTGTCAAAAATTAAGTTTGTTGGTAGATAAAGCCAACATCGAGCAACATTATCATGATGCGCTATTAGCTGATTTTGTTTACAGCCGTGACTTTACGACTTTAGAAGCCACTCAGTGGGGGATCGAGCGTGAATTGGCCCGGTTCCTGTCTAAAAAGACCAATATAAAACTGAATCCACAGCATGGTTTATTAAACGATAGTAAAACCGGCTTAGTCGCTTATATGTCACCGATCATGCAAAACTGATCCACTAACGATCATCTAAAACTGATCCACTTGGTATTATTCGCACATTTTTGTACGGATAATTTATGTTAACCAAGGAGATATTTGTGGATATTCATGTTCGCTTTGCACAAGGACAAAGCCTTCGAAAAATTGCCAGTGAGTTGGGTATATCCCGTAACACCGTAAAACATCATTTACAACAACAGACAATGCCAACTTATGCTAAAAGAAGTCAACAACCGACTAAATTATCCCCCTTTAAGCCTTATTTGCTTCAGCGAATTGAACTGGCTAAACCTGATTGGATCCCTGCAACAGTCTTATTTGATGAGGTAGTTGAAAACGGCTATCAAGGTGGTATTGCTCAATTACGCCGATTTGTTTGTCAATTTAAACCAAGCATTGTTCCCGAAGTAGTCGTCCGTTTTGAAACACAGCCAGGTCAACAAATGCAAATCGACTTCACCAGCATCCGGCGAGGTAAAAAATCGCTGAAAGCGTTTGTTGCAACGCTAGGCTATTCGCGTGCGAGTTATGTAAAGTTCTTTGATAATGAACGAGCAGAATCGTGGCAGCAAGGTTTAAGAGAAGCTTTCGACTACTTTGGTGGTGTACCACAGGAAGTATTGTGTGATAACGCAAAATCCCTCATCATCGAACGGGATGCTTATGCAGAAGGTGATCATAAATTACATGTCGAAATGCTTCAAATGTCGAAAGATTACGGGTTTAAATTGAAGGCTTGCAAGCCCTACAGGGCAAAAACGAAAGGGAAAGTAGAGCGCTTTAACCACTATTTAAAAAACAGCTTTATCGTGCCATTAAACACCGACCTTCGTGCTCATAATCTTGAACTGGATATTGAAATAGCTAATGCAAAAGTGGGTCCATGGTTACAACGCGTTGCCCATCAGCGAATTCATGGAACAACGTTAGAGAAGCCAGCAGATAGATTAGCTAAGGAAGTTAAGTCTCTTCTACCCTTACCAGCAAGGGTTTGCCAATCTATCCCACAGACTAATACGCTTAATATCCCTATCGTACCGCCCCTTGAATCTGTCAGTTTGCAACACTCAATCAGCGTATACGAAGCATTACTGGGAGGTGAACATGTTATTGCATGAACAAATTGAACACCTGTGTGAGTCATTGAAATTAAATTCTATTCCGACTCATTGGTCATCACTTGCCGAAAAATGCATTGCCCAAGACAAAAGCTACGGAGAGTTTTTACTGTCCCTGTTAAAATGTGAGCAACAACAACGAGATGAACGAACTCGTAATCTTTTGAGTCGGATGGCAGGATTCCCAGCACATAAAGAACTTAATACGTTCGATTTTAAGTTTGCAACGGGGATCCCCAAACAACACATACAGGAATTAAGCGCATTAACGTTTATTGAACGTAATGAAAATGTCGTGTTGCTTGGCCCAAGCGGTGTAGGCAAAACGCATTTAGCTATTGGGTTAGGATTAAAAGCAGTACAGGCCAAGAAGAAAACCCGCTTTACCACGGCAGCTGAACTGATGTTGCAACTCTCAACTGCCAAACGACAAAATAAGCTCAAACAATATCTATCACGTTCGGTGATGGCCCCGAAGTTGTTGATTATCGATGAAATTGGATACCTGCCGTTTGGGCGAGAAGAAGCAAACCTGTTTTTCAATGTGATTGCCAAGCGTTATGAGCATGGCAGTGTCATATTGACGAGTAACCTATCATTTGGGCAATGGCCAAGTGCTTTTGCTGATGACGCAACATTAACTGCCGCTATGCTTGATCGTTTACTTCATCATTCGCATGTACTGCAATTAAGCGGTGAAAGCTACCGATTGAAAGATAAGCGGCGCTCAGGAGCAATAACTGAGTAAAACAGTGGATCAATTTTGATTGATCGGATTTAGATAAAAAGTGGATCAGTTTTCGGTGATCGTTGACATTATATTTTTCACAATAAAATTAGGCAGGAAATTCGCTTGGTTTTTGGTGGTACCACCAGTGGTGAAGCGGTAAGTGGTGGAGCGCCGCGTTATATGAAGAATCCGAGAACTTTTATTAATCAATGTAATGCAAATATTGATAATGTATTTGGTGACATTCCTGCTTGCTATAAACAGGCTAGCCAGCTGCTGCATCATTTACAATTACTTATGCAACATGAGAAATGGGAGAAATATAGTCTTTCAACCAGTGGTCATTCATTAGGCGGAGGCTTAGCGGCTTATTCTGCGCTGAAAGTATCTACCACAGAAAAAACTATTCGAGCAGAATGTTTTTGCAGCGCTCAACTTGGCTTAGGTTTACAGAAAGATTTGTTAGCACAATATAGCAATCTAGCCAACTTAAAAAAAGTTAAGGCTCATATTAATCACTACTATGTTGATGGTGATATTATTCCAAAGCTGGATAAATTTTTTGCCGTTGATCATATTGGTAGTGTTAATATTATTCCGCAGATAGCGGAGAAAAAAGATAGCGCCTTGGCTGCTCATAGCAGATATGTAGCGCATATTCGTACTTTGTATCAGCAAGCAGTTTGACAACCTAGTCGCTACCACTTTTTGATCCTATTTTGATCAGTGTTAAAATATTTCCTTGAGGTAATGAATACAATTTCAAGCTGTGCGCCCAGGTGCGTAAAAGAGAAATAGACGTTATTAGCGCTTCCATTGATAATTCAAATGGAAGCGCCGTTGCCGACAACCCATGCCCTAATTGACATAGGCTTTCCAGAGAAAACTCTGATACTTTATTATCTGCCAAAGAAACCAGGGTTTTCGCTAGAAAATGTAAATTATGACACAATCCAGCCCAGCACTCTTCACTACTATTTGCCAACTGTAGCATTTCATCGGTACTCAAATGTGAGATATCTAGCTTGCGAAGCACATCAGCTAACTCGGAAAAAAGAATGTTGCTATCAGACAGCATTGTGCACCCCCAATGATTGATGTAATGGTCAACAAATTCTGTAGAAGATCTAAGCGGCATTTTTTAGTTCATGATATTTTTGATGTGGCGTTAAATAACCAATCGTTGAATGGCGTCGATAATAATTGTAAAACTGAATATAATTTTCAACTTCACAGACAACAGATTGATGATTCATAAACGATAAACGGTTAAGTCTTTCTGTCTTTAAACTCCTAAAAAATCTTTCCATCACGGCATTATCGAGGCAATTACCTCGCCGACTCATGCTTTGAGTTATTTTCCGTTCAAAGAGGTGCGCCCTAAGCTCCTCCGATGAATATTGGCAACCTTGATCTGAATGGAACATCAAACTTGTCGTATCCGGTAATTGCCGTTCAATTGCGTTATCTAAGGCTTCTTTCACTAATTTCGAATCCGGTTTTGTTGATAAGGCATAACCAATAATTTCTTTGGTGGCTAAATCCAACACACAGGCTAAATAGCTCCACCCATAGTGATGTCTAATATACGTGATATCCCCGACATAATAGTGATTATGCTGTTCAGGGGAAAATTGTCGTTTAAGCAAATTAGGGGCATATCGATGTTCGTTACCCGATGAGTGATAGTAGTGCTTTTTCGTTGGTCTAATTGCAACTAATTGATTTAATTTCATGATGTTCGATATTTTATAAGTGCCAATTTGGTGCCCTAAACCCTTTAACTCGGCTTGAATACGTCTTTTGCCATAAATTTGACCCGATGTATAAAAAATACGTTTGATTTCGCCACACAGTCTTTCATTTTCAACTGTCGGTATTTTCGTTTCATAATAAAAACTACTGCTGCTTACTTCAAAAAGATGGCATAACTCAGTGACCGTAAAATTGGGGTACATGATTTTCAGTTGCTTCACGATTTTGAGTTTTGATTGTCGAGGATGAAGTAAGCCGCGGCTTTTTTTAATATGTCATTATCCCTCTGAGCACGCTTAAGTTGAACTTCTAATTCTTGTATGCGCTGTTGCTCGGGTGTTAACGCTTTTGATTTTACAGGCGTATTCCCATTTAACTCGGCAAGATATTGTTGCTTCCATCGTGATACGGCAGATTTACCCGCACCGGATATTTTTTCAACTTGGATATTGCTATATCCACCTTCAACCATGAGTTTTGCATATTCCAGTTTTTGCTTTCCGCTAAAGGTTACTTTTACTTTTCGGGTCATATTTATACCTATAAGATTTTGCTTAATTATAAGCTATAAATCTCTACAGTTTTATTAGACCACTACAAGCCATAGCATTACTCCTGTTAATGTTGTGGTGAGAGGCTCGTAGGTGTTGGTAGCACCTGCGGGCTTCGTTGTTTTATGGTTACTGTATCATTACAATAATAGTTACCATCTAAACATCACAATATCTGGTAATTACCAATTTCAATGCCAAAAGAAAAGCGTTCGCCACAATATCAAATGCGTCTTACGGAGAAATTTCGTGAGCAGCACGAAGAACAGGCCAAAAAAGATGGTGATACTTCTTTAGCGATGTGGATCATGCGTATCTTAAGGAAGGAGTTACGTAAGCGGGGAATTGAACCGCAAGGGTAAGTTGCATGTCAAGCAAGATGTTAGCGCCATCGCCTACAATAGGCCAAGCATAAATTATTTGTTGTGTCATACATAAGGATGTTATAGATGAGTGATTATTTGTAACTGAATAAGTGGCAACCGTGTAAGGCATAATACTTTTCAACTGATATCTCATTGTTTGGAAGGTAAAATGAAAAAATTGTTAAAATCTTGGCTAATTTTTAGGTGGAACAATAAAGCAAAATATTGTGGTAAAATAAAAGGAGAAATTCGCTTCTATTCTCCTTTTATTTTCAACTGATTAATAACAAAAACAGTGATAGGCAGGGTTATTTTTCTTCTTTACTATTCCGGGCTGGATGCCCCAAGTCGTTTTCATCACAATGGTCTTTTTTGGAGCAATGTCCATAGAGATAGAGACTGTGATTAGAGAGTTTAATACCATGACGCTCAGCGATGTTTTTTTGTCTTGTTTCAATCGATTCATCACTAAATTCAATAACTTTACCACAATCTAAGCAAATTAAGTGATCGTGGTGATGTTGTTGTGTCAGCTCAAAAACTGATTTACCGCCTTCAAAGTTATGACGAGTAACAATACCAGCTTCATCAAATTGGTTAAGTACACGATAAACCGTTGCGAGGCCAATCTCTTCCTCCATATCAATGAGTTTTTTATAGAGATCTTCCGCACTGACGTGATGGCACTCTGGCTCTTGTAATACCTCTAAAATTTTCAAACGTGGAAGTGTTACTTTAAGCCCTGCATTCTTCAATGCTTTATTGTTGTCGGTCATACGGATCCTACCTTGTTGCATTAGTAGTGAATTCAATAATATCAAAACATTGTTAACAGTAGCATACTGTTTCTTTCATACTAATTTTACAATTATATATGTCTTAATATCATTACACAATTTGCAGGAATTATCATGTACAAAAAAAATTGACATCTATCTATGGATGATGGCTGGCAATTCTAGCTCGTCGGATATTTGTTTTACCCAATTTTGCACTCGCTCATCGGTTAGTTCTGGTTGCCTGTCTTCATCAATCGCAAGACCAATAAAGTGAGTGTCATCAGCGAGTCCTTTTGATGCTTCGAAGTGGTAACCTTCGGTTGGCCAGTGACCAATAATGCTAGCACCGTTAGATTCAATAATCTCTTTCACTGTACCCATGGCATCACAAAAATATTCCGCATAATCCTCTTGATCGCCACAACCAAAAATAGCCACCAGCTTACCTTCAAAATCAATTTCTTCCAATGTCGGAAAGAAATCGTCCCAATCACACTGTGCTTCACCATAATACCAGGTAGGAATACCGAATAGTAAAATATCAAATGCTTCAATATCCTCTTTACTGCTTTTAGCAATATCATGAATTTCAGCAATATCAGCGCCGCCAAGTTTTTCTTGGATCATTTTGGCAATATTTTCTGTATTGCCAGTATCACTGCCGAAGAAGATACCTATGATTGCCATAAAGTAAATAAACCTCTTGATTTTAATTTGCGTTGTTTAGTTATCTTATTGTTACTAACAGTAGTAATAGGAAAGATAATAACAGTTGATTAATAAATAATTAAATGACCATTATTTTGACGAAAATAACTGCATAATTCTGTCAATTTTGTGTGTTTTAGACAAAATAAACTAGTAAAACTGCAACTCATCAGTTTTTCTTTGCTAATTGTGTCAGTAATATTTGTTCTATTAGTTCACTACGGCTTATTTTTTGTTCTTGGGCTAGCATATTTAATGCCGCAACAGCCCGCTCATTGATTTTTAATTCGATACGACGTAATCCTTTGCTTTTATCACGTTTTAATTGATTACGTTTATTAATTTTTAATTGTTCATGTCGAGATAAGGGATTGGTTTTCGGACGCCCAGGTCTAAGTTCATCGGCGAATAGATCCCGGGTTGTGCGATCAGTCTGCTCTTTTGCCATAAATTTAAATGTTGATGGAAATTTGCTAGTTACTTAAAACAATCATACCCTAGCAAGATAACTATCGCTACTATCAGATAAAATATATCCTATTGATAAAGCAGTCTATTAGTGAGCAACTGAAATGAGACATAGCCAGTAAAACAGATAAATGTGAGCTTACTGGCGACTTGTGTCATGTTTAAGCGTTAATTTTTGCCTTTGATCCTATTTGCTGATACCAGAGTTGAGCATAAAACCCATTTAACTTGAGTAGATTATCATGGCTATCGAATTCAATTACTTGTCCTTCATTTATCACACAGATTTTATCAGCATGACGGATAGTATTAAGCCGGTGAGCAATACTAATTACTGTTCGACCCGCAGATAGATATTGCATATTTTTCATGATAGCGGCTTCTGAGTCGTAATCTAGCGCGGAAGTGGCCTCATCAAGAATTAAAATGCGTGGTTGTGTTAACAGGGCACGGGCAAGCGCTATGCGTTGCCGCTGACCACCTGATAAATTCATCCCCCTCTCTGCTAACTGGGTATTGAAACCCTGCGGAAGTTGTTGAATAAAATCCAATGCGCCTGCCATTTGTGCGGCCTGGGTCATGGCTTCGTCAGAAGCTGCCGGCTGACTTAAGCGGATATTGTCTGCTATTGAACCTGCAAACAGAATACTTTCTTGCAATACTACACTCATATTAAGGCGTAAAGCCATGGGATCAGCGACAGCCAGATCCATACCATCAATCGTAATTTGACCCTGCTGAGGAATATAAAGTCGTTGTAATAGTTTCGTTAAGGTACTCTTTCCGGATCCTGAAGGGCCTGTGATACCAATAAATTGTCCGGCTTTAATTGACAAGGATAGGTTCTGCAATACTTCTGGCATATCGCTAGCATAACGAAATCTGATGTGATTAAATTTAATATTACCCTCAAGAGATGCGGTATTAGTTAATCCTGTTTGGCCAAATTCGGTAGGTTCATCAAGAATATCACCAACACGTTTTAGTGCGATAAGGGTATGTTGAAAATCTTGCCATACTTGCGCCAGTCGGAGAATCGGTTGGGTTACATGGGCACTAAGCATATTAAAAGCAATTAATTCTCCAGGGCTAAGCTGGCCTTGCATCACGGCTTTAACACCAAACCATAATAAAATAGCGGTAGTTATTTTATTGACCAGTGTAATGATTTGACTGGCTATCACACTGCTTTTTTGCACCTGAAAGCTTTTTTGTAATTGGTGACTAAGGATTTTTTGCCAGCGTTGTAAAAACCTATTCTCTGTAGCAGTTGTTTTAATGGTTTCAATACCAGTAATTGATTCAGTAAGAAAAGTGGTGTTTTCGGCTTGAGCTTCATACTCTTTTTCTACCCGTTTACGGATAATGGGACCAATTAATAACCAAAAAATAAAATAGATAACCAATGAACCAACAACGATACTAGCGAGCAGTGCACTGTAATTGAACAACACAGTAATAAATAAGGTGACAAAAAAGAGATCGATAAACAACATTAAAGTTGAACCAGTGAGGAATTGCCGAATTTGCGCCATTTCACGAACCCGGGCAATAATTTGTCCTGTTTGTCGCTGTTTAAAATAATCGAGTGGTAGCCCTAATAAATGACGATATAAGCGGCCAGATAATTCAGCATTAATTTGGCCAGAGGTATGGTTAAAAATTTTATTACGAATAAAACTATAAATAGGTTCGGCTATTGCTAATGAGACCACAGCAAATGCTAAAACATGTAAGCTATTTAGGCTACGACCGACCAAGACTTTATCAATGAGATGTTGAAAAAGGATTGGATGGATAAGGGCAAATATCTGCACTACACTGGCGAGTATAAAAATATCTCTTAGTTGTTTATTTTGTCTAAGAACCGAAGGAGAAAACCAATCTAATCCAAACTTGATTTTTTTGGCAGTTAATTTTTTTTCTGCCACCAACAATACTTTAAATTTGATTGGGCTATTTGGATTATTATGATGAGGAAAAGTTAATGTTTTCTCAGAACACGGATTTATTACTTCAATGATTTGTTGCGTTATATTGGTAAATACCCACCATATTCCTTCTATTTCAATTAATGCGGGTAACGGGATTTGCTCTAGTTCAGTGAGTGTAAGAAAGTTTACTTTGCTTTTTAATTGTATGAAATCCGCACACTCTCGTAACTGCCAGTCAGTAAGATGTTCAGATTCTAATCCTAAAGAGTGAGTTAATTGTTCAATTGTAATGGATTTACTCAGTCGTTTACCAAGCCAGATTATTGCATCTAAGGCTTGGTTAGTGGTGTGGTTAGCTATTGCTACGGTAGAAAAAGTTTCCATAGTTTATTTCTCCCGCATTGATTCGGACAGGTATTCACGAATTGGACTTAATAGATAATCTATCACGCGCCGTTTATCGGTTTTGATTTCTGCCACAATAGACATACCTGGGGTGATATCAATTGAATGACCATCAACCATTAAATTATTTTGCTTTAGACTGATTTGCGCAGGAAAGATAAGACCTAGTTGTTCATCTTGGGCCGAATCACGCGAAATTGATAATACTTCTCCCTCAATAGTGCCATATCGCGTATAGGGAAAGGCATCGACTTTGACAGTGACATTTTGTCCAGGGCGAATAAAACCAATATCTTTATTTAATATCTTAACTTCGGCAAGTTGCACATCGTTATCGGGTACAATGACCATCAAATTTTGTGCCGGTTGTAATACTGCCCCTAAGGTATAAGTGGCTAATTGTTGTACGGTGCCAGTAACGGGTGAGCGGACAATTTCTAACTGCTCTCGTTCATCAAATTTTGCGTATTCTTGTTCTAGCATCGAGAGCTGGATCTCTGACTGCTTTTTTTTATCGTTCCATTCATGCTGTTTTTGTGATTGAAAAGCATTGAGCCGTTCTTTTAGGTTTTTTTCTTGCGAATCTAAAATATTTAGCTCAGAGGTTTGTTGAGCAATTAGACGCCTAATTTCTAATAACTCTTTTTCCTGTTCTAAATATTCTGATTTACTGATCATCTGTTTTTGGCTTAGGGTTTTACGGGCTTCTAACCGCTGTTTGATATTCTTTTGTAGCAAAAAGAGCACATTGAGATCATTGGTTTTCGCTTTTTGCGACGTATGATTAACTTCGATTTCAGAGGCTAAGCTAGCAATTTGTGCATCAAACTGTGCTTTTTCATGGTGATAGTTTTTGCTGATTTTTTCTTGTTGGCGCTTGGTTAATTGATGAAAGGTGAGTTGTTGATGGGGGATTTTGTTTTCCAGTAGCGATTGGTAAAGTAATTTTTCAATCGTATGATACTCGATTTGATGTGAAATACCGATGATATCCTGACTAACCCCCAGAGCGTCAAGGGTAAGCAGAGGTTCTCCTTTCTTTACATGTTGCCCGTTTTTTACATGTAATTCCGTCAATCGGCTCTGCTCATAAGCTTGAATAACTTGTGAATGTCCGGAAACGATAAGTCGACCGGTTGAGGTGGCTTGAACATCTAGCTGTCCCCAGTAGGCCCAACCCATAGTAATAACAACGCCCATACTTAAAGTTAGTGCCGTTAAACGTGCAAAAGGTGATGGCGGGCTATTCATCAACGCCAGATGTGAAGGCAAGAAGTCATAATTATATTGCATAAAGAACTGTTTTAACTTCCGTGTAATGCGATTTGTCATGAAGTGTCCTACTGCTGCTTTAACGATTGTTGTAATGACCACAGATAGTGGTAATGTTTTTTTAGTTGTAATAATTGTGTATGGCTTCCTTGCTCAATAATTTTGCCTTGATCCATGACAATAATATGATGGTGATGACTAACTGTGGACAAGCGGTGAGCAATCGTAATTACGGTCCGCCCTTGGGCAATTTTTTGCATATTTTGTTGGATTATGGCTTGGGTTTGATCATCTAAAGCGCTGGTGGCTTCATCAAAGATCAGAATACGAGGATTGCTTAGTATTGTACGAGCAATAGCAATACGTTGGCGCTGACCCCCTGATAATGATTGGCCACCTTCAGCAATCAATGAGTCGTAACCTAAAGGCATTTTTAAGATGAAATCATGAGCACCTGCTAACTTGGCGGCAGCAATGACTTCATCTAAAGTTGCATCAGGTTTTGATTGAGCAATATTGTTAAATACAGATTGGTTAAAGAGAAAATTTTCCTGTAACACGATACCGATTTGTTGGCGTAACGTAGCGATATTGAGCTGATAAAGGGGAATATCATCAATTAATATGCCGCCTTTTTCTGGGGTATAAAGGCGTAATAATAGACGCGCTAAAGTACTTTTACCGGAACCTGAAGCACCGACAATACCAATCATCTCTCCGGCGTTAATGGATAAATTGAATTGATTAATAATAAGAGGAAGATCCGGTTGATAGCGAAAATCGACATTTTGAAAATGGATCTTGCCGGTTAACTGTGGGTGTAAGCCTTCATTATGTTGTTCGGTTGGTAAATTAATGATTTGTGCTAGTTTATCAATCGCAACGCGTGTACGAATATAATCTCCCCATAATTGCACCAATTTTCCTAATGGTTGACTACTGTGAGAGACCATCATTTGAAAAGCGATTAACTGGCCTATCGTCATATTTAATGCGAGTACTTCTGCTGCACCGATCCATAAAATCACCGCCATCGTCAATTTTTCAATCAGCATGACGATATGGCTGCCTTGTGAGTTTATTTGTTGAGCTTGAAAATTACTAGCGATCATATCGGCAGTTTGCGCATCCCAGCGACGGATAAAACGTGGCTCAATAGCTAGACTTTTAATCGTTTCACTGCCGGCCACGCTTTCGGTTAAAAAAGAGGTATTGATTGCCGCATGCATAAATTGTGTTTCGGCTGCTTTTTCTATCTTTGGTGTTATTTTCCAGGCAAGTAACAAATAAAAGGGAATTGAGAGCAGAAAAATGAGTGTTAATGTTGTTGATAGAATTGACATTACATAAATAAAGACAAATAAGAAAAGAACATCGACCAGCAAAGTAAACATACTACCGGTTAAAAATTCACGGATGGTTTCTAGTTCTCTAACACGATTAACAATTGCGCCGACTTGACGGGTTTTGAAAAAGGAGAGTGGTAAGTGTAATAAATGCCTGATTAGTTTTAATCCGAGCCGGATGTCAATACGATTGGCGGTATGGATATAAATATATTCTCGGAAACCTTTTAAAATAACTTCAATAAAAGCGGCTATTATTAAGGTAAAAATAAGCACGTCTAAGGTGCTAAAGGCTTGATGGATCAGCACCTTATCCATAATAACTTGAATTACAATCGGTGATAACAGCGCCAGTATTTGTAATACAAATAATTTATAACAATAAATAACAGTCGTCAACAGTCGCTAATAGTCGATAAATTAAAATTAATACTCTGTTTTAAATCATTTTTATTTTTTACCTTAGTATATAATAGCTGTTTTTAGTCACCTATTATAATCCTTGTGTCATGAAATTTATGTACATATTGGTGTACATGAAATATCATAAAAAGATTGGACACAAGGAGAAAAAAAGATGGCGGTAAGTGATTCATGGTTAAGAGCGGTAAATGGTAAGCCACAAGCTAAAATGGTGACTAAATCAGACAGAGAGGGGTTATCAGTTCGCGTAACACCAAAAGGTAAAGTGATTTTTCAATATCGCTATCGTTGGCAAGGGAAAGGTGATCGGATAGATATTGGAACGTATCCGGCAATCAGTTTAAAAGATGCGCGGGATAGTGCGCTTTTTTACCGTGGTGAATTGGAGCAGCATAGAAATCCTAAAGTGGTTAAACGCACTCGGAAGCAACAGTCGATTGATGCGCAAACCGTTGAGTCGGTTATCAGAGATTGGTGGGAAAAATCGCTTAAAAATGCACAGATAAAAGCGGGCGAGATATTACGGTCATTTGAAATTTATGTTTTCCCCAAGATAGGCAATTTGCCTCATGATGAAACGCATTTGCATGTCTGGTTATCGCTAATTGAAGAGGTGGTAAAAGCAAAACCGGCTATAGGAGCACGGATCTTGCTTTATACCAAAACAGCCCATCGGTGGGGGATACGTAGGGGAGTCATCAGTTTAAATCCGCTTATCGATGTGACCGCCCAGGACTTGGGGGTGTAGTGGTCTAATAAAACTGTAGAGATTTATAGCTTATAATTAAGCAAAATCTTATAGGTATAAATATGACCCGAAAAGTAAAAGTAACCTTTAGCGGAAAGCAAAAACTGGAATATGCAAAACTCATGGTTGAAGGTGGATATAGCAATATCCAAGTTGAAAAAATATCCGGTGCGGGTAAATCTGCCGTATCACGATGGAAGCAACAATATCTTGCCGAGTTAAATGGGAATACGCCTGTAAAATCAAAAGCGTTAACACCCGAGCAACAGCGCATACAAGAATTAGAAGTTCAACTTAAGCGTGCTCAGAGGGATAATGACATATTAAAAAAAGCCGCGGCTTACTTCATCCTCGACAATCAAAACTCAAAATCGTGAAGCAACTGAAAATCATGTACCCCAATTTTACGGTCACTGAGTTATGCCATCTTTTTGAAGTAAGCAGCAGTAGTTTTTATTATGAAACGAAAATACCGACAGTTGAAAATGAAAGACTGTGTGGCGAAATCAAACGTATTTTTTATACATCGGGTCAAATTTATGGCAAAAGACGTATTCAAGCCGAGTTAAAGGGTTTAGGGCACCAAATTGGCACTTATAAAATATCGAACATCATGAAATTAAATCAATTAGTTGCAATTAGACCAACGAAAAAGCACTACTATCACTCATCGGGTAACGAACATCGATATGCCCCTAATTTGCTTAAACGACAATTTTCCCCTGAACAGCATAATCACTATTATGTCGGGGATATCACGTATATTAGACATCACTATGGGTGGAGCTATTTAGCCTGTGTGTTGGATTTAGCCACCAAAGAAATTATTGGTTATGCCTTATCAACAAAACCGGATTCGAAATTAGTGAAAGAAGCCTTAGATAACGCAATTGAACGGCAATTACCGGATACGACAAGTTTGATGTTCCATTCAGATCAAGGTTGCCAATATTCATCGGAGGAGTTTAGGGCGCACCTCTTTGAACGGAAAATAACTCAAAGCATGAGTCGGCGAGGTAATTGCCTCGATAATGCCGTGATGGAAAGATTTTTTAGGAGTTTAAAGACAGAAAGACTTAACCGTTTATCGTTTATCGTTTATGAATCATCAATCTGTTGTCTGTGAAGTTGAAAATTATATTCAGTTTTACAATTATTATCGACGCCATTCAACGATTGGTTATTTAACGCCACATCAAAAATATCATGAACTAAAAAATGCCGCTTAGATCTTCTACAGAATTTGTTGACCATTACAGGGTGATAAATCAACAGGGCGAGAGGGTATTAAGTGAAGAAGAACTCAGAGTGTTATTTGCGTTAATTGATGCCCCAGACTATAACCCTAGAAACGCTCTGATAATCAAGCTGGCGTTATTGTTTGGTTGCCGGATAGGCGAATTGCTAAAAGCGAAAATGACCGATTTCGATTTCACTAAAGGAATCTGGACAGTGCCACCTGAAAATCATAAAACAGGGCGAAAAAGCAAAAAGCCCATTATCCGGCCTATTATTTCAGCGGCAGAGGAATTGATAAAAACGGCTAAAAAATTAAGTCATGGCAGCGATTATTTGTTTATTGTATCGGAAGGTAAACCTTTATGTGTAGGCGGTCATACCGTTTTCATTACCACTCTAAACAAAAAAATGGCGTTAAAATTTGAAAACTATACTCACTGGTCAATTCATGATTTACGTAAAACTATGCGCACAGGGGTTGCGGAGTTAACTCAGCCTCATGTAGCCGAAATCATGTTAGGGCATAAATTACCGGGAGTTTGGCAGGTATACGACAAGCATATCTACCTAGAAGAGCAGCGAGAAGCTTATGAGCGCTGGTGGAATAAAGTTAATCAAATCGTTTACCCATCTCCCAATCCAGAATATCCTGCCGGGCAAAGTTAAGCTCATTAGATCTAAACCGAGGGCGTGGAAAACCGTCACGCCGTTGTTTTCCATTACCCGCCCACTGCCTGATAGTGTGTATTGTCACTCTGTACCTTTTTGCTAGTTCACTGGTTTTGACAAAAGGGGATTCATTCATAGGATTTTCTCCTTTATTACATCTTTACACCTGTTTTTATATACAGTGATTGATTTTTTTGTTACGATTTTCTTTGTTGTGTGTTTGCTATTCACAACGTGATTTTCCCAGGTGTTGGCCAGCCTTGTGCTGGTCTTTTTTAATAGTCAAACGCTTACCTTTCGATATTGCTAATTAGAGTAGGAAAATTCAGGTGGGATAATGCTTATTCTCTTTATGCTACTTCTTCAAGGTATCGAGAAATACCCCCAAATAAACCATAAGAGCTGGCACTATGATAGTGCCAATAACTAGTAGCTCTTGCCCACCTAAATGGATATTGCCTAATTCGCCACGCTTAAACCTGATTTGCGGGTCAATGACGGCATCGGCGTGCGCAATCTGACCAACAATGAGTTCGAAGGCGAACGCTGCGCTGATAAAAAGTAACGTAGTGATTAATAATTTGATGATGTTAAGTTTCATGGTTGAACCTTTGTAAAATTAGCTTATTTCTTAACGCAAATGGCTTTGGCGTTGATATCCTTGAAAGTTTCAAATTCACGCTGAAATTGTTTAGCGGCAAATTGACACATGTTCTCAGTGTCAAATTCCTGAGTATGAACACTTGCAAAGTTACTTGATGCGTAAGGGCTGGCGTACATGGCCAAGATTAAAATCCACATGGTGAATTCTCCATTGTTAATGAGAATAGTAATGCTAATGATAACTATTTTATATTAATATATAAATTTTTGTAAATTTAAGGTTAATTCTTTATTTCTCTTCTATGCTTATTGCAGATGATAATTTTTATTCCTTTCACGTTTTTTCGTGATTAAACTCATTTTCTCCTGGTTTAAGTCGTCGCCAACTTGTTTGAGTTGGCATTTTTTTTATTTCCTTCTCATCGCTTCCAGTAATAAATCCTGTATTGCCCGTTTTGAATTACGGCGCGCCATCACCACTTCATCGAGGGTATCTTTAGCGACGATATGGTGGACAAAGACAGGACGATTATGTCCAGCTTGCGCTTGACGGGTGGGGCCGATACGCTCGATAATTTGCTGGTACTGCTCCAAGTCCCACCAGTGGGAGAAAAAGACCAGAATATTACCGCCGTCCTGTAAATTTAAGCCGTGTCCACAGCTTGCAGGGTGGGCAAAAAGCAGCGGGATTTTGCCATTATTCCAGTCGGTGAGGGTTTGTGGGTTAGCGTCTAACATTTTGCCTTTTGGAAATGCTTTTAACAGTCTTTCAAGGTCATGTTTCCAGTGGTAAGCAACCAGTACAGGCATTCCTCCGGCTTCATTGACAATACTTTCCAGCGCCTGGATTTTGGCATCGTGTATTTCTGTCCAGTTGTGATTGTCATCGCTATAAATAGCGCCTGCTGCAATTTGCAAACATTTTATTGTTTTGGCAGCAGCATTTAACGCTTCGATAGCGCTATCGCCCAACTCAAGAAACAGTTCTTTTTCCATCGCCTGATAGTGCGCTCGTGCTTTTACAGGTAACGTAATGTTGATAACGTTGTGTATCGGCTCTTCGATATCAAACCAGTCAGCGGCGTTAAGGGATAAGGTGACATCCCTGAGAGCTGCCTGAATTTGTAGATTAGCAAATCCTAAAGGCTCAAATTTGCTCCATTGTTGCCCAGGAAATTGGATACGATTAAACCAGCGGGACGTAAACGCATTATGCGTTCTGCCTAGCCGTTCGCCCTGGTCAACAAACCACGCTTGCCCCCATAAGTCCATCAGGCCATTGGGTGAAGGTGTGCCTGTTAGGTTTACCCATCGATGAACCGATTTATGGGCGATTTTGGCAAGGGCTGCGGTGCGTTTACCCCCTTTGCGTAGCCGGAATGATTTTAACCGGGTGCTCTCATCGGCAATAATCGTACCAAAAGGCCAACTTTCTCCGAGGATGTCAACCAGCCAGACGAGATTGTCATAATTGATAGTAAATACGCTGGCATGGGTATTTTTGAGTGCTGCCATTCGTGATTTGGCAGTGCCAATGATGGGTTGTACTTCGATATTATGGAGATGGTTCCATTTAAGCACTTCATCCGGCCAGGTGGATTGGGCTACCCGTAAAGGGGCTAATACCAATGTGGGTTTGGTTTCACTGCCTGCAAGATAGAGATTTTCTAACGCCGTCAGCGTTGCTGCCGTTTTACCCATTCCCATTCCCGCCCAGACATTTGAGCGTTTTATATCGAGTAGGTGATTGATAATGAGATTTTGGTAAGGGCGAGGGGTGAAGGTTTTAGCGATTGTCTTTTGTTCAGGCGACAATCTGGATAGTTTTGTCATGGGTATGTAATCCGTTCCAGTTCTTTTTCATGGGGAGTTTGTCAGCCAAATACTGGTCATAAAGTCGCTGTGCGCCTTTTCTCAGCAAAACAGGACGATAGCTAATGAAACTATTTGCACCATGTGGGCTTATTTCGTTTTGCTTTTCGGTTAAATATTTATCCCGAGCGGTAGCGGCAACACGCCAGCGTAAATTGTTACCGGACTTACTTTCGTTGTAGAGCCATTTAAGTCCTGCCAGAAAATGATTTATCTGCTGACTGTTTACCCCGTTAAGCATTTTGCTAAATTGGGTAGGGGTCATACCTTCTTTGAAGAGATTTTTAAGACAATCGTTTTCTGTTGAGAGGCTTTTGTTTTCCAGTAATAACTGTTCTTTCTCTTCCTCGGCACGAACAACCATGAGAGCGAGTTCTTTTGCTGTTGGTAGCAATGTTTGAGGTTGTAAAACACGTCGTTCACATTCAATAAAATACTGCCTTGCCTGTTTTCCTTTTTCATTACGCTCAACCATGGATAGCTCTTTCGCCATGTCGAGGGAAATTGCGTATTCTATAGACGGCCTACCTTTTGCGGTTTTTTCCGCGAAAGTCACGAAGTCCTCATTCGCAAGGAATCCATACTGTCACCGATCATGCAAAACTGATCCACTAACGATCATCTAAAACTGATCCACTTGGTATTATTCGCACATTTTTGTACGGATAATTTATGTTAACCAAGGAGATATTTGTGGATATTCATGTTCGCTTTGCACAAGGACAAAGCCTTCGAAAAATTGCCAGTGAGTTGGGTATATCCCGTAACACCGTAAAACATCATTTACAACAACAGACAATGCCAACTTATGCTAAAAGAAGTCAACAACCGACTAAATTATCCCCCTTTAAACCTTATTTGCTTCAGCGAATTGAACTGGCTAAACCTGATTGGATCCCTGCAACAGTCTTATTTGATGAGGTAGTTGAAAACGGCTATCAAGGTGGTATTGCTCAATTACGCCGATTTGTTTGTCAATTTAAACCAAGCATTGTTCCCGAAGTAGTCGTCCGTTTTGAAACACAGCCAGGTCAACAAATGCAAATCGACTTCACCAGCATCCGGCGAGGTAAAAAATCGCTGAAAGCGTTTGTTGCAACGCTAGGCTATTCGCGTGCGAGTTATGTAAAGTTCTTTGATAATGAACGAGCAGAATCGTGGCAGCAAGGTTTAAGAGAAGCTTTCGACTACTTTGGTGGTGTACCACAGGAAGTATTGTGTGATAACGCAAAATCCCTCATCATCGAACGGGATGCTTATGCAGAAGGTGATCATAAATTACATGTCGAAATGCTTCAAATGTCGAAAGATTACGGGTTTAAATTGAAGGCTTGCAAGCCCTACAGGGCAAAAACGAAAGGGAAAGTAGAGCGCTTTAACCACTATTTAAAAAACAGCTTTATCGTGCCATTAAACACCGACCTTCGTGCTCATAATCTTGAACTGGATATTGAAATAGCTAATGCAAAAGTGGGTCCATGGTTACAACGCGTTGCCCATCAGCGAATTCATGGAACAACGTTAGAGAAGCCAGCAGATAGATTAGCTAAGGAAGTTAAGTCTCTTCTACCCTTACCAGCAAGGGTTTGCCAATCTATCCCACAGACTAATACGCTTAATATCCCTATCGTACCGCCCCTTGAATCTGTCAGTTTGCAACACTCAATCAGCGTATACGAAGCATTACTGGGAGGTGAACATGTTATTGCATGAACAAATTGAACACCTGTGTGAGTCATTGAAATTAAATTCTATTCCGACTCATTGGTCATCACTTGCCGAAAAATGCATTGCCCAAGACAAAAGCTACGGAGAGTTTTTACTGTCCCTGTTAAAATGTGAGCAACAACAACGAGATGAACGAACTCGTAATCTTTTGAGTCGGATGGCAGGATTCCCAGCACATAAAGAACTTAATACGTTCGATTTTAAGTTTGCAACGGGGATCCCCAAACAACACATACAGGAATTAAGCGCATTAACGTTTATTGAACGTAATGAAAATGTCGTGTTGCTTGGCCCAAGCGGTGTAGGCAAAACGCATTTAGCTATTGGGTTAGGATTAAAAGCAGTACAGGCCAAGAAGAAAACCCGCTTTACCACGGCAGCTGAACTGATGTTGCAACTCTCAACTGCCAAACGACAAAATAAGCTCAAACAATATCTATCACGTTCGGTGATGGCCCCGAAGTTGTTGATTATCGATGAGATTGGATACCTACCGTTTGGGCGAGAAGAAGCAAACCTGTTTTTCAATGTGATTGCCAAGCGTTATGAGCATGGCAGTGTCATATTGACGAGTAACCTATCATTTGGGCAATGGCCAAGTGCTTTTGCTGATGACGCAACATTAACTGCCGCTATGCTTGATCGTTTACTTCATCATTCGCATGTACTGCAATTAAGCGGTGAAAGCTACCGATTGAAAGATAAGCGGCGCTCAGGAGCAATAACTGAGTAAAACAGTGGATCAATTTTGATTGATCGGATTTAGATAAAAAGTGGATCAGTTTTCGGTGATCGTTGACACCATACTTTTCAATGCGATCTTTTATCCAATCTTTAAAATGGTTTTTTACCCCTAAGAATGCATGTAAATCACGAGCATTAACCGTTTGGATTAATCCACCGTTAATGTTTTTTGTTTCGATGTTGATTAAATTTGACATAAGGATATTCCTCAATAGTTAAATTGATAGTGTGAAAAATGTTCTGTAACTCGCAGGGCTTAAATACCGGAAATCAAGAAGATAAATTGTTTTTAAGGCTCTCAGCCCGCAACGGGTAAAATGCTGCTTAGATCCTGACTGTCCAGTACGATAACCTGATGACCGAGGGCAAAAAGCCGAGCGTGTTCGCGTAACTGGTAGGGGGTAGGCTTTTCGCCTGGGGCTTTGCACTCCACAAAAATAATGTTGCCATTGGGCAGCGCGACTAATCGGTCAGGCACGCCTCGTCGTCCGGGTGAAACAAACTTATAGGCAATGCCACCGATTTTTTGCACTTCACGCACCAAATGTTTTTCGATACTCTCTTCCCTAATTAACCGCATGGATACTTCCTTTTTATGTCTTCCCGTTTTATTTGCATAATGCAAAAATCGGCGCGGTTCTCACTCCAGATACGGTTATTGCGATTGCGCGCCAATCGGTTTGCCTGTGCCCATGCGCGCGCTGCTTCATGGTATTGCCCTGACTGCTCAAGGTGTACCGCGTCCTGCGCCGCCTTGAAATAAAGTGGGCTATCGTTTTTTTTAAATGCCATGATGTTTATTTTATCCTGTGTGTTATTATTCTTTTCGATAGCGATAAGTCTCAAATCCCGCTGCACTAAGCGGTAAATCAAAAGCCCAGTCAGGCTTGGCACTTAACAGTGCGCTTAACCCCTCAGCGGAAAATTGTGGGGTATCGGGCGCTTCGCTGATAATCTCATCGTGGACGGTTAGGACAATCTCATACCCCGCCTTTTCAATAGGCGGCATGTTATAGGCTAATACATCGCGTGCAGCGGCCTGACAGATATTTTCTGTAATTTTCCCCCCGTAGGTTTTTAGCCTTTCCCATTTACGGCTGTAGGGGTTAGTCCCCATGTAGGTAATCTGTCCATTCTCTATTCGTGCAGAAGGGTAGCAAAGACTACGACCTGATGGTAGACAAATTCTAAGCCAGCTTTTATCGCGTCGAACGCTAAGTTTGCGACACTCAAAGGGTATTTGAGGTGACTGAATGGCCTGTTTTACTGCCTTTTCAATATCGTACCAGAATGATACGGTTTGTGGATGGGCATTGCGCCACATGCGCTTAAGGGAATCGCAGGTAACAAAGACTTTTTCGCTGAGGCCATAAGTTTTATCTGTTTCAACAGATTGTTGATACCAGCTTATCGCCTCTCGCTTAACGTTATGCGGTATATTAGGTAATGCGGCTTCCGCCAATTCATCTAAATCCAGGCCATAGGCGAGGGCAAATGTCAAAAATGCCGCAACCCCACCGCCATAGCCTAATCCAAGCTCCATCACCTTACCGATTTGTCGTTGAGCTTTAGTGACGTTCTCTGGTAAAAGATAAAATGCGCGCGCATATGCCAATTTATAGAGGTCATCGCCTTTGCCGTTATCAAACTCGCTAAAAGCCTTGACTTTCCAGTTTTCGCCCGCCAGCCATGCCAACATGCGACCTTCAATATTGGATAAATCGGAAATAACCAGCTTCTTACCCTGCGGGGCAATAATACATCCTCTAAGCGCAGAACTGGTCAGTTGCATAATGTCATCGCAAATCAGCTCGGCGCAACCCGCTTTTAACGCTTCAACCCCCTCATCAATGGTTTTTTGGTCAAGCGTAGGTCTGGGGAGATTATCCGGTTGAAAAATCCGCCCCGCCCATCGTCCAGTGCGTGAAGCGCCACAAAACTGTTTGGTTCCTCGAAGTCGTCCATCTGCACTCACCGATTTCAACAGCGCTTTATATTTACTGGTGCTGGTTGTGCACGATTGCAGACGGACTGACAGCAGTTCACGTAAAGCCCGTGGAATATCAGGGTCATTAACGCGTCGCTGTAGCGTGCTGGCTTGCATATCCGGTAATGTGATGCCAAATGACGCGGTGATATGCTGTAGCAGAGCATCGCGTTGGGTCGCAGCCTGTACAGCGTTACCTGTTAATTGCTGTGTGACGGTTGATAACCGTTTCTGCTCGTTCTCAACGGCGGTCAAGGCGCTTTTTGCCAACTCAACATCCATGCACATCCCACGGCGGTTAATTTTTTGGTCTAACTGCCACAACGTTGTTTCATTAAAATTCATATTCCAGCGAGGTAAATGTTGATAAATCTCGCGCATGGCTAAAATATCAGAACCTGCGTATTGCTTAAAACGTTGCCATTCTTCGAAATGTGTTAACGCCGTGGCGCGTTGTATTTTGCTGTTTTTAGGGCGCGGTTTGCAAAATAAAGAGATAAGGGCTTTACCTTCTTTATCTTTGGCTTTATCACTATTAACGTTGAAGATATCGCAAAGCGAACCAAGCGCACCGGGTAAGCCATGTGCCAGTGCTTGTACAAGCGTGTCGTGAACATGGGATAACGGTAAGTCAATATTTAACACGTGTTTTAAAATTACCGTATCAAACATACCGCCATTGTGCCAAACGGTTAAAATCTCAGGGGCATCAAAATAGGATTTTAAATCTGTGGGCATCGTTTTATCTTCAGTCACATCCCAAACCTTGACAGAGCCATGATTATAAGCGTAGGCAAAAAGTAATATTTCTGCATTTTCAGCATAGCGATGCGTACCACAATTAATCGGAATATCGCTATAGGTTTCTAAATCACAAAATAGTAAATTTTGCATAATCCATCCTTATCAGGCGGTTACGGGAAAACGCCCCATTTTAGGGTGATACCACTGACTGCCGCGTTTCTCAGACTCAAGCATCATCGTATCCAGCGCGTATTTAAATGCTTCTTCCTCAACTACCGACATTTGGGTAATCTGACCACCTGGCGCTACATGGGGCACTTTTTTATAAGGCACATTCCACGCCATCACTAACTGGCGACATTTCGCATCGCTTAAGCCATATTTTGTTTTAAGATAGCTATAACCTTGGAAATCCGCGGGGATAGTGCCTTGTTTTATATGTTCGATTTCTTCCGAAACTTGTTCTACCTGATGCTCGATACTCTTTAACCGACGCTCCTGTGCAACGTTAGCTAACGCCATTGCTGCGATAATTTCATTGGCGCTTTGTGGTTTGCTTTGCTGCTCCAGTTTATCAATCAGTGAACGGCGAACGGCTTTCGATTCACGGGCGGCAACACGAAGCGCTTGCTTAAGCATCATTTCGATAATTTCAATATCAGCGCCGTTTTTTTGACCTACACTTTTTGTGTAGGTCTCTCCTTCAAGTTCATCTTTAACCTTTTCAATAAATTTGTTGTTTCTAATTGGTGGTTCGCCGTGTTCTTTTCGTGTTTCGTTGACCATTAGCAGTAATTGTTGCGAGTCAATCGTTTCGTTATTGGAAAGTGTGACATTTGGTACATTCATTAAATTTTGCATATAAAAATTCCTCAATAATGAAATTGATGAAAAATTGCCCCTATAAAAAGGGGCGTTAAGATTAAATTAGTGACGTTCTAAGAAGTGGGTCAACTCACCTTCATACCACTGATCGGTGCGTGCGGTGATTATCCCGATTTGTTGATGGTGGAATTGCTCAAAAAGCTGTTTTATTTCCGCTAATACAGTATCGATGTTCTCACGTTTACGCAAAAGTCGTTTGATCGTTTGCTTTTCAGCGTCATTGATAATCTGGCGTAGTGCCTCGGTGATGTAGTAAATGCGTCTGCATTCGTCAGCCATTAACGGGATATGCTCTACCTGAAAACGCTCCGGTGAGGGTGTGCCAGTTACTTCGCGTAACGCTAGCCACACCGCATTACTCCATGAACGCTCAAAACGGAAGCCATTTGTCATACACCAAACTAAATGCGTCAGGTTACGAGTATCGGAGTGGGTAAAACGCTCTGCGGCTTTCGTTTGGGGTTGAGAATTGTTAACTTTTTTTGAATTAAAGTAACAATCTTCTAGTTGTTCGAATACATCCCATGCTTTATCTGTTTCAAGCATTTTTGCGTGGCGAGCGGCTCCTCGTTCTGTCCAAAGTATGGGACTGCGAGTTTTGGCAGATATTTGTGACTCGCTAAAAGATAGTCGCAAATTATTTAAGCATTCACCCGTAATTTTGAAGAAATGCTTACCTTCAATAAATCTACTATTGTTACGGTTATAATTTTGTTGAATCCTAATTACTTCGGTACCATACAAGTTAGCAAGTAGTTCAGTAGTGATAACAGGTATATTATCGTGAGTTAGAACTTTAAGGTTATCAAGAATGATGGTGTTCATTTTTCGTATCCTTTTCTAGAGGAAAGCCTGAACGGCTCAGGCGGCCAAGTGCTAGAAACTTGTACGAAGGCAAGCGGGCTTATTCCCATTACTGGTATTTTATTCACCCACACTCGGCCATATCTAAAATATGGACACAAAAAAACCGCTGAACTAACGGGCGCGGTTGCCGTTCGTAAGGTGTTTCTAGCACCTAAACGAACTATAGCGCATGATTTCTTCTTTCGTCAATGGTTATTGTTAGGTTATACTTACCTAAACACAGGGGGATTTCTTTATGGGCCAATTTGCATTTGATACTTTACAAGCGTCAGAAGAGCTTGAAAGTGCAGGTATTTCCAGAGAGCAAGCTAAGGCTATTTCGCTTGTTGTGCGTAAGTCTCACGAGGTTGCTGATGTAGCGACTAAAGCGGATATCATTGAACTTAAACGTGATATAGCTGATGTTCGCAAAGACATGGAGATAGTTCGCAAAGACCTACAACTTGAGATGTCAGGTATTCGTGCTGAACAAAAGTTAATGCGCTGGATGTTAGGTGCCGGTATTTTGGGTATCCTTTCTCTGGTGGTAAAAGCGTTTTTAATGCCAGCACTATAATCACTATTATGAGTTATTAGCTCAGTGGGTAGAGCAGTGGACTCTTAATCCATCGGTCGCAGGTTCGAGTCCTGCATAGCCCACCATTTTACCGATGGCTCTTTGCCAATCGCTTATTCTCTTTTCTCAAGTACTGGTTTTCTTCTGCCAGTAGTTGAATCATATTGATTAATGTTCTGGTTTCCTCATCAGCGTAAACGGGTTGTTCCAGGTTAAGCAGATAATGGTGGTTGTTACTGGGATTAGTAAGTGCAATGGTTTCACTCATATTATCTAATTTCATTTTTGAGACTCCTCGGGTTATTTACACGTTACATATCAAATTTTCCTTAAGATAAATTGAGTAAAAATCACTCATATTTTTGAGCGGTGCCTGATTGTTTAACCACCTCAGGCGGCGGTAGTTCCCTGGTGTTTAACTTGCCAATAACTCTTCTTCCTCAGCCATGCTCAGGTCGTCAAATTCGTCAACGGAGGCCACACTTCCACCGCTAAATGCATCGCCATCCCGGAAAAACTGAACCCCTCTTAATGATGCGGAGACGCCTTTACCGTTACCGTTATTGTCATAGGCGTAAAATTCAATGGTGGCGTTAACTTAGCAGCCTGAGTAGGGGCGTCCGTCCTGTGCGGTTAACGGTGAGGTATTGCGGTCAATGACTAACGGACGAGATTTATTGCTAGCACCGATATACAGGTTTCCGGCGTACCCGTCGTACTCTTTACTATCCCCATCGCGTAAGCAAAAACGGTTAGGGTTATTGCAAATGCTGTTATAGATTTTTTCGATATCCTTGGTGCCCCATTTCTCGCCAATCACGTGTTTGATCCCGGCTTTGATTTCCTCAATCAGGTCAGTACGATTTTTGGCGATTAGGAAAGTGGCACGGTATTTAAATTCACTCTGACCACTAAACTGAGAGGGTTCAAACAAATCAGGAAAAGCCAGACGTACGTTGTTTAATTTGATTTTCATAGTGTTACCTTTTAATTAAATGGATTTATCAGCGAGTGACGCTTCGGTCACATCGTCGAAGTCGTTTAAGGGGTTAGTAATAATGGCAGGTCTTGGGTCTGATTCTGGTGCGATGACGGGTTTACCGTCTGCTCGCTCAATAAGTGCTTCCAGTTTTGCCCAGCGACTCGGCTTGTCTGTCAACGATCACCGAAAACTGATCCACTTTTTATCTAAATCCGATCAATCAAAATTGATCCACTGTTTTACTCAGTTATTGCTCCTGAGCGCCGCTTATCTTTCAATCGGTAGCTTTCACCGCTTAATTGCAGTACATGCGAATGATGAAGTAAACGATCAAGCATAGCGGCAGTTAATGTTGCGTCATCAGCAAAAGCACTTGGCCATTGCCCAAATGATAGGTTACTCGTCAATATGACACTGCCATGCTCATAACGCTTGGCAATCACATTGAAAAACAGGTTTGCTTCTTCTCGCCCAAACGGCAGGTATCCAATCTCATCGATAATCAACAACTTCGGGGCCATCACCGAACGTGATAGATATTGTTTGAGCTTATTTTGTCGTTTGGCAGTTGAGAGTTGCAACATCAGTTCAGCTGCCGTGGTAAAGCGGGTTTTCTTCTTGGCCTGTACTGCTTTTAATCCTAACCCAATAGCTAAATGCGTTTTGCCTACACCGCTTGGGCCAAGCAACACGACATTTTCATTACGTTCAATAAACGTTAATGCGCTTAATTCCTGTATGTGTTGTTTGGGGATCCCCGTTGCAAACTTAAAATCGAACGTATTAAGTTCTTTATGTGCTGGGAATCCTGCCATCCGACTCAAAAGATTACGAGTTCGTTCATCTCGTTGTTGTTGCTCACATTTTAACAGGGACAGTAAAAACTCTCCGTAGCTTTTGTCTTGGGCAATGCATTTTTCGGCAAGTGATGACCAATGAGTCGGAATAGAATTTAATTTCAATGACTCACACAGGTGTTCAATTTGTTCATGCAATAACATGTTCACCTCCCAGTAATGCTTCGTATACGCTGATTGAGTGTTGCAAACTGACAGATTCAAGGGGCGGTACGATAGGGATATTAAGCGTATTAGTCTGTGGGATAGATTGGCAAACCCTTGCTGGTAAGGGTAGAAGTGTAGTGGTCTAATAAAACTGTAGAGATTTATAGCTTATAATTAAGCAAAATCTTATAGGTATAAATATGACCCGAAAAGTAAAAGTAACCTTTAGCGGAAAGCAAAAACTGGAATATGCAAAACTCATGGTTGAAGGTGGATATAGCAATATCCAAGTTGAAAAAATATCCGGTGCGGGTAAATCTGCCGTATCACGATGGAAGCAACAATATCTTGCCGAGTTAAATGGGAATACGCCTGTAAAATCAAAAGCGTTAACACCCGAGCAACAGCGCATACAAGAATTAGAAGTTCAACTTAAGCGTGCTCAGAGGGATAATGACATATTAAAAAAAGCCGCGGCTTACTTCATCCTCGACAATCAAAACTCAAAATCGTGAAGCAACTGAAAATCATGTACCCCAATTTTACGGTCACTGAGTTATGCCATCTTTTTGAAGTAAGCAGCAGTAGTTTTTATTATGAAACGAAAATACCGACAGTTGAAAATGAAAGACTGTGTGGCGAAATCAAACGTATTTTTTATACATCGGGTCAAATTTATGGCAAAAGACGTATTCAAGCCGAGTTAAAGGGTTTAGGGCACCAAATTGGCACTTATAAAATATCGAACATCATGAAATTAAATCAATTAGTTGCAATTAGACCAACGAAAAAGCACTACTATCACTCATCGGGTAACGAACATCGATATGCCCCTAATTTGCTTAAACGACAATTTTCCCCTGAACAGCATAATCACTATTATGTCGGGGATATCACGTATATTAGACATCACTATGGGTGGAGCTATTTAGCCTGTGTGTTGGATTTAGCCACCAAAGAAATTATTGGTTATGCCTTATCAACAAAACCGGATTCGAAATTAGTGAAAGAAGCCTTAGATAACGCAATTGAACGGCAATTACCGGATACGACAAGTTTGATGTTCCATTCAGATCAAGGTTGCCAATATTCATCGGAGGAGTTTAGGGCGCACCTCTTTGAACGGAAAATAACTCAAAGCATGAGTCGGCGAGGTAATTGCCTCGATAATGCCGTGATGGAAAGATTTTTTAGGAGTTTAAAGACAGAAAGACTTAACCGTTTATCGTTTATCGTTTATCGTTTATGAATCATCAATCTGTTGTCTGTGAAGTTGAAAATTATATTCAGTTTTACAATTATTATCGACGCCATTCAACGATTGGTTATTTAACGCCACATCAAAAATATCATGAACTAAAAAATGCCGCTTAGATCTTCTACAGAATTTGTTGACCATTACAGGAAATTATCGAGCGTTGGTTAGATGAACCGGATTTAATGACCGGACAAAAACCACGGGCACGGCAATTTTTACGTTCTGCGGATATTTTGCGTGAAGCATTGAACCTTGAACCAAAAAATATATCGCGAAGGGAACAAATGCG
The DNA here is from genome assembly GCF_004768525.1 of Arsenophonus nasoniae. Lineage (NCBI taxonomy): Bacteria > Pseudomonadati > Pseudomonadota > Gammaproteobacteria > Enterobacterales > Morganellaceae > Arsenophonus > Arsenophonus nasoniae. The sequence goes on from NZ_CP038613.1 coordinate 1,128,649, forward strand.
CATTGGCAATGTTTTACAAAATTGCGGGTATAAAACGGAAAGAATTTATATTGATGGAATACAAACGCGCGTTTTTTCACCAAAACAAGACAACCAAGACAACCAAGACAACCTTTTTTGAAACCAATACGCGCGCTAGTAATATATGTCCTTAAAAAGTATTAATAGAAATAGGTTGTCTTGCTGGGGTAAAGAAGAAATATTCCCGTTCACAACAGGAGCAAAAAGATCATGAGCAGAGACATCGAGAAAATACTACTCCACTGGGGTGGGTGGTGTGCGGGTAATCCGTATGCAGTGGTGAGCTGGTTGTCCGTGGCTGCGGGCTTTAGTCGCCTCATGCCGTTTACAGGCACAAATCGCTTATCGTGCAGTGATGCAGATGGGCTGGTGATTGATGTGTGCGTCAGTCGTCTTAACACGGTGGGGATGGCGAGAGAGTTGAGTTATATTGAGGATTATTACATCAGGGGGGGTATCCAAGCGTGCTATCGCGCGTAAGTTTGCGGTACGCGAGGATGAGGTGCGAAAAAGAATGCAAATAGCGGAAGGATTTATTCTAGGATGCCTTGAAACCCTTGATATTCAATTAGATATCGACATATTGTACAAATATCGTACAAACAATTATCAAACACTAGTGCGACCGCAAAAGGTATGCTAAAGTGCCCATGATGAATTTTTGCGTCCAGCAGAAATGTACGCTGATAAATAAAACCTCGATTAATTATTTTTTTGCTCACCTCGCTTTTGCGAGGTTTTCTTTTTGGCTTGTGTTGTTAACCAATTAAGTATATTTTGTTGGTGCACTACTTTTTTGTGAATTCGTACGATCCATACGGTAAATAAGCCAGTAGTGCATAGCCCCACGTGAAAGCGTGGGGTTTTTTGTTTACACCACCAACACTCACAAATTGAATATATAGAAATAGCACACATTGAGGTGTTTTTTTTTGTTTTAGCAACATCAAGGAACGGGATAATTGATAACAATAATAACAAAGAGAAATCTTATGACTAAAACATTAAACCTTGAATTACACCCTTCTAGTGTTAAACTTGGTACAGAAGAATACCCCCGTCAATATCTTATCGTAAACAGTGCGGATTACTACAACCAGGTAGTCGGGACTTTTGCAGAAGACGGCAAATTTCTCTATTTCCAGGGTTGGGATAACGGCGAGTATGTCACCTTTAAGCCAAAAGATTATGCTTATTGGGCTGTGTTACCGGCAAAAAAACCTGAATAAGCATTAAAAATAAGCCACCGCAATACTCACAAAAACAATCATCAAAACGAGTAAGGCGGCTGGCTCCCTGTTCAATTCAAAGCAATGGAACCCTCAATGGGAGGGTATATGCGCATGTCTGAAAAATACTCAACACCGGCTGCCTATCTGTGGGGCATCATGACGACCATCGGTGGTGTTACAACAACGATTTTTGATTTTTTAACCCTTGACCAGTGGATTGCGGTGATGGGTATCGGCTGCACGATAGGGACATTTTTTATCAACGTGTACTACCGCAAAAAGGAGTACAAACTCAAAGAGCGTCAGTATGAAGATACCGAAAAAAATATTGATGGCAACAGGCGGTAGCGCGTTGTTTCTGGCATCAAGCATGATAACGCATTTCGAAGGGTTGAGACTTAAGCCCTATTTTGACGGTGGCGGTGTGCTTTCTGTCTGTTATGGGCACACAGGTAACGATATTGAGCGTAACCGGACGTACACGCAAAAAGACTGCGATAAATGGCTTGATGACGATTTAAAAGCGGTAAAACGTTACGTTGACCCGTTGATTAAAGTCAATATCAATACGTTGACACAAGCCGCGATTTACTCATTTGCCTACAACGTGGGCGTGGGGAATTTCGCTAAATCGACGTTACTCAAAAAGCTCAACGCTGATGACCGAAAGGGCGCTTGTAACGAGATGAGACGCTGGGTTTATGTCGATGGCAGAAAGTGGAAAGGGTTAATGACCCGTCGGGAAATAGAGAGCGTAATATGTTTTGGCGACCTGTCACACTTATCCTGATAATCATTGTCGGATTGATGATTTATCTCAACGTTGTTTTATCAAACTACAAAAATCTGAAAACACAATACCACACGCTAAAACAGGAATATCACGCACAAATTGAAGCGGTGAAATTACAGCAGCAAAAAATCGATGCTTTGCACCAACTCGACATTCAACAGACTGAGAAACTCAATAATGCCAAAGCTGAAATTGCTAAGCTGCATGATACTGTTCGCGCTGGCACTAAGCGGTTGCGCGTCAACGCCGTGTGTCGTGCATCCAAAACCGCTACCGCCAAGAGCCGACATGATGAAGCCAGCCCACAACTTGGTGAGGCAGCTAGACAGGATTATTTCCATCTCAGAGAGATGATAGCTGAGAACGAAAAGCAGACGGAATATCTACAGCAGTACATCAAAACACAGTGTAGTGGTTAATTTTGCTTTATTTAAAGCGTAAAAATAGTTTTATATCTGCCACCTGTTTTAATAATAAATTGTATGCCTCCTCAGTTCTGGATTTTTCATGTTTGAGCTGATTAAAAGTCGATTGATATTGACGAATTAAAGCATCGAAACGTTTCTGTTTTCTTTTAGATAACCGACGCATTAAGCGGGTTATCGCGGATTCTGGTAAAAGGAATGCAGTAGTAAAACCCCGTTGTTCAAACCATGACTGCATATAATCAAAATAGTCAATTATGGGTTCAGCACGTTCATTAAACTCTTGTCTTTTATCTCTACCTATGGCGTGTTTGTTACCAATATATAAGCCCAAAAAGAATGTTAATAAACTAATCAGAGGTGAGTAAAGTTGCAGGATTTTTATCAAATCATTCATGAATATTGGTGGCTCCTTTATCCAATAATTACGTTTATTTTTGGCTTGCTATGTGGTGGTTTAACAGGTTGGCCACCATTCAGTTGGAAATAATTATTAAAGATTACCATTAATTTGAAATAGGTGAGCTATGTCTGAAAAAAATGCACCAGAAATTAGAGTAAGAATAAAGGCTGATGATAGTGATCTCATTAAATTAGAAGATCGCTTGCAACGTATTGCTAATTTGATGCAACAAATGGGGTCAATTAACGAAGAGAAAACATATCCAGCCAGTTTGCAAATGGCAGTACAAGAGGCTTGTAATATAGGTGCTCGAGAAGGCGCGAAAAAAGCAAGAGATAAACAAATCAATGATGAAAAAGAGACATCGATAAAATTATCAAAACTGTTTATTAGGGGTGTGTTTAAAGGCTATGCACTTACCGTTAATGGCAAGATACTCTCTAATCAGGAATCGACGGTTATAGAGAGTAAACCGCAGGAAATTCCACGTGTTAAGGCCTCTTTCATTGTGACTGATGAGATAATAGTTGATGCGCCTGATATATATTTAAAATCAGCAGAAGAAGTGAATGCTTAAGGAGGACTATGCCGCCACGTATTCCTCGTGCCTGTCGCAAACCCGGTTGTGCCAAGACAACAACTGAATGCAGTGGGTACTGTGACGCACATCGAAACCAAAGTTGGAAAGATTATCAACAAGGTAAAAGCCGTCATCAGCGTGGCTATGGTACAAAGTGGGATCATCTCCGTAAAAAAATATTAAAACGTGATAAATTTTTGTGTCAGGGATGTTTAGTTGAAGGGCGATTGATAACCGCAACCACCGTTGACCATATTCTCGCAAAAGCAACAGGCGGCAATGATGCAGAAAGTAACTTGCAAGCGTTATGTTGGCCATGCCATCGCACGAAGACCGCAAGAGAAAAGCGAGGGAGGGGCGGGTAAAATCGCTCCCTCTTTTACCTTTGGGAACCGCCGATTTGCCTTTTTTTACACCACCGCAGGTTAGAAAACCTTTTTATAGGTATCCCAATTGCGCGATTAATAGGAATTTTAAATTATGTCTGGACCCCCAAAAACACCGACACATCTACGTTTGATAAGGGGTAATCCTTCAAAAAGGGCAATTAATAAAAATGAGCCAAAACCCGAAAAAGGGGTTCCCCCAACACCAAAACACTTTAACAAGCAAGAACGCTACTGGTTTAAGGTTCTTTGCGAACGGCTAGATGCGATAGGCGTTATTACTGCTATCGATGGTATGGCTCTGGAATTGCTGGTTGGGGCGTATGTCGAATGGCGAAAACATCGAGATGTTATTGACAAAGAAGGCGAGACCTACAAGACAACATCCACTGACGGCAACGTCATGATCCGTCCACATCCGCAAGTTGCCATGATGGCCGATGCGTGGAAGCGCATTTGCAGAATGCAAGCTGAATTCGGCATGACCCCGCTAGCAGGTCAAAAGTAAACGGTAAGGCTTCAAACGAAATAGATCCGTTTGTCGAATTTTTGAAAAGCAGGATAGACTAATGGCAAAAGTAGCGGAAGGCATTAGCTATGCACAACGCGCTGTGTCGGGTGATATCATCGCGTGTGAATATGTACGATTGGCGTGTCAACGCTTTTTGAATGACCTTGAGCATGGTGAAGAACGGGGTATCTATTTTAGCTTCCCCCGCGCACAACATATCCTTAATTTCTATCAGTTTGTGCCCCATGTAAAAGGTAATCTTGCCGGTCAAACTATAAAATTGATGGATTGGCATATTTTTATCCTGATCAATATTTTTGGATTTGTTATCCCTTTAGTCGATGAACAAACGGGGGAAAGGGTAATCCGTAATGATGGCAGTGGACGAGTCGTGATGGTCAGACGTTTTCGTACCGCCTATAACGAAGTTGCCCGTAAGAATGCCAAATCAACGCTTTCTTCAGGTATTGCACTTTATATGACCGGATCAGACGGCGAAGGTGGCGCAGAGGTTTATTCAGCCGCCACGACTCGTGATCAGGCTCGCATTGTCTTTGAAGATGCAAAAAACATGATAAGGAAGGCTAAACATACCCTTGGTCAATGTTTTGAGTTCAATAAATTAGCGATTTATCAAGAAGTCACCGCTTCAAAATTCGAACCACTATCCAGCGATGCAAATAATTTGGACGGGTTAAATATCCATTGCGGTATTGTCGATGAACTGCACGCACACAAAACGCGTGATGTTTGGGACGTATTAGAGACGGCAACAGGTGCAAGATTACAATCCTTGCTCTTCGGTATTACCACCGCTGGATTTAATAAAGAAGGCATATGCTACGAATTACGCGATTATGCCATCAAGGTTTTACAGGGGCAGGTTGAAGACGATTCCTTCTTTGGCATTATTTATACCCTAGACAAGAAAGATGATCCGTTTGACGAGAAGATGTGGCAAAAAGCCAATCCTGGATTAGGTATTTGCAAGCGATGGGATGATATGCGCCGCCTTGCAAAAAAAGCACAGGAGCAGGTTTCAGCTAGGACGAATTTTATAACAAAGAATGTAATATCTGCTAATTATAATGGATTAGCCGTCCTCGTGTTGTTTGTAAGATACTGATATAAAATAGATTATTCATTTTTTATTGTTCTCGTGTTTTTTCGTGTTTTCTGGTTTTTACACAACTCTGTGTATTGCAATGTGTATTGCAAATTGAAAAAAGGGCGCTACATGGCAGTCAACAAGCTCAGTGATAAAAAGTTAAGATCCTTACATGGTAAATTAAGCGAAAAACAACAAACTATTGCTGATGGTAATGGGTTAGCTATAAGAATAAGTAAAACAGGTACGATAAGTTTTGTTTTTTTCTTTCGCCTTTACGGGAGAAAGAGCGCGCCTATATGGTTAACATTAGGCAAGTACCCAGATTTAAGTTTAAAAGCCGCAAGGGAGCAGAGAGATAATTGTCGAATATGGTTAGCTGGGGGTAAAGATCCGAGAATACAAATCAAAATAACCAAAGATGATTTACTGAAACCTGTTACAGTCAAAGATAGCTTAGAATACTGGATTAATAATTATGCTCAAGATAAAAGAAAAGGCGCAAAATATATTCAAAGTTGTTTCATGAAACATATTTATTCCGATATTGGAGATATTCCATTGAATGATTGTTCGTTGTCTATGTGGGTTAACTGTTTCGATAGAATAAAAAAAGTTGCTCCGGTACAAGCAGGCGCAATGTTAAAAACAACAAAACAGGCTTTAAAATTTTGTAGGGTTAGAAAATATGCAATCAGCCATGAAATTGACGATTTAGATGTAAGTGATGTAGGAAAAAAATCAAATAAAAGAGAGAGAGTGTTAACAAAGGATGAATTAAAAGCGCTGTGGCATTATGTGAATAAAGAATATGATAATCATATTATCTCATATGAAAATAGAATTATTTTAAAATTTCTTATTGTCTTTGGTTGTCGTCTTTCTGAAATAATATTATCAACATGGGATGAATGGGACTTAGAAAATGATATATGGCGAGTCCCCCCTCATCATAGTAAAAATGGTAGAGAAATTATTAGACCCATTCCCTATAATTTTAAACAATGGCTATCACTATTAAACAAAGCAACTTGTAATAGAGAGAGGGTAATTGGTTTTAACATGCGTCAGAGTGCAGCCAGTATCAGCATGATAAAAATATGGAAAAGGCTTAATCATTTAGAAAAATGGACTCCACATGATATGCGAAGAGTAATCGCTACAAATCTTAGTGATAACGGATTTGAACATAATGTTATTGAACAATTACTTGGTCACACATTAACTGGTGTAGCGGGAATATACAATCGAAGTAAATATATGAATAGGAAAAGAGAAGCGCTTGTTTGGTGGGTAGATTATTTAAACGCATTATAAAAAGAAGATGGTTTTATGATACTAATATTAACTCGTGCTGAGATAGAAAATATGGATGAAATTGACCGATTAATTAAAGAAGAAGAATGTGAATGGTTAACTTCGCTAGGTAGAAATCATAGATATTATTTAGAAAAAAGGGGCAGATTTCCTTTAAAAATAAATATAGGACTACAAACCAGATTATACCGATTATCCGAAGTTCAGGCTTGGATAAAAGGCACATGGAAACCTGAATAACTAGAACGTATAAAAATTAAATGTCATGAATTGAACCCCGTTAATCGGGGTTTTTTTATTATGGAGAAGAAATAATGATAACGGTTAAATTTACTGAACCTACCAGAGAAGAAAGACAATTTATTTTAGATGAATATGGTCAAAAGTATGATCGCCGAATCAGGGAAGCCGAATGTAAGCAGATATCTGGTTTATCCCGTTCCCGTCGATGGGTGTTAGAGGAAGAAGGAAAATTTCCTAAGCGTATACCTATGGGAAAGAACTCCGTCTCATGGCTATTAAGCGATGTTCTATGGTGGGCACGCAATCCGCCAGAGGTGAAGAACGTGAATAATCCTTACAGCCGTCAATCTCACTGATGAGGGGAAAAGTCCCCTTTTTGGCAGAAAACCTAAAAAACCTGTATCACCTGTACCAATTACATTTAATCCGTTTAATATCAATTAGTTAATTAGGTATAGGTAGATAAAATACCTCTAAAAACCTATAAAGACCTGTAACAACTTAAAGAGGAAGTCGGTTAAAAAAATTCTTTCCTTTCCCTGGCAGGCAGTGATTACCGAAAGTCCCCTTTTTCTGACCAAGCAGCATGACTCACCGCTCAATTAATTAAATAAGGTTCAATATGAACATTCAAAACACGGTGAATAACCGTGAAGGGCTTCTTTATGCCAAAAATCAGGGGGGCGATATATTTAATCGCCTGAACAAGTCGACCTACAAAAAAAGTGTAGGTCACTACACAAAAAGTGTAGTTCAGAAATTAAACAACATGGGTGTACAAGCCATTAGAGAGGTGCGCACAAAAGAAAGCATTAAAAACAATAGGTTGATTCAATTTGTGCAGTATACAAAACAACCATCTAACCGCAGCTTAAAATACCTCATCTACTCAAATTTGAGTAGTGCAAAAAATAACCATTCATCATTAAGAGGAACGGTTAATAAACAAACAAAGCGAGTGGCTCATGGTCACTCAGAACATCAAGGAAATTTTTCTCTGATGATGAGGCTACCCGATAATATCGGGTTGGTTGGGTTGGCTGGATTGGCTCAGAAGCAATCAGCGGAATATGTATCTAAGCGATTTCAGCCTTTAGGGGTGATGCCTCTTTTGTCTAGTTCTTTACGGATAATGCGTTTCATCCATCCTGCAAGACTTTCATCTCCGTCTTTTTTTTGTGCTTCTTCCATAGCAGCCCGAAGTTCCGGATCTAATCGAAATTGGAAAACTGGGTTACCTCGTCTATCGTTTTTGTGTATTGACATGTCTATTACACCTGTTGTAATGTGTTTATGTGTAACTACACGTTACTATCACATTGAACAAAAGACAACGCCCTACAGTGCTTCAACACTAGCAGGGCGCCTAACCACAATGTTAACTGGAGTAACAGTTATGGCTTCGTATAAGTCTACCCAAACTCGCCCTAAATTTACAGATACTTACTGGATTATCCCTCTAGATTCCAACATTCCCTACGGCAAAGTGTCATTAACCCGTCGTGAGCGCAGATTATTTCATGTGCTGTTCAAAGGTGATCGGCTTGTCTGGTCAGGCCTTAAGCCTGTACAGGAGGTGGCTTATGTGTAATAGCTCACTTCCAGCGGCTTATATTCACCCTCAAGACAAATTAAATGTCATAGCGACATTGCTTGAGACGATGGAATATTTATTTAGCGATCCGAAGTCACAAGACATTGCTTTCGCCCTACTCGAATATGCCAGGGACTTGGCTAAATCTCGTCAGGATTTAGAGGAGGTGACATTATGAATAGCGCTTATGTCAATAATGACAATCTTCTTCACTATGCAACCATAACGGCATCTTTGCTTAATTGTATCAATCAGATAGCAGTAGAAAAGGATAATAGCCTAGCCTTTTATCTATCTGATTTAGTGTTTTTGGCGTCTGAAAGGGCTAATACCCTCGTGACCATGCTAGACATGGGTAAGGAGGGACAACATGTCTAATTTTGTCGCTATCCATAATCGGGCGATGCCTGTTGTGGAGTACCAAGGTAAGCGTGTTGTTACTTTTGCCATGATTGATAAGGCACATGATCGCCCTAAAGGAACTACACGAGTCGCATTTAACCGCCATAGAGAACATTTTGTCTATGAGGAAGATTATTTATCGATTCCAGTATCTCTAAAGTATCAATTAGATACTTTAGGAATTTCTGTGCCAAACAGGGGGCTAACGGTTCTAACTGAATCAGGTTATTTGTTAATCGTTAAGTCATTTCGTGATGAGCTTTCTTGGAAAATACAAAAAGAGCTAGTCAATGTTTATTTCCGCCGTAACACCTTAGGTGAACTCCGTCATGTTGATATTCCTTCGCTTGAAGAGTTAAGCCAGATGAAACCGGAGGAAGCGCAACATCTTGTCGTTAAGGCAGAGAAGGACTCTTATCTTGGTCATGGTAAGCCAGGCAGTGCAGCGATGACCCTACGCCGTAGAGAGCTTAAGCGCCTTCGTCCAGCCATCAAAACCGTTATTGAACTTTCCCAACTGTCTATCTGTGATTTAGGTGATTTCACCAAGGGGGTACATCATGGCTGATATTCAGCATTACCTCATAGCGGATAATTTACAGGCGATGAGCACTAAAGATCTAAGAGAAATGAAAGGTGCTTGTGAGGCAGGGTTTGATGGGATTATGTCAGGGCTAAAAGCCTTTGGTGAATGCGCATATTGGGCATGTAGCAATGAAAACTATGCCGATAGTCAGGCGAAAGCGGATTTATGCCGGATGAGTGAGGCGTTGATGTGCTTACCTAAAATTGCTCAGGCACTCATTATCAACGCAGAAAACGCCCAGTTCACACTCTATCAGCGTGAAGGATTCCCTGTATCGGAGGGCGTGAGATGAACATGACACAATATGACGAACAACCATTAATTACTTTTAGCGATGGCTATAACTCAGGGCGGGATAATACCTTTAACGCTAAGAATACACGGGCTTTTCTTAAGGGAAAAGTGAAGCCCCAATTTATAAGAAATCCTGGGATTAACACTTATGTCAGTGGCTCAAAGCACACAGGCACTAAGTCGAAAAAGTGTAAGCGCAAACAGGCTAAAAAAAGGAAGGGGTCAAGATGAGCTATAAAATAAAAACCATTGGCAAAAATGTATGCCTTACACATTTAAACGAACAGGGGCATATTGAAAAAATAACGATTCCTGTGGCGGATATCCCTAATCGTGTTAATGAGGGTCATTGGGATGATGACCCTAAGTTAATCCTGAAATTAATCGATGAATACTGGAAAAAAGACGATTTTAACAAAGCCGATGTGATCACGTCCGTACGCTGTGTTATTTCGGCTATTTTCGTTATGCAATGCAACGTTAAAAATGGTCAGCCTTACTACACCCATAAAAACTATCACCTTCCTATTTTTCTGGCGACTGAACGCATGGGCATGGAGAATAATATTGAAGGCGCTTTTTATTCTAGGGAGACCAAGGAAGACGCAGAGCAATATATTCTGACGTTTTATCGAAACATGCTAGAAGTCAGTAATGCTAAGTGTTTAAAACTTTCCTTTATGGGGCAAGAAATTTTAGCCCAACTCCATAACCTATTTATCGATGATGTGCTTAACGGCAATGTTCAGCCCGTTGCTGTGGTGCATTAAGGGGGAAAGATGACATTAATCACTTTAAACTTTCGCCTGAATGCACGGGCTAACGCTTTTGCTAAGGCAATCTATCAGGATGTAAGAGCAGAAAACGGCGGAGACTGGTTTACCTTATACACCGAAGATGACGCTATTCATGTTGATATTATCGACGGCGTAAAAGGGATTCGGAAGCTGGTTGATACTTATGCATTAAAACCGTTGAAAGATGAATACAAATCTTGGGAATCTGTCGCTGAACAAATACTTGACCTGTGCGTTGAGAACGGCAAGTTGTCAGGGATGGGGCTTGATATGTGGGTTGACATGATGAATGACATGGCGGATAGCGCTGCTGCTCAGGAGGATAAATCATGAGAAATATTGATTTAATCCGTCAGGTTAAGCAGCAGGCCACAGGACGTTGGCAAGGTATATTAGCATCACTGGGGGCAGAAGTCCCCTTGAATCGTCATACCGCTTGTCCAGCTTGTGGGGGTAAAGACCGCTTTCGCTTTGATGATAAGGAAGGTAACGGCACATTTATCTGTAATCAGTGTGGTAGTGGTGACGGACTGGATTTAGTGAGACGGTTATTTAATGTTGATGTCACGGAAGCGGCTAAGGAAGTGGCTAAGGTTATTTCAATACCTGTCCAAAAAGAAACGACTATATCAGATAAACCGCCTTTAACGGATGCTATTAAAAAATCCGCAAAGTTATTAGAAGAAGCCACATTAGGTCAATCTCAGTACTTAATACTCAAAGGTCATACCTGTTCAGTTAAGCTATTAAAAGATGGCTCGATGATATTACCCGTAAAACAGGGTGATAAATTACTGGGTGCTCAGATTATCAGAGCTAACGGTGAAAAGCGCTTTATCTCAGGCACAAAGAAAAAAGGTGGCTATATTCCCGTCGTTGATTTCACTGGAACGCCCGATACGGTGTTAATTGCCGAAGGATATGCAACCGCTTTAACCGTGAGCCAGTTGCATGAAGGCGTGGTACTGGCAGCGCTTGATGAAGGTAATTTATTACCCGTTGCTACATGGGTCAGGAAGCATTACCCTCAATCAAAAATCATTATTGCGGCGGATAATGATGTTAAGCCCGATGAAGCCAATATTGGCAAGATTAAAGCGGAGAAAACCGCAAAAGTGGTTAATGGTTGGGTCACCATACCGCCAACCAAAGAAAAAGCTGATTGGGATGATTACCGTCAGCAACATGGGATTGAGGCAGCAAAACAGGCGTTTATAGAGGGGGCGTATCAAGTTGAGCCTGACAAGCAAAAGACGGGTAACAATCTTTCTCAAATGGCAGACAATGAAAAAGCCTTGTTGCTGGCTGAACGTTATGAGGGGATCGCTGTACACAGTGATAGTAAGGTATTTTATCGCTACGTATCAGGGATATGGGAAAAAATTTCCCACCTTGATCTGGCTCGTGAAATGGGCAATATCTATTGTCAACATAACACCAACTTTAGCAACCGAGCGGTTAATAATGCGGTGGAGGCATTGAAAATTATTGTCCCTAAGTTGGGTAAGCCTTGTAACGATGTTATTCCTTTTGCTAATGGTGTCTTTAATATTAAAACTAAAGTATTTTCACCACACCAGCCCGATAACTGGTTATTAAATCACAATGGGATTGAATATAGACCCGCCCCACCCGATGAAAATTTACGGGATCATGCTCCACATTTTCATAAATGGTTAGATCATGCTGCTAATCGTGACCCGTATAAAATGAAACGGATTTTTGCAGGGTTATATATGATTTTAGCTAACCGCTATGACTGGGAACTGTTTTTAGAAATTACAGGAATAGGCGGAAGCGGTAAAAGTGTTTTTGCCCAAATAGCCACTTTACTCGTAGGTGAAGATAATACCGGAAGTAGCAATATGGCCGCTTTAGATACCGCGAGAGGGCGAGCACAATTCGTTAGTAAACGATTGATCACCCTCCCCGATCAACCGAAGTACATAGGAGAAGCCACGGGAGCAAAAGCCATAACAGGCGGTGATTTAATTGAAATTGACCCTAAATATGAACATCAGTATAGCACTGTAATAAGAGCCGTTGTTATTGCAACAAATAATACCCCTATGATATTCACTGAACGTGCAGACGGTGTAGCCCGTAGGCGAGTGATATTCCAGTTCAATAACAAGGTAAAAGACGAAGATAAAGATTCTAGGTTAGCGGAAAAGATTTCAAGTGAGATCGCTGTCATTGTACGTCGATTGTTGGCAACTTTTGATGATCCAGAAGACGCAAAAGCGTTATTACTTGAACAAAGGGGATCAGGGGAAGCGATAGAAATCAAACGGGAAAGTGACCCCCTCATCGATTTTTGCGCCTATCTCATTACATTAGAAGCTGCTAGCGGTATGTTGATGGGGAACGCCAATATTTACCCGCCAGTGCCAAGGAAATATTTATACCATGCTTACACGGCTTATATGCAAGGGAACGGTAATAAAAACGCCTTGAGTTTAACCGCCTTTGGACGCTCGATTAATAATGCGCTTAAAGAACTGGGTAAAAGGTATATTAGAGAAAGAACAAAACATGGATATAGAACAAATCTGGAATTAAATGAAGTGGAGGCCGAAGATTGGTTGCCAAGTGTACCTTAACATAAATTATAGACACCGTAATATCAAACCAGCATCAGCCAATACTAAACAAACAACGCCAGCCAGTAAAAGGCTGGCTTTTTTATCTGCCTACCAGGGAAAGGAAAGAATTTTTTATTTAAGTCGCGTTAGACAAAAAATAGATGCGTATAAAACTTTTTGGTAAAAACTGTTCATACTGTTCACCAATTCAATAAAAGATATATATATCAATAAATTATGTGGTGAATAGTTTTGTGTTAAGTGTTCACCACTGTTCACCCTTTCAATAAAGTGTTCACCTTTTTATGGATTGCTTTAGTTCAGGCAATAATAGTATAACGTATTGATATATAATATATTTATTTGCAATCATTAACAATCAAAACACTTTTTATTAAATATTAATAAACACTTCCATCTTTTATTTTTCTTACAAGATTAAAAAATTATTTTATTAACCAACTTAAATAAATATTAATTTTATTTATAAATAAATTGAAGTTAGAAAACTTTTTGTTCATTACCCCTCCCATAAAAAGGTGAACAGTGGTGAACACTTGGTGAATAGTTTTAAGTTAAGTGTTCACCCTTTAATTTATTGATATATATATCTTTTATTGAATTGGTGAACAGTATGAACAGTTTTCCAGTTTTTTTTAATTATATAAAACGCACGCTAAAATATTTTTATTTTTTTCTCTGACATGAGAAATATTATTAAATAAATTTTATCTTTTCGAAAGAGAACAAGGATCATCATAAAAAATTCTTTCTTTTTCCTGGTAGGCAGTGATTACCGATTGTCCAAAATAGCTCATGATGTTTTCACTAAAACGGGTGCAACCCTTATTAATGTTTTAATAAATAATTAATGTAAAGTTATGTAAATTATTGGTTCTCATGTTTTCTCATCTTTTTTGCCTTCCTGTGAGGTTGTTTCCTGTTATTTTTCATCATGTTAAATTGAGGTTCCTGATTCATGCAGGTGTATTTTGAAATATTCATGGTTACTAAAAGCGGTTAAGGTTTATATCACCTTCCCTTAGCTGCTTTTTTTCTGCATGTTCAGTCAAGACAATCACTGCATGCAGGAGCCAACCTTGAAAAGACTACTTGAATTACGTCAGCAAAAAGCCGATTTAACGGCACAAATGCGATCAATGCTGACATTAGCAGAAACAGAAAAACGAACACTGACCGAAGATGAAGCTAAAAACTTTGATGCGTTGCGTCATCAGTCGGAAACCCTCAATACTGAAATCGCCCGTTATGAAAGTCTCGCTGATGAAGAAAGAACATTAGCGGCAAAGCCTGTACAAAAAGAACAGGGAAATGATGCATTAAGGCATTATGTTTTGACAGGGGAAACACGCGGGCTTTCGACTGGGGTTCCGGCTGATGGTGGCTATACCGTTATCCCTGAACTGAATAAACAGATTATGCAACGTCTCAGTGATGAGTCCGTCATGCGTAAAATCTGTACTATCAAGACCACTCACAGCAACGAATATAAGCAACTGGTGTCTGTTGGTGGTGCCGTGATCAATCACGGTGAAGAAGGCAAAGCCAGAACCGAAACCGCTACCCCTAAACTGGAAGAAGTGAGTATCAAGTTATTTCCTGTCTATGCCTATCCCAAGACAACACAGGAAATTCTGGATTTTAGTGATGTCGATATTTTAGGCTGGTTGACCCGTGAAATCGCTGACACCTTTGTTGATACCGAAGAAACCGATTTAGTCAGTGGTAACGGTACAAAGAAAGCAAAAGGATTTCTATCCTATCCCCGTGATACGAAAGCCGATAAAGCGCGTAGTTTTGGCACATTGCAAAAGCAGGAAGTGACCAAACTGGAAGCCGATAGCCTGATTGACCTGAAATTCACGCTAAAAAATAAATACCGTAAAAATGCTGTCTGGGTGATGAACTCAAACACCGCTGCCAAAGTACAAAAATTGAAAAATGGCAATGGTGATTATATCTGGCGTGAACGGTTACAAGTGGGTGATCCTGATAGTCTGTTGGGTTTATCGGTTCATTACCTTGAATTTATGAATGATGATGTGATAGCGCTGGGTGACTTTAAACGTGGCTACACCATTGTTGACCATCAGACAGGCACCCGTACACGACCTGACAATATTACTGAGCCTGGCTTTATCAAAATTCATACTGATAAATATCTCGGTGGTGGATTAGTCGATTCCAATGCGATTAAAGTGCTTGAGGTTAAGGCATAACGCCATGAAATCAACCGATTTTGAAATACGCACGGCAGGCATCACCGCTGATGAAAAAAAACTAATGGGCTATGCGGTTAAATGGAATAGCCGTTCACAACTGTTGTGGGGTGAATTTATTGAAACCTTTGCCCCCTATGCGTTTAAAAACAGTCTGGGAAAAGGAACAGATGTAAGGTGTCTGTTTGAACATGACGTAACTAATCTATTAGGGCGTACCGCGTCGAGTACGTTACAACTGGCTGAAGATGAAACGGGGTTACGGTTTGCGCTTACCCCGCCTGATACCCAATTAGGCCGAGATGTTCTAACACTGGTTGAACGGGGGGATATATCCGGTATGAGCTTTGCGTTTAGGACGATAAAAGACCATTGGGAAATTGGTGAAAAGCCTTATCTCAGAACGGTTATTGAGGCTGAATTGCTAGAAATCACGATCACCAGTTTACCCGCTTACCCTGAAAGTGGTGTCGAAATTGCCAAGCGTTCACTCAATGCTAATCGCTCCAAACCCACGCATTTGTACAATCGGTGGCTACAATTATCTGAGGTGGAATAATGTGGCCATTCAGACATAAAAAGGCAGAAGAACGCAGCCTTAGTATTGATGAGTTCCTGTCACTGGCTGGCATTCCTAACAGTCGGTCAGGCGAATATGTCTCACCGATAACCGCAGAAGGCTTACCCGCTGTTATCAATGCCGTTACGGTGATTAGTGAAGCGGTGGCGACGATGCCCTGTTTTTTATATCGGGTACACAATGATAAAGGTATGGAATCACGGGAATGGCTAAGTAACCACGTGGTAGATTATTTGCTCAATGAAAAACCAAATGATTGTCAAACACCTTTCCAGTTTAAACGAACCCTAATGCGCCATTGCTTACTCAATGGTAATGCCTATGCGCTTATCACATGGGGTAAAGACGGACAGCCCGCTTCATTACATCCTTATCCGCCGAGTGCGGTTGTACCTGAACGATTAAGTGAGCACCGTTACCGTTATACGATAACCGAGCCATACAGTGGTCAAGTCCGTATCTGTCTGCAAGAAGAAATCTTACATTTACGTTACGCCACGGATGATGGGTTTATGGGACGTTCACCGATTACGATTTGTCGGGAGACATTAGGTTTAGGACTAGCCCAACAGCGCCACGGCGCGAGTGTGATGAAAGATGGCATGATGGCAGCAGGGATTATTAAATCCAATGAGTGGCTGAATGATGCCAAAGGGCAAAAAAGCCCTTGACGCGCTTGAACGTTATCGAGGCGCAAAAAATGCGGGTAAAGTGCCAATCCTTGAAGGTGGAATGGGATATGAAAAATTAGGCATGAGTAATCAGGATGCAGAATGGTTAGCTTCCCGCCGTTTTACGATAGAAGATATCGCCCGCATGTTCAATGTCAGCCCTATTTTTCTGCAAGAATATTCCAACAGTACCTACAGTAATTTTAGTGAAGCCAGCCGCGCGTTTTTAACCATTACCATGCGCCCTTGGTTAGCGAATTTCGAACAGCAAATCAAATCGGCACTACTACTTAATGTTCCGCAATCCGGTATGCGTTACCAAGTGGAATTTGACACCGCCGATTTACTCAGAGCCAACCCAAGAGAGCGTTTCTTAAGTTATGAAACGGCGATTAAATCCGGTGTGATGTGCCCCAATGAAGCCCGTGAACGGGAAGGCTTACCGCCTCGTGATGGCGGTGATGAATTTAGTCAGGCGTGGAAACAGCATATTGAGGTTAAGAAACATGCGGAGGACAACGCATGAGAGCAGGACGATTAAGACATCGTGTGACGATTCAGAAACAAGAGATTACATACGGTAATCTAGGTGACCAGCGAGTAACCTGGGTAGATGTTGAAGATGTCTGGGCAGAAGTAAAAGCGCTACGCGGTCAGGAGTTATTAACCTTTGGTACTCGCTATCCTCAAGCCATCGTCAAGATTTGGATGCGTTATCGTCCTGATATCACGATTGACAACGCCATTGTGTATAAAGGTGCTAATACACTGGGTTCTCGATTTGAGATAGCCGTTGTTTTATCCGATGCACGCCAATCAAGATTAGAATTGATTTGCAAGGGAGGAGGACGATTTGATTAATGTAAAAATCCCTTTAAATGAAATCAAACAGCATTGTCGATTAGAAGAGAGTTTTACGCTGGATGATAAATTATTAACCACGTATGCCGAAGCAGCACTTGAAGCCTGTCAACAACATATCGGCAAACGGTTTGATGAAGGATTGACATTCACGCCAGCAATTAAGGTTGGGTGTTTGCTCTATATCGGATTGCTCTATGAGAATCGGGAAATGGCAACAGATGTTGAGCTTAAAGAAGTCCCCTTTACGATTAAATCGTTATGGTCAGTGTATCGAGATATTGGAGTGTATTAAATGCCGTATCAACCATTAAAAAGATGTACAGAGCCAGGCTGTAGTACCCGAGTGAAATCGGGTAAGTGCGAGGCGCATAAACGAGCAGCCAGACGCAGAGTAGAAAAACAACGTGGAACGCATACCCAGCGTGGCTACTCCAGCCAATGGGCTAAATATCGTCTGATTTATTTGAAGGAGCATCCTCTTTGCGTGAAGTGCGAAAGTCAGGGGATATATACACCCGCTAAAATCGTTGACCATATCATCCCAATCGATGGAGATAGCGATGTACTGTTCTGGTGGCAAGATAACCATCAATCATTGTGTCAGGGATGTCATAACCGCAAAATTATTCAGCAAGATCCAATAACTAAAGCACAGCGTAAAGCTGGCATGTTCCGTGAGCAGGAAGAAAAAGCTGCTCATCGTAATGACTGGATACACGAGTATAACCTTAATGGACGAATATCAGATAAATCAATTGATTAAGGGATTACTTAGACATAGCCAAGGTTATCGACGCGTTAAGCCAAGCGCGAATAAATCCTACGTTAAACGATTGACTCAGCGTGACCGTGAGCTAATGGAATGTTTTAGGAATCAGCCTTGGAAGTAGGGGGTGGGGGAGTTAAATATGACAACCCCCTATTGCGCTGGGACCGCACGTCAATCGAATTTTTATGCGCGGTCATTTTTTTGAAAATAAAACAATAAGGAAAACAGTAGATTATGGCAAGAGCACCCAAAGCCCCTAGCTATCTTGATGAGATTGCTACTACAGAATGGAAAGCTAAGGCAAAATTCGTTGCAGAGCGTAACGACCTGAACCCCACTGATTGGAGTAGCTTTGAGCTGTATTGCGTCAACTATTCCATTTACCGAAAAGCCGTTGCAGACCTCGCAGAACGCGGATTTAGTATCGCCAACAGTCAGGGAAGCGAAAGTAGGAACCCCGCATTAAGCGCCAAAGCTGAGGCAGAAAAAACCATGATAAAAATGGCCTCCCTATTAGGTTTTGACCCCGTATCACGTCGCCGTAATCCGGTAGAAATGCAAGAAGAAGATGAACTTGACCGATTGGCATCAATACGCTGAGCGCGTCAGAAATAGCGATATTCCGGCCTGTAAGCGCTTAAAACAGGCGGTTAATCGTTATTTTAATGACCGCAATAATCCCGTTTATACCTTCGATACGCCAACGGTAGCACGTTTTATCGCTTTTTCCCGTCTCTGCCCCCATGTAAAAGGACATCTTCGAGGTAAGCCCATTCAATTAGAACCTTGGCAGCAATTTGCTATAGCGAATATTTTAGGATTCAAAGAAGTTAGCACGGGAAGAAGAAAATATCGTAGTGCGTATATCCAAGTGCCAAGAAAGAACGCTAAGTCTACATTGGCTGCAATACTGGCTAATTGGTTTTTAATCATGGAAGGGGGGCAACAGGATATTTATACGGCAGCCGTGAGTCGAGACCAGGCACGCATTGTTTTTGATGATGCCCGTCAGATGTGTTTGCTATCCCCTAGCCTAAAGAAACGGCTGACTATCCAGCAACATAAAATAATTTATCCTAAAAATAACAGTTTGCTAAAGCCGCTTGCTGCCAAAGCTGCCACCATTGAGGGCACTAATCCGAGTCTGGCGATCGTCGATGAGTACCATCTACACCCTGATAATGCGGTTTATTCCGCGCTTGAGTTAGGGATGGGGGCACGCCCTGAAGCACTACTTTTTGCCATTACCACCGCAGGGAGCAATGTTATTTCAGCCTGTAAACAGCACTATGATTATTGTTGTCAGATATTGGACGGTGAAGCGCAGAATGAATCACTCTTTGCCCTGATTTATGAACTAGACGAAGACGGTGAGCTTGATGATGAGCATAACTGGGTTAAAGCCAATCCTAATCTTAATGTCTCTGTAGAAAGTCATGCCCTGAACGATACGATTAAAAAAGCAAGGGGAATTCCCTCACAATGGACAGAGATGTTAACCAAACGATTTAATATCTGGTGTCAGGGTCAAACGCCGTGGATGGGTGAAGGGGCTTGGGCTGCCTGTCAACGGGACTACAAGGAAACGGATTTAAAGGGACAAACCTGTTATGCAGGGATGGATTTATCCTCAACAAACGATATTACTAGCGTCTGTTATACCTTCCCACAAGAGAATGCGCTCTTGCTATTGAGCCGTCACTATATCCCCGAAGCGCAATTACAGAGTCCAGCGAATAAAAATAGAGCAATCTATCATCAATGGGTGCGGTTAGGCTGGCTGAGAACCACCAAAGGCGATTGTATTGATTATGACCGTATCAGAGATGATATTCTCAAAGACAGTGAGCAGTTTGAGATTAAGCTCATTGGCTTTGATACGTGGAATGCGACTCATCTTAGAACGCAATTACAGGGTGCAGGTTTAGATGTTGAACCCTTCCCACAAACCTATATGCGTTTAAGCCCTGTCGCCAAGTCAGCAGAAGTGTTTGTTAATCGTCAGAATATCCACCATAACGGCGACCCTGTTTTAACATGGGCGATCGCAAATGTAGTGATGGAAACCGATGCAAACGCCAATATTAAACCGAACAAGAAGAAATCGGCTAATAAAATCGACCCGGCCTTAGCGTTTCTGATGAGTTTTGGCACATGGCAGATAGAGCATGAGGACTTTACCTTTAGTTTGACCGATGAGCAGAAACAACGATTAGCTTCATTTGATGGGGTGTAGCGGGTTTTTATTAGCGCCCCGGATAATCTTAAACAAATTTCTCTTCTGATTAAAACCTGTGTATTGCAATGTGTATTGCAGATAGCTATAAATAAATAATAAATATTCATTAACTTATTGATATATAGTTAAATTATAATTGTTTGTAATTTTATAACAAAGCACGCCAACGTTTGGGTGAGTGCAGAGTCAGCCTGGATGGATATGCTCAAATGGACAGATCTCTCTGCTGTCGCCCCAATGCACGAGCTAAAAACCTATCCGATGTGGGTCGGTGTTGATTTGGCTAACAAAATTGATATTTGTGCGGCCGTCAAAGTCTGGCAGGCAAACAATGGTCATGTTCATACTGATGCCAGGTTCTGGCTGCCAGAGGACAGGCTAGCGCGTTGTTCTCGACAAATTGCAGAACTCTATCGGAAATGGTCAGCGATGGGGGTATTAACCCTGACTGATGGTGAAGTGGTTGATCACAATCAAATCAAAGAGGAAATCATTACGTGGGTCTCAGGACAAACATTAAAAGAAATAGGATTTGATCCCTGGAGTGCAACGCAATTTGGCTTATCACTCGCAGAAGAAGGCCTACCACTGGTTGAAGTTTCTCAAACAGTCAGAAATCTGTCAGAAGCAATGAAAGCAGTGGAAGCATTGGTATACGCCGGGAAACTGCACCACAACCAACACCCAGTAATGAACTGGATGATGTCTAATGTGACGGTAAGACCTGACAAAAATGACAACATCTTCCCAAATAAGTCAACGGCGGAAGCTAAGATTGATGGCCCTTGTGCGCTTTTTACCGCAATGAGTCGATTATTAGTCAATGGGGGGAACCATCAACCTTCGCTTTCTGAAATTATTAGTTCCCACGGACTGAGATCGCTTTAAGGATCACACAATGATATTAACACTGCTTTCATTTATCACAGGCATTATTGGTGCCATTTTATTGGCTTTCGGTGCCTGGTTATTGCTGCCCGCCGCTGGTTTTATTGTTGGCGGTATTCTTTGTTTGCTGTGGTCATTTTTGGTTTCGTACATGATGAGTCGAAAAATCAAACAATAAGAGGCATTATGTTTTTTCCAGGACTTTTTAGCAAAAAAAGTGACATAACTTCACAGGAACTTGGTCATCTGATGGGGCTTTCTTACGATACTTACGCCGGTCGTAGAGTCAGTCCTAGGTTGGCTATGCAGCTAACCGCGGTATTTAGCTGTGTCAGAGTATTAGCAGAATCTGTCGGCATGCTGCCTTGTGCCCTGTATGAACGAACGGCACAATGCAATCAACGCGCCACGAAAGAAAGGCTTCATCAGCTATTATCAGCCAAACCAAATGGGTATATGACTTCACAAGAGTTTTGGGAATTATTAATAACGAGTTTGTGTCTGAGGGGCAATTTTTATGCCTATAAGGTTAAGGCCTTAGGCGAAGTGGTTGAATTACTTCCATTAAGTCCTGACAGTGTCGCACCAACGCTAAATCCTCAATGGGGTATTGAATATCAAGTCACGTTGCCAGATGGAACAAGCCGTATTCTGAGTCAGGATGAAATATGGCATGTTCGCATTTTTACATTGGATGGATTAATAGGGTTGAGTCCAATTGCGTATGCACGTCAAGCCATCGGTCTTGGACTAGCAACAGAAGAGCATGGCTCACGTCTATTTGGAAATGGGGCAGTGACAAGTGGGGTTTTACAAACGGAACAATATTTGACAGATGACGCTTATGAGCGATTAAAAAATGACTTTGAAGTCCGCCATCAAGGCCTTGAGAATGCCCATAAACCGATGATCCTTGAAATGGGATTGAAGTGGCAACAAATTAGTTTGTCAGCGGAAGATGCTCAGTTTTTGGAAACACGCAAGTTTCAACTGGAAGAAATCTGCCGTATTTTTCGCGTTCCGTTGCACATGGTGCAAAATACAGATAGAGCCACGTTTAATAATATTGAGAATCTGGGCATTGGTTTTATCAACTATTCGCTGGTTCCTTATCTAACGCGCATTGAACAGCGAATCAATATCGGGTTAATCGCTGAAAAAAAGCAGAAAAATTTTTATGCTAAGTTCAATACTGGGGCGTTATTACGTGGTGATATGAAATCACGGTTTGCAGCTTACGCAACGGGAATTAATTGGGGAATTTATTCCCCAAATGAATGCCGCGAACTGGAGGAGCTTAACCCTCGTGAAGGCGGTGATATTTATTTAACGCCGATGAATATGACAACAAAACCCAGTCTTACCGAGTTTAGCGAGGATAAATCGAATGACAATAATGATAAAACAGCGGTTTGATATGCCGCTGAGTCTAAAATCAGTGACTGAATCGGGTGAGTTTTCCGGCTATGGTTCTGTTTTTGGGGTAAAAGACAGTTTTGATGACATCGTAATGCGAGGCGCATTTGAAACATCACTAACGCATTGGCGATGTAAAAATAGTTTTCCTGCCCTTCTTTGGCAGCACCGCATGGATGAACCGATAGGGGTCTATACCGAAATGTGGGAGGATGAAAGAGGGTGTAGTGGTCTAATAAAACTGTAGAGATTTATAGCTTATAATTAAGCAAAATCTTATAGGTATAAATATGACCCGAAAAGTAAAAGTAACCTTTAGCGGAAAGCAAAAACTGGAATATGCAAAACTCATGGTTGAAGGTGGATATAGCAATATCCAAGTTGAAAAAATATCCGGTGCGGGTAAATCTGCCGTATCACGATGGAAGCAACAATATCTTGCCGAGTTAAATGGGAATACGCCTGTAAAATCAAAAGCGTTAACACCCGAGCAACAGCGCATACAAGAATTAGAAGTTCAACTTAAGCGTGCTCAGAGGGATAATGACATATTAAAAAAAGCCGCGGCTTACTTCATCCTCGACAATCAAAACTCAAAATCGTGAAGCAACTGAAAATCATGTACCCCAATTTTACGGTCACTGAGTTATGCCATCTTTTTGAAGTAAGCAGCAGTAGTTTTTATTATGAAACGAAAATACCGACAGTTGAAAATGAAAGACTGTGTGGCGAAATCAAACGTATTTTTTATACATCGGGTCAAATTTATGGCAAAAGACGTATTCAAGCCGAGTTAAAGGGTTTAGGGCACAAAATTGGCACTTATAAAATATCGAACATCATGAAATTAAATCAATTAGTTGCAATTAGACCAACGAAAAAGCACTACTATCACTCATCGGGTAACGAACATCGATATGCCCCTAATTTGCTTAAACGACAATTTTCCCCTGAACAGCATAATCACTATTATGTCGGGGATATCACGTATATTAGACATCACTATGGGTGGAGCTATTTAGCCTGTGTGTTGGATTTAGCCACCAAAGAAATTATTGGTTATGCCTTATCAACAAAACCGGATTCGAAATTAGTGAAAGAAGCCTTAGATAACGCAATTGAACGGCAATTACCGGATACGACAAGTTTGATGTTCCATTCAGATCAAGGTTGCCAATATTCATCGGAGGAGTTTAGGGCGCACCTCTTTGAACGGAAAATAACTCAAAGCATGAGTCGGCGAGGTAATTGCCTCGATAATGCCGTGATGGAAAGATTTTTTAGGAGTTTAAAGACAGAAAGACTTAACCGTTTATCGTTTATGAATCATCAATCTGTTGTCTGTGAAGTTGAAAATTATATTCAGTTTTACAATTATTATCGACGCCATTCAACGATTGGTTATTTAACGCCACATCAAAAATATCATGAACTAAAAAATGCCGCTTAGATCTTCTACAGAATTTGTTGACCATTACAATAGTTTACCGGGTGATATTTTAGAAGAAATCGACAAAAAAATTAACGACACAGAAGCGATTAAGCAGTTAAAGAAAGGAATAGACAGCAGCACGGAAGCGATACTGGAAAACGCGAAGGGACTCAACGGCAATACGCAGTATTTCATGCGTCAAAACGGCAAGATGAAGGCGGAAATTGTCAGGGTTGATAATTATGTGGTAACAGAGACCAAAGCTTTAGCCGAGTCTATCCATCAGGTCAGAGCGACAGCGGATAAGTCATGGGCAGCGGCGCAGAACTCGCTACAAGCCAAATATGACATGAAAAAGGGTGAGGCTTCTGCCACCTGGACATCGTTAGTCAAGATTGTTTATGACGGCGTCTCTTATGATGCAGGAATGGTCATTGGTGCGGAGCTTAAAAACGGCAAAGTCAGTACGCAAATTGGCTTTAGTGCCCAAACTTTCATCGTCTACAATCCGGCTAATGGCAAGATGGAGCCTGTTTTTGCTATTAGAAATGGGCAGGTTTTTTTACGCACAATATTTATTGATAAAGGAACGATTGAAGAATTATTAATCGGCTCTGTTATTCAGTCAAAAAATTATCAGGCGGGAGACACCGGTTTCAAGATAGATGGTGAAACCGGTATCGCAGAGTTTAATCGCTTACTCATTAATAAAGACTTTAAAATCATGGGAGATGCCTCAAAAATTGTGTTAGATAATACCGGGCTTGCCGTTTATCCCGCTTCTGGTGGGGTAATAAAACTAGGCAGGAGGCCATAATGTCAGATTACGGTTTGTTTGTTGATTTGAATGACGGTTTTAAAACCTTTGAAATAACCAGTAAAAGTCGAATACTGACAAAACTTTTAAGTACAAATAACCACGATCTAAAAAAAAGAGATCATAGCTTCACCATTCCTGAAGCAGATAAATATAATCTAATAATCGTCCCTAAAGTCATATCTAGACTTTATCAAGTATCCAGAAGTTATGCTGTACGTCAACTGAGACTTGAAAATATACGCGTTGAAGGAAATCAATTAAAGTGCAATTGGGATCGTTGGGGTATCCACTGGTTTTGGGGTGGCCCAGGAGGAGGGGTGTCAGATCGAGGAACATTTTTGTACGGTGAACAATACGAAAATGTGTATAAAATAGATGTTTATGGCTATCCAAAACAAGCAACTAGTGGTGATTATGGACTATTTATTGGTGGTTTAGGTAATGCAGTAGAAATCACTCAGCAATCAAAGTTAGGGTATTGTGTTTTTAGAAAGAAAATATCGATAAGTACTAATGGCACTTATAAAATCCCTAACACTGTTCCAAGTATTGGTAAAAGTCTAGTTTTTATTAGACCAACAAATCAAAATGCAGTTGTTTCTATCTCTAGAGACAATAAAAATATTTATAGCAATGTGCGAACAGATGTTTACGTACTCGTATTCACGACTGATTTTACACTATTGCCAGTTGATTACGGTCTTAATATTTACAATCAAAAAGGAACAGTGAGTTACTCATCTAATTATTTACCTTTTCTGGTTGGCGCTAATATAACATTAACCCAATGGGGAGTAACGGCGCCATTTGCACGCCCAATGTTACAAGCAAATGAATGTGCAGAAATGATAGATCGCGTCTATCAGGGCTGGACATATTGCAAAGCGGGCGGTTATCGTTTTCAAGGAAATACAATAACTATTCAGCAGGGAAGGAATTTAGAATGGGTGTTTGTAGATACATCAGCTATTGATGATATCACTTATAGCACGCCATCTTACGTTATCGACTTCGATCTTTATTTTTAGAGAAATTATATGATATATAACACAGGCACCGTAACCGTTGTGTCAGGCTCTTCTATTGTAAAAGGCACAGGCACAAAATGGAACAGTAATAATCCGTTGGTATCACCTGGCATGTTAATGCTGATTAAAAACGGCGATATTAACTATCCTTACATGATATTAACAGTTAACAGTGATACTGAATTAACGTTAGCAGATAAGCCGACTTTTAGCGCAACAGATACCCCTTACAGCATTAATCTCACTGAACCCAATAATAATTCTGATGCGGCAAGAGCACTGGTTGCAGCTAACACTTATATCCTTTACTTCCTGCAAAACATGGATACCTGGATGGGGGACAACGGTGTCGTTGAACTTACGCTACCCAGTGGCAAAACGGTTAAGTTAGAGTCGATTAAAGCACTGAAGGATATTGTTGAAGGCAAAGCAGATGCAAATGATATCGATAAAATCAAGGAAGCCGTAAAGGATAAAGCTGATGCTAAAACTGTCGGAGAAATAAGCGAAAAATTAGAAACAAAATTTGATAAAGCAAGCGTATTACAAACGACAGGCAATGCCACAGATAAAGTGATAAGCCAAAAAGCCTGTGACGAGTTCTATGCCAAGAAAGATTCCTGGGAAAATTTCACTGCTGGGCAGATAAATATAAAGAGTAACGGTAATTATACCAGCTTGACCCTTATCAAAGGTGATGGGAATAAACTGTTACTCGAAACTGCCCCTGGCGATGCCTATTTCGTGTATAGAGATGCTAAAAATAACAATAAAGCCGTTGTCACTATTCCATCAAATAAAAATGGCACACTGGCTTTAACTAATAATCCTACAGATATAACCGCACCTAAATTAGTAGTTAAGTCTCCTAGTACTCATGGATATATAGAATTAATCGCAGCTAATGGTAATACTTGGCGAATAGGTTCTAATAATAATGACCAACGTTCATATTTTGAAAAAGTTGGAAAATTTAATATTTATTTACCCGGAAAGGGCGGAACTATAGCTCTAACCTCTGATATTCCTAAAATGAGGGCAGATTCTAACGGATATTTTAAAAAATCATCACCAATCGTTAAAATTCATCCTGATGGGCATTTTGAAACTAACGACGAATCAGAAGGCGTCAACGTACAACGAACTGGAGCTGGAAAATATTTTATTTCCGGCGTCATGGGTTATAACGCAGACGGTGGATGGGGTATAAATAATGGGGTATCGGTGCCAAAAAATAGCAATGGTTTAGAGCTAATATATATCAAAGATAAAATCCTACCTGACGGCAATATTGAAATCCAAACCTTTCACCGACAGCACTCTCATTTGCCAGAAGAATTTCAGAATTTGAGAGTTAAAGAGATTATTGATGGAAAACCAACTTATTATATCGATGGTGAGCCGTGTGATATTCCGCCATCGACATGGCTAGATGTTAGGGTAGAGATGCCCGTTGATTCAATCTGGAATCAGCAACACGCGCAAAAAGAATAGCCCCACCATCATATTAGCAGCGTTGGAGGAAGTTGTTAACTATTAGTTGTTGGTTGCGGGTAAGTGGTTTTGTGTGAGATTGAGGTTTTGTACTTAGCGTTATGGCAAAGGTGGCGCGTAAAGGGTGAAAAATAAATTTGTACATGTATGTGTATATAAAAATAAAATAGATACATGAATTTTATTTAACTTATTGATTAAAATGTATTATCTGAAAAGATATTTATTAGTAATACAAATGAAAAAAACAAGATTTCAATAAATATCTGTTTATGTTTTAAGAATTCAGGTACGAACCAACGAATATCAAAGTGGGATTGTTTTTGGTTTATTTTAAGCCAATTGCCATTCCAACGTTGAAGAAAATCTTGTTTCTGCCAAATTTCTGGAGGTTTATTGCCAGCAGATTGTATTAATACTTGTTCATCATTATAACTGGCTAATATATATGGAACATTATCATAAATAATGGCAGGTAAAATCAGACGCGATAACTCTTTTTTATGGCAGCGTTTTTCTTTTATGATAATTTGATACATTTGTTGAATTTTTTTTGTGCAATCAACAAAATTATCATTTTGAGTTATTTCTTTATTATATTCATTAATATTTATTTTATTATTTAGTCTTATGATAATAGAAATTAATTCAAGCGTTTTTTTATTATTTTCATCCATAGTCAATAGCCATAAATTAAAATATAAAGCCATTTAAATATATTTAATATTAATAAAATGCTTTATTATATTACTTAGTTAGAAAGTTTATTCTATCGACTTATTTTTTTATGAAAAGTGTTAAAAAAGGATCTTACTGTTTTTAAGACTAGTTATATTTTTAAATTGAAATAAAGTTATTATCTGTTTCAAATTAGTTTATGAACAAGATAAAAAGAGCAATATTAGGGTATGCGATTTATTGTTTATCAGCTGGAATAGCCAGAAAGCGATGAATAGCTCGGATGACTGCTGCTGGATTTTCAGCATGTACCCAGTGACCGCTTCCTAAAATAATCTGGCCTTGAGCTTGCGGAAATTGAGTAATAATATCTTTGCGATAATTTTCGCTAATGTAATCAGAACGGCTGCCACTGATAAAGAGTGCAGGATGAGGCCAGGATGGAATCGTTTTCCAACCCATCAATTGGTTATATTCTTTTTTTAAAATAGGTAAATTAAATTTCCATTTGCCTTTATCAAATGATTTTAGTAAAAATTGAATTTCACTTTCTTCAGTTAACGTATTACGCATAATAACAGCAGCCTCCTGTCTGGAAGTTACGCCTGCTTGTGTTACTGCTTCTAAGGCAGAAAATATATTTTCATGACGATTAATTTGATAAGTGACTGGCGCAATATCAATAACCACAATTTTTTCTATTAATTGAGGCGCTATTGCCGTCATCGCCATGACAATTTTTCCGCCCATTGAGTGTCCAATAGCGATAATGCTTGTTTGCTTTAAATGAGTTAGCAGCGCTAAAACGTCTGTTGCCATTTCAGAATAGCGCATTGTTTCTGCCTGTGGCGAGCTACCATGATTGCGGATATCTAGTTGAATAACGGTGAAATGATTTTGTAAATTGCGAGCTAATACGCCTAAATTTTGCCAGTCACCAAACAAGCCATGGATGAGTACAATCGCAGCAGAAGAGATAGGCTTTTCTTGATGATGGATACGATAATTTAGCCAATTATTTAGCAACATAGTCATATTACATTTCATTAATCAATAGTTTGTATAATGACATGGATAGAGCGAGAAACCAATAATTATTAGCTTGGTCAGTATTAAAATTTAAGTTGATGTTGGTGAGTGAAAAGGGGAAGTGACACGAAAATATTTTGCTATTTATATGAATAATGTGATTAATCTCAGATATCAATAAAGATATTTTTGTTCTTAGTAAGCTAAAGTTATTAAGCTATTTCTATACAAATTGAGCATCAAGACGAAAACTTTTTTATGAATAGACTAAGTTAAGTAATTGAAATATTCATTGTTTTGTTTTTTAGGTTTATATCTTATAATTGGCAGATAATTTTAATTAAAACAGATTGAAATAACATGAAAACGATTGAAGTTGACGAAGAACTTTACCGCTATATCGCGAGTCATACCCAGCATATAGGTGAAAATGCATCGGTTATATTACGACGTCTGTTAGGGTTTGACGTTAGTCAGTCGCATATACCACTCTCGGTAACCGTAAGTAATATAGCGGCTGAAGTGAAAAAAAATAAATCAGTTTCTTCCTACGATGCAGCAAGTGTGATGCATGATTTATTGCTTTCTAACGATTATGCCACTAAAAGCAAAGCAATTGATCGCTTTATGCTTATTTTATCCACCCTATACAATTTAAACAAATCCGCTTTTGTGGCCGCAACAGAAGCAACCCATGGCAGAACGCGTATCTATTTTGCTAGCAATAAACAGACCTTATTAGCCAGTGGTAAGCAGACAAAACCTCGCCTAATACCTGATACGCCTTATTGGGTAATCACCAATACTAATACCAATCGTAAACGCAATATGATTGAACAAATTATGCAAGATATGAAGTTTCCTGTTGAATTGGTTGAGAAAGTGTGTGGTACGATTTAAACAAATATTATTGGTCACTTAGTGATTATGGCTATGTGTACCGCTGTCCCTTCGGAGAGAAATAAGTGGCATTGCATAAACGTGCTGGGCAATCTGCCCAACAAAGTGATTTAATTAATGTTGAACAATTGGTTGCACAATATTATTCGCTACAACCCCAAATTAAAAACCCGGCTCAAAGCGTTCAATTTGGTACATCAGGTCATCGTGGTAGTGCCTGTCGTAGTAGTTTTAATGAGCAACATATTTTAGCTATTACCCAAGCTATCGTAGAAGTTCGTCGATTAAATGGTATTACTGGCCCCTGTTTGGTAGGAAAAGATACTCATGCCTTATCTGCACCGGCTTTTATGACGGTTATTGAAGTCTTGATCGCGAATGGGGTTGATGTCATCGCGCAGCAAGACGACGGTTTTACACCAACACCGGCTATTTCTCACGCTATATTGGATTATAATCGCCAGCACGAAAAAAAAGCGGATGGTATTGTGATCACGCCTTCACATAATCCGCCAGAAGATGGTGGGATCAAATATAATCCGCCCCATGGTGGTCCAGCAGATGAACGGCTGACGGTTGAAATTGAGTGGCGAGCGAATCAATTCATTGCTAATCAATTAGCGGCTATCCAACGCATCAATTATCAAATTGCTATTAAAGATCCATACTACCAGCAACAAGATTTTGTTGAGCCTTATGTGGTTGCTTTGAGTGAAGTTATCGATATGGCTGCAATTAAAAAAGCCGGTTTAAAAATAGGTGTCGATCCATTAGGTGGTGCGGGAATAAATTATTGGAAACGTATTGCTGAATATTATCAACTGGATTTAGAGCTAGTTAATGAACAAATCGATCCAACATTTAGTTTTATGCCGTTAGATCACGATGGTGTGATCCGAATGGATTGTTCTTCGCCTTGGGCGATGAAAGGTTTATTGGATTTGCGCAATAAATTTGATTTAGCTTTTGCTAATGATCCTGATTATGATCGCCATGGAATTATAACGCCAGCGGGATTAATGAATCCAAATCATTATCTCGCTGTTGCTATCGATTATCTATTTCGTCATCGACCACAATGGCAAAAAGAGGTGGTGGTAGGCAAAACATTAGTTTCTAGTGCCATGATTGATCGTGTGGTAGCCGATTTAGGCCGTAAATTAATGGAAGTACCGGTTGGTTTCAAATGGTTTGTTGATGGGTTATATCAGGGTAAGTATGGCTTTGCGGGTGAAGAGAGTGCCGGTGCTGCTTTCCTACGATTTGATGGAACACCATGGACGACAGACAAAGATGGTATTATCCTCTGTTTGCTAGCCGCCGAAATAACCGCAGTGACCGGGAAAAATCCGCAGCAGTACTATCAAGAACTTGCTCATCGTTTTGGTGAACCTTGCTATAGTCGCATTCAAGCTAAAGCTAGCCATAAACAAAAACAGCGTTTAGCTAAACTGACCGCTGAAATGGTATCGGCAGATATGTTGGCGGGTGATCCGATTATTGCCCGATTAACCAAAGCGCCGGCTAATGGTGCGGCTATTGGTGGTTTAAAAGTCATAACGGATTATGGTTGGTTCACTGCGCGACCTTCAGGCACCGAAGAAGCTTATAAAATTTATTGTGAAAGTTTTCGTGGTAAGGAGCATCTTAAGTTGATTGAGCAGGAAGCTATTCAGATTGTTAATCAGGTTATTGCAGATTGAGTAGTTAATTATTTAGTAAAAATTATCTAATAGATTTATTTAGTTAAAAATTGATAACAACAATGATAATGCAATAATCGAGTGCATTATCTTCATCTGGATTAAGTGAGTTATCATTAAGGCATAAAACGATAGCCAATTCCTGTTTCAGTGAGTAGGTGTACTGGTTGAGTGGGATCGTCTTCCAACTTTTGCCTTAAATGTGCCATATAAATGCGTAAATAATGGTTATGTTCAATATAGTTAGGACCCCATATTTGTCGTAGCAGATGACGTTGAGTTAACACTTTGCCACTATTAGTGATAAATTCACTGAGTAAACGAAACTCAATTGGGGTAAGGTGGAGTTCTTGCTGATTTTTAGTTACTCGCCGATTAATTAAATCAACACTAATATCACCAAATCGAAATACGGGATCTGGCTGGCTTTTACGTGCATAGCGACGTAGAGCAACTCTGACTCTAGCCAACAGTTCACTAATACCAAATGGTTTGGTTAGATAATCATCGGCACCGGCATCAAGTGCCATAACTTTATCTGTTTCATCTGCCCGTGCCGACAGTACCAATACCGGAATATGGCTCCATTGGCGTAAGTCACGGATCAAATCGATACCGTCTCCATCAGGTAAGCCTAGATCGAGGATCAAGAGATCAGGTTTGCGGGTAGCGGATTCGATAAGTCCTCGTTGATAAGTTTCTGCTTCATAAACGCGAAAATTTTCACCTTCAAGTGCCAGTTTGACAAATCGTCTTATCTCTTTTTCATCTTCAACTATTAAAATATTGTGCTGAATCACTCTGTCTCAATGGCCTCTTCTATTGCAGGGACTTCTATTAAAGGTAAAACAAAGTGGAAAGTAGCTCCACTATTTTTATTATTTTCCGCCCAAATTTCGCCGTTGTGAAGTTTAATAATCGCCTGACA
Source organism: Arsenophonus nasoniae (assembly GCF_004768525.1). Classification (NCBI taxonomy): domain Bacteria; kingdom Pseudomonadati; phylum Pseudomonadota; class Gammaproteobacteria; order Enterobacterales; family Morganellaceae; genus Arsenophonus; species Arsenophonus nasoniae. The sequence continues at coordinate 1,161,605 of NZ_CP038613.1, forward strand.
AATAGCCAGCCCTAGACCAACACCAGGAATGGACGATTCTTTTTTAGCTCGTGAAAATTTATCAAAAATAAGTTTTTCCTGTCCTTCCGGTATACCAATACCTTTATCCCAAATTTCAATATGGATATATTTACCTTGTGGGTAGGCATCAATACCGATCGGTGAATTTTCAGCAGAGTATTTAATCGCATTTTCCAGTAAATTAATAATTACACGTTCGAGTAAATTGGCATCACAATAAAGCAATAGCTCAGCTGGAACATTAATTTTAGTTGGATGGCTTTTTAAGGCATATTCGAGAGAACGCAAGGCACTGCCGATAATTTCTTGTAATGATTCCCAGGCAAGTGTTGGCACGATACCACCGGATTGGATCCGCGCCATATCAAGCAAATTATTGACTAATCTTGAGGTACTTAGGATTTGTTGACGAATTTGGTTGACCTTTTCAGTATGAGGTGAATGCTCCGCACTTAATTCCAGCATTAATATTTCTGTCTGGCCAAATATTACCGTTAGAGGAGTCCGTAAATCATGAGAAAGTGCTGCCAATAAAGAGTTTCTCAATTGTTCACGTTCAGCATCCAGTTTGGCCGATTCTGCCTGTCTAGCAAGTTGTAATCGTTCAAATGCATTGGCAATCAAACCAGTAAAAGTTTGTAGCAGTCGTTGCTGCTCTGGGATCAGTAATTGACGTAAATTTTGCGGTTCAATAGCTAAAATGGCTAAAGTTTCTTTTGAAGTTGCAATCGGTTGTAATTGGTAAGGCACGCTAGGTAGTGTATCCGTTCCGGCCCCAGCGGGTTGGTTTTTATCAAAACTCCATAAGGCAATAGCTTGATCAATTTGCACCTGACCATAGTCGGCTAACTTAAGCGGAACCAGTTGCTGCTGCTCGTTGGGTAGCAACAGGCTGACTTTTGCTTTAAAGGCATTGGAAAGGAAGTGATAACCGGTTTTTGCAATATCAATTTCATTCAGCGCTCGGCTTAGCTCTTTGGTCATTTCGTAAAGATGCCGCGTCCGTTGTTCACGGTAACGAGCGACTCTAGCTTGATAACGCACTCCCGCAGCGAGATTACCCACTAAAAGACCAACGACCAGCATAACAATAAAGGTTATCAAATATTGCATGTCAAAAACAACAAAGGAAAAGTGGGGTTGGACAATAAAAAGATCGAAACCGATAACATTAATAAATGCGGCAAAGATAGACGGATTTCGGCCATACAGCAGCGCGATAATAACCACCGCTAATACATAAACAGTAACAACATTAGCCTGATCGAAATTAAGCAAAAAGCGATTAGAAAATAGAGTGATGGTAATACATAACAGAGCGGCAAACAGGTAACCCTGAATATTTCCTCGCCATTTGTCATTTAACGGCCGGCGTTCGCTCTCTTTTTCCCAAGCGGTTTTTTCATCCAATGCAATAATAATGAGATCTAAATCCGGTCCTAGTTTGCCTAAGCGCTCAGCAAAATCAGGGCGTATTTTCCAGTTGAGCAGTTTCCAGGTGGTATTTTGCTTACGGCCGATGACGATTTTACCTAGGTTATGTTCCCGGGCGTAATCTAAAATGGCTTTTTCTTCATTGGCATCAGCTAAGGTTGAGGTTTCCGCGCCTAAATCTTGTGCTAGTTTTAATGCTTTTAAAATGGCACGTCTTTTCTCTTCGGCTAAAGTATGTAGTTTTGGGGTTTCAACATACACGGCATGCCAACTACAACCCAGTTTAGCGGCTAGCCTGGCCGCTGCTCTAACTAATTTTTCATTTCCTGTGTTGTGGCCAATGCATACTAATAAATTATCATGAGTGTGCCAAACTTGAGAATAACCTTGGGTATCGCGATACTCCCGCATTTGATTATCGACACGATCAACGGTACGTCTTAGAGATAACTCTCTTAGTGCAATTAAGTTGCCTTTGCGAAAGAAGTGTTCAATGGTTCGTTCGGCTTGCCCGGCAATATAGACCTTTCCTTCATTCAATCGTTGGCGCAGGTCGTCAGGCGGTAAATCGACTAAAACAATTTCACTGGCTTGGTCAAAAATATGATCAGGTACCGTTTCACGGACGCGAATACCGGTAATACTGCCGACAATATCGTTTAAACTCTCTAAATGTTGTACGTTAATGGTGGTTAAAACATCAATACCAGCATCTAATAATTCTTCCACGTCTTGCCAGCGTTTAGGATGACGACTGCCATGTGGATTACTAAAAGCTAATTCATCCATTAAAATAATAGCGGGGTGACGTGCTAAAGCACCGTCAATATCAAAAGTATTAATTTTACGTCCGTGGTAGCGGATCCGCTTTGCTGGTAGTTGTGGCAAACCTTCCAGTAACGCAGCGGTTTCTGATCGATTGTGCGTTTCAACCACACCGATGACAACATCGAGACCTTGAGAGCGAAGCCGTTGGGCTTCTTGTAGCATTGCATAGGTTTTTCCTACTCCAGCGTAGGCGCCGAAGAAGATCTTTAAGTTGCCGCGAATTTTTTCATTGGCAATACTCAATAAATCTTCCGGGGTAGGGCTTTTAGGTTCCTGGCTCTCCATCAATCAACCTTATTGTATTTTTGCATTCTCTGATTGTTCAAGTGCATCAAGGGCAATATTAAGTTTAAGCACATTAATAACAGGTTGACCTAAAAAACTTAAAAAGGGTCGCTCGGTGTTAGCTGCAATCAGGTGTCTAATTTTATGCAAAGCAAGCCGGCGTGCTTTAGCAACCCTGCCTGCTTGATAATAAGCTGCACTTGGTGAAATATGAGGATCTAATCCACTGGCTGACGCCGTTATCAGATCGACTGGAACGGCCACGTTGTTTTGATTATTGAACATTTTAATTTGTTCAGCACGGCTAGCAAACAGTTTGTGTAATGCGGGATTATTGACCGCCAGGTTACTGCCGCTGGAAGCTAATGCATTATATGGTGTATCAGTCGTCGTTGACGGACGGCCATGAAAATATTTAATCTCAGTAATCGATTGGCCAATTAGTGCCGAACCGACAGTCCGATTATTCTTTTCGATCAAGGATCCTTTAGCTTGATGATTAAAAAAAGCATTTGATAAACCAGTAATAAATAATGGGTAAACAATTCCGGTTATGATAGTTAGAAAAATATATAACACAAATGAAGAACGTAAAACATTCATATTCAATACCTTATCAGGACATAAACAGGCTAAGCAGTAGATCAATCAACTTGATACCAATAAATGGTATAACTAAACCACTTAATCCATAGATCCATAAATTACGGCGTAATAATGCGATGGCACTCATGGGATGGTAACTAACGCCTTTTAGTGCTAATGGGATCAGGCCAACAATAATTAGCGCATTAAAAATAACTGCTGACAGAATAGCTGAAGAGGGGGAGTGTAACTGCATAATATTTAATATATTAAGCTGAGGATAAGTAACCGAAAAAGCAGTAGGAATAATGGCAAAATATTTGGCAATATCATTGGCAATGCTAAAGGTTGAAAGAGCGCCTCTGGTCATCAACATCTGTTTACCAACGTGAACAACTTCAATAAGTTTAGTCGGATTTGAGTCAAGATCGACCATATTACCGGCTTCTTTTGCTGCCTGGGTGCCAGAATTCATGGCAACCGCAACATCGGCTTGCGCCAGTGCGGGTGCATCATTAGTGCCGTCACCTGTCATTGCAACTAAACTCCCATCTGCCTGATATTGGCGGATCAATGCCAGTTTAGCTTCAGGTGTTGCCTCGGCCAGAAAATCATCAACGCCGGCCTCAGCAGCAATGGCAGCGGCTGTCAAATGATTATCACCGGTGATCATCACGGTTTTAATTCCCATCCGGCGCATTTCAGCAAAGCGCTCTTTGATTCCTCCTTTTATAATGTCTTTTAAGGCGACCACACCAAGAATTTGTTGATTCTCAACAACAACTAATGGTGTTTCTCCTTTTCGGGCAACTTCTTCGACTAATTTTTCCGTTTCGGCTGGGAATCTGGCATGACTTGTTTCTAGGTAACGACGAATAGAATCGGCAGAGCCTTTTCTGATCACACGATCACCAACATTAACGCCACTCATCCGTGTCATGGCGGAAAAGGGAACAAATGTAGCATTTAATGCTTGTAGATCACGCTCGCGTAAATTAAACAATTGCTTAGCTAAGATAACAATACTACGCCCTTCTGGTGTTTCATCAGCCAGCGACGATAGTTGAGCCGCATCAGCCAGTTGTTGTTCTGTAACACCTTTAAGAGATAAGAATTTAGACGCCTGGCGATTACCGAGAGTGATAGTACCTGTTTTATCGAGTAATAAGACATCGACATCACCCGCTGCTTCTACGGCGCGTCCACTGGTTGCAATGACATTTGCGGCTAACATTCGACTCATACCGGCAACGCCAATTGAAGAGAGTAATCCACCGATGGTAGTCGGGATTAAACAAACTAATAACGCAATCAGTACTACAATAGAAATTGGACTACCGCTGCCGTTCACCTCAGTACTAAATAAACTAAAAGGATAAAGTGTTGAGCAGGTTAATAGAAAAATAATGGTTAATGCAGTTAGTAATATGATTAACGCAATTTCATTAGGTGTTTTGCGACGTTGGGCACCTTCTACCATAGAAATCATACGATCAAGGAAAGTTTCACCAGGATTGACGGTACATTGGATAATTAACCAATCTGACAGTATCCGCGTTCTGCCTGTTACCGAAGAAAAATCACCACCAGATTCCCTAATAACGGGGGCTGATTCACCGGTAATTGCACTCTCATCAACGGAAGCACCGCCTTCCAGCACTTCACCATCGCAAGGAATAATTTCGCCTGCTTCAACCAGTACGATATCGCCTTTTCTTATTTGGTCAGAGTTAATTTTTTCTTTTGCTGCTTGATAATCTGCACTGGCTAAACGAGTAGTAATACTTTGTTTTTTAACACCTTTAAGGCTAGCTGCTTGTGCTTTACTGCGCCCTTCAGCCAGTGCTTCGGCAAAATTAGCAAATAGCACGGTAAACCATAACCAAACGGTAATTATGCCGGTAAATAGCGTATTATTGTCAACTGATGGCGTAAATAATTGATAAAACCAAATTAATGTCGTTAATATACTACCGATATAAACGATAAACATAACTGGATTGCGCCACTGAATTTGCGGCGCACATTTTTTTATAGCATCAAATAATGCTTTTTGAATCAATTTCTTATCAAACAATAGGCTGGTTTTTTTGTTCATTTATAGTCCCTTATTGGGCAGAATGCCAAAGTTGTAAATGTTCAGCAATTGGCCCAAGCGCCAGGGCAGGCACAAAAGTGAGTGCACCAATAACGAAAACAGTCAGTATTAACAAGCCAATAAAGAGTGGGCCATGAGTAGGTAAAGTGGCAAAGCTTTCAGGCTGGCGTTTTTTGCCTACCATAATACCAGCAATAGCCATTACTGCGGTGATTAAGCCAAAACGACCGATAAACATAACAATACTCAGCGTAATATTATAGAACAGCTTATTGCTATTTAATCCGGCAAAAGCGCTACCATTATTATTCGCCGCTGAGGAAAAGGCATAAAGAACTTCACTGAAGCCGTGAGCGCCAGGATTTAAAATAGCACTACGTCCTGCTTCGGTAAAAAGCGCCAGTGCGGTACCAAGTAACGTTAAAGCGGGAGTGATTAAAATAGCAATAGCGGTTAATTTCATTTCCTGAATTTCAATTTTTTTCCCTAGATATTCCGGTGCTCGACCGATCATTAACCCCGCTAGGAAAACAGCTAGCATGACAAATAGTAGCATGCCATATAATCCAGAACCGACGCCGCCAAATACCACTTCGCCAAGTTGCATAAGCCACATTGGTATCATTCCCCCTAACGCAGTAAAAGAATCATGCATCGCGTTTACGGCGCCGCAAGAGGTTGCTGTCGTGATAACCGCATAGAGTGCCGAATTTAAAATCCCAAAGCGGGTTTCTTTGCCTTCCAGATTAATATTACTGTTGGCGCCTGAAAGCATCAGTTGTGGATTACCTTGCGTTTCTGAATAGATAACAATAGTGATAGCAATAATGAAAATAATTGCCATCGCCCAAATTAATGTTATGCCTTGCCGACTATCACCGACCACGCGACCAAAGGCAAAACAGAGTGCGGTAGGGATTAAAAGAATGGCAATCATTTGGCCAAAATTGGTTAATGCGGTGGGATTTTCGAAAGGATGCGCGGAATTTGTGGCAAAAAATCCGCCGCCATTCGTGCCTAATAATTTTATTGCTTCTTGCGAAGCAACGGGCCCCATTGGAATAATTTGGTTTTGATTTTGTAATGTTTCTACTACTAGATACGGCGAAAAATTTTGTAACACACCTTGGCTCACAAAAAATAAGGCAAAAATAATCGCTAGTGGAAGCAAAAGATAGAGTGTAATACGAGCAATATCTATCCAAGCATTACCTAGGGTTTTGACGCCTTGGCGTGCAAAGGCGCGGATCAGCGCGAAGGCTACCGCGATACCGGTCGCGGCAGATAAGAAATTCTGTACCGTTAAACCCGTCATTTGACTAAAATAACTTAAGGTGTTTTCGCCACTATAAGCTTGCCAGTTAGTATTGGTGATAAAACTAATCGCAGTATTAATTGCAAGATCCCAATCTAGATTGGCAAATTTTTGTGGATTGAGTGGTAAATTTTGTTGATTGATTAATAGTAGAAAGAGAAATATGCCACCAATAACATTGAACAGCAGCAGCGCGATAACGTATTGTCGCCAATTCATTTCATGTATTTCACCACCGGGTTTGCGTAACCGGCAACAACTCCATAAGCCGGATTCCATTTTGAAAACCCAAATCGGTAAATCACTTTCAATCAATAGAGCGATATAATTTCCTACAAATTTAGCGATTACAAGCAGGAGAATTAAAAAACTGGTAATTAATAATAAAGCACTACTTACCATTTAAAAATCCTCCGCATGAATAAGCGCATAAATCAAATAGAGAAATAATATTCCAATTAGAATGATCCCTGTGATAGTAAAAATGGACACAGTTTGTCTCCTCATGCTTTTGATGTATAGAGCTTAAGTTTTTCAATGCAAAGAATCTGATAAAAAGTCGGCACATAGTGTAAAAATAGTATAAAAATGCCAATATAATAGTTTGTAAGATATTACTGTTATCGTAAATTTTGTTATAATAAATAAACCATAGTTAATATATGGTTAATTATTTGTAATAAGAGTTGATTTTTTATTGATTAATAAGTAAATAAATTACGACATAAGTAAAAGTGCTGAAAAAAACAGCAAAAAGGTGGTCTGATGAATAGTAATAGTCGTTTTTATCAGATAAAATTTTCATTAATTACATAATATATCTCAATTGGTTATATCAATTGATAACTTTATAAGGAGGATCTTTATGTCCGAGTATCGTCAATACCCTTGGCATCAAGTTCTCTTGCGTCGTGTTGGTGTTGTATTATTAGGTATAGTGGCTTTTCCTGTCATGATTTTTCGTCGTGACCGTAGCCGCTTCTATAGTTACCTACATCGTATGTGGCTAAAGACTAGTGATAAACCTGTTTGGTTAGCCAGCGCTGAAGATACGCAATCGATGAAGTAATTAATTGATTAAAAAAATAAAACGTCCTATTACTTGTGGTGATAGGACGTTTTTGTTTTGACGCGCGGTGAAGTATATTTTTAAGTTTATTATTTAGTTAAATAAATCATTTTTACAAATGGGATGGGTAAGTAATGGATAATGTTGAATTAGAACAGCTAATCAATACGCACTTAAATATTAATGAATATCAAGATTATGCGCCCAATGGACTTCAGGTTGAAGGGCGCTCAGAGGTAAAAAAAATAGTAACCGGCGTGACAGCATCGCAAGCATTACTTGATGAAGCGGTAAAATTAGCAGCAGATGCAATTATTGTTCATCATGGTTATTTTTGGAAAAATGAAGCCGCCGTTATTCTTAATATGAAGCGTAAGCGATTAAAGACTTTGCTTTGTAATGATATTAACCTTTATGGCTATCATTTACCCCTTGATGCCCATCCCATTATGGGTAACAACGCGCAGTTGGCAAAGATCATGGAGGTTGAGATAGAGAGCTATATTACGCCCTTATTGCCAATAGGAAAGTTTGCGCAACCGATAACGCCTGATGATTTAATGACACGTTTAAATGAGCGGTTAGGGCGCCAACCACTGTACTGTGGTGATAATGGTCCAAAAAAGATCTACACTATTGCCTGGTGTACGGGGGGGGGACAGAATTTTATTCAACAGGCAGCTGAGGCTGGCGTTGATGCTTTTGTGACTGGGGAAGTTTCTGAGCAAACGATTCATATTGCTAGAGAAATGGGGATTCATTTTTATGCTGCAGGTCATCATGCAACGGAGCGATTCGGCATTAAAGTATTAGGTGAATGGCTGCAAAAAGAGTATGGTTTTGAGGTTACTTTTGTCGATATAGCCAATCCTGCCTGATTTTTGTCAAGAAGAATACTAAGCTAGCTAAAAAACGTTAAAAGTTAGTTTATCTCTAAACTGTGTCTTGTATTCTATGTGGTTGTTGATTATGCAAAATAAAATAGTCGGACACAGTCTATTTATTACAATAAAATTAACTATTTTTTGGTTAAATCGCTTTGAAAATCTCTTTGTTTATAGCCGGTATATAATTGGCGCGGACGAGCGATTTTTAACTCTTCATCATGCATTTCATTCCAGTGAGCAATCCAACCAATGGTACGCGCAATAGCAAAAATAACCGTAAACATGGTTGTTGGGATCCCTATCGCTTTTAAAATGATGCCAGAATAGAAATCCACATTGGGATAAAGTTTTTTCTCAATGAAATAGGGGTCATTGAGAGCGATATGTTCTAACTGTTTGGCAACTTCTAATATATTATCATTTAATTCAAGTTCTTTAAGTACTTCATCACAAGTCTGCTTCATAACAGTGGCTCGGGGATCATAATTTTTATAGACCCGATGGCCAAATCCCATCAAACGGAAAGGATCATCTTTGTCTTTTGCCCGTTTGATAAATTTAGGAATATTTTCGACAGTCTGAATCTCTTCTAGCATCCGTAAACAGGCTTCATTGGCGCCACCATGAGCCGGGCCCCAAAGAGAGGCAATTCCCGCAGCAATACAAGCAAATGGATTAGCGCCTGAAGAACCGGCTGTTCTTACCGTTAAAGTTGAGGCATTTTGTTCATGATCAGCATGTAGAATAAAAATGCGATCCATCGCTCGTTCGATGATTGGATTAACCGGATATTTTTCACAAGGTGTAGCAAACATCATATGAAGAAAATTTGCTGAATAAGAGAGGTCATTCTGCGGGTAAATAAAAGGTTGTCCAATAGAATATTTATAACACATAGCTGCAACTGTAGGCATTTTTGAGAGTAATCTAAATGCTGCTATTTCACGATGACGCGGATTATTAACATCCAATGAGTCATGATAGAAAGCTGCCAGCGCGCCAGTGACACCGCAAAGGATTGCCATTGGATGAGAATCGCGTCGAAAACCTTGCAAAAGCCGAGTAATTTGATCGTGGATCATGGTATGTTCGGTGACAATTTTTTTAAACTTGTCATAATCGTTTTGCGAAGGTTTTTCACCATAAAGTAGTATATAACAAACTTCTAAATAAGTAGAATTGGTAGCTAATTGATCAATAGGATATCCGCGGTGCAAAAGAATACCTTTATCTCCATCTATATAGGTAATTTTAGACTCGCAGGATGCGGTTGAGGTAAAGCCAGGATCGTAAGTAAAATAACCTTTAGAGCCTAATCCTCGGACATCAATTACATCAACCCCAAGCGTCGGTTTTAAAACTTCAAGCTCAATTTTTTCTGCATCTTTATCGACTAATTCTATAGTCTTTTTTTCTTTGTCTGCCATTACGGGTCTCCTTAGCGCTTAAACGCAATTTCCGACAACCATGAAAGCATGATAAAACGCTTAGAAATTGCATGATATTTTATTAATTAAAAGGCTTGAATCATGATTTTTAACGAAATTTTTATCAAACGAAACTTTTTATTAACATTTCATAATTTATTATGTTCCTTGTACATTTTAAATTATCTCAACAATAACATTAGGTTTTTTATGGATAACAATCTAGCATTTTTATTTTACATAATTTCTTTTTTTGTGTGGTAATAATGACTAATTAATTTAACTTAATCATATGTAAGATAAATGTTTAACGCTTGTCAAATTACATTATCAATTTAATAACCGATGTTTAAATCGTGATCACACTCACTGTTCAAGCTAAATCTCTCCAAACATAATGTGTTGTAATTGTAATGGGCATGTGAAGGTCATATACTGCAAACGAGGTCTCTGGATTACCTTGTGGTAGGAGTACCCAGCGTTAATAAGTAACAACTTTTGCCAATATGTTATGGATTAATTTATCAGCTGAGTTGTACTTTGTTATCACGATCGCTGTTTGATTTCTGCTCCAGGTCCGGAGGTAGGAAAACAATAAAAAGCTGTGTGGGCAAAAATTGTGAAAAAACAAAGACCTATTAATCTTCAATTGCAGACAATTCATTTTCCTGTTACTGCAATCGCTTCGATTTTACATCGTGTCTCTGGCGTTATTACCTTTGTTGCGGTCGGTATTTTATTATGGCTGTTGGGATTATCGCTTTCTTCACTGGAAGGCTTTCAATATGCTACTGAAATTATGCATAGTTTTTTCATCAAATTCATTATTTGGGGTGTATTGACAGCACTGATATATCATATTTGTGGTGGCCTGCGTCATATGCTAATGGATTTTGGTTTTATCGGTGAGAGTTTGTTAGTCGGACGTATTTCAGCGATAGCTGCGTTTATTATTACCGCTATTTTGTCGATCTTAGCGGGGGTTTTTGTATGGTAGTTAACGCATCAACATTAGGCCGTACCGGTACACAAGATTGGCTGCTACTTCGTGCATCTGCGATTATTATTGTCCTTTATACGTTTTATATTGTCAGTTTTATTGTAACAACTGAGTTAAATTATGCTGTTTGGCGTGCGTTTTTTGCTTTTTCAATAACCAAGATTTTTACTATTTTAACGCTCATCTCCATATTGATACATGCCTGGATAGGTTTATGGCAAGTACTAACTGATTACATTAAGTCAATTGCATTGCGATTATTATTACAACTTTTTTTAATTGTTATATTAATGACTTATTTAATTTATGGAACAATAGTAGTGTGGGGAGCGTAAATGAAATTACCAGTAAGAGAGTTTGATGCAGTTGTTATTGGAGCTGGTGGCGCTGGGATGCGAGCAGCATTGCAAATTTCTCAGTTAGGTTTGTCATGTGCATTAATTTCTAAAGTTTTCCCAACACGTTCACACACCGTATCAGCCCAGGGTGGGATTACCGTTGCGTTAGGTAATACTCATGAAGATGATTGGCAATGGCATATGTATGATACCGTCAAAGGCTCTGATTATATCGGTGATCAAAATGCCATTGAATACATGTGCAAAACTGGGCCTGAGGCCATACTAGAACTTGAGCATATGGGGTTACCATTTTCACGTTTAGATGACGGTCGTATTTATCAACGTCCATTTGGTGGCCAATCAAAAAATTTTGGTGGTGAGCAAGCTGCTCGCACTGCCGCGGCAGCAGATAGAACTGGGCATGCCCTTTTGCATACCCTTTATCAACAGAATTTAAAAAACCATACCACCATTTTCTCCGAATGGTATTCATTGGATTTAGTTAAAAATCAGGATGGCGACATAGTCGGTTGTACCGCATTATGCATGGAATCTGGTGAGGTGGTTTATTTTAAAGCCAAAGCCACCATTTTGGCGACTGGAGGAGCCGGAAGAATTTATCAATCAACAACTAATGCGCATATTAATACCGGTGATGGTGTTGGCATGGCCGTCAGAGCAGATGTGCCATTGCAGGATATGGAAATGTGGCAATTTCATCCAACTGGAATTGCGGGTGCAGGTGTATTAGTGACAGAGGGATGTCGGGGAGAGGGAGGCTATTTACTTAACAAAGATGGCGAACGCTTTATGGAGCGTTATGCACCCAATGCGAAAGATTTAGCCGGCCGTGATGTTGTTGCTCGCTCAATTATGATAGAGATCCGTGAAGGTCGGGGATGTGATGGCCCCTGGGGACCCCATGTTAAATTAAAACTGGATCATTTAGGTAAAGAAGTGTTGGAGTCACGACTACCTGGTATTCTTGAATTATCCAGGACTTTTGCGCATGTTGATCCCGTTAAAGAACCTATTCCGGTTATTCCTACTTGCCATTATATGATGGGTGGGATCCCAACCAAAGTAACTGGTCAGGTGTTGACGATTGATGAAAAAGGTAAAGATGTTGTAATCCCGGGATTATTTGCTGTTGGTGAAATTGCGTGTGTTTCTGTTCATGGCGCCAACCGCTTGGGCGGCAATTCATTACTTGATTTAGTGGTATTCGGACGTTCTGCCGGGTTACATCTGAAAGAATCTTTACTGCAACAAGGTTCAATGCGTGATGCCAGTGAATCTGATATTGATGTGGCATTAATGCGTTTAAATCGCTGGGATAATACCCATAGTGGTGAAGATCCGGTAGAAATACGTAAAGCGTTACAAGCTTGTATGCAGCATAATTTTTCCGTTTTTCGTGAAGGTGATGCGATGGCTAAAGGTTTAGAAGAATTAAAAGTCATTCGTGAACGTTTAAAAAATGCCCGCTTAGATGATACTTCACGCGAATTTAATACTCAACGCATTGAATGTTTAGAGCTTGATAATTTGGTAGAAACAGCCTTTGCAACGGCAGAAGCAGCCAATTTCCGTACAGAAAGCCGGGGGGCACATAGTCGTTTTGACCACCCTGATCGTGATGACACAAATTGGTTATGTCATACTCTATATTTACCACAGTCTGGAACCATGACTCGCCGTGCCGTCAATATGCAACCTGAGTTACGTGATCCCTTCCCACCCAAAATACGTACTTATTAATGTAGGACGTTAATAGTGTTGCGGAGAAAGTAGATTATGAAAGTTGAATTTTCCATTTATCGTTACAATCCAGACGTCGATAATATGCCACGCATGCAAGACTACAGTTTGGACATTGCTGAAGGGCGTGACATGATGTTGCTGGATGCGTTAATCCAACTAAAAGAAAAAGATCCGACTTTAGCATTTCGCCGTTCTTGTCGTGAAGGCGTTTGTGGCTCTGATGGGTTAAATATGAACGGTAAAAATGGCTTGGCCTGTATTACACCATTGTCAGCTTTGTGTCGTAATAAAAGAAAGATTGTTATTCGTCCCTTGCCAGGCTTACCGGTTGTTCGTGACTTAGTAGTTGATATGGCTCAATTTTATACTCAGTATGAAAAAATACGTCCTTACCTTATTAATGATGGCAAGAATTCCCCGGCTCGTGAGTATTTACAAACTCCAGCACAACGAGAAAAATTGGATGGTTTATATGAGTGTATTCTTTGTGCTTGCTGTTCAACCTCATGTCCATCATTTTGGTGGAATCCTGATAAATTTATTGGCCCCGCCGGTTTATTAGCTGCTTATCGTTTTTTAATCGATAGTCGGGATACTGAAACCGAGACCCGATTGGATAATTTAAATGACGCGTTTAGTGTATTTCGCTGTCATAGTATTATGAATTGTGTCAGTGTTTGTCCAAAAGGTTTAAATCCGACTAAAGCTATTGGCCACATTAAATCGATGTTATTAAAGCGTAGTGCATAGTTTGGGCAAAATTTCCCGTAATAGAAATATTGCGGGAAATAAAAAATAGAAAACGATTATTTTAAATTGTTGTTAACTTTGTGTGGTAAATTATAGAAGGAACCTTTAAAAACCGGTTACGGTTTTTAAAGGTTCTTATAATAAGGGGAATTTAATAAATAGCCCCCTTTATTAATAATCGTGCATAGAACACGTTCAAAGAATCTTTATTGAAACCGTCTATATAAAAACGGTACTGTTAACTACGACGAAAACTAAAGCCTATAGGCTTAAGGGATCACAATGCACAACGGCGTAATGAAGGACTGGCTAGATTCAAGTTTTCTAGCTGGTGCAAATCAGTCTTATATCGAACAGCTTTATGAAGACTACTTAATTGACCCTAATTCCGTTAATGCAGACTGGCGAGACATTTTTGATAAACTACCAGGTGCAAGCTCCAACGGTGAATACTCCCATACTAAAACACGTGAATATTTTCGTTCATTGGCGAAAGATTCTACACGTTATCAAACTTCGGTTAGTGATCCGTCTTTGGATGCCAAGCAAGTTAAAGTCCTCCAATTAATAAACGCATTTCGTTTTAGAGGACATCAAAATGCAAATCTTGATCCATTAGAGCTATGGAAACAAGAAACTGTGCCTGATTTAGATCCTGCATTTCATGATTTAACTGATGCTGATTTTGAAAAAACGTTCAATGTTGGTTCTTTTGCTATTGGCCAGGAAACAATGAAATTAAGTGAGCTGTATACGGCACTGAAGCGTATTTATTGCGCTTCTATTGGTGCTGAATACATGCATATTACCAATACTGAAGAGAAACGTTGGATCCAACAGCGCCTAGAACTAGCCACGCCGGTTAGCGAACAATTTAGCAAACAAGAAAAAATCCGCTTCTTATCAGAGTTAACTGCTGCTGAGGGATTAGAGCGCTACTTGGGCGCAAAATTTCCTGGCGCAAAACGTTTTTCCCTAGAAGGAGGCGATTCACTCATTCCGATGCTAAAGGATTTGATCCGTCATGCAGGTCAACAGGATACGCGTGAAGTGGTATTGGGTATGGCGCACCGTGGGCGATTAAATGTTTTAGTTAACATTTTAGGTAAGCAACCAAAAGATCTGTTTGATGAATTTGCCGGTAAACATAAAGATCATTTAGGAACTGGTGATGTTAAATATCATCAGGGTTTTTCTTCTGATTTTAAAACAGAAGGCGCTTTGGTTCATTTAGCTTTAGCTTTTAATCCATCACATTTAGAAATAGTTAGTCCAGTAGTCATTGGTTCTGTCCGTGCACGTCGTGATCGTTTAGATGAAGGTCGTAGTAATATGGTACTGCCCATTACTATCCATGGTGATGCAGCGGTAACTGGCCAGGGAGTGGTTCAGGAAATGCTGAATATGTCTCAGGCTCGTGGTTTTGAGGTTGGTGGTACAGTGCGGGTTGTGGTTAATAATCAAATCGGTTTTACCACATCCAATCCTAAAGATGCACGTTCAACACAATATTGCACTGATATCATGAAAATGGTGCAAGCACCTATTTTTCATGTCAATGCCGATGATCCCGAAGCGGTTGCTTTTGTTACTCGACTGGCATTAGATTTTCGCAATAAGTTTAAACGCGATGTTGTCATTGATTTAGTTTGTTATCGTCGACATGGTCATAATGAGGCGGATGAGCCGAGTGCTACTCAGCCAATTATGTATCAAAAAATAAAAAAACATGCTACACCGCGTAAAATTTATGCCGATAAATTAATAGCGGAAAAGACAGTCACTAGCGATGAAGTAACTGAAATGGTTAATCTCTATCGTGATAAATTAGATCACGGTGATTGTGTCGTTGAAGAATGGCGTCCAATGGGAACTAACTATTCGGTCTGGAAACCTTATTTAAATCATGAATGGAGTGATGCTTACCCTGCCAAAGTTAAAAAGAAACGACTGCAAGATTTGGCTAAACGTTTAAGTACTATTCCGGCAGAGATTGTCATGCAGCCTCGGGTTGAAAAAATTTATAGTGATCGTCAGGTAATGGCGAGCGGTAAAAAACTACTCGATTGGGGAGCAGCAGAAACTTTAGCTTATGCAACATTAGTCGATGAAGGCATACAAGTTCGTTTATCCGGTGAAGATGCCGGTCGCGGTACGTTTTTTCATCGCCATGCAGTTATACATAATCAAACCAATGGTTCAGTGTATGTCCCTCTGGCTAATATACGTGAAAATCAAGGAATATTTGACGTATGGGACTCCGTTTTGTCTGAAGAAGCGGTACTTGCTTTTGAATATGGTTATGCTTCCGCAGAACCACGGGTCTTGACTATTTGGGAAGCTCAATTTGGTGATTTTGCCAATGTGGCGCAGGTGGTTATTGATCAGTTTATTAGTTCTGGTGAACAGAAATGGGGGCGCATGTGTGGATTAGTGATGTTGTTACCCCATGGTTATGAGGGCCAAGGTCCGGAGCACTCCTCTGCCCGTCTAGAGCGTTATTTACAATTATGTGCGGAACAAAATATGCAAGTCTGTGTTCCGTCTACTCCCGCTCAGGTTTATCACATGCTCCGTCGTCAGATACTTCGTAATATGCGGCGTCCATTGATTGTTATGTCACCCAAGTCATTACTGCGCCATCCTCTTGCGGTTTCTAGTTTGGAAGAGTTAGCAAATGGTGAATTCCAGCAAGTTATTAGTGAAGTTGATTCAATAGATGCGAAAAAAGTCAAACGAGTCGTTTTATGTTCAGGTAAAGTTTATTATGATCTACTTGAACAACGTCGTGAAAACAAACAAAAAAATCTGGCTATTATTCGTATTGAACAATTATATCCATTCCCCCATAAAGATTTAGAAACAGCGCTGGAACCTTATGCACATGTGCGTGATTTTGTTTGGTGTCAAGAGGAGCCTCTTAATCAGGGTGCATGGTATTGTAGTCAACATAATATCCGGGAAGCAATTCCAAAAGGTTCATTATTAAGTTATGCGGGGCGCCCTGCATCTGCTTCACCCGCCGTAGGTTACGCATCTGTTCATCAAGAACAGCAAAAAGCATTGGTTGATGATGCACTAAAAGTAAATAAATTAAAGGATAGAAAATGAGTAGCATAGAAATTCTTGTTCCTGATCTTCCTGAATCTGTTGCTGATGCTACAGTGGCAACTTGGCACAAGAAACCAGGTGATCAGGTAGAGCGCGATGAAGTGCTAGTGGAAATTGAAACGGATAAAGTTGTACTCGAAGTACCAGCAGCAGATTCAGGTGTATTGGAATCAATTTTGGAAGAAGAGGGAGCCACAGTTCTATCTAAACAACTATTAGGTCGCATAAAGCTTAGTGATAGTACGGGAATTCCGGCTGAGGTAAAAGAGACGACTGAGTCCGCACCAGCGAAACGTCAAACTGCTAGTCTTGAAGAAGAGAGTCATAATGTATTAACACCGGCTGTTCGTCGTTTAATTGCCGAGCATGATTTAAACTCGGCCAATATCAAAGGTAGCGGTGTAGGGGGGCGTATAACGCGTGATGATGTTGAGAAATATATTAAAAACCAATCAACAGCGAGCGAAAACAGATCGATTAAGCAGCAAAATGATGCATCTACAACGACATCATCAACATCTTCACATCGAAGTGAAAAACGTGTACCAATGACACGTTTACGTAAACGCATTGCAGAACGTTTACTGGAAGCGAAAAACAATACCGCCATGTTGACTACTTTTAATGAAGTCAATATGAAGCCAGTTTTTGATTTGCGGAAACATTATGGTGAAAGTTTTGAAAAACGGCATGGTGTGCGCTTAGGTTTTATGTCTTTCTATGTGAAAGCGGTTGTTGAAGCGTTAAAGCGTTATCCTGAAGTGAACGCCTCTATTGATGGTGAAGATGTGCTTTATCACAGTTATTTTGATATTAGCATTGCTGTCTCCACGCCGAGAGGTTTAGTTACACCAGTATTACGTGATGCAGATGCGCTGAGCATGGCAGAAATTGAAAAGCGTATTAAAGAGTTGGCAGTTAAGGGACGTGACGGCAAATTAACGGTTGAAGAATTGACTGGTGGAAACTTTACCATTACTAACGGTGGTGTTTTTGGCTCTTTAATGTCAACCCCGATTATTAATCCGCCGCAAAGTGCAATTTTAGGTATGCATGCTATTAAAGATAGGCCGATGGCTGTTGATGGTAAAATCGAAATCTTGCCAATGATGTATTTAGCGCTTTCTTATGATCACCGTTTAATTGATGGACGTGAGTCTGTTAGCTTTTTGGTGACAATAAAGGATATGTTGGAAGATCCAGCTCGTTTATTGTTAGACATCTAGATAACCAAATTAGAGTGAAGTTATTTACTCAGTCTGGAGTGTAAAGCTTGGTTAATTTTTTATTGACCAATGTTTAGATAAAAATAGATAGAGACTTGTTATGTCTCTGTCAGGCTAAATTATGGATAGAGCATCATGAACTTACACGAATATCAGGCAAAACAGCTGCTTGCGGATTATGGTTTGCCAGTACCGACCGGTTATGCTTGTAAAACAGTAAAAGAGGCAGAAGATGCCACGACAAAATTGGGTAATGGTCCTTGGGTGGCAAAGTGTCAGGTGCATGCGGGTGGCCGAGGTAAAGCGGGTGGTGTGAAAGTGGTTAATAATCGCGACGAAGTCCGGCTTTTTGCTGAAAATTGGTTAGGAAAACGCTTAGTAACTTACCAAACCGACGCCCATGGACAGCCTGTTAATCAAATTTTAGTAGAAGCAGCAACGGATATTGATAAAGAGCTTTATTTGGGGGCGGTAATAGATCGTGCCACTCGTCGGATTGTCTTTATGGCATCTACTGAAGGTGGGGTTGAAATTGAAAAAGTCGCAGAACAGACACCGGAACTTATTCATAAAGCCATTATTGACCCTTTAACTGGCCCTATGCCTTATCAAGCACGAGAGCTTGCTTTCAAGTTAGGGTTGAGCGGTAAACAAGTCGAGCAGTTTAGCAACCTATTTATCGGATTAGCGACAATTTTTCTCGCGCGTGATCTGGCGTTAATCGAGATTAATCCCCTGGTCATAACTAAGCAAGGGGATTTAATTTGTCTGGATGGCAAGCTTAGTGTGGATAGTAATGCACTCTATCGCCAAGCAGAATTACAGAAGCTGCGTGATATTTCTCAGGAAGATCCGCGTGAAGCTCATGCATCAGAATGGGAGTTAAACTATGTTGCTTTAGATGGCAATATTGGTTGTATGGTTAATGGGGCTGGTTTAGCCATGGGAACCATGGATATTGTCAAGTTGCATGGTGGCGCTCCGGCTAATTTTCTCGATGTCGGTGGTGGGGCAACGAAGGAACGTGTAACAGAAGCATTTAAAATTATCTTATCTGATGAAAATGTTAGCGCCGTTTTGGTTAATATTTTTGGTGGCATTGTTCGCTGCGATTTGATTGCTGATGGTATTATTGGCGCAGTTAAAGAAATTGGGGTAAAAGTCCCGGTCATTGTTCGTCTTGAAGGCAATAATGCTGAGCTAGGAGCGCAAAAGTTAGCGGATAGTGGCCTAAAGATCACGGCGGCAACCAGTTTGACCGATGCGGCAGAAAAAGCAGTAGCAGCAGCGGAGGCGAAATAAGTAATGTCTATTTTAATTGATAAAAATACTAAAGTTATCTGCCAAGGATTTACCGGTAGTCAAGGAACTTTTCACTCAGAGCAGGCGATTGCTTATGGGACAAAAATGGTCGGTGGTGTAACGCCAGGTAAAGGTGGTACAACTCATTTAGGCTTACCGGTTTTTAATACCGTACGTGAAGCGGTAAAAGCAACAGGCGCAACGGCATCGGTAATTTATGTTCCTGCGCGATTCTGTAAAGATTCGATCCTTGAAGCGATCAATAGTGGCATCAAACTGATTATTACCATTACAGAAGGGATCCCCACGTTAGATATGCTAATCGTGAAAGCAAAGTTAGATGAAACTGGGGTACGAATGATCGGGCCAAACTGTCCGGGTATTATTACACCGGGTGAATGTAAAATTGGTATCCAACCCGGACATATCCACAAAGCCGGTAAAGTCGGTATTGTATCACGCTCTGGCACGTTAACATATGAAGCCGTTAAGCAGACAACGGATGCAGGATTAGGCCAATCTACTTGTGTTGGTATTGGTGGTGATCCTATTCCTGGTTCAAATTTTATTGATATATTGAAACTATTCCAGGCAGATCCACAAACTGAAGCTATCGTTATGATTGGTGAAATTGGTGGTACAGCGGAGGAAGAAGCGGCCGCTTATATCAAACAACATATCACAAAACCAGTTGTTGCCTATATTGCTGGCGTAACAGCACCTAAAGGTAAGCGTATGGGCCATGCTGGCGCCATCATTGCTGGCGGTAAAGGTACTGCAGATGAGAAGTTTGCTGCTCTAGAAGCAGCAGGGGTAAAAACGGTTCGTAGTTTAGCCGAGATTGGTGCAGCCGTTAAGCAATTAGTGACGAGTAAATAACCTAATTCATACTATGATTAGTAAAAGCCACTATAGATAGTGGCTTTTTTGGCTATATAACTTATTGATGTATAAATGGATTTTTTAACATCATCCACATTTTATCCACTTTACGATTTACACCTCAAGATATTGACCCCTTATTTTAGGGTATATATGCCCTTCTGCTATAGCCTGAATTCTATTGTTTAGTTTTTATATAAAAAATCAGTCAAATAAATATTTATCAATTATATTTATGAGGCTTAAATCTCATAGAGCAGTAATCAAAAATAATTCAATTATATGCGGCTATCAAAACAGCCATAAAATAAAAAACGGTTAACATTTAATATCATAATTTTATTTTACTTTAATAAATATAAATTTATATTATTTTTAACATAAATATAATAATTTTTTAAATCTAACCATTTGTTACTTAAGTGAAATTTATTTATCATGATTTTTATTTTTTATTAAATAGGAAAGTATAAAATATTATGTGAACATAAAAATAAAGAATTTAAAAAGTTCTTTAATTAAATTTATTGCAAAAAAATTTTCTTTATTTTTTATTTCTGGAGGTTGTTATGAGTTCATCTAATATTTGGGATGATTTTTATCGCCTAACCCATTTGAGTATTGATTTTCCAAATTCGGTTAATAATAAAGCTGCAATTTATGGTAATGGTAGAAATCAAGTAGAGGTTATGGTTACTCTACGTATAGTAGATAAAAATCTTTCACCTATTTCATTAAGAGAAGAGGATATAAGAGAACATATTTTCCTTTGTGACTTTTTTTCGGGTAATGACCTGAAATCGGGCTGGAAAATATCCGACAAAGACAATGGATATAACAAAGTGATTGAATATATCCAAAGCGCCGATGCTTTGCATGAAAAAATTGAAGTCATGGATGACGGTTTTATCAGTATCCATAAGTTTGTTTCCTGTGACAGACAGGATAACGGGGCTGTTATTGCCGGTGGTGTTGACATTCCGGGTGTAGGTAAATTTAATACGTCTCAATTTGGCACATCGACTAAAAATGGCCCAAGTGGCAAAGATGGCAGTGAATTTAAAAACCCGAAAAATATTACTATTATTGCCAAAGAACCTATACGTTATAGTGATAAAAATAACATTATGATAGAAGCAGGACTATTGTCTGAGATAGCTGATTTAGATTGTCAAACATATAATACTAGTAGCGGTTCTTCTTCTATTAAAGGAAAAATAATGAATTCAATTATCAAAATTTTTCCTAGTAAAGAAACAGGAATGAATAATTTTTTTAAAGAACATACTATTACTTATAGACCGATAAAAAATTTGGATATAAGCCAGGAAATGAGTGTTTGGAAAACACCTCGTGTTTTTAAATGTTTTTCTATTTTTAGGGAGCCTCATTATCCTTGCGCAGTTATTGGAAAATATAAGGAAAATAGTTATCAGGTTAATTTATGGTATTCAATGAACGATATTATTGATATTGATGGTTTTTACATACTAAATAATAACGCTAGCAGTTATCCTACACAATATCTGTGTAATCCAAAAGTAAGAAAAGAATATATCGATGATAAAAGTGCTGCTGTTAACTTAATTTTATTTAAAAATACCATTCCGGTTAGCAGTAATATATATCAACAAGGCTGGAAAGATGTAATTAATAATCCTGTTATTAAGGTTGTTGACAGTTACGGTAATGAAGGAAATATCGAATTAACTTTCGACAACAAAGAGCATTTTGATGTACCGGCTATTGTTTAGTTTAAGTTAAGCTTTTCAACACAATAAAAAAACCTAATGATCAGGGCTTGGTTAAACGCGATAGCATCAGTCAGGCTATCTGTCTTGCAAAAATTCAGCATGCAACTACGCTGGTTTTTTTAGTTTACTGGCAATCGGTAGTGTATCGATATAGCGGCGTTCACTTTGCTGCTTACACTTTTAATGGGAATAAATTTACAAACTTTGCCCATTGAGCCGTTTTTTCATCGAGATAATGACGAGCAATGGTTGGTGGCAGGATATTGCAGATGAAGGTTTACTGTTTTCGCCGCGGCAGGGATAAAAACGGTTCGTAAGTTTAGCTGAAATTACTGCAGCCGATAAGCAATTAGTGACTAGTAAATAACCTGATTCATACTATGATTAGTAAAAGCCACTATAGATAGTGGCTTTTTTATCTTTAGGCTGTGAGAAATGTTGGTAAACTTAGTTTTTTAATAGCAAAAATGATGTTATACGGATTGAAAAGATCCTATTTCTGGTTTGTTAAGTAATGTTTTAGATCGTTGTTCCAAGCCATCTAACTGCTAAATTGTTAGCTTGAATTATTGCCTATTTTATTAACATGTACTGAACAATAAGTCGCTTTTTAATATATTGATAATTTTAATAAAAATTGATTTAAATCAAACGATAACATAGGTTTTATTTTCATTTTTCAATAAAATTGGCACAGATCAAATTTAGCTAGTATTCAAATGTAGCGGTATGTTGATTTAGTCGTAAAATTTCAATCTTAATCGTATTAAAGCTATTTATTATAAGTGTATATAAGAGTACTATTATTAAGATGTTTGTTATATTTTGATAAATTTTTTATCGTTATTTTAAGATGTATAAAGCTGGTAGTTATGAGGCTTTCATCTTTGCATTATGAAAGTCAGGTCGCCGCAAGTCGGTGTCTTCCTGCTAGGAGCAAGGAGTCAAGATGTTTGATATTGTCGAACTGTCCCGTTTACAGTTTGCCTTAACTGCAATGTATCATTTCCTGTTTGTGCCATTAACACTTGGTATGTCATTTTTACTAGCCATAATGGAAACGGTATATGTTATTTCAGGTAAACAGATATATAAAGATATGACCAAATTCTGGGGTAAGTTATTTGCTATTAACTTTGCCTTAGGTGTTGCAACCGGTTTGACCATGGAATTCCAATTCGGAACTAACTGGTCATACTATTCCCATTATGTTGGTGATATTTTTGGTGTGCCATTGGCAATTGAAGGATTAATGGCGTTCTTCCTGGAGTCAACATTTTTTGGTTTATTTCTTTTTGGCTGGGATCGTTTAAGTAAAACCCAACATTTAGCTAGTACATGGCTGGTTGCGCTGGGTTCTAATTTTTCTGCGCTATGGATCTTAGTTGCTAATGGTTGGATGCAAAACCCGATTGCTTCTGATTTTAACTTTGAAACTATGCGGATGGAAATACTCAGTTTTTCAGAATTAGTTTTAAATCCCGTGGCACAAGTTAAATTTGTTCATACCGTTGCCGCAGGTTATTGTACGGGTGCCATGTTCGTCTTAGGCATTAGTGCTTATTACTTACTCAGAGGTCGTGATCGACCCTTTGCTAAACGTTCTTTCGCGATAGCAGCAAGTTTTGGTATCGCCTCAGTATTGTCAGTTATAGTGTTGGGTGATGAGTCGGGCTATGAAATGGGTGATGTACAGAAGACCAAGTTAGCCGCTATTGAAGCTGAATGGGAAACCCAACCACCGCCGGCCTCATTTAATCTTATTGCTATACCTAATAGCGAAAAAATGAAAAACGAATTCGCAGTGGAAATTCCATGGTTAATGGGAATTATTACCACCCGTTCTATCGATACGCCGGTTTTAGGTTTAAAAGATTTAATGGCGCAACATGAAGTTCGTATCCGTAATGGTATAAAAGCCTATGCCCTGTTAAAACGATTACAGGCTGGTGATAACGATCCTGCTATACGAAAAGCATTCAATACAAATAAAAAAGATCTTGGTTATGGATTATTGTTAAAACGCTATACACCTAATGTTGTTGATGCCAGCGAAGAACATATTAAAGCGGCAGCCAAAGATAGTATTCCTAAAGTTGGACCGCTATTCTGGGCGTTTCGCATTATGGTCGCTTGTGGCTTCCTAATGTTACTTATTTTTGGCTTATCATTTTGGTCTGTTATTCGTAACCGTATTGGCGAAAAAAAATGGCTTTTGCGGTTAGCTATGTTTGGTATTCCGTTACCATGGATTGCCGTTGAATCCGGTTGGTTTGTTGCTGAATATGGCCGCCAACCGTGGGCAATTGGTGAAATTTTACCGACAGCGGTTGCGCATTCATCATTAAGCAGTGCAGATCTAATTTTTTCGATGGCGCTAATATGTGGTCTGTATACTTTGTTCTTGGTTATTGAATTGTTCTTAATGTTCAAATTTGCACGTAAAGGGCCGAGTAGCCTTAAAACAGGTCGTTATCATTATGAGCAACAAAATATTTCAGCCCAAGACGCTTAGTAAACAGGAGTCCATTCATGTTTGATTATGAAGTTCTAAGATTTATCTGGTGGCTACTGATTGGTGTGTTGCTGATCGGTTTTGCCGTGACTGATGGTTTTGATATGGGGGTTGGTATCTTATTACCCTTTATGGGAAAAACAGATACTGAACGTCGCATCATGATCAATTCAATTGCACCGCATTGGGATGGTAATCAGGTTTGGCTAGTGACTGCGGGTGGAGCCCTATTTGCGGCTTGGCCGATGGTTTATGCAGCAGCATTCTCCGGTTTTTATGTTGCCATGATATTAGTCTTGGCGTCACTATTTTTCAGACCAGTAGGGTTTGACTATCGTTCAAAGCTTGAGAACGCCAAATGGCGTAATATGTGGGATCGTGGCATATTTATTGGTAGCTTTGTTCCTCCGCTGATCATTGGTGTTGCTTTTGGCAATTTGTTACAGGGTGTTCCTTTTGCAGTCAATGACCAATTGTATTTGAATTATACTGGTTCTTTCTTGGGCTTACTCAATCCCTATGGTTTATTAGCGGGCATTATTTCTATAATGATGATAATTACCCAAGGCGCGACTTATCTTCAAATGCGCACGCTAGGTGAATTACATTTACGTTCACGTAATATCACTTATCTCACCGCTTTTTTAACCTTAATCACTTTTGCAGGTGCTGGCTTTTGGTTGATATATGGGATTGATGGTTATGCGATTAAAAGTAGCATTGATACCTATGCTGTTTCTAATCCGCTACATAAAGAAGTAGCAAGAGAAGCAGGGGCATGGTTGGTTAATTTTAATCATCATCCCAGCTTATGGGCATTACCTGTACTGGGCTTAATTTTTCCAATATTGACTATCTTAGGTACCAAACTTAATAAAGCCGGCTGGGCATTTTTATTTTCATCACTGACCATTGCATGTATCATTTTAACTTTCGGCATTAGTATGTTCCCATTCATTATGCCTTCCAGTATACAGCCTAATGCCAGTTTGACGATTTGGGATGCCACTTCAAGCTTATTTACATTACAAGTGATGACAGTTGTTGCTATCATTTTTGTGCCAATAATACTGGCATATACAATTTGGTGTTATTACAAAATGTTTGGTCGCATTGACAAAATGCATATTGAAAATAACAAGCATTCATTATATTAAGGAGCGAATAGCATGTGGTATTTTGCTTGGATTTTAGGAACGCTACTTGCTTGTAGTTTCGCTGTCATTGCAGCTCTGGCTATTGAGCAGGTTGAAGCTAATGCGGCTAACAAAGCTAACCATACTGGTGAATGATAATGGTAGATAAAATCTACAGATTAATGAATAAGGGTCCGTTTCGGATCCTTATTCTCTTTATGGCATTTGCCATGGCTTTTTGTGTTCTCTGGGATCCAACATTATTTGCCTCAAATACCAGTTCTCTTGCTACATGGCAGGGATTATTGCTAATTTGGGCAACCTGTAGTGGAATAATTTTTGGTATTGGGTTTTTACCTAAAAAAGCGTTTTGGCGTTATTTTTTTTATCCATTACCTGCTGTTTTGATTCTGGCTGGCGGATTATTTTATTTCTTGCGAGTGAGTTTCATTTTTTAAAATAAGTTTATATTTCACTATTTTTTTGTAACTTTATTTATAAATCATTCCAATAGATGATTCACTTAAGTATAGTGAGGGGTAATTTATTGATAGCAAGGGGAGTAAAAATATGCTGTTTTGCTGGCCTATCCGTGTTTATTACGAGGATACAGATGCGGGAGGTATAGTTTATCATGCACGTTATGCACATTTTTTCGAGCGTGCTAGAACGGAAATGTTGCGAGAAAAAGGATTTGAACAGCAGAAATTACGAGAAGAAAATTTAGCTTTTGTCGTACGTAAAATGACAATTGACTATTTATACCCCGCTAAATTGGATGATTTATTGACCGTTGAGACAAAAATTACCCATGTTCAACATACATCATTGACTTTTCTGCACCGATTAATTAATCAACAAAGAAAAGAAATTTGCACAGCAGAAATAATTATTGTTTCTATTGATACATCTAAAATGAAGCCTACCCGGCTTCCTGAGTCTATTGTCGCGGAGTTTAAGCAGTGACTGACATGAATATCTTAGATTTATTCCTTAAAGCGAGTTTTTTGGTTCAACTAATTATGTTGATCCTAATAGGATTCTCTATTGCTTCTTGGGCCATTATTATTCAACGAAGCAAAATTTTAAATGCAGCAACTCGAGAAACGGAAGCATTTGAGGATCGTTTTTGGTCTGGTATTGAGCTATCACGTCTCTATAAAGAATGTCAGGCTCGGCGTGATTCATTAACCGGTTCAGAACAGATTTTCTATTCTGGTTTTAAAGAATTTGCTCGTTTACGCCAAGCTAATCTTCATACCCCTGAAGCCGTGATGAACGGTGCCTCTAGAGCGATGCGAATATCAATGAATCGTGAGTTAGAATCATTGGAGGCACATATTCCCTTTTTAGGTACGGTAGGATCAATCAGTCCTTATATTGGATTATTTGGTACCGTTTGGGGAATTATGCATGCTTTCATCGCGTTAGGTTCGGTTAAACAGGCAACATTACAAATGGTTGCTCCGGGTATTGCTGAAGCATTAATTGCAACGGCAATCGGCTTGTTTGCCGCTATTCCAGCTGTAATGGCTTATAACCGACTAAATCAGCGAGTCAATAAACTGGAAC
The DNA here is from genome assembly GCF_004768525.1 of Arsenophonus nasoniae. NCBI lineage: Bacteria > Pseudomonadati > Pseudomonadota > Gammaproteobacteria > Enterobacterales > Morganellaceae > Arsenophonus > Arsenophonus nasoniae. Next base: position 1,188,907 of record NZ_CP038613.1, read on the forward strand.
AAAGTTATGACAATTTTATGGAAGAATTCTTAGCTATTTTGCATCGTCAAGCTTTTGCTTCTGAAAAGCAATAAATGCGGAGAACAGAGAGATGGCACGGACTCGACATAAACGTGAACTGAAATCTGAAATTAACATCGTTCCTTTATTGGATGTACTGTTAGTATTGTTATTGATCTTTATGGCAACGGCTCCGATTATTTCGCAAAGTGTGAAAGTAGAATTACCCGATGCGGCACAATCAGAAATTGTGTCAGGTAGTGATAATCCACCCATTATTATTGAAGTTTCTGGCGTAGGGCAATACAGTGTCATTATTGATGGTCATCGAGAAGAGCTTTTACCGCCAGAACAGATTGCGGCAATAACAAAAGCCGCATTGGTAAAAAATCCGCAGGCCATTTTTTTAATTGGCGGCGCTAAAGATGTACCTTATGAAGAAGTTATTAAAGCGCTAAATATACTTCATCAAGCTGGCATTAAATCGGTTGGCTTTATGACTCAGCCTATTTAATGTAATTGCATAATTACTGGTTTGGAAATCTGTTGTGGGAAAGACAAAAGAGCAAAAAAATAAACTGAGTCGCTCTGTCGTACTCTCTATAATACTTCACGTTTTACTATTTAGTTTTATTATTTTGGGTTCATTGAATGAAATTATTAAACTTGGTGGTGGCGGTCAAGGTGGTGAAGTAGTTGATGCTATTATGGTTGATCCCGGTGCCGTAATAGAACAGTATAACCAACTGCAACGGCAGCAAACTAGTGCCAAACAAGCCGATGCTGAGCGTAAGAAACGTCTGCAACAACAAGAAGAAGAACTACAAAAACAGCAGGAAGAACAACAAAAACGCTTAAAAATGGTTGAAGAGGAGCGTATTAAAATAGAACGAGAGGCCGAGCAACAACGCAAACAAGCAGAAGAAGCGGCTAAAAATGCCAAAGAACAGCAGAAAATTGCTGAAGAGGCTGCCGCTAAAGCTAAAGCAGAACAAGAACGGCTACTAAAAGAGCAGGCAGAGGCAAAAGCAAAAGCAGAAGCGCAAGCTAAAAAAGAAGCTGAAATAGCCAAGGTTAAAGCCCAAGCAGAGGCCAAAGAAAAAGCTGAAAAAGCCGCTAAGGCGCTAGCTGCCAAGAAAAAAGCCGATGCAGCCAAACAGGCTGCTGCGGTTGAAGATCTGCTTGGTGGATTAACTGCTCAACAGCCTACTCAGCAAACCGGAGGTGCAGCGGCGGCGGGTGAAGGAGGAAATAGAAAAAGTGGAGCATCCAGTTCAGACGTGGCTAATTATCAGAGCAAGATCCAAGCCGCGATTCAGAGCAAATTTTATAATGCTGATATTTATCGTGGCAAAACATGCGAATTAAGCATAAAACTTGCTCCTGACGGCATGTTAATTAGTATTGCAGCTAAAAGTAGCGCAGCAAATGATCAATCACTCTGCGACGCAGCGATACGTGCAGCCAAGACAGCGATAATGCCTAAACCGCCTAGTCGTAGTATTTATGATGCATTTAATGAACAGGGAAGTACTTTAGTCTTCAAACCTTAGTAAATGAGTGTTATGAATAGCATAAGGTTAGGAAAATTAACAAAAGTTTTTCAGTTATCTGGTTTTGTGTATTCACCTTTGTTAATATTTAAGCTAATTATTACGGACGTGAATACGTGATAAGGGAGAAAAAATGAAGCAGGCATTTAAATTATTATTAGGTTTTCTAATACTATGGGCGGCATATGCTCAGGCAGAAATTCGTATTGAAATTACTCAAGGTATCAATACTGCACAGCCTATTGCTATTGTACCTTTTAAATGGACCGGAACGGGTACTTTACCCGACAATGTAGGACAAATTGTTGCGGCTGATTTACGAAATAGCGGTAAATTTAATCCTATTGATCCCAGCCATATGCCTCAACAACCAACCACCGCATCGGAAGTCACCCCCAATGTTTGGACGGCATTAGGCATTAATGCGGTTGTTGTTGGCCAGGTACAACCTGCTGCTGATGGTCAGTATATTATTAGTTATCAATTGGTTGATGTGGTGAATTCTCCTGGCGCCGTATTAACGCAAAATCAATTGAAAGTGGCGGCAAAATGGTTACGCTATGCGGCACATACTATTAGTGACGAAGTGTTTGCCAAATTAACCGGTATCCGCGGTGCATTTCGTACCCGTATCGCTTATGTAGTGAAAACCAATGGTGGAAAGTTTCCTTATGAATTAAGGGTATCCGATTATGATGGCTATAATCAATTTACTGTCCACCGCTCGCCCGAACCCCTTATGTCTCCAGCCTGGTCAGCTGATGGTGAAAAATTAGCTTATGTAACTTTTGAAAGCGGTAGTTCTGCGTTGGTTATACAAACGTTAGCAACGGGTGAAGTCCGCCAAATTGCGTCTTTCCCGCGGCATAATGGCGCACCTACCTTTTCCCCTGATGGAACCAAGCTGGCTTTTGTTCTGTCAAAAAGCGGCAGTTTAAATCTGTATGTAATGGATTTGGCCAGTGGTCAAACTCGCCAGATAACAGATGGTCGCAGTAACAATACTGAACCAAATTGGATGCCAGATAATCAGACACTTATTTATACTTCTGATCAAGCTGGGCGTCCACAGATATACAAACTGAATATTAATGGTGGTGTGCCAGAGCGTATTACTTGGGAAGGCAAACAAAACCAGGATGCAAGCGTCAGCCCTGACGGTAAGTTTATGGTAATGGTCAATTCGAGTGATGGTAAACAGCACATTGCTAAACAGGATCTGGCAACGGGTAACGTTGAATATTTGACGGATACGTTTCTAGATGAAACGCCGAGTATTGCACCTAATGGTACTATGGTAATTTATAGCTCCTCACAAGGGTTAGGGACTGTATTACAATTGGTATCAACGGATGGGCGTTTCAAAGCGCGTCTGCCGGCGACTGATGGACAGGTTAAATTTCCTGCCTGGTCACCGTATTTGTGATGCATAATAATAAGTATGTAATAACTATTAAAGGATCGAACAAGATGCAATTGAATAAAGTGCTTAAAGGGCTAATGTTAGCGTTACCTATGCTAGCCGTTGCAGCATGTAGCTCAAAAAAAGGCAATGACAAGACAGGTACTGAAAACAATGTAGCAGATAGTAACGCTAGCTTGTCTGCGGAGCAATTAGCTCATCAGCAGATGCAAGAATTGCAAAGTAACAACATTGTTTACTTTGGTTTCGATAAGTACGATGTCACCCCAGAATATGCACAACTGTTGGATCAACATGCAACTTTCCTGCGTGGTAACCCTTCAGTTAAGATTACTGTTGAAGGACATGCAGATGAAAAGGGTACACCAGAGTATAATATTGCACTTGGTGAGCGTCGTGCTAATGCGGTAAAAATGTATTTGCAGAGCAAGGGCGTCAACGGTGAGCAAATTGCTATCGTGTCTTATGGTAAGGAAAAACCGGCTGTACTAGGTCACGACGAATCAGCATATGCTAAAAATCGTCGTGCGGTACTGGCATATTAAGAGTATTACATGAACAGTAACTTCAGACATCTTTATTTGACTCTGTCGTTATTGGTTGGCGTAGCGGCTCCAGCAGTCGCTATTGCCCAAGCGCCAATCATTAATGTCGGCTCAGGCTCTACCAGTGATCGTCTTCTTCAAATTGAGACTGCGGTTAATTCTCAAGGGCAATTATTATATCAAATTCAGCAGCAGTTATCGGATGCGCAGCGGGACATTGATAGCTTACGTGGCCAAATTCAAGAAAACCAATATCAATTAAGTCAAGTTATTGAGCGACAAAAAGATCTTTATATGCAGTTGGACTCATTGACCACAGGTGCAAATAAGGTGAAGGCTAATGCTGACAGTAATAATAGCAGTAATGCTGTTACTACAGCTAAACCAGCGAGTGAAAAGGCTGACTATGATACGGCAGTTGCACTTGCTATTAAGAGTAAATCTAAACAGCAAATTGCGCAGGCAATTAGTTCTTTTCAGCATTTTATCAAAACTTACCCTAAATCTAATCTTCAGCCCAATGCTAATTATTGGCTTGGACAGTTAAATTATAATCAGGGAAATAAAGATGATGCGGCTTTTTATTTTGCTACCGTTGTTAAAAACTACCCTAATTCACCTAAAGGGGCAGAATCCCTTTATAAAGTAGGGTTATTGATGCAAGAAAAAGGGCAAAGTGATAAAGCACGTGTTGTTTATCAACAAGTGATTAAAGCGTATCCTGGCAGTCCGAGTGCGCAATTGGCAGAAAAAAAATTAGCATCACTCTAATGAATAACCCCGAAGTGTATACTGCTGTTTATTTCGGGGATAATTGTGTGATTAATAAGCATTTAAATTCATTCAGTAAAAAAACAATTGCACCCTTAGTAAAAATAAGTAATATACACCGCCATCACCTCAGGTAACTTCAGATGGGTCGTTAGCTCAGTCGGTAGAGCAGTTGACTTTTAATCAATTGGTCACAGGTTCGAATCCTGTACGACCCACCATCTAAAGATCGCTTATTACTTTTCAAAGAAACTAAAATAATATATTGCAATAAGAGTACAGGATGAGAAGCTGTGCAGGTTCGAGCCGAGCGTAGCGAGACAGCGTTGTGCAAAGCACAACGACCCGCAGGGCGAGGCCGTAGGCCGAGTAATCCTGTACGACCCACCATCTAAAGATCGCTTATTACTTTTCAAAGAAACTAAAATAATATATTGCAATAAGAGTACAGGATGAGAAGCTGTGCAGGTTCGAGCCGAGCGTAGCGAGACAGCGTTGTGCAAAGCACAACGACCCGCAGGGCGAGGCCGTAGGCCGAGTAATCCTGTACGACCCACCATCTAAAGATTTCTTCATACTTTCTAAAGCCACTAAAATAATATATTGCAATGAGAGTACAGGATGAGAAGCTGTGTAGGTTCGAGCCGAGCGTAGCGAGACAGCGTTGTGCAAAGCACAACGACCCGCAGGGTGAGGCCGTAGGCCGAGTAATCCTGTACGACCCACCATCTAAAGATTTCTTCATACTTTCTAAAGCCACTAAAATAATATATTGCAATAAGAGTACAGGATGAGAAGCTTTGTAGGTTCGAGCCGAGCGTAGCGAGACAGCGTTGTGCAAAGCACAACGACCCGCAGGGCGAGGCCGTAGGCCGAGTAATCCTGTACGACCCACCATCTAAAGATCTCTTCATACTTTCTAAAGCCACTAAAATAATATATTGCAATGAGAGTACAGGATGAGAAGCTGTGTAGGTTCGAGCCGAGCGTAGCGAGACAGCGTTGTGCAAAGCACAACGACCCGCAGGGTGAGGCCGTAGGCCGAGTAATCCTGTACGACCCACCATCTAAACATATTCCTACTATTTCAGCCAAAAGCTAATTTCATATTATTTGAATACTGAATGTGGTTGAAAAAGAGTATTGGTTTTTACCAAATGGATAAATCGGTTATCTATTGCAATTTTATAGTAAAAAATTAAGCGACAAAATTTTAAATATTGATTATCTTGTTTAGCATAGGAAACAAAATAAGCGAATAAATAGTTTTTTTTGCTAAAAATGATTATTTTGAATATAAATACTAAACAAGTGAGTGAAAAATGTCTAATTTTATTGATTTCAATTTAGCCAGTTATCCATTTCCTACTAAATTAACACCTTTGACGGCTAGTGAAAAAAAACATTGTAAACAATCTATTAAGCTATTGTTGGAAAAGAGAAATGCGGTTATAGTCGCGCATTATTATACTGATCCTGACGTTCAAGCTCTAGCCGAAGAAACCGGTGGTTGTGTAGCTGATTCACTGGAAATGGCACGTTTTGGCTCACTACATCCCGCATCGACTTTAGTTGTTGCTGGAGTTAGATTTATGGGAGAAACGGCCAAGATCTTAAATCCTGAAAAAAAAATATTAATGCCAACATTGAAAGCGGAGTGCTCGTTAGACTTAGGGTGTCCCGCAAAGCCGTTTGCAGAATTTTGTGATCAACATTCAGAGCGAACAGTGGTTGTTTATGCAAATACTTCTGCCGCTGTTAAGGCTAGAGCTGACTGGGTTGTAACTTCCAGTATTGCAGTTGAATTAATTGACTATTTAGATAGTCAAGGACAAAAAATTATCTGGGCGCCGGATCGACATTTAGGTAATTATGTACAAAGAAAAACCGGGGCAGATATCCTTTGCTGGCAAGCTACTTGTATTGTACATGATGAATTCAAAATTCAAGCCTTGAAGAAAATGAAAATGTTGTATCCTGATGCGGCAATATTAGCGCATCCAGAATCCCCAGCAGCTGTTGTCGATTTTGCGGATGTAGTTGGCTCAACCGGTCAATTGATTCAAGCTGCACAAAATTTGTCTAATCAGCAAATAATTGTGGCAACGGAGAAAGGTATTTTTTATAAAATGCAGCAAGCATGTCCAGACAAATCATTTTATATTGCGCCAACGGCAGGTGAAAGTGCGTTCTGTCGTACTTGTGCACATTGTCCTTGGATGGCAATGAATAGCTTAAAAACTATTGAACAAGGATTAAAAAAAGAAGGTGAATTACATGAAATCTTTATTAATGATGAATTAAGGGAGAGAGCATTTAAGCCTTTGGAGCGAATGTTGTCGTTTGCTGCTAATATTAAGTCGCTGAATTATAAGTGTTAATAGGGTAATAGGAATGGAGTTTTTCAATACTAGTAATACTATGGTACATATTGCTCTTGGCAGCAATGGTTATAATTTATCTTATATTGAAGCCGTGGCCACGATAGCTGGATTTTTATGCATTTGGCTTGCTAGCCAAGAAAAAATTATTAATTATTTTTTTGGTCTAATAAACGTTACATTATTTGCTGTTATTTTTTTTCAAATTCAATTGTATGCTAGCTTGTTGTTACAAATTTTCTTTTTCGCAGCAAATACATATGGTTGGTACGCTTGGAGTCGAGTAGATGCTTATCATGAAGTAAGACTTAAAATCCGCTGGATGAGTTTTTCGAAAGTCGTGATAACTTTATTTATCGCTATTATTTCAACGCTGCTATTAAGTTTTAACATTGATAAAGTATTTATTTTTCTTGCCCATGTTACTTGGGACATCGCACATTTATTAGGTTTTCATATTGAACCGGTACAAATAGAGCCCGATGCATTTCCTTTTTGGGATTCAACAATGATGGTACTATCCATTATTGCTATGGTATTAATGACACGAAAATATGCTGAAAACTGGTTACTGTGGATTATTATCAATATTATTAGTGTTGTTATTTTTTACTTGCAAGGTGTTTTAGCGATGTCATTCGAATATTTGATGTTACTCGGTATTTCAATCAATGGTTTTCGACTTTGGCGTCGATCAGCTAAAGAAAATGGTTCGATATTTTTAGCCGGTTAATTGTTACTTATCTTAGTATAACCGTATAATATATTTAAAATTTAGGCTTAAAAATTTTATATTGTATTATATATTGTTATTAAATATTTATATTATAAATATGAGAACATATTTACTCTTATATCCCTAGAGGTTAAATTGAGTTCATCTTTTATTTATTTTTAGAGAATATATTGTCCAACAAGCGATACATTGAGCAGAAAAGATGACTTATAAGAATGATGACATTAGAATTAAACAGATAAAAGAGTTATTGCCTCCAGTTGCATTACTAGAAAAATTTCCGGCAACCGATAAAGCCGCTTTGACAGTTCAAACAGCGCGTGAATCAATACATCAAATTCTAACTGGTAAGGATGACAGGCTTTTGGTTGTTATTGGTCCATGTTCAATTCATGATCCAAAAGCTGCGATTGAATATGCACAACGACTAAAAAGAATTCACGATGAGTTGAAAGATGATCTAGAAATTGTTATGCGTGTTTATTTTGAAAAACCACGTACGACTGTTGGCTGGAAAGGTTTAATTAATGATCCTTATATGGATAACAGTTTTGATATTAATGAAGGATTGCGTATTGCACGTAATTTATTGGTAACCATTAATAATTTAGGCTTACCGACAGCGGGTGAATTTCTTGATATGATTACGCCTCAATATGTGGCTGATCTTACCAGTTGGGGAGCGATTGGTGCTCGGACTACGGAATCTCAAGTTCATCGTGAATTAGCATCCGGTCTCTCTTGCCCGGTAGGCTTTAAAAATGGTACCGATGGAACAATAAAAGTGGCTATCGATGCAATTAATGCGGCTAAAGCGACTCACTGTTTTTTATCGGTTACTAAATGGGGTCACTCAGCAATTGTAAATACTAGCGGTAATCTCGATTGCCATATTATTTTGCGTGGCGGTAAAAAGCCTAACTATAGTGAATCAGATATACAGGCCGTTAAAGAAAGTTTGCAAAAATCAGGCTTAACAGCCCAAATTATGATTGATTTTAGTCATGCAAATAGCTGTAAACAATATAAAAAACAGCTTGAAGTGGCTGAAGAAGTTGCTAATCAAATACGTCATGGTGAAAAAGCAATCATTGGAGTAATGGTTGAAAGTCATCTTGTTGAAGGAAATCAAGATATAAGTATAAATAAACCGTTAGCGTATGGTAAAAGTGTGACAGACGCTTGTATTGGTTGGCAAGATAGTGAAAAATTATTAAATCGTTTAGCTGAAGCTGTACGAATACGTCGTAAAAAGCGCATCTAAATTCATAATTAATAAGGCCACAAAGTGGCCTTATACTTATAAATGCAATTTAATTATTTTGCTTTACCTTGATTAGCAACAGCGGCCGCTTTAGCGGCTATCTCAGCTTGATCACCAAGATAGTAGTGCCTAATAGGTTGCATATTTTCATCAAATTCATAGACCAGTGGCACAGCGGTTGGAATATTAAGTTCAAGGATCTCGTCTTCACTCATCTTATCCAGATGTTTAACTAATGCCCGCAATGAATTACCGTGAGCAGCAATAATGACTTTTTCACCTTTTTTAACTCTAGGTTCAATCACCTCTTGCCAATAAGGGACAACACGTTCAATTGTGGTAGCAAGACTTTCAGTGACAGGGAGCTCTGAGGGTTGCAAATTTGCATAACGAGGATCATTGCCAGGGTAACGAGAGTCATCTTTGGTTAATTCTGGTGGTGTAATTTTAAAGCCACGACGCCATAATTTAACTTGATCGTCACCATATTTTGCTGCTGTTTCTGCTTTATCTAAACCTTGTAGCGCACCATAATGACGTTCATTAAGCCGCCAATTTTTTTCAACGGGAAGCCACTGTTGATCTATTTGATCTAAAATGTTCCACAATGTATGAATGGCACGTTTTAAAACAGATGTATAAGCATAGTCAAAAACAAAACCTTCTTTTTTTAATAGCTGGCCTGCCTCTGTTGCTTCTTCGCGACCCTTATCGGAAAGTTCAACATCAGTCCAGCCAGTGAACCGGTTTTCTTTATTCCATTCGCTTTCGCCGTGTCTTACAAGAACCAGCTTAGTTACTGCCATAGTTTAAACTCCTATTGATACATTCATTAAAATCGATCTGAATTATTATATTATCCATGAAACTGAATACCAAATATAACTGTTTTCGTTTTGAAATTGTTGACCAAGATCTACCCGAATCTAACCAGCCTAGCATTCAAGTGGTTGCTAAAACGCGCAAAAAATAGTCTTTTTTTGTTTATATAAATAAGTATTATTTAAGTGTAGTAATATTAAAATAGCGTTAGCCAGATAAATTTGTTACTTAAAAATAGAGTTGAACCGATATGACAAATAATAGGAGCGTTTTGATATTGAGTTTGCCTATTATTGAAATTGGTTTTATCTATGACAACAAAATACTAAGCGCTAAAGATAATGAATTATTTGCTAAAATAAACTTTTCAGTAAAATAAGTGAAATTTATGTTAATTATTTATGTGATAAATTAATAAAAACTGAGATTGGAGAAATTAAATATTTAATCTGACAGACAATAGATAGAATAGAGATGTAAATAAATCATTAATAATAGATTTTAGCAATATTATATAACTATTTTAAAATCATGTGTGTATATTTATATTTGTAACAACAGATTAAAAAAATGGAGCCTTATGGCTCCAATTTTCCTTTTATAAGAGAAACTTTTCCGTTAGTTTCAGGCACAAAATAGAATAAGACAATTAGTATATTAAAAATACCAATCAGTATGTTATATTTCCATATATTAAGTATCTTTCCAAATCGATTAAATAAAATATTCGTTTAGTGATTATTAATTTATAGCTTGTAAAGTACCTTATTCAATACCTGGTAGTTATTGAGAATATTCAAAGTAATTTGTTATTAAGTTGTTTTTATTTAGTTGTATTCATAATGATTTATTTTGCAATATCATTTAATTTTATTTTCTATATTAGTTTTAAAACGAATAATATGTAATTTTGTAATCTCTGTATAGTTAAACTATAATTAAATATGTATCTAAATGTTTTCATTTTTTATATCTTATTGATTTTTATTAATTTAATTCATTGGGAAAAACGATCGTAAGTTAAAGATTGATAGTTTTTATCTATTGATATTTGACTTATGATCGATTAAAACGATTTGCCGTTTTAATATTTATATATATCATTTCACTCACTACAAGCTTAACTTATAGAATTTATTCTTGTTTTTTTGTTTTAGTTCATACTTTAATCTAATCATCTATTTGATGAGAATACGTGTTGTTGAAAATTTTAAATAATTTATATTTGAATATAATTTAACCGCTATCAAATTATTTATAAATATAGTTTATCTATGACTAATAGTTATTCAATATTTTACTTTATTAAAAGTGAGCATTTTTACTTTACTTTATTATTAATAAAATTTTAAGAATTCACTTTTATATGTCGAAACGATTATCTTTTTTTATTAAAAAACTAGTACTACTTTTTTCTATCATTTTTATGATGTTGTGTAGTACTGAATTATTAGTTTGGATCACTCGAAATGGCTCCTTAATGGAGCTTGTTAATTAGCTACGTAATTGAATAAAGGCTTTGTTATGAATGTTAATTTCCAAAAGTGCGCTTTAGTATTTGGTGCTATGTTTTTATTAAATGCTTGTTCTGTACCTGTGTCAAAAAAGATGAATAATAAAGTAAATGATAAGACAGCGAGTCAAACTAATAAAAACGGCGCGCCTATTGTCAACAATCAAAGTAGTATTCCTGCGCGAAATTATATAGAAAAAAAAGGTATGTTATTTGATGGTATTACTATTGCCTCGTCAAATAATGAATGTGTTGATCGTTTTAATTTTTTAAAAGAAGCTAATGGTGGTAAATACCAACAATATTCTAATGATTATAATAAAATCAGCAGAGATTATACGTTTTTAAATGTTAATAAGAATATTATGGATAAAGATTCAAAAGAATTATTATCTATGACCTTGAGCACTAAATTAGACACGCTATGCTCAAAAGTTCAATTCTCTGGTTTTCAAAGCGTAAAAGAAAAAGTTAAAGCGTTATCAAGTATTTAAATATTATTGTTGTTCTACCACCTTTAATTAATTGAAGGTGGTTTCTTACTATGAATGTACTTGTTAGAGTAAATTAATTATGACGCCTTTTTCATCCAATGGAAGGAAAATAATCGCGCACGGGCTGCTTTTAATACAATTATTTTTCCCCTTATTTTTCTCTTCTATATCAATAGCAAATGCAGTCGAAAATGCTGAGATGGCTGATACTATCTCAGGGATTCAATCCTTAATGAATGATGCCAAAGAGAGTAATGATAACGTTACGAAAGATAGTGTCGCATCATTATCTCAGGGTGAAATCTCTCTATTTCCTTCTGAACGCTTAAGTTCAGGACATTATCCGTTAGAAATGCCACCCAGCCTTGAAATTAAGGCTAATAGTGCCGAGACAATTAATCCTATTTTACCTAATTTAGGTGGAACTGAAGCCCCCACTGAAGACAATACAGATCAAGCTTTAGCTTCCATTGCCAGCCAAGTTGGTAATATTTTAGCCAATAGAAATGCAATTGATGCTTCTATCGGTTATGCAAAAAATATTGCTGAAGGATTAGTTAACCAGCGACTAAATGATTGGTTAACTCAGTATGGTAGCGCTCGTGTTTCTATCAGCAGCGATAGAACATTTACTGGTGATTTTTTATTACCTGTTATAGATAGTATAAATAGTCTGCTTTTTACCCAATTAGGTTTAAGAACAAATAAAGATAGAAATACTCTAAATTTGGGGTTAGGTTATCGCCAATATTGGGGCGATTGGATGTATGGCATTAATACTTTCTATGACTATGATTACACCGGAGGTAATGCCCGCTTAGGTCTAGGCGGTGAAGCTTGGACAGATTATCTAAAATTAGCGGCTAATGGCTATTTTGGCTTAACTGATTGGCACCAATCAAAGATATTTATAATGGATGATTATGATGAGCGTCCAGCAACCGGCTTTGATGTTCGTGCAGAAGCCTATTTACCGACTTACCCTAAATTGGGTGGTAGTATTAAATATGAAAAATATTTTGGCAAAGGTGTTCATCTTGGTACCGGTGTCGATCCCGATAAATTAAAAGACGATCCTTATGCATTAACATTAGGCATAAATTACACACCCATACCATTAATAACCTTGAAAGGGGAGCATGCGGCCGGTGATCGTAATGACACTATGGTTGGTATGGATATTATTTATCGCTTTGGTGTGCCTTTGTCACAACAGTTAGATCCTGATGCGGTTGATGTTATGCGTAGTTTGGTTGGCAATAAGTATGATTTTGTCGATCGAAATTATGATATTGTTATGCAATATCGCAAACAAGAATTAATTAATATTTCTTTGCCCGCTGAAATGCGAGCGGAAGCAAAAGAAACGTTGATTATTCCTGCTACCATCAATAAAACCAAATATGGTTTGAAAAAAATCAACTGGACAGTCTCGCCTAATTTTATTGCCAATGGTGGTAGTTATCAGATTATTTCACCAACCCAATTGGAAATTATTTTGCCGGCTTATGTTTATAAGACACAGAGTAATGCTGCGCAAGAATATCAAATCAGTGCGGTGGGGATAGATAATAATGACAATGAATCGAACAGAGCCACAACCATAATACGAGTAAAACCTTCCAAGAATGTGGTTAATGATTTGATTGTCGAGCCTAATGCCACTTTACCTGCTAATAATCAGGATCGTTTTACCACTACCGCAGTCATCACTAATGAACATGGGCAACCATTACCTCAACAAGTTATTACTTTCCACGTCGATGGTCTAAAACAACCCAATGGTCAATCGGGTGTAACATTGTTTAGCGGTACTCAAAGTGCTAGCAATGGAAAGGGGATAACAGCAACTACCGATAACCAAGGAAAAGCAGTTATTTATATAAGCAGCAAAGTAGCGGGGGAAGGCAAGATCACCGCAACGATGGAAAATGGTAATTATAAACATAGCTCGCTCAAGTTTAGTGCTGATCGAAATTCAGCTCAGATTGCCAAATTAACGGTTACCAGAGATAAAGCATTAGCCGATGGTAAAGAAAAAAATACGCTGTATGCATTAGTAACTGATGAACATGGTAATACAGTCGAGAATATGCCAGTTGTTCTAACCGCAACCGATGGCGCAATAATTGACAATGGTGGAAGCGCGAATACTAACCAACGGGGAGAGCTGATTATTGGCGTTACCAGTACTAAAGCGGGTAAAAGTGAAATTACCGCTGAAGTTAATGGTAAGGAAGAAAAGCAGTCGGTTACCTTTGCCACTGGTCGTCCAAGTGCAGAAAAATCGTTATTAACTGCTCAACCCGCAACAATTGTTGCTAATGGTAAAGCGGTAGCTAACTTAACACTTGAACTGAAGGATCCGCAGGGCAATCCTATTAGTGGTGATAAAGTGACCTTTACCACTAGTTTAGTTAATAGTCACATTAATAACATAAAGGAGACTGCTAAAGGTGTTTACAGCGCCGAATTAACCGGCACCACTGCTGGAGAAAGCATCATTGGTGTTAAAATTAATGGTTCAGTGTTGAAAAATAAGACCGTAAAAGTAGTTTTAATCGCAGATAGTGAAAACCCAAGCCCAGTTAAATCTAAACTGGAAGCCAAACCTGACAGAATTGTTGCTAATGGTAAGTCAGTTTCAACATTGAAACTGACGCTGCAGGATGTTAATGGTAATTTGATTGCTGGCCAAACAGTGAAATTTAATACCTCGTTAGCTAATAGTAGTATAGGTCAGGTAACGGAAAGTAGTAGTGGTATATATATTGCACCATTAACCGGGACTAAAGCCGGCAAGACTGAAATCAGTGTTGAAGTTGCCGGTAAGCTGTTAACAGTTAGTCCTGTAATAGTCGTTTTAGCCGCTGATAGTGGTAATGTAAGTGGTGAGAAATCCAAATTAACCGCTGTTCCTACTACTATTGTAGCTAATGGCGTGGCTACTTCCACTGTTACTTTAGTACTAAAAGATACTAATGATAACTTAATTGGCGGTCAGCAAATTGATTTTACTAGTAGTTTAGCAAATAGTCAGATAACTACAGCAAAAGAAACCAGTGAAGGCGTTTATAGCGCAACACTTACAGGTACTCAGGCTGGCGAAACAACGATTGGTGTTAAAGTTAATGGTAGCGCACTAAATATGAAAGAGGCGACAAAAGTCACTTTGATTGCTGATAGTACAAAACCTGGCGCCGATAAATCGAAACTAGCCGCTGATCCTAACCACATTGTGGCTAATAGAACGGATTTTTCAACCGTAAAACTAACCTTAAAGGATGTTAATGGTAATCCGATTACTGGCCATAAAGCTAAGGTGCGATTTAGTACCAGTTTGGCAAATAGCAAATTTGATGAAATCGTAGAGGAAAATAGTGGTGTTTATAGCGCGAAACTAACAGGAACAATGGCAGGAGAAACTACTATTGGTGTTACAGTCAATGATGTTGTGTTAAATGTAACTCCAGTTATTATTACATTGACTGCGGATAGCAGTAAACTTGGCGCTGATAAATCGAAACTAGAAGCTAATCCTACTCGCATTGTGGCTAATGGAAAGGCAGTTTCAACGGTAAAATTAACCTTAAAGGATATTAACGGTAATGCCATTCCTGGTCTGAAAGATAAAGTGAAATTTAACACTAGTCTGGTAAATAGCGAAATAGTAGGAGTAACGGAGGAGAGTAACGGCGTTTATACCGCAAAATTGACCGGAACGACAGCGGGAGAAACTACTGTTGGTGTTGAAGTCAATGGTAAATCATTAAATGTAAGTCAAATGGTAAAAGTCACGTTGATTGCTGATAGTACTCAACCGAGTGCTGAAAAATCAAATTTAGTCGCCAATCCTACAAGTATTGTTGCTGATGGTAAAATATCTTCAACAATAACGTTGGAATTGAAAGACGTTAACGGTAATCCAATTGCGGGGCAAGGTGTAACGTTTGAGCATAACTTGGCAGGTAGCCAGATTGGGAAGGTGACCGACAAAGGTAATGGAGTGTATGAAGCACTTTTAGTTGGTAAAAAAGCCGGTCAAGCCACAATTAGTGTTGGTGTTAATGGTGAACTATTGGTTGGTAAGAAAACTGCTGTAACCTTAATCGCCGATAGTAGTCACCCTGGAGGCGACCATTCTAAGTTAGAAGTCGAACCTGCAATGATTGTTGCTAATGGTGTAGACGCATCAACCTTGAAATTAACTTTGAAAGATGTAAATGGTAATCCGATCGCTGGTCAGAAAGTTGAGTTCAACAGTAACTTAAAGAATAGTCATGTGAAAGAAATCAAGGACGAAGGGAAGGGGATCTATACCGCTAAATTAACCGGTACTACCGCTGGTGAAGCCTCTATTGACGTTATAGTTAATGATGCAGTATTGCAGATTAAGAATACCGCTAAAGTAACATTAACCGCCGATAACAGCAAACCGGGTGAGAATAACTCTAAATTAGAAGCTGAGCCGACAACGATTGTTGCTGACGGTGAAACCTATTCGACATTAAGATTGACATTGTTAGATGTGAACGATAATCCGCTAGCAGGTCAGAAAGTCGAGTTCAACAGTAACCTGAACAATAGTCATGCAAAAGAAATCAAGGATGAAGGAAAGGGGATCTATACTGCTAAATTAATCGGTACAACTGCTGGTGAAGCCTCTATTGAAGTTAAAGTTAATGATGCAGTATTGCAGATTAAGAATAGCGCTAAAGTCACTTTAACCGCAGATAGCAGTAAGCCAAGTTTAGAGAAATCTAAGCTAACTGCGACACCGCTTACGATTGTTGCTAATGGGAAAGATAGTGCGACCTTAAGGTTAAGCTTAGTCGATATTAACGCTAATCCAATCACCGGTTATAAGGGAAAAGTGAAGTTTAATACCAGCCTAGAACACAGCAAAGTAAGCGAAATCATCGAGGAAAGTAATGGTGTTTATACAGCAAAACTAACTGGAACCCAGGCGGGCAATAGTAACATTACGGTTAAATTCAATGAATTGGAGTTAAACTTTCCGGCAGCAGTAACAGTGACTTTAACGCCAGATAGCGATAATCCAAGCGTAGAGAAATCTAAGCTTGTCGCCGATCCTACCACTATTGTTGCTGATGGCGAAAAGACCTCGAACTTAACCCTGACATTGATGGATGCCAATAATAATCCGATTACTGGCCAAAAAGTTGAATTTACAACTAACCTGGCGAACAGTGAATTCGATAAAGTGAAAGAAAATGATAAAGGGATTTACACGGCTAAATTGAAAGGAAAAACTGCTGGTGTGACAACCATTAAAGTGAAGGTTAATGACAAAGAGTTCGCTATCGAGACTAAAGTCACTTTGACAGCTGATAGTAAAACAGCGGTATTAAAACAGGTGACATTGGATGGCGATAATACCAGTAAAGTGGCTAATGGCAGTGATAACTTTACCTTTACGGCGTTGGTCAAGGATGCCAACGATAATCCAGTACCAAATATTACCCTAAAATGGTTACAGAATAAGGGTAATAACGTTACCTTATCGAATAATGGTGAGAGTGAAACTAATGCTGAGGGTAAAGCTAGCATCACCTTGACCAGTACTACTGTTACGGTAGCTGGCGTACAGGTTTCAGCCAAAAAAGGCGATGATGAAGCGATTGTCGCAGATAAAAAAGTCAATTTTTATCGTAAGTTTAATTTAAATGGGACGGTTGTTAATGCGGTAAATGGTAAAGGGATCGCTAATGCAGAAATTAAACTTTACACTTCAGATAGCAATTCTAAAGCTAAATACGAGGCACGCAGCGATAGCAAAGGAGAATTCACTATCGTAGATCTGATTGAGCAACCTTATACCCTCAAAACCAAAGCGCAAGGTTTTGTTGATTATGAGCTTGGAATCAATGATCCAGAAAAACAGTTGCAGAAAATTATTTTGTCACCGGAGCTAGGGGATGATTATGCCCGTATTATTTTATCATGGGGTCCTACCCCTAAAGATTTAGATTCCCATCTATGGGGTGATACGAATACTGGCAATCGATTCCATGTGAGTTTTAGTAATAAAAAGGCGCCAGATGGCAGTGCAATTCTTGACATAGATGCGAGAGAGGGTTTTGGGCCTGAAACCATCACCATTAAAAAGTTAAACCCAGGGCGTTATCGTTACGCAGTTCATAATTTTAGCAAAGACCCCGCAATTACTACTTCGCATGCCAAGGTGGTGGTTGCCCAAAAAGACAAAAATGGTGGTACCCAAGTCAGCCAATATGATATACCAACATCAGGTGAAGGCTTATGGTGGGAGGTATTTGAACTAGATGGTAATACTGGAGAGATCCGTATTATTGATCAGATAACTAATACTGAACCAAAGTAACGATAATTAAGTAAATCAATTAGTAAAAACTGAATGCATACGGATATGCATTCAGGATTGATAAATAATAGAATGGAGAAAATATTTAATTGTTAACAAGTAGCTTTAATTATTTTTAACTTGGTTTATCGATTGCTAAAAATGAAATTGTTACTCTAATTAGCAAACAAAATTAAACCTATTTCGACTGAAATAAAAGTTATCAGGACGAAGTTAACCCTCCAGGGATGGCAACTTGTATTTCAAAGCCATGGTGATTAATCTGAGAGGTAGATCGCTTTATTAATCGTTAGATAAGAAAGTTGTTTACTTCTTTTATCAGTTAATTTAGTATTTGTGATTTCGTGTAGATAAAAGAAAATAATATTTTAGGATTCAATGACATGACGTACAATAAAAAAAATCTGTTTAGTGTATTATTCGCTATTATGTTGTTGACCGGATGTGCGGGTTTCGCTAAAAAAAATAGCAATATTGATAACCAAACAGCCGCAGTTGAATCGCCAGTCAACAAATCTGGAATATTATTTAATGGAATTATTATTTCCTCAACAAACAACGAATGTATTGATCACTTAAATCTACTTAAAAAAACAGAACCCGTTAAATATCAAAAATATATTAAAGATTACGTTATGATTATGGATGATATTAAATATTGGAATATCAATAAGAATATTATGGATAGTGATTCAAAAAATCTGTTAGCAATGGCACTTAATACCAAACTTGATTTACTCTGTGCCAAGGTAAAGTATAATAATTTTGTTAGCACCAAAAAGAAAATACAGAAGTTAGTTGACTCCTATCAAAAATAGTTAATTTGCTGTTATCGGTATAATATTAATCTCATTGTTTTATATTTTTATTATAAAAGCTTAATTATTGACTGATTTTATTAAGCTTTTATATGTTAAAATAAATTTTATCAAATTAATCTGATGCTAAGATGGGCAATTATTGTAATGTTGTGACGATAATCTGGTTAGCAGCAAAAACCGCCGTTACCATACTGTCAATTTTTATCTTTTGTTCTGCTATTGCTTGATTTGACATAATAGAGCAAAGTGATAATCCATCCTTTAGTTTCATTTTCAGTTCACTATTTCTTTCATCTTTTTCAATATCAACTCCCGTTCCTGTTACGCTATTATCGGCTGCCGCTGTTACTGTTTGTGGTGGCAATAATTTTATTGCGGCTGCTTTGCGCAAAATTAAAACTTCTTTGCCGGCTGTTAATTATAATCGTTTGATCCTTTGCTTAGTTAATGATGCATTTATAATGGTGTTACTATTGGTTAATTGAACTTTGATATTTTGCTGAATTGAGTGGCTATCATATTCGCTCAAAGTACCAACGAATTGATTACGCGCACTATTTTGCAATGAAAAACGTGAAATTGCCGCCAGTAAACTATCGAACGGTAAATCTTCCTCATTTAACCCATGAAAGGCTTTTTGTTGGATTTGTTTTAATAATCATACCGTTGTAGTAAACGTTCGCTGTAGGGAGTTAAAACGGTACCACCGCCACCTTTACCGCCGGTAGCACTAGCCAGTAAGGTTTTATCAGCGATTTGATTCATTTCGTTTATTGCATGCCAGGTGCTTTTATAACTCATAACCGTTAATTGGGCTGCTTGTTTGAACGAACGGGAAGATTTTATATAAGTTGAGTAATTTTAACCGCCGCACATCAGCAAATAGTTAATCATGAAGTTTTAAGGTTAAAAAATATCTATTAAAAATAGCCTTATTAACCTAAACACGCTTATCAGGTATATTGTTTTTATTGCCCTTTGTTATAGCAAATAGTGTGAATAGAATAAAGACTTATCTATTGTTTCGAATAAATATCGGCTACTAGAGATTAATATTTTAAAATTTAGTAATTTCTGTCACTAAACCTACCATCGGTGTAAAAAAATGAAAACTTTTAGTGCTAGTCTTCAAAATAAAAAATAAATAGAATAATCTAACTTATAAGTTTACTATTTAATTAGGTTTATATCTTACTAATAGAATGAATTATTATTTTGCTGAGGCTATCTAATGCTGGATATTTTAAAAAGTATGCTTTTTGCACTCTGTATGGTGCCGATTGTAATGGGTGGAATTATGTTATTAATTTATGGCATTGGCGAGCTTTTTAACCTATTGTCCAAGGCACAATTCCATCACTCAAAGAAATAACATTAATTCATTTATCTTCTCTTGATAGTTAGCCAAAATTTTTTGGCATTGCCTGAAAAAGCGTTTTATGCTTTTTCAGGCATTTTATTACTTATTTTTAATCTGAGTGACATATTTATATATAAAAGAAGCCTCAATTACCTCGCCATTCTCTATTTTTAGTCCTTTATTATTTGTTTTGCAAAAGCTTGATACCCTACTTGATGGCTTACTAATGCCAAAATATTAAATAAAATCAGTCTGTTTAGTTTAAAAGTATAAATAAACTATAAAACTGTAAATTGACTTAGTGATTGATAAAGCGATTTTTATTTCTAACTGTGAAAAAATAGCTTGGTTGTTATTTGATAGCACGATAAGTTCATTTGTTTTATTTTATTTAGTTTAAGGATAATTATTATGCCGCCATCAACTTTTTGCATTCCTACTATCAATAAAATTGGCCGGGGATGTTTAGTCGATGTGGTAAATTTAATGAAGGATTATGGTTATCAGCATGTGCTTATAGTGACAGATCCTTTTTTAATGAACAGTGGTCTGGTTGAAAAAGTAACCAGAGTTTTTTTACATAATAAGATTAAAAGTCATCTTTTTACTGATGCAAAATTGGTGTCATCATTAGAAATCGTAAAACAGTCGCTCGGTTGTTATGAACAGCAGCAAATTGATTGTATTGTTTCAATTGGAGAGGGAGCTGCCTATGATTATGCAAAAGCAATGATTTATTTACAATCTCATCAATCAATTTTTATTAGTGATAATATTAAAAAACCATGGCCTTTAATTACCATTAATACAACTTCCGCCTCAAATATTGATAATTTTAATCCACTGCTTGATCAAACTAAGAATGAATTAATCAATTTGGCTATAGCCGGATCACGCATTACGCCCTTATTGTCAGTAACTGAGCCGGAATTAATGCTGGGTTTATCAAGTGAATTCATTGCTGCATTAGGGATGAACTCTTTAACTTATGCCATTGAGGCTTATGTTTCTACAGCCGCTAATCCTGTTACTGATGCATGTGCGTTGAGTGCTGTCAAAATATTGAGTAATGCTCTACGCCGAGCGGTTAATTATTCATTAGATTTACAGGCTCATGAAAATATTGCTTATGCCCAGTTTCTAGCGGGTATGGCTTTTAACAATGCTTCGCAGGGATATGTACAGACTTTAGCCTGGCAAGTGAGCCATTTTTATAATCAACCACTCACAATTTGCAATGCCGTTTTGTTACCTCAAGTACAAGCTTTTAATCTGAAGCTAGTGGCAAAAAAGTTAAAAAATATTGCGGGTGCAATGGGGATTCGAATTGCTCATATGACCGATCAACGTGGTGCAGAAGCTTGTATTGCTGAAATAAGGCGGCTAAATTGTGATCTTGGGCTGCCGTCAGGACTGAGACGATTGAATGTACAGGATAGTGATTTAGCTAAATTAGCAAAAGCAGCATTAAAAAGTGCTTCCGGTATCACTAATCCTGTTCAGGCGAATTTGACTGATTTGATCGCGATTTACCAATCAGCAATGTAGTCTTTATGTTATAACTAATTATTGTTAGAGAATTGTGATCTTTGAATTATATTAATAAGTAGGGTAAGTATAATGTAACTACTAAGTTGATCGGAGGTGGTGAGATTTATGAAGAAGGTCGCTATCATTGGATTAGGCTGGTTAGGATTACCCTTGGCACTTGAGTTAATGCGCTCAGGAATGGATGTGGTTGGTAGTAAAACTACGCCAGATGGTGTAAATGCAGCAAGAATGTCAGGTATTGATTGTTACCAGCTACTACTTACGCCAGATATTGAGTGTGAAGCCGAAGATCTGGTGCAGTTAATGAATGCTACGGATGTGCTGGTTATTATGTTACCGGCAAATAAAACGGCAGAAGGGGGTATCGGCTATTTGAAGGCGGTACAACTTTTAGTTGATACTGCGCTTTCCTACACTATACCGCGTATTATTTTTACCAGTTCAACCTCAGTATATGGTGCACAAAGTGGAACTTTGAATGAAGATGCGGAGTTATACCCTAATACCGAGGTAGGTAAAACGCTGGTGGAGGTAGAAAATTGGTTACACCAATTACCTAATATATCGGTAGATATTCTTAGGCTAGCGGGTTTAGTGGGAGAAGCTCGACATGCAGGACGGTTTTTAGCGGGCCAAACAGCATTAACAGGCGGAAATGAGCCGGTTAATCTTATTCACCAAGATGATATTATCACTGCAATAAAGTTATTAATATTGCGGCCAGAAGGTGGCAATATTTATAATTTATGCGCACCTGAACATCCAATTAGATCATCTTATTATACAACGGCATCGCAACAGGTAGCCTTGCAACCGCCGGAATTTATTTCTGAATCAATGCCTATTGCTGGCAAAATCATTGATGGCAGCCGTATTTGCCGGGAGCTGGGATTCGAATATAACTACCCTGATCCTGGTAATATGCCAATGAGTCTATAATTAGAGAATTTACTGCAAGATCTATTTGGCATCTAAACTGTCAGTAAAATTGATGCTTGACGCCAAAAATTAGTTAATAAAGGGTTTTGGGCTTATTTATTTATGCCATCTATGAGCAGTTATTTGTCCGAGATTGTAGGTTTTTTGGTTTATGGCGAATATTTGATATTGCCTTAATTCTATTTATTGAAACAGTTAACAACCTATTTTCCTACCTCAGTTTGTGTGGCAGATCAAAGATAGCAATATTGTTTATGCATTTTAGCTAACTTTAATCGTTATAAGCGCTTTATAGTAGCATACTTAATATATTTTAATCAGAAAGCGCGGGAGATCGATAATGAAACAGAGCTTGATGACAAAAATTAACCGTTTGACAAATGGATTAAGTCTATTATTTATTTTTGTTTTCCCGATAAATGTTTATGCTGATGGACCGCAGGTTACCCCCCAACTTGATGTAAAAGCTTATGTGTTAATGGATTATCATAGTGGCAAAGTTTTAACAGCCAACAATCCAGATGAACGTTTAGATCCAGCTAGCTTAACAAAAATTATGACTAGTTATGTGGTGGGTCAAGCGATTAAAGCAGGTAAAATTAGTGTTAATGATCTGGTTACTGTGGGAGAAGATGCTTGGGCAACAGGTAATCCTGTTTTACACGGCTCTTCTTTAATGTTTTTAAAACCGGGCGATAGGGTTTCGGTGCTGGACTTAAATCGTGGTATTGTCATTCAATCTGGTAATGATGCTTGTATTGCATTGGCGGATTACGTCGCCGGTAGTCAAACTGTTTTTGTCGATCTCATGAACCAGTATGTTACCTCATTAGGATTAAAAAATACGCATTTTAAGACCGTACACGGCTTGGATTCAGAAGGCCAATTCAGTACTGCCCATGATATGGCGATATTAACCCAGGCTCTAATTAGAGATGTACCGGATGAGTATCTATTACACGGCGAAAAAGTGTTTACTTACAATAAAATTAAGCAATTTAATCGCAATCGTTTATTGTGGAGCAAAAACTTACAGGTGGATGGGGTTAAGACCGGTCATACTAGTGGCGCAGGGTATAATCTTATCACATCGGCAACGAATGGCCCGATGCGATTGATTGCTGTGGTGTTGGGCGCAGGGAGTGATCGCATTCGTTTTACCGAAAGTGAAAAGCTGCTAAATTGGGGATTTCGTTTTTTTACAACGGTTATTCCTATAACGGCAGATAAGCCCTTTACGACTGAAAAGGTATGGTATGGTAATCGGTCTACGGTTTTATTGGGAACTGAAAAAGATGCAGCGATAACCATCCCAAAAGGAAGAGAACAAGACTTAAAAACGACCTATAGCCTGAACTCTGATTATCTCAAAGCGCCGTTAAGAAAAAATCAGGTGGTAGGGACAATTAATTTCTTTTTAAACGATCAATTGATTGATAAACGTCCATTGGTAGTGAAACAAGCGATAGATCAAGGTGGATTTTTGAGTCGAGTATGGGACTATATTGTCGTGACAATTTCCAGCTGGTGGAAGGCATTATTTGGTTAGTTTAATTATTAAAAGATAAAAAAGACCTATCGGTCTTTTTTTTATAATTATATATAATGAAAGTAAACTAAATATAAGCTGATTAAATTAGCTTTATATTTAATTATTTTTTTATATAAATTTACTTTTTTATTTACAGACAAACTTCATTGTGACATTAAATTAATTAACTCATAATTGCTTTCGACATAATTAAACAATAAATAATTATGCATTAATTAACTTATTTTAATTTTGTCGACTAATTATTTCGGATTAATCGAAAGTTATTCCGCATTCCCTATTTTTATTAGATAAAATCTTATGGTGGAGTTTGTATAATGGATACAAATAGATTCAAAGTCAGAAATTATAAATTAAAAGGAGAGATTAAAAATAAAAAAAAGCAAAAATTAAAATTCGACCCCTCTGTAATAATAAATGATAATGAAAGGGCAGTAACAACTATAGGTATTAACAACATTAATATAGTCGTCACGGATGGTGGTAAGTCGCGGATAGGCAATGTCACCGCTGATAAAAAGAACAATATTACGCTACTAGCAAAACAGCATGGTGAAGCACAGATAGGTAATGTTACCGCCAATGCCGACAATACGATAAAACAGACAGTTAAAGAGAGCGGCCATTCAACCATTAAGCATGTAACAGCGGGTAAAGGCAACGATATTACAGCAACAGCGGAAAAACACGGTAATGCAGAGATGGGCGAGGTTACTGCTGGTGAAAAAAATACGCTTAAACAGACGGCTAAAGAGAGCGGCCATTCAACCATTAAGCATGTAAGAGCGGGTAAAGAGAACGATATTAAGACAACAGCGGAAAAACACGGTAATGCAGAGATGGGCGAGGTTACTGCTGGTGAAAAGAATAGGCTTAAACAAACGGCTAAAGAGAGCAGTCATTCAATCATTAAGGAGGTAATAGCGGGTAAAGATAACGATATTAAGACAACAGCGGAAAAACACGGTAATGCAGAGATTGGCGAGGTTACTGCTGGTGAAAAGAATAGGCTTAAACAAACGGCTAAAGAGAGCAGTCATTCAATCATTAAGGAGGTAATAGCGGGTAAAGATAACGATATTAAGACAACAGCGGAAAAACACGGTAATGCAGAGATTGGCGAGGTTACTGCTGGTGAAAAAAATACGCTTAAACAGACGGCTAAAGAGAGCAGTTATTCAATCATTAAGGATGTAATAGCGGGTAAAGAGAACGATATTAAGACAACAGCGGAACAGTATGGTATTACCAAGATAGACGATGTCAGTGCCGAAAAAAAGAATACGATTAAACAAACGGCTAAAGAGAGCAGTCATTCAATCATTAAGGATTGTAGTGGTCTAATAAAACTGTAGAGATTTATAGCTTATAATTAAGCAAAATCTTATAGGTATAAATATGACCCGAAAAGTAAAAGTAACCTTTAGCGGAAAGCAAAAACTGGAATATGCAAAACTCATGGTTGAAGGTGGATATAGCAATATCCAAGTTGAAAAAATATCCGGTGCGGGTAAATCTGCCGTATCACGATGGAAGCAACAATATCTTGCCGAGTTAAATGGGAATACGCCTGTAAAATCAAAAGCGTTAACACCCGAGCAACAGCGCATACAAGAATTAGAAGTTCAACTTAAGCGTGCTCAGAGGGATAATGACATATTAAAAAAAGCCGCGGCTTACTTCATCCTCGACAATCAAAACTCAAAATCGTGAAGCAACTGAAAATCATGTACCCCAATTTTACGGTCACTGAGTTATGCCATCTTTTTGAAGTAAGCAGCAGTAGTTTTTATTATGAAACGAAAATACCGACAGTTGAAAATGAAAGACTGTGTGGCGAAATCAAACGTATTTTTTATACATCGGGTCAAATTTATGGCAAAAGACGTATTCAAGCCGAGTTAAAGGGTTTAGGGCACCAAATTGGCACTTATAAAATATCGAACATCATGAAATTAAATCAATTAGTTGCAATTAGACCAACGAAAAAGCACTACTATCACTCATCGGGTAACGAACATCGATATGCCCCTAATTTGCTTAAACGACAATTTTCCCCTGAACAGCATAATCACTATTATGTCGGGGATATCACGTATATTAGACATCACTATGGGTGGAGCTATTTAGCCTGTGTGTTGGATTTAGCCACCAAAGAAATTATTGGTTATGCCTTATCAACAAAACCGGATTCGAAATTAGTGAAAGAAGCCTTAGATAACGCAATTGAACGGCAATTACCGGATACGACAAGTTTGATGTTCCATTCAGATCAAGGTTGCCAATATTCATCGGAGGAGTTTAGGGCGCACCTCTTTGAACGGAAAATAACTCAAAGCATGAGTCGGCGAGGTAATTGCCTCGATAATGCCGTGATGGAAAGATTTTTTAGGAGTTTAAAGACAGAAAGACTTAACCGTTTATCGTTTATGAATCATCAATCTGTTGTCTGTGAAGTTGAAAATTATATTCAGTTTTACAATTATTATCGACGCCATTCAACGATTGGTTATTTAACGCCACATCAAAAATATCATGAACTAAAAAATGCCGCTTAGATCTTCTACAGAATTTGTTGACCATTACACTCCGAAGGAGACACTGTCGCCAGTGACGCCAAAAGTAGAAGTCCAGCGATCTGAAACGGTTATTTACAATCAGACAACTTTTGTAACACGGATGTCTATTAACAATACTGGAGATGGTAATACATTGTCTCTTAGGCAAAGTGTATTTAGTAACAGCACAGAACGGTTGAGCCAAGTGATATCAGGATTTAAAAATCAAGATTCAACTGCTAATACATATTTTACAGAGCTTAAATTCACTCAAAACCCACCCATGTTTGTGCCAGATTGTTGACGCAAGAGCGAATAAAATAATTTATTAGTATCAAATAAGTCAGTTATTAAAGCCTGTCTCTTGAACAAGACTTGCGTTTAAGAGACAGTTTTACATACTGGCTGGTGATGATGAAGATTTAACAATGGATTTATCAGAGTGTTGAGCTAAGTTTGAAGCTATTTTTACTCGCCTTATCGTTCCTCTTAGATCACTCAGGCTAGCCTGACGAAATTGTGCTGTAGCTCATTCATCATTGTTTTTAATCATTTCAGAAATCTTTAAATTGAATACTTTTAAGATCTGATTGTATGGAGAATATTTAATGCAAAAAGCCCTCACATTAAGTAAGGGACTTTTGTATAAGAAACAGATTGTTCAAACTGGCTTACTATTTTAATTGCGGTAATCGTTTTTTAATTAATTCAATCGCAATAAGTAATTTTAATCGCTAATCCACCTTGTGAAGTTTCTCGATATTTGGCATTCATATCTTTGCCGGTTTCATACATGGTTTCAATCACTTTATCCAAGCAAACGCGCGGATCACTGACCCGACGTATAGCCATTCGGGCCGCATTAACCGCCTGAACTGCTGCAATTGCATTACGCTCAATACAGGGAACCTGGACTTGACCACCAACCGGATCACAAGTGAGGCCAAGATGATGCTCCATGCCAATTTCAGCTGCGATACAGACTTGGGCAGGACTACCGCCCATTAATTCAGTTAGCGCTGCTGCGGCCATAGAACAAGCAACACCTACTTCACCTTGACAACCGACCTCAGCACCAGAAATTGAAGCATTCATTTTATAAAGGGTGCCGATAACGCCGGCAACCAAAAAGAAGCGGGTAGATGAATTTTCGTTAATAGGACGAATGAATTTATCATAATAAGAAAGTACTGCTGGAATAATACCACAAGCGCCATTGGTTGGCGCGGTAACCACTCGTCCACCTGCCGCATTTTCTTCATTAACTGCCAAGGCAAACATATTGATCCAATCAACCACCGCCATGGGATCCGTTGTTGTATTATCGGAGGTGACTAACATTCTTCTTAATGCTGCAGCCCGGCGTGGTACCCGAAGTGGGCCTGGTAATAAACCTTCGGTATTGACACCACGTTCAATAGCTTGTTGCATAACCTGCCAGACTGTATCGAAATGAGTTTGGATTTCTTCTTTAGAACGCAATGCTAATTCATTTTGCATAACCAAGGCCGAAAGTGAAAGGCCGGTATCTTTGCAGTGCTGTTGTAAATCAGCAGCGGATTTGTATGGATAAGGTAGTTTAACAGACGACCGACTTTCTTGACCAAAATGCTCTTCATCAACGATAAAACCACCGCCAATCGAGTAATAGGTTTTACTGTACAGTGTATCTTCATCTGCGTAAGCAGTAATTACCATACCATTTTCATGAAGTGGCAGATTAGTGGTATGAAAGTTCATCCCTCCTTGGCGAGGGAAATTTACCTCATGTTGTCCATTGGCAAGAGATAAGCGCTGAGTTTGTTCAACATTTTTAACGAAAGTAGAGATAGAATCGATAGCCACAGTATCAGGTAAATTACCAGCTAATCCCATGATAATGGCAATATCAGTGGCATGCCCTTTCCCGGTTAAAGATAATGAGCCATAAACATCAACGCTAATACGCTTTACCGTGGTCAGCATCTCTTTTTCGATTAAATCATCAACAAATTGTTTCCCGGCTTTCATTGGCCCGACAGTATGAGAACTGGATGGGCCAATGCCAATTTTAAAAATATCAAAAACACTACTCATATTTTATTCGCCTCCTTGTTAAAGGCGCTAATTTTTTAGTAATAGGCTGGCTGACGCGTTGAAGTTAATATTCCGGTCTTATGATATTTGGGAAAGCTAATTCATTCCAGATAATGAAAGCCATCCCAAAATCGTTAAACGTTAAAGAAATAATTTATATACTGCAGCTGAAATAGCGATAATACCGACAATGACCACAAAAATATTACTAATGTGACCAGAATACTTCCGCATAGCGGGTATTTTGCTAATGGCATACATTGGCATCATGAACAATAGAATGGCAATAACCGGCCCACCTAAACTTTCAATAATGCTCAGAATGCTTGGATTTAAAGTAGCAACTAACCAGGTAGTGACTAACATAAAAATCGCAGTCGCTTTATTTAGTTTTTGAATATTAATTGTTTTACCTTTTGCTCGATAAGCACGTTCAACCAAACCATTAAAACCTTCACGAGCACCAAGATAATGCCCTAGGAACGATTTTATAATCGCAACAAAAGCAATGAGTGAAGCGGCATATTTAATAAAAGGTTTATCGAAATAACCAGATAAATAGTCGAGGATACTGATGTTTGCCGCTTTTGCTTTTACCAGATCAGCTGGAGATAAGGTAAATACACAGCTAAAAACGAAAAACATTACCGTTAATACCATTAAAATATGTGCTGAAGCTAAAATTCGCGAAGATTTTTGATCAGCATGCGAGCCATATTCTTTACGATTGGCAACAGCGAAAGCAGAAATAATGGGTGAATGGTTAAAGGCAAAAACCATAACAGGAATGGTTAACCAAATTGTAACCAACATACTTTGGTTATTTTCAGCACTATCCATGTTAATATTGGACAATGAAAGCGTTTCTAATGCAGCACCATGCCAATGTGGGATCATATAGAGAGAAAATATCACCAGCACCGCAATAAACGGAAATACTAGCATGCTCATTATTTTCACTATGTATTTTTCACCTAGGCTAACAATAGCCATAATACTACCGACAAGAATGAGTGCTAATAGCCAGCGTGGTGGAGCATTAAAACCGAGGAGTTCAACGATGAAATTCTCGACATTGTTGGTAATCGATACGCCATAAACTAATAAGATAGGATAAATAGCAAAAAAATAGAGCAGCGTGATCCAATTACCCGCTGAACGGCCAAAATGTTCTTCTACAACCTCAGTAATATCGCCATTAGGTTTTGATCCGGATAATACAAAACGAGTTAAACCGCGATGGGAAAAAAAGGCCATTGGAAAAGCGAGCAACGTCATTAGAATGACGGGCAATAGGCCACTCATACCTGCATTAATAGGCAAAAAGAGAACTCCAGCACCAATTGCGGTGCCGTATAAACCTAACATCCAAACTGTATCACTTTTACGCCAAACTTTTACGTCCTGGTGTGCATATGAGGAAGTGATGGAATCAACTCGAGTTGTATCCATGGTAATCTCCAAAATATAAAACAAGAAACAAAAATAGTAATTTTTTAATGTATGAAAACCGGTCAATATAATTATGATTGCAGGTATATTTATACAACATGCTTTATCTACAGAAACAAAAATATATAGTTAGAATTTATGTAAATAAAGTAATTGATTATTCTAGTAAAGGCTAATTGCAATACTATACCACATTATGGTTTAGTGTCATTATTACAATACTGTTTAGAATCAATTTTATTTGTTTTTTTATATATTGAAATTATATTTTAGTTTTTCAGGCGCAAATATTATTATTTGTTGGCATAAAATTCCGTGATCGGAGTCCCAAAAGTATAATAATCTATAGTTTGTTGTTAAACAATATAATGTTTTTTGTTTTTATTTTGTTAAATTTTGGCAGTTCTTAGTTTATAGTGCTTAAAGTTGTTTTAATAAATATGATTAATCATTCAGTTAATCAGCTCAAATTTTAATAAAAAGATTCTTATTAATTTTGTAATGTATATAAATAAACGGACAATTTACTAATAATATTTAGCGGTTTTACTTATTTATAATTATTAATGGATTTATTGCTTGCCATTTTCTGATTTCATTTTAAACATAATATTATTATTTTTTTACTTTTGTACGAAAAATAGTTTATATTTATTAACTTGTTATTTTGATTTCATAAAGAAATAATTTCCTTTTAAGATATAACCATTATAAATTAGTGGCGTAAATTTAAAAGATAAATGGTATAAATATTAAATCTAGCAACCTTTAATTCTATTTTAGTAAAATCTGATTATGTTATTTTATTTAGGTGATACTTATCATAAATAATTATCTATTGATTTAAGCTATTTAAAATGCTGAATCATAAAATAGCCTCTTTAAAATTGGCAAATTTTTAAATTAATAGAGGCGATTTATGGATTTATTTAAATTATTTTTGTATTCAACCTCTGATCCAACCCTTTTTAATTAAAGGAGCGAATAGGATTTGATAAGCTTTTATGATATATGGTAGTAATTTATGACCACCTAATTCCCAAATTGTTTGACTAATTCCACAAGCCATAATAGCAACTAAAAATGCCCCTACCATATCTAAAGGCCAATGTACCCCGAGAAAAATTCTAGCCCACGCAATGGTGAAAGCCGGTATAAATAACAACAGCCCAATCCAATTTCTTAACCAGAATAAAAAGCCAAAGGCAAAGATAAAAGCAATAGTAGCATGATTACTGGGAAAAGAGGGGGTAGGGGCATGAGCAAGAAAATGTTGACCTATCCCCAACACAAAAGGTCGCTCTAGTGGAAAAATGACGCCAATAAAACCGGAAATAGCTAAACCTACAATAAGTGCAAGAGCGGTTTTACAGACAAAAACTCTTTGGCAAACTAAATTTCCCGCTCTACCCCAAAACCAGCAGGCAATAGTAATTAAAGGAAATATGAGAATGAGTCGCTTAGCCAAAAAAATTGCCAGCGTTAGTGTACTAATGGATGTAATTGGGGTGGCATTAATAAAACTAAACAAACTTAAGTTAATATCGTTTAGCAAGGTAGAGTCCTCATCAAATATCTATCATGATCATTTATATTAGATAGCCAAGGGTAAAATGTCTTTTATATAGGGTAAAGTAAGTTTGGTGATATTTATACAAAACTTATTTGTTTATTAAATAAAACTAATGGCATTCACTATTTTGCTAGGGAGATACTATGTGGTACCAGAAGCAAATTAAATTGTGTTCTCGCCCACGAGGATTTCATTTGATTACAGCCGAAATTATGCGACAACTACCTGAAATTAGTCGAATAGCAGTGGGTATTGCCCATCTTTTTATTCAACATACTTCTGCATCGTTAACCATCAATGAAAGTGCAGATCCAAGTGTCCAAACTGATTTTGAAAGCTATTTTAATCGAATTGTTAAAGAAAATGAATATTATTATCAGCATACTTGCGAGGGAAGTGATGATATGCCGGCACATTTGAAGAGTAGCTTACTAGGAAGTAGTTTAGTTATTCCAGTTACCAATGGTCAGTTCAATATGGGAGCATGGCAAGGGATTTACCTCTGTGAACACCGCAATCATGGTGGCGAACGTAAAATTATTGTAACTCTGCAAGGTCAATTAGATAGCGACAAATAAAAAACCGATAGTTTAAATAGGACATAATTTAAACTATCGGATTCCTCAATAATTTGGGGACATTCAAATAAAAGCAGTGGCATAAGTTATGACTATTTATTATTCATAAAGTTCTTATAAAAGAAAAAAAGCATTTTTTGCCAAAAAATGCTTTTGTGATTTGTGCCTAAAACTTAATAGATAAGATAATAAATAATTTTATTAAAATCAGTTGGTTAAGAAAGTAAATGTTCTTCCGCGTAGGCTTCAAAATCAGTACAACCACCAATATGTTGTTCATCAATAAAAATTTGAGGAACTGTATTAACAGGTTTACCCGCTTTTTTCGCTAAATCAGCTTTAGTAATCCCCTCCGCTTCTATATCGACATAATTATAATCAAAATCATCACGTTCATGTTTTAATTTTTCTGCTAGTGCTTGTGCACGGACACAGTAGGGGCAACTAGAGCGACCGAA
Source organism: Arsenophonus nasoniae (assembly GCF_004768525.1). NCBI lineage: Bacteria > Pseudomonadati > Pseudomonadota > Gammaproteobacteria > Enterobacterales > Morganellaceae > Arsenophonus > Arsenophonus nasoniae. The sequence goes on from NZ_CP038613.1 coordinate 1,221,691, forward strand.
AATGACAGTAAACATCACATCTCCTTCAATTAAATTTTTATCTATTGTCTACAATATCAATTAAAATGCCTATAGTTAGCATGAAAAAAAGCACAATTTATTCTTATTCTTATTCTTATTCTTATTTGAGATGTTAATAATGACCTAATATAACAGGATAGCGTTTTTTAAAAGGAAACATAGATTTGTTATGAGCAAAAAAAAATTATCGGCTATGCGTTCTTTCGGTGATATGCCAAAAATTGTGATAATACTCGAAGTTATTGGCATACTATTATTGTTATTGGTCTATTTAGTGATAAATAACTATATTGAAATAGCTGCTTTATTTATGAAAAAAGGTGTTTTGCTTGCTATGATTATGTTAGCAGTAGGTTGCATGATACCAGCAATCATTAATATTGTTTGGCGAGCACTGCCTAAGCTTAGTTTTTTTGGCATTGATCAACATAAAAATAGTTCGCAACATAACCCACGTAAAATAAAAGCTAAGCCGTGTAATCATCGTAAGGTGGATTAAATTATGGGTTAGAATGGCTCGTTAAATATGATTTAACATGATAAAATATGGTCTGTTTTTGGTTTGCGACAATAGATAGCGAATTTTTATAGGTGAAATTATTGCTATTATATGTAAAAAAGGTTAATTAATGGATTCGATTTGTTTCCCTGACATAGCTAAATTGCGAGAGTGGCTTGTTCAACTCAAAACATCGTATTTTGAATGTGATAATTGCCAGGCATTGCATTTGCCTCATATGCAAAATATTGATGGTATTTTCGATGCAAAAGTTGAGATTGTTGAAAACATATTAGTTTTCTCGGTTTTGGCTGAACTCAAACCGACATCGATTATTACCCTATTGGCAAATTTAAGCCAAATTAATGCTAGTTCATTAACGGCGAAAGCATTTATGGAAATTAATGATGAAAATTTGCCTAAATTAGTTGTTAGTCAGTCTTTTCCCTTGTTGGCGGGAATGACATGTAACCAATTCTCCAGTTTTCTTCAGCAAGCAGAAGAACAGATGGCTGCTATTATTTTTGAAGTTTATAACAATGATCTGCTTTATAGTGGTCAAGAAGATATAGAAGATGAAGAGCTATCTGAGCAAACCTTGCCTGCCCGCTTTCTACTACATTAAATTATAAAAAAAGATCTAATAGCATCTGCCATTCATATGAGTGGTTAATGCGTTTCCTAGTTTATATATACAAATATTATAGGAATACAAATACATTTCAGCCTTTTTATTACTTTAAAAAGTATAACTATTTTGCTAGATTCTTTTTATTCTTACTACCACTGCATTTGCACCTTATCTAGCCAATAATTTTCGACTAATAACTACATGCTAAAAGGGATTTGAATATGCTTAGTTCATTGGAATCTGCTAGTGTCAAAAATATTGAATCTTCCGTTACATCCAATCATCACCTTGATCCAGTAAAAGTAGAAATTGATAAAAAAATTGAAAGTAAATTTGTATTGGTTTTTAGTGGATTTTCTGCAATGGGATATAAAGATACCGAAAAATTACATAAATATATAACAAAAGAGATAAAACAACATATTGATGAGCATGGGATCCATAATTTACTCATCGTTGCAGGTGCGACTTCTGATGGTATTGGCTGTGTCTATGATATTGCTAAAAATTTAGGCGTATGTACCTTGGGAATTGTTTCACAGCAAGCGCCAACAAATAGCCTAGCAAAAAATTGTCAGAGTGTTATTCAAATAAAGGATCCGGATAACAGCTGGAAAGTTCTGGATGATTCAGGTAATTCTTATATGGTATATGCGGCAAGTAAGAATGGATGTTTTTTAGCTTTTGGTGGCGGTAGCGTTACCCTCAGCGAATTAGAAGAAGCTGTTGGCAAAGGAATTAAAATAAAAATTTTCTCTGATTTTTTACCTGACCCAAATAAATTAGACGGTAAATTAGCCCAAGGAAAAACTATGGCTGAAATATGTCCGATACAAACCAAATATACAGAAGAGGTTTAGTATAAAAAACAATCTCTTCCACTGATTTAAGAAACGAAGAAAACGATAAATTTTGCCATAATTTTTTCTTTACAGCTCAGGCACGCTGCTATCTTGCGGATGGAGTCGTTCTGATTATCACAACTCACCGTCATTCAATGGTTAATCGCATTAAAATAAAACAATGTTTATCAAGTGGCGTTTAATGTTATTGATATCTATAAATCATAAATTTTAGACGTTAAAGATTAGCGCCCTTAGAATGCAATAAAGCATTAGCTTTATTAATTAACATCATAATAAATCTCGTTTTCTTTAGTCGAAAGCGAGATTTATTTGGTTAGGTTTTTTCAAAAGATAACGCGTATTTTTCTAGATAACGCATTAATAAGGTTAAGATGCCATTTACGCACAGATATATAATTCCCGCCGCAATAAAAACATCAACATTATAAGTTTGGCCAAAAATTTGTTGGCTATATCCCATAATTTCTAATAGCGTTATGGTACTAGCTAGTGATGTGCTTTTAAATATAAGAATTACCTCATTGGAATAGGAGGAAAGCGCACGTTTAAGCGCATAAGGTAAAATAATTCTTAGGGTTTGATGATTTGACATACCTAGCGCCTGACAGGCTTGCCAGCTAGTTTTAGGAATTGCTTTTACTGCACCATGAAATAATAGAGTGGAATAGGCGGCACTATTTAGGGCTAATGCCAGCAAGGCACAAATCCATGGAGTAGAAATCAATGCCCATAAAGCAGGGTAATCTCTTAGTGCGGGAAATTGACCGGGTCCATAGTAAATCAGAAAAAATTGAACTAGCAAAGGGGTACCAGTAAATAGGGTAATGTAACCTTTAATTATGGATGAAAAAATTGCTGTTTTTAACGACAAAATGATAGTCAAGAATAGCGCTAACGAAAAGGCAATAAGTAATGCACATAATGTTAGTGATAGACTGGTTGGTAGGCCTGGCAGTAATGAAATGATTAAATCGATCATTTTGCGACTCCCCGTTCAAACTGGGTTGTGCGTAGTTCAATCCGCCGTAAAATAAATTGACTTACCAGGGTGATAGCTAGGTAGATCAATGCCACAATTAAGTACCAAGTGAAAGGTTCCTGAGTACGATTAACGATACTTTTAGTTTGCAACATTAAGTCGTTTACGCTGATCAGAGAAACCAAGGCGGTATCTTTTAGCAATACTAGCCATTGATTGCCTAAGCCAGGTAAAGCGTGACGCCACATTTGCGGCATGATCAGCCGCAAAAAAATAACATTCCGATTGAGACCCAAGGCTTGGCCTGATTGCCATTGGCCGGATGGTATCGCTTTTAGAGCGCCTCTTAAGGTTTGGGATGCATAGGCAGCATAGAGTAGAGCAAGGGCAAAGACACCACAAAAAAAAGGAATAAAATCGAATTGATTATTTTGCGGGAAGAACCATTCAGGATCGACTTGCCAGGTTGTATGCCAGAAAATGATATTAATATCAATGCCATCACCTAACAACATAATAAATTGTAATGTGCCATAGTAAACGAACAGGACAACTAACAATTCTGGTAATCCGCGAATTAAAGTCACCCAGCAAGAACCAAGCAAGGCCACGGGCCGCCAGCGGATAGATTCCCAAGCAGTAAATAACATGGCTAATAGCAGCCCTAGAATCAAAGCGGCGCCGGCGAGAGTAAGTGTTAAGCCGGCAGCATTTATTAGAAATAACAGATTATTCATCGCGATAATCGACTATTTTTGTAACCATTTTTGGTAAATAACATCATAACTGCCATCTTGTTTTACTTGTGCCAACGCTTTATTTAATTTATCTAGCAGCGTTTTATTTCCTTTACGTACCGCAATAGCAAGACCTACACCAAAATAATTAGCATCTGTTACTTTTTCACCTACAGCTGCAAGGTTTTCATTACCTTTGGTTTTTAGCCATTCCGTCGTGACAGCAGTATCACCAAACACCGCATCTATCCGGCCATTTTGTAAATCTAGGATTGCCGTTTGGTAATTATCATACGGGACAGCTTGCATCTCTTTATGCTGTTGAATGATATATTTTTGATGAGTGGTGCCATTTTGCACGCCAATTTTTTTACCTTTTAATAATGATATTTTATTAATCTTATTTTTTACTGCGATAAATGTTGCTGAATTATTGTAATAAGTATCAGTAAAATTAACCTGTTTTTGCCGCTCTGGCGTAATATCAATTCCAGCTATCAATGCATCAAAGCGGCGCATCTTTAAACTGGGGATTAAGCTATCAAAAGATTGGTGAGTAAATGTACAGTTAGCATCAAGCTTTTTGCATATTGCATTCGCCAGATCAATATCAAACCCGACAATATTATTATTGGCATCGATTGATTCAAATGGGGCATAAGTTGCTTCAGTTGCAAAGCGTATCGTCTCTTTTGTAGTGGCTAGTATCGGTAAGGACAGGCTGCATAAGATAATCGCTAACAATGATTTTTTCATTAAGGTATTCTCAATTAGATGAATGGGATAGATAATTTGTCAAGCCTTGAGTTTGTGGTTTAGTTAAACGATCAATATTGCCTTGCTCCACAATTGCCCCTTTTTCCATATACACGATTTTGCTTGCTGTTTTACGAGCAAAATCAATTTCATGAGTCACAATCAGTTGGGTAATACCTGTTTTTGATAATTCTTGTATAATACTAACCACTTGAGTTGTAATTTCAGGATCGAGAGCCGCTGTTGGCTCATCAAATAATAATATTTCAGGCTCCATCATTAATGCTCGAGCAATAGCTACTCGTTGTTGTTGCCCACCAGAAAGATGCAACGGGAAGCGATTAGCAAATTCAGTTAGCCGCAAGCGATCCAATAAGTTTTCCGCTTTTTGTTTAGCTATTGCTTTGGTTAAACCTAAAACTAAGCAAGGGGCCTCAATCAGATTTTCGATTACGGTTAAATGAGGCCATAAGTTATATTGTTGAAATACCATACCGACTTTTTGTCTTAGGGCGCGAATTTCATGGCTTTTTGGTTGGCGTGAGAAATCAAAATGATAGCCTACAATGTCAAGTTGACCAGAGCGGGGCATTTGCAGTAAATTGAACACCCGTAATAATGAGCTTTTGCCAGCACCACTTGGACCAAGTAGTACCATCGTTTCACCCGTTTCACATGTCAAATTGATATCGTGTAGTGCTTGCTCTTCACCATAAAAGCAATTAATTTGGTTTAATTGAATACTCATGCTAAAAATCTGAATAAATAAACAAGTGGGTTAATAATAATCTTACTGAAATAATTATGCAATATGTTGTTTTTAAAAAGTCTAATATTGCTATATTTTAGGGTTATTTTTCCTTTATAAAATAACTTTAATCATTTTTATTCATTTTTAATGCAATTTTATTAATTTTTTGCGCCATTCCTTTGAAAATAAAACGGTGAATTGGGGTCATAATTAGCCAATAGATTAGACCGAAAAAACCGGCCGGGTGCCACCACGCTCTGACATCAAGTGTTCGATGTTTGCCACAATCCTGAATAGTAAAGGTTAAACGGCCGAGTCCCGGCGCTTTCATACCAAATAAGAGTGTTAATTGATGCTTAGGTTTAATACTAATAACTTTCCAGCTATCAATCATGTCACCTAAATATAATGTTTCACGTTTAGGACGGCCATATTTTACTTTGTTGCGCATTAAATCATCAATGCGGGCGCGTAATTGCCATAAAATATTGCCATAAAATATTGGCGTAAAAATATCCTCTTTTGCCACCAATTTGTTGCACGATTTGCCAAATAGTATAGCTAGTGGCAGTAGTTGTTAGCGTAAAACCGGCATCTTTCGGATAATAGCTATATTTGGTACACCAATGTGTTTTTAGCGTTGGATCTGACCCCCAATCCGCTTTATTAATGGCATTATGCGAGTCGATAAACGCTTGTTTAACTGCTTCATCAACACTAAGTAATTTTTGCGGAATAAGCTGTTTTAACGCTTGATCATTAGCGGGCAAATTGTACTGTAGCCCCTGAATTAAACTTTTGCTAATTAAGGGAGATACTGAAGTTATTAAGCTAATGAAATGAATAGAAATTAATCGAATTGGAATAGGCAGGGGGATAATTGGTCGATATTTACCGCTGATGCGCATAAAGCGCTTGAATAGTGTTTGATAATCAATATATTCAGGTCCTCCCGCATCAAGGATGCGATGCTGATTCGTTGAGTGGGCTATCAATTGTGTCAGATAGTACAGCATATTTTTTAAAGCAATAGGACAAGATTTTGACCTTACCCAACGTGGGGGAGTAAGAATTAATAAGTTGTAAGTCATATCCCGAATTATTTCATAAGGCACTGAGCCCGCTCCAATAATAATGGGCGCCCGAATTTCTGTCACCGGAATTTTACTTTCACGTAAGATTTCTCCCGTCAGTTTACGGGCAATAAGATGTTGTGAATGACAGGAAGCGTGTTGTAGGGCACTTAAATAGATAACTTGTTTTACTTTAGATTGCTCAAGTACATGTTTAACATTCTGAGCAGCCAGGCATTCTTGTTCAATAAGATTATTATTCGCCGCCATACTGTGAACCAGAAAGTAAACAATATCAATATCAGTCATAATATTGTTTAAGGTTTTTGGTGCGAGTAAATCAACATAACAGCATTGAGTATTTGGCCAATTTTGTGCTTCAACCCAATCAAGTCGACGCGTTGCTGCGGTGATTATATGCCCTTGTTTGATTAACTCTGGGATCAGATTTTGACCAATATAACCGTTAGCACCGAGTACTAAAATCCGTTTTTTATCCATATAGGGTTACCTATTTGAGCCAGGGCATTTTGCTAGTAAATCCAGCTAGTTATTCGCTATTAGGTGAAGAAGGCGATCAGTAATGGCGTCAATAGACTTAGTACAAAACCGTGGACAATGGCAGCAGGTACAATAGACACCCCTCCGCTACGTTGTAATATGGGTAGCGTAAAGTCCATTGATGTTGAGCCACAAATCCCTAATGCCGTAGAACGAAATTGATTGATAATAATGGGAATAAGCATAATTGCCGCTAATTCACGCATTAGATCGTTAAAGAAAGCGGTACTACCAATAACCGGTCCGTAAGCATCGGTAAGTAGTATACCCGTTAGAGAATACCAACCGTAACCGGCAGCAATCGCTAATCCCACTTTAGTCGGTAGACCTAATAAAACTGCAGCCAAAATGCCACCAAGCAGCGCGCTGATGGCAACAATCAGCGCAATCGCCGCTCCTCTGAAATTAATTAAAATTTGTCGCAGATACATCCCACTATTACGTAAATGGCAACCCACCAATAATAATAAACAGATAAGTGTAACTTCAGTACCATATTTGGCATAGGATAAAAATGGCCACTTTGTTAATCCTAGTAAGAAACCGAGTATTAATACGCCACACAGTAGTAGTGAGCTTAAAATCATTTTTAATCGAGAGAGAGGCTTATTGGTTTCACGTTTATCGATTTTCCACGGCAACAATTTATCCAATAGTAGTAAAGCAATTAGGTTAGCGGCAAAGGTGCAACAAAAGAAAACCATTGTATAGATAAAAATTGACGTAAGATGAGTACTAATATTATCTAATAACGCCAGTGTGATGCCCATTAAAAATAGGATAATGTAAACCATAGCGCCTAATAGGCGATGTGTAAGCGCTAAAATTTTCTTATTTTTAAAGCGAAATAAATAGCCTACTGTTAACGGTAAAAGAATGATAAGCAGTCCTGAATACATAGTCCATCCTTATTACAATTAACGCTTTTATGGGAATGATTTTGTGGAAATAATGTGAAAAAGATAGGCAAAATAATAATAAATATTTTATAACAGACTCAAAATAGGCGCAATATTACAGAATAATATTTTAAACGTAATTCATTGCTCACAGCATTATCCAGGGGCTATTGCTAATATATAAAGAGGATAATCATGTATTTGCAACAAGTGGAAATTTCTGGTTTTCGTGGGATAAATCGGCTTTCATTAACACTGGATCATAATACCGTGTTAATTGGTGAAAATACTTGGGGTAAGTCAAGCTTGTTAGATGCGTTGACTATTCTATTATCACCAAGGCAACCATTATATCAATTTAATCAGCATGATTTTCATCACTTGGTTGCTACAGATGAACAAATCAATAATCTACAAATAATTTTAGTTTTTTGTGAAAACCAGCCAAATAATCATAAAGTAAGTCGTTTTAAGCATTTATTACCGTTATGGATTAAAGGAGATGATGAATACAAACGTATTTATTATCGGGTGAGTGCAGAACAACAGAATAATATTGTGGCCACTGAACGATGTTTTTTAGATAAGCAGGGTAATAAGTTGGTTTTAAATGATAATAATAAATATATCCAGCAGATTATTCGACTATATCCAGTACTACGTCTAAGAGATGCCCGCTTTTTACATCCTACAGCGACTACATTGTATGCTACTGACTATAAAAAACTAGCTGTTAAATTTGCCAACCAGTTACAGCAATTGGCTTAAGCGTTAATGCAAGCATCACGAAAATTGTCTCATAAAGAGGCAGAGGAAGGTTTTGTGGTACTGCAACAGTTGCTGGGTTATTATTTTGCCGAACAAAATACCCACTTATCTCATCGACAAGATCAGTCAAATATTGCCTATAGCTTACCTAATAGAAGAGGTTGGCGGGTGCTAGAGGATATAAATCGTATCGTGGCTAAACCTGAACAACAGCATATTAAATTAATTATTTGGCAGATTTTTTCCTCTTTTTTGCAATTACAAGGTGATCTGCAACTAGCTCGCTATGCCAGGCCTATCCTGATTATTGAAGATCCAGAAACGCGTTTACACCCTATTATGCTTTCGATTGCCTGGCGCCTGTTAAATCTTTTTCCATTACAGCGTATTAGTTCAACTAATTCAGGTGAATTACTTTCACAAGTTCCATTGAAAAATGTATGCCGCTTAGTGCGTAACTCAAATCGAGTGGCTGCTTTTCGATTAAAAACCAGTAAGTTATCACTTGAAGATATGAGACGTCTCTCATTTCATATCCGCTTTAATCGCCCTTCAGCGCTATTTGCGCGCTGTTGGTTATTAGTTGAAGGTGAGACCGAAATTTGGTTGATGAATGAATTGGCACGCCAGTGTAATTATCATTTTGAGTCAGAAGGTGTTAAAGTGATTGAGTTTGCGCAATGCGGTATTAAGCCATTATTGAAGTTTGCAAATAGTATGGGCATCGAGTGGCATACGTTAGTTGATGGTGATAATGCCGGCAGACAATATGCAGGTTCAGTAATCGCTTATGCTGAGAAGAACAAGGATACGGCACGAGATAGACTAACCATGTTACCTGCGTTGGATATGGAGCATTTTCTTTATCGTGAAGGTTTCAGGGATATCTATCATCAAATTGCAGGTATCCCAGATGATGGCAAGGTATTACCGCGTCGTGTCATTATTAAAGCAATTCATCGAATTTCGAAACCTGACTTAGCAATTGAAGTCGCCAATAGAGCGGCAGAAAAAGGCATTAATTCAATACCTTCGTTACTACGCAATATGTTTTCACGTGTTGCTTGGTTAGCAAGAGGGAAATCTTAGTAAACAGGTAAGCAATAAATATATTGTGGCGTTTGTCTGCAAATTTTAGTCAAGGCAGATAATAGATTGCTATACAGTTTTTAACCTATTCCATATTAAAAAAGGTATTTTTAGTATGAAATTTCTTCGCACTAAAAAAAAGCGTTTATTAATTTCTCTTGTGTTGTTATTAATCATTATCATTACTGCTGTGATGTTTTATGTAATTAATTTGCCTAAAAAGGTAACTTATCAAACCGTACCCGTAATGAGAGGAAATATCGAAAAACATGTACTGGCTACTGGCAAGTTGGATGCGGTTAGCAAGGTAGATGTTGGCGCTCAGGTTAGTGGCCAGTTACAGACTCTTTATGTCAAAGAGGGGGATATGGTGAAAAAAGGGGATTTATTAGCAGTAATCGATCCCCAAAATGCGCAAAATGTGGTGAAAGAATCAGAGGAAACGCTGCGTGAACGGCAAGCTAATTTAGCCTTAGCCCGTGCTGAATTGAAGTTAGCAGAAATGACTTATCAACGCCATGTTGATTTGGCAAAGCATCAGGCTATTTCACGGCAGGAGTTTGATCGTGTTAAAACCGATGTTGCGGTTAAAAAAGCGCGGGTAAAAATTTATATTGCCCAAATTAATCGCAATCAAGCCTCGTTAAATACCGCTAAAACCAATCTGAAGTATACCCATCTTACTGCGCCAATGAGTGGGATTGTGACTAACATTAAAACCTTGCAGGGACAAACCGTCATTGCTGCCCAGGAAGCGCCAACCATTATGACATTAGCAGACTTGGATACAATGTTAGTAAAAGCGCAAGTTTCCGAAGCTGATATTATTAATCTTAAACCTGGGCAAAAAGCTTCTTTTACTATTCTTGGTGCACCAGACACAACTTTTGATGGAATTTTGAAAGATATATTACCTACACCGGAAGAAGTAAATAATGCAATTTTTTATCATGCCCGCTTTGAAGTTCCCAATTCGCAGCATATTTTAAAACTACAAATGACTGCGCAAATTAAAATCCAACTTGAATTACACAAAAATGTATTGCTTTTGCCACTATCTGCATTGAAAGAAAACATTGCGGGTAATCAATACACTGTTGCGGTACTAGAAAATGGCCAACAGGTGGAAAAACAAGTCGAAGTTGCCACACGAAATTATAAAGATGCTGAAATTGTTTCCGGCCTTGCTGAAGGTGACTTGGTCATTACCAACCCTTAGACATCAAAAGGATAAAGGAATGAGTGCATTACTTGAATTGTGTGATATAGGTCGTAATTATCGTTCAGGCGAACAGCAAGTAGCGGTACTAAAAAATATTTCTTTGACCATAAATGCTGGGGAAATGGTTGCGATTGTTGGCGCTTCAGGCTCTGGGAAATCAACTTTAATGAATATCCTTGGTTGTTTAGATAAACCAAGTTACGGCCAATATTTTCTGGCTGGACAAAATATTGCTGAGCTGGATAACGAGCAACTTTCAGTTTTACGTCGCGAATATTTTGGTTTCATTTTCCAGCGTTATCATTTATTACCCTACTTGACGGCCGAACAGAATGTTGAAATTCCAGCTATCTATGCCGGCGCATGCCAACAAGAACGTCGTAAACGGGCAATTGCCTTATTAACGCGTCTTGGTTTGAATGACCGTATTAAATATTATCCGACGCAATTGTCTGGCGGCCAACAGCAGAGAGTGAGTATTGCTCGCGCATTAATCAATGGCGGGAAAATTATTTTAGCTGATGAGCCAACGGGCGCATTGGATAGCTATTCAGGTGATGAAGTTATTACTATTCTTAAACAGCTATGCCAACAGGGATATACTGTTATTCTGGTTACCCATAATATGCAGATAGCAGAACAGGCGGAGCGAGTAATTGAAATTAAAAATGGCGAAATTATCCGTAATTCTGTGCAACGCGAGTCCGCAAAAATATTACCGCCAGTTTTTTCTACCAAAAAATCGCAAATTTCAATGACGCAATGGCTTAATCAGTTTAGAGAAGCGTTACTGATGGCATGGCGAGCGATATTAATTAATAAAATGCGCACATTACTCACCATGCTTGGCATCATTATTGGTATTGCCTCGGTCGTTAGTATACTTGTTATTGGCAATGCGGCCAAAGGACTGGTATTGGCCGATATTCAGTCAATTGCAACCAATACTATCACTGTTTTTCCTGGTAGAGGCTTTGGTGACATGAGCCCACAAGATAGAAGAGCACTGAAAGTAAGCGATGTGGATGCGTTACAGAATCAGCCATCTGTTTTGGCTATATCAGGTAAAATGAGTACTGATGTTCGATTACGTTATGGCAATCAAAATTCAGCGGCAAGAGCGTTTGGCATTGGAGAGTCATATTTTGATGTTTATGCTATGCCAATGAGCGAAGGGATAATACTCACAAGGGATATGGTTAAGCATCATGCACAGGTTATTGTTATTGATCAAAATACCAAAAATATGTTTTTCCCTCAGCACAAACAGGTTGTTGGTGAAGTAATGCTCGTTGGCAATATACCTGTTACTATTGTTGGTGTGGCAGCTGAGCAGAAGTCAATGTATGGCAATAGCAATATGCTACAGATCTGGATGCCTTATACCACGATGAGTAGCCGCCTGATGAATCGCTCTTATTTTGATAATCTCGATATTAGGATTAAACAGGGTTATAGCTCATTAGAAGCAGAACAACAATTGACGCGTTTATTGACGGTATTGCACGGGAAAAAGGATATTTTTACCTACAATTTCGATACATTGATTAAAACGATAGAAAAAACGACTAATACGTTACAGTTGTTTTTAACATTAGTCGCTGTTATTTCCCTGTTAGTCGGTGGTATAGGTGTTATGAATATCATGTTGGTTTCAGTAACTGAACGGACGAAAGAAATTGGTATTCGCATTGCAATCGGCGCGCGAAATAGCGATATTATGCAACAATTTTTAATAGAAGCGATTTTTATTTGTTTGTTTGGTGGGTTTTTAGGGATCTTACTCTCTTATTTGGTCGCACTTATTGCCCGTGTAGTATTACCCGATTGGCAATTTGCTTTTAGTTTGATGCCACTACTCGGTGCTTTGCTTTGCTCAACCGTCATTGGCCTTATTTTTGGTTTTTTACCTGCCCGCAATGCGGCAAAATTAAATCCAGTTGATGCCTTGGCAAGAGAATGAAAAATAAGGATTTATATGCTCCCAAAAGAAGATTGGGAGCAATGATTAAAATAGCAAATTATTAAAGGCAATGAAAACCAACCTATCCATTTTCTACAGGAATAATAAGGCAGGCATGGTTACCTTTAGGCCCTTTAGTTGAACTAAAATTAACCTTCTGTCCAGCTTTTAATGTACGGTACCCTTCCATCTGGATACTGGAATAGTGTGCGAAGATATCTTCGCCACCATTTTCGGGGCAGATGAAGCCAAAACCTTTAGCATTATTAAACCACTTAACTGTACCTGTCTCCATACATCATCCTTTATAATAGGGTTTTATCAAACAAGTGCCTGTGAACAGCTCATTTTATATTGCAGCGAACTAAAAATTGCTTGTTCATAAAATATACTGTATTAAAAAGATATATGGCGTCAAGTGTACTATATTGTCAACGATCACCGAAAACTGATCCACTTTTTATCTAAATCCGATCAATCAAAATTGATCCACTGTTTTACTCAGTTATTGCTCCTGAGCGCCGCTTATCTTTCAATCGGTAGCTTTCACCGCTTAATTGCAGTACATGCGAATGATGAAGTAAACGATCAAGCATAGCGGCAGTTAATGTTGCGTCATCAGCAAAAGCACTTGGCCATTGCCCAAATGATAGGTTACTCGTCAATATGACACTGCCATGCTCATAACGCTTGGCAATCACATTGAAAAACAGGTTTGCTTCTTCTCGCCCAAACGGCAGGTATCCAATCTCATCGATAATCAACAACTTCGGGGCCATCACCGAACGTGATAGATATTGTTTGAGCTTATTTTGTCGTTTGGCAGTTGAGAGTTGCAACATCAGTTCAGCTGCCGTGGTAAAGCGGGTTTTCTTCTTGGCCTGTACTGCTTTTAATCCTAACCCAATAGCTAAATGCGTTTTGCCTACACCGCTTGGGCCAAGCAACACGACATTTTCATTACGTTCAATAAACGTTAATGCGCTTAATTCCTGTATGTGTTGTTTGGGGATCCCCGTTGCAAACTTAAAATCGAACGTATTAAGTTCTTTATGTGCTGGGAATCCTGCCATCCGACTCAAAAGATTACGAGTTCGTTCATCTCGTTGTTGTTGCTCACATTTTAACAGGGACAGTAAAAACTCTCCGTAGCTTTTGTCTTGGGCAATGCATTTTTCGGCAAGTGATGACCAATGAGTCGGAATAGAATTTAATTTCAATGACTCACACAGGTGTTCAATTTGTTCATGCAATAACATGTTCACCTCCCAGTAATGCTTCGTATACGCTGATTGAGTGTTGCAAACTGACAGATTCAAGGGGCGGTACGATAGGGATATTAAGCGTATTAGTCTGTGGGATAGATTGGCAAACCCTTGCTGGTAAGGGTAGAAGAGACTTCACTTCCTTAGCTAATCTATCTGCTGGCTTCTCTAACGTTGTTCCATGAATTCGCTGATGGGCAACGCGTTGTAACCATGGACCCACTTTTGCATTAGCTATTTCAATATCCAGTTCAAGATTATGAGCACGAAGGTCGGTGTTTAATGGCACGATAAAGCTGTTTTTTAAATAGTGGTTAAAGCGCTCTACTTTCCCTTTCGTTTTTGCCCTGTAGGGCTTGCAAGCCTTCAATTTAAACCCGTAATCTTTCGACATTTGAAGCATTTCGACATGTAATTTATGATCACCTTCTGCATAAGCATCCCGTTCGATGATGAGGGATTTTGCGTTATCACACAATACTTCCTGTGGTACACCACCAAAGTAGTCGAAAGCTTCTCTTAAACCTTGCTGCCACGATTCTGCTCGTTCATTATCAAAGAACTTTACATAACTCGCACGCGAATAGCCTAGCGTTGCAACAAACGCTTTCAGCGATTTTTTACCTCGCCGGATGCTGGTGAAGTCGATTTGCATTTGTTGACCTGGCTGTGTTTCAAAACGGACGACTACTTCGGGAACAATGCTTGGTTTAAATTGACAAACAAATCGGCGTAATTGAGCAATACCACCTTGATAGCCGTTTTCAACTACCTCATCAAATAAGACTGTTGCAGGGATCCAATCAGGTTTAGCCAGTTCAATTCGCTGAAGCAAATAAGGTTTAAAGGGGGATAATTTAGTCGGTTGTTGACTTCTTTTAGCATAAGTTGGCATTGTCTGTTGTTGTAAATGATGTTTTACGGTGTTACGGGATATACCCAACTCACTGGCAATTTTTCGAAGGCTTTGTCCTTGTGCAAAGCGAACATGAATATCCACAAATATCTCCTTGGTTAACATAAATTATCCGTACAAAAATGTGCGAATAATACCAAGTGGATCAGTTTTAGATGATCGTTAGTGGATCAGTTTTGCATGATCGGTGACACTATATTCCAAGAAAGTGGTTCAGTTGCTAAAATTTGATTTAGATAACGCTATAGGTCACTGTTTTTTATTATTTACTTTTTTAAGGATGATTGGTCACAAAGGGCATCAAAGTGATAAACTAAGAATAATTAAGAAAAATGTATAATTAAAATATTTAACTGGATTTTTACATAATGAGTGAGTGCCAATCAGATTATCAGACGGATGTCAGGCTCAAGGAACAAGTGGAACATGCTTTACAGCCACCTTCTATGTATAAGGTGATTTTGAATAATGATGATTTCACACCAATGGATTTTGTAGTACAAGTGTTAAAGAAATACTTTTCTTTTGATGAAGAGCAAGCCACACAAATTATGTTGGATGTTCATTTTCACGGGAAAGGGATCTGTGGGGTTTATACTGCTGAAGTTGCAGAAACAAAGGCCGCGCAAGTTAATATTTATGCAAGAGAACATGAATATCCATTACTTTGCACGATAGAAGAAGTCTGATTAGACTAATTTATAGGGAGGTGATTATGCTTAACCAAGAACTTGAACTTAGTCTTAATGTAGCTTTTGCCAAGGCAAGAGATAGCAGGCATGAATTTATGACGGTTGAGCATCTATTGCTGGCGCTGCTCAGTAATACATCCGCCCGGGAAGCTTTAGAAGCTTGCAAAGTTGATCTTGTGATATTGCGACAGGAATTGGAGCATTTTATTTCACAAACAACACCATTATTGCCTGAGGATGATAGTCGGGACACTCAACCCACGTTAAGTTTTCAGCGAGTACTACAGCGTGCTGTATTTCATGTTCAGTCATCAGGGCGTAATGAAGTTACCGGTGCCAATGTATTGGTTGCTATATTTAGCGAACAAGAGTCTCAAGCTGCCTACTTATTGCGTAAACACGATGTCAGTCGGCTTGATGTTGTTAATTTTATTTCTCATGGTATGGTCAAAGGTAGTGAGGCAGACAATCGCCAGTCAGATTCCATTAATGCCGCTTATCAGAATGAAGAGGCAGTTGGCGTTGAAGAACGGATGGATAGCTTTACCACCAACCTTAATCAATTATCAAAAGCCGGTAAAGTTGATCCTTTAATTGGGCGTCAGTTGGAGTTGGAGAGAACGATCCAGGTTCTTTGTCGTCGACGAAAGAATAATCCGCTATTAGTGGGTGAATCTGGGGTGGGTAAAACAGCGATTGCCGAAGGGCTAGCATGGCGTATCATACAAAATGATATTCCGGAAGTGATGAAAGATTGTACTATTTATGCGCTGGATATCGGTTCATTACTGGCCGGTACTAAGTATCGTGGTGATTTCGAAAAGCGCTTTAAAGCATTATTAAATGTGTTAGAAAAAGATGAAAAAAGTATTCTATTTATTGATGAAATCCATACGATTATTGGTGCTGGTGCGGCATCTGGCGGACAAGTTGATGCGGCTAATTTGATTAAGCCATTACTATCTAGCGGTCGGATCCGCGTGATGGGCTCAACTACCTACCAAGAATTTAGTCATATTTTTGAGAAAGATCGAGCGCTGGCAAGACGATTCCAAAAAATTGATATCGTCGAACCTTCTGCTGACGAAACGGTACAGATTATTAACGGATTACGGGCTAAGTATGAAGCTCATCATAATGTTCGTTATAGTCCAAAAGCAATTAAAGCTGCGGTTGATTTGTCAGTAAAATATATCACAGATCGCCATTTACCGGATAAAGCGATTGATGTTATTGATGAAGCGGGTGCAAGAACGCGTTTGATGCCACAAAACCGACGTAAGAAAACAATTGGGGTACAGGAGATAGAATCGGTTGTTTCCCTAATTGCCCGCATTCCTGAAAAAACAATTTCTTCTAGCGATAAAGAGCGATTGAAAAATCTAGATAATAGATTGAAATTGCTAGTATTTGGCCAAGAGCAAGCCATCGAAACTCTTAGTGAAGCGATTAAAATGAATCGGGCGGGATTAGGCAGTAGTCATAGACCAATAGGAGCATTTTTATTTGCTGGACCAACAGGTGTAGGTAAGACAGAAGTCACTGTGCAACTGGCAAAAGCATTAGATATTAAATTATTGCGTTTTGATATGTCTGAATATATGGAACGCCATACAGTTAGCCGGCTAATTGGTGCCCCGCCAGGATATGTAGGCTTTGATCAAGGCGGTTTATTGACAGATGCGGTTATAAAACATCCTTATTCAGTCGTTTTATTAGATGAAATAGAAAAAGCACATTCTGATGTATTTAATCTTTTATTACAAGTGATGGATAATGGGACATTAACCGATAATAATGGCCGTAAGGCTGATTTTCGTAATGTTGTATTGGTGATGACTACCAATGCGGGTGTGCAAGAAACACAACGTCAATCAATTGGTTTTACTCAGCAGGATAATAGTACTGATGCATTATCAGAAATAAAACGAATTTTTGCGCCTGAATTTCGTAATCGATTGGATAGTATTATTTGGTTTAATGCTTTAACAACTGAAGTTATTGCCCAAGTTGTTGATAAGTTTATTGTTGAGTTACAAGCTCAACTTGATGAAAAAGGCGTGTCAATTGAAATCAGCAATGCGGCACGTCAATGGCTTTGCACTAAAGGTTATGATAAGGCGATGGGAGCTAGGCCGATGGCAAGGGTTATCCAGGATAATCTGAAAAAACCTTTAGCTAATGAACTTTTATTTGGCCAGTTGAGTCGCGGTGGTGCTGTTAAGATTGATCTAAATAAGAAGACGCAAAAATTAACCTATCATTTCGAAGGTATGCACAAAACTAAACCAGAGGATGCAATAATTTAATTACAGATGGTTTATAACCATAGGCGATATTCCAATCGTCTATGGCAAGAGCTTGAGATAAGAGGCGATCAACGGCTACGAAAGATGATGCGGCCTTTACTCAGATCATAAGGTGTTAACTCGACAGTTACTTTGTCGCCCGTCAGAATCCGGATATAATTTTTACGCATTTTGCCAGAAATATGCGCAGTAACTACGTGTCCATTTTCTAGTTCAACACGGAACATGGTATTGGGCAGAGTATCTAGTACTGTACCTTGCATTTCAATATTGTCTTCTTTGGCCATCTAATCCTCTAAGTTAATCACCAAGTTTTTTACGGGCAAGATAATGCCGAAAAACCCTCTTTATGTAAAGGAGTGTAGAGTGTAAAGTCACTTTTACTTTTTATCAAGAGATGAAAATTACGCCATTAAAGCTTAATAGTACAAAAATATACAACAAGTATACGATTTGAACAACGCGAATGATAAAAAATAAAATGCAACAATGTCATAGCAAACTATCTAACTTAGTTTGCAATAGCATGAATTATTCTGCTACTTATATCCTCAAATTAGTGTTTAATCAGCTATCAATTATCTTTGTTTAGGCAAAAAATATTTTCCAGTTAATCATCCGAAATGATTAGTTTCTTCTGTCTTAGGTAAAGTTATCGTTTGCTTTTGCCAACATGCTTTATCAAGAGCTTGGTCGCGATATTGATAGAGATAATTTAAAAATTGTATCCGAGGGATCTCTCTCACACCTAAAGAGGCGGTATATGCATTAATTATTTGGCAATCAAACAGTTTACCGCCGAAACGCAGGAAATGGTGATAAAAAGCAATAAGTGCATATTTAGAACCATCACTAACCCGGCTAAACATCGATTCACCACAAAAAATTTTACCAACATTAACACCATATAGTCCACCAATTAATTTTGTGTTGTGCCAAACTTCGACGGAATGCGCAACACCTAGTTGATGCAAAGCAGTATATGATTCTATGATTTGATGGGTGATCCAGGTTCCTTCTTGCCGTTGTGCGCAGCCGGCGATAACTTGTTCAAAGTCATGATTTAGCGTTATGACATAAGGCGTTTTTCGCATTCTTTTTTTGGTTGTTCGGCTAATGTGTATTTCTGCTGGCAAGAGCACTGCACGTGGATCTGGCGACCACCACAATGGAATTTCCGTTGGATTAAACCAAGGGAAAATCCCTTCATAATAGGCAGCTTGTAATCTACCGACCGCCAGATCACCGCCAATCGCGAGTAAACCATTGGGGTCAGATAGAGCATATTCTGGCGCTGGAAAGAGATAAGATCCCTCATCAAGCTGAAACATATAACCATCCTATTAACGAATTTTGTGATTATGTGAGTACTATTCTGGCTTGGTAATATTGAAAATAGCGCCCTTGCAATTGTAATAATTCCTCGTGGGTAGCATGCTCAATAATTTTTCCATCATCCATCACATATATTTGATTCATTTTTTCCAGTCCTTGTAAGCGATGCGTAATAACTAACAAGGTTTTGTCGCTACAGTGCTGCTGCAACTGAATTAGGATCTGTTTTTCAGTTTTTGCGTCTAATCCTTCGGTCGGCTCATCTAATAAAATGACTGGCGCATCATAAAGTAGGGCTCTTGCGATACCTAATCGCCGTTGTTCACCGCCTGAAAGCTGTCGACCACCTTCACCGATCCAACTATCCAGCCCTTGATTTTTAATTAGGCTATCTAAACCGACTTGTTTTAATACTTTTGTCAGTAAAGTGTCACTTGCATCATCTTTAGCTATTAACAGATTATTACGTAAGGTATCACTAAAAATATGGGTTCGTTGTGGTACTACCGCCATTAATTTACGTAATGTTTTCTCATTATAGTGATTAATTGGCTGGCCATTTATCAAGATTTGGCCTGAACTAACATCCCATGCACGCGTTAATAATTGTAATAGCGTAGATTTACCACAACCGGTTTTACCTAGTAGCGCAACATGTTCACCTGCATTGAGTGTTAAAGAGATATTTTGTAGTGTCGGTTGCGGTTGTTGAGGATAACTGAAATGCACATTTTGCAATTTGATCTCAACTTTATTACTCATCGTTATGCCGGAAGTTGGAAATGTCACTGCCGGTTGTTGATTAATTAACTCCATTAAGCGATTTGCAGAAGTGACGACTTGTCCTAAATATTGAAATGCAACAGCTACTGGTCCAAGAACTTCAAATGCCGCTAAGGTACAAAAAACAAACAGGGCAATAAGTGCACCAGGTTTATGCTGTTCACCCACACCGGTTGCTGCTAACCACATTAGTAGGGTTGCAGTAAGGCCGGAAATTAAAATCATAATAGATTGTGATAGCGCGGTTAAGTTAGATTGTTGCTGCTGGCGTTTTAGCCAGCTGGATTCTAGATTGGTCAATACTTGCCGAAAGCGAGGTAATGCGCCAAAAACAGTTAGCTCTGCTTGTGCCTGGATAATATTAATTAAATAAGCACGATATTGACTGCGAAATATAGTGAGATAGTGCCCAATAGATTTTCCCGCCTGATAAAAGAAAAAGGGTAAAGTAATCAGCAAACAGAGCATAATAGTGCCCAAAGTAAGAGCAAGAAGTAAGTCTAATGTACTTAACGCCAAGGTGAGCAAAATAGTAATAACTAAAGCAGCAAATATTGGAGAAAGCACTCGTAGATACAAATGATCAAGGCTTTCGACATCAGCGACCAGACGATTAAGAATATCTCCTTGGCGATAGTGTGCGATAGCGCCAGGAGATAGTGGAAATAGTTTTTGAAATGTAAATACTCTTAAATGGGCTAAGACACGAAAAGTCGCATCATGGTTAACTAATCGTTCAGCGTAACGACTGGCCGTGCGAATAATGGCTGAACCACGAACACCTGCTGCTGGTAGCATATAATTAAAAGTATAAAGCCCGGCAGTGCCCGCGAGAGCCGTTCCGGCTAAAAACCAACCTGATAAAGTCAGTAGGCTAATACTCGCCAGTACCGCGACAATGGTTAATAAAATACCAAGATTAAGCAGCAACCAATGACGTCGATATAGCGCAAGAAAAGGGAGTAGTACACGCATATTATATTTCCTCTGCGCGATAAGTTAGCAAGCGGCTAAAAGCCCCTTTAGTCTGTCTTAGCTCATTATAAGTGCCTTGTTCAATAATTAAACCCTTTGCCATGACCCATATTTGGTCGTAAGTAACAGCTTCTTCTAGCAAATGGGTAACCAGCAAAGTGGTTTGTTTAGTAGATGCTGTATTAAGTGCTGTCATCACACGTTGCTCACTTTGCATATCAAGGCTTGCTGCAGGCTCATCCAGTAAAAGCAAATGACAAGGGTTTAATAACGCACGCGCGACAGCAATGCGTTGCGCTTGTCCAACGGACAAGCGAGCGGCATTTTCGCCAATTTGGGTATTAACACCTGCGGGTAAATACTTAGTAAACTCAGTTACATAAGCATTTTCCATCGCAGCATTGATTGCTGCTGTGGAAGCTTTAGTTGAATGGAGACATATGTTGTCAATAATGGTTTGTGCAGGTAAATGGGG
Organism: Arsenophonus nasoniae; assembly: GCF_004768525.1. Lineage (NCBI taxonomy): Bacteria > Pseudomonadati > Pseudomonadota > Gammaproteobacteria > Enterobacterales > Morganellaceae > Arsenophonus > Arsenophonus nasoniae. The sequence goes on from NZ_CP038613.1 coordinate 1,243,256, forward strand.
ATTTTGACCAACCCAGCTAAGTTGTTTGCGCCAATCAGTCATATCGAGATCCTTAAGTTCAATTCCATTAACCATTAGCGAGCCACGATAAGGTAGAAAACCGAGTAGCACATTTAACAATGAACTTTTACCAGCTCCGCTTTGGCCGACTACAGCGATCCGCTGATTTGGCAATAGGGTGAAATTTAACGGGCCAGCTAAGCGTACATTGTCATGAGAAAAAATTTCTAGCTGTTGTGCAGTAATCGTGAATGGTTGAACCGGAGTAATTAGCTGATTATTTTGTGGTTGTGGTTGAGGTTGTTCTATGCTGGCTAATAATGTAAATAAAGATTCTGCTGCACCTACTGCTTGTGCTTTAGCATGATAATAAGTACCTAAATCACGTAGTGGCTGAAAAAATTCCGGCGCGAGGATCAAGGCCAAAAAGCCGGCAAAAAGGGTAACTGGTATGCCATAATTACCAAAATGCAATTCCCCTAAATAAGAAAAACCAAAATAAACTGCGACAATGGCAATGGAAATTGATGCGAAGAATTCTAACACTGCCGAAGAGAGAAAGGCCATACGTAAGACTTCCATCGTTCTTTGGCGAAATTCTTCAGTCGCTTGTTCAATATCTTTTACTTCTTTGTTGGCACGGAAAAAAAGTCGTAAGGTATCAAGTCCACGTAAACGATCGAGAAATCTGCCGCTTAATCGGGCTAACGCCACAAAATTTCGCCGATTAACATCAGCGGCCCCCATTCCGACTAATATCATAAATAAAGGGATTAAAGGTGCGGTGATAAATAAAATTAAGCCAGCTGCCCAGTTAATCGGGAAAATCGCAATCAGAATGATAATTGGGATCATAGCGGCTAAATAGATTTGCGGTAAATAGCGAGCATAATAATCCTGTATGTCCTCAATTTGTTCTAAAATGATCGTTGCCCAACTTCCAGCGGGTTTATTTTTAACCCAAATTGGCCCTAATTGGTCAAGTTTATTTAATACTCTGCTACGGATCTGCTGGCGAACTATTTTGCCACAAACAAATCCAACACTTTCCCGGATAAAATGAATTAACGCTCTTAAAGTAAATACACAAATGAGTAATACAAATTGAACTAGCAGTTGTTCTCGAGCTAGATTATCTACAATCAATGCTTGTAAAATGGTAGCTAAAAGCCAGGCTTGCATAACGATAAGTAGGCCACTAATAACTCCCAGTAACATGGATAAGCGTAGCCAGTGTTTTGCTGGTGCTGATTGTTGCTTCAACCATTTAACCAACTCAGTTTGTTTTTGTTTATCCATAATGATGATTTTATATACCGATGATAAGTTAATTAGGATAACGGGTTGATTTTAATTTATCTAATATCAACTTTTATAGGTATGTTACAGATAAAAAGGCGCTATTTCGACAGCGCCTGTTATAGAAATTTATAAAATTATTATAATTTGTAACATTTATTTGCGATATAGCGCGTCTAAATAACGTTCGGCGTCAAGGGCAGCCATACAACCAGTCCCTGCTGAGGTAATGGCTTGACGATAGACATGATCCATGACATCACCAGCAGCGAAAACACCTTCAACTGAGGTTTGGGTTGCATTACCTTTAGTGCCAGATTGCACTTGAATGTAGCCATTTTCTAACACTAATTGATCGGCAAAGATACTGGTATTGGGGGTATGGCCAATAGCGATAAACACGCCAGTTACGGCAAGCATCTCTAGATTGTCATTTTCGGTTGAACGTAAATTGATACCAGTGACACCACTATTGTCACCTAATACTTCATCAAGGATAAAATTGGTATGTAACACAATATGGCCAGTTTTTACTTTTTCCATCATCCGTTGGATGAGAATTTTTTCAGCGCGAAACGTTTCACGGCGATGAATAACATGGACTTTTTCGGCAATATTGGATAGGTAAAGTGCTTCTTCAATCGCCGTATTTCCACCACCTACTACCGCCACTTTTTGCTTGCGATAAAAAAAGCCATCGCAGGTGGCGCAGGCTGAAACGCCACGACCTTTAAAGGCTTCTTCAGAAGGTAAACCCAAATAGCGAGCTGAGGCGCCGGTAGCGATAATAAGCGCATCACAGCTATATATTCCGTCATCGCCCGTGAGTTGGAACGGCCGTTGCTGTAGATCAACCGCATAAATATGATCATTAATAATATTTTCTTCTGCAGAGAATTTTTTAGTATGCTGCAGCATCCGTTCCATCAATACCGGCCCCATTAACTCGGTATGATCGCCAGGCCAATTTTCAACTTCGGTGGTGGTAGTTAACTGCCCTCCTGGTTGCATGCCGGTAATTAATACCGGATTTAAGTTTGCTCGGGCGGCATAAATAGCTGCCGTATAGCCAGCTGGGCCAGATCCCAGAATAATAACCTTACTATGCTTGTTGGTGTTCATGGCGGCTCCATTTGTAAGAATATCTATTTAATGTGGCGATTGTAGGAGATTAGGAAAATTAAAAAAAGTAAATTGAATGAAAAGATGATAAGGAAATAATCATTCTTTGTTGACTTGTTTTAACATTTTATTTATTAAGGCGAGTCATGAAAAAAGATTATTTTTCGTGAAATAACGTTTTAAAGTGAGAATTTTTCTGATGTCTTATTGACAATTAGTTAATAATAAATTCATTTCCTTATGATGTTCTGATTTTTATTCATAATCTTTGACAATCGGTTGTGTATTTGAGAAAACATCTTATAGGATTAATTACCTAATTTGATTAATTGAAATTGAACATCATTTAAACAAATAGATAAATATCCTACTTTTCATTATCAAATTGAAAACTAACCAGATGATTTATCTACAAGATGAATTATACTACAAATACTAATGGTCAGGCGGAGTTTAACCTTATTGCATCTTTTCCAATTCAATAATAAGAAAAGAAAATAGGGAATGTAATGGGTATAAAAAAATAGATAAAAGAGAGATAACGAAATGATTGATAACAAAAAGCGTCCAGGAAAAGATCTTGATCGTATTGATAGGAACATACTTAATGAATTACAAAAGGATGGTCGTATTTCTAATGTTGAGCTTTCTAAGAGAGTAGGGTTATCGCCGACCCCTTGTTTGGAACGTGTGCGTCGTTTGGAGCGTCAAGGTTTTATTTCTGGTTATACTGCTTTATTAAATCCACACTATCTCGATGCATCTTTATTGGTTTTTGTTGAGATCACCTTGAACCGTGGTGCTGCAGATGTTTTTGAACAGTTTAATGCTGTTGTGCAAAAACTGGAGGGGATTCAGGAATGTCATTTAGTCTCTGGCGATTTTGATTATTTACTTAAAACACGGGTTCCTGATATGTCTGCCTATCGTAAATTGTTAGGCGAGACTTTGCTTCGTCTCCCCGGTGTCAATGACACGCGAACTTATGTAGTAATGGAAGAGGTAAAACAGAGTAATCGTTTGGTCATTAAGACACGTTAATCAAATAGATGCAAAACCGGAAAAAGTTAGGTACACTCCTGTTTATGCATACAGTTTCAACGCTGAGCATTACTCAGCGTTGTTCCTTTCAATCAACAGGAAAGACCTGGAGTGTTAGTTTTGGGCCAGGAATATACAGAAGACAAAAACATTAAGTTAAAAAAGATCAGTAATGGCAAGATACTGACAGAGGTTATTTTACTGATAATTACTATCTGGGCGATTTTTTTGCTGGTGGCTCTGATAAGTTTTCATCCTTCCGATCCTAGCTGGTCACAGACGACTTGGAATGAACCAATTAAAAATTTAGCGGGCGGCATTGGTGCATGGTCAGCGGATATTCTTTTCTCTGTTTTCGGTATTTTAGCCTATGCTATACCATTAGTCATGTTGTTAGGATGTTGGAATATATTTAAAGATATCGATAACCAAAATTGTCTGGATTTCTTTGTTCTTTCTTTACGCCTGATCGGTGGGTTGGCGTTAATAATTACCTCGTGTGCTTTGGCAGCACTTAATATTGATGATTTACCTAATTTTTCCTCCGGTGGCATTATTGGTAGTGTTTTTAGTAATGCCATTCTACCTTGGTTTAATATTTTAGGAACCACGTTAACGCTACTTTGTATTTGGGCGATTAGTTTCACCCTATTTACGGGTTGGTCATGGTTAACGATTGCAGAAAAGATTGGTGCACTGGTTTTAGCGGCAATAACGCTTATTACTAATCGTACTCGTAGTAACAACAAGCATCAAGCAACAGAATCTTATGTCTCACCTCATCCGGCTAAATTATACGATGGTACATCAGACACAGCAGATTATATTGATCCTGATGATGTGCTTTTTTCAACTGCGCCAATTAAACAGTTAGCGAAAGAAGAATTGAGTAATAATAAAAACGATCAATTGTATCCAGATAAGGTACAGTTTTTGACGCCTGATGAAGCCAAAGTTGCCCTTGATATTCAGGCAGAAACATTGGACAAATATGACGAAGATATTTTTAGCAAACCGTCAAATATCCCCGTTCCAATGGATGATGAAGTTGATCTCAATAAACCGATAGATCCTAATCACGTTTCTCAAGCTGGCTTGCAAAAAGAAGCGGCTGATCTGGCTGAACCCTTAATTTCCCCAGTAACCAAAATAGATGCGGAAGCTGACGTGAGTACTGCCTTCACGCCGGTAAAATCACAAATTAAAAAAGGTATTGGCCCCGAATTTCCGCGCCCTAATCCTGTTCGTTTACCAACACGGCGCGAGCTTTATGGTAATCGTCTAACGACACAAAAAGAGCAGGAATTGGATGCCGACCAAAAAGCTTTTCAAAATCACGCGCCCCAGCCGGATGGCTCTGAGTTTAGTATTGATAATTGGAATGAAGAAAAATTACGTGATCAGTTTTTGCAGCAGCAAAATGAGCGTTATAACACCAATATAACTAATAATCTTAATCAGCCAACAGATAACATTGATGTGCACGACAAAGTCATTACATCAGAGGAAACAGAATCAAACGCGTTAGTTGAAAACCAACCGCACATTGAGCATAAATGGCCTTTGGCAGAAGACGAAGTAATACCACAAGCGCAAGTAGCAAAAGATTTCAGCGAAACATCATTAGCCCATGAAGATAAAAAGCAAAAGGTAGCGCAGACATTACCTGAGCAGGGAAGTCTTTTTCATCCTTTTCTGGTACGTAATGATCAACCATTACCGAAACCCACAACGCCCATGCCCTCATTAGATCTGCTTGCCAGCCCACCAAACCACAACGAACCGGTTGATATGTTTGCGTTGCAACAGACATCCCGTTTAATTGAAGCGCGTTTAAGCGATTATCGGGTAAAAGCGGAAGTGGTTGGCTTTTCACCTGGACCGGTTATTACGCGCTTTGAGTTGGACTTAGCCCCTGGCGTGAAGGCCGCACGTATTTCTAACTTATCAAGAGATTTAGCCCGCTCTTTATCGGCAACTGCGGTACGTATTGTGGAGGTGATACCGGGTAAACCTTATGTCGGTTTAGAATTACCCAATAAAAAGCGCCAGACGGTGTATCTACGTGAAGTGCTTGATTGTGATAAATTTCGCCGTAACCCATCACCCTTAACCATTGTATTAGGTAAAGATATTGAAGGTGAACCCGTTATTGCTGATTTAGAAAAAATGCCGCATTTGTTAGTTGCCGGTACCACCGGTTCGGGTAAATCGGTTGGGGTTAATGCCATGATCCTCAGTATCTTGTACAAAGCAAAACCTGAGGATGTCCGTTTTATCATGATCGATCCTAAGATGTTGGAACTTTCTATTTATGAAGGCATTCCGCATTTGCTGACCGAAGTTGTCACCGATATGAAAGATGCGGCGAATGCACTGCGTTGGTGTGTTAATGAAATGGAACGTCGCTACAAACTTATGTCTGCTTTAGGGGTAAGAAATTTGGCGGGCTATAACGATAAAATTAATGCCGCTGAGCGCATGGGACGCCCAATACCTGATCCATTTTGGAAACCAGGCGATAGTATGGATAGTAGCCATCCAGTACTGAAGAAAGAGCCTTATATTGTTGTTATGGTCGATGAATTTGCTGATCTGATGATGACTGCCGGCAAAAAAGTCGAAGAGCTAATTGCACGTTTGGCGCAAAAGGCGCGAGCGGCCGGTATTCATCTAGTCTTGGCGACGCAGCGACCATCCGTTGATATTATTACCGGTTTAATTAAGGCTAACATACCGACTCGGATTGCATTTACTGTGTCAAGCAAGATAGATTCTCGCACCATTCTTGATCAAGGTGGCGCCGAATCTTTATTAGGCATGGGCGATATGCTTTACTTACCGCCTAACTCCTCTATTCCCATTCGTGTTCACGGTGCTTTTGTTCGCGATCAAGAAGTGCATGATGTGGTCAAAGATTGGCAAGCGAGAGGTAAACCTGAATATATAGATAATATCACTAAAGGTGGTGAAGATGGTGAAGGTAGTAATGGTTATGATAGTGATGAAGAGCTAGATCCCCTGTTTGATCAAGCGGTTGAGTTTGTGACGGAAAAGCAGCGTGTCTCTATATCGGGCGTGCAGCGACAATTTCGTATTGGTTATAATCGAGCGGCCAGAATTGTTGAGCAGATGGAGGCGCGAGGGGTTGTTAGTGAACCAGGGAACAATGGTAATCGCGAAGTTTTAACACCACCACCAGCAGAATATTGATTGAAAAATATTCGCCCAAAAACAATAAATATGATGAATGTAAAGGTCGTGACTTGATGAAAAAACTGATAATGTTAGGCTTGTTAGCAATAAGTTTTCATATTAGCCAGGTATGGGCGGATGCGGCTGCAGAACTGCAAATGCGCCTAAATAAAATAAATAGTTTTCATGCTAATTTTGCGCAAAAGGTAACCAGTATTGACGGTGATTTAATCCAGCAAGGTGAAGGTCAGCTCTGGATCAAGCGGCCAAATTTATTTAACTGGCATATGGTATCACCGGATGAAAGTTGGTTAGTTTCTGATGGTACTAATCTTTGGTTCTATAATCCTTTTGTTGAGCAGGTTACAGTAACTTTATTGAGTGAGGCAACGACCGATACGCCGTTTATGTTGATCACCCGTAACGATCCACAGGATTGGAAACGTTATCACATTAGCCAAAATGGCGATGATTTCCTGCTGACTGCAACACAAAATAAGGGAAATCTGAAACATTTTTCCATTACTGTCCAGCCTGATGGGACTATTCAACAGTTTACAGCGGTAGAGCAAGATGGCCAGATGAGTGCATATCAACTCAAGGGTCAGCAAAATAGCCAGGTTGATGATGATAAATTTAAATTTGTGCCACCACAAGGTGTAACCCTTGATGATCAGAGATCAAGGAGGTGAGGTGAGTAATTTGCCACTTGATTTTTCATCTAATGAATTTCAACCCTTGGCCGCAAAGATGCGGCCAATCAACTTAGAGCAATATATTGGTCAGCAACATTTATTAGCTAACAACAAGCCACTCGCGCGTGCTATTCGTGCAGGTCAACTGCATTCCATGATTTTGTGGGGGCCAGCCGGTACAGGAAAAACGACCCTGGCGGAAATTATTGGTCACTATGCGGATGCAGCGATTGAAAAGATCTCCGCAGTAACATCAGGTATCAAAGAGATCCGTGAGTCGATTGAAATTGCTCGCCAAAATCGGCAATTAGGGCGCAGAACGATTTTATTTGTTGATGAAGTTCATCGTTTCAATAAAAGTCAACAAGATGCTTTTTTACCTCATATAGAAGATGGTACGGTAACTTTTATTGGTGCCACGACAGAAAACCCTTCTTTTGAACTCAACTCAGCCTTACTTTCACGTGCGCGTGTTTATCTACTGAAATCATTGGCTAATGAAGAAATTGCTATGGTTTTACAGCAGGCCATGGCGGATAGTCAACGTGGTTATGGTGGGCAGAAAATTATTTTACCCGATGATACCCGTGACATGATCGCTCAGTTAGTCAATGGTGATGCCAGACGAGCACTAAATTTACTGGAAATGATGGTCGATATGGCTGAAATCGATGATAAAGATCAGCGAATATTAGCCGTAAACTTACTAAAAGATGTAAGTGGTGAAAGAAGTGCGCGTTTTGATAACAAAGGTGATCGTTATTATGATCTAATTTCAGCTCTACATAAATCGATCCGTGGCTCAGCTCCGGATGCGGCGCTTTATTGGTATGCTCGCATTATCACTGCGGGTGGCGATCCGCTATATGTTGCTCGTCGCCTGTTGGCCATCGCCTCTGAAGATATCGGTAATGCCGACCCAAGAGCGATGCAAGTTGCGATAGCAGCGTGGGATTGTTTTACGCGTGTTGGCCCAGCAGAAGGCGAGCGTGCCATTGCCCAAGCGATTGTCTATTTAGCTTGTGCCGCTAAAAGTAATGCGGTTTATAATGCTTTTCAGGCCGCCATAACTGATGCACAACAGAAGCCAGATTATGATGTCCCCAGCCATTTACGCAATGCACCGACTAAATTAATGAAAGAAATGGGCTTAGGGCAAGAATATCGCTATGCTCACGATGAACCTAATGCTTATGCGGCTGGTGAAAATTACTTTCCAGCAGAGATGCAAGGAACACGTTATTATTCTCCATCAAATCGTGGATTAGAAGGCAAAATTGGCGAAAAATTATCCTGGCTGGCAGAATTGGATCAAAATAGCTCAATAAAACGCTATCGTTAAAAATCTCAATGGGGTAAGGTAGCCAAATCAGACTAAGAAACTATTAACCATCAGAAAATACTGACAGGTTGTTTTTATTTTTAAACAATAATCATTTTACAGGTTAAGCATGCTCGATCCAAATTTACTGCGTAATGAGCTAGACGTAGTGGCTGAAAAACTGGCTCGTAGGGAATTTATTCTTGATGTAGATAAGTTGCGTAAACTAGAGCAAGAACGCAAAGATTTACAAATTAAAACGGAAACTTTGCAGGCAGAACGAAACTCCCGCTCGAAAACTATCGGTGCAGCAAAAGCACGTGGTGAAGATGTTGACGCTTTACGTAAGGAAGTTAACCAGTTGGCTGAAGAGCTGGATAACACTAAAAATAAGCTTACGCAAATCCAAGATGAGATCCGCAATATTGCCTTAACGTTACCCAATTTACCTGATGAAAGTGTACCAGACGGTAAAGATGAAACCGATAATGTCGAAATAAGCCGTTGGGGTGAACCGCGCCAGTATGATTTTGCCATCAAAGATCATGTAGCATTAGGTGAATTAACGGATGGACTGGATTTTCCCGCCGCAGTAAAAATTACCGGTTCACGCTTTGTGGTTATGAAAGGTCAAATAGCGCGTTTACATCGGGCATTGGCACAATTCATGTTGGATTTACATACCGAACAACATGGTTATACAGAAACTTATGTTCCCTATTTAGTTAATCATGCCACCCTTTATGGTACAGGCCAATTACCTAAATTTAGCGAAGATCTTTTTCATACTAAACCGCTGGCAGAGCAGGTATCAAATCAGCAATATGCGTTGATCCCAACCGCTGAAGTCCCAGTAACTAATTTAGTCCGCGATGAGATTATAGCGGCGGAGAGGTTGCCAATCCGCTTGACGGCGCATACTCCCTGTTTTCGTTCTGAAGCGGGCTCTTATGGCCGCGATACCCGTGGTTTAATCCGAATGCACCAATTTGATAAAGTTGAGTTGGTACAGATAGTAGAGCCAGACAAATCGATGGCTGCGCTGGAAGAGTTAACCGGCCATGCAGAAAAAGTATTGCAACTACTAAAATTACCATATCGTAAAATTGTTTTGTGTACTGGTGATATGGGATTTGCTGCATGTAAAACCTACGATCTGGAAGTATGGCTGCCAGCACAAAATACTTATCGCGAGATCTCTTCTTGCTCAAATACCTGGGATTTCCAGGCGCGTCGCATGCAAGCACGTTTCCGTCATAAAGAGGATAAAAAACCGCAGTTGCTGCATACCTTAAATGGCTCAGGTTTAGCGGTTGGACGTACCTTGGTCGCCGTTATGGAAAATTATCAGCAAGCTGATGGACGAATCGAAGTGCCTGAAGTTTTGCGGCCCTATATGAAGGGCTTAACCTATATTGGTTAATGCAATAGTAAGATATTTTTGCAATAGCACCGACAATGAGGCACTGTTACAACAGTGCCCTAAAACGATAGCTATATTGATGGCTGGAGCAAATGGATTAAATTAGGTAATAGATAATCCGTTCAAGGCGAATAATAATTGTTTAAAGCTGTTTAAGGTTGCATGCTAAATAATACTTAGCACTTCCCTTAATTGTATTAATTATAGAGATAACGACATGAAGGTATCTCTAAGCCCTTATCTGTTAACCGGTAACCCGACGCTTTAGTGGATGAACAAGGATGGCGCCGTCTTTGAAAAAAGATGTGGCTAAAAGTGTCAGTAATGCCATCAAGACGATTGATAAAGCACAAAAAATCTTACAACAGAATCAAGAAGCCGTTGATCAGGTGATGACCACCTTCTTTGGTAATGCTTCAAGTGAATTTAAAAAGAAATGGAGTGAAGATTTAGCAGAAATGCAGGAGTTTATGAAAGCATTTAATATAGATAAAAATTTTATTATCTTGCCTGATGGAGAAGAGGCGCCGATAGCTTCAGTAGATCGTTTGAAGCGTCAGTCATATTGGCGATATTGGGGGGCGATAAAAAAAGTTCAGCGCGATGCCTAGTTTTTGGATAAGAAACAAGTCAAAAGGTTACTGGCTGAAAAAGAGGTTTTCTATAAGGATGAAAAGGAAACGCCATATTTGGAATCTAATGTTCAACAATGTTATAAGCTACAAAAAAAAGTCGGTGATGATTATATGGCTTTGCTTTTGATTCACGAATTTTCCCATGCCGCACTTTATACCGCGGATTATGTTTATGCAGCCAATAATACTAATGAAATCAATCCGTTGCCACTATATGGTTTACCTGTTGGTAATGTATCAAAGAAATATCAACTTTTAAATTATGAACGCCGAGGTGGAAATACCGGGGATGCGAGTACTTTTCAAGACTTAGCCTACAATAATGCCGACTCATTTGCTCTAGCCACTACGCTTTTAGCCTATTCAGCATCGAAGCAACCGAAACGACTAGAACAATTTAACCGCTTTGTTATCAATCGAGCTGCGTTTATGGAGCAATATAAACAATATCTTTAATATTATAAGGGCTTTTTTCACGAAGCTATAAAGCGAAAAAAGCCCGCTTGATAAAAATGAATAAATCATAAAATATCTATAATTTAATGAATAAGTTAATAAACCACTTTATGGCCATAACCTTGCAGAATATGTTTTACCCGCTCCATGGTTTCGGTCGTTGGTGGTTTGATATCGGCTAGCTGGTACTCTTCCCCCATCGCTAGCCATTTATGTTTGCCCAACTCATGGTAGGGTAGCAACTCGATCTTTTCGATATTATGCATATCACGGGTAAATTGGCCTAATAGATGGGCAGATTGGTCATCATCTGACCAACTGGGCACCACCACATACCGGATCCAGGTTTTTTGCCCACGTTTAGCCAGATAACGGGCAAATTCAAGGGTTCGGTGATTAGAAACTCCAACCAGATTTTTATGAATATTGTCGTCCAGTTGTTTTAAATCTAGCATCACTAAATCGGTAACATCCAATAATTCATCTATCACCTTATCATAACGGCGGACAAAACCATTAGTATCGAGGCATGTATGAATACCTTGTTGCTGACAGGCACGAAACCAGTCACGCACAAATTCAGCCTGCAAAATGGCTTCACCGCCTGAGGCCGTCACGCCGCCACCGGAAGCGTTCATAAAATGGCGATAACTGACCACCTCTTTCATCAATTCTTCGACGGTAATTTCCTTACCACCATGGGTATCCCAGGTGTCTCGGTTGTGGCAATACAGACAACGCATCAGGCATCCCTGAAAAAAAACGATAAAGCGAATACCCGGGCCATCTACTGTACCACAAGATTCAAAAGAGTGAATTCGCCCAACTAGCGACATAACAGCTCCAAAAATTAATGGTAGTTAAAAAGCCCCATTTTAAGCGGGGCTTTTATCTACTGCTATTTTAGTTCAACAACAAATTGTTACATAGTTGCCGTAAATGTACGGGTAATAACATCTTGCTGCTGTTCTTTGGTCAAAGAATTAAAACGCACCGCATAACCGGACACACGAATGGTTAGCTGAGGATATTTTTCCGGATTTTCCATTGCATCTAATAGCATTTCACGATTCATAACGTTAACGTTTAGATGTTGACCACCTTCAATATTGGCTTCATGGTGAAAGTAACCATCCATCAGTCCTGCCAGATTGGTTTTACGTACCTCATCATCTTTACCCAATGCATTAGGTACAATCGAGAAAGTATAAGAGATACCGTCTTTGGCGTAAGCGAACGGCAATTTGGCTACCGAAGTCAGCGAGGCTACGGCACCTTTCTGATCACGGCCATGCATTGGATTAGCGCCTGGGCCAAAAGGAGCACCGGCACGGCGACCATCAGGAGTATTACCGGTTTTCTTGCCGTAGACCACATTGGAGGTAATGGTCAGAATTGATTGAGTTGGCACCGCATTGCGGTAAGTGCGCAATTGTTGGATCTTCTTCATGAAGCGCTCAACTAAATCGCAAGCAATATCGTCGACGCGGTTATCATTATTACCAAATTGTGGATATTCACCTTCAATGTTGAAATCAATGGCAATACCATCTTCATCACGAACCGGCGAAACTTTGGCATATTTGATCGCCGATAGTGAATCAGCGGCAACGGAAAGCCCCGCAATACCACACGCCATGGTACGATAAACATCACGATCATGCAGCGCCATTAAGGCCGCTTCATAGCTATATTTATCATGCATATAGTGAATGATATTCAAAGCCGTAACATATTGGGTAGCCAACCAATCCATGAAGTGATCCATTCTGTCCATCACGACATCAAAATTGAGCACATCATCGTTAATCGCTGGCATTTTAGGGCCAACTTGCAGTTTAGATTTTTCATCGATACCGCCGTTGATGGTATACAGCAAGGTTTTGGCTAAGTTTGCCCGCGCGCCAAAAAATTGCATCTGCTTACCGACGATCATCGGGCTAACACAGCAGGCAATAGCATAGTCATCATTATCAAAATCAGGCCGCATCAAATCGTCGTTTTCATACTGAATCGAAGAAGTATCAATAGAAACTTTGGCGGCGAATTTTTTGAAATTGAGTGGTAGCTTTTCTGACCAAAGAATGGTCATATTGGGCTCAGGCGAAGGGCCCATGGTATAGAGCGTATTGAGGAAACGATAGGTATTTTTCGTCACGAGGGTACGCCCATCGACGCCCATACCGGCCAGTGACTCAGTTGCCCAAATGGGATCACCTGAGAATAACTCATCATATTCAGGAGTACGTAGGAAACGCACCATCCGCAATTTCATGACTAAATGGTCGATCAGTTCTTGTGCTTGTTGCTCAGTTAAGTGACCGGCTTTTAGATCGCGTTCAATATAAATATCAAGGAAAGTAGAAACACGGCCAAAAGACATAGCGGCGCCGTTTTGTGATTTAACCGCGGCTAAATAGGCAAAATAGGTCCATTGAACCGCTTCTTTCGCATTGGTTGCCGGGCCTGAAATATCATAGCCATATTTTGCTGCCATCTCTTTCATTTGACCTAACGCGCGGTGTTGCTCAGCAATCTCTTCGCGTAATTGAATGGTCATTTCCAGCTCTTCGCCTTGCTCTAGTTTACTTTGTAGAGAATTAAATTGAGCCAGCTTGTCATCACGTAAGAAATCAATACCGTAAAGCGCTACGCGACGATAATCACCAATTATCCGGCCACGGCCGTAGGCATCTGGCAATCCGGTCAAAATACCTGATTTGCGGCATTTCATAATGTCTGGGGTATAAACATCAAATACCCCTTGATTATGGGTCTTACGGTATTCGGTAAAGATTTTTTTCAGTGCCGGATCCAATTCACGATTGTAGGCTTTACATGAGCCTTCGACCATTTTAATGCCACCAAAAGGGATCAATGCGCGCTTAAGGGGGGCATCAGTTTGTAAACCGACAATCTGCTCTAACCCTTTTTCAATATAACCGGCATCATGGGAAGTAATGGTAGCGGCAACATCAGTATCAAAATCGACAGGCGCATGGGTACGATTTTCGATCTTAATCCCTTGCATCACTTTTTCCCATAAGCTATCAGTCGCTTTGGTTGCGCCGGCTAAAAATGATTCGTCACCTTCATAAGGTGTATAGTTGGTTTGGATGAAATCACGTACATCAACGTCTTTTTGCCAGTTCCCCTGAGTAAATCCTTGCCATGCAGCAGAGAATTTTTCATTTAACTTGGACATCATATTTTTTACCTTTATTTTTTAAATAATAAAATGCTGACAATCTGTACGCGATGGATCAATGTTGACAGCCATCGCGTAAATATATTAACCAATATGTCATACCGACTAACAAAGCACCGCCGATGATATTACCAATAGTGACAGGGATAAGATTATCTGTAATAAAATTGGCCACAGTTAAATGAGAAAACTGGTTTTCATTTACTCCGGTCATCAGCCAGAAATCCGGTGAGGCAAAATTTTTGATCACGATGCCTAATGGGATCATAAACATGTTGGCAATGCTATGTTCAAAACCACTGGCAACAAACATGCCTATTGGTAAAATTAATACAAAAATTTTATCTAGCAAGCTACGGCCTGAATAACTCATCCAAACACCCAAGCAAACCATTAAATTGGCTAAAATACCTAAGCAAATGGCTTCGAGAAAAGTGTGATCAAGTTTATGATTTGCTGTTTGTAAAACATTAAGCCCCCATTGGCCATTAGCCACCATGTATTGTCCGGCAAACCAGATTAATGCAACGAAAAACAGGGCACCAATAAGGTTGCCAATATAAACATTAAACCAATTAACAAACATCTGTTTCCAGGAGACTTTGCCGGTTGCTTTTGCCACAATGGTTAACACGGAAGAAGTGAAAAGATCAGCGCCACAGACAATCACCAGCATAAGTCCTAATGAAAAACAGAGACCGCCAGCAAGTTTAGCCAGTCCGAAAGGAACACTAGCAATGCCCGTGGTGACAGTAATATAAAAAACAAAAGCAATGGAAATAAATATACCCGCCGTAATAGCAGATAAATAAGTAATTCGAGGATGCTTGTTAACTTTATATGCCCCAGTATTATCTGCAAGTTGCGCCATTGCAGCCGGTGATAATAAATTAGACAAGTTGTTAGCTTTCATAACCAACATGCTCTTATGAAGTTAAGGAATTATAACGCCAACAATATTAACAAAGGGGACATCAAATAAATTTGATATAGATCATTATTATTTGGTTAACAAATAGCTATAAAACTAACAAATTATGATAATTATTTGATTTATATTGAAAAAAAATTTTTAATTTTTATAAAAAAATTTTATAAACACAATGAGGAAATAAATAATCAGGTTAAATTATCGTTGAAATAGGGTTTTTGTCTAATAAATTTTAACCTGATATTTATTTTTTAGTGTTGACTCATTAGCTTAAGTGAGCCTGTTTAGCGGTTTGCAGTTTATGATAAACGTTGAGTAATGCTTGATGAGTCGGTAGCGTTTGTAACTCAGGATCAATTGACCATAAGCCATAAAAACAATTTTCACCAGCAATGGCTCTCGACGCGGCAGTAACCGCTTGTTGGCCATACATTTTAGTGAAAGCCTCATAGTATTGATCAGGTTGACGATCAGCTTGTTGCGTTAGTTGCAGTAAGGTTTGTAGACAGCGATAATAATTGGCTCGCTCAGCAGTAAATAGCGAAGAATTAAACTCTAGCGTCCATTCAACCCACAGCAGTGCTTGGGCAAAATCACCACCGGCCAGTGCTAGCATCGATTTTAATTCACCGATCCGCAGGTGACTCCAACCATTGCCAACGCCCACCGCAATGCCTAATAATTCACGGACTCGAGTAAAATCATCAAAACCTTCTTCATCGAGCTGCGCTAACAACCGCAAATAGTCCTCTTTTGGCCATTGACTATCGGCTAGCGACATAATGGTATCGCGCAAATCTATTGCCATGGCATTATTAGCAATATGCAGATCGTCAACGGGATAAATATCCGAGATCTCCGGCACAATAATACGGCAGACATAGACGCCTAAATGTTGATAATCGGCAATATAAACTTCCGCATTCATCTGATTGAAAATCGCCATCAACGTAGCAAATTCTGCGCTGGTCGTGCCTTTGAAGTTCCAATCGACAAAAGGATAATCGGCATCTTGTTTAAAGAGATCCCAGCTAATTAAACCGCTTGAATCAATAAAATGGGTCTCCAGATTGGTATGCTCTGCCACTTCATCATCATCAAATGTTGGCATATTAAACACATCTAAATCTTTTAAACTGCGGCCTTGCAGTAATTCGGTAACTGTTCGTTCGAGGGCAATACCAAAATCAGGATGAGCACCAAAAGAAGCAAAACAAGTGCCATTATTGGGATTGAAGAGTACCACACAGATAACCGGGTATTTGCCACCGAGAGAAGCATCAAAACAGAAAATTGGAAAACCTTCTTCTGCTAATTTAGCAACTGCCTCAACAACGCCAGGATAGCGTTGCATAACAGGCTCAGGAATAACAGGCAAACTGATTCGCTCGGCAATAATACGATTTTTGATATGACGCTCAAAGATCTCTGACAATGCCTGAACGCGTGCTTCATGTTGCGTATTACCGGCTGACATGCCATTCGATACATACAAATTACCAATAATATTCATTGGAATATAAATAGTTTGTTGATCGGATTGGCGTATAAAAGGTAATGCACAAATCCCGCGTTGTTTATTACTTGATTGTAAATCAATTAGCATGCTAGCAGACAGATTATTATCAGGATCGTAAAAAGCCCGTAATTTTGCGTCCAAAATCCCATCAGGTAAATGATCGTCCGATGGTAGAGCAAACCACTTTTCATTCGGATAGTGGACAAAATCACCATTAGCAACTTTAGCACCCAGATAAAAATCAGCGAAAAAGTAATTGGTAGCTAAACGTTCAAAATATTCGCCCAATGCAGAGGCTAGAGCAGCTTTTTTACTAGCACCTTTACCGTTAGTAAAACATAAAGGGCAGTCTCGATCACGGATATGGACTGACCAGACATTCGGCACCGGGTTTAACCAAGAAGCTTCTTCAATATCAAAACCGAGTTTCTTAAGTTGCTGTTGAAAAGTGGTAATAGAATCTTCTAAGGCGGCATCTTTGCCAGGAATAAAAGTTTGGCTCATAAATTAGGTTACTTATCCGTGTTTGATTACTAAAAGGTGATAATACGGCATTTTTGCTGGCTTCTCTATTCACGAGTTCATAGGAGTAAAACACATTATTGAAATTAATCGCTGTTTTTGTTGGTAGTTACAGAAATATATTTTGTAATTTATATAATTTTACAAAATTTTACAGCGGGATTTTATTATGAGGAAGTTAAATATTTCTTTATTATTTGGCGCTATGTTGTTAACTAACAGTGCTGTTTCTGCCTTACCAACCATTACGGTACTAGCGACTGGAGGTACGATTGCTGGTGGCGGTGATTCAGCGACACAATCCCAATATACAGCCGGTAAAGTCAGTATCGATGCATTAATTAATGCGGTACCTGAAATAAAGAAAATTGCCCATCTTAATGGCGAACAAATTGTTAATATTGGTTCCCAAGATATGAATGATCAGGTATGGCTAACGCTAGCAAGGAAAATTAATGCTGATTGTGATAAAACAGCAGGTTTTATTATTACTCATGGTACTGACACGCTTGAGGAGACTGCTTATTTTTTAGATTTAACGACTTATTGTCATAAACCTATTGTAATGGTTGGTGCGATGAAACCGGCTACGGCATTAGGGGCTGATGGGCCATTAAATCTCTATAACGCGGTTATTGTTGCCACTGATAAAGAGGCGGGCAACCGGGGAGTCTTATTAGCCATGGACGACAAAGTCATTAGCGCTCGTAATGTGGTTAAAATGAATACCAATTTTGTTGAAGCATTTGAAGCGGTTAATGCGGGTCCAGAAGGTTTTATCTACAATGGCAAGGTGCATTATTTAAGCGCGGCCAAACCCAGAGCAGATAAGGCTATTTTTGATATTAGTCAGTTAGATCAATTACCTAAAGTTGGTATTGTTTATAATTATTCAAATGCATCGGCGCTGCCGGCTAAGTCATTTATCTATCATGGCTATCAAGGCATTGTGAGTGCTGGAGTGGGGAACGGTAACATGTATAATAAGATTTTTACTGTACTGGCTGATGCGGTAAAACAGGGAATAGGGGTGGTTCGCGCTAGTCGGGTACCGACTGGTTTTATAACGCGAGATGCAGAAGTTGATGATAGCAAATATGGATTTGTCGCTGCTGAACGTTTGAATCCACAGAAGGCTCGAGTTTTACTTCAATTAGCCTTGACCCAAACCCATGATCCAATAAAAATTCAAGCGATGTTTGATAAGTATTAATTCGTTATCTAAATATGTTGCTTGCCGGCCAGATATTTTATTTATGCAATTAAAAATTAAATGATTGCAGCTGTTTTACGGTAATGTTAAAACCGAACCAGAGATTAAATAATAGTAAAAGTTTAATTAGGTCAATAAGGGTGGGTGATGAGTCAGATATACAATTTTAGCGCGGGTCCAGCCATGTTACCGGTAGACGTTTTGCACCGTGCACAGCAAGATCTTTGTAATTGGAACAGTATGGGTGTTTCGGTGATGGAAATAAGCCATCGCAGTGAAGCATTTATGGAGATCGTTAAACAAGCTGAGCAAAATTTACGTGAACTGCTCAAAATACCTGATAATTATAAAATCCTTTTTTGTCATGGTGGTGCCAGAGGTCAATTTTCTGCCTTGCCATTAAATTTATTTCAGGCTGACGAAACTGTTGACTATATTGTTGGTGGCTATTGGGCAAAATCTGCTGCGCAAGAGGCAGCAAAATATTGTATGGTTAATGAGATTGATATTCGGCTTGAAAAATCAGCTTATCTGAGCATGCAACCAATGGAAGAGTGGTCATTAACGACCAAGGCCAAATATCTGCATTATTGCCCCAATGAGACAATTGACGGTATTGCTATCCACACACTACCTGACTTTGCTGCCGATAAAATCGTGATTGCTGATTACTCCTCAGCGATCTTATCGCAACCACTCGATGTTAGCCGATTTGGGGTTATTTATGCTGGGGCGCAAAAAAATATTGGTCCAGCCGGTATCACATTGGTTATTATTCGGCAAGATTTATTAGGCCGAGCGAGAAAAACAACGCCTTCGATCCTTGATTACACTATACTGGCCAAAAATGACTCGATGTACAATACACCACCGACTTTTGCCTGGTATCTATCGGGTATGGTGTTTAAATGGTTAAAACAGCAGGGTGGGTTACAAGAAATAGCAAGACGCAATCAAGAAAAGGCCCGCTTATTGTATGATGTGATAGATAATAGCCAGTTTTATATTAATCGAGTTGACCCAATTAATCGTTCGCTAATGAATGTTCCATTCCAAATGGCAAAACCTAACTTAGATAGTCAATTTATCCAAGCGGCAGAGCAGCAAGGACTGCTTTTTCTGAAAGGGCATAAAGCAGCGGGCGGAATGCGTGCTTCAATTTATAATGCGATGCCCTTGGCTGGGGTGCAGAAGCTAGTTAATTTTATGATTGATTTTGAACAGCGGAATAAATAAATTAAATAATCCTTTATGGTTAGATTGGTAACGATACCGTCTAACCGTATCAAATGAATATAAATGTGATGTAAATAATATATCCAACTTTGTTATTGGAGAGTCTACTGTTAATGCAAGCCCTAACCATACCACCCATTTCTTACATTGAAGGTACTATCAATCTTCCTGGCTCGAAAAGTATTTCTAACCGGGTACTATTGTTAGCTGCATTAGCGCAAGGCCAAACCGTAATAACTAATCTTCTTGCTAGTGATGATATTCGTCATATGCTTAATGCCCTGACAGCATTGGGGATTGAATATCAATTATCTCAAGATAATACCACCTGTATTGTAAAAGGCGGCAGACATTTTTTTAGCCATCAACAAGGTTTAGAAATTTTTCTCGGTAATGCAGGTACCGCTATGCGCCCCCTCAGTGCGGTTTTAGCGTTGGCGGACAATGATATTGTCTTAACCGGCGAGCCTAGAATGAAAGAGCGGCCTATTGCTCATCTCATTGATGCACTACAACAAGGCGGGGCAACTATTGACTATCTTGAACAACCTGGTTATCCGCCAATAAGCATAAAAGGTGGTTTTCAAGGTGGGAATATCGCAGTAGATGGAGCAATTTCTAGCCAATTTTTAACCGCACTTTTAATGGCCGCACCGTTGGCGCCTAATGATACGACGATTCAGATCAAAGGCGAGCTGGTTTCGAAACCTTATATTGACATTACTCTAGCACTGATGCGTAGTTTTGGCGTTGAGGTGGACAATCAGCACTATTGTCAATTTCATATTAAAGCTGGACAGCAATATATTTCACCCGGCAATTATCTTGTTGAAGGTGATGCCTCCTCGGCCTCCTATTTTTTAGCTGCGGCGGCCATCAAAGGCGGTACCGTCAGGGTAACGGGTATCGGCAAAGATAGCTTGCAAGGCGATACCCAATTTGCTGCGGTACTTGAAAAAATGGGCGCCAAAATACGTTGGGGAAAAGATTTTATCGAATGTCAGCGGGGTAAGCTAGTTGGTATTGATATGGATATGAATGCGATCCCAGATGCGGCGATGACGGTTGCTACTTTGGCACTGTTTGCGCAAGGTGAAACGATTATTCGCAATATTTATAACTGGCGGGTGAAAGAAACTGACAGATTAACAGCGATGGCAACCGAATTAACAAAAGTTGGTGCTAAAGTAGAAGAAGGGCGTGACTATATACGTATTTTACCGCCTCAATTATTGCAGCATGCTGAAATAGAAACTTACAATGATCATCGTATGGCGATGTGTTTTTCACTGGTCGCTCTGTCAGATACCCCGGTTACCATTTTGGATCCCAATTGTACCGCTAAGACTTTTCCAGACTATTTTAATCAGCTAGAAAAATTAAGTTATCGCGACTAGCATGTATCAGCAACATAGCATAATACTGAACGACGAGAATTATGCTTATTAGGCTAAATCTGATGTAAGCATCGCTTTGTTTTCCTTAATAGAATGAATTGAGTATAATAGGGGACTTATTAGCCTGATAGAGCGTATTTGCTGAAAATGCAATTCTATCAAAAAGGAGGAATATAATGGCGGTTTTACCTCCCGTTATCACAGTTGATGGTCCAAGTGGCGCAGGTAAAGGTACATTATGTCAGGCATTGGCAAATAAACTGGGTTGGCAGTTACTTGATTCTGGCGCTATTTACCGTGTTCTGGCTTTAGCAGCATTACATCATCATGTTGATATTCAGTCTGAAGAAGCATTAGTTCCATTAGCTGCGAATCTTGATGTCCGTTTTGAACCAAGCGAAAAAGAATTAGCAGTTATGCTTGAGGGGGAGGATGTTAGTAATGAAATTCGTAGTGAAATTGTTGGTAATACAGCATCTCTTACTGCAACTTTTCCTCGAGTGAGAGAAGCGTTATTACGTCGGCAAAGGGCATTCCGCACTAAACCGGGTCTGATTGCTGATGGTCGTGACATGGGTACGGTGGTTTTTCAAGACGCACCGGTAAAGATTTTTCTTGATGCCACACCGGAAGAGCGCGCTCATAGGCGGCTACAACAGTTGCAGGAAAAGGGCTTTGATGTTAAATTAAGCGATCTTTTAGTTGATATTAAAGAGCGTGATTATCGTGATCGTAATAGGCTGATTGCGCCTTTGGTGCCTGCAAAAGATGCGTTGATTCTGGATTCAACAAAGTTATCTATTGAAGAAGTTATCAAGCAGGCACTTGCTTATGTGAAAAAAAAGCAAATATTATCTATATAATATGCTCAATATTGACATATAATAAGTGAATACACCTTTTTGGTGTAGCTGAATTTTTGTTCAGTTAAGTAAAGCTTTGTAACAAGGAGTGTTGCGAGGTATGTAAAATAACCCCATTTGGCAGGATGTTGAATGGAAGTTAAAATTAAAATTTTTGAAGATCTTACTATGACAGAATCTTTTGCTCAACTCTTTGAAGAATCTTTACAGAGTATCGAAACCCGTCCAGGGGCTATTGTTCGTGGTGTTGTTGTTGCTATCGACAAAGATGTCGTGTTAGTTGATGCCGGTCTGAAATCAGAATCAGCGATCCCAGTAGAACAATTTAAAAATGTGCAAGGTGAGCTAGAAATTCAGGTTGGTGACGAAATTGATGTTGCTTTAGACGCAGTAGAAGATGGTTTCGGTGAAACTATTCTGTCTCGTGAAAAAGCGAAACGCCATGAAGCTTGGTTAATGCTAGAAAAAGCCTATGAAGATGCCGAAACAGTTATGGGTATTATCAATGGCAAAGTAAAAGGTGGTTTTACAGTAGAATTAAAAGGTATTCGTGCATTTTTACCCGGTTCTCTGGTTGATGTTCGCCCAGTTCGTGACACAACTCACCTGGAAGGTAAAGAGCTTGAGTTCAAAGTTATCAAACTGGATCAGAAACGCAATAACGTTGTTGTTTCCCGTCGTGCTGTTATTGAGTCTGAAAGCAGTGCAGAACGTGATCACTTACTGGAAAACTTGCAGGAAGGCATGGAAGTTAAGGGTATTGTTAAGAACTTAACTGACTATGGTGCATTCGTTGATCTGGGTGGTGTTGATGGCTTACTACACATTACTGACATGGCTTGGAAACGTGTTAAACACCCAAGTGAAATTGTTAATGTTGGTGATGAAATCAATGTTAAAGTATTGAAGTTTGATCGTGATCGTACACGTGTCTCTTTAGGCCTGAAACAGCTTGGCGAAGATCCATGGGTAGCTATTGCTAAGCGTTATCCAGAAGGTACTAAACTGACAGGAAAAGTCACTAATCTTACTGATTATGGTTGCTTTGTTGAAATTGAGGAAGGTGTTGAAGGTTTAGTACACGTTTCCGAAATGGATTGGACTAATAAAAATATCCATCCCTCTAAAGTTGTTAATGTGGGTGATGTTGTTGAAGTTATGGTGCTGGATATTGACGAAGAGCGTCGTCGTATCTCCTTAGGTTTGAAACAGTGTAAACCAAATCCATGGCAGCAATTTGCAGAAACGCACAATAAGAATGATCGTGTAGAAGGTAAAATAAAATCGATTACTGATTTTGGTATCTTCATCGGTTTAGAAGGTGGTATTGATGGCTTAGTTCATCTATCTGATATTTCTTGGAATGTTGCAGGTGAAGAAGCGGTTCGTGAATACAAAAAAGGCGATGAAATTGCTGCTGTTGTATTACAAGTTGACGCTGAACGCGAACGTATTTCTTTGGGTGTTAAACAGTTAGCGGAAGATCCATTTAATAACTATCTGTCTGCTCATAAGAAAGGTGTTATCGTTACTGGTAAAGTAGTGGCTGTTGATGCAAAAGGTGCAACGATTGAGTTGGCTGCGGGTGTTGAAGGTCACTTACGTGCATCAGAAGCTTCACGTGATCGCGTGGAAGATACGACTCAAGTATTGAACGTTGGTGATACCGTTGAAGCCAAATATACTGGCGTTGATCGTAAAAACCGTATCATTACTTTGTCTGTTCGTGCAAAAGATGAAGCAGATGAAAAAGATGCCATTGCTTCTGTGAACAAACAGGAAGATAGCAATTTTGCAAATAATGCTATGGCTGAAGCGTTCAAAGCAGCGAAAGGCGAATAATTAAGTTAATCATAGGGCAACATTTTGTTGCCCCGTAACGGTAGTTTAGGGGGAGGTACTATGACCAGGTCTGAATTAATTGAAAGACTTATTAACCAATTAGCTCATATACCAGCAAAACTTATTGAAGAAGCTGTGAAAGAAATGCTTGATCATATGGCAATAACACTTGCTAAGGGAGAGCGTATTGAGATCCGCGGATTCGGCAGTTTTTCTCTTCATTACCGTGCGCCGCGCATCGGTCGTAATCCGAAAACGGGTGACAAAGTTGATTTGAAAGGAAAACATGTTCCTCACTTCAAGCCTGGTAAAGAATTACGTGATCGCGTTAATATTTATGCATAAAAATTACCAGATTTAATTTGTTTATTCTATTAAAATGGCGTCTTAATTAAGACGCCATTTTTATTGCTATATTCAATTTTTCCAATACAAAATTTTTGCATTATTAAAGTCCCTCTTGATTGTTACAAAAGGCTTAATTTTTAATTATTAAAAAAATAATAAAATTTTATAATCAAAAAATAAATTTTCTTAACAAAAACTAGTTGGGAATCATCTCGCAAAAATATGAAAATAATAAAAAAGAAATAAATGTTTTTTCGGTTTTCTATGGACAATATTGTTTATCTTTTTGAATTATATTAATAATATCATTAATTTCATGATATCGGTTTTGTCAGGAAGCGATACATGAAAAAAATGCTAGCTAATATAAATAGGGTTCAGATAAATATTAATTCAGCAGCAGTGGCGGTAATATTGGGATTATTACCTTTACTCTTTTTGGCACAATTACCCAATAAATCACTCCAATTGGGATTTTTTATTATATTCTGTTTATTTTGGTTTATTCCACTTTATTTGACTAAATTTGTAGCTATTTTGGGTATAAGCTTTTTGTGGGGATGCTGGCAGGGATATTATTTATTAGAAAAAATGAAATTATTTAGTCAGCAACAACAACGTTATGTAGCCATTATTGAAGATAGTCTAGTGAATAGGCACAATAATATTCGCATAAAAGTAAGATTGTTAATCAATAATAGTAAAGAATCATTTCCTATGTTGTACGCTTATCTTCAGTTTAAACCTGATACTCTGACAAGAAATCATTTTTTTTGTGCCGGGCAAAAACTCATTTTTTCTGGGCAATTAAAATCCGTTCATAGTTTATTAAATCAAGGCGGATTTGATTTACAACGATATGCAATAAATCAACGTTTACTAGGTACGTTTAAAGTTCAAAGCTTTACTATATTGAATAAACATTGTTCTTTAAGGCAACAGATAATATCAATGTCGACTAATGTTATCAGTAAATATCATCATCAAGCGGTGATTTATGCTTTAATGTTTGGTGAACGTGGATTATTAGACTCGGAACTAAGGCAACAATTGCAACGAACAGGTATCGCTCATTTGATGGCTATTTCTGGTTTACATATTGGTATGGCTTACTTTTTTGGTTTTTGGCTATCTCGTTTAATACAATTTTTATTACCTACTTATTTTATAAAGCCTCGTATTCCAATGTTAATAGGATGGTGCTTTGCTATAGGTTATGCTTGGTTATCTGGTTGGGCAATACCTGCGATGCGGGCTATTTTTGCCTTGTCTTTATGGCTTTATATTCGTCAACAAAATTTTGTTTGTTTTCCCTGGCAATGGGCATTATGGAGTATCACTTTAATTTTAGTCGTTGAGCCTTTAGCAATACTTGCTGATAGTTTTTGGCTCTCGAGTTTTGCGGTTACGGCATTAATATTCTGGTTTTCGTTTGTTAAATTGAGTGTCCAGTTTCAATACAATTGGCTTAATTGGCTTAATTGGCTTAATTGGCTTAATTGGCTAGCTAAATTGGTTCATTTACAACTTGGCATGCTGATTTTGTTAATTCCTATTCAATTGATTTTGTTTCAAGGCATTAATATTGCTAGTTTTTGGGCTAATTTATGGGCGGTGCCAATTATTTCATTTATAACCATACCGTTAATTATGGTTTCATATATTTGTATTTTTTGGCATTCAGTACAAAATTTATTATTTGATATTATTGATAAAAGCATTAGTTTAGTATTATGGCCCCTACCGAATATTGAGCGTTATTGGCTTGATAGTGGCCATCTGCCAATTCTCATCACCGGGGTAAGTTGGCTTATTATCTTATGTTGGCAGTTTGGTTGGTTTTTTCAGTATAAGTTGCTGATAACATTATTAATCTATTGGTCAATAACAACACTAAAACAAAACGATTTAGCGCTTTGGCGATTGATTATGTTAGATGTGGGACATGGATTAGCGATTATCATTGAGCAACAGGGAAAAGTGTTAATTTATGACACGGGTATGTCATGGAAGAAAAACAGCATCGCTAATAGTACTATTTTGCCTTATTTACGATATCATCGTTTAACACCAGAAGGCGTTATACTTAGTCATAATCATATCGATCACACTGGTGGGATAGCGAGTTTATTCTTAACCTATCCTGGATTAATGATCCGAAGTCATTTTGATAAAGAAAATCATTTTCCTTGCCACCGAGGTATTTATTGGCAATGGCAGAAATTACATTTTGAAGTATTATGGCCCATAGCCGATCAAAAAGAATCACATAATAATGAATCATGTGTAGTAAAAATTAGTGATGGTTACCATTCGGTTATTTTATCTGGCGACATTGAGAAAGCAGCGGAGAAGGAACTCGTTCGTTTAGCAATGGCAAATTTACCGGCTAATTTATTACAAGTTCCTCATCATGGTAGTAATACTTCGTCAACGATGGCATTTATTCAAGCAATTAAACCGCAATATGCACTGACTTCTGTTGCTCGTTATAGCCGTTGGCGTTTACCTTCTAATAAAGTACGCCAACGATATAAGAATATGGGGGCAAATTGGCTAAGTACGGCAGAATCAGGGCAAATTATAGCGCAGTTCTATTCTGATAAAATTGAAATAATGCGATATCGACAGGAGCTTTATCCTCGTTGGTATCATCAGCAGTTTGGTATTTAGGCATTTACCGAGTAGAATAAAGGGCTTATTTTTATAGGTATTTAATAAGACAATGATAATGAATGATAAAGATCTTTCCAC
This sequence comes from Arsenophonus nasoniae, assembly GCF_004768525.1. NCBI lineage: Bacteria > Pseudomonadati > Pseudomonadota > Gammaproteobacteria > Enterobacterales > Morganellaceae > Arsenophonus > Arsenophonus nasoniae. Next base: position 1,270,276 of record NZ_CP038613.1, read on the forward strand.
ATGGCAAACATTTCGCCGACTATGGCCAATGATTTTGCCATTTAAACTGGGATTAAGTGTAGCTGCTGTTGCGTTAATCATTAACGCTGCAGGCGATGCATTCATGATCTCCTTATTAAAACCTTTGCTTGATGAAGGTTTCGGTAAAGCTGATAACACCACACTAAAATGGTTACCCATTGCTATATTGGGGTTAATGCTGATAAGAGGGATATCGAGTTTTATCTCCAATTATTGTATTGCGTGGGTTTCTGGTAAAGTTGTCATGAATATGCGTAGGCGTTTATTTGGTCATATGATGGGGATGCCGGTTGCTTTTTTTGATCAACAGTCGACAGGAACCTTACTTTCTCGTATCACTTATGATTCTGAACAAGTTGCTTCATCTTCTTCGAGCGCTTTGATCACTATTGTTCGAGAAACTGCCTACATTATCGGTCTATTTGGACTGATGTTTTATTATAGTTGGCAACTTTCACTAATATTAATTGTCATTGCTCCTATTGTCGCATTAACCATCCGCTCGGTTTCCAAACATTTTAGGAATATTAGTAAAAGTATGCAAACTGGCATGGGGCAAGTAACAGCCAGCGCTGAACAGATGTTAAAAGGCCATAAGGAAGTTTTGATTTTTGGTGGACAAAAAGTTGAAACTGAGCGTTTTAGCAAAGTGAGTAATCATATGCGTCGGCAAACGATGAAAATGGTAACTGCATCTTCAATCTCTGATCCTATTATCCAACTGATTGCCTCTCTAGCGCTAGCATTCACGCTTTATATTGCGAGTTTTCCTGAAGTTATGCAAACATTGACTGCAGGAACTATTGGTGTTGTTTTTTCATCTATGTTTGCATTAATGCGCCCATTAAAGTCCTTAACAAATGTTAATGCACAATTTCAACGAGGTATGGCTGCCTGCCAGACATTGTTTAGCATTTTAGATATGGAGCAGGAAAAAGACGAGGGTAAATTAACCTTAAAAAAAGCTAAAGGTAAAATAGAATTTAAACATGTTACTTTTAAGTATCCAACCAAAGATCATCCTGCATTACAGGATATCTGTTTTAAAATTCCGGCTGGAAAATCTATTGCTTTAGTCGGACGATCCGGTTCAGGAAAATCGACTATTGCGAATCTAATTACCCGTTTTTATGAGGTTAACGAAGGTCAAATACTGCTTGATGATCGTGATTTACGTGAATACACCTTAACTTCTTTACGTAACCAAGTCGCACTGGTATCGCAGCATGTCTATCTTTTTAACGATACCATTGCAAATAATATTGCCTATGCAACCGATGGTCGTTTCAGTCGCAAAGCGATCGAAAAAGCGGCCAAAGCTGCTTATGCGATGGACTTTATTGAAAAACTGGATAATGGGCTAGATACGGTTATAGGTGAAAATGGTGTAATGCTTTCTGGTGGGCAGCGTCAGCGCATCGCCATTGCGCGTGCTTTATTACATAACTCATCTATATTAATTCTTGATGAAGCTACATCTGCACTTGATACTGAGTCAGAGAGAGCCATTCAAGCAGCACTGGACGAATTACAGAAAAATCGGACTTCTATTATTATTGCCCATCGTCTTTCGACAATAGAAAACGCCGATGAAATTTTGGTTATTCAGGAAGGCCAAATTATTGAACGAGGCAACCATCAAACTTTACTTAAGTGTGATGGGGCATATGCTCAACTTTATAATATGCAATTTAAATAATGATTGAAAAAATATGGTCAGGTCGTTCGTGGCTATCTCTTTTGCTAGTGCCGCTGTCGATATTATATAGCATGATTATTGGTTTAAGACGCCTTTGCTATCATTTGGCAATTTTGCCTCGTTGGAAAGCGCTAATACCTATTATTGTTGTGGGTAATTTGACGGTTGGCGGTAATGGTAAAACACCAGTTGTCATTTGGTTAGTTGAGCAACTTTTATCACGAGGCTATCGTGTTGGCGTTGTATCACGTGGATATGGGGGTAAAGCAACTTCTTATCCGTTATTAGTTAATAAAAGTATATCAATAAAGGAAAGTGGCGATGAACCCGCTTTAATTTATCGGCGAACTGGTGTGCCAGTGGCCGTTGCCCCTAAACGAGTAGCAGCAGTTAAAATGCTACTCAGGGAACACAACCTGGATGTTATTATTACTGATGATGGTCTTCAACATTATGCACTGCGAAGGGATTTTGAGATTGTTGTTATCGATGGTATTCGTCGTTTCGGTAATGGTTACTTGCTGCCGGCGGGCCCGTTACGTGAGTGTCAATATCGTTTGAATACTGTTAATGCTGTTATTATTAATGGTGGCATCGCTAAGCAGGGAGAGATTGCTATGCAGTTAACAGGCGATATTGCTATCAATATGTTGACCGGTGAAAAAAGATCAGTCTGTGAATTGGGGCAAGTTGTTGCAATTGCAGGTATTGGCCATCCAGCACGTTTTTTTTCAAGCCTTGAGCAAAAAGGGGTGCCATTAATTGCCACACATGCTTTTTCTGATCACCAGCACTATGAATTTTCTACACTTTCATCCTTAGTGACTGATCATCAAACATTATTAATGACAGAAAAGGACGCAGTGAAATGTTTTCATTTTGCTCAATTAAATTGGTGGTATCTACCGGTAAATGCTAAGCTTTCACAACCTGGCGCAGGAAAAATTCTTTCAGCCATCAGTGAATTAGCGAAGCTAAGTAAAAATGCTTGAAATGATAACATTATCATGTTATTTATAAGTCAAATCTAGTTAGGAATATAGTGACATCATTTCATTAATACCACGCCAGCTATTATTTCATTAAGACAAAATCCTTTAATTTTATTCGGTATCAAGTTTGATTGATAAATTTTAGTAATGAATAATTTGGTTTATTGTAATGTTGTTTGCCATTTAAATGAATTCTAGATAACAAGAGACACTAATGCGTTAGTGTTTTATTAGTATAATAATACTACTCTGACATTAAGGGTATTTGGTAAAAGAAAAATGGGGTTTCTATCGAAAGCTTAATAAAAGAGTAGGGAGCATTAGGGGAAAATAAAATTTTGTCTCCTAGTGAACAAAAGGAGTTTTATTATGACATTTCAATTACAAATGGGTCGCGTAAAATGGTTTGATGTAAAAGAGGGCTATGGATTTATCTCTCCTGTCAATGGCGGTCAAGATATCTATGTTAATCGTCGAGCTATTGCGAACACCAAAAATAAGTGGCTTAAAGAAGGCCAGTGTGTTGAATTTTCAATTACGCGTAACGCTTATGGTATTGCTGCTGCTGATGTTATCGCTTATGAATTTTAAACCATCATCCGCTGCCAATTTGTCAAAAAATTGACAAATACTTATCAGGGCAGAGATTAAAGTTAACGGTGATGCATGCTTGTGCTATCCTAGTTTCATCTAAAATGATGTTTTTGATGGGGAATGTATGGATCACCGCCTACTTGATATTATTGCTTGTCCTATTTGTCATGGCAAACTAATCTATGATAAACAAAATCTAGAGCTTATCTGTAAATTTGATCATCTTGCTTATCCTGTACGCAATAACATACCTGTTTTATTAAGAGAAGAAGCTCGTGAGTTGCCTTTAGATGAAGAAAAGTAACATGTTTACAGTTATTATTCCGGCGCGTTTTGCTTCTAATCGCTTACCGGGCAAGCCGTTAGCTGATATTCATGGAAAACCTATGATTATTAGGGTAATGGAAAGAGCGCTAATGTCAGATGCGACGCGTGTTATTGTGGCGACTGATCATCAGGCTGTATTTGATGTGGTGAAAGCAGCCAATGGTGAAGTCTGTATGACCGACCCAGCCCATCAATCAGGCACTGAAAGATTGGCGGAAGTTATTGAAAAATATAAATTTTCTGATGAAGAAATTATTATCAATGTTCAAGGTGATGAACCTTTAATTCCACCAGAAATAATTAATCAGTTAGCTAACAATCTAATGCTAAATAACGTCGGTATGGCAACCTTAGCCTCTCCTATTAACAGTCCAGAGGAAGTATTTGATCCGGCTATTGTAAAAGTCGTAACAGATAAACAGAGTAATGCTTTATATTTTTCCAGAGCGGCAATACCCTGGGAACGAGATCGCTTTGCAGTTAGCAAAATGGAAATTGGGCAGCACTTTTTACGTCATATTGGTATTTATGCATATCGAGCGGGTTTTATTCGGCGTTATATTCAATGGCCAATAAGCCCGTTAGAGACGATAGAAATGCTTGAGCAGTTGCGTGTACTCTGGTATGGCGAGAAAATTCATGTTGCGCTAGCCGTTAAAACACCAGGGCATGGAGTAGATAACCAGCAGGATCTTGATGCTGTTCGGAAAATGTTTTTCCCTGCTTAAAATTATACGGCTGTTAGCTATTATGTAACGGTTTATTTCGCTACATTAGAACTATGCATTAGAGGTTGAGTATTGTTAATTTTTATTGCTTGCCATACTGAACCAATAAATTCATACCAAGCACGTTCTGAATGGGAAAAATAGTAAGCAGAAGGAAAAATTCTTTCCCAGGGCTGTAATGGTGAAGTAATGGCAAGTTGATTGGCTGGTGCAGTGATGGGGTGCATATTTCTAGCAAGAAAGAAATGTTCAGCACGTGCCATATGATTAGCTGAAGTTACCAATAGAAAAGGTTGTTTGCCAACGATTTTTTCCACTTCCAAGGCTTCTTCTTCTGTATCTCTAGGTTCAGTTAAGGTAATTAAATCTGTTTCAGGTACACCTAATGATAATGCGACTTTTGCTGCCACTTCAGCATTACTGATCATATTATTACCGCGACCGCCTGTAAAAATTAATTTAGCACCGGAATGTTGAAGATAGAGGCGAATTCCTTCCGTCACTCTTGCTAGGCTATTATTAATAAGGTTAGCACTTGGTGGCCAATCAGGGTTGTAAGTAAATCCGCCTCCAAGTACTACGATATATTGGATTGTTTGTTTAGGGTGTAATAGTTCATAACGCTTATTAAAGGGAGCTTCCGTTGACAGTAGTAATTTGTCGGCAATAGGCTGTATGCCTAGTAATAACAGCGCCAACCAGCTAAAAGAGATTAAACATTTGCCGCTTTTTTGCCAGTGAGTGAACCATAATAGTATTAATCCGATAAAACTTACTAAAATGATGAGCGGTAATGGCATTAAAAGCGCCCCAAGATATTTTTTTAATGTAAACAACATATTTCAACCCTAGTTAATGAATTTATCAAGTGTGTGGTATATTCGATCATATAGATACTAGTTTAATGAATTGTTAATATAAAAATTATTTTCAACAAAGATTGCTATTATTTTTTATTATCTTAGTGTTGGTTAAATAGGTATTTTTTATCATCAATGGCGATTAAGTTTTATAATAGTTGTTATCGAGGTATTTTTTCATGGTAGATCGCAATTTTGATGACATTGCAGATAAGTTTACACAAAATATTTATGGCACAACTAAAGGAAAAATACGCGAAGCAGTTATTTGGCAGGATTTAAACTCTCTGCTTGATTTATTACCCAGTAAACCATTAAAGATATTGGACGCCGGTGGAGGAGAAGGTCTTTTTGCTTGCAAGTTGGCTGCGATGGGACATCAAGTTATCGTTTGTGATATATCTTCAACGATGGTTGAACGCGCCAGATTGTTGGCTGAAGAAAAAAAAGTAAGCCATAACATGCGATTTGTTCACGCTTCCTTTCAGGATATTGCTCAATCTTTAACAGCAACGGGCGCCGTTGATTTAGTACTGTTTCATGCAGTGATTGAATGGATCAATGAACAAAAATCGGCAATAAAAACGCTAGCGGATATAATTAACCCAGGTGGCGCATTTTCTATCATGTTTTATAATGCGAATGGGTTGGTGATGAGAAATGCTGTATTGGGTAACTTCCATTTAGCGACACCTAATATTCAGCGTCGCCGCAAACGTTCACTTACCCCCCTAAATCCGTTATTACCAGAAACAGTATATCAATGGTTAGAAGAATTTGACTTTAAAATAGTTGGTAAAACAGGTGTACGGGTTTTTCATGATTATCTACAAAACCGTCAGTTACAAAATAAAGATTTTCCGGCGTTGCTTGCTTTAGAGCAGCGCTACTGTCGACAACAACCCTATATTAATCTGGGGCGCTATATTCATGTTATGGCATGCAAGTCTATGTGAAAGGATGAATTATGAGTGAATTTTCCCAGACTGTGCCGGAATTGGTATCCTGGGCGCGGAAAAATGATTTTTCTATATCATTACCTGCTGAGCGTCTGGCCTTTTTATTAGCTGTTGCTGTCCTTAATAGCGAGCGGCTTGATGGTGAAATGAGTGAAGGTGAATTAATTGATGCTTTTCGTGAAGTCAGTAAAGGATTCGAGCAGACTGCTGAAACCGTTACTGCCAGAGCGAATAATGCAATTAACGATATGGTACGACAGAAATTATTTAATCGTTTTTCTAGTGAAATCATTGAAGGTAATGCCATTTATCGTTTAACGCCACTCGGTATAGGCATCAGTGATTATTATATTCGCCAGCGGGAATTTTCTTCCCTACGTTTATCGATGCAACTTTCGATTGTAGCTGGTGAATTAAGTCGAGCGGCAGATGCGGCAGAAGAAGGTGGAGATGAATTTCATTGGCATCGCCATGTCTTTGCGCCATTAAAATATTCAGTGGCAGAAATTTTTGACAGTATTGATATGTCGCAGCGTGTGATGGATGAACAGCAAAATAGTGTTAAGGAAGATATCTCTGCACTACTTAGTCAGGATTGGCAGGCAGCAATTGCCAATTGTGAACAACTATTAACGGAGACTTCAGGCACATTACGTGAATTACAAGACACGCTGGAAGCAGCGGGTGATAAATTACAGACCAATTTGTTACGCATCCAAGAGGCAAATATGAATGGAGGTGGTTCAGAATTGGTTGATAAGCTAGTATTTGATCTACAAAGTAAGCTTGATCGAATTATTAGCTGGGGTCAGCAATCAATTGATCTCTGGATTGGTTATGATCGTCATGTGCACAAATTTATACGTACTGCCATTGATATGGATAAAAACAGAATATTCTCGCAGCGCTTACGTCTATCCGTGCAAAATTATTTTGCCGATCCTTGGGCATTAACGGTAGCCAATGCTGAACGATTATTTGATGTGCGTGATGAAGATCTGGTATTGAGTAATGAAGAAGTGACGGGTGAGTTGCCAACTGAACTGGAATATGAAGAATTTAATGAGATTAATGAACAACTGATTGAAATGATGGAGCAGGCATTAGCGGGTTATAAGAAGGATCAACATCCACTTGATATTGGTTTAATTTTGCGTGATTACTTGACTAAATATCCACAGAAACGGCATTTTGATGTGGCGCGTATTATTGTTGATCAGGCAGTTAAATTAGGTATAGCAGAAGCGGATTTCTCAGGCATCCATCCTGAATGGTTAGCGATTAATGATTACGGAGCCAAGGTACAGGCACATGTCATCGACAAATATTGAACAATTTATGCCAGTAAAATTGGCACAAGCTTTAGTCAGCTCTCTTTTCCCTGAATTGGATAGCCAGCTTCGAGCCGGGCGTCATATTGGCATTGATGATTTGGATAATCACGCCTTTTTGATGGATTTTGAGCAGGAATTAACCGCTTTTTATGCTCGCTATAATGTTGAGTTGATCCGCGCGCCAGAAGGTTTTTTCTATTTACGGCCACGTTCGACCACATTGATTCCTCGCTCAGTTTTATCTGAATTAGATATGATGGTTGGTAAAATTCTTTGTTATCTTTATTTAAGTCCGGAAAGACTCTCTAATCAGGGCATATTTACTGCGCAGGAACTGTTTGAAGAGCTATTATCCCTAGCGGATGAAAGCAAACTACTTAAGTTTGTTAATCAGCGCTCGACAGGTACCGATTTGGATAAACAAAAATTACAAGAAAAGCTGCGCACTTCGCTTAATCGTCTACGCCGATTAGGAATGGTTCATTTTTTACAAAATGACAGTCAGCGTTTTATGATCACCGAATCTGTTTTTCGTTTTGGTGCTGATGTGCGTAGTGGCGATGATCCACAACAAGCCCAATTACGCATGATCCGTGATGGCGAAGCGATGTCGTTGAAAGATAACTTAGCGTTAAAAGATAACGAAAGTAATGATAGTGAAGAAGATGAAGCGGAGGATGAATAGCTATGTTAGAACGAGGCAAGTTTCGCTCACTCACGCTCATCAATTGGAACGGCTTTTTTGCCAGAACGTTTGATTTGGATGAGTTAGTAACGACGCTATCTGGTGGTAATGGTGCCGGTAAATCGACCACTATGGCGGCATTTATTACCGCCATGATCCCTGATTTAACCTTATTGCATTTTCGTAATACCACCGAAGCGGGTGCGACTTCAGCATCGCGGGATAAAGGGTTGCATGGAAAATTACGCCCAGGGGTTTGTTATTCAATTTTGGACGTAATGAATTCTCGCCATCAACGTATTTTAGTCGGTGTTCGCTTACAACAAATTGCCGGTCGTGATAAAAAAGTTGATATAAAACCTTTCATAATCCAAGGATTACCTACTGCAATGTTACCAACGCATATCTTGACTGAGCAAGTTGAAGAGCGTCAAGCGCGTGTGATTGGTTTAAACGATTTAAAAGATCAAGTGGATGCAATTGAAGGTGTGCAGTTTAAACAATTTAATTCAATCACTGATTATCATGCTCAGTTATTTGATCTGGGTATTATTCCTAAACGATTAAGATCATCGAGTGACAGGAGCAAATTTTATCGCTTAATTGAAGCTTCTTTATACGGTGGAATTTCAAGCGCCATTACGCGTTCCTTACGTGATTATCTTTTGCCTGAGAATAGCGGGGTGCGAAAAGCCTTTCAGGATATGGAAGCAGCTTTGCGGGAAAATAGATTAACCCTTGAAGCAATCCGGGTCACTCAGTCTGATAGTGATTTATTTAGACGGTTAATTAATGAAGCAACAGATTACGTTTCTGCTGATTATATGCGTCATGCTAATGAACGGCGAGTGCATCTCGATAGTGCTCTTGCTGTTCGGGCTGAATTATTTGATGGCCGTAAACAACTGATTGCTGCCCAAACTCGTCATGTTGAAATGGTACGAGAGCTGGATGAACAAAATGGTTCTTCGTTAAATTTAGAGGTGGATTTTCAAGCAGCCAGCGATCATTTGGGGCTTGTACAAGCAGCAGTACGCCAGCAGGAAAAAATTGATCGTTATCAGGCCGATATTGAAGAGATAACTTATCGTCTGGAAGAACAAACTGAAGTTGTTGAGCAAGCGGTCGAGCAGCAAACTGAGCTTGAAGCCAACGTTGAAGCGGCAGAATTAGAAGTTGATGAGATAAAAAGTCAACTGGCTGATTACCAGCAAGCATTAGATGTTCAGCAGACGCGTGCCATCCAATATCAAAAAGCCCAGCAAGCGCTGGAACGAGCAAAGAAAATTTGCCAATTGGCTAAACTAACGCCAAATAATGTTGAGCAATTTTTAACAAGTTTTGAGCAAAAAGAGCAACAGCATACGGAAAAATTGCTAGCACTGACTCAGAAAATCAGTGTGATTGATGCGGCCACTAACCAATTTGACCAGGCCTATAACTTAGTTAAAAATATTGTTGGCGAGGTAAAACGAGATAAGGCGTATCAAAAAGCTCGTGAACTATTGCGCGACTGGGCTTCCCAGCAACATCTTGCTCAGCGCATTGAGCCGCTACAAATGCAATTAGCCGAACTGGAGCAAAAACTGAATAGTCGGCAGGATGCTGAACGTATTTTAGCTGAATTTTGCCAATATTCTGAGCAACAATATCAACCCGATGAACTGACGACATTACTTGAACAATTAGAAGCACAGCAAGAAGAACTAAGTATTTCTGTTAATGAAAGTAATGAGCATCGCATGTTAATGCGGCAAGAACTTGAGCAGATCAAACAGCAAATTCAGACGTTAACCCAAAAAGCACCTATTTGGCTAGCAGCCCAAGATGCGCTTAATCAATTAACCGCACAGGCTAATGATAGTTTTAGCCATAGTCATGAAATTACCGAGCATCTACAGCAATTATTAGAACAAGAACGGGAAATAACCGTTGAACGCGATGAAGTCGCCAGTCAAAAGCGTGAATTAGAGCAACAGATAGCCCATCTTAGTCAACCCAGTGGTGCTGATGATAATCGCTTACTTGGCTTGGCTGAACGTCTTGGTGGTGTTTTGTTATCAGAAATTTATGATGATATTACTATCGATGATGCGCCCTATTTTTCAGCGCTCTATGGTCCAGCCAGACATGGTATTGTGGTTCCTGAACTAGCAAAAATTCAGCCACAATTGAATGAATTGATAGTCGAATGCCCGGATGATGTCTATTTTATTGAAGGCGATCCGCAATCTTTTGATGATAGTGTGTTTCATGCGGAAGAATTTGATCAGGCTGTATTAATTCGATCTTCAGAGCGTCAATGGCGTTTTTCTCGTTATCCTGCAGTCCCCTTATTTGGTCGGGCGGCACGTGAAAATCAACTGGAAATGTTGAACCAGCAGAGAGATAGCTTAGCTGAACGCTATGCAACTCTCTCTTTTGATATGCAAAAATTACAACGTGCTCATCATGCATTTAGTGGTTTTATTGGCAAACATCTGGCGGTGGTTTTTGACGCTGATCCAGAAGCTGAAATTCGTTCTTTAAACCAACGTAGAAATGAACTAGAGCGCCAGTTAGCACAATTTGAAGATCAGACACAACAACAAAAAAAGCAACATACTGCGATCAAAGCGCGGTTATCCAGTTTGAACCGCTTGTTGCCACAAGTTAATTTGCTAATGGATGAAACGCTAGTCGATCGCATTGCAGAGATCCGTGCAGCGCTTGCAGAGGCCGAAGAAGCGGGGCATTTTTTGCATAAACATGCAAAATCGTTGGCCAAGTTAGAACCGATAGCTAATGTCTTGCAAAGCGATCCTGAACAACATGAGCAATTGCGTAATGAATATGAACAAGTCAAACAGTTACAGCAACAATCGAAACAGCAAACGTTCGCTTTAATTGAAGTTTTACAACGTCGAGCACATTTTAGTTATAGCGATTCGACCGAAATGCTGACAGAAGATACTGATTTAAATAATAAACTCCGACAGCGTTTAGAAAAGGCAGAAAAAGAGCGTAGTCAGACACGGGAACAACTAAAGCAGCAACAAAGTAAAACCGCGCAATTTAATCAACTATTAGCTTCATTGCGTAGCTCTTTTGAAACTAAGCAGGATATGCTAAGAGAATTAGAGGCTGAAATAAAAGCGATTGGCGTTCAGGCAGATAGTAATGCAGAAAAACGGGCTCGTGAACGCCGAGACCAACTTTATGCAGCAGTAAATGCTAATCGCTCGCGCATCAATCAATTAGAAAAACAGATCGCATTTTGTGAAGCTGAAATGGACAATTGGCAGAAAAAATTACGTAAATTAGAGCGGGATTATTACCAACTGCGCGAGCAGGTTGTATCAGGTAAATCCGGTTGGTGTGCTGTTATGCAAATGGTCAGGGACAACGGTGTTGAGCGTCGTTTACATCGGCGTGAATTGGCTTATATGGATGGCGATAGTTTACGTTCGATGTCAGATAAAGCGCTAGGCGCGCTTAGACAAGCGGTCGCGGATAATGAACATTTACGGGATGCATTACGTGCCTCTGAAGATCTTAAACGGCCTGAACGCAAAATAGCGTTTTTTATTGCGGTTTATCAACACTTACGTGAACGTATTCGACAAGATATTATTCGCACTGATGATCCGGTTGATGCCATTGAACAGATGGAAATTGAATTAGCGCGTCTAACCGAAGAACTGACCGCTCGTGAACAAAAATTAGCCATCAGTGCTAAGAGTGTGGCAAATATTATCCGTAAAACAATTCATCGTGAGCAAAATCGGATTCGCATGCTTAACCAAGGGCTACAGTCAGTTGCTTTTGGCCAGGTAAATGGGGTTCGACTTAATGTTAATATTAGACAAAGCCATGAATCATTACTTGATGTATTGTCAGAAGAGCACGAACATCACCAGGATCTGTTTAAAAATAAAAATCTGACATTTTCTGAAGCGATGGCAAAACTTTATCAGCGTTTAAACCCTCAGCTAGATATTGGGCAACGCCTGCCACAAACCATTGGCGAAGAGTTACTCGATTATCGTAATTATCTGGAACTGGATGTTGAAGTTAATCGTGGTTCGGAAGGTTGGCTCAAAGCAGAAAGCGGAGCACTATCAACGGGCGAAGCGATTGGTACAGGCATGTCAATTTTGGTGATGGTGGTACAAAGTTGGGAAGAAGAATCACAACGATTAAGGGGTAAAGATATTTTACCATGTAGGTTTTTATTCCTGGATGAAGCGGCCCGATTGGATGCTAAATCGATTGCAACCCTGTTTGAACTCTGCGAACGATTAAAAATGCAATTAATTATTGCTGCGCCTGAAAATATCAGTCCGGAAAAAGGGACGACTTATAAGCTGGTACGGAAGGTATTCGGCCAACAAGAACATGTGCATGTTGTTGGTTTAAAAGGTTTTGGCCAACAGGACGAGCAGTTAAAAATATCATCTGCTGTCACTTAAATTCAAGTCAAAAAAATTATTTTTATATTTTAATAACCGCTATTTCATGATAGCGGTTTTTTTATAAAAGGTTTGTTTTAAAAGTAAATTATGTATTGCAATTGAAAATAAAGTGATCGAAGATTATATTTTAAATATAGCGGATTGGTAATTTAATTTTTTAATAAGTATTAAATCTAAAATTTATGGGATTTTATTTTAAATGAAAATTTACTTTGTCAATACAGGTTTAAATTAATTTATAAACATGATTATTTTTTAAATATAAAAATTATTTATTTTTGTATCAAATAATAAATATCTATCAACAATAGCCGTTAACCGTCATCGATAGTCGATATTTAATAATTAATACTATGTTTTATATCATTTTTATTTTCCATCTCAGTATATAATAGCTGTTTTTAGTCACCTATTATAATCCTTGTGTCATGAAATTTATGTACATATTGGTGTACATGAAATATCATAAAAAGATTGGACACAAGGAGAAAAAAAAGATGGCGGTAAGTGATTCATGGTTAAGAGCGGTAAATGGTAAGCCACAAGCTAAAATGGTGACTAAATCAGACAGAGAGGGGTTATCAGTTCGCGTAACACCAAAAGGTAAAGTGATTTTTCAATATCGCTATCGTTGGCAAGGGAAAGGTGATCGGATAGATATTGGAACGTATCCGGCAATCAGTTTAAAAGATGCGCGGGATAGTGCGCTTTTTTACCGTGGTGAATTGGAGCAGCATAGAAATCCTAAAGTGGTTAAACGCACTCGGAAGCAACAGTCGATTGATGCGCAAACCGTTGAGTCGGTTATCAGAGATTGGTGGGAAAAATCGCTTAAAAATGCACAGATAAAAGCGGGTGAAATATTACGGTCATTTGAAATTTATGTTTTCCCCAAGATAGGCAATTTGCCTCATGATGAAACGCATTTGCATGTCTGGTTATCGCTAATTGAAGAGGTGGTAAAAGCAAAACCGGCTATAGGAGCACGGATCTTGCTTTATACCAAAACCGCGCATCGGTGGGGGATACGTAGGGGAGTCATCAGTTTAAATCCGCTTATCGATGTGACCGCCCAGGACTTGGGGGTGATAAATCAACAGGGCGAGAGGGTATTAAGTGAAGAAGAACTCAGAGTGTTATTTGCGTTAATTGATGCCCCAGACTATAACCCTAGAAACGCCTTGATAATCAAACTGGCGTTGTTGTTTGGCTGCCGGATAGGGGAATTGCTAAAAGCGAAAATGGCCGATTTCGATTTCACTAAAGGAATATGGACAGTGCCACCTGAAAATCATAAAACAGGGCGAAAAAGCAAAAAGCCCATTATCCGGCCTATTATTCCAGCGGCAGAGGAATTGATAAAAACGGCTAAAAAATTAAGTCATGGCAGCGATTATTTGTTTATTGTATCGGAAGGGAAACCTTTGTGTGTCAGTGGGCATATTAGTTTTATTAGCAATCTCAACAAAAAAATGGCGTTAAAATTTGAAAGCTATACTCACTGGTCAATTCACGATTTACGTAAAACCATGCGTACGGGGTTGCGGAGTTAACTCAACCCCATGTTGCTGAAATCATGTTAGGACATAAATTACCGGGGGTTTGGCAGGTATACGATAAGCACACCTACCTAGAGGAGCAGCGAGAGGCTTATGAGCGCTGGTGGAATAAAGTTAATCAAATCGTTTACCCATCTCCCAATCCATAATATCCTGCCGGGCAAAATTAAGCTCATCAGACCTAAACCGAGGGCGTGGAAAACCTTCCCTCCGTTGGTATCCGTTACCCGCCCACAGTCTGATAGTGTGAGTTGACACTCTATACCTTTTTGCCAGTTCACTGGTTTTGACAAAAGGGGATTCATTCATAGGATTTTCTCCTTTATTACATCTTTACACCTGTTTTTATATACAGTGATTGATTTTTTTGTTACGATTTTCTTTGTTGTGTGTTTGCTATTCACAACGTGATTTTCCCTGGTGTTGGCCAGCCTTGTGCTGGTCTTTTTTAATAGCTAAATGCTTACCTTTCGATATTGCTAATTAGAGTAGGAAAATTCAGGTGGGATAATGCTTATTCTCTTTATGCTACTTCTTCAAGGTATCGAGAAATACCCCCAAATAAACCATAAGAGCTGGCACTATGATAGTGCCAATAACTAGTAGCTCTTGTCCGCCTAAATGAATATTGCCTAATTCGCCACGTTTAAACCTGATTTGCGGGTCAATGACGACATCGGCATGGGCAATCTGACCAACAATGAGTTCGAAGGCGAACGCTGCGCTGATAAAAAGTAACGTAGTGATTAATAATTTGATGATGTTAAGTTTCATGGTTGAACCTTTGTAAAATTAGCTTATTTCTTAACGCAAATCGCTTTGGCATCTATATCTTTGAAAGTTTCCAATTCACGCTGAAATTGTTTAGCGGCGAATTGGCACATATTTTCAGTGTCGAATTCCTGAGTATGAACACTTGCAAAGTCACTTGAGGCATAAGGGCTGGCGTACATGGCTAAGATTAAAATCCACATGGTGAATTCTCCATTGTTAATGAGAATAGTAATGCTAATGATAACTATTTGATATTAATATATAAATTTTTGTAAATTTAAGGTTGATTCTTTATTTCTCTTCTATGCTTATTGCAGATGGTAATTTTTATTCCTTTCACGTTTTTTCGTGATTAAACTCATTTTCTCCTGGTTTAAGTCGTCGCCAACTTGTTTGAGTTGGCATTTTTTTATTTCCTTCTCATCGCTTCCAGTAATAAATCCTGTATTGCCCGTTTTGAATTACGGCGCGCCATCACCACTTCATCGAGGGTATCTTTAGCGACTATATGGTGGACAAAGACAGGACGATTATGTCCAGCTTGCGCTTGACGGGTGGGGCCGATACGTTCGATAATTTGCTGGTACTGCTCCAAGTCCCACCAGTGGGAGAAAAAAACCAGAATATTACCGCCGTCCTGTAAATTTAAGCCGTGTCCACAGCTTGCAGGATGGGCAAAGAGCATCGGGATTTTGCCATTATTCCAGTCCGTAAGGGTTTGTGGGTTAGCGTCTAACATTTTGCCTTTTGGAAATGCTTTTAACAGTCTTTCAAGATCATGTTTCCAGTGGTAAGCAACCAGTACAGGCATTCCTCCGGCTTCATTGACAATACTTTCCAGCGCCTGGATTTTGGCATCGTGTATTTCTGTCCAGTTGTGATTGTCATCGCTATAAATAGCGCCTGCTGCAATTTGCAAACATTTTATTGTTTTGGCAGCAGCATTTAACGCTTCGATAGCGCTATCGCCCAACTCAAGAAACAGTTCTTTTTCCATCGCCTGATAGTGCGCTCGTGCTTTTACAGGTAACGTAATGTTGATAACGTTGTGTATCGGCTCTTCGATATCAAACCAGTCAGCGGCGTTAAGGGATAAGGTGACATCCCTGAGAGCTGCCTGAATTTGTAGATTAGCAAATCCTAAAGGCTCAAATTTGCTCCATTGTTGCCCAGGAAATTGGATACGATTAAACCAGCGAGACGTAAACGCATTATGCGTTCTGCCTAGCCGTTCGCCCTGGTCAACAAACCACGCTTGCCCCCATAAGTCCATCAGGCCATTGGGTGAAGGTGTGCCTGTTAGGTTTACCCATCGATGAACCGATTTATGGGCGATTTTGGCAAGGGCTGCGGTGCGTTTACCCCCTTTGCGTAGCCGGAATGATTTTAACCGAGTGCTCTCATCGGCAATAATCGTACCAAAAGGCCAATTTTCTCCGAGGATGTCAACCAGCCAGACGAGATTGTCATAATTGATAGTAAATACGCTGGCATGGGTATTTTTGAGTGCTGCCATTCGTGATTTGGTGGGGCCAATGATGGGTTGCACTTCGATATTATGGAGATGGTTCCATTTAAGCACTTCATCCGGCCAGGTGGATTGGGCTACCCGTAAAGGGGCTAATACCAATGTGGGTTTGGTTTCACTGCCTGCAAGATAGAGATTTTCTAAAGCTGTCAGTGTGGCTGCTGTTTTGCCCATCCCCATTCCCGCCCATACATTTGAGCGTTTGATATCGAGTAGGTGATTGATAATGAGGTTTTGGTAAGGTCGAGGGGCAAAGGTTTTAGCGATTGTCTTTTGTTCAGGCGACAATCTGGATAGTTTTGTCATGGGTATGTAATCCGTTCCAGTTCTTTTTCATGGGGAGTTTGTCAGCCAGATACTGGTCATAAAGTCGCTGTGCCCCCTTTCTCAGCAAAACAGGGCGATAGCTAATGAAACTATTCGCACCATGAGGGCTTATTTCGTTTTGCTTTTCGGTTAAATATTTATCCCGAGCGGTAGCGGCAACACGCCAGCGTAAATTGTTACCGGACTTACTTTCGTTATAGAGCCATTTAAGTCCTGCCAGAAAATGATTTATCTGCTGACTGTTTACCCCGTTAAGCATTTTGCTAAATTGGGTAGGGGTCATACCTTCTTTGAAGAGATTTTTAAGACAATCGTTTTCGGTTTCAAGTTGTTGAACCTGTACACCTAATAATTGAACTTTTTTATGCTGAGCAGCCCATGCGATTGCTGATTCAGTAGGGTCAAGGAAATTAGGTAAGCCTAAAGTTGTTGGGTCATTCGGTAGTAATTTTTGATTAAAGTAAGCAGATTCCATTTTTTCAAAGAAAGACCAGGCTTCATCGGTATCAACAATTTTTGACATGCGAGCTGCGCCTTTTTCTGTATATAAGGTAATAGCCCGTGCTTTGTTCGAAATTTGTGCGTAAATATTATTTACTCGCAAATGTGCTAGCGCTTCCCCCGTAACATTGAAATAGTGAATACCTTCAATAAAACGAGATTTATTATTAGATAAATTCATTCTGATATTTGAGGCTTCAGTGCCATAACCAGAAGCGAGAGTTTCAGTCGTCACAACACGAACATTTTGCCACTCAATAACGGGTAATTGATTTGAATCGATAGTAATTAATTCAGTTTTCATCGTGATTGTCCTCTAGTGAGTTGTGTATGATGTAGGTTGAGTTACAAAGAGCTTAAGACCGTCGATAATCACTTCATCGATAAAGTTTTGTATCCATTTTTCATCTGCTTGTTGTTGTTCTTTTGCATCGTTAGCATTGTAAAAAAACCAGACGGGTAAAAATCCTTCACCTGGCTTTTCTTGCATGATTGGATTTTCAATTTGATGGGCAAGTAGGTTTTCAATAACCTCTCTGTCTAATTCGATCGAAACATTGTGATATGTGAACAAGTAGTTACCATTTGAACTAAAACCAAAGCGTTCATAACAAGAAAGAAGGTAACGGGAAGCAAAGATACTTCGCTTTGTTTTCACCATATATTCTGCAAATTCCATTTGTTCTGTTTTTGTGAGTTTTTTATTTTTATTAAAGCGCTCAGTCTCGAGTAACCATTTAGGGCAATCAGGGGCGATATTTTTCAATTTCTCAATAATTTGCTCATCGGTTAAATCTTGCATATAAAAATTCCTCAATAGTTAAATTGATGAAAAATTGCCCCTATAAAAAGGGGCGTTAAGATTAATTAGTGGCGTTCTAAGAAATGGGTCAATTCACCTTCGTACCAGTGATCGGTGCGTGCGGTGATTATTCCGATTTGTTGATGGTGGAAATGTTCAAAAAGCTGTTTGATCTCCGCTAACATGGTATCGATACAAAAAAAACTTCAGGGGAAAATCGGCGTTGAATATAAAATTTGATTAAAAATCTATAACATCAAAATCATCAATAATATTTCTAACCGTTCTTGCGATAAAAAGCCCTATTATTTGAACATCTGGAATATGTTGCTTAATAACGGTTTTCATCGCCTTATAGTGACTACCAGCGGTTAAAATATCATCAAAAATAATTATAGTAGATCTAATATCATTGGCTAAAGAGCCATGGAATTCATAATTATTTGCTAATTCTTCACAAGATGGTCTATTTGAAGAATTATGTGATGCTGTTAAGGTTTCTCTTTGTGTTATTAGCTCTCTAAAGTCAACAGTGGAATTTATTTTTTTACATTCATCAAGGATGTTAATTAATCTATCATCATATTTGGGATCTAATTTACATCTAGATGGTGGGACAGGTACAACTGTACATTTAAGCAAATAATCACGATATTCAGATAAAAAAGAAGCTATTTGTTTAATCGCTCTTTTCTTGTATTTATATTCAGGTTTATCTTTTTTTAAAACATCCTTTTTTAAATTAAGAATCAAATTGTTAGTATTACTGAAAGCAAATCCTTTTTCCGCTGTATACTCTCCAAAATAAAGACAGATATCATCTTCAGTTAAATGAAAATGATGACCAAGAGTAAGCTCATCTATCTTTTGTAATAGAAATGTCACAGATTATCCTTAATATCTTGGTAGTTCTTAACTCTAATTGCACCACGAGCTTCATATTTTTCAGGCCAAGATATTGTACTATTTTTGAAACAGCTATCCAGTATAAATAATTTTCTACCCTGATCCAAAGCTGCTCTGGCTTGAGTCAAAGTTCCTGACGTATCGGATGCTTCTACAATAATTGTCGCTTCCGATAAAGCAGACATAGTAGCATTGCGCTCAGGAAAAAATAATCTATTAGTACGATAATCTTGATCTAGATAACGTTTGAACGGTACCTGACTGATCAATAAATAATTTTCTCTAATCCGTTGTTGTAACTCAATATTCTGTTTTGGATAAAAATGTGATAACGGCGTGCCAATAACTGCTATAGTATTCCCTCCAGCATCCAATGCTGTTCTATGAGCCTCAGTATCAACACCTTCAGCAAGACCGGAAACTATGGTAAAATTATCTTCTATAAGGCATTTAACAAGCTTTCTTGTTCTTTTCTTACCTTCTTCAGATACCCTACGAGAGCCAACAACTGCAACGCTGCGAGTATTTATTAGATCCCACCATCCCTGATAATAAAAAACTTCTATCGGATGTTTAGCATCCCTTAATTTCTCGGGATATTCATTAGCTCCATGTATTCTAATTCCAAAATGCTTAACCTGAAATCGGTCAAAAATATCTTTTAAGATCTCCTTAAATTCTTTTCTTACATTCTCAGTAACCATTCTTGATGGAATGGTATCAGGATATTTTCTAAATCTGTCTGCAATAGACCTGAATGTAGCTCCATTTTCAGACCACAAAGCTTCATAAGCTGCCATTTCTTCAAAAGGAGATATGACATGATCAAAAGAATCTAACGAACTGAAATTAAGCTGCATGTGTAACTGCTCTCCTTATGCAAAAATAATTAACTAAAAAATAATAAAAATATGTGGATTCTACAAGAAATAAATTGTTTTTAAGGTATCAATCCACAACAGGTAAGATGCTGCTTAAATCCTGACTGTCCAGTACGATGACCTGATGGCCTAGGGCAAAAAGCCGTGCGTGTTCGCGTAATTGGTAGGGGGTAGGTTTTTCGCCTGGGGCTTTACATTCCACAAAAATAATGTTGCCATTGGGCAGGGCGACTAATCGGTCAGGTACGCCTCGTCGCCCAGGCGAAACAAATTTATAGGCAATGCCACCGATTTTTTGCACTTCACGCACCAAATGTTTTTCGATACTCTCTTCCCTAATTAACCGCATGGATACTTCCTTTTTATGTCTTCCCGTTTTATTTGCATAATGCAAAAATCGGCGCGGTTCTCACTCCAGATACGGTTATTGCGATTGCGCGCCAATCGGTTTGCCTGTGCCCATGCGCGCGCTGCTTCATGGTATTGCCCTGACTGCTCAAGGTGTACCGCGTCCTGTGCAGCCTTAAAATAAAGGGGGCTGTCGTTTTTTCTAAAGGCCATGATGTTTATTTTATCCTGTGTATTATTTATTCCTTGCGATAGCGATAAGTCTCAAACCCCGCTGCACTAAGCGGTAAATCAAAAGCCCAGTCAGGCTTGGCACTTAACAGTGCGCTTAACCCCTCAGCGGAAAATTGTGGGGTATCGGGCGCTTCGCTGATAATCTCATCGTGGACGGTTAGGACAATCTCATAACCCGCCTTTTCAATAGGCGGCATGTTATAGGCTAATACATCGCGTGCAGCGGCCTGACAGATATTTTCTGTAATTTTCCCCCCGTAGGTTTTTAGCCTTTCCCATTTACGGCTGTAGGGGTTAGTCCCCATGTAGGTAATCTGTCCATTCTCTATTCGCGCAGAAGGGTAACAAAGACTCCGTCCTGATGGTAGACAAATCCTAAGCCAACCTTTATTTCGCCGGACGTTAAGTTTACGGCACTTAAACGGTATCTCAGGTGATTGAATGGCCTTTTTTACGGCGTCTTCAATATCGTACCAGAATGATACGGTTTGTGGATGGGCATTGCGCCACATGCGCTTAAGGGCATCGCAGGTAACAAAGACTTTTTCGCTCAGGCCATAAGTTTTATCTGTTTCAACAGATTTTTGATACCAGCGTATCGCCTCTCGTTTAACGTCAGGCGGGATGTTAGGTAATGCCGCTTCCGCCAGTTCCGCTAAGTCAAGGCCATAGGCGAGGGCAAATGTCAAAAATGCCGCAACCCCACCGCCATAGCCTAATCCAAGCTCCATCACCTTACCGATTTGTCGTTGAGCTTTAGTGACGTTTTTAGGTAATAGATTAAACGCGCGCGCATAGGCGAGTTTATAGAGGTCATCGCCTTTGCCGTTATCGAACTCGCTAAAAGCTTTGACTTTCCAGTTTTCGCCCGCCAGCCATGCCAACATGCGACCTTCAATATTGGATAAATCGGAAATAACCAGCTTCTTACCCTGCGGGGCAATAATACATCCTCTAAGCGCAGAACTGGTCAGTTGCATAATGTCATCGCAAATCAGCTCGGCGCAACCCGCTTTTAACGCTTCAACCCCCTCATCAATGGTTTTTTGGTCAAGCGTGGGTCTGGGGAGATTATCCGGTTGAAAAATCCGCCCCGCCCATCGTCCAGTACGTGAAGCGCCACAAAACTGTTTGGTTCCTCGAAGTCGTCCATCTACACTCACCGATTTCAACAGCGCTTTATATTTACTGGTGCTGGTTGTGCACGATTGCAGACGGACTGACAGCAGTTCACGTAAAGCCCGTGGAATATCAGGGTCATTAACGCGTCGCTGTAGCGTGCTGGCTTGCATATCCGGTAACGTGATGCCAAATGCCGAGGCAATATGCTGTAATAGTGCATCACGTTGGGTTGCGGACTGTACGGTGTTATCCGTTAATTGCCGGGTGACGGCTGATAACCGCTTTTGCTCGTTTTCAACGGCGGTTAAGGCGCTTTTGGCCAACTCAACGTCCATACCCATTCCACGGCGATTAATCTTTTTGGTCTAACTGCCATAATTGGGTTTCGTCCACACTCATATTCCAACGCGGTAAATGCTGATAAATCTCACGCATGGCTAAAATATCAGAACCTGCGTATTGCTTAAAACGTTGCCATTCTTCGAAATGTGTTAACACCGTGGCGCGTTGTATTTTGCTGTTTTTTAGGGCGCGGTTTGCAAAATAGCTGTATGAGCGCTTTACCTTCTTTATCTTTGGCTTTATCGCTATTGACGTTGAAGATATCGCAAAGCGAACCCAGTGCGCCAGGTAAGCAATGTGCCAGTGCTTGCACCAGCGTATCGTGAACGCGGGATAAGGGTAAGTCGATATTTAACACTTTGCTTAAAATCACCGTATCAAACATCCCCCCATTATGCCAAACGGTTAAAATTTCAGGGTCATCGAGGTAGGCTTTTAAATCCTTTGGCATCGTTTTATCTTCAGTCACATCCCAAACCTTTACGGGTTCATGATTGTACGCATACGCAAAAAGTAATATTTCTGCATTTTCAGCATAGCGATGTGTGCCACAATTAATCGGAATATCGCTGTAGGTTTCTAAATCGCAAAATAGTAAATTTTGCATAATCTATCCTTATCAGGCGGTAACGGAAAAACGCCCCATTTTAGGGTGATACCACTGACTGCCGCGTTTCTCAGACTCAAGCATCATCTTATCCAACGCGTTTTTAAATGCCGCTTCATCAACCACCGACATTTGCGTAATTTGGCCACCTGGCGCTACATGGGGCACTTTTTTGTAAGGTACATTCCAAGCCATTACTAACTGCCGACATTTCGCATCGCTTAAGCCATATTTTGTTTTCAAATAGTTGTAGCCTTGGAAACCAGTGGGTATCGTGCCTTGTTTGATGTGTTCGATTTCTTCTGAGACTTGCTCTACCTGATGCTCGATACTCTTTAACCGACGCTCCTGTGCAACGTTCGCTAATGCCATTGCTGCAATAATTTCATTGGCGCTTTGTGGTTTACTTTGCTGCTCCAATTTATCAATCAGTGAGCGGCGAACGGCTTTCGATTCACGCGCGGCAACACGAAGTGCTTGTTTAAGCGTCATTTCGATAACTTCTGATTCTGTGTTGTTCATTTTTTGCACTACACTTTTTGTGTAGTACTCTCCTTCAAGCTCATCCTTAATTTTTTCAATAAATTTATTATTCCTGATCGGCGGTTCGCCGTGTTCTTTTCGTGTTTCGTTAACCATGCTCAGTAATTGTTGTGAGTCAATTTTTTCACCGCCGGACAGAGTGACATTTTGTGTGTTCATTAAATTTTGCATGTAAAAATTCCTCAATAATGAAATTGATGAAAGATTGCCCCTATAAAAAGGGGCGTTAAGATTAATTAGTGGCGTTCTAAGAAATGGGTCAACTCACCTTCGTACCACTGATCGGTGCGTGCAGTGATTATCCCGATTTGTTGATGGTGGAATTGCTCAAAAAGCTGTTTTATTTCCGCTAAAACGGTATCGATATTCTCACGCTTACGTAAAAGTCGTTTGATAACCTGTTTTTCTGCGTCGTTGATAATTTGGTGCAGTGACTCGGTAATATAATAAATACGGCGACACTCATCAGCCATTAACGGGATATGCGCTACCTGAAAACGCTCTGGTGATGCTGTGCCAGTTACTTCGCGCAACGCCAGCCACACCGCATTACTCCACGAACGCTCAAATCGAAAACCATTTGTCATACACCAGACTAAATGTGTCAGGTTACGGGTGTCTGAATGGCTAAAACGCTCTGAGGCTTTTGGATGGGGTTGAGGATGCTCATATTTGCCAGTTTTGCGGATTGATGGAAGGACTTCATTAAACACCCAATCCTGAAATTGTTTTGCTTCCAGCTTATTGCTACGGAAAATAACACGATAAAGATTAGGTTCGTTTACAAAAGCAAATTGCCGTCTCTGCCCATCTGACCTAAGGTAGATTTTTTCTACCCCAGCTTTATCTAACTGTTTTGAAAGCAAATCACTTGAGTTTATGACTGTCAAAGCTTTACAAACATCATTAAGGCAGAACCATGGTTCAGAATTAATAATCTGAACACGCACATCGTAGATATTGTTAAAATAAAATGATCTGAGTTGAGTATTCATTTTTACATCCTATATCAATTGTTCAATATCACCCATTGTTCGGATGGGCGGTCGGGTACTTGAACACCGGATATAGACGGCCAACAGTTTTCCCCAATAGGGTGTTGTATATACTGTTCGCTACCCGACCATAACAATCTATGGACGTAAAAAAACCGCATTACTTTCGGGAGCGGTATCCGCTATATCAAAAGGTGTGTTCAGCACCTGATATAGAATATAGCGCATGATTTCTTCTTTCGTCAATGGATATCGTTAGGTTATACTTACCAAAAAGGAGGATTCCCTATGGGTCAAGTTGCATTTGATACACAAGAGTTTGTCGAAACACTAGAGAATGCAGGTTTGCCAAAAGAAAGCAAAAGCAATTTCTATTGCTGTACGTAAGTCACATGAGGTTGCTGATGTAGCGACCAAAAGAGATTTAGAGGATGTTCGTAAAGAAATAGATACAAGATTCGATAAGCTTGATGCCAAAATAGACTCACAGATATCACTAGTTCGCAAAGACTTACAACTGGAAATGTCAGGCATTCGCGCTGAGCAAAAGTTAATGCGCTGGATGTTAGGCGCGGGTATTTTAGGTATCCTCTCTCTGGTGGTAAAAGCGTTTTTGATGCCAGCACTATAGTTACTATCATGGGTTATTAGCTCAGTGGGTAGAGCAGTGGACTCTTAATCCATCGGTCGCAGGTTCGAGTCCTGCATAGCCCACCATTTTACCGATGGCTTTTTGCCAATCGTTTATTCTCTTTTCTCAGGTACTGGTTTTCTTCTGCCAGTAGTTGGATCATATTGATTAATGTTCTGGTTTCCTCATCAGCGTAAACGGGTTGTTCCAGGTTAAGCAGATAATGGTGGTTGTTACTGGGATTAGTAAGTGCAATGGTTTCACTCATATTATCTAATTTCATGTTTAACTCTCCTCAAGGAATATAGCGCGATGCCTGATTATTTCACCACCTCAGGCGGCGGTAGTTTCCCTGGTGTTAACTTGCCAATAACTCTTCTTCCTCAGCCATGCTCAGGTCGTCAAATTCGTCAACGGAGGCCACACTTCCACCGCTAAATGCATCACCATCCCGGAAAAACTGAACGCCTCTTAATGACGCTGAAACGCCTTTACCATTATTGTCATAGGCATAAAACTCAATGGTGGCGTTAACGTAGCAGCCTGAGTAGGGGCGACCATCCTGTGCGGTTAACGGTGAGGTATTGCGGTCAATGACTAATGGGCGGGATTTATTACTGGCGCTGATATACAGGTTTCCGGCGTAGCCGTCGTATTCTTTATTGTCGCCATCGCGTAAGCAAAAATGGTTAGGATTATTGCAGATGTTATTATAGATTTTTTCGATATCCTTGGCGCCCCATTTTTCCCCAATCACACGTTTGATACCGGTTTTAATTTCCTCAATCAGGTCAGTACGACTTTTAGCGATAAGGAAAGTGGCGCGGTATTTAAATTCACTCTGACCACTAAATTGAGAGGGTTCAAACAAATCAGGAAAAGCCAGACGTACGTTGTTTAATTTGATTTTCATCACGTTACCTTTTAATTAGATGGATTTATCAACAAGTGATGCTTCGGTCACATCGTCAAAGTCGTTTAAGGGGTTAGTAATAATGGCAGGTCTTGGGTCAGATTCCGGTGCGATGACGGGTTTACCGTCTGCTCGTTCAATAAGTGCTTCCAGTTTTGCCCAGCGACTCGGTTTGTCTTTTTTAAGCAATTTTTCAGCCTGTGGTGGACTGATAATTTTCTTGTGGTAGATTTGTTCCTGTTTAAGTTTGGCGCCTTTTAACAGCGCTTCGGCTTCACGCTCATCACCCCAGGTGCGATTACCCTGTTTGCCAGTCACCAGTTTAAAGCCCGGTACTGATTGCCCGTTGTGTAATGTTTCGGCGACCCGATTTCGTAGGGCTTTACAAAAGTTCTCTACCAAATCAACATGCTGGTAGAGTTTTGCCATTTGTGCAGGGGTTAGCAGCGTAATGCGTTTGATAGCATCACTTAGTTGGGGGTTCAAAGGTTGAGTTAAATCGACAAAATCGCCTCTGACTTCATTATGGATAAATTGCGCCTGAGCAAAACACAATCCGCCTTTTGCTTTGCAGAACTGGCATTGCTTGATACCCGGTGAAAACGCACTATCCGGTAGCGCATCAAGCCCGTTGCGCTCGGCGAGGGTTACCATCTCCATGGCTTTTTTCGCGCCTGATTTAGCCTGTTCGCCAAATTCTTTTAAATCCTCAACCGATAGCGCCCATTCAGACAGATGGTTAAGCCTGGGTTGATGGATGAAAAGCCGAACCGTTTTGAAATCATAAACAAGGTCAAACTGATATAAAGCGCCCAGCGCATAAAGCATGAGCTGCTCGTTGTTCGGGGCATCCACTTTAACGCCTTTACCGTATTTTAGGTCATGGATTTGTAGCTCATCCTCGCTGATAATAATCGCATCGGCGGTACCAAAAGAATTCTCTACGCCAATGACCGCTGAAAAATCCACCCGTTCTTCAACCTGTAGGATTTTCCCGTCCGCTAGTTGCCAGACGGTATCAACATAGGTCTGGACGTGTTCAATCATCTCTTCATCCACTTGTGGCGAATTAGCTTTCAACAAGGGATATGTGCCGATATAATCCTTTGCATCAAAACCGTAGGTTCGTCTACACCCTTCGCTAAACGGGTTTTGACGCATTGTTAGGATACTTTCCGCTAACGCATGCGCCGCGCTGCCTTATTCCGCAAATGGCGATGTTTTATCGGGTAAGGTGGCTTCTACTGCGAGACTGGCGCTACATCTCATCCATCTATGTGCTGAGGAGGGGGAAAGTTTTGCATGTTCAGCCATCACTACCCTCTGCGTTATCATCGGCTAAAACGCGTTGGGCTTTCTTGATAAACTGAACCAGATTGTCATCAGGAATATCACCTAGCCTTTTAGCGTTGAATTCATCGAGTATTTTAACGACTTCATTCCGATAGCCTTTTTTTGCCAATTCAGTGATCAGTTTTGAAGACTTAGTTCGTGGGTCTTCAGCTTCTACCAATTTCACTTCCGCCGGTGTAGGCAATTCACGCACTAATGACAAGGCAAATTCGCGACGATCGGTAATGCCAAAGAGATTATCCCAATTAGCCAACGTTTTTAGGCATATCGTAAAAATTTTAACTTTGGGAAGAAATGTCACCTTAGGTAATCCATTTAAGGCGCAATAAAGTGCATCAATTTGTCCGGTAACACTATTTGCTTTCTCAGATGCAAGCGTTGCGGTGGCTTTAGCGACTTGCGTACTGTCAGGTTTAAGCGCTTTGTCACCAAACAAGACGGATAGGGCGACGACGTGACGCAAATCAAGCGATTCAATATCAACCGGTTCGGGCTTAGGTTCAGGTTCAGGCGCTACTTTAGGGGTTTCAACAATCGGTTTAACGGCTTTAGCAGGTTTGGTTTCTGCCCGAAGGGTTTTAACCTTTTTCTCGGCGACAACCGGTGTTGGTTTGTCTTCAGCGCTAGCGGGCACTTCGATAGTAATTTTAGGCTCAATCACTTCTTGAGGCTCAACCATAGCTGATGGCACGACAGGTTGAGGCTTAACGTCCGGTGTGAAGGGTTTTGGTTTGTTCGCCCTTGTCGGTTCATTTGGGTCACTCGGGTCATGTTCAGTATGTGCGACCAACTGACTAATTAACATTTTATGGGCTTCGGCCAGTTGATTGTGCGCCATGATCATTTGCGTGTGGTTTTCTGCCAGTCTTGCCAGCAGGGGGCTATTTGCGGTAAGCATAATGCGTTGACCTCAACGGTATATAGTGACAGGGAACTGGTGATTGCCATTGCGTTTTAGCGCTTCTAATTTTTGTACATAGCGTATGCGCCGGACGTTGTTGTTCATCGGAAATCGCTCCGATGACAGGATTTTTGCTTTTTGCATGGTGGTTTTTCCGATGGGATGGACTAGATAGGGTATGCCTGATATTTCTGGCGCGTCAGGCAGCAGTGGTTTCTCTTGTACCCCTACAGAGAGAAATAAGCTAAAATAATCTCACCCTTACAGAGTGAGAAAATTAAGCCTATGAACAACACTTGGTGGCAGGAATTTGTTCGTTTCTTCCTGCAAGGAATAACCCTAAATCGGCTGATTTATATGCTTATTATTTTTGTGTTGTTAATATTCATCACGCCCGCATCAATAAAAGACTGGATTAATTCCAGTAGTCCAGAGATTTTTTCATCTTACTGGCTTTATTTTGTTTTCTTTCTTGTGAGTTATGTTATTGCACAATTAATTAGTTTTCTGACAGTGTTTACTAAACGAAGGTTCAGGAATTTGATTGAATGTCCAAACAGGGCTGCAATATTAAATACATTAACACACGATGAAATTGATTTACTTAAGCATATTGTTAGGTCTGGCGAGATTGTTGAATTGCCAACGCAAAACGAAACTGTCAAAGGGTTTATAAGAAAAGGCATAATCGCTTATTATGATTATCCTGATGCTCCGATGGTTTTTACTGGGGATGAGAAACAGCTTTTCAAACTAACTAACTATTACAAAAATATTTTAAAGTTTGTAGATATTTAAGTTATTTTATTGAGGGAAAAGTCCGCCATTCAATCTCCTGAAGCAGATGAGCACTAACTAAAAACACAGTGCTAACCGATTCTCTATCAAAAAACCTAATTGATAGGTGCTTATTTTTATCAACCATTAGCGGTTACTCCAAAATATTAATAGGTTGTTGTAATGCGCTAAGGCGGTTTTTTGCGTAGCCAGCCAATCCTCAAGTTCTTCACTGCTTAAATTCGGGTTGAAAAAATAAGGTTTTTTATTCATGAATTTATATCCTCGGCTTAACTGTCATCACCGTCTGTAAGTGGCTTCTCAGAAATACCTAACCCCTGAAAATCTTCCGGATTAAGCCCGGAACTACGTAAATGGAATAACATTGAACAAAGCTGCGACTGGTATTGATTGGCGCTTGAAAATAAACTGGACATTGGGCTTTGGCGAAGTGATCTTGGAAGGCGCTCATTAACCCCCCCCTAAACGCATAATTTGTTGTTCAAAATGTTCTGCACATCCTGAAATATAAAATAGTCGCTCTTTTAAGTCAGAAAGGGTGGCTAATTCTGTTTTCAGCCACTTAATTAACGCTTCAAGACTTAAGCTAGCTGTGTAAATAAAGGGTTCATTGCCATAGTCCTGTGTTTGATCCTCTTCACTTTTCAGCTTGAAGTCATCATCATCATAATGATTATTTGAACGGGTTGATTGCATTTTCTTAACCTCAGATGGTAGAGATAGATTACTGTCGTCACTCACCATAGGCCACTTCGCAAAATGACCTATAATTAGTGTTTTTTGCGTTTACATTTCTTTCTCTGTCAGTGTTGCCCTTTCACGACCGTTATTCTTTACGAAACAGTGCTAATCTTCTCGCCAATCGGATCGCGTTTAGCGGTACATCGCATTTAATGCGCAGGGGTCTATACAGAAAAATCTGTGCTGTTCCGACTTTCTAAATTGTTAAGGAGCGGATGTTCATATTTCTTACATAACTCAATGTTAGTTTTATATAACATAGCTGTCAACTATTTTTGTTAATATTAGTTACCATTAAATGTAAAACGAAAACTCTGAAGAAGATATATCAGCTTTTTAGGTGGGTAAATTTGATATGATATTTATCTTGATTGTCTATTGATTCGAATTCTCTTTTTAGCAAGCTGTTCAAATAGTTGGTCGTAATATTGTTTTTTTTCTCTCAGCGATTCAACTAATTCTTCTTGTTCACTATCGGGTAATTCGTCGAATAAATCTAATAACGTTTTTTGGAGATCGGAGAGTTTTATTGGTGCTTCCGGTAGTTCACTCGCTGATATAGGTAAATTTCCCTGTTCTTCAAAGAGCCATGATGGTTCGCAATGTAATGTTTTAGCAAGAGCCATCAGATTTTCTCCTTTCGGTGTAGACTCATTTCTTTCCCATTGAGATATTGAAACGTGAGCTATACCTAATATAGACGCTAAAGCACGCTGAGATAATTTCAATTCTTGACGACGTGCTTTTATGCGTTCTCCTAATGTTTTCATATTCACCTCTTGTTAAATTAAATGAACAAATGTTGATTTCGTTTTTGTTAACTTATATAGTAAGGATAAGCTAACAAAAGTTAGTTTAACCTAACATATGCCATTAAGTCAGCTAAACATCAATTTAGAGGTGATTATGTATAAAAGTTATGTGATTAAATACTTTAATAGCGCGGCCGCTTTAGCAAGGACATTAAACATTAACCGAGCATCTATCAGTACTTGGAATGAAATTATTCCTGAAAAAAGGGCGCTTCAAATAGAACGTATTACCGCTGGAGCTCTAACTTATGATCCAGCCCTATATATAAAATCTCCATTTACCCAAAATAAATCTAGTAAAACTGAATACTGCAATAAAGAAACTAATATTGGTCTGGCGAAATGTGAAAATTTTTAAGGGATCTTGGATGTGCAACAATCTTGGCTATCCGCCAAAAACTAATTCATAAAACCTTAAAGGCCAAATAACCCATGCAAATCAATTATTCTGTCGGGCGTAGTGTGAGTGATCAGCGCCCGAGTCCTGCTGTTGCGGGCTCTTTTGCCGAGTATCAGCAGGCGATCAAAAAATTAACCAAACGTATTAATATTAGTCCCTTTGATACAAAAGCCATTTTCGACAAAAAGAAAAAAGCCCTTAATTATATCTGGGGTGCAATGAAAAATGCCAAGAAAGGGCGTAACGCACTTAATGCGGGTAACCGCAGCGTGTTATGGCTTGACATGGATGGGTGTACCCTGGATGCGTGGGAAATGCTTACAGGCATTCTCGGATTTTATCAATGTTTTGCCTATACCACCGCAAGCCATGAACATCCTGTTGCGCAGGGTGAACAACGCTGGCGTATTGGTTTTTTGTTATCCCGTGAGGTGACTGCATTAGAGTATGCACAACTAGGACCACGGATTGAGCAGGAGTTGATGGATTGTTTCGAATTGCTCAGCGATTTGGCGATTAAGTGGGATCGCTCTGTCTATGAGCCTTCGCATATGGTTTTTGCACCGCATGAAGGGGCAAAGTATGAAAGTTTCGAAGGCACAGTGGTTGATGTTGATACGCTTTTAGCCTCCGATAATACGCCTGTTATTGAGCGGGTTGATCTCCCTAAGCCTGATAATGACGATTTAACCCGTCTAGTCGATTTGCAAAATATTAATGACCAGACGTTTGAAGATTTACGATCCGCACTATGGTATCCGAAAATGTTAAACCAGGCTGAGAACTACCCTTCATGGGTGGATATGGGCAATCGCCTCGCCTGGTTTAAAGACACACACTTTGAAGATGAAGCTAAAAAGATGTGGCTTGATTGGTCTTCTGCCGTCGATAAAGGAGACATATCCGCTGCCGAAGCCAAATGGCCTGAACTACGTGCTGAAAGAACAGGCTATCAAGCGATATTCAGTTTAGCGCAAAAAGCAGGATGGGTAAATCCCGGTGCCGAGCGATTGAAAACAGCGGTTGCTACAATTGATGAGTTCGAAGATCTAACAGACCCTACTGAAAATTCAAACTGGCCTACGTTTAAACGCAATAAAACGTCAGGCCAAATAGAAGCGACCATTGACAATGCGGCTAAAGCGGTTATGTGCCCTGATTTTGTCGGTGTAGAAATTCGGTTTGATACTTTCCGTGATGAGATCATGTTTGCGCCTGTTGGCACTAAAGCATGGCAAACCTTTACTGATGCTGATTATTCCCGATTGCGTATCACAATGGAAAAACGAGGCTTCAAAGCGGTTGGACGTGAGTTAATCCGTGATGTGGTATTACTGGCTGCGGATGAAAATCCTTTTGATTCCGCCATGGAATGGCTTAAAAGCCTCGAATGGGACGGTATACCGCGTATCGAAAAGTTTTATCATACCCATTTTGGCACTGAGGATAGTGCTTATACGCGTGCGGTATCGCGCTATATGTGGACAGCCCTTGCGGGACGCGTGTTAAAGCCCGGTATCAAAGCGGATATGGTGCCGATCCTAGTAGGTGCTCAAGGTGCTGGAAAATCTTCTGTCGTGGCAGCGTTATCCCCTGATCCGGCTTTTTTCACTGAAATTTCCTTTGCTGAAAAAGATGATGATCTGGCGCGTAAGATGCGCGGTTGTCTGGTGGCAGAAATTAGCGAATTACGCGGACTGAATACGAAAGAACTGGAATCCATCAAAGCCTTTGTCACGCGGACACATGAAAAGTGGATACCCAAGTTCAAAGAATTCGCCACCCAGTTTCCTAGACGCTCATTGAGTATTGGTACGACAAATGAAGATGAATTTTTAGGCGATAAAACCGGTAATCGTCGTTGGCTGCCTGTTGAAGTTGGAAAAATGGATGTAGAAGGTATCAAAAAGGATGTGATTCAGTTTTGGGCGGAAGCGCGAGAGCTATTTACCAAAACAGGGATTCAATTTAAAGAAGCAGAGCAATTGGCTAATCAGGTACATGAAAAATATTTTATCAAAGATGCATGGCAGGAAATTATCGAGCGTTGGTTAGATGAACCGGATTTAATGACAGGCCAAAAACCACGGGCACGGGAATTTTTACGTTCTGCGGATATTTTGCGTGAAGCATTGAACCTTGAACCGAAAAATATATCGCGAAGGGAACAAATGCGAATTGGCAATGTTTTATTAAATTGTGGGTATAAACAAATTTTGCGTCGCGTTGATGGAAAAGTTTGCAGGGTTTGGGAGCTGAGTAACAACCTGCAACGACCTGTAACGACCTAAAATCCGTCAGGTTGTTACACTATTAATCTATTTAATATCAATAGGTTAAAGTTAGTGTAACAACCGTAACAACCTTTTTTGAAATCAATACGCGCGTTAGTAATATATGTCCCTAAAGATATTAATACAAAAAGGTTGTTACGGTCGTTACGGTTGTTACACCTACGAGTGCCAAAAACATTGCCGTTCACAACAGGAGCGAAAAGATCATGAGCAGAGACATTGAGAAAATACTACTCCACTGGGGCGGGTGGTGTGCGGGTAATCCGTATGCCTCGGTGAGCTGGCTGTCAGTGGCTTCCGGCTTTAGTCGCCTCATGCCGTTTACAGGCGCAAATCGCTTATCGTGCAGTGATGCGGATGGGCTGGTGATTGATGTGTGCGTCAGTCGCCTTAACACGGTGGGGATGGCGAGAGAGTTGAATTATATCGAGGATTATTACATCAGGGGGATATCGAAGCGTGCTATTGCGCGAAAGTTTGCGGTACGCGAGGATGAGGTGCGAAAAAGAATGCAAATTGCGGAAGGATTTGTTCTAGGATGCCTAGAAACCCTTGATATTCAATTAGATATCGACATATTGTACAAATATCAT
The DNA here is from genome assembly GCF_004768525.1 of Arsenophonus nasoniae. NCBI lineage: Bacteria > Pseudomonadati > Pseudomonadota > Gammaproteobacteria > Enterobacterales > Morganellaceae > Arsenophonus > Arsenophonus nasoniae. The sequence goes on from NZ_CP038613.1 coordinate 1,303,834, forward strand.
ACAAACGGTTATCAAACACTAGTGCGGCCGCAAAAGGTATGCTAAAGTGCCCATGATGAATTTTTGCGTCCAGCAGAAATGTACGCTGATAAATAAAACCTCGATTAATTATTTTTTTTTGCTCACCTCGCTTTTGCGAGGTTTTTTGTTTTACGCCACCGCAATACTCACAAATTGAATACGCAAAAATAGCACCCATTGAGGTGTTTTTTTTTGTTTTAGGGATGAGTCATTAACAATATCCAGGAACTGGATAATTTATAACAATAGCAAAAAAGAGAAATTTTATGACTAAAACATTAAACCTTGAATTACATCCCTCTAGCGTCAAACCTGGTACAAAAGAATACCCCCGTCAATATCTTATCGTTAACAGTGCAGATTACTATAACCAGGTAGTCGGGACTTTTGACTCAGCCGGCAAGTTCCTCTATTTCCAAGGCTGGGATAACGGTGAGTATGTCACCTTTAAACCAAGAGATTATGCTTATTGGGCGGTGTTACCTGCCAAAAAACCTGAATAAGCTTTAAAAATAAGCCACCGCAATACTCACACAAACAATCATTAAAACGAGTAAGGCGGCTGGCTCCCTGTTCAAAACAAAGCAATAGAACCCTCACAAGGAGAATATTCCCATGAGTGACCTCATTAATAAGACAATTTTAATCGAAGAGGGTTTAACCATATGCAAACCCTCAATCTATGCACTGAGCATTATAGACGATAAGCAGTCAGGGAAGTTAGTACGAATATCGCATAGCGGAAATAACATTATTGAGTTTCCACTAACGGAAATACAGTGTAGAGCATTGGCAAGAAAACTCATGGATTAATTAAACTTTTTAAGTCATCCAACCAATCACTTAAAGCAATGGAACCCTCAGTGGGAGGGTATATGCGCATGTCTGAAAAATATTCAACACCTGCTGCCTATCTGTGGGGCATTATGACCACCATCGGTGGCGTTACAACAACGATTTTTGATTTTTTAACCCTTGACCAGTGGGTTGCAGTGATGGGTATCGGCTGCACGATAGGGACATTTTTAATCAACGTGTACTACCGCCGAAGGGAGTACAAACTCAAAGAGCGTCAGTATGAAGATACCGAAAAAAATAGTGATGGCAACGGGCGGTAGTGCGTTGTTTCTGGCCTCAAGCATGATAACGCATTTCGAAGGATTAAGACTTAATCCCTATTTTGACGGTGGCGGTGTGCTTTCTGTTTGCTACGGGCATACCGGCAACGATATTGAGCGTAACCGGACGTACACGCAAAAAGACTGCGATAAATGGCTTGATGACGATTTAAAAGCGGTAAAACGTTACGTTGACCCACTGATTAAGGTCAGTATCAATACACTCACTCAGGCAGCCCTTTACTCATTTGCATACAACGTGGGCGTGGGGAATTTCGCTAAATCCACGTTACTCAAAAAGCTCAACGCTGATGACCGAAAAGGCGCTTGTGATGAAATGAGACGATGGGTTCATGTTGATGGTAGAAAATGGAAAGGGTTAATGAACCGGCGGGAAATTGAGAGCGTAATATGTTATGGAGACCTGTCACACCCATCTTGATAATCATTGTTGGATTGATGATTTATCTCAGCGTTGTCTTATCAAACTACAAAAATCTGAAAACACAATACCACACACTAAAACAGCAATATCACGCACAAATTGAAGCGGTGAAATTACAACAGCAAAAAATCGATGCTTTACACCAACTCGATATTCAACACACCGAGGAACTGAACAATGCCAACGCTGAACTGGATAAGCTGCATGATGCTGTTCGCGCTGGCACTCAGCGGTTGCGCGTCAACGCCGTGTGTCGTACATCCAAAATCGTTACCACCAAGAGCCGATATGATGAAGCCACCTCACAATTTAGCGAAGCAGCTCGACAAGATTATTTCCGTCTCAGAAAGATGATGATTGAGAACGAAAAACAGACGGAATATTTACAGCAGTACATCAAGACACAGTGTAGTGGTTAATTTTGATTTATTTTAAGCGTAAAAATAGTTTTATATCTGCCACCTGTTTTAATAATAAATTGTATGCCTCATCCGTTCTGGATTTTTCATGCTTGAGCTGATTAAAAGTCGATTGATATTGACAAATTAAAGCTTCGAAGCGTTTCTGTTGTCTTTTAGATAACCGTCGCATTAAGCATGTTATGGCAGATTCTGGTAAGAGGAATGCAGTAGTAAAACCCCGTTGTTCAAACCATGACTGCATATAATCAAAATAGTCAATTATGGGTTCAGCACGTTCATTAAACTCTTGTCTTTTATCTCTACCTATGGCGTGTTTGTTACCAATATATAAGCCCAAAAAGAATGTTAATAAACTAATCAGAGGTGAGTAAAGTTGCAGGATTTTTATCAAATCATTCATGAATATTGGTGGCTCCTTTATCCAATAATTACGTTTATTTTTGGCTTGCTATGTGGGGTTTAACAGGTTGGCCACCATTCAGTTGGAAATAATTATTAAAGATTACCATTAATTTGAAATAGGTGAGCTATGTCTGAAAAAAATGCACCAGAAATTAGAGTAAGAATAAAGGCTGATGATAGTGATCTCATTAAATTAGAAGATCGCTTGGAACGTATTGCTAATTTGATGCAACAAATGGGGTCAATTAACGAAGAGAAAACATATCCAGCCAGTTTGCAAATGGCAGTACAAGAGGCTTGTAATATAGGTGCTCGAGAAGGCGCGAAAAAAGCAAGAGATAAACAAATCAATGATGAAAAAGAGACATCGATAAAATTATCAAAACTGTTTATTAGGGGTGTGTTTAAAGGCTATGCACTTACCGTTAATGGCAAGATACTCTCTAATCAGGAATCGACGGTTATAGAGAGTAAACCGCAGGAAATTCCACGTGTTAAGGCCTCTTTCATTGTGACTGATGAGATGCTAGTTGATGCGCCTGATATATATTTAAAATCAGCAGAAGAAGTGAATGCTTAAGGAGGACTATGCCGCCACGTATTCCTCGTGCCTGTCGCAAACCCGGTTGTGCCAAGACAACAACTGAATGCAGTGGGTACTGTGACGCACATCGAAACCAAAGTTGGAAAGATTATCAACAAGGTAAAAGCCGTCATCAGCGTGGCTATGGTACAAAGTGGGATCATCTCCGTAAAAAAATATTAAAACGTGATAAATTTTTGTGTCAGGGATGTTTAGTTGAAGGGCGATTGATAACCGCAACCACCGTTGACCATATTCTCGCAAAAGCAACAGGCGGCAATGATGCAGAAAGTAACTTGCAAGCGTTATGTTGGCCATGCCATCGCACGAAGACCGCAAGAGAAAAGCGAGGGAGGGGCGGGTAAAATCGCTCCCTCTTTTACCTTTGGGAACCGCCGATTTGCCTTTTTTTACACCACCGCAGGTTAGAAAACCTTTTTATAGGTATCCCAATTGCGCGATTAATAGGAATTTTAAATTATGTCTGGACCCCCAAAAACACCGACACATCTACGTTTGATAAGGGGTAATCCTTCAAAAAGGGCAATTAATAAAAATGAGCCAAAACCCGAAAAAGGGGTTCCCCCAACACCAAAACACTTTAACAAGCAAGAACGCTACTGGTTTAAGGTTCTTTGCGAACGGCTAGATGCGATAGGCGTTATTACTGCTATCGATGGTATGGCTTTGGAATTGCTGGTTGGGGCGTATGTCGAATGGCGAAAACATCGAGATGTTATTGACAAAGAAGGCGAGACCTACAAGACAACATCCACTGACGGCAACGTCATGATCCGTCCACATCCGCAAGTTGCCATGATGGCCGATGCGTGGAAGCGCATTTGCAGAATGCAAGCTGAATTCGGCATGACCCCCGCTAGCAGGTCAAAAGTAAACGGTAAGGCTTCAAACGAAATAGATCCGTTTGTCGAATTTTTGAAAAGCAGGATAGACTAATGGCAAAAGTAGCGGAAGGCATTAGCTATGCACAACGCGCTGTGTCGGGTGATATCATCGCGTGTGAATATGTACGATTGGCGTGTCAACGCTTTTTGAATGACCTTGAGCATGGTGAAGAACGGGGTATCTATTTTAGCTTCCCCCGCGCACAACATATCCTTAATTTCTATCAGTTTGTGCCCCATGTAAAAGGTAATCTTGCCGGTCAAACTATAAAATTGATGGATTGGCATATTTTTATCCTAATCAATATTTTTTGATTTGTTATCCCTTTAGTCGATGAACAAACGGGGGAAAGGGTAATCCGTAATGATGGCAGTGGACGAGTCGTGATGGTCAGACGTTTTCGTACCGCCTATAACGAAGTTGCCCGTAAGAATGCCAAATCAACGCTTTCTTCAGGTATTGCACTTTATATGACCGGATCAGACGGCGAAGGTGGCGCAGAGGTTTATTCAGCCGCCACGACTCGTGATCAGGCTCGCATTGTCTTTGAAGATGCAAAAAACATGATAAGGAAGGCTAAACATACCCTTGGTCAATGTTTTGAGTTCAATAAATTAGCGATTTATCAAGAAGTCACCGCTTCAAAATTCGAACCACTATCCAGCGATGCAAATAATTTGGACGGGTTAAATATCCATTGCGGTATTGTCGATGAACTGCACGCACACAAAACGCGTGATGTTTGGGACGTATTAGAGACGGCAACAGGTGCAAGATTACAATCCTTGCTCTTCGGTATTACCACCGCTGGATTTAATAAAGAAGGCATATGCTACGAATTACGCGATTATGCCATCAAGGTTTTACAGGGGCAGGTTGAAGACGATTCCTTCTTTGGCATTATTTATACCCTAGACAAGAAAGATGATCCGTTTGACGAGAAGATGTGGCAAAAAGCCAATCCTGGATTAGGTATTTGCAAGCGATGGGATGATATGCGCCGCCTTGCAAAAAAAGCACAGGAGCAGGTTTCAGCTAGGACGAATTTTATAACAAAGCACGCCAACGTTTGGGTGAGTGCAGAGTCAGCCTGGATGGATATGCTCAAATGGACAGATCTCTCTGCTGTCGCCCCAATGCACGAGCTAAAAACCTATCCGATGTGGGTCGGTGTTGATTTGGCTAACAAAATTGATATTTGTGCGGCCGTCAAAGTCTGGCAGGCAAACAATGGTCATGTTCATACTGATGCCAGGTTCTGGCTGCCAGAGGACAGGCTAGCGCGTTGTTCTCGACAAATTGCAGAACTCTATCGGAAATGGTCAGCGATGGGGGTATTAACCCTGACTGATGGTGAAGTGGTTGATCACAATCAAATCAAAGAGGAAATCATTACGTGGGTCTCAGGACAAACATTAAAAGAAATAGGATTTGATCCCTGGAGTGCAACGCAATTTGGCTTATCACTCGCAGAAGAAGGCCTACCACTGGTTGAAGTTTCTCAAACAGTCAGAAATCTGTCAGAAGCAATGAAAGCAGTGGAAGCATTGGTATATGCCGGTAAATTGCACCACAACCAGCACCCTGTAATGAACTGGATGATGTCTAATGTGACGGTAAGACCTGACAAGAATGACAACATCTTCCCAAATAAGTCAACGGCAGAAGCTAAGATTGATGGCCCTTGTGCGCTTTTTACCGCAATGAGTCGATTATTAGTCAATGGGGGGAACCATCAACCTTCGCTTTCTGAAATTATTAGTTCCCACGGACTGAGATCGCTTTAAGGATCACACAATGACATTAACACTGCTTTCATTTATCACAGGCATTATTGGTGCCATTTTATTGGCTTTCGGTGCCTGGTTATTGCTGCCCGCCGCTGGTTTTATTGTTGGCGGTATTCTTTGTTTACTGTGGTCATTTTTGGTTTCGTACATGATGAGTCGAAAAATCAAACAATAAGAGGCATTATGTTTTTTCCAGGACTTTTTAGCAAAAAAAGTGACATAACTTCACAGGAACTTGGTCATCTGGTGGGGCTTTCTTACGATACTTACGCCGGTCGTAGAGTCAGTCCTAGGTTGGCTATGCAGCTAACCGCGGTATTTAGCTGTGTCAGAGTATTAGCAGAATCTGTCGGCATGCTGCCTTGTGCCCTGTATGAACGAACGACACAATGCAATCAACGCGCCACGAAAGAAAGGCTTCATCAGCTATTATCAGCAAAACCAAATGGGTATATGACTTCACAAGAGTTTTGGGAATTATTAATAACGAGTTTGTGTCTGAGGGGCAATTTTTATGCCTATAAGGTTAAGGCCTTAGGCGAAGTGGTTGAGTTACTTCCATTAAGTCCTGACAGTGTCGCACCAACGCTAAATCCTCAATGGGGTATTGAATATCAAGTCACGTTGCCAGATGGAACAAGCCGTATTCTGAGTCAGGATGAAATATGGCATGTTCGCATTTTTACATTGGATGGATTAATAGGGTTGAGTCCAATTGCGTATGCACGTCAAGCCATCGGTCTTGGACTAGCAACAGAAGAGCATGGCTCACGTCTATTTGGAAATGGGGCAGTGACAAGTGGGGTTTTACAAACGGAACAATATTTGACAGATGACGCTTATGAGCGATTAAAAAATGACTTTGAAGTCCGCCATCAAGGCCTTGAGAATGCGCATAAACCGATGATCCTTGAAATGGGATTGAAGTGGCAACAAATTAGTTTGTCAGCGGAGGATGCTCAATTTTTGGAAACGCGCAAGTTTCAACTGGAAGAAATCTGCCGTATTTTTCGCGTTCCGTTGCACATGGTGCAAAATACAGATAGAGCCACGTTTAATAATATTGAGAATCTGGGTATTGGTTTTATCAACTATTCGCTGGTTCCTTATCTAACGCGCATTGAACAGCGAATAAATATCGGGTTAATCGCTGAAAAAAAACAGAAAAATTTTTATGCTAAGTTCAATACTGGGGCGTTATTACGTGGTGATATGAAATCACGGTTTGCAGCTTACGCAACGGGAATTAATTGGGGAATTTATTCCCCAAATGAATGCCGCGAACTGGAGGAGCTTAACCCCCGTGAAGGCGGTGATATTTATTTAACGCCGATGAACATGACAACAAAACCCAGTCTTACCGAGTTTAGCGAGGATAAATCGAATGACAATAATGATAAAACAGCGGTTTGATATGCCGCTGAGTCTAAAATCAGTGACTGAATCGGGTGAGTTTTCCGGCTATGGTTCTGTTTTTGGGGTAAAAGATAGTTTTGATGACATCGTAATGCGAGGCGCATTTGAAACATCACTAACGCATTGGCGATGTAAAAATAGTTTTCCTGCCCTTCTTTGGCAGCACCGCATGGATGAACCGATAGGGGTCTATACCGAAATGTGGGAGGATGAAAGAGGGTTATTTGTCAAAGGAAAATTGCTCATTGAAGATGACCCTTTAGCCAAGCGAGCCCATGCGCACATGAAGGCCGGATCACTATCCGGCCTTTCTATTGGGTATGTGCTTAAAGATGGCGAATACGAACGCACTAAAGGGGTCTTTTTGATTAAAGAGATAGATTTATGGGAGGTGAGTTTAGTGACCTTTCCAGCGAATGATGAAGCGAGGATTAATACGATCAAATCAGTATTTGCGCAAGGTCAAATTCCCGCACCAAAAGAGATTGAACGAGTCCTGCGTGATGTTGGACTTTCTCGAACACAAGCAAAAAAATTCATGGCGGAAGGCTACCTTGCTTTGTCTCAGCGAGACGTTGAAACCGATCTGTTAGCGGCCTTGAAATCCATTATATTTTAAAAGATAAGGGTAAATTATGCCAATAGACAAGAAAGATGTTGAACTGGTAGCACAAGAGCTACAAAACCGATTTAACGAATTTAAAGAAAAAAATGATAAACGTATTGAAGCTATTGAAGCGCAGAAGGGTAAGCTATCGGAAAATGTTGAAACACTGAATGCTAAACTCAGTGAACTCGATGCGTTAAAATCCTCGCTTGAAGAAGAATTAGTGGCGTTAAAACGTCCTGAGGCAATGAAAAGCAGCCAGAGTATAAATGATCATAAATTGGCTTTTTCGCTGTTCATCCGCAAAGGTAAAGAAGAGGGACTCGCTGAACTTGAAAAAAAAGCCATGCAGACGACCACAGACCCTGACGGGGGGTATGCAGTACCTGAGGAATTAGACCGCAATATCATCAAGGCGTTGGGGGATGAAATTGTGATGCGCCAGGAATGTCAGGTATTAACGGTTGGTACCCCCGATTATAAAAAGTTAATTAATAAAGGCGGAACGACAAGTGGTTGGGTCGGTGAAACGGATAAGCGTCCGGAGACATCGACATCGAAATTAGGGGTTATTGAACCTGTCTGGGGTGAAATTTATGGTAATCCAGCTGCTACCCAAAGAATGCTTGATGATAGTTTTTTTAATGTTGAACAATTTATCGTGTCAGAATTGACGCAGGAGTTTGCTCAACAGGAAGAACAGGCATTTACATCCGGTGATGGTCAAAAAAAACCGAAAGGATTGTTAGCCTATGGGAGCGATGAAAAGCGGATATGGAACGTGAATGGGGAACGCTGCAACACCTGATGCTTAAAAAACCATCAGAAATTACCGCTGATGAAATCATGCAACTCATTTATACCTTGCGTAAACCTTATCGTACTAATGCCCGGTTTATGATGAATAATAAGACATTATTTCAGGTAAGAACATTAAAAGATTCACAAGGTAATTATTTGTGGCAACCTGGTTTGCAGTTAGGACAACCCTCCGCTTTATTGGGTTACGGTATTGCAGAAAATGAACAGTTTGCGGATTTAGGTGCGGGCAATGTTCCGGTTGCTTTTGGTAATTTTAAACGTTGCTATACCATTTTAGATCGTATTGGTGTCAGGGTATTGAGAGATCCCTATACCAATAAACCGTTTGTTCATTTTTATACGACAAAAAGAGTAGGTTCTATGTTAGTGGATAGTAATGCGATTAAATTATTGAAGGGCAAAGCCAGTGGAGCAGGTGGTTAATTTAAGAGGGGCAATATGCCCCTTTTGCAAAAGTTGAGGTTTGGCATGTTACCTACGCTTGATGATTTACATCTTCAGTGTCGTATTGATACGGATGAGGAAGATGCGCTTTTATTGATGTACCTTGCCGCTGCCAAAGAAAAGCAGAAAACTACCTTAACCGTTCATTATCTGATTCAGAGAAAATACGCAAAACGCAACCCAATTAGTGATAACGCCGTTGATTAAACAGGCATTGATATTGGCGGTAGGCTTTTGGTATGACACGCGGGAGTTAAAAGAATTCCCCTGGATTTTACGAAATTTTAAACGATTATAGGATATACCCGATGAGAGGGAAGGATGTTAGCCGCCGAATTAATAAACGCATTACCTTGTATCGGCCTATCACAAAATATCGTCCTTTGGGCGATCCGTATACTGAAATGGAAGCGGTTAACACCGTTTGGGCGCATGCGGAGTCGATATCTAATCGGAAAATTCGCACGGCTGATCAAGAACAGGTCATTGAAACTTTACGTTTTACGTTAAGGCCAAGAAACGATATTGATATTGATTGGCTGGTTGAATATCGGCAACGTCGCTTTACCGTCAGAGCATTAGATCGTAATCAACCTGATCGACTCATTATTACCACAGAAGCAAATATCCGCCATGATAGAAAATGATATTAAAAGACTTAAGCCGTATTACGGGATTAGATGCTTTCCCCTTCAACTTCCTTCAAAACAGCTTGAAGGGTCATTTATCAGCGTATCAGTGATCCGAAAGTATTTACGGGGTTAGCAAAACAACGCTCGTACAGGCGCGATATCAGATAACAGTTCAGTTACTCAATGATTATGAAAAGCCCTCTGGCTAAGCGAAAAATCAAGGAGGAATGGGAAAAATTGAACACGGTTATCTGGGTGACTATCCGGTACAACATGTTGAACGCGGTAACTTAATTCAGGACAGGGAAGAACTGACAGAAAACCGTATATGCTATCGGATCACGCGTGATTTTATTTTGACCTATGCCGAGGATGCTAAATGAGAAATCGAGTAGAAGTGAAAGGATTAAGCGATCTTGAATCGGTATTAAAAAAATTAGGCGATGAAGTTGCGGTTAAGGTTTTACGAAAAGCAGGGAGTGAAGTAATGAACCCGTGCTCGCCGATATGAAAGCCCATGCGGGTTTTGATGCGAGGCATTCAGGCGAGCATATGCGAGATAGCATTAAAATACGCACAACAGCAGAATAAAGGAAAAACTCAAACCGTCGTCACAGTGGAGTTGGCCCTTGATGAAAGCACGCGCAAGAGTTTGGCACAGTTAAACAGATAGCGCGATCGACCCGCATTGGATTATCACCGTGAATTTATCCTTAATACCTTAGCATCAGAAATTCGCGCCAGCATTGAAAACATCGTTAATACAATAGGAAATACTATGGCTGAAAAGAAAAGTTCGCCGGAATACGCTAAGTTACCCGAAAATACCGTGGTTAAATTTGGCAAAGTGGGGATGCAGTGACTGCAATGAAACTTCTGGATACCTGTAGAGCAATAGGCGCAACAGGATTAACAGGAAGCTTTATAGACTGCACATTACTTGACACCAACAAACAATATATAGCCGATTTACCGGAAGGGCCGGAAAAGACGCTAGGTTTTATCGATGACCCCGAAAATGAAGATTTTACTGAATTTTTAAATTTGGCACAAAATAGAGAAACCGTTCAGCTTTATATTGAGCTACCCAATAAACGGACAGCCACGATGATCTTGGCCCTGTCAGGCTGGGAGATGAATGAGATTAGTGCGCCAGCAAGTGAAGTCATTCAAATTACGGTAAAGGAAACAGAATAATCTCACCTGGGGAACAGTACCCCAAAGCCTTAACCGCCGATGCGACAAAATTCACGGCGGATAGCACCAAGAGGAAAGTAAACTGATGGCAGAAATCAAAAAAATCAATATTGGCACAAAACCGGATGATGGAACGGGTGATACTTTACGTGATGCTTTTAGTAAAACCAATGACAACTTTGAAGCACTTAATACCTTACCCGAAAAGGGATAAGGGCGATAAAGGAGAAAAAGGCGAACCCGGTAAGGATTTGTCATCAGAACTTGATGCGCTCACCAAACGTGTCAGAGCATTAGAAGAAAAGAATAAGGTAAATAGCATGTCATCACTTAAATCACGTTTATTAGCACCGGATAGTTATGTTGAAAAACACGCTATTTTTGATGTTGATGTTTATCTGCGCCGCTTAACCATTGCAGAGCTAGATACCTATGAGCAAGCGTTAAAACAGGCGCAAGACAGTGGCTCTAACACACAGGCAAGTATTGCGGGAGCAAACCTGATTTTGCAAACGATTTGCGATAAAGCAGGGCAACCCTTACCCACAGAAGAATTGCCCACCGCAGAGGAATTAATTGCTACCAAATCCACGCAATCATTGATTGAAGCCCTCAAGTTTGTTCAGCAATTTAGCTGTGGCAGTCTGGATGGCGCTAAAAAAAACTAACCGACTCCGCTCGCTTACGCTTTATTTTCCAACTGGCTGATAGATGGGGTCAACCTGACCCGCGTAAAATCGCCGCTTTACCGAACGAAATATTGACGCACTGGCAAGCGTTTTTCTGCTGGAAAGTGAACTCAAAGGCGCAGATATTACGGAAAATGAAGTCATTGCACATAATGATGTTAATCAACAATGTAATAACGTTATGAGGGTTTTAAATGGCTGATGTCGCAAGTCTGGCCGTAGCGTTACATTTGAATTCTGCTAGTTTTAAATCGCAAATTCATGATGCTTATAGTTCTGCGGCTAATGAATCTAAAATTTGCTCAGCAGATTGAATCTGGCTCAAGTCAAAGTGAACGTGCAGTGACAAGGATGTCAAATCAGATAAGAAAATCCAGTGGACAGGCAGCAGTTGGCTTTGGAAATTTGCATCATGTGTTAACGGAGCTGGTTTCTGGCAGCAATGTTGCTGCCAGTACGATTTCAAATGCGTTAGTACCCGCTTTTGAACGATTGTTTGGTGCTACGCATGGCACGACTTTCGATACTCAACGGCAGATGGCGAAAGAAGCCGCGCAAAGTGCGGTAGATTATGCACAGTCTAGCATTGAAGCGGCCAAAGCAGATGCCACCAGAGCACAGCAGGGATTAAAAACCGCGCAAGTAATGAAAGCACAGGCCATCGCGCAGCGTGAACAGGCGTTTGCCTCTGATGAATACCTTGAAAAAATGCGCGCGGTCAACGCCCAAAATGGACTGAATACGGCTGAAATTGAAAAGGCATATGCGGCGCAAAATGCGGCAAACGCCAGAACGATCGCCGAAGCAAATCTGGCTGAAGTCAGCGCAAATCAAAAGCTGCCGCCGCTTCTGCGCAATTAACGACAGCGCAAGCAGCGGAAACGACGGGCACGCGACAATTAGCTTTAGCCAAGCAGCAGCTTGCCGTTGCAAATACTGAGTTGTCCGCTTTGCAGCGCGTAACCGGAGGAATAACGGGCGCTTTCAGTAACCTTATTAATCTCATGGGTGGGCCGCTCAATGTTGGCTTGATGGCAACCGCAGGGTCAGTATTTTATTTGTATTCGCAGTTTAAGGAAGCGGAAGAAAGGCAGAAGTCTTTTTATGCAGCCATTCAAAAAGGCGGATTATTTTTATCGACAACAACGGTTGAATTGAATCTGTTAGCAGATCGACTAGGCGGGACAGCCGAAGCCTATAAAGCGGTGACTTCTGCCGCAAGTGCAGGGTTTAGCGGTAAGCTACTGGAAGACGTGGCGGAGTTTGGGGCTCAACTTGAGGAGTCGGGCGGTAGCGTCGATATGTTGGTCAGCAAGCTATCGGCAATCGGTGACCAACCGTTAAAAGCCTTGCGAAATTACGCGGCTGAGGGTGTGGTATTAACGCAATCGATTTACGAGCAAATTGCTGCCTTGGAAAGACGGGGACAAATTGAAGAAGCCAAAGCGCTTGCAAGAAATGCCTACGAAAAACAGAATCAGGAAAATACTAAAGAAAGCGAGCGCTTAACGCAGGCGCATAAAAGATCACTCGATGATCTGACCGGTAGTTTTAACGTGTTAATGGCGGCATCAACGCAAAGTCTGACACTGTATAATCAGGTGTTGCAAAAAGAAAAGGACAAGGAAAATGCGATTTATGCTAGGCAACTGGAAGAACGCAAAGCACAAATTAAAACTGAAAGTCAGTTCGCCATTCATACCATCGAAACCGCTGCACAAATTAATGCGGCCATTAATGCGGGTAAAGATCCGCTGAAAGAAAGAGCCAGAATTCAGCAGGAAATCAACCAACGCTATAAAGAGGGTAGTTTAACATTAAATGAGTACACCCAAGCGCTTAAAGGACTCGACAAACTGTACGCCTCCCCGCAAAAAACGTCCGGGGAAACCCTTGATGCGGGGCGTCAGCGAATTGAGCAACTGCAACAACAAACAGCGACCTTACAAGCGCAGTTAATGGAAAATGAAAAACTCCTCGATTCAGAACGGAAATTGGCAGCCTTTGAGCAAGAAATCACTCGATTAAAAGGGCGAACGCTGAATGCATCACAGAAGAGTGTGTTAGCGCATGCGGATGAAATTCGTACACAGTTGCAAATCAATGCCGGATTAGAGCGTGAATTACAGTTAAAAGCATTAAGGCAACGATTTGCAGATCAGGATTTTGAAATCACAAAACGTACGACTCAAATGCAGCAGGAAGCCCAAAATCAGATTCTGCAAATGACGATGCCCAAAGTGGATTATGACTTGATGCTTGAAGAACAACGCGTCAGGGATGACTTTCGTAATCGGCGATATCAGCTTGATAAGGAAGTTTCAGATAAGACCTCACAACTTTATGCAGAACGGACGCAGTTTTTAGCGCAAGAAGAACAAAAACAGATTGAGATAGTGAGAGCTGCTGCATTAAGTAAGGCGAAGGTGGCGCAAGATGGGGGGAAAGGCGTAGCCAAAGGCTGGCAGGATTTCGGTGCGGAAACAGAAAACGTGTTTGATAACATGCGTAATATCACTAAAAACGCTTTCGATGGTATGTCAAATACCCTGGCAGACTTTGTGACCACAGGTAAATTTAATTTTTCTGATTTTGCGCAATCGGTGGTCAATGATATAACGCGCATGATTGTTAAAATGATGATATTTAAAGCGTTGGAGTCAAGTTTGGGTGGTTCTGGTCTTGGCAGTTTTCTTGGCATAAGAGCCAATGCACTGGGCGGTGTTTATCGTTCGTCAGGGTTAAGTGCCTATAGTAATCGTGTTGTGGATTCGCCGACGTTATTCCCATTTGCCAAAGGAATCGGGTTAATGGGTGAAGCGGGCCTGAAGCCATTATGCCGTTAACTCGAGGGCGTGATGGTTCGCTGGGTGTCAAAGCAGTCGGTGGCTCATCAGAGACCCAAGATGTAAGCACTATCCATATTCATCAGGTTATCAATGTGACCGGTAATGGCGATAAAGTCATTGGAGAAATAACCCAACGCGCAGCAAAACAGGGAGCAGATGATGCTCTCGCACGCATTCAGCGAGATTTTGCGACTAATGGACGTATACGGAAACTTTTAGGGAGTTAACTGATGGCATCGGTTATTGAATGGCCAAAAGAGGTTGTGCCTTCATCAATGAATTGGCAACTAGTTAGTAATAGTAAAACCTTTGTTTCAACTTTTACCGGCAGCGCACAAACGGTCAGATATCCCGGTAGCCGCTGGCGGTGTAGCTTAACTTTCAATAACCTGACTGAGACTAAGTCGCGTGAACTTGAAGCATTGACTGCTGAACTTGACGGCGAAAGTGGTCGGGTTAAAATTAGTCACTGGATACGACAAGGATTGGTGGAAAGAGGTGTTCCAGCAATTCGTACCGCAAACCAAACCGGCAGGATATTGCTTACCGAGGCTGGAAAAAAATTTAATTGTCATCAGAAAAGGGATTATTTAACGATTGGCGATGAGCTGAAAATAGTTACGGATAATGTCTTCAGTGATACTAACGGTAATGCGTCAATTCCCATTTCACCGATGCTGCGATATGCGCCAAAAGTTAATGATAAATTAGAAACCCTGTCACCGTTTGGCATTTTAAACTGACGACTAATGATCAGGGTAGTTTTCAGTATCGTCCAGGCGTGTTTACTCATGTTACTTTGGAGTTTGAGGAGGCGCTTTACTGATGTTATACCATCCTTTTTTCTAACAACATGGTTAAAGCGATTAATGACGGATATGAATTAGTAATGGCTGCAAGATTAGATTTTAAGTCAGGGGTAGCTAGAAATCATACCGGTGTTGGCAATATCATTATTGCGGGTGAAGTTTACGAGGGTGTTGGAAAATTCGGTGCAGTTGAAAATGTAAAAGAGGAAAATACAACCAGTCCACAGCAATTAATATTATCCCTTTCTGGCTTTGACTCGATGCTGGTCGGTGATGTGATGAATGAACGCAGTCGCGGCAGAAATGTTCGTTTAATGTTGATTGCCATCAATCTGGAAGGAAAGCCTGCGATTGCTGAGGTGATTTTTGCCGGACAGATTTCGCATATTGGCGTTTCGAGCGGTGAAGAAAATGC
The DNA here is from genome assembly GCF_004768525.1 of Arsenophonus nasoniae. Lineage (NCBI taxonomy): Bacteria > Pseudomonadati > Pseudomonadota > Gammaproteobacteria > Enterobacterales > Morganellaceae > Arsenophonus > Arsenophonus nasoniae. The sequence continues at coordinate 1,319,401 of NZ_CP038613.1, forward strand.
AGTAGCGGTGACCGTATCCAATCGTTTTGAACGTTGGTCGATGGGGCTACCGGACAGATTCACGGATGAGTCATGGCGCAAACGGAAAAGTGACGACCGTATCTTCAGATATGTGGCGCAAATGGCTGAGCGGGCGATTTATTGGGGTGGTAAAAAGGATTCACCGGGGTTTGTTTATAAGTAAATAATTTCAAATATATCTATTTTGAAATAGATTTTAAATGTAATACGAATAAACTTATATGATAATTTGCGATACGCAATGCAAATTATGTTGCTTTGTTTTAATCATTTATTTTTAGTAATAGCAGGAAAAAAATGAAAAAAATATTATTGATATCATCGATAGCTTCTATTCTTACATTTATCGCATTTAGCGCTAATGCGGAAGGAAATAATACCCTATCAATGGGTTATGCGCAAAGTAACATTAAGGTCAGTGTTGGTGATGTAAATTTTGACCTTAATGATAGTGCAAAAGGTTTCAATATTAAAGCCCGTCATGAGTTCAATGATAACTGGGGTGTGATGGGTTCATTTGCTTATACGCATAAAGGTTATTATTTTTCTGATTATTCAACCGTCGATATCGATTACTACTCACTCAGTGTCGGGCCCGCTTATCGTTTTAATGAATATATGAGTGCGTATGGCTTAATTGGTATTGCACATGGTAAAGCGAAAGTAAAAACATTTAATGATAGCGAAAGTGGTTCTGAAAGCAGATTAGTTGGTGGTGTTGGTTTGCAATTTAATCCAGTGGAAAATATTGCCATTGATGCCTCTTATGAATACACCAGATTCGGTGATTTTAAAGTCGGCACCTGGATGCTTGGTGCAGGTTTCCGGTTCTAAATTTTAATTGATATCAAAATGCGACATAAAAATTGGGTAACCAGATTACCCCAAACTTTAAGGGCGGCGATGAGTCGCCCTTTTTCATGGGGTGAGCATGACTGCTGTTTATTTACGGCTGACTGCGTAATAGCTATTTGTGACTTTGATCCGTGTTCATCCGTTCGGGGGCGTTATAACAGCAAAGCGAGTGCATTTCGGCTATTGAAAAATGAATTTGGCACACTTCAGTATTTCTGGGGGCTGTTTTTCAATGTGCTCCAGGATGGGGAAGCAGGACGGGGGGACATTGTGATGTTTGATGGTGATGAGGGGTTGACCATGGGAGTCATTTGGGCGGGTAAAATCTGGGCAGTTACTGACCATGGCGCAAGACCGGTTGATAAAAAAATCGTGATGGCATGGAGGGTGACGTAATGCCAGGCAGCATTGGAAACTCGATTACCGGTATTATTGGTGCCGGATTAATGATAGCGGGCGTAATTGCTACCGGTGGATTGGGGTTGGGGTTAATTGCGGCGGGTCTTGCCGTTCAAACGGCGGGATCATTGTTGTTCCAACAAAAGCCGCCTGATCCTGCGCGCGATCAAGCCGAACGTAAGCAAATATTACGTTCGGCGTCCGCATCAGAAGTTGTCATCATGGGTAAAACAGTCTGTTCAGGATTACTCTTTTTTGCTGAAACTAAAAAAGTTAAAATTCCAGTTATAGGCGGAATAAATTACATACTCTATATGGCCATTGCACTGGCCGGACATAAAATCAGTCGTGTTGGTCGCATCTGGTTTAATGATGATCTGATAGATTCTTTTGGTAAAGCGGCTGAGTACGAACTGCATAACGACAGGAAAGATGCCGATCCTTATTTACTCAGAGGCTCCTAGCTGGAAAAAGGATATGATTGGCAGGGGCTGGCATGGTTAAGATTTACCCTTTACCATGATGATGAGAAGTACCCACAAGGTATCCCTAATATAAAAGTTGAAATTTGGGGCAAAGAGATTTTGATCCAAGAACCCATAAAACGACATGGAGCAATAATGGGGCACTGGTTATTCTTGATTACTATCGTCGTTACTTAAAGGTACCGGATACCGATATTGATTTTCGGCGTTTAAAGTAGCGGCTGACTTGTGTGATGAGTCGACTAAAACGGCGGATGGTACTGAACCCCGCTATACCCTGAACGGTGCTTATGATTTATCCGAGTCACCCGCCTCAGTGCTAGATAATATGCACAAATGCATTGCGGCAGAACCCACTTATATCGCGGGTAAGCACGGCATTTTAATGCAGTCTTATAACGGACCGGCTACTTTGCGTATTGAAGCCAACCAAATCATTGATACCGTCAATATTACCCTGAATTGTCCCTGCGCGAAGCGACTAATGCGATATACGGTACGTTTATTGATGCTGAGCAACAATATATCAAAACAGATTTCCGCCGGTGATTGTACAGGAGTGGGTTGATGAAGACGGGCTGGAAATTAAAGAAAATATCGATTATCGCTTTGTCACCAGTCCTTATCAGGCACAGCGTTTAGCCAATCTTTATTTACGCAAAAAGCGCGCGGGTCGCAGGGTTCAGCTTACCATGAATCTGGATGGTTATGCTTATCGGCCTGGTGATGTTGTTTTGCTTAACTTACCCAGTCTTGGTATTAAGGATGCTGAATTTCGTATAGCAGAGTGGAAATTTCACCCGCAAGAGGGCGTAGAAATTCTGTTAGAGGAAGACGGTGCTTATATTTACGAAGATATTATCGGTAAACCTTCTAAAGCCCCGCCGTTTACTGAATTACCCATAGGAGTCGCCCCACCTATAAATCTGGCTTTTGTGCCAACGACGATTGGCGATGTTGTACAGGGTTATTTGAGCTGGGAAAACACCGCAGCAGATGTTCGGTATAACACCGTTAATGTTATTGAAAATGGTCAGGTCATACAGACAATTCAGGTTCCAGGAGAGCGGGTTGATATTGCAGGGCTACCGAGAGGCACTTACCGTGCTGAAGTCAGATCAGTTGACGCGGCTGGCGCAATTTCTCAGCCTACTATTCTTGATTTTGCGATTGAAGCGCCGCCCTCCTGTTAGCGTGTCTGTTACTCCGGGTATGTCTTTATTAACGGTCGTGCCGACAATTGCCGATTCAGCGGCCTATGGCAGTAACTTTGAATTCTGGTTTAGCGACAAAAAACTGAAAGATAAGTCTGAGAATGAAGTTATCACGAATGCAAAGAAAATCGGCCAGGGCCAACGTTGGACACAGGAAAATCTTAAAGTTGGTCATGAATATTTTTTCTATATTCGCACGATAAACAGTTACGGTAAATCGGCGTTTGTTGAAGCATCAGGTTTTCCAAATAGCGTAGCGAGCGATATTCTTGATGAAATAGACAAAAAAATTAACGATACGGAAGCCATTAAACAGCTAAAGAAAGGAATAGATAGCAGCACAGAGGCCATACTGGAAAACGCGAAGGGACTCAACGGCAATACGCAGTACTTCATGCGTCAAAACGGCAAGATGAAGGCGAAAATCGTCAGGGTTGACAATTATGTGGTAACCGAGACTAAAGCCTTAGCCGAGTCTATCCATCAAGTCAGAGCGACAGCGGATAAGTCATGGGCAGCCGCTCAGAATTCGCTACAAGCTAAGTATGACATGAAAAAAAGGCGAGGCTTCTGCAACTTTCACTAACTTGGTTAAGATTGTTTATGATGGCGTTTCTTACGATGCAGGAATGGTGATAGGTGCGGAATTAAAAAACGAAAAAGTAACCACTGTGATGGGGTTTAATGCGCAACAATTTGCTTTTTATAATCCTAGCAACGGGAAAATGGATTTATTTATGTATCTGCAAGATGGACAGGTTTTTATTAATGAAGCGTTCATTAATGAAGCTGGCTCAATAGCGTTGTCGTTATCGACAAAATACAATCCCAAAACTACCTACCTGAAAAATCTGGATTCATCCTTGATGCTAAAAACAATCGCTTTGAGATGAACTCGAATAGTAAAGATAGTCGATTTACCTTTGATGGCACCGGATTACGTCTTTATGACGAAAAGGGGCAGGTTAGAATAGAAATTGCGTTGGAGTGATAAGATGCTAATCCCCAAATTTAATATTTATCATGATGGCGGAGAAATAGATAATATTCTTCAATCATTCGGCTTTGTTATCCATTCAGAAGAAGTTGATTTTAAAAAAAACAGCTTTCAATTCGATCAGCGTTTTCTTAAAGGTGGCAGAAAAATAGTTGCGGTTCCTCGCATTGATATTGCCCATACCGGTAATAAATATCCAGCAATTGAGAACGTCCATATATATGGAAATATCGTTAGCTGGAATTATACGAATTTTTGTATTGGATGTGCAACGATACCTATCATTCATGTTTTTAAACTGATTTAACGTTAATTTATGAAACCGGTAATAAAAGTAAATGGTGCAGAACTTGGGATTTTCACTTCCGTCACTTATGTCTTGGAAAGATTAATCGATTTTTCCAGGGAAGGTACGCCAGATCAAAATGTGCAAGGGTTCAAAAACTTAAGATATAGCGTAAATCATCCAAACATTTTGAATAGCTATTTGGTATTTCATCGTAATGCGAGGAGGGAGGGTGAAAATTCAACCTATACGGAGGCAATCAAGCAAGGAAATGTATTTGCTATCCGCGCGCACAATACGACAAATGTTTATATTTATAGACCCCAACTACCTAATGACAGCAATGACAAAGGTTTTTTGAAAATTCACAACGAAAAAAAGGAATTATTTTATTCGTCCAGTCATCTACCCTTAAAAATAGATGATATCGTTTTCGGCCCATTTCCAAAACCAGGCTATTTCGGTCAAATGACTTTAGTCTATATTACTGCCGTTTATGAGCCTGATAATCAAGCATTGGCATTCGTTAATGGTTATAGTGTTTCAAAAGATGGCATTATCGCAATCACAGAATGGACCGGTCCTAGTTTTGGCTGTAAAGGTTGGGGGTACAATAATAACTTTGGTGCGGTGATGGCTTATGCGCCTGACGCTTATCCAAGATGGAAGTAACCAATTCATAGAGATCGTTTAATTGCGATTTTCTATATCAAAATTTCAGGAAAAAACATGATTTATAAAGATGGCACCGTAACTGTCGTGTCAGGCTCTTCTATTGTCAAAGGCACAGGCACAAAATGGAACAGTAATAATCCGTTGGTATCACCTGGCATGTTAATGCTGATTAAAAATGGTAATATTAACTATCCTTACATGATATTGTCAGTCAACAGTGATACTGAATTAACGTTAGCAGATAAGCCGACTTTTAGCGCAACAGATACCACTTACAGCATTAATCTCACTGAACCCAATAATAATTCTGATGCGGCAAGAGCACTTGTTGCTGCTAACACATACATCCTCTACTTTCTGCAAAACATGGATACCTGGATGGGGGAAAACGGTGTCGTTGAACTTACGCTACCCAGTGGCAAAACGGTTAAGTTAGAGTCAATCAAGGCACTGCAAGAATTAGTCGAAGGAAAAGCAGACTCAAGTGCTATCGATGAAATCAAGGAAACAGTAAAAGGCAAAGCAGATGCTAAAGATGTTGTAGAAATAAGCGAAAAGTTAGATAAAAAATTTGATAAAACGGGCGGTGAAATTAACGGTAATGTGCAATTAAATGCGGGAAAATAAATTCAAAGCACGGGGATAAGGTTGTGTCCCATACCTTTCAGGATAAGGATGGTACCTTGATACAGATGGGTGATTTTGGATTAGGCGGTACAACTATTTATGAAAGAGGAAATGAATCGATAACAGGAGGCTGTGGTTTTTTTAGTAATCTTGGTTATGATGATGACCGCTTTGATGGTAAATGGGGTTCAGGAATTAGACTCCAGTATGATAAGAATAGTTTTTATTTTCTCTTTCTAGATGGTTATGGGAACACATGGACAGCTATCCATTTGGCGGATAAACAGTCTTTTAAGTTAAAAAAGCAATGGAGTGAAAATAACACAACGGTTGATGGTAATGGTTTTATCAAAAAAGCCTCACCGATTATTAAAATTTATCCTAATGGGAATTTTGGAACGAATGAGGAGTCAGAAGGCGCGATTGTTCAACGACTCGATACAGGAAAATATTTGATTTCCAGAGTATTGGGCTATAACTCAGACGGCGCATGGGGTGTGAATGGAGGTGTTTCAGTACCTAAAGATATTAATGGCTTAGAACTTATCTACGTCAGAGACAAAATTTTATCTAATGGTAACATCGAGATTCAAACATTTCATCGCCAACACTCGCATTTACCAGAAGATTTTCAGAACTGGCGGATTAAAGAAATTATTGATGGAAAACCAACTTATTATATCGATGGTGAGCCGTGTGATATTCCGCCATCGACATGGCTAGATGTGAGGGTAGAGATGCCGGTTGATTCAATCTGGAATCAGCAACACGCGCAAACCAAATAGCCCCATCACAGGGGCATCCTATTAGCAGCATTGGTGGAAGTTGTTAACCATTAACTGTTAGTTGCGTGTAAGTGGCTTTGTGTGAGATAGCGGTTTTGCTCTAAGCATAATGGTAAAGATAGCACACGGGGGTGAAAAATTAATTTGTACATAACTGTGTATATAAAAATAACTTTAATTACCATAATATTAATTAGTTCATTGATTATTAATATTATTTTTAAACAAAGATTTATTTTTGTATCAAATAAAAGACAACAAATTAGTTAATTTTAACCTGCTAAAGATAAATTTTTTACTCTGCTATTAAAACAATAAAAATGAAATAAAAAGGTGATATTATGGCGAATAAAAGAGTGAACACTTTGCGTGCTTCACTAATATGCTGTGTAATATTAGCAATAACACCAGCATCTGCTGAGTTGGCGCAAATAGACACGATCACAAATACCCAAGTCCCTTTAACAAATTTGGTTTCTGAGCAGAAAAATATCACTGCGCCAGAGATACAAAAAAGCCGTCAGCAACTGCAAGGCTGGTTATCACCTGGTACTAATTTAGTCTACATAGACAGGTTAGCGAAGCTCTATGCTGAAAATAATATGCAACCTTTATGGGATGATGAACCTGCGGTATTAGAATTTAAACAGCAATTAGCAGAATTAGCACTGGCTGGTTTTCAGCCTCAGTTTGGTAAATGGCTATCGTTATTAGTAAAAAATAAACAACTCAATCAGATTGAACGAGATGTTATTTTGTCAGATGCGATGTTAGGTTATTTATATTTTATATGTAATGTAAAATATAATGGCAAAGATTGGTTATATCAAAAAACACCTTTTCAACTCCGCGAGCCAACGATTGGCGGTGTTTCTCAGTGGCAAACGGCAATTAATTCTAAACAATTAGCCAGTTGGATCAAAACATTAGCGCCACAACACGCCTCATATCTACCGATGAGAACGAAAATGTTGGCTTATTTAGCAGATCAACAAATATGGCCAAAAATAAATACGGTGAGTCTATTAAAACCAGGGCAAACAAGCAATGATCTTGTTTCTTTAAGTGAAATTTTAACCCGCAATGGGTTATTAACGCAGGATGCCGATACAGATAATACTCGTCATTATGGTGGCTTATTAGTTGATGCGGTTAAACAATTTCAGCGAATGTATGGATTAGAGCCGGATGGTATTATTGGTAACGCAACATTAAAATGGCTAAATACTTCTCCTACCGATCGTGCTGGTTTACTGGCGATTAATATCCAGCGCTTAAGAATTATTCCTAATGAAGGTGGCTCTGGCATCTTAGTTAATATTCCAGCTTATACTTTACATTTTTACTTAAATAATCAATTGATTATAGATTCTAAAGTCATTGTGGGTCGCCCTGATCGTAAAACCCCGATAATGAGCAGTGAACTTAATAGTGTTGTTATTAATCCACCTTGGAATGTCCCTACCAGCATGGTGCGTAAAGATATTTTGCCTCAAGCTAGAAGGGATCCGGGCTATTTTGCTCGCCGAGGTTTTACGGTTTTATCCGGATGGGAGCGTAATGCCTATCCTATTGATCCTTACTCGATTAATTGGAATGCCATCTCATCTTCCTCCTTTCCCTATCGTGTACGCCAGGCACCCGGTCCATCCAATGCCCTAGGCCGCTATAAATTCAACATGCCAAGTTCTGACGCAATTTACTTACATGATACCCCTAACCATAGTTTATTTAATCGGCAAAATCGTTCAATTAGCTCGGGTTGCGTTAGAGTGAATAAGGCATCAGTTTTAGCATCAATTTTACTTGCGCGTGCCAGTTGGGATCAAAAGCGTATTGACGGTGCACTTCAATTAGGTGAGACACGTTATATTAATATTCCGGGTCGAATACCTATTTATCTTTATTATCAAACTGCCTGGGTTGATAACAAAAATATCGCTAATTTTCGCGATGACATCTATGGCTATGACAATGTTATTTATGGGGCGATGAATTATTTAAATGAAATAAGAACCTCTCTTAACCAATGAATAAAAATAATATAAAAGAGGCAAAAACTTCTTTTATATTAAATGATAATCACAGATTATTTTTTACCCATTAAGTATAGATGCATAAATATCGCTGTTAATGGTAAATTATGCTTTTTTCAAGATAACAGACTAAACGTAGGTCGCTAACAAAATTGATTGATAATCAGCCTAATATAAGTATGATTTGTATAAATATTGAACAATTTGATGTGCTTATCGCAATAATAGATTATAATAATGTTATTTGTATTTATAATTAATATGTATTAATTGTGATATTCTATAGCGTTACATGAATATTTTTTACATAATTATACAAAATTAGTGAAATAAATTCGGTATAATTATCGTACATATTGATTATTATTTTTTCTTTTTATTTGAGTTAAGTGGCTATGGACAATATTGATCAGAATCGACGAAAATGGCTAGGTTATGGCGCGATAACACTAGGTTTTAGCTTATTACCTAGCCATGCCTTTGCGGCATTAACCACCCCGCGACCCAAAATTTTGCGCTTTGAAAATCTTCATACTGGTGAATTTCTTAAGACTGAGTTTTTTGATGGTCGCCGTTATAATAACGCTGAATTGACCCGATTGAATCACTTATTCCGTGATCATCGTAATAATAAAATTAAAACTATTGATCCGAAATTATTTGATCAGATTTATTTGTTGCAAATGTTAATGGGAACCAATAAACCTGTTCAACTCGTTTCTGGTTATCGTTCTGTCGAAACCAATAATGCACTGCGACGTAAAAGTAGTGGAGTTGCTAAAAATAGCTATCATACCCATGGTCGTGCAATGGATTTTCATATTAAAGGGATCGAACTTAGTCATATCCGTAAAGCAGCATTAAAGATGCGCGCGGGTGGAGTAGGCTATTATCCTAATAGTAATTTTGTCCATATTGATACAGGACCGGTCAGAAAATGGTAATCTATTAGATATTAAATAAATTTTTATTTAAATAATGGATTTACAACTATATGAAATTCAAAATTATTCCTGTAACCGATTTTAGGCAGAATTGTACGCTAATTTGGGATGAAAACAGCTTAGATGCCGTTATTGTTGATCCTGGTGGTGAAGCAGCAAAACTAATTGCTGAAATTGAAAAGCGTTCATTAAATTTACACTATATCTTGTTAACTCATGGTCATTTTGATCACGTAGGTGCTTGTGCCGAGATAGCAGCACATTTTTCGGTGCCCATTTATGGCCCGCAAAAAGAAGATGAATTTTTGATCAAAGGATTGGCAGTGCAAAGTCAAATGTTTGGCGTTGCACAATGCCCTGACTTTACGCCTGATCGCTACTTGCAGGAAGGAGATGAAATTCGTTTTGCTGATATCAAACTGTCGGTCTTACATTGCCCAGGGCATACGCCTGGACATATTATCTTTGTTAATCATGCGGATAAGCTAATTTCGATGGGAGATGTACTTTTCCAGGGCAGCGTTGGGCGCACTGATTTTCCACAAGGTGATCATGCAACATTAATCCATTCAATTAAAACAAAAATTTTGCCCCTCGGTGATGATTATCAATTTATTCCTGGCCATGGAGCAATGTCTAATTTGGCTGCTGAGCGACAATTTAATCCCTTCTTGCAAGACTAGTTTTATCCAGATCCGATAAATTTGATGTTGGCTGTGAATAATAAAAAACCGATTAGGGCATTGGCCTAATCGGTATCTATCTGAATTAAAAGATGTTTCTTTACAATACGTCAATGATAGCTTTGCATAAAGGAACCATATTCTCTAACGTTAAGCCAGCAACATTAATTCGACCTGAACTAATTGCATAAATTGCATGCTTTTCACGTAACTGAGCTACCTGTTCTTCATTAAGTCCACTAAAAGAGAACATGCCGTTTTGTTTGCTAATAAAACTAAAATCTTGCTTAGCGCCTTTTTCTTGTAATGTATTGACAAATAATTGCCGCATCCGTTGGATACGTTGCCGCATAGTTGTTAGCTCTTCGATCCATTCTTTTTTTAGTAATTCATCAGATAAAATCGTAGTAACAATAGCTGCACCGTGGGCGGGGGGATTAGAGTAGTTGGCGCGAATAATCGATTTTATTTGACTAAATGCTCGTTCTGCTTGCTCACTATTATTGGCAATAATTGTACAGGCACCAACCCGTTCATTATATAAACCAAAATTTTTCGAGTAGGAACTGGCAATGATAATTTCAGGATTTTTGTTGGTAAAAATACGTAAACCTTGCGCATCTTCGTCCAAGCCTTTAGCAAAGCCTTGATAGGCAAAATCAAAAACCGGCAGTAAGCTTTTCTCTGCTGCCAGCGTAGAGAGTATTTCCCACTGTTCTGGCGTTGGGTCGATACCGGTAGGGTTATGGCAGCAACCATGCAGTAATAGAACATCACCTGGTTTTGCATCTTCCAAGCTGGTTAACATGCCGGCAAAATCCAGATTGTGCTTTTCAGCGTCATAGTAATGGTAATAACAGCTTGTCAGGCCGGCCGCTTTAAATATATTCTCGTGATTTGGCCACGTTGGTTGGCTGATCCAGACGCGTTGGGCAGTGGTCTGTTTAGCAATAAATTCAGCCGCGATCCGCAATGCTCCGGTTCCGCCTGGTGCCTGTGACGTGCGGGCACGGTTTTCGGCAATAACCGGATGGTTGTTGCCGAAAAGCAATGCTTGCGTAACGGTGGCAAATTCCGCTATCCCACTAATAGCAAGATAATTTTTAGTCACTTCCTGCTCTAACAGATATTTTTCTGCTTTTTTGACGGAAGTAAGAATGGGGGTTTTCCCTGACTCATCCTTGTAAACACCAATACCTAAATTGATTTTTTGTTTACGCGGATCAGCATTAAAACTCTCTGCTAAACCTAAGATAGGATCCGCAGGAGCCGCAATAATATTTTCCAACATATTTATAATTCCAGTAACTCAATTGTTATTTGGTAATCGAGGGATCTCAGGTTAACGCGATGAAAATGATTTGCCAACACTCTGCGATAAAAATAAGGCAAACTTGTGATATTAGTTTAGGTTGGTATTGTCTGATAGGTAACAATATTTTAACAGTTAACATGAACTACTAAAAAAAGCAGCGCTTATGCGCTGCTTTTTAGATTTACGTTTTCACTTTTACTGTTAAATCACCGCTAAGCGATAATTAGAACTGGTAAACTAAGCCTAAACCAACCAGGTTGTCTCTGCCAATACCATATTTATCAGCAAAGCCATTGCTGCCATTGATTAGGTTAATTTTGTAATCAACAACTGCGGTCAGGTTTTTGTTGAAATAGTAGAAAGCACCTAAAGAAACGTATTTCACTAAGTCTTGCTTCTGCGAGTAGGCAGGATCAGTTAAATCTTTACCTTTAGACTGCACATAGGCAATAGATGGTTTCAGACCAATTTCGTCAAACAGATACTGACCAACCAATTCAAAGTTCTCAGTTTTGTTAGCGACGCGAGTTAGACTAAGATCAGTAACAGGATCTACACCTCTACCAAAACGGGTCATATTACGGGTTTCACCGTACATAGCTGCCAGATACAGGTTGTTGGCATCATATTTGATACCGGCGTTCCAACCTTCCGCACTGTTACCGCCAGCCCCACTGTCAGTTTTTTGCTGATCAGTCAGGCCACGATTGGATTTAGCATAACCCGCACCCAGCGCCACGCCCCAGCCGATATCATAGTTAGCAGCCAAACCGAAGCCATCACCGTTATTTTTCAGAACCTCTTTGCTATCTGATTTATTGCTTTCCGTATTTTTGCCTTGGTATTGTAGGGCGAAGTTCAAGCCATCGACCAGACCAAAGAAATCAGTGCTACGGTAAGTTAACAGGTTACGGTTACGGCCAGTCAGATAGCTGTCAGCCTGAGACATAGAGTCTGCACCATAAAGAGGCAGCACGTCAGTCCAAGCGTTGACATCATACAGAACACCGTAGTTGCGACCATAGTCTATTGAACCAAAGTCAGCAATTTTCAAACCGGCATAAGCTAGACGGTTTGTGTTTTCGTTCTCAGCTTCACTTTTGTTGGTTTTAGTTTCCCATTCGAAACGACCAAAACCAGTCAGCTGATCAGAGATTTGAGTATCACCTTTAATACCAAGACGAACACGCGAATCATCGCCTTCATCGCCACCACTGCTTTTGCCAAAGAAGTGACGAACGTCAACTTTACCGTATAGATCCAGTTTGTTGCCGTCTTTGTTATAGATTTCAGCTGCGTTTGCTGTACCAGCTCCAGCTATCAACGCCGGGATAACTATTGCAAGAATATTGCGCTTCATCATTATTATTACCCTCATTGGTGTTATTCGGAGACCTGCCACTGCCAAAAATAAATTCCCAACCATTGGGAACTATCTCTAAGAGTTTAGTGTCGTCTCGTTTCTGCGTCCAGTGTTCCATTGGTAAATATTTTTATCTACCCTGAAAATGATACAAAAATACAATATTTGTAACAAAAAGAAATTATATGTTTCAAAATGTAAATAAAGGGGAACTTTTTGATATTTATCATAAATAGAAATAAAAAGACCAGCGGTATACTGGCCAGTTATGATTAAAATATTTATTCGTTTTATAAGATTAAATATTTAAAAGCTCGCGTTACGTGGAGTGCGCGGGAAGGCGATGGTTTCACGGATATTTTGTACCCCAGTGACATAAGCAACTAGGCGTTCAAATCCAAGACCAAATCCAGCATGGGGTACGGTACCATAGCGACGCAGATCGCGATACCAACTATAATCTTGTTGGTTAAGCCCCATTTCGTCCATGCGAGCATCCAGTTTATGCAATCGCTCTTCACGCTGAGAGCCACCAATAATTTCGCCAATACTTGGCGCTAATACATCCATAGCAGCAACGGTTTTATTATCATCATTCAGACGCATATAAAAAGCTTTGATATCTTTTGGGTAATTTTTAACCACCACGGGGGCTTTGAAGTGTTGTTCTGCTAAATAACGTTCATGTTCCGAAGAGAGATCAATACCCCAAGCCACTGGGTTTTCAAAGGTTTTGCCCGATTGCTCTAGCACTTTAATGGCATCGGTATAGTCGATTTGGGCAAAATCAGAGACAATAAATTTTTCCAACCGGCTGATCACCTCTTTATCAATCCGTTCGGCAAAAAAGGTTAAATCATCATGGCGTTCTTGCAAAACCGATTTGAAGACATACTTTAACATTTTCTCGGCCAGCGACGCGATATCGTTCAAATCGGCAAAAGCCACTTCTGGTTCAACCATCCAGAATTCGGCTAAATGGCGGCTGGTATTTGAGTTTTCTGCCCGAAACGTTGGGCCAAAGGTATAAATTTTGCTTAAGGCACAAGCATAAGCTTCGCCATTTAGCTGACCGGATACGGTTAGAAATGCTTCTCGGCCAAAAAAGTCTTTATCAAAATTAATATCACCTTTTTCAGTTCGAGGAATATTCTGTAAATCTAACGTTGAGACCCGAAACATCTCACCGGCACCTTCGGTATCGGAGGCGGTGATAATGGGGGTTGAGACCCAAAGGTAGCCTTCTTCATGAAAGAAACGGTGAATCGCTTGGGCTAGCGTATTGCGAACACGGGCAATGGCGCCGATAAGATTGGTGCGCGGACGTAAATGTGCCACTTCGCGTAAATATTCAACGCTATGACGCTTGGCAGCCATCGGATAACTATCCGGGTTTTCTACTATACCGACGACGACAACCTGAGTAGCAGATAATTCAAATTGTTGTCCTTGACCTTCCGATGGCTTGACAATGCCGGTTACTTCAACCGAACAGCCGGTGGTCAGGTGTAAAACGTCGTTTTCATAATTATCTAGTTCTTTATTTACAATAGCCTGTAATGGATTAAAGCAGGAACCGTCATAGATAGCGAGGAATGAGAAACCGGCTTTTGAATCTCTCCTTGTACGTACCCAGCCACGAACGGTGACTTCTTCGCCTACCGCTACACGGCCTTGTAGTACTTCGACTACAGGCGCTATGTTCATAAAATACTCTCTTTTGCAATTTAGTTGTTTAAAGTTGTTTGATCCCGTTTGGGAAAGGCTTTATGTTACTTGTCCACACGTAGGAAACAAGTAAAAATAGCAATTTTAAAATGGGAATAACCAGATGAAAAGACCTTTGTAATAAGAATTTAATTTACCTTGACGCGCCAATCAACAAAATAGCTTGCCATAATAATCAGTTAGGTTTGTTATCAACCCGCTTAGTTATATTGGGAATATCAAAGGCTTTTTTCAAGCGATCAATAAATTCATCGTCATCACAGATCGTTTTTCCTGGACTATCAGACAACTTAGCAACTGGCTTACCATTACATTCCACTAATTTAATCACAATATTAAGCGGTTTTACCTGAGGAATGTTGCAGGTTAAACGGGTTCCAATACCAAAAATAAGGTTAATACGTTTATAAAAATGTTTATAAAGGATCAACGCTTTTTGTAGGTCAAGGTTATCTGAAAAAACCAGTGTTTTACTCATCGGATCGATGGCCAGTTTTTTATAATGACGAATTGCCTTTTCACCCCATTCTAATGGATCGCCTGAGTCATGCCGCAATCCTTGATAACGATTAGCAAAGGTAATATCGAAGTCACGCAGGAAAGCATCCATTGTAATGCAATCTGTTAGCGCAATACCTAATTGATCGGGATATTCATCCAGCCAACTTTGCAGCGCAACGCGTTGGCTATTAGCCAAATCCTCACTAATTTGCTGATGAGCTTGAAACCACTCATGAGCTTGAGTACCCACCGGTCTAAGTTGTAGTTGTTCAGCCAACTTATAATTACTTGTACCCGTAAAATAAGGGAAATGGTTTTTGAGCTCATTAACAATAGCGAATTGCACCGTACGAGAAAAACGCCGACGAGTGCCAAAATCCATTAATTTAAAGTTTGCTAAATCGATATTTTGCATTTTTGCGTCTTGGTAAAAATGCTTAATCAATTTGTGTAACTGTTCAATGGCATCTTTGGCTGTTACAGTGGGCGAACGGGAGCGGTGAACCAGTTCGCTGATTAAGGCTAATAGAGGGACTTCCCAAAGAATGACTTCACGCCATGGACCACTAATTCTGAGTGCTAATTGATTTTCTGGCGTGGTATAAACGTTAACCTGCCTGGGATTGAAGCGAAACGCCTTTAACCAATCAAGATAATCAGTTTTAAAAAAAGGCAGACCACGCAGATAGTGGTATTCAGTTGGCGTTAATGCAACGTGCGCCATTAAATCTATTTGTTGGCGTACAGCTTGGGCATAGTTACCAAGTCGTTCATCACTACGGCAACGAAATTCTGCCACTACCGATACATGGTTATAGTGATGAAAAACGGCTTGTTGCATATGCAGTTTATAAGCATCAGTATCTAGTAGTGATGTAATGATAGGTGGTGCATCTAAATTCATAATGCGTTAGCTATCCTCGCGGAAGCATTACTCTCGACTTAAAGATAAAATATGCCAGAGTATACCTGTTGATGCTAGTAAGAGTGAAGGCTGTTGTATATATTTCTGGCGTAGTTATAAAAATTCTAATCATCTATTTGATATTATCAACTTATTTTTATATTGGCAGTGTTTTTTGCCGCAATAAATAACCTATTAATCAGGACTAGCAAGCTTGAATATTAATTACAGGTAAATGATTTATGATCAAAAGAAACAAGTTTTAAGATATCATTATTGCCAAATAATTGACCACATTGAGAAATAACAATAATTAATACAGGTAAAAATTTATTATGACGCAACAGCGACAAGAGAAATATCGTCAGGATTATCAGGCGCCCGATTACACTATTACAGATATTGAATTGGATTTTGAGCTTGATCCAGCAACAACCATCGTTACCGCTATTAGCCAAGTAAAACGATTAAATTCGCAGGCTAATCGGTTGATACTCGATGGTGAAAACTTGATTTTGCGTACGATCCATATTGATGATGAACCGTGGAGCGCCTATCGTGAAGAGGCCGGAAAACTGATTATTGAGTCAGTGCCTGATACTTTTGTTCTTAAGATCGTTAATGAAATAAACCCATTAAAAAATACCGCGCTAGAGGGGCTTTATGTGTCAGCTGATGTGCTTTGCACTCAGTGTGAGGCAGAAGGTTTCCGCCATATTACCTATTATTTAGATCGGCCAGATGTCTTAGCGCGTTTTACAACCTCTATTACTGCCGATAAAACTCGTTATCCTTATTTGCTTTCTAATGGCAATCAAATTGATAAAGGAGAAAAGGAAGATGGCCGTCATTGGGTAAAATGGCAAGATCCGTTCCCTAAGCCAAGCTATCTTTTCGCCCTGGTAGCCGGTGATTTTGATGTTCTATATGATAATTTTGTTAGCCAAAGTGGTCGTAATGTAACGTTAGCCCTTTTTGTCGATAAGGGTAATCTAGATCGTGCCGACTGGGCAATGGTGTCGTTGAAAAATGCCATGCGGTGGGATGAGACACGTTTTGGTTACGAATATGATTTAGATATTTACATGATTGTTGCTGTTGATTTCTTTAATATGGGGGCGATGGAAAATAAAGGACTCAATATTTTTAATGCCAAATATGTGTTAGCAAAAACAGAAACGGCAACGGATAAGGACTATCTAAATATCGAAGCGGTAATCGGTCATGAATATTTTCATAATTGGACGGGTAATCGTATTACTTGCCGTGACTGGTTTCAATTAAGCCTTAAGGAAGGATTAACGGTTTTTCGTGATCAAGAGTTTAGTTCGGATTTGGGTTCTCGTTCAGTAAATCGGATTGAAAATGTCCGGCTGATGCGCGCGCAACAATTTGCTGAAGATGCCAGTCCAATGGCACATCCTATTCGTCCGGAAAAAGTGATTGAAATGAATAACTTCTATACTTTAACCGTTTATGAAAAAGGGGCGGAAGTTATTCGAATGCTGCATACTCTGTTAGGTGAGGAGCTATTTCAGGCGGGTATGAAACTTTATACTGCTCGTCATGATGGTAGTGCAGCAACCTGTGATGATTTTGTCCAAGCTATGCAAGATGCCTCTAATATCGATTTGACGCTATTTCGTCGTTGGTATAGCCAATCGGGTACACCTTTAGTGACGGTCAGAGATGAATATTTAGCGGATAAGCAGCAATATTTACTGCATATTAGCCAAACCACCGCGCCAACGGCAGATCAAGCAGAAAAATTACCTTTGCATATACCATTAGATATCGAGCTGTATGATACAAAAGGTCATGTTATTCCCTTACAGCATAATGGTCACGCTGTGCACTCAGTGCTTAACGTGGTTAAAGCACACCAGACTTTTGTTTTTGATCAAGTTAATTCGCGGCCAATACCTTCATTATTGCGTGAGTTTTCCGCACCGGTGAAATTGGATTATTTATATACCGATGAGCAATTAGCATTCTTGATGCAATATGCTAGTAATGAGTTTGCTCGTTGGGATGCGGTGCAATCACTACTAGCAATTTATATTAAAGACAATGTGGTACGCTTACAGCAAAGGGAAGATTTAATCCTACCGTTGCCTATTATTGATGCATTCCGAGCGGTTTTACTTGATGAAGCCTGTGATCCGGCTTTAAAAGCGCAACTATTTACTTTGCCATCAGAAAATGAAGTTGCCGAGTGGTTTGAGATCATCGATCCAATAGCGATCCATGTTGTTATTAACTTTATTTGCCAAAAATTTGCCACTGAAATGGCGGATGAATTTATTGCCGTTTATCATGCCAATAAAGTCACCAAGTATCGGATCGATCATGGGGATATTGCCAAACGTTCCTTGCGGAATAAATGCTTATTTTATCTGGCTTTTGGTCATGATAAGCAACAGGCTGATAAATATGTATCCGAGCAGTATTATCAGGCTAATAACATGACGGATACAATGGCGGCATTAACTGCTGCTGTGGCGGCACAATTACCGAGTAGTCAACAGCTGATGGCAGCGTTTGAACAACGCTGGCGCCATGATGGTTTGACAATGGATAAATGGTTTATGCTGCAAGCTAGCAGTCCGGCTAAAAATGTTCTGACAACGGTACGTTCTTTGCTTACTCATCCAACATTTAGCATGGAAAATCCTAATCGAGTACGTGCACTGATAGGGGCTTTTGTTGCCCAAAACCCCTCGGCGTTTCATGCAGCAGAGGGTACTGGCTATCAATTTTTAGTGGAAATGTTAACTATTTTAAATAGTAGTAATCCGCAAGTTGCTTCGCGTTTAATCGAACCATTGATTCGTCTAAAGCGCTATGATGAAACACGGCAAAATCAGATGTATCTAGCGTTAAAACAGTTACAAGGATTAAGCGATCTTAGCGCGGATCTATTTGAAAAAATTACTAAGGCGTTGGAAAACCAATAGCATTTTATTTTTACTAAATTGCTAGTCTTTTCCTTAAACAAAACGATTAGTCAAATAAGATATCCCTTCTTTTGCAAGAGTATCTGGGGGGATATCTATTAATTTGCTTTTACCTATTATTTTTAAAAACTTAAATGACAAAAAGCAGTGTCATATTAGGCATATTTAAATTATCATGATCATCTGTACATACCATTTGAGTTTACTGATAAATTTAGCAGTAGACTGTTTTATAGAGTAAAAAGCGGCAAATGGTTTCTACGACTAAATAATTTACATTATCTATCAAAATAAGGTACAGCTAATGTTTTATTCCCTTATCCGCAAGGCGTTATTTCGTTTAAATCCAGAACAAGCCCATGAAATTACCTTCCGGCAGCTTAAATACATCATGCACTCACCGCTCCAGTTTATGATCCGGCAGTCGGTCAATTTTAAACCAACGACTTGCATGGGACTAACATTTAAGAATCCATTGGGATTAGCGGCCGGTCTTGATAAAGATGGTGAATGTATAGATGCTTTTGGTGCGATGGGATTTGGTTTCGTCGAGATAGGAACGGTCACACCTCGCCCACAGCCAGGTAATGAGAAACCTCGGCTATTTCGCTTGGTTGAAGCTGAGGGCCTAATCAATCGCATGGGTTTTAATAATCTAGGTGTGGATAATTTAGTTGAGAATGTTAAAAAAGCAAAATACGACGGCATTATTGGTATTAACATTGGTAAAAATAAAGATACGCCGATTGAACAGGGTAAAGAGGATTATTTAATTTGCATGGAAAAAATTTATTCCTATGCAGGTTATATTGCGGTCAATATTTCTTCACCTAATACGCCAGATTTAAGGTTATTACAATATGGCGAGGCATTGGATGATTTATTGCAGTCAATTAAAAATAAACAACACTTATTAGCAGAACAACAGCAAAAGTATGTTCCTGTGGTAGTAAAAATTGCGCCTGATTTAACGGAAGAAGAGATTATCCAAATTAGCGATAGTTTAATTCGTCACCAGATTGATGGTGTTGTGGCGACAAATACCACTTTAGATCGGAATTTAGTCAAAGGATTAAGATATTCAGAGGAAGCGGGTGGTTTAAGCGGCCGTCCTGTGCAATTGAAAAGTACTGAAATCGTTCGTTTATTGGCAAAAGAATTAAAAGGGCAATTGCCAATCATTGGCGCGGGCGGAATTGATTCTTTGATTGCAGCTAGAGAAAAATTGGTAGCAGGAGCATCATTATTACAAGTTTATTCAGGATTTATTTATCATGGACCTAAATTAATTAAAAATATTGTTAATTATATTTAATCTTAATTTAGATCATAAAAAAGTAGGCAGCTTTTTTTATTCATTAATATTTATTTTGTAATCTAATAATTTATTAAATTCAGGATCTTCTTTGAATATCTTTACATAAAAACTCGAAATTTTTTTTATTATTTCTATTATTTATATATAGCAATACTTTTTTATCTTAATTTTAATTAGTATGGATTTTAAGTTAATAAATAGAGTGATCAGATTGAGGGGTAATAAATGAAAATAAAACCCAATAATCAGTGGCGCTGGTATTACGATGATGAACATGAAAGGATGATGTTAGATTTAGCTAATGGAATGTTATTCCGTTCTTGTTTTCCAGCAAAAATGTTGGTTGCATCTGCTTATGGCGAAATGATTTTCAATATTGATGATGCGGGGTTATATCATTGTATTGAAGAACAGGTGCAAAAATTATCACTTTCTAATGAGCATAGTGCGGAATTGATTTTAAATGCATTGGTTGCTTTTCGTTTTTTAAAGCCGCAGATGCCTAGGAGTTGGTACTTTTTACCAGTACATTGCCACGATGATTTGGTGTTAGGGGATGTTGTTCAGGTTCATATTGAAGATAGCGAACAGCAAGCGTTATTTTTAGTGGCAGAAGCAGGAAAATATGCCAGCTTATGTTTATTAATTGAGCCTAAATTAGTATTGAAAGATCGGGTAATGCGGTTTTGTGACCCGATTAAGATTATGAATAATCGTTTAATGATTTATCAACCACCAGCTAGTAGTTTACTCTATGAAAGGGCTGTTTCATAAAACATAACCTGAATTAATCAATATTCAAGGTTTATATAATAACTAAATTGCAAAGCATCTTTTAACCAACAGTAATATCCATCATTCATTGATGACGAATGATGGATAAGGATTAGTTTAATAATAATTTAATATTTGTTTTCGGAATGCAGCTACAACTTAAGATAATTCCATCTTCTTTGATTGCTGTTTTTGTCAATGGGATCACCTCTCCCTCTATTAGTTCCATTTTACAACAACCACAAATTCCCGCTCGACATGAATAAGGAATTTTTAAGCCATGTTTTTCCAATTGTTCCAAAATAACCATTTGGTTATTAGCTAAAAATTCTGTGCCATTAACATTGATTAATAATGTTGTTTCCTGTTCTGGATTAACTACTAGCGCCTTGCTATTTTTTACGGTCTTATACTGTTTTGGCTGTTTTTTAGTTAAGATTTTTACCGCATCACCAATCCGCATAAGACCGCTATTTTTGGCAATGGCATTTTGGCCAAAATCAATTTCTCCATTCTCGTCAGTGCGGAAATTTTGTAGTGTGGTCAATGGCTCCCCAGTTGGATGTTGTGCGCCATTATCAATATCAACGGTCGTCAAAATGCAGCGGCTACAAGGTTTGACCAGTTCGAAAATAACCTCACCAATTTGTATCCTTTGCCAGCTATCTTCAGAGAAAGCCTCTGCACCTGTGATGATCAAATTGCCTCTAAATTGTTCTATGTTGATTTTAGCAGGGCATAATTGTTGAACTGCTTTAAATGACGCTTGATTAATAAGAAGATAAGGATAGCCATCAGCAAATGAGAGTGGAATGGTTGGAAATCTTTTTATTCGGCGGCTGGGTATGTTACCTAACCATCTTAATTGAACGGCAAAATTAAAATATTGCGACAGCCATTGATTAATCTTTGTTGGAGCGGCTAAGGCGGTAAAATGATTTCCCCACACTTCTGTTGGCAACGGATCATTAATAAAATCTTTATATAAAATAGTTGCTGTTTGATTATCAGGTGCCTGTATTTGGATACCATTATCAAGTATTATTGGCTTAAATAACAGCATTTGTGGATATTGCCGCGCCGTAATGAACCCACCTTGATCATTGGTTAGCATAAAATTGCGATCGAAAACCAGGCCACTATTTTCTGCATAAGCCTGTGACAAACGAATGCCTTTCATTGATTTAACGGGATAGATATAAAGACGAGATAACCGGATCATTCTTAACTCCTGTTTAAGCGCAATAATTTTGCTAGTAACTTTATGATATGTGCGCAGGGTTAGCTATAATGTGCAGCAATTTTTTATTTAGGTGACAGCGATATGAAAGCTCTGTTTGCTACTACAGCATTTGGACTGGAAGAATTACTTAAAAGTGAACTGGAAGTATTAGGCGCAAAGCAGTGTCATATTGCACCCGGTGGCGTGCATTTTCAAATTGACGAACTTGGCATGTATTTGAGTTTGTTATGGAGTCGTTTAGCCTCGAGAATTTTATTACCCTTAACTCGCTGCCCGATTTTGAGTGATCTTGATCTCTACCTTGACGCACAAACCATCGATTGGCCGGATTTATTTACCGTTAATGATACTTTTGCCGTTTATTTTAATGGCACTAACCAAGTTATCCGCAATAGCCAGTATGGCGCTCTACGAGTGAAAGACGCTATAGTTGATAGCTTTCAGCGTAAAATGAACAAGCGGCCTAATATTGCTAAACAGCAACCCGATATACGCATTCATGTCCATTTATATAAAGATAATGCCACAATATCATTAGATCTAAGCGGGGATCCGCTCCATATTCGTGGATATCGGAGTTTGGCTGGGCAAGCGCCTATCAAAGAGAATTTAGCCGCGGCCATTGTTTTACGCTCAGGTTGGCAGCCTGGCTCGCCAATGATTGATCCAATGTGTGGTTCCGGCACACTATTAATTGAAGCAGCAATGATGGCTTGTGATCGTGCACCTGGTTTAGCGCGTCAAGTTTGGGGATTTCAGCGTTGGTCAGCTTATAATCCAACGCTTTGGGCTAGGGTAATTGCTGAAGCGGAAAAACGTTTTCAAACGGGTATCCAGCAAGCTCCTGCGCTTTTCTATGGCTTAGATATTGATCGCCACATTTTAGAACTCGCCAAAAAAAATGCTAAACAAGCGGGTGTTCAATCCTTAATAAACTTCCAACATGGTGATGCGGCTAAGTTAGAAAATCCATTTACCTTAGCCCAACAGGGTTTTATCATCAGCAATCCACCCTATGGTGAGCGTTTGGAAAGTGAACCGGCATTAATCGCACTTTATAGTCTATTAGGCAGGGTAGTAAAAAGTCAGTTTCCTGGTTGGCGCTTGTCACTATTTAGTGGTTCGCCAGAACTATTAGCCTGTTTAGGACTGCGAGCTGAACGTGAGTTTAAAGCCAAAAATGGAGCGTTAAATTGCCTGCAGAAAAATTATCTTTTATCCGCTAAATCGGTTGATGTTCAGGCCATGGTTGGCGAAGATTTTGCTAATAGGCTGAAAAAAAATGAGAAAAAACTTAATAAATGGGCGAAGCAACAGGGGATTGATTGTTATCGAATTTATGATGCTGATTTACCTGAATATAATGTTGCCGTTGATCGTTATGGCGAACATATTGTTATTCAAGAGTATGCTCCACCAAAGAGTATAGATAGCCATAAGGCTCAACAACGTTTGTATGATGTGATCAGTGCAACTATGCAGGTTTTGGCGTTAACTTCCACACAATTAGTGTTAAAAACACGCCAGCGCCAATCAGGTAAGCAACAATATGAGAAATTATCCCAACAGGGTAAGTTTTTATTAGTCCATGAATATAATGCTCAATTATGGCTAAACTTGACCGATTATTTAGATACAGGTTTGTTTTTAGACCATCGTTTGGTGCGTAAAATGTTAGCCAACATGAGTAAAGGAAAAGATTTCTTAAATTTGTTTGCTTACACGGCATCGGCATCAGTACACGCCGGTCTCGGTGGTGCTCGTTCAACCACCAGTGTTGATATGTCGCGCACCTATTTAGAATGGGCAGAAAAAAATTTACAGACTAATCAATTAACCGGACAGCAACATCGGCTTATTCAGGCCGATTGTTTAGCTTGGTTAGCACAGACGTCAGATAAATTTGATTTGATTTTCATTGATCCACCCACTTTCTCCAATTCAAAACGCATGAATACTACCTTTGATGTGCAACGCGATCATATCAACTTAATGATGCAGATTAAGCGTTTGTTGCGTCCTGATGGTACAGTTGTATTTTCTAATAATAAGCGTGGATTTAAAATGGATATGGCAGGCATTACTCAATTAGGATTAACCGCTAAGGAAATCACTCAGCAAACGATTTCACTTGATTTTACACGTAATCGCCAGATCCATAACTGCTGGCTGATTGGTCATGCAGATGAGGAAAAGTAATTTATGTCATTAATTAATATGTCAGCTGCCTATCTGGCTTTTAGTGATGTACCATTATTGGATAATACAGAGTTGCATATTGAAGATGGTGAAAGGGTCTGCTTGGTTGGTCGTAATGGTGCTGGCAAATCAACTTTAATGCGCGTATTGACCAAAGAACAACCACTTGATGATGGACAGGTAATTTATCAACAGGACTTACAAGTTGCCCGTTTGCAACAAGATCCACCGCGTGATATCGGTGGTACGGTTTTTGATTTTGTCGCTGAAGGTGCTAAGGAGCAGGCAAATTATATTAAGTCCTTTCATAAAATTGCCAAAATGGTCGAGCAAGATCCCAGTGAAAAGAATCTTAATAAGTTAGCGGAATTGCAAGAGGTATTAGATCGCGATAATTTGTGGTTACTTGATACACAAATTAATGATGTGATTAAGCAATTGCAGCTACCAGCTGATAGTCTGTTATCTGCTTTGTCCGGCGGTTGGTTACGCAAAGCTGCGTTGGCGCGTGCCTTAGTTTGTGGGCCACGCGTTCTTTTTCTTGATGAACCAACCAATCATCTGGATATTACCACTATTTTGTGGTTAGAAAATTTTCTTAAAGATTTCCAAGGTAGTATCGTGTTTGTCTCTCATGATCGCTCTTTTATTCGCCATATGGCAACGCGCATCATTGATCTTGATCGGGGTAAATTAGCTTCCTGGCCCGGTGATTATGACGATTATCTGACCAGCAAGGAAGAAACATTGCGGGTAGAAGAGCAACAGAATGCTGAATTTGATCGCAAATTGGCGCAGGAAGAAGTTTGGATCCGCCAGGGAATAAAAGCACGCCGTACCCGTAATGAAGGCAGAGTAAGAGCATTGAAATCCTTACGACAAGAACGTTCGCAACGGCGTGAGGTACTTGGCACAGCCAAGATGCAGGTTTCTGATGCCAGTCGTTCTGGCAAGCTTGTGTTTGAGCTTGAAAATGTCAATTATTGCATAGGTAAGAAAGTGTTAATTGATAATTTTAGTGTACAAGTACAACGGGGTGATAAAATTGCGTTAATTGGCCCTAATGGCTGTGGCAAGACGACATTGCTCAAATTAATGTTAGGCCAACTTGAGGCGGATAGTGGCAATATTTATCGCGGTACCAAACTTGAGATTGCTTATTTTGATCAACATAGATTAACGTTAGATCCCTATAAAACAGTGATGGATAATTTAGCTGAAGGTAAACAGGAAGTGATAGTTAATGGACGGTCGCGTCATGTCCTTGGCTATTTACAAGATTTCTTATTTCATCCTAAACGGGCAATGACACCGGTACGAGCCCTTTCCGGTGGAGAGAAAAATCGATTATTATTGGCACGTTTATTTTTAAAACCTAGTAACTTATTAATTCTTGATGAACCAACCAACGATTTGGATATTGAAACACTTGAACTATTGGAAGAGCTCGTTGATAGTTATAAAGGGACAGTCTTATTGGTTAGCCATGATCGTCAATTTGTTGATAATACCGTAACCGAATGCTGGATGTTTGAAGATCATGGTAAAGTTGAGCGCTATGTAGGTGGTTTTTATGACGCCTCTTTGCAGCGTGAACAAAAAGTTTCTTTATCGCATTCGACTACGAATAAAACCAATATTAAGGACATAGAAACAACTAAAGAACAGCCAAAACGAAAAAGTAATAAAATTAGTTATCATTTATTGCGGGAACTAGAAGAATTACCGGTACGGCTAGAAGCCTTAGAAGCTGAAATTGCCATATTGCAATCTCAAGTTAGTGCTCCTGAATTTTTTAATCAGCCCCATGTTGTCACAGAATCAGTATTAAAAGCGTTAGCCGAGAAAGAAGCAGAAATGGAAATGACCTTTGAGCGTTGGCAAGAATTAGAATCACTGAAGGATAGCCAATAATTTTGCATTATGACTGTATAGAGGAGAGAAAAGTTGTGCTCTCATAATCATCTTAATGAAAGTTGTCATAATAAGATACTCTGCCCGCAATGTGATTTATTGGTGGCATTACCGGTTTTAGAGCAAGGCACTAAAGCTAGTTGCCCACGTTGTCATACGGTTTTATCTGCCAAGTGGAAGTATCCAGCTAATCAACCAACAGCAATTGCGATTAGCGCCTTAGTAATGTTAGTTATTGCTGGTTTATTTCCTTACGTAAAAATGAGTGTCATGGGTATTGAAAGTCAAATTTCATTGTTGAATATTGCCCATGCCATGTTTGACGTAAATTATGCTAGTCTTGGCTGGTTTTTTATCCTTTTTGTTGTTGCGGTACCCGCTTTTTGCATGGTTGCCATTATTTTATTATGTCAAAAAGTTAATCTCCCGCTTTGGTTAAAAATAAATCTTGCCAGGACGTTATTTCAGATGAAAACCTGGTGCATGGTAGAAATTTTTCTAGCCGGTGTGTTGGTTAGCTTTGTCAAACTAATGGCCTATGGTGATATTACTTTGGGTATCAGTTTTGTTCCTTATTGTTTTTTTTGTTTGTTGCAAGTAAGGGCATTTCAATGTTTAGATCGTTATTGGTTATGGCAGCAGATAGGTGAAATACCAAAGCTAGAGACCCCGCTACAAGAAGGCAAAAGTGGTATTAGTCAAGGCGTCAGATCCTGTCATATCTGTATGGCCATTTTACCAGCCGAACGCAAATACTGTCCTCGTTGTCATGCCAAAGGCTATGTGAGGCGCCCTAATAGTCTACAAAATACGGTGGCGTTATTAATCTCTTCTTTAATTCTCTATGTTCCCGCAAACGTTTTACCTGTTATGGTCACCAATACATTAGGCAGTCGACTAGACTCTACTATTATGTCCGGTGTTATTTTATTATGGGGTGATGGTTCTTATCCGGTCGCCATTATTATTTTCATTGCTAGCATTATGGTACCAAGCTTAAAAATACTAGCTGTAGGCTGGTTATGTCTTGATGCTAAAGGTTATGGCAATCGGGACCCGGCGAGGATGCACTTTATTTATGAACTTGTTGAATGGGTTGGGCGTTGGTCAATGATTGATGTTTTTGTGATTGCTGTATTATCGTCACTGGTGCAAATGGGTCGATTAATGAGCGTTTCACCAGCAATTGGGGCGATTTTGTTTGCTGCTGTTGTAATTTTAACCATGTTTGCAGCCATGACTTTTGATCCGCGTTTAACTTGGGATCGTTGTAATGTTGTATCGCAGAGTAGAATTCGGTTAGAAAAGGGGTTGCAAGGTGGCTAATAAAGATAACACTGATGTGCAAGCAAAGATCAGTAAACTAAAAAGCTGGTCACCGATTTGGATTATTCCCATTATCACCATATTTATTGGTGCCTGGATATTAATTTATCATTTTAGCCATTTAGGCCCTCAAGTTACATTGATCACTTACAATGCAGAAGGCGTAGAAGCAGGAAAAACCAAACTTAAAAGTCGTAGCGTGGATATAGGATTGGTGGAGAATGTTTCCCTTGATAAGAACTTCAAGCGTGTAATTATTAAAGCACGCTTAAATGACGGCATGAGTGATTTATTAAAGAAAGATACCGCATTTTGGATTGTTAAACCCGCTATTGGCAAAGAGGGAATAACCGGATTAGGCACGCTATTTTCTGGTGTTTTTATTGAAGTACAACCTGGCAATAGTGAAGAGCATGCCGATAAATTTGACTTATTGGGTTCGCCGCCATTAGCTTCACCTGATGCTAAAGGCATTCGAGTGATTTTAACCAGTGATCAGGCTGGTAGGCTAAATATGGGAGCACCAGTACTGTTTCATGGTTATCGTGTTGGTTCGGTAGAAGCGAGTTCGTTTGATATTAAAAGCCGCAATATGCATTATCAGCTTTTTATTAATGCGCCTTACGATGGACTGGTAACGGAAAATGTTCGCTTTTGGCGAGATAGCGGTATTGCTTTGGATTTGTCAGCGCAAGGTGTTCGTTTGGAGATGGGCTCTTTAACCACACTATTTAGCGGTGGTGTTAGTTTTGATGTTGTGGAAGGCTGGCAACCTGGTAAGCGAGTAGAAGATAAAAGCCTATTCAGACTTTATGAAGATCAAAAAAGTATTCAGAATTCTTTATATACGGTGCATAAAGATTTTGTCTTGTTTTTCACTGACTCAGTTCGTAGATTACAACCTGGAGCGCCAGTCGAATTCAGAGGAATTCGTTTAGGAACAGTGATGGAGGTGCCCTTTGATTCTGAAAAATTGCGGCAAAAATTGGATAATGAATTTCGTATTCCAGTTTTAATTCATATTGAACCAGGTCGTGTCAGTGCCGATATTGATCTAGAAAAAGAGTTTGCTGTGGCATTGAGACAAGGATTAAGAGCGGCTTTAA
This sequence comes from Arsenophonus nasoniae, assembly GCF_004768525.1. Lineage (NCBI taxonomy): Bacteria > Pseudomonadati > Pseudomonadota > Gammaproteobacteria > Enterobacterales > Morganellaceae > Arsenophonus > Arsenophonus nasoniae. The sequence goes on from NZ_CP038613.1 coordinate 1,348,056, forward strand.
AATCGGCTAACCTAATCACCGGAGCCCTATATATCGATTTAGATTTCTATCCCGAAAAAGGCCAATGGAAAGGACCATTAAAAGTTGCTGATTACGATATTATCCCAACGGTTAGTGCAGGATTATCACAAATCCAGCAAAAAGTGGTTGAAGCATTGGATAAAATTAATCGTATGCCGATTGAGCCTATGATAAGTCAAGCCACAAATACACTAGCAGAAAGTCAGAAAACTATCCGTGAAGCACAACGAACCTTATCTGAATTGAATAAACTGATGACTAGCAAGGACTTTCAGAATATTCCTGCTGATCTGCAACAGACGCTATTTGAATTGAATCGAGTCATGCAAGGTTTGCAACCTGGTTCTCCAGCCTATAATAGAATGCTCGATAATATGCAGCGTCTTGATCAGGTATTAAGAGATATTCAACCCGTGATCAAGACATTAAACAATAAGAGTAATGCCCTTATTTTTGAAGCAAAACCGATGAAGGATCCAGAACCGAAGAAGGTGACGAAATAATGAGATATTTGGCATGGATTTTTTGTTTTTTACTTATTGGTTGCAGTAGTGGGATTGAAAAATCTTATTATCAATTACCAACGACAGCGAGCTTAATGACTAAAAAAAGTAATTTACTAACGCAAAAACAGCTATGGATACAGACAGTACAGTTGTCTGGAATATTGGCGGCTAACGGTATTACTTATCAAACTAGTGACGTTAATTACGTTAATGCAGCCAATCATCTATGGGCAAGTCCGTTGGAACAACAGTTGATGCAGAATTTAGTCAATGAATTATCGATGGCGTTACCCAATCGATTAGTATCGGCTCAACCATTGGAAAATAGACTTGATAGTCTTAATGTTATCTTAACCGCTTTTCATGGCCGCTATGATGGTAAAGTGATTATCCAAGGAAACTGGATTTATAAAAGTGATAAAGGCATTATCAAGCGAGATTTTAGTTTGCTACTTGATCAAGATGAAAATGGTTATCCAGCATTAGTTAGAACATTAGCAAGAGGTTGGACGCAGGTTGGGCAATCAATAGCCAACCAATTACCAAAATCTTAACTGTATAAAAGATAACAATAATAGATTTACCCCTTCAGCTAGATAACAGAAGGGGTTATGATAAAGAAGTTTGGCTTTAGAAGTTGCTAGTATCTTGAAATAAACCGACTTTCAAATCTTTTGCTGTGTAAATACACTTATCATCAACCAAGACTTCACCATCAGCTACACCCATAATTAACTTCCGATTAATAACCCGTTTTAAATGGATACGGTAGGTTACTTTTTTGGCGGTTGGTAAAACTTGCCCAGTAAATTTGACCTCACCTACACCCAATGCTCGGCCTTTACCTTTACCACCAAGCCATCCCAGATAGAAACCGACCAGTTGCCACATTGCATCGAGGCCTAAACAACCTGGCATAACAGGATCATTAGTAAAGTGGCAGCTAAAAAACCACAAATCAGGTTTGATATCAAATTCGGCTTCAATAAAACCTTTATCAAACTTGCCGCCGGTTTCGCTCATTTTTATGATGCGATCCATCATCAGCATATTACCGCTAGGTAATGGCGGCCCATTTTCGCCAAAAAGTTCGCCTCTACCGGAAGCATCCAAATCTTCTTTACTATAGGAGCTATGTTTATCAACCATAATACTAAATAGCCTTATTATAAATAATAAGGCTAAAGAATAGCGTACACTTGTAAGCCGAACAAGTCCGATCAGCTAATTTTTTTATTTAATTTAACCACTTTAGAAGTCCCATAAATTTCGGTCTTTCTTGATTATTAACTTGAGTAATTCGTTCTTGTATTAAAGCTAACAGATGTAAATTATTTGTATCATACTGTTGCTTGTAATAAGCATGCTTTGTTAAAATTGAAATTGCTTCAGAAACGTGTTCAACTGGCCAGATATGAAATACGCCAGATTTGACTGCTTCAATAAGATCGGCTTTTAAACATAAATGACGAATATTAGCCATAGGAATGATAACACCTTGCTGACCAGTTAATTCGCGTTGGAAACAGACATCAAAAAAACTTTCGATTTTTTGGTTGATCCCACCAATAGGTTGTACATAGCCGAACTGATCTACTGCACCAGTAACAGCAATTTGCTGATCGATAGGCTGAAGAGAAAGTGCACTAATTAATGCACAAAGTTCAGCTAAGGATGCACTATCACCATCAACTTCATTGTAAGACTGCTCAAATACAATTGAGACAGAAAAGGGTTGTGGCTGTTCAAGTTTTAATTCGTAATTAAGATAGGCTTGCATAATCATCATGCCTTTAGCGTGAATATTACCGCCTAGCTCAGCTTTACGTTCTACATCCGTAAATTCACCATCGCCGAAGTGAGCAACACAGGTAATTCGTGATGGTTCACCGATTAGTTCTGGATGCCCGGGATACTGCATAACAGATAATCCATTAATTTGGCCAATCATTTCACCTTCAGTTTTTATAAAAACTTGTTTTTGCAGAATATCATCTAGATTACGTATAGCTCGGTAACTGTGTTGCCATTGGCGTTGCCTGATTGCTGTTTGGAACGACTTTGCAGTTAGCTGATTATCTTGTTGAAATTGGTTTGCTTCAGTTAAACAACGAGTGAGCCATATTATATCTAATGGTAGGGTAGATTTATCTTCAGTATATCGAATTGCTTGAGTAATGAAGATTGGCCATGCATCAGCTGTTAAAGCAGGCAGTTGGTAATCAGTAATAATTTGTTTCACAAATTGCATCCATAGCGATAATTGACCACTATGTTCAAAATTCAATTCAAATTCATATTCGCCATAAGTAGCTTGAGCAAAAAGTTCAGGCTCTTTTGCTTGAAGTTGCTCAAGACTAAAATCATCGCCGACCAAAATAAGTTTAATATCCAGTGGCATTGAATCAATTGGATAGGGTAAAAATTGATTATCATTAGCTGGCAGCCACTCAAACCGTTTTTGCATTATCATCTGTTTTAAACGCTGCCACATCAATGGCTGTGCCAATAATGCACCAACGGAAAGTAATAATACTCCGCCATTAATTTTATGTAATAGCCCAGGCTCAATGTGCACACTATTTTGCTGCTGGTGGACACTACCAAATAATTGAGGCATTTCTATCCAATTACAGAAATAGACTGAGTGGCAAGGTGTAAATACGCCTTTAGTGCTTTCTTGCCAATGAAATCTTCCATTTGATTGTTGATAATCGCCATTTATAGGTACTGAGGATGGCGTAATATTTTTAATGCATTTTGCCAATTCAGATAAGTAGCTATGGCATTCTACTGCTCTAATGACAGCAAAAGGGGAATAGGTTGATGTTGATAAAAACCTTTCGAGACTATTATATAATCTCGGTTGAATGCTGGCCAGAGTGGCATTATCTAGTTTATCGGCAGAAGCAAAAAGATTAAGATAAGGTTCATAGTCAGGTGCTAAATTTTGCCATATTAATTCGTTACTAATCACGCTATTTTTCAACTTATAATTTAGATAAAAAGTTTATAAATTATCCTCAATGTCCTGATTATATAGAGTCAAGATAGAAGATATTTTAGCAACACTATTGTTGTTAGAGAAACAGGGTACATTTTATTCTGAAAATAAGATATCTGTTTCCAACATTATAAAATTTTTATGGTGAATCATTATATTAACGTTTGTTTAAATTTATGCCACTATTAATTTTGTATATTTTTAATATAATTTTATTTTCAAGTAGTAAGCTAATGACTAATGCTCAAAAACCCCTAATAGAGTAGATACAATCTATCATTTCAATTCAGAATACAGTGGAAATTACAGGCTATAAATGTGAAAAATTATATTCTATCGCATTAATTATGATTTTTTGTTAATTGACTTGCATAAATAGGAAAAATTATATTTTTTGCTAACATTTCAATATAAGTGTGATTTCTTACTAAGATTTTACTAAATTGATTAAATAAACCAAACGTTTTTATATTTATATGTTGTTATAATTACATAAGTTACGTTGTCACAGAGATGATTATGAAATATCAACAGCTTGAGAATCTTGAATGTGGTTGGAAATGGGATTACCTGGTTAAAAGGTATCGGGAAGGTGAAAATATCACTAAGCATATTGAAAAAAGCGCTGCTCAGGATGCGATTGAACAACTGTTGAAATTAGAAAATACGCCAACAAAAGTGATAAACTGGATAAAAAATCATATGTCGCCAGATTTATCTAATCGAATGAAGCAAACCATTAGAGCTCGCAGAAAGCGACATTTTAATGCCGAGCATCAACACTCGTGCAAAAAATCTATCGATTTAGATTTCCTCGTGTGGCAAAGACTCTCTATTCTAGCAAGAAAACAAGGCTGTACATTGTCTGAAACTATTGTGCATTTAATTGAAGATGCAGAAAGAAAAGACCAGTATGCTAACCAAATGTCAACATTTAAACAGGATTTACAGAATATACTGGGTGACTAGTACAAAAGGTATAATTTTAAATGCGAATTTTTAGTTACCCTGGTAATAAATTTTAAGCAAAAAAATAACCCTAAAAGTAAGGGTTATTTTATTTGGAAATAAATAATCTTTTAAAGCAATACTAAGGTTGTGGAGTTACCTCTGTAGTACCTTGGATCTCGATCTCAACTCGGCGATCTGGTGCTAAGCAATTAATTAGCGCCGCGCGTGGTTTTACGTTATTACAAGTACTACCGGTTACTGGATTTTCTTCTCCACGGCCTTGTGAACTAATTGCATTTGCTGGGATACCTTTAGAAATCAAATAGCTCATAACTTCATGTGCGCGTTTTTGAGATAAAGGTTTGTTGTAGGATGGTGAACCAATACGGTCGGTATAGCCAAGAACCATAACACGACCTTGAGTTGGATCAAGATTAGTTAGTTCACTATACAACTTATCTAGTTCAACTTTACCTGCTGGTTTCAATGTATGCTTATTGAATTCAAACAAAACATCAGAACGTAAAGTAAAACGTTTGTTTTCGATTGGTGCTGGTGCTGGTACAATTACAGGAGCAGGCTCTTGATTGAATCGATATGCAACACCAACGCTCAACATTCCATTATCTGGACGAACAGACAGTGAATCTTTATCGCCAATATGGCTAACCCATTGATAATCTAAACGAGTTGCCCATTCTGGGGTAATAGCATATTCAAATCCTAGGGCATAAACTGGAGAAACACCAGTGTCATGCTCTTTAAAAGAGGGTTGATTTTCTACGTTTGCTTTTGCGTCAGTACGCCATACCATACCACCGAGACGAGTATAGACATCTAATTCGTCTGTCAGTGGATAGCTTAGACGAGCGGTTAATTGAACACCCATCGATTTCAGGCTACCGTTATTTGGTTGACCAGAATATCTCATTCTGCCAAACCAGTCATAACCTAATTCGAAACCGAGATATTGATTATGTTGGTAACCAAGATAGGCACCAGCGCCGAGTTGATCGCGCTTAGTTTTACCACTTCCAACATTATCACCGTAAGGGTGAAAGCCGGTATCTTCAAAGTGTGACCAACCTAATTTAGCACCGGTATACCAGGTATTATCTTTGGGTGCTGCCTGGGCTGCAGTTGCGAAAGCTGCCACTGCTACTGCGATAGCTATCTTTTTCATTTTACGCCTCGTTATCATCCAATATAGGCATCAGCTTCTTGAGCTTTTTTATAAGCCGTATGGTTTAAAATACTTGTTAAGTTATTACGCTCTACTATCTTCGTCTCTACTTTATCTGTTAAGGAGTTATTCAAATAAAAAGTAGAATCAAAGCACTACCTTAACGTTGTAAAGTCTACAACGAACTTCGAAAGTTACAAGTAGAGGAAACATTAATCTCGTTAACTTTTTAAAAGGCAATCGGTTAATTATAGATATAATTTATAACTAGATTGCCATGATTAATCAATTAACCAAATGATTTATATTATTTTTTTTTGTTTTTGTCTATTGTGGTTTACAATCCATTAAACAGATTAGGAATAATCCTAATCTAGACTAGTGATAATAATTAGAATGAATTTTTAGTTGATTAGGATGTCTGCCGGGGCAATTGGTTTTTTCAGGCCGCATAACAAAACCAATACTGTTTCCTATCTGTGCTGCGTGCTCTAAATGCTGTAAACATGATTGTGATAAAATGGGTAACCATCCTAAGACAATACTACAGTTGCCGCTAGATAATGCTTTTATCATGGCAGCAGCGCTCATTTCTGGGCTTAGTGAATTTATTTGTATTGTTTTATTTAATGGTAGCGCTGAATTAATCAACCAATTACGGCTTAATTTTCGGTTAGGATTTAACCATAATAACCAACGAGATTCATCGCTAAATCGTTGTAAAAGTGATGTTAGAAGTACTTCAACCATAGGATTATTTTCATTATATATCCATTCATTAACTGCGCCGTTTGGATAAATTGATCTATTTCTATAATTTGGTAATAGTATATTTTGAACATTATTACGTTGATTTTCTATTTTTATTGGGTAATTACATGAGTCGTTATTCATATTGACCTCAGCTTGATGCTGTATATGTATACAGTAATCGTGTGTTCATATAATATCAAGCCAATTTTTACAAAGCGCTTCGCAAAAAATTAACTTTTTCGTTTAATTGAACACTTAATTGTTGCAGTTTGGATAAGATGGCGTATTTTTCTATTTTACCTGTTAAGTAGAATATTTTTATTAACTATTAATGATTTAAGTGGTTATAGGATACGATTTATTTATTATAAATATTAAATATAAACGGTAGTAGCTAAGTTATGTTTTGTAATTGGTAATATACTTTTTTGGCTATATTAATTTAATATTAAACGATGCTTAAGGCTTTGTTCGTCGCCTTTTGTGTATGAGACTTTGCAATAACATAGAGGTTTTTAAAGGGGGTGAAATAACTTAATAAATTTTCTTGCTATTTTAACTGATTAAAATATGGAGAAGTATAAAAATATTAAATTTGTGTGCGTTCACATGGAGAGTGGCAATTATGCTTTTATTTGATTCTTGTTTTTCTTGTTTGCAAGGGCTAATGGAAAATTATGGCCATATAAAACAAAAACCGCATTTTGGTGGTTATCGTATTCTAGTCAATCATGTCATTATTGGTCAGGTATTGGACGGCAAGTTTTATCTACGAGGTTGTCTATTTGCTGAACTTCAATTTGAAGTATCTGGATTGCAAAAATTAGTTTATACCAAGAAAGGTGTTCCTCTTATATTAAAATATTTTTTTATCAATGAGATGCTTTGGAATGATAATTTACTTTTATGTTATTACATTGATCTCGCTTATAAAGCAGCAGTAGAAGAATTATCTCAAAAACAGCTTTTACATATCAGGATCAAAGACTTACCTAATATGAATATGTCGATAGAAAGAGCATTAGGAAAAGTAGGAATTACCGATGTAGGCTATTTGAAAATGTTAGGTGCTAAAGCTTGCTATTTAAAATTAAGACAGAAGAAAGTGAATTTGAGTATTAAGTTATTATTTGAATTAGCTGGTGCTATCGAAGGTTATCATATAGCAGTACTTCCTGAGTCAATAAAAATTGAATTAATTACTTGGTTCAATAGCCTAACGTAAAGAAATACACCAAGGAAATGATTTTATGGCCAGTTTTACGGTTAAAAAAATTTGCTAATTAAAACTATTTTAATCTGGCTCTTGTTGGTTAATAAAAACAATTAGAGAGGTGATTTCTGGCAATAGGTTAATTAATAATAATAATTGCTCAACAATAAGTTGTTCTTTGTTATTTTTTCCTAATTGTATTGTTTGGAAGCGTTGAATTAATGGGTTATTTAACTCTTTGACTATTTGATTATTCAATAAGGCAAAGTTCAACGCCGATTCAATATAGGCGATTGTATTATCAAGAATAGATAAAATAGTTTGATTATTAAGTTGTTCCCTATGTGCTCCCAGGGCTGAAATATAACTTAACATACTGTGATTAAGACAGAGTAATCTAAAAATTTTTTCAGGGGAAATACTATTAGTTTTCGTTCTGGCAAGCATATCGGATAATACAGAAACCAGTTCTGCGTCATTTATATGGGCGTCGCGACGAGCAATGCGATAATCAACACTGTTATTTCTACCTTGATGATATTGAAATAAAATAGCGGCAAGATAACGGCAATTACTGTGTAATGTTTGTTGTAGAACTTTAGGTAGTTGTCGAAATTTCCAATCGGGCCAAATATAATTTACTGCAATCCAGGCAATGCCACAGCCAATGATTGTATTCATTATTCGGGGAAGCATAACGTTGAAACCTTCGCCTAATAAATTAAAACTAAGCAAAACCAACAAAGTAATAAATAAGGTAGCTTGGGCATATTGACTATTACGGCAAGCAAAGAAAAAAACGCCACTAATAATAATGAGTAAGAGTTGCCCCTCTATCGAGGGTACGAAATAGAGTAAGGGTAAGCCAATTAGAATAGCGGCAATGGTTCCAAGAATACGCAATATTAAGCAATTCTTAGTTGCAATATAATTTGGTTGGCATACAAATAAACTGGTGAGTAATATCCAATAACCCTGAGGTAAAAAGCATTGAACAATAATATAACCTGTACACAATACTACTGACATTCTAATCGCATGTCGAAATAGGGTTGAATTAAGTGTTAAGTTACTAGTAATTGTGAGCCAAAAATCGTTAATGTTAGATAATGAATTGTCAGAAAGTTGTGTTTCAGCCAATGCTTGGCCATATGGAATTTCTATTTGCTCGACGGCAATACTATTGAGTTGCGTATCTATCTCTTTGAGATTAATTAATAGATTATAAAGGGTGCTTATTTGTTTGTTATTGGAATATTGTTGTGTAAGGTATTGTAACGACTTTTCCAGCTTGATAAATGCGTCTTTAAATTTTGCATTATGCTGATACCTGGTGTGCGATAAAATGGAGTGAGCAACCAATTGGCATGCTTCAGCTTGCATCGATAGTAATTTCTGGAATCGGAAAAGAATATCACTATGTGGAAAATCTTGACTTAAGTTTTGATATTTAATATGTGATGAACTTGCTCGTTCATGTATATCTTGCACAATAAAATAGTAATTTAGACTATTGTTAGTGCCTGATTGGCTTTTATTATTTTTTAAGCGGCTTAGTAATATTACTTTCATTTGGTTCATCGTATTGACCAACTTGCTATTGGCCATAGCAAGGTCGAAGATTGATTGTTGATAATTTTCTTCAATCTCAGGGTTAAATAGATTGGCTTTATTAGCCAGGTAGATAGCAAGCTGTTGGTAACATTGGGCTAATTTATTATGCAAAGGCTGAATAGGAAGAAAAATATGGCTGATAAGTGTTAACAAATAGTACCAAATAGCCCCTATAAGTAACAGTATCGGTTGTTGATACCAAATTGAAAAAATAGCTGTTCCAAGCATAGTGTAGATTGCTACCAGAAGTGCGCCAAAGGCAATTGTGCCATAGGGGAGGCCCAAAACACTAAGAAATGTGAAACTGAAAGACGATAACGCTAATCCAATAAAAAATAACCAGGGATAGGGAAATAGTAACTCAACTGAGACAGAGGCAATCAGGAATGATAATAACGTGATGGCAATATTACGCAGCTTACCAATAAATCGATCATCAAGATCAGTTAATGCAGCGGCAACAACACCCAGAGTTAAAGGAATAGTTATTTTAAGTTGCTCACCTAAAATCCAAGGAATTAATGCTGTTCCTGAGAGCGCAATTAGTATTCGGATATAATAAAGGATGTTGCTATTATAAAATACATGACGAAAGCCAGAGAACATAGTAAGCACAATAACCTCTAATTTGTCAGTGCACTAATTAATATTATAAAAGTATCCATAATAACCTATAAGGTTTAGTAAAGAGAAAAAACTTTTTCTTGCCATGACCTAACATATTTTAGCTAAGGTAGTGTGTAATGGAATTGAAATCGACACATGTAGGTCAGCGTTTAGCTCAACATCCTTATAATCGAGTTCGTCTATTAAATGCGGGTGTTGAAGTGAGTGGTGAAAAACATCAGTATCTCATTCCTTTTAATCAACTTGTTGATATACGTTGCAAGCGAGGTATTGTTTGGGGAGAGCTTGAATTTGAATTACCAAACAACCAAGTGGTTCGTTTACACGGTACTGAATGGAAGGAAACCCAATATTTTTTTCATTATCTTATGGATATTTGGAAAAAATGGAGTCAAGAAATGAGTTTGATTTGTGCAGATATTTTATCTGAACAAGTACAAGAAATAGAAAAATACTTAATCCAGGATAGTTGGTTTACCCAAGCACAACTTAATCAGTTGCAAAACCAAATTAACAGCAGATTAAATACACTTCCTATGCCACTTGTCCGTTTATATGAATTTGTAAACTGTCGCCAAAATTTTGCTGTTTGCCAGCATTGGCTTAATTTGAACCATCAGTCATTGGACGATATTAATCAATATTGGGTTGCTCGTTTGCTTAAGCAGTACTCTAAATTTTTTCAGCAATTTACTATTACTCAGTTAAACCTATCTCAAGTTAATTGTGTAGTTAACAGCGAAGAAAATATTTTAGTATTGGGCGGGCCAGGAAGTGGTAAAACCTCTATTTTAATAGCAAAAATGGGTTGGCTTTTACTCAGGCAGCTGGCTATTACTGAACAGATTTTATTACTTGCTTTTGATGATAAAACTGCCAAAAAAATGGATGGACTTGTTCAAACTAATTTAGGACAGCAAGCATTTTACACAAAAACCTTTCATAGCTTGGTATTGCATATTATTCAAACTAGCAGTAATAAAAATGTCACGATTAGTGAATTAGAAGTAAATGAACAGAAAAGATATAAGTTGCTGATTAATGAATGGCAAAAGCAGTGTCATGAAAAAAAATCGCAGGCAAAAGGGTGGCGTGAATTTTTAACACGAGAATTAGCTTGGGATATTGCTAACGGTGAGTTTTGGCATGACAAACAATTAGCAGAAAGAGTAGTGGTTCGTTTAGATAATTGGCTTAATTTGCTACGTAGACATGGCGGAAGTCAGAAAACAATAAGTGAATTAGCAACGCCAGTAGAAAATAAGCAACTGCAAATGGAGCTACGATTAGTCGCACCTATCATTAAAATATGGAAATCGACGCTAAAAGCTGAAGGGGCAGTAGATAGCTTAGGGCTTATACATCAAGCAATTAATTTATTACATAAAGGAAAATTTATAAGCCCATGGAAATACATTTTGATTGATGAATTTCAAGATCTATCGCCATTAGAAATGCAGTTACTACAGTTATTACGAGCACAGAATAGACAAACTCATTTGTTTGCTGTTGGTGATGATGAGCAAGCAATTTATCGTTTTCCGGCAGCAAAATTAAATTTAATGGCTTCTTTTGAATATTATTTTGCTAGCGGAGCTTACTATACACTTGAAACAACTTACCGTTTTAACGATTACATTGCTAAAATTGCTAACCAATTTATACAAAAGGATCGTGATCAGCAGATTAGGCCATTAAAAAGCGTTGTTAAAGCAAATAAAAAATCGATAGTTTTATTACCCGATGAACAACTGGAAAATTTACTTAATAAAATGAGTGGTTATGTTACTGAGGAAGAAACAATTCTCGTTTTATCGCGTTATTTTTATTTGCAACCAGCGGTAATTAAAAAAGCTAATATTCGTTGGCCAAAATTGAAGATTAATTTTATGCCTATCCAAGCTGCGAAAGGGTGTCAGGCCGATTATGTTGTCATTTTAGGTTTACAACAGGGAATAGATGGTTTTCCTGTTTGTGAGCCTCAGTCTGCAATAGAAAAAGTATTATTAACAAAGTTTGATATTTTTCCCGATCAACGAGATAGCCGCTTATTGTATGTTGCTTTGACTCGAGCTAAAAAGCGAGTTTATTTATTGTATGACAAATTAACACCGTCTATTTTTGTTGAGCAATTGAAAAAATTAGGTGTATCGCAACTGAAAAGACCATAATTCTTATTTATTATAGTTTTTTTACTGTCTTAACTAAATTTATGCCATCTTTACTAAAAATGTATTATTAATAATAAGTTAAATTTATTAGTTAATGCGAGTTTCAAGGTATTGTTGATAATTAGGCATCTCAATTTCAGTTTCATGATCAAAAGCAGGTGAGGTGATAATAAAATCAGCACTTGCTATATTAGTGGCAACAGGAATGTTCCATACAGTAGCGAGACGAAGAAGTGCTTTTACGTCTGGATCATGTGGAACTGCATTTAATGGATCCCAAAAAAAGATCAAAATATCGATTTTTTGTTCGGCAATCATCGCACCAAGTTGTTGATCTCCTCCCATCGGGCCGCTGAGCATACTAATAATCTTTAATCCGGTATGCTGGTGGATCAAATTACCGGTGGTACCAGTGGCAAATAATTTGTGTGCTTTTAGCACAGAAATATGTTTTTGAACCCAGGTTAATAGTGATAATTTACGGTGATCATGGGCAACAAGCGCAATATTTTTATTTTTTTTTAATCGACGAATAACAGATTCCATAAAGTTCCTTACATTGATAGATTTTTGCTAACATAGCAACTAAATCACTATGCTAATATTCATTGAGTTAACTCAACAGATTCCACAAGTTTAGTAGCACTTTGTTGCCATTTATATCATAGTTTAGGTGATTATTTTTAAATTATGGAGTTGTCATAAAATGCTTGAGAAAAAACTGACAAATATTTTAACAAACGTAAAATATATAGCATTAGTTGGCGCCAGTGATAAAGTTGAGCGCCCAAGTTATAAAGTTATGAAATATCTTATAAATCAAGGATATAATGTGACTCCTGTTAGTCCAAAACTAGCCGGAAAAGAATTACTTGGACAAAAAGTTTATGCCCAATTAGCTGATATTCCATATCCAATTGATATGGTTCAAGTTTTTAGGAATTCCGCGGCAGCGTTAGAGGTTAGCCAACAGGCAATCGCAATTAATGCAAAAGTACTATGGTTACAATTAGGTGTTATTAATGAAGAAGCTAAAGAAATGGCAGAGCAAGCTGGATTAGCGGTTGTGATGAACGCTTGCCCCAAAATAGAGATACCTCGCTTAGGTTTAGAAAAATAGATCAAGGAAGATGATAAACTAATCATCCCCATTGATTATATTTAAAATTAGTTAATTACGTAATTGTGGTGCTCTAAGTTGAATTTTGATCGATTCCGACAACTCATCTAAAGACGACTGTTCTGGGTGTTCATCGGAAGTTTCATAAGTAATCTGTGCTTCAGCAAGATACGTGTGAATAGGTTCACCATTATCATCTTCCATAACGACATGGTACCAGGGAGCTGAGCGTAGAGCTGCATTAGCTGCAATATCGTCATCCTGTGGTTTATCCAGTGAGTATTCGGCGTCAACGTCGACTATTACTCCGAGATAACCGAGGAGTTTGTGCCTTACTTGTTGCCCAATACTAAATTTACTGGTAGTCATCATAGCTACCTCCTAGAAGCCTTGCATATTCTATAGGTAATGATATGTGGGTAATAATATAAATTTCAAGCAGGTCACTCTGTTACGCTAGTTTCTTAATCGCTCTAATCTATGTAGATTAAAAACTCTATACTATGAGAGTATCTGTTGTTTACACAAAAAACAATATGTTGAAGTTATTATTTATTATAAGAGAGCACTAAAATGCGAAAGATAGGTAGAAATTACTATATATATGGGCGAGTTCAAGGTGTAGGGTTTCGCTATCATACCTTAGATTGGGGGAAAAAACATGGGCTATATGGTTATGTTTATAATCGCTATGATGGTAGTGTCAATATAAAAGCTTTCGGTACGTTAGAGCAAATGCAGCAATTAGAGGATTGGTTAAAAGCAGGTGGGCCAGCAGGCGCTAAAATTGAATATTATAAAAGTGAAGAGTGTCATGTTGAAAAAGAGGTAGTCGATTTTCATATTCGACACTCATTGTAATAGTTAAATACATTTTACTGGCTTAGGTAAACCGGCAAGTTTTGTTGCTTGCTTCGCCGGGCCTTTTGGAAAAAGGCGATAAAGATAGCGGCTATTACCAATATCCTCACCATATTTTCTAGCAATGGCCTTTACTAACATACGAATAGACGGCGAAGTGTTGAATTCGAGATAAAATTCACGAATGAAGCGAATTATTTCCCAATGTTGTTCTGTTAATATAATATTCTCTTGTTTAGCTAATAGAGATACCATGGATTCACACCATTCGTGGCTATTTTTAAGGTAACCATCAGCATCTGTTTTAATTTCACGACCTTCAAATATAAACATATGATATTTCTAAGCTCAAATAAAATGTATGGCTAATTTAGCAAAATGGAACATTTTACCCAAGTATATTCGTAAAATGTCGATAAATTAAGCAAATAATTACTTATTAGCATAAATATAAAGCGATTAAATTATATAAGGCTTTACAACCTCTCAAGCTGTGTTTATAGTTTTGAACATTGCGGAGGGGTGGCCGAGCGGCTGAAGGCAGCGGTCTTGAAAACCGCCGATGGGAAACCATCCGAGAGTTCGAATCTCTCCTCCTCCGCCATTTTTGTTCTAGTCAAGTTTTTTATACGCAGACAAATCTTTATATTCAGCAAATTAATAAATTTTATTGTAATACACGAGTGTTGTAATCCTGCCATTTTTATCCAATAGATCTATAAAACGGTTTGTTATAGCTAGTAAGCTTATCAAGTCGATGTGATTTTTGCGCCAGCCCGAACTAAATAGATGAGGATAAACCGCTAAGGTATTAGTAAAAATTTGATCAGTCCAATTTTATTTGATAGAAAGCTCAATTATCTTTTTGGGGAGAAAATTTTTGCATAAAGTTTAACCTGACAGATACCATATAAATAACGGAAAACTGTCAGGTTGATTAAGTTCAGTTAGCAATTTCAACTTGTTTAAATTGTGATTAAAATGTTAACGATTTAATTTTGAGCAAAGAGAGCCAGTAGCACGAATAAGTTGCAGATTAAAATAAGGATTTTTTGAATCATCTAATTTTAAAGCAATGCCTTCCATGTTTTTTTGTTGGAAGTCTAAAACATGTAGTTTTCTGGTGATATCATCGTATTTAATTTTTGCCTCTCCTTGGGATACAACCATAGCGTTATCATTGCGCTGAATAACGTAAGTTAATATTATTGGTGCCGCCGAATCACTAATTTCAATTGTCGCATATTTATCATCGGGATCAACAGGACTCACTGAATCAATTTTTATTAGTTTGCCAGTGGAACTGGTAATATTTACTCTAAATCTATTATTTGTTTTAAAGATGTGATCAGTGAGTCGGAAAAAAACAAAAAAACCATCACCCATTGTATTTGTGCTCATAGTTAAATTCCTATAGTTAATAGTTGGAAATATTTGCTTTAATTACCATGTTTTATTGTTCTTATTGACCGATAAGAACATTCAAAGAATTAGTTTTCGATGATATAAATCTGGCTAAAAATAAAATATATAAAATAATCAAATAGTATTTAAATTAAAAAAATAATATTTTCTACTTACTTTTATGAGATATTTTTATGTTTGCATAGTTTTTGGTTTTTTTCTATTTAATTTGAAATAAAAATTATGAATCACTTATTAATAAGATTAATTTAATATTTTTTGTGAAAATTAATATTCAGGATAAAAATAAAATAAGCACATATTTATTTAAGTTAGATAAAAATATTTTATTTTTATGTAATAATTTCACCCTATTATAAAAATAACTCTGAATTGAAATATTTTTGTGATTGATCAAATTCTTTTTTTATAAGAAGAAGCTGACAATTAAATAAAAATTTTTATACTTAATCGAAAACAATATAAAAATTAGGATTATTTTTTAAGCCAGTAGCTATCAAAAAATCTGCCTCATAATGGGAATATGGAAAAAATAACAGTAAACACAAGGCTGGTTTATAGCATTACCAAAAAATGATATTAGCTTGAGCTAAGTTAAAAAATATAACCATGGCAAAATGTTACTGCAGGAAATAAAAATTCTTTCAATATTAAGTCAATAGCAAATTTTTTTACATGGTTAAATAGTTTGAACAGACAAATGTATTTTATATTTTGGCTGTAATAAAAATTCATCATTCTTAATTCAAAAGAACTATTTGAAATATAAAATAAACTATGAAAAATAAAAATTTCAAATTTAATTTTTTAGTAAAACAGTAAAACAGTAAAACAGTAAAACAGTAAAACAGTAAAACAGTAAAACAGTAAAACAGTAAAACAGTAAAACAGTAAAAAATAAATAAGTTTCATTAAAAAAAACAATAAAATTATGACTAAAATAAAAATGCAATAAAAAAAGATATAATTAAAAAATTACTCTTGATTAATAACATTCAATTAATTATATATATCATCATGTTAATCAAGTAATATTTTTATAATAGTATAACCAGAGAAAGCACTAGTTTGTTGATAGAAGTATTAAAAGGGAATAGAAAGTGAAAGATTTATTTAATACATGTGAATAGTGGGTAGGTTTTTGGAGAGGATTATAGATTTGATATGAATGTTAATATTGTTTCCGGTAAATAGGTAACAATTAACTTAGTTTAATTTACTAAACTGAGTATATAACAAATTTATATTTGCTGTTCGAGCATTAATAACAGTTTTTAATTTTGTTTTATAACATAAAAATATATAGCTAAACAATGTTATAAAATAAATATGACTATTTGTTCGCGCTGATTTATTTAAAAGTGCTAGGCAGAGTCATAAGAGTATTTATTGAGTAAAAATTTATAGCTAAACGATCTAATAATGGCCACCACAAATTTTTATAACTACTTAATAAAATTAATAAATATTTATTTAAGGTAATAAAATGTAGATATTTAATTATGGCTATGAAGATCAACATGAATAACAATATCAATATGGGAAAGTTTTATGAATAAAGATATTAAAATAAATAAGAATAAGCCCGCACCCGAAGTCGCAGGAGCTTTGGATGGTATGCTTACCGATGGCACCAGCCAGATAACGGTAATTATTCCGGAATCTGCAAACCTTAAAAATTATGATCTATTAACGATACACTGGGCAAGTCTTTCGGAGGAAAGCATAGGTAAAAGCTATCCACTCCCTATTACTAAAGAAAAGGCAGGAAAAAGCTATTCGTATATCATTTCTGCAGAGGAAATTAAGAAAATTAATAGTACCTCAGCTAAAATTTGGTATTCAGTTCAGCAGGCCGGCTCTATTCAGACACAGATCTCCGATATTTTAACTTTGATAATTCCAAGTTCTCTAGCCATAGATAAAAGAATAGCTTACGCTAAAATTCATCCAGGCATTGGAGTCGGGCGAGTCGGAAACAGTAAAAATGAATTTTATATTGGTCCAGAATATCCGAATGCAGCACCGCTAGCATTTGGAGCAACCCGAGATAAGACTGGTGCAATTAAACGGCAAGCTGCTCGGTTCAGAATTTACGGCTACAACAAGCAAGGTGTTGTAGTTGCGGAACTGACGCCAGATATGGCCGATATCGAATGGAAGGTTGAACTTGCGAACAAAAAATCATCTTGGTATGAATTTTATGCCGCTATGGATCAACCAAAGACTAAGCCAGTTAAACGTAGAAATCCATTAATTACTGGTGAGCAACGCAAACAGCTGGAAATTAGACCCTCAGCTAAAACAATAACGGGTAAGAACAGCAGTGGTGTGCAATTTGATGATGGCAAATTTAAAGATGTAACTGTTAATCTTGGGGAACTACGCACTGATGATAAAGGACGCTTGCTGGTACTTGGTGGGCATGGTAAATCAGCATCACCGAGTGGCGCTCCACTGTTAGTCATTGATGAAGACGGAACAGAACATAATTTCAATAATTCAGTTGACTGGTATGATGATATTTCTGATGGTCCTGTTTCAGCAAAGGTAAAAATTGAAGGTAAAGAAATTCCTGTTACCGAAGCTTGGGTTATTATGGGGCCTCCAGACTATGCCCCAGGGCTAATTCCATTTCGTTCAATGTACGATATGATCAAGCATTCAGCCATGGATGCGGGCAAAATTCCACCTGAAGAAAAAACGTCTTATGCTAAGGATATTTTGCCGCTGCTACAACGTCTCTCCAATCTGCAGTGGGCTAATCTAGGCTTTGCACAAACATTTGGCCCGGGTGGCACATTTCAGCTAGATGCAAATCTCATTAATGAATTATCTAAACCAGGAAATGATACTAAACGTTTTAACGTTTATGAGCGATTCCGTTCCCCAGATGATGAAAGTGTTGAGGGAGGAGATAAGATGAAATGGCCTCAGCTGTATGGCGATGGATATGCTGCTGAATATCCTTCTGGTAAAGGTGATCTTCTGGCTGTTGATCGACAAAATTATAAGCATTTGGAAAATTTCGTATCAGCGAAATTTAACGCCGATATGACGTGCAATAGATATGTTAATGGTATTTCCTTCCCCGATCCGTGTTATGACAAACCTGTAGATGAAATGCCGATTGCAGAACAGCCGGCCATTTTGGATAAGGGGCCATTATCCTATTGCCTCGCAGATGCATTTCATCCGGGTTGTGAACTGACATGGCCGATGCGCCATACCACATTATATAGTGATAGTGACTTTTTACGTATCAAGCGCCGTAAGGATGGTGTTTTGGAACAGGATTATGGTGATGTATTAACACCCGAGCAAGCTCTGGCGGTTGATGGTCCTCTTCATGCTCAAGGTCCTGGTGATCTAACACGTTGGATGGCGATGCCATGGCAAGGTGACACCGCTCGCTGCCGCTCAGGTTATGACAAAGAATTCCATCTTTATATGCCATCTTATTGGCCGGCAAGAGTACCGAATGAAATTTTGAGTGAGAAAAATTATAAAATATTTATTGATAGTGAGCTGAGTGCCGAAGAGCGCGACAATGCGTTTCAACAGCGTGACAGTTGGCTACGGGCATTTTTGTTAGAAGGTCATGACAATGAGACCGTAATGCAAGCAGTTGTATCCCGTTTCGATGAATTAGGTATTGTACAACGTATGCCTGCCCCAGAGGATTATTCGTCGTGTATTGAAAGCGTATTTGTTGAACAACTTAAGCCCGGTCAACCCCCTTTGCCTGAAGCGGCTTCTGCTTTTAGTGGACGTGTTGATGGCAAGCCAATTGATAACCAAGCGGATTTATTAAAACAAGCAGGATGGACTGAAGAAAAATGGGACAAATTTCGTCGTACTCGTTAACGCCTTTGACATGTGATGTCCTTATTGCAGGCGCCGGCCCAGCCGGTGCTGTAGCGGCTCGTTTGCTGGCGCTTGCTGGAATACAGGTCGTATTAGTGGATAGTGTCAATATTGAACAACAAAAAATAGGTGAAAG
Organism: Arsenophonus nasoniae; assembly: GCF_004768525.1. Taxonomy (NCBI): domain Bacteria; kingdom Pseudomonadati; phylum Pseudomonadota; class Gammaproteobacteria; order Enterobacterales; family Morganellaceae; genus Arsenophonus; species Arsenophonus nasoniae. The sequence goes on from NZ_CP038613.1 coordinate 1,367,508, forward strand.
CTTGCCGGGAGCAGCCCGGCCTATGCTTGATAGGCTAGGGCTACTTCCTTGGGTTGAAAAAAGTTCTTCAATCACAAATATGGGTAACTTATCTTGTTGGGGCGGGACACAGTTAGTAGCCACAGATTTTATTCGTGACCCATATGGTTGTGGATGGCATCTTGATCGACAACAGTTCGACCAGAATCTGAGAGATGCTGCTGAAGATGCGGGTGCTTTAATGGTTAAGGGGCGTATATCTTCTATCGCTGAAACTAATGATGGTATACAGGCAAAAGTTGGTGAACAAAGTATTAACGCGGATTGGGTAATTGATGCAAGTGGCAATTCACGCGTTGTTGCTAGTGTGTTTGGTGTTTCAAGACACAGAGATGCGCCTTTGTTTGCGCTTTACGCTTGGTGCAGTAATAACACCGTTGATACACGCAGTGTGGTTGAGGCTGTTCCAACAGGATGGTGGTATACAGCTGGGTTGCCTGACAAACAACGAGTACTGGCATTTTTTTCCCTACCCGATCAAATCAAAATTCTTCGTGATAAGGATCATTTTATATCTGCATTGAAAGAAACGATACATATAGGTCACTGGTGTTGTCCTGAAAGTATCTCCTCAAGTTCGTTACAAGTTACTGATGCGACAGGTAGCTACCTGGATAAAGTTTTTGGCTCACGTTGGTTAGCTGTTGGTAATGCAGCTCTGTCACTTGACCCGTTATCTTCCCAAGGAATTTACAACGCAATTTATACTGGTTTACGTGGTGCTGAAGCGGTTAAAGCCGCTAAAGCCGCTTTGATAGCTAATGATCGTTCTTTGCTTATCCAGTATGGTGAACGGATTAAGTCTATACGTGCTGCCTACTGTAGCGGAGCAAGTGGCTATTACCAGCAAGAACCGAGATGGGCAAAACAACCGTTCTGGATAGCACATCAAAATGAAAGACAGTAACAAGTTTTCGATAGTTTGTTATCGGCAAATTTGTTGGATTTGAATTAAAAATTTTACGAGTTGACTTTATTTATATTCTTTAAAAAAAGTTAACGATTATGATCTTATGTTATGGAGGCGGGTAGTAATATGAGTAAAGATAATATGAAAGATTCTTCCGCAATGCATGCTCCTCCGACACCAGAATGTCAAGAGATGGAAGCGGCAATAGAAGGGATCCGTAAGATGTTTGTCGATAAAGTACAGCATGATCACATCGTTAATAACAGACAGACGCCAGCACGCCGCGTAGCCTTTATTAAACAGCATGGTAGTGCTTACGGAATTTTTCAGGTAAATAATAATCTTCCAGCTCAATATCAAGTAGGCATATTTAAACCAGGTGCTAGTTATAAAGCGTGGCTGCGTTATTCAAGTGATACACCTCACACACTTCCAGATAAAAATACTACGGTCGGTATCGGTATTAAACTGTTCGGTGTAGCGGGTCATAAAGCGCTTGAAGAGGATGTTAATGCGACGACCCTAGATTTTATTCTGCAAAATACGCAAGTGTTCTTTGCCGCAGATGCGATTGAAATGTGTGAGTTTAAGGCAGCAGCATTGAATGGCACTTTAGACGAATGGCTTAAAACACATCCGGAGACGGCTCGCATTTTAGCTGAGATGGGTAGTCGTACTGTTAAGAGTGTTTTAACGGAGCCACTCTGGAGTTGCGTGCCATTTAAGTTTGGTGACTATGATTATTGTAAATACAAACTGGCAGTCCAGACAGTTGCAGACCCTATTCGAACGGTAGATATCAACGCTCCAGGTTATTTAGGTAGAGATATGCAAGAGCGTCTGATACAGCAAGAAGCCAGACTGGATTTCTATGTTCAACTACGCAATAACCCTCACAAACAGTCTATTACTAGCGCTCGTAGTCTGTGGGAGGAAGAAGAGGCTGTTCCGGTTAAGGTGGCAACGTTGATTATTCCGCAGCAGAATATCATGGCACGTGGACAGGCTGATTATGGCGAGTCTTTGTCTTATAATATTTGGCGGACATTGCCCGAGATGGCGCCGGTAGGTAGTATCGCTGAGGCGCGAAAAGTGGTGTACCGATCATCAGCTCAAGTCCGGCGAAATGTCAATGGTCAGACGATTGGCGAGCCAACTGAGCCACGGCCATCAAGTGCGCCGGTGCCTCCTTATAATCCCAGCCTTGAAGTGCCATGGCCATCAGGAACAGTTGGTGATGTCATAGAAGACTTTCAAAGCTTCGGAGAATATGAAATTCGACCCGGCTTTTATTACACTTATGGCCCTCTAACCATTAGCGCTCGTGATATGATGCACAGTGTTTGGATTACTAAAGCACAACAGGACGTGGCTGGGGTTGTTGATGGCATGGTTATTCAGTACATTAATGAAGAGGGAAGGCCTGTCCCTGGCGAGGATGGTGAGGTTGAGCATAGGGTGCAGATTCTGCGAATTTTGTTAGAAAAAATACCGGCAGAACGTATCCGATTTGGATTGAGTATGAAGTCTAACAGCAACGACGCAACGTTAAAAATTACCGCTTATCAACGGGACAAGGAAGACGAGAAGAAGAATAAGTTAGTTGCTGATCCTGTTATCGTTTCACAAGGAAATGCAGTGATCTATCTTGAAGCGAATAAAGATGAAAAAATAGATCTTTTGACATTAAAATTCACTGAAGAAACCGAAAGTTTTGAATTGGATAATTTTGTCGTGACATATGCCGCTGAAAAGACTACTGACTATCCACTTTGGCAGGCAAATAAATTATATCATTATGGTGATAGAGTAAGCTGGAAAAACAAAAATTGGCAACTGATAAGTTCCGCAAACCAGGGATGGGAGCCAGGTGCTCCAGGTTCATCACACTTTTGGGCAGAAATTTAGATATCTAACTGTAGGGATCTGATTTAATTATTGATAAATTACTTTATCTGAATCTGATCCTTGAACCTAAGTCGTTGTTCGGTAGCTAAACTTAATATTAATCAGCTAAGAATAAGACTAGCTGATTAGTATTATTTTCATCGTTATTCCATTTGGATATTGTTCCTTTTTTATTATGCTCAATATAAACTTTTTGCTGTAACGACGATGATGGAGTGGTTAATATTTAACAACAAGGATAATAATTTGGTATTAAAGTCTAGGACAAATATTTATTTTTTGACCATTTTCAGTTGTAGAACCTAGTGGTTCACCATATCCAAACTGAGTGTCGCATGCCATTTCGGTTGCTGTTTTTTCATCTGAAGAATTATCTTTATCAGCATCTGATAAATTATTTTTATCAGCCAAAGTCAGAAAGCTGATAGCTAAAACAGATGTAATAGTAAATATTTTAACGGCTTGTTTCATAATTTGTTCTCTTTAAATGGTTAAAACTATATTCGATAATAATTTTATTTTCAGCGATATTGCGTTGTATTATTTTGGCGCCAATTTTTTGCTGGATGGTTATTTTTTAGCAAAATCTAGCATTTGCTGCCGTTTAGGCAGCAAATGAGTTAGAGAGCCTTCTATTGATAATTATTTTCAGAATCACAAAGATTAATCTCGTATTGAGCATCATGGCAAGGGGTTATAGAGTTAGTAAATTGCGAATAAAAAGAGGGGTCTGGGCTACTAAGATTTGCATGTTCCTGTTGTTCGCCGTGGCCTTCGTGATGACTATACTCACCATGTGTACCAGTATGCTCACCATGACTGCCATGACCACCGCCATGACCCCCACGATAATTTTGCACATAATTATCAACTTTTGCTGAACTATTAAAAGTAACGAAAGAGAATAGTACAGTCATAAATAGAAATTTAGATAATATTTTCATAATATACTCAGCTAAATTGTTTGTTTATCTATTTTCATATCGGTTAATTCTCAGTAATAAAAATTAGTCAAAGATTAATAATATGTAAAATAATATATAATTATGCTAAATATATGAAAAATTAATATTTAAAATATTTGCATTTTTATCTGTTGTACTTTTTAATAAAGTCCGAAAGAGTTAGATGTTTTTTTATATTTTAAATTATCGACTTTAAGTCATTGTTTTATAATTTTACTATTAACAATCAATTCCTTACATTGTCGTTTGTTATTACCATTGAGATGTAACGTGCAAGTCAAAATGAGTAATGGCGGATATTATTAATACCTAAATTGGCAACTTATCAGTGTAAATATAAAAGCTAGCATTCTGCCACTTTGTGCGGCGAAAAATGTTAGCAGGTATATTTTGTCTATAATAATAATTAACAGCTTGAAGTATAAGATAGGAAAAATGATAAAGAAAAAACAGCTATGGTTTTTTTTCGTTGCTTTAATTAGTCATCTGTTTCTTTTTATTTCCTCTGCTATTTCTAATGAAAACAATGACATAAAGTCACGGGAATTTATTGTCAATTTGGCTTATGGTAATGGTTGGGCTAGTCAAGGTGGCGAAATGAATTGGGGAAGTTATCAGGTAAGCTTTGGTGAAAAGATAGCAGATAACTTTTTCGCCTCAGTGGTTTATTTAAATGAAGGACATCCAAATAATAATCACCGCGATGGCTTTGCCGTCATTGGTACTGGCGTAGTTGATTTCAATCAACGAGTAAAGTTAGATTTTTCCCTTGGCCCCTATTTTAGTATGAATACAACTCACCGTAATAAACAAATATATAATGATAAACGGGTTGGCATTTACGGTTCAGTCGCGTTTATTTATTACCTTATTCCAGATGGATTCTTTCTAAAAGCCCAATATAATCATGTGCAAATGCTTAATTCTTTTACAACAGATTCAGTCATGGTTGGTATTGGTGCAAACTTTCAAAATGAGTTGCCATCTTCGTTTTCTGCTAAAGACATGCAGATAAGTTATTGGTTAGGAACTTCGCAAACTAATCGCTCAAAATTACCATTAAAAATGGGTCACCAACTAGAGTTTAAGCATTTTATCAATGATGCTGCTGCTTATTCAGTGAGTTATCTTTATGAAGGGGATAATGGTCTCGTTAATAGGCAAGGAGTTGTTGGGCAAATTTGGTATCTGATGCCGATATCAACTGACTGGGAGCTTAGTGCAGGGATTGGTCCTTATTATAACTATGATAGGCATGAGCCAAAGAACAAGAATGATTTTGCCGGTGTCATTAGCTTACAAATAAATTATCAATTAGTTAAGCATTTAAGTACTAATTTTCGCTTTAATCGTGTTGTTTCATTTAATGATAAAGATCAAGATATGTTTATGGCAGGCATTGCTTGGAACTTTTAATGGCATAAGTTGATTATTTTTTGCTGTTAATTACTGATAGACTATGATGAGTAGACATCTTTAACAGTTGTTTAATCAATTATACAGCCTATATTATTAAAATATACTTACCAAATATGTTTTATATCACTTGTTTTTATTAATTTAGTTTATTTATTACCGTAAAACAAGTTGAAAAAGGCATAGATAGAGGATGTATGCATAAAGAAAAGTTTTATGTTTTTATATTAATGTTATTATTTCCTACTGTTGGATTAGCAGCGAGTTGCACCATGTCGAATAAAAAAGGTTTTCACCTTTATGGAAATAATTTATGTCTCTCAACGTTAAACTATATTGATAGTATAGCATCACAAAAACAATTGAATATTAACAGTTTTCGTATATTAGATAATAAAACAGTTATCTTTGCTGCTAACGCTAAGGCAGGTTCATTTTTAATGTTGGCAACGCCCAATAGGATCGTCAAGATTTTAGCGGAAATACCCAATAAAGATGTCAAAAAAAATATTGAAAGTATCAGACAAGTTGATGTCTTTTTAATAAAAAAAGATATTTATTTCTTATCCAGTGCCTGGGCTACGTCGGGAGCAATACATAAAATAACTTGGAATAAGATAATCAATGCGGTTAATAATATACCTATAACTATTGATGATATAAAGTTTGTAACAAACGGTAATTCATTTTATATTATTCAAAGCGGTAAATATCAGGGTTATATAATTGCTAATAAACATAAATATAGAGCTGGTGGTGGTTCTTATGATATCTATGTTCTGGTTTCTCCTTTGGGTAAAGAAATAAAAGAAATTGGACTAGAAAAACAAAGCGTCAATAATTTTCTATCGTTATCGGAGAGTGACGAAACATTATAGTAAAAGAACGAGTGAACATTGATATATTAAAGCTAATATTTATTAGCCAGCTAAACAAGTCTGAAGAGAGGTTTTTCACTATTGATAAAATAATACATAATGGCAAAATTTTCCTAAAGCGACCAATCAAAATCATAAAATTTAGCAATACTAGTCACTATCCCTTATTAAATTAATGACTGCTAATAACATTTTATTTCTCTTTAATATTACTATCAAATATAACATTTCTAATAATATATTATTGCTATCTCATTGATATCTATTAAAAGCAAATGGTCATAATGAACTCATCAATGAATTTAGCATAAAGATATTAATAACGGTATTACACCTGGGTTTGATTATTTCCTAAAAGATTTATTGTGGTTATCATCTATATTGACTAGAACAAAGATAGTAACAAAGATCCTAAGCACTGTGGTTAACTAAAGAAGTAGATTGGTGATAATTGTAGGGTGCATAGGGTTATTACTGTATGTGATTTATTATCGCTTTTGCATTATTGGTTACAGGGAGGATAGCAATAATGACGGTAGTTACTGAGGTTAGTGCCAACCAATATATTGGCGATTGCGCTACAACTGAATTTGATTATGAATTTAAAATATTTAATGAGCATCATTTAGTTGTCATTATGACTGATGGCAATGGTGATCATGCGCAAAGATTGACATTAAATAAGGATTATACAGTAACAGGTGTTAATTGTGACGAAGGAGGGAAAATCATCTTATCATCACCTTTATTTAATGGAAATCATTTATTGATTGAGAGACATTTACCAGCAAAACAAGAGATCGCATTTGAAAAATGTAAACAGTTTCATGCCAAACAACATGAAAATGCATTTGATTATCTCACGATGTTAGTGCAACAAGTGTTAGGAAATGCATCGTTATTATTGCAGCAGCCCAGTAGGCTAGGAAATTATTTTGATGCTAAGAATTATCGTATATCTAATATTAGTCAACCCAAAAATGATAATGATGCGGTTAACTTAGCGGTGATGCAATCCGCTATAAGAGATTTGGATATCAGATCGATACGAGTTAATGACATTGATATAGCTACATTACCTGATGCCGAAAGCCGTAAAAATAAGCAGCTTGGTTTTGATAACGATGGTCAACCGACCTTGTTTGATCTTAATGAATTGGGCGTGTTTGATTACATTTTAGTTGATTCATTTGAAAAAGGGTTCGAAATAACCAGCCGTTATCACGCATTGCATTATGAGAAAGAAAATCGTTATTACCGCTGGGCAGGTAAATTACCAAAACAAGTTTTTGAAAATTCTACACCTGAGTTGACAGGTGGAATAAAAGCTGATGCCTGGATACAAACCACGGTCAACTCATACACAAAAAAGGAAATTGATAACCAATTTGTTAAAATTAAAGATAGCAGGGCTGTGCAATTTTCTACATTAGATTTAGTGAGAACAGATAATTATGCTGGGATGTCAATGAAGAATAATGTCCAGCATGTAGCATTATATGTTTCTGGTAATAGTGCTTATACCGTAGTAGCTCGAAATAGTGATAACACCATAAAGTATGCAATATCATTTCCCACTCATTCAAGTACATTAGCTACGACCAATACTTTAGATTATATAACTGCTTATGGATTTAATGCTATCCATCCTAGCAGCGACACTGTTATTAAATTAGGTACTGACAAAGGAGACTATGACTTAGTTTGTGCAAGAAATAACCATAAATTTTTTATCCGAAACAATAACACGAATCAAATTATTTATTTGCCAGAGAAACAAGGAACATTTGCTGTTCAAGAGGATAATTATAATAGACAGCAGATTGATGCTAAATTAGTTGCTACTCATTGGAGCGCTAAAAAAGCGGTAAATGGCTGGATGAAAGAGCCTTATACCGGCATAATTATTCAATGGGGACGTGTCCCTAGAAAAAATACTTCCAGAAATTTCTTTCCTATTGCTTTTCCTGATACCTTAGCCAGCATGGGAGTTGCTAATTTCAATTCTAATTCAAATCTAACAGAATTGTATTCACCTAATATACAAGATGCTAATAATAGTGGATTTACAATGCGCCAAACTAAGGTAACTAATGGTAGTAATGCTTCTCCATTAGTTGATATGAGATGGATTGCAATAGGATGGTAAGGATGAAAAAAGATGATGTTTATTATTTTAGTGCAACAAAGTTATGTTGGTTATCTGAATCGTTGAAAGAGAGTTATATCAGTGCAGGTACTTGGGATGATGAAGCGACTAAAGTTTCTTTTAATATATATAAAGAGTATGCACTTTGTGCGCCGCTGGAGGGAAAAATGTTAGGTGCAGATAAAAATGGCGCACCGATTTGGATTGATATTCCACCTAAAACTAAAAATGAATTAATCAAAGAGGCAGAAAATACAAAAATTGAATTAATGCAAAATGCAGCAGCAATTATCACACCCTTACAGGATGCCATTGATTTGAATATGGCAACCGATGAAGAATGTAAAAATTTAATGGAATGGAAAACCTATCGCGTGCTATTAAGTCGTATAGATATATCAATTGCACCTAATATCGAATGGCCAAAATTGCCCAAATAAAAAAGTTATTTGCTGTGTTATAGAATAAAATCCTCATAATTAATTTATAAAATACTATCTTTAATTATGATGCAATTAGTTAATTAACATAGTACAGATAAAATATAGTAAAAAATAAATTACCATTGATCTAACAGCTGTTTTGTAATAATTTAACGTCTGTTAGATCAGATTAAAATCGCCTATTTTAGAGAATAAAAAAACAGACGGTGATTGGAATTTATTTTACAATTCTTTATTAACAATCTTTTATTTTTCTCCAGGGAAATTCGCCACTATCGGGCTCTGGGTAGCCTGGTTCATGGTTAGGAAATTGAATCGCTTTTAAAGTGAGTAGCAAAAGCCATCCCTTATTGCAAAAAGGAGATGGGGATCGATTTATTGTGTTTAGTGCCAGTTAACATTTCCTCAGAGAGTGTAATTTCTAACCTGATTTCCTTATTTTAGACACATTGATCCTGCGTTTAGCTGCGTAACCATCGCTTTTTCTCCAGGTTATGCAGTCTTTCTGACAACAATTCCGTTGCTTTTTTACCCATTTGCGCCCCGGTGAAAAGCAGCCTGTCGCCACACAGAATACATTTGTACGGATCGGTACGCAGAAATCCTTTCATCAGCACAGAAAAACCTGGGTTCTCCGGTTTTTTACGTGCCGTCATCTCAAGTGCCTTATACACTTTCGGCAATAGTTTTCCCCGTTTACGATTCGACAAAAAACCAGAGTAACGCACCATTTTAAAATGCCTGGCCGGAATATGGCTTATATAGCGTCTAATCATCTCTTCCTGCGGCAGAGTCTGCTGCCGATGCTGGCCAGTTCGGTGGTCATGGTAGTGATGAACAACGGCACCCCCTCGGTAATGCCGCAGTTTTGACGCAGATACCGGTGGGCGTTTAAGGTAGCGACCGAGGTACTTAACACTATGCCATGCCCCTTTCGTTTTTTTAGCAAAGTGCACTTTCCAATAACGTCCGTACTGCGCCCTCAAGTAACGCCGCCAATGTTTTTTTGTCACGGATATGGCCAAGACCGGGAAGAAGGCCAGGGTTAATTAAATCATAACTGTGACGCAGTAGTCGGATAACAGCCCCTCGCCAGATTTCTTCGACATCCTTTTTTTTGAAAAAACAGCTTTCGCCATACACTATGTTTACTATCCAAACCCCCTCGAGTGACGGAAACATGAACATGCGGATGTTGATTGAGTTGCCGGCCATAAGTATGCAAGGCACAGAAAATACCAATTTCGATACCCTGTTTGCGAGCCAACTGTCACCGATCATGCAAAACTGATCCACTAACGATCATCTAAAACTGATCCACTTGGTATTATTCGCACATTTTTGTACGGATAATTTATGTTAACCAAGGAGATATTTGTGGATATTCATGTTCGCTTTGCACAAGGACAAAGCCTTCGAAAATTGCCAGTGAGTTGGGTATATCCCGTAACACCGTAAAACATCATTTACAACAACAGACAATGCCAACTTATGCTAAAAGAAGTCAACAACCGACTAAATTATCCCCTTTAAACCTTATTTGCTTCAGCGAATTGAACTGGCTAAACCTGATTGGATCCCTGCAACAGTCTTATTTGATGAGGTAGTTGAAAACGGCTATCAAGGTGGTATTGCTCAATTACGCCGATTTGTTTGTCAATTTAAACCAAGCATTGTTCCCGAAGTAGTCGTCCGTTTTGAAACACAGCCAGGTCAACAAATGCAAATCGACTTCACCAGCATCCGGCGAGGTAAAAAAATCGCTGAAAGCGTTTGTTGCAACGCTAGGCTATTCGCGTGCGAGTTATGTAAAGTTCTTTGATAATGAACGAGCAGAATCGTGGCAGCAAGGTTTAAGAGAAGCTTTCGACTACTTTGGTGGTGTACCACAGGAAGTATTGTGTGATAACGCAAAATCCCTCATCATCGAACGGGATGCTTATGCAGAAGGTGATCATAAATTACATGTCGAAATGCTTCAAATGTCGAAAGATTACGGGTTTAAATTGAAGGCTTGCAAGCCCTACAGGGCAAAACGAAAGGGAAAGTAGAGCGCTTTAACCACTATTTAAAACAGCTTTATCGTGCCATTAAACACCGACCTTCGTGCTCATAATCTTGAACTGGATATTGAAATAGCTAATGCAAAAGTGGGTCCATGGTTACAACGCGTTGCCCATCAGCGAATTCATGGAACAACGTTAGAGAAGCCAGCAGATAGATTAGCTAAGGAAGTGAAGTCTCTTCTACCCTTACCAGCAAGGGTTTGCCAATCTATCCCACAGACTAATACGCTTAATATCCCTATCGTACCGCCCCTTGAATCTGTCAGTTTGCAACACTCAATCAGCGTATACGAAGCATTACTGGGAGGTGAACATGTTATTGCATGAACAAATTGAACACCTGTGTGAGTCATTGAAATTAAATTCTATTCCGACTCATTGGTCATCACTTGCCGAAAAATGCATTGCCCAAGACAAAAGCTACGGAGAGTTTTTACTGTCCCTGTTAAAATGTGAGCAACAACAACGAGATGAACGAACTCGTAATCTTTTGAGTCGGATGGCAGGATTCCCAGCACATAAAGAACTTAATACGTTCGATTTTAAGTTTGCAACGGGGATCCCCAAACAACACATACAGGAATTAAGCGCATTAACGTTTATTGAACGTAATGAAAATGTCGTGTTGCTTGGCCCAAGCGGTGTAGGCAAAACGCATTTAGCTATTGGGTTAGGATTAAAAGCAGTACAGGCCAAGAAGAAAACCCGCTTTACCACGGCAGCTGAACTGATGTTGCAACTCTCAACTGCCAAACGACAAAATAAGCTCAAACAATATCTATCACGTTCGGTGATGGCCCCGAAGTTGTTGATTATCGATGAGATTGGATACCTGCCGTTTGGGCGAGAAGAAGCAAACCTGTTTTTCAATGTGATTGCCAAGCGTTATGAGCATGGCAGTGTCATATTGACGAGTAACCTATCATTTGGGCAATGGCCAAGTGCTTTTGCTGATGACGCAACATTAACTGCCGCTATGCTTGATCGTTTACTTCATCATTCGCATGTACTGCAATTAAGCGGTGAAAGCTACCGATTGAAAGATAAGCGGCGCTCAGGAGCAATAACTGAGTAAAACAGTGGATCAATTTTGATTGATCGGATTTAGATAAAAAGTGGATCAGTTTTCGGTGATCGTTGACAGCCAACTGCAGCATAGCTCGAGTGGCTGCCCGAAACAGAGCATTAAGTAGCGGCCAGTTATTGTTAAAAAAAGGCCAAAGGAGATGTGGCATGGTGAAAGTAATGTGTTGCCAGTCGCAGTCGGGTAAAATATGAACCTGCTGTGCTAACCACTGCTCGGTGGCTTTAAAGCCACATGAACTGCAGGCTTTTGACTTACAGCTTTGGCAGAAAAAACGGCTGTGAGAACAATCAGACGAAGCGCAACAATAGCGCCGGACACCCATGGCACAAGTGCCGCAGGCAAGCATGCGCTCCACAGATAAACTCGTCCACGAACTAACGCTATCGCCGTATTTTTCGAGGAATTTATTCCAACCGTCATCAATGGTGAAAAGTAGTTTAGCAGGACGAGGGATATACATCTGACTCAATTACCTTATGGGCATCTTGCCAAAGAAACAGAAATTGTCAGATTCGTCAGCCCAGTTATCGGTGTGTTTATCCCAGGGTTCAAAGGAAACAGGGATTATTCCTAGCTCCGTATAGGTGATGAATTCATCGGCAGGCAGACTTTCAGTTATTCCCCCCTCAGTGTAGTCGTATCCAGCGTCATCGGCTTGGTCTTGGCGTTGTTCAAAACCCCTGATAATCGTGACTAGCGGCGGGTAATACTGCGTGTCGAGAAAAAATTGGGGGCCGAGTCGGACGCAGTGGCGTATGGCTTCTTTTAGGGTGTCATAAAAAAATTCAGGCGGTCTGTCATCATCATTTTCGGGTGGGAGAGAGATCATAAAACGTTTCGGATAAACAGGCGCTGTGGCACGTGAAGTGACGGGCAGCCTGCCTGATTTAACCGGTTTACGCTTTCTGGGAGATTTATTGCGAGCCATCGAGATGAATCCCTGAAAAAAATTAACCTACTGCAGAGTATAAAACAGTACTCAACTCATTAACATCCCCGAAGCAGCACCGCTGCGCCGCTCACGCGTAGCGTGCTACGTTCAATACCTTTGCTCCACCATTTTGCTTCCCAAACAGCTTTATTCCATTTGACTTGAGATCCGATTTGGTAAGCGGCCTCTTTTATCCATGTTGCAGCTGTATAACATAAATCAGCATCACAATTTTTTATTTTTTCCCAAGGTAATTCACCGCTGCCTGGCTCAGGATATCCTGGTTCAGTGCCTTTTATCCACCATTTTGCTTGCCAAATAGCATTATTCCATCTTACGCGCATACCAATTTGATAGGCAGCATCTTTGATCCATTCTGCGGTATTTAAACATATATCATTTTGTTGATTCATATAAATTGCTCCATTGTTTTGTAAAAAATAAAGTACTTTTACTTTATGTGTATTCAAAATGAATGATATTCTTTTATTTTTTAATAAACGAATTAATTTTTATTAAAAAAAAGTTATGTTATAACGAATATCATTCTTTACACTTTAATATATTAATTAAATATTTATATTTTATTTTCATGCGGTCACCAAAGATTAACAATGAAGTGAAATTATATTGTCAATAAATTTATTTTTTTGACATAAATTTTTGTGTTTTTTTATTTAATTAACATTGGTATTTTTATTTCCCCCAGGACGGGTAATATCATGTCGATTGTGAATAGCATTTCTGAGTTAGCAACAATTAAATTAATGTTTATCAAATAACGGAAATGGATTTTAAATACCAGATTGATAATAAATTAGATTAGCTTAATAAAAGAATAATCAGAGTAGTTAGCACTGTTTCTACATTGAGATAAAATTGGTTTATACTTTCTTTCTATATTGTAGTTGTTAATTTTATTGTTTTTAATTTTAAACTCGATTTGCAAACCGATAATTAGAATGGTTTTTATCATAGGGGAGTAGGTAGTTATGTCGGAACATAAAAAATTTCGCTTTTATCAGCCGCTAAAAGGCCTAAGTCATACATTTGGTGATGAATGGTTTGCTCTTAAGGCAGAATCGTTTGCGCGTTTTTTTGGCACCCCAGGTTTTTTAATTGGGCAAACTATTGTTGTTACTGCATGGATCTACATTAATATAACTGGGATAACTAAATTTGATCCCTATCCGTTTATTTTACTTAATTTAACTTTTAGTCTGCAAGCAGCCTATGCGGCCCCGTTAATATTACTTGCTCAAACTCGGCAATCTGAACGTGATCAAGCACATGCGATTGCTGATGCTCAACATCGAGAAGATTTAGCTGAAGCAATGGCGCAAAGGCAAGCTATTGCGGAATATAATACTGAACAGTTATTTGCATTACTTCAACAAAATACAGAATTAACCAAATTAACTAAAGAAATGGCCGAGCGCATTGAAAACTTAACTATTCAATTAGAAAGCCGTACTCGCAAATAAAAATTATTTAGAATAATGGCAAACAATACTTTTATCTAACACAGGCTATTTGCTTAAGGTAAATTGTGTTTATCCAGTTAAGTATATCTAACTCCTTTATGTAAAGCATAAAGTGAAGAGACAACTGGCGTAGTGTAATAGAAAAGACGACGTTTTAGCCACTGTGTATCTTCTCTTTCTTTGGTACTAATTCGTCCTAATCGCCAAGTTTCTGGTTGGCAAGCCCTATTCATACGACGCTCTGTCGTATAGAGATAATTAAATCCCAGTTCTTTTGCAATTTTTGCGTAGTCTCGAGTATAAAATCCTTGTGGCCAACATAAGTGCTGACTGCAATAACCAAGTTGTTTGATAAGTATATTACGGCATTGTTCAATATCTGCAATTAATGCTGCATGACGTCTTTCAATATTAGTTTCTAATTGATCCCAACGTAAATGTGAATATGTGTGATTATGAAATTCGATTAATTCACTCGCTTGCATGTGTTCAATTTCTGACCATCTCAGCATAACATCATCGGCTTGGCCGTTACCGATCTTTATTTCACATTCACGGTGTGAATATCCGATATTAGATAATTTTCTAACCTTACCATTACCAATATCTTTGGTAATGAGAAAAATACTGGCTTTAAGCTGCAATTGTTCTAATACAGGAAAAGCGTAAACCCAATTGTCCAAATAACCATCATCAAAAGTGATCATGACACTCTTACGTGGAAAAGGTTTACCCTGATAAAATTGCTCTAATTCTTTTGTAGAAAGGGTTTTCCAGCCACTATTAGCTAGCCATGTCATCTGTTGTGTGAAAGTTTTTGGGGATAAAGTAACTAACCCAGGAGACGGGCTAACATGATGGTACATAAGAATAGGAATAGTTATCGCATTCATTATATTAATAAAATCATAGATTAATAGGTAGTAAATTATTTTTACTCAATTATTAGCATAATAGCAAGTATTTAATATACTGCATAAATGGTAATTTTATTAATCAAACAAATAGTTATATAAAAAAGAATGAACACTAATAATTCGTGTGGTTAGAAGACAGATACTGTTAGTTATCAGCATCACTTAATAAATTATCTATCAGTAACAGAATTTTTTAGTCTATCAACACATGACTTTAGCTAATTATTTGATCGTTCCTGATTAGTTTTATTATGTAAATTAATATCATACACTTTGCCAATTTGTAATAAACGCAATAAGCATGACTCGATTGAAAATTTCTTAGTTACTTGAAGTTGTCCGCGTAGGGCCATTTCTTGATATTTTTTAGGTTGCTGTAGAAAATCATCAATAGCTGCTATCCAATTGTTGATATCAGATGGTGGCAATAATAGTCCATTACTTTTATCCTGGATAATATCAGGTAGCCCACCCACATTACTAGCAAACACCGGCACAGCAAAGAAAAGTGATTCAACTGCTACCATACCAAATGCTTCCTTATTAGAAGGAATCACTGTTAAAGATGCATATGAATATATTGAGGAAGAAGGAAAAACTATACCGGCGAGCAATGTTTCAGGCTCTAAATTATAGTCGATAATTTTTTTCCTTAATTTAGCTTTACAAGCGCCATCGCCAATAATTAAATAGCGAAATGAACGGCCTTGCCGTTTTAATTGGGCGAGTGCCGCTAAAACAATATCATGTCCTTTCTCTTCTCTTAGCATACCAACTTGAATTATGATTGGGGCTGTTCCCTCTTTTATCCAAGTTAAAATATTATCAGCGATAGGGGTTTGTTTTTCGGCAACCATTTTAGAAAAATCAAAACCAGGATGAACAACCTTCACCTTTTGTGGCATACAACCACTTTGCAATAATGTTTCTCGCATTGGTTCGCTGGGGACAATGACGTAATCAAATAAGTAATTCATACTGAAGGCTTTTATTTTACCTGACAGATAGGTTTTTTGTCTCAATACACATGGCCGCTGTTTCTTAGCTAGTGTTTTTACAGCGATGGCAAGGTTATTCGCATCATGTCCACTGTGGCAAATGGCTAAAATTGTTTGTTGTTGACGTAGTAGTTTGCGTAGGCGCATGATTGAAGCAGGGTGAGCACTATTAATAAATGCAACATGATAGATTGGAATGTTATTTTTTTTTGCTTCATGTGCAATTTGACTGTCTATATGGCAAGCTAAAGTTACGTTGAAGCCTCGATGAATTAACCCTTTCATTTGTAATAAAGCCTGAGCTTCTTGGCCACCAAAATTCATCGAAGATTCGGTATAGATAATGGATGTATTCATAATATACCCTGATAGTTAGCCCGCTTGTTAATTGATTTACCATTCAATTAACACAAAAATAACATAATATTCTAATTTCTTTATTATTTTCGCTAAAAGATTTAGCGACAAAAGTTTAGTAATCTGCAACAAAACCGTTCTGTATCTAATGTTATAACTTTGTTATATAGAGGTATTTAATCAGAATGTGTTAACTATGCTTACTTTAACTAATTGTAGTATTTTTTTATAGTAATTTTTCCTCTTATTTTTCATGAGTTAGATTTTATAGCATCATTTTCTATATTTTATAATTATTGGTTTACGATTATAAAAATAGCAAAGGTAAAAGATTACGATGAGATGATATTAACACTATCTTGGTGCGAAAATGATGCCTATAGCGTTAATTTTGACAAGTATTATAATGAATAATAATTTTATTATGACTATCAGGTAATTAATTGATAATCTATACAAAATTGTTAAAGCGATAATTTTATCATTTGTAGAGTATTTTATACTTAACACATAATTAAATTACCTTAACTCAATAGGTTAATTGTAACAATGTTTTATTATATTTAAGCTAAATAATTATTTATGTTGCTTAAAATGTCTATTTTTACTCGGCAAATGTAGAATAAAGATTTATGTTTCGTTTTATCAGTTTTGTGTTGGATACTTTTTATTTTTTAGGTAAAGGTTAAATGATGAATATTTTTATGAATAAATTTATATTATTGTTATTAAGTGTCATTTTGTTTTTCTATTCAGCTTTTACTTTAGCTATCTCATCCAAATTGCTCATTTCACCAGAACCTAGTGTACTATGTGATAGATACATATGTGTTGATAGTATTACAGGAGTTTCAGTCAGTTTAACAGAAAAATATTTAGGTAAAAAACAAGCTAATCGCTTATTGTCTCAAGGTTTATTTGATAAAACGGCCTTTACATTTGATAACGGGGTATTTTGCGACATAAAAGAGAGGAAATGCTATATTGATAGATATTTTAATGAGAAAGGACAACGAAGCAAAGTGTGTCAGCAGTACACAGAAAAATTATTTAGTAATTAAATATCGGCAAAAGTGACTCATGAGTGTATTTTTTTATAAATTAAAAATAACTTTTTACTATCACGCTAGAAACGATATTTAATCTCAAAATTTACTTATTTATTTTGGCATTTTATTGTTTAAAAATCACTTACTCTTTTAAAGTGAGTTGTGATATTTTTATGATTATTGAGTTGTAAAATAGAAGCATTAATATTAAAAACGAGAAATCTTATCATAGAAATTCTTATTTAAATATAAATACTACGTAAATTATTGATATAAACGATCGATAACTGCATTACAATAGTTTAAGTCTATCATATATGCAAGTATTGATCGTTTATATCAATTTTTTTTATGTGTCTATTTTAGGTATGATTTATTCTATGAATTTTGTTTTGGTTTAATTTATAATGATTACTTTAACTAAGAGTTATATTTTCTTTTTATATCTATTGTTTGATGTATTTAATTTTACTGAACTTGAGGACAATGAAAAATGTAAGGCTAACACGCTTAGGCAATATTGTACCAACATTGTTAGTAGTGTTAAATTGTCAGCTTTTCTAAGCTATGATTTTTCTGTTTATCGGTATTTTTATGTTTACTCTAATTAGAAAATTTATCGGCAGATATTTTATTAAAATAATTTTTTACCAAAGCGTTTAAACAATAAAAAATCGCTTTAATATGAATAATTATTATTTGTTATGTCATAATTTGCGCCAACACTTTAGGGATTATTACTATTTTATCAGTTTTATTATATTTTAGATTTGAGTAATATGAGCGTTTTTTAGTAAAAATTTAATAATAGTTAGCACATAGAGATAAAAATAATTAAAGCCACTAATTACTTGATAAAATGGCTAGTTGAGAATTTTATTAGATCATTTTATAGTAAGAATTGTTGGTTTAAGAAGGATATCTATTCATGCTGAGTATAATCTATTAAGCTTAATAAAACAGAATTATTGTTTGGGTTTTCTAATTAATTTTCATTTAAGTTAAAAATAAATATTTTTATTATTTTAATGTGTTTATTAGTAATGTTTTTTATTATTTATTTGTAAATATCCAATTTTTATCTCTTAATAATGAATTATATGATTATAAGCTTATTAAAATAAATACTATTTAAAAATACTAATATTTTTAAAAATATTATTTTTCCTTGTGTGTTTAGAGCCAGTCATTTTGGCGATGCTGGCTTTTTTTTTGTTATTATTCAAAAGTGAGATTTTATTAATTTAATAATTGCAAATGTTTATTTTATATAACGCTAGCTATTTTAAAGAATTTTATTTTGGCAATATAAATTTCTATAATTAAATTATAATAATTAGATAACTATTTTGGTTTTTTTTACTAATATATTTATTTAATTAGTATATTATTCTGATTATTATTGCAATATACGTTTGCCAGAGGTATGTAAAGAGTTATCGAATACTAAATAAATATTAAGTGTGCTAATAAATTTCGTATTGATAAGATAAGAAAAATTAATTATTAGAAAATATATTGTCAAATGTCGTCTTATTTCATGTGATGGTTAACAAATATTCCTCAATACAATAGAAATTTGAATTTTATTATAAATGAATTTTTTTAATTGACTTCGCTTAAATAAAATTTTATTAATAAAATAAATTATAATGAACTTTAAAGGAGCGTTAAAAAATGAAAAAAATATTAACGTTATGCTTTCTTTTTATTTTAATGCCACCAGTAACTTATTCTTTAGAACAATCATAAGATTATGAATTGACTCAGGTATTAATTTTAAGTAGACATAATGTGAGAGCACCAATCATATATGAAAATATATTAACTCGTGCAACGAATAAAGCTTGGCCTATTTGGCATACAAACAATGGAAATCTTACGACTAAAGGTCGCCAATTAGAGATTTATTTAGGAAACTACTTTAGATCATGGTTTGATAGAATGGGGCTATTGCGTCAAGATAAATGTCCAGATTCAAATAATGTCTATGTATATGCAAACAATCAACAACGTACTATTGCTACAGCAGAATCTTTTATTACAGGCGCTTTTCCTGATTGCTTGGTTAAAACTTTTTATCGTTCAGATATGAATGACGGAGAGTTTGATACTATTTTTGCTACAGTTATCACTGATGATAGTGCAGAATTTAAGCGACAAGCCGAAAGCGCTATGGCAGAAAAATTAGCATATTTGGATTTAGCTGAAGCTTATAAACAAGTGTCAACAATATTGGATTTTAAGAATTCAACGCTATGTAAAAAAGATAAATTGTGTGATCTTGTTAGCTATCCAAACACAATGAATATTAGTGCAGGTAAAGAACCCTTTGTGTTTGGTCCATTAGGATTAGCAGCGAACGTTGTAGATGTATTTGATCTTCAGTATTACGAAGGATTTGCTACCAAAGATGTTGCTTGGGGAACAATTAGTACACCAGAGCAATGGAAAACACTTAATAAAATTAGAAATGGCTATCATGCAGTTGCATATAAAACTAAAATAGTTGCTAGTAACATAGCTAAACCTTTATTAGAATATATTGATTTGTATTTTGTTCAACCACGCAAAATTGCAGGTTCAAAATTACTTATTATGTTTGGTCATGATTCAAATATCGCGTCAGTAATGTCTGCTCTGGATTTCGCCCCTTATCAATTATCTGAACAATATGAAAAAACCCAATTGGTGGGAAATTAGTGTTTCAACGTTGGCATAGTAAGAAAATGAATAAAGATTACCTAAAAGTTGAATATATTTATCAATCAATAAATCAATTGCGCAATGGGACGGCTTTGACATGGAGTAACCCGCCAAAACAGGTAACTCTAGCGCTTAAAAATTGCCCGATTGATGGAAATGGCTTATGTCATTGGGATGACTTTGAAAAGAGCATGCAGCAAGCATTAAAAAATAAACTTTTTGTTGATTAGGTAAGATTAGAGGCAGCGGGATTAACACTACTTTTATTAATATTCATCACGAAAGAGTATGTTTTGCTAGTTATTTTTTATAAAATTCGAATTTTATTTTCTTTTTAGCTAATTATAAAGTCTCTTATTTTGTTATTAGTATTTGTTATAACTTAAAGATAATATTACTTTATTGTTAGCTTAATAGGTATTTAACCAGAAATTACTCGATTCATTTATTTTTTACTAACTAGTTTTGACGTTAAGTATTTTCTCTAATAATTAATAATTGAGTACTTAACTCTCGCTGCTACTTCGGGTAGCATTTGTTATTGGATTTATTCAACTTAAAGAGTTAATAAGTGATTAGCATAAAAAAATAATATTATTTTACGCGATAATATATATATTAAAAAAATTAAAAAATAATACAGACAACTATTTTATCAACAAATTACGGAATAAAAATAATTTAATAACGCTAAATTATCTTAATGCTATAGAATATTTTATAAATGGTGGTAAGTGTAAATTAATAAGGTTATATCTTACTTAATATAATTTTGTATTAATGTAATTTTTGTTATACAAATAATGTCTTGTGTAAGTATATAAATAATAATTTATATAAATATGCAAATCATGATCTACGTAAATATATAAATAGTAGTTTGTACTAATGTATAAATAAGGAGCGTTTGACATGAAAAAATTAATAACTCTCATAATAGCAGCATCATTGATTGGCTTCAGTCTAACATCTCAGGCCACTGAAAATTGTCCGGCATTAAATAAAATTGAAAGTAGTAATGGTATTTTCCATGCAAATGGAGTAGATGGAAATTGGCTTGGTGTGCTGCAAGGCATTATTGCAGAAAAAACTACGGTACAATCTTTTGAGGGTGGACTTGCAATTGCCGAAAGTCAGTCAGCGCCTATAAAATTTCAGTATTGTACTTATCGTGTTGGTGTTGATAAAACTCTTGATATGCGTTTCACACCAAAGAATGAAAAAGAGTTTACTATCCAAACTGTCGGTAATTTATGGAAAGAAGAAGCTGGACCTTTTGGACTTATTTATAAAGTATGTGAAAAAACCGCGCCAGAGAATTGTAAGTTTACGATTCGTCAATAAAATATCATTTAAAAAATAATTTTTGTTTGGTTCTGTTCCATTAAAAAATTGCTTCAATTTTTTCAAGCAACTGATACTAAAGTATAGTAAGCAGCTAATACTTTTATTTGGTATCTATTTTAATGCGACAGAACCTTTATTTTTATCTTAGCTTAAAGCTTCTATGTTGTTAAAAGAAGAAGCTGGTTTATAAAGGCTATAGGTTTTATTAAGCGAATTTTTGTTTTAGCTTAATAAGAAGTAGGATAGATTTTTTGCTTTCATTATATTTATTAATCATTAATTTCTATTAGGTGAAGTATGAATAATTTCGGTATTGGCTCTAAACATAGTTATACTCGATTATCAAGCGATAGTTCATGGTTAGGAAATTGAATCGCTTTTAAAGTGAGTAGCAAAAGCCATCCCTTATTGCAAAAAGGAGATGGGGATCGATTTATTGTGTTTAGTGCCAGTTAACATTTCCTCAGAGAGTGTAATTTCTAACCTGATTTCCTTATTTTAGACACATTGATCCTGCGTTTAGCTGCGTAACCATCGCTTTTTCTCCAGGTTATACAGTCTTTCTGACAACAATTCCGTTGCTTTTTTACCCATTTGCGCCCCGGTGAAAAGCAGCCTGTCGCCACACAGAATACATTTGTACGGATCGGTACGCAGAAATCCTTTCATCAGCACAGAAAACCTGGGTTCTCCGGTTTTACGTGCCGTCATCTCAAGTGCCTTATACACTTTCGGCAATAGTTTTCCCGTTTACGATTCGACAAAACCAGAGTAACGCACCATTTTAAAATGCCTGGCCGGAATATGGCTTATATAGCGTCTAATCATCTCTTCCTGCGGCAGAGTCTGCTGCCGATGCTGGCCAGTTCGGTGGTCATGGTAGTGATGAACAACGGCACCCCCTCGGTAATGCCGCAGTTTTGACGCAGATACCGGTGGGCGTTTAAGGTAGCGACCGAGGTACTTAACACTATGCCATGCCCTTTCGTTTTAGCAAAGTGCACTTTCAATAACGTCCGTACTGCGCCCTCAAGTAACGCCGCCAATGTTTTTTGTCACGGATATGGCCAAGACCGGGAAGAAGGCCAGGGTTAATTAAATCATAACTGTGACGCAGTAGTCGGATAACAGCCCCTCGCCAGATTTCTTCGACATCCTTTTTTTGAAAAACAGCTTTCGCCATACACTATGTTTACTATCCAAACCCCTCGAGTGACGGAAACATGAACATGCGGATGTTGATTGAGTTGCCGGCCATAAGTATGCAAGGCACAGAAAATACCAATTTCGATACCCTGTTTGCGAGCCAACTGCAGCATAGCTCAGTGGCTGCCCGAAACAGAGCATTAAGTAGCAGCCAGTTATTGTTAAAAAAAGGCCAAAGGAGATGTGGCATGGTGAAAGTAATGTGTTGCCAGTCGCAGTCGGGTAAAATATGAACCTGCTGTGCTAACCACTGCTCGGTGGCTTTAAAGCCACATGAACTGCAGGCTTTTGACTTACAGCTTTGGCAGAAAAAACGGCTGTGAGAACAATCAGACGAAGCGCAACAATAGCGCCGGACACCCATGGCACAAGTGCCGCAGGCAAGCATGCGCTCCACAGATAAACTCGTCCACGAACTAACGCTATCGCCGTATTTTTCGAGGAATTTATTCCAACCGTCATCAATGGTGAAAAGTAGTTTAGCAGGACGAGGGATATACATCTGACTTAATTACCTTATGGGCATCTTGCCAAAGAAACAGAAATTGTCAGATTCGTCAGCCCAGTTATCGGTGTGTTTATCCCAGGGTTCAAAGGAAACAGGGATTATTCCTAGCTCCGTATAGGTGATGAATTCATCGGCAGGCAGACTTTCAGTTATTCACCCCTCAGTGTAGTCGTATCCAGCGTCATCGGCTTGGTCTTGGCGTTGTTCAAAACCCTGATAATCGTGACTAGCGGCGGGTAATACTGCGTGTCGAGAAAAATTGGGGCCGAGTCGGACGCAGTGGCGTATGGCTTCTTTAGGGTGTCATAAAAAAATTCAGGCGGTCTGTCATCATCATTTTCGGGTGGGAGAGA
Source organism: Arsenophonus nasoniae (assembly GCF_004768525.1). Lineage (NCBI taxonomy): Bacteria > Pseudomonadati > Pseudomonadota > Gammaproteobacteria > Enterobacterales > Morganellaceae > Arsenophonus > Arsenophonus nasoniae. The sequence goes on from NZ_CP038613.1 coordinate 1,391,225, forward strand.
TCATAAAACGTTTCGGATAAACAGGCGCTGTGGCACGTGAAGTGACGGGCAGCCTGCCTGATTTAACCGGTTTACGCTTTCTGGGAGATTTATTGCGAGCCATCGAGATGAATCCCTGAAAAAATTAACCTACTGCAGAGTATAAAACAGTACTCAACTCATTAACATCCCCGAAGCAGCACCGCTGCGCCGCTCACGCGTAGCGTGCTACGTTCTATAGATACGACAACTAGGCTGTGTCCCTTAATTGCTTGAGCTATAGTATCCATCTGTTTCTACGATACTTTGAATTATGGCTCGCTACGATCTTTCTGATGAAGCATGGGCAATCATTGAGCCCTTGTTGCCAACCATTTTGACATCTTCGCGGGTCGGTCGGCCGTGGGCAGAACATCGCAAAATCGTCAACGGCATGTTCTGGATACTGTGTTCAGGCGCCCCATGGCGTGATTTACCTGAACGTTACGGCCCCATGGAAAACCGTTTATAACCGTTTCAACAGATGGTCAAAGGATGGAACTATTAACATTATTTTCAATAAGTTGCTTTCATTTCTTGATGCTCATGAACTGGTTGACTGGTCAGCCATTGCGCTGGATGGCAGTAATATTCGTGCTCTCAAATGTGCGGCTGGTGCTCAAAAAAACATCCCGATATTACCGACGATAACAGCTTGGGTCGCTCACGAGGTGGTTATGGCACCAAAATCCACATGGCGACTGACGGAAGCGGCATCCCGCTAAACATCGTACTGAGTGCTGGGCAGGCTCACGAAAGCCTGTTCGCGCTACGACTCCTGGACGGCATTGGCGTGCAACGCCAGAACGGCAGCATGAAGCGTCGTGGTCATACGGTACTGGCTGACAAAGCCTACTCTGGGAATGCGCTACGTAACGAGTTGAAAAGAAAAGGGATGAAAACGGTTATTCCCCGAAAATCAAATGAAAAACTGGCTTCAGATGGACGCTCGCAACTTGATCGTGATGCTTATCGCCATCGCAACGTTGTGGAAAGGTGTTTTGGCCGTTTAAAGGAATATCGCCGGATCGCTACACGTTATGAAAAAACGGCAAGAAACTATCTAGCAATGGTGAAACTGGGCTGCATTCGCTTGTTTTACCGCCGATTACGCAATTAAGGGACACAGCCTAGTAATATTAGTCAAACTTCGGTATTACCTGATAATTTGGTTAGTGTGAAAAATAGTGTTGCTAGTAACTATGAACCAGATGATTATGACTTGACGCATAATGGGCGTAGTAATACAGATAATGGTAGGGATGTAGTAAGAATGTCGATAAGTAGACTTTTAAAAGAGGTCAATGATTCTCCTAAAACGAAAATTGTTGATAAAAATTTAGATAATCTAATTGATAAAATGAAGAATAATGAGATTAACTATTATATTATAAAAAAAGAGGTTAAAACTAGGCTGTGTCCCTTAATTGCGTAATCGGCGGTAAAACAAGCGAATGCAGCCCAGTTTCACCATTGCTAGATAGTTTCTTGCCGTTTTTTCATAACGTGTAGCGATCCGGCGATATTCCTTTAAACGGCCAAAACACCTTTCCACAACGTTGCGATGGCGATAAGCATCACGATCAAGTTGCGAGCGTCCATCTGAAGCCAGTTTTTCATTTGATTTTCGGGGAATAACCGTTTTCATCCCTTTTCTTTTCAACTCGTTACGTAGCGCATTCCCAGAGTAGGCTTTGTCAGCCAGTACCGTATGACCACGACGCTTCATGCTGCCGTTCTGGCGTTGCACGCCAATGCCGTCCAGGAGTCGTAGCGCGAACAGGCTTTCGTGAGCCTGCCCAGCACTCAGTACGATGTTTAGCGGGATGCCGCTTCCGTCAGTCGCCATGTGGATTTTGGTGCCATAACCACCTCGTGAGCGACCCAAGCTGTTATCGTCGGTAATATCGGGATGTTTTTTTGAGCACCAGCCGCACATTTGAGAGCACGAATATTACTGCCATCCAGCGCAATGGCTGACCAGTCAACCAGTTCATGAGCATCAAGAAATGAAAGCAACTTATTGAAAATAATGTTAATAGTTCCATCCTTTGACCATCTGTTGAAACGGTTATAAACGGTTTTCCATGGGCCGTAACGTTCAGGTAAATCACGCCATGGGGCGCCTGAACACAGTATCCAGAACATGCCGTTGACGATTTTGCGATGTTCTGCCCACGGCCGACCGACCCGCGAAGATGTCAAAACGGTTGGCAACAAGGGCTCAATGATTGCCCATGCTTCATCAGAAAGATCGTAGCGAGCCATAATTCAAAGTATCGTAGAAACAGATGGATACTATAGCTCAAGCAATTAAGGGACACAGCCTAGAGGTGATTTAAAAAAACTGCATGATCGCTTAAGGGGTTAAAACTAAGATAGCAGACCATAAAATGGTTTTTTTAAAAGATAAAAAATAATAATTAGCTAATGTTAGTGATATTTTTTATCTAATAATAAATAGCGAATAAATGAATAAGCGTTTATAAAAAGTGAGTCAATGCGGCTAAAGAAATAGTAGCAAAGTCTCTTACGCTAAATTAATTATTTTTTTGTAAAAAGTTAACTGTTTGTTTATGATGGTCATCGACTCTGCTTGGCAAACAGAGAGCGTAGTTTTTGTAATTTGGCTGGGATTATGGCTAAACAATAACTGTTTTGTTGACCTTCATTCTGCCAATAATTTTGATGATATTTTTCTGCTGGATACCATTTTTCAAAAAGCTCCACTGTCGTTACTATTGGTGCGGCATGGTTTTTTTGAGCATCTGTTATCGCTATTTTGGCAGTCTGCCTTTGTTGCTCAGAGGTGAAGAAAATAGCGGAACGATATTGGCTACCAATATCATTGCCTTGTCGGTTTAACTGAGTTGGATCATGGGTAGCGAAATGGATAGCCAGCAATTCATCATAGCTTACTTGTTGTGGATCAAAAGTGACGCGAATCGCTTCTGCATGCCCTGTTTTACCGGAACAAACCTGTGCATAAGTAGGATTTTCTACAGTTCCACCGGTATAACCGCTTTCAACCGATTTGACACCAATTACTTCTTTAAATATTGCTTCGGTACACCAAAAACATCCACCACTGATCACTGCATATTCAATTGTCATCGTGATTGCCTTTTAAACTTGTAAATAGCGTCAGCATCAATAAATACGATTTATTTAAAAAAGATGATAGCTGTTTTATCATGTTATATAAGCCGTTTGAGGCTTATTTATACTGTAATATAACTTGATATTGTTAGCTATCAAATGATTAGTTTATTATTTTGATGCTGAAAAATAGGTTAAATTTTGCTTCTTGTTTGATATTAATAGCATTGTATTGAATAAGTTACTTTTGTAAGAATATTTTACTAATAGATGCCCTTAATTTTTACTAAGGGGAAGAAAATAATTATTTAAGTTAACTTGTTTGTTGATTGGCGTTCTGGAGCATTTTCTTGATTGGAATAATTAAGATTGCCAATACTGCAGCGCAAATCATTAATGCAATAGCAACCTGGGAAAAGAGGGCTGGCATAGACTGTAATTGTTCTTTATTGATATTTCCGGCCATAATTCCTGCAACCAGATTACCTAACGCACTAGCACAAAACCAAAGACCCATCACTTGTCCGCGCATTTTTTTAGGTGCCAGTAATGTCATTGTTGCTAACCCAATCGGACTTAAACATAATTCACCTAAAGTTAATAGTAACATACTGCTAATCAACCAAATGGGAGAAACATTGATATTATGCGTAATAACTATGTTTGCGGCTACCATCATAATGGCAAATCCAGCAGCAGCAAATAAGATACCAATAACAAATTTAGTGGTACTAGTCGGATTTATATTGCGCTTAGCCATAGTTGGCCATAACCAACTGAATAGAGGGGCAAGAATGATGATGAACAGCGGATTAATTGCTTGAAACCATATGGTTGGAATTTCAAAGCCATTAGTAAGATAGCGATCAGTATAATCACGAGCAAAAATGTTGAATGAGGTCGGTTTTTGCTCAAAAGCTGACCAGAAAAATGTCGCTGAAATAAGTAAAATAAGGCAGACTAATAAACGCATACGCTCATTTTTATTTAATCCCGTTAGGAAAAACATATAAATAAAATAGAGGCTAACAAAGGTGGCAATGATATAAGCAAAACTTTTGGCCACAATGGTAGCATTAAATGGCACGATATCTGTCGCAATAAGTATCACGATAGCAGCCAATAATACCATTATTAATGTGATCCATTTACCGACGTTTTTACGCTTAACGGTTGGTTGTTCCCAACTCGCCGCAATACCTGTTTCTTTATTGTAGCGACGCATTTGTGGAACGGCATAAAATCGGAAGATAAGTAGGGCTATCAGCATACCAATTCCACCGAGGCCAAAGCCGATATGCCAACCGTATTTTTCATATAGTGGTCCAATAATTAACGGTGCAATAAATGAGCCCATGTTAATTCCCATATAGAACAGTGAAAATCCGCCGTCACGCCGCGTATCATCTTTTCTATACAAAGTGCCAACCATAACAGTAATACAAGTTTTAAATAAACCGGTTCCCAGTACAATGAATAATAATCCGATAAAAAATAGACTATTACCCCAGATTGCAGAAAACGCGATGGATAGATGGCCTAATGCAATAATCAGTGATCCATACCAAACCGCTTTACGTTGCCCAAGCCAGTTATCAGCTAACCATCCGCCAGGAAGTGAAGTGATATAAACACCACCGGCAAAAATACCGACAATAGCTGATGCTTGCTCGATTGTTAATCCCATTCCTCCTTGTAATAAGGTTGCGCTCATAAATAGGATCAATAGTGGCCGCACGCCGTAAAATGAAAAACGCTCCCACATCTCAGTTAAGAAGAGAGAACTCAGTGGATAGGGATGTCCAAAGAAAGTTTTAGTTTTTATTACAGTGCGTTGCATCTAAATATTCCCCATCAATAAATCTACCAGTAAAATTTTAAAAGTTAAAAAATAGTTTTCGGTTATAAATATTATCTTTTTCAGTTCAAATATCGCTGCTAATCTAATATCGTGCAATATTATTTTTTATCATATTATTAGAAAATTATGATTACTTGTATTTAAACCATTTTTTATACAAAAGTCGACAAAAATATTCTTTTTCCTACCTTATATCGACTAAAAACCAGAAGATGTAATTAAAATAATTTTATAAATTAAATTATTGTTAAATATAAAAACTATTCAAATCAATAAGATAAAAACTTATTTTCTGATTGTTATCATATTTTGGCTAATAAATATAATTTGAGATTAAAAATTAAGAAAATTATCATTTAATTACATGTTTAGTTGATTTTTTAGCATTTAATTGATAGTTAATATAATAATAGCTGATTAGTGAAAAAGATTGTCTCATAACTCTAGTGACTGGTTTGACAATACAGTCACTGGTAGTTATTAATCGTGTATGTTATCGAGATCGCCATAAAGCGATGGCATACCTGCGGGTCTTGTTTTAAATCGACGATGCAACCACATATATTGCTCAGGTGCTTGCATAATCTCTTTTTCAATTAGTTTATTCATAAAAGTTGCGGTAGAAATTTCATCTTGCTGTGGAAAATGGGTTATTGCTGGCTGAATGATTAATTCATAACCTTTAGCGTTTGCTAATCGTCTGGGAGTAAAAGGTATCATAGCTGGATTAGCAAGCTTTGCTAGAATATGGGTGCCTATGGTGGTAGCGGCATGTTTAACAGTAAAAAAAGGCACAAAAACACTCTTTCTTGGGCCATAATCGTGATCTGGTGCATACCATAAAATTTCTCCTTGTTTAAGATTGCGTATCATGCCTTTTATATCTTTGCGATCAAGCATGAATTTATTAGAACGCAATCGTCCCCGAATTTGCAACCAATCCATTACCGGATTGTCGTTAGGTCGATAAACACCAATACCAGGATTTAAGATACCAAAGATACGCGCGCCTAATTCGAGGGTTAGAAAATGAATGCCTATTACGATGATCCCTTGCCCTGTCAACTGAACTTTTTCAATATTATGCTGACCCTTAATTGTAAACCAGCGTTGTACTCTTTTATCAGACCAGAACCACGCCATACCCGTTTCAAATATACCCATACCCACTGATTCAAAATTTTTATTGATTATTTGTTGGCGTTGCTGTGCACTCATGGTAAGGAAGCAGAGTTCCAAATTACGTTTTGCAATCAGTAGGCGTTTTTTTAGAAAGTATTTTGATAAGCGTCCAAGGCGAGTTCCTAGCCAATAGATAACAGGATAAGGTAGTAGAACCAGTAAATAAAGCAGACCAATTCCTAGCCATGTTAACCAATATTGGGGATGTAAATATGAAATTTTAAAAGGCGATTCTTTTATCATCTGTGTTATGTTTAGTCAGTATTAATATCAATATTATCTATTGTGACACTTTTTTTAGCAAAGCTAAAACTTTAACTGGATATTTAATTACCCTTCAATACTTATCACTGGCTTGCTCTAGCGTGGTTTGTTATACATTTTTTGCTGAGGAAGGTGAAGTATTGCTATTTTATATGGTCTTGCTTGTTAACAGTTGGTGGTAACTTATTGAAGATCATATATCGAGGTATGCTATCAGTGATATCTGGTGTAAATGAAATAAAAAGGTAGTGAGCACGAGAATGATTGGTCGTACTCATTTTAAATCAATACAAAGCAAAAAAATTGATATGAGTTATGAATAAAATTAATTCTATTATAAATAATATAATTAAATTAAATTCTTTTTGTAAATAGGAAATATTTTAATCATTTGAATAAATATATTTAAAAATATTATAAACAAAAAAAAGTTCAATTCGATTATTAACAAAAATTTTTTCAGTAATGTGTCTTTTATGGGAATAAACCGTACTATTACTAATCCCAAGCTTTCTGGCAATGACATGATTAGGCACTGCATTCATCCAATTTTTGATAATTTTTTGCTCTTGATAACTAAAAATTGATGCATTGTCATTTGATAAATAAGTGATGTTTTTTAATATGCTATTAGTTTCTATTAATCGCTCTAATACGTAATTTAATATTTTTTTTGACATAATAAAACATTGGTTTTTTAGCAATATAGGCCGATTTGTGAAGGGGTAAGGAGAATCAAGATAAATATAGAAACGTACATTATGTAGTTTTTCAATAAATGTTTGTAGTTGATTACAATATTCTGCATGGTGACAATAATGTGTTAAATTGGCTAAAACAACATCAGGAGAAAAATTATTAATATGATTTATGGCAGATTTAATACTATCTTGACTAATAAACTGAAGTTTATTGATTTTTGATAAATATTCACTGATGCCTAATCTTGTATAATAACATTCGTCAATAATTAAAACTTTCATTACAAAACATCCTTGTCTAAATAATAGATAAACAATAAATTTCTTATGGGTTACTTACCATAAGTGCAATAAAAAATAGCGATAAAAATTTGTAAATATCTTACTGTTATATAATTAAAATATCATAGTAAGTATTTAATTGAATACCCATATTAGCTTAATATTCTTTATTAATTGATTTGGTTTATTTATATAATTTAGTTTTATTAATAACACTTTTCAGAAAGTATATTCATTGTCTTTCTGGATTTTTATTGGTTTTATTGTTTATTTTTTATAGAAATTTTGGCTAAAAGATTAACGAATGCATGATGTCATATTGTTCATAAATAATAGATTATTAGCAAAATAAACCTAGATAACAGTGTTATTTTAAATGAAATAATGGTTTTTTACGTACAAATCATAAGATGGCTGTGGTTGATTGATTAATAATAGACCACAGCCATGATAACTTTATAGTAGATAATTATAGAACATTGATTTCCCAATTAGCGTCTTCATTTGCTAAAAAAGGAATTAAATGATTTTCACCTTGGGAAATTTTGTCAGCAATAATATTTTTTTTACGTTTAAGCTCAATAAAGCCTTCATTAACGGGTAAGCCATAAAATTTGGCGCCATTTAATGAACAAAATGCTTCAAATTTTTCCAGAGCATTCATTTCATCAAAAACGCTAGCATAGGCTGCAAGGGCAGTAGGTGCATTAAAAACACCAGCGCAGCCACAAGCAGACTCTTTTCTATTTTGGGTATGGGGGGCACTATCTGTGCCAAGGAAAAAGCGTTGACAGTCCGTTGTTATTGCCTCACGTAATGCTTTTTGATGGATGTCGCGCTTCAGAACAGGTAAACAATATAAGTGAGGTTTGATGCCACCAACTAACATATGATTTCTATTAAACATTAAATGTTGTGGTGTGATGGTAGCAGCCAGCTTGTCGTTTCCAGCCAGTACATATTGAACGGCCTCTTTAGTGGTAATGTGTTCAAACACAATTTTTAGACTAGGAAAATCTTTTCTAATAGGCTCTAATGTTTGATCAATAAAATAGGCTTCACGATCAAAAATATCAATGTCACTGCTTGTGACTTCGCCGTGCACTAATAGTGGCATACCTACTTTTTCCATTATGGCAAAAACGGAATAGATATTTTCTATCTTTGATATCCCATATTTAGAGTTAGTTGTTGCGTAGGCTGGGTAAAGTTTACAGGCAGTAAATACCTCTTGCTTAAAGCCTTCTTCAACTATTTTTGCATCAGTGGTATCCGTTAGATAGCAGGTCATTAATGGTGTAAATGGATGTTCTACAGGAGTCGCATTCAGGATCCTTTCTCGATAAGATTTTGCTTGATTAATTTCAGTAATTGGAGGTACCAAGTTTGGCATAACTATTGCTCGGCCAAAAAATCGGCTAGTATAAGGCACAACAAGTTTTAATATATCATCATCTCTAAAATGAACATGCCAGTCGTCTGGGCGGCGAATTTTAATAGTTGTCGTAATTTGGGTCATGAAATTGACTCCATCTTAAAGGTAGATAATGAATAAAGATGAGTTGTGAGCATGTCAGATAGGAATGATAAAGTGAAAAAAACAAAATAGCTATACTAAAAAGCAGATTAATCCGCTATCAAAGGAAGAAGTTATAAAATTGATGACAGAAGTATAGTTAAGAGGGTTTGGCTCCTCCAACTGGGCTCGAACCAGTGACATACGGATTAACAGTCCGCCGTTCTACCAACTGAACTATGGAGGAATAACATGAGATGTGCAGTGAATGTTATCGACAGAAAGTCAATTTGTCAAAGACCAAAAAGAGTTATTTAAATCTTTGCATGTAGCAATATGATTGCTAGCGAGATGTTGCTTGATAGTCAGCATAGAGGTTGGATTTTTAATATATTTAATTTACTACTGAAGGCAAAAAAACGGTCTATTAGACAGGTTTGCTAAAATTTGGCTCCTCCAACTGGGCTCGAACCAGTGACATACGGATTAACAGTCCGCCGTTCTACCAACTGAACTATGGAGGAATTGGTCATGTGCTTCACAACGAGCGGAATAATAGCGGTGCTTATCTTAGTTGTAAAGTATAAAAATGAAAATAATCACTGTTTGGTTATAAGGTAATCAAGAAAGAGGGTTACTAATTTAAAAATTCAAATCCTATATTGTAAAAGTTCTAAAATTGACCCAAAGAGAAGCTCATTTTGTATTGGTTACAAAGAAGTGGACAAAAAAGCAAATTTTGTTATGGCGGCATAATTGATGCGCATATTAAACTAAAAGCAAAAGCCCGCATAATTGCGGGCTTTTAGTATTTGGCTCCTCCAACTGGGCTCGAACCAGTGACATACGGATTAACAGTCCGCCGTTCTACCAACTGAACTATGGAGGAATTGAGCAAGCTAAAAAGCTGGCTGCATACTAACGATGTCCTCGACCACTGTCAATGTTAAAAATATAATATTTTTACTGTTTGTTTGTACTGTAATCATATTGAATTAAAAATGAGCTATTTATCTGATATTATATGATTTATATATGAATTATGAGTGGTTCTTTATTGAATTAGGCGAGTAGGCAAGTAGATATATATCATAAAATGTTATTTTGCTTTTTTGTTTGATAAGACGTTTTAGTTCGGTTTTGATGGCATCATTGATAGTTGGTTCAGTAAGTATTTTGTTAATAGCTGCATCTGATACTTCTTCAGTAACAAACCATTCACCATTGTAACATACCCGTAAATCCAGTATTCCAATATCCTTAAAACGATATGTTGGTTTGATATCAAACAGCAATGCTGCGGCCAATAGCAGGAAAAATAGTGTGAAGCCGATTGTCCAGTATAACCCAAAGTAGGGTGTATAATAGATTAGAATAGCTGTCAGCAAGTAAGCGATGATCATTCCTATACAAAGATAGGGATGACTAGTGATGAACTGCCAATTTAAATAAGGTCTATTATTACGGTTTTGCTGTTTATTTATTTGGCAGAGATTTTCATTCAGGATTACTTTTATCATATCCATGATATTTACCTTAATTGATTAGATTTATAGATGAATCTGAGCTTTGAGACTAGCATATAAAATTGCTTGAGTTATCGACATCGCCGTTTTTCTCTTTATTTAAGCAAAATCTTTATTGATTAGGAATTGTCCTAAACAGAAAAAAAATTTATATTTATGAATTTATTTAGATCATTTTGATTTTTTTATTAATTTACTGGGTTAACGAAGAATATTCTTGAAAAAATTCAATTTTTTTCTTAAACAAAAGCATAAAACTATTGATATTATTAACTACTCGTGCGTTAATGGGAGGAAGCCTAATAAACAGATCTATTTTATTTACGACATTTAAGTTAATGTGTTATGAGTAGTGTTATCCCTGATAGCCTTTCGACCGTTTCTTGCTGAGTGCTTCCATGAATTAAATAGTGATGTAGGCTTTTGTATACCTGCCGAAAACGGCAATGTTTATTTGTTATATAGGAAAAGGCACATGTCTGACAAAATGAAGGGTCAAGTGAAGTGGTTTAACGAATCTAAAGGCTTTGGTTTCATCACTCCTTCTGATGGTAGCAAAGATGTATTCGTTCACTTCTCTGCCATTCAAGGAAATGGATTCAAAACCCTGGCTGAAGGGCAAAATGTAGAATTTACCATTGAAGATGGTTCGAAAGGCCCAGCTGCAGCGAATGTAACTGCTCTTTAAGATTAGTTAAATAAATGGATTTCTTGAAGCCTGTCGTGCAAGCGGCAGGCTTCTTTATTTTTGTAGTAAATTTTTTTGGTATAGCTTATGAAGATCAATGATAGCGTTTTAGTAAAAACTGATGGTGAGCAGATGCGGGAAGGTATTATTCGCTTAATTGAACCTTTTAATGAGGGAATAATGTATTTAATTGAGTTACCCGAATATCCTACCGGTATTTGGTTTTTTAATGAGAGCACGGCAGGCGCAGGGACTTATGTGATGCCAAAATGTGAATAAATATAAATTAAAATCTTCATAACTCTTAGCGAGGGATTATTTCTGTACTGAGTATCCTTGTTATAGTTAAAGAATTTTTAAAACTGAGTAACTTGATGATTATTTTAATAAATAATTTATAACTCAATCTAGTAGGAAATTGTTTACTAAAAAAATTATTATTTTAATATTATATTTTAAATTTTTAAAATATGCATTTTATTATTTATATTATACATTCTAAATTATAAATAAGAATATCTATATAAAAATATGTTTTTTATTTTATTAAATATTTTTAATAAAAAAATAAGCTATTTTTTTATCATAAAATAAGTAATTTTTTATATGAAAGATCGCTAATGTGATTTTTTTGTCTAAAAATTTATTAAATTAGAATTTTTAATTTTATAACATATTGAATAATAGTGATATTTTCGTTATGAATGGCTCATATGTATAGATAAAATAATTTTTAATCGCCTTTAACGTAAACCAAATTTTTAAAAAAAAATTTTACAATGATAAATGTTGTTTTTTGGTTGTTTGTTTATGCATTATTTGGTTTTTGATTATTTTTATAGTTTTATAATCTATATTTGTAATTTATGTTAGTTTTTAATTTTGAAATATTGCTAATTAATGGTTATTTTAATGTTTATTAATTGACTAAATTAATAAAATAACCTTGGTTATTATTCTATTTTTCTGAGTAAATAAAAGATTAATATTGAGTTTAATAATAAAAGCCGACTATTTTTGATATAACATAACCTTAAATTTAAATAGCCTAAGCACAACTGAATAATCGTAAGAATCAGCTATAAACATGCAAGTTATTCTGGTTATTGAGTGTGAATTTTTATTCAAATTGAAAATATCGAAGTAGGTTATGACTGTAATACTTTGGTTTTGAAATAAATCTATAGAGCAATTTTTAGTGCCCCAATAAAAGAGATTTTATCCATTAATGGTAAGTACTTTTATAGCCTAACACCAGCGAATTTAATTAAATAAAATAAGTGAGTATAAAAATATGAACACAGCAGATTTATTGAAGCAAATTTACGATATTAATCTTTCTTATTTATTACTTGCACAACGTCTTATTAAGGAAGAAAAAGCTTCCGCTATGTTTCGATTAGGTATTACCGAGGAAACAGCAGATTCATTGCTCAGTTTGACATTACCACAGTTAGTTAAATTAGCAGAGACTAACCAATTAATCTGTAATTTTAGATTTAAGAATAGCGAAACGATTGAACAATTAACTAAAGAGTCTCGTGTTGATGATCTCCAACAAATTCATACTGGAATTTTGTTATCTACTCATTTGTTCCAACAATTATCGGAAAATGATAAATCGATAAAAAGAAGGGCATAATTATGGCGAGTAAAAGTATTGTTCATGGTTAGGAATCTCAATCAATACAGTAAGGCATTAATGGAGGTGTTTTGAACTCAATATTTCTATTAAATTCTGACAGTTTTCTCGTTGATTAACCATGAGAACAGTAATTCGGTTAAATTATCATCTAAAAGCCTAATAATAGGCACACTGCTCCTAGGCTGCGGTTTGTAACCATCGTTTTTTGACCATTTTATCCCGCCTTTCTGACAGTAAAGTGACGGCGTGTATTCCTTTTTCCGCACTCATAAACCGCAATCGGTTTCCACATAAAATACATTGGTACGGGTCAGTATTTAAAAAACCTTTGATAAGGGCCCCAAACCCAGGTTTTTCAGGCACATTAGGAGATATCATGTCTAACGCCTCATACACCTTCGGTAATAAGCACCCGCGTTTGCGATTGGCTAAAAAACCGTAATAACGGATCATCTTAAAATGTCGCGCAGGGATATGACTGACATAACGCCGTATCATTTCTTCTTGGGATAAGGTCTGTCGTCTGTATTGTTGGCTGTGGTGGTCATAGTAATGATGAACCACGGTGCCGCCGCTGTAGTGTTTCAATTGAGAAGCGGAGATAGGGGGACGTTTAAGATAACGGCCCAGATATTTCACATTATGCCAGGCCCCGCGTGTCTTTTTGGCAAAATGTACTTTCCAATAACGTTGAAACTGGGCATTGAGGTAACGGCACCAGGTCTGATAATTGCGAATGTGCCCGAAGCCAGGCAATTTATTGGGTTGTAACTGAAAATAGTTATCCCTAAGGAGTCGAATGACCGCACTGCGCCAGACCTTTTCAACGTCTTTCTTTTTAAAGAAAATCGGTTTCCAGGTGTCATATTGAGTGAGTCCCCCACGCGTGACGGATAAATGAATATGCGGATGTTGATTGAGTTGGCGACCGTAAGTATGCAGCGCACAAAAAATGCCAATTTCGAGGCCTTGGCGCTTGGCGTGTTTGAGCATGGCGCGGGTTGCACAGCGAAAGAGTTGGTTGAGCAAGTACCAGTTATTGTTAAAAAAAGGCCAAAGTAGGTGAGGCATAGTGAGGGTAATATGTTGCCATTCGCAATCCGGCAAAATATGGCGCTGCTGGGCAATCCACTGTTCGGTGCCTTTGAGGCCACACGCACTGCAGGCTTTGGATTTACAGGTTTGACAAAAGAAGCGTGAATGAGAGCATTCAGGTGAAGAACAGCAATAACGGCGAACGCCCATAGCGCAGGTGCTGCAGGCGAGCATCTTTTCGACAGAGAGTAGTTGCCATTCATCTACGTGATTATTTTCGATGAAAAGGTTCCATCCGTCATCGTATTGAAATAGCAGTTTTGCAGGTCTGGGGATGTACATAGAGCAGAGTATAAAAGACGAGAAGGGAATTGCCTAGAAATAGAGCGCCTTTGCCGCGATGCTCACGCCAAAGGCGTGCTTATGTTCAAGAAGCAAAAGATATTCATTTAGCTATAGATTTAATTAATTTAGGTGCACGTCTTCAAATGTTGGAAAGTGAAACTCAACTCAGCCGAGGGCGATTAATTAAGTTATATAAGGAATTACGAGGCAATCCCCCACCTAAAGGTATGTTGCCATTCTCAACCGACTGGTTTATGACTTGGGAGCAAAATATTCACTCTTCTATGTTTTATAATGCTTATCGCTTCTTATTAACCAGTGGTCATTATAGAGGAATAAATGCCATCGTACGGGCTTATCGTTTGTATCTGGAACAATGTGGCACTGAGTCAACTAACCCGCCCATACTGGCTTTGACCAGAGCCTGGACGTTAGTTCGGTTTGTTGATAGTGGCATGTTGCAACCATCAACTTGTCGCTGCTGTGGTGGAACTTTTATTACCCATGCCCATCAACCGGTGAACAGTTTTGCCTGTAGTTTATGCCAACCCCCTTCAAGGGCGATTAAAAAACGTAAACATTCTTGTCAATTTGCCGATATTCATCCTCAAGTATTGGGACAAATTCAGTAGCATACCTACTGTATTAATAAAATAGAGAGTTATGGTTTAGGTTTACCATAGCTCTTAATAGGTCAGTATGCTTGCTTTGAATACAGATCTCTAGTTCATTATCATCAATAAAGGGAATATCAAGTGCTTGTATTCTTAGGCTATCTTGTGGTTATTGGAGCAGTATTAGGTGGTTATTTACTTGTCGGGGGGCACTTATCTGCTTTATATCAACCCGCAGAGTTTTTAATTATATTTGGTGCTGGTTTGGGCGGTTTTATTGTCGCTAATAATGGTAAAGCGATTAAATCAACATTAAGAGTGTTGCCAAGGTTACTTACCAGCTCCCGTTATAATAAATCAATTTATATGGATCTCATGGCACTACAATTTCGCTTGTTAACAAAGTCGCGTCAAGCGGGGGTATTATCGTTAGAGCGGGATATTGAAGATCCCGAACAGAGTGACATTTTTTCTCAATATCCAAAGTTATTAAGTGATCCACATTTAATGAGTTTTTTAACTGACTATATGCGATTAATGATCACTGGTAATATGAATGCGCATGAAATTGAAGCATTAATGGATGAAGAAATTGCCACTTTTGAGCACGAGGCTGAAGTCCCAGCAGTGAGTTTGAGTATGTTAGGAGACTCATTGCCGGCTTTTGGTATTGTTGCTGCGGTGATGGGGGTCGTGCATGCACTTGCTTCTGCCGATAGACCCGCAGGCGAGATGGGAATATTAATTGGTAATGCGATGGTAGGAACTTTTCTGGGTATTCTACTTGCATACGGTTTTATTTCACCGTTAGCTAATTTGGTGCGACAAAAGAGCCATCAACAAATTAAGATGATGGAATGTATTAAAGTCACTTTACTGTCATCGATTAGCGGTTACGCACCTCAAATTGCAGTAGAATTTGGCCGTAAAACGCTATTTTTAGATGATAGACCCTTTTTTAATGAATTAGAGGATCATGTGCGTAGCATGAAAAATCCGACTCATACTAATTCTGCTGATGTTGAAGATGATTGATTATGAAAACAGCAAAATCGACCATCATTATCAAGAAAAAACGACGTAAGAAATCCAGTCATTACCATGGCGGCTCCTGGAAAATCGCTTATGCGGATTTTATGACTGCCATGATGGCTTTCTTTTTAGTTATGTGGATTTTATCCATTTCCAGCCCGCAAGAGTTAATTCGTATTGCTGATTATTTTCGTACACCGCTTAAGGTTTCATTAAATAATGGTCCTAAGAGTGGGGATGTCACAAATATTATACCGGGTGGCGGAAAAGACATTACTTATCGCGAGGGTGATACATTACCCAAAGAGCCCAACCAACTGCCAGAGACTGAACAGGATCGCTTTAAAAAATTACAACAGGATCTTGAATTATTAATTATGAATGATCCGCGCTTACAGGATCTAAAACCTAATTTGTTAATTGATTTAATGGATGAAGGATTGCAGATACAAATAATTGATGGCGAAAATCGGCCTATGTTTGCTAGCGGCAGTGCGGTAATTGATAAAAATATGCAAAAAATCCTGCATGTGTTGGCACCGGTATTAAATGATTATCCCAATAAGATTAGTCTGGCTGGCCATACCGATAGTACAGCTTATGCCAAAGGCGGCTATGGTTACAGTAACTGGGAATTGTCGGCAGACAGGGCAAACTCTTCGCGCCGGACATTAATTAGTGGTGGTCTGGATGAACATAAAATCATGCGTGTTGTTGGTATGGCTTCAACGGTGCCGTTAGAAAATAATCCCGCAGCCGCAGCTAATCGACGAATTAGTATTTTGGTGTTAAACAAAGAGAGTGAAGCCGCCATTATTCACGAAAATCAGCGACCTCAGCCGACAAAAGAGATTGGCGAACAAAATAGCGAACAGGTAGAGAGTTCGTTAACACCTTCTTTAGTACCAACAGCAGTATTATCTACTGACCATAGCGAAGTGATATTGGCTCAACCAAAGGATAAATAGCCATGGAGCTAGGTGCGTTTTATCAAGTATTTTTCGATGAGACAGAAGAGCTATTAGATGAGATGGAGCAAAAATTGCTCCATCTTAATATTGATACTGCTGATAGTGAGGCGCTTAATGCTATTTTTCGTTGTGCGCATTCTGTTAAAGGGGGTGCTGCGACATTTGGCTTTAGTCAATTACAAAAAACCACTCATATTTTGGAAAATGTGTTAGATGGGTTACGAAGCCAAACGATATTGTTAACAGCCGACATTCTTCAGGCCTTATTAAATGCTAAAGATATTTTATTAGCGCAGCTTAATGCTTATCGCAATGAACAATTGCCTGATGAATATTTATTTAGTCAAGTTGAAGCCCTGTTTTATACGCTGATACCGACCAGTGATAAATCTGTAGTAGAAGCGGTGACGGCTAAAACAGCTGCGGAAACTTATTTTAGTATCAAATTGGTTGATCTTAAGCCCCATGAGATCACATTACTTCTCGATGAATTAAATATCTTAGGTACGGTGATTGAGCATCAAATTGAGCAAACAACATTAACCGTTTTACTTCAAACCGCTGAATCTCAACAGGATATTACTGCTGTACTGTGTTTTCTACTTGATGAGCAACAGATCCATTTTTCCATTGCAAATCCAATTGCAGAAGAGGTAAGTCAGCATAATCAGCTAATCGATGAAAATAAGCAACTTACTACAGTAGATAAAACAGCCACGAAAACTATCGCTGCTATAGAGTCAAATCGATCTTTTACTCCCTCAGAGGCATCAACCATTCGAGTTGCGGTGGAGAAAGTTGATCAACTTATTAATCTAGTTGGTGAATTGATTATTACCCAATCTATGTTGATGCAACATAGCCAGCAATTAGATGATCGTCATAATCCATTACATGATTGTCTTAATCAATTAGCTAGAAATTCGCGTGATTTACAGCTTTCAGTGATGTCAATTCGTATGATGCCAATGGATTATGTCTTTAACCGTTTTCCACGTTTGGTTCATGATTTAGCAATAAAACTCAATAAAAAAGTTTCCTTAACCCTTAAAGGCAAAACCACTGAATTAGACAAAGGGTTAATTGAGAAGATTATTGATCCACTTACCCATTTGGTACGTAATAGCCTTGATCATGGGATTGAATTACCCGAAGTTAGACGGCAAAGGGGAAAAGCAGAAGAGGGGCAATTAATGATTTCTGCTGAGCACCAAGGTGGCAATATCTGCATTACCGTTAGTGATGATGACAATGGTTTAAATAGAGAAAAAATTTTACAAAAAGCCCGAAGTATTGGTTTAGAAATATCCGATCAAATGAGCGATCAAGATATTGCCATGCTAATTTTTGCACCGGGATTCAGTACGGCGGAAAGCGTGACTGACGTTTCTGGTCGTGGCGTTGGCATGGATATTGTAAAACAGAATATTCACGAAATGGGCGGCCAAATTACATTAACTTTTGAGGCAGGAAAAGGGACTACCACCCATATTTTTTTGCCATTAACCTTGGCTATTTTAGAGGCCATGTCTGTTCAGGTTAGCGATGAAATTTTTATTTTACCGCTTAACGCAGTAGTCAGTGTTTTACAACCCAAAGCCGAACAAATTTTTATGTTAGGTAATAATGAAAAATTACTGTTAGTTTGGGATGAATATATTCCGCTAATTGAACTCTATCAAGTGCTGGATATTCCGCAAGGGAAAAAAGCGATTAATGAAGGCATTGTTGTCATAGTTCAATATGCAGGTAAAAAATACGCTTTATTTGTTGATAGTTTATTAGGACAGCAGCAGGTAGTGGTAAAAAATATAGAAACAAATTTTAAACCGATTAAAGGGATCACGTCTGCCACAATTATGGGCGATGGTAGTGTAGCATTAATTCTTGATATTAAAGAACTCTATCAATTGGCTTATATAAAAAGACAACAATAGATAGATTAAATGGCAAAATTATTAATATAATTGGTAACAAGGAATTTAACGATGATTAAGCAAAGTGGGTTTAGCAATATCAAAACTGAACGTCAAGGAACAGGTTATTTAATTTTCACCTTAGGTGAAGAGGAATATGGTATTGATATTCTAAAAGTACAGGAAATTTGTGGTTACCATCATGTTACTCGCATTGCTAATATGCCTGATTTTATCAAAGGAATCAACCACTTGCGTGGCGTCATTATTCCAATAATTGATTTAAGAATTAAGTTTTCCCAGTCTGAAGTAATATATGATAATAGTACGGTTGTTATTATTGTCATGTTATCACAAAGAATTATTGGTATTGTTGTTGATGCGGTTTCTGACGTATTAACGCTAATGCCAGAACAAATTTGTCCACCACCTGAAATATCAACCATCTTATCGGCTGAATATCTTATGGGCTTAGGAATGTTAGATGAGCGGATGTTGATTTTGGTGAATATTGAAAAATTACTTAATAGTCAAGAAATGGCATTAATTCAAAATATCGATGATTAAATAAATTGTTTTGTTGATTAATCTAGGCGCAAATAGCGCAGTAAATTTATTCAAGTTAAAATAAATAACTTGTTAACGACTGACAAAATAAAATATTTTACTTATCTAATGATGTTCTAGTGATATCAGTAAAAAAAAGTAATTAACCATTTTAAAAAAGAATAATAAAAAACCATCAATTATTGCTATAAAGTTTCTATTGCTAGGGACGATATTTTATCTATCTTAATGAAATGGAAATTTTTATATGCTAAATAGAATGAAAATTATTACAGGTTTAATCATCACATTACTTCTGTTTGGCATATTACAATTGGCATCGGGGGCATTTTTTTTCTTTGATTTAAAAGATCAAAAAGAGGAAATAGCCTTATTAGCCCAAATGCGTAATCAGCGAATATTACTTAATGAGGGCTGGGTTCATCTGCTAAAAGCCCGGATCCAACTCAATCGAGCCGGTGTTAGTTATTTATTAACCAAGAAAAAGGTACCCATAGATGAACCAGTTGGACAAATTATTGAAGCTGCTCGTTTGAATTTAGTCAAAGCAAGAGAGTATTTCGATAAATATCAACGTACCGCTAAATTATCTTTGCATGATCCGAAGATCCTGGCTGATTTATCAAAAAATTATACCCGCTATATGGAGTCATTACATTCACTGATTTTTTTATTAGAAAATGATCAAATAAAAGATTTTTCAGATCAACCCACATCGATTTATCAACAAGAATTTTCACAAGCACTGGATCACTATCTTAACGAAAGTTTAGTGGTGTATGATGAAATTATTGGTCACTCAGAAGTATCATATCGTTATTCTGTTTATACCCTATTTGTTGTCCTGTCAGCGTTAATTCTATTGCTGATCCTCTGTTGGTTTGGGATCCATCGCTTATTGATTAATCCATTAAATTCATTACTCATGAATATTAAAGCTTTTTCGGCAGGGGATCTCTCATCGCATATTGCAATTAATGGCAACAATGAAATGGGGAGATTAGCGGCAGGACTAAAACATATGCAATATGAATTGATCCAAATAGTCAAAAGTGTTTCTGGCTCTGCCGACAAAATTTATGCTCGCACAAGTGAAATTGCAACTGGTAATAGTGATCTTTCCACTCGTTCAGAGCAGCAGGTTGCCGCTCTAGAAGAGACAGCCGCCAGTATGGAGGAGTTAACGATTACCGTTAAGCAGAATGCTGAACATGCTACTCAGGCCAATAAATTGGCTGATTCAGCCTCAGAAATTGCCTGGGAAGGGGGGCAAGTTGTGGCTAATGTCGTTGACACCATGAAAAGTATTTCTGAAAGTGCGCAAAAAATCGCTGATATTACCAGTGTAATTGATGGGATTGCTTTTCAAACCAATATATTAGCCCTTAATGCGGCGGTGGAAGCTGCGCGTGCTGGCGAACATGGCCGTGGTTTTGCGGTCGTGGCCGAAGAGGTTCGTAATCTTGCCCAACGTAGTGCAAATGCAGCGAAAGAGATTAAAGGTTTAATTGAAAATTCAGTTAGTCGTACGCTAAGCGGCGCAAAATTGGCTGAAGAAGCGGGTGAAACAATGGGCAAAATTGTTGAGTCCGTAGTTAGTGTGACAGAAATCATGGGTGAAATTGCCTCCGCCTCCGATGAGCAGAGCAAAGGTATTAATCAGGTCAGTATTGCTATCAACGAAATGGATCATGTACTACAACATAATGCTTCATTGGTTGAACAGTCTGGTGCGGCCACGGCGGAATTAGAGATCCAGACTAAAATCTTAACCGACTTGGTTTCGGTATTTAAATTGCCCCAAGAAGATGCTGATGAACCATATCATCAATCAATCGAAAATCTCGCTAAGGGCGTGACGGAAGCAGAAGCGATCGATGATAAGAAAAAAGTAACCCATGATGATAATTGGACAGCGTTTTAAACACGGGTTATTTGTCAAAGAAAAGTGAATTAAGGATTAAGGCTACAAGGATGAAATTAACACTAAGGGTATCAACCCGTCTTCACTTATTACTGCTTTTTTTTTGTACTATGCAATTTGTGACTGGGGGAACTGCGGTTAATATCTTTCATCAGCAGCAATCTCACTTTGAACATTTAGATATCAAGATAGATAAATTAGAGGCTTTGACCTTAAGTTGGAATCATTTACTTAAAGCACGCAGTACCCTTAATCGACTGACGTTGCGGATGCAAACAAATTATCCAGCCGATAAATTGGCGATATTAAGTAGTAGAATTGATAACCAATTAGCCGACACAGAAAAATATTTTCACCAGTTCAGTCAGTTGTCACAGCAATATTATCAAGAAAAAAGCGGAAAAATTACCGCCGATATTGAACGCGATTATCAGGCTCTGAATCATGCACTTCATATGATAAAGAAACTACTAGATAAACGAGATATTAAACAGGCGTTACAAGTGCCAAGTGAAGGGCATTTATTAAGGTTTGAAGATAGTTATTTTACTTATATTAAGCATATAAACAGCGAAGTTGGTGAGGCAGCGAAGTATAGTCGAGATTCAAGTCAATTTTCCTTGATTATGTCGGTTATTACTCTGATTACGGTCTTTATCGCTTGTCTATTAACCCATTTTAATTTGCAAAAAAAATTAATAGCTCGTTTTAAAATGATGAAAAATTGTTTTATCGATATTGCTAATGGCTATTTAGACAAGCCGCTAGTCGAAAATGAGCAAGATGAATTGGGTAAAATTTTTACCAAGTTTGCAGAAATGCGAGAAGCAATTATTACCTCAGTTGCGGCAGTAAGATTTAACACCCGTGAAATGCAAACAGGTATGCAAGCGGTGAAAACGGGTAATATAGCCCTAGCAAAACATACTCAACAGCAAGGGGTTAACTTAAAACAGACCGCTGCTGGTGTAGAGCAGTTTACCATCATTGTTCAACAAAACGCCCATTATGCCCAACAAGCTAATGAACTGGCAATTTCAGCCGAAAAAACGGCCACTAAAAGTGGACGTTTGACGGGCAAAGTGGTGGATACGATGACCAGTATTACCCAAAGTTCGCAAAAAATTGCGGCGATTATTAGCGTAATTGATGGAATTGCTTTTCAAACTAATATATTAGCGTTAAATGCAGCGGTAGAGGCAGCTAGAGCGGGTGAACAAGGGCGAGGTTTTTCTGTGGTCGCTACCGAGGTCAGGGAATTAGCGCAACGTAGTGCTGAGGCGGCGAAAGAGATAAAAAGCCTGATAGATGAATCTGTTGAGTGTGTCACGATGGGGGCTGAATTGGTCAATCATGCGGGTAGTACCATTAACGAATTAGTCATTTCTGTTAAACAGGTTACCAAGCTTATGCAAGAAATTGCCGCAGCTACCAAAGAGCAAAATCAGGAGATCAAGCAGGTTGCTATCAGCATAGAGCAGATGGAACAGATGACCCAACAAAATGCCACCTTAGTAGAGCAATCATGCCATGTTGTTGAGACATTAGAGATACAAACTGAAACCTTGATAAATATCGTATCAAAATTTAAGTTGCCACAACGTTGCTTTAATCATTTAACCGTAAAAATGAAATTATTACAGGCAGATAATAAATGAAATTGATGCCCGCCAATTGCCATCATCAGCAATGGCAATTAAGTGATAAAGCGTTTAAACAGATTTGTGACCTTATTTACCAAAAAACTGGTATTGTTTTGCTAAAGCAAAAAAAAATGATGGTTTACAATAGATTGCTTAAAAGATTAAAAATCTTGCAATTAACCAGCTTTGAACAATATGTCGCTTTACTGATGCAGCATAAGCAAGGTACTGAATGGCAATACTTTATCAATGCATTAACCACCAATTTAACCGCCTTTTTTCGTGAAGCGCACCATGCTAAAGCCAAAAAACAGGATGTCTATCGGGTTTGGTGTACAGCGGTTTCTACTGGAGAAGAAGCTTACTCTGTTGCTATGGTATTAAATAGTATTAAAACTGATCACATTTTTCGTAAGGAAATTGTGGCGAGTGATATTAATAACCAAGTTTTGCAGATTGCTCAACAGGGTATTTATGCTGAGGAAGTGATAACTGCTATTCCTGCTCAGTTAAGAAAATCCTTTTTATTAAAAGGTCAAGGTGACAATCAAGGCTATGTACGTATCCATGAGGAATTACGTAAACAAATACAGTTTCAGCAGATTAATCTTAAGGACAAATATTGGCCAATAGAAGGCCAGTTTGATGTCATTTTTTGTCGTAATGTGATGATCTATTTTGAAAGCAAAATGCAACAGGAATTATTAGATCGCTTTTTACCGCTATTAAAAAAAGAGGGTCTATTGATGATCGGCCACGCGGAAAATATTTGCCAACAAAATAGCCATTATCAATTAGTTGAGCGCAGTATTTATCAATTGAAAAATCAGAAGATACAGCGATGGAAAAAATAAAGGTACTTTGTGTTGATGATTCAGCTTTAATGCGCAAAATTATGCGAGAAATCCTGGATCAGCAACCGGACATGGAAGTTGTTGGTTGTGCGGCAGATCCCTATATTGCGCGAGAAATGATAAAACAGCGACACCCAGACGTATTGACATTGGATATTGAGATGCCACGCATGGATGGACTCTCTTTTTTAGAGAAAATCATGCGATTACGTCCGATGCCAGTGATTATGGTTTCAACCTTAACCACCAATGGTTCTCAGGCAACATTACGTGCTTTGGAGTTAGGTGCGGTAGATTTTGTCACCAAACAAACATTGAATTTCAAACAAGGCGTATCGGCTTATGCCAACTTATTAAGTGACAAAATTAGGGTGGCAGCAAAAGCAAATATTATAAAAATGCGTCAACCAGCGAAATATCCAAAACTTAATCTGCCCTTACCGCAAGTTACCAATGATATTATCGCGATTGGTGTCTCAACGGGTGGCACTGAGGCCATTCGACACCTATTACAAAGTTTACCGCAAAATATGCCGGCAATTGTCGTTGCGCAACATATGCCAGCAGGTTTCAGCCGCTCTTTTGCTGAACGTCTTAATCGTTGCTGTTTTCTGCAAGTTAAAGAAGCAGAACAGGGAGAAAAGTTATTAGCTGGACATGTTTATATTGCGCCGGGTAATTTTCATTTAGCTTTAACTAAAACCGGCCGATATTACCAAATAGTCTTGCATCAACAAGAGATGGTTAACCATCATCGCCCTTCAGTTGATAATTTATTTTTTTCCGTTGCTCAAATCGCCGGAAAGCGGGCAATTGGCATGATTCTTACTGGAATGGGAAATGATGGAGCTATGGGATTATTAGCAATGCGGCAAGCAGGTGCTTATACCTTCGCACAGAATGAAAAAAGCTGTGTTGTTTATGGTATGCCAAAAGTCGCATTGCAGTTAAATGCGGTAGATGAAGTGGGTGATATTAATGATCTTGGTCGATTGTTACTCGATAAATTAGAGCAACGTTATGCAGGGTAATTGCAACAAATAGAAAGTGAGATAGGGCTCTTTAAACCATGACAAATAAAGAATTAATGTTTCTGATCGTAGATGATTTCTCAACGATGAGAAGAATATTACGTAATTTGTTGAAAGAATCAGGATTTCATAATGTCGAAGAGGCTGAAGATGGTGAAGATGCTTTAGCTAAAATGAATAAGCATAATTTTGATTTTATTATTACAGACTGGAATATGCCAAATATGGATGGCTTATTATTACTTGAAACGATCCGCCAACAGGAAAAGTGGGCAAAGCTACCGGTTTTAATGGTGACTGCGGAAGCCAAAAAAGAAAACATTATTGCTGCCTCAAAAGCCGGTGCCAGTGGTTATGTGGTGAAACCTTTTACCGCTGCTATTCTTGAGCAGAAAATTGAACAAATTATTCAAAAAATGGCATAAAACAAGGAGGTAATATGGTCAACAGGCAAGATGAAGAACCAGAGTCTCATAACGATAAATTAGAAATCATTAACCGTCTTGGGCGGTTGACTCGCATTATTCATGAAGGATTACGTGAGTTAGGTTTAGACAAAAATATATCCAGAGCGGTAGAAGTGATACCGGATACCCAACAGCGCCTAGATTATATTGCCCAGATGACTTTTCAAGCGGCAGAAAAAACCCTTAATAGTCTCGATCAAATCAAACCTAAGCAAGAGTGGTTAATTCAACAAGCAGAACAGTTAACCCAACGCTGGGATCAATGGGCGCAATTATCGATTGAATTAACGGAGACTAAATCGTTGGTGGCGGATACGCGACAGTATCTGGCTCAGTCACCGCAAGTCAATAGTCAAATCAATGCGCAATTATTGGATATCATGATGGCCCAAGATTTTCAAGATTTAACCGGACAAGTGATTAAAAAACTCTCTTTAATAATCCAGGAAATCGAACAGCAACTTGTCTCTGTTTTATTAGAGAATATGACGCCAGATATTGCCAATTCCTTATCGTCGATAAATCGTTCAAATGAATTACTAAATGGAACACAACTGACGACAGATCGGAAAGAAAATTACAGTCAGCAAACTCAAGTAGATGAATTATTGACCAGCCTGGGATTATGAATGCGATAAAATAGCTAGTCAGCGGCATTTACGGTAATTGATTGATAATATGAAATAGACAGCGAAAATAAAAGAGATACAAGATTATTCAAAGTAAAATAAGCAATGTATCTCTTATAAAGCGATGATAGAATATTGTTTACTTCATATTTAACGACTGTTTTATCTGCCGCATCGCTTCAATGCCTTGCTGACAAGCTTTATCTTGCTGATCTCTAGGCAGGGCAACGATCTGTTTTTTACCATCTTCAAGCTGATTTTTGATTGAATCAAGTTGAGCCTTAGTTTGTGGATTTTCAGATGCCTTAGTAACTAAGGAATCTACTTCAGAGAAATAAGTTTTACAAGTATCAGTTGCCCCGATATAGTCAATTTTTTTCTCTTCTTCTGAACAAGCAGTGATAATAAATGCGAATAAACCTATGCTACAAATTACTAGTAATTTTCTCATAATAATCCCTAACCAAATAATATTTATGTAGTTTAAAAAGTATAGATTCATTTTATTCAGATGTGAAATATTAATGATTTTATTCAGCTATGAATTATACATTGGCATGAAAAGCGTATTTTTTAAATCAAGAAAAAACCAGGGCAAATAGATAACACGATCGTTCATCGCTATTGTGGCAAATTAATAGCAATAGCTAATTAGCCGTAATTTAAGCATGTTATAATAGCGACAAAATGAGCGCTATTTCGGTTATTATATTTTTTCATTTTATTTAATAGCATAAATAATAACTATTTTTTCTTTGTTATTTCCCTTTTGAGTTGATTTTATTATGGCAAGCTTAGCGCCTTTCCTTTGTCAAAAGAATATCAACGAGGTAAAAGGGAGTGGCAGAAGAGAGTGATTTAGAAAAAAACGAAGAACCCACCGCTAGAAAAAAGGAAAAAGCAAAGGAAGAGGGACAGGTTGTTCGTTCACGTGAATTAAGTTCTTTTTTCATGTTAATTGCTGGTGTTTCGCTATTTTGGATTTGTGGCCATTCTTGTTATCAAAAGCTGCATGCACTTTTTTCACAGACTTTTTATTTTGATAAATATATTTTATATAACAGTCAGCTATTGCCTAATTTAGTGTTTGAGTCGGTTAAAATAGGCCTGAACGCATTATTACCGATTATAGCTGGACTGGTATTAATCGCCTTTGCTGCCCCTAGTTTTTTTGGTGGGATACATATTAATTTTAAGTCGATTAAATTTGACTGGAAAAAATTAAATCCAATCACTGGATTAAAACGCCTATTTTCAATTAATGCATTGGCTGAGCTGTTTAAAGCATTATTGAAAGTAATGTTAGTTTCTATTGGTATCACTCTTTTTTTATGGGTCAATCTTCCTCATTTTTTTCACTTAGTCACTGAACCACGACATTTGGCATTAAGTCAAGCTACGCAATTAATGATATTTGCCGCTTATATTGCCATTTTTATGCTTATTCCCTTAGTGGGCTTTGATCTTATTTATCAGCTGCGCAGCCATTTGAAAAAACTCAGAATGACACGCCAAGAAATTAAAGATGAGTTCAAACAGCAGGAAGGTGATCCACATATTAAAGCGCGTATTCGTCAGCAGCAGCGAGAGATTTCCCGTCGCAGAATGATGGCTGATGTGCCGAAAGCCGATGTTATTATTACCAACCCGACCCACTATGCGGTGGCATTACAGTATGACAATCAAGCCATGCAAGCGCCAAAAGTATTGGTAAAAGGAGCGGGATTAATTGCATTAAATATTAAGCAACTGGGTGAAGAAAATCGTATTCCAGTGCTGGAGGCACCCCCTCTGGCAAGAGCGCTCTATCGCCATAGCAAAGTCGGTGGTCATATTCCGGCAACACTTTATGCCGCAGTAGCAGAGGTGTTGGCCTGGGTATATCAGCTCAGACATTGGCAGCGAGAAGGCGGATTGAAACCAAAGAAACCAACCAATGTATCAGTACCTCAGGGACTGGATTTTGCAGGAGATAATAATACTCATGGCTAACTTAGCCTCACGATTGCGTCTACCTAAAGACTTAAAAAATACCCAATGGCAAATTTTAGCTGGACCGATATTGATCCTATTAATTTTGTCAATGATGGTTTTGCCATTGCCGCCTTTTTTACTAGATATGTTGTTCACTTTTAATATTGCCCTCTCGATTATGGTGTTATTAGTGGCCATGTTTACCAAGCGCACCCTTGAATTTGCGGCATTTCCGACCATTTTGCTATTTTCAACGCTATTACGGCTGTCACTCAATGTGGCTTCAACTAGAGTTATTCTATTAGAAGGACACACGGGATCAGCGGCGGCAGGCAAGGTTGTCGAATCCTTCGGCCATTTTCTGGTGGGGGGTAATTTTGCTATTGGCATAGTGGTCTTTATTATTCTGATCCTAATTAACTTTATGGTGATCACTAAAGGTGCTGGTCGTATAGCCGAAGTCGGAGCACGCTTTGTTTTAGATGGTATGCCAGGTAAGCAGATGGCGATTGATGCTGATCTGAATGCCGGTTTGATTGATGAAGCGGAAGCTAAAGCGCGACGTAAAGAAGTAACCCAAGAGTCTGATTTCTATGGTTCAATGGATGGCGCCAGTAAATTTGTACGCGGCGATGCCATTGCCGGATTGATGATTATGGCTATCAATATCATTGGTGGTTTAGTGGTTGGTGTCGCGCAACATGGCTTAACGCTGGGTGAATCAGCCAGTATCTACACACTATTAACCATTGGTGATGGCCTAGTCGCGCAAATTCCGGCATTGATTATTTCTACCGCCGCCGGCGTGATTGTTACCCGCGTAGCAACTGATGAAGACGTCGGTGAGCAGATGTTAGGTCAACTGTTCGATAATCCACGAGTATTGATGTTAACTGCCGGTGTATTAGGTTTGCTTGGTTTAGTTCCAGGTATGCCAAATATTGTTTTCTGTTGTTTACTTTGCTATTAGGTTTCATTGGTTGGAAGTTGATGAAGCGTTCAGCTAAGCCGGTATTAGTTGACATTGTAATTAATCGTTAATTATCAATATAATAGAAATGCATTATCACTATAATTCACTATTCATTCACTATAAATTATAACTCAACCCAACCGTTATTCCTTTCATCCTGATATTTTTCTGTCATTTCAATTGACTTATGACCAAGTAGTTTTTTGGCAAAATCTGTTCCCATAGTCTCGGTATATAATCTAGCTGATAAACTCCTAATCTCATGAAAAGAAGGTGGATTTACCTCCCATTTCAACTCAGATTTATCTCTAAACTTAGCAAATGTCTTAGATATTTTATCTGTTGACAATTTTTTATCTCCATTTGTAATAATATATTCTGATCTTTCGTTTTTTATTTCTAATAATTTTGATAACTTAATATTTACTATTTCAATATTTAAAGGGATTGCTATTTTTGACTCTGTTTTTTGTTGAATAATCCATAATTTATTATCATAAATATTTTTCCATTTTAATTTAGAAATATCAGATATTCGTTGTCCTGTTACTAGAGCTATTTTCATTGATTTTGTCAGCCAATGATTTTCATCATTAATTAAATTTAATATAGCTGTAAAATCATTAAAAGATAGTCTTGCTCTTTGTATTTTTATTTTCGGTATTTTTGTTGGGGTAACTGGATTTATTTTTAATATACCTAATGATATAGCCTCTTTAAAATAGTCATTTAAAAATACACGCATTAATTTTGCTGTTGTTATCTTTCCTTTGTTAATAAATGGATGAAGTAAATCAGCAATATTTTTAGTTGTTACGCTTTCAATTGGTACATCAATCATTTCTTTTCTTATAACACTAATCCTATGTTTATAATCTTTCATTGTTTTCTCTTTCAAACCTCTTGCACGCAGAATTTCCTCATACCTATCCAAAAACTCATGAAAAGAGACCGATCCGTGTCCCTCTATTCTTTCTGTCAGTGGCTTAACTTTCTCTGCATTGAGCAATAACTGATTTGCACTAATAGCCTCGTTAATTGCATAGGCTTTGTTTCTACCCAAACCGTATTCCTTCCGTGTACGTGGGTCTCTATAGGAATAATACCCGTTTCTTTTGTATAGGTTAGGGGGCAAATCCCGATTTTTTATTTTTCTGATTCTGGTCATGACCTATCCTTTGCAGCAACATACTTTTATGACTAACCTGGTTAACGCCGTTAACTTTGATTGCATACTCTTCAACTAAATATTCCCTGCCATCTTTGATGGGTGGAGGCTGGATTAACCCATTTCTAACCCATCCCCTGACAGTGTCCATTCTTCTTGGCCTATCCCTCCTTGCATTCCATTCCGCTAAAGTAATCATGTTTATTTATCCTCATTCAAAAACTCACACTATTCTCAGGCGCTTCATTGCCCCATAGATCCCAGCCCTGCACTTTGTCACGAGCAAAAAGTTCGATACGTTTCACCTCACCGTAAAGTTTCTCTAATCGGTAATGGACTTCTTTTGGTTTTTGGCTATGTTCACCGAGACAGGCGTAGATAACTTGTTTGATGGAAGCGTCCTTGCGTTCTAGTCCTTTTCCCTTGATGGCAATTAAACAATCTTCTGAATTACTGCGGGTGTAGTTACCGCCATTCATGCGTGTTTCAGCATTGAGTAATGTCAGAAAGTCATCAGCATCAGATAGCTCAGCTTTTTTGATAGCTTTGGAGATCCGCTCTTTGGCTAACTTATTGAGCTTGACCCAGGTAAATCCCTTCATGGTTTTGACTTTAAATCCCCATGCTTCCGCCAACCGGATAGCTTCCAGCGCAAAGTTACCCGTATACCACATGCAGAGTACGGAGTTATCATTAACGATGGTTTCTATAGGTAGTCGAGTAAGGGAGTAAAAGTCAGTGGTGTTGTAGTGATTGTGTGCTGCGCCGTTTGATGCTTTGTTTTGGTATTGCCAGGGTGGGTCTGCGAGTATCAGGTCATACTTCACGTCATCTCCTAAACATACCCGCTTTTACTTTTATGCAAGTCGTCTATTTTTTCTAACACAGTGATTTTATTACCGCCATTTCCGGTTAATGTTCCGTTTTCTCCATCGGTATCAAATTGATATATCAATCCTTTGTTTGTTAATTTTTTCTCCTTCAATCTAATTATTTTCATCCTTTCACCATGATAAATAACCTGCATCCCTACTTTGACATGGTGTAACGTTGTTCGGTATTCATGGATGTTATTCATACAGTTACTCCCATTACCAATCAAATGATTACCATTCTGATCAAAATTTGATCAACTTCAGTTAATTATGATATATTCATGCCGTTGTGTGTTCGTAACCACAACATTTCCCTAATATTTCCCTAATATTGCCAGCCTTGCGCTGGTCTTTTTTTGAGTGATTCAGAAATACCAAATAGTGGTCAATCTCTAGTGAATACGTTGGCTATTAGCAAATAACGATTTCAGATTGATACCGTATACCTGTAGCCATGATTCAGCAGGCCATGACTTAACCTGACCATAACGAATATCGGGTACTTCGGTTGCCTCCATCTGGTTCTCACGGCACCATCTGCGAAGTGGGGCAAATTTATACTCTTTTCCTGTGGCATTCTTTACTGCTGTGATAGTGGCATGTTTAACACTTTCTCCTAGTCGTTCTGTCAGTTCCCGATTTTTACGGGTAGCAACGCTGAGTTTACCCATTGCAGAAGCTTCACGAGTGCGGCTGATTTGTGATTTTGTTCTAATAGCTTCATCACGCTCACTGCTTATTTTTTCCACTTGCTCGGTATAGCTAATCAGCACTTTTCGTAATTGTGCAGGATTATCTAACCAGTCTGTTGTTGGGGTGACAGGAGCTAATTTTCCTGTTTTGTAATCCAGGAAGGTTTGATTAACCATCAATCTGAATCTTGGCGAAATCCAGCCAGCATACTCAATGGCTAACAGCTCATGAGCAAAAGTGCCTGGATTTATGCCGCCTTTTTGAACTTTGATTACTTCTTGACCTAAGGCGGAATTCTGCCTTAGCTCTTCAATTAACTCTTTGGCTTGTTTTGTCTCAAGCCATGTTTTAGGGCGTTTAGCATCTTTGCCGCCACTGGCTTTATGTAACGCATTCAGGTTGAAACGACCATCTGAGTCTGTCGTGATTTCTACGCCAGCAATGATAGGGTAATGTTCATTTGTTAAATTTCGCATATAGTTATCCTTCAATATTAAAATTGATGAATGGGTATTAATTAAGTGGAATAGATTAGGGTGGGTAATGGACTTCTTGTTCTGTAACTATTTCTTCAATGTGTCGAGGAATACCCCCAAATAAACCATAAGAGCTGGCACTAGCATGATGCCAATAACCAGTAGCTCTTGTCCGCCTAATTGAATATTGCCTAATTCGCCACGTTTAAACCTGATTTGTGGGTCAATGACGGTATCGGCGTGCGCAATGTGACCAACTATCAGTTCGAAAGCAAAGGCGGCGCTGATAAACAATAATGTCGTGATTAATAGTTTGATGATGTTAAGTTTCATGGTTGAACCTTTTAAAATTGGCTTATTTCTTAACGCAAATCGCTTTGGCGTTGATATCCTTGAACGTTTCAAACTCACGCTCAAACTGTTTAGCGGCAAATTGACACATGTTCTCAGTGTCAAATTCCTGAGTATTAACACTTGCAAAGTTACTTGATGCGTAAGGGCTGGCGTACATGGCCAAGATTAAAATCCACATGGTAGGAACTCCTTGTCTAAAAAGGATTAAACTCATTATTTACTGGCGTATGGGTTGGTCTACGCTCGTCTCTATCTTTTAGAGTACGCAACAGGTTTTTAACTGCTTGAGCGGGTTTGTTTTCAACTTTTTCTAAAAGCGTTTGTCCAGTGTTTGCTACAAATGGCATACGGATATCAAAGCTGTAACTTTCATCGCCATTTTTCTTCGTTCTTAGAACTTTTTGCAAAACAAGTCCTACTTTTTTGCCATGGAATTCTGGCGCAACCAGGTTATTGTTGTGGACAACCGAGGTTACTCGCTGAATTCCAATACATCCCATCATGGCATTGACCATATTTTGACCGAAAGGGTTTACCGTGCCGTCATTTTTCTTACAACAAATACTTAGATAGTTAACTTTTCTGCCATCCTCCGATTCACCAGAGAATTCAATAAACTCAGCGCCTTTATCACTTTTGCTTAATTTTGCCTCTGCAATTGTGATCACATACGCGCCTGATTCATTAATGAACCCCCCTTGATAAGCAGCAAGGGCAGATTCTTCTGTATAAGTAAAAATAATGTTGTGATTCATACTTTATTTTCCTCTTGTTGTGATGTAATGCCATAATAGTTGCAGATGACTTTATCTATTTTATTTAAGTCATTTTCAATGAGTTGAGAATCAAACATTCCCATAGGGCTTTTGCAGCAATCACTGCCATTTGATTGAGTTGAAAAAGAGTAAGAGCCGTTTGATACATGTGTTCGTAAAACGATAGTAAAATATCCTTCGGGTACAAGCGTTGAATCAACTAATTTACCGACCGTTTTCATCCGAACGCTGCCGAAGTCATCGGTTTGAGTGTGAGACAGGATGTAAACCCGCCGATGCTCAGAACCCTCACCAGCAGCTCTAAACACATCCCAGGCATTCTTACCAATAGAAGTGAATTTGTCGTATCCTCGTTCATTACATTTAGCCATGAGTTCATTAACCATCACAGCCTGATAGTCATCAATAACAATAATTTCATGTGGAGCTTTTTTAAGAACGGCTACGATATTATCGGTTTGGTCAGTGCGATATATATTGCCATCAGGATTGTCGCTATTTCTTAATTTCCATTGTTTTGTGGGAAATGGCAGGCGTTTATTTATGCATTGAACGATTAACGTTTTACTTGCATCAAGATTTCTTAAACTAGTGCTTTTACCTGTTCCTGATTCACCTAGGATTAAAGTTGCTGTTCCCATTTTAATCACCCCTTATTTTTCCGCCTAATGGTCCATCTCTTAGTTCCTGACCAATAAAAGGATTGTATTCTTTATTTTTAGTATCTATCGTTTGGTGAGTATTTATCGATAACTGACTTATTAATTTTTCTAGCGCTTTTGCTTCTTTATCGTACATTTCCATTGCTTGACGTTTTTCTTTCATCGATGGCGATAAAGGTTCTTTTCCTTGCCTGATTGCGTCCATCTGTTGTATTGCATAGGCAATCGCGTCTTCTTTTGATAGGCATCTCCTTTTATCCGTTAGCCTCGGCATTTTCATGTAAAATCTCCTCGAAAATCCTGCCAGCTAACAGGGACGTTTAGGTGTCCAAGTACTTCACGTTGATGTTCATATTTGTTATGCTCCTTAAGCTCATTGCTTTTTCTTTGCACCTTGAGCAACTGAGTTAATTCAAATAAAGTCATGAGTTATTCCTATCTTGCTAACAGTAAAACGAGGCTTGCCAACGCGATGATTAGCACGGTGGGGATAATTTTTATGGTGTCTTTTCTGGCGAAGCTGTCACTATTTAAGACGTAGCGAAGCTCCTGCTGCTTAAGCTGGTTCATGTTTTTGGCTCTTAATTGATATTCAGATGTGATTAATTTGTAGAATACGGTCTTTATTCGTCCGATTTCTTTGATTGATATTTAAGTAGTGCCTGTGTTGCTCTGCGGTGTCGACGATGTGCGTTATAGAGTTCACGCTTTTTCTTCATTAACGCCCTATAGTGGGGCTTTGTATGCTCGATGACGCCTTCGTATTCTGGTTTTTCTGGGCTAAGTGAACCACAATGCGCTCTAGGGTCACCATTTTTGAGTAAATATTGGCGTATGGCAGAATGATAAATATCTTTCAGCGTCACGATGGCTTTTTCGCAAGCAAAAATATCTTTGGATGCCGCAATGATACGAGCAATAATAACGTCCTGATTCATCGTCATCTTAGGCCACCTGACTATATTTGTCGTGGGTGAATTCACCATTCCAGTCTTTCTTCATCGGTAGCTTACCTTTAAAGTATTGGTTATATAGCCATGTAGCCCCCTTTTTTAGCAGAACGATTTTGTAACACTGACGTTGCCCGTAATCGTTTGTCATGATGAAGGGGGATTCGGTTAGATACGTGTCTCTCGCATAGGAATGCACACGCCAGACATGAGCCTTGCTGATATCCTTTTCTGCATCGTAGAGAAAATGACGCGATTCGAGAAATAAATTAACCTGGTTAATGTTTACGCCATTAAGCTGCTTGCAAAACTGAACGGGTGTCATCCCAACCTGGAATAGATTTTTTAAGCAATCAATTTCTGTTTTTTGCTCTTTGTTAACTAATGACAAATGTTGAACTTTCTCTGCCATTTCAGCAGCAAGCCGTAGTGCATCAGGAAGCGTTTGTGGAATAACATGTGTAGCCGTTTTTGCCTGTCTCTCACATTCAATAAAATACTGTCTGGCCTGTTTGCCTTTTTCGTTGCGCTCAACCATTGATAACTCTTTCGCCATATCGAGGGAAATGTAGTAGTCGATTATAGTAGCGTTGTTGGCTTCCATTTTTTTGTGGAAGCGAATAAAGTCTTTATTTTCAACAAATCCATAATCTGAAATTCGCTTTTTTATCCATGTGGAAAAGTCTTGCTTACTTTCCAAAAACGCATGTAAATCACGGGCATTAACCGTTTGGATTAATGCGTCATTGATGTTTTTTGTTTCGATGTTGATTAAAATTGACATAAGGATATTCCTCAAAGTTAATTGATGAAAGATTTTGCAGATTGACCCCTAAACCCGTTATACTTACCAAAAAGGAGGATTTCCTATGGGTCAGGTTGCATTTGATACACTACAAGCATCGGAAGAGCTTCAAACGGCTGGACTTACTAGTCAGCAAGCTAAGGCTATTTCACTTGTTGTACGTAGATCGCATGAGGTTGCTGATGTAGCGACTAAACGCGATTTAGAAGACGTACGTAAAGATATGGTTGCTCGCTTTGAAAAAACCGAAGCTCAAATTGCTGATGTTCGTAAAGACTTATCTGCTGAAATAGCTGATGTCCGCAAAGATATGTCTGCTCGTTTTGAGAAGAACGAAGCCCAGATACAAGCACGTTTTGAAAAAACTGACGCTCAGATAGCCTTAATTCGTAAGGATGTTGAACATATTGCTACTGGACTACTTTTAAAACTTGGTGGTGTAATCGTTGTGACTATTAGTGCTGCAACGGCAATACTCAAATTCTTCTAATTCTTCAGTTGCAGGTTCAAATCCTGCACAGCCCGCCAATTTCACGGTATATCTTCATCAGTCTGTGATTCTCTTTCTTAAGACGATCATTTTCATTCGTTAAGCACTGTATGATTGTCTTAAAAGTGCGTACTTCTCTGTCATCATCATCACGAATATCAATACTGCTTAAGTATATTGAATCGCTCAAATCACGACTGCCATTAGTTACGCCAACCAGATTACCCATATTGGGATGTTTTGCTGTTACAATGCGTGGATTGTCCAATCTCATTATGTATACTCCTTGTTATTGTGCCGTTTGGTTTAACCAGTCAGGGCGCTCACCTTTTCCCAGGTAAAAATCCAGCATATCAAGTAAGCGAGGGTAGAACTCAAGCGCTTTTCTGCCATCCATGTTCACGATTTCTTCTTTGCTAAATTGTCGCCACTTTTCTACCGAATGATGTTGACATCCTGCACGAAGATATTCTCCATTTGTAATCATTATTGGATAGGTTTCACCCATAATTACAAATGTGTCATCTGGTAAATAAGCTCCACTTAGGTCGGCTCCCCATAGATTGGCTCGACGGAGGTCGGCTTCATGTAGTGTCACCGATCATGCAAAACTGATCCACTAACGATCATCTAAAACTGATCCACTTGGTATTATTCGCACATTTTTGTACGGATAATTTATGTTAACCAAGGAGATATTTGTGGATATTCATGTTCGCTTTGCACAAGGACAAAGCCTTCGAAAAATTGCCAGTGAGTTGGGTATATCCCGTAACACCGTAAAACATCATTTACAACAACAGACAATGCCAACTTATGCTAAAAGAAGTCAACAACCGACTAAATTATCCCCTTTAAACCTTATTTGCTTCAGCGAATTGAACTGGCTAAACCTGATTGGATCCCTGCAACAGTCTTATTTGATGAGGTAGTTGAAAACGGCTATCAAGGTGGTATTGCTCAATTACGCCGATTTGTTTGTCAATTTAAACCAAGCATTGTTCCCGAAGTAGTCGTCCGTTTTGAAACACAGCCAGGTCAACAAATGCAAATCGACTTCACCAGCATCCGGCGAGGTAAAAAATCGCTGAAAGCGTTTGTTGCAACGCTAGGCTATTCGCGTGCGAGTTATGTAAAGTTCTTTGATAATGAACGAGCAGAATCGTGGCAGCAAGGTTTAAGAGAAGCTTTCGACTACTTTGGTGGTGTACCACAGGAAGTATTGTGTGATAACGCAAAATCCCTCATCATCGAACGGGATGCTTATGCAGAAGGTGATCATAAATTACATGTCGAAATGCTTCAAATGTCGAAAGATTACGGGTTTAAATTGAAGGCTTGCAAGCCCTACAGGGCAAAAACGAAAGGGAAAGTAGAGCGCTTTAACCACTATTTAAAAAACAGCTTTATCGTGCCATTAAACACCGACCTTCGTGCTCATAATCTTGAACTGGATATTGAAATAGCTAATGCAAAAGTGGGTCCATGGTTACAACGCGTTGCCCATCAGCGAATTCATGGAACAACGTTAGAGAAGCCAGCAGATAGATTAGCTAAGGAAGTGAAGTCTCTTCTACCCTTACCAGCAAGGGTTTGCCAATCTATCCCACAGACTAATACGCTTAATATCCCTATCGTACCGCCCCTTGAATCTGTCAGTTTGCAACACTCAATCAGCGTATACGAAGCATTACTGGGAGGTGAACATGTTATTGCATGAACAAATTGAACACCTGTGTGAGTCATTGAAATTAAATTCTATTCCGACTCATTGGTCATCACTTGCCGAAAAATGCATTGCCCAAGACAAAAGCTACGGAGAGTTTTTACTGTCCCTGTTAAAATGTGAGCAACAACAACGAGATGAACGAACTCGTAATCTTTTGAGTCGGATGGCAGGATTCCCAGCACATAAAGAACTTAATACGTTCGATTTTAAGTTTGCAACGGGGATCCCCAAACAACACATACAGGAATTAAGCGCATTAACGTTTATTGAACGTAATGAAAATGTCGTGTTGCTTGGCCCAAGCGGTGTAGGCAAAACGCATTTAGCTATTGGGTTAGGATTAAAAGCAGTACAGGCCAAGAAGAAAACCCGCTTTACCACGGCAGCTGAACTGATGTTGCAACTCTCAACTGCCAAACGACAAAATAAGCTCAAACAATATCTATCACGTTCGGTGATGGCCCCGAAGTTGTTGATTATCGATGAGATTGGATACCTGCCGTTTGGGCGAGAAGAAGCAAACCTGTTTTTCAATGTGATTGCCAAGCGCTATGAGCATGGCAGTGTCATATTGACGAGTAACCTATCATTTGGGCAATGGCCAAGTGCTTTTGCTGATGACGCAACATTAACTGCCGCTATGCTTGATCGTTTACTTCATCATTCGCATGTACTGCAATTAAGCGGTGAAAGCTACCGATTGAAAGATAAGCGGCGCTCAGGAGCAATAACTGAGTAAAACAGTGGATCAATTTTGATTGATCGGATTTAGATAAAAAGTGGATCAGTTTTCGGTGATCGTTGACATTAATAAAGTAAGTTTTAACAATATAGTATTGATTGCACCTTGGATTAAGCGTTATTCATCAATAGAAATATCAGAATGCAGTTTCATAGGAAGCATCTCTGCTGATGGTAATAATGTGGAAAATGTGCCAAGAGGTGTATTGAAATTATTAAATAATGACATGAATGGCGGAGTTGATTTTTCTGGTGAAACGCTAAGAATATGCGGCACTGTTCCTCGCTTAAACATTAAGCCATCAAGCTATGATGTGAGCATTAATGGGGATTGGGCTTTCGGCAGAGTCCCTAAAGGAGGCCGTCCTAATAATGGCCTTGATTGGAGAGCGGGAGATAGAGTTATAACACTAAGCCCCGTAGCTGGTGGTGACATTGGTTGGATTTGCGTTGAGAGTGGCAACCCAGGAAAATGGTTGTCTATCGGAAAGCTTTGATAGACGAATAGCGCCGTAATGGCGCTATTTGAATGTGATGTAAGCTGTATTATTGCCTCCAAAACAAATGTCGTAGTAGTATCTTGATTTTTTGGATGAGCATTCTTTAAAACCATCACGTGAATCTGAATTTGTGTACCTTATATCTGGCAATCCAAGTCTGTTAAGCACAAACTGACCAACGTCATACTTATAGTAAAAAGCTCGTGGTAACATGCTATTTATCAATGGATATGTTACTACTGCTACTTTGGCGCTTTCGTTGTGCTGAAGCTCACCATCAACATTTATATATTTAATTTCATTTCCATTACTATTGTTTTCAATATCATTGATTATACGAATTGCAACATTTTCTATGTGGGCGTTTTCTAATTTCATGGCATTGTTTGCGGCGTATGAAAAACCAATCATATAGATATAACTAATTAATATTAGATAACGTATGTATTTAAATGAAACCCAGCAGACAGGGATTAACATAGCTGCGATAAATCCGCCAAATCCAACATAACCGCGTGCCATAAACAGTGGGTTTTCACTAAATACCGTGACGCCGGGAATAAAAAAAATAGACAACAATAGTGTGATTACCCATGAAAGCAGTAAAAATGGCACATTAATAATTTTGTGATTTCTGAAAATTATATCGATCAGTGATAATACATAAACAAGAATGATTGACAAAATGAATATTTTGAAACCGAAGTTTTGATTTTCATATAATAATGAAAATGAAGATGATAAGTTTTCAGCTAATTTTGATCCACCGTCCTTATCAAAGCTAATGATTCTGCTATATTCGGAAAAGTATGCATTAACAGATGTGAGACCAATAATTATCTTCGAATAGAAAATATACCCAACAATAAGGCCTCCCATTCTATTGACTGTCATCACTACCGAACCCTTGATATCTCCTCGAGTAGCGCCATGCAATAACTCAATAAGTGAAAATGTAATAAAAATATTTATTGATACTTGATAGCTTGTCAAGGATAAAGTAATAAATAAACATGAAAGGAAAAATGAAATTATTTTATTCTTTGATAAAACACAGAAAGGCAATAATGCAAATGCTATAGATAACACCATGAATGATGAATCATATCTGAAATGCAGATTAGCATTGAAGAGTGGGTTTAGTATCAAAGAGCATATACAGAGTGCAAACAGAATGCTTTTCCTATTCCCGAATTTTTCTGATAGTAAAGAGAATACAAAGCATAAAAATACAATCGATAGTATTAGGGGAGCAGGAAACAGATCAGGAAGCATATGGCTACGTAAAATTAATATGCGATAAAAAAACTGAGAAAACGGTCGCCCATCACCATCCCAACCAGTAAACTCCCATACTACCCGATATAAATCATCCAGATAATAGATATTTGAAATAAGCAGTGGGAATACTGTGAGTCCGATTATGCCTAAGCTGACCAGAAAGCACTTTCTATCATAAATCATCTTTTCTCCCTTTAAGTAAGTATTTTGGTCTTTGTTTGCTTTCGGTATATATACGGCCTATATACTCACCTAAAACGCCAATTCCTATAAGCTGAACACCACCAAGAAATAGTATTGATACTAATAGTGACGGATAGCCTGGCACGGGATTATCCCATATCAGCTTATCTATTATCATCCATCCACCGTAAATAAATGACAGTGTAGCGACAAAAAAGCCAATATACGTCCATACACGGAGAGGAAAGGTAGAAAAACTAGTAATGCCTTCAAGTGCCAGATTCCATAGCTTCCAGCCATTAAATTTTGATTCACCCGCCACTCGTTCAGAGCGAGTATATTCGATTATATCAATATTACCACCAACCCATGAAAGTATGCCTTTCATAAATAGATTGCGTTCAGGAAGCTGTTTAATATTGTCGACGATTTCTCTTGACATCAAACGGAAATCCCCCACATTTTCTTCAATTTTTGGATTGCTGATTTTGTTGTGTAATGTGTAAAACCATTCCGCTGTTTTACGCTTCAACCATCCATCCGTAAGACGGTCTGTTCTTTTTGCTAAAACGACATCAGCACCTTTTTTCCATTTTTCTATTAATTGAGGGATAACTTCTATTGGATCTTGAAGGTCAACATCAATAGGAATTATTGCCTTACCTGTAGCATGATCTAAGCCAGCAAAAAGCGCGGGTTCTTTTCCAAAATTACGGGTAAAGCTCAAAGGTACAACCAAGTTGTCATTATTTGCTAATCCGTTGATAATAACTTCTGTTGCATCATTACTCCCGTCATTAATAAAAATTATTTCAACATCGTATTTTTTTAATCCCTCGCATTCCCGAACTTTTTTGTAGAAAATGGGGATAGCCTCTTCTTCATTAAATACAGGGACAATTAATGAAATTTTCATTATTCAATACCTTTAAATACAACAAATTTTGAATATAAGAAACCTAAAATAAGACTAATGGCTGAAAATGTGAGTATTGTGATAACAGGATGAATATTTAATTTATCCGAGAAACATCCTATCAGGTAACTCATCATTCCCATAAAACTAGTGAAAACAGTGTACTTACCACTTGTTGCTTCTTTCTTAAATGTAAATTTTGCGTTAGCAAAAAAAGAGAACGTCACAGATACTAAGAAAGCCATCAAATTAGCATAAGCCTGTGGAATATCTGTTATAGAAATAATAATAGCAAATATAATCCAATGGATAAGCGTATTGATAATTCCAATTGAAAAGTATTTAGTGAAATGTGTCACAATATTTATCTATGCTTAAATTTTATTATAAAGTTTACCATATAAGTAAGGCGATAATTTACTGTAAATAATCACAGTAAATCTTAGATAATAAAAAAACCAGCTCTTTGGCTGGTTGGTTTTCCCTGGTGTTGGGATAGCGACATTTCCGCAAAAAATACACTCACTATAAGCCGTAAGTAATTGATTTATAGTGAGTGAAATCGCTTGTTTTCGCGTATAAATGTGTATATTAAATGAGCTATATTTTTATAAATAATTGATATTAATATAATTTATTTTACATAATCAGCTAAGCCGGTAATAGATGCAGAACAACAACAAAATATTGAGCAACGTTATCAAGCGGTAGAGGTTAGTTGGGATGATGTTCAACCGGAAGATCCATTAGGGATGGAGATTGGTTACCGTCTGATCCCGATGGTTGATCAGGGACAAAACGGTGAACTACTTAATCGGATCGGCGGTATCCGCAAAAAATTTGCTAAAGAGATGGGTTATTTACCGCCGGTGTTACATATTCGCGATAATATGGCGCTTAAACCAGAAGCTTATCGTATTTTAATGAAAGGGGTAGAAAAATTGGTCGAGGAGAGGCTATCCAGGGCGTTGGTTAGCGATCAATCCAGGTGGTGCGATAGGAGAATTAACCGGTGATGTTACCCAAGAGCCCGCTTTTGGTTTACCAGCGATTTGGATCGATGAAGCATTACGCGAACAGGCTCAAGTGCAAGGTTATACGGTGGTGGCAGCCAGTACGGTGATTGCGACCCATTTTAACCATTTGTTAAGTCGATTTGCTCATGAGTTATTTGGTCGGCAGGAAGCTCAGCAGCTTTATGAACGGATCAGTAAAGAGTTACCGAAACTGACTCAGGATCTGATGCCTGATGTGATCAATTTGACCCTATTTCATAAAGTATTACAAAACTTATTAAGTGAGCAGGTGCCGATCCGTGATATGCACACCATTATCGAAACGTTAGCTGAGCATGCCGCTGAACAAAAAGAGGTGACGGAACTGACCAGTTTGGTACGCATTGCGTTAGCCAGAGCGATTACCCAGCACTGGTTTGGTGATAAAGAAGAGATCCAGGCTATTGGTCTTGATATTAGCCTTGAACGGGTTTTGCTCCAGGCACTGCAATCGGGTGGTGGATTAGAGCCGGGCCTGGCGGGTAATATTGAGCAACAGGCAATTGAAGCGCTCAATAATCAAAGTTTAATGGGTGCACCACAGGTGTTAATTGTCAATCATAGCTTACGCCCTTTAATGTCACGCTTTTTACGCCGAGCCTTACCGCAGCTTGCTGTAGTTTCCAGTCTTGAAATCAGCGATGAGCGAAAAATTCGTTTAACCTCTTTTATTGGCCAACCGGCCAGTTAACATTAACGATGAACGCTTTAGTCACTTTTGTGTGGCAAAAGCGTTCATTGCCAGCGATAAAATTCTCTTGCATAAAATATTAACCGACTAAATAAAGCAAAAGGTAACGGGGTTTATTGCCTCCCTATGCGGTTAGCATTGGTTAGCAAAAAAGGAATCGATCTATTGCAGTGATCCTCAACGGTCAAGCAGAGCTATTTATCTTAATTTATTTATTGGGAGTGAATAAGGCATTGGCATGCAATGCCTGAGGATTATATTTTGACCTGGTAACCGCTGGCGACGATATTTTCTGTCTGACCATGCTCACCATACAGGGCAGGGCTATGACGTTTTTTAAGGAAGCCCAATTGCTCCTGATTGAGCGGCATATGTTGCTTGAGGATCAGCCCATTTTGACGATTACGCTGATAAAGCTGCTTAATTTGGGGTTCAATTTTCTGCCAGATGGTTGCTAGCGTTGTATCTTGTTGATAGGGCGGGGCAGAACCGCACTGTTCGCTACTCGTGATGCGTTTTTGTTCACTATGGCGTAATGCAGTCAACCAATACTGTTTTTTTTCTGTCACTTCATTTAAGCGCAGTAAATCAACTTTGCCAGCATTAAGC
This sequence comes from Arsenophonus nasoniae, assembly GCF_004768525.1. NCBI lineage: Bacteria > Pseudomonadati > Pseudomonadota > Gammaproteobacteria > Enterobacterales > Morganellaceae > Arsenophonus > Arsenophonus nasoniae. Next base: position 1,434,936 of record NZ_CP038613.1, read on the forward strand.
AGTTGATATTCAATGTGGAGTAACTCATTGAGCGTTTCTACCTGGGAAAGTTGCTCAATGAGGATCTCCTGTAGTGTTTCTTGCGTCATCAATTTAATCACATTGGCTGGTATTTAATTTAATCAGCACATCCGCAATTTTTTCTGCATCAGTGGTTAACTCGCCGTGTTCAATTTTTTGCCGAATCTGCTCAACTTTTTGCTCACGAATATCTTTGTTGTTTGCTTGTAATAGTTTTTCTGCTGCCCCACTCAGACTTAATGTAAAGATGGGATCTTTTTGCTCGCTAGTGGCTGATTGTTTTACTTTTTTTTGTTGTGGCTGTGGCTCTTCATGGTGCGAAAGCGCCGTTATACCACTGAGCGGTGTCGTTTTTTCAATGCTCATCAGTTACATCCTGTTATTTAATCGGGTTAAGTGTGATAGCCATTATTCATGTTCACTATCCTGTTCTATAGGTGATATAACGGCTTAGCGACCAAAAACTTTAATTTTTTAGCGTAATTTTCGCATAACCCTCTTTTTGTGCAATAGCGGTGATAATTTGTCCTGTTGGCATTTTGAGCCGGACAGACTCATTTTCGGCGGCATTATTAATCGCTTTGCCCTCATATTTCACTTGAAAATGGCGACCTTGGGCATAAACAGTGACATGCTTACCGGCCTGAATAACCCAAGCACGGCGCAACATATTTTGGCTAATTGGTTGTCCGGCAGCAATATCACGTAAACTAACACTATTTATGTAGGCATGAATATCACGAATAATACCACGTGGTAATTTTTCTAGCAGACCACGTTTAGCCACGACATTGTGCTGATTAATGACCGAATGACGTTTTATTGGCTGATTAGCTACCCAATAATTCCCTTCAACGCTAACGGCTAAGCGCAGATAATAGGTTTTATCGTCACAAATCAGCGGTAGGGTTAATTTTCCCCAGTGCTGTTGGGAAGGGGCAGGTTTAATTTGTAATTGATTACAGACAGATAAATGTTCTGAGGGGGTAAGAATTTTAATATTCACTTTATCTTGCTTCAGATACTGTTGGTTAAAATAGTCCTGAAGTGCGGTCTGCAATGTAGCTGATGCATTAGTGATAACAGGTACAAAGAGTAATAATGATACAATTATTCGATTAACCACAAATTTCCTCTTCATTTTATTTCATAACTATTATTTCGCTGGCCATTATTTTCATCACCCGCAGTGTAGAGCATTATTTCGGCCATAATGGCATAAATAAACCATTAATAATCGTTTTTTCCCGCCTTTGACTTTTTTTTCTGCGTATAAGCTACTGCCCTAAAAATGGGAGCAAAAAATAGGTTCCTAGATCGTTAACTGAGGAAAGTTATGCTCGATAAACTTGATGCAACGCTGAGTTTTCAGCAACAGGCACTGTCACTAAGGCATCAGCGCCAGGCTATTTTATCGGCCAATATTGCCCATGCTGATACCCCGGGCTACCAGGCACGTGATATCGATTTTAGTGCCCAATTAGAAAAAAATCTTATGGCAAATTCAGTCACCGATAAACAGTTGTCCATGACGGTTACATCCGTCAACCACATTGCGGTGCAGCCAGCAAATTCACTGACCGCCGATCTACTTTATCGTGTTCCACATCAAGTGGCTATGGATGGAAATACCGTCGATATGGATATGGAGCGCAGTCATTTCGCTGATAACAGCGTTAAATATCAAACTGATCTGTCGATTTTAAATGGACAGATAAAAAGCATGATGGCGGTTATGCAATAAATATAAGGAATAGATGATGTCACTATTTTCAATTTTTGAAATTAGCAGCTCTGCGCTCTCTGCCCAATCTCAACGTTTAAATGTCAGCGCCAGCAATATGGCTAACGCTGATAGTGTTACTGGTCCTAATGGTGAACCTTACCGTGCTAAACAAGTGGTCTTTTCTGTTTCTGAGCTTTCAGCTAATGGTATTGGTGGCGTTAGTGTTGCTCAGGTAGTCGACGATCCGTCGCCTTTTCGCCTTGAGTATCAGCCTGCTCATCCATTAGCAGATCAACGCGGCTATATTCGTAAACCTAATGTCGATGTCACTGCCGAGATGATCAATCCCATTTCTGCTTCGCGCAGTTACCAAGCCAATATCGAAGTGATGAATACAACTAAATCGTTAATGCAAAAAACATTAACCTTAGGCCAATAGAAAGGAAGATAAATGGGCGTTGTAAATTCAATTAATGAATCACTGGACAACTCCAGAGTCGGTGCTCCGGCTTCACAGCAAAATATTAAGAAAAAAGGCAGTGACGATATTCAGAATAATTTTCTGACGCTATTACTGACCCAGATGAAAAATCAAGATCCGACCAACCCGATGCAAAACAATGAACTGACCACCCAGTTAGCCCAAATCAGTACCGTGCAGGGCGTGGAAAAACTGAATGAAACGGTGAGTGGTTTAACTGGTCAACTGCATGCCAGCCAGGCGTTAAATGCGACCAAATTAGTTGGCCAGGGCGTGATGATAGCAGGTAATAAAATCACCCTATATGAAAAAAAAATGCTCAGGCAACTGCGTCTGGCACCAATGAAACCTTTTTTACCCCATTTGGTTTTGAATTAATCCGTCCAGCAGACAAAGTCATAGTCACCATTAGCGATAAAACGGGTCGAATTGTCAAAACAATGGAGCATGAACAAGGGTTTAAACCGGATGTTTATCACGCTAGTTGGGATGGCAAAGATAATGATGGCAATCCATTACCGGTTGGTAGTTATCAGTTTACTGTCACGGCAACTACTGCTCAAGGCCAGGTGCATGTCAAATCATTAAATTACGCTTTGGTCAATGGCGTTACTAATGGCGCGGAGGGTGTATTACTGGATGTTGGTTTAGGTAACAGTGTTTCATTGGACGAAATCCGTCAGGTTCTGTAATTGAATAGATAAAAATGAATATGGAGGGCATATGGCCTTTTCACAAGCAATTAGTGGATTAAATGTGGCATCCAGCCACCTGGATGTCATCGGTAACAATATTGCCAATTCGGCGACTTTTGGTTTTAAAAGTGCTTCAGCTTCCTTTGCTGATGTCTACGCTGGTTCAGGTATTGGCTTAGGGGTAAAACTGGCGGGTATCCAACAAAATTTTAATGATGGTTCGATCACCAAAACTAATCGGGCAACGGATTTGGCGATTTCTGGTGGTGGCTTTTTTCGTCTACAAGATACCAATGGTGATATTTTCTACAGCCGTAACGGTCAGTTTGGCAAAGATGCTAAAGGCCAATTAGTTAACCCGCAAGGGATGGTGGTCACTGGTTATCCGGTGGCGATGTTAAATGGTGTGCCGACCATTCAGAAAGGTGCATTGCCAACTCCAATCACTATCCAAACGGATATGATGAACGCCAGAGCGACCGATGATATTCGGATGACGGCTAATTTAGATTCGGGTCAGGCAGCCATTGCAGCGACAGGTGCGACTGTGTTTAATCCAACTGATAACAAAACTTATAGTTATAGTTCCAGCGTGACAGCCTTTGATAGTTTAGGTAATGAGCGGGCACTCAATGTCTATTTTGCTAAGCGCCCTGGCGCTGCGGGTGCAGCAAATACACAATGGGATATCTATGTGGTTGATCCTAGCCAGGCAGCACCAGGTGCACCAAGCCACACCCTCTCTTTTAATCAAAATGGTCAGCTAACAAGTGCCGCTAATTTTAACTTTAACTTAGCCGCCCATAACGGTGGTGCGGCCAGTACGATTAATTTTAATTTTGCTGACTCACGCCAACAACGCTTAGCGAGTTAAGATATTTCTCGTTTAGAGAAAAATGGTTATCAGGCTGGGCAATTTACTGGCTTCAGTTTTGAAGAAGATGGTTCAATTCGAGCTTCTTATGCTAATGGTCAACAGCAATTAGTTGGTCAGGTAATATTGGCCAATTTCGCCAATCCAGGTGGCTTAGTGGCGAAAGGTAATAATGTTTGGTCAGAAACTGGCAGTTCTGGTGCGCCAATTATTGGCACTGCCGGCACCGGTATTCTCGGAAAGTTAACCGCCAATGCCTTAGAAGCCTCTAATGTCGATATGGGACAGGAATTGGTGACCATGATCCTGGCGCAACGCAATTATCAATCTAATGCCCAAACCATTAAAACCCAAGATCAAATGTTGCAAACTTTGGTTAATCTACGTTAATGGTGGATGATTAGATGGATCATGTCATTTATACCGCCATGAATGGTGCGCGTCATGCATTGGAAACCCAATCGGTGATCACCAATAATTTGGCTAATGTTTCAACCAACGGTTTTAAAGCCCAGTTAGCAGCTTCGCGTTTTGTACCGATTGAAGGCTCTGTAGGGCACCAGACCCGCACACTCACCATTGCTTCAACACCAGGCACGGATCAGCGTGCTGGTGCGATGAACTATACCGCCCGTTCATTGGATGTGACGCTGAGTGATGGGGGGTATTTAGCGGTGCAATTAGCTGATGGCCGGGAAGCTTACACCCGCAATGGCAATATACAAATTTCAGCTAATGGTGAATTAATGATCCAAAATCGCCCATTAATGGGCGATGGTGGCGAAATTATGGTTCCGCCGCAGGCGCAACTGACGATTGCTGAAGATGGCATTATTACCGGTTATATCCCAACAGCTCCGCCCACCCAATTAGGTCAGGTTGGTCAGATCAAACGGGTGAAACCCTCAGCGCAACAGTTGGTACGTGGTGAAGAGGGGTTATTTCATCTTGCCGAACCTAATGCCCAACCTTTAGTGATGGATAATAGTGTCAAATTACTGTCGGGAGTATTAGAGGGCAGTAATGTCAATCCGGCACAAGCGATGGTGGACATGATAGCCAATGCACGCACTTTCGAAATGCAAATGAAAGTTATTCATAGTGCTAATGATAACGCCCAACGTGCTAATCAACTGTTAGCCATTAGTTAAGTTATTAAGGGAGAAAACAAATAATGATCCGTTCTTTATGGATTGCCAAAACTGGGCTTGATGCTCAACAAACTAACATGGATGTCATTTCTAATAACCTGGCTAACGTCAGCACCAATGGGTTTAAGCGCGGGCGAGCAGTGTTTCAAGATCTGATGTATCAAACGTTACGTCAACCTGGATCGCTAACGTCGGAACAGACCCTATCACCTTCGGGATTACAACTAGGAACCGGCGTTCGTCCTATTGCGACACAACGATTACATAGTCAGGGTAATTTATCGCAGACGAATGGTAGTACAGATGTTGCTATTAAAGGCCAGGGATTTTTCCATATTCAATTGCCTGATGGCACTGACGCTTACACCCGTGATGGTGCTTTTCAGGTTGATCAAAATAATCAACGGGTTACTGCTGGTGGTTTTGCTGTTGTACCGCCCATTGTTCTGCCAGAAACAGCCCTTAAAGTTACCATCAGTCATGATGGTATTGTTAGTGTTGTCATACCAGGTAATTCTGAACCACAGCAAGTTGGCCAATTAGCATTAACCACATTTGTTAATGAAACCGGTCTGGAGAGTATTGGTGAAAATCTTTATTTGGAAACCAATAGTTCAGGCGTACCGGTTGAAACGGCACCGGGTGTTAATGGGGCGGGTTTACTTTATCAAGGTTATGTTGAGACATCGAATGTCAATGTGGCTGAAGAGTTAGTCAGCATGATCCAGACGCAACGTGCTTATGAGATTAATAGTAAAGCGGTGTCCACTTCTGATCAAATGTTACAGCGATTAATGCAGCTTTAATTCAGCTACCATCACAGTCGCAATCCATTGTGATGGTGAACATACAAGAGTTTTTAACATGAATAAAAAAAGCATCGCCAGTTTGGCTGCGCTTATTTTTAGGCCGTTTTCCCCGCGAGAGGGAAATCGATGGCGGTTTGGCATTATCTGCTTGGCAGTAATAATGTCGGGCTGTGCTTATATACCGAAAAAGCCATTGGTCTCGGGTCCGACAACGGTTGAACCGGCAGAAAGGCCAGACCTTAAGGTAACTGGTTCAATTTATCAAGCCAGTCAACCGGTTAATTACAGTTATCAGCCGCTATTTGAAGATCGACGTCCCCGCCATGTCGGCGATACATTGACCATCATTTTACAAGAAAATGTTAGTGCCAGTAAAAATTCGTCCGCCAATGCCAGTCGTAAAGGAAAAAGCGGTTTTTCAGCCGGGGCCACACCGCAGGTGTTAAATAAACTGGTGGGAGTTGATAAGTTACAGTTTGACATGGAAGGGGAAAATGAGTTTGGTGGCAAAGGTGGCGCCAATGCCAATAATACCTTCAAAGGAACAATAACGGTCACAGTCACTAAATTACTGGCAAACGGTAACTTACAGGTAGTGGGTGAAAAACAGATCGCGATTAATCAGGGCACCGAATATATCCGTTTCTCTGGTGTGGTTAATCCAAGAACGATTAGCGGTAGTAATACTGTGAATTCAACCCAGGTTGCGGATGCACGTATTGAGTATGTGGGTGATGGATATATTAACGAAGCGCAAAATATGGGCTGGTTGCAGCGTATTTTGTTAAATATTTCGCCATTCTAACTGAGGAAGCTTATGGTTGATTCATTGTTAGGTAAGTTACTATTGTGGTTACCATTACCAATGTTATTGTTATGTTCGAGCATGGTACCAGCAGAACGTATTCGTGATCTGACGAGTATTGAGGGAGTGCGAGAAAATGCCCTGATTGGCTACGGTTTGGTGGTCGGTTTGGATGGGACGGGTGATCAAACTTCACAAACGCCATTTACCACCCAGAGTATGAGTAATATGCTCTCTCAATTAGGCATCACTGTACCACCAGGTACCAATATGCAGTTAAAAAATGTGGCGGCGGTGATGATCACGGCCAAATTGCCCCCTTTTGGCCGTGCCGGACAAACGATTGATGTCGTTGTCTCTTCATTAGGCAATGCAAAAAGTTTACGTGGTGGCACCCTTTTAATGACGCCATTAAAAGGCGCTGATAATCAGGTGTATGCGGTTGCCCAAGGCAATATTGTGGTGGGGGGAGCAGGTGCCAGTGCTGGTGGTAGTAGTATCAAGGTTAATCAATTGGCCGGTGGACGGATTAGTGCCGGCGCGGTAATTGAACGTGAACTGGCTAGTCAATTTGGTAAAATTAACACGCTTAACTTACAGTTGAATGAAGAAAATTTTTCGCTGGCACAGACCATTTCCGATGCCGTGAATCGGATTAAAGGTTTTGGTACTGCAACACCATTGGATGCCCGAACGGTTGAACTCAGATTGCCGGCTAGCCAAAGTGAACAAGTGCGTTTTTTGGCGCAAATTCAGAATATCAATATTAAATCAGTGCCGATTGATGCAAAAATTATTTTAAATGCGCGTACCGGTTCGGTAGTCATGAATCGCAGTGTGATGTTAGATAATTGCGCTATTTCCCAAGGTGGGCTTTCAATCACGGTTGATCGTCGGGTTAATGTTAGTCAGCCTGATACCCCTTTTGCCGGTGGTAAGACGGTGGTGACACGTAACACCGATATCAGCTTGAATGAAAAACATGATGGCTTACATAAAGTCAATGCCAGTGCTAATTTAAATGAAGTGATCCGTGCGTTAAATGCCTTAGGTGCGACACCAACCGACCTAATGTCAATTTTACAGGCAATGGAAAGTGCCGGTTGTTTGCGGGCTAAATTGGAGATCATTTGATGAAAGATCTTTCCACCATGGTGGGTGCCGCTTATGACGCCAGATCATTAAATGCCTTAAAGAATCAAGTAAGCCAGCAGCCCCAACAGGGGCTGCGCCAGGTCGCTGAACAATTAGAAAGTGTTTTTGTGCAGATGATGCTAAAAAGTATGCGCTCTGCCTTGCCGCAAGAAGGATTACTGAGTAGTGAACAAAGCCGTCTCTATACTGCACTTTATGATCAACAATTAGCTCAAGATCTGTCGCGTAAAAGCTTGGGATTTGCGGATCTGATGGTGGAACAGTTAAGCCGGCATCAGAATGAGCCCGAGGATATTAAGCCGGCGCCATTACTGAATACTGATCTCCCCAGACAGTTTGTAAGCGCTTTTCGCCGTTTTGTACCAGAAGAAGCGGCCGGTGCGCTCAAGTATATATCAGAAAATGGCGCTAGTTTTCTGGCCAAATTGTTTATCCCTGCCAGAATTGCCAGTGAAAATAGTGGTATTCCCCATTTACTGATAGTCGCTCAAGCGGCGTTAGAATCAGGATGGGGACAGCGTCAAATTTTGACAGCCGAAGGCACCCCCAGTCATAACTTATTTGGTATTAAGGCAGGTAAAAATTGGCGCGGTAAAGTGACCAATATTGTTACTACCGAGTATATTGATGGTAAGGCCGTGAAAATACGCGACGATTTTCGGGTTTATCCCTCCTATTTTGAGGCAGTCACTGACTATGTTAATTTGTTAACCCAAAGTAAACGTTATGCTAAAGTCGCCGCCGCCAACACACCTGAGCAGGCAGCAATTGCCTTACAAGCGGCCGGTTATGCCACCGATCCGGGTTATGCGAAAAAACTGATCCAACTGATTCAACAGTTGAAAAATACCACTTCGCAGGTAAAGCAAATCTATCAACATGATCTAAGCGATCTTTTTTGAGGCGCATTACTTAAGTTTTGCTGGTTTTGGCCGATGTTTTATTGCGTAAAACGACTATCTTACTGTCGGTTAACCGGCAGTATCCGAATTTATTAGGGAACTGACTATGTCCAGCAGTTTAATGAATACCGCAATGAGCGGCTTGAAAGTAGCGCAAACTGCGTTATCAACCATTGGTAGTAATATTGCCAATTCTAAAGTCGAGAGTTATCACCGGCAAACCACCACATTGGCTACCGATGGCAGCAATAATAATATAAATGGTGTCAAAGTGAGTGGTATTCAACGCGAATATGATGAGTTTATCAATGCGCATTATAACAAAGCGGTAACCGAACAAGGTGAGCGGAAAATTTATGCCGAATTTGCCCTAGAGCTAGATAAGTTGATGTCGGCTTCTGATACCGATTTAGCCTCATCGATGACAGAATTTTTTACTAGTTTGCAAACCTTGTCAACCGATGCCGCTTCTGCGCCCTTGCGCACTGAGGTTATTAATAAAGCTCAAGCCATGATTAGTCGCTTTAAATCCGTTGAGCAACAATTTAACACAATGGAACAACGGCTTAATGGCAATATTGGCCAGATGGCCGATAAAGTTTCGCAACTGGCGCAACAAGTGGCCAAACTAAACGGTGAAATGACAAAAATCAAAGGTCTACAAGGCTATGTGCCAAACGAGATGTTAGATCGACGTGATCAATTAACACGTGAACTATCAACGGTGGCTGGCATTAGTGTTATTCGCCAAGATGATACTATCAATATTAATCTTGCTAATGGCTTATCCTTAGTTAATGGTACTAAAGCCAACAAAATTACGGCTATATCCTCGGCTGCTGATCCCGCTCAAATCACATTGGCTTATGATGATGGCATTAATCCGCCACGAGAAATTGATACTAGGTCAATAACTGGCGGGGAATTAGCCGGAGCATTGGCGGTACGTGATGAAGTACTCCAGCCAAATCGGCAAAAAATTAATCAGCTGGGTTTAATACTGACCGAGAGTATCAATCAGGTTCAGCAGGCCGGGTTTGATTTGCAGGGCAATGCTGGTCAAGCACTGTTTCAGACTGGCAAACCGAGCATCATTTCCCATAATCAAAATCAGGGAACCAGTAGTTTTGCTACTCAATTTACTGATGCTACCCAAGTTAAAGGCATTGATTATGCCATGATGTTTGATGGCAATAACTGGGTAGTTACTCAACAGTCAACTGGGGCGTCGGTAAATGTTACTAGCACAGCAGCCACGGCTAATCACGGTAAAAAATTAACTTTTGATGGCATGGAAATTGCCCCAACTTCAGCGCCGCAAGCAGGTGACAAGTTTATTATCAAATCCGTTGATGAAGTTATTAGTGGCTTATCGGTTGCGATAACAAATCCCGCAGGTATTGCCGCTGCCAGCCAGGCGGGTACTGGACAAGCAGATAATACCAATATTAAGAATCTATTGGCATTACAAGATAAAAAGTTGGTTAATGGAACGTCTACGCTTAGCAAAGCTTATACTGCGGTTGCCGGTGATGTTGCGTCGAAAGCCAATCAGGCAAAAGCTGATTTTACCGCCCAATCAGTGATCACCAAGAGTTATTTGCAGAAGCAACAATCAGTTTCCGGTGTCAATCTTGATGAGGAATATCTTGAAATGAGCCGCATGCAAGAATTTTATATGTCAAACGCCAAGGTAATTCAGACGGCCAATAGCTTGTTTGAAACTTTGATGCGTATTTTCTGATAACAAGATTAATAAGGAAATAGTGATGACAACACGTTTAAGTAGCCAATTTATGCATTATCAGAAAACAAATAGCATGATGTATTCTCAGTCACAACTGGCAGATAAATATCAGCGTATAACGACCGGAAAACGGCTATTACAATCCGCCGATGATCCAGCCGCGGCAGCAGAAAATTTACAGATTAATCAAACACAAACCCGTTTGGCACAATATAAAACGGCGCGTAATTTTTCTCAGCATCAGATGCAATCACAGTTGCAGGTAGTTGAGAAAATGGAAGATCTGTCGCGCCGTATTAAGCAAACTTTTGTGGCAGTCTCTAATCAATCGATCATGAGCGAAGATGCTCGACAAGCGTATGCCACAGAGCTGGAAAGTTTAAAATCTGAGTTAGTGGGCTTAGCCAATAGTAAAGATAGTTCAGGTAGTTATCTGTTTGCCGGCTATAAAACCGATACTGTGCCGTTAGTGGTAGGGACTAATGGCGTGGTTAATTATCAAGGTAGCCAAGATGCCATTAAGCAGCATATTGATGCTGATCGTGAAGTGACGGTAAATTTCACAGCTCAGCAAGTTTTGCAGACTGCAACTGGCGGCGATATTTTTCAGTCGTTGGATCTTGCAATTAATACGCTAAAAACGCCTTATCAATCAGCAAATCCTCAGGCACAAAGTATATTGGCAGCCAATATCGATAGTGCACATAGTGATTTGCAAAATACCATGAAAAGCCTTTCCACAATTAGCAGTCAACTTGGCTCGCAACTAAAGGAAGTAGAACAATTAAATAGTCGTAGTGAAGATGTTTCATTGCTACTGAAAGAGCGGCAAAGCCAATTGACGAATACTGATATGGCTGCTGAGATAGCGGAATATTATCAGGAAGAGGCGATATTGCAGGCTTCTTATAGTTTATTTGCTCAAATGAAAGATTTATCTTTATTTAACTTATTGCGCTGAATCATTTTGTTAATGCATTTTTAGATTATAAAATAAACGGCAAAATAAACCGATAAATAAAATGAAATTTTTACCAGGGGATGACTTTCTCCTGGTTTTTTATTTTTTTTCTTCTATTCTATTTTTTATTTATATCTTATTTATTTTAATTAATAGCTGGAAAATTATTTTTATTATTCAATAATAGTTAATTCGTTATATTAAATATCGATTCAATATTATTGCAGGAAAATAGAATACGATTAATATCTATTGAATTACCGATCAAGTTACTATATATAATATAACGTCAAAAAGTATAACGTAATATCAAAAAATAACAGTTTCATAATGTTGAAAAAATAGTAAGATTGAATAAATTTTGCTATTTTTCATTTCGTAATTGAGGGTAATCTTGTTTAGCTAGCTTTTGTTTAGATAAACAATTTCCTGGGATAAAAAGGAACAAGCATGATGAAGAAATTGACAGTAGTCAGCCTGGTTTTCTTAAGCGCAGCGGCACAGGCGCAGTCTCATCTTGACCGAGTAATGAAAAGCAAAACCTTAACGGTTTGCGCAACAGGTGATTATAGGCCTTATACTCATTTACTTCAGAATGGTCAATATGAAGGCATTGATGTTACCATGATGGAAAATTTAGCTGCGAGTCTGGGGGCTAAAGTTAAATGGCAGAAAACGACCTGGAATACATTAATGACAGATTTTCACAGCAAACAGTGTGATATTGCGGTTGGGGGAATTTCGGTTACCTTAAAACGTCAGCAAGCGACCTGGTTGTCTGCGCCGCTCGCGGTTGATGGTAAAATTCCATTAGTCCGTTGTGACGATAAAGCGAAATATCAAACGATTGAACAACTCAATAAACCGACGGTACGTTTGATTGCACCCTTTGGTGGTACCAATGAGGCTTTTGCCCATCGCTATTTACCTAATGCCCAGTTGCAATTGACGCATGATAATGCGGCGATATTCCAGCAAATTATTGATAAAAAATTTGATGTTATGGTGACTGATGCATCAGAAGCGCTTTATCAACAAAAGCATTACCCAACTAAGTTATGTGCACTTAATCCAAAGAGACCACTACAATATATTGAGAAAGCTTATATGCTACCGCGTGATGATATGAGCTGGAAACTTTATGTCGATCAATGGATACATTTAAATAAAAAGACCGGTGTTTATCGCAATATTGTGTCTGAATGGATAGCAATACCGAAATAAATGATTAGCTGCTCTGCTGATAGGTAAATATTTTATTAACTTATTATTCAGTTAGCACAAAAATAACCCATAATATTATAGATTTATTTGGCAGTAGACGAACAATTTAAAAGTTAATACGATAGGAAAAAAAAGTGTTTAGAAAAATATTACTTTCCCGCTAATGTAAGCAGTATCAAACTTAATTGACTCAGAATATCGTTAAATATCTTCTCAGCATATTTGGTAATGATAGTGGTTAAAAGAGGTAATAGGTAAATACCAATTAAAAGTGTCAGTGGGAAGCCGACAACAAAAATTGAAAGTTGGGGGGTCATTCTATTTAAGATCCCCAAACTGATATTAATAATTAATAGTAAGGTTAAAATAGGTAGTGCTAATAGTAAACCATAATAAAAAATAATTCCCGCCGTTTGAGCTACTAATATAAAACTTTGGCTATTTAATGATATTGATTGGATTGGAATAAGCTGAAAGCTATCTGCCAATAGGGACAATAACCAAAGATGAATATCGAAAGATAAAAACAGTAATAACAATAATAGATTAAAAAAACGCGCAATAATTGGCATATTGGGGCCGGCCGCTGGATCAACAAATAAGGCGAAAGAGAGCCCCATCTGCATGCCTAATACTTCTCCCGCATAACGAACGATGGCAAAGGCGATTTGCATCGTCAGTCCCATTAATAAGCCGATTAAAACTTGTTGTATCAAGATCCAACATCCGATAACGGAAAAAAGCGGGATTTGTGGTAGTGGTATTGCCGCAGAGATTAAAATAGTGATCAGTAAGGCTAACGCAATTTTGCTTTTTTTAGGGATCTGTTTTTCACCAAAAAAAGGGGCAATACTAAATAAAGCTAATACCCGCACAAATGGCCAAAAAAATTGGTTAATATAGGTATAAAAAAAATCGGTGCTAAAAGTGATCATCATTAACCAATAAGTTGCGGTAATTGCGTTATTAATTGACGGGTATACTCGATAAATAGTTGTAACATCCACGGGCCGGCTACTACCGCAGTAATAAAAACAGCGATAATTTTAGGAATGAAAGAGAGGGTCATCTCATTAATTTGCGTGGCTGCTTGCAATAAACTAATAATTAAACCACTGATTAACGCTGCCAACAACAGGGGTGCTGCTAATGCTAATGCCACTTTCATACCATCAATACCAAGCCCCATCACTGTTTCCGGTGTCATTTTTACTCCTAATTAAAAAAACTTTGCGCTAATGAGCCTAAAATTAATTGCCAACCATCAACCAAAACAAACAGCATTAATTTAAAAGGCATCGCAACGGTAGCAGGCGGAACCATCATCATGCCCAGCGCCATTAAGACACTGGCAACCACGAGATCGATAATCAGGAAAGGAATAAATAGCATAAAACCAATTTGAAAAGCCGTTTTCAGTTCACTGGTAATAAATGCTGGTACTAAAATACGCATCGGAACATCAGCTTGGGTTTGATACTCACTATCATTGGCTAAACGGGCAAACAGTGCTAAATCAGGTTGACGGGTTTGTTGTAACATAAATTGACGTAAGGGTTTGGCACCTTCTGATAAATCCACTTCAATGGTAATTTTTTCTTCACTAAAGGGTAAATAGGCATTTTGATAAATTTTATCAAATACCGGTGACATGACAAAAAAAGTCATAAATAGCGCTAAGCCTAATAAAATTTGATTAGGTGGGGCAGTCGGAGTGCCTAACGCATTACGCAATAAACCCAGTACGATAATGATACGAGTAAAACTGGTTGTCATCAGCAACAACGCAGGGATAAAACCGAGAGCGGTAATAAAAATAAGTGTCTGTACTGGTAATGACCAACTTTGGCCGCCATTGGCTAAGGGTTGGCTAGTAATCGCAGGAATAGCGGCATAAGCGTGCAATGGCAGCCAAAATAACGTGTTGGATAATAAAAATAGCAGTCTACGCATCATGGTTTCTACTTTTTACTGAGCATGTCTTCATGAATTGACCAAAAGAGGGTGGAACAGAAGTTGACTGCTGTTGTTCATTCGGTTCGGTTTTGGCCGGCATTTTATGCAATAAGGTTATGTTTTCTTCGGTGACACCGAGCACCAGTGCCTGTCCTTCAACTTCAATAATCGTAATTTTGGCTTTATTACCGAGTGAGTAATTATCCGTTACCTTAATTGCGCTTGAGCGAGTGGTCAGATAGCGTTTGGGTAAAAAACGGCGTACTAACCATAAAGTCACCAATAAACCGCCAATAATCAGTAATAGCGAGCTACTCATTTCAGTTAACATGCTACTGCCTGAAAGTAGGGAGGGGCTATTAGTGGTTATGCCCCCTTTTAATACAGGAGTAGCATTATCTGCCGCTCCAGCAATTAGAAAAGAAGAATAAGCTGGCATAATCTATCGACTCAACCGACGCATGCGTTCTGAAGGGGTAATAATATCGGTGATCCGAATACCATATTTATCAGAAACCACCACCACTTCGCCTTGTGCGATCAGATAACCGTTGATCAAAATGTCTAACGGTTCACCGGCCAGACCATCCAGTGAAACCACTGAGCCTTGGGTTAAATTTAATAGCTTTTTAATGGTCATTTTGGTGCGACCTAGTTCAACCGTCAGTTTAACCGGAATATCCATGATCATATTGATATCTGAAAATTGATTTTCGATATCTTGCATTTCCAAATTATCAAAGATCTCCGGTCCATTATCGGTTGGTTTAGGCGGTTTCGATTGCTGAGCGATAGTCTCTGCCCAGATATCCTCAGCCGAGGTTTTAGCTTGATTTTCAGTAAAATCTTTAGTGTCACTCATGGTTTTTGTTCCTCTTCCAGAGCGTTTAAAACTGGGTTAATAAGATGTTCGACGCGCAGGGCATACTGCCCATTTAATGTTCCGTATTTACTGGTCAGTACGGGAACGCCATCGACATGAACCATAAGGCGTTCCGGTTTTTCGACAGGAATGACATCCCCTTTTTGCAGTTTCAGGATCCTAGAGAGCCGTGTTGGGTGTTCAATCAGGTTAGCGATTAATTCCAATTCGGAATATTTAACTTGATTAACCAAGCCTTCCATCCAGACGCCTTCATCTTGTTTAACATTTTCTACCGGCGGATTGATTAATCTTTCGCGTAGCGGTTCGATCATGGCAAAAGGGATACAAATGCTAAATTCCCCAATCATATTGCCAATTTCCACCAAAAAGGGCGTGGTAATAACGATATCGTTAGGCGAGGAAGTGATATTGGTAAATTTTACCTGAATTTCAGAACGAACATATTCTGCCTGGATTTTGAAAATACTTTCCCAGGCATCACTATAGGCATCAAGCGCCAATTTCATCATTTTATTAATAATACGCTGTTCGGTATGGGTAAATTCACGTCCATCTACCGGGGTGGGAAACCTACCGTCGCCGCCAAATAAATTATCGACCGCAATATAGACTAAATTGGGTTCATGGTTAGGAAATTGAATCGCTTTTAAAGTGAGTAGCAAAAGCCATCCCTTATTGCAAAAAGGAGATGGGGATCGATTTATTGTGTTTAGTGCCAGTTAACATTTCCTCAGAGAGTGTAATTTCTAACCTGATTTCCTTATTTTAGACACATTGATCCTGCGTTTAGCTGCGTAACCATCGCTTTTTCTCCAGGTTATGCAGTCTTTCTGACAACAATTCCGTTGCTTTTTTACCCATTTGCGCCCCGGTGAAAAGCAGCCTGTCGCCACACAGAATACATTTGTACGGATCGGTACGCAGAAATCCTTTCATCAGCACAGAAAAACCTGGGTTCTCCGGTTTTACGTGCCGTCATCTCAAGTGCCTTATACACTTTCGGCAATAGTTTTCCCCGTTTACGATTCGACAAAACCAGAGTAACGCACCATTTTAAAATGCCTGGCCGGAATATGGCTTATATAGCGTCTAATCATCTCTTCCTGCGGCAGAGTCTGCTGCAGATGCTGGCCAGTTCGGTGGTCATGGTAGTGATGAACAACGGCACCCTCGGTAATGCCGCAGTTTTGACGCAGATACCGGTGGGCGTTTAAGGTAGCGACCGAGGTACTTAACACTATGCCATGCCCCTTTCGTTTTAGCAAAGTGCACTTTCCAATAACGTCCGTACTGCGCCCTCAAGTAATGCCGCCAATGTTTTTTGTCACGGATATGGCCAAGACCGGGAAGAAGGCCAGGGTTAATTAAATCATAACTGTGACGCAGTAGTCGGATAACAGCCCCTCGCCAGATTTCTTCGACATCCTTTTTTTTGAAAAACAGCTTTCGCCATACACTATGTTTACTATCCAAACCCCCTCGAGTGACGGAAACATGAACATGCGGATGTTGATTGAGTTGCCGGCCATAAGTATGCAAGGCACAGAAAATACCAATTTCGATACCCTGTTTGCGAGCCAACTGCAGCATAGCTCGAGTGGCTGCCCGAAACAGAGCATTAAGTAGCGGCCAGTTATTGTTAAAAAAAGGCCAAAGGAGATGTGGCATGGTGAAAGTAATGTGTTGCCAGTCGCAGTCGGGTAAAATATGAACCTGCTGTGCTAACCACTGCTCGGTGGCTTTAAAGCCACATGAACTGCAGGCTTTTGACTTACAGCTTTGGCAGAAAAAACGGCTGTGAGAACAATCAGACGAAGCGCAACAATAGCGCCGGACACCCATGGCACAAGTGCCGCAGGCAAGCATGCGCTCCACAGATAAACTCGTCCACGAACTAACGCTATCGCCGTATTTTTCGAGGAATTTATTCCAACCGTCATCAATGGTGAAAAGTAGTTTAGCAGGACGAGGGATATACATCTGACTCAATTACCTTATGGGCATCTTGCCAAAGAAACAGAAATTGTCAGATTCGTCAGCCCAGTTATCGGTGTGTTTATCCCAGGGTTCAAAGGAAACAGGGATTATTCCTAGCTCCGTATAGGTGATGAATTCATCGGCAGGCAGACTTTCAGTTATTCCCCCCCTCAGTGTAGTCGTATCCAGCGTCATCGGCTTGGTCTTGGCGTTGTTCAAAACCCCTGATAATCGTGACTAGCGGCGGGTAATACTGCGTGTCGAGAAAAAATTGGGGGCCGAGTCGGACGCAGTGGCGTATGGCTTCTTTTAGGGTGTCATAAAAAAATTCAGGCGGTCTGTCATCATCATTTTCGGGTGGGAGAGAGATCATAAAACGTTTCGGATAAACAGGCGCTGTGGCACGTGAAGTGACGGGCAGCCTGCCTGATTTAACCGGTTTACGCTTTCTGGGAGATTTATTGCGAGCCATCGAGATGAATCCCTGAAAAAAATTAACCTACTGCAGAGTATAAAACAGTACTCAACTCATTAACATCCCCGAAGCAGCACCGCTGCGCCGCTCACGCGTAGCGTGCTACGTTCAAAGGTAAAAAGGGCGGTGCCGCGCAAAGGTTTTAGATGCACCAGATTAAGGTTAGTCATCACGGGAAGATTGCGCGCAAATTCATGATAAGGCTCAATCTTGATTAGTCCTACCGTAATATCAGGGCTACGCCGTAGAATATTAAATAATCCCATGCGAAACTGGCGCGCAAAACGCTCATTGATAATTTCCAGCGATTGTAGTCGCTCGCGAACAGCACGTCGTTGAGTATTTGGATTATAAGGATGGATATCCATTTCAGCAATAGA
Organism: Arsenophonus nasoniae; assembly: GCF_004768525.1. Classification (NCBI taxonomy): domain Bacteria; kingdom Pseudomonadati; phylum Pseudomonadota; class Gammaproteobacteria; order Enterobacterales; family Morganellaceae; genus Arsenophonus; species Arsenophonus nasoniae. The sequence goes on from NZ_CP038613.1 coordinate 1,453,161, forward strand.
TGCTTTTTTCTCTCCACTGCTAACCATATTATCAGTGGGCGCATCATTTAGCAGGGCATCAATCTCTGTTTGTGAAAGAAAGTTATCGCTCATGTGATTTATCGTAAAATAAACGTTGTGAATAACACATCGGTAATAATTTGCTCAGACTCTTCTAATTCAAAAGTCGGTTTTAATACCTGCTTAATTTCAGACATAAGATGAACTTTGCCGGTATCTGTTGCCAACTCAGTGGCGTTTTGGCGAGATAACAATATACGGCTGCGCACCTCAGGCATAAAATCATGAAGGCGTTTACGGGTTTCTTCACTAGTCAGGCGTAATGTAATATCAATATATAACACGCGATCGCGTTTCTCATCGTCGATTAGATTAACCGTAAAGGGTTCTAGTGACATAAATACCGGTATCACCAGACTTCTTTTTTCCGGTTGATGCTCATCTTGTTCTTTTGCTTGTAATAGCCACCAACTATAGCCAGCAATAAAACAGCTTAATAGTGTGAATAACGCCATAATGGTTAACAGGATCCCACTTATGCGTTTTCCTTGATGTTGCGACTTAGACATAGACAGGTAATTCCTTTTGGTTCTACTTGGGATAATCAAGGCATTGTCGATTAACGTTTTATCCCTGTTTTTGCATTCCACTATAATTATCCCGATCTATAAATAACTTGACGGTAGAATAAAACAGTAAAAATAGGCGGTTATTTTGTCATTGAACAATGCTGATAATGACAGGGGGAATTTTCCCCCACGAGAAAAAGTTAAAAAAAGCAAATAGATTTAAGCAAATACATCAATTCCAGTGGTTATTTGTGCCTGGTTAATTTGCCGGACTTGAGTTAATGAATTCTCACTCTCCTGTTCATGCTGTTCATTTGTTATTGATGATAGCGGCGTTGCAGACTGATTATCTGGCGGACTATTTTGCTCACTATGTTGCTCGCCAACATGCGTTTGCCCCAGTTGTATGCCTTGTTCTGATAGCGCATGACGTAATTGTGTTAGATTGCTTTCAATAATCTGCCGAGCTTGTTGATTAGCGGTCACGACTGACAGTTGCGCTTTATCGTCAAAAATTTTAAGTTGAATTTGTAGGCTACCTAATTCTTCAGGATGAAGACGTAACTCGGCTTGTTGTGAGCCATGGCGACTGAGCATGACAATTTGCTCACTAAACTTTTGTCCCCACTCCGGCTGATCAATCGGCGTAGTCAAAGCAATTGAATTGACGCTAGCTGTCATTGAGTGAGTCAATGCGCTTGGATGTGCTGACCACGATGTTAAAGGGATTGCATTATTATTGCTTGGCGATAGGTTAAGTAATTCTGGATTTTCTGCCATATTTGTCAGGGTTGCGGTATTGATATTAGATTGCATGGCCGGTTGTAATGACAGAGATTGAGATGTTGGCTGTTCTTTGAAAGGTGCTGATAAATTGGCCAGCGGGTATTCGATTGATGAATTATGGCTAGCTAATGTTGCTAACTGAGAATGCGATTTTAAATGAAGTTTTTCATCGCTATTATCAATATTATTAGTCAATTGTTCAAAAATTGCTTGTTCAGTTGTTTCATCGGCTACCGTGGCGCGATCATTTTCTAGCCGTAGCTGAGTCGCTACCTCTGCTAGCTGGATTGGTAATTGATCAATAAATTGATTGGCGGTTAACGGCATAAACGCTGATTGATCCGCTAAGGTCATGGTTTCGTCAATCTGGGCGCTGGGTTCATTCGCTAAAGGCCCGCTAATCGTCAACAGCGCATCTTCCTGTTGTTCAATATTTAAGTCAGCATCGTTTGCTACGTTTTTGTTTTTTGTTTGCGCTGAGTGGTTAGTTAACATTTGGGCAAAATTAACTGAAGACTCTTCTGTAGCCGATTGGGGATCAGCAGCAGGGGAACTGGCGGTAAATGTTACTGATGTATCGATCATTATGATGTCCTTAAAACGGCACGTTGCGCCATTTCATCCATTTGTTTTTGTTCTAGCCGATCAGCACGTTTTTTTTGTAAACGTTCACTACGTTGTTGTAGCTTACTGAAGGCATTGGTTTTTTGCTGTTTGCCTTGCCAATTTTTTTCTGCACTTGTTTCTCGTTGTTGCCATTCAACTAAATGTTGCTGATGTTGCGTGATTGCTTGTTCAAGGGTTAGCAAAAACTGCTGATAATTTTGTAATATTGCACAAGAGGTGCCTTGATGGAGCATGCTATTAAGTTGTTGGCGATATTCATCCTGATACTGTAGCAATTGTGTCAGTTGTTGTTGCATTTGTTGATGTTGATGCCGAATATGCGACAGTTGTATCGCCGCCTGATTGCTATCTTTATGGCTTAAATCACGTAATAAGGTAAAGGAATTGGTTGCTTTCATGCTTCCTCGTTAGTGATTTTCAGGGTTAACAGTGGGAAATAACTGACAAAGCTGTTGATAGGCGCTCTCCTTTGAACAGTACTCATCGCAATCTTGGCGCAAAAATTGTTGCAAATGGGGATAAAGCTGGATCGCCTGATCAAGAATCGGGTCACTACCCACAGCATAAGCGCCAACATTAATCAGATCTTGATTACGCTGATAACGAGATAATAGTTGTTTGAACTGTTGAGCCTGATAAAGATGGCTTTTATCGACCAGACTGTTCATTGCCCGACTGATGGAAGCTTCGATATCGATTGCTGGATAATGGCCAGATTCTGCCAAGGTGCGTGATAGTACAATGTGTCCGTCTAAAATTGCACGAGCTGAATCGGCAATCGGATCTTGTTGATCATCACCTTCTGTTAATACGGTATAAAAAGCGGTGATACTACCACTACCTTGTATACCATTACCGGCTCGCTCTATTAGGGTGGGTAATTTGGCAAACACAGAAGGGGGATAACCCTTAGTGGCTGGCGGTTCACCGATCGCTAAGGCGATCTCACGTTGTGCCATGGCATAACGGGTCAATGAATCCATAATCAGTAACACGTTCAAACCGCGATCGCGGAAGTCTTCGGCAATCCGGGTGGCGTAAGTTGCGCCTTGTAAACGTAAAAGCGGCGAGACATCAGCGGGAGCCGCGATAACCACCGAACGCTGTAAGCCCTCAGGGCCGAGAATATTTTCAATAAAGTCTTTAACTTCTCGGCCTCGCTCACCAATGAGACCAACCACGATCACGTCAGCTTGGGTATAGCGTGCCATCATGCCCAATAACATACTTTTTCCGACCCCGGAGCCGGCAAATAATCCCATCCGTTGGCCGCGACCTACCGTTAGTAGGCTGTTAATCGCTCTTACGCCAACATCAAGCGGGTGGTTAATTGGTGCGCGTTGCAGGGGATTAATCGGCGCAGTAACCAGTGAAGCGTGGCAATCTGTGGTCGGCAAGGATTTGCCATCTAAGGGTTCACCAAAACCATCCAGAACGCGACCAAGTAGTGCCGGGCCAAGGGGAAATTGTTGGCTGCTATTTTGTTGTTTGTCTGCAGTCGCCGGATGATAAACCTGAGCGCCGGGCACAATGCCTGCAAGATCCTGATAGGGCATTAATAGCATTTTATGGCCATTAAAACCGACGACTTCGCAACTAATCTCGTCACTAGCTGGTTGATGTTGGCGTTTTATTAAACAATTTGCCCCTAACGGCATTTGCAGACCGGTTGCTTCTAACACCAAACCTGTCACGCGGGTTAATTTGCCATAATGGCGCACTGGCGCTAGCTGGCTAAGCTGTTTTTCAAAGCTGTCAATTTGGCCTAACCAACGGGCAAGTTTTGCGGTCATGGACATTTCTCCGGCATAATCAACTGACAAAGCTCCAGCCAGCGGGTTTCTAAACTGGCATCTAATTCACTATTTTCAGCGCTAATTTTACAACCATAACGATGCAATTCCGGCACTGCGATCAGACGCCAGCCATTAGCGGTTAAGCTATCACCCAGTTGTGATTCAACCAGTGCCATATCGTTTGGATTAACTTGAAGTTGAGGGCGACCTGTCAACAGTGGATCTTGTTGTAGAAAATGACTAATTTGGTTCAATAACGCGCTACCGTCACAAACCGCGGGTTGACCTAATACTTGACGAGCAGCCTGCAGAGCAATCTGCATTAAACGGGATGCAATGAAACTGTCTAAACCTTCTAACGAGTGGCGAAACTCGCTTAATAGCGCTTGCCATTGTTGGGTGATAGCGGCCATCTCATTTTTGGCATTATCAGTTCCTGCCTGATGGCCTTCAGCTAGGCCTTGCTGATAACCGGCCTGGTAACCTTGTTGCTGACCATCCGTCAAGCCAGCTTGTTGACCTGCAGCGTAACCTTCTTGATAGCCAATTTCTTTAGCTTGTGCTTTTAAATCATCCAATTGATTGATGTGCGCTAAAACATCTTTTTCACTCTGGTCAGTTAAAGGAGCCTCACTTACAACATGCTGACTATTGATAACAGGATTTAAACCTGGCCATAGAGTAATTTCATCTGGCAGCCAGGGCTGCCATGTTGATAGTGATTTTTTAGACATAGGTTTCTTCACCACCATTCATCACAATTTCACCACTTTCAGCCAAGCGTCGAACGATAAACAAGATTGCTTTTTGTTCTGCTTCCACTTGCGACAGGCGAACAGGGCCGCGTGAAGCCAGATCATCGCGCATGATCTCAGCAGCACGGCGTGACATATTGTTGAGGAAATGATCCCGTAAATTTTGTTCACAACCTTTTAATGCAATAACCAGCGAGTCATTTTCCACTTCTTGCAACAGACGTTGCATGGAACGATTATCCATTTCAATAAGATTTTCAAACAAGAACATCTCGTCGATAATTTTTTGTGCCAGTTCATCGTCATACTCTTTAACCGCACTAATAACCACCTCTTCTTGCTGACTTTTCATCAGGTTGATGATTTCAGCGGCAGTACGCACGCCACCCATTTTACTACGCTTAATATTTTGCCCATCAAGTAGGTTATTTAGTACCTCAGTTAACTCGGCCAAAGCGGAGGGTTGTACGCCACCAAAGGTGGCAATTCTTAACATGACATCATTACGTAGTTTTTCATCAAACAAGGCTAAAACGTCGGCCGCTTGTTCGCGCTTTAAATGCACTAAAATGGTGGCAATAATTTGCGGATGTTCATCGCGGATCATATCTGCCGCCATCTGCGGCTCCATAAAGTTCAGCGTATCGATACCGGTAGCGGTCTCTTTGGTTTCAAAAATATCTTCCAACAAGGTATTGGCACGCTCTTCACCCAATGCTTTGACTAATACTGAACGCAAGTAATCATTGGTATTAACATTAATAGCCGCATATTGAATGGCGTTTTCTTCAAATTCAGCCAGTACATCCGTTAATTCATGGTTAGAGATTTGGCGTAAACTTGACATAGCCACACTTAATTTTTGTACTTCACGGCTATTTAAGTGTTTAAAAATTTCAGCGGCTTGTTCTTCACCCACTGACATTAACATCACTGCACTTTTTTCTGTTCCACTAAGACTCATAATTCTTTACTCATCCAATCACGAACAACCATTGCCACCACACGGGGATCTTTCTGTACCATCTCACGTAAGCGTTGGGTATGCATCTCTGCGTTAACACGTTGCCGTGTCTGTTCTTGGCGCGCAGCTTCATCCTGCTCAATTTTTTGTCGGGCAGCCTGCTCAGCATCTTTTTTCACTTTCAGCTCAGCTGCCATTTTGGCGGCTTTCTCCGCTTGACGTTTTTTATGTAATTGGGGTTTGACCACTAAACGCCACAATAACCAGGCCAACAGTAATAACAACAGATAACGACCAATCTCTAACACATTGGCGATAAAAACCGGTTGTTGCCAAAACTCAAGCGGTTTAAGTTCAGCATCTTGGGCTTGAAATGGTGCGTTTACGACATACAGGCTATCGCCACGCTGCTCAGAAAACTCCATCGCTTCTTGTGCCAAGGTTTTAATTTGCGTTAATTTTTCATCAGTCAGCGGCAAGCTATCATCATTTTCTTTTTTATCGCTATCAGCATAATTAACGATGATGGCCACTGAAAGTCGCTGTAGATTGCCTATTTGATGTTGAGTATGACGAATGCGACGATCTATCTCATAGTTGGTGGTTTCATCAACCCGACTATTATGATTATTATTTATTGGCTGCGGAGCATTTTTATCATTAGGTTTGTCAATCGGGGCTTTGGGTGCTGGCGTGGGTTGGTTCGATAGGGCACCAGGTACACCACCAACTAACAATTGACCGTTTTGCTCACTGCGACTGGTCTGTTTTGAACGCACCGCTGATTCATTGGGCGGCTGGTTGGGTTTGTATTCTTCCGCTGTCTCTTCGGTCCGGGCAAAATTAATTTGCGCCGTAACTTGTGCGTGTACGTTACCTCGGCCAACCAATGGCATAATAATCGATTCGATACGTTGCTTATAACGATTCTCAATCGATTGCACATAGTTGAGTTGTGTCAGATTAAGATCGCGGCTAATACCATCGGGTTGAGTTAATAAATTGCCTAATTGATCAACGATGGTAACATTACTGCTAGCTAACCCACTGACACTACTGGAAATCATATGCACAATAGCGGCAATCTGGCCTTCATCCAATTTGCGACCGTTTTGTAGGTTAAGGGTAACCGACGCGGTAGGATTTTTTTGCTCGCGCACAAACAGTGACGGTTTGGGGATGGCTAAATGTACCCGGGCGCGTTGCACAACACCCAGTGATTCAATGGTTTTGGCTAATTCCCCTTCCAGAGCGCGTTGATAGTTGATCTGTTCACTAAATTGACTCAAACCAAATTTTTCTTGATCCAGCAGCTCAAAACCCGCATTGCCACCTTTGGGTAATCCTTGTTGAGCTAACTTTAGTCTAACCTCATGGACTTGATCAGCAGGCACTTTAACCATACTACCATCAGCAGATAGTTGATAAGGGATGTTCATTTGGCTTAACTGAGTAACAATTTCGCCGCCATCTTTATCACTAAGATTGGTGTAAACAGGGCGATAGTCAGCGCCCTGTAGCCAAAACATAGCCGCGATGAAAAAAGTTATTGCCAAAGCACCAGCAACGATTAATGGTACTTTAGGATCAGATTTTATTTTGTCGAAAATGGTACTTAATCCCTTGAGCGGATTTGCTCCATTAGTATTTACGGCATTCATAGACAATCCTTGCCTTCTCGTTCTTGATGAAGATTGATAACGTGGCGTAACAAAGTGGCTTCCTCATACTGATAAAGTATTTCCAGTTTCATCCTTCTATTATCGTTTTTCGTAATCGGTTTAATGGCTGAAATAGACTTTTAGTTCGGCGCTAATTGTCGGTTTTGATTTATTTGACCTGTGGTAGGGTTATTTTCAGCTCAGTGTCAAAAGATGAGTCAATACAATGGCACAGATTAGAGAAAGTTATTGGAAAAAATAGTTTGAGGTTTTTATGTCAATTCCCGCCATTCAATCTGTTATCGCGCAAATGACAACAGACATGGTTAGCAAAAATAGTATACCGTTAACAGCGACAGCGCAATCAGGTTTTGCCAGTCACTTAATCAACGCAGTAGGTAAAATTAATCAAACCCGAGTAACCGCTAGTCAGAAAGCACAAGCATTAACCTTGGAAAAACCAGGGGTAGAGCTTAATGATGTGATGGTCGATCTGCAAAAGGCCAGTTTATCACTGCAGTTTGGTATTCAAGTGAGAAACAAGCTAGTGGGTGCCTATCAAGAAATTATGAATATGCCAGTTTAAATAAGCCTTTGCTATAACTAAGCCACCGACAAGTGGCTATCTTGGTAATTATTTGGCGGTAGTATCAATAATATTAACTGAATGAGTGACTGATAAAAGATAGCCATAATTATCATTGCTAGCGTTTTTTGCTGGCAATGTTGGTTATTGATGAAATTATGTTTGCTAATAATCTTAAACATACCTCTTTCGATATTAAATATCGCGATAATAATCTTGATAACAAAATTAACCGTTGATTGTTTATTGTAAGCTATTAAATTTAAAAGTTATTATATTAATATTACTTTTTACGGGAAAAAAAAACTGATTGAACTTGCAAATCGTGTTGCGTATTTTCTTTTATTAAAATATGACGGACCAAATAAATTAAATAATTATTAATAAAATAAACAATTATGATTGTTTTAATAGTAAGAGACACGCCTAATAATAGTTCAAAATATAATGATATTTTAAATCAATCTTAGCAAAACGTTAGCAAATCGTAGTAATAAGATAATTTTTTATTCAGGAGAATAGATTATAGCAATAAGCAAAGGAGATTTTTGGAACAGGAAGTAGGGCATTGGAACTTAATTATTGGCCAAATTTCTGCTCCAAAAGCATGCTGATTTATTATTTCCCCGCAGTAATTTCTGTGTCATTTAACTACCCTGGTATTATGTTTTGGCCGCTTAAGCGGTCTTTTTTATTCTTTTTTAAAGCATAAATTTAGCGCTTATACTCAAGTAAAAAAGTGCAATTTAGATTAATGATCATAAAATAAATCATAATCAATGGGTCTAGCCATCAAGTCCAGTAGCCAATTATTCAAATTCACCATAACGGGATTGTAGCTGCTGCTGTTGCGCGGTCTGTTTAATTAACTGCGCCAGCTCATTCATCTGCCTTTCCATCAATTGGCGGATGGCATTTTCATTGGTTAATATTGCTTGTAATAGCTCAGTTAATTGATGACTTAGCGGCTTAGATAATCCAGCAATTGAACCTAATGCCGTAACTTGCTCAACCGCTTGTTGATAACCTTTTTCGCTAACTAATAACTGTTCCCATTGACCAAGTTGTGCCAGCGCTAACATTTGCTGACTAATGGTCAGCAAATGTTGATAAGCACTTAAAAAGGGTTGATGCTCACTGTTCATTAGATTTTCTTGCTGGATCGTTAAGTTGGGCCCAGGTTTGTGCTGAGTCAGTCAATAATTTAATGACATGCTGAATGCGGTCAACATCATTATGCAGACTGGCATGCAGCAGTTCGCGGATCATATAGTCATATAACAGGGCCATATTTTCGCCAATTTCACCGCCTTTTTCTCGATCAATACCGCCATTTAATCCTTCACCAATAATGGCAATCGCTTTAGAGATGGCGTTATTTTTCTGTTGAATATTATTTTGTTCAACAAAAATGACTGCCCGCTTTAAGGCGCTAAGCGCCTCTTTATATAAGATTTGCACCAGCTGGTAAGGTGAAGCATTTAAGATTTGGCTTTCAATATCCACCTGCGCATACATAGTTTCGACCGTTGAGCTATTCATAATTTATTTTGTTAATAGGGCCATTAAGGAGTTACTGCTCTGTTTCATATTGCTGATAGCTTGATCCATCGCGATAAATTTTTTCTGATAACGTTTAAGTGTTGCCGCAATCGTGGTTTGCACACTTTCCATTTTCAAATGTAACATTTTTTTCTGTTGATTAAGCGATTCAGTCGTGAAATGAAGTGGCCCTTCCAGTTTATCCAGGGTCTTTTTTAAATAATGAAAAGTTTCGGTGGCAAAACCGCTTTTTTCACCATCCCCCATAAAGAATTGTTTAACTTTGGCTGGACTATCTTTTAGCGCTTCATCCAATTTTTTATCATCAATCGTTATTTTGCCTTCATGATTAAAACCAATACCAAAATGGTTCAAATGATTCATATCGGGCATATCTTGCACATTTAGCGTCAAATCCTTCACTTGGGAAAAGATCATCGCTGATGAGCTATCGTTTAATAAAATACCATTGTTCGCCGAAGGTGCTTCACCCGGTTTAGTGGGTACATATTTGGTTTGGTTTTTATAAAAGCTGTGCAAACTATTAAAAGCATCAACCCAGCCTTTAATCGCTTTTTTAGTCGGCTCGATATCTTTAGTAATATTAATGGTTTCTGCTATCGGGCTATTGTTATTATTGGTATCTTTTTCAGAGGTTTTGAGCAGGTTAAACGTCACCCCTTCTGGCGCATCTTTAATCTCATTAGTTTGGCGTTCAATGTTAATACCATTAATTTTTACCTGAGCATTTTGGGCGGCGACGGTTTCAGTCATATTATTGCTGTTAAAAATCGCATTCAGTGTGCTATCGCCTTTTACCTCAATAGCCATTTTTGCTTCTGTACCGGTTTTCTTTGAGCTCAGAACTAATTGATGTTCATTCTCTTTAATTTTGACCAGACTAGCAGAGACATTGCCATCGGTTTTATTGATCGCATCCCGGATTTCCCGCAGCGATGTTTGTTCATCGCTGAGTTTAATTTCCAGCGGCTGTTTTTCACTGTTTTGCTTAATAACAAATATTCGCTCTTGGCCGCTGGTAACATTACCACCCAGTTTTTTCTTCACATCATCGATAGTGTTGGTCTTTAAGGCTTGTGCTTGCGCCAGTTGTTCAACAATCACCTCATAATTACCGGCAGCGGCTTTCTCATCGGTGGTGACCGCAACGGTTTTATGCTCTTTACTGACTGAGGTGGTCGTGATTTTGTCAAACTTCATCAACGTTTCGGCAGCCTTTTGCAATTTATCTAGTTCAGCACGCAATGAACCGTAAGCGCTGATCTGTTTATCATATTTTTGCTGTTTTTGTTTTAGTGGATTCAGCTTTTGATTCTCAGAGTTTTCTAATTTATCCAGCCATTCGCCAATGGGCATGCCGGATCCTGCGCCTAAAACAGTCATATTTGACATGATCTTTTCCTGTTCAATTTATAAAGATTATTGCAGTTATCGGCGCTAATTAAAAAAAATTGAGTCAATAGAAAAAATAAATTTATTAGCCAAATGATTAAAGAATTAAAACCCAGCGACGATAACCAAACCAGCCAATTGTTTTGGCATTATAAAAAATTAACAAGGAAATTATTATGGCTCTGGTTATTAATACCAATATGTCTGCGCTAAATGCACAGAAAGCACTGAATAAAACACAAGATACCTTAGGTACCACCATTCAACGTCTATCAACGGGTCTGCGCATTAACAGCGCTAAAGATGATGCGGCGGGTATGTCAATTGCCAATGGCATGACCTCTAACATTATGGGGATGACGCAAGCAGCGCGTAACGCCAATGATGGTATTTCGCTTGCCCAAACGACGGAAGGGGCGTTAGCGCAAGTTAATGATAACCTGCAAGCGATCCGCCGCTTAGCGGTACAGGCCAGTAATGGTACTAACTCAGCTAGCGATATCGCCACGCTACAAAATGAAGTGAAACAGCGTTTAGACGAAATCAATCGTATCTCTGAGCAAACGGATTTCAACGGCACTAAAGTGTTAAGTGCTAATACGATGAAGACTATCCAAATCGGTGCTAATCATGGCGAAACCATTGAGATCGCATTAGAGAAAATCACTTCTGGTGAGTTAAAGATTGAAGGCGTTGATTTAAATGTGTTTGCTGGTGAGTATGTGGATTATAATGCAACTGCGACAGTAGCGGCTGATGTTGGTAAGGATGCGGCGTTAACGTTCCCAGCAAACGCAACAAAAGATTTGGCTGATGGTAATATCAAAATTACTGACGCAGGCGCTTCTGGTTTAACTGCTGCAGCAACTCATGGTACTGCTTTCAAATTATATCAAAAATTGGATAAAACCACCGGTCAAGAGATTGCAGGTGAATATGTTTTAGTTAAAACAACCGGTGCCGGTGCGACTGCGACAACACAAGTTTATGATGTTGAGCTAACGACTAAACTTGTGGGTACGGATGATAAGGGACTCGATATTAAAGTTAAAGGCGAAATCCAAAATGCAGAGTCTGGCGCAGCGGTTGGCACAAAACGTGCACAATTCCAAAATGCAGTTGACGGTGACAAAATCCTTAGCAGCTTAAATGATGCCTTGACTAGTGTTTCTGCTCTGCGTAGCTTATTAGGTGCGATGCAAAATCGCTTTGAAGCGGCGGTTGAGAACCTGAACAACACTATCAACAACCTCTCTTCTGCCCGTAGCCGTATTCAGGATGCTGATTTTGCTGATGAAGTTTCGCGTTTAAGCAACGGTCAGATCCTGCAACAAGCGGGCACTACCGTATTGGCGATGGCGAATCAGTCTACTCAGTCAGTACTGTCTTTATTGCGTTAATTTCAGCGATAAACTCATTAGTCAATTTATTATTTTACGTTGCCGGCCTTGGTGCCGGCTTTTTTATGTCATTTAGCCAGAAAATATCGCAAATGGTGCTCAAGATTGGCGCGCTTAGGCCGATAGCAATAATCAGCCAGGTAGGCTGGCGATCAATAAAAATTGCAATAAAGGAACAATTATGGCTCTGGTCATTAATACCAATATGTCTGCGCTAAATGCACAGAAAGCACTGAATAGAACTCAAGACACCCTGGGTACCACCATTCAACGTCTATCAACGGGTCTGCGCATTAACAGCGCTAAAGATGATGCGGCGGGTATGTCAATTGCCAATGGCATGACCTCTAACATTATGGGGATGACGCAAGCAGCGCGTAATGCCAATGATGGTATCTCGCTTGCCCAAACGACGGAAGGCGCTTTGGCGCAGGTGAATGATAACCTGCAAGCGATCCGCCGCTTAGCGGTACAGGACAGTAACGGCACTAACTCTGCCAGCGATATCGCCACGCTACAAAATGAAGTGAAACAGCGTTTAGACGAAATCAACCGTATCTCTGAGCAAACGGATTTCAACGGCACTAAAGTGTTAAGTGCTAATACGATGAAGACTATCCAAATCGGTGCTAATCATGGCGAAACCATTGAGATTGGATTAGAGAAAATCACTTCTGGTGAGTTAAAGATTGAAGAGGTGAATTTAAATATTTTTGCTAAGTCTTATGCCGATTATGCTACTGCAGCAACTGCAGCAGTAGATATTGGCAACGATACTAATCTCTCCTTCCCAGCGTCAGCAACTAAGGATTTGACTGATGCCAATATCAAAATTGCTGGTACAGGACTAACTAATACACAGAAATTACATCAAAAAATTGATGCCGCCACCGGTAAAGCGGTTGATGGCCAATAATGTGTTAGTGGATACAGCAAATAATACAACTAAAGTTCATGAAGTAACGTTAACAACTAAAGCCGTCAGAACTGCTGGTGCTGCTGCAACTACTCCTCTTGATACAAAAGCAGTAGATGTAACCCTCGGTAAAGAAATCACCGCTGATGCAGTTGCCGGTACTGTCGATACTAAAGTTGCTCGTGCTGGTATGTTAAGTGACGATAAAGTGCTTAGCAGCCTGGATGATGCCTTAACTAGTGTTTCTGCTCTGCGTAGCTCATTAGGTGCGATGCAAAACCGCTTTGAAGCGGCGGTTGAGAACCTGAACAATACTATCAATAATCTCTCTTCTGCTCGTAGCCGTATTCAGGATGCTGATTTTGCTGATGAAGTTTCACGTTTAAGCAACGGTCAGATCCTGCAACAAGCGGGCACTACCGTATTGGCGATGGCGAATCAGTCTACTCAGTCAGTACTGTCTTTATTGCGTTAATTTCAGCGATAAACTCATTAGTCAATTTATTATTTTACGTTGCCGGCCTTGGTGCCGGCTTTTTTATGTCATTTAGCCAGAAAATATCGCAAATGGTGCTCAAGATTGGCGCATTTAGGCCGATAACAATAATCAGCCAGGTAGTCTGGCGAACAATAAAAATTGCAATAAAGGAACTAATTTTATGGCTCTGGTCATTAATACCAATATGTCTGCGCTAAACGCACAGAAAGCACTGAATAGAACTCAAGACACCCTAGGTACTACCATTCAACGTCTATCAACGGGTCTACGCATTAACAGCGCCAAAGATGACGCGGCGGGTATGTCAATTGCCAATGGCATGACCTCTAACATTATGGGGATGACGCAAGCGGCGCGTAATGCCAATGATGGTATCTCGCTTGCCCAAACGACGGAAGGCGCTTTGGCGCAGGTGAATGATAACCTGCAAGCGATCCGCCGCTTAGCGGTACAGGCCAGTAACGGCACTAACTCTGCCAGCGATATCGCCACGCTACAAAATGAAGTGAAACAGCGTTTAGACGAAATCAACCGTATCTCTGAGCAAACGGATTTCAACGGCACTAAAGTGTTAAGTGCTAATACGATGAAGACTATCCAAATCGGTGCTAATCATGGCGAAACCATTGAGATTGGATTAGAGAAAATCACTTCTGGTGAGTTAAAAATAGAAGAAGTCAATTTAAATATTTTTGCTAAGTCTTATGCCGATTATGCTACTGCTGCAACTGCAGCAGCAGATATTGGCAAGGATGCAAACCTTTCATTCCCAGCGTCAGCAACTGCTGCTTTAGACGTGGCTAATATCAAAGTTGGTACTACAGCACTTGGTGCTAATAGGGCATTACATCAAAAAATTGATGCGGCTACGGGTAAAGCGGTTGATGGCCAATATGTATTAGTTGATAGCACAACGGCAACCGCAGTTAAAGTTTATGAAGTAACTTTAACTACTAAGGCGATTGGTGCTAATGGTGTTGATAAAGCAGTAGATGTAACCCTGGGTAAAGAGATCACCGCTGATGCAGTTGCCGGTGCTGTTGATACTAAAGTTGCTCGTGCTGGTATGTTAAGCGATGATAAAGTGCTTAGCAGCCTGGATGATGCCTTGACTAGCGTTTCTGCTCTGCGTAGCTCATTAGGTGCGATGCAAAACCGCTTTGAAGCGGCGGTTGAGAACCTGAACAATACTATCAATAATCTCTCTTCTGCTCGTAGCCGTATTCAAGATGCTGACTTTGCTGATGAAGTTTCGCGTTTAAGCAACGGTCAGATCCTGCAACAAGCGGGCACTACGGTATTGGCGATGGCGAATCAGTCTACTCAGTCAGTACTGTCTTTATTGCCTTAATTTCAGCGATAAACTCATTAGTCAATTTATTATTTTACGTTGCCGGCCTTGGTGCCGGCTTTTTTATGTCATTTAGCCAGAAAATATCGCAAATGGTGCTCAAGATTGGCGCATTTAGGCCGATAACAATAATCAGCCAGTTAGGCTGGCGAACAATAAAAATTGCAATAAAGGAACTAATTTTATGGCTCTGGTAATTAATACCAATATGTCTGCGCTAAACGCACAGAAAGCACTGAATAGAACTCAAGATACCCTAGGTACCACCATTCAACGTCTATCAACGGGTCTGCGCATTAATAGCGCTAAAGATGACGCCGCCGGTATGTCAATTGCCAATGGCATGACCTCTAACATTATGGGGATGACGCAAGCGGCGCGTAATGCCAATGATGGTATCTCGCTTGCCCAAACGACGGAAGGCGCTTTGGCGCAGGTGAATGATAACCTGCAAGCGATCCGCCGCTTAGCGGTACAGGCCAGTAACGGTACTAACTCTGCCAGCGATATCGCCACGCTACAAAATGAAGTGAAACAGCGTTTAGACGAAATCAACCGTATCTCTGAGCAAACGGATTTCAACGGCACTAAAGTGTTAAGTGCTAATACGATGAAGACTATCCAAATCGGTGCTAATTATGGCGAAACCATTGAGATTGGATTAGAGAAAATCACTTCTGGTGAGTTAAAGATTGAAGAGGTGAATCTGAATGCTTTTGCGCTAGTTTATGCCGATTATAATGCAACAGCAGCAACAGACGCTGAGTTAGAAGCCGCATTCAAAGATAAATTCCCAACTACTGCAACCGCTGCTTTAGCCGCGGCTAATATCAAAATTGGTACTACTGCATTAACTGGTACGCAGAAATTACATCAAAAAATTGATGCCGCCACGGGTAAAGCCGTTGATGGCCAATATGTTTTAGTTGATAGCACAACGACAAATGCAACTAAAGTTTATGAAGTTAATTTAGCATTTGGTCAAGATGGTAGTACTCCTCCGGCGAAAACAATCACTATTACTCAGGGGAAAGAGATCACTGCCGATGCAGTTGCTGGCGATGTTGATGTAAAACTTACGACCGCCCGTAATGGGATGTTAGCGACAGACAAAATCCTTAGCAGCCTGGATGATGCCTTGACTAGCGTTTCTGGCCTACGTAGCTCATTAGGTGCGATGCAAAATCGCTTTGAAGCGGCGGTTGAGAACCTGAACAACACTATCAACAACCTCTCTTCTGCCCGTAGCCGTATTCAGGATGCTGATTTTGCTGATGAAGTTTCGCGTTTAAGCAACGGTCAGATCCTGCAACAAGCGGGCACTACGGTATTGGCGATGGCGAATCAGTCTACTCAGTCAGTGCTGTCTTTATTGCGTTAATTGCTTTATTTAACCACTATTCTGGTGGTTTTTTTACTGGCCGGCTTTGCCGGCCAGAGTGATAAAATAACGATGGGTATTTGTTATGGCAATATTAATTATCATCATTATTATAGGAATGAATAAATAACCATATGGCATTTGTCACCAATAACAATCTTTCAGCGCGGCTTGCTCAACGAGCACTAAATAATCAGCAACAGAGCCTGACAACCACTATTGAGCGTTTATCGACCGGACTACGTATTAACAGTGCTAAAGATGATGCCGCTGGGTTATCAATTGCTAATGGCATGACCTCAAATATTATGGCTATGACGCAGGCTGCCCGTAACTGTCATGATGGTATTTCCTTGTTGCAAACCACCGAAGGGGCATTGAGCCAGGTGACGGATAATCTACAAGCTATCCGGCGCTTAGCGGTACAGGCGTTAAATGGCACCAATTCTTCTCAAGATATTCAAACCTTACAACAGGAAGTCGACCAGCGCTTAGCTGAAATTGATCGCATTGCCGCACAAACTGATTTTAATGGCATTAAGGTATTCGCCAGACAGGCCAAAACCTTGTTGCAGGTGGGCGCCAATTATGGTGATACGATCGAAATCGGTGGCCAAGCAATCAACACCAAGGCGTTAGCAATAAACGATTTGGATTTAACTAATCGCGCCAATATCACCACCAATCCAACCAATCCAGTTAATCCCGTACAACCGAGTAAACCCTATGCGGATTATGATATTAATCAGGTATCTTTAAATGATCTTAATAGCCAACTATTGGCTTTGGGGCGAATAACACAACCATTAACCACTGCAAATCTAAAAATTATCATACCAATACAGTCGGGATTAACGCCACAATCGGTATTTGGTGTCGATTATCAGTTACATCAGAAAATTGATAATTCAACCGGCCAAATTATTGCGGGTGAGTTTGTATTGATTACTGCCAATAATGACCGCTATGATATAACTATGCATGCTAGAACCATGGCATCAGGGTCATCGGAAGCCCGTATTTATCTTATAAGAAGTAATCAGGGTGTCGCTGGATCCCCAAACGTCCCGCTGCACCCGACACCTGCCAGCAACGATAATATCTTAACCCGCATTGATAAAGCTTTAGCCCAAGTTAATAGTTATCGCAGTTCGCTTGGTGCAACGGAAAATCGGCTGGCAGCCACTATCGATAATTTAGCCAATACCACTAACCACTTACAGGCTGCCCGTAGCCGTATTCAGGATGCGGATTTTGCCTACGAGGTGGCTAATTTAACTAAAACCCAGCTTTTACAACAGATGGGTTCCTCAGTCTTAAAGTTGGCTAATCAATCAGCCCAAGAGGTATTAACCTTATTCCGCTAACCTTTCTTTGATCATAGATTTGCCACTCAAGCCATTTATGCGGTTAAAAATAGTCGCTAAGTAAAAAACGGCCATTTTTTAGCGCTATTTTCGCCATTAGCTTAAATTTAATTTCGGATAATAAGCGCCAGTTGATAACTGACAGGTGCTTACGGTGAATGATCTCTATACCCAGGATGGGGTGATTGAAAAAGATGTGCTGTGGGAGCGTTATATTCCCTTAGTACGCCATGAGGCATTAAAATTGCAAGTCAGATTACCCGCTAGTGTAGAACTGGATGATTTAGTCCAGGCGGGTGGTATCGGTTTGTTGGATGCATTAGAGCGGTTTGATGCCAGCCAAGGCACCGCTTTTACCACCTATGCGGTACAACGCGTGCGGGGTGCAATGTTAGATGAATTACGTGCTCGCGATTGGGTGCCTCGTAGTGTGCGTCGTCAAGCGCGAGAAGCAACCAAAGTCATGCAGCAGCTTGAGCAAGCGTTAGGCCGGCCGGCGACCGAACAGGAAATTGCCGATAAATTACACATTGGTCTGCTTGAGTATCAACAGCTACTGCAGGATACCAATAATAGTCAGTTATGCTCGTATGATGAATGGCATGAAGTGCATGGTGAAAGCTGCGAACCGATTATTGAGGTTGACGACGAGCGAAATCCGCTGCAAACTTTAATAGCAACTGATATTCGCAAAAATATTATAAAGGCGATAGAATGTTTGCCTGAAAGGGAAAAAATGGTTTTGACGCTCTATTATCAAGAAGATCTGAACCTGAAAGAAATAGGCGCCGTGTTGAATGTGGGGGAATCCCGCGTCAGCCAGCTACATAGCCAGGCGATAAAACGGCTACGAGCGCGTTTAAATCCAGATAAATAATATTTTTTATTTTTTTGTTTACGTTTTACACACAGGGCTTATCTAATATGTCTGTTTCTAACCAAAAGAAGCGGCCGCTGAGCCGTTATATTAAAGACTATAAACATAGTCAAATTCACTGCGCACACTGTAACAAAACCCTTGATCGGATTTCATTAGTATTTAATGATCAAATTCTAAATAAAGAAGCGATTTCAGCCATGACCGAGTTGATTGATAGCCAAGCATGGGCAGAATTACAGCATAAATTTACTGCATTATGTCGTTTTTGTAGTGAGATATATTGTAATAGTGATACTGGCTATTTTGATATTATGTCCTTTAAACAGTATTTATTTAAAGAGACAGAGATGAGCCATAGCACAGTGCGTGAATATGTGGTGCGCTTGCGTCGCCTGGATGAGTTGTTAAGTGAAGCGCAATTTCCCGTCAATGAAGTGGCGATTGAAAAAATTCAAGCGCAGATACAGGATAAAATGACCGAGTCGGCCTTTAGTAATTACAACATTGCTTTGCGTAAATATGAGCAGTTTCTTAACTGGCAGGCTAGCCATTCAGCCTAATACGGCAATCAATTGTCACTAAATGCTTTCACAGTGATTAGATAAATAAGGCCTTAGTAAATGCTAAGGCCTTATTGCTTGAAGCGAAAAATTATTTAAGCGTCATTAAACTGGCATTGCCGCCAGCCGCAGCAGTATTGATACTGACGGCGCGCTCATGGACTAAACGCTCAAGTAATAACCGACTGTCACCGGATCGGTATCCTTGTACGGAAATAATTGGCCCATCACGCTCAGCAATCACAGTACAAACGGTTTGTAACTGCTGGCTTTCGCCATGAAAAATAACCGCATCAAATTGGCAGTCAACTTGTTGCCAGTTATCCGTTAGCGTGATCATTTGATTGACCAATTCAGGCAAAGCAGCACACAGTTGCTGTTGTATGGCATTATTTGGCCACACTACTGGGCATCCCATGGCTAACACCGCTGCCAGCTGCAGCAGGGCATCTGATTGACTTTCAGCCAAACACAGGATCCGCCCGCGCGGCACCAGGCGATAACTATTATGTTCACCGGTTGGGCCGGCTAATTGGTAGCATATTTTGCGATGGGACAAGGGTTGATAGTGGCGAATAACGTTGTCAAGTACTTGATCATGCTGTTTTTTAGCCCAATCACAGAAGGCATCAAATGGCGTTAATTGAGCCAATGGCGGTTGGCTACTGGTTAATGGAACGGGATTATCTGGCTGCTTAAACACTTTATCGATAACGCTTTCTGGCCGCTGGCTAAGTAATCGATAGAGATAGAGCGGGCCACCGGCTTTTGGTCCGGTACCCGATAACCCTTCACCACCAAAGGGTTGTACGCCAACCACGGCACCGACCATATTGCGATTAACATAAATATTACCCACTTTTGCCGTCTGGCTAACATAAGTAATGGTTTCATCAATACGGGTATGCAAACCTAAAGTCAAGCCATAACCTGAGTCATTAATTTGTTTGATCAGTTGATCTAACTGATGCCGTTTAAAGCGTAAAACATGGAGTACAGGGCCAAAAATTTCCTTTTTTAGTTCGTCAAAATGATCGATTTCAATTAAAGTGGGGCGGACAAAAGTGCCTTGTTGCCATTGTTTGTCGTCCGGTTGGCTAGGTTGTTCAGCCTGATAAATCCTTTTACCCGCTTGTCGCATTTTTTCAATATGATGCTCAATATTCTGTTGTGCTTGGCGATCAATAACTGGGCCAATATCCGTCTCTAGCACAGTCGGATCACCAATCCGGTATTCGGCCATCGCGCCGGTTAACATAGTCAGCGTGCGTTCAGCGATTTCTTCTTGCAGGCAAAGAATACGCAAGGCAGAGCAGCGTTGGCCGGCACTATCGAAGGCTGAAATGATAACATCATTGACAACTTGTTCAGTGAGAGCGGATGAATCAACGATCATGGCATTTAAACCACCGGTTTCGGCAATCAATGGAATGGGTTGTTGCTGCGCATTAAGTCGATTGGCAAGATTGCGCTGGATCAGTTTAGCCACACAGGTTGAACCGGTAAATAGCACACCCGCTGCGCGCGTGTCATTAATCAATTTGCTGCCCACTTGCTCGCCTTGACCGGGTAGAAGTTGGAGAACATCATGCGGTATGCCTGCTTGATGCAGCAATTCAACCCCTAGCATCGCAATAATCGGTGTTTGTTCTGCCGGTTTGGCCAGTACGCTATTACCGGCCGCTAAAGCGGCAGCGATTTGGCCGCTAAAAATAGCCAATGGAAAATTCCATGGACTAATGCAAACCACCACACCTAGGGGAGAATAAGTTTCATTATTGAAATTTTCACTGATCTGTTCGGCGTAGTAGCGCAGAAAATCGATGGCTTCGCGCACTTCAGCAATGGCATTACTATAGGTTTTGCCCGCTTCACGGATCAATACGCCGATTAAACGGCAAATTTGTTGCTCCATCAGGGTAGCCGCTTGTTGCAAAATCGCCGCTCGTTGTTCGACTGGTACTGTCGCCCAGCCAGTAGCAGCGCTAGTGGCAACTTCCAATGCATGCTCTACGTCGGTCATCGTCGCTTCATGAACATAGCCGACGATATCGTTATGATTAGCCGGATTAATGATCGGCAGCCGGGCTGAAATTTCATATTGTGAATGATGTTGACCGCCCAGTAATGGTTTAACGTGATAACAGCTTAGAGTGGCTAGTAAGGTCTGCGCCAGTGCTGCTAGGTGATGCTCATTGGTCAGATCAATACCAATCGCATTGAGGCGCTTTTGACCATAGAGTGCGCGAGGCAGCGGGATTTGTGGGTGTGGTAAACCCACCTGGCCTTCTGTTTCAGCCGCTGATAGCACCTCTTGCACTGGATCGGCTAGCAGTTTAGCTAATGGAATATGATGATCGGCAATCTGATTAACAAAAGAAGTATTAGCACCATTTTCCAGTAAGCGCCGCACCAAATAAGCTAGTAAGGTTTCATGGCTGCCAACCGGTGCATAGATACGGCAGGGACGATTAAGTTTACCCTCAGCGATGGAGCCGACAACTTGCTGATAGAGTGATTCGCCCATGCCATGTAGACATTGAAATTCATATTGCCCCGGATAATAATTTTCACCAGCCATATAATAAATACTGGCTAAGGTATGGGCATTATGCGTCGCAAATTGCGGATAAATTAAATTAGGCACTGACAGTAGTTTACGGGCACAAGCCAGATAGCTGACGTCAGTATAAATTTTTCTGCTATAGACTGGGTAGCCTTCAAGACCCTCTATTTGCGCGCGTTTAATTTCACTGTCCCAATAAGCACCTTTTACCAAACGGATCATTAAACGGTGCTGACTGCGTTGCGCCAAATCGATAATTTCGTCGATAACATACGGACAGCGCTTTTGATAGGCCTGAATAACAAAGCCAATGCCATTCCAGCCAGCCAGTTGTGGCTCGAAGCACAGTTTTTTTAGTAAATCGAGGGAAATTTCTAGCCTATCAGCCTCCTCAGCATCAATATTGATACCGATATCATAATGGCGTGCTTGTAAAGTTAATGTTAATAGACGAGGATAAAGTTCATCCATCACACGTTGATATTGGGCGCGACAATAGCGCGGATGTAGCGCCGACAGTTTAATGGAAATGCCGGCACTGGCATAAAGGCTTTTACCGCTGGAAGCCTTTCCAATTGCATCAATCGCTTGTTGATAAGCGGCCATATAGGTTTTTGCATCTTCAGCAGTTAGGGCGGCTTCACCTAACATATCATAAGAGTAGCTAAAGCCTTTATTTTCCATTTTATGGGCATTACTGAGTGCTTGTGTGATGGTTTCACCAGTGACAAATTGTTCACCCATTAGTCGCATTGCCATATTCACAGCTTGACGAATAATGGGTTCACCACTTTTACTAATGATTCGGTTAAGGGCACTAGCCAGTTTAGTTTCATTATGGCTGGCAACTAATTTACCGGTAAAGAGCAAACCCCAAGTAGCGGCATTAACAAATAATGACGAACTTTGTCCAATATGTGACTGCCAGTCACCACCACTAATTTTGTCGCGGATCAAGCTATCACGGGTTGCTTTATCTGGGATGCGCAGCAGTGCTTCCGCCAGACACATAAGGGCAATGCCTTCTTGCGAGGAGAGAGCAAACTGTTGTAATAGGCTCTGTACTAAACCCAAGCGGCCAAAACTATTCTTTTGTGCGCGTAGATTTTTAGCTAGCTGATAGGCTAGTTGATAAACTGCCTCGCTTTCTGTTAGCCGGGCTTGTTCTAGTAATGGCGGTAATAGCTCTGTTTCAGGTAATCGATAAGCGGAGGTCATTGCCGAGCGTTTTGCTGATTGCGGTAAAATCTGCGCGGCAAAATTTAAGAATAAGGAATGATCGGTTTTGGCGCATATCGGGGATTCGCTAGATAAGTTTGCTTTTTCATTAACTTTGGTAGCCGGGAATTGAACCATAGTTTCCTCATTATCAAAGTGTCTAAGATAATTAAATGTTGCCTGTCCTATTAACTAATCGGTATAAGATCCAGGCGTTGTAAAGTTTTTTGCTACCTTTTCTGATTACTTTATCAACAGTAAGAATAACTGCAATTATCCTGCGACTCATTCTTACTGCTAATAGTTGTTAGAAGTCGGTAATTTAACAATATCCTTTATGTTTTAATTTGGTGCAATATTGTTAACCGATGAAAGTGTTAGAAATGTGAAATAAATCTATTTTTGTATTAATTAAAATAGATTTTATTATAAGTATTGTTATATCTTCCTGAAACATAAATAAATAAAAAAAGATTAAAGCAAATAATAAAATGATTATTTTATTAAAATATAATCAAATAAATTAACATTTGTGACTTATTCGTTGGTTATTGGAATATAACGATTGAATTTGTATTGTTTCATGGTTCATCAATTAAGTTGAACTCATTTTTATCCAAAATTAAATTTCGGGATGAATAGGAAAATAAAGTCAGTTTATATGTTAATGGTAAGTTTAATATTTGTTAGCAAAAAATGATAGCTAATATGCCTGCAAACTGACTAAAACTAAAAAAGAGAAAAACAATGGAGAGGGACAGATGATATTAAGCTATCCAATGATAATGATGTTTGTAGTTTATATTTTTGTTATGTTACTAATTGGTTTTTGCGCTTATCGTTCGACAAGTAGTTTTGATGATTATATTTTAGGCGGACGTCGTTTAGGTGGGGTAGTAACCGCGCTTTCTGCTGGCGCATCGGATATGAGAGGCTGGTTATTAATGGGCTTACCCGGCGCGATTTTCCTAAGTGGTATAGCGGAAAGTTGGATTGCTATCGGATTAGCATTAGGCGCTTATTTAAATTGGCGATTAGTCGCTGGGCGATTACGTATTCAAACCGAAAATAATCATAACTCCCTGACATTACCAGACTATTTTACCAGCCGTTTTGAAGATAAAAGTAAAATATTACGTATCGTGTCGGCCTTGGTGATCCTCATTTTTTTTACTATCTATTGTGCTTCCGGTGTCGTTGCAGGTGGATTACTGTTTGAAAATACTTTTGGCATTAGCTATCAGCAAGCGATGTGGTTAGGTGCATTAGCCACCATAATATATACTTTTTTGGGTGGTTTTTTAGCGGTCAGTTGGACCGATACGGTACAAGCGACTCTGATGATTTTTGCCTTGTTATTGACCCCGCTGATGGTGATTTTTGCTGTCGGTGGTTTGGACAGCGCAGTAACATTAATTAACAATAAAAATCCGGCTTACCTAGATATGTTTAAAGGATTAAATTTTGTCGCCATTATTTCTTTACTAGGATGGGGCTTAGGCTATTTTGGCCAACCGCATATATTGGCGCGTTTTATGGCCGCCGATTCAGCGCAAACCATCAACCAGGCACGACGTATTAGTATGACCTGGATGATACTCTGTTTAGCGGGTACGATTGCCGTGGGTTTTTTGGGTATTGCTTATTTTGATCTGCATCCCACGGTTGCCGGAGCAGTTATAGCCAACCCTGAACGGATATTTATGGAATTAGCCACTATTTTATTTAATCCTTGGCTGGCCGGAATATTGCTATCCGCCATTTTGGCGGCCGTGATGAGCACCTTGAGTTGTCAATTATTAGTTTGTGCCAGTGCACTGACTGAAGATCTTTATAAACCTTTTATCAGACCAAAGGCCAGTCAAAGAGAGTTAGTTTGGATTGGTCGGGCGATGGTGTTAGTGGTGGCGGCAATGGCTATTTTTATTGCGCGTGATCCCAATAATAAAGTGTTGATTTTGGTTAGCAACGCCTGGGCAGGTTTTGGCGCGGCCTTTGGCCCAGTGATCTTAATTTCAGTGTTGTGGCAACGTATGAATCGCTACGGTGCCTTAGCGGGTATGTTGGTCGGCGCTTTAACGGTGTTAATTTGGATGCAATATAAGTGGTTTGGTTTATATGAAATTATTCCTGGTTTTATTTTTGCCGCTATCGCCATTGTTATCGTTAGCCTGTTAACTACTGCACCTAGTCAAAGCGCAGTTAAACGTTTCGTTAAAGCGGAGGCAGCGTATAAGGCCAGCCAATAACTAGTCGGCGTCGACTGATTAATTAGCCGATATCCGATGGTTTAATCTAAAATTTATGCGCTATGAGGTTTAGTCAATTATTTTTATTAGCTAAATCCACCCAATTATTTAGCAGCTCGGGCGCAATGACGTTTTAACCTACAGAAGTCTTACGAATTAATTTGAATATGGTGGTTTGATTAAAACCACCATTTTTTCGTTTGATCAGCGCGCTGGTTTACCTTTTTTAGCGATTTGATAACCGATCAATAACATAACAAACCAAATCGGTACTGCTAGCAACGCCTGGCGAGTATCTGGTTCTAAGGTCAGTAGTATTAAAACGAAAACAAAAAATAATAGGCAGACCCAAGACATAAAGATCCCAACTGGCATTTTATAAATCGAATTCTGATGGAGATGTGGCTGTTTTTTGCGATAAGCCAGATAAGCGCACAGGATCATACTCCAGATAAACATAAAAAGAATGGCGGCTACGCTAGTGATCAGGACAAAAACGCGCATAACATCGGGAATAAAATAGATCAATACCACGGCCAAACCGAGACAGCAGCAGGTAAAATATAATCCCTTAACTGGCACCGATTTGTTCGATAATTGACTAAATTGCCTGGGGGCATTTGCTTTCTTAGCTAGACCAAATAACATACGGCTGGTGGAAAAGACGCCACTATTAGTAGAAGAAGCCGCTGAAGTTAGCACCACAAAGTTGACAATACTCGCTGCGGCCGGTACCCCAATTAGGACAAACAGCTCGACGAATGGGCTCTTATCAGCAGCAATCTCACGCCATGGCGTGACCGACATAATAACCACTAAAGAAAGGACATAAAAGGCGATGAATCTAAACGGTATCGCATTAATCGCTTTTGGTAACACGCGATTGGGATCCCGCGTTTCGGCCGCAGTTGCGCCAACAATTTCAATACCGACAAACGAGAAGATAGCTAATTGAAAACCGGCAAAAAAACCGTTAATGCCCATTGGAAAGATGCCATCATTCCAGAGGTGGCTTAAGGAGGCAATATGACCGCTAGGCGTTTTGAAGCCGATGATGACTAATATCAAGCCAATTAAAATAAGAAAGATAATGGCAATGATTTTGATAATTGCAAACCAAAATTCTGTTTCACCAAACAAGGACACTGAGACCAAATTAAGGGTTAATAACAATAGTATACAAAGTAATGATGTCAGCCAGGGCGGAAAATCAGGTGCCCAGTAGCCAATATAGGCAGTAATAGCAACAATTTCTGCAATAGCCGTGATCACCAAACAAAACCAATAAGTCCAGCCAACGAAAAAGCCAGCCCATGGCCCTAAAAGTTCAGCACAAAAATCACTAAAGGATTTATATTTTAAATTCGAAAGGAGTAATTCGCCCATGGCTCGCATCACGAAAAACAAAACAAACCCAATAATCAAATAAATAATTATAAGCGATGGGCCAGCTAAGGAGATAGCTTTGCCTGAGCCCATAAATAATCCGGTTCCTATAGCACCACCAATAGCAATCAACTGAATGTGGCGATTTTGTAAACCTCGCTTGAGTTGTCCTTGATCTATGTTTACTGCCGATGATAAAGGTTTGTCGTTCATAGATTGTCCAATGTTGTTTTATTTTATTCAGGGAGGGTTAGCTAATTATCATTTTTTTAACATATCATTATTTAACTTAAGGTGACACCATTATAGCAGGAGAGAAGGTGACATTTGATTTTATTGAATGGCTCTCTAACCTTTGATTATAATTTTTTATATTGAGTCATAAAGACATTTTGTATAAATACTTTTATTTTAATGATAAGTAAAATAACCAATCTTTCATCAGCCAATTCTGCTAATTGAAAATTGAATGCAATTTTTTTTATTAACTATCAAGATGATATAATTATTTATATTTTGTTGTTAATTATCTTTTTACAAAAGATGTTTAGCAATTGTTATTCCATTCATTTATGCTCTTTAGGACTGTTTTTAACTAACTAAAACAATTTAATTTTACCGATATCATACGACTTTCTTTATTCGTTATGTCCTGATATATATAACAATAAAAATAATGAAAAAGGTATTAATGATGAAAAAATATATTGCTAAAATAGTGACAGCAATGGCACTTTTTTGCTTGTTCATGGGATCAAATTGGGCAGCTGAGAATAAAGTGACCGTTTTTGCTGCTGCGTCATTAACCAATGCATTAAATGATATCGTAACGCAATATGAAAAAGATCATCCCACTAAGGTTATTGCTGCTTATGCTTCATCTTCAACCTTAGCCAGACAAATTGAACAGGGAGCCCCTGCCGATATTTTTATCTCTGCCGATCAGCAGTGGATGGATTATGTGCAACAGAAACAACTTATTGTTAATGCTAGTCGCCATACTTTGTTAGGCAATAAGTTAGTCCTTATCGCGCCAATAAATTCAAAATTAAAGCAGGTTACGATTAGCAAAAATACCGATTGGCGCCAACTGGCCAAGGGTGAACGAATTGCTGTTGGTGACCCTGATCACGTGCCGGTGGGTATCTATGCTAAACAGGCACTAATGGCTTTAGGCGCCTGGAAAACCGTTGATACTATGTTAGCCAGAACCAATAATGTCCGTAGTGGCATGGCATTGGTTGAGCTGAATGAAGCACCGTTAGGCATTGTGTATGGCTCCGATGCTGGGGTGAGTAAAAAGGTGAAAGTGGTTGGTATATTCCCAACCACCAGTTATAAAGCCATCGAATATCCAATGGCAATCGTTAAAAATCAGCAAACTACTAAAGTTAACGATTTTTTTGCTTATTTAAAAACGCCGGCAGCGGCAGCAATATTTAAACATTATGGTTTTAATCCATTATAGGAAATTGATTTTTGCACATGTTAAGTGAATATGAGTGGCAAGCTATTATTCTGAGCTTAAAAGTATCGAGTGTTGCTGTATTAGTGAGTTTGCCTTTAGGCATATTAATGGCCTGGATATTGGTGCGCTGCCATTTTCCCGGCAAAACATTACTCGATAGTTTGATCCATTTACCTTTAGTATTACCGCCGGTAGTGGTAGGTTATCTACTTTTGCTATCATTTGGTCGCCATGGGGTTATTGGTGCATGGCTATATCATTGGTTTGGATTTAGTTTTACCTTCAGTTGGCGAGGGGCTGCTTTAGCTTCTGCTATTATTGCCTTTCCATTGATGGTTAGGTCAATAAGGTTAGCATTAGAAGGCGTCGATCAACGCCTTGAGCAAGCGGCTCGAACATTGGGCGCTAATCCATGGCGGGTTTTTTTTACCATTACCTTACCATTAATCGTACCGGGAATTATTGTTGGTATGGTTTTGGCTTTTGCTCGCTCTTTAGGTGAATTTGGTGCTACGATTACCTTTGTGTCTAATATTCCCGGTGAAACAAGAACCATTCCATTAGCCATGTATACGCTGATTGAAACGCCAGGCGCGGAAATGGCCGCTGCTCGTTTATGTATTATTGCTATCATTTTAGCCTTGCTATCGTTACTCCTGTCTGAATGGTTAACTCGTTGTGGCAGAAAACGTTTGGGGGCAATATGTTAGCGTTGCGTCTACAACAGCAACTAGGCGATTTATTTGTCAATGTTGATACCCTACTTTCAACTCAAGGGATCACCGCCATTTTTGGTGTTTCTGGTGTTGGCAAAACCTCCTTGATAAATTTGATAGGCGGGCTCACTAAACCCGATAAAGGACAAATTATCTTTAATGATCGCGTTTTAGTTGATACAGAGAAAGGGCTATTTGTACCGGCGGAAATGCGTAGAATGGGTTATGTTTTTCAAGATGCGCGCCTATTTCCACATTATAGCGTCAAAGGTAATCTGCAATATGGTATGGCCAGAGCAATGAAATCTCACTTTGATGATATTGTTCAGTTGCTAGGTATTGAAACATTATTGCCGCGCTTACCCGCTATGTTGTCAGGTGGTGAAAAACAACGCGTCGCTATTGGCCGCGCATTATTAACTGCGCCTGAATTATTATTAATGGATGAGCCGTTGGCTTCGTTAGATTTACCACGCAAAAGAGAGTTACTTCCCTATTTGGAAAAGTTATCGCAAGATATCCAAATTCCTATTCTTTATGTCAGTCATAATCTAGATGAAATAGTCCGGCTGGCTGATAATGTCATTGTTATGTCAGCGGGTAAAATTGAGGCTGTCGCGCCGTTAGCTGAGATTTGGTCGAGTAGTGTTTTACGACCCTGGTTACAAGTTGATACATTAAGTAGTATCTTAAATGTTAAGGTAATCGAACATCATCCTCTTTATGCTATGACATCGGTGGCGATATTGGATCAAGTGTTGTGGCTTCCCCAGTTGCAATTTCAATTAGGTGAAGCGGTTCGCATCCGTATCGATGCGGCAGACGTCTCTTTAACATTAAATAAGCCGACCCAAACGACTATTCGTAATATATTAAGAGCGAAAGTCGTCGAGTGTATTGACGAGTCAGAGCAAGTGGATGTTAAGTTAGCAATAGATAGCCACTTTATCTGGGCAAGGATCACGCGCTGGGCAAAAGAGGAATTAGAAATAAAGCCGGATAAATGGGTTTATGCCCAAGTTAAGAGCCTGTCGCTAGCCCGTCGGCTTTAAATCTGTTGATTAAGTGATTGTTTGTTAACAAAGGTTGTTGGGTAGTAGCATAAATAGCTTTACCGCCTTATAGCACATATTTCTGTATCACTTCAGCAATTCCAGGTGCAGTATTTTGATCGGTAATTATATCGGCAAATTTTTTCACTTCATCACAGCTATTACCCATTGCAACGCCGAGACCAGCGGCAGTTAACATGCTGACATCATTGAAATTATCGCCAAAAGCGATAACCTCTTTCATCGTTAAGCCTTGGGATTCGACCCAACGTTGTAAACGTACACCTTTGCTATTGCCTTTTTTAGCAATATCAACTTGATCATACCATGACCACTCGCAAGCCAGCTCCAGTTCTTGCTGAATAGTTTGGCTAAAAACGCGTAATTTCTCGATATCCGGCGTACAGGTGGCAAATTTCCAAATAGCAGTAACCTGCTGGATTGCCGTGTTGAAATTGTCGATTTTATGGATATTGGGGCGTTGATTTTCAGGTAATGAATCCGCCCATTGCAATGTTCGTTCGATAGCATCATTATGTTGTTGATATAGCATAGCGTCATCAACATACATCAAGTGATTGATATCCGTACCTTGTAAATGCGCAACCACTTTAGTCGCTTCTTCTGCCGATAAGGGATCCGATTCCAGTACTTTTTTTGTCTGATAGTCGTAGAGATAAGTCCCATTGCAACAAATTGCTGGGGTATCTAAAGCCAATGCTTGATAAAATGGATGGATAGCAACATGATGGCGACCAGTAGCAATAATAACTTTGATTCCTTGGCGACGAGCTTGGTTTATTGCGGCTAAAGATTGTGGCAAGATCTGCTTGTTAGGATCCAATAGAGTACCATCAAGATCTAATGCGATAACGCGATATGACATAAATCAGCCTCATTAACAGATTAAATAGCGATTTAGCATTCAATCTATATAGTAATTTTAAAAAGTACAATTTAGTGAATTATTTATCTTAATTGTTCAAACCGATAAATTTTTCTAGTACTAATCATATCGGATAATAGTCGTTAACTAAACCCGTAAAAATAAATAATTACCCTAATAGATGATAAACTAGCAGCATAACTCAATAGCAATAATCAGCTAAATTTTTAGCCTGACAGGTTATTAACAAGTTGTTATATGTGAAATAAGATTTAAATCAATATAATAGACAAGTAGAAGTTAAGAACTCGCTATTTTTATTAATTTAATGTCAATACGATTAATTTTAAATCGATATCTTTAACCCTTTTTAACAATAAGTGCTGCTTTCGGAATAGCATCTTTTAATATTGGTCTGTAAAATTATTATGATAATTATTGTTAATTTATCGCTGTTTTTTTCGTTAGATTATAAATTGCAGTTTAACATTATTATGTTTTATTGATAGACATTATTTGAAATTGAAGCGTTCATTATTGTTAGCTATAACGCTGAAGTAATTTAAATAACATGTTTTTAAATTAAACATCTAACCTATTTCATATATTTTTTTATCTTTTTATTAGCCTTCATTATTTTTCATATAAAAGGCTGATATATTAATTTTTTAATTTACTTATATTTAAATGAAATATTTTTTTAAGCAAAAAATAGATTAATTAAATTGATATTTTCGTTTTATCCGCATAATAATTAACTCTGCTATAAGCGATGTTGTATAAAAATATTCTCAATTGATAAAAATAGAAACGATTTAAGGGATATATTAAATGAAAAGTAAATTATTATTAGCGCCGTTAGCATTAATTTTTGCTGCTAATGTCGCCGTTGCTAATGTCAAGCCGGAACCGCAGCATGGTTTTATTTTTGCACCAAAAAGCCGAGCAGTGTTATGTTGGATACATGAAAATAGCAACTGTGGGGCTGTTGAATATGATCCCATGTCGATTGAAGGGCCGAAAGGCTTTCCGCAAAGCGGCCCTCGTGATGGCAAGATAGCCAGTGGTGATAATTCATTATTTTATAAACTCAACGAACAGAGCGCTGATCGTTGGAAGAAAGTACCATTGACTGCCGGAAAAAACACCTTCCATTGGACGTTAACTCAGCCACACAAAACAGCCAAATGGGAGTTTTTTATTACTAAACAGGATTGGAACCCTAATGCACCACTAACCCGTGCCTCTTTTGATTTAAAACCATTTTGCGAGCGTTTTGACGGTGGTGCAAAGCCGGATAAAGATCAACTTTATTTTGAATGTAATGTTCCACAACGTACGGGTTATCAGGTTATTTTAGGTGTTTGGTCAATTGCTGATACCGCAAATGCTTTTTATCAAGTTGTTGATGTGGATATGAAAGCTAAATAATATTAATAACAATTTTTCAGCTAGTAAATTAACCTACATTACAAATTTAAATTAGATTAGTAGACATTCATATTCAGTTATTTTTATTGTTATCAAATGCTAGCTATTTCTACTTAGCTAGCTTTTGTTCAATAGTTATTAGTAATAGCAAGTTTATTACTAACTAATAATTGTCATTAATAAATTTCATTCACTGGAATATTCCGTTATTCCTCATGTTGGATAATTTTTTGCCAAATATTGGCAACATGATGCACTTGGTAAAGCGCACAGTTGAGTGCATTATCTCGCGCTTGCTCAATTGACAGATCATTTTGTACATTAACGCCAAGATTAATCCCCATATCGATAATAGTGTGTACATCACGATCATTGCCGACATGCCAAAAAGGGACTAATTGTGATCTCTCATAAGCGCCTCTTAAGACAAAATTGGCGCTTTTCCCCCAGACTTTTAAACAATCCATCCGTTCTTGGGCATTTTCTCGCGCCCAAAAATGCAATTCACGCAGGACATTATCAATAAGTGGTAAACTTTTTTTGGCAATCGTTGCGCGAGCTTCATTGGATTGGCATAACCACCACTTTATGGTTTCACCATTGACGGTACCGCCGGCAGACATTGATGAAGAGAGATCGACAGCTTGATAAAAGGCAGCGCCCGTTTCACCTGTCGCTGGATTAAAAAAAACCGCACCGATTGCTACAATGGCAGCACAACTGCCCATACCCATGGTTTCTAAGTCAACCATTAAATTTTCGCGGGGTTTCATTATTATTCCTTAATTTTCTATTAACAGTTTGCCGTGTCAATCTACTCGTCCTAATATTTACGGTTTATTATTTTTAAATTTAGCTCACGACTTGTTGATTTTATTTATTACTAACAATAATTATATGAAATGGAAAAAAATCGATAAAGACAACTGGATCAAATAAACTGAGTTTACATGTTGCTTATATTGAAAAATAATGTGAAATTTATATTAAATTTTCAACCTCCTCGGTATTGATTAGTGTTATTGCGTTTTTAACAAAACATCTTTATTAACAAAAATAAAGAATTTATATATTTATATAATATTATTTTTTTACTTTTTAACAACAGGTTTTTTATAGGGTTTAATTTAGATTTTTATCATCTGAATACTAAATTTACTTGAATAAGGCGATATTCAACGGCGATTGACGGTTGGCTAATTATTATCGCTAAACATAACCTTTAATTGCACAATGATAATTAATAAAAACACGCCACATACTGACATCAATCGGCTGAACAATAAATTTTTTTATTAACCGTTATGCTATTTTACTGATTATTTGCTATCAAATCGGATATGATAATGGAGAATAATTTCTGAGGAGTTAATCAATGAAACAGGTAGTGTATGTTGCCAGTCCTGAAAGTAAACAAATTCATGTTTGGGCAATGGATAAAAAGGGTAAACTGACATTATTGCAACAGCTGACATTACCCGGTGAAGTACAACCGATGCAGATTAGTCCCGATGGTCGACATCTTTATGTTGGTATTCGGCCGGATTTTGCCATTATTACTTACCTTATTTCAGCCGAAGGAAAACTCAGCCAACAGGCCATTACCGCTATTCCTGCCACACCAACCCATATTGAAATTGACAAGCTTGGTCGTTGGCTATTTATTCCCTCCTATCATCAAGGAAATTTAGTGGTGTTGCCGATTGATCAACAGGGGAGCGCGCAGCCAGCGATTCAAGTTATTGGCGATTTAAAACATCCCCATGCATCGGGAGTAAGTTTTGATAATTCACGTTTGTTTGTCCCGTGTTTAGGCGAAGATCATATTCGCATTTATACAATTGATAACAATGGCCACTTAACCGAACAGGTTGCTGATCGGATTGTAACTAACCAAGGCGCAGGGCCTCGTCATTTAGCATTTGCACCCAATCAGAACGCTTTTTATTGTTTAAATGAGTTAGATGCCACAATTAATGTTTATTCAGCATTTGAACCTTATCAGCAAAGGCAAAATTGTGACATTCTACCTGCCGGATCGAAATGTAAACCCTGGGCTGCGGATATTCATATTACGCCAGATGGCTGTCATCTTTATGTAAGTGAACGTTCTGCCAGTATTATTCGTCATTTTCAAGTAACAGCAGAAGGATTAGCATTATCGCCAATGAAGGCTTATGCAACCGAAACTCAACCGCGTGGCTTTAATATTGATCAAACGGGCCATTTTTTGCTAGCCGTCGGTCAAAAATCTGATCACATTGCTGTGTATAAAATAGATGCGGTGACAGGTGCGCTACAAACCTTAGCGCGTTATCCGGTTGGTAAAGGGCCGATGTGGATCACGACCCATTTAATTAAAAACTAAACTGTTTTTAATTTACAGTTTGAGAACTATTTTTTTTATCGCTTCAGTTAACTTAGTGAGTTGCACAGCGGTAATGATATAAGGCGGCGTCAGATAAATTAATTTACCAAATGGCCGGATCCAGACCCCTTCAGCTACAAAATGACGTTGTAATTCAGGTACATTGACGGGGTTTTTCATTTCAACAACGCCAATTGCGCCTAACACTCGCACGTCAGCAACTTGGGGTTGATCTCGTAGTGGAAAGAGTTCAGCCATCAATTGTGTTTCAATGTCTTTCACCCATTTTTGCCATGGGCTATTTCTTAGTAATGTTATGCTTGCATCGGCGATCGCGCAGGCTAATGGATTGCCCATAAAAGTGGGTCCATGCATAAAACAGCCCGCTTTGCCTTGGCTGATGGTTTCTGCAATATGGCGGCTGGTTAGCGTGGCTGACAGAGTGACATAACCACCGGTTAGTGCTTTACCTAAACACAAAATATCTGGCGTAATGGCGCTATGCTGACAAGCAAACAATTTGCCAGTACGGCCAAAGCCGGTGGCTATCTCATCGGCAATCAGCAAAATATTATAGTGATCGCATAATTCTCTTACGGCTGTCAGATAATTAGGATGATAAATTCGCATACCACCCGCACCTTGAACTATCGGCTCAACGATAATGGCAGCAATTTTGCCAGCTTGTTCGGTGAGCATTTTTTGTAATGGGATCAAATCGTCGGCTTGCCACGGTTGATAAAAACCACATTGAGGTGCTTGAACAAAAAAATGTGTTGGCAGATAACCTCGATAAAGGCTATGCATTGAGTTTGCAGGATCACAAACTGACATAGCACCAAAGGTATCACCATGATATCCCCGTTGTAAGGCAATAAACTGGTGGCGGGTTTCTCCTCGTGCCTGCCAATATTGTAATGCCATTTTTAATGCTACCTCTACAGCTACTGAGCCGGAGTCAGCCAGAAAAATACACTCTAATCTATCATCAGTTATATCAATTAATTGTCGGCACAAGGCAGTCGCTGGCGGATGCGTGATGCCACCAAACATAACATGGGACATTTTTGTTAATTGCTGAGAAGCGGCTTGATTGAGTACGGGATGATTATAGCCGTGAATAGCGGCCCACCAAGAAGCCATACCATCAATCAATTTTCTGCCATCGGCTAATTCGAGTTCGACACCTGAGGCGCTCACAATAGGATAAGCCGGTATTGGTTGAGTCATAGAAGTATATGGGTGCCAAATATGTTTAGCATCAAAATTAATATCGTTGAGTTGCATTATGTTTGGTCAACTAAATTTATTTATTTTAGTTGACATGATAACGCGGTTATTTAAACTGGCAACACTTTTTGTTTCCAGAGAGAGAATGGTGAAGATGGAAAAACCATGGACGCTTAGCCAGGCACAAGCATTATTTGATTTACCTTTTTTTGAATTACTTTTTCAAGCTCAGCAAGTTCATCGCCTACATTTTGATCCGCAACAGATCCAGATTAGTACTTTACTCTCAATTAAAACGGGTGCCTGCCCGGAAGATTGCAAATATTGCCCACAAAGTGCGCGCTATAAGACCGGATTAAAAGCTGAACGACTGTTAGAAGTCGAACGAGTAATCGAATCGGCTAAGCAGGCCAAAAAAGCTGGTTCAACCCGTTTTTGTATGGGCGCGGCCTGGCGAAATCCTCATGAACGCGATATGCCTTATCTAGAAACGATGGTGAAAGAAGTTAAAGTGTTAGGCTTGGAAACCTGTATGACGCTGGGTAAGTTAACTGACCAGCAAGCACGGCGGTTAGCCGATGCTGGACTGGATTATTACAATCACAATTTAGACACCTCGCCCGAGTTTTATGGTTCTATTATTACCACTCGCACCTATCAAGATAGGCTTGATACAATTGATACTGTTCGCCAAGCAGGCATGAAGGTATGCTCTGGTGGCATTGTCGGCTTAGGTGAAAAGGTGACTGATCGGGCAGCACTATTGGTTCAATTAGCTAATTTATCGCAGGTTCCTGAAAGTGTGCCAATTAATATGCTAATAAAAATAAAAGGCACCCCCCTTGAAGACAATGAAGATGTCGATGCCTTTGATTTTATTCGTACCATAGCTGTTGCCCGGATTATGATGCCAACCTCTTTTGTCCGGCTCTCTGCTGGCCGTGAACAGATGAATGAACAGATGCAAGCACTCTGTTTTATGGCCGGGGCAAACTCTCTCTTCTATGGTTGTAAGTTATTAACGGCCGCAAATCCCAATCAAGATAAAGATCAGCAACTTTTCCGCAAGCTAAATATTAATCCACAAGCCACTGAAACCGCATTGACTCATCAGCAGCAAATAGCGCGGTTGGAAGAGGTTATGCAGCAGATGGATACAGCACAATTTTATAACGCGGCACTATAATGAATTGGTCAACATTTTTAGCTCATCAACTGGATATGCGCAAGCAGCAAGCATTGTGGCGGCAACGGCAGATTATTAAAAAAAATGATGCACGTACCCTAATCTTTGATCAACAACAGTATGTTAATTTTTCCAGTAATGATTATCTCGGTTTAAGCCAGCATTCGGCCATAATTAAAGCCTGGCAGATAGGATTAAGCCAATATGGAGCAGGTAGTGGTAGCTCTGGTCATGTTATCGGTTATCGTTGCGCCCATGCCCAATTGGAGCGACAGCTGGCTGATTGGTTGGGTTATTCTCGTGCTTTATTATTTATTTCCGGCTATGCCGTAAATCAAAGTGTGATCATGGCCTTAATGAACAAAAATGATCATATTGTGGCTGACAAACTTAGTCATGCTTCCATTCTGGAAGCAGCCATGATGTCACCAGCCACATTACAACGTTTTGCCCACAATCAATCGGACGCTTTACAGCAACTTTTGGCGGTCAAACATACGGGTAAAACACTGGTTGCCACTGAAGGCGTATTTAGTATGGATGGCGATAGTGCCCCTTTAGGCCAATTGCAAGCTGTAGCGAGGCAAGCGCAGGCATGGTTATTAGTGGATGATGCCCATGGTATTGGTGTTAGCGGCGATGAAGGCAGAGGGAGTTGTTATCTACATAAAGTAAAGCCTGAATTGCTGGTGGTAACCTTTGGTAAAGCATTTGGCCTTAGTGGCGCGGCATTACTTTGTGATGAAATCACCGCCGACTATTTTCTGCAATATGGCCGTCATTTAATTTATAGTACTTCAATGCCGCCGGCTCAAGCGGTCGCGTTAGCTGAGGCGGTTAGGCAAATTCGTCAGGCTGATGAATCAAGAGCCAATTTGCAGCGCAATATTGACTATTTTCGTCAATTAGCCAATCACTATAATTTGCCATTATTAAATTCCCCCAGTGCCATTCAGCCACTGATTATTGGTAGTAACCAACGTTGTTTACATTTATCGCAATTTTTACGTCAGCGAGGATTTTGGGTGCAAGCTATTCGGCCGCCAACGGTGCCGCCGGGTAGTGCAAGATTAAGGATCACATTGACGGCTAATCATCAATTAGCCGATATTGCACAGTTAATGGAAGCGTTAAATGAATTCTTTAACAACCATGCCGATAAATAAGCAAGCAATTGCGCATGCTTTTGGACGAGCGGCGAAAAATTACGATAATATTGCGTTATTTCAACAGCAAAGTGGTCAATATCTATTTGATTGCTTATCTGCGATGCCAGGTAACATCATTCTAGATGCTGGCTGTGGTACCGGCTATTTCAGTAAGCAGTGGCACTTAGCAGGAAAACAGGTTATTGCGCTTGATCTGTCTGCATCAATGTTAGCAATCGCACAACAAAAGCAAGCGGCTAAAAATTATATCCAGGCCGACATGGAGTGTTTACCACTAGCCGATCAAAGTGTCGATCACTGTTTTAGTCACCTTGCTATCCAGTGGTGTAGTCATTTATATACCCCATTAAGTGAGTTATATCGTATCACTAAAAAGGGTGGGATAGTTGCTTTTTCTACTTTAGTCGATGGCTCATTACAAGAGCTACAACAGTGTTGGCAAAAAGTTGATAATAACCGACACATTAATTCTTTTATGACTTTTGCACAAATTAAGCGGACTTGTCATGATTGGCCGCATAGTTTAGAACGACGATCTTGGCGTGTAACTTATCCTTCATTTGCCTGTTTACTTCAATCTATCAAGGGAATTGGCGCGACTTATCTAACCGATGGGCGTCAGCAGCAGGGTCTAATGACAAAAAATCAGTTAGCTAAACTCCTTGACCATTATCCCCATGTCGATGAGCAATTCCCATTAACTTATCAACTTGTTTACGGAATGTTATATCGTGAATAAATGTTTTTTTCTCACTGGAACTGATACAGATGTGGGCAAAACTGTTGTTAGCTGCGCGCTGCTACAAGCAGCCGCGTCTCATGGCTATCAAACAGCAGGTTATAAGCCGGTAGCTTCAGGTAGCGAACAATTAACCGATGGCTTAAGAAATCCAGATGCGCAGTTATTAAGAAAAAATAGCAGCCTGAGACTGAATTACCATGATGTTAATCCGCTTGTTTTTGCTCAAGCAACCTCACCCCATATAGCCAGTAAGCTAACAGGAAAGCTTATCGATTGGCAGATAATGGACGCAGGATTAAATAAATTAAAACAATCTGCTGACTGGATCATTGTCGAGGGTGCTGGTGGATGGTACACACCGCTTTGTGCTGAGCAAACCTTGGCTGATTGGGTTAAACAACAGCAATTGCCAGTAATATTAACAGTTGGCGTTAAATTAGGTTGTATCAATCATGCAATGTTGACCGCACAAGCAATTAAGCAAAGCGGTTTATTATTGGCAGGCTGGGTGGCTAATGAAATTGTTTTAGCAGGTCAGTATCAACAAGATTATTTGCTAACATTACAGCAGCGCCTGTCAGCGCCCTGTTTAGGTGTTATTCCGTATTTGCCGGATTGGCAATCTCATCCGATTGGCAAATTTGTCAATATAGGTAACCTACTGTAATAGGAATAATTTTGAGGCTGAAGTATGATGCCATTTTAGCTATATTTTGCTTGAATTAGCTAAATCGTAACAAATGAAATGCTATTTTTCATTTTTTTTCTTATATAAAAATTTTTTTTGTGATTATTTTTCTAGCAAAAATATTTTGCTAATTCTCAAGTGAAAATCTTACAACTATTGATGCCTAAAAGAATTTCTTGAGTTATCCCCCATTCCTGTGGATAACCTTGTGCATTAGATCTAGAAAAGTGCCGCTAACCAAGATAGCATGAGGCTTGGCGTGACCTTGATGTCATTCTCGGCTCTCAAGTGAAATTATATAAATATTAACAAGTTATATAAAATCAAGTCTGAAATGATATATAATAAAGTTTTATATTAGCTAATTAGCATAAAATATAAAATATAATTAAGTAGCAAAAAAAGCTTGGGGATAACTAAGTTATTAAAATGAAAAATATATGTAAATAATTTGCTTCAATAGAAGCTGGTTTTTTATTTCTGCTGTCATTGAAACTGTTTTTTTATCCAGTATGATAAAGAAATATTTTTAGTAGAGAGGGTTAGATGAGTAAAGTCTTTAAATTGCATGCTGAGTTTCAACCTGCGGGTGATCAGCCCGAAGCAATAAAGAAATTAACCGATGGTCTTAATGATGGATTAGCTCATCAAACGTTGCTTGGTGTTACCGGATCGGGTAAAACATTCACTATCGCTAATGTGATTGAGCAGCTTAACCGCCCGGTCATGGTAATGGCGCACAATAAAACGCTGGCAGCACAATTATATAGTGAAATGAAGGCTTTTTTCCCTGAAAATGCGGTGGAATATTTTGTTTCTTATTATGATTATTATCAACCTGAAGCGTATGTTCCCAGTTCCGATACCTTTATTGAAAAAGACGCCTCCATTAACGAACATATTGAACAGATGCGACTCTCTGCCACTAAAGCACTGCTTGAAAGACGTGATGTTATTGTTGTTGCTTCAGTGTCAGCGATTTATGGTTTAGGTGATCCTGATAGCTATCTAAAAATGATGCTTCATTTAACCAAAGGCATGATTATTGACCAGCGTGCTATTTTACGCCGCCTGGCGGATTTGCAATATAGCCGCAATGATCAAGCATTTCAACGTGGTACATTTAGAGTTAGAGGGGAAGTCATTGATATTTTTCCAGCTGAATCAGATGAATATGCGCTAAGGGTTGAATTATTTGATGAAGAAGTAGAACGGCTGGCGCTTTTTGATCCCTTAACCGGCCAGCTCCAACATAATGTACCAAGATTTACCATTTATCCCAAAACCCATTATGTCACGCCGCGTGAACGTATCCTTGAAGCCATGGAGCAGATTAAAACTGAATTGGCACAAAGACGTAAATTGCTACTGGAAAGTAATAAATTGGTTGAAGAGCAGCGGTTAACCCAGCGTACTCAATTTGATTTAGAGATGATGAATGAACTGGGTTATTGTTCCGGTATTGAAAATTACTCACGTTATCTTTCCGGCCGTGCAACGGGTGAACCACCCCCAACGTTGTTTGACTATTTACCGGCAGATGGCTTGTTAGTTATTGATGAATCTCATGTCACCATTCCACAGATTGGTGGTATGTATCGTGGTGATCGTTCCCGTAAAGAGACATTGGTAGAATATGGTTTTCGCTTACCTTCTGCGTTGGATAATCGCCCGTTACGTTTTGAAGAATTTGAAGCACTTTCCCCGCAAACAATTTATATTTCTGCCACGCCAGGTAAATATGAATTGGAAAAATCGGCTAATGAAATTATTGAGCAAGTTGTCCGGCCAACAGGCTTGCTTGATCCAGAAATTGAGGTTCGTCCAGTTGCTACTCAGGTTGATGATTTATTGTCTGAGATCCATCTACGTATCGCGGTAAATGAGCGAGTGCTAGTAACAACCTTAACCAAAAGAATGGCAGAGGATTTGACGGATTATCTACAAGAACATGATATTAAGGTTCGGTACCTGCATTCAGATATTGATACCGTTGAACGAGTCGAAATTATTCGTGATTTACGGTTAGGTTTATTTGATGTTTTAGTGGGTATTAACCTATTACGTGAAGGTTTGGATATGCCAGAGGTATCGTTAGTTGCTATCTTAGACGCAGATAAAGAAGGATTTTTACGTTCAGAGCGTTCATTAATTCAAACGATTGGACGTGCAGCACGTAACCTGAAAGGAAAAGCGATTTTATATGGTGATAAAGTGACTGATTCCATGGCAAAAGCGATTAGAGAAACTGAACGTCGTCGAGAGAAACAAATCGCTTTTAATCAGCAGCATAGAATTGTGCCTAAAGGTTTAAATAAAAAAGTTGGCGATATTTTACAAGTAGGCGCACCCATATCGGCAAAAGCTAAACGTAAACAGCCGCAAGTATCAGCGATTAGTGAAGATTATCATAAACTTTCGGCTAAAGAATTGGAGCTTAAAATTCAGGCGTTAGAAGTACAAATGTATCGTTATGCGCAAGATCTTGAATTTGAACAAGCAGCCAGTTTACGCGATCAAATTCAATTACTACGTGAACAGTTTATTGCCAATTCTTGAATAGATAGGCTAGTGTTATCCGCTGTGCCGTCAAACCCCGTCCTTGAGGGCAAGGAGAATATCAAACAAGAAGCTAGTTGGCATTCGCAGATGATAAATTAAAAGGTCTAAGCTGGTGAATTTTTTGAGTGATGTCTTCAATAGCTTGGCGCAATAAATCTCTATCATGACGGTAACAGACATCTTGAGCAGCTAGTTTGCGTTGAATTACTATCCGATCTGCTAGGCTTGATGTATCGGTTGCTGGTCCAACGATAACGGCATCAATTTTCTGTTGGCCGATCCTTTTTTCTATCATGGCAATTTTATCAGTTAATTGCATATTGGCAGCAGGCCGGTTAAGTTCTTTACCAAGATTACCAATATAGATGACTGCTGCCCGGCATGCCTGCAGTGCCTGCGTTAAGTCATTCATTAGAAATATAGGCATCAAACTGGTTAAAAAGCTACCTGGCCCAATGATAATTAAATCAGCGTGATAAATAGCATCAAGCGCTTCAGGCGTGCTATTTACCTGCGGAGATAGCATTAATTTTTGTGGTAGCGAGGTGAGTTGATCAATATTAACTTCACCGTAGATTTCATTGCCCATCACATCGATTGCCAGCAAATCAGCCGGTTGCTCGGACATCGGAATAAGATGTGCCTTCACTTTTAATAGATTACGAATTAAGTTTATTGCATCTAGTGGCCTGACACTTAAATGATCGAGGGATTTGAGCATTAAATTACCTAGATTATGGCCACCAAGTTCACCGTCACCAGCAAAGCGATATTCAAACATCGTTGATGCTATGGACTGTTCAGTAATTAATTGGTTTAAACAGTTGCGCATATCTCCCCAAGCAATACCGCCTTCAGAACGGCGAATACGGCCGGTAGAGCCGCCATTATCTGTTGTTGTGACAATACCCGTTAATTGAGAATTTAGTAATGATAGGGATGACATAACACGACCTAAGCCATGACCACCACCCAATGCGACAACTTGCCCTAACTTATTAAGAATACTGCAATGATGCATTACTTCCCCTATTTTATTATCTGTCTTATAACGGTTTGATATAATTTAGCATTAAATATCCACTCATATTGAATTAACGTGATATTAAACAATAACTTTGTCATTTATTTATATTACATTATTTCAGCTAATTGATTAATTTGTTGAATTGCAAGTGATAGATTTAAGTGTTTATTCGCTTTTTTAAATATTTAGCAATAAGATTTATAGCAACCATCACATTACGCTATTATTGTCCGTGGTGTTATTAACTCCTAGCCTTTTTACCTAAGTTTGTGATCTTTATTGTTTAAATAGGGTATTAAGGCCGTGGCATTTTCAGCCACTAGGGTGCGAGGTAGAAATGCCTGCATCTCCCGTATTTGGAAAGGCGTTATTATGACTCAACTTATTGATACTTTTGCCCGTAAATTCTACTATTTAAGACTATCCATCACTGATGTGTGTAATTTTCGCTGCACATATTGTCTACCTAATGGCTATCAATCAAAGGGTTATCAAGCGTTTTTATCGCTAGCAGAAATTGGACATTTAACGAAAGCTTTTGCCGAGTTAGGTACGGAAAAAATTCGCTTAACCGGCGGAGAACCGACTATGCGGCGTGATTTCATTGACATTATTGCCACCATCAAACAAAACCAGGCGATCAAGAAAATTGCAGTAACAACCAATGGTTATCGGCTGGCCAAAAATGTTAGCCATTGGAAAAGGGCAGGTTTAACTGACATTAATGTCAGCGTTGATAGTCTTGATCCACGGCAGTTTTTAGCTATTACCGGACAAGATAAATTTTTTCAAGTTATGGCAGGGATTGATGCTGCTTTGGAGGCCGGTTTTGCCAAAATAAAAGTCAATGTTGTATTAATGAAAAACATCAACGATAGCAATTTAGCGAGTTTTATAAATTGGATCAAATTGCGGCCAATCCAACTGCGATTTATTGAATTAATGGAAACCGGTGAGAGTGATAAACTATTTCATCGTCACCATGTCTCAGGTGAAAAGATTCGCTGGCGTTTATTAGAGCAAAATTGGCAACCAATACCACGCTACCGTTCTGATGGGCCTGCCCAGGTTTTTAAGCACCCTGATTATTGTGGTGAAATTGGTTTAATTATGCCTTACGAGAAGAATTTTTGTCAAAGTTGTAATCGATTACGTGTCTCCTCTATCGGTCATCTTCATCTCTGTCTGTTTGGCGAACGCAGTATTATTTTACGTGATCTATTGGTTGATGCATCTCAATCTGAGGCATTGAAAGCACGTATTCAGGCAGAATTACAGTTAAAACGTGAAACCCATTTT
Organism: Arsenophonus nasoniae; assembly: GCF_004768525.1. Taxonomy (NCBI): domain Bacteria; kingdom Pseudomonadati; phylum Pseudomonadota; class Gammaproteobacteria; order Enterobacterales; family Morganellaceae; genus Arsenophonus; species Arsenophonus nasoniae. The sequence continues at coordinate 1,497,457 of NZ_CP038613.1, forward strand.
CTCCATCACGGTGATAGTGGTATCACCTCAAACCTTTCAGTTATTGGAGGATAAATGGGATTTTTAGTGATCCTAAGGAGCTTACGATGTCTCAACTAACCCATATCAATTCAGCGGGTGAGGCGTATATGGTGGATGTAGCTAGTAAAGCGGAAACCATTCGTGAAGCGCGAGCTGAAGCAATAATAACAATGAATGCCCAGACACTTAATATGATTATTAATGGTCGTCATCATAAAGGTGATGTTTTCGCTACCGCTCGTATTGCAGGTATTATGGCCGCCAAAAAAACTTGGGATTTGATCCCGCTTTGTCATCCGCTATTACTCAGTAAAGTAGAAGTTTTATTGGAAGCGCAAATAAGTGATAATCGCATTCGGATTGAGTCATATTGTCGATTATCAGGAAAAACGGGCGTTGAAATGGAAGCGCTAACCGCCGCATCAATCGCCGCATTAACCATCTATGATATGTGTAAAGCGGTGCAAAAAGATATGGTGATTAGTGCGGTTAGGTTATTGGAAAAAACGGGCGGTAAATCCGCTGATTTTAGGATAACGTCATGATAAAAGTGCTTTTCTTTGCCCAAGTCCGTGAATTGATAGGCACCGATAGATTAGAGTTAGAAAATCGCTATGCAACGGTAGAAGAATTACGTGATGCATTAAGCCAACGTGGTGAGCGCTGGGCGTTAGCCTTAGAAAAGCAAAAACTGCTTTTTGCGGTCAATCATACCTTTGTACAGCCAGATCATCCGTTAACTGCTGGTGATGAAATTGCATTTTTTCCACAGGTAACGGGAGGATAAATGACAGATACACGGCTGGTTATTCAACAAGCGAATTTTAATGTGGCTGAGCAATATGAATGGTTAGCTCAATGTCAGGATGATGGGGCGGTGGTAACTTTTACCGGTAAAGTGCGTAATCATAACTTGGGTGATAATATAAAAACTCTCACTCTTGAGCATTATCCAGTCATGACAGAAAAAGCGTTACAGAATATTGCTAATGAAGCACGTTGTCGTTGGCAATTGCAACGTATCTGTATTATCCACCGGATTGGTACTTTACAACCAGGCGAGGAAATCGTGTTTGTTGGTGTTACCAGCGAGCATCGTAGCAGTGCTTTTTCAGCCGCCGAATTTATTATGGATTATATGAAAACTAAAGCGCCATTTTGGAAAAAAGAACATTTCACTCAAGGGCAACGCTGGGTTGAAGCCAGACTGAGTGATCAAGCCGCATTTGAGCGTTGGTAAGCCAATATTTATTGAATTTATTTCAATTTATTGAAGTTTAGCTCAATAAAGTAAAAGTAATGTAAAATCTTCGTTTATTTGCTCATATCAAACCATGGTTTTAGCAAAAAATTATGATAGACTTAACTTAAGTTTACTGAGTTATTTAGTTTATTAAATAGCTTTATCTTTAACGCAAGTGATGAGGGTAATCATCATGGATCGATTTGAACGTCAAAATGATTCGATCGTCCAGCGCGCTGGCGCAGGTATTCAAGCCTATATGGCGCAAGTATACGGCTGGATGACGGTAGGTTTGTTATTAACTGCGTTTGTTGCTTGGTATGCAATTAATAATAGTAATATTATTATGTACCTGGCAACGCATGGTTGGGTATTGATAGGCCTCATTATTGCTGAATTTGCATTAGTCATTGGGTTGTCATTTCTGTTGCCTAAATTGAGCGCAGGGCTGGCAACGGCAATGTTTATGCTCTACTCGGCGCTGACAGGCCTAACCATTTCTCTGGTCTTAGTTGCCTATACTGGCGCTTCTGTTGCCAGCACCTTCTTTATCACCGCTGCTATGTTCGGTGCACTAAGTTTTTATGGCTATACAACCAAACGCAGCTTAAGTGGCATGGGTAGCTTCTTATTTATGGCACTAATCGGGCTAATTATTGCCTCATTAGTGAATATTTGGCTGCAAAGTTCTGGCTTAACCTTGGTTATCACCTATGCAGGTGTATTAATCTTTTCAGGTTTGACGGCTTATGATACGCAGAAATTAAAAGATATGGGCAACCAAATTGATAGCCGTGATCAAGAGGGTATGCGTAAATACGCTATTCTTGGTGCGTTGACACTCTATTTAGATTTTATTAACTTGTTCTTAATGATGTTACGTATTCTTGGCGATCGCCGTTAATTTAATCTGTTTCATAAAAAAATCCTGCTGATAATATTAGCGGGATTTTTTTATGTTGTTATTCAAACAATCAGGCAATTTTTCGACTAAATAACCAATATGCCAGGGTTGTAGTACATAACGAAATAATAATTAATGGCCACAAGTTATGCCACAGCACGGCAAAATCGGCATTTTTTAAATAAATTTGTTTAGTGATATCAGTAAAATGTCGAATAGGATTGATCCAGGTGAAATTTTGTAACCAAATCGGCATGTTTTCTATGGGTGAAACATAGCCTGATAACAATACTGCTGGCATCATAAATACAAATACACCAATAAATGCTTGTTGTTGAGTTGAGCACATAGCAGAGATCAATAAGCCAAAACCGACTAAAGACAAACCGTAAATCGTCATCGTGCTATAAAAAACTAATAATGAACCAGAAAATGGAATTTTGTAACAAAAAATGCCAATGATGAGTACTAATGTGGCTTGAAAGGTGGCAATCAGTAATGCCGGAACCGCTTTACCAATAAAGATCTGCCAGGTAGTCAGAGGTGAAACCAATAATTGATCCAGCGTTCCTTGTTCGCGCTCACGGGCAATTGATAAGGAAGTGACGACTAATACATCAATAGTAGTAATTAGTGCTACCAGAGATGGCACGATAAACCATTTATAATCAAGATTAGAATTATACCAATTGCGAATGATTAATTCGCTATTGTTTTTTGCCATCTGGGGGTTAGATAACCGTTGTTGATAATTTTCAATAACTTGAGTAACTGTATTAGCAGCGATCTGGGCACTATTGGAATTTCTACCATCAAGGATTAATTGAACCGGTGTCGATTTTCTTTGTGCTAGTTGAGCACTAAAATTTTGCGGAAAATGTATGACTAGCAGCGCCTTACGATTATTGATGGTTTCAGCAACCTGTTGGTGATTATTGAGCAGCAATACTTTAGCGAAAGTCGTCGATTTTGCCAATCTTTGTGTCAATTCAATCGAATCTTGGCCTTTATCCTCATTGAAAATAGCTATAGTGGTGTTAGTCACATCTAAAGTGGCAGCCAGGGGAAATAATATCATTTGGAAAATAACGGGTAAGATCAGGATTGCACGGGTTTGTGGCTCTTGTAGTAGCGACTGTAACTCTTTAATAATGAGTGTATAAAGACGATGCAGCATATTCTCTCCTTAATCAAGCCTGCGGCGTGTTTTTAACGCAGTGAGCCCGATAAAGATAATGGCCGTCGTAACTAATAAAAGAAAATTGGTCAGTAGAACCAAATAAATGTCACCGGCCAGAAATAGCGTTTGTAAACTACTAACAAAATAACGAGCCGGGATCAAATAGGTTACCCATTGAATAACTAACGGCATACTATCAATTTCAAAAATAAAGCCAGACAACATTATAGCCGGTAAAAAAGCGGCATTTAATGCAACGATAGCGGCGTTAAATTGGTTACGAGTTAAGGTTGAGATAAGTAATCCCATACCAAGGGCAGTAGCTAAATAGAGACTGGTAATAATAAATAATAACCAGAGTGAACCGCGATAAGGAATGTGTAAAATAAATACCGTGACTGACATGCAAAGTAGCATGACAAAGCTGCCTAATAGTTGATAGGGTAATAGCTTGGAAAGTAGTAATTCTGTGCGTGTTATTTGGGTGGAAAGTAAAGCTTCCATAGTGCCTCGTTCCCACTCGCGGGCAACAACCAGTGAAGTCAGAATGGCACCAACCACGGTAATAATAATACTGATCGCCCCTGGAATAATAAAATGTTGGCTAATTGCTGCTGGATTAAACCAGAAGCGTAATTCAGGAACAATTAATGGCGTAGTATTATAACCGGCATTTTCGCCTTGCTGCTGTAGCCAGGTTTGCCAAATACCTTTGGTATATGCTTGTACAAAATAGGCAGTATTTGGCTCACTTCCATCGGTAATAACCAAGAGCGACGTATGACCCGAGGGGCGATTAAGCTGATTAGCAAAATCGACAGGGATCACTACCATACCGCGAATTTCCCCGGCTTGCATTTTATCAATTAGTAATTTTCGATTATCGCTAATTGTCGCCTCAATAAAAGGAGAACCGGTAAAGGTAGCGACAAATTGCCGTACTTGGTTATTTTGTTGATTGACAAGAATGCCCAGCCGTAATTTACTCGAATCCAAATTGATCCCATAGCCAAAAATAAATAGCAGCATTAATGGAATTACTACAGCAATCAGTGCACTACTGGGATCACGTAAGATCTGTTTACTTTCCTTAAGACACAGGGCATATAAACGACGCCATGAAAATTGCGCTTCATGGGATGATTGTTTTTCTGTTTGCTTCATTGTTTCCCTCGATCATAGTTAAGTATCAAACTAATAAAAGCCTGTTCCATCGACGGATCTTGATTTTCTGCTGTAACAATTTGGCTTTTTAGTTCATCAGGTGTACCGACAGCTATTATTTTACCGTGGTAAACTAAACCAATTCGATCGCAATATTCAGCTTCGTCCATAAAATGAGTAGTAACCATTACCGTTACACCTTTATTTACCATCCCGTTAATATGTAACCAAAATTCTCTTCGCGTGAGGGGATCTACGCCTGAAGTGGGTTCATCTAAGAAAAGAATGTCAGGCTCATGCATCAACGCGCAGGCTAAAGCGAGTCGCTGTTTGAAACCCAATGGCAATTCATCGGTGGTTTGTTTCAGTATCGGAGCTAAATTAAAGGCATTGATCATACTACTGATTTTTTGCTGTTGCTGACTGCCACTAAGGCCATAAATACCAGAGAAAAACGTTAAGTTCTGAGCAACGGTTAAATTACCGTACAGGGAAAATTTTTGCGCCATATAGCCAAGGTGTTGGCGGGCTTTATTTGAGCTTATTTTTAGATCCATCCCCAAGACTAACGCTCTACCAGCGGTGGGTACCATTAATCCGCACATCATTTTAAAGGTTGTCGATTTGCCGGCGCCATTTGGGCCAAGCAAGCCAAAAATTTCGCCACGTTTAACCGCAAAGTTAACGTTATCAGTTGCGGCAAAGTCACCGAATCGTTTGCTAAGATTTTGTGCCTCAATGACCGTTTCAGAGGGATCGGCAGGAATTTGCGGCATAATTTCTGCCAGCTCAGAACGTTGCGATGGGCTACCTCCTAATAAATCAATAAAAGCATCTTCAAAGCGCGGTTTGGCGGTAATTAATTTACTATTAGCTAAATTGAGACTGGTTAGAAAATCGGTTTGCTGGCTGTTTTCCTTCAAGATCACGCGAATATAATGTCCTTGAATAACGCAGTCAGTAGTCTGCGGTAATAATAGTGCCTCTTGCAAGTATGCCCGGCGTTGTGAGGCTGGAACTCGGAGTAAAAATGAGCGGCCAGCTATGTTGTTAGTTAATGTTTGCGGTACTCCCTGATAGAGTAGTTGCCCTTGATTTAACAGTAAAATATCTCGGCATTGTTCAGCTTCATCTAGGTAGGATGTACTCCAAAGGATCAGCATACCCTCACTAGCCAATTCATGTACCATGCGCCAAAGCTCTTGCCGAGCAATAGGATCAACTCCCACACCAGGCTCATCTAGCAACAAAACTTTCGGTCGACTAATTAATGTACAAGCCAGCCCAAGTTTCTGTTTCATGCCACCAGACAATTTACCTGCCAGCCGTTGGGTAAAACGAGTAAGGTCGGTAAAATCCAGCAATTGCTGATAGATTTTTTGTCGACGTTCACCCATCACGCCACATAAGCTGGCATATAAATCCAGATTTTCTTGTACAGTAAGATCTTCATAAAGACCAAACTTTTGTGGCATATAACCAAGATGACGACGAACTTCAACACCTTGACGGATGGGATCTAAGCCCAAAATAGTGATATTACCGCGATCGGGTTTTAATAAACCAGCAAGCATCCGTAATAACGTAGTTTTTCCTGCGCCATCAGGTCCAACTAAGCCAGTAACTGAACCGCCAGTGATCTCAGTGGTCAGTGTCGCCAGCGCAGGTGAGACTAAGCCAGCAAAGCGTTTCTCGACTTCAGTCAAAATTATTTTATCAATAGCGGTGACCATTCATTAAGCCTTACTGTTTTTTGTCTGCAAAATGAAGTGTCACCGGCATACCTTGGCGCAACATATCGTCAGCATCATTGACAATGACCCGAATACGATAAACTAAATCGGTACGTAAATCGGCTGTTTGTACACTTTTTGGCGTAAACTCTGCGGTTGGTGAGACAAAACCGATATTACCATGATAGGGTTGGTCTGGACGACTGTCGGTATAGAGTAATATTTCTCGTCCAGGTATTGCTTGCCCCAGATGGGGTTCACTGATATAAGCTCTAACCCAGACAGGTCGGGTCAACGAAACGGTAAAAACAGTGCTACCGGCAGTAAGGATAGTTCCTGGTTCAATGGCTCGGGTTAGAATAGTACCTGGCGAGGGTGTGGTTAATATCGTATCTTCCAGATCAAGTTTTGCTTGCGCTAATGCGGCAACCGCCTGTTCCCATTCACCATGTGCGGCGGCTATTTCTTCAGTTCGATAGCCGGCCTGGTATTGATTTAATTTATCTTTTGCTGCATTTAGCGCTGCCAGCGCTTGGTTGCGATTGTTTTTTGCGTTTTCTAACTCATTGGCGGAAATTACGCGTTGCGTCCAAAGCCCTTGTTGGCGGTGGTAAAAACTATCAGCATATTTCCAGGCGGCTTGCCTTTGTGCTACTTCAGCTTCAACCTGGGCAATTTCTTGGCTACGATAACCACTTTCAAGCATATCTAATTTAGCTTTTGCGCTAGCAAGGCTACCTGTCGCGCGTTGCAGATTATTTTGATAGGGTGTTTTATCAAGTGAAGCTAAGATCTGACCCGCGCTAATTTTATCTCCTTCATCCACATTTAGTGTTTGAAGTTTACCATTAACTCTGAAGCTTAAATTAACCGTTCTAATATCAACGTTACCATACAAAATCAGCGCCTTATTTTGCTGGATTTGATAGTAGTAGTATCCAGCTACTATAATAGCGATAAATAGACAAATGATAGCAATAGATAATAAGCGCAGATTTTTTTTCATAGCATCCTTAAAATAGTTCAATAAAATGGAATAAAATAAGGTTATGCATAATTAATTTTATCAGGTTAATTGTTATTTGATGAATTTATGTAAATTATTTTATTTAGTCTTCATTAATCGGTGATAGCGACTGCCAGTAATCAGTTATTTTACTGTCATCAACCGCTATTTTTTAATAGCTTATAGTGGTGGTTTTTATATTCAGTTGGCTGAAATTAAGTCAAATGAAATTTGGGGTATTTTATATTTATGTGTTTTAATTCATTGGGTTTATCTGCAGAGATATTATCGGCGATTAAAGAAGCTGGCTATGAAAAGCCGACTTCAATTCAGCAACAGGCGATCCCAGCAATATTAGCGGGAAAAGATCTGTTGGCCAGTGCACAGACAGGAACCGGCAAAACGGCAGGATTTGTTTTGCCTATATTACAGCATCTTAGTCAGACGCCGGTTGTCGTAAAAGGCAAAAAACCCGTGCGAGCGCTAATTTTGGCACCGACCCGTGAATTAGCTGCTCAGGTTGGACAAAATGTACGTAATTATAGCCAGTTTTTGCGTTTAAAATCCTTGGTAGTTTTTGGTGGTGTTAGCATTAACCCTCAAATGATGAAATTACGAGGTGGAGTTGATATTCTAGTGGCCACACCCGGTCGGTTGCTCGATTTGGTACAGCAAAATGCTGTTAGTCTGTCACAGGTTGAGATTTTAGTATTAGATGAAGCTGATCGCATGTTAGATATGGGATTTATTCATGATATACGACGGATATTAGATAAATTACCGACAAAACGCCAAAATTTACTTTTTTCTGCTACTTTTTCTAACCAAATTAAACAATTAGCTAATAGTTTGCTGCATAATCCGACCATATTGGAAGTGGCTCCGCGCAATTCCGCCTCACAGCAGGTCAAGCAGCTTATTCATTTTGTTGATAAGCGACGTAAAGCAGAATTGCTTTCTTATCTAATTGGTAGTGAAAACTGGCAGCAGGTATTAGTTTTTACCCGAACTAAATATGGGGCTAATCGTTTAACTGAACATCTGATTAAAGATGGGATTAAGGCGATGGCAATTCATGGCAATAAAAGTCAAGGTGCGCGCACGAGAGCTCTGGCGGATTTTAAATCAGGTGCGATTAGAGTGTTGGTAGCAACGGATATTGCTGCTAGGGGATTAGATATTGAACAGTTACCCTATGTGGTAAATTACGAATTACCTAATGTGGCAGAGGATTATGTGCATCGTATTGGACGTACTGGACGCGCCGCAGCGACTGGTTTGGCCGTTTCGCTAGTTGCTATTGATGAGCAAAGTTTATTAACAGCGATTGAGCGATTATTAAAACAGAGTATCCCGCGTATGGCATTGGCAGGTTATGAACCTGATCCGACTATTAGACCAGAACCAATGCCGCAAAAAAAACCAGCAAACAAACAACATCGACGCCATTCGGCAGCAAAAGTCTCTCATGCTAATGGTAAACCACAAAAACAACGGACAACTCGTAACGTGGATAATAAAACTTTAGCAGCCAAAAAATCCAGGTAGAGGATAAATGCGAATATTACTTGCCCCGATGGAGGGGGTTCTCGATTCTTTAGTGCGTGAGTTATTAACTGAAGTTAACGAATACGATCTTTGCATAACGGAATTTTTGCGGGTAGTGGATAGTTTATTGCCAGCCAAAGCATTTTATCGGATTTGCCCTGAATTATATCAAGCCAGGAAAACCGTATCAGGCACATTAGTGCGTATTCAATTACTTGGTCAGCATCCACAATGGTTAGCGGAAAATGCAGCTCGAGCAGTAGAATTAGGCTCTTGGGGCGTGGATTTTAATTGTGGTTGTCCGTCGCCAACAGTCAATGGCCATGGTGGCGGGGCAACACTATTAAAGGATCCTGAACGGATTTATCAGGCGGCTAAGGCAATTCGAGCGGCGGTACCCGCTAATTTACCAACTTCAGTAAAGGTTAGGTTAGGTTGGGATGATCGCTGTCTGGCATTTGAAATTGCTGATGCCGTGCAACAGGCTGGCGCGACAGAAATTATTATTCATGGTAGAACCAAGGCTGAGGGGTATCGGGCAGAAAAAATTGATTCGCTAACTATCGGCCGGATACGGCAAAAATTAACGATACCTGTTATCGCCAATGGTGAAATTTGGGATTGGTGTAGTGCAAATGAGTGCAGGACTATAACCGGCTGTGACGCGCTGATGATTGGCCGCGGTGGATTACATGTTCCTAACCTGGCTCAGGTGATAAAATATCAAACTGAACCGATGGCCTGGTCGCAGGTTATGCAACTTTTGTTTAAATACATTCAATTAGAAAAACAAGGTGATACGGGTCAATATCACACAGCGCGTATTAAACAGTGGCTAGGTTATTTGCGCAAAAAATATGTTGAAGCGGCGAAATTATTTAATCAGATCCGAGTAGTGAAAAAATCGGCCGATATTGCTAATATAATTGAACGTCATACTTTTTGTTGACTTGTCACAACATACTGAAAAAAAATTATCAAATACAATATATTATAAAGTTCCTAATCAATAAATATAAAATGATTATCACAAATTTTTTATAAAAAATAGCTTATCTATTTGCATTTCTGGCGGTTAGGTTCTTTACTAAAAAGTGTTCATATATTTGAAATGTTAGCAAGTTAGTTTTTTGACTTATTTAATATGTTGGATATTTCGGAGGGTGTGTATGGGTATTTTGTCCTGGGTTATTTTTGGTTTGATCGCTGGTATTATTGCTAAGTGGGTCATGCCAGGTGCTTACAATATGGGGATTATCATGACCATTATCCTCGGTATTGTCGGTGCAGTGGTCGGCGGATATATTAGTACCTTCTTTGGTAAAGGCAAAGTGGACGGCTTTAATTTAAGCAGTTTTATTGTTGCGGTAATTGGCGCTATCGTGGTCCTTTTTATTGCCGGAATGGTCGGTCGCCCATAGACCATTTATCTAAAGATAATAAGCATTTCTCATATAAAAACATAACTGCTAACTGGTAGTTATGTTTTTATTTTATTATTTATGGATCAGTTCACAGTCTTTAAAGAGGTTATTTTAAGTATCACTGGCAATGAAAATTTTCTATAACCAGCCAGTTATAAATTTAATAATATCAATTGGTTGAATGGTTTTTTGGGGGTGTTAACCAGCTTGTCATAGATGTGTTTTAAATCATGAGATGAATAATAAGCAAAAGCCCCATGATTGGGGCTTATTCTCAGCGTTGACTAAGCTTGCAATCGCTATATGTCACGCTGGCTACAATGGTCGCACCTTAGAGTAGTCTTGATGCATGTCAATTAGTTATTTTAAACTAACGCAGGAGACGTTAATTAGATGATATTAACTCATCTATAGAAAGATTGCACAGATTCACCACATCATATGAACGAGACCAATAGCATAACCAATTTTCAAGCTCTTTAACCGAATAATTTTTTTGCGCTAATCCACATGCCATTTCAACCATTTCTGATCCTGGAGCAGTTAATTCATAACCATTGATCAGTAAAAATATATACCCTGACATCATGGCAGTACGTTTGTTTCCATTAGCAAATGGATGATTTTGAATTAGGCTTTCTATTAATTAGGCTTTCTATTAAAGAAGCTGATAAAACAAACATATCATTAGTCTGTTCGTAATATCTAACTATAGAAGGTCTAGATTGAGATGATCCTAGAGAATTTTTATTGATGACCTTAATGGGTTCATTCGGTGTTTGGGATTCTATCAGCCTCTTATTGATGTATATGATATCATCAACTGATAAGTATCTGACGCCATTATCTGTTTCAGCAAAAGAAAATGGCATCATTTATACCTTTGAAAGTTCCTTCATGGTTATTTTATATCTAACAAAACCAAAACCAAAAGCTTTGTCAACCTGTTCGGTATGAAAGCAATCTTGATTAATCACTGGTTTAGGATTTGCAATTTTGCTTTTGTCACGTTCAGGTATTGACAAGCGAAATGCTTTTTTCAATGCGTGACCCATAATTTAGCCTCTTAATAAAATGTAAACTTTTTTACGATAATAGCATATTGCAAACAATACAACTTAAGCTTGTTTTATTTTTGATGACATATAAGTAAAAATCCAGCTCTAGACTGGTTTAGTTTTCCCTGAAATGACAAATAGGAAGCTGCATGTAATTGTCATGCCGGATAATCACTTGGTGTCAATGAGAGCATTGTTTAACATAAGTTAAATGTTGTTAATTCCCTAAATTAGTGAATTGCATGTTTAGATAACTTGTGATAGGACATTAAGAATGACTGAAATATTTTTACTTGAAATACAGATAGTAACGGTGTTTTAGATTCAACATTCTACTTTTTCTTGATGAGTAGAATAGTTTTTTTAATTGTGTCCTGCGTTACATAACGCAAATTTGCTATATTTTTTTCTCAGGCTCCCCTTGCTAATAACACTGCAATTATGTTTTTATCTTACTTGGTTTCAATCGGTAATCCATTATCTTGGCCCCATTCAGCCCAAGAGCCGTCATAAAGTTTGACATTTTTATTACCCAAAATTATTAAAGCAAGTAATACTACAGCGGCAGTCATACCGGAACCACAGCTGATTACTGTAGGCAGGGTGATGTCAACTTGTTGGTTGGCAAAAATCGTTTTTAACGCTTCTGGGGATTTATAACAACCTTCATTGACTAACCAATCCCAAGGAACATTTTTACTGCCTGGCAAATGTCCCATCCGCAATCCTAGACGTGGCTCGGGTTGCAGTGCGTTAAAACGGGCAGTTGGGCGTGCATCGATAAATTGAACATTAGTTTGTTGAAGAAGGGCAAGGACTTGCTGTTGTGATAAAGCTTGATCAGGAATACACTTAGCAGCGAAATGTTGTCTTTGACGCACCGTAGGCATGCCGGAATCGAGCAAATAGCCAGCTTTTTTCCATCCGTGTAGCCCGCCGGTTAAAATTTTGACATTATTACAGCCGAATGTTTTAAACGTCCACCAGGCGCGGGGCGCAGAAAATAGTGCACCTTGATCATAAATAACCACTTGATGATGATTGCTAATACCTAATTGCTCAACGGCATGAGTGAAAGTTATTTCATCTGGCAGCATATGAGGTAGATTGTTACTTTGATCAGCGACAATATCTAAATTGAAAAATTGTGCACCAGGAATATGTTCTTGATAATAGCGTTGTTGATAATCAGTTGGGTCGGTTGGTGGCGGTGCAGAAGCATTAACTAGAATAATATTTTCATTAGTTAAATGTTGATGAAGCCATTGCGGGTTAACAAAAAACGCTTCGTACATAATACCCTTCTATTATAAACAATAACTTATGGTTGCGTGTTAATTAAAAATAGTATATCGATTTTCAGTGAGAAATTAAACGTAGATTAAATTTTTATCCTATCGATAAAACACTATGATAAATTAAAGATTTTATCGTTTTATACTCATCAACCGAATGGTTGATATTTTTATATAAGATTTCTATGGCGCTAACTAACGCAATTAAAAATCAAATAAGCCTTTGGTACAAATCGCTATCAACCTCGATTGATGGTTTTATGCCACGTATTGTCCAACGACAGATGATCGCCGAAGTTGCAAAGACATTATCAGGTGAACAAGGACGTCATTTGGTTATTGAAGCACCGACCGGGGTAGGTAAAACACTATCTTATTTAATCGCCGGTATTGCGATTAGTCGGGCAGAAAATAAGCCTTTAGTCATTAGTACGGCAAATATTGCTTTGCAAGATCAAATTTTGCATAAAGATCTTCCTTTGTTAGCTAAAATTATTCCTGAACTACGATTTATCGCTATTTTTGGCCGCAGACGTTATCTGTGCCCACGCAATCTGGCCGCTATCTGTGCAGTGGATGAGCAGCAGCTTGACTTAATGTATTTAATGCAACAGGAAATGTCGGTAACGAGTGAACAAGAGCGGACTGCTTGTCAGCAGTTACATGCTGATTTTATGGCTGGTCTCTGGGATGGAGTCCGAGATCATTATAAAAGCGCTTTAGATGACCGTTTATGGCAAAAAATTAGTACCGATAAAGTCGGATGTTTAGCCAGAAATTGTCAGTTTTATCATTGCTGTCCCTTTTTTTTGGCAAGATGGAAAATTGAGCAAGTTGATGTCATTGTCACTAATCATGCGTTGGTAATGGCAGCGATGGAAAGTGGCTCGGTGTTACCTGAAGCTAAAAAGATGTTGTTAGTCCTTGATGAAGGGCATCATATCGCTGATGTGGCACGCGATAGTTTAGAAGTTGAAGGGAATATTACTTTAACGCATTTGACGGCTCAGCTAGATAATTTTGTACGTCACGTCGAGTACTATTTAAGCCAATACCGCCCCGTTAAACCGCCAAAACTGGCCAAAGCGAACCATTTAACCCAGCATAGACAAAAATTAATTGATTGCTTCCACCAGGTGATGACAATCACTCAGCGTTTATTACCAGACAAAAGCCAGGATCCGATTTATCTATTTAAATTAGGCCAATTACCGACCGAATTAGATATTTGTTGCCAACAGCTTTTACAGCTTAGTCAGGATTTGGTTGTGCTTACTGAAAAAATAGTTGATCACTTGTCTGAACAGAGTGGCAAACATGATGCAGCTAGTTTGCATCGTAGCCTGCTCATCAGTGGTAAAATGCTCAGTTACTGGCAAAATATGGTTAAACTTTGGCGTTTAGCGGGTTGTGAAACTTCATCAAATGCGCCGGTATCCAAATGGTTGAGCCGTCATTATGACAAAAATCAGTTACATTACTATTTTCATTGTGCCGGTATACGGGTTAGTGAACAATTAGAAAAGCTGTTATGGCAAAATATTCCTCACATCATAGTGACGTCAGCCACTTTGCGCTCATTAGAGAGTTATAGCCGTTTCACGGAGCTAACAGGGTTAAATGAGCGTGACGATGATCGCTTTGTTAGCTTAGATGCTTCTTTTGATCATGTTCGACAGGGGCGGTTAGTGATCCCTAAAATGTCGATTGAACCGACCCTGCAAAATGAAATATTACATTTAGCGGAAATGGCTGCTTATTTTAAACAACAACTCCAGTCCGGAAAACATCGCGGCATCCTATTTCTGTTTAGTAGCCAACGTGCAATGGAAGGTTTTTTACATCATATTAAAGAGTTACGCGGCCAATTGTTGGTTCAAGGAGATAAACCGCGCTATCGGTTGGTAGAAACCCATTGCCAACGTGTTGATCAAGGGCTTACTAGCGTATTAGTTGGATTGCAATCCTTTGCTGAAGGATTGGATCTCAAAGGCGATTATTTGTCACAAATACATATTCAAAAAATCTCTTTTCCTCCGATCACAAACCCGATTTTCATTACTGAAAATGAATGGTTAAAAACGTTAAAACTTTATCCATTTGAAGTACAAAGTTTGCCAACTGCCTCGTTCACGTTAATTCAGCAAGTCGGTCGCTTGATCCGTAGTCATAATTGTTATGGTGAGATTATTATCTATGATAAGCGACTAAGGACTAAACAGTATGGTGCTCGTCTATTAGCTTCATTACCGGTCTTTCCGATTGTTGAACCGGAAATATCCAATATATCAACGAAAAAAGTGGAGTAACCAGTATTTTTATCTGCTACTTATTACTCCTGATTTAAATTAGTTAATTTTTTTCAAAAAACAGGTTTTTAACACTAAACCTTTAATGCCTTCTGCGTTACACTCAATTTCATCTTTATTTTGCGTTAGGCGAATGTTTTTTATTGCCGTACCTCGTTTTAAGGTCTTTGATGTTCCTTTAACTTTGAGATCTTTTGTAACTTGCACACTATCTCCATCGCTTAAGTGTGCCCCATTAGCGTCTTTAACGACAATATCCATAAAAATCCTTATTGATTGCTTACTATGTTGACAATTATAGTAAAATAATTAATTGATATTAAGGGGATAGCAAAAATAAAAAACCACACTCCTGTGTGGCTAAATGACGACATTTTATTTTTATATAGTTATCAATAAGGTATTAGTTACTTTTCAATATTTGCTTCAATAAACCACAGATATTTATCCAGATCACGAGAAGCCGCGGTAAGAATATCTTCCGCATCGACTTCACCTACTTCACCAATCGCTTTACGAACATTATTGGCTACCACTGCACCGCGATCAGCCAAAGCTTTCAAATGATCTTGTACATCGTGAATATTAGTTGGATAGGCTTTAAGTGGGGTGTGGTCATGCACATACTCAATCGTGCCCATCGCCGTACCGCCCATTTGTACTACCCGCTCAGCTAATTCATCTTGGTGCTCTAAAATAGAGGAATTAAATTCATCTAATAATTCATGAACCGCAATAAAGTTTCTACCGCGCAGGTTCCAATGCGCTTGTTTGGTCATTAATGAAAGATTGATAAGTTGGGCAACTAGCGGATTTAAAACAGAAACAACGTGTTTTTTGGTACTATCACTAATATCATTACGGGTATAGAGTAAATCAATTTTTGGTACTTTAACTAATTTAGCTGTGCTCATTATTACGCTCCCGTTATATCAAATAATGTATTAATACTTTATATCTAAAAAATAGCTTATTATTGATCAATAGTCTTATCATTTGATCCTATTAAATTGATAGGTAATATTGATGTAAGCGTTATTTTATTACTTACAATTATAAATATGGTGATAAAAAATAGGAATGCAAGGCAAATTAGCAACAAGTTACAGTGTGAATTTAGGTTTGAATTCACACTGTTTGAGCGGGAAGAACGACTTAATTGATTTCGACTGTTTCGCTTTTTGTTTTCATCGTTGATGTTGAACCAATTGATGCGCCAATAATACAAAATAGCGCGAACCACTGGGTTAACGTTAAGTGTTCATTGAGAAATATCATGCCCATAAAAGCTCCCATTGCCGGTTCCAAACTCATTAAGGTACCAAATGTTTTCGCCGGCATGCGTGTTAGGGCAAACATTTCAAGCGTGTAGGGGAAGGCGGTTGACAAAATAGCAACTGCAAGTGCAATCGGTAGAATTGACAGATCAAATAGAGGCGCGATGCCAACGGTGAGAAGGCCAACCGGAAAAAAAATCAATGTCGAGATAAACGAACCTAAAGCGACTGTTGCTGAGCCATAACCTGCCCCAGCCCGCTGACCAAAGATGATATACATTGCCCAACAAATACCGGCAGCTAATGCATAAACAACACCAACAGGATCTAAACTATTAATACTGTTTCTAATCGGTAGTAGAAAGCCTAATCCAACAATAACCATTAATATCCAAACAAAATCAATCGCCCGGCGAGATGAGAACATTGCAACGGCTAAAGGGCCGGTGAACTCTAACGCAACGGCAACCCCCAACGGGATCCTTTCTAACGATAGATAAAACAGCGAATTCATTGAACCTAACGAGATACCATAAATAAGTAAATGTTTTAATGAATGGCCACGTAACTTTTTTCGCCAAGGTTTAAAAATTATAAATAGAATAATCGTTGCCAAAAATAGTCTTAAAGCCGTTACGCCAAGTGCACCGATAGTTGGAAATAGACTTTTGGCTAATGAAGCACCACTTTGTATTGATACCATTGCAAAGAGCAACAACAATACTGGCAATAGCGTCTTACGCTTTTGATTTAAGACAAATGACATCTGGAGGTAACCTCAATAAATATAGAACCAAATAAATGTTAGAAAATTAAATAAAAACTCAGTAACAGCAAGATTTACTTAATGATATTGAGTAATTATTACATAAAAAAAATTAAACAAATATTCTTTTTATTGCCGATTGTAAATAGTGTCACCGATCATGCAAAACTGATCCACTAACGATCATCTAAAACTGATCCACTTGGTATTATTCGCACATTTTTGTACGGATAATTTATGTTAACCAAGGAGATATTTGTGGATATTCATGTTCGCTTTGCACAAGGACAAAGCCTTCGAAAAATTGCCAGTGAGTTGGGTATATCCCATAACACCGTAAAACATCATTTACAACAACAGACAATGCCAACTTATGCTAAAAGAAGTCAACAACCGACTAAATTATCCCCCTTTAAACCTTATTTGCTTCAGCGAATTGAACTGGCTAAACCTGATTGGATCCCTGCAACAGTCTTATTTGATGAGGTAGTTGAAAACGGCTATCAAGGTGGTATTGCTCAATTACGCCGATTTGTTTGTCAATTTAAACCAAGCATTGTTCCCGAAGTAGTCGTCCGTTTTGAAACACAGCCAGGTCAACAAATGCAAATCGACTTCACCAGCATCCGGCGAGGTAAAAAATCGCTGAAAGCGTTTGTTGCAACGCTAGGCTATTCGCGTGCGAGTTATGTAAAGTTCTTTGATAATGAACGAGCAGAATCGTGGCAGCAAGGTTTAAGAGAAGCTTTCGACTACTTTGGTGGTGTACCACAGGAAGTATTGTGTGATAACGCAAAATCCCTCATCATCGAACGGGATGCTTATGCAGAAGGTGATCATAAATTACATGTCGAAATGCTTCAAATGTCGAAAGATTACGGGTTTAAATTGAAGGCTTGCAAGCCCTACAGGGCAAAAAACGAAAGGGAAAGTAGAGCGCTTTAACCACTATTTAAAAAACAGCTTTATCGTGCCATTAAACACCGACCTTCGTGCTCATAATCTTGAACTGGATATTGAAATAGCTAATGCAAAAGTGGGTCCATGGTTACAACGCGTTGCCCATCAGCGAATTCATGGAACAACGTTAGAGAAGCCAGCAGATAGATTAGCTAAGGAAGTTAAGTCTCTTCTACCCTTACCAGCAAGGGTTTGCCAATCTATCCCACAGACTAATACGCTTAATATCCCTATCGTACCGCCCCTTGAATCTGTCAGTTTGCAACACTCAATCAGCGTATACGAAGCATTACTGGGAGGTGAACATGTTATTGCATGAACAAATTGAACACCTGTGTGAGTCATTGAAATTAAATTCTATTCCGACTCATTGGTCATCACTTGCCGAAAAATGCATTGCCCAAGACAAAAGCTACGGAGAGTTTTTTACTGTCCCTGTTAAAATGTGAGCAACAACAACGAGATGAACGAACTCGTAATCTTTTGAGTCGGATGGCAGGATTCCCAGCACATAAAGAACTTAATACGTTCGATTTTAAGTTTGCAACGGGGATCCCCAAACAACACATACAGGAATTAAGCGCATTAACGTTTATTGAACGTAATGAAAATGTCGTGTTGCTTGGCCCAAGCGGTGTAGGCAAAACGCATTTAGCTATTGGGTTAGGATTAAAAGCAGTACAGGCCAAGAAGAAAACCCGCTTTACCACGGCAGCTGAACTGATGTTGCAACTCTCAACTGCCAAACGACAAAATAAGCTCAAACAATATCTATCACGTTCGGTGATGGCCCCGAAGTTGTTGATTATCGATGAGATTGGATACCTGCCGTTTGGGCGAGAAGAAGCAAACCTGTTTTTCAATGTGATTGCCAAGCGTTATGAGCATGGCAGTGTCATATTGACGAGTAACCTATCATTTGGGCAATGGCCAAGTGCTTTTGCTGATGACGCAACATTAACTGCCGCTATGCTTGATCGTTTACTTCATCATTCGCATGTACTGCAATTAAGCGGTGAAAGCTACCGATTGAAAGATAAGCGGCGCTCAGGAGCAATAACTGAGTAAAACAGTGGATCAATTTTGATTGATCGGATTTAGATAAAAAGTGGATCAGTTTTCGGTGATCGTTGACAATAGGATAGTCACTATAATAAATGTTAATTTAAAAAAAGAAATCACATGAAAAGTATTTATGCGTTTGTTAAATTTAATTAATGTCTGCTGGGGCTGGAACTAGTGAATTTAAGTTAAGGAGGATAATGTGGGAAAGATAAAGAGTGTAACGGTTTATTGTGGCTCTAGTGTAGGAGCCAGTGGTATCTATCAGCAGCAGGCTGTGGCATTAGCATCCGAGCTGGTTAACAGAAAAATAACGCTGGTTTATGGCGGTGGCCGCGTTGGTATTATGGGCGTTTTAGCCAATTCGATATTGGAACAAGGTGGTCAAGTTATTGGCGTAATGCCTAAATTATTAGTTGAACGTGAGATTTCTCATACTGGACTGACTAAAAGCTATATTGTCGATACTATGCATCAACGTAAGCAGAAAATGATTGATTTGGCTGATGGATTCATTGCGCTACCAGGGGGATTTGGTACCCTGGAGGAATTTAGTGAAGTGTTTACTTGGGGTCAAATTGGCTTACATGCGAAACCTTGTGGATTATTAAATGTTAATAATTATTGGACACCCTTAGTGGCTATGATAGAAAAAATGGCTGATGAAAAGTTCTTACAAGAAAAATATCGCCATATGGCGATTGTTGATGATAATCCGGCCAATTTACTTGATCGTTTTTTGCACTACACAGCACCATCAGTAAAAACTTATGATGAACTATAACTGTGCTATGTTTCACTTAGTTAGCATTAACAAACATAGAGGGTGACAAAGTGCTATGCTGCGCTCACGGCGATAAATATTAGCCTATTTTTGGCTGGGCTGACAGATTTCACAATTAGGATCAGGCATTAAATTAATGGTGCGAAATTCTGTTAACATAGCATCATAAAATAGCACTTTCCCGCTGTTGATTTGACCATAGTTAGTGAGCAATTTTAGTGTTTCCATCGCTTGCAGGCTACCAATAATACCAACCAGTGGAGACATAACGCCGGTTTCGATGCAGGAGAGATTATTTTCACCAAATAAACGACTTAAACAGTGATAGCAGGGGGTATTATCTTGATAAGTTAATACCACCAGTTGTCCTTCCATGCGAATAGCGGCGCCGGAGACGAGTGGGCGCTTTAGCGTTAAGCATAGGCGATTAAGCTGCTCGCGAATTGCCACATTATCCGTACAATCGACAATCACATTTTGCTGCTTAATTAAAATATTAAGTTCATGTTCTGTTAATTTTTTATCAATGGTAGAAATTTTTATATACGGATTAATGTTAAGTAAGGTGGTTTTGGCCGAGTCAACCTTTGCACTACCAATAGATTGGTCGTTATATAGGATTTGCCGTGGTAAATTTGATAGGGAGATCGTATCAAAATCAAGCAGTGTCAGTTGGCCAACGCCTGCGGCGGCTAAATATTGAGCAGCGGCGCAACCTAACCCACCCACTCCGACAATCAATACTTTCGCTGCTTTTAATTTTTCTTGTCCGTCAAAATCGAAGTTTTGTAAAATAATTTGGCGATTATAACGCAGTATTTCTTGGTCAGATAATTCGATAGCCATACTTATTCACTTATTAATAAATAATTAAAATACTCAATATCAACTAATTCACCTGCGTTAACCTGGCCACGATTTTGCGCTAAAACGATAAAACAGTTACTTTGGTTAAAAGAACTCAAAATGTGTGAACCTTGTTGTGCCATTGGTGTTACTTCTAAATCTCCTTGAGTATTTACTTTGGCAATTCCGCGTTGAAACTCAAGACGCCCAGGTGATGTTTTTATCAAGCTGGTGGCGCGCGCTTTCAAATAGGGGGTGCTTTGCCATTGAGTAAAGGCGCACAGGTGATTAATAATCGGCTGTACTAGTTGATAAAAGGTAACTATAGCGGAAACAGTATTACCAGGTAAGCCACAAAACCAGGCAGATTTTAGTTTACCAAAGGCAAATGGTTTACCGGGTTTTATTGCCAGTTGCCAGAAATTGATGCTACCTATTTCATCAAGAATCTGCTTGGTATAATCAGCTTCACCCACCGACACACCGCCGCTACTAATAACCAGATCAGCTTGTTGATCCGCTTGCTTAAATGCTTGATAGAGTTTGTCAGGATCATCAGCAATAATATCTAAATCAATCACTTGGCAGTTCATTTTTTCCAACATCAAGCGTATTGCCAGCCGATTAGTATCATAAATTTGACCAGCAGCTAGTGGCTGACCAATAGTTTGTAGTTCATCGCCGGTAGAGAAAATAGCCACTTTCAACTGGCGAAAAACTTCAATTTCACTTATTCCCAATGACGCGATAAGAGATACCTGAGTTGCGGAAAGTTTTGTTCCAATGGGCAATACGCTATCACCTTGTCGAATATCTTCGCCGGTGAAACGAATATTTGTGCCTGGTTTTATTGGTTGTGTGAAGCTGATGGCATTATTAGCTAACAGGGTGTTTTCTTGCATGATGACCGTATCAACGTCAATGGGAATCGGCGCTCCAGTCATAATGCGGATACAAGATTTTGCTGGCAGCGGTTCGCGAAAAGGAGAACCAGCCAATGCTTTACCCGCAATAACCAACGGAGTTGCGTCATGCCAATCATTAAAGCGTATTGCATAACCATCCATGGCTGAATTATCAAATGGAGGGACATTAATGGGCGATATAATTTCTGTGGCAGTTATGCGGTTAATCGATTCTGTTAATGGGATAATTTCTTTTTCTGCCATTGGGGTAGTTAGGGTAAAGATAATATTTAATGCTTCCTTCAACGATAATAATTCGCCGGTATGATAATGCTCCATATTTTGCTCCCAAAAAGACTACCATTTTGACTGATATTGGCATAATTTTGCCAAATATTTTCAGCGTATTATGCCAATAATCTCGCTTATTGACAAAGTAGATAACTTCTTTGTCGCCTGTTTATGGATTAATTTAATTTAACTATCAAGGCTGATAAAATAATTACGTCGGTTTAGCTAGTCTGGGGTTGTACAATTTATTGTCAATGCTAGAATAAACATTCGTTTTTATCGAGGTTAGCATGAGAAAAATGCAGCAACTGTCAAAATGGTTTCTCGCCTTGGCATACCTAATCGTGATGATTTGTATGGTTAGTCGTATTGCTATGGGGCAGTTGATATTTTCTCCGGTAACTAGCGGGCAGGCCTCCGTTTTTGCAGAGGATCATCAGGATGATATCGATAATTCGCTGACTCCTTGTGAGTTGAGTACTAAATCCTTAGTGAGTATCCCACCGGTGATCACAGAAGCGCTACTACTAATTTTTAGTGTGTTATTAGCGTTACTGGTATTTATCCCACGCTTTGCTGTCCTACTCTCTTTTACTATTCCACTTTCATCTCCTCGACTTCGTATTCATTTACGACTCTGTAATTTCCGGGAATGAATACTGACAAGTTTATTACTTAGTCATTTTCATTTTCGGAGATAAAATATGCTAAATTTTTTTCGTAATAGCCTGCTGGCATTGCTTATGCTATGGTTGCCAGTTACTTTTGCAGCCGACACCGGTTGGCTTAAAAACTTACAAAATAGTCATGCTGAAGTTCGTTTACGCGCTGACAATAACGCAGCTGATGTTACGCGCCTTTTACTTGATATCCGTTTACAAGAGGGTTGGAAAACTTACTGGCGAACACCGGGAGAGGGGGGAATTGCGCCGAAAATCACCTGGCAAGATAATTCAATTGCGGCAAAATGGTTTTGGCCAACCCCACAACGCTTTGATGTTTCTGGCATCAGTACTCAAGGCTATCATGAGGGTGTTAGCCTGCCGATCCAGTTAACAGCAAAACCTGACTCACTGCTAAGTGGCACCTTGACATTGTCAACCTGCAGCAACGTCTGTATTCTAACCGATTATCCTTTCACTTTAGATCTACAACAACCCACTGATGCAAACTTTGCCCATAATTACGCTACCGCAATGGGTAAAGTCCCACAAGAAAACGCATTACTAGCAAAGTTAACAGCAGGTTATCGCAGCGGTGTAGTGCAGGTACTGGCTGAACGAGTCGCTAGCTGGCATGCACCAGCAGTTTTTGTCGATATGCCAGATGGAGCCAGCCTTGGTAAGCCAGTTTTGCAACTACAAGGACAACGTTTGCAGATCACTTTACCTGCGACTGATGAGTGGGGCGATGTTGCACCAGATTTGACGGGTAAAACTTTGTCGTTAGTGATAGAGGATGAAGGTATTGCTCAGCAAAGCACGGTCACCATTGGCGCGCCACTAGCATCTGATCACTTACAAATGCCACTATGGCAGATTGTGTTATTCGCCATCGCAGGCGGTTTGATCCTTAATTTTATGCCATGTGTTTTACCAGTGTTAGGTCTCAAACTTAGTACTATTTTACAGCTGCAACAGCGTGATCGTCGCAGTGTAAGATTACAATTTTTGGCTTCAAGCGGCGGTATTATTATCTCTTTTATGGCGCTTGCGTTGTTGATGACGATTTTACGGCTAACCAATCAAGCAATAGGCTGGGGTATTCAGTTTCAAAATCCGTGGTTTATCGCTTTATTGGTAATAGTCACTCTGCTATTTAGTGCAAATCTCTTGGGACTGTTTTATTTCCGCTTACCCACTAATTTTAATACACGATTAGCCAACTTGCAGGCTGATGGGTTAATGAACCATTTCTTACACGGTGCATTTGCGACGCTACTAGCAACACCGTGTTCAGCTCCTTTTCTTGGTACTGCGATTGCTGTTGCACTGGTAGCACCATTACCGCAATTATGGGGACTATTTATCGCAATGAGCATGGGTATGAGTTTACCTTGGTTATTAATTGCGGTGAGACCTACGCTAGCTTTCCGGCTACCTCGACCTGGCCGTTGGATGAATAAATTGCGTCTAGGGCTGGCTGCTATGATGCTGGCATCCTGTCTCTGGTTACTTAGTTTGCTCACTCCATTTATCGGTACAAGTTGGACACTGTTTTTGGGCTTTTTAATACTAGCGGCTTTACTGTTCAGTTGTGCACGTCATTATTCATTACGTTGGGCAATTACTGTGGGTGGAAGTGCTGCGCTAGCTATTGGGTTAGTTACGCTTACTTTACACTACAGCAAGCAATCACTGAAAGATGAGATCCGGTGGCAACCATTAACCGAAGCAGCAATTAACCAGGCACTAGCGGCAAATAAACGGGTATTCATCGATGTAACGGCTGACTGGTGCGTTACTTGTAAAGCTAACAAATTTAATGTGTTGCTACGTAGTGATGTGCAAAAAGCTCTACAGGCTGAAGATGTGGTCGCATTGCGTGGTGACTGGACTCAGCCGTCAGACACCATTAATCAATTTTTACAAAAACGCGGTATGCTGGCGGTTCCCTTTAACCAGATTTATGGCCCTGGATTGACGCAGGGGAAAATTCTATCGCCGTTGTTGAATAAAGATGACTTATTGCAAATTTTGCAGCAGGCAAAAGGAGATGCAAGATGAAAAAATTCATTTTGTTGCTATTACTAATGACGACGCCATTATTAGCTAATAATCACCTGTTTACATTAGAACAGAAAGCTTTTTTGCAAGAACAGATCCGCGAAACATTAATTAATAATCCGGAAATACTGGTACAAGCGGCTAATGCTTATCGTGAACAGCGACAACAACAAAGTCAGCAACAGTTGGAAAAAATAGTTAAACAAAACCAAAATAGGCTATTTAACGATCCGAATAGCCCACGTCTTGGCGCCGCTGATGCGAAATTAGTGATGGTTTATTTTACTGATTATAACTGTTCTTTTTGTAAACAATTTGATCCGTTACTGATAAAAATTGTCCAGTCTCAACCGCAAGTTGCTTTGATTATCAAACCACTACCGTTTCGAGCGCAAAGTTCAGTGACAGCTGCGCGCAGTGCGCTTTCCTTGTGGAAACAGGATAGGGAAAAGTTTTGGTTGCTACACCATCGTCTGATGGCCAAGAAAGGTTATCATGATGACGCCAGTATCAAAGCAGCAGAGCAAAAAATTGGTATTAATTTAATGCAGTTTGATAGCCAAACGCTGGATACCATTAACGACAATTTGGCGCTAGCACAACAGCTCGACGTGCAAGGTACGCCAGCTACATTGATTGGCTCTCAAGTGCTGAGTGGCGCGGTGAGTTATGAACAGTTGCAAAGGATAGTTAAAACAGAATTGGAAAAACTTAAATGACAAATAAATTTTATCGTTGGTTGCGTGAGGGGCTGTTTTTTTTGTTGATCCTAGTCATTTTTATTCTATTACTGGATAATTTCCGTGCTCCTCAAGCGCCCTATAATTTTGCTAATGACACCGTAATAACGCTAGCGGAAAAACAAGTAACATTGGCAGAGTTAAGTGCCAAACAACCACTATTGCTCTATTTTTGGGCTAGCAGGTGTGGCATTTGTCGTTTTACCAGCCCAAAAATAGCGGACTATGCGGCTAACGGTGGTAATGTATTAACCGTCGCCTTTCGTTCAGGTGATGACGCTAAAGTACAGCATTATTTGAGGAAAAAGCACTTTATGATGCCAACGGTTAATGATCCAACCGGTGCCCATGCTGCTCAATGGAACATTAGTGTAACGCCAACTTTTGTCATTATTTATAAAGGCAAAGTGGTTAGTACCACTACCGGCTGGAGTAGTTTAATCGGTTTGAAGTTTCGTCTTTGGTGGAGTAATTATATGAATTAAATAAATTGCTATCTAATGATGAAATCTATTTTAGTTGGCAAAATAATTGACTTAACAACTGTTGATTAATCAACAGTTGTTTAATTAACGCTATTTTTAGTGAATAACAAATCAAATAAGTTAACGAACACAATAACAGCTATTTTTGTCTGTTATATTACAGCAATAGATTTTTCTGGTTAAAACTCACATATGTTATAACAAAAAATTTAATCGCCGTTTTGTGAGTTTAAAATGAGGATATAGTCAGTAAATTGATTATTTAGCGTAAATATAATAGATAATTTTCTATAGATGGATAGCAAAAAAGGATAAATAATGACTCTGATATGAAAAATTAGCGCGATATAAAAAATATTTTGTTAGGATAGGTTATTGTAATGGAATAATGTTATCCATTGCTTGAATATGTAGTTGGATATATGTTGAATTTTATTGTTGGAGAAATGCATGTCATCGCTAAGTCAAGAAGCGCATCTTGTTCGTAAAGCACTCGAAGCTCGTGGTCTTGAAACCCCACTTTGCGGCCAATCTCTTTCCTCAAATGAGCGTAAACAACAGATTGAACTGCACATGGGTGAAATTATGCGTTTACTTAATCTGGATCTTAGCGATGATAGCTTAGCGGAAACACCGAAGCGCGTTGCTAAAATGTATGTTGACGAAATTTTCTCTGGGCTCGATTATAATAACTTCCCTAAAATTACCTTAATCGAAAACAAAATGGATTTTGACGAAATGGTGACGGTTCGTGATATCACTTTAACCAGTATCTGTGAGCACCATTTTGTTACCATCGATGGTAAGGCGACAGTGGCCTATATTCCAAAGGAAAAAGTGGTTGGTTTATCTAAGATTAATCGTATTGTTCAATTCTTTTCTCAACGGCCACAAGTTCAGGAGCGTTTAACCCAACAGATTTTAATTGCGCTCCAAACTTTATTAGGCACAGCTAATGTTGCTGTTTCGATTGATGCCGTTCACTATTGTGTTAAAGCCAGAGGCGTTCGTGATGTAAGCAGCAGCACAATGACAACCTCGCTAGGTGGCTTATTTAAATCTAGTCAAAATACCCGTCAGGAGTTTTTACGTAACATTTCTCGCCTGCGTAATTACTAACTAATGTTTGTTATAACAGCCAAATAGCAGCGGATTGAGCAAATTGATCTGCTGCGCGAAAGCGCTATTTTTTTGCTATTTTATTGGTAAATATTTTTGGCGTTGCGCTATCTCAATAAGCATATGTGAATCCAATTTAAAATGTAGTGCTTTTATAACGTAAAATTAAATAATATTGATATCGTAATCGTTCCAGCTATTGACTGGATAGCAAAGTCCCAATACTAAAAGGGAAAACTCCTTGCTTAAATACTTTTTTCTATGGGGAACTCAAGGTAGTTTATTACCTTATTATGAAAGTTAATAATATTGTTTTGATTTTCACATTTATCATTAGAGATTATATGACATTTTTTATCGATAATTTTATCATCAATACCAGTCCATTCTGAAAATAAACTCATAAAACTAAGGGCACTTCTTTTTTCTTTAATATATATTTTTTCTTTGGAATCATAAGACGTAATAAAAAATGGAATTTCATAGTTTTGTCTATAACTACTCCCATGCATAATTCTTAATTGTTGAATATCATTTCTATTCGCATAAGAAAGCCCATGATCAGAAAAATACATCATAGACCATTTTGTTTTTGTTAGTGAAAGTTCATTATATATTTTCGATAGCAAGTTATCTGTTTCTTTTATACTTTGTATATAACATGAAACATCTTTACTTTTATAAAAAATTTCATAATAGTCGTTTGTTCTATTACAAGCAGGAGGATGACTTCCCATTAAATGAATAATTATCAACTTATTTTTTTATTGTCATTTATTGCTGTTTTAATAAATGGCAATAAACCAGTGTCATTAGAAGAATTATTACTATTATCATAATCACCCTTTTTCAAAAAGTGATATTTGTTGGCCTTTTTACCCATAGATGCGATTGGAGTATCAAATATTCCTAATGCTCCTTGATTTGATAACCAATAAGTACTAAATCCAGCTTTATTTGCTAATGATACAATATTATTTGATAAATTTCCTTTTATTGCTATTGTATTGCTTAATGAGATATTAGTCGATGCGCCTGCTGATATATAATTAGTAAAAAATATACCATTAATTGAATTCATAAATGGGGTATTATTGATATGAAAACCGTAAAAATGCATTAAATCACGTCTGGCACTCTCACCAATCACCATAACATAAGTATTATATTTATTTTTACTATTCACAGGATTAAAATCATCTTTTTGATATATCAATTTTTCTAATTTACTGTTTTCTTTATTTAGCTCAATTAGAGAGTAATAAAATTCTTTAATAAATTTTATTTCTGGATAGCCACTATTTAATAGGTTAATGCTACTTTCTTTTCTATAATCTTTAATTGGAGTGGATAATAATATCACAAAAAAAATAATGAATGATATTGATGATAAATATTTTATTTTCTTAATTTTTAATCGTGAACAAAAAATTCCCAAAAATAAAATTAATAAAGAAAATAAATAATAGTAATAAGGAATTAATGATAAAAATCCGATAGCTTCGTCTTTATTTGTATAAAATAAAGATGCTAATATATTAAATGATGGAGGGCCATATAGAATAGCAATAGGTAAGTATATCGTTGAAATAATTGTAAATATCCAGACAAAAGAAATGTATAAAAATTTAACTCTATTTATAAAAACTAAAAAAGCTACAACACCAATTGTATAAATAAATTTTGCTTGATAGCCTAATCCACAATGTATAAAAGAAAAGGTAATAAAAAGTAAAATAATTTTTGGTAAAAAGTATTCATTATTAGCTATTTTATTTTTTATAAAATGTTTTATCAATTTTTTCATATGAAAATTTAGGTTATAGGATGATGATTATATCTAATAAGTTTTCCAAAATTTGCCAACTCGGCTTTATAATATTTCCATCTTGAGCCTGACTCTGGGCTCTTTTTCCTTTTGTGTACGGCAATGAGTATAATCCTAATTTCCTCTTAATAACAAATTTATGTTCACCGATTTCATTTGTTCGTTGGCCCAGATACAACAATAACATGACCCAATTTGAGTAAATGATTTGAATATAAATATGTATATTAAATTATTTAAATCATAACAAATGGGCTAATTGAGCTGGCTACTATTATTTGAGTTCTTCAGGTAAAACGGCAGGATATCCTTTGATTCCATCAGGCATTTTTA
Organism: Arsenophonus nasoniae; assembly: GCF_004768525.1. Lineage (NCBI taxonomy): Bacteria > Pseudomonadati > Pseudomonadota > Gammaproteobacteria > Enterobacterales > Morganellaceae > Arsenophonus > Arsenophonus nasoniae. The sequence goes on from NZ_CP038613.1 coordinate 1,526,464, forward strand.
TCGGTGCAGGAATGGATTCTTGTTGACCTAAAAACCGGGGTTCACTTTTTAATATATAGAGATCAATCAGAGCATTAATACGGGCAAAAACCTCGCGCAAACGAACTTTAATGATTTTTTTTGGTGAAGAAACGGCATAGCACTGTGCATCTATCCCTTTTTTCATGGCGATAAATAGTGCCCTTTCACAATGAAAACGTTGGGTAATAATAGTAAAGTTATTGGTGGCAAACACTTGACGAGTTCGGATAACAGAATCTAGTGTTCGAAAGCCGGCAAAATCCAATACAATTTTTGCTGCCGGTATACCCGCTGCGATTAGATCTCTACGCATGGTGATCGGTTCATTGTAATTATAATGTGCATTATCACCACTAACGAGCAAGTATTTTATTTTGCCACTATTGTAAGCATTGATGGCGCCTTGAATTCGATACTTATAGTACTCATTAGGTGAGCCGGTAGAATAAAATTTTGACGTGCCTAAAATCATGCCAACGCTTCGAGGTGGCAGTTTTTTTACATCATCATAGATATAATCAGCAGTTTTCCAGCTAATCCACCGATCGAATGTTAAAATGGCAACGATTGCTGTTACTATAATGGTCAGTAAGCTATAAATAAGGAATTTCCTCATCATCTATGCCTGTGATTACATAATAGCGAAAGAGAGCTCAACTAGGACTATTTTACTTATTAACATACGCCTCTCTTATCAATTTAACCGCTTATTGTTAGATAAGACTTATAATACTCAGAAGGGGGTAAGTTTGTAAATACGATATTTAGATAAGCAGAAATTACCGGTAATAACTTGACCTAACACATTGTCAAAGCTCGCTGTGGCTATTGGTTAGCTTTGATCTAAATTTATAAACCCTAAAATTAGCACCTGCTAGTGGAATTAGATTTTCTACAGATAAAAATATAGAACGGTTTATTGTTTTGCTGAGTCATTTTTATAGTTTATAGATGATGGCTTAATGTAATAATTGAATTAGTAAAGGAAAAATAAAAGGGGCAATTAATGAAGTAATGATGCCACACGTCATCAATGCGAGAGAACTATATGCACCTTCAATGTAGTCTATCTCGGCGCTGCGCGCCGTACCTACTGCATGTGAAGCCGCTCCCATCGCTAATCCTCGAGCGATAGGGTTTTTTATCTGCAAGAAATTAAACAGTAACTGCCCAAACATAGCGCCAAAAATACCAACTAAGATTACACAAGCGGCACTAATGGCAGGCACGCCGCCAATAGCCTCTGATACAGCCATAGCTATGGGTGTCGTCACTGATTTTGGTAATATGGAAGCGGCCATTTCGACGGTTGCACCTGTCCATAAGGCAATAGTGGTTCCGGTTATCATGGCAATCAGACTACCAATAAAACAAATGCTAATAATGGATTTCCATTGGGCACGAATTTGATGTAACTGTTCATATAATGGCAAAGCCAAGGCAACAACTGCCGGCTGTAACAAATCATTCAGAATACGGCTACCAGAGAAATAATGGTCATAAGAAGTCTGCGTTATCAATAAAACAGGAATAATGATTCCGATCGAAATTAACAAAGGATTTAAAATGATCAGTTTAAATTTTTGGAATAATTTTCTCGCTAATAAGAAAACGATAATGGTAAAAGGTAGTGACCACCAAATATGATTTAACATTATTATTACTCGTTATTTGGCCAATTTTTTTTGGCTGAATTTTATTTTTTACTCTGTTGTTTATCAGTATCCGAGGTATTGATGCTAATTTCACGATGGATATAGTGTGAGCTATAAGCAACAATAATCATAATAATCAATGTACTTACAATACAGGAAAGCAAAATAGGGATAATTTGTTGGCTAAGCGTATCATAATAATTCATTATGCCTACCCCGATAGGAATAAATAGCATTGTCATATTTTTTAGCAATAAATGGCAGCCTGGTTGTATCCATCGGACAGGTATGATTTGGATTGTTAACAAGCTAAATAAGATCAGCATGCCGATTATACTACCTGGCAGAGAAAAAGGTAGTAAAGTTGAAATTAGGTTTCCTATTATTAGGCAGAGATAAATGAGTAAAAAAGCGCGTAGATACTGCCAACTAATATAAAGGATATTTTTAGAAATCAACATAATACCAGTCCTATAACAAAACATACTGATAATACAATTAACTCACTTAATGTATTAGGTTGCTGGCATAAGTGAGATGAAAAATGGCGAGAATACTATTGTCGCCATTTTTATTTAATGTTTTTATTATTAATCTACTTTACTTGCATGCCAGGTTTGGCGCCAGCATCAGGACTTAATAGAAAAATATCTTTGTTACCAGGGCCGGCTGCTAATACCATTCCTTCGGAAACACCAAAGCGCATTTTTCTTGGCGCTAAATTAGCAACCATAATTGTTAAGCGACCTTCTAGTACTTTAGGATCTGGATAAGCCGCGCGAATACCCGAAAAAACTTGTCGGCTGCTATTACCTAAATCTAATTGTAGTTTTAGCAGCTTATCGGAACCTTCGACTAAATCAGCTTGCTTAATTAGAGCAACGCGTAAGTCTACTTTGTTAAAGTCATCAAAACTGATTACCTCTTGACTAGGATTTTCTGAATCTGTTTGATTAGTCATCGTTTGCGCCGTTATATTTTCACTAGATGCCGCTAACATTGCGGTGACATTGTGCATTTCAATTCGCTGGAATAAAGTTTTAAATGGCGTAATTTCATGATTTAGCAATGGATTGTTGATATCATCCCAGTTGAGTGAAATATTTAAAAAAGCTTCTGTCCGGCCGGTAAGTCCCGGTAATATGGGTTTTAAATAAGTCATTAGCACCCGGAATAAATTGATACCCATAGAACATATGTCATGTAAATCTTGTTCGCGATCCTCTTGTTTTGCAACTACCCAGGGGGCTTGCTCATCGATATAACGATTGGCCAGATCAGCAAGTAACATAATTTCACGAATTGCTTTATTATATTCACGTTGACAAAATTCTTGACCAATTTTGTTTGCTGCGGCAATAAATTGCTGGTAAAGCTCGGGAGCCGCAAGGCGTGATGATAACTTATTATGAAAGCGTTTATTAATGAATCCGGCATTGCGTGCTGCAAGGTTAACGACTTTATTCACAATGTCGCTATTAACCCGTTGAACAAAGTCTTCTAAGTTAAGATCAATATCATCAATGCGGGATGAAAGTTTAGCGGCATAATAGTAACGTAAACAATCAGCATCCAGCTGATCTAAATAGGCGCGCGCGGTAATAAAAGTGCCTCGTGATTTGGACATTTTTGCGCCATTAACAGTGATATAACCGTGAACGAAGATATTGGTAGGTTTACGATAACCACTGCCTTCTAATATTGCTGGCCAAAATAAACTATGGAAGTAGACAATGTCTTTGCCGATAAAGTGGTAGAGATCGGCTGTAAAATCTTGTTGCCAAAAGCTAGCAAAATCAATATCAGGTTGTTTTTCACATAGATTTTTAAATGTTCCCATATAGCCAATCGGTGCGTCTAACCAGACGTAAAAATATTTACCCGGTTCATTAGGAATTTCAAAACCAAAGTAAGGGGCATCACGAGTAATATCCCATTGCTGTAAACCTGCTTCAAACCACTCTTGCATTTTATTCGCCACTTGTGGTTGTAAAGCACCAGAGCGTGTCCAAGTTTGCAACATCTTACTAAATGCTGGTAAATCAAAGAAAAAATGCTCTGTCTCGCGCATTTCAGGTGTTGCACCAGAAATCACCGAATGGGGATTGATAAGCTCCGTTGGGTTATAAGTAGCACCACAGACTTCACAATTATCACCATATTGATCAGCAGCTTGGCATTTTGGGCAACTCCCTTTAACAAAGCGATCGGGTAGAAACATTTCCTGCTTAGGATCGTAAAGCTGCGAGATTGTTTTGCTTTGGATAAAACCGTTCTTTTTTAGTGTCAAATAAATTTGTTCAGATAATGTTTTATTTTCTACACTATGAGTTGAATGGTAATTATCATAACTGATGGCAAAGTCGGCAAGATCGTGTTGATGTTCCTGATTTACTTTACTAATCATCTCTTCAGGCGTTATACCTAATTGTTGCGCTTTTAGCATGATAGGCGTGCCGTGGGCATCATCGGCACAGATAAAGTAAACTTGTTTGCCGCGCATTCGTTGATAACGAACCCAAATATCGGCCTGAATATGCTCTAACATATGGCCAAGGTGAATTGAACCGTTAGCATAAGGTAACGCACAGGTTACCAAAAGTTTTTTCGCGACTTGAGACATAGTAAGGATTTAACTTCCATAAAATTGAACAATAATTGATGTTAACCGATTGTATTTTTTCCGGCTAGGCCTGAATATGACTAATCTAACATTATTTTATCGTAATTTTGATTGATAAGTGTCGTTTTTATTATCTATTTATCTTAATTAAATTGTTCTCTGGTATGATGCAGTGATCAATTGTTGATAATTTAATACTAAATAAAAGGAGCTGCGATGAATTCAGGATCCTTCGAACAAATAAAACCAGAACAGTTAACTCAGCAGGTCGCTGAGGTTTTGGACACATTTTCCCATCCAACACTGCAAAGTAATTTGACTACATTAAAAGCATTATATCATTGTGCGTTACTAGATGACGTTTTGCACATTGAATTAGTCATGCCTTTTGCCTGGAAAACCCCTTTTAAACTATTAATTGAACAGAAAACATCACAATTACGAAAAATAGCGGGTGCGCAAGCAGTAGAGTGGAAATTACGTCATAATATCAATACATTACGTAGAGTGAATGATTTGCCGGGTATTAATGGGGTGCGCAATATTATTGCGATTAGTTCAGGTAAAGGGGGAGTGGGTAAATCAACTACGACAGTGAATTTAGCGTTAGCATTGGCGCAAGAAGGCGCGAAGGTAGGTATTCTGGATGCAGATATTTATGGCCCCTCTATTCCGAATATGTTAGCAACTAAAAACCAGCGACCTACTTCACCTGATGGGCATCATATGGTACCTATAATGGCTTATGGGCTGGCAACTAATTCAATTGGTTATTTGGTTAATGATGACAATGCAATGATATGGCGTGGTCCAATGGCTAGTAAGGCCTTGATGCAAATGCTACAGGATACCCAATGGCCAGAATTGGATTATTTAGTGGTCGATATGCCACCGGGAACTGGTGATATACAATTAACATTATCACAGAATATACCGGTTACCGCAGCAATTGTGGTTACTACACCGCAAGATATTGCTTTGCTTGATGCGATGAAAGGCATTGCGATGTTTGACAAAGTTAAAGTACCGGTATTGGGGATTGTTGAAAATATGAGTCTACATATTTGTAGCAATTGTGGCCACATAGAGCCCATTTTTGGTTCTGGTGGTGCAGAAAAATTGGCTGAAAAATATCAGTGTAAGCTATTAGGTAAGATACCGTTACATATTTCGCTGCGTGAAGATTTAGACCAAGGTCAACCAACGGTTATTCGAGATCCAGATGGTGAATTTGCTGATATCTATCGGGAAATAGCCTCGACGATTGCTGCTCAAATGTACTGGGCAGGGGAAACCATTGCCACTGAAATTGCTTTTCGGACTATTTAAACTGATTAATCCCATGACTTATTGATTGAAAATAAATATAAGGTGATAATTATTGTTAGGTCTTGTTATAAAAATTAGCTAGACCTAATTTTAAATGCTGGAAGATACTAAAATAACCCCTTATAATTCCTGCGATCATAATATTTAATTATATTAATTCCCTTTATTCAAATTCAGGTTATTTAAAATGGCTGATACAGCACATAAGTGCGCTATTGTAGGTATATCAGGCGCTTCAGCATCAGGTAAAAGTCTTATTGCGAAAACGCTTTATCATGAATTACTTTCTCAAGTGGGTGACCATAATATTGGTGTGATTACTGAGGATTGTTACTATCGAGATCAACATGATATTCCGATGGAAGAACGAGTGAAAGTAAACTATGACCACCCAAACTCAATGGATCATGATCTGCTTTGTTATCATCTTCAATTGTTAAAGAGCGGAAAAGGCATTGATCTGCCGCAATATGATTATACTCAGCATACACGTAAGCCTGAGACCATTTTTTTTCAACCCAAAAAAGTCATTATTATTGAAGGTATTTTATTATTAACGGATAAGCGTTTACGCAAAAATATGGATTTTGCCATTTATGTTGATACACCACTGGATATTTGCTTAGTAAGAAGAATCAAACGAGATGTAAATGAACGAGGGCGAACATTAGATTCTGTTATTGAACAATATACTAAAACAGTCCGTCCAATGTTTCTTCAGTTTATTGAGCCATCAAAACAGTATGCAGATATTATTGTCCCTCGAGGTGGAAAAAATCGGGTGGCGATTGATATTCTAAAAGCTAAAATAGGGGAGTTCTGCCAGTAAATCTATAAATAGATTAGGCATTCTCGCAAGGAGATGGAAAAATGCGACTTTGTGACCGCGATATAGTTAAATGGCTTGATGAAAAAAAATTGGTTATTGAACCACGCCCATCAATCGAACGGATCAATGGGGCAACAGTTGACGTTTGTCTAGGCAATAAATTTCGAGTATTTCAGGGCTATACGGCACCTTATATTGATCTTAGTGGGCCGAAAAATGAAGTTAATGCTGCATTGGATCGGGTGATGAGCGATGAAATCACTTTAAACCATAATGATGCGTTTTTTTTGCATCCGGGTGAATTAGCATTGGCGGTCACTTTAGAATCAGTCACCTTACCTGATAATGTTGTTGGTTGGCTTGATGGTCGTTCTTCTCTTGCTCGCTTGGGGTTAATGGTGCATGTTACTGCTCACCGTATTGATCCCGGTTGGTGTGGTCAGATTGTGCTAGAGTTTTATAATTCAGGCAAACTGCCATTGGCGTTACGTCCGGGTATGGTTATTGGTGCATTAAGTTTTGAAGCCTTATCTGGTTCAGCTGATCGTCCCTATAATCGTCGTCAGGATGCAAAGTATAAGAATCAACAAGGTGCGGTAGGGAGTAGAATTAGTGAAGAGGGTAATAATAATTATAAATTGTGATATTTTACGTTAATTAATTCGGTGTTTCGCTGAGATCATGCTATAACCAAAATAATTCTATTTTCTCAGGTTACGGGAAATAAGCTTTATCTTATGATGAAGTCATTAATTGGTTGTTTGAGTACCATTGATGGAGACAGTGATGAAACGATTTTTGACAACATTAGCTATCCTGATAGTGGTTATTTTGGCAGGATTAACCACGCTAGTGTTGCTCGTTAATCCCAATGATTTTCGTCACTATTTAATTGATAAAGTTGAACAAAAAAGTGGCTATCATTTGGTTTTTCAAGGCGAAATGCGTTGGCATGTATGGCCCAGTCTAAGTATTATTACTGGGCCGATTTCACTCACTGCCCCCGGCGCTACCAAGCCCGCCATTAGTGCAGATAACATGCGGCTTGATGTTTCGTTATGGCCGCTAATCTCCCATCAACTTTCAGTTGAACAGATTGTAATTAGTGGTGCAGTTTTGCGCTCTACGCCAGACAGTGCAGCAAAATTAAATCAAGATGATCCCATTGCACCGGAAGGTCTTAACCATATTAGTAGAAAAAATAATAATGCTAGTAAATGGTTATTTGAAATTAATAAAATTAAATTAACCGATAGTTTATTAATTTGGCAGTTGGATAATGATACTCAGTTAAATATGCGTAATATTATGTTATCACTGAGTAGGCAGGATGATCATTTTATTAACGTTAACTTTAGCAGCAATGTGAGTAAGGATCAGCAAGATCTAACTTTTTCTTTAAAAAGTATACTTAATATTGCAGATTATCCGCATCAGATTGCTGGCGAAATCAATCAATTAGAATATAAGATGAGTGGTATTAATTTACCAACAGGTGGAATTAGCGGCGATGCGACTTTATTGTTTAATTATTTGCGTGATCAACAACCCGTATTAACTCTTTCAAATTTAGCTATTAACGTTAACGATAATCATTTAACTGGCAATTTAGTTGCTCAGTTAGGTAAATCACCAGATTATCAATTAAATATTGCTTCCACTAAACTGGATCTTGATAAGATTTTAGGTTGGCAACCTTTATTGCAGCCTCTGATAGAGACAAAAATAACGCCTCAGATAAGTACTAAGCCTGTTATTGCTACAGCTAATACCGATAGTTATGATTTAGGCTATTTAAAGCAATTTCCATTTCAAGCGACAATTTCTGCCGATAAACTTATATATCGAGGTTTAATTGTTGATAGCTTCAAGTCTAAGATAACCAATAAAAAAGCGTTATTAAATGTTAGTCAGCTAGAAGGTGGATTATTAGGGGGAAATTTTGATCTACCTGTTAGTTTAAATTATGAAAATAGTCCGGTTATTGTCACGGCTAAACCTAAATTTAATAATGTTAAGTTGGCTCCTTTACTTCAAGCATTTAACATGCCTGATAAACTAGATGGTTCACTGATATTAGCCGCGAACTTATCGGGGCCTGGTTATGGTAAATTTGCGGTGCTAAATTTTTGGTCCGGTAATGCTAATGTAATATTATCCAAAGCACAATTAACAGGATTAAATATAACTTCATTAATCCAACACGCTTTTTCACGCCTTACTGATAAAGTTAATACTCCCCAAAATCTTACAGATAATACTCAAATTCAAAATTTAAACGTTGATACAAAACTTAATAAAGGTTTGTTGTCGTTCACAAATTTGGTTGCTTCTTCTGAAGCTATCAGTATTGATGGTAACGGTTGGTTAAATTTAGCGAGCAAATCTGCAGACGTGAAATTGTTGGTTAACATCAATAAAGGCTGGCATGGGGATGATAATTTTATTAATAAACTGAAAAAATTGGTCATTCCTCTGCGTATTTATGGTAAGTGGCAAAATTTACAATATCAATTGAATATTGAAAAATTGCTGCGCGATGAGTTTCAATCACAAGCTAAAAAAGCATTAGATAGTTGGTTAGAAAAAGAAGTTAAATTGCAACATTAGGTTAAATCTTGGTAGTAAATTTAACGCGCCATGATCAGCGCGTTAAATTTATGTTTTGTTTAACATCTTTTTTAGCCAGTTGCAGGGGGGTGATTAATACCTTTTTAAGGCGGTGGCTGGTTACTTCCAACGGTTCAAAAATCCAATTTTCAATTTTAATACGTTCACCAACAATCGGCATTCGTTGTAAATGCTCCATTAATAATCCGGCTATCGTCTCATATTCACGTTTTTCATCAAGTGAAATTGGCACATAAAGGATCAGATCTTCTAAAGGCATAAAACCATTAGCAACCCAGCGACTATCCTCTAATTGTTGAATATCATGACGAGAATCCACCTCTTCTTCACTGATTGGCATATTACCGGCGATAGTTTCCATAATATCTGTCAGCGTAACTATCCCTTCGACAGAGCCAAATTCATCAACAATAAAGGCAAAATGAGTATGAGCTTTACGAAATTGTTCCAATGCTTGAAGTAGTGATAAGCCTTCAGGAAAAATGAGTGGTTGAGTAATTAGGGCATGTAAGTTAAGTTTTTGTTTTTTCAATTGTTGATTTAATATGTCGATAACATGTATAACCCCGACAGGCTCATCGCTTATTGATTCATCCGTAACAACAAGCCGTGTATGGGGTGTTTTTTCTAACAATGAAAGTAGCTTATCCGCAGGCTTGTTGATATCAATATATTCAACGTCATGGCGCGAAGTCATAATACTACTAACATTACGTTGAGCGAATCCTAATAAACGAACAATCATTTGTCGTTCTTGTGGATCAAAAATGCCATTATTATCAGCAATCAAATCAGAGGTGCGATGATCTAATTCAGCGCGTTCATGTTGACCATCTAAAACCCGCAATACTGCTTCAGCGGTTCTTTCTCGTAGTGATTTGCTTCCTTTTAAAAAACGGCGTCGATTAAATGAAGCAAATTGATTAAATGATTCGATCATAATAGAAAAACCAATAGCGGCGTATAAATAGCCTTTCGGTATCAGATAACCGAATCCTTCAGCTACTAAGCTGAAACCTATCATAAGTAAAAAACTGAGACAGAGAATAACAATAGTTGGATGGGTATTAACGAACATGGTTAAAGGTTTACTTGCGATAATCATTAAAATCATAGCAATAGTGACTGCCGCAATCATAATGCCAATGTGTTCAACCATGCCAACAGCTGTAATAACTGAATCAAGTGAAAAAATAGCATCTAATACAATAATTTGTGCTACAACAGCCCAGAATTTGGCTGTTTTGCGTTGTTTGCCAGATTGTTTATCTTTACCTTCTAACCGCTCATTAAGCTCCATAGTGGCTTTAAAAAGCAGAAAAAGCCCACCACCAAGCATTAAAATGTCGCGCGCGCTAAATGGGTGACCCCAAATGTTAATGATAGGATTGGTTAAGGAAACGAGTAAAGTAAGACTAAACAATAAGATAACACGCATGAATAGTGCGCATGTTAAACCGGTTATTCTTGCTTTATTACGTAATTTAGCTGGTAATTTATCAGCTAAGATAGCGATAAAAACTAAATTATCAATGCCAAGCACGATTTCGAGTACGATAAGAGTAAGAAGCCCCGCCCACATCGTAGGATCAGCGATCCATTCCATAAAATTTATTTTACCCTCTAATATGACGGCTTATGCCGACCTTTAGAATAATGGGCACTTTGAACAAAAATTTCAATATAATAACGTTTTTTTAATTGCTTTTAGCCAAAATATCGTGTTGTTAAAGGCATTAAATTACTATCACCAAACTATAGAGTAAGTTAATATATCAATACGTAAAAATATATTTGCTCGTTAACTTGTGGGTAATGAATTGTCAGACAGGAGTTTTTCATGTCAAAACAACAAATTGGTGTAGTGGGTATGGCTGTTATGGGGCGTAATCTAGCGCTTAATATTGAAAGCCGGGGTTATTCTGTTTCGATTTTTAATCGCTCTAAAGAAAAAACCGATGAAGTGATCGATGAAAACCCAGGTAGAAAATTAATCCCTTGTCATACGATTAAGGAATTTGTTGATTCATTAGAAAAACCACGTCGTATTTTATTAATGGTAAAAGCGGGTGAGGCGACGGATAAAACTATAGCTTCATTAACACCTTATCTGGATAAAGGTGATATCCTAATCGATGGTGGTAATACTTATTTTCAGGATACTATTCGACGTAATCAAGAACTTTCAGCGCAAGGATTTAATTTTATTGGAACCGGCGTTTCTGGCGGTGAAGAAGGTGCATTAAAAGGGCCTTCTATTATGCCTGGTGGGCAGAAACAGGCTTATGACTTAGTAGCACCTATCTTGCAACAAATTGTAGCTAAGGCAGATGGTGAGCCTTGTGTAAGCTATATTGGTCCTGATGGTGCAGGTCATTATGTAAAAATGGTACATAATGGCATCGAGTATGGTGATATGCAGCTTATTGCTGAAGTTTATTCTATCCTCAAAAACGCATTAAAGTTAACTAATGAAGAATTAGCCGATATTTTTACTGAATGGAATAAAGGTGAATTAAGTAGTTATCTAATCGAAATTACGGCGGATATATTTCGTAAGAAAGAAGACAAAACCAATAATTATTTGATTGATGTTATATTGGATGAAGCCGCTAATAAAGGAACCGGAAAATGGACCAGTCAAAGTGCTTTAGACCTGGGAGTGCCGGTTACGCTGATTACTGAATCAGTATTTGCACGTTATCTCTCTTTTTTAAAAGCGCAGCGAGTGACTGCCGCAAAAATACTGACTGGACCAGTGGTTAATCCATTTAAAGGTGATAAGCAGGAATTTATTGAAAAAGTGCGTCAGGCACTTTATTTAGGTAAAATCGTTTCCTATGCACAGGGTTTTCAGCAATTAACAGCGGCATCAGATGAATATCAATGGCAGTTAAATTATGGTGAAATTGCCAGGATTTTTCGTGCTGGTTGTATTATTCGGGCACAATTTTTGCAAAAAATTACCGACGCTTATAGTCAAAACCCATCTTTAGCAAACTTGATGTTAGCGCCTTACTTTAAAAGTATTACTGATGAATATCAGCAATCATTACGTGATATTGTCTGTTTTGGTGTACAAAATGGTATTCCGTTACCCACGCTCACGGCAGCAATTTCTTATTATGATAGTTATCGCTCGGCAGTTTTACCGGCAAATTTAATTCAAGCACAACGTGATTATTTTGGTGCTCATACTTATAAAAGAATTGATAAAGAAGGTATTTTTCATACCGAATGGTTAGATAAACAAGAGTGACTGAACTGATATAAAACCATTTTGGATGGTCTTTAATAATAACATTAAAGGCCATCTTTATTGGCTTTGGGTTAGTGTAAATGAACAAATTTATTTGCTACTGTATTGTGTAACTTTAATTTTATATATATTCAAAATAAATAGATTTATGCATTATAGTGTAATAAAAAATATATTATTTTTTATAAAGTAATTCTTATTTTTGAATGAATTTATTATTTTTTAATAATATAAAAAAACTATTTGTTATTTGATAAAATTAAACAGTTACTAATTATAGTTAATTTCCTATATTAAGAATATCATTAAGAGTGAAAAATAGAAATGTTTGTCACAATAAATTAGTAAATAAAATTTATTGTGATTTTTGTAATACATATCACAGTTTTAACATATAAAAATAACTTATTCTTATAATAAAGAGATAAAAATTAAAAGAATAAGTTGGATAATTTAATAAAATTATAGATCAATATTTCTTTATTAGTAAGCTTGATAAAAATAAATATAGTTACTAATCTATAAGTTTATATAATAAGTAGTTGTATGATTCGTTAGCGTGATTTTGTTCATTTATAAGTTATTAATTATTTTCTGTGTAAATATGTTTCACCAATTGGATAATACAATATGGATAAATTGACCCCATTCAAACCTTTACCAACCATAATTGCTATTACAATCACTCTCATCATCTGGTTTATTATTCCCGCTCCTGACGGTGTTGATGTTAATGCTTGGCAGTTATTTGCGCTTTTTATTGGGACTATAATAGCTATCATCGGTAAAGCTTTACCTATAGGTGCAATCTCCATTATTGCGATTGCTTTAATTGCTATTACGGGAGTAACTAATCCCAATAATCCGACGGCAGCAATTAATGATGCATTGAGTGGTTTTTCAAATCAACTTATTTGGTTGATAGGTATTTCAATAATGATTTCTGTTAGTTTAAATAAGACAGGATTAGGTGCTCGTATTGGTTATTATTTTATTTCTTTATTTGGCAAAAGGACGTTAGGTATTGCTTATTCATTAGCGATTGCAGAGACAATATTAGCACCAGTTACACCGAGTAATACTGCCCGTGGTGGTGGAATTATTCATCCTATTATGCGTTCAATTTCAAATAGTTTTGGTTCTGATCCAGAATCAAATAGCTCACAAAAAATTGGCCGCTATCTTTCATTGGTTAATTTTAATATCAATCCAATTACATCAGCGATGTTTATTACGGCAACAGCACCTAATCCATTGATTGTTAGTTTGATTATGGAAAATACAACGCCTCCATTTGAGATCAGTTGGGGAATGTGGGCAATAGCCGCTTTTATACCTGGCATAATTTCATTATTTATTATGCCATTGATTATTTATTGGATTTATCCGCCAGAAATTAAAGTAACAGCAGATGCGCCAAATTTCGCTAAGCAAAAATTACATAAGTTAGGACCTATTTCTCCCGCAGAAAAAATTACTTTAGCGGTGTTTGCCATGCTATTGTTGATGTGGGCTGGCGTACCTGCGCTTATTTTTGGTAGCGCTTTTACTATTAACCCTACGGCGGCGGCATTCATTGGTCTTTCCGTTTTACTGTGTTCAGGCGTATTAGCTTGGGATGATATTTTGAAAACCAAGGGAGCCTGGGACACAATTACTTGGTTTGCTGCATTGGTTATGATGGCATCTTTCCTAAGCAAGCTTGGATTGACCAATTGGTTTTCTCAAACAGTAGGAGACGCTATTGATCATATGGGGATTGGCTGGGTTGGCGGCATGTTGTTACTTGTTTTGATATATGTCTATTCTCATTACTTTTTTGCCAGCACAACAGCCCATATTATGGCAATGTTTGCGGCATTTTTTACAGCTGGATTAGCATTAGGCGCTCCACCTATTTTGCTCGGTTTGATCCTGGCTTTCTCTTCATCATTAATGATGTCGTTAACACATTATGCCACAGGTACCGCACCAATTATTTTTGGTTCGGGTTATACAACCTTAACTGAATGGTGGAAAATTGGTTTTATATTAAGTGTGGTCAATCTTGTTATTTGGTTTGTCATTGGTGGTTTATGGTGGAAGTTACTAGGATATTGGTAAAATATAATCAATATAACTAAATTGCGGTAGGATATCTGCAAGTTAAATAGGCTGTAACGTTTTAAATACAATCTTGTTGTAAGAGCACTACTACAATCTTCTAGGAGTATATTCGCTTTATTTCATAAATAAGTGAGGAAATATGCAATTGCGTAGATTAGGTTCAACAGGATTTGTTATTCCACCACTTGTTTTTGGTGGTAATGTATTTGGCTGGACTATCAATGAAAAAGAAAGTTTCACCATCTTAGATGCGCTTTATGATAACTGTTTAGTTGCAATTGATACGGCGGATGTTTATTCAAGTTGGGCAGCCGGCAATCAAGGTGGAGAATCAGAAACCATCATTGGAAATTGGCTGACTAAACATTCGATTGCCAGAGACAAATTAGTCATATTTACCAAAGTGGGCGCAGACTTAGGTTCACCCGGTAAGCGAGGTCTGTCTGCTCAATGGATTATAAAAGCGGTTGAGGATTCATTGCGGCGTTTGCAAACAGATTATATTGATATCTATTTTTCCCATTGGCCTGACATAAATACCCCTTATGAAGAGACATTAAATGCTTATCTGAAGCTTTTAACAACGGGGAAAATTCGTGCAATAGGTGCTTCAAATTTGAATGCAAGACAATTAAGAACGGCTTTAGAGGTAGCGGATAGTCAGCGTTTACCGCGTTATCAAGTATTACAGCCGGAATATAATATTTATGATCGTACTGCTTTTGATGATAAGTTGAAGAAACTCAGCATCGAAGAGAATATTGGTGTTGTTACTTACTATAGTTTGGCATCGGGTTTTTTAACTGGTAAATATCGTCGTCAAAGTGATTTAAATAGTAGTGCTAGGAAAAGTGATATTGATAAATACCTCAATCAAAGAGGCGAAAAAATTCTCAACGCGTTGCAGGTAGTTGCTGATGATCAGCAAGCTACATTAGCGGAAGTTGCACTTGCCTGGTTAATGGCTTTTAATGGGATCACCGCACCAATTGCTAGTGCAACTACCGTTGCTCAGGTGGAAAGTTTTGTGAAAGCCATTAATTTAACATTAACTAAAGCGCAATTTGAATACATCGATTCAGAAAGTAAATTAAATTAAAAATATTTTTATATCTATCTAATTGAAAATTTAACTATAAAAATGGATGATTGTTTATTATCAAGAGCAATTATCCATTTTTTGCGTTTCTGTCATCCGCTATTTTTTATTTATGTAGGGCTTTATTAACAAAATAATAGAGATAATTTAATAACCAGTAAATGTATTTTTTCTTATTAAACATATGCTTAGCTGCATATCTGTATTGGTTAGACGTTGATGCCGCAATAAGCGGGGTAGTTTTCCAAGGGGAATTTTTTTTTATTGTCATAAAGAGATGGGTACTTGGGTATTCAGACCAAATATTCCATGGTTTGGTTGGACCAATATAATGAATGAATTTTACATTATTAATTATAGGGAATAATGTTTTATTTTTTAACTCATAATTAATACTAAATTGGGTATTAAATTTTTTATCTAAAAATAAGACTTGATTTACCAGCGATATATTCAATGCATCCTGATCATAAAATACAAATTTTGCTTTTGTTTTGTCATCAAGTAATATATTTATAGTTTTCTCCGTTATCTTATTTTTGTGCCACTTGTCAGTATCAATTAGCATAACGCCTGAGTTAAAGTAACCATTAGCTATTTCTGGTGTTGCTAACATTTCAGCCCGTTTTTTCCATAGGTATTGGTCTCGGTCAGCGACAGCAGCAATAATATGCTGGTTTAAATCGATGTCGAATAATTCTGATATATCACCCGAACAAATAATGTCTGAATCCAAATATAATATTTTATTGGTTTTATTATGAAAATAATTTGCAATAATAAAGCGAAAATAGATCGCATGAGACCATAATTTATTTGTTGGTAATTTTTTTAACTGTAGCGTATCAATAAGTAATATTGTTATTTTTGTATTATAACAACTTGTTAGTTCATCAAATTTTTTTAGGTCGCATTCAGAAATCGTATCAGTGAAGATATAGAAGTGAAAGGTATAAATTTTATTGAAATATAGCATCGAGCAGATAGAGATCGCTGTGCCAAGGGAGAAATTTTTATCTGCGCCATAAGCAATATGAAATTGAGGGGTTTTTGCATCAGCAGATGAAAATTCATAGCTTGTTAGTATGATCTCCTTACTATTGAAATACATTAAGTTTCCTTTTGGCAAAGCAGGCATTCATTTTATCGTAAAGTGTTACTAATTTTAGCGTTAGCGGAAAGAAAAAACCATTACTATCATCATTATACTTTATAAAAATTGATTAATAAAAATTATATTTTTTTTGAAGTGAATAAAAAATTATACCTAGTTGAAAATTAACATAATATATTGTGCTGGTTATCTGTTTTAAAACTTTTTTATCTGTTTTTGGTCAGTTTTTTTATGTCAAATTAAGTAATTTTTGAAAATTTAATATAAATTAGCTTTTAGTTTCATTTTTGTGATAAATAATATCAGATTACGTAAATATAGTAGTTTAATTAATGTTGTTTTGTATGTATTGAATTAATTAAATTTATTATTTAATAATTTATAACACATGGCAAGTAACATTTTTAATCAATTTTCAACATAATAAGTTGTTTAATATTTTTTAATAAATCATTATGCTAATTTTGCCATGGATACTAGTATAAATGATGTCACTTTGCGGTTGAAATTTACAAGTAAAATAGTAGTAAAATAAAATCGATTAGTTATAATTTATTTTAACATATTATTAAATATAAAGTTTTGGTGGCGTCAATGAATAAATCTTGCCCTATTTTTATTATTTCTTTAAAGAAGGATACAGATAGAAGAACACAAATTAGTTACGCATTGTCGTCACAAGCTTTGCCTTTCACTATAGTTGACGCCATCGAAGGGAGTAAATTAACTCAAAACGATATAGCTGGGTTAAAATATCCTTATTATGACAAAGCTTATGGTAAACCGAATGGCAAGAATGAAATTGCCTGTAGCTTGAGCCATCAATCAGTCTATCAGCATATTATAAAAAATGATATCGAATGGGCATTGATTCTCGAGGACGATGTTATTATTGATAAAAAATTATCCCCTTTAATCAAAGCATTGGAGCAAGGTAAAAGTGATTTATTGAAAAAAGATTATGTTTATCTGTTGGGTGGTCAAGAAGGGCTAAATTCAAGAAAACGAATTTCATTAAGTTTTTTTAATAAAATAACCATCGCCAATGTAACATTTCGCTTATTAACTTATAGCTCAGATAAAATTTTTCGTACTTGTTGTTACTTAATTCATCGTAGTACCTGTGAAAGAATAATTGCTGAGTTTGCCCGGGGATTTTTTGTTGCTGATTCGTGGGGCTTGTTATACAAAAAAAATGCAGTTAAAGGCTATTATTTAGCCGAAATTATAAAACATCCAATTGTCACCGCTGAAAATAGCCATTTGGAGGCGGATAGGGAAAAGTATTTTATTAAAGCTAAAAGAAGAAAGCGAGGTAACCTTGAGTCTACTTTGGCATTTATTTTGCTACAAATCAGGCGTTTTTATCGTTCATTAATTTTTTGGCAAAAATAGTGTTTATGTCGTTTTGGTGGTGTTATAAGCTAATAGGGTTTTTGCTACGGATTAATCAATAATGATTAATCCGCTAAATGATATTATGCTAAAATTTTTTTAAGGGATAAATTAACTCTTTCGATATAGCTATCTTCATAAAAATCTAAAATAGAATTTTTTATGCTTGTCTGTGTGGGTAAGGTTTTATTATTTACGATAGCTTGCAATATATTAACAAAACAGGGCATATCATTAACAGGAAATAATTTTCCATTAATATCCTCTTTAATGATATCTTTTGGTCCGGTTAAGCAATTTGAACTTATCACATAAATACCATAGGAAATGGCTTCAGGCAGCACCATAGGAAACCCTTCACTATTCGATGTTAATAATAAAGCAGTAACTTTTTTTATATTATTTTGTATATATAACCAGGAATCTGATTGCCAGCCATGCCAATTAATTTTTTCTGTTATATTTAATTTTTTAGCTAACTGTTTTAACTGATGAATCTCATTTTCTTCGCCACTACCGACAATATTGAGCTGCCAGTCACCACTGATATTTGCCAGGCTATTAAATAGAAATGCGAGTTGTTTATCTCCGGCAAATAAAATTCTGCCTAAATAGAGAAAGGCAGTTTTATCTTTAGGTCTCGGGATAATGATATCGTGTTTTTTAATTGGATTAAATAAGGTAAAAATATGACTTCTATTAGCACCAATGGCAACTAATTGTCTTGCTATACCCTTGCTTATGGCGTAATAGTAATCAGCTTTTAAAAGATATTCTTTTTTATAAATTCTATTAATGGAAAAATGCGGCCAGCAAATTAGCGGTATTTTTCTATCGAAGATAAATTTTCTACTGATATTTGAGTTATAACAGGCAATTGCATCCAAGGCGATAATTGCGTTAATTTTCTGCTCGAAAAGTAATTGTCGCAGTTGCCAAGCATAATGAATACGACGTAGTTTACCGTTTCTAATGTTAGAATAGAGTCGTGAATATTTTATATTGTTTAACCAATCATCATTTGGTTGAGTTTGTTTATCATTAAAAAAGACAAAGCTGACGGTTATATCTGGTCGCCGTTGTTTTAATAACCTAATAAAATCACGACAAACGGTTTCCATACCGCCAAAGCCACTAATGTTGTAGCTAGTTATCAATATTTTGCTTGGTATCATCGACTCGTCTCAATCAAATTTTAGGTTAAATTATGCCTGTTCATTTCGCCTACTTTAAAGAAAATACTTTGTTATTCATCAAAGAGTCCAAATAGTGTTTTTGTTATTAGAAAATATAACCCATTAGTCGGCTAATAATCGATAAAACGCAATAATTATATCGCCATTATTTGGCAAACTAGTGCAGATTACTGCAAATTTGATAATTACTCATCATTGATTTAAATCATAATCTATTTTGTCATTATTTTTTAACATAAAACAATAACAATAATTTGTTGTTATTTTACTATTGGGTAATGTCAATGACTAAAAATAAAACAACACGCTTGGTGCAAATGAATCGGCGGGAATTTTTGCAAACTTCAGCAACAATTGCCAGTGTTGCCACCATTGCTGGCAGTGTTACACTTCCGTTTTCTGTTCAGGCCACATCGACCGGTATTATGCCTGATGAAACAGAGGAGATAATTAAATATAGCGCTTGCTTGGTTAATTGTGGTAGCCGTTGTCCACTTAAAGTGCATGTGAAGAATAATATTATTCAACGTATTTCAAATGAAACCTTCTATGATGATAGCAAATTTGGCGAACATCAAATTAGGCCTTGTTTGCGTGGCCGCTCAGTTCGCTGGAAAACCTATAATCCGGATCGGTTAAAATATCCCATGCTACGGGTAGGTAAACGAGGTGAAGGTAAATTCAAAAAGATCAGTTGGGATGAAGCAACAACACTTATTGCGCAGAAGTTAAAGCATACGATTGAGAAATATGGTAATGAAGCTATCTATTATCAATATGGTACCGGTTCAACTGGAGCAAATTTACATGGACGTACCGCTTGCAAACGTTTATTAGTGCTTATTGGCGGCTTTCTGGGAGATTATGGTACCTATTCTTATGCCCAATTAACTGAAATTACACCGTTCGTTTATGGTAGTGCTGAAGAAAGTTTATTAAGTGAAATTGCTCATTCTGATTTAGTTGTTATGTTTGGCCATAATTTAGCAGAAACCCGTATGTCTGGTGGTGGTCAGTTTTATGAAACCTTAAATGCACTGCAAAAAAGCCAAGCAAAAGTCATTATTATTGATCCCCGTAATACCGATAGTGTTACCACATTGGGCGCTGAGTGGATACCTATTTATCCTGGCACTGATGCAGCATTAGTCGCAGCGTTGGGTTATGTCATGATTAATGAAGGGCTGACAGATGAAGCTTTTCTTGCAAAATATTGTATAGGCTGGGATAAAACGACGTTGCCGCCAACAGCGTTACCAAATGCCGCTTATAAAGATTATATTTTGGGTAATGGGGCAGATGGTATTGCTAAAACACCGGAATGGGCAAGTCAACTGACAGGTATTCCAAGTCAACGTATTATTCAGTTAGCACGTGAAATAGCTAATGCTAAAGCTGCATGGATCTCACAAGGCTGGGGACTACAACGCACCGCTAATGGTGAACAAGCCTGTCGTTCAATTATGATGCTACCTTTGATGAGTGGCCATATTGGTCGTCCAGGCACTAATACCGGGCTTTGGGGTGGTAGCGTTACTTATCCTGTTGCTAGTTTTGAGCTACCAAATCCATTAAAAACAACAATCCCGACATTTATGTGGAGCGAGGCTATTGTTTGAGGTCCTGAATTAACGGCTAAAAACGCCGGTATTAGAGGTAAAGATAAATTAGATTCTGGCATCAAATTTTTGTGGTGTTATTCCAGTAATGTGATTGGTAATCAGCATGCTGATTTAAATAAAACGCATCAAATTCTGACTGATGAATCAAAATGTGAATTTATCTTGGTATGGGACAATCATAATACGGCTTCAGCCAAATATGCGGATCTATTGCTGCCTGATGTTACCCCGGTGGAAACAGATGATTTAATCAATAACTCATATGCAAGTGGTGCCTATCATTATTTAGTGCGCTTACAACAAGCTGTTAAACCATTATGGCAAAATCGGCCATGTTATGATGTGTTAGCGGACATTGCAGAAAAATTAGGTGTTGCAACTGAATTTACCGAAGGTCGGACTTATCAACAATGGATCGAATACTGTTATAATAAAACCCGTGAAACCATGCCTCATTTACGGCCTTTCGAGCAAACTCATGATCAAGGAATTATAGATCGGCGATTAGCCGCGAGTGATCAACAAATTGCGCTTAAAGATTTTCGTAACGATCCAGATAAATATCCACTAAAAACTCCGTCAGGGAAAATTGAGATCTACTCTGACCAGTTAAATAAAATAGTACAAGAATGGCAATTACCTGACGGTGACCGTATTCCCGCTGTACCTGAATATTGTGCTAACCATGAAGGTGTTGAAAATGTTGCCCGTAAAAAACAATATCCTTTACAAATGACCGGATTTCATAACAAAGGCCATGTCCATTCAAGCTATTATAGTGTTGCAATATTACGTGAAGCTATTCCTCATCAGTTTTGGATTAATCCAATTGATGCAAAGATAAGAGGTCTGAAACAGGGCGATATAGCAGAGATTTATAATGATCGCGGGCGTATATATATCAAAGCTAAAATTACTAATCGGGTTTTACCAGGTGTAATTGCTGTTCCACAAGGTGCCTGGCACAATGTTAATAATGAAGGAATTGATGTGGGAGGATGTATTAATACACTAACGTCATTACATCCTTCTCCATTTGCTAAAGGTACCCCACAACATACGAATTTAGTTGAAGTTAAATGCGTATAAGGATTTGATTTATGAAACAGTATGGTTTTTTCTTTGACTCTACTAAGTGCACTGGTTGTAAAACATGTCAGGTTAGTTGCAAGGATGAAAAAGATCTAAAATTAGGCCCTAAATTTCGTCGGATATATGAATATGGCGGAGGTAGTTGGCAACAACAAGAGGGTATTTGGCAGCAGAATATTTATAACTATTATTTATCAATTGCTTGTAATCATTGTGATTCACCAACTTGTGTGGCGGGTTGTCCAACAGGTGCGATGCATAAGCGAGCAGAAGATGGGTTAGTGGTAGTTAATCAAGAGATTTGTGTGGGGTGTCGCTATTGTGAGCTCCGTTGTCCTTATGGTGCTCCTCAATTTGATGTTAATAAAAAGCTAATGAGTAAATGTGATGGTTGTTACCAACGTGTTGCTGAAGGTATGAAACCTGTTTGTGTTGATTCATGTCCACAACGAGCGCTGGATTTTGGTGAAATTACTTTATTACGCGAGCTACATGGTTATGAAAATGGTATCGCCCCGATGCCGGATCCTGGATTAACTCAACCGAATATTGTGATTAAACCTCATAGAGATGCTAAACCATTTAATGATCAAAGTGGCAAATTACAAAATCTCGCGGAGGTTAAATATGCATGAGCTCCCGCTGGTTTTTTTTACGGTATTGGGTCAGTCAGCAGCAGGATTATTTTTTGTTGCCTATTTGAGTAATAAACTTAATCTAATTAATAACCATCAGTTTAATGTTGCAAATCTGCTTGCTATGGTAGTTATGTTTTTGGGATTAATTATAGGTGGTTTACATGTTGGGCAACCAATACGTTTTTTTAATATGCTGTTGGGAATTGGCCGTTCATGGTTAGGAATCTCAATCAATACAGTAAGGCATTAATGGAGGTGTTTTGAACTCAATATTTCTATTAAATTCTGACAGTTTTCTCGTTGATTAACCATGAGAACAGTAATTCGGTTAAATTATCATCTAAAAGCCTAATAATAGGCACACTGCTCCTAGGCTGCGGTTTGTAACCATCGTTTTTTGACCATTTTATCCCGCCTTTCTGACAGTAAAGTGACGGCGTGTATTCCTTTTTCCGCACTCATAAACCGCAATCGGTTTCCACATAAAATACATTGGTACGGGTCAGTATTTAAAAAACCTTTGATAAGGGCCCCAAACCCAGGTTTTTCAGGCACATTAGGAGATATCATGTCTAACGCCTCATACACCTTCGGTAATAAGCACCCGCGTTTGCGATTGGCTAAAAAACCGTAATAACGGATCATCTTAAAATGTCGCGCAGGGATATGACTGACATAACGCCGTATCATTTCTTCTTGGGATAAGGTCTGTCGTCTGTATTGTTGGCTGTGGTGGTCATAGTAATGATGAACCACGGTGCCGCCGCTGTAGTGTTTCAATTGAGAAGCGGAGATAGGGGGACGTTTAAGATAACGGCCCAGATATTTCACATTATGCCAGGCCCCGCGTGTCTTTTTGGCAAAATGTACTTTCCAATAACGTTGAAACTGGGCATTGAGGTAACGGCACCAGGTCTGATAATTGCGAATGTGCCCGAAGCCAGGCAATTTATTGTCAACGATCACCGAAAACTGATCCACTTTTTATCTAAATCCGATCAATCAAAATTGATCCACTGTTTTACTCAGTTATTGCTCCTGAGCGCCGCTTATCTTTCAATCGGTAGCTTTCACCGCTTAATTGCAGTACATGCGAATGATGAAGTAAACGATCAAGCATAGCGGCAGTTAATGTTGCGTCATCAGCAAAAGCACTTGGCCATTGCCCAAATGATAGGTTACTCGTCAATATGACACTGCCATGCTCATAACGCTTGGCAATCACATTGAAAAACAGGTTTGCTTCTTCTCGCCCAAACGGCAGGTATCCAATCTCATCGATAATCAACAACTTCGGGGCCATCACCGAACGTGATAGATATTGTTTGAGCTTATTTTGTCGTTTGGCAGTTGAGAGTTGCAACATCAGTTCAGCTGCCGTGGTAAAGCGGGTTTTCTTCTTGGCCTGTACTGCTTTTAATCCTAACCCAATAGCTAAATGCGTTTTGCCTACACCGCTTGGGCCAAGCAACACGACATTTTCATTACGTTCAATAAACGTTAATGCGCTTAATTCCTGTATGTGTTGTTTGGGGATCCCCGTTGCAAACTTAAAATCGAACGTATTAAGTTCTTTATGTGCTGGGAATCCTGCCATCCGACTCAAAAGATTACGAGTTCGTTCATCTCGTTGTTGTTGCTCACATTTTAACAGGGACAGTAAAAACTCTCCGTAGCTTTTGTCTTGGGCAATGCATTTTTCGGCAAGTGATGACCAATGAGTCGGAATAGAATTTAATTTCAATGACTCACACAGGTGTTCAATTTGTTCATGCAATAACATGTTCACCTCCCAGTAATGCTTCGTATACGCTGATTGAGTGTTGCAAACTGACAGATTCAAGGGGCGGTACGATAGGGATATTAAGCGTATTAGTCTGTGGGATAGATTGGCAAACCCTTGCTGGTAAGGGTAGAAGAGACTTAACTTCCTTAGCTAATCTATCTGCTGGCTTCTCTAACGTTGTTCCATGAATTCGCTGATGGGCAACGCGTTGTAACCATGGACCCACTTTTGCATTAGCTATTTCAATATCCAGTTCAAGATTATGAGCACGAAGGTCGGTGTTTAATGGCACGATAAAGCTGTTTTTTAAATAGTGGTTAAAGCGCTCTACTTTCCCTTTCGTTTTTGCCCTGTAGGGCTTGCAAGCCTTCAATTTAAACCCGTAATCTTTCGACATTTGAAGCATTTCGACATGTAATTTATGATCACCTTCTGCATAAGCATCCCGTTCGATGATGAGGGATTTTGCGTTATCACACAATACTTCCTGTGGTACACCACCAAAGTAGTCGAAAGCTTCTCTTAAACCTTGCTGCCACGATTCTGCTCGTTCATTATCAAAGAACTTTACATAACTCGCACGCGAATAGCCTAGCGTTGCAACAAACGCTTTCAGCGATTTTTTACCTCGCCGGATGCTGGTGAAGTCGATTTGCATTTGTTGACCTGGCTGTGTTTCAAAACAGACGACTACTTCGGGAACAATGCTTGGTTTAAATTGACAAACAAATCGGCGTAATTGAGCAATACCACCTTGATAGCCGTTTTCAACTACCTCATCAAATAAGACTGTTGCAGGGATCCAATCAGGTTTAGCCAGTTCAATTCGCTGAAGCAAATAAGGTTTAAAGGGGGATAATTTAGTCGGTTGTTGACTTCTTTTAGCATAAGTTGGCATTGTCTGTTGTTGTAAATGATGTTTTACGGTGTTACGGGATATACCCAACTCACTGGCAATTTTTCGAAGGCTTTGTCCTTGTGCAAAGCGAACATGAATATCCACAAATATCTCCTTGGTTAACATAAATTATCCGTACAAAAATGTGCGAATAATACCAAGTGGATCAGTTTTAGATGATCGTTAGTGGATCAGTTTTGCATGATCGGTGACAATTTATTGGGTTGTAACTGAAAATAGTTATCCCTAAGGAGTCGAATGACCGCACTGCGCCAGACCTTTTCAACGTCTTTCTTTTTAAAGAAAATCGGTTTCCAGGTGTCATATTGAGTGAGTCCCCCACGCGTGACGGATAAATGAATATGCGGATGTTGATTGAGTTGGCGACCGTAAGTATGCAGCGCACAAAAAATGCCAATTTCGAGGCCTTGGCGCTTGGCGTGTTTGAGTATGGCGCGGGTTGCACAGCGAAAGAGTTGGTTGAGCAAGTACCAGTTATTGTTAAAAAAAGGCCAAAGCAGGTGAGGCATAGTGAGGGTAATATGTTGCCATTCGCAATCCGGCAAAATATGGCGCTGCTGGGCAATCCACTGTTCGGTGCCTTTGAGGCCACACGCACTGCAGGCTTTGGATTTACAGGTTTGACAAAAGAAGCGTGAATGAGAGCATTCAGGTGAAGAACAGCAATAACGGCGAACGCCCATAGCGCAGGTGCTGCAGGCGAGCATCTTTTCGACAGAGAGTAGTTGCCATTCATCTACGTGATTATTTTCGATGAAAAGGTTCCATCCGTCATCGTATTGAAATAGCAGTTTTGCAGGTCTGGGGATGTACATAGAGCAGAGTATAAAAGACGAGAAGGGAATTGCCTAGAAATAGAGCGCCTTTGCCGCGATGCTCACGCCAAAGGCGTGCTTATGTTCACCGATGAGCAATGAAGCTTTTTTTAGCGGTATTTTTATGGCGTTGGCATTTGGTACGGTAGTTTTTTCTTTTTTTGAAAAATTTACTAAATTGAAGCAAATTTGTAATTTAGCTGGGATTATTGCCGGCTTAGTCTTTGTTTGGTCGATTCCACAAGTTTATTATATTGATACAGTAGCTAATTGGAACACACATTATACTGCATTACAAATGTGGATGACTTGTTTTATCGGAGGTGGTGCATTAGCGACTTTAATTGGTGCGCATAAATTAGGGGCATTGTTTTTTATTATTGGCGCACTGGTTATTTTGGCTACTAAAGCCGATTATATTAGTTTACTTAATACAAAGGCGATTGATCAGACTGGGTTTTGGGGAATACAGTTAGTCATACTTGGTTTATCGTTATTTGTAATGGCAGCTGTGGTATTAAAAAATAATATCCCGCAGACGACTTTAGTTGCATGTACAGTTATTATTTTTGTAGCAGAACTTTCCGGCCGTATTGCATTTTATAATTTATGGGAAATCACTATGTAAGATATGTTTTATTATTTACTCTGCAAAATTTCCTTGCAGAGTAAATTTCTTTCTCTATTACTTAATTAATTGATTTTAATCCTAATTAATTGCTTGTTTTTTCGCTGGAAAATAAAAATTTATGTTATTAAATACTTCCATTTTACGTATTCTTGGGGCATGTTTTTATTATTCACCTGATTCACCTTCAGTAAAATCATTAATTCCTTTAATGCCTTTTTTGGTTGAATTATTTCCATGGCCAGATAGTCAGAAAATTAAGAAATTAACAAAAGAAATAGCAAAGCAAGATTTTAAATTATTATATTATGATTTTTCTATTTTATTTGAAGGGCAGGGTAATGTGCCAGCACCCCCATGGGGGTCCGTTTATTTAGATCCAGAAAAAATTGTAATGAGAATTTCAACTCAAGCCTATCAACAATTTCTATCTTTACATTCTATAGCTGTAGAAAGTGATCAGAATGAACCAACAGATCAGTTTGGACTTATGTTATTGGCAGCAGTTTATTTATTAGAAAGAAATAAAAAAATTATAGCAATTGAATTAATAGAGCAGCATTTATTACCGTGGGCATATCGCTATTTATCTTTAATACAAATGACAAAGTTAGAACATACTTTTTATCGAAATCTAGCGGCTATTTCAGAGGAATATTTAAAAACAATTGAACAACAACTTAATTTAATAGCGCCCAAAAGACAATTGTTTCATTAATCCCAAAAGTAGAGTATATGTTGAAAATATATACTCTATTTTTTATTTATAAACTAAAAACTTGAGCCCGCTTTTTTTAAAAATGATATTTCTTCAGGCGTAGAAATTCTATTAAGAATTTCATTTCTATGTGGGTAGCGGCCAAAATGGTCAATAATTTCTTTATGCCGCATTTCAAATTCGAGTGTTATTTTATCATTTAATGCAGTAAAAAGTGGTATTGCTAGTTGATGAATAAAAGGTGATTCTGAATGCATAAAAGGCATTAAAATGAATTTTCGTTGTGTTATTGGTAATTTCGCATAATCTGGTTGTTTAATTGCTTCTTGAGCTAACGTTAGCGCCATATTATCTTGTGAAAATGCTTTTTCTGTATCACGCCAAATATTACGAGAAAACTGATCAAGCACGATAATTTCAGCTAATCTACCTTTTATTGAACAGCGCCAATGAGCAAGTTCACCACGGATCGCTTTTTCAGTTGTTAGTTTAAATCTATCCCGAATGATAGCGTCAAATTGGGGTTTTTTTTCGAACCATTGTTTATTGGTAGATTCTTTAAACCAGAAATCAAAAACTTCTTGCCATTCATTATGCATTATATTTATCTCTTTAGGTTAGCAACTTTACCGCTGGAAACCATCTATAATTCTGAATAGGTAAAAATGGAATGAAGATGAAAATATAATATAGCCACTTTATAAGAAAAATTCTGTTAAATGAAGCAAATTATTATATAAAATTACTTGATATATAATGATACTGTGATCTTATATTTTTTATTAGTATGGATAAAATGAATAAGGTTATTATTTTAAATTATATTAAACTTAAAAAGTAACCTGTTTAAAATATTAATTATTATTTTTTATATGTTAAGTATGTCAGTTTTTGATAAATAATGTTCTATCTTATTTTTGTTAAATATTTAATGTGGTAATTACAATTTAAATTATTTAATTAAAAAAATAAACACTATTCTAGCAGTGGAAAATAAGGCCACTAAAAGAAAATGGCCTTATTTATATATTAAATTAATCACGTAGGCATTTACTCATAAATATTTTTCGTTCACCTTCTTTAAATTTTATTTTGCCAGCTTCGGCATTACACTTTATCATTTTCTCGTTTTGAGAGTTATTTTTTTTAGAAGGTTTACTGCTAAGACAAGATTGCATAAAGGATTTTCTTTTTTGACCCTCTAATGATTTTTTCTTTGCTTGAATATTGCAATCCTTCATTTTAATTTGTTGGGATGACATAGTTTTTTTCGTCGTTTTTTCTGCAGCTAAAACAGGGTTTACTAATAAAACGCCGATTATTGTAATAAACAATATTTTCAATTTCATAATAGAACTCCGAATTTGCAAGATATCATTACAACAATAGCAGTAAATCATGATTTGTGGAGAAAATAATTATTAAATAGTTAGAATAATTTTTTCTATAAGGTAATTTCTGCTATTTACAAGGTTAAATTACCTTGCTTCTTTTGTTCGTATAGGCTGGAGAATTGGCAGATATGCTAGTTATGTAATTTAAAATTTAGCTACCTGTATATTTAACTGCTTGACTAATCATTTTTAAATTCATTTATTACTGATTCGGCTATATAGAGTGACTTGATTTCCGTTAGCACATCACATTCTCTAGCTAATTCCTCAACATTACTATTTTTATTTCTTATTAGATAGTTGTCA
The DNA here is from genome assembly GCF_004768525.1 of Arsenophonus nasoniae. Taxonomy (NCBI): domain Bacteria; kingdom Pseudomonadati; phylum Pseudomonadota; class Gammaproteobacteria; order Enterobacterales; family Morganellaceae; genus Arsenophonus; species Arsenophonus nasoniae. The sequence continues at coordinate 1,555,639 of NZ_CP038613.1, forward strand.
TAAAAGAGATTAACTTCTTTAAGTTGAATATATAAAGTATCATTTTTGGGATCGTTCCCAGTAAAAGATTCCTCACATAGGGTAAGTGCACAGCGTGCATTTGCTATTGCAAATATTGTATCTTGTGGCAAATTCTTTGTTTTTAACTCATCGACAGTGGAATAATATTCTGTGTTATTTTTATCAGCGGGTGGTTCAACCTTTTCATAGGCTAATTGGTGAGCAAAATTATATAAACAACAATACCAGACATAATTTCTATTTTTTTCCGTAATTTTTTGCAATTGTTGATCATCTGATGATAATAAACATAAATTAGAGTTAAAAAATTTATTATTATTTTCAAATATTTCTTGAGAAAGACCAAAACTTTCCCAATCAGTATCGCCATATTTTATAGCAACCATACCAAATTTTACTTTTAGTATTTGTAATTCTTTTATAAAAGTGTGGTTAATATTTTTATGTGATTTGATGTGTTTATCATGTAAATTTTCAATTTCATTAATTAACCCCATAATTTCACTGTTAAAGTCTATTTTTTGTTTCAATGGTATATCGTTAGAATTGGTAATTATTTCATCAAATTCTAATAATTGATTATTAAAATTGTCGGTATTATATTCGTTATCGTTTAGTTGCTCAGATGAATATACTGGAACAGTAGTTAGTGGTGATATACGCATGCTAATTTTTCTCAAGAATATAAATTAACTAAATAGAAAATTTTGCTAATTACTCGATGATTTTCGTTAGTTAGCGTTTTTATTTTTTTAAAGATATTTGTTTGAGTGATGAACAGATTATTTTTTTATCAGTGTCTTTAAGATTATGCAGTTGGATTTTATTTATATATAAACAGATCGGATTTTTTATTTGGCCATTCTTTTTTAATTCCTTAGCAATTAATTGTAAGATGTCATCACTTAATTTACTGATTTTTAAGCGAATATCTGCCAGGTCATCATATTGAGTTATGTTTTCCGGCATGGATAGCCAATCTGCCTTATAACGATACTGAATTGCTTTAGCTGCATTTATTTGGGATATCATAAAAGGCTCTATTGATTTTTTATCCAAGCCTAAAGTTTCTGCTTTATTAATAGAGTTTCTAATAACTTTATTTTCTTGGGTGCGATCTTCTACCGAAAGGTGTTTTTCAAATTTATACTTAGCAACATATTTCATGTAAGAGAGACGTTGCTCAATAAGAGCAGCGATTTTTTGGTATTGATGAGCTGTAGCTGTAAAAGAGATGAAAAAAAGCGTAGATAAAGAATACTTCAATATAACTGCACAGGGTTTATGGCGCTTAAGGTTATTAATCATAATGCATCCGGATGCTTATATTGTCAAAATAACCTGAATGTATCAATAAATTAAATAATATTCAACATTATTAAATATATTAATTTAATTATCCATAAAGTCTTTTTTTCTTTCAATGGTACGTTTAAGTATTTCTAGATAATCGGGTGTTTCTGTTTCAAACGATATTTTAATGTTATCACACGCTATTTTAACTATTTCAGGTTCGGCTGTTTGTGGATTTCCTGATTGAAAGGGAGGTTGAGGATCATATTGGGTAAGTAGTTGCATTACCTTGGCATCAGTTTCTGATTTTATTATTGATAATATGTGTAGCCCAAAATCAATACCAGCGGTTACGCCTCCGCCTGTAATTCTATTTCTATCAATGGTAATCCGTTCGTTAGAAACAGTCGCACCTAACTTAGCAAGAAACTCATTACAGCTCCAGTGTGTTGATGATTCATAGTTATCTAAAAGATTTACTGCGGCTAAAAACAAAGAGCCATTACATACACTAGTAATATACTTAGCACGTTGTCCAACCTTATGGATCCATTTTAACATTTTTATATCTTTAAGTGCGGGAAATGGATTATGTGAACCGGTAATGCACAATATATCGACAGCATCTAATTCATCAAATGTTATTGTAGGTGTGAGGGGCAGACAATTAATTTCTGTCGAGATAGGTTGTTTATTATGCCAAACATATTCTATAGTAAACCCTTGATTTTGTAATAGTGTGACAGGTCCTACAATATCTAATGGTGTCATTCCAGGGAAAAGCACAAATGCAAAAATTAAATCTTTTTTCTCGCTAGTAATTTTTTCTTTATTCATCTTATGACCTATTTAATTCCATAAAAAGTTAAATGCCAAGTTACTATTATGATGTGGTTAACTTATTTTTTACTATTAATCTTAAATAGTTTGTTTTATCAATAGCAAAAATATGATTCAGTGATATTAATAATCGCTTTTTTGACGATTGAAATTGATCGAATATCTAATGTTAAATATTATGGTTTATTATAGAAATAATTATTAGTAATACCTTTTTATTAAAAAGAGTATTACTATTTATCTATTATTTTCGTAATATTATTAAATTATCCGTTGATTGTAATATCTAATAGAATATTTTTACATAAACGATCTGTAGAACCACTTTCATCACTGCCATGGAGCGCAATAATACCTTTAAATGTTCCTTTACCAATTAAATGCAGATTATCTTCGGGGTAATAACAGACTCTTAAATATGATGGTCCTTTAAAGTCATAATTACATTTTACATTAATTCTGCTTGGAGTAGAGATCAAAGGGTAAGGCTCACTTGCGGTTACTGATTTAATCCGATATGCCTGGAAAGTAACTAGCTCTTTTTCACCTTTTGCATTAATGACTTGTGTTTTTAGAATTGAGTAACCATCACTAATTTCACCAACATTTTCTGGTCCTTGCCCATGGCGTAGAGTATAAAATGATAAATTAGGATTGGTTTCGGTAAATGGGTGTAGAATAGTATTAGCTTGCTTGGCATCAAAAATTAATGGCATGCAATCTGCATTGTTAACATCAAAGGGTATTTCGAAGACATCGTAGTTATAGCTTAAGATGCGAGTAATGTAATTGTTAACAATTTCTCCATCTCGTTCTATTCGAGCAACAAACCAGCTTTTAATAACCGTGTCTTGTAGATGTTGATAAGGAATAAATCTCAGCGTTACTTCACCAATTAACGCAGGATCATTAAGATGGCTTACCTGGTGATTAGACATAATTGCCAAGACTTTATATTTTACTGGCATAGTTTTTCTGGTTGTAAGATCCAATCCAGCCATTTCGACAATAGAGTAGCCATCATGGTTTTCAACAAGAATGGTATCAAAAGGAATCAATTGTTCTTTATCACCTAATATCACTTTAATTTCAGCATTATCGACCGGAGTAGCTTCAATATTATGTGACACAATATTATCTTGTGCTTTGATATGAATATTACTATCAGAAATAAAATCTTTAAGTTTATCGATAAGGTATGGTGATGAAATGCCATGTTGGGTAAATAAAAATCGCCCCCATAAAATTCCTAATATATTGTGTGTTTCGCGACCAATTAGAGGGGAGCCTGAGGATCCTGGTTCCATATCTCCTAGAATGAATAAATCACCATACTCTGGCTGAGGGGTTATTGATGCAAAAGGATGCATAGAACTTACCAGCCGTGCACTAATTTGTAACGGTTTTGCTCCACCATGTTGCGGAATATAGATATTTTCTCGCTCATTATTTATGGTTTCTTGAAGCTTTAGACCACCAAATAAAGTTTTAACGTGAGCATTTTGATAATCAAAATCTGTGATAGTAAATAAGGCATAATCCTCAACCCCACCAATTTCTTTGCCGTAGGTTAATACCTTATCGATATCAAAATGGATAATATCAGTAATCGGTGATGAAAAGTCGTTAGTAATATTGTGCCAGTTAACCCACATTTCACTGGATTTTATCGCTTCTGGATCAATTTGACTATTGGCGCCTAAAGCGACATGGCGATTTGTTAATACGTGATTAGCCGAACCTATAAATGAGCAACTTCCACCATAACCATTAAATGCAGCAAAATGGACAGCGCGAACTGGATTAAAAAAAGGTGTATTTTTATACCACATGTAAGGTTGCCGCCCATCATGACTATCTTCAACAATTTGCGTTAGATCTTGGGGAAGGGCTTCATAATAAGTAAGCTCTGCTATTTGATTTTTATTATAGTGATAATTTTTGGGTAAAATAACTTTGATATCGATACAATTATTATAAAAAGTTACATCCAGTGTAGCGCCATTATTTAGTGGAAAGATACGTGTATGTTGTCTCTTACGATCAGTAATTTCTATGTATGAACCAGATGGCATATTAGCCAAACTAAACACTAATCTTATAAATTGAACATTAACTTCTTCAATAACAAAAGTTCTAATTAAGGAGCTTTGGTTATCTTGCATAAAGTTATGATTGACATGTATTATTTTACTATTATCGGCATATTTTTTTATATTCATCTTTTCCTGCTTTTGTCTAATTTACTACTTGTTAATATGATCCAAAAAGTGATTAAGGATCTTAATGTGTTATCAGAATAAAATGAAAATAATTTTACTTAATATTATTAAAGATACAAAAATAAATTTTTTATATTAAAAATGTTATTCTTTATTATATCTTTTTTGCTTATTATTTTTAATAAATGAATATAACAGATTTTATAATTTATGATTTATAAAATATTTTTTAATAAAAGGAGAACTAATATTAACAACTACAATTCCTCTCTATTATTTAAATGCATAAATTTAATAATAAACATATAATATAATATAATATAATATAATAAAGTTAACATTGTATTCAAATAATATTATCTATTTAGTAAATAAGCTGTGAATATAATATTTTCTTTATCAGAATGATAGAATTAATATCACTAAAAGTAGAATGATATTTCAAAACTACCCTTAGTGGTAATTATAGTGAAAAGAGAGCATAGCTAGTTATAATTGAGTGTTTATAATTATGGCAGTTAAAAAGTAAATTATTTTTTATCAATCTTTAAATTGAAGACTTTTTGGTATAGTAATTTTAATACTGTACCACCCATGGATCCAAGTAAGCCTGCAACCACTAGTGCAATATAGTCACTAGAGCCATATTCCATTGCTAATAAGCCTCCAATAAATCCAGTAAAGCAAGATATAATCATTTCAAACATCATTGCTATCCATCGTCGTTTTGATCTCTTTTTTTCCGTATTTAGTATATATCTAGTAGCACCTCCCCATGCAGAAAACAAACCTATAAGACACCATATAAGAACATCATTTTCTTTAGGCATATGGGTATAACCCCCAAATTCTAGATTTACTTTTTAAAGGATTTCATTGAAACAAAAATAAGACAAATATTAAACTTTATTGTTACAATCATTATGATTACCATAATGCTACGTTCATTATTTTATAAATATACTATTTGGAAAGATATAATTAATTTTTTTTTAATAAAAGAGATAAAGATGACTTTAAAATTTTCCATAATTAGTAATAATATTTAGATACTATTAGGAACTAAAATTCATTAAATGAAATAAAATTTATGTTAATTAAACCTGTTATTGCTGTAAAATGAATTTAGTTAATTTAGTCTTTAAAAAACTATTATCAAAATTTTGAACATTAGCTCAATAAAAAAGTATAGTTTTGTATTCTTTATTGATATAAGTATAACTATATTAGTTTATTTATATTTTATCAGGAGGAGGAAGCTATGAAGTCGTATATAGTTATCAATAGCGTTGGTAGGACGGTTGAAGTCGAAGATGAAGTTGTAAAATTAACCCCTAAAGAATTTCTTATGCTTGAAGTTATCCTCAATTTTTCTCATGACAAGGATACGATGGATTTAGAACATCTTATTCAATATGTGTGGATGGATAGATATAGGAGTATTACAGCAAATAATGTAAGCCAATTGTTTTCTAGAGTACGAAAAAAACTTTACAATGTCAGTGGTTATCTAGATTTGAAAAGAATGCCAAACGGTATGATTTGTGCAATTATAAAAGATGGTACAGAAATATTATGGAATGAAAAACCTCCTAAACGATATCTTCTTATTACTCATATCTACAATTATTTAAAAAATTTACAAATTAAATTATAATTTATCTAAAATTAAAATAGTAGAATCTTATAGTATATAATTCAAATCGCCTTATTGCACCAGGGAAATCACGGTAGCTCAAATGTATGTAACATTGATTATATTTTGTTTTTATTAAAAACACAAACGTTAAATAAAATTTGAAAATTATATCATTATGTTAATTAGATGTTCGTTATTTATATATGCAATTTGGAAAAATAGCCATTATTTTTCAAGTTTGAGATTTATTAAGTATTTTTAGTGTAAATCTTTTTTTAAAATATTAAATTGTACTAACAATGAATTAAATCAATTATCAAATTCCATTGTTAATTTTATCAAATAATTTAACTAAAATCATAAAATTATTAATGCGAAATTTAAGATTAAAGTTATAATTATCGACTAATAATCTAGTCAATATGATTATAGTTTTTTAGTTATATTTTTTAGATAGTGAAAATAATTATTATTTACTAATTTTCAAGTGAGTTATTTCACCATGAAATGAATTACTAAAGTTAAATATTTATTGTGTCTGAAGTGCTTATGATACTTTGTTATGTATAGCAAATATTTTAGCTATATTTCCCAACCGCTAAATTATTCAAAGGATAAATAATAAAAAATTTTTACAATAAAATTAGTTCAATATTAAATTGCTATGAGGGTTTGGCTATTTCAATCAAATGGCATTTGTATTAACAACAAGATTACTGCAGCTCTTTTTTCTGCTTTTATAAAATAATTTTTAAATGAAATTATTTTCTTTTTTTTTAAAATTAAGCTTGATTGTGAAAATGATCGATTACGAAATTCATATCAGGTTTTAATAAGCTATTTAATATTCAATTTGATTTAATAAAATGTATAATAAATACTATTTTTATGCACCAGAATAATTTTTTATACTTTTTAATCATATTTTAGTTATAAATAGTTTTTGTTAATAAATATTAAATTTCCAATTTATTATGTATAATATTCTATATGAGTTTTATATTGAAATTAATGAAAATAAAAATTCTTATATAATTTATTATATTTTAAGCTTGAAGTATAATATGATCTAATGATGTTGTTATTTTTTTGTTTATAAAATTGATTTTATAGTCATTTGATAGATAAATGAGGCTATGATAAATAAATAAGTTGTTGTGAAATATTATTATTAAGTTAAAGTAAAATAATAACATGTGATATCGATTTGTTTTATTTATAGCAGATAATTGTTATTGATAGATAAATTGTTTAATTTTATAAACTATAATAAATTAAATTTTAAATCTAAAGGCTACTCTAGCTAAGTAATAATATTATGTTTGAGCTTTATTAAGATTATTTTATTAAAATAAAAAATTAATAAAAGATATATAATGAGAATAGTTTTTATTACATATCTAATGTTAAATAAAATAGCTAAATTGGCTAGTAAAAGCAGTATATTCATTTGCTCTGATATAAAATAACTATTGGTTTAATTTAATAAGTCAAGTAAGGTAGCGTAAATTATTCTGATTACTACATGAAATATTAGGAAAATTTATGATTTATAATTCGTTATCAATTGCAGGAACTGATCCAACGGGTGGTGCAGGTATTCATGCTGATTTGAAAGTTTTTTCAGCATTAGGAAATTATGGTGCAGCTGTGATAACAGCATTAGTCGCGCAAAATACTTGCTCAGTACAGTCAATTCATAATCTTCCAGGCGAAATTATCGCTTCACAGCTTGAATCAGTATTAACAGACGTTCGCATTGATAGTGTGAAAATTGGTATGTTATCAAATACTACAAATATATGCATAGTAGCGGCCGCATTACAAAAATATTCATTATCTTTTACTGTACTTGATACCGTTATGCTAGCAAAAAGTGGGGCACCATTATTAAATCCTGATGCGATCGATAGTCTTATAAATGTTTTGTTACCTAAAGTGTCTCTTATCACGCCGAATTTGCCGGAGGCTGCTGTACTTCTTAACTGCACTGTGGCTAAAAGTGAACAAGAGATGATATCTCAGGGAAGAAAACTATTATCATTTGGTTGCCCGGCTGTGCTTATGAAAGGTGGACATCTTAATAATAAAGAAAGCCCAGATTGGCTTATTACGCATAGTGGTGAATGGCGATATTCATTACCTAAAGTAAAAACACAACATACTCATGGTACCGGTTGTACATTATCTGCCGCATTAGCTGCACAGCGGCCTTATTTTAATAATTGGCATGATACTATTGTTGCAGCTAAAAATTATGTGCAAAATACTTTGAAACATGCCAATAGATTAAATGTTGGGAAAGGTACTGGGCCTGTGCACCATTTTTACACCTGGTGGTAATTTATCTTATAGTAAAAAGATAGTTAGTAATACTATAACTGTGAAAATAGGATGTTTATTTATTTAATAATATCCATTATTAATTATCTAATGTTTCTAAAATGAAAATTATTAATTGAAGTAATAATTGTTTAATTTTCAAACTAATTTTTATTTTCTATAGTATTTAATAATATAAGTCATTTATTCAGTAAAATTGATTAGAAGTTTAAAGTCCTAAATAGATTTCTAATAGGACTTTTGAATAGAGATTATAAGTTTAAAATATTATTTATTGAAAATGCGTTTATCTGTTTGATGCATAAATTGGCTAGTAATTGTTCCCGCAACCATTGAGCCATTAACATTTAATGCTGTTCTTCCCATATCGATCAATGGTTCAATTGAGATAAGTAACGCGACTAAAGTAATGGGTAATCCCATTGCTGGTAAAACCATTAATGCAGCGAAAGTTGCACCTCCACCTACGCCGGCAACTCCTGCAGAACTAATAGTTACAATACCAACCAGAGAAGCGATCCATATAGGATCCAGCGGATTGATCCCAACCGTTGGGGCGACCATTACAGCCAGCATGGCAGGGTAAATGCCTGCACAGCCATTTTGACCAATTGTTGTACCGAAGGATGCTGAAAAATTAGCGATTGATTCAGGAATACCTAATTGTTGAGTTTGTGTTTCAACGTTTAATGCAATACTGCCAGCACTAGAACGACTGGTAAATGCGAAAATTAATACTGGAATAACTTTTTTAAAAAATTTTATTGGATTAATGCCAGTGAAAGAAAGAAGTATACCATGGATAATAAACATTAAAGATAATGCTAAATAGGAAGCAATAACAAAACTACCCAGTTTAATAATATCTTGCAGGTTTGAATTAGCTACGACTTTAATCATTAACGCCATTACTCCATATGGTGTAAGCCGTATAACTAACCGAACTAGCTTCATGATCCAGGATTGAAAAATATCAATCGCGGATAAAATTTTTTCACCTTTTTCTGGATTACTTTTGGCTAATTGAAGCGCTGCTATACCTAAAAAGGTAGAAAATATAACGACGCTAATAATAGATGTTGGATTAGCACCTGTCAGATCAGCAAAAGGGTTTTTAGGAATAAATGATAATATTAACTCAGGTATTGTTAAATCAGAAACCTTTTTAATATAGTTATTTTCTATAATCTCAAGTTGAAGCGTTTCATGACTTGTTTGTACTAGGCCTTCTGCAGTTAAGCCAAACCAGGATGTAACAGCAATCCCAATCAGAGCGGCAATAGCTGTAGTAAAAAGAAGGATCCCAATCGTAAAAAAACTGATTTTCCCTAATGAAGATGTTTGATTTAAGCGTGCTATAGCATTAAGTATCGAAGCAAATACCAACGGCATGATAACCATTTGAAGTAATTTGATATAACCATTGCCTATAATGTTGAACCATGATAATGAATCATGCACTATTTGATTATTTGTACCATATACTAAATGTAAAATAACACCAAAAATGGTACCGATAATAAGACCAACAAAGACTTTTTTTGATAGACTCCATCCATTTGCACTTACTTTGGCCAAAAAAAGCAATAATATAGTAAAGATAAGTAGATTTAGAATTACGGGGAAATTCATACCTTCTCTCCAGCTCCGATTTATTGTTATAGGTATAAGATTTTTTGTCATTGGTGAAGTAAGATGATAAAAAACTCCCAATGAAAATCATTTTCCCTTATATACTATCAGTAATAAAAATTATTTTGTTATAACTAAATGCAATTTCTTATTCATAATGTTTCAAGGCGAATGTAATGAAATTAAATCGTTTAGTTCATTAACTACATATGTAATAACGTTTTTTTTCGTTTCTTGCAATATAGGTTGTAGTGGTAATTGATAATTTGATGGAATTAATATCGCACAAATAGCTAATAAGATGGCGATAGAATGCTCCGCTCTTTGATTAGAATTATTACCTAAGATGGGAAAACAGAAAGGAATTTTTAATGGCCATAAGAAAGGTATCCCTTTTACTGTTAACATATCTCCAACTAAGTGACTAAAATAACCTAATAAAAACGCTTGAACTAGCGCATCAGAAAGCCAGTAACTATTGGGAAGTTGAGTGGACAATAACATAATGAGCAACCATGCGAGTAAACTATGGGTAAAACCACGGTGGCCACATAAACGACAAATTGGAACAGAAATAAAACGAAATAAACGCCCAAGATGAGATGATGGATGATCTATATCGGGTAGCAGAGCGCCAAGTAATGCACCGGCTAATAAATGAAGCCAATCACCATATGCAAACTCGGGTGTAATTGCTAGTTTATGCACAAGTATTAATGATGATACTGAAAAAAGCAGATGCCCGGTGGCAGTCATAGCATATAATATCCAACTGTTTATTTATACAGTTTGCAAAGTATAATAGTTTTGGCTTGGTTTGAGTAGTGTAATCGAAAAAAATATCTTATTTATTAAATAATAAGAGTAATTTTTTGTAAGAAAAATGATAATGCATAGGTTTGGCAGTATACTGATGCATCAAATTACTGCCAATCATTAAAATTTAAACGATATGCTTAATTGCTAATTCAGTCAGGTTGGTGAGCTTGAAGTCTGCTAATGTCCACCGTGGATCAGTAAAGTAATCTTTTGGTGGTACAACGATACTACGCATACGTGCAGCTTTAACAGCAATCATGCCATGGAAAGAGTCTTCAAACGCAACACAATAAGTTGGTTCAATATCTAGCAGTTTCGCTGCTTGTAAGTAAACTTCTGGGTGGGGTTTACTGTAGGGTAATGGCGTTGCTGATACTACGGCTGAAAAGTAATCGCGAATATTAAACATAGTGAGTACTTTTTCTAGCATGTGCTTTGGTGAAGCTGACGCTAAACCAATTTTTAAATTATGATCTTGGCATAGTTGAAGTGCATGTTTAACACCTGGTAATAAAGGTCGTTGTTCTTCTATAAGTTCAATAACACGTTTAACAATTTTTTGTTCGACCTCTTCTAATGAGGTTCCTTGCCAAGGAGCAGCTGAGTACCATAGTTGTACAACTTGATCGATACGTAATCCTAGTGTATCTGGAAGTTGATTGGCAATTGAGGTATTAACGCCAAGTTTACTAAGAATTTCTTTTTCTGCTTGGCTCCAAAGGGGTTCAGAATTAATCAATAACCCATCCATATCAAAAATAGCAGCTTTGATAGACAGCTTATGAGACATTAAAAGCACTCCTATATTCATGATTTGTTGATTAATTCTATCAACTTAAAATAAAGAAATCTTTTAATATAGATAGGTGAAAGCTAATTTTGATTAATGATAAAATAACTTTTAAATATTTTTGATAACATTTTGTCATTTAGTATAAACGTAATATAAAAAATATGAGGAGTTTGAATGAGTTATCAAACAGCATTTTATATCGCTATTGGAAAGCGTGTTTTAGGGTGGATAATTTTTTCATTAGCACTGGTGTCTACAGTAGTTTCTTTAGTCTTACTAGCAGAAAAGCAAGGTTTGCAGGGAGATGGCTTAAATGCTGTAGCCAATGATTTTATTAAAATTATGTCTCATATCATACGACAAAATACAGCCTTTTTAGATTTTTTTTGGCATAACTCACCAATTCCCAGTACTCATATGGGGTTTTCGACAGCTAATTTTGCTTTTATTTTGTTATTTTTCTTAATGTTTGTTGGACAAGCTTTGAGTGCTTCAGGTAACAGAATGAATCGTCAATTGAAATTTATTAAAGAAAGTATTGAAGATCACCTAATTTTCGAAAGAGCAAAAGGTGTGGAAGTATCAAAAGAAGATATAGAAGCCAAAATTACTATTCCTCGTCATACTATTTTCCAGCAGTTTTTTATTCTGTATATGTTACCGCTTATAATAGGAGGAATACTTTACTTTATGATGAATATCTTAGGTTGGTAGTTTTCTTATATTATAATCAATTGGAAAATAATTTTATTGAACAGTAGCAAGAAGATTATCAATAATGGCTTAACTAGTAATAAAACTATTATTACGGATATTTATTATAGCAAATTTAACAAATGATAGCGTTGATATATCAATTGGCGCTTATCACAGCCTACAGGGAAAGGTAAACTACTTTACTAACCAGGTTTGAGATAATGCCATTTAATTAATTTTTTAATATCAATTAATTACAATATTTAGTTCGTTATGATTAATGGATATATAGCTTTTTTAATTTAGCTTTAGTAAAGAATTTTTTGATGGAAAATATTAATTTGAATAATGAATTATTACCTATTTTTGTTCTAGTTATTCACGATTAATTTAAATTTTTAAACTCCTTCTATGATGGTTTGTAGTAAATAAATAATCTTTGTAAGAAAATTCAGGGTTATCATCTGTAATAGATAAATAATCCTAACTTTACTAATTATTTTTTACTTAAGAGCGAATTGAAATTTTATTGCAAGCAGAACGTTTTTTTATTTTACTAATATAGTTGTAGATTAATGCAGCTATAAAATAAATTGCTTGAGTTAATACAATACAAGGCCCAGTTGCTGCATCAATATGAAAACTCAAAATAGTGCCTATTAAAGAGGATGTAGTCGAAGCAATAACCGCAATAATTAGCATTCGATTGAAATTTTGGCATAGTGTAAAAGCAATAATACCAGGAGAAATAAGCATGGCAATGACTAAAATAATTCCTACCGCTTGTAAAGATGCAACAATAGTGAGGGCCAATAAAGAGAGTAATCCATAATGTAAAAGTTTAACGGGTAAACCAATAACTTTTGCCTGGTTGGGATCAAAACAATAGAGCATAAAGTCTTTGCGCTTTAATAGGATAATCGCGATAGTAAAACCTGAAATCCAAAGTGTTTGTTTAAATTCTGCCGCAGTAATGCCAAGAATATTACCAAAAAGAATATGAGTAAGATGTTGGTCTGTGTCGATACGTGCAAATAGTACTAATCCAAAGGCAAACATACCGGAAAAAACAATTCCCATAACAGTATCTTCTTTTACACGGCTATTTTCTTTTAGATATCCAGTTGCAAATGCACAAAAAATTCCTGACGCAAAAGCACCAATTGATAAAGGAATACCAACAACAAAGGCGATAACAATACCGGGTAATACTGCATGAGAAATAGCATCACCCATTAAAGACCAACCTTTAAGTATTAAAAAACAGGACAAAATAGCGCACACAGTTCCGGTTACAAGGGCAGTAATGATGGCCTTTTGCATAAATGGAAAAATAAAAGGTGTTATTAATAATTCTATGAAATCATTCATTGTTGCTCACCTCTTGTTCTACCTGTTTGAGGTGTAGAATTTCTTGACGTGCTTTTTGGCGGGAAGCAAATAGACCATATTTAGGTGCAAAAAAGAAGGCAAAAAGAAAAATTAGCGTTTGTAAGGTAACAATTATTCCACCTGTCGCACCATTAATAAAATAACTGATATAAGCACCAAGCGCACTGGAGGTAAATCCGATTAGTACGGCAATAATAAGTAACCGTTTGAATTGATCCGTAAGTAAATAAGCCGTTGCGCCAGGTGTAATAACCATTGCGATGACAAGTATAGCTCCCACTGTCTGTAAAGCAGCCACCGTACATGCACTTAATAGGGTAAAAAAGATAATTTTTAGTTTTAGCGGATTTAGTCCAATAGAGCGGGCATGATTTTCATCGAAGAATACGACAAGTAAATCTTTCCATATAAACATAAGTATAATAAAAGAAATAGCAATAATAATTTCAACTTGCAGTACATCTTCATCTGCAATACCTAAAATATTGCCAAAGATAATGGTTTGTACATTAACTGAAGTCGGATTTAGAGAAAGGATTAACAACCCGCTGGCGAAGAATGTGGAAAAAATAAAACCAATTATTGCGTCTTCTTTCAGGCTTGAAATATGGCGTACTAAGGTCATAGAGAGTGCGGCCAGAATACCGGTAAAAAAAGCCCCTACAGAGTAGGGAAATCCAAGTGCATATGCGCCTGCCACACCAGGAACAACTGAATGGGAAAGAGCATCGCCCATTAACGACCATCCCTTTAACATTAGATAAGCAGAGAGAAAAGCGCAGACTGCTCCAACGATAGCACTGACCCAGATTGCTTTGAACATATAGTTATATTCAAAGGGTTGAAGTAATAGATCAAACATGATTTATTTCTCCGGTTGCTTTTTAATGACGGATGTTTGTTCATGGTGGCCATAAAAAACAGCGGCTCTTTCATCATCAGTAATAACAGTTAATGAACGAGGATCATCATCATCGTGAAGTTCTGCACCAGAGAGATTAATATGCCGTAGTACACCGCCAAAGGCGAGTTGAAGATTCTTTTGGGTAAACGTTGTTTCAATTGGTCCACTAGCAAGTATAGTTCGGTTTACTAAAATAACTTGATCACAAAATTCAGGTACGCTTCCCAAGTTATGAGTAGAAACCAAAATTAAATAGCCATTGCTACGTAATGAGCGTAACAGCTCAATAATCGCATTTTCTGTTTTTACATCGACGCCGGTAAAAGGTTCATCAAGAAGTAATACTTTTCCTTCTTGAGCTAGTGCTCGAGCAAGAAAAACTCTTTTCTTTTGTCCACCAGAAAGCTCACCTATTTGTCGTTGTTCTAAACCTGTAAGATCAACACGCGCTAATGCATCAGCAACAATTTGTTTATCTTTTTGGCTTGGAATACGTAAAAACCCCATTTTACTGTAGCGACCCATCATCACAACATCGGAAACGAGAACCGGAAAATTCCAGTCAACTTCTTCAGTTTGTGGTACATATGCAATAATATTTTGTTTAAGTGCTGTTTTGATAGCAGCATTGTTTAATGTTACACGTCCTTTTGTTGGTGTCACTAAACCCATTATTGTTTTAAATAGCGTTGATTTGCCACTGCCATTGATGCCTACTAGCGCGCAAATTGATCCACCAGTTATATTGAAGCTGGCATCATAAATCGCTGTATGCCCGTTACTATATGTAACGGTCGCATTATCAACAATTAAGTTAGGTTTTTCGTAAAAAATATTATTACTCATTATTATTGACCAAAACCTTTTGCAATAGTATCAACGGTAGTTTTTAATAATTCTATATATGTTGGGACTGGGCCATCAGAAGTAGAAAGAGAGTCAACATAGAGTACACCACCATATTGCGCCCCGGTTTCTCGACTTACTTGTTTCGCTGGTTTATCAGAAACGGTACTTTCGCTAAACACGACTGGAATATGGTATTTTTTTACAATATCAATAACTTTACGAACTTGTTGCGGCGAACCTTGTTCTTCTGCATTAATTGGCCACAAATAAGCTTCTTTAAAACCATAATCTTTAGCGAGATAACTAAAAGCACCTTCGCTAGTAACTAACCAGCGTTTTTGCTGTGGGATTTGTGCCAATCTTTGCCGTAGCGGTGCATCAATTTTGCTAATTTCACTAGCATATATTTTCGCATTTTGGTTATAAATATCTGCATTTTTAGGGTCATATTTTACCAGTGCTGCTCGAATATTTTCAATATAGATCAATGCATTTTGGGCAGACATCCAGGCATGAGGATTAGGATTACCTTGATATTCACCTTCTCGAATAGGCATCGGTTTTATTCCTTTAGTCACAGTAACGGCAGGAATATGTTTGAAGTTTTCAAAAAAACGATTAAACCATGTTTCAAGTCCTAAACCATTCCATAAAATTAAATCAGCATTATGCGCTTTTAAAATGTCTTTAGGAGTTGGTTGATATTCATGAATTTCTGCCCCCGGTTTGGTAATTGATTGAACAGTGGCCGCATTACCGGCGACATTTTGCGCTATATCTTGAATAATAGTAAAAGTAGTGACAACGGTAAATTTTTTTGCGTATGCGATTGGATTAAAAAGAACAAGAATAGCGATTATTATTAAACCAGTAAAAGTATGCTTAGATGAAAGGTTGGATCTTTTATACATAAATATTTCCCGGTAATAAAGTAGTAAATTGCACTTTAATGAGAATGATTATCAACTATATATGAAAGATGTCAATATGATCAATTATTGTAATTGTAATGTAGATAACAGATATGAGAGCCTCTTCACAACTAAACGCTAAAGGGGGTAATTTTTATTTTTATCTTATTAGGCTATGCTAAATAGGATCAAGCCAATTAGAAGGTTGGTATAAGGTGAAATTTAAATGTTGTGGCATCATATTTATTTTTTTATTAATCGGCTGCTCAAACAAACAATCTAATAGCCCAAAAACAGTTTATCAGAATGAGTATCTACGTTATTTCATGGAGGAACAAACTGAAAGTGTCCCGTTAAAGACGCCTTATGATGTTGCAATTAGACAAGCGGCGCAACGCTATACTATTGATGAAAACTTAATTAGAGCCATTATTAAAGTGGAGTCTAACTTTCGTGTTAATGCAGTGAGTAAATCCAATGCGATAGGTTTAATGCAAGTTAAGGCTTCTACTGCTGGTCGTGATGCATATCGGTTACAAGGCAAAGCGGGGCAACCTACCACGAGTCAGCTTAAAGATCCGGTTATTAATATTGATGTGGGAACAGCCTATATACGTTTTATTCAAGATAATCATTTATTCGGTATTCATGACCCTAAAGTACTTTATTATGCAACTGTGGCTGCTTATGTTAATGGTGCTGGCGCGTTATTACGCATTTTTGATAATAATCGTCATGTTGCGATCGATAAAATTAATAAGCTGTCAGCAGAAGAGTTTTATCAACATATTCAAACAAAACACCCAAATGCACAAGCACCGCGTTATCTTTGGAAAATTAAAAATGCATACAATTCCATAGCTATGATAGATTATTTATTGATTTATATTGAGAAAAAATGACAATGGTTTTCATTATAATCTATTTTTACTAAAAATCACGGCGTTACTGATACGAAAAATTTTAGTAATGGACTAATCTAGTTTTTTATTGCTATTTAGCTGTATAATAAAGAATAAATTTAAATTAGCTTAATTTATCGAAATTTAACTAGCTGACAATTAATTTGTCACTGGTTTTTTAGTATTTTATTCTTATTATCCAAGATTTAATCTATTAATTAGACCTTCATGGTGGTAATATGCGCCGCTAAGTTAATGCAAGTACGTATTCCTTTTGCCCAATTTTGGCTGTTTTATCGCGTACATCACTTACAAGGTGAAGTAAGAAATTGCTTTAACTCACATTTAATAAAAATATATTTCTATACATGTGATCTTGCGTATGGGTCACCACTGTAAATTAAGGATTTTAAATGCCAGTTATTACTCTTCCTGACGGAAGTCAACGTCAATATGAGCATGCTGTTTCAGTAATGGATATTGCAAATGATATTGGCTCAGGCCTTGCAAAAGCCTGTATAGCCGGTCGTGTTAATGGTGAACTTGTTGATGCGAATGATCAGATTAATAAGGATGCTCAATTAGCCATTATTACGAGTAAAGATCTTGAGGGCTTAGAGATTATCCGTCACTCATGCGCACATTTACTCGGTCATGCGATTAAACAATTATGGCCAACGACTAAAATGGCAATTGGGCCTATCATTGAAAATGGTTTTTATTATGACGTTGATCTGGAACACGCTTTAACTCAGGAAGATTTAGAAAAACTTGAGCAACGGATGCACGAACTTGCTGAAAAGAACTATGATGTTATCAAAAAGCGGGTTAGTTGGCAGGAAGCAAGGGATACGTTTGTTGCTCGAGGTGAGGATTATAAAGTTAAAATTTTGGATGAAAATATTAATAAAGATGATCATCCTAGACTTTATTATCATGAAGAATATATTGATATGTGTCGTGGGCCGCATGTTCCTAATATGCGTTTTTGTCATTACTTCAAATTACAAAAAGTGGCTGGTGCCTATTGGCGCGGTAATAGCGACAATAAAATGCTACAACGGATCTATGGAACAGCTTGGGCCAATAAAAAACAGTTAGCTGCTTATTTATTACGTTTAGAAGAAGCAGCCAAGCGAGATCATCGTAAGATAGGAAAACAACTTGATCTTTATCATATGCAGGAAGAAGCTCCAGGTATGGCGTTTTGGCATAATGATGGTTGGGTAATATTTCGTGAATTGGAAACTTTTATCCGTACTAAATTGAATGAATATCGATACCAGGAAGTAAAAGGTCCATTGATGATGGATCGCATTCTTTGGGAAAAAACAGGTCACTGGGAAAACTATAAAGAAAACATGTTTACCACATCATCGGAAAATCGAGAATATTGTATAAAACCGATGAATTGCCCAGGCCATGTTCAGATATTTAATCAAGGTTTGAAATCTTATCGTGATTTGCCATTACGTATGGCAGAGTTTGGCAGTTGTCACCGTAATGAGCCATCAGGCGCTTTACATGGCTTGATGCGTGTACGTGGTTTTACCCAAGATGATGCGCATATTTTTTGTACTGAGGATCAGATTTTAACTGAAGTAAAAAGTTGCATTAAAATGATTTATCATGTTTATGCAACCTTTGGTTTTGAAAAAATTGCGGTTAAGTTGTCAACCCGGCCAGAAAAACGGATAGGTACTGATGCGCAATGGGATCGTGCAGAAAGCGATCTTGCTAAGGCATTAGGCGATATTGAATTTGATTATCAACCCGGTGAAGGTGCATTTTATGGGCCTAAAATAGAGTTTACTCTGTATGATTGTTTGGATCGGGCTTGGCAATGTGGTACTGTACAGCTCGATTTCTCATTACCGAGTCGTTTAGGTGCTTCCTATGTAGATGAAAATAATGAACGTCAGGTGCCGGTGATGATTCATCGCGCTGTTTTAGGATCACTTGAACGTTTTATTGGGATTTTAACCGAGCAGTATGCGGGTTTCTTCCCAACCTGGTTAGCACCCTTACAAATTGTTATAATAAATATCACGGATGCACAAGCTGATTTTGTACAAAAAGTAGTAAAAAAATTGAGTAATTTTGGTATTCGTGTAAAAGCAGACTTGAGAAACGAGAAGATAGGCTTTAAAATCCGTGAGCATACTTTGCGTCGTGTTCCTTATATGTTAGTTTGTGGTGATAAAGAAGTTGAATCGAATCAGGTATCTGTTCGAACCCGTGATGGGAAGGATTTAGGAACATTTGACGTCACAGAATTTGCAGAAAG
The DNA here is from genome assembly GCF_004768525.1 of Arsenophonus nasoniae. Lineage (NCBI taxonomy): Bacteria > Pseudomonadati > Pseudomonadota > Gammaproteobacteria > Enterobacterales > Morganellaceae > Arsenophonus > Arsenophonus nasoniae. Next base: position 1,575,182 of record NZ_CP038613.1, read on the forward strand.
AGTGCTTGATGAAATTCGCACTCGTCGTATTTATCAACTGGAGGAATAAGGTATTAAAGGCGGAAAAAGAATTCAAATGGCGCGCCCGAATCGTATTAATACGGAGATTCGTGCTTCTGAAGTTCGTTTAACTGGTTTAGATGGTGAGCAGATTGGTATTATCAGTCTAAAAGAAGCTCTTGAAAAAGCCGAGGAAGCTGGTGTTGATTTAGTCGAAATCAGTCCAAATGCCGAGCCGCCGGTTTGCCGTATCATGGATTACGGCAAGTTCCTCTATGAGAAGAGTAAATCGCTCAAAGAGCAGAAAAAGAAGCAAAGAGTTATTCAGGTAAAGGAAATTAAATTCCGACCTGGTACAGATGAAGGTGATTATCAGGTCAAACTACGCAACCTGATTCGCTTTCTGGAAGATGGTGATAAAGCCAAAATCACGTTACGGTTTCGTGGTCGTGAAATGGCGCACCAACAAATCGGTATTGATATGCTTAATCGTATCAAAAACGATTTGGATGATATGTCAGTCGTCGAATCTTTTCCAAGCAAGATCGAAGGCCGTCAGATGATCATGGTGCTTGCACCGAAAAAGAAATAGTTAGGCAACCAAGTAATAGTGTTCTATTTAGATGGAAAACTATTCGCCTAGCTAGTTAGTTATAATTAACAATGCGAAGTGGATATTTAAAATGCCAAAGATTAAAACAGTACGTGGTGCGGCAAAACGTTTTAAAAAAACTGCCAGTGGTGGTTTTAAGCGTAAGCATGCTAACCTTCGTCATATTCTGACTAAAAAGTCAACTAAGCGTAAGCGTCATTTACGACCAAAGACCATGGTTTCTAAAGGTGATCTGGGTTTGGTAGTGGCTTGTTTGCCATACGCATAAGTTTGAGTTTTTAGTTTAAGATTATCGAATTTGATTCGAAGTGATAGGAGAAATGTATGGCTCGCGTAAAACGTGGTGTAATAGCCCGCGCACGTCACAAAAAAATATTAAAGCAAGCGAAAGGTTACTATGGTGCCCGTTCGCGTGTTTATCGTGTTGCTTTCCAGGCAGTAATTAAAGCTGGTCAGTATGCTTATCGTGACCGTCGTCAGCGTAAGCGTCAGTTCCGTCAATTATGGATCGCACGTATTAACGCCGCTGCTCGTCAGAATGGTTTGTCTTATAGTCGTTTCATTAATGGCCTGAAAAAAGCCTCAATTGAGATTGACCGTAAGATCTTATCTGACATTGCTGTTTTTGATAAAGTTGCATTTGCAGCATTAGTCGAGAAAGCAAAAAGCGCGTTAGCTTAAATCTGTTAAATTAAGAGGGGCTTAGCTCCCTCTTTTTTATTATCGATGAACCGATATATTATAAATAAGAGTTATTTTATGAATAGCTGCTTGAAGATGAAAATTGTTTTTTTTCGTTTCTTTTTTTATTTTAGCACCTAAAATTTGGGGCTTTCGCGTATTTAAGAAAAGAAACGAAAAACTGCGATAAGCCTCCAAATGGAGGCTTTTTTGTTAGTAATTGCTAAAAAAATTTATTTTCAACAATGATTAGGCCAAAGGGTCGTAAGAAGAGGGAACAATGCCACATCTCGTCGAGTTGGTTGCGCAAGCAAAAGCAGCCATAGAAAAAGCTCAGGATGTTGCTGCGTTGGATTCAATGCGTGTTGAGTTTTTAGGTAAAAAAGGCCATTTAACACTACAGATGTCAACGTTGCGTGATCTACCTGCAGAAGAACGCCCTGCAGCAGGAGCCGTTATTAATCAAGCAAAACAAGAAGTTCAGCATTCATTGAATATGCGTAAAGAGCAGTTAGAAAATGTGTTATTGAATGCTCGATTAGCGGCAGAGAAAATCGATATTTCATTACCAGGTCGCCAAACTGAAAATGGTAGTCTTCATCCAGTAACCCGTACCATTGATCGTATTGAAGAATTCTTTGGCGAACTTGGTTTTACTGTTGTTTCCGGTCCTGAAATAGAAGATGATTATCACAATTTTGATGCTTTAAATATCCCTGCCCACCATCCTGCTCGAGCTTCACATGATACTTTTTGGTTTGATACTACGCGTCTATTACGCACCCAAACTTCAGGTGTTCAAATTCGCACAATGAAAGGTAAACAACCACCGATTCGTATTATTGCCCCTGGTCGTGTGTACCGAAATGATTATGATCAAACTCATACGCCAATGTTCCACCAAACAGAAGGCTTGATTGTTGATAAAAATATTAGTTTTACCAATTTAAAAGGTACACTACATGACTTTTTAAATCATTTTTTTGAAGAAAAAACCCGGGTTCGTTTTCGACCATCCTATTTTCCATTCACTGAACCTTCAGCTGAAGTCGATGTAATGGGTAAAAATGGTAAATGGTTAGAAGTGTTAGGTTGTGGCATGGTACATCCAAATGTATTACGCAATGTTGGTATTGATCCTGACTTATATTCTGGTTTTGCCTTTGGGATGGGAATGGAGCGCTTAACGATGTTACGGTATGGTGTGACCGATTTACGTGCTTTTTTTGAAAATGATCTTCGTTTTCTTAAACAATTTAGATAAGGCAGGATTATCACATGAAATTGAGTGAATTTTGGTTACGTGAATGGGTAAATCCAGCAATAAGCAGTGAAGCCTTATCAGAGCAAATGACGATGGCGGGTTTGGAGATTGATGATGTTAAACCTGTCGCCGGTCAATTCCAAGGTGTGTTAGTCGGTGAGATTGTTGAATGTGTACAACATCCTAATGCAGATAAATTGCGGTTAACAAAGGTTAATATTGGGGCTGAACAGTTACTCAATATTGTCTGTGGAGCACCCAATTGCCGTCAAGGATTAAAAGTTGCTGTGGCAACCATTGGCGCAGTGTTACCCGATAATTTTAAAATAAAAGCAACAAAACTACGCGGTGAGCTTTCTGAGGGTATGCTTTGTTCTTATTCAGAACTTGCTATTGTTAATGATCATGCAGGCATTATTGAGCTACCACACGATGCGCCTATTGGTATCGATATTCGTAATTACTTGCAACTTGATGACCATATTTTCGAAGTAAGTTTGACGCCAAATCGTGCTGATTGTTTAAGTATTTTAGGTATCGCACGCGATATTGCCGCTATCAATAACCTTGCGTTAAATACGAAAAAGATTGAACCAGTTAAAGGCACTGATGCTAGCGTTTTTCCTATTCGGGTGGAAGCGCCTATGGCGTGCCCCCGTTTTTTAGGCCGAGTAATAAAAGGCATTGATATTACAGCGTCAACCCCTATTTGGATGAAAGAAAAATTACGCCGTGGAGGGATCCGTGCTATTGATCCTGTGGTTGATATTACTAATTTTGTGTTGTTAGAGTTAGGTCAGCCCTTACATGCTTATGATCTTGATCGTTTAAATGGCGCGATAATTGTTCGCATGGCGAAACAGGATGAAACATTAGTTTTGCTTGATGACAGTGAAGTGACTATGAAGCAAGATACTTTAGTCATCGCCGATGAGAAAGGTGCCTTAGGAATTGCCGGAATTTTTGGCGGCAAGCACTCTAGTGTCAATCAAAATACCACCAATATTTTGTTAGAGAGTGCTTTTTTCGATCCGTTAACAATTGCTGGTCGAGCGCGTAATTATGGTCTTCATACTGAGGCTTCACACCGTTTTGAACGGGGTGTCGATCCACAGCTGCAATATAAAGCCATGGAACGCGCAACCCAGTTAATCCTTGAAATTTGTGGTGGTGATGCTGGAAATATTATTGATGTTAGCCATCAAACTAGCTTACCAAAAGGGGCAAAAATAACCCTGACTCGACTAAAACTAGATCGTTTAATTGGTCATAGTATCCCGGATATTAATGTTACTCAGATCCTTGAACGCTTAGGTTGCCAAGTGATTGGTAAGCAAGATAGTTGGCAAGTGGTTGCTCCATCTTGGCGTTTTGATATGCAAATTGAAGAAGATTTGATTGAAGAAGTCGCTCGTGTTTATGGTTATAATAATATACCCAATGTACCGTTACGTGCTGATTTAGTCATGACCCCTCGTTGTGAATCCGTTCTGCCATTAAAACGAGTGAAAACGTTATTAATTGATCGTGGTTACAATGAAGCGATTACCTACAGTTTTGTTGATCCTAAAATTCAGCAACTGCTGCATCCAGATTCCGATGCGATGATTTTACCTGATCCTATTTCAACGGATATGTCGGCAATGCGGCTTTCATTATTGCCAGGCTTATTAATGACAGTAATTTACAATCAAAATCGCCAACAAAATCGTATTCGACTGTTTGAAACTGGATTACGATTTCTGCCGGATCCATCAGCAGAACATGGTATTCGGCAAGAATTGATGTTAGCAGGCGTGATTACTGGCAATCGTTATGAAGAGCACTGGTTACAAGAAAAACGTGCTGTTGATTTTTTTGATATAAAAGGTGACGTTGAAGCAATACTGGAATTAACCGGAAAGTTAGACAATATTATTTATAAGGCTCACTCGAATCCTGCACTTCATCCCGGTCAAAGCGCTGGGATTTATCTGAATAATAATTATATTGGATATGTAGGTGTTATTCATCCAGAACTGGAAAATAAGCTAGATTTGAATGGTAGAACACTTGTTTTTGAATTGCTGTGGGATACTGTTGCCGAGCGCGTTATCCCTAAAGCAAATATGATTTCACGTTTCCCTGCCAATCGACGAGATATTGCTGTTGTAGTACCAGAAGAGGTAGCAACGGCGGATGTATTGGCTGAATGCAAGAAAATTGGCATAAATCATATAGTTGGCATAAACTTGTTTGACGTGTACTGTGGTAAAGGTGTAGCGGAAGGTTATAAGAGCCTTGCTATTAGCTTAATCTTGCAGGATACAAATCGTACTCTGGAAGAAGAAGAGATTGCCGCAACTGTTGATAAATGTGTTGCTGCGTTAAAACGGCGATTCCAAGCATCCTTGAGGGACTAAACCTATGGCGCTTACAAAAGCTGAAATGTCAGAAAGTCTGTTCGAAAAACTAGGTATAAGCAAACGTGATGCGAAAGACCTAGTTGAACTTTTCTTTGAAGAAGTTCGTCGTTCATTGGAAAATGGGGAGCAGGTGAAACTGTCAGGGTTTGGTAATTTTGATCTGCGTGATAAAAGTCAACGTCCAGGTCGAAATCCAAAGACTGGAGAAGATATTCCCATCACTGCTCGTCGAGTGGTGACTTTTCGACCAGGGCAAAAGTTGAAAGGCCGAGTTGAAAAGATAAAGCCTCATAAATAATGAATTATTATATGCAAAAAAGCCGCTAAAGCGGCTTTTTTATTATTTATTTATGTCAAAGTAATCTTAAAAAATAAAGATATCGTTGATAGATGAGTTATACGAGTTTTTAGCAAGTCAAACAATTTTATTGGTAAAAGTTACGTTAATAATAATTTTAAATGCACTTATTTTTGTTATTGGGTTACTTTTTTATTAATAAGAATTTTTAGGGAATCAATTAGTTTTCTATTCTACTTGAGTAACTTAAGGCAGAGTTTAAGCTTTATGCATTTATTAAGTAAATGCGTTCTAACTAGTTATATTAGAAAGTTATTGTCATGTTGATGTGTAGTTAAGCTATTTTATGATATTATAAACAACTAACTCTAAAAAAATATTAGATGAATTGCTAGTAGGTTAATCTCATGAATGATTTTCTTCCTTTTTCTCGCCCAGCAATAGGTGACGAAGAGATCCGGGCGGTAGAAAAGGTCTTACGTTCTGGTTGGATCACCACTGGGCCGCAAAATCATCAACTCGAAGAAGACTTTCGCCACAAGTTTGGTTGTCAGCATGCAATTGCTTTTTGTTCAGCAACAGCGGGTATGCATATAACGCTTATGGCCTTAGGAATTGGTCCTGGAGATGAAGTTATTACCCCCTCATTAACATGGGTTTCAACTATTAATATGATCACCTTGTTAGGGGCTCATCCAATCATGATTGATGTTGATCGTGATACTTTAATGGTTCAGCCTGATGTTGTTGAGCAGGCAATTACCCCTAAGACAAAAGCGATTATTCCGGTACATTATGCTGGTGCGCCATGCGATCTTAACGCGTTACGTGAAATTGCACAAAGAAATAACATCGCATTGATCGAGGATGCTGCTCATGCGGTAGGTACTCAATATCAAAATGAATGGATTGGGCAACAAGGCACGGCTATTTTTTCATTTCATGCAATTAAAAATATTACTTGTGCCGAGGGTGGTTTAGTTGCTACCGATGATGATGCCTTAGCGACACGCTTGCGATGTTTAAAGTTTCATGGTTTAGGTGTAGATGCCTTCGATCGACAAATACAAGGTCGTAAGCCACAAGCTGAAGTTGTTGAACCTGGATTTAAATATAATCTTTCTGATATCCATGCTGCAATCGCAGTTGTTCAGTTAAAAAAATTAGCACAGATAAATAAACGTCGTGCTGAGCTTGTTGCCTATTATCGACAAGCGCTTAGCAAGCTGCCGTTAAAAATGCTGAATGTGCCTGATTATCCCCATTTGCATGCCAATCATCTGTTTATGGTGCGAGTTGATGAAACAATCTGTGGTATTAACCGAGATAGTTTTATGGAACGCTTAAAAGAGAGGAATATTGGTACAGGTTTGCATTTCCGAGCGGCTCATACGCAGAAATATTATAGAAAACATTATCCATCACTTTCTCTACCTAATTCTGAATGGAACTCGGCTACCTTATGTTCATTACCACTATTCCCTGATATGCGCGCTCAAGATGTTGATCGCGTTGTTGCTGCTATTAATGAAATTTTTTCGGAGCTGAAATAGTGCCTTTTCAAAATGATTTTGAAGAAATAAAGAAAGTTTCTATCGTTATCCCTATTTATAACGAAGAGCAAAGTTTACCCCAATTATTGGAAAGAACATTGGCTGCTTGTCAGAGATTGAAACAGCCATATGAATTAATTTTAGTTGATGATGGTAGTGCTGATAATTCCGCTAACTTGCTAATAGCTGCGGCTGAAAATTGGGCAAATCATGTTATTGCCGTAATTTTAAATCGTAATTATGGACAACATTCTGCCATTATGGCGGGTTTTAAACAGGCAACCGGCGATCTTGTGATCACGTTAGATGCTGATTTACAAAATCCACCTGAAGAGATTCCAAATTTGGTACAGGTTGCAGAACAGGGCTATGACGTAGTCGGTACCAGACGGATGAATCGGCAAGATTCTTGGTTTCGTAAAACAGCGTCGAAAATCATTAATGTCATGATTACCAAAGCAACAGGGCGCACCATGGGCGATTATGGCTGCATGTTACGTGCGTATCGGCGTAATATTATTAACGCGATGCTACAGTGTCATGAACGTAGTACATTTATTCCCATCTTAGCAAATACGTTTGCTAGAAGAACGATCGAAATTGATGTTGCCCATGCAGAACGTGAGTTTGGTGATTCCAAATATAGCTTTATGAAGCTCATAAATTTAATGTTTGATTTACTCACTTGCTTAACAACGACTCCGTTACGTTTATTGAGTGTTGTTGGTAGTTTTATTGCGGCAAGTGGATTTTTATTGGCGGTTCTGCTAATTATCTTACGTCTTATTTTTGGTGCAATGTGGGCTGCAGAGGGTGTTTTTACGCTGTTTGCTATTCTATTCATATTTATTGGTGCGCAGTTTATCGCCATGGGATTACTCGGTGAATATATTGGCAGAATGTACAATGATGTTCGTGCCCGACCCCGTTACTTCATTCAAAAGATAGTTGGTATTCATCAAGATACTGACGAAAATCAGGAAAAAAAATAATGAAAGCTATTGTTTTTGCTTACCATGATATTGGTTGTGTGGGATTAAAGGCGCTAAAGAAGGCGGGCTTTGAAATTCAGGCTGTTTTTACACATACAGATGATCCTAAAGAGAATCATTTCTTTTCCTCAGTTGCACGCTTGGGGGCTGAGCTGGGCTTGCCTGTATTTGCGCCGGAAAATGTCAATCATTCACTTTGGATTGAACGTATTGAGAAAATGCAACCTGATGTCATTTTCTCTTTTTACTATCGCCATATGCTTAGTCAAGAATTATTGGCGTTAGCCCCTAAAGGTGCCTTCAACCTACATGGTTCTTTACTACCAAAATATCGTGGTCGCGTGCCAATTAATTGGGCTATTTTAAATGGCGAAACAGAAACTGGTGTCACGCTCCATAAGATGATAGCTAAGGCAGATGCTGGTGATATTATTGCACAGAAAAAAGTCGCCATTGATGCAACAGATACCGCATTAGTGTTACATGAGAAAATTCGTCAGGCTTCCGAACAGCTCTTGGCTGATACATTACCATTAATTAAAATGGGTGATTATTCAGCAACACCACAAGATGAGAGTCAGGCTACTTATTTTGGCCGTCGTCGCGCTGAGGATGGTTTAATCGATTGGTCTAAATCTGCTACTGAAGTGAATAACTTAATACGAGCAGTAACCGAACCATATCCGGGTGCATTTACCTATTTAGCTGAAAGTAAGATGATTGTCTGGCGTGCCCGTGTGTTAGAAAAATCACATGATAAATTACCGGGTACCATCATTTCTACTGAGCCATTGCAAATAGCCTGTGGTCAAGGCGTGCTTGAGATCCTAACTGGCCAGTGTGGATCGGGTTTATACGTTGAAGGATCGCGTTTAGCGGCTGAAATGGGCATTGTGACAGGTGTGCGTGTTGGAGCAAAACCGACGGCACAAGTAAAACGCCGTAAGCGCGTTTTAATTTTGGGGGTGAATGGTTTTATTGGTAATCACTTAACCGAACGTTTATTAGCCGATGGACACTATGATATCTATGGCTTGGATATTAGTTCTTCAGCTGTTTCACGTTTTATTAATGATCCTCGTTTTGGTGATGATCAGCGTTTTCATTTTGTTGAAGGTGATATCAGTATTCATACTGAGTGGATTGAATATCATATTAAAAAATGCGACATCATTTTGCCCCTGGTTGCTATTGCAACACCGATTGAATACACCCGTAATCCATTAAGAGTTTTTGAATTAGACTTTGAAGAAAACTTAAAGATAGTGCGTTATTGTGTAAAATATAATAAACGTATTATTTTCCCATCGACTTCTGAAGTTTACGGGATGTGTGATGATAAAGAATTTGATGAAGATAACTCTCGTTTAATTGTGGGGCCAATTAACAAACAGCGTTGGATTTATTCTGTTTCTAAACAGTTATTGGATCGCGTTATTTGGGCATATGGTGCTAAAGAAGGGTTGAAATTCACCTTATTTAGACCGTTTAATTGGATGGGCCCACGACTCGATAGTTTACATTCTGCCCGTATTGGTAGCTCAAGGGCGATTACCCAATTAATTTTAAATTTGGTTGAGGGTTCACCGATAAAATTAGTTGATGGTGGCGCTCAAAAGCGTTGTTTCACCGATATTAAAGATGGTATTGAAGCATTATTTCGTATTATTGAAAATAAAGATGAAAAATGCGATGGCCAAATTATCAATATTGGTAATCCAACCAATGAAGCAAGTATTGCTCAATTAGCTGATATGTTACTTGTCAGTTTTGAAAAACATCCGTTACGTAAACTCTTTCCTCCATTTGCTGGTCTCAAAAAGATTGAAAGTAGTAGTTATTATGGTAAAGGATATCAAGATGTTGAGCATCGTAGACCGCGCATTGAAAATGCGCGTCGCTTGCTCGATTGGGAACCAACTATTGATATGAAGCAGACTATTGATGAAACTTTAGATTTCTTCTTACAAGCTGCAGCGGAAGAATTAGGTAAAAAATAATGAAGAAAATTGGCTTAAGAATTGATGTAGATACCTATCAAGGTACCAAAGAAGGTGTGCCACAGTTATTTAAAGTGCTCGCTAAATATCAACTTCGAGCCAGTTTTTTTTTCAGTGTCGGTCCAGATAATATGGGGCGCCATTTATGGCGCCTGTTTCGACCTAAATTTTTATGGAAAATGTTAAGATCGAATGCCGCGTCACTGTATGGTTGGGATATTTTATTAGCCGGAACAGCCTGGTCAGGTAAAAAAATTGCCAATGATCTAGGTTACTTAATGAAACAAACATTGGATGAAGGTCATGAAGTTGGGCTACATGCATGGGATCATCACGGCTGGCAAGCTAATGTTGGTAAATGGCCGAGAACTAAATTGGTCGAACAAATTAAATTAGGTGTGGATGCGCTTGAAGCCGTAACGGGCGCTAGTGTGAAATGTACAGCTGTAGCAGGTTGGCGTGCCGATGAACGTGTATTAACGGCGAAAGAAAATTTTAAATTTGACTATAATAGTGATTGTCGAGGTACCCATCCTTTTCGTCCTATTTTGGCTGATGGTTCAATTGGTACCCTACAAATTCCAGTGACACTACCAACTTATGATGAAGTTGTTGGCACGTTGGTTAAAGATGAAAATTTTAATGATTTTATTATTAACGCGATGCAGGAAGATGTAGGAACGTCTGTTTATACTATTCATACTGAAGTGGAAGGTATGTCTAAATCGATGCAATTTGAGAATTTATTAGAGAGAATGATTGCAGAACAAATGGTATTTTGTCCATTGCGTGAATTAATACCAAATGATATAGATTCTTTACCACTAGGAAAAATTATTCGTTCATCTTTTCCAGGTCGTGAAGGCTGGCTAGGGTGTCAACACGAGGTATAGTGCTTGATGTTAACTAAACAGTTACAGAAAACAGGTGCTTTTTTATTAGCACTTTTTTTCATTTTTACTTATTTAGTGCCGTTAAATAGTCGATTGCTCTGGCAGCCTGATGAAACGCGTTACGCAGAAATTAGTCGAGAAATGTTGCTTCGATGCGATTGGATTGTGCCTTATTTGCTTAATATTCGCTATTTTGAAAAGCCAGTGGCCGGATATTGGATAAATAATATCAGTCAAATGATCTTTGGTGATACTAATTTTGCTGTCCGTTTTGGTGCTGTGTTTTCAACTATGATCAGCGCCGGCTTAGTTTACTGGTTAGCAATGATAATGTGGCGTAATCGAAGTGTCGCGTTTGTTGCTACTTTAATGTATGTTTCGATGTTTTTGGTATTTGCGGTTGGCACTTACAGCGTACTCGATCCAATGCTCACCATGTGGCTGACTGCTTGTATGCTATGTTGTTTTTGGTTATTAAAAGCATCAACGGTGGCTGCAAAGTTACTTGCCTGGGCCGTTATGGGGCTTACCTGTGGTATGGCCTTCATGACTAAGGGTTTTTTAGCGTTAGCTATTCCGGTGATCGTCATGCTGCCAGTTATGCTTTATCAAAAACGTTTTACTGAGATACTCAAATTTGGTGGCATAGCAATAATCAGTGCGGCATTGATAAGCCTTCCCTGGGCATTAGCTATTAATAAATATGAACCCGATTATTGGCATTACTTTTTCTGGGTAGAACATATTCAACGCTTTTCATCAGAAGATGCTCAACATAAAGCCCCTTTTTGGTTTTATATTCCAATCATTTTACTTGGTGTAATACCCTGGTTAGGGCTTTTACCTGGGGCATTATTTAAGAGTTGGCAGGAACGAAAAATCAAACCGGAAATGTTTTTTCTGCTGTGCTGGTTTATTGTCCCTTTCCTATTTTTTAGTATTGCTAAAGGTAAATTACTCACTTATATGTTGCCAGTGATGGCACCGCTTGCATTAATGATGGCCAAATATGCGGTTGATTGTGTTAAAAATCGCAATCTAGTCCCACTTAAATTTAACGGATTTACCAATATCACATTTGGCATATTGGCAATTATTACTTTGATTATTGTGGGGTTATTTGTTGATCATCCTCTATATAGCCCAGCGGAATGGCCCAAACTGGCATTAGGCATCACTGTTTTTTGTATTTGGCTGATTATTGGCTATTTTAGCCTAATATCCAATGCTAGGTATTGGTTGTGGGGGGCGGCATGTTCTCTAGCTTTGAGCTTAACGATAGGTTATGCATTACCGCAAGATACTATCGATTCTAAATTGCCACAACAATTAATTAGGCAAAATATTTCTTTGTTGGAACAAAGTAAATTTGTGCTAGCGGATAATGTTGGAGTAAGTGGAGGCCTGGCATGGGAATTACATCGAGGTAATATTTATTTATATGAAAGATCAGGTGAATTAAGATACGGTTTGAATTATCCTGATAGTGAATATCGCTTAATCAAACAAGCTAATTTTGCTAAATGGCTTAGCCAGTCACGGAAAGAAGGACAAATTTCAGTGGTGCTTTTATTACGTAGAAATGAAGGTCTGCCTGATGATATTCCTAAGCCTGATCATGTGGTTCGCAATTCAAGAATGGCAATAATGACTTATTATCAGCAGCCATGACACATTTTTTATTATTGATAATTGTTAGCCTGTTAACTTGCTTTGGGCAAGTTTGTCAAAAACAAGCGGTTATATATTGGCAAAGTGGTTTGCCGACAAAAAATAGTTTAGTCTTTAAATGGCTAGTAATAGCTATTATTTTGCTCGCGTTAGCCATGCTATTTTGGCTTAAATTATTACAAATTTTACCGCTTAGTATTGCTTATCCGATGCTAAGTTTTAACTTTGTTATCGTTACCTTGATAGGGCAATTTATCTATCAAGAAAAGATCAGTATAAAACATTGGATAGGTGTATTTATTATCATGCTGGGTATTGTTTTATTAAATATATGAAAGGTTATTTTTGGGGTATCATCAGCGTAATATTGATCACTTTCTCTCAGCTTTGTCTAAAAGCTGGCGTAACTTTATTACCTGAGTTTAAATTAAATCATCAATGGATGAATGTTAATTGGTTATTTGAAAATCTCCCTGCGTTTGGGCTGATTTTTGTCGGTTTAATTGGCTATGCTATTTCTATGGTTTGTTGGCTATTAGCCTTGAGATTTTTAGCTTTAAGTAAAGCTTATCCACTAATTAGTTTAAGCTATGTATTTGTTTATTTATTAGCGGTCACATTGCCTTGGTTTAATGAATCGGCAACATTAGTTAAATTTGTGGGTGTGCTATTAATTTTGTTCGGTATTTGGATTATTTCTCGGCCTGAAGTAAAACGGTAATAAAACAAAAAAGTGTGTAGGATATTTATTTTAATCGACAGCGTTTGCTAAAAATAAAGATCACCCATTAATAAAAACTTGTTTTTTTATTAAACGCTGATTAAAGTCATTTAGTTATCTTAAAGCGATAAAGGTGCTTTATGCTAATCAGAATTAAACACCTACTTTTTTTATTTTATCTAGCCTTAATTGGCTGTTCCTCTTCAGTGAATAGAACCGCTCCGCCATTAAAAACCCAACTTTCTGATCCTATTATGACCATCGCTCAACTAAAGGAGCAACTATTACAATGGTATGGTACGCCATATCGGTATGGTGGTTTAGCATCAAGTGGAATTGATTGTTCAGGATTTGTTTATCGAACTTTTAGTGACCGTTTTGCTATTCAATTACCGCGTACGACAGTAGCCCAAACAACATATGGTACTCGTATTGATATTGAGGAACTCATGCCGGGCGATCTGGTTTTTTTTAAAACGGGTTCTGGTGAAAATGGCTTACATGTAGGTATTTATGATACAGATAATACTTTTATTCATGCATCAACCAGTAAAGGCGTTATTCGCTCTTCATTGAATAATACCTACTGGCGCAAGGTTTTCTGGCAAGCACGTCGTATTTAAATGTCATTTTTAATTATAATAACTTTTTCGTCTTTAGCTGTAGAAAAATGAATATAGGCTGGCAAAATTTATATGGCTTCAATACGTCTTCTTATTTCTGAATCATTTGATCCCTGGTTTAATTTGGCAGTCGAAGAGGCTATTTTTCGTCAAATGTCAGTCAAGCAACGGGTTATGTTTCTTTGGCGCAATAATGATACAGTCGTTATTGGACGAGCACAAAATCCATGGAAAGAGTGTAATACCCGAAAAATGGTACAAGATGGGGTTAAATTAGCTCGCCGCCGAAGTGGTGGTGGTGCGGTTTTTCATGATTTAGGAAATAGCTGTTTTACCTTTATGGCAGGTAAACCCGCTTATAATAAAACAGTTTCAACCCAAATTATTATTGCAGGGTTAGCTGAGCTTGGGGTTATTGCTCAAGTAGCTGGTCGAAATGATTTAGTTATTCGTTCCGCACATGGCGAGCGTAAAATTTCAGGATCAGCTTATTTTGAAACTCATGATCGCGGTTTTCATCATGGTACTTTACTCATTAATACGGATTTAAATCGATTAGCCAGTTATTTAAATCCAGATCCAAAAAAGTTGATTAGCAAAGGTATTACTTCTGTGCGTTCTAGGGTAATGAACTTAGCTGAAATTGATGCCGGCATTACTCATCAAAAAGTTTGTAACGCTTTCGCAAACAATTTTTTCAACTATTATGGTGAAGTAGTGAAGGCAGAAATAATTTCGCCAACTAACATGCCTGATTTACCCGGTTTTATTGACGTTTATGCTAAGCAATCTAGTTGGGAATGGAATTTTGGCCAAGCGCCGACTTTTAGTCATATACTTGACACACGATTTGTTTGGGGTGGCGTTGAACTTTATTTTGATATTGATAAAGGCAAAATTTCAGCTAGTAAAATTTATACTGATAGTTTAGATCCATCGCCATTGGAGCTTTTTAGTCAAAAGTTGATTGGGAAAAAATACCAACCAGCAACAATTAAGGAGATAATCGCGGAGATACAGGTTCAATATCCAGATCTTAATCAGCAACTTATACAATTAGAAAATTGGTTGGTTAATGAAATAACATGAATAAAGTTAGTCATTATTAATTATTAGCACTCATTGCTAGCTAAACAAATATTCATGCGAATTTTATTGTAGACAGGACATAAAGCCAGTATTTAGACTGGCATATAGCAATGAATAATTAAAAATTTTAGCTTAGTCCATAAATTGATTAAAATCGGGTAACTGCCCATTTTGACGAAATTTAGCCGGTGTAGTATTAAAATGTTTTTTAAAAATGCGAGTAAATGTTGCTTGGGAGCTAAAACCGTATTGTAGAGCTATATCCAAAATAGAAAATTTATCTTCTCGTAATAGCCTGGCTGCTTCAAGTAAACGACGTTTACGAACATATTCACCTAAGGTGCAACCTTTTAATTGCTTAAAGATCCGTTGTAAATGCCATTTAGAATAACCACTTTTATTAGCAATGGTATCAATCTTAATGCCTTCATTTCGTTGTAATTGGCTCTCTAACCAATTAACAATATCATTGATTACATTTTCCGACATGTTCACCTTCCACAATCAGTGGGTAAATAGCCTAGCTGTAAAGAATCATTCATTTATTTATAAATTCTATTTTATGATTTTTGATATTTATAGATAGGCAAAAAATGCCATTTCTAATTGCTAATAATAATTATTATTAATCTATAATATATTCCGTTTTATTTTAAAAAAATGAAATTAAACTATTAAATAGTTTATCATTTTTTAATAAATATTATACATTAAAGAGTATTTCAATTAATAATTTTTGTTAGAAATAGTAAAAATTCTTATTGTTTAGTGTCTCTTATTTATTATTTTTCTAACATAATAAAAGCATTAAAAAAACATTGGAGCGAATTATTTAATAAATTAAATATGTTGATAAATTATACTAAATCCAATCATAATTAGCGTAACACCACCCATCATTTCGGCTGTTTTTCCTAATAATGGACCAATATAACGACCTAATAATATCCCAAGTGTTGCCATAATCATGGTCATTAGTCCGATTGTCATCGCTGTATGGATGATATTAATTTGCAAAAAAGCCAGACTAACGCCAATGGCCATTGCATCCAGGCTAGTTGCGATGGCGGTAGTAATAAGGGTAAAAGAATTGTGATAGTGGATAAGAGGAGATTTGTTATTGTTTTTAGCGCGATGGTAGCTTTGATATATCATTTGGCTACCCAATATAAATAATAAACCAAACGCTATCCAATGATTCCACTTTATAACATATTGACTGGCTAATAGTCCTAAACACCAGCCAATAATGGGTGTTATGGCCTCAATTACGCCAAAGATAAGGCCCGTTCTTATTGCTTCACGTAAAGAGGGATTAAATAAGGTAGCACCTTTGCAAACTGATACAGCAAATGCATCCATGGATAATGCGAGTGATAAAGCTAAGGTGGTGTATAAGTTCATTATACTGTCTCAGTTGGATAGTTATCCATACACATATTTTTACTTCCAACCTTGAGTAAAAATATGCCTATGGTCTTGCCAACCTTGTCAGGTATTCATGCCACGTTACTATAACATAACGAGTATGTTGACATGAAATTTCTAAACGACAATTTTATTTAGAACAGGCTACTCCCCAATGACACATAGCAAAAGATATCATAAAAATAATAAAAGGCAATTATTTAAATTTTTATTATTTTATCAATTAATGCCATTTAATAAAAATAATAATTATCGTTAATTAACTATATAATAAAGATTAAGAATGTTATTTATTATTAAGCAAAAAGTTGTAGATTTTATCTAAATCATCAAACTGTTTAACAGCAATATAAATTTTTCTTTTTGCCAAACCGACTATTAATATTCCATCTTTAGATAAATTAATTGTTTTAATATGATCGTATAATATATAAACATTATTATAATAAAAACCTTTATCTTTAAAATAAAGCTTAGGGTAACGAATGAATGTTAAGTAAATAGCAATAAGAACTGTGATCATTAATAAATAGGTTGTAAACTGACTACCATGTTGAATAATATTATGATAAATAACAATTGCGATAAGTATAATAAAAATAACGGCATCAATTCTATTTCTGCGCCTTAACTTTATTTTTAATTTTGTTTTTCCATTTAACAAATTAACAATCAATTCTTCATAGATAGCATAAGTTAGCATTAGTAGAATCAAGATAGTCAAGACAATATTGTTCATATTCATGAGCAAACACTCCCATCGATTATTACTCTGCTGTAAAGATAAAATTAAAAACGGGAGGCTGCAACCTCCCGTAATCGGCAATTAAAATATCGAGTATCTTAGCCTAAAAATCCTGCCCAGTAGCCAACAATACCAAGGATAAAGAAACCAACAATGATCCATAATGGATTAACTTTACGCCGTAATAACCACATACAGCCAAATGTTAATAGTAAAGGTACTAGACCAGGCATTAATTGATTTAATATTGTCTGTACGGTAGTGATTGTGACCTCGCCCGTCTCTAGATTTTTTATCTCGGATACAACTAACGGGATATTAACATTGGTCCATTTATTAACTAATGCACCCATCACAAATAGTCCCAAAATAGAGGCGCCTTCGGTCATTTTTTGTAGAAAGCCACCTCCCATGTCATGAACAATATCAAGCCCTTTTTTGTAACCATAGCTGACACCGTAATAACGTGTGAGTAAACGAACTAAATTGAACAAAATAAAAAATAGCAATGGTCCTAGTAGACTACCTGACATCGCAGTTCCTGCACCTAATGCTGCAAAAACTGGACGTACTGTGCCCCAAAAAATAGGGTCTCCAACACCTGCCAAGGGGCCCATTAAGCCAACTTTAATACCATTAATTGCACCATCATCGATATCTGCACCATTAGCTCTTTGTTCTTCCATCGCCATGGTGACGCCTAAAACCGGTGCTGCAACATACGGATGGGTATTAAAAAACTCTAGATGGCGCTTAATTGCTTGTTTACGTTCTTCGCTATTTTCAGGATATAAACGACGGATCACGGGAATCATTGAAAAGCAAAAACCAAGTGCTTGCATGCGCTCAAAGTTCCAAGATCCTTGAAAAAGATTGGAACGTAAGAAAACTCCGCGAATATCACCAGCAGTAAGCTTTTTTTGGTTTGCTGAAGTTGTATCTGCCATTATTCCATTCCTTAATTAATCTAATTCATTATCTAAGTCGCTATTGCCATTATTTTGCGAATTAGCAACTTGTGATTGGTTGTATTTTGGACTGAGTTGAATATAGAGGATCGCCATTACAATACCAATAACGCCTAAAGCAACTAGGTTGAAATTGGTAAATGCCGCAGTTACAAAGCCCAAGTAGAAAAATGGCATCAGATAACCTGCGCGCATCATGTTAATCACCATTGCGTAACCGACAACAACGATCATACCACCAGCAATGTTCAATCCTTTAGTCACAACCTCAGGAATGGAATCTAGTAGATGTTGGACTTCTGAGGTACCAACAGAGATAGCAACAATTAGAGCAGGAATAGCAATACGCATCGCCTGTAGTAACAGGGCTGAGATGTGAATTGTTGTTAATGCACGTAAATTGGCAGATTGCGCGGCACGATCAGCGGCATGTTGAAATGCAACAGTGAGTGTCCGAACAATAATGGTCAATACTTGACCTGCAGCAGCTAATGGGATCGCCAAAGCAATACCGGTACCAATATCTTGTCCGCCGGCAATAACTAGAATGGTAGAAATAATTGAGGCGAGTGCAGCATCAGGTGCTACGGCTGCCCCGATATTCATCCACCCGAGGGCGATCATTTCCAGTGTACCACCGATAATTATCCCTGTTTTTAGATCACCGAGAACAAGGCCAATTAGGGTACAAGCAATTAAAGGGCGATGGAATTGGAATTCATCTAGAATAGAATCCATACCTGCAATACAGGCAACAAGGAAAACGAGTATGATTTGAACAACGGTAAGTTCCATTGTTTATCTCCTGTAACCAACAACGTTGGTGAATCTATTTTTAAGTCGTGAATGTATAACCAAAAAAGAAAACTCAGCTTTTTGCTTTTTTGATGAGAGTTAACATATCCAGTTTGTTGTCACTTGAAACTTTACGTGCTTCAAGTTCAATGCCCCGTTTAGATAATTGATTAAAAGCCTCAATATCCTCATTATCGATCGAGATCGCATTGTTAACCTGGGTTTTACCATCACGGTAGGCCATGCCACCAATATTGACAGACTTTATTTCGACGCCGCCTTCTACAATGCGTAAAACGTCTGTGGGATTGGTAAATAACAGCATAACGCGTTCACCGGCATACTTAGGATTATTATAGACACGAATACATTTTGCTATATCGATTACATGTGCAGTTACACCCGGTGGCGCCACCTGCTTTAATAAAGTTGAACGAACATGATCTTTAGCAACTTCATCACTTACTACGATAATACGCTTAACTTTTGTCTCTTTAGTCCAGCGAGTAGCTACTTGACCATGAATTAAACGGTCATCAATTCGAGCAAGGGCAATGAACATATGACCTTGTGCAGCTGAATTGGCTACCTGTGATGGGGGAGTTGGCGTCGGTGAATTTTGCGGTTTATTGCTAGTCTGTAGACTATTTAGTGCTTTAATTTCACTGCGACCCGTTTCAATAGCAGTGCTAACTAATTCACTAAAGGTAGGATCGTCATCACGGGATAGTAACGTCGCAACTAGCATGGGGACGTTAACACCGGTAACTATATCATATTTGTCTTTATCTTTACTTTCGATAATGCGACTAGCGGCGTTAAATGGACTGCCTCCCCACATATCTACCAAAAATAACACACCTTGAGAAACATCGAGCTCATTAAGCTTTTGATTATATTTTTCAATTAATATATCAGCGTTTTCACCTGGAACAAAATCGATATAAGCGACATTTTGTTGTTCGCCAATCAACATTTCAGCGGTCATGAGCAACTGTTTTGCAGCAACACCATGAGTGCTAATTATAATAGCTACACTCACTACTTTTCCCCTTAGAAGTAGATTAAATAATAAAAATAATTATTAGAGTGTACTCTCCGTTAACGGATGAATACAATCAAATAATCACTGGTATGAATAGTTTTTCATGTTATAAGTATTAACCATAATTGAAACTAATTAATAATTTTATAGACTATCATTTAAATATAAGAAAAAATATGCCAGTGATCAGAAAATTTAAAATACGTATCAATATATTTAGAGAAAGATAAATTTTATCAATCAATTTAATTTTGTTATAGTTGTTATTATCCTGTGTGAAATAATAATAAATTTTAATTAGTAATTCTATGAATATAAACTGTACTTTAATCTAGGGGAGATTTTTTAACTAATTGAATAGGAAGAAGTGTGATAAATAAAAATAACCCTTTCTATATTAAGGGTTATTAAATGAAAAAAAATATATTTTAAGGTGTATGCTACATTAATCACATTGGACTTTAATAGCTAAACCGCCACGAGAAGTTTCACGGTATTTAGCATTCATATCTTTACCTGTTTCATACATGGTTTCGATGACTTTATCTAAAGAAATGCGTGGTTCACTTGTTCTGCGTAGTGCCATTCTTGCCGCATTAATCGCTTTAACTGACGCAATTGCGTTAAGTTCAATGCAAGGGACTTGAACTTGTCCCGCAACCGGGTCACAGGTTAGCCCTAAATTATGCTCCATACCAATTTCAGCTGCTATACAGACTTGTTCAGGATTGCCACCTAGTAATTCAGCTAGCCCAGCAGCGGCCATTGAACAGGCAACGCCGACTTCTCCTTGGCAGCCAACTTCGGCACCTGATATAGAGGCATTCATCTTGTAAAGAATACCAATCGCCCCTGAAGCTAAAAAGTAACGGCTATAAAGTGCTGGTGTAACAGGTTCAATACAGTGATCATAGTAAGATAAGACAGCTGGAATTATGCCACAGGCACCATTAGTTGGTGCGGTTACCACGCGACCACCGGCGGCATTTTCTTCGTTAACCGCTAATGCAAACATATTAATCAAATCAACGATATCCATTGGATCATTAGACAGTTTTTGAGATGCAGTCAACATGCGATGTAATGCCGGTGCGCGGCGAGGGACGCGAAGAGGACCGGGTAAAATACCTTCAGTATTCAGTCCTGGAGCAATGCAGGCCTGCATGGTATGCCAAATATTAGCAAAATAGTGATCAATTTCTTCTTTCGTATGCAGCGCTAATTCGTTTTTCATCACAAGATTAGAAACCGATAAACCGGTTGTTTTACAATGAAGTAGCAGTTCAGCTGCTGAGTTATAAGAATTAGGTACTGCTTTATTAGTAGAAGTTTGTTGGTCAAAATTTTCTTCATCAACAATAAACCCACCACCTATCGAATAATAAGTTTTAGTAAAAATTTTGTTATTATTATTGAAAGCGGTAATGGTCATGCCATTTTCGTGTAATGGTAAATTATTATAATGAAAATTTATTCCACCTTGACGTGGAAAATCAACATAATGGCTTGTATTTGCTAAAGATAGACGCTCAGTTTGCTCAACATTAGCAATAAAATCTGTTATTGATTCAATATCAACGGTTGCTGGTAAATTACCCGCTAAACCCATAATAATAGCGATGTCAGTATGATGCCCCTTTCCAGTTAATGAAAGGGAGCCATAAATATCAACAGCGATACGAGTAACAGAGGAAAGTAGATTTTTTTCGATCAATTGATCGACAAATTCTTTACCTGCTTTCATTGGTCCAACGGTATGAGAACTAGATGGGCCAATACCGACTTTAAACATATCGAAAACACTGATCACTAAGAACCCCCTGAAAAATAAAAACCGATAAAATAATCACTTAATACCAAATGTTATAGTTGTAATATTAACGTGTTGTAATTGATTGCCAGTTTATCGTTTTTTTTGAAATTTACTAGTGCTAGTGAACAAAATGTAAAATAAAAAGACTTTTTATATTTTGCCTATTTTAAACCAGTTGTAATGCCAACTTATTAATAATGGCTGCAGTTAATCCCCAAATTAGGTATTGATTATAGCGATAAAAGAATAGACGTTTTTTATTGCCGGCATCATTAATTATAATGGCATGATGATGAGTTAAAGAGAGGGCATGTTTCAATGGTACTTCAAAGATAACGGCGACTTCCGCCGGATTTTTGTAATAAGAAGCCTTTGCTGATAGTAATCCGACAATAGGCGTTACTAAATAGTCACTATGGCTTTTTATTGGCTGCATTTTTCCCAGGATCTGCACTTGATTTGGTAAAATATTAATTTCTTCATAAGATTCGCGTAAGGCCGTTTCAATTAAGCTATGATCATTGGGTTCACGAGCTCCACCGGGAAAAGAAATTTGACTGGCATGTAGGCGTAAGTTATCCGTTCTTTTGGTAAATAGCAGAGTAGGTTCAGGTTTACAAATAATGGGTAATAGCACGGCAGCACTTTTTTTGCTGTGATCGTCATTGACAGATTGGATGGCGTCAGTGGGAACAGGTAATATTAATTGAAATCGGTTAATAAAATTATCTAATATATTCATTAACGTTGATTATTTTCTAGTACGGGTAATATTCGACTTAGTTTATCGAAAGTCTCTTGATACTCTTTTTCAGCTGTACTATCAGCCACAATTCCTCCGCCTGCCCAACAATAAAGGGATTGTTTTTCAGTTAATAAGGTACGTATGCTGATGTTTGTATCCATTGTACCGCAGAAACTAATATAACCAATCGCTCCACAGTAGCTATGGCGCCGATGAGGTTCAAGTTCGTCAATAATTTCCATCGAGCGTATTTTCGGCGCACCGGTAATTGAGCCGCCTGGAAAGCAGGCTCTTAATAGATCAGTGGCATGATAATAAGCGGGCAATTGTGCAACGATAGTGCTGACTAGATGATGAATAGCAGGAAAAGATTCAACCACAAAAAGTTCTGGTACACTAACTGTCCCTGGTATCGCGACTTTACCAATATCATTACGCAATAAATCAACTATCATGACGTTTTCAGCGCGATCTTTGATTGATGATTGTAAACGTTTTATTTGTTCTTGATCTTCTTTTGTATCCGTCAGTCTAGGTAATGTGCCTTTAATCGGACGGGTTTGAATTGAATTGTCGTGCAGCCACAGAAAACGTTCAGGGGATACACTCAGTACGCAATGTTGTTCTAAACGAATAAAGGCAGAGAAAGGGGCCTGATTATTTTGATTAAGTTTAAGAAAAGCCTCCCATTCACTACCCTGATATTTGGCTTTAAAACGTTGTGCTAAATTAATTTGGTAACAATCACCATTGCGTAAATATTGATGAATTTGGCTAATTTTATGGTGATATTGCTGTTCGGACATATTACTTTGCCATGGTTCACACATTTGAAACTGTTTAGCGGGTATTTTCGTTTTGTTTTCTAACCAGGATAAGCGTTGTTCAACATTTTGATAACTAAGCAAAGTAACTATTTTTTTATGGTGATCAACGATTAATGCCCAAAGATAAACGCCGATCGCCATATCGGGAAAGCTTAATTCTTTTTTTGCCTGTTCGGGAAGAATTTCGATTCGCCGACCTAAATCATAACCCCATATACCTAGAGCTCCGCCTTGGAAAGGAAGATCGTTATTCGCTACGAAAGTGACATTCAAATGTTGCATTTCACTTTTTAATAGCTCAAAAGGATCAAGTTCCGAGCTGATTATTTCATTTTCACGGTTAATTAGCGTGATATTGTCTCTTGTTTCTAGGGTGGTTATTGGATCAGCGACCACAATATCAAAACGGTTATGTGGGTGGTTCGCATTACCTGAATGTAATAACATCGCCCATGGTTGGTCAGCTAAAGCATGAAAATAATTTAAAGCGGCATCTAAGGAATAAGGTAATTGAATTTTTTGCAGGCGCATATTTAATTAGGCAAGATAAGGGTTATTAACGAATATACTAACATAAAATAACGTTTTTCATAGGCCAAACTATGCTAATGTTATATTAATGATGATGTTTAAATTAAAAATGAGTAAAAATAAATGTTTTCAAAAATGCCAACGTTAAATCATCAAGAGCAGCAAGAAGCAGCTGAGCGCATTCATCAATTGATGGCTAAAGGAATGAGTAGTGGAGAAGCAATTGCTTTGGTCGCTAAGGAGATACGTGCAAAGCATGCCACCAAAGGGCAAGTTTATAATGAACCTAAGTAACAAAAATAGCTTTTTTACGTGATCGCAGATTGTTGATGTAAAGGATACGCCTTTACACTGCTACTTATACTTACTGATCTTAAGAAAATATTTAGGAGTAAATGTGAAAGTGATGAATAGGCTTTTTATATTGCTTGCTATGATATTATTCACGTTAGTATCTTTTTCAATAATGGCTCAGCCTATTGAAATTAATGAAGTAAGAACAGCTAAATTTATCAGTTGTGATAATTTAAGCCAGCAGCAAATTAGCGCAAAAGTGAAGAATGATTTTATTCAAACCCGCTTACCATACTGGGATGAAGATAGAAAGCTACTTGGCCCGAAGGTAGTGGTGTGGATTAATAACAATAGCATTACACCAATTAAAAATGGTTATAAAATTCTTTTGACGGTTCGAGGTGCGAGAAAAGATCTTAACTACCAGGTGATTGTTAATTGCCAGAATGAGACCGTTAGTTATCAAATTGATATCCATTAAAGATTAATAAACCAACAGCAAAAAGTTGTCGGTATGTTAATGTTGATATTATCCTTTTCGCGGAATGTAAGGTAATTGATCCAACGTATGAGAAATTTTACGAAATAGAGTAAGTCGTTTACGGAAATGTTCTCGTAAATGCGGAGCTTGCTCTGCTTCAATTTTATCGGCAATAACAGGCATATTATACCTTTCTTTAAAAGCCACACTTGCAGCGGCTAGATCGAGGTTTAGTTTTTCTCTTTCTTCTTTTGTTAATTCGGCAAGATTATAACTCATACTCGTATTTCCGATCTGACAAAGATGACTACTAAATAAATTTTAGTAAACGAAACACGCTTTGTCTTGAATAAATATGTAACTGTTTATTATCTCTATAGTATTTTAATAGTGTTTGTAATCAAAATGATCGGTTTTAACCCGGTTTTTGATCAAATAACGGTTAATTTTAATTTTATTTTTATTACAACACCTTTATTATTCCCATAACTGGAGATAATAAAATTGAATTTTTATTTAATAACATAGGAATTATGGACAATGTTGCAGCAAGAGATGGTTAAAAAATTAAATAAACAGCTTAACTTAGAGTTTTTTTCAGCAAATTTCTATCTTCAAATGAGTGCATGGTGTAACTATAAAGGTTTTGAGGGTGCTGCGGTGTTTTTAAAAACGCATTCTCAGGAAGAGATGGAGCATATGCAACGTTTATTCAATTATCTTAGTGATACTGGCGAAATGCCGATATTAGGTCAAATTGATGCGCCAACTGGGAAATTTAATTTAGTAAAAGAGGTTTTTGAAAAAACTTATCTACATGAACAAAATATTACACATGAAATTAATGCACTTGTTGATCTTGCATTGGAGATGAAAGACTACTCGACATTTAATTTTTTGCAGTGGTATGTTGCTGAACAGCATGAAGAAGAGAAGTTATTCAAATCAATTTTGGATAAATTTGAGCTAGTTGGAGAAGATGGTAAATCACTATTTTTATTAGATAAAGAGTTGAAAGGCATGTCTAACGCTGTGCATGCTTAATTGATAACTTCCCATTTTGCGTACAAGTGGGAAGTTTATTTTCTCTATTATTATTTAGCATTTTATTTTTTCTTCTTGCTCAATAAAAAATAAAAATGATTGTAATAATTATTTCTAATAATATGAAAGATATTGTAAGTAATAGTGTTTCATCATTATAAATGATAAGGAAATATTGATATGGTAAAGTTTAGTAGATTAGTATTACTATTAACAATAATAGTCTCATTTCCTGTCATTTCAGCACCACCAATTGTAACGGTGAGTAAAAAACAGTTTGGTGACAAATGGATTTTTAAGCGTGAGGAAGTTATGCTTGAGTGCCGACCCAATGGCGCATTATTTGTTATAAATCCTAGTACATTAATGCAATATCCTCTTAATAATATAGCGGTGGAGCAGGTAAAAAAGCGCCAAATTATCGGATCACCACTTTCAGCTATTTTACTCGAACCTGCGAATTTAGCACAACAGAAAATAGATATTACACCGATACTCAAAACCGCGCAAAATCTTTGTAAAAACTAATTAAAAATTATTGATTGATTTATAGTATCTATCAAAAATAGTTTGGGTGGAGATGTTATTTAAATAAAGACGATCCTGCAAAAATTGGTTAATTTTTGCAGCCACAAACTTTAACATAACATATCGAGTATATTTGATATTTGATAGAAAATATGGGCAATTCAAATTTAATTTACACTAGTCAAATATTTTGTTCTATAAAAACAATCAATGTTAATTTAATGTAATGAATATGTTTATGTCGCTAGCTAATTTTGTGACTGACAGCTAGTATTAAATAGCATTTTGTTACGTCTCTATGACACATTTTAGCGCACGGCTCTCTAGAGCCATTTCCCAAGACCGAGTATTGGAATTAGCTCGGTCTCTTTTTTGATGCTATTGTGATTAAACTATTCTCATAACCCAATGATGCTTTTTTTTATCATAGTACTGGCGATAGAGAAGAACCGGTTTATTATCTAGCGTGGCTGGGATACTCGTATTTTCATCCCAGCCATCAAGTTGCATACAAAATTCAGTATCTGATTCACATGGAATACTGATAGTATTTTCAGCTGCGTCAGACAAGAGTGCATCATCAATAACATAGGTGGAAATTTTTAGTTTTGCTCTTTTCATATAAGTGATCCCCACTAATTATTCAAATGTTAATAAATCACTATAAATACTTTAAGTTCTTAGAATAGTATAAATGGAACTCTTTTCCAAAATAATTGCCACAGCGGTAAATTGCCGGCTTTTTACTATTATTTATTGAAAATTAACCGTTTTAAATAATTTTTGTATTGATGGAAAATGTACTTTAGGCGAAATAACAAGCTACTAACTTACAAATAAGTTGCTTTGAGTCAATATTGCTAATTTAAATAGAAATAGCTTTTAGGTTGAGAAAATAAAAGTGGTAGGTAGCCAAAACAATTATCGCTGGTTTTTTTGTTATATGTTATTACTAAAATGTTTATAATTTTTTTATTGAATCTTATTTCATAATTAATAATTAGCTAAAATTTGAATTAGTTTTCATTTATTGTGTGATTTGACCGGCCAATTAAATTACAATAAGTTAAAAAATATCACGATTAATAGTGCGAATTGTTAGCCTTGAGAGATAAAAATTGCCATATTGGTGATTTCTTATCTGCCAGATGAGTATATGTAAAATTTGACAAACGGAATGTTATGGGAAAAAAAGCCTTTTATCATGATCTTTCATGTGATTTAACTAGCTTATTTGCTGGTGAATATGATTTTATTGCCACACTCGCCAATACCAGTGCACTACTTTTTGAAAAATTAGATAATATTAATTGGCTAGGGTTTTATCTGAAAAGTCGTGATACGCTTGTGCTTGGGCCTTTTCAGGGTAAAGTTGCATGTGTGCGTATTGCGCAAGGAAAAGGTGTTTGTGGGACCGCTTTTTATAGAAAATAGAGTACAGCGTATTGCCGATGTCCATTCTTTTGCCGGGCATATTACTTGTGATAGTCTCAGTCGTTCAGAGAGAGTTTTGCCGCTGTAAGTCGATGGACAGTTAATAGGTGTATTAGACATTGATAGTCCTATTTTTGATCGTTTTGATGAAGAGGATGAAAATGGTCTGAAAGCCTTAGTTGTAATACTTTGTAACCACTTGAAAGCGTGTGTTATAGCAAAATATCCACAAATTAATGTAATTTAACAGTTGGTTTGCGTGGCAATTGTCTGCAACGCTATTATAATATCGCCTGTTCATGCCTACGTTGGTTGGCAAAACCGTTGTAATCAGGAAATTTCATGGAAAATCAACCTAAGTTGAATAGTAGTAAAGAAATAATTGCTTTTTTGGCTAAGCGTTTTCCTCACTGCTTTATTGCTGAAGGTGAGGCTCGTCCACTGAAGATTGGAATCTTTCAGGATATTGTGGCGAGACTGACTGAAGAGGATGGCATCAGTAAAACTCAATTGCGATCTGCTTTGCGGATGTATACTTCTAGTTGGCGTTATCTTTATGGTGTCAAAGAAGGTGCTAAACGTGTTGATCTGGATGGTAATGATTGTGGTGATTTGGAAACAGAACATGTGGCGTATGCACGTCAACAGTTGATTGAAGCAAAGGCTCGTATCCATGCTCAACGTACCGAGCAAAAATTAAAAAAACGGGAATTTCAACAGAAAGCACCTAAGACAGATAACGAAAAAGCTTTACCGGCAACTTCTAGCAAGAGAAATGGGGCCTTGCGCTCAACGACCAAGGAAATAAATAAAAAAAATAAACATTATTCTTACTCTAAAAATCAAGCTAAAAAAGCCCATAATAGTAAAACGGCTAATCTAACCAAATTACAATCAGTAACGGATATTTCTACATTAAAAGTTGGTCAAGTATTAAAGGTTATGGTTGGCCAAAGTATTGTAGATGCGTCAGTGCTTGAGATAGCTAAGGATGGTGTTCGAGTACAATTGACGACAGGATTGGCAATGATTGTACGCGCTGAGCATTTAAAGTTCTGATATGGAGGCCAATCACGGCATGAATAATTATATTAAACTGGCTTTTGTGTTTGGTATAACTACAATGGCTACTTCATACGCAGATACTGTCGCGCCTCCAACACTATTAACAGCTCAAAAGCTTCCTCAGCTTCAACAGGAACGCCAGCATGCCATTATTAGCGAAAGAGTTGTCTCACGCTTTATCCGTTCTCACTATCGTCAATTTGATTTAGATGAAAATTTTTCTAGTAAGATTTTTGATCGCTATTTAAATCTGTTGGATTATAGCCACAATGTTTTTTTACAATCGGATATTGATAAATTTGCTAGTGAAAAAAGCAAAGTAGGACAACAACTTGAAACTGGTCATCTCAATGAGCTATATGCAATATTTAATCTAGCACAACAGCGGCGCTATGAGCGTTTTCAATACGCTTTATCACGGCTTAATATGCCGCTAGATTTTGCTAATAACGATGTTATTGAAGTTGATAGAAGTAAAGCGCCTTGGCCTAAAAACGTTGAGGAACTAAATAAGCTGTGGGACGCAAAAGTTAAGTTTGATTGGTTAAATCTGAAGCTGTCAGGCAAAAATGACAAAGAAATTAAGCCAATATTGACCAAACGCTATAATTTTGCACTAAAACGTCTAGCACAAACGCAAAGTGAAGATGTTTTTCAGTTGATTATGAATGCTTTTGCACGAGAAATAGATCCGCATACTAACTATCTTTCTCCCCGCAATACGGAACAGTTCAACTCAGAAATGAGCTTATCATTGGAAGGGATAGGTGCAGTACTTCGGCAAGATGAAGATTATATTATTATTAACTCAATGGTGGCCGGTGGTCCGGCAGCAAAAAGTAAATTATTAAAGGTTGGCGATAAGATTATTGGTGTAGGCCAAGTGGGTAAGTCGATGACAGATGTTGTTGGCTGGCGACTAGATGATGTTGTTGCGCTAATCAAAGGACCTAAAGGCAGTAAGGTACGTCTTGAAGTTATTTCAGATTCAAAAGGCGCCAAGCCTCATACCGTGACATTAATCCGTGAGCATATTCGACTGGAAGATAGGGCGGTAAAACTGACGATTAAAAATGTTGGCAAGCAAAAAGTTGGTGTACTTGATATTCCTGGTTTTTACGTTGGGTTAACCAATGATGTTAAAACGCAGTTACAAAAAATGGCTAAAAGTCATGTCGTTGCGCTTGTCATTGATTTACGAGGCAATGGTGGAGGAGCTTTAACCGAAGCAGTATCATTATCGGGTTTATTTATTCCAAGTGGTCCAATTGTTCAGGTGCGTGATAAAAACGGTAAAATTCGTCAGGATGTGGATGATGATGATGTTGTTTATTACAAAGGCCCATTGACGGTATTAATTGATCGCTTTAGTGCTTCAGCGTCAGAAATTTTTGCTGCGGCGATGCAAGATTATGGTCGAGCATTAATTGTTGGAGAACCATCCTTTGGTAAGGGAACCGTTCAGCAATACCATCCCTTGAGTCGTGTTTATGATCATATGTTACGCCCAGATTGGCCTGCTTTAGGCTCTGTACAATATACTATTCAGAAGTTTTATCGTATCAATGGCGGAAGTACCCAGCGCAAAGGCGTGACACCGGATATTATTATGCCAACGGGTATAGATCCGGCTGAGACAGGTGAGAGTTTTGAAGATAATGCTTTACCTTGGGATAGTATTGCGCCAGCTAGCTATAGTGTTATTGGTAATATTAGCCAATATGTTGCTAATTTAATTGCTCATTATAAGGAACGTATAGCGAAAAATCCTGAGTTTAAATATATTGAGGAAGATATTGCCCGCTATCGCGCTATGAAAGCCAATAAAAATATTATTTCGCTTAATTATGTTAAGCGTGAGAAGGAAAATAAAGAAGTTGATACGATTAAATTACATCGTATTAATGAACGCTTTGCTCGACAAGGTAAAGCACCATTAAAAACGATAGATGATTTACCTAAAAATTATGAATTGCCAGATCCATACCTTGATGAAACGGTGAGAATTGCAGTTGATCTTGCAGATTTGGAAGTGCATCATCAGGCTAAGCAATAATTAAAATTCACGTTATAAAAAAACCGGCTTTTGCTGGTTTTTTTGTATATAGCGTTTATTAATGTTTATTGAAAATTTTCACATCCATTTTAGGTTATTTATTTTATAATTTAACTTATTAAGATAGATGCTTTTATTTAAGTGATAACTATATTATCTCCGATAAAGTTTAAATAACGGCTATTGTATAATATGTTATAGCTTATATAATTTATCGCTATTTGAACTATCTATTTGTATTCACATATTAAATCTAATCTATTTGTATAACAATATTTAATATTTTTTAGCATGTTATTAATTAATTATTAATAATTTTACAACTCCTTTATAAAATAGAATATTATATTATTTTGCTGAGCAGTAACTTATTTTGGGCATAACCAAACAAATAATTTTAACTCATTAAGCAAAAAATGAAGTCATAATTGACCCGCTTACGGTTATTTTGTATAGTTTTTAACTATAATGGTTTTATTAAAAACAATAAGTTATATCGATAAATCGTCATTAAGATAAATAAAAATGCAAGCTTATGCTGGTTTTTTTGTAAAAATGTAAAGTTGCGTGGTTTTTTCATATCTGCACAACAAAGGGCTTGAAAAATAGTTAAAAAACATTATTTATATTACTAATTTAATGTTAATCGTCATTAATTAATAAAGGAAAGCAATTTTTATGATGCGAATCGCCTTGTTTTTACTTACAAACTTGGCAGTCATGTTTGTATTTGGGATTATTTTAAGTTTGACTGGTATTCAGGGACAAAGTGTTCCCGGGCTAATGATTATGGCCGGTCTTTTTGGTTTTGGTGGCTCATTTATCTCATTATTAATGTCAAAATGGATGGCATTACGTTCTGTGGGAGGGCAGGTGATTGAAAGTCCGACCACAGAAACAGAACATTGGTTGTTAAATACCGTTAAGCGTCAGGCTGATCAAGCTGGTATTAAAATGCCAGAAGTTGCTATTTATCAGGCACCTGATATTAACGCTTTTGCTACCGGGGCTCGTCGTGATGCATCATTGGTTGCTGTTAGTACTGGTTTGCTAGAAAATATGGATCGTCATGAAGCCGAAGCGGTTATCGCTCATGAGATCAGTCATATTGCTAATGGTGATATGGTAACAATGACTCTATTACAAGGGGTCGTAAATACTTTTGTCATTTTTATTTCACGTATCATTGCTCAGTTGGCGTCTGGATTTTTGTCAAATAACAATAATGACAGTGAAAGTAGCCAGGGTAACCCAATGATTTACTTTGCTGTATCAATGGTGTTAGAAATTGTATTTGGTATTTTGGCCAGTATTATTACTATGTGGTTCTCACGCTATCGTGAATTCCGTGCAGATGCTGGTTCGGCTCATTTAGTAGGTAAAGAAAAAATGATCGCTGCGCTACAGCGTCTAAAAACAAGTTATGAACCACAGGAAGCTGGTAGTATGATGGCTTTTTGCATTAATGGCCGTTCTAAAACATTTAGTGAGTTGTTCTTATCTCACCCTCCTCTTGATAAACGCATTGAAGCTTTACGTATGGGCACTTATCTTAATCAATAAAATAATAACCAATCCCACCTAAACAGGTGGGATTTTTTTATTAACTTCGATAGGCAGTTTTGATTTGTTCGATTATTCGTTTAAAAACTTCTGCTTGTTTAGGATCTTGCATGGTGAGCATTTCTTTTTCTATATTGAGTATAGCTCTTCCGGCATCAGCTTGATTTAGTGCTTTTAATATATGGGTTATAAAAGTTTTCAAGCAACCAATTTCAGTAGCAATGGTTTCTGTATTAGGAGTACTCGAACAATCATTTGTCATTTTTATGCCTCAATGAATTAAAAAATAAAGCAACAATTACTTATTGCGTATTTTACACAGTTGTGGGATTTAGTATAAGACTTTATACAAGTTTTTAATTTAAATAATCTATTTAATATAATATTAATTATTTGATTTTAGTCATTATAATATCTCTTTATTGCTATTGTATTACAAAACTAAATGGCGAAGAATGGTAATAAAAATAGGCTTGCTGATAAGTGCAGCAGTTATTACTGTTTAGGTAAAATATTTAATTTAGCCACGTAAAGATATTCACAATTATTTTATCACTTTTATCTTATACTTTAGAAGTTGGAATAAAAACTTTTAGATGGAGGTGTGTATGTATAAAGTTATTTTAGTGGCTGTTGATATTGCTCAAGAAGAATTAACCAGTAAAGCTATACGACAGGCAGTACAGTTTGCTAAAGTTTCAGGAGCTAAACTAAATTTCATCCATGTATTACCTATTTCATCGGCGATTATAAATGCTTATGCATTGGGATATATGGAAATAAAAGATCGTGCCACACTAAAAGCAGAAGATGATATGCAAAATCTACTTGAACCGATCGATTTACCTGCGGATCGCCTGGGTTATACCATTGCTTTTGGATCGCCGCGTGATGAAATTGTTAGTCGAGCAGAAGAAATTAACGCTGATATCATTATTCTTGGTTCAAGAAGTCCCAATATAACAACTCATCTGTTAGGTTCAACAGCGGCGGGTGTTGTCCGTTATGCAAAAACGTCTGTGTTAGTGGTGAGATAAGGATTAATAATCAAAATTAAAAGTTTAATTATTTATTATTTTAACGGCTAGTTTAATCAATTTTATTGCTTTAGTACGGTATTTTAAATTAATGATTATGGAAATTAAGATTTAGTGCTTACCGTTTCAAGGAGTAAATATGTATAAAACAATTCTCGTTCCAATTGATATCTCAGAAAAAGAACTAATAAAAAAAGCACTTAAACATGCGCTTTATATTGCTAAATTATCTGATGCTAAATTGCATTTCTTCCATGTTGCCCCTGATATGTCTCGTTATTCAATGAGTTATAGTTATCATTATGATTTATTAGCTAATTTTGCAAAAAAAACAATCGAAAGTTCGGAAAAACAATTAGAAATAATAGTTAAGCATATTGATTATCCTAAAGATAAAATTTCTTATTCTGTGGAGATGGGGTCACCTAGAGATAAAGTTCTATCAGAAGCAGAAAAAATAGGTGCTGATTTGATCGTAGTCGGCTCTCGCCGTCCCAATATTGCCACGCATTTGCTAGGTTCGAATGCTTCGGCTATTGTTTCTAATGCTCCGATTTCTATATTGATAGTCCGGTAGTTAATATTATTATAATGCTAAAATTTAGTTAATTTGTTTGTTTTTTGGGTTAAATTAATGGCTTACTTTTTTATTTTAATCAAATTGAATGAAAGGTATTGCAGCAATTATTAGTCGTTTTAAATTAGATTATTTACAAAAAAGTAATGCTAATTTTGATCTAAATAGCGCGTTCTTAATTATGTTGTCTGATATGGTCAACAACTTGATCCGCTATGATTACTATCAATAAAATTCTGTAGGTATAGGCCACAAAATGGAATATGTTGAATCTAATTATCATACTGAAACTGAAAGGCAGAGAAAAATTACGCGCCTATGTATTCAATGTGCTCAGCTCCTTTTTCAACATGGTGCAGAAAGTATGCTAGTGGAGCAATTATCAACCCGATTAGGTATTGCTTTAGGCGCGGATCAAGTTGATAGCGCAATTTCTTCTAATGCAATTGTATTAACAACGGTAATTAACGGTCGTTGTATGACGTCTACTCGTAAAAATGTTGATCATGGCATAAATATGCACGTGGTGACTAAGGTTCAGCACACGGTGATATTGGCTGAATATAAATTGTTAGATAGTGATAAGGTTCAACAGCGTCTGGCTGAGATAAAACCACTACGTTATCCTCGTTGGTTACTGGTTCTTATGATTGGATTATCTTGTGGCTGCTTTTGTAAGCTCAACGGGGGAGGCTGGGATGGATGCTTGGTCACTTTTATTGCCAGTGGCTGTGCAATGTACATTCGACAAATTCTTACTGCCCAATATATGAATCCATTGATTAATTTTTGTATTACCGCCTTTGTGGCCACCACAGTATCTGGTTTTGTATTAAAGATTCCTTATTTTTCCAGTGCATCGACGGTTTCTATGGCAGCTAGCGTTTTACTGTTAGTTCCTGGATTTCCATTAATTAATTCTGTAGCAGATATGTTTAAAGGTCATATTAATACTGGATTAGCGCGTTGGGCAATGGCAAGTTTGCTCACATTAGCCACCTGTATTGGTATAACCATGGCGATGGCTGTTTGGGGATTAAGAAATTGGGCATAATATTTTTACTGACTTTAATTGAAAAAATGTTATTAGCGGCAATACCAGCAGCTGGTTTTGCCATGGTTTTTAATGTACCCGTACGGGCATTAAAATATTGTGCTTTGCTTGGCGCCATAGGTTATGGCTTTCGTATGATACTAATGGAAATGGGCTTTAGTATTGAATGGGCAAGTTTTTGCGCTGCAATTTTAATTGGCATCATCGGTATTCAATGGTCACGTTGGTGGCTTGCACATCCAAAAGTATTTACTGTTGCGGCAATTATTCCGATGTTCCCAGGGATAAGTGCATATATAGCGATGATATCGTTAGTAAAAATTGCTCATTTGGGTTATAACGCTGAGTTACTTGAGACATTAGTAACACATTTTATTAAAACCTTATTTATTGTCGGCGCGTTATCAGTTGGTTTATCTATTCCTGGATTATGGTTATATCGTAAACGTCCACGAGTTTAGTTTTGTATTGAGTTTAAGGTAATATCAAATTGTTGCTCACCCGATATTATAAATTTGAATATTAAATTCATCTGCTGAAAATTGAGTAATAATGACTTTAACATCATTTTCTTGAGCATGTTTTCGTCATATCAATTAATTTTTCTTTTAAGAGTTTTATTAATGTATTCATTTTATTTCCTAAATAAAAAATTAAATTTTTATTTAATGGTATTTTAAAGCGTTAATTATATTTTTATACAAAAATGATATGTTTTTTATAGAAATTCATCATATAAAATAAGAAAATAAAATTAAATTTTTTCATGTGGTTGCGACAATAATGAAAAAATTATATGACTAAAGTGATCGATTTATATATTAATTTTAACCAGGATGTTAATTTTGAAATTAAGCCATTTTTTAACGGTAATAATTACCGTGATAGTCGTTTTTTGTACGCCATTTAGTTTATCAGCGACTCCCACTAGTTTTGACGAAGCAAAAAAAATTGCCCGTAATGAAATTTACTTTGATCAAGCTGCCGGAAATCAAGGAACGCTTTATTGCGGATGCCAATGGCAATGGATGGGAAAGAGTGGTGGTAGGGTAGATTTAACTAGCTGTGGTTACCAAGTCAGGAAACAGATAAATCGAGCTCAGCGAATTGAATGGGAACATATTGTGCCGGCATGGGTATTTGGTCATCAGCGCCAATGTTGGCAAAATGGGGGGCGAAAGAATTGTGTAATAACAGATCCGGTCTTTCGCGCTATGGAAGCCGATCTCTATAACATTGCACCTTCTATTGGTGAAGTGAATGGTGATAGGAGTAACTTCAATTATGGTCAATTGCCAACCACATTTTTGACTTCTTATGGTCAATGTCAAAGCCGGGTGGACTTTAAAAATCGTATTTTTGAGCCCAGAAATGAAGTAAAAGGCCAGGTTGCCCGGGTTATGTTTTATATGTATGACCGGTATAATCTTAATATGTCAAAGCAACAACAACAGCTATTAATCGCCTGGGATCGACAATTTCCGGTTAGTGAGTGGGAAAAGTTGCAAAATGAGCGCATTAGTAAAATTACCGGGCACTATAATCCGTTTGTGACCGGTGAATTAACCTGGCAATTAGGACATAAAAATCAGGCAGCGGGTTTATCTGCAATCACCGCTGAAATAGACAACAAAGTAAGCAAAACAAAGCGTAATATTTCTGATATGGCAAACAATTATCTGACAACAATGATTAAAGGCAACCAAATTAGCCAAATATACCATTTTTCTCATTGTCAGGGATATAAGGTTTTATCAGCAAAAAACAGTATTGTTTTTGAAAATGAGCAAGCAGCGATTGCTGCGGGTTATCGATTAGCAAAAAATTGCCAGCGACAATAAAAAAACATTTACTGTCAAATAAATAGCATATTATCACGCTAGTCTTATCAGCGCGGCTACTAATAAATTATCAAGTGACTGAAGGTAATTGTTTGCGTAATAAAGTTGACAGGCAAGCAATAATCGACAATATTTTTTGTATCAGAGATGTTAAAATATTTTTATAGTCAATTAATGGATATAAGATAATATTAAGTTGTAGAAGATGTTTTATAGTCGTAGTTCTGTGTTTGATGCTGTTCAACATAGGGGATATAGATGATAAGATGTTTAAAATATACGCTTCAGACGTTAACCGGTTATAAGTTTTCCATAACATGCAAGATGGAGAAATTTGTAACCGGTTTTTTCATGCAAATCATAAAATTGGAGTCAATCCTCTGTTTTAGATAGCTTTTTTGTATAGATATTCAAATATTATTACCATCGAAATATAGACTATCGAAAGGTAACACTATGAGTAGACAGAAAGCTGCAACAAGAGCACGCCGAGAATTAAGAAGATCTTTAAGAAAAGAAAGCCGTTCGTCTCGATTAAAAGAGATCAACAATGTGGCATCTTTTGCTGATTTTACAGGTATTGAAACCATTGGTATGGCATGTGAAACACGTGATCGTTCTCCCATTATTCCTCGTAGTGAAGCACAAAGACAATATATTGAAGCTATTAAGTGGCAAAAATTGATTTTGGCAAATGGTGAAGCAGGATGTGGTAAAACGTTTATTAGTTCTGCCATGGCTGCTGATGCCCTTATCAATAAAGAAATCAATAAAATTATCGTAACTCGTCCGGTTCTGCAAGCAGAAGAGGATTTGGGGTTCTTACCGGGTGATATGGCAGAGAAATTCGCGCCTTTTTTTCGGCCGGTATATGATATTTTAGCTAAAAGATTGGGTCACTCTTTTCTCCAGTACTGCCTACGGCCTGAAATAGGCAAAGTAGAAATCGCGCCTTTTGCTTACATGCGTGGCCGAACCTTTGAAAATGCCTTTGTGATCCTGGATGAAGCGCAAAATGTGACAGCCAATCAGATGAAAATGTTTTTAACTCGCCTAGGAGAAAATGTAACTGTAGTTGTTAATGGTGATGTTTCCCAATGTGATTTACCGTTAGGGATCATTTCTGGTCTGGAAGATGCGTTACGACGTTTTAATTGTGACGATTTGGTCTCTGTCGTGAGATTTACTATTGGCGACTGTGTCCGCTCTGAGCTCTGTCATAAGGCCTTATTAGCCTATGAGCTTTAAATAGGTTGTTTATTGGCATAGCGCCCAGACAATCTGGGCGCTATTTATTTTTGCCTAGTACATAGTAAACAGCAACGCTTTAATTTATTTTATCTAGACTATGCTATAGCTGCTCAGTGAATAGTAAAGCAGTTTTTTTGTTTTAGGGGGGGGGGGGAATAGCAGTAAACATCAGCGTATTGCTCAAGCTTTTATCATCGTGAGTCGTTAACTGAATTTAATTACCATCCATAATTCTATTAAAGCGAGCGATGATATAATCACTGGCTTTTATTTATTAAACAAAAAATTATAAAAATTGTATTTAATTTTAGGAATAAAAACAAAATCGCATTACTAAAATTTAACATCTTGAATTATAAATAAAAAATTGATAATTATTATAATAACTAATTAAATTATTGATTATTATATATTGCCTATTAAATTTTCCTTTCTATTTTTGAGACGATAGCTTTCATCCTCATATTTATTCAAAAATAGAATATAGGTAATGCTATGAAAAATAAAAATATTTGTTATAGCAGCAAAATAGTTTATCTCATTGCCAGTTATCCTCTGTTGCCGGTTTTCAGTTCCACTATCCAACCGGCGAATGACAAAACTCAACTAACGGTTAAAAATCAAATTCCTATTATCAATATAGCAGCGCCTAATCAGGCAGGTATTTCCCATAATCATTATCAGCAATTCAATATACCGCCACAAGGTGCGGTCTTAAACAACGCAATCCAATCCGCTAATAGTGAATTGGCTGGCCAACTGGCTAAAAATGAACAGTTGACTGAGCGAGCGGCAAGCTTGATCATTCATGAAGTCACTGGTTCATCTTCTTCACAACTTAATGGCAAATTGGAAATCGCAGGCAAGCAAGCGGATGTGATTATCGCCAATCCAAATGGCATCAGCTGTGATGGCTGTCATTTCAGCAATATTGGTGGATTAACCTTAACGACTGGCCAGCCGACACTGAATCAACAAGGTGAATTTAGCCATATAAGGGTGAAAAAAGGGGATATTACGTTCCGTAATAAAGGGCTCAATAGTGGAAGTCAAAATTATACTGAGATGATCAGCCAGACTGCTACCATCAATGCCAGTATTCACAGCAAAAATATTAGTTTACTGCAAGGTACTAATGCAATTGATTATCAGACTGGAACGGTTTCACAAATAACTAACCCGAGCCTAAAACCGCAATTTGCCGTTAACATTACCGCACTGGGTGGCATTTATGCCAATCGAGTTAAAATAATTGCTACCGAGCCAGGCAGTGATGTGAAGCTGGACAATATTAAAACCAGTGAAAGAGATTTATTTGTTTCTGCTAAAGGCAAACTGACGCTAGGTCATATTACCACTAAAGGCCATTTAACCGCCAAAGCGCCAGCCGTTATAATCCCAGCAACCAGTGAAATTGTATCACAGCAAGATCTATTAGTTGAAAGCGATAGCCTAATTAATCAAGGTAAAGTAACCGCTCAACAAAATATGCATCTATTTAGTAATATCATCCATAATCAAGGTGAAAGCGCTAAAATTGAAGCCTATAACCATCTCTGGCTGCAAAAAAATGCCCGAGGTGAGCTTAGTGAAAGAATTGAAAATAGCGCGGCCACTATCTCAACCCAAACCGGTGATTTGTTCCTGAGAGCCAAGCATGTAATTAACCAAACTAATAACCCTGACATCACGCAACAATTGATAACACCGGACAGTAATAAAGTTAAAGAGTATGTTGTCAGAGCGTATGGCCACGGTGTTGTTCTCAGCATAAAACTAAAACCCAATTATCAGATCAATGGCAAACAGCGCTGGTTTGGTGAAATTGATCCATTGTTTACGCAATTTGTGCAATTGGAGAAAACGACTTACACATTAGCTTCCCCGCTAGTCATTGGGCGCATTTCTGCCGGTAACAATCTCTATATTAAAAGTGATCAATTAGTTAATGATAAATCGATTATTAAGTCCCGTAATGATAGTTATCTGCACAGTAAGAATATCACTGCCATTAGCCAGAAACTGGGTGAAAAATCCGCCTGGGTAGCGATGCACAATGCGTTAGATAAACGGGCTAACTATGTTTTACTGCAAGGATCTTTACATCAAATATTCGGTTATATACCAGAGCATCATGCATATAAAAAAAGTGATCATGAAGATGCTCGCATTCGTTATTTTGTCGATTATGGTCAATATCTGTCATTTATACCGGCAGACATAGCAGAAAAAGCACCTTATGAATCATTTATTTATGACAGCGCGACTCACTTAATACCCGTTAACCAGCCAGAAATAGGCCTTTGGCGGGATCACGATTTTTTAGCGGCCAGATTTTCAGCGACCAACAACCTGGTTATCAGTGCTGATAACCTGCAATACAATAAAAACTATCCACACGCCCTTAATTCAGTGGCTGAATTACATGAAAAGTTCGATGATAAACAACTTTTAGTCGGCAAAAATATTACCCTAAATAGCAAACAGCTCACTGGCTCATTATCAGCCCAGGCACAAAATAATCTGTTGATTAGCAGTGAAAATATTGTACTCAATAATAGCGAGCTTAGCGCTAACAACGAACTTAACCTGATCGCCAGGAATGACATTGCACTAACGGATACCGGCTTAGCAGGCCATAATGTGCTGCTACTGAGTAAAAATGGGGCTATCCGCTATCAAGCAGCTGAATATCAACGCTACGATGACGATGATTTTTGGCAGTATGATTTGTTGCCAGATGAAGACTTACTTCCTTACTTTGATATAGCGCCAAAATATAAATTGCTTGCGGCGAAAAACCGGTTGGATATGATTGCCGGCCAGGATATACAAATTGATAACAAAGTGGCGTTAAATGTGCCAATAATCAATATTACCACTAAAGGCAGTATTTATTTCAATCGCCCGGAAAAAGCGTTGTTTAACAAACCGCTGCATTATGATCGATTAGAACTGAACTTAAAATCAATCTATGATTTCCATGATAAAGAATATAA
This sequence comes from Arsenophonus nasoniae, assembly GCF_004768525.1. Taxonomy (NCBI): domain Bacteria; kingdom Pseudomonadati; phylum Pseudomonadota; class Gammaproteobacteria; order Enterobacterales; family Morganellaceae; genus Arsenophonus; species Arsenophonus nasoniae. Next base: position 1,616,106 of record NZ_CP038613.1, read on the forward strand.
TTATCAACGCGACTTAGAAACGAGTGAGCAATATCAACCTAAATGGCAAAAAGCGCGCCATATTTTACTTAATGCCGGTAAAGATATTGTTTTTAATGGCTTGGATTTAGAGGCTGAGCAAGGAATAGAAGTCTTCGCTGGTAACGATATTCAGTTAGCACCCGCGCCATTTAAGCTACAAGACAATTTTTATCTGCTATTAAAACGTCGTTTTACCAATTTTAATACCTTAACGGCATCGTTTTATTCTCCGCAGCTTAAATTGCCTTTTGATTTGAGCAGTAATATAAAATCACCTAGAACCCAAGCATTTAAATCTTATTTGACCTCTGAGGGGACTTTACTGCTCAATGCGGGTCGCGATCTTAACTTGCAGGCCGCCGAATTATCATCTAAGCAAGCCACCCATCTCTTTGCTGGACGTAACATTGACCTCTCTGTCAAGCTCCTGACAACCGATTTAATCGCCCAAAAAGAGCTTGAACATACTTATCAACCACAAAGTTTCACGCCAGTAATACAGTCTGGTGGCGCATTACATATGGTGGCCGGTGAAAATCTTTTTTTACAAGCCGCCAATATTAAAAGTGGTGGGGCAATGGCACTGACTGCTGGCAATGAGTTTGTCATTGATGACGTACCTTATCGAGCAGAAATCGAATCTGATGGCTATTATGAAAAACTTCGTCACCTAACTACGCAACTACACAGTGGTGGTCGTTTAGATTTATTCAGTAAACAACACTTGCTTATCAACGGTGCTCAATTGCATGCAACCGGCGATCTTACGCTGGTATCGGCCGGCAATACAGAATTAAAAGCGCTAAAAAATCGCGATCACGGTTGGCAGCATGGCAAATTAATTGATAAAACCTATCAACAAGGGGTTGAAATTCAAAGTGGGGGTGCGCTTAACATCCTCGCTGGTGGCCATCTGCTTTTTCAGGCCGCTAATCTTAAGGCACAGCAAACAATGGATATTGCTGCGCAAGGAGGCTATCTCTACGCTCAGGCGATGGAAGAGACTGAACACTATGAAGAAAAACGTAAAAGTTGTAATCGTTGGACATTGTGTTTAACTAAAAATAGTGAGCATCGTACCTATCATGCAGTAAAAAACCGAGTGACTGAATTTCATGCCGGTAATGATATCAGTTTGTTGAGTTATAATGACAGTATCTATGAAGCGACAAAAATTAATACCCAACGCAACGCAACGCAACGTTAACCAGCACCCAGGGCCGTGTTCTGTTCAAGGCGGTGCAGAACCAAACCTTGAATCAAACCATTAGTAACTCAAAAGATATCTTTATTACTCGGCGCGATAAAGGTTCGTATTCAGCAGTGTGGCAGTTACCGACGATCCAATATGGTGGTGAGCTAACAGTAAATGCCGCACAAGGAATCGAAGCAGATGTTAACGGTCAAAAAGGACAAACGCTAAAACAGGTTATTGCCAGTTTAGGTGATTCGCCTGAGTCTCAATGGTTGAAAGTACTGCAAGACAATCCGGACGTTAATTGGCATAAAGTGGAAAATGAGTATAAAAGCTGGGATATCACGCAACAACAACTACATCCGGTCAGCGCAGCGGTGATAGCGATTGCGACCGGTGCAGCCGCCTCGGCCTTGGCGATACCGGCAGGAATAAGCGCGGCCTCGGCGGCTGGCTTGAGTGGCACGAGTGCGATTGTCATGCAGGGGGCAGTCTCAGCCGGTGTAAGAGCGATTGCCGCAAAAGCGGCGGTTTCACTGGCGAGTAATCAGGGGGATATTTCAGCGACCCTCAAAGAGCTTGGCAGCAGCCAATCAGTCAAATCGATTATTGCCTCGATGGCTATCGAAGGGTCACTAGCGGGTTTAGATACGACAGTATTCAGTAACGGTGATAGCGTTGCGCACAGCGCCCAACCCTATAACCCAACTTTTCCAAGATTCAGTGATGGTGAATGGCAACATACTGTTCAACGGGTGGCGGCGCAATCACTGATTACGTCAGGTGTAGACACGGCGCTTAATGGTGGCAGTTTTAAAGATAAACTGGCCGCCGCATTAGTCAGCCAGACCAGTCGTCAATTACATGCCGAAGGGGCGCATTTAATCGCTAAAAATGGTCAGGTACTTGGCAACCCGGGCAAACTGCTCAGTCATGGTGCCATGGCGGCTTTAAGTGCAGAGATAGCCGATAGCGATAAAGTAGGAGCGGCGGCCGGCGCCTTTGCTGCTGAATTGGCGGCAATTGGCTTGGGCGATAATTACTATGTTGATAGTTCAAATCGCCAGCAAAAAATCCTCGACACCAGCCGAGTGATAGGCGGCCTGGCCGGCGCCTTGGCCTCGGGCACCGCCGAAGGCGCCTATAGTGGCGCGGATGCCGGTGTTATCGCGGTGCAGAATAACTTTTTAAGCGCTAAAAATGTTATTGACATGAAAAAAGAGCTTGAAGAGGCTGAGAGAACGGGCGCAGATAAAAAAGGGATTTACGCTAAATACGGCAAAATTAGCCAAGAAAACAAAGAAAAGGCCATCGCTGAAATTAAGGATGGCACGCCATTTGATGCAATAGGGGTATGGGAAGAATTAAATGGCGGTGTTGATTTAGCGGATTCATTGAAATGGGCTACTATTTTTGCTGATCTCAGTGCTGAAGACCAAACTCAGTTGACTAATTTTGTGAAGGCCGAAAATGGCCAAAGTGCGCAAGCGATTTATCAGTCTTTACCGACGACAGTCAAAATTGCGCTGCAAGGTAAAGAAATTGCCGAAAACGCAGGGGTTAGAGGCGCGGTTGCAGGCTCAGGGATTTCGGCGATTGGGATTAGGGGACCAAGTCACCATATCAACCAAATCAAGACGCAGTTGGTAATATGAGTGAGTTTTTTAGACAGCCTGGTTTTGGTAGCGAAATGAAGGGAAGTTCGCAAAAAACTAGTCAAGTTTATCAGGGGCAGAGTGTGTATCAGGCATCAAATAATATTGGTACTAATATCAAAAAAGGAGACCAATATTATTTAGATGGTCAGCATAAAAATCACTTAGAATTGTTTGATAAAAGAGGGGATTTCAAGGCTGTTTTAAATTTAGATGGAACTATAAATCAAGTTAAAACTGAAGCAGGAAAAGGTAGGAAATTATAAATGTCAATGCGGAGATTGGCTTTAAGTAATAAAAAACTGAGAGGAATACCTCGTAGATTGCGAACATTGCAAAAATGGTCAGAATCATATAGAGCTAAATTTCCAGAACTCTCCGATGATAATTATTTATGTGGCTATTGGAATGTAAAAATCCCTGTTCATATGGCTTTGGTGCAGGGGAAGCAAACTAATCAAAATATACAATCATTATGTGCTCAGGCTTTAATAGATGCGGCTTATAATATTTATCAGGCCAAACCGCATAATGAAAATAATATAAGGGTTACATGCAACATTGTATTACCAGATATGTTTGCAAGTGAATTATGCATATTTACATCGGAAGAATATTTTAAGCTTCATACGGAATCCGGAGAAAGTTATCTAGGGAAAACTGGCCTTCTTAGTAATAGAAGTTTAAGTAAGGAGTGGAATTTAAAATTACCTAACGGTTTTTCAGAATTAGGAATTCTGAGAGTTGATGAAGATGATGAGGGAGATCTTTATTATTCTGAACAATGGTATATTGGTGAAGTAAATAAGTTTTAATTAAAATTTCTATTTCATAGGAGCTTAATGTCGATAATATGCAGAATGATTATCTGAGTTCAGCTGAGATTCGTCAACCAGATAATGAAATGCAAAATTGCAAAGTCTCAGTGGTAGCCGCTTTAGTGAATTACCTTAATGGAACAGATTTGAAATTCTTGCAAGAAAATATCACGCAAGGGGATAGAACGCTGGTAGTGATAATGGATCCGAGCTCTTGGCCTGTCGCCGTGATGGGAGCAAAAGCGATAGTTACCAATAGTGTCACAAAAGGTAAAGAGCAATTAATCGCAGTAGGAATATCTAGTGCGGCTAATGCAGGGATCCAATATGGTATAACCGGAGAAGTTAAACTGTCTGATGTTATTGGCGCCGGCGTTATTGGCTCGATTACAACAGGAAAAGGATACAATCCAACAGTAACCTGGAATGCGGCAGGAGGTTATTACACTGCTGAAATTAAAGGTGATGACCCGTTTATTTCTGCATTATTAAGTAAAGCTGGTGCATCTGGTGGATATGCAACTAGTAATATTATTAAGGTACCGATGAATAAGAAATTAAATCCTGTATCGAAACAGTATGAATGGGTACCAACAGGCATTTGGACTATAACTAAGCCAGTCCCACAGCACTCTCTTCCTTCTAACATGGGAAATATGGGGGGATCAGTTGTATCAGAGCTGGTACCAAAATTTTTAGAAAAAGATAAAGAGGCTCAGAAATGATAAAAAGCCTCTTTGTATTGATAAAAATTTTCTTACTAATTGCTCTATGTTTAAATTTTATAGTGTTAGTTACTTTCCTGTTTTTTGAAGGACTCTCATACTTATCTGAGGGAGTTTTTAAATTAGATATATTGTGGTTAGGGCTAAAAGGAGGGGTATATGGTGCTATTGCAGCTAGCCTAATAATTTGGTTCTTTTACCATATTGTCACCGATCATGCAAAACTGATCCACTAACGATCATCTAAAACTGATCCACTTGGTATTATTCGCACATTTTTGTACGGATAATTTATGTTAACCAAGGAGATATTTGTGGATATTCATGTTCGCTTTGCACAAGGACAAAGCCTTCGAAAAATTGCCAGTGAGTTGGGTATATCCCGTAACACCGTAAAACATCATTTACAACAACAGACAATGCCAACTTATGCTAAAAGAAGTCAACAACCGACTAAATTATCCCCCTTTAAACCTTATTTGCTTCAGCGAATTGAACTGGCTAAACCTGATTGGATCCCTGCAACAGTCTTATTTGATGAGGTAGTTGAAAACGGCTATCAAGGTGGTATTGCTCAATTACGCCGATTTGTTTGTCAATTTAAACCAAGCATTGTTCCCGAAGTAGTCGTCCGTTTTGAAACACAGCCAGGTCAACAAATGCAAATCGACTTCACCAGCATCCGGCGAGGTAAAAAATCGCTGAAAGCGTTTGTTGCAACGCTAGGCTATTCGCGTGCGAGTTATGTAAAGTTCTTTGATAATGAACGAGCAGAATCGTGGCAGCAAGGTTTAAGAGAAGCTTTCGACTACTTTGGTGGTGTACCACAGGAAGTATTGTGTGATAACGCAAAATCCCTCATCATCGAACGGGATGCTTATGCAGAAGGTGATCATAAATTACATGTCGAAATGCTTCAAATGTCGAAAGATTACGGGTTTAAATTGAAGGCTTGCAAGCCCTACAGGGCAAAAACGAAAGGGAAAGTAGAGCGCTTTAACCACTATTTAAAAAACAGCTTTATCGTGCCATTAAACACCGACCTTCGTGCTCATAATCTTGAACTGGATATTGAAATAGCTAATGCAAAAGTGGGTCCATGGTTACAACGCGTTGCCCATCAGCGAATTCATGGAACAACGTTAGAGAAGCCAGCAGATAGATTAGCTAAGGAAGTTAAGTCTCTTCTACCCTTACCAGCAAGGGTTTGCCAATCTATCCCACAGACTAATACGCTTAATATCCCTATCGTACCGCCCCTTGAATCTGTCAGTTTGCAACACTCAATCAGCGTATACGAAGCATTACTGGGAGGTGAACATGTTATTGCATGAACAAATTGAACACCTGTGTGAGTCATTGAAATTAAATTCTATTCCGACTCATTGGTCATCACTTGCCGAAAAATGCATTGCCCAAGACAAAAGCTACGGAGAGTTTTTACTGTCCCTGTTAAAATGTGAGCAACAACAACGAGATGAACGAACTCGTAATCTTTTGAGTCGGATGGCAGGATTCCCAGCACATAAAGAACTTAATACGTTCGATTTTAAGTTTGCAACGGGGATCCCCAAACAACACATACAGGAATTAAGCGCATTAACGTTTATTGAACGTAATGAAAATGTCGTGTTGCTTGGCCCAAGCGGTGTAGGCAAAACGCATTTAGCTATTGGGTTAGGATTAAAAGCAGTACAGGCCAAGAAGAAAACCCGCTTTACCACGGCAGCTGAACTGATGTTGCAACTCTCAACTGCCAAACGACAAAATAAGCTCAAACAATATCTATCACGTTCGGTGATGGCCCCGAAGTTGTTGATTATCGATGAGATTGGATACCTGCCGTTTGGGCGAGAAGAAGCAAACCTGTTTTTCAATGTGATTGCCAAGCGTTATGAGCATGGCAGTGTCATATTGACGAGTAACCTATCATTTGGGCAATGGCCAAGTGCTTTTGCTGATGACGCAACATTAACTGCCGCTATGCTTGATCGTTTACTTCATCATTCGCATGTACTGCAATTAAGCGGTGAAAGCTACCGATTGAAAGATAAGCGGCGCTCAGGAGCAATAACTGAGTAAAACAGTGGATCAATTTTGATTGATCGGATTTAGATAAAAAGTGGATCAGTTTTCGGTGATCGTTGACACCATATAATACCAAATGTTAAAAAATAAAAATTTTGTTTCGCAGAATAATAATAACTTAAGCCTAAGTATATCGAAGGGTCACTAGCGGGTTTAGATACGACAGTATTCAGTAACGGTGATAGCGTTGCGCACAGCGCCCAACCCTATAACCCAACCTTTCCAAGATTCAGTGATGGTGAATGGCAACATACTGTTCAACGGGTGGCGGCGCAATCACTGATTACGTCAGGAGTAGACACAGCACTGAATGGCGGCAGTTTTAAAGATAAACTGGCCGCCGCGTTAGTCAGCCAGACCAGTCGTCAATTACATGCCGAAGGGGCGCATTTAATCGCTAAAAATGGTCAGGTACTTGGCAATCCGGGCAAACTGCTCAGTCATGGTGCCATGGCGGCTTTAAGTGCAGAGATAGCCGATAGCGATAAAGTAGGAGCGGCGGCCGGCGCCTTGGCCTCGGGTACAGCGGAAGGCGCTTATAGTGGCGCGGATGCCGGTGTTATCGCGGTGCAGAATAACTTTTTAAGCGCTAAAAATGTTATTGACATGAAAAAAGAGCTTGAAGAGGCAGAGAGAATTGGGGCTGAGAAAGAAGCGATTTACCAGAAATATGGCAAAATTAGCGCAGAGAATAGAGATAAAGCCACCGCGCTAGTTCAGGATGGCACGCCATTTGATGCAATAGGGGTATGGGAAGAATTAAACGGCGGTGTTGATTTAGCGGATTCATTGAAATGGGCTACTATTTTTGCTGATCTCAGTGCTGAAAAATGCTCGACTGCTTAGGCTAGTTGAATAATATGGATAAACCGTTATTTGCTCTGCCTCTTGTTTATATCACTTAATCAAGAGACAGGTTTTAATAGCTAGTTTTTATTTTCAAAAATAAAAATCTTAGTTTTCATTAACAAAAAATAAACTAGGCTGGCCATTAAAATAGAGTTTAATGATGGTATCCCCACCTTAACTTCTATGCCAATAATAGCGCCTAGAATGCATGCAATAATGGCTGACCAGCCAATTAATGGCGTAGATAATTCATTCGGCAACACGCCATTTTCTCTGCTTGCATCTAATACTTTCCGGCTGGTTTGCAAAATATAATAGTCAACTAGCATCACAGCAGCAATGGGGGGAAAAATAGTGCCTAGTAAAGAAAGAAAATTAGTAAAGTGAGTTAAAATACCCAGCATCGACAAAATGGTACCGATACAGCCGACAATTAATGTTAACTGAAAATATTTAAATTTTTTACCGGTAAAAATTTCAATGGTATTAGCTATGCCTAAAGATGAAGAATAGAGATTAACATCATTAACTTTAATAGCAGATAATATAACCGTTAATAGACCTATTACGCCGGCACTGGTTGTCATTATTTTTACTACATCAGCCGTATTTAACGCATGGGCAATTAATATTGCTATTCCACTGACAATAAATGGTCCTACAATTATTGATATTGTGCTCATCAAAATGACATCTTTCGTATTTCTACAATAACGACTAATATCTGGTGTCGTTAAAGTGCCTGCGATGCAACCGCCTGCAACTATTGTTGCTCCCTCGCTAATAGTTAATCGATTTCCGTTTGGTATTTTATTAAAAACATCAATAATATTAAAATCTTTTGTAAGAATAGAAAAAATATAACCAATTACGATAAAAAATAACGGAACGGAAATTAAAGCGGTAAAGCTTAAAGCTCGAAAACCATAAGCAACTAGAAAAGTAAGACCCAAACCGGATAAAGCCGAGGTTAATGTGAAGTTTATTTTATAATCAAATATATATTGTATTCCTTCTGCCAAAACAGAATTTTGTATACCAAACCAACCTAATAAGCTAGTAGCAATCGCTAATCCTATTATTGCCGAACCAATTTTTCCAAATCCACACCATTTCGCCAAAATAGAAGTTGATAAACCTTCTTTCATTCCGGCTAATCCCAATCCTAAACTAACAAATTCTAAAATCAAACTGCCAAAAAAAGTCGCTAATATAGCATCCATGAATGTCATAGAATGACCTAATGTTGCTCCAAGCATAAATTGACCTAGCGATGTTAAATATCCGATTCTAACTAAAGTGACTTTAATTATCCCAATCCTAGATTGCATCGGAACTCTATTAGAAGCATAATCATTCTCAGTCATATTTAATTCCTTTAAATAAGATGGAATTAATATATTACTATACTTAAATATATTTAACTATATGATTTTGTATGGAAATTAAGATAATAGGAGATTTGATATGAATATTTTTTCCGATAAAAACATTCTATCTTTTATGGAAAAAAGCTTAGGCAATTGGTGTGTTAAAGATATAAACTCAGACTATATATTTATGAATAAAAAGGGAATTGATTATTATGGTTTTAATAAAATAGATTTTGAAGGCAAGTCTGATAAAGATATACCGATTGAACGTTGCCAAGAACTTTGGCCAGAATTTATAGCACATGATCGAAAAGTAATTGAAAAAAATAAAAAAATCGCTGCAATAGAAATTCATAAATATAATTCAAGCTCATCAGCAAATATAATTGCAAATTATTGTGAAAAAACACCACTCTATGACGATAACAATAATATAGTTGGTGTTGTTTGTTACGGCATTGAGCTTGATAATGCCGCGTTATTGCATTATATGAACCGATTAAGCATACAGAAAATTGAATTTGATGCACAAAATGATATTTTTAGTAAACGGGAATTAGAAGTGATCTTTTGGGCACAACAGCGTCTAACAGCGAAAGAAATAGCTAAACGGTTAGGGATTTCACATCAAACTGTAGAAGGGCATTTAAAGCTAATTTATAAAAAAGCCGATGTCCATAGTATCTTACAGCTTATTGAATATTGCAAACATGTAGGACTTGATAGATATATTCCGATGGATTTTATTCGTAAAGGTGTACAGATAATTGATGAATGATTTTTCTATCTTAACACCTGAAATGCGTTGCCCGATTTTGTCGCTGAAGCTGAAATGGTGGCAAATTAAAATACAAAGTTATTCAAGTGGTTACCACTGATAACCGCCTGCGAGTTGGAGTGAGGCTTTCATCGCTTAGGTCAAAAACCGATTGCACAACGTCTTGATTTTACAGTCGGTTCTTTCGCCGTCTAAAATTTTACTTTATAATCGCTTTTGGCCATTGTGACTACTCAGATGAGTTGCTTGGTTAGCAGTGATGGCAGGTAGCCGACTGTCATCACTGCATCGCTTTTTTATCCCTATCTCCCGCTTTTTGCCTGATTTTCCCTAAAGTTTGCTTGACTTAACTCTCCATCAGCTTGGTTTTAATTATCGTTTTAGTAACCGCTTGGCCAACTGTTATATTGTAGCTAGCGTTACAAACTACCGCTTCATATTGCCTGCCTGTTGATCCATGTATAGCTAAAACAAGGGTTAGTTAATTAAAGTATAAAAGTTTGACAATGGGTTAACGCGTTTTTCGTAATAGTTCTATTTATTCAATAAAGTCACTCAATTTTTGTCCGTTGGATGTATAAAACTAACGGTAAGAAACGACAAACAAATTAGTAAAACAGTTATAGTTCGGTCGTTATTACCCTTTATGACCCATATTTAATCTACGAAACCATTTAATGACGCTAAAATGCAAGTGAGGAAAAAGGAATGCAGTCCACACGATTTCGTAATGTTATTGTCTTCGGTGACAGTTTATCTGACACAGGTCTGATGGCCAGTTCCATTATTGGCAAGCTGGCGAGTGCATTCGGTGCCATGACAGTTAATCCGACTGGCCGTTATAGTGATTGCCGTAACTGGACAGATCATATGTTTGAGGCGGCAACTGGCGGAGAATCGCTGATGATGGCGAGTGCTAGCATCTCAAAAAATTAACTAGCAAACATCAATCATTTTCGCAAGATTCCGGCTGGGGACAGAGTTCTGACCTATGGTTTCGCTATGCTAATTACGCTGTCGGTGGTGCTACAGGCGGGATACCGTACGGTATTGCTCACAAATGCTCACTCACTACCATGAAAAATGAGGTCAATGCGTTTCGGAAAGATTTTTCATCATTAGGGATAACAGATGAAAATTTTCTTTTTATTGTTTGGTTTGGCGCTAACGACCTTTACACGGCTGGTTTGCCTGCCAGCCGGATGAGCGAAGTAGCCATTAAAGTTGCTGATAAACGTAGAAAAGAGCTGGCTAGTATCGTAGGTGCAAGTAATGCACACTTTATCTATATAAATATGGGACTGCCACTATCGGCTGCGCGTTATCAGGAGATGGTTAATTCTGCCAGGCAGAAATATCAAACGTCTGCCAATAAGGATAAAGCTAAGCGTATTTTTGATAACGTCAGGCAACAGATTAATAACTTTGAAAGTGGAGCAATGTTATTTAACCACACGCTAAGAGAGATAACTGAACGTAATGGCGATATGTATGTTGATATGGCGTCGTTACTGAAACCCGAATCGATGACTAATTTGTATGAAAAGTTACATTTATTAGCAGGGGTACAAGCCGCTGGCACCAGTAACCAATTTATCGATAGTTGTAATTACGATATTATTATGGGTAATAAAACCAAAGTGTCTACCTCAGATAAAGCCCATCCAATGGATCGTGTTTATCGCGTGGTATGGCAGAAAATCTGTGAGGCGCTATGGGAAAAAGGTTACACCTTCGGCACCCTGCCTGTCGCTAGAGGAACTAATTGTACTCATTTCTGTACCAGGCTTTGAGGGGGGCAATAAATAAAATAAGGTTGTTTGTATCATGTCATTTTTGTGCAGATGAAAAAGCCTAAAATTCTGCATGGTAGATAAAATGTAACTATCAGCCTTAGAAGCAATAGTGGAAACTATTCGTGCAGAATGAAATAGAATGCTAGGTTATTGTTGAAGACACTCGCCAAAATGGCATAAGACAACGACAATAGTTAGAAGAGCCCAGCCAAGCGCTGGGTTTATCCTTTAACCCTCAATGGTTTTTAACTAGCCGAATGACCAACTCACCGGCTTGGCGGTTAATGGTGAAGTGACTGCCGATATGAAACCCCAGTTCGCTTAGCCACTTGCCACTAATGATCATTTGTGGGCTGGGGTTGGGTTTTCGTCTATTTGGTAAATAACCAACTGTATATCTTCTTGATTTTACAGTTGCCTCTGTCACCGTCAGTGGTTTTACTTTACAATTGCATTTAGCCATCGTGACTATCTCCGTTAGTTGCGTGGTTAGCAGTGATGACAGGCTGCAACCTGTTATCACTGCGTTGATTTGTTATTTGTCCTTTTTAACGCCATGTCTGGTGTTTTTACTAACTTCCGTTACAGCCTGCGTGACTTGGCTTTTTACCATAATGGCATCAATCACTGCTTTTACGACCGCTTGGTCAGTTGCTGACATGGCGGCCAGCGCTTCAAAGCGCAGTTTCATATCGTCCTTAGGCTCACATTCTTCTGGCTCAAACAATAGAAAATCTGAGGTGACATGTAAAACGACAGCCAGCTTTTTGAGGGCATCAGCCGTAGGTAAAGAACTACCCGACTCGTAGCGTTTTATCTGTTGGACATGAATACATGTGGCATCCGACAGTCCTTGTTGGGTCAATCCACGTTGTTTGCGTAAGGTGACGACACGTTGGGAGAAGCTCATGTTTATTAACCCGTAATCAATGGTGATCATGATAATAGCTCGTCCTTGATTGACTTGTCGATGATATATTAAATGATACTATAAAAGTACATAAAAGAACCTTAACAAATTTTTAAAGTAAATCTGAAAAAGTTACCTGACTCAAAAAATCTAGAATTGGTTTATCACAATGCTTTATAACTTATGTACAAGTAAGAGAGCGTTAAATTAGCTAACACTCTGTTAATCTGGAGGGTAATTGTTTTGGCGGGTGATAAGAACAATTAAATGATTTTAAATTATGTATGCAAATTGATTATTAATTTTTCTAAGAATGTTTTTTAACTGCCGCTAAAACATCGGGTTTTTTGAGTTCAGAAATAAGAAAATCAACCCATTTTTTAGAGTAAAGATAGCCATCAAATCCTTCACTATAAGCGACGTATGAATTTTTAAAATAGATGTCAATATTTGATGGTCTGGTTTTAAAATATTGCCAGCATTTGGTATGCCAATATCTGTTAAAAAATATAATTTTTTTTCTAACAAGTTCGATTACTTTCGTTGGTTTTAATTTATAGGGATTTTCTAACTCTTTAATAAATGTTATTCCTTGTTCATAATTTCGACGTTCTTCTATATTTAATTTATTGATATTCACGAATTCGATTGCTAAGTCAGAAGATTTAGCATGATTTCCTAATTTTGGTACTAAAAAACACGAAGGCGATATTTTTGGCTTTCAAGAATTGAATCATCTAAATTTGCTCGATATGTTTCCATATATTGCCTAACAACTTTATAGTTTTTTGTTTGCAGTTGCTTTAAAGACTCATTTTGAGCTTGCTCTGATGTTCGAGTTAGTTGCATGGCGATAGCTAAATTGGTATACAGAGCTTGTTCATCACCAAACTCTTTAATCAACAATGTCTCAAAGTTACTGAGCGCTGATTGACACTCTCCAGCAACGGCTAAATCAACAGCTGGCAGACTTCGATGCTCAATTTTATTACGTAGACCAATTAAAAATTTGAGATTATATTTTTCAGGCGATTCTATACCTTGCCAGTAGACATTAGAACATTCGCTAAGCTCCCAGGCTTTCTTTTCTCCATCAATTTTTATTGCCTTTCCATTTTGATCGGTGTGGTAATAATTTTGCCCGTGTTTTTCAAAAATCGCATGAAATAAAGCTGTATAAGCTATAATGATGTTAACGATATAACCATAGGTTTTGAAAGTAGCATATGGGTTGTTATAAGTAGATACAGCAAGGAGAGCAAACTCTTTTGCTTTGTGAAGTAAAATACTTTTTGCTGATGGAATAGTAATATTTGAATATTGAAGTTTTTGGCTGTGAATCATCCTGAATTAATCTTTAGTTAAATAACATATGCCAGCTATGGAATAATGTTTACCATCCTTTTGTATATATTGATGCCATCTTTTTGAAGGATATGTTCCGCAAGTTTGTTTTTTCCATCCTGTCGCGGCTGATAGTTCATTTATTGTAAAAGACTCATTATTTTTTTCACGCTGAATCAAAAAATCATAGGCTAAATCAACTTTATCGTATTTACTCAATTGGATCCTCCAACTATTTAGCTTGAGGTTTTTAAAAAATTAAATCTATTTTAATTAATTTAAATTATTAAGCGATAAGTTGGATTTTCTATTGATATAAAACAAAAAACCACGCAACAGCGTGGATTTTTATGGTTTCTATCTAATGCAAAAAGTGTTGGAAAGAGTGAAAATAGCAAACCTGTCAAACATTAAACAAAAAGTTCATTACATCGCCATCTTGCACAATATAATCTTTACCTTCAGCGCGCATTTTGCCGGTTTCTTTGGCGCCTTGCTCGCCGTTATAGTGAATAAAATCGGCAAATGAGATTGTTTGGGCGCGGATAAAGCCTTTTTCAAAGTCGGTGTGAATTTTGCCCGCCGCCTGCGGCGCGGTGACACCAACTGGAATGGTCCAGGCGCGAACTTCTTTAACGCCGGCTGTGAAGTAAGTCTGTAAATTGAGTAACTGATAACCGGCGCGGATCACGCGATTTAGTCCTGGCTCTTCAATACCCAGTTCGGTCATAAATTCGTCGCGTTCATCTTCATCCAGTTCGGCGATATCGGCTTCAACAGCGGCGCAGACTGGCACCACAACCGACCCCTCTTTTTCAGCAAAGGCACTGACTGCATCTAGGTGGGGATTGTTTTTAAAACCATCCTCACTAACATTGGCAATATACATGGTGGGTTTCAGGGTTAAAAAGCTGAGATAACGAATGGCCGCTTTTTCTTCTTTACTTAAGGCTAAAGTCCGTAGCATTTCTGCCTTTTCAAGATGGGGTAAACATTTTGTCAAAATGTCTAATTCAAATTTTGCCTCCTTATCACCCCCTTTCGCTTTTTTCTGAATACGATGAATGGCGCGTTCACAGGTGTCTAAGTCAGCTAATGCCAATTCAGTATTGATGGTGTCAATGTCCGCGAGTGGATCGACCTGGCCGGCAACGTGAACGATGTTGTCATCGTCGAAACAGCGAACGACATGGCCGATGGCTTCGGTTTCACGGATGTTGGTTAAAAATTGATTGCCTAAACCTTCACCTTTAGATGCCCCTTTTACTAATCCAGCGATATCGACAAATTCCATTGTGGTCGGTAATACTCGCTGTGGTTTGACAATTTGCGCTAATTGATCGAGACGAGGATCGGGCATCGGTACCACACCCGTATTAGGCTCAATCGTACAAAAAGGAAAGTTTGCAGCCTCGATGCCGGCTTTAGTCAGTGCATTAAAAAGTGTTGATTTTCCTACATTGGGCAGACCAACGATACCGCATTTAAATCCCATAAATATGTTACCTTAATTTTTATCTGTTCAACCGCGTATCGCTAATTGATAAATGTGAATGAATTTGCCGCTGATTATACACCTAAAAATGATCTTGCCGAAGCGATGATGGCATACTATTAATTTGCTGCCTTAAACGCGTGTAAGCGGTTTACTGCTTTATTAACGCCTTCATTAAGCAGGATCGGTGTGCAGCCTATTGCTTCATCTATGGTGTCATTGATTAATTTTTGTTCCGCTAGGGTCGGTTTGCTTAATACAAATCCAACAACTTTATTTTTATCACCAGGATGACCAATACCAATACGTAAACGGTAAAAATTAGGGTCGTTGCCCAGCTTATTTTGAATATCTTTAAGACCATTGTGTCCGCCATTGCTGCCGCCCAACTTTATTTTGGCTGTTCCTGGCATTAAATCTAATTCATCATGGGCAACAAGGATTTCAGCTGGCTTGATACGATAAAAATTGGCCAATGCTAACACTGATTTTCCACTGAGATTCATATAGGTTGTCGGTATCAGTAAGCGAACATCATTACCTGCCAAGTTGATCCTGGCGGTATAACCAAAGAATTTACTCTCTTCTTTGAGTAATTGATTATAATGTTTGGCTAATAATTCGACGTACCAGGCACCTGCATTATGCCGGGTTAGCGCATATTCAGCACCTGGGTTAGCCAGACCGACGATCAATTTTATGTTACTCACCATATTCTTTCACTATTTAGCCAATTTTATTAAGGTACATAGCTTACCTTTTCTGACAACGCAGTACAAAAAGTTAAATTTGATGACAGTAAAATCGATTAATCAGGTTAGTAGCATGACGGTAACTATTTTTTCAATAAAAATAGTTTTATGTATAGATTTGTGAATAAAATCTTACCTAGTGTGATCACTTCCTCAATCTTTGTCAGAAAATTATTACTATAATATAGTAAAAGAGCCGCTATTTTTATTATTTAATATTGTACATAGAGATAAGTATTCTGGAGGGTATGATATGAAAAGAAAACAGTCTTTTTTATTAGGTAATTGCCTGATGGTTACAGGGATGGCAATTATGGTGATCAGTATCGCCTATAATATTTGCAATCATGTTTTTCAGTTAGATCTACCCGAATATTTAGCAGAAATATCACTGATTAGTCTTTTTATTGGTGCTTTGATTTGGTTAGCCGGTGCCAGGGTGGTAGGGCATGAGGGCATTGCTGATCGTTATTGGTGGCTAAGAAATTTTGATGAGCGTCATCGCCGCTAATCGTTAACGTTTTAGTTGAAGCAACAAGATATCCGGTCAAAATAAATTTGATCGTATTTTAATTAATACATTTATTATTAGGGTTATACTGTTATTATCTTATCGCAAATAAAAACCCCGTGATAAGTATCAAAGGGTTTTCGGTAATACTAAGTTAATCAATGCGGCCGCTAAAAATTTAACTCAGGGTAATTTATTATTTAGTGTTCAAACATCGCTGAGATCGACTCTTCATTGCTGATCCTACGAATGGCTTCAGCCAACATGCCTGACAGCGTTAAAGAGCGAACCTTATTGAGCTGTTTGATTTCAGCTGATAAGGGGATAGTGTCACAAATAACCACTTCATCAATGACTGAATCTTTAATATTAGCGACGGCATTACCAGAAAATATGGGATGGGTAGCATAAGCAAATACCCGTTTAGCGCCTCGTTCCTTAAGTGCTTCAGCCGCTTTACACAAGGTACCGCCGGTATCGATCATATCATCAACCAATACACAGTCTCGATTAGCCACATCACCAATGATATGCATAACCTGGGAAACGTTTGCTCGTGGCCGACGTTTATCAATAATCGCCATATCGGTATCATTTAATAATTTAGCAATGGCGCGGGCACGTACTACTCCGCCTATATCGGGTGACACGACAATCGGATTGTCTAGATTTTGTTGTAGCATATCTTCTAACAAGATTGGACTACCAAAAACGTTATCTACCGGAACATCAAAAAAACCCTGGATTTGCTCGGCATGGAGATCGACAGTTAAGACACGGTCAACACCAACACTGGAAAGAAAATCGGCCACTACTTTAGCGGTAATAGGCACACGAGCTGAACGTACGCGGCGATCTTGACGTGCATAACCAAAATAGGGAATGACAGCGGTGATCCGACCAGCAGATGCACGGCGTAGCGCATCAACCATGACAACAAGCTCCATTAAGTTGTCGTTTGTTGGAGCACATGTTGATTGTATGATAAAAATATCGCCACCACGGACATTTTCATTAATTTGTACACTAACTTCACCGTCACTAAAACGACCAACCGCAGCATCGCCAAGGCTCGTATACAGACGATTGGCAACTCGTTGAGCAAGTTCCGGTGTAGCATTACCAGCAAAAAGCTTCATATCAGGCACGTAAAAAACCTCAGGCTTGCGTCTATAAAGATATTATCGACCAAAAATATTATTATATTAATGGCTTCAATATCTGGAAATCCCAGCGCGGAATGTATGCAAAGGAGATTGGTTAACGCCTTGCGCAACAAAACCCTGCACCCACTCTGGGGCTTTATTTAACACCTTACGGGCAGCTACTTCAGTTTCGAATTCAGCAAAAACGCAAGCACCTGTGCCGGTAAGACGTGATGATGTATATTCTAGCAGCCATGAAATAAGCTCTTCAACCTCAGGAAAACGTTTTCTTGCGATTGGTTCACAATCATTTGTGTATGGCCCTTGTAATAAAGCGCTTAATGAGCGTTTTATTGAATTTCGTTTTAATTCCGGATCAGCAAAAATTTGCTGGGTAGCAATATTTATTCCAGGGTGAGCCACTAAATACCATTTTTCTGCCGGATTTGCCGGCAGAAGTTGATCACCGATGCCTTCTGCAAATGCGGCGTGACCTTTTACGAATACCGGAACATCGGCGCCGAGCTGACGAGCAAGCTTAGCTAGCGTATTATCATCAATATTGGTTTGCCAATGGTGATTTAACGCAATCAATGTGGTCGCTGCATTAGAGGAACCACCACCTAAACCACCACCAATAGGTAATCTTTTATTAACATAAATATTCGCACCTTGCTGATTATCCGCGCGGCCTGTTTCCAGGCAATAATGTTGTAATAGACGCGCGGCGCTAATAATTAGGTTATTTTCTGCTGGTAGATTAATAAAGGGCGTAACTAGCCGAATTTGCTTATCTTCACGTGGTTCAATCGTGATTTCATCACCATAATTAAGAAATTGAAACAGAGTCTGAAGTTGATGATAACCGTCCGCTCGACGACCGGTAATATAGAGAAATAAGTTAAGCTTTGCTGGTGAAGGCCAGGTTAATGTCATTCGATTAGCGTCCAACTGTCCATTTTTAATTTGATACGTTGTTTACCTTGCGTTAATTCAATACGACTAGGTAGTTTAGGCTGGCTATCCTGATGATAAGCCAGGTAGTTTAACTGCCAGGTTTCGCCATTTTGCCTATATTCGATCGTTTTTAACAGCCCATTTTCGTCCAATGTGAATGAGGTAGCATTGGTTGGTAAGCCGATTAACCAATAGGGCAGATTTTCAATCGGGATTGCCATCCCCGTTAATTGATAAATCATCTGTGTTGGATGATTATTAACATATTTTTTACCTTCTCTATCCATTAGCTGAGTAACGCTTGGTGATACATTGAGCTCTAATTCTGTTGTTCCTAGTGGATTAGTCAGCAACAGGCGGTAATTAGACAGGGTATATTGTTGCCAAAAGAATTTGGCATAGGTTTTATTATCCGGGCCAATATAGGCAAAAGCACCACGGGTTTGAAATTTTGTCAGCTTGGCCAGTTGATGCTGGTGGCTTATCCATAAGGGATTGGTTATTGAACCGTCTTTTTCAGTTGTTAATTGTTGATTAAATGTACAGGCGGTCAAAAAAATAGCAAGTAGCGGAATAAATCGCCAACAAACATGACGCAAACTAGCAAACTGCTTGGCAATGAGTATCATTAAATATTTCCTATTCACTCGGTTGATATTAATTTTTTGCTATCGATCAGAATGTTACTCAGATAAATGTAACTATAATTGGGAAAAAATGCCCGATTTATTCATTTGCTTAGTTTAACATCTTTAATTGCTTAGTTGCATAAAGTAGAATACTACCTCAAAATTTCCTTATTAAAGTTATCGGTTTTATTTTTGTGTGCTTAACAGATGTTTAGAATCCATTTAGCTACTTGATTTAGTGAATATGACATTACTTGCACTCGGTGTAAATTATAAAACCGCGCCTATAACGTTACGTGAACGGTTGACCTTTGGGCCGGAACGAATTGAACATGCACTGGATAATTTACTCCAGCAGCCGTTTGTTCACGGTGGCGTTGTGCTCTCTACCTGTAATCGTACTGAGCTTTATCTCTGTGTTGAATCACAAGAATCTCTGCAAGATCAATTAATTGACTGGTTATGCAGCTATCATCGTTTAAATTTAAATGAGGTTAAAGCGAGTATTTATTGGCACCAGGATAATGCCGCTGTTAGCCATTTAATGCGTGTTACCAGTGGATTAGATTCATTGGTCTTAGGTGAACCACAAATTTTAGGTCAAGTTAAACAAGCGTTTTCTAAATCTCAGCATTATAAAAAATTATCGAGCGAGCTGGAGCGTTTATTTCAACGCTCATTTTCAGTTGCTAAACGTATTCGTACGGAAACAGAAATTGGTGCTAATGCAGTTTCGGTTGCTTTTTTAGCCTGTACCCTAGCTCGTCAAATTTTTGAATCACTGTCTGAATTGCATATTTTACTGGTAGGAGCCGGTGAAACGATCGAACTGGCTGCGCGCCATCTGTGTGAACATCGTGCTAAGCATTTGATTATCGCTAACCGTACTCGTGAACGCGCATCACGTTTTGCCAAACAAGTTGGTGCGGAAATTATCACTTTAGCTGAAATTGATACTCGTTTAGCGGAAGCAGATATTGTTATTAGTTCTACTGCCAGTCCTTTACCGATCATTGGTAAAGGGATGGTTGAACGGGCAATGAAAGCCCGGCGTAATAAGCCTATGTTGCTAATTGATATTGCCGTTCCGCGAGATATTGAACCGGATGTTGACAAGCTGAATAATATTTATCTCTATAGCGTTGATGATTTGCACGCTATCGTGCAACACAATCTGGAACAACGGAAAATGGCGGCAGTTCAGGCAGAGCTTATTGTTGAGCAAGAAAGTGCTTATTTTATGGATTGGTTGCGTTCTCAGTCATCAGTCAATACAATTCGTGATTATCGTAGTCAGGCAGAGCAAATTAGGACTGAAATGGTAGAAAAAGCGCTTGCTTCGCTGCGAAATGGTGCAGATAGCGAGCAAGTAATCAACCAATTGACCTATCAGTTAATGAATCGCCTGATCCACTCACCAACCAAATCACTCCAGCAAGCAGCAACAGATGGTGATATTCATCGTCTTAATATTTTAAAAGATAGCTTAGGACTGGAGCAAAATTAAACTACCTTAAGTAAGGTCTAACATAACGAATGAAGTCTTCAATAATTGCTAAGTTAGAAGCATTGCAGGAACGCTACGAAGAAATTCAAGCTCACCTGGTCGATGCAGAAGTGATCGCAGATCAAGAGCGTTTCCGGGCATTGTCTAAAGAGTATGCGCAGTTAACTGATGTAACTAAGTGTTTTCAGTCATGGCGCGCTGTTCAGCAAGATATTGAGACGGCTGAAACATTACTGCATGATCCTGAAATGCGTGAGATGGCTCAGGAAGAATTAAAAGAAGCGAAAAAGCGTAATGAAGAATTTGAACAACAGTTACAGATTTTGCTGTTACCAAAAGATCCCGATGATGAAAAAAATTGCTTTTTAGAAATTCGGGCCGGTACCGGTGGTGATGAGGCAGCAATATTCGCCGGTGATCTTTTTAGAATGTATAATCGCTATGCCGAATCCCGTCGCTGGCGCATTGAAGTAATGAATGCGAGTGAGGGAGAACATGGTGGATATAAAGAAATTATTGCCAAAGTTTCGGGTGATAGTGTTTATGGGCGTTTAAAGTTTGAGTCAGGCGGACATCGTGTTCAGCGGGTGCCGGAAACTGAATCTCAAGGGCGTATTCATACCTCTGCTTGTACCGTTGCTATTCTGGCTGAAATTCCGGCAACAGAACTACCGGACATTAACCCGAGTGACTTAAGAATTGACACTTTTCGTTCATCAGGTGCGGGTGGACAACACGTTAATACTACTGACTCCGCGATCCGTATCACCCATATTCCAACCGGAATTGTGGTTGAGTGTCAGGATGAACGTTCACAACATAAAAATAAAGCCAAAGCGCTATCGGTTTTAGCTGCCCGTATTCGCGCCGCGGAAGTGCAGAAACGTCGTGAAGCTGAAGCCTCTGAGCGCCGAAATCTACTCGGTTCAGGTGATCGTTCCGATAGGATTAGAACCTATAATTTTCCACAAGGACGCATCACTGATCATCGTATTAATTTAACGCTCTATCGCTTAGATGAAGTGATAGAGGGAAAATTAGATATGTTGATTCAGCCAATTATTAACGAATATCAAGCAGATCAACTTTCTGCTTTATCCGAGCAGGATTAATGAATTATCAGCATTGGCTAACTTATGCGGCTAATCAGCTTTGCCATAGTAATAGCGCAAAACGTGATGCTGAAATTCTGTTGCAATATATAACAGGAAAAACACGAACTTTCCTTATAGCGTTTGGCGAAACAGAATTAAGCGTCAAGCAACAACAGCAGCTTGAACATTTATTAGTTCGTCGTGCCAGGGGTGAGCCTATCGCGTATTTAGTCGAAGAAAAAGAGTTTTGGTCGTTACCAATAAAAGTTTCATCTGTTACATTAATCCCTCGTCCGGATACAGAATGCTTAGTTGAACGGGCATTACAATTATTATCGGATAAGCGAGCAGTAAAAATATTAGATTTGGGGACAGGTACCGGTGCTGTGGCGTTAGCTTTAGCATCAGAGTGCCCGCAAGCGCAGATAGTCGGTGTTGATATTAGTGATGCCGCAATTACATTAGCCCAACTTAATGCTGATAATTTGCTAATTAATAATGTCAAATTTTGCAAAAGTAATTGGTTTACTTCACTACCTATTCAGCAATTTGATATGATTGTCAGTAATCCACCTTATATTGATGAATGTGATCCACATTTACAGCAAGGTGATGTGCGTTTTGAACCTAAAACAGCATTAATATCGGCTAATCATGGGTTGGCTGACATTCAATTGATAATTGAACAATCAGCAAACTATTTAGCTAATAATGGATGGCTTTTACTCGAACACGGGTGGTTGCAAGGAAGGCAAGTAAGGCAGTTATTTTCCTGTCATCATTATCAACAGGTAGTAACTTTTCAGGATTATGGTGGTAATGATCGTATTACAGTAGGTCAATGGAAATGTGATGAAAACCATAGCTGATTTTGAATTTAATAAAGCACCACTGAGCGAAGGTATTATCCTTGTTTCACGGATTATTCGGCCAGATTTTCCTGTTAAACAAGTCAATGCACAACTTAGGCTTCTGGTTGCAGAAGCGAGGCAAGCAATACAAGCTGATGATGATATAGAAACGCAAGTATCTATATTATTAAAATTATTTTATCAAGACTGGCTTTTTAGCGGTGTAACAGGGGTTTATTCGCTTTCTGAGGCACTTTGGCTAGATAAAGTGCTAATAGCAAGACAGGGGGCACCTGTTTCATTGGGGACAATTTTTTTGCATGTTGCCACTCAATTGCAGTTGCCGGTTATGCCAATTATTTTTCTGACTCAACTTATTCTATGCGTTCGTCGAGATGATGGTACTTATTGGTATATTAATCCAATAAATGGTGAAACTCTCACCGAGCAGATACTTGATTTATGGGTTAAGGGAACAATTAGTCCTTTTGCTCATTTGACGCGAAAAGATATAGAAGAAACTGCACATAGAATTATCATACGCAAAATGTTTGATACAATAAAAGCGGCGTTGATGGAAGAAAAGAAAATGGAACAAGCACTAAGAGTTTGTGAAACATTATTAATTTTTGATCCGAAAGATCCCTATGAAATACGTGATAGAGGGCTTATTTTTGCTCATCTTGAATGTAATCATGTTGCCATTTCTGATTTAAATTATTTTGTTGAGCAATGCCCAGAAGATCCTGTTTCAGAAATGATAAAAATGCAAATCTATTCAATAAAAGGCCAGCAGGTTATATTGCATTGATCATCAAAAATCGTAATTAATTTGCTGTCATAAAAAGGGTAAGAGCATGCAATATAAAGTCGTCGCCATTGATGATATTAAAGTGGCAAATAATCTACCATTTGTTTTATTTGGTGGGATGAATGTGCTTGAATCGCGTGATCTGGCAATGAAAATTTGCGAACATTATGTCACCGTAACAGACAAGCTTAACATTCCTTATGTTTTTAAGGCCTCCTTCGACAAAGCGAACCGTTCTTCAATTCATTCTTATCGGGGCCCAGGGCTCGATGAAGGAATGAAAATTTTTCAAGAAATCAAACAAACATTTGGTGTTAAAGTCATTACTGATGTTCATGAACCAGCGCAAGCAGCACCAGTGGCTGAAGTGGTCGATGTTATTCAACTACCGGCTTTTTTAGCCCGGCAAACTGACCTAGTTGAAGCGATGGCAAAAACCGGTGCGGTTATTAATGTTAAAAAACCCCAATTTATTAGCCCCGGTCAAATGGGAAATATCGTTGAGAAATTTAAAGAAGCCGGTAATGAAAAGGTTATCCTCTGTGATCGCGGAGTAAATTTTGGTTATGATAACTTGGTCGTCGATATGTTAGGTTTCAACGTTATGATGAATGTATCAAAAGGTTCGCCAGTTATCTTTGATGTTACTCATGCATTGCAATGCCGTGATCCTTTTGGTTCTGCTTCCAGCGGTCGTCGTGCACAGGTTGCTGAGTTGGCAAGAGCAGGTATGGCGGTCGGTTTAGCGGGATTATTTTTGGAAGCACATCCAGATCCAACTAACGCTAAATGTGATGGGCCATCGGCACTGCCATTAACAAAATTAGCGCCTTTTCTTGAACAGGTTAAAGCCATCGATGATTTGGTGAAAAGTTTTACCCAATTAGACACCGCTAATTAATTGTTATTTTATGCAGTTAAATGAGGTTGTTACTATGTTTGGCGCTGATCTTCAGCGCCGCTATGGTGAAAAAATTCACAAGATCAGTTTGCATGGTGGTTTTAATTGCCCTAATCGGGATGGCTCATTAGGACGTGGCGGCTGTACCTTTTGTAATGTTGCCTCTTTTTCCGACGAACAACAACAGCAGTTTTCCATCCAGCAACAGATCGCGCAAAAAGTAAAAAAAATCCATCGTGCTCAACGTTATTTGGCTTATTTTCAAGCTTATACCAATACCTATGCTGAGGTTGCTATTTTAAAGGTGCTATATCAACAGGCATTAAATCAGGCTAATATTGTTGGACTTTGTGTCGGTACTCGACCGGATTGTGTTTCGCAACCGGTATTGGATTTATTAGTCGAATATCAGCAGCAAGGATATGAAATCTGGTTAGAGCTTGGTTTACAAACATCCCATGATAAAACCCTAAAAAAGATCAATCGAGGTCACGATTTTGCCAGCTATCAAAAAATAGCTCGAATGGCGGGCAAAAAGGGATTAAATGTTTGTGTGCATTTAATTGTTGGGCTGCCAGGCGAAACTACTAAAGAAAATCTGCAAACCATATCTCGCGTCATTGATACCGGTGTCGATGGTATTAAATTGCATCCATTACATATCGTTGATGGTAGTACAATGGCGAAAGCTTGGCGAGCAGGACGTTTGTTATCACTTGAATTAACTGAATATGTTGAAAAAGCCGGAGAAATGATCCGTCATACACCAAAAAATATTATTTATCATCGGATCTGTGCCAATGCCCGTAAGCCGACTTTACTTGCGCCAGATTGGTGTGCAAATCGTTGGTTAGGTATGAATGCGTTATATCAATATCTTAGTCGTTATGGCGGACAGGGATCGGCGGTATGAATGTGTGGTGGGGGAATTTAAATAGTTGCAGAAAGACATTTTATATGGCGGTGAGGGAGGGATTCGAACCCTCGATACGTTTTCACGTATACACACTTTCCAGGCGTGCTCCTTCAGCCACTCGGACACCTCACCGTTTATCATCCTAATATAGGATACTAGTATGACGGGGCGCTACTATAGGAAAAAGCAGACTAACCGTCAATAATATATTGCAACTTTTGCCTCTTTTTGTAGTTAACCAGATAAATAAAGAACAATCTGTTGAAAATATATTCGATATTGCGAGTTAATGTTTTATTGTCCTTATTAATAAGTAAAATTATTAAATATATAGCATAAGTTGGAAATAAGAATCAATGAATTTTCCGTGATTTGCCGAATACTCGGAACCCTCTTTAATCGCTCGCCAGAGGATCCTGTTATTAAACCGCTATTTGAATTGATTATGCAAGATCAATTGAAATTGTCATGGCCTTTAGAGCAAGATGAATTATTAACCCAATTAGCGGCTAGCAGTCAGGATCTGGCGTTAGTGATTAAAGATTTTAAGCAACTATTTCTTGATCCTACTTCTGCTATTGCTGACAGTATTAGTCAATATAGTGAAATATCCGCAACGGCAGTTAAAGAATTTTTACTCGCAAATGGCATACCGCTATCAGCGGAAAAAGCTGATCGTTTCGCTGCTTTGTTATTGGCAGCATCTTGGTTGGAAGATAATGCGGTGCAGGGATCCGTTATTAACCCAAATTCAGTTATTTGATCAGTTTATTTTACCTGCCAGCGAATTATTTTTTAGCCAAGTAGAAACCCATGCAGTAAGTAATTTTTATCCTACTTTAGTCATGATAACGCGTGAAGCTTTAGTCGCATTGCGTGAAGAGTTGGCGGATAATTAGTGACGCCGTCACTTAATGTTAAAATCTAACAGGCGAGAATAGAGCGCCTGTTATACCTTATTGGCTATTTGATGGTTGCTAATGTGCTCATTCTACTAATGGTATAACTAGCTTACCCGGTTTGACTTTAAGCCCTTTGGCAATTTTTTTGGCTAATGCTTCTGCTTTACTTTTTTCTGGTTGTAATAAATAGACAGGATTTTTTTCAAAATAAGTTTTTAAGGAGTTATTAACAATCGGCAGTATTGGACTAATTGTGCTGGCCATTTTTTCTGGAGTGATCTTGTGATCAGAAATTTCTAGCTGCTTTAAATAGATGGCGCCTGTATCAACATCAAAATAGGGCAGTGAAGTGATAGCTAAAGACACTTCGGCCTGTGTTGAACCAAATAGGGTTTCAAGGTTAATTTTAGCTACGCCCGTTAAGGTGATTTTATTCGGCTCAGTTCGACCTATTTGAGCAGCAAGATTAGCTAAATCGATACTGGCATCAGCAAGTCCAGCAATGCCTATTTTTTTACTATAGTGAGTATGTTTGATCAGATAGTTATTAATGGTGTCTTCACTAATATTGAATTCGGTTAATTGATCGCATCCAGCTATCACTCCACAGAGTAACAATAGTACTGCGGTAAAAAAATGCTTCATATTTTGTTTTTCTCCTGTAACTTTGATAGCAAGATTGTACACAATTATTCATCGTTATTGATGATAGTTTTGTTTTGCTGCTGATTAAATTGTTGGTACAAAGCCCATAAGGTTAATAATCCTATTATGCTTAATAGCTGCCAAGGTAGTGCCGGTAAATCCCACTGATATCCGATATCATATAGCCAACCGCCACCAATATAGCCTATTGCACCCCCTAAAGCGTGGCCTAATCGGCTAAAACCCATATAACTGCCGCGAGCGTGAGGATCTGCCAGTGAAGCACTTAATGTTTCACGTGCTGGCTCAGCAGTGATAGTACCTAAATAGAACAAACTGATCAGGGCAAAAAGTAGCGTCGGTGAATGGGTAAAGCCAATGGGCAGCATGGCCATGCTCATAAGAAGTAAACCAGTCATTAACCGTTGCTCGAGGCGAAAATGCTTTTCACTCCAACGGGCGATTGGATAGAGTAAGGTTAAAGAGATAATCGCTTCAATGGCATACATCCATTTAATGGCGGTCGGTGAACCGGTTATTTCATTAACGACAATTGGAAACATCAACATCACTTGCACGAACAAAATAAAATAGCCAGTCAGAGTAAGGATGTATTTTATAAAGCGTTGATCGCGAAAAACTTTACTCATACCGATACGAATCGGTGTTCGGCTAGTTGAGATACGATAAGCAGGCAACAACCAGGCGTTTGAAATGGCCGCGATAATAAAAATTGTTGTACCCGTCCAACAAACAAACTGAAAATCATACAGTAAAAGCCAGCCACCTAGTAGGGCACCGAGCACCGCGCCGGCACTATCTTGCATTAATAATAATGAATAAAAGCGACCTCGTTCATGGGGTTTGGTTAGCTTAATGACTAAAGCCGTACGAGGAGGATCAAATAAAGTTCCGCCTAAGGCGGATAGAATGCAGGATAACCACAAAATCCAGGGAACAGTAGCCATTGCCATTAAAGCAAAACCGACAGCACGTAACAACATGCCTAGCACTATCATTGGCTTAGCGCCAAAACGATCGGCTATTGCGCCGCCGAAAATACCTAAACCTTGTTGGAATATTTGTCTAAGGCCAAGGGCAAAACCAACCACTAAGCCAGGCCAACCTAATTGTTCAACAAAGTGAATCGATATTAATGGAAATACGACAAAAAACCCCAATACGACTAACATATTATCGAGTAAAAGAAAATATTTACCGAGGTTTCGCGCTTTTGTTACTGGAGACATTAAGCACCATTGGGTATCGCATAGTGATATTTTGTAAATATAATACTAGTAGATTAGATATACTTACTATTGTAAAAACAAAATATATTTATATTCAGCACAAATATCCTGGAGTTGGCCGAGATGTTTGGATATCGAATCAGAGAGCCTGAATGTTATTTTATTACTGAACGTTTGATCATACGGTTAGCTTGTGAAACCGATGCTAATCGTCTGGTTAATTACTATTGCCGGAACGAAAATTTTTTAAAGCCTTGGGAACCCATTCGGGATAGTAGTTATTATCAGCTTTCAGCCTGGAGTAAACGTTTGCATATTATGGCAGAAATGCATCGTAGAAAAAGTGCTTTTCATTTCCTGTTGTTAGATAAATGTGAGACTGAAGTTATCGGAGTGATTAATTTTAGCAATGTTATCCGAGGGGCTTTTCAGGCTTGTTATCTTGGTTATTCAATGTGTGAAATATGGCAAGGAAAGGGGTTAATGTATGAAGCATTAATACCCACAATTCATTTTATGCAATATCAGCAGCAGATGCATAGAATTATGGCAAATTATATGCCACATAACCATCGTAGTGGTAATTTACTGAAAAGGATAGGTTTCAAACCAGAGGGATATGCGAAAGCTTATTTACAAATTAATGGTGAATGGCGCGATCATATTTTAATGTCTCTGATTACCAAAAGTAACCAAGAATAATTTTGCAAAATAAAACCAGCATAATAATGACTGATTTTTATCTGCAGTTTAGTAAAAATAGTTATTCTAATTCATGGTCATGCTTACAGGTCGCTGATACACTTTATCAATCTATTATGGTCATCATTAATAAAGATATTGCATGAATCTACTAAAATCGTTAGCAGCGATAAGCTCTATGACTATGTTTTCCCGAATATTAGGCTTTATTCGTGATGCGATTATTGCCCGTTTTTTTGGTGCTGGTATGGCGACAGACGCTTTTTTTGTTGCTTTTAGATTGCCGAATCTTTTGCGCCGAATTTTTGCCGAAGGCGCATTTTCCCAAGCATTTGTTCCTATCTTAGCAGAATATAAAAATCAGCAGGGTGATGAAGCCACTCGCACATTTATTGCTTATGTTTCTGGTTTATTGACCTTGATTTTGGCCATCGTTATATTGGCAGGGATATTAGCGGCTCCTTGGATTATTTATATAACCGCACCCGGTTTTACTGATACACCGGATAAATTCGATTTAACCGTTCGTTTATTGAGAATCACTTTTCCCTATATTTTGTTAATCTCTTTAGTCTCGTTGGGGGGAGCTATTTTAAATACTTGGAACCGTTTTTCTGTTCCTGCTTTTGCCCCTACCTTACTTAATATCAGTATGATTATGTCAGTACTGTTGTTAGCTCCCTATTGTGAACCACCTATTATCGCGTTAGCGTGGGGGGTTTTTGCTGGTGGTATTTTACAATTGCTGTATCAATTACCTTATTTAAAAAAAATAGGTATGTTAGTGTTACCGCGTATCTCTTTGCGTAATAGCGGTGTGTGGCGAGTAATGAAGTTAATGGGGCCGGCGATTATCGGTGTTTCAGTAAGCCAAATTTCGTTAATTATTAATACTATTTTTGCTTCATTTTTACAATCAGGTTCTGTGTCGTGGATGTATTATGCAGACCGATTAATGGAACTTCCTACCGGGGTTTTAGGGGTGGCCCTAGGTACTATTTTATTACCTTCTTTGGCGAAAAGTTTCTCCACTGGTGATCACCAAGAATATCAGCGTTTAATGGACTGGGGATTACGGCTTTGCTTTTTATTAGCACTACCTTGCGCTATTGCATTGGCTATTTTAGCTCAGCCATTAACGGTGTCCCTTTTTCAGTATGGCAATTTTACCGGCTACGATGCGGTAATGACTCAGCGGGCCTTAATTGCCTACTGTGTCGGTTTAATGGGGTTAATTATCGTTAAAGTATTAGCGCCTGGGTTCTATTCGAGACAAGATATTAAAACACCGGTCAAAATCGCGATTATTACCTTAATCTTGACACAATTAATGAACCTTGCTTTTATTGGCCCGCTTAAACATGCTGGATTAGCCTTATCAATCGGCTTAGCGGCATGCTTTAATGCTTTGATGCTTTATTGGCAATTACGCCGCCAGGCAATTTTTATCCCACTAGCTGGCTGGGGGAAATTCTTGGTCAAATTAGTGGCCGCTTTAATGGTTATGGTCGCAGTATTATTACTGGTATTAAATTTTATGCCGGCGTGGGAGCAGGGAAATATGTTGATGCGGATTATGCGGTTATTATTGGTGGTTTTCGCCGGTGCAATAAGTTATTTTGCGGCATTATTTGTTTTTGGTTTTCGTTTGCGAGACTTTTCACAGCGGGCTATTTAGTTCACTAAGCGACAAATAGATTTGATTAAGTGATTATATAGAGTAAAAAAGCGTTAACGCGCTTTTTTATTACCCATCGAAACCGATAAGCTTACTGACTATATAATCTGAAAATAGCATTGGGAATAGATAGATTTGGTGCGTCCGAGTGGACTTGAACCACCGACCCCCACCATGTCAAGGTGGTGCTCTAACCAACTGAGCTACGGACGCACTAGAAAGATATCGCTAACAATTGGTGCGTCCGAGTGGACTCGAACCACCGACCCCCACCATGTCAAGGTGGTGCTCTAACCAGCTGAGCTACGGACGCAATAAGAATTGCTATGGCGACAATGTGGAAACGAATATTAACGGGCAGTTTCCATTCTGGCAAGGGAAAAATACAATTTCACGTCTAACT
This sequence comes from Arsenophonus nasoniae, assembly GCF_004768525.1. Taxonomy (NCBI): domain Bacteria; kingdom Pseudomonadati; phylum Pseudomonadota; class Gammaproteobacteria; order Enterobacterales; family Morganellaceae; genus Arsenophonus; species Arsenophonus nasoniae. Next base: position 1,646,807 of record NZ_CP038613.1, read on the forward strand.
GCTCGTATTTAATGCTATTTAGCATAAAAGAACAATTTTCATTGTTTATACCTTGTGCCCGTTTGACTAAATAGTTATCGAGTTGAATGCTTTAACACAAACTCGTCTGATTGGCGTTGAAGCCATAATATGCGAGAAAGTATCATGATAGCGGATGCCGTTAAGCCAATAATAAAACCAATCCAGAAACCCTTAGGCCCCAGGTGTGGCACAATAAAGTCAGTTAAACCAAGTAGATAACCTGTTGGCAAACCGAGCAACCAGTAAGAAATGAAAGTGATAAAGAAAATCGAACGGGTATCTTTATAGCCGCGTAATATACCGGCACCAATTACCTGAATGGCATCGGAAATCTGATAGATTGCAGCGAATAACATTAATTGTGACGCCAAAAGGACCACTTCTGGATTGCGATTATACATTAATGCGATCTGTTCCCTGAGTGACACTGTCACAAGTGCGGTGCAGCAAGCTACCGTTAAACCGACCATAATACTAGCATAGGCGGATGTTTTTGCGTTTTTAGTTGAAGCGCCGCCTAAATTATAACCAACACGAATCGTTGCAGCCATACCAAGAGAAATAGGAAACATAAACATTAATGAACTAAAATTTAAAGCCACTTGATGTCCTGCAACAGCAATAATGCCTAATGGCGCGACCAATAAGGCTACAATAGCAAAAAGCGTCACTTCAAAGAAATAAGCTAGACCAATAGGTAAACCTAGCGCGAACAGACGTTTTAATAAAGAGAAGTCGGGTAAGGCAAATTGTTTGTTAGCGCGGATGTCGCGTTGTGTAGGAGTATGGCGGATATACCAGCGCATAAAAAAGAACATTGCCCAATATACTGAGGCAGTGGCTACACCACAACCGACACCACCCAGTGCCGGTGCACCAAAATGACCATAGATAAAAATATAGTTGATCGGTATGTTGATAAATAAACCAAGGAAACCTATAAACATACCCGGTTTTGTTTTAGATAATCCATCGCACTGACTACGTAAAACTTGATAAAAAAGATAGCCTGGTGCTCCCCACATAATGGCATGTAAAAACCGCACCGCTTTATTTGCCAGTTCGTGATCAATATTAGGCATATTATTTATAATATGATGGGCGTTATAAATAACACCAATGACCAAAAGTGATAAAAAGAAAGCTAGCCATAAGCCTTGTTGTATATGATTACCGATAACTTGACGGCGGCCTGAACCATTTAATTGCGCTACCACGGGGGTTAAAGCCATTAATAAACCGTGGCCAAACAAAATAGCAGGTAACCAAATAGACGTTCCTACCGCAACAGCAGACATATCAGTTTCACTAACTTTGCCTGCCATTACTGTATCGACAAAACCCATTGCGGTTTGTGAGAATTGAGCAAGAATAATCGGAATACCCAATGCTAATAGGCTTTGTGCCTCTTTAAAATATTTATTCACCCACCATACCTTATAAAAAATGAAGAGAAGCCGGAAAAGGAATTGATCCGTTAAAAATCTACTTATTGTATCGATTTGGTAAAGTTATCGCCATAAATAGATAGAAAGCTACCATATTTTATGTTTCTAGAGTGCTTATCTAGCATAACTGACGTAGAATGATGACTAATCTTTTATTAAAGTTGGGAACTCAAGATATGTTTACAGGCATTGTGAAAGGAAAAGGAACATTAATTGCGGTTGAAGATAGCGTTAATTTTCGTACTTATACTATCCAATTCCCTAGTGAATTACTCGCTGGTTTAGAAACAGGCGCCTCTGTGGCTAATAATGGCTGCTGTTTAACTGTTACCCATATCAATGGGGATAAGGTGAGTTTTGATTTAATGAAGGAGACTTTGCGACTAACAAACTTAGGCAGTTTAAAACTAGGCGATATGATTAATTTAGAAAGATCAGCAAAATATGGTGATGAAATTGGTGGCCATGTTATGTCGGGTCATATTATTACTACCGCCGAAGTTGCTAAGATTTTCAAAGCTGAAAATAATCTGCAAATTTGGTTTTATGTGCATGATAAACAATTAATGAAATATATTCTGCATAAGGGATTTATTGGTGTTGATGGAATCAGCTTAACAGTCGGGGATGTGGTTAATAATCGTTTTTGCGTCCATCTGATCCCAGAAACCATTGCGCGTACCACGCTGGCAGACAAGCGTCTTGGTGAAAAAGTTAATATAGAAATTGATGCTCATACCCAAGCGGTAGTTGATACTGTTGAACGGGTGATGGCACAAAAAATATAATCGTGAGCTGTATTAAGCCTGTCGCCGCGCCATTTTAATTAGGTTAAGTAATTGTTAAAAGAAGAGGCAGGATCTGATAAACAGTAGGTAACGGTTTCTTCTTATTCAAACAAGGTTAATGCCGAAAGGGCTTTTTTGTCTCTAATTTACTTATTTGTTGTTAAGTGTAGCTCGGCAAATAAGCTCTTCACTACACGAAAAATCGTCTTACTAAAAATGTGTTGCCAGTATTAAGTTTGATAATTGTTTTTTCTCTCCTCCTCCTTGCATAGGTTATTGGATCACTTAAAAACATCTTTGTGGATAAAATATAACTGCGCTATAGCATGCAATCGCCAACTTATTGTTCTCTGAATTTTATTTGCATAATCAATTGATAATAAAAGTAAATTCCTTCATTCAGTAAGTTCATGTGAATAAGTCAATAGAATTTATCACTGAGATAGAAAAATATAAAGCTGACAATGACAATTGTAGAGTAAATAGAAAACAGGAATCCAAAAGGCAACTTGAAGGCATTCAAGACTGGATACCGCAGTGATGAGGTTTTCTTACAATTTTGATTTCTGATGTTAACAAATCTAATCTATTCAAGTTATTAGAGGTCACAATGGAGATAAAAATTGCACATGATTTAGTCAATTTTTTAGAGTTTTTGGGTGTTGACTTAGCATTTGGGGTATCTGGTGGCTTTATCGTACCGATATGGCAAGAACTTTCTAGCTCAAAAAAAATAAATGTTATACATTGCCGCACCGAGGTGGGTAGTGTGTTTTGCGCGTCAGAATATAGTCTTTGTCATAATAAAATAGCGATATCTTTTGCGACGGCAGGCCCAGGAATAAGTAATGCATTGACAGGGTTAAAAACGGCAAAGCTTGATGGAGCCAGAGTAATATTTATCTCAGCTATCACGACAGAATATCACGATGGGCTATGGGGGATGCAGGAAACAACGGTGAGAAACGTCAATGCGCTTGTACAGCATGATGGGCAAGGATATTTGGATAAAGTATTTGTTGTTAAGAATGAGGATGAATATTTACAAGCTAGAAATGTTATTCAGAAACTCGCTTTATTAAATAATCATTTTGTTATCGGTGTTTTTTTAACGACTAAGATACAAATATTAACCATAAAAAAACAACTGTTGCCTAACTTGCTGTCAACGATCACCGAAAACTGATCCACTTTTTATCTAAATCCGATCAATCAAAATTGATCCACTGTTTTACTCAGTTATTGCTCCTGAGCGCCGCTTATCTTTCAATCGGTAGCTTTCACCGCTTAATTGCAGTACATGCGAATGATGAAGTAAACGATCAAGCATAGCGGCAGTTAATGTTGCGTCATCAGCAAAAGCACTTGGCCATTGCCCAAATGATAGGTTACTCGTCAATATGACACTGCCATGCTCATAACGCTTGGCAATCACATTGAAAAACAGGTTTGCTTCTTCTCGCCCAAACGGCAGGTATCCAATCTCATCGATAATCAACAACTTCGGGGCCATCACCGAACGTGATAGATATTGTTTGAGCTTATTTTGTCGTTTGGCAGTTGAGAGTTGCAACATCAGTTCAGCTGCCGTAAAGCGGGTTTCTTCTTGGCCTGTACTGCTTTTAATCCTAACCCAATAGCTAAATGCGTTTTGCCTACACCGCTTGGGCCAAGCAACACGACATTTTCATTACGTTCAATAAACGTTAATGCGCTTAATTCCTGTATGTGTTGTTTGGGATCCCTGTTGCAAACTTAAAATCGAACGTATTAAGTTCTTTATGTGCTGGGAATCCTGCCATCCGACTCAAAAGATTACGAGTTCGTTCATCTCGTTGTTGTTGCTCACATTTTAACAGGGACAGTAAAAACTCTCCGTAGCTTTTGTCTTGGGCAATGCATTTTTCGGCAAGTGATGACCAATGAGTCGGAATAGAATTTAATTTCAATGACTCACACAGGTGTTCAATTTGTTCATGCAATAACATGTTCACCTCCCAGTAATGCTTCGTATACGCTGATTGAGTGTTGCAAACTGACAGATTCAAGGGGCGGTACGATAGGGATATTAAGCGTATTAGTCTGTGGGATAGATTGGCAAACCCTTGCTGGTAAGGGTAGAAGAGACTTAACTTCCTTAGCTAATCTATCTGCTGGCTCTCTAACGTTGTTCCATGAATTCGCTGATGGGCAACGCGTTGTAACCATGGACCCACTTTTGCATTAGCTATTTCAATATCCAGTTCAAGATTATGAGCACGAAGGTCGGTGTTTAATGGCACGATAAAGCTGTTTTAAATAGTGGTTAAAGCGCTCTACTTTCCCTTTCGTTTTGCCCTGTAGGGCTTGCAAGCCTTCAATTTAAACCCGTAATCTTTCGACATTTGAAGCATTTCGACATGTAATTTATGATCACCTTCTGCATAAGCATCCCGTTCGATGATGAGGGATTTTGCGTTATCACACAATACTTCCTGTGGTACACCACCAAAGTAGTCGAAAGCTTCTCTTAAACCTTGCTGCCACGATTCTGCTCGTTCATTATCAAAGAACTTTACATAACTCGCACGCGAATAGCCTAGCGTTGCAACAAACGCTTTCAGCGATTTTTTACCTCGCCGGATGCTGGTGAAGTCGATTTGCATTTGTTGACCTGGCTGTGTTTCAAAACGGACGACTACTTCGGGAACGTAGCACGCTACGCGTGAGCGGCGCAGCGGTGCTGCTTCGGGGATGTTAATGAGTTAAGTACTGTTTTATACTCTGCAGTAGGTTAATTTTTTTCAGGGATTCATCTCGATGGCTCGCAATAAATCTCCCAGAAAGCGTAAACCGGTTAAATCAGGCAGGCTGCCCGTCACTTCACGTGCCACAGCGCCTGTTTATCCGAAACGTTTTATGCTCTCTCTCCCACCCGAAAATGATGATGACAGACCGCCTGAATTTTTTATGACACCCTAAAGAAGCCATACGCCACTGCCTCCGACTCGGCCCCAATTTTTCTCGACACGCAGTATTACCCGCCGCTAGTCACGATTATCAGGGTTTTAAACAACGCCAAGACCAAGCCGATGACGCTGGATACGACTACACTGAGGGGAATAACTGAAAGTCTGCCTGCCGATGAATTCATCACCTATACGGAGCTAGGAATAATCCCTGTTTCCTTTGAACCCTGGGATAAACACACCGATAACTGGGCTGACGAATCTGGCAATTTCTGTTTCTTTGGCAAGATGCCCATAAGGTAATTGAGTCAGATGTATATCCCTCGTCCTGCTAAACTACTTTTCACCATTGATGACGGTTGGAATAAATTCCTCGAAAAATACGGCGATAGCGTTAGTTCGTGGACGAGTTTATCTGTGGAGCGCATGCTTGCCTGCGGCACTTGTGCCATGGGTGTCCGGCGCTATTGTTGCGCTTCGTCTGATTGTTCTCACAGCCGTTTTTTCTGCCAAAGCTGTAAGTCAAAAGCCTGCAGTTCATGTGGCTTTAAAGCCACCGAGCAGTGGTTAGCACAGCAGGTTCATATTTTACCCGACTGCGACTGGCAACACATTACTTTCACCATGCCACATCTCCTTTGGCCTTTTTTTAACAATAACTGGCCGCTACTTAATGCTCTGTTTCGGGCAGCCACTCGAGCTATGCTGCAGTTGGCTCGCAAACAGGGTATCGAAATTGGTATTTTCTGTGCCTTGCATACTTATGGCCGGCAACTCAATCAACATCCGCATGTTCATGTTTCCGTCACTCGAGGGGGTTTGGATAGTAAACATAGTGTATGGCGAAAGCTGTTTTTCAAAAAAAAGGATGTCGAAGAAATCTGGCGAGGGGCTGTTATCCGACTACTGCGTCACAGTTATGATTTAATTAACCCTGGCCTTCTTCCCGGTCTTGGCCATATCCGTGACAAAAAACATTGGCGGCGTTACTTGAGGGCGCAGTACGGACGTTATTGGAAAGTGCACTTTGCTAAAAAAACGAAAGGGGCATGGCATAGTGTTAAGTACCTCGGTCGCTACCTTAAACGCCCACCGGTATCTGCGTCAAACTGCGGCATTACCGAGGGTGCCGTTGTTCATCACTACCATGACCACCGAACTGGCCAGCATCGGCAGCAGACTCTGCCGCAGGAAGAGATGATTAGACGCTATATAAGCCATATTCCGGCCAGGCATTTTAAAATGGTGCGTTACTCTGGTTTTTTGTCGAATCGTAAACGGGGAAAACTATTGCCGAAAGTGTATAAGGCACTTGAGATGACGGCACGTAAAAAACCGGAGAACCCAGGTTTTTCTGTGCTGATGAAAGGATTTCTGCGTACCGATCCGTACAAATGTATTCTGTGTGGCGACAGGCTGCTTTTCACCGGGGCGCAAATGGGTAAAAAAGCAACGGAATTGTTGTCAGAAAGACTGCATAACCTGGAGAAAAAGCGATGGTTACGCAGCTAAACGCAGGATTAATGTGTCTAAAATAAGGAAATCAGGTTAGAAATTACACTCTCTGAGGAAATGTTAACTGGCACTAAACACAATAAATCGATCCCCATCTCCTTTTTGCAATAAGGGATGGCTTTTGCTACTCACTTTAAAAGCGATTCAATTTCCTAACCATGAACAATGCTTGGTTTAAATTGACAAACAAATCGGCGTAATTGAGCAATACCACCTTGATAGCCGTTTTCAACTACCTCATCAAATAAGACTGTTGCAGGGATCCAATCAGGTTTAGCCAGTTCAATTCGCTGAAGCAAATAAGGTTTAAAGGGGGATAATTTAGTCGGTTGTTGACTTCTTTTAGCATAAGTTGGCATTGTCTGTTGTTGTAAATGATGTTTTACGGTGTTACGGGATATACCCAACTCACTGGCAATTTTTCGAAGGCTTTGTCCTTGTGCAAAGCGAACATGAATATCCACAAATATCTCCTTGGTTAACATAAATTATCCGTACAAAAATGTGCGAATAATACCAAGTGGATCAGTTTTAGATGATCGTTAGTGGATCAGTTTTGCATGATCGGTGACAACTTGCCAGCCAGAACTAATCTGACTGACAAAGTTTCTTCTGCTAATGTCTTTATGCTTGCAAAACTTTTGTTAGCAAAAAAATCTTTATTCTGGCTTGGCTTTGGCGCCAGGCATGCAGGTAGAAATATTCAAAAAATTATCGAACTGACTAATTCGGCTGTTATAGCAACGCCTAGAGGTAAAGGTATCATTTCCGAATTCAGCAAGGCTTCCATTGGCACCACTGGGATAGGCGCTTTTACAAAAAGAATAGAGGAGATAATTAATGATAGTTCATGGTTAGGAAATTGAATCGCTTTTAAAGTGAGTAGCAAAAGCCATCCCTTATTGCAAAAAGGAGATGGGGATCGATTTATTGTGTTTAGTGCCAGTTAACATTTCCTCAGAGAGTGTAATTTCTAACCTGATTTCCTTATTTTAGACACATTAATCCTGCGTTTAGCTGCGTAACCATCGCTTTTTCTCCAGGTTATGCAGTCTTTCTGACAACAATTCCGTTGCTTTTTTACCCATTTGCGCCCCGGTGAAAAGCAGCCTGTCGCCACACAGAATACATTTGTACGGATCGGTACGCAGAAATCCTTTCATCAGCACAGAAAAACCTGGGTTCTCCGGTTTTACGTGCCGTCATCTCGCGCCTTATACACTTTCGGCAATAGTTTTCCCCGTTTACGATTCGACAAAACCAGAGTAACGCACCATTTTAAAATGCCTGGCCGGAATATGGCTTATATAGCGTCTAATCATCTCTTCCTGCGGCAGAGTCTGCTGCCGATGCTGGCCAGTTCGGTGGTCATGGTAGTGATGAACAACGGCACCCCCTCGGTAATGCCGCAGTTTTGACGCAGATACCGGTGGGCGTTTAAGGTAGCGACCGAGGTACTTAACACTATGCCATGCCCCTTTCGTTTTTTTAGCAAAGTGCACTTTCCAATAACGTCCGTACTGCGCCCTCAAGTAACGCCGCCAATGTTTTTTGTCACGGATATGGCCAAGACCGGGAAGAAGGCCAGGGTTAATTAAATCATAACTGTGACGCAGTAGTCGGATAACAGCCCCTCGCCAGATTTCTTCGACATCCTTTTTTTTGAAAACAGCTTCGCCATACACTATGTTTACTATCCAAACCCCTCGAGTGACGGAAACATGAACATGCGGATGTTGATTGAGTTGCCGGCCATAAGTATGCAAGGCACAGAAAATACCAATTTCGATACCCTGTTTGCGAGCCAACTGCAGCATAGCTCGAGTGGCTGCCCGAAACAGAGCATTAAGTAGCGGCCAGTTATTGTTAAAAAAAGGCCAAGGAGATGTGGCATGGTGAAAGTAATGTGTTGCCAGTCGCAGTCGGGTAAAATATGAACCTGCTGTGCTAACCACTGCTCGGTGGCTTTAAAGCCACATGAACTGCGGCTTTGACTTACAGCTTTGGCAGAAAAACGGCTGTGAGAACAATCAGACGAAGCGCAACAATAGCGCCGGACACCCATGGCACAAGTGCCGCAGGCAAGCATGCGCTCCACAGATAAACTCGTCCACGAACTAACGCTATCGCCGTATTTTTCGAGGAATTTATTCCAACCGTCATCAATGGTGAAAAGTAGTTTAGCAGGACGAGGGATATACATCTGACTCAATTACCTTATGGGCATCTTGCCAAAGAAACAGAAATTGCCAGATTCGTCAGCCCAGTTGATCGGTGTGTTTATCCCAGGGTTCAAAGGAAACAGGGATTATTCCTAGCTCCGTATAGGTGATGAATTCATCGGCAGGCAGACTTTCAGTTATTCCCCTCAGTGTAGTCGTATCCAGCGTCATCGGCTTGGTCTTGGCGTTGTTTAAAACCCTGATAATCGTGACTAGCGGCGGGTAATACTGCGTCGAGAAAAATTGGGGCCGAGTCGGAGGCAGTGGCGTATGGCTTCTTTAGGTGTCATAAAAAAATTCAGGCGGTCTGTCATCATCATTTTCGGGTGGGAGAGAGAGCATAAAACGTTTCGGATAAACAGGCGCTGTGGCACGTGAAGTGACGGGCAGCCTGCCTGATTTAACCGGTTTACGCTTTCTGGGAGATTTATTGCGAGCCATCGAGATGAATCCCTGAAAAAAATTAACCTACTGCAGAGTATAAAACAGTACTCAACTCATTAACATCCCCGAAGCAGCACCGCTGCGCCGCTCACGCGTAGCGTGCTACGTTCTCGCCATGTGGTGGTAATTATAGGAACTCGCCTCGGCGAACTCAGCGCATTTTATTTACAAAAAAAATTTAACAATACAGATTTATTTTATATTGGTATGGAGCCAGATAAAGTAAGAAATAATCTTCCTGCCAATGCTATTATTTTTAACAGTGATATTCAATGCTTTAGCGAAGCGTTGCTTAATGCACTGTTGAAACAACTGATTCATAAACCGGCTGTGCCATGCCCAGCATTGATGGTTGAATTTGCTGATTATGTTATTAAAAATAATAATGGTTCTGCTGAAACCATCCATCCAGTAGATGTTATGAATATCATTCAGAAAGTCGCCATTAATCAGAATAACTGCTACATAGCTGCCGAAGCTGGAAATTCATTTTTTTGGGCTAGTCATCACCTGAAATTTTCTCAACCAGTCCGCTATCGGGTAGGAACTGCATTTTCGACTATGGGGCATTATGTCTGTGGATTAGTAGGTATTGCCGCAGGCAACAAAGAGTGTGCGGTTGGAATTATTGGTGATGGTGCCATGTTAATGGTAAATGAAGTTAGTACCGCAGTGCACTACCGCTTTCCGGCCATTTGGTTGGTGATGAATGACAGCAGCTATAATATGTGCCGTCAGGGGCTGGCAATGTTAAATAGCGAACCCCTCGATTGCGATATACCAGATACAGATTTTGCCTTGTTTGGACGAGCTTTAGGGGCTGATGGTTATCAGGTTAATAATTCTCAGCAATTACAGGAGGTTATGGTTGAGGCAATCAAAAATAGAAATCCAGCCGTAATTGATGTCAAAATTGATAAAAATGTATTTCCACCGCTTAATGATAGGATTGAAACAATTAAGGGGCTTATAAATGATTAATCATGTTTCGTTAATTTCCTGTGCAGCTAGTTTGCCGGATCGCCAGCTAAATATATTGAGAAAAAATGATAAAAAAACAATATTTTCAATAAATGATGATCATTTACCTGAAAGACGTAGCTTATGGCGACTGGATAAAAAGGAATCTATTACCAGATTAATGGTAAATTGCTTATCTAAAGCTTTATATCAGGTGAATATGAATGTCAATCAGCTTGATTGTATTATTATTAGTCTGGTTTGGCCAAAGAACATCCTGTATGAAGAAGTCATTGATTTTGTTCAGCAGCTAAATATTACCTGTCCGGTTATTCCTGTTAGTTTGGGAACGGCTGGTGGAATGACTGCACTTGAGTTAGGTTGGAATCAGTTTTCTAATCCAGCCTGTAAGCGGGTAGCTGTACTCGCTGCTTGTAATTATGTTCACTGGTTTGCTGCTGAAAATCCAATCAATTCTTTACTAAGCGATGGTGCTGCCTGTGCCATACTGAGTTACGATTCGGGTATTTCTCTTGTTTATAGTAAGACGATTCAGACCTATGATTATGAGCGGTTGATATTTATTAATAATTATGTGCAAGAAACAATTGGGTTGGGCAGTTCGATAATTTCTAAACTGCCTACCACTATTTTTAATAGCTGTTATCAATTGTGTCGCGATGCAGGTAAAGATATTAATGATATTCGATATTTCCACATTTATGACCCAATATATTGGGTTAGTGAAGTCAGTGCAAAAATTCTTCAGGTGAGCCAAGATAGAATTTTAACAATATTTAATAAGTATGGCAGCTTGGGGCCAGCGCAAAATTTTTTTGCACTTATCGAATTAAATGCTTGTTCATGGTTAGGAATCTCAATCAATACAGTAAGGCATTAATGGAGGTGTTTTGAACTCAATATTTCTATTAAATTCTGACAGTTTTCTCGTTGATTAACCATGAGAACAGTAATTCGGTTAAATTATCATCTAAAAGCCTAATAATAGGCACACTGCTCCTAGGCTGCGGTTTGTAACCATCGTTTTTGACCATTTTATCCCGCCTTTCTGACAGTAAAGTGACGGCGTGTATTCCTTTTTCCGCACTCATAAACCGCAATCGGTTTCCACATAAAATACATTGGTACGGGTCAGTATTTAAAAAACCTTTGATAAGGGCCCCAAACCCAGGTTTTTCAGGCACATTAGGAGATATCATGTCTAACGCCTCATACACCTTCGGTAATAAGCACCCGCGTTTGCGATTGGCTAAAACCGTAATAACGGATCATCTTAAAATGTCGCGCAGGGATATGACTGACATAACGCCGTATCATTTCTTCTTGGGATAAGGTCTGTCGTCTGTATTGTTGGCTGTGGTGGTCATAGTAATGATGAACCACGGTGCCGCCGCTGTAGTGTTTCAATTGAGAAGCGGAGATAGGGGGACGTTTAAGATAACGGCCCAGATATTTCACATTATGCCAGGCCCCGCGTGTCTTTTTGGCAAAATGTACTTTCCAATAACGTTGAAACTGGGCATTGAGGTAACGGCACCAGGTCTGATAATTGCGAATGTGCCCGAAGCCAGGCAATTTATTGGGTTGTAACTGAAAATAGTTATCCCTAAGGAGTCGAATGACCGCACTGCGCCAGACCTTTCAACGTCTTTCTTTTAAAGAAAATCGGTTTCCAGGTGTCATATTGAGTGAGTCCCCACGCGTGACGGATAAATAAATATGCGGATGTTGATTGAGTTGGCGACCGTAAGTATGCAGCGCACAAAAAATGCCAATTCGAGGCCTTGGCGCTTGGCGTGTTTGAGTATGGCGCGGGTTGCACAGCGAAAGAGTTGGTTGAGCAAGCACCAGTTATTGTTAAAAAAAAGGCCAAAGCAGGTGAGGCATAGTGAGGGTAATATGTTGCCATTCGCAATCCGGCAAAATATGGCGCTGCTGGGCAATCCACTGTTCGGTGCCTTTGAGGCCACACGCACTGCAGGCTTTGGATTTACAGGTTTGACAAAAGAAGCGTGAATGAGAGCATTCAGGTGAAGAACAGCAATAACGGCGAACGCCCATAGCGCAGGTGCTGCAGGCGAGCATCTTTTCGACAGAGAGTAGTTGCCATTCATCCACGTGATTATTTTCGATGAAAAGGTTCCATCCGTCATCGTATTGAAATAGCAGTTTTGCAGGTCTGGGGATGTACATAGAGCAGAGTATAAAAGACGAGAAGGGAATTGCCTAGAAATAGAGCGCCTTTGCCGCGATGCTCACGCCAAAGGCGTGCTTATGTTCAGATATTTTTTCAGATGATTTGTTTATTCTTTTCGGATTTGGGCCTTTTGCCACATCAACCTCTTTCCTGCTAAGTTGGAAAAAAATTCCTACCGTCATTGATTTCATATCAATTTAAAGAATGGCTTGTTTTTTAAATTAATGTGGATGGTAATTTTGCTTTTTAAGTCATGAGATCTGATCGAAATGAGAAAGTTAAATATTCTCATTTCACCAATAAATAAAATTTTACATAATACATATGCGAAGACGGCTACTGAAAAAATGAGCGCTTAATATGCTCGTTAGTCAAAGTCAGCAATCTCACCCGCGTTTGTTGAAAGATTTATTTTCCTACTCGAAGGCTTCCGTTGTGGTATTGGCTGAATTTTTACTTTTTTGCAGCCAGTAGCCTATTAGCAGTGGAATGATGGTAGCAACCATAATACCGCTAGTTGCCAGCAGCGGGTTAGTAATTAAACTAGATACGGCCAGACTCGCCGCAAAACATAAACCTAGCTGGAGAGTATTTTGTAACGCTGCGGCTTTACCACTGACTTTAGGAAAAACACTTAATGCATTTGATACCACAATAGGATAGCAAGCACCATTCATCGCAGCCATGCAACAGAAAGGTAGTAACAGAGTAAATAAATTAGGTTGTGAAAAAATAGCAAGAATAAAGATAATCAATACACTTAGTGCATAACCGATAAGAATCATTGGCAGCAAGATTTGGTTTTTTATTTTGGCTATGAAATAACGTCCACCATAGCCACCGAACATAAAAGCGATGGTTTGAGGTACGTAACTGATGCCAATATCCTGCGGATTATATCCCATTTCAGTTAAAATAAATGGAGAGCCTGTTAGCCAGGCAAAAAATCCGGCACTACAGGCGGCATAAATTAATACATTACCACTAAATACGGCAGAACGTAGGAAGGTGATAAAAGAGGTGGTGGATTTTATTTTCTGTGTTTTTTCTAAACGTTTTTTTTCCTGTAATAAAAGGGTGGCCAAAAAAAGCAATATTCCGATGATAGCTAAACTAAAAAATATCATTTGCCAGCTATTACTAGTAAGGATCCAGGCACCTAATAGAGGGGCTAATGCGGGCGATAGTGCAACTAAAGGCATAATGGTAGCAAATACCCGTTTAGCATAGTGGCCACTAAAACGATCAATGACCAAAGCCTGCCAAATGACTGCTGTTGAACAAACGCTAATACCTTGAATAAATCGCAAAATAAGTAATTGTGTACCATTAGTGATGCAGAGTGTTGTTAGACAGCTAAAAATAAATAGTGCCAACCCAATTAATAAAACGGGTTTTCTACCAATACGATCGGAAAGCGGCCCCCAACTAAGTTGTGCGAAGGCAAAACCACATAAAAATAGACTAAGACTTGCACTGATGGTATTTGCTGAGGTGTTGAGTTGTTGTTGCATTATACTAAAAGCAGGTAAGTACATATCAATGGCCAAAAAACCGAGCATACTTAAGCCAGCTAGATAAAGCATAAAGCCAAAATTATGTTTATTGGGGTTATTTTTATTCATATTGGTATCAATAAATTAAATAATATCAAATATCGCTTTTTATTGTATAAGAGATGAATTTTTGTTGTGAAGCGTTATTATTTGCATATTGTTATCAAATATTTTGACAGGTAAGAGGCTATGTGGTCAGAGTATTCCCTTGAAGTGATTGATGCCGTTGAAAGAACGGGCAGTTTTAGTGCCGCTGCCGTTGAGTTACATAGAGTTCCCTCTGCAGTAAGTTATACCGTAAAACAACTGGAAGAGTGGCTGGCCGTTCCTTTGTTTGAACGACGTTATCGTGATGTTGTTCTTACTGATGCCGGTAAATTTTTCGTTAAAAATGCGCGCCATATTATCAAAACAATGCGTGAAACACGCCATCAGTGTCAACAGATTGCCAATGGTTGGCATGGACAATTTAGTATTGCTATTGATCGGGTTGTTAAGCCCGAGAGAATATTGCAATTAATATTAGATTTTTATCGTCACTTTTCTGATATTGAACTTTTTATTCAACAGGAAGTTTATAATGGTGTATGGGAGTCGTTGGTCGATGCTCGAGTAGATATTGCGATTGGTGCCACTCGCGCCTCCCCGATTGGTGATAGATATAGTTTTCGTGATATGGGCTTTATGCCCTGGTCATGTGTTGTCAGCATAAATCATCCTTTAGCACAAATGAACGGTCTAATTAGTGATCAACAATTACGTCAGTATCCGAGTTTATGTTTAGAAGATACCTCTCGCTACTTGCCAAAGCGAGAAACTTGGGCATTGGATAACCAAAAACGGCTTATTGTGCCAGATTGGGAAAGTGGTTTAGCTTGTTTAAAAAATGGGTTATGTTTAGGATTTGCGCCTAAACATCGGGTAGAGCAACTTTGCCGCAAAAATGAATTAAAAACTTTACAGATTAAGCAACCCTTACCTGATAGTCCGTGTTGTGTTATTTGGAATGAAGAAAAACGTTCTCCGACCTTGAGTTGGTTACTTGATTATTTAGGTAATAGCGAAACGCTGAATGCCGAGTGGCTAGCTAATTGAAGAAATTTAAATCTAGCGATTATCTGCGGTAGTCAATAAATGGACCATCGACAACCGAACGGCGTTCAATAAGCTCAGGATGTATTTCAATAGTTTGCGCATTTTTGCGTTTATTAAAAATACGATCCAGCAGCATAGTAAAAGCCATTTGACCCAAACGTTCTTTAGGTTGATGAATGGTGGTTAGTGCTGGCGTAAAAAAACGTGCATTGCGAACATTGTCATAGCCAATAATAGAGATATCTTGTGGAACCCGAATGCCTAATTCATTCGCTGCACAGATAGCCCCCATTGCCATAATGTCACCACCACAAAAAATAGCGGTCGGTCTTGGTTGATGATTTAAAATTTGCTTCATCGCGTCGTAGCCGGAAGTTGGCTCGAAATCACCCTCAACAATCCATTTATCCAGTGGCTGGATGTTAGCTTCCTTCATGGCATTGAGAAAGCCTTGCCGCCGGCCACTGCCAGTATTGCGTTTTAATGGTCCAGAGATAATCCCTAAATCACGATGCCCGCGTTCAATCAGATAACGCCCGGCAAGATAACCGCCATAAACCGCATTATCAATGATGACATCGGTAAAATCACCATGAGCTTGCCCCCAATCCATCACAACCATTGGAATATTACGGTATTCCTCTAACATCTGGAGTAGTTGTTTTGGATATTCGGAGCACATTACCAATAAACCATCAACCCTTTTTTGCGCTAACATTTGTAAATAGGCTTGCTGTTTATTGAGGTTGTTATGTGAATTACACAGGATTAATGTATATCCTTGACTATAACAGTTGTTTTCTACTGACTCGATGACTTCTGCAAAATAAGGGGCTTCATTAGAGGTAGCCAGTAAACCAATGGATTTAGTATGGTTAACTTTCAAACTACGAGCAACGGCACTGGGAGAATAATTAAGTGTTTTAATGGCTGCCCAAACACTCGTTTTTGTCTCTTTGGCAACAAAACGGGTGTTATTAATTACATGAGATACGGTGGTAGTTGAAACCCCCGCCAAATTTGCCACATCCTTAATTGTTGCCATGTTAAAAAGACTCCTGCACCATTTCCAAATCCATTACTATTATTTAAAAACGACTATCATTAAACTATAAAAATAACCCACTGATAATTAAATTATCAGTAAACTGTTCATTTTGTCTGATTTGTTATAAAAACAAAAGTGTTAATCAATATTTCCTTGATGATATAATAAAAAATAGTTTTTTTGTTGTATGATGTTATGACATTAAATGATTTTTCATTAGCGAATTTATGAATAAAGCTGTGAGAATAGTGAGGTGAGGTTATGGATACCGATTTTAAGTATGGTTTATGTACTGCGATTGTTGCATTGTTAATGATCGTATCATTTGTTTCTTTTATTTTCTGACCATTATGTTGGCTTAACCGTCTATTTTATCGCTACCACGATAATGATTTTTGGCTTAAGCAGCATAATATAATTAGTAGGCTGCGCTATTGGCAGCCTATAGCCAGTAAAGGATTACATTCTTTCTACCGTTTCAATTCCTAATGTGTCTAGACCAATTTTTAAGGTTTTTTGCGTTAGTAACGCCAGTTTTAATCGGCTTTGTTTTGATGCGTCATTTTCTGCATTCAAAATTGGACAATGTTCATAAAAACTAGAAAATAAACCAGCCAGATCATATAAATAAGAACACATAATATGTGGTAAACCTTCGCGAGCAACAGTGAGTATTGTCTCTTCAAATTGCAATAAACGTATCGCTAGCACTTGCTCATATTCATTGGCCAATATCACCGGCGCGGTTAAGGTTGCCGGATTAATCTTAGCTCGCTTAAAAATTGAGGCCACTCTGGTATAGGCATATTGCATATAAGGCGCGGTATTACCCTCAAAAGCTAACATATTGTCCCAGTCAAAAATATAATCAGTGGTACGATTTTTCGATAGATCGGCATATTTTACTGCACCAATACCAACCGCCTGGATAATCGATTGTAACTCTTTTTCTGGCATAGCTGAATTTTTTTGACGGATAAGATGAGCTGCACGCTCAATCGCTTCATCAAGTAAATCGGCGAGCCGGATAGTTCCGCCGGCGCGAGTTTTAAACGGTTTACCATCCTTACCTAGCATCATACCAAACATGTGATGCTCTAATGACATTGTATCAGGAATATAGCCGGCTTTACGTACAATAGCCCAAGCTTGCATGAGATGTTGGTGTTGTCGTGAATCGGTATAATACAACACGCGATCGGCGTGAAGTATTTCATGACGATATTTTGCGCAGGCAATATCTGTTGTCGTATAGAGATAGCCACCATCTTTTTTCTGGATGATCACCCCCATGGCATCGCCATCTTTATTTTTAAATTCATCCAAATAGACAACCATAGCGCCATCACTTTCAACAGCTAACCCTTTAGCCGTTAAATCAGCGACAATATCAGGCAGCATATTATTATATAAGCTTTCACCCATCACATCGTCTTCAGTCAGCGTGACATTTAAACGCTGATAGGTTTGTTGATTTTGCGCCATGGTAATATCAACCAATTTGTGCCACATTTTACGACAATATTCATCACCAGACTGCAGTTTAACCACGTAATTACGTGCCAATTCAGCAAAATTTTCATCTTCATCATAATGTTTTTTAGCTTCACGATAGAAAGTTTCCAGATCCGCTAAGGCCATATTGGTAGCATTCTCTTGCTGAACTTTTTCCAGATACGCAATTAGCATACCAAACTGGGTGCCCCAATCGCCGATATGGTTAGCACGAATTACTTTATGACCTAAAAACTCTAATGTGCGAGCGACAGCATCGCCAATGATGGTAGAACGTAAATGGCCAACATGCATCTGTTTTGCGACATTGGGGGCCGAATAGTCAATAATAATGGTTTGTGGCGTAACGCTATTAATAGCCAATTTTTCATGTTGTAAGGTAAGTTCAATCTGTTTTGCTATCCATTGCTTATCAAGAAAAATATTAATAAAACCCGGTCCCGCAATTTCAACTTTACTGGCAATATTTTCCAGCTTCAGTAGCGGTAGCATTTTTTCCGCTAACTGACGTGGAGGAATACCGATTTTTTTAGCAGCTGACATGACACCATTAGCTTGGTAATCACCAAATTGGGCTTTTGTTGAAGGGCGGATATGTGCATCACTACCTTTAGGCGCGCCTGCGGCGACTAATGCATTACTAATTTTTTCTGAAAGAAGAGCCTGAATATTCACCTGATTACCTTAATGATGAAGATAGCTGTCGTTTTCGACTTAGTAAGATACAGCTATGAGGGTCGAGATAAAAAATAGCTGGCTTTATACCATAATTAGCTATTCACATGCTACTAATCAACTATTTGATTGATAACTCTATTGTAAAATAATATCAGATAGGATCGCTTTTTATCATCATACTAAATGCTATTTGAGAATTTTTGCATTATCTAACTTTAAAAAATAGCATTGATTGTAAAATTGCAATTTTGATTAGAAATATTAATTTAAAAAATAGGCTATGTTAAGTCTCTTTATTTTGCATATTAAAATTTATCTTCATGAAAAGTTAAAAGTATATTGAAAATTTATTATTAAAAGTTAATGGCCTTTTATAATAAAATATTATCCTTTTTGATTAAAATTAATTACTTGTCGTAATTACAGTTTGAAAAATGGGTATTTTATTTGCAGAATAGTATGCTTATTAATTGATAACTAAAAAATAGAAATAACAATAATTAATCAGAGGTGGCAGTATTATGATAACCCTTGAAATTTGCTGCTATGGGGCTGAATGTGCCCTAATTGCGCAAGAATTTGGCGCAGATCGTATTGAACTTTGTTCCAGTCCAGCTGAAGGCGGATTAACACCGAGTTATGGTTGTTTAAAACAGACTATAGATACAGTAAATATCCCCGTTCATCCAATTGTACGTCCTAGAGGAGGGGATTTTTGTTACAATGATAGCGAGTTTGAAGCTATTAAACATGATATAAGCCTTATCAGACAGTTAGGTTTTCCCGGTGTCGTATATGGCATATTAAATCGAGAAGGACATATTGATATACCCCGCATGCGTATTTTAAAAGCATTATCTGGTGATATGGCTGTTACTTTTCATCGCGCTTTTGATATGTGCATTAGCCCAAAACAAGCTTATGAACAACTGACAGAACTTGGTGTTGCACGTATATTAACCTCAGGTCAGCAACAGAATGCGGAATTAGGTTTACCGTTATTGAAAGAATTAAATGTATTAGCTGGCAAAACCCCCAATGGGCCGATTATCATGGCTGGTGCTGGGGTGAAATTGTCAAATTTACAGAAATTTATTGATGCAGGTTTACCCGAAGTACATACTTCTGCTGGAAAAGTGATGCCGTCGAGCATGAATTACCGCAAAGCAGGAGTTACGATGAGTGCCAATATGGAGATGGATGAATTTACCCATTATTGTGTCGATAGGGATGTGGTGGAAGCAATGAAAAATTTATTAACGATTACCAATTATGACCAATAAGTAAGCTTAGTGTATTGACGGTATTTAATACCGTCATGTTTATCTTTTTTTGGCAACTAAAGTAGCGCGTAAAGGAGCCGGATAACCTTCAACTGTCAAATGAATGTTATTTGGGGCCAGAAAATTTGCTAATGATTCAGTTTCCATCCAGGCTGTTTTACGCTGTTCTTCTAGGGTTGTTACTGTTTGATCAACAATATACACATCGCAAAAGCCACATTTTTCTAACCAGATTTTAAGCATTTTTGCTGATGGAATAAAATAGACATTACGCATTTGAGCATAACGATCATTAGGTATTAAGCATTGGTTTTCATCACCGTCAATAACTAAACTTTCAAGTATTAGCTCACCACCAGAAACTAATTGATTTTTTAGTTGATAGAGATGATCTAACGGTGAACGCCGATGATAAAGTACCCCCATTGAGAACACAGTATCAAAGGCAGCAAGTGACGGTAGTTGTTCAATGCCTAGGGGCAATAGATAAGCTTGTTGATTATTACCAATTAATTTACGTACTGCTGCAAACTGACATAAAAATAGTTGGGTGGGATCAATACCGATAACCATTTTCGCGCCTTCACCAACCATTCTCCACATGTGATAGCCATTACCGCAGCCGACATCAAGTACTAATTTATCTGTTAATGGTGAAAGATAAGGTAGGATACGTTGCCATTTCCAGTCCGATCGCCATTCGCAATCAATGTCAATATCGTAAAGGGAAAACGGGCCTTTACGCCAGGGCATCAGGCTTTTTAATAGTTGGGTAATGCGTTGCTTCTCTTTAGGACAAAGTGGGTACTCATTTTTGGCCATAACTGCAGTTTTTAGATCTAAGTCAGTGGGCGTTATGTTGGGCAGATTTTGCACTATTTTTTGCCAACTGTTGAATTGTCCATGTTGCGTTGTTTTTTTCCATTGTTCAATTTGGCATGGTAGTGTTTCTAGCCAGTGGCTTAGCGGCCCGATTGCGATTTGTTGATAAAAATGACCAAAATCTATCATCAATCTTGACCCTTGATAGCGAGTAATGAACCAAAATTAAAACATTGAAACCATAAATCACAATGATCAAACCCGGCAGCACGTAGACGTGCTTTATGGTTGTCAATCGAATCAGGTAACATGGTATTTTCTAGCATATTACGTTTTTGACTTATCTCGAGTTCACTATAACCATTGGCGCGCTTAAAATCATAATGCATATTAAACAGTAAAGACTCAATTTTCTTATCGCTAAAATTAAATTTTTCAGATAACACTAGGACACCACCAGGATTCAGTCCTTGGTAGATACGGTTAATTAATTGCTGTCGAACAGTTGGGGCAATAAATTGTAAGGTAAAATTTAATACCACCATTGAGGCATTTTGGATATTAGTATTGAGAATATCATCCTCAATAATTTCAACCGGCGTATTCGCTTTATAAGCATAAACATATCGCTGGCAACGTTCGATCATAGCGGCAGAATTATCAATAGCAATTATTTTACAATTTTCAGCTTTAATATTACGGCGAATCGATAATGTGGCTGCACCTAATGAGCAACCGAGATCATAAATAGTGCTATTGGCTGTGACAAAACGGGTCGCAAGCATGCCAATCATAGTGATAATATTTGAATAGCCAGGAACTGAGCGCTTGATCATGTCAGGAAAGACTTCGGCAACTTTATCATCAAATTGCCAGTCACCCAAGTTAGCGATAGGGGTAGCAAACAGGGTGTCTTTCTGTTTATTTAAAATATGGCTAGGCATAACTTATGAATCAATTAAATAGCAAACGGTAATTTATTCTAACAGATTTTAAGTTAGTACATACACTAAATCTCATTAACATGGCAAAGCCTTAAGTATGCCCATGTTAATGAAATAAGTATGATATTATAGATCAAACGAGAAAATTTGGATCCAAGGCAAATAATAAATGTTAACCAGGATCATTAAAATCATAGAACTAAAGGTGGTTATTCGACCAAAATAGCGCCAAGTGCGTTCCCTATGTTTTAGACCAAAGTAATGGAGAATTCTGGCAATAATAAAAATTAATCCACAAAGATGAATAGCCCAAACAGGTGCGCCATTCATCTCCATCATTAATAATAACAGCATAGAGATAGGAATATACTCAATTGCATTACCCTGAACGCGTATTGCTATTTGTAATTCACAAAAGCCACCATCACCGTAAGTCACTTGATATTGAGTTCTCAGTTTAATGACTTCCAAAGATAACTTAAGCAATATTAAAGCGCTAAATACAATGTACAGAGAACTAACCATTTTTTTTCCCCAATTTTATTAAGCAAAACAGCGAAATAATGATACATCTCAAAGCTTCAACTGTTACCATAAATATAGTATTTAAATCAATAAAAAGCTCTGCAATTGCGAAAACGGTAAAAGTTATTTATCCAATATGATAAGGCATACTTATTTCCCAATGGAATTTTCTGTATAATAGCGATATTTTTTTATTGCGTTTAAATAAATAGCACTAAAACGATTAGTGCAAGCGACTCTGCAAGTTGAGTATGATGAGTAAAAGGATATCGTATGCGGACAAATTATTGTGGGCAATTAGGTGTTGCTCACGTCGGACAAAAGGTTACTCTCTGTGGCTGGGTGAATCGCCAGCGCAATTTAGGTAAATTAATTTTTGTCGATATGAGAGATCGCGAAGGTTTAGTTCAAGTTGTTTTTCTGCAGGAAAAGCATGCCGAACTTTTTACTCAAGCGTCACAATTACGTAACGAATTTTGTATCCAAATTACCGGTATGGTACGAAAACGTGAACAAATTAATAAAGAAATCCCGACTGGTGAGATTGAAATTGTTGCAGAAGCATTAACAATCATTAATCGTTCTGAACCGTTACCGATAGATAGCAATCAACAAAATTCCGAGGAAATTAGATTAAAATATCGTTATCTTGATTTACGTCGGCCGGAAATGGCAACGCGCTTGAGAGAGCGTGCAAAGATTACCAGTTTTGTGCGTCGTTTTATGGATGCGGAAGGTTTTGTTGATATTGAAACGCCTATTTTGACGAAAGCAACACCGGAGGGGGCGCGTGATTATCTTGTCCCAAGCCGTGTTCATAAAGGCGAATTTTATGCTCTGCCGCAATCACCACAACTTTTTAAACAATTATTGATGATGTCCGGCTTTGATCGTTATTATCAAATAGTGAAATGTTTTCGTGATGAAGACTTACGTGCTGATCGCCAACCTGAATTTACTCAGATAGACGTAGAAACCTCTTTTATGACCGCTGAGCAAGTTCGTGAAGTCATGGAGCGTTTGATCCGTAATTTATGGCAGAAAAATAAAGGTATTGAATTAGGTACTTTTCCAGTCATGACTTTTGCTGAGGCCATGCAGCGTTATGGTTCAGATAAACCAGACTTACGTAATCCTTTAGAATTAATTGATATTGCTGATTTGGTTAACCTAGTCGAATTTAAAGTATTTGCAGAGGCTGCCAATGATCCGAAAGGGCGTGTTGCTGCCCTTTGCGTTCCAGGCGGAGCGACGCTAACGCGTAAACAACTGGATGGTTATGCTGAATTTGTAGCTATCTATGGCGCAAAAGGGTTAGCCTGGATGAAAGTCAATTCACTAGCTGAAAATCAGGCAGATATTCAAAGCCCGATAGCTAAGTTTTTGCCACAACATGTAATTGATAATTTGTTAGCACGTACCCAAGCTAAAGCAGGTGATATTTTGCTATTTGGCGCCGGCAAACAAAATGTGGTCAATGATGCGATGGGAGCGTTACGGTTGAAAGTAGGGCGTGATTTAGCAATTACCCAAAATAACAGTTGGAAACCATTATGGATTATTGATTTCCCCATGTTTGAAGAAGATGAACATGGAGAACTTAATGCCATGCATCATCCTTTTACTGCACCAAAAGATTTTACACCTGAACAATTGCAAGCTAATCCTCTAGCGGCGGTTGCTAATGCCTACGATATGGTCATTAATGGTTATGAAGTAGGTGGTGGCTCAGTGCGTATTCACCATAATAAGATGCAACAAGCTGTTTTCGAAATTCTCAATATTAGCCAAACAGATCAGCAAGACAAATTTGGTTTCTTATTGGAGGCATTGCAATATGGAACGCCACCACACGCTGGTTTAGCATTCGGTTTAGATAGGCTGGTTATGTTGTTAACGGGAACAGAAAATATTCGCGATGTAATTGCGTTTCCTAAAACCACCGCAGCAGCCTGTTTAATGACCGATGCGCCCAGTAAGGCGAATCCGGCCGCATTAGCGGAATTGGCGATAACGGTTGTCGAGAAAATTAAATAAATATTATGCAATATAAACGGCCGGAATCAGTATTAGTTGTCATTTATGTGCAATCAAGTCGCCAAGTACTGATGCTACAGCGGCGTGATGATCCTGATTTTTGGCAATCTGTTACCGGTAGTCTAGAGGATAACGAAACACCAAGAGAAGCAGCATTACGTGAAGTTAAAGAAGAGATAGGTATTGATATTATTAAACAGCATTTATTGTTAGTTGATCTGCAACGCAGTCTCTATTTTGATATTTTTTTAAAATTTCGCCATCGTTATGCGCCGGGTGTAACCCAATGTAAAGAGCATTGGTTTTCTTTGGCTTTGCCGCAAGAGCAAGATTTTTTATTGATAGAACATTTGGCTTTTCGTTGGTTACCTGCTGCCGAAGCTGCGGCATTGACCAAGTCATGGAGTAACCGTCGGGCGATTGAAGAATTTGTTCTAAAATGATTTTTATTGACGTATTTTGGGAGATATTTCATGGCAGGTCATAGTAAATGGGCCAATACCAAACACCGCAAAGCGGCGCAAGACGCTAAACGTGGTAAAATTTTTACTAAAATTATTCGTGAACTGGTAACAGCGGCTCGTTTAGGTGGTGGTGATGCTGCATCAAATCCACGATTGCGTGCGGCGATTGATAAGGCGTTATCTAATAATATGACGCGAGATACCTTAAATCGAGCAATCGCACGTGGTGTCGGTAGTGATGAAAATGATAATCTGGAAACGATTATTTATGAAGGCTATGGCCCAGGCGGTACGGCTGTTATGGTTGAATGCTTAAGCGATAATCGTAATCGTACTGTTTCTGACGTACGCCATGCTTTTACTAAATGCGGTGGTAATTTAGGTACCGATGGCTCTGTGGCTTATTTATTTACCAAACGCGGCGTGATCTCTTATGCGCCAGGCATTGATGAAGATAGCTTGATGGAAGCGGCATTAGAAGCTGGTGCAGATGACGTCGAATCTTATGATGATGGTGCAATCGATATTTATACGACGCTGGAAAACTTTGGTAGCGTAAAAGATGCTTTAGATGCGACAGGTTTTAAGGCTGAAGCTGCTGAAGTGACCATGATCCCGTCAACCAAAGCAAATTTAGATGCTGACACTGCGCCTAAACTTCTGCGTTTAATTGATATGCTGGAAGATTCTGATGATGTACAAGAAGTGTATCATAATGGGGAAATTTCAGATGAAGTTGCGGCTCAGCTATAATTAAATCAACTTTTTATATTAAGAGATAGCATGCTGATTATCAGTATGCTTTTTCTTTGCATGTTTAACCTACTCAGTGAGTCAAGAATATGGCGATTATTCTTGGGATCGATCCTGGTTCTCGTATTACCGGTTATGGTGTTGTTCGTCAACAAGGTCGACAATTGATCTATTTAGGTAGTGGTTGTATACGTACCCAGGTTGACGATCTGCCAACCCGCTTACAACGTATTTATGCTGGTATTATTGAAATTATTACTCAGTATCAACCGGATAGTTTTGCTGTCGAACAGGTGTTTATGGCAAAAAATGCCGATTCTGCTCTAAAATTAGGTCAAGCAAGAGGAGTGGCAATTTTAGCTGCAGTTAATAACCAATTGCCAGTCTTTGAATATGCGGCCAGACAAGTAAAACAATCTGTTGTAGGCACTGGAGCAGCTGAAAAAAAACAGGTTCAGCATATGGTATGTTCAGTATTAAAATTGTCATCGCATCCTCAAGCGGATGCTGCTGATGCTTTAGCTATTGCGATTACGCATTGTCATTTTAATCAAAATTTGGTTCGAATGGGTGATCCTCGTCTATTATTGGCCAAAGGACGATTGCGTTAATAACTGGATATAAATCCAGTATTTTTTTATAATATAAGCATTAACAGAATAACCTAAAAGAGGAAATCGATGTGATTGGTCGCTTGCGAGGCACTATTTTGGAAAAACAACCGCCTATTGTTTTACTCGAACTAAATGGTGTAGGTTATGAAGTTCATATGCCAATGACCTGTTTTTATGAATTACCTGAAATTGGCCAGGAAGTGGTTTTGTTGACTCAATTTATTGTGCGTGAAGATGCGCAGCTTCTCTATGGCTTCAATGATAAGCAAGAAAGGGCATTATTTCGTGAATTAATTAAGGTGAATGGGGTAGGTCCTAAATTAGCCCTGGCCATTTTATCCGGTATGTCGGCTTATCAATTTGTTTCAGCGATAGAACAAGAAGCGATTGCTAGCTTGGTAAAATTACCGGGTGTTGGCAAAAAAACCGCAGAACGGCTGGTGGTTGAAATGAAAGACCGTTTTAAAGGACTTAATGGCGATCTATTTAAACAAAGTGCAATAGATTTACCCGGCTCGTCAGCCGCAAAACAAAATAGTCATGATATTGAAGCAGAGGCAGTTTCTGCATTAATTTCTTTAGGCTATAAACCACAAGATGCGAGCCGTATGATTGGTAGAGTTGCTAATGGGGCTACAAACTGTGAAGCATTGATCCGTGAAGCATTGCGAGCCGCATTATAAATGATAAGTAAGGGACAAATCTATGATTGAGGCTGATCGTTTAGTTTCTGCTGAAAATTTACCTGATGAAGAAGTGATTGATCGCGCTATTAGGCCAAAATTACTTACTGAATATGTCGGCCAGCCTCAGGTATGCCAACAGATGGAAATCTTTATTCAGGCAGCTAAATTACGCGCTGAAGCGCTTGATCATTTGCTGATTTTTGGCCCACCAGGGCTTGGTAAAACGACATTAGCCGGTATTGTAGCAAATGAATTGGGCTCTAATTTACGCACCACTTCTGGCCCGGTGTTGGAAAAAGCGGGCGACTTGGCGGCAATGTTAACCAATTTAGAGCCGAATGATGTACTGTTTATTGATGAAATTCACCGGTTATCACCGGTTGTTGAAGAAATTCTTTACCCGGCAATGGAAGATTACCAATTAGATATCATGATTGGAGAAGGACCTGCTGCTCGTTCGATTAAAATCGATTTACCGCCCTTCACACTAGTAGGTGCAACAACCCGAGCTGGTTCATTGACTTCTCCGCTTAGAGATCGTTTTGGTATTGTCCAGCGGCTAGAATTTTATAATGTTGATGATTTACAAACGATTGTCTTACGTAGCGCTGGTTTTATGGGGTTAGAAATCTCTGATGCCGGCGCGAGACAAATTGCGATGCGCTCACGAGGAACGCCACGAATAACTAATCGTTTGTTGCGGCGAGTAAGAGATTTTGCTCAAGTAAAAGGCAATGGTATTATCGACGGCACAATCGCTGCACAGGCATTAGATATGCTTAATGTTGATACCGCTGGTTTTGACTATCTTGATCGTAAATTATTGATAGCGATTATTGATAAATTTATGGGGGGGCCGGTAGGATTAGACAACGTGGCTGCCGCAATTGGAGAAGAGAGGGAAACTATAGAGGATGTTCTTGAACCTTTTCTTATTCAACAAGGATTTATTCAGCGTACTCCCCGTGGTCGAATAGCGACTGATCATGCTTATCGCCATTTTGGGCTTAATAAAGATCATGATGATGTTGGCTAGGATTATTAATGAGTATAAATTTGTGGCTTGGAACTTTTTAATATAATTATGCTAATTATTTTTAAAGCAGCTTAACCTTTGGTAAAGCTGTTATTAATAATAAACAACTAAAAGATAATTTATTGCTAATTATCATTTTTATTTTGATGAATTATTTTTATTTTCAATGAATTGGTTATTTAATTAAAGTATTATTAATATAAATTAGTGATATTTAATTCTCAAGTGATAGAAACTATTTAACATCAATGTAATTTATAATTAATTATTTTTTATTAATTAATTATATTATTTTTATTGATATTATAGTCGTTATTAAATGATAATTTTACGGTAGTTTTCATTATGTCTACTAACTATTTTTTAATAAATAAAATTAGCTAATTACGGAATAAACAGAATGAAAATAAAATTATCATTTGCAATGTTATCACTAGCAATATTAGTATTAATTAGTGTTATAAGTTTTGCTAACGCTAATACTCTCCCCAATCCTATGCATGGTTATATCGATTTTCCTTCGAGCCGCGCTTATCTTTGTTCATTAGGTAAAAACGGTAATTGTGGTCAGGTTATGGTTGAACCACAATCGGTAGAAGGTCGGAAAGGTTTTCCTCGCCGTGGACCCGCTGATGGAAAAATCGCAAGTGCTGGACATCGTTGGTTTGGTGAGTTAGATGAGCAGAGTGCAACTCGTTGGACTAAGGTTGATGTTTCACCCGGTAAAAATACCTTTCATTGGACGTTGACTGCGCCGCATAGAACGACGGGTTGGGAGTATTTCATCACTAAACAAGATTGGGATCCTAATGCGCCTTTAGTTGCCATTATTAATTATCATTAAAAATCAATGTGATAAAACAAAATTATCACTATAAGTCACTATTCATCCATTAAAATTTAAATCTCAATCCAACTATTATTTCTATCATCTTGATATTTTGCTGTCATTGTGGCCGACTTATGTCCTAGTAGCTTTTGCGCAAAATTGCTACCCATTGTTTCAGTGTAGAGTCTAGCAGATAAGCTTCTAATTTCATGAAAAGAGGGTGGCTCACCTACCCAATTTAATTGAGAAATATCTCTGAACCTTCTAAATTCTTTTGATATTCTTTCTACAGTAATTTTATTTCCATTATTATTAATGACAAACTCTGAATTATTTACACAATCTGCAATAGTCTTTGATAATTTAATTCCGTAAAGTTCAATATCAAGAGGGATTGCTATTTTTGATCCTGTTTTTTGTTGGATTATCCATAATTTCCCATCATGAATATCTTTATATTTTATTTTAGAGACATCAGATACTCTTTGCCCTGTAACAAGCGCTAATTTCATAGCATGAGTTAACCAATGATGGCCATTATTTATTAAACCTAAAATAGTATTAAAATCTTCTAAAGATAATCTTGCTCTTTGAATTTTTATTTTTGGCGTCTTTGTTGATGTCACTGGATTTATTTGTATTAGTCCTAATGATATTGCTTCTCTAAAACAATCATTTAATAAACTGCGCATTAGTTTCGCAGTTGTTATTCTTTCTTCATTAATTGATAACTGAAGAAAATCCGCAATCTCTTTTGTGGTTATGTTTTGAATCGGCGCATTAACAAATCCTTTTCTGATCACACCTATTCTTTGCTTATAGTCTTTTAATGTTTTCTCTCTTAATCCTCTTGTTTTCAATATTTCTTCATATCTATCTAAAAACTCATGGAAATAGACACTTCCTTGTCCATCTATCCTTTCTGTCAGTGGCTTAACTTTCTCTGTATTAAGTAATAATTGATTAGCACTGATAGCCTCGTTAATTGCATAGGCTTTGTTTCTACCCAAACCGTATTCTTTACGAGTACGTGGGTCTCTATAGGAATAATACCCGTTTCTTTTGTATAGGTTAGGGGGCAAATCCCGATTTTTTATTTTTCTGATTCTGGTCATGACCTATCCTTTGCAACAACATACTTTTATGACTAACCTGGTTAACGCCGTTAACTTTGATTGCATACTCTTCAACTAAATATTCCCTGCCATCCTTGATCGGGGGAGGCTGGATTAACCCATTTCTAACCCATCCCCTGACAGTGTCCATTCTTCTTGGCCTATCCCTCCTTGAATTCCATTCCGCTAAAGTAATCATGTTTATTTATCCTCATTCAAAAACTCACACTATTCTCAGGCGCTTCATTGCCCCATAGATCCCAGCCCTGCACTTTGTCACGAGCAAAAAGTTCGATACGTTTCACCTCACCGTAAAGTTTCTCTAATCGGTAATGGACTTCTTTTGGTTTTTGGCTATGTTCACCGAGACAGGCGTAGATAACTTGTTTGATGGAAGCGTCCTTGCGTTCTAGTCCTTTTCCCTTGATGGCAATTAAGCAATCTTCTGAATTACTGCGGGTGTAGTTACCGCCATTCATGCGTGTTTCAGCATTGAGTAATGTCAGAAAGTCATCAGCATCAGATAGCTCAGCTTTTTTGATAGCTTTGGAGATCCGCTCTTTGGCTAACTTATTGAGCTTGACCCAGGTAAATCCCTTCATGGTTTTGACTTTAAATCCCCATGCTTCCGCCAACCGGATAGCTTCCAGCGCAAAGTTACCCGTATACCACATGCAGAGTACGGAGTTATCATTAACGATGGTTTCTATAGGTAGTCGAGTAAGGGAGTAAAAGTCAGTGGTGTTGTAGTGATTGTGTGCTGCGCCGTTTGATGCTTTGTTTTGGTATTGCCAGGGTGGGTCTGCGAGTATCAGGTCATACTTCACGTCATCTCCTAAACATACCCGCTTTTACTTTTATGCAAGTCGTCTATTTTTTCTAACACAGTGATTTTATTACCGCCATTTCCGGTTAATGTTCCGTTTTCTCCTTCAATCTAATTATTTTCATCCTTTCACCATGATAAATAACCTGCATCCCTACTTTGACATGGTGTAACGTTGTTCGGTATTCATGGATGTTATTCATACAGTTACTCCCATTACCAATCAAATGATTACCATTCTGATCAAAATTTGATCAACTTCAGTTAATTATGATATATTCATGCCGTTGTGTGTTCGTAACCACAACATTTCCCTAATATTTCCCTAATATTGCCAGCCTTGCGCTGGTCTTTTTTTGAGTGATTCAGAAATACCAAATAGTGGTCAATCTCTAGTGAATACGTTGGCTATTAGCAAATAACGATTTCAGATTGATACCGTATACCTGTAGCCATGATTCAGCTGGCCATGACTTAACCTGACCATAACGAATATCAGGCACTTCGGTTGCTTCCATCTGGTTCTCACGGCACCATCTGCGAAGTGGGGCAAATTTGTATTCTTTCCCTGTGGCATTCTTTACAGCTGTGATGGTGGCATGTTTAACACTTTCTCCCAATCGTTCTGTCAGTTCCCGATTTTTACGGGTAGCAACGCTGAGTTTACCCATTGCAGAAGCTTCACGAGTGCGGCTGATTTGTGATTTTGTTCTAATAGCTTCATCACGCTCACTGCTTATTTTTTCCACTTGCTCGGTATAGCTAATCAGCACTTTTCGTAATTGTGCAGGATTATCTAACCAGTCTGTTGTTGGGGTGACAGGAGCTAATTTTCCTGTTTTGTAATCCAGGAAGGTTTGATTAACCATCAATCTGAATCTTGGCGAAATCCAGCCAGCATACTCAATGGCTAACAGCTCATGAGCAAAAGTGCCTGGATTTATGCCGCCTTTTTGAACTTTGATTACTTCTTGACCTAAGGCGGAATTCTGCCTTAGCTCTTCAATTAACTCTTTGGCTTGTTTTGTCTCAAGCCATGTTTTAGGGCGTTTAGCATCTTTGCCGCCACTGGCTTTATGTAACGCATTCAGGTTGAAACGACCATCTGAGTCTGTCGTGATTTCTACGCCAGCAATGATAGGGTAATGTTCATTTGTTAAATTTCGCATATAGTTATCCTTCAATATTAAAATTGATGAATGGGTATTAATTAAGTGGAATAGATTAGGTGGGTAATGGACTTCTTGTTCTGTAACTATTTCTTCAATGTGTCGAGGAATACCCCCAAATAAACCATAAGAGCTGGCACTAGCATGATGCCAATAACCAGTAGCTCTTGTCCGCCTAATTGAATATTGCCTAATTCGCCACGTTTAAACCTGATTTGTGGGTCAATGACGGTATCGGCGTGCGCAATGTGACCAACTATCAGTTCGAAAGCAAATGCTGCACTGATAAACAATAATGTCGTGATTAATAGTTTGATGATGTTAAGTTTCATGGTTGAACCTTTTAAAATTGGCTTATTTCTTAACGCAAATCGCTTTGGCGTTGATATCCTTGAACGTTTCAAACTCACGCTCAAACTGCTTAGCGGCGAATTGGCACATATTTTCAGTGTCAAATTCTTGAGTATGAACACTTGCAAAGTTACTTGATGCGTAAGGGCTGGCGTACATGGCCAAGATTAAAATCCACATGCTGGTTTCTCCTGTGTCTAAAGGGATGTCATCATCAAAATCAGGCTCAATAACAGGGTTATTGTTTGGCTGGCTTGTCGTTGGCATATTGAGTTTACCCTGGCTTTCCTGCGGTTTCTCTCTTTCCTATTTCCCAATATTTCAACGTCATTGACCAGAAATTCCGGTGATATCCTTTGCTGACCGGATTTGTCTGTCCATTTATTTTCCTGATAGGCAGCAGTAATACGAACAAAAGTACCTTTTTGTGCATAATTATTGATATATTCCGCTATTTGCTTAAATGCCTTGCAGTTTATCCATGTTGTGTCATCAATCCATTGACCGCTGTTGTCTTTTCTTGATTTGCTGATAGCGATTGAGAATGCCGTGATGGGAATTTTATCTTGGGTATAGCGGATTTCTAATTTGCCGATGCGTCCGGTAAAGTTACACTGGTTCTGGTTTGCCATGGGGTCTCCACATATTGATTAATTTTGTTGATTTCTGATTTCAGCTTTTCGATAAATACTTGAACGGCTTGTTCAATTTCGTTAACTAAATCATCATCCTTGATAATTCGGATTTTATAGTAGGCAAGGTTAGGGAAGTCTGTCATCATAGCTGACAAAATCGCACCAATTTCTGCCTGTACACATCATTGCCCATGCATTTGTAACAGGTATTCATATTTGGGTTTCCCTGTGAGAATGGTTTCAATGTGGGTAGTGGTGTTAGGGCATTTTATTTCGATAAGTCCATCATCATTAACCAAGCCATCAGGACTTGCCCCAAATAGCGCAATAGACGGGTGGGGAATAAAGCCCACTTCGGTGACCGTGACATCAAACTCATTGAGGCAATATCGCGCTCTGGCTTGTGGTTCAAGGGCAATGCCTCGTTCAATGGCCTGATTAGTTTTTATGTCTTCCCTTTGTCCGGTAAGTGTTTCACAGACTAACTGCATGAGGTAGTTTCGTTGCGTTGTTCCCCTGCCTTTGGATAACACCTTGTGTAAATTGCTGGCGGTGACTTTCCCAAGTCTTGCCTGAAACCACTCGTCCGTTTTCTGCTTCATGATTAACCTCGTTTTTAATTAAATCTTTATTTTCTTCGCCAATAATTCCTTTCTCTTCTGGTGTTAACTGTTCCCAATGGGATTTCATTGATTCAATGCCACCTTTTGCTGCGGTTTTTAAATCACGAATTAACTGCTCATAACGGGCTTTTTGTTGTGCTTGTTCTTGCTGTATCACAACTTTTTCCTGTTCGGGCAAATCTTCACCTGCATAGATATAAAACCCTAATCCAAACATCGAAATCGCTTTAGTCAGACAGCGCATCAGTGCTTTGTTGATATCAAAGGCGTTAGGGCTAGAAATGGCCTGATTTCTTTTATCCATCACCGGTAGCCACATTTTGCGGGGAAATTCGTTATCGCCTTGTTTAACCGTGAGTGTTAATGAGACCATGGCACTGCCATCATTGTTGTAGCTAACGGCATCAATGACATAGTAGGATTCTGGGTAGTGCGCCATCAATACGCCCCACGCCCAAGCCCATGAGAGATAAGAGAGGCCGAGTTTCTTTTCAACTTTATCGTTAACGTTAATCGCCGACAGCGTTTCCCAAACCTGTTGTTGAAAACTTTTTTCATTTTCGGTATGTTGTGTTTCGCTCATAGATATTTCCTCTTAGGCGCTCGAAGTGCTTTGTACTGATGGATGTTCTCATTTTTGAAATGGTCAAACAGTGCCTTCCAGATATCGTCAAAATCCTCGTGATTAAGTTTTCGCATCACTGAGGAAGGTAGGCAGTCATAAATAGGCTGGACTAGTTCGCTGATTTCATCGTCCAGCCTGTCTTCCCAATAAGCAATTTCTTGCTGTTGTTCGTACCAGTAATCTTGCATGGCGTAAGGATTCATTTGACCTCCTTGAGCTGGAATAGCATCCTGTTTTTTCTGGCTTTAATCTCTTCGAGTAATAACTCGATTTCATTTTGTGAAAAGGATGAATCCAGTAGCAGGATGGTAATTTTTTCTTTAAGATGGCGTTTCTTCACTGTTTCTGATTTAAGTGGCATGATGATTTTTCCCATAAGCCTTTAGTTGCAATGATAAAGCGATGAGCCATATATCTTGTCGATGGGTATCAATCGCTAACTTTGCAGCCTGTCTTGCCAGTGCTAGCAAGATATTGTCTTTGTTCATCGTTACTCCTTATGCCACCTGACTATATTTGTCGTGAGTGAATTCACCATTCCAGTCTTTCTTCATCGGTAGCTTACTTTTGAGGTATTGGTTATATAGCCATGAAGCTCCCTTTTTTAGTAGCACGATTTTGTAACACTGACGTTGCCCATAATCGTTTGTCATGATGAAGGGGGATTCGGTTAGATACGTATCTCTCGCATAGGAATGCACACGCCAGACATGAGCCTTGCTGATATCCTTTTCTGCATCGTAGAGAAAATGCCGCGATTCTAGAAATAAATTGACTTGGTTAATATTTACGCCATTAAGCTGCTTGCAAAACTGAACGGGTGTCATACCAACTTGGAATAGATTTTTTAAGCAATCAATTTCTGTTTTTTGCTCTTTGTTAACTAATGACAAATGTTGAACTTTCTCTGCCATTTCAGCAGCAAGCCGTAGTGCATCAGGAAGTGTTTGTGGAATAACATGTGTAGCCGTTTTTGCCTGTCTCTCACATTCAATAAAATACTGTCTGGCATGTTTGCCTTTTTCGTTACGCTCTACCATTGATAGCTCTTTCGCCATATCGAGGGAAATGTGGTATTCCTTTGCTGGACGCCCGCCATTTGGGGTTTTTCCTAAAATTACGATAAAGTCCTGACTCTCAATAAAAGCGTATTGTTGAATGCGATCTTTTATCCAGTCTGCAAACTTCTGTTTACTTTCCAAAAACGCATGTAGATCACGAGCATTTACCGTCTGGATTAATTCGCCGTTGATGTTTTTTGTTTCGATAGTGATTAGTTGATGTAATTTAGACATAAAAATATTTCTCCGTAGTTAAACTAATTAAGCTATTAACGTGAAAGATTTTGCAGATCGAACCCTAAACCCGTTATACTTAACCAAAAGGAGGATCCCCTATGGGTCAGGTTGCATTTGATACACAAGAATTTGTCGAAACATTAGAGAATGCAGGTTTGCCAAAAGAGCAGGCAAAAGCCATTTCTATTGCTGTACGTAAGTCACATGAGGTTGCTGATGTAGCCACCAAGCAAGATATTGCAGAAGTAAATCGCAATATTGCTGATGTTCGTAAAGACTTATCTGCTGAAATCGCTGATGTTCGCAAAGATATGGAATTAGTCCGCAAAGATTTATCTTCTGACATAGCCTTAATTCGCAAAGATGTTGAACATATTGCTACTGGACTGCTTTTAAAGCTCGGTAGTGTGATAGTTTTGACTATTAGTGCTGCAACAGCAATAATAAAATTCTTTTAATTCTTGTACTATAATTACCATTGGGTTGTGAGCTTAATGGTATAGCAGAGGATTTAATTCTTTGGTTGTAGGTTCAAATCTTGCACAGTCCGCCAATTTCACTGTATATCTTCATCAGTCTGTGATTCTCTTTCTTAAGACGATCATTTTCATTTGTTAAGCACTGTATGATTGTCTTAAAAGTGCGTACTTCTCTGTCATCATCATCACGAATATCAATACTGCTTAAGTATATTGAATCGCTCAAATCACTGCTACCATTAGTCACGCCAACCAGATTACCCATATTGGGATGTTTTGCCGTTACAATGCGTGGATTGTCCAGTCTCATTATGTATACTCCTTGTTAACATTTGCTGAAAAGTTAGGACGTGTGCCCAAGTGCCTCTTGGTGTCCGATTACAGTCATCACGGACGGGTAAACGCAATCAAACTATATTTAGCTATATAAATAGATAATTTATAGTGTGTTGACTGTCCCACGAGCGCAGAGCCGCATTCACACATCCTGAAATTGATTGTGGGTTAAAAATAATGCAAATTTATTAATACACTAATTTTATTTTACCCTCCCTATAAAGAGGCTGTCGCAAAAGGGGGATTTATAATAAAAATAATTTAATTTTTTCTTTAAAATTAAAATATTGAAATCATTAAAAACATGATATTACCTCTTTTGCGACAGCCTCTAAATAAGGAGGATATTTTAAGTAATATTCGATAAGGGATTAAACGACCTACTATTTGACCAAGAAAGTTACTGCAATTAGAGAATAATCATCAATACTAGTATTTTTATTTATTCTTCTTTGTAAGCTGGAAGCGAAGCGTATAGGATTGTTTAGTGTTTCAATAGAAAATCTGGGGCGCTTCTCCCAAAAATGATGAGCACCATCTGACATGATGTACAAATTCAAAAGCCCATCATTTTCAGTAAGTTCAGAAACTGGATAACATAGCTTCTGGTATTGAAGCTCAACGATTCTCGATATAGCCGTTGTGAGTTTATTTTTTCCTTTAATATTTTTTAACTCTTTTTTTGTATATATTTTTTCATCTAATAGACTTTGATGTACTGTATGATCTTTAGATAATTGGATTAGTTTATTTTTATTTTTTACATAAATTCTTGTATCACCAATATGTCCTATGTGGACATTATCGTTGTTAACATAACAAAAAGTTAGGGTTGTTGCGGAATGATATAAATCAGGATTTTCATTTGAAATTTTAAAAATCTCATCTTTGATAGCGCTGAATATAAAATCTATATCTATATTATGGTCTAGAACCATTTTTGATAGGTGATTAATAGCTATTTGAGAGGCTAGTTTAGCACCTTTATATGAACCCACACCGTCAGCTATGGCAAAGATATAGCCGTTACCTATTTTTGAAGGAGGCAAAATAGAATCCTGATTTTCCTTGGTATCGTCTTTGCCATAGGAGAAGAAACCACAGTTTAACAGCTCTATCATTGCTCCCTCCTTTCAATTACTTTGTTAAAAGCAACTAACATTTCTGAAACGGATCCATATCTATCTTTAGGTCTTAGATGAGTACTTTTACGTATAATTTCATCAATCCCGTCAATCTCTGCGATGCCGATTTCATCCATTATAACGCCAAGTGCGTAGATATCTGACTGTATACTATATTCTCCCCTCTTCGCTTCAGGTGACATATAATCTACAGTCCCTAACGCAACTTGAATCTTTGTTAATACCTCTGATTCAGATTCGTTATTTGAGTTTTTTATTAAGCCAAAATCTGATATTTTATAAACATCATTGTTAAATTTTAGAATATTAGCGGGTTTTAGATCTCTGTGAAGATATTCTTTCTGATGAACATAACTGACTCCATTTAAAATCATTTTTGTTATTTCCATTTTTTTATTTATATCTAATGTATTTTCAGAAAGTTCTTTTCTGAGATCTGTTTGAGAAAGTTCCATGACGAACCAAGGATTGTCAATTTCCATTTAAATTAATGAGTAACCAATTAATTATTTCAAAATCTTGCCGTCACATCTCCAGATGTGAGAATAGGGTGACGAATCTTCGTCTTTACTGAATACAAAGCCACTTTAGGCAAACAGCAATTATCAAAAAAGTCATAAACTTTAGTAGGACGAATTGATATTGCTTTTTCTACACGATTAATCACTTTTCTTTTTAGTGAAAGGACAGGGCGTTTAGTGTTTAGCGTTGTTTGTTGCTGAGAGGGTTTGCTTGGATTTAAGGCTGCTTTCAGTGCCATATTAAGTGCTTTGTTATAGAGATAGGCTGCTTGTTTAGCTCTTCTCCGCTCCTGTCTCCGACGGCGAGCATTATCATAACCATGAAAGTTACACATATTACCTCCTGACAATGGGTTTTGGTGGTGTGTGCCGGAGGTATCCGGATTAGATTTACAGTCATATTGGTAGTACCCTGGTGTTGGTTTTTAACTTAGCGACTGTATTTTTGTTATTTCACACACCCCAAAACCGACTGTTTGGGTGTTTTGTGGTTACGCTTTTTCAGCGAAAGAGTGTTAAAGAGCGGTACTGCTTAATTGCATTTAAATTTATTGCGCCTGTCTTTTCACCACATCAGGCTCGGTGGTATCCTTGTTGTTCTCTACAACAACAAAGAAGAAAAAATTATGTCTAAAAAAAATGATATTCCCACGTTTCCTATTGCTGGTTGGAAAATCGGTCCTTTACCGGGTTACGATGCGCTGGCGTTGAAATTTCAATTTCTTTCGTCGCCTATGCAGTCAATTAATGAAGCTCAGGAAACTCAGTTCTTTATTATTAATCCACAGATGGCTCGAACACTAATTGCTGATCTAACCAAACATATTGACACCTTGGAAAAGTCTGCCATTCAATCTCCTCAAGGAGATACCCACTAACTAAAAACACAGTACTAACAGCTTTTTGTTCAAAGCGCCTAACTTCATAGGTGCTTTTTACATTCGTCATATTTTAAATCCTTATGAATTACTGTCGTCACTTGCCTTCATGTTCATACGCCTCAGGCTGGCTACTTAGCAACGTCTGGCAAAGTTTCAGATAACTCGGAGTATTGTCTGGCGTTTGCCTGTTGCAGTGAGTTGATGGACAGGATAATAGTCTTTTCTATTTTAATTGTCAATCGTAAAAACGATTAAAAGTAATGAATTTAAATAACTAAATAATAATATAGTGTTTTTTATCTAAAAAACGATTGCTGTTAATTTTGAAATGAAAAGTAGATTTGGAATGTATAAATTGGTTGAAGACTACTAAATGCCCACTTGGATAGCGGGCTGGTTATGTGTTTAATCGATTTTACTTGCTACATAATAGACTTTCCCTATTATTAACAGCTCTGATGCAGAAACGATCAATTCTGGGTAATCATCAGATTTATAATTTTTTAATTTGATTTTATTTTCGGGCAAACTGTAAAGTCCGCGTATCATAAATACACCACCATAAGATACTAAATAAATCTTACCATTTTTAATATCTTTTATGCTCGTATCCAGTGCAACGGTAGAGTTTTCTTGAATAATCGGTGACATGCTGTCATCAGGTGCAATTATTGATATTGAATCTTTAATTGAGCTTCTGGTTTCTTCAACTATATTTTTAGGTATTAAAAACATAGAATAAGTGTCCTTTTCACCCCTAACGCTAGGGGAAAGCACCCACTCAATGCGGTTATATAATTTTAGTTTGACAACATTATTATCTTTTTCATCAGTTTTACTCTTGTCCGTGTAATGCGATACAGAATCAATAATTAATTGATTATTAGATTTAATACCGTGAGCTTTCATC
The DNA here is from genome assembly GCF_004768525.1 of Arsenophonus nasoniae. Classification (NCBI taxonomy): domain Bacteria; kingdom Pseudomonadati; phylum Pseudomonadota; class Gammaproteobacteria; order Enterobacterales; family Morganellaceae; genus Arsenophonus; species Arsenophonus nasoniae. Next base: position 1,686,170 of record NZ_CP038613.1, read on the forward strand.
GTTCCAATACCATCTGAAAGCCATTCAGGATTAACATCTAAAACTTTTGCTATTTTTATTAGTTTTTTTGTTCCTAATGCGCCGCCACTCGTCAGTCGCCATACGCTTGATTGAGCCATTCCAACAGCTTTAGCTAAAGCGCCTTGACTGAATCCTTTTTCTTGCATTGCTTGCTTGAGTCTCTCTGAAAAGCTCACCTAAATAACCCCACGAAGATATTTGATCAAATAATATCGCATTAACGATATATACGCAAAATAGCAAATACGATTGACAGTTTATTAATTGATTCTTATAATCGGTTTTATCTATAGGAGATTCGATTAATGAAAAATTATGGAATAGAAGCTGCTATTAAAATAGCCGGAAGTCAGAAGGCATTAGCAAAAAAATGCGGATTGGCTCAATCGACTATTTGTGATTGGTTAAATGGTAAAAAACCAGTATCTCCCAAATCTGTACCTGATTTAGTTGAAGTCACGGGAGGTACAGTTCCAGCTTATCGTTTTAGACCTGATTTACCAAAGTTATTCCCTCATCACTGAAAGTGAATAATAAATAATTACAATTTTTAGTACCACCGCTCTTTAACAACCTGGCCTCCCTGAAATTGGGAGATTTATAAATTCCCAGCCCATCGGGAGGGAATACTATTATCTGAAACTTATGGAATTAAGTGTAGAACAGAATTGCTGCAAAGACTATCAAATCATTTTGTCTGTATGCTATTTGATTTGCGGGTTTTTGAGTATTTTCTTGCAGAATAGAGATAAGTATTAGGTAAGCAACAGTTATCAAATGGAGTTAATAAAACCCTCAAGTGAGGGTTTACACAAAAAATTTTACGAAGTTTATCAAGGTTTAATTGGTAGAACAGCATTAATTTCTTTGGGATGAATGGTATACATTCCTCCATTAAATGGATCAACGACTAACCAACCAATTAATCCACCAAAGACTATATTACCTCCAATATACCATCCATTAGCACTATTTTTTAGTGGTAGAGTAACTTGGTTGAATCCATCCTTTGTTAAGGTTATTTCGTAGCTTTTTTTTCCAAAATAACTACCGTCAGACTTTTCTAAAGTTACTCCTTGTGGGGTTTTGCCATGAGAAATGATGGCTCCTCTTTCGTCTTTAATAGTAAATTCAGCATCAGTTGGATTACTTTCAATTTGTATTCTTTGCGTTTTTTCGCCTACTATAGTTGCACAACCACTAAGGAATGTTATGTAAATCAATGAAAGTGCTATAGCTAGTTTATGCATTAAATAATCACCTTATTTTATTTTCCAAGTTAATTCGCTTAGTAAAAGTTAGGTATTATGCATTATCAAACTCTTGCTGTTAAGTCTCTTGATTCCAGAATAGGTTGTCGATATTTATTTTTGACTAAATACAAAGTTGATTTAGGCAAACAACAGTTATCAAATGAAGGCTGAGGCTTTTGTCTTTTAGATTGAGAGTGAGTGATGCAATGGTATTAACGGTGTCATCTTGCTTGTTAAATATGGAATCAAGGATTTGCTCTGTAGAACGGACTTGGCATTTTTGTTCTGCTTCCTGACGTTTTTTAGCGAGAAATGCAGCTCTACGTTCATATCTACGTTGTGCGTAGTTACTGCGTTTAATGACGGTAATTTGTGTCATATTGACCTCCAAAGTAAGTTTTAGCTGTGGTATAGCCACACCAAAACTCACTCAATGATGGTTGATTCAAGAGTGCCTGAATCCGTTCTAAGATGTTAAAGAGCAATAATACTTAGTTACTGATGACGTCACTTACCTTCATGTTCATACGCCTCAGGCTGGCTACTTAGCAACGTCTGGCACAGTTTCAGATAACTCGGAGTATTATCTGACTTTTGCCTGTTGCAGTGAGTTGATGGAATTATTAAATATGAAACTTAAATTTAAGTCAATATTAAATTTAATTAAAGGTAAGTTTTAAACTTATCAGTTAGATTAACAATATGATTTTATTTAAAAAATAAATTTAGAATTGATTGATAGAGGGTTTTTGCTTTTTTATGAGGGAAAAGACGAGGATTTTATTAAAATTTTACCTTTACAAGGATTTGTTTATGTTTTTCTTTTGTAAAAGTTCTTTTAATAGTTTGTCGTAATAATATTTTTTTTCAGTCAAAGTTTTTAAAAGTTCGTTAGATTCACTTTCTGGTAATTCATTGAATAGTTTTAATAATAATTTTTCTTTTTCTGATAATTCAGGTTTCGGGAGGTCTAAGTCATCAATTGAAGCATCACCTTCACCTAAGATCCAAGCCACAGAAACATTTAAATGATCCGCTAATTTTATAGCAGATTCTTTTCCTATGCTTCCCCTTATATACCAACCATTAACAGATTGAGGAGTGACTCCGCAAATTTTTGCCATGTCTGATTTTGTAATTGATTTTACCTCAATAAGTTTATTGAGCCTTTCTGATAAAGGGTTGTTTGTGTTTTTATTTATCATTTTGTTCATATATTAATTTTAAACTTAAAGTTTAAATAATGGAATAAGTTTAAAGTTGACTTTTATTAAGTTTTTTATTTAAATAAAGACTAAAGGAGGAACAATCATGTCTGCCCTAAAGAAAGTTATTAACGTAACAGGCACTGCTACTCGTTTAGCTGCTGCATTAGGTGTTTCAAATATGACAGTTAGTCAATGGAAAAATAAGTATAAAGGTCGTGTGCCTGTCGATCGTGTTTTAGCAATTTACGAATTAACAGGAATAACTCCCCACGAGTTACGCCCTGATATTTACCCAAACCCAACAGATGGTATCCCTGCTGATAAGCAAAATACTATCTGAGTAACACCGTTCTTTAACATTTTGACTCGCTCTAGGCTTTCTTGGAGCCACCACCACCTCATAGGAATATCGAGGAAGGGAATTTTATTACTTAAGGATTATAACCATGGAATATTCAAATACTATCAAAATCACCTGCAAACCTGAGCATTTAGAATCTTACTTCTACCAGAAGATGGCATCAGAAGGCGGCAATAACGGGTTTGCTAAGTCACTCGGGATACACCCATCAACAGCGAGTCGGGATAAAACCAGAATATTTAAATTAGCCTGTCAGGTCGTTTCAGAATACGGCTTGCCAAGGCATGTGGTGAGTGTGCCTGATTCATCGACACAGGAGGTTCTTATCACAAATATCTCAGGTGAAGAGATACGTAAGCTGATAGACATGCTAGAGCATTTGAGATTGCCAAAAAAAGAAGCTCCAGAGTTAAAAAACAATGGAGCCTGCAAATATCATATCGAACGTTGAGTTTAGTTAAGTATTTCAAGGAGAAGGGAAACGGCGAATTTCCCTTTTTTCTTTCAATTTCAGCGAGGTCATTATGCCAAAAAAACGCCGATTTTACCAGTCAAATATTCATAAAAACATTATTAGAGAGAGAGTCAATCGCTCTTTCACAGAGTTAGCCGCCAAAAAGCTAAAAGCCGCATTGGAAGATGCAAAATTAAGGCTTGAACATCGCGAAGAATCCATTAGAGGTAATCAGTATGAGTAGAATAGCAACAAATTGGGTATGGAAAATTAATTTAAAAGCTTCTCAGAAGTTGTTATTACTAGCTCTAGCTGACAGAGCTGATGAACATCATTGTTGCTATCCCAGTATTCAGAGGCTATCAAATGATACTGGGTTAGATAGAAAAACTATTTGCCGACAAATTAACCAAATGATAGCTGAAGGGTTAATAATCGATACTGGAGAGAGAAAAGGAGCAACAAAACAAGTTAAAGTTTTACGATTAAATATAACCGAAGAAGAGTACCAAAAACGGGATGATAAACAGTACCAAAATGGGAACAGTACCGAAATTGGTAACGATCCCAAAAACGGTACTTTGAACAGTACCAAAAACGGTACTTTGAAGGATCCCAAAAACGGTACTCAGAATCTATCAGTAGAACCTAACATAGAATCTAAAGATCTTAACACCCAAAACCCGATTGAAAAAAACCCGATAAAAATATCTCGTTATGCGTTTGAAGGTGAAGTGATTCGACTCAACCAAAAAGATTTTGAACAATGGGCGTCGATATTTTCAGATATTGATTTATTGCAGGAATTGAAACGGTTTGATGTTGAATTCAGCAAAGAAAAACCTAAAAACTGGTTTTCAGCACTGAGCGCAAAACTGAATTATCAAAACGAGACGGCACGCAAACGCAAGCAGCAAAGACAACCTGTAACCAATCAATCAACAATAACCATTGCTAAAAACGGCCTGGTATTTTTCTAACAAAATCATTATGAAACCAATTATCAAATCAATACTCATCCGTGGGTACAACCACGGCTGGCTGAGCGCGGGCATTGTACAATACGGGTTTGACAAATTTAATCTGAGGGAAGCATGATTAGCATTACGGAATTATCTGAGCGGTTGTGGCTTGATGTTGTCAGAGTGGCTAAATATCTCTTACCTGAAGGCAAAAAAGAGGGTCAGGAGTGGGTGGCTGGCTCTGTGCATGGTGAGCAGGGTAAAAGTTTGAAGGTTAATCTCTCTGGCAAAAAGGTTTGGTCAGATTTTTCTGAAGGGACAGGGGGCGATTTACTCGATTTGTGGGTTCAGGTCAGGGGCTGTAGTTTGCATCAGGCGATGGCGGAAGCAAAGCAGTTTCTAGGGATAGCGGATGAATCGGGTACATTTGAAGCAAAAAGGAAAAAACAGTTTAAACGTCCACAACCCGCATCACTGAAAAAAACCGTCCGTAAACCACAAGACTGTTACGAATATCTTCAATCACGAGGCATAGACCGCAAAACGGCAAAAGAATTTCAGGTCAGTGATGGGATTGTCTGGTCACCTGAAGATAACAGGGAATTACCCGCTATCGCGTTCCCTTACAAGCGAGATGGCGAGCTGATACAGGTTAAACGCATTAGCACAGCAAGACCTGATGGGAAGAAAGTTATTTCAGTTGAAGCGGATTGTGAACCGTGTTTGTTCGGCTGGCAAGCGCTACCCAAAGCAACCCGTGCAGTCATATTGTGCGAGGGTGAAATTGACTGCATGAGTTATCACCAGTATGGGTTGAGTGCATTGTCGGTTCCTTTTGGTGGTGGCGGCGGAGCCAAACAACAGTGGATTGAATATGAATTTCACAACCTTGACCGCTTTACTGAAATCTGGTTGTCGATGGACAATGACGAAGTGGGACAACAGGCAGCCCTGGAAATTGCCCGTCGATTAGGAGAATATCGGTGTCGTTTGGTTAAACTGCCCCACAAGGACATCAACGAATGTTTACAGGCTGGTATGACGCAACAGGAAACTGTACACTACCTTGAAACAGCAGCTTATTTTGACCCTGAAGAACTCTGTACAGCGCGAGATTTCTATCAGAGCACGCTTGATGCATTTTACGGCAAAGAGGAATATTTGTTCAAGACACCTTGGGAGTCATTAAATCGGCATTTCAGTTATCGTGAATCTGAGTTAACGCTACTTAATGGAGTCAATGGGCACGGTAAGAGTGAAATTTTAGGGCATGTTCTGTGTGAAGCAATGCGTCAGGGAATGAGAGCCTGTGTTGCTTCGTTTGAGTTAAAACCCGCAACGTTTTTAAAGCGTCTGACCCGTCAGGCGACATGTGCTAAATTACCCTCACAATTAGAAATTGAGTCCGCTTTTAAGTTTTATGATGATAGGCTCTGGTTATTTGGCTTAACAGGGACAGCGAAGTCATCTCGATTATTGGAAATCTTCAGATATGCAAACCGCCGATATGGTATCAATCTGTTTATCATTGACAGCCTGATGAAGTGTGGGCTTGCAGATGATGATTACAACGGGCAAAAATCCTTCATGGATGCATTATGTGATTTCAAAAACAAAACTTCAAGTCATGTTATTTTAGTGACACACAGCCGTAAATCGGAAAGCGAAGAGAAGCCCACAGGGAAAATGGACGTAAAAGGCTCAGGTTCAATCACCGACCTTGCCGATAACCTTTTCATTATTTGGCGAAATAAACGCAGAGAGCGAGCGCTACAGAAGCTAGAGGCCAGTCAACTATTAACTGAAAAAGAGCAGGAATATCTAAAAGAGCCCGCTTCCATATTGTGTTTAGAAAAACAGCGCAATGCTGAGGGGTGGGAAGGAAAAATCTCATTGTATCTGGATAAACAGGCGCATCAATTTTTAGCAGAAGAAAATACAAGCCCTTATAATTACATCGCCAACATGCCAAACAGTGACTATGACCAGGTTTGGATGAACAACAATGTATCTAGAGATTAAACTCAGATTTAACATCTTCAAATAATCAGGACACCCCCAATGAAATACCAAATCGAAGCAACCCTTGTTAAGGATGGCGGCGAACCTGTGCATTGGCAGCGCTTTAGCGACAAAGCACTATCAGAAAAAGATTGCCTGAAAATGTTATCCCAGCCGTCCATGTTCAAAATGCAATTTAGAGAGCTGGATTACTACTGGACTGTTGGCAGTGGCAAGGCTGGAAAATGTGACAAATTGCCAAAAGTGTTAATAAAGAATTTCAGTTGTATAAAAATAAAATAATAGGCAGGAGGCGCATTTGGAAGACAAATTACTCTTCCACGAATCAACGAAACAATCCGTCTGGCAAACCTTAAAAGCTGTTCTCGCAACAAACCAACCGCATCAACTTATTATCAAGCCTTTCAAGCAGACTCGAAGCCTATCGCAAAATTCACTTTTTCATTTGTGGACATCTGAGATAAGCAAATATCTGTGTGCTAACAACGCTAATTATACCGCTGAGCAGGTGAAGGAAATGTTGAAACATACATTCTTAGGTTATGAAGTTGTAGAGCGTATCGATGTGACCACACAGCAGCCAGAGCGCGTCAGAACGCTCAGGAGGACATCAAAACTTGATACGGGTGAGATGCATGTTTTTATGCAAAAAGTGGAATGCTGGGCGATTGGCATACGTTGTTTCGTGACGATACCGGAGAGTTCGGAGTATATGAAATTAAAACAGGCACAGGAAACTTAAATGGCACTTAAAAGGGATAAATACGATGCCGTTTTCTCTGAATTAGTCCGAGAAAGAACCAACTGGATATGCGATTATTGCGCACGACATTTTCAGCATGAACGCGCTAAACTACACTGCTCACACTTCAAATCAAGGCGACATAAAGCCACCCGTTATCACCCCTGTAATAGTTTTTCGCACTGCGTAGGCTGTCATCGTAAGTTAGGCGAAGACCCTTACGAGTTTACCGCGCATGCAGAAATTACCTACGGTGAGATGACCATTGCCAAAATAGCGATGCTAGCAAATACCCCTGTAAGGCTCAAGGTGGGTGAAATGGATGAAATCTACCGGCAAATGAAAAGTGAGCTAAAAAGAATGAAAATGATGCGACTTCAAGGTTTTTTAGGGCGAATTGAGTTTTTCTTACCGGATTGGTATCAGGCAGGTATCACCTTTCGAATGGGCGAAGAAAAAGCCAACACACTTTAAACCACCATAACTATTCAACGCAGGGCATTGAAACCATGCCCCTATTTCTATTTTTGCCGGAGGGGAGATGAGTAGGCACGTAAAAGATTTACTGGAAGCATGGGGAAACTGGAGTATGAGCCGCATTGGAACCGAGTACAAAGGTATGTCTACCATTGCTCCTATTAAATTCGATGATGACAGACCTTGGCTAAGTGATGAGGAAGGCGAAATTGTTGATAAGGCCGTAGCAGGATTAAAAAAATATGACATCGATGGATATAACATTATTTGCTTACATTATCAGCATCATATTTCATGCCGGATGATAGCTAAAAACTGGAAGAAAAGACCCGATTATATCACCGCTTACATGGGTAGGGCTGAATCCTACATAGCTGGCACTGTTCACACACTCCTTAAAGCAACAAATTGACAACACCGTATCGACTATCGTATGCTGACCGTACTGAACTAATGTGCGGCAAACCGCACCCGATAGCAATGCGGCTTTTTTATGCCCGCAATACGGCATAATTGCATCCAAATAATGATCGGGTGGAGAGGCGTAATACAAAACCCAAAAGGGGAATATGCCCAGAGCTTCACATTAGGCTCAGTTAACACCCGATCGCCACTACTAACTGGCGTATTTTGACTAAACTAATGTGGAGGCCGAATATGGCTACTCAAATCACCGTAGAAACTATCCCCGCCATGACTCATAATGAGATTCCAGTTATGACAACTGAACTTTTGGCTTGGCTCTATGGTACAGAAACAAACAATATCAAAGTTAATCATTCGCGTAATTCAGATAGATTTGTTGAAGGAAAACATTATTTCAAATTGGAAGGCTCAGAATTACGAGAATTTAAGCACAAGGTTACTCAAAGTAACTCTGTGAAAATTGCACCTAATGTTCGTAGCCTCATGCTCTGGACAGAACGCGGCGCAGCAAGACACGCTAAAATGCTTGAAACCGATCAAGCATGGGAAGTCTTCGAGCAATTAGAAGATTACTATTTTCATGCAGAAAGAACATTTAATACACCTAAACACCATCCAGAAGCGAGAGAACTATTAACTGCTGATGATACCTCACATCTTTCTCGTTTAATTTGGACGATGGCTAACGGCTTCCGATTTGAGCGTTCGTGGACGCAAGGTATCTGGTATGCGCTACGTCATGCAACAGGTGTAGAGTCACCACAAAATTTTGAAGTTAATCAGATACCGATAATCGCAAAAGAATGCGAAAAGATTTATAACTTCACCAATGGCGTTAAAGAAGCGATCTATGAAGCGGAGAAACAGGCAGTAAGGCGAGTACTACGCAAACGTGAGGACGCAGACAAGGTGTTAGCTGAGATGAAACAATTACTTGAAGAGAGTAATCAGGAGCATACCTTTGTTTTGACCGATACATTAGCACGCTGGCAACAAGCAGAGATACAGCAATTTTTGCAGCGTTGTTAAATACTGATCAAATCATCAGTAAAATACTTGACTGTCCGTACATCCGTACAGTATTATATGCTATAGTAGCGCAAAGCTGTTGAGTTAGCGCTTAAACATATTATCAGAACCTCGCTTTTTGCGGGGTTTTTTTATTGTGTTATTAACCAAATAATAATATCTTATCAACGCACTACTTTTGTAAGCTCGTATGGTACATATAGGTAAATAAGGCAGTAGTGCATAGCCCCATGTGAAAGCGTGGGGCCTTTCATTTACGCCACCGCAAAAGACAGTTCAATAGCCTAAACGAGTAAGGCGGTTGGCTCCCTTTTTAATCCAAAGCAATGGAACCCTCAATGGGAGGGTATATGCGCATGTCAGAAAAATACTCAACACCCGCTGCCTATCTGTGGGGCATCATGACCACCATCGGTGGCGTTACAACAACGATTTTTGATTTTTTAACCCTTGACCAGTGGGTTGCGGTGATGGGTATCGGCTGCACGATAGGGACATTTTTAATCAACGTGTACTACCGCAAAAAGGAGTACAAACTCAAAGAGCGTCAGTATGAAGATACCGAAAAAAATATTGATGGCAACAGGCGGTAGCGCGTTGTTTCTGGCATCAAGCATGATAACGCATTTCGAAGGGTTGAGACTTAAGCCCTATTTTGACGGTGGCGGTGTGCTTTCTGTCTGTTATGGGCACACAGGTAACGATATTGAGCGTAACCGGACGTACACGCAAAAAGACTGCGATAAATGGCTTGATGACGATTTAAAAGCGGTAAAACGTTACGTTGACCCGCTGGTTAAGGTCAATATCAATACACTCACTCAGGCAGCCCTTTACTCATTTGCATACAACGTGGGTGTGGGGAATTTCGCTAAATCCACGTTACTCAAAAAGCTCAACGCTGATGACCGAACGGGCGCTTGTGATGAGATGAAGCGATGGGTTTATGTGAAAGGTGAAGTCTGGAAAGGGTTAATGACCCGTCGAGAAATAGAGAGTGTAATATGTTATGGCGACCTTACCCATTTGTCGTAGTGATTATTGCAGGATTAATCTTATGGGCATCCTGGTTGTTGACATCCTTAAACGAAGTCAGGTCATTGAATAAAAAACTCACCGTTGACCTCGATAAACAGATAGCCATTACGACTAATGCTTTTCAGTCAATGAAGGTAATCAATGATATTGCACGAATTAATAGTGAGACCCGTCAGCGTAAAGCAGTTGACTCTGAGGCAACACAAGCAGCAATTAAAACGCATGTCGCCAATCAGGATTGTGCCAATCGCATTATCCCTCATGGGGCTGTTGTCGAGTTGCAGCAGCACACGAACCGAATACGTTCAGGCTCCTCACATTCCGATACCCCCTCACCTACTCGCTGATTGCTTACCGCCAACAATCACGAGTATCACATGGCGTGATAGCCTGATACTCAATGAGCAGTTACTGACAGTGATTGAGCAGTGTAATCTTGACAAACAGGCGATAAGGCGAATTGAAGAGCAGAGAAATGATAGTTGATAACGAAAAGCAGACGGAATATCTACAGCAGTACATCAAATCACAGTGTCAATAGGAAAAAATAAGTGAAAAAAATAATAGATAGCGTTAAGGAAAGTTGGGTGCATTGCATTCTCACTATGTTGATTTTTTCCGGTGTTGTTTTTAAAAACAATCCGTTTTTTAACGTTGGGGTTGCGCTGGTTTGGTGTTTTGTTGTATTGGCGGTAGCAATGTCAACCTTGAACATTAATTTTGTCAAAATACTTAATTTGTCTAGAGGTGAAGCTAGAGAAGGATTTATTAACTATGCAAAAAGAATTAACAATCAAACAAATTTTAGCAAAATGCTGAATAAAGTTCTGATTTGCATTGAGTTCGTCAGTTTGGCTTATTGTGGTTGGATAGCGACAGGAATTATTTTTTTTATCACTATTTTTGTGATGAAAATGTCTGTTAAGTTTTTATCTCCCAGCGATGATAATTGAGAATGAGAAGCAGACGGAATACTTACAGAGTTATATCAAAACACAGTGTCAATGAATCGTTAATTGGCACGTTCAAATCTTAACAATCACCGCGCCCTCACCGCGCATTTAAATAAACCCGAGACAATTCACAAAATAGACCTCAGAGAACGTCAGTCAATCATGATGCGTTCGGGGGCTGTGCGTTCTGTGTGAGCTGAGGTCTCTTTTTTGAAAGGTTAGCATCATATGAAATACTCGGTTATTGATATCGAAAATATTCATGTTCGCAGCAATGAGCATGGGACTTATAACCTTAATGATTTGCACAAAGCAGCTATTGCAGGTGGTTTAGCCAAAAAATGGCAAGTACCGAGTCAATTCTTACAATCTGATGGAATTAAGGAATTTGTTGAAGAAGTGACCAGAGTGCTAAAAAACACTCTGGAACAAAATCAAATACTTACTGTATTTAATGGTGGAAATGAGAAGGGAACATGGTCTCATGAATTGATTGCATTAAGATATGCTGCCTGGTTGTCTCCTGCATTTGAAGTTAAAGTTTATCAAACATTTCGTGCGGCGATTCTCGGTCATTTAGATAAGTTTGCTCAGGCAAATCGATTAGAACTTCACTATCAAAATAAAAAAAGTAATGTAAGTAGTGCTGCAAAGATTATGAATCAATGGGGTCTTGGTGGAGAAAAGCATAAGCTTGAATCAGAAAGAGAAAGGTTGATCAAAGAAATGCAAATGACCATACCTGGACTGATAGAGGCTTAATTAAATGACTACACATGAATTCTTTTGCTGGCGAGTAGCCGAGGCTTATATGTATTACCTGATGGCAACGAATCGTCGCCCCGTCTACCGCTATGAAACGGGGGATATCGAAGTCAGTCGTCATTTTTTAATGCCTTTGCTTGATGGTTATCTCGGGGACAGAAAATCGCCGGAATGGAGAGCGAGGTTTTATGTGAAATTGATGACACCACTCAGCGAAAAAGCAGATCCACGAGCAATAATTTGCGCTGGCAAAGTTCCACAGTTAAACCGTCGTGGTATCAAGTATATGAACGCATTGCTTCATGAATTTGGCAATATGCTCTTGGATATTGGTGTTAAAGATGATAGAGGAATGCTTATTTTTCCAACAGAAAGTGAATGGGCAAACCTGAAATTCACCCATATCTCATTTGAATAACGTAGATCGTTACCATGAACCACGAACAGTTCATCGAAACCAATGTCAAGGCCGAGTTAATGAAGCTCGGTTTTTCTAACTCTGTCGCCAGCTTAGCCACAAGTGAAGCTATCCGCTATTACCGCAAACAGCCAGCGAGTAAACGAGGCAAGATGCTAGAAGATTGTCTCAATCAGGCTAAACGATGGGCGAGATTGACAAAAACAAGATAATTATCAACTGAGGTAGATGTTATGACTCTCACAGACAAACAGGAAGCCTTTTGTCGCGAGTACCTGATTGATTTGAACGCGACGCAGGCGGCAATAAGAGCCGGCTATAGCGAAAAAACAGCACGTAAAACAGGTTGTGAGAACGTAACAAAACCAGACATTCAGAAACGCATTCAAGCGCTTATGGAAGCGCGCAAGAATCGTATTGATATCAATGCTGACTACGTGCTTAAGCGACTGGTTGAGATCGACCAAATGGATGTACTCGATATTCTGACCGATTCTGGCGATTTAAGACCGATCAAAGATTGGCCTAAAGTCTGGCGGACAACATTAAGCGGTTTAGATATTGCAGCCATACGAGTTGATGGCGCAGAAGCATTGCTCAAAAAAATAAAGTGGCCAGATAAAGTTAAAAACCTTGAGTTACTTGGCAAGCATGTCTCAGTACAGGCTTTTAGAGAACAAGTAAAAAATGAGCATGATGTGGTCGGAATGTTATCTAATCTTATGGACGAACTTTCACAAAAATAACTATGAAGCCACAACATTTAGCTTTATTGCGCGATAAGCTTTGGCGACTAAATCATCTTTATTGGATAACGGATAAAACCGGAAAACCAATTCGATTTGACATGACCCCTGAGCAGTTATTCTATTTTGAAGGAATGCATACCAGAAACATCATTCTAAAGGCGCGTCAGCTAGGGTTTACGACTGAAGTGTGTATTATTCAGCTTGATGCGGCGTTATTTGAATCTGCCAGGTGTGCATTAATTGCGCATACTCTTAATGATGCTAGGCGATTATTCAGAGAAAAAACCAAATACGCTTATGAGCGACTACCGGCTGAAATAAAAGCGGCTAACCCAGCCAGTAATGATTCAGCGGGTGAACTGGTATTCCATAAAGGGGGTTCACTTTACATTAGTACTTCATTTCGCGGTGGTACATTGCGTTATCTGCATGTTTCTGAATTTGGCAAGATTTGTGCAAAATATCCCGATAAGGCACGTGAAATTGTAACTGGTGCTTTTGAAGCGGTATCCAGTGATTGCTTTGTCACTATAGAAAGCACGGGCGAGGGAAGATCTGGTTACTTTTATGATTATTGTCAGTCTGCTGAAAAAGCACAACTTCAAGTAAAAAAACTTTCACAGCTCGATTGGAAATTCTTTTTCTTCCCATGGTGGGAAAACAATAATTATGCAATTGATCCGGTGGAGCCCATTCCAAAGCGGCTAATTGATTATTTCACTGAGCTGTCCGGCAAACATGGCATTCGGTTAACCGACAAACAGAAAGCCTGGTATTACGCAAAAGAGAAAACGCTTGGTTATGATATGAAGCGGGAATATCCCTCACTTCCCGCTGAAGCTTTCCAACAGTCAGTAGAAGGCGCCTACTATGCCAGGCAGTTTCGTTATCTTTATCAAAATAAACGCATTGGCACATTGCCTGATAATTCACATTTGCCAGTACATACATATTGGGATATTGGGGTTGGTGATTCAACGTCAATCTGGTTTGTACGTGAAGTGGGAATTGAATTTCATATCATTGATCACTACTCAAATAGTGGTGAAGGGTTGCGGCATTACATGAAGATACTGAAAGATAAAGGCTATACCTACGCCAGTCACAATGCACCTCATGATATTGATAATCGTGAATTTGGTTCTGACGCAAAATCCAGGCGTGAAATCGCAAGAGAAGGTTATGAAATAGATGGGCAGAAATACGCAATACGATTTGATGTAGTGCCAAAACTTTCAATTGATGAAGGTATTGAGGCGGTACGTGAAATATTGCCAAATTGTGTATTTGATGAACATCGATGTGCCGATGGAGTTGCTCATTTAGAAGCTTATCGCAAAGAGTGGGATGACAAGCTGGGTTGCTGGAAAGATAAACCCCTACATGATTTTACGTCACATGATGCTGATGCATTTCGATATTTTGCGGTTAGCCGAAAAAATAAACAGCGTCCCGCCTTTGAGATTAATTTAGGAACCACATTCTAATGAGTATGTCTAATGTTGATTTTACCCGTCCTGAATATAAATTGTTTGTGTTGCAATGGGCATTAGTTCGGACAGTTTGTAAAGGAGATGATTCAGTAAAAAGCTATCTGCCGATATTAGAAGAATCGAATAAAGAACGCAAAAGGAAACGTAATAGCGATTATCAAGATCGTGCGGTGTTTTATCCGATAACCGGTCATACCCGTAATGGGATGATAGGAATGGCTTTTAAAAAAGATCCGCTGGTTGAGATTGACGAAAGACTGGCTTATCTGAAAGAGGATGCTGATGGAGCGGGTTCAAGTCTTTATCAGTTAGCCCAATCGTCATTGGAATCCGTCTTGGAAGTGGGGCGACATGGCTTATATGTCGATTATAACAACGAGTCAAAGCAAGTCTATTTTTTTCAATACAAAGCCGAAGATATTATCAACTGGCGAATGCAACGCATTAATGGTCGTAATCGCTTAACTCTGGTGGTATTACGTGAAACAGTAGAAGAACAAGACGGTTTTGGATTCAAGGATGCCATTCAATATCGTGTTCTGGCTATTGAAGAAGGGAAATTTATCTGTCGCGTTTATCGAAAACCCGCAGGAAACAGTGTTTACCAAATAGATGTTGAATATATCCCTGATCGCGGTGGCTCAGGTGCTTGGGAGGAGATCCCGTTTACCTTTATTGGTGCTCAAAATAATGATCACACTATTGATGAAGCGCCGTTACTCGGACTCGCCAAAATCAATTTGGGTCATTATCGAAATTCCGCCGATTATGAAGATTCGGTTTTTTTCTGTGGTCAGGTGCAACCCTATATTAGCGGCTTGAAAGATGAATGGCGTGACTGGTTAGAGAAAAAGGGTATATTAGTCGGCTCCCGCTCACCCATTTTGTTACCTGAGCAAGGTTCCTGTGGTTACATTCAAGCACAGCCTAACATGCTAGCGAAAGAAGCGATGGACAGCAAGCGTGATTATATGGTGGGGCTGGGCGCTCAATTAGTTTCCGCTGATAGTAAAGTGAAAACCGTTATTCAATCAGTGGGTGAATTAAGTGCACAAACATCTGTCCTGAGTATCTGTTGCGCGAATGTCTCAGAAGGTTTAACTAAAGGGTTAAAGTGGTGCGCTGAATATGCGGGTGCTGAACCTGATAAATGCGCTTTTGAAATTAATAGGGACTTGGTCAATCACATTGCCGATAGCACGATGATACGTGAGATAGTGTCAGCCTGGCAATCTAGCGCCATCCGTCAGTCTGACTTGGTGCGTAACTTGCAAAAATTTGACATTATCAATCCGGCTGATGAGGTTGATGATGTCATTGATGAACTTAACAATCAGCAACCCACTATGATAGGTGAGCGATGAGAACGGTGAATGAGCGCCTGATGGATGAGTTACTTGCTCACTCGCTGTTTTCCAGTCGTTATGCCAGCGGTGTAGCAAAGAGAATGGTCAACGCCCTCAATGCATTTGATGCCCAGCTTAGTGCATCCTTAATTGTGGCACTAGATGACGCCAATATTGATGCTGATAGTTTTACTGTTAGGCGATTAGAATCTTTGCTCGCCAGTGTTAAGGCTATTAATAAAAATGCGGTAGCCAGCGCGTTTTCTCTGTTAAGCGCCGAGATGAAAGCGCATGCACACTATGAGGTAGATTATTATCCCGCTTTATTTGATTTTCTAATGCCAGGGGTTGTTCTTCGTCAATATCCATTGATGAGTCTCACCACAGATATGCTCTATGCAGCGGTGATGGCGCGCCCATTGCAGGGAAAACTGTTATCTGAGTGGGCTGAGGGGCTGGAAAAAGACCGCATGATGCGCATTAATAATACCATTCGCAATGGCTATCTAAATGGGGATAGTGCTGTGCAAATTGGTCGTAACATCCGTGGTCACGCCAAGCAAGGTTATAAAGACGGTGCGCTACAAATTAGTCGGGCTAATGCTACAACTATTGCCAAAACGGCAATCAATCATCTGCAGGCAACTGCCAGAAATCATTTTGCTGAAGCGAATAGAGACATTCTGGCGGGCAAACAGTGGTTATCTACCCTGGATAATAAAACGTCGCCCGCTTGTATTATTCGCGATCAATTGAAATATACCCTTGAAGGTAAGCCAATCGGCCATAAAGTGCCCTATTTGCAAGGACCAGGAAAAATTCACTGGAATTGTCGTTCGACTGAAACATTGATCACTAAATCATGGCGTCAATTGGGGATTGATGTTGATGAAATGGACGAAAGCACTCGGGCCTCGATGGATGGACAAATACTTGCCGAGACAACCTTTCTTCAATGGATACAACGACAACCTGCTTGGCGACAAAAGCAGGTATTTGGTGAAGTCCGTTACCGGCTTATGAAAGAGGGTGGCATGCATCCGGCCCAGTTTTATAGCGATAAAGGTGAGTTTATTACACTGGATAAATTGAAAGAAATAGATAAACAAGCCTTCATTGCTGCTGAATTAGGCTAATACTGCATTAATTAACATCAAGCCCGCGGATAAGCGGGTTTTTTTATTTACTAAATTTAACGCGCAAGGCGCATAGACAAATCCCAAGGGGAAATCATGAGTTTTATCAATATCGATCGTAAATACCACTCACCAGCCGATGATCCTAATGGTGGTAGCGGCAGTGGTTCGCAAATCACGCCTGAACTACAAGCCATTATCGATAAGCAGGTTAATGAGCAAGTGGTGGGACTGAAAGCCAAAAACAGTGAATTACTCGGTAAACTCAAAGAACAAAACGAGAATCTAAAACGCTTTGAAGGAATCGATCCTGAACAGGTCAAAGGCATTTTGCAACGCTTTGACAATGATGAAGAAGCGAAGTTGCTTGCCGAAGGCAAGATTGACGAGGTTATCAATAAGCGCACGGAACGATTGCGCCATGATGTAGAAAAAAAACTACAATCTGAGAAGCGAAGGGCGGAAAAGGCAGAAGAATTTGCCAATAAATTCCGCAGTCGGGTTTTAGGCGATGAAATTCGTGCAGCTGCAAGTCAATCCGGCGCGTTAGCCAGTGCTCAGGAAGATTTGATATTACGTGCCAAGGGCATATTTAAAATCAATGACGAAGGTCAGGCCGTCGCTGTTGATGAGGAAAACAATCCGATTATGGGTAAAGATGGCCGTACACCTTTAACCCCCGCTGAGTGGATTGATTCGCTAAAAGAAAGTGCCCCCCATTTGTTTCCTTCTGCATCCGGTACAGGTTCAGGGGATAGTAAGTCAGGGGGCGCACATTTTAAACGTTCTCAGATGTCTTCAGCTGATAAGGCCGCATATATCCGGCGATTCGGTCGTGAAGCTTATCTGGGATTACCAAAGTAAGGAATTAATATAATGGCAACGACGGTTAATAGTGATTTAATTATTTATAATGATTTGGCTCAAACCGCATTTTTAGAGCGCAGACAAGATAATCTTGAGGTGTTTAATCAGGCATCTAATGGCGCAATTGTACTAGATAATGTTTTTATTGAAGGCGATTTACGTAAACGGGCATTTTATCAGATAAGTGGTTCGATTGAACATCGTGACGTGAATTCTACGGATAAAGTTACCGGTAAGAAAATTGGGGCGGGAGAATCCGTTGACGTTAAAGCCCCTTGGAAATATGGCCCCTATGAAATCACCGAAGAGTCATTTAAACGACGTGGCAGGGATGTTTCAGAATTTTCTGAGCTTGTGGGTACGGATGCTGCTGATGCTTCGCTTGAAGGCTATATCAAGTATTCCCTGGCAGCATTGAGGGCTGCGATTGGCGCTAATACGGATATGATGGTCACGGCTAATATTGCTACCGATGGCAAGAAGACCCTCACTAAGGGGTTGCGCAAATACGGGGATAAATTCAACCGTGTCAATTTGTTTGTCATGCACTCAACAACTTATTTTGACATTGTTGATCAGGCGATTGATAACAAGGTTTATGAAGAAGCAGGCGTGGTAATTTACGGCGGCCAACCTGGAACGCTAGGTAAACCCGTATTAGTCACCGATACTGCACCTGTTGATGCTATATTTGGTTTAGTCCCAGGGGCTATCACTATCACGGAATCCCAGGAACCTCATTTTCGCTCTTATGAAATCAACGATCAGGAAAATTTAGGCGTTGGCTATCGAGGTGAAGGCGTGGTAAATGTGGGCGTGCTCGGTTACAGCTGGGATGAATCAAAAGGAACTAATCCTGATCTGACAAAATTGGGCACAGCTGGCAACTGGAAGAAACATTTCACCAGTAACAAATTAACGGCAGGCGTAATGATAAAATTGAAGCATGAAGCGAGTTTGAATTTATCTGTGGATAAAACCACCGCGACAGCCAATAACAGCGATGCGGTGACCATTTCACTTGATTACTCAAAAGATAATCAACCTGTCCAGGGTGGCAATGTTGAGTGGTCAAGCACAGGTGGAAAATTGAGTAAAGCGGCGACTAAAACCGATGCAAAGGGTAAGTCCAGCGTCAAATTAACCGCCAGTACAGCAGGACAACTTACCGTCACTGCGACAGTGGATGGTGAGATGCGCACCACAGAAAGTATCACTTTTTCATAAAGAAAAATAAAGTTAAGGGGACTTTTGTCCCTTTTTTTGAGGTGAATATGATTGATTCGGATAAAAATTCGCCAACATTTAATAGTTATGCCAGCGTTGAGGATCTAAAGCGCTATGCCCGTGAAAGAGGAATTGATATACCCACTGATGACTCACATATTGAGTCGATGCTGGTGACTGCGATGGACTATTTAGCGTCACAGCCATGGTTAGGAAAACGAACCCACTTAACCCAACCGCTATCCTTCCCACGCACAGGGTTATTTTATGACGGCGTGCCTATTGAGAATGACGCCATCCCTAAGCAACTCATTATGGCCCAGTGTCGGCTGGCGATTGATTCAGAGAACGAGGATTTACAGCCAACGTTAGGGGGCGAAGTGACCACAGAACGTATTGAGGGGGCTATCACGGTCCAATATGCCTCGGGGACAAATTCGGGTTTACCCAAATTTCCCTGGTTAAATGGTTTGCTTAATGGCTTGTTAGATATACGTTCTGGATTTGCCATCAACACCTTTTCGGTGAGGTGATGATGAATCTTTATACTCGAATGGGTAAAACGACTGAGCGCTTGATAAAGCAGTACGGCATGGACTATGTCTTAAAAAGAAAAGGTAAATTTTATGTTGATAAAAAGGGTCAGGAGATTATCGAACCCGATATGGTATTAAAGGTGGTAGGAGTAAAGACACAGTTTGCTATCAATGAAGTGGACAATTCCCTCGTTTTAACCAGTGATATTAAATTCATTGCGCATGCAAAGAGTAATATTCAACAGGGGGATATCATTATCATCGATAACAGAAATCATCGAGTGATTGCTGTAAAAGAGTTAAAGCCCCAACGCCAAACTATTTGTTTCATTGCACAATTGAGAGCTTGATATGACAAACAATTTTACAGCCGCCATTAATGCGTTTGTCAGTAAAGCAGAAGAAAAAATGGAAGTGGTTACCAAGGTGACATTCATTAAGATACTTGCAAGGTTAGTCATGATGTCGCCTGTCGGTAATCCTTCTATCTGGCAAGTGAATGCTAAAATAGCCGGAAAGGGAAAAGGAAATGAAAGGAAGCCTGCAGGGTATACGGGGGGAAGATTTCGTGGCAACTGGCAAGTGACGTTTGATGAAGTACCAATGAAAGAAACGGGACGAATAGATAAAAGTGGCGAAGTAACACAAGCTGAGGGCAATCATGTTATCGGTCAGTTTAAAGTGGGCATGAAGTCAGTCTATTTTTCCAATGTGGTTCCTTATGCTTATCGACTTGAGATGGGGCATTCAAAACAGGCACCGAAAGGTATGGTACGGATCACGGCACAAGAATTTCAGCAGTTTTTTCATCAGGCTATCGCAGAGCGTAAAGGATGAACCCATTAACCATTAATACCGCGATACGGGCACATATTGCCCAATTTGCTGAGTCTGAAAATATCAAGGTTGCCTGGCCAAATTGTGAATTCGATGATATCAATGAACCCTATTTACAACTACACATCATGCCAGCGACAACTAAAAATTTGAGTTTATCGCTCGATATGCCTGTATTTAGCGGTGTCATACAGATAAATGTAGTTGGCAAAGCAGGAACGGGCGACACATTGGTCATGAATGTCGCTAATCGTTTAATAAATTATCTAACAAACGGCTTTTCGTTGACCGATAATCTTTTTTTAAACGGTGAGCCATGTTTATTTCCAGCAATCTGTGATCAGGTTAATTATATTCTCCCCGTCAGCGTTGCTTATCGTTGTCACTCTACAATTTAACATTGCCGCCACATGGTGGTTTTTCAACAGCCAATAATGAGGTTTTATCATGGCATATAATATTCCTAATGGTTCGCGTGTTTATGTAGCTAGTAAATATGCGGATGAGATAACAATTACGGCGGCTACCAATGCGACAGAGGCGGTATTAACTGTCAATTCGATTGGCAGCATTAAAACGGGCAATATTGTCCAGATTGATTGTGGCTGGAAAAAAATGTCAGGCGCTTTTAAAGTGAAAAAAGCAGCTGATACCAGTATTACACTGGAATCAATCGATACCACCGATAAAGCCGTTTTTCCCGTTGGTGGTGCTAAAGGAAGCTTGAAGAAAGTGGAAGAATGGGAGGCGATGCCGCAAGTCATGACATTATCGACGGAGGGCGGTGAGCAGCAAACGCAGGAAATTCAGTTTTTGGAAGATGAACAGGCAGAAACCGTTGATACCTTTAAAAATGGTATCACGCAGGTTTATACCTTTGCACATGATGCAAAATTACCTATTCGTACGTTATTGATGAAACTCGATGACAGCAAGCAAATTACGGCAATGCGTTTTTTCAATAAACGTGCCAGTGAGGATCGTTATTTTACTGCTTCGGTCTCTTTCCAGCGCGTGCCCAATACAGCTATCAACGAGGTTGAAAACGTGGTAGCCCGTTTCTCACTTAAATCTGATATGCAAATCTATGCAGTATAATTAAGGATGTAGCATGGCAAAATTTACATTGATACCCAAGCCAACGTTTAAAGCCAATGTCCTCATTCCGGTGGCAGGCAAAAAAGAGCCAGAGGTGGTGACCTTCACCTTTAATCACAAAGCCATGAGTGAACTGGAAACCATGCGTGAAATGCCGATTGATGAGTTCTACCAGCAGATTATTGCTGACTGGGCGATTGAAGAGCCTTATCACGCTGATAATTTGAAGCTGCTATTTGACAACTATCCCTCAGCTGCCAGCGCCATTAGTACAACGTATTATAGCGAACTATTAGGCCAACGCGAAAAAAACTCCTAGCGGTCGTTGAGGCCATGTATGGCGGCATGACCGAGACTGATATCCGCAACTTTGAAGCCGCCTTTGGTTTTACGCCGGAAGACAGCGAGGTTGAAGTCTGGCCAGATGTCTGGGAGGCTTATCTTACTTTTAATGCCCTGCGTACTCAGTGGCGAATGGGGGCGAATGGCCCCACAGGGTTGGATTACAGCGTTTTATCCCACGTCATCGATTATTTGGGTATTAATCAGGATAAAGGCGCTTTATTTAATGATATACGGGTGATGGAAGCGAAAGCCTTAGCGATAATGCACCAATAAGGCGGATATTTTTATCACAGGCTTTAAATGTTTAGTTGTTCGAAGGAAAATATAATGACTGATATCGCCACGATTTCATTAAAAGTAAACACGGCGGATTTGGAAAGAGGTGAACAGAAGTTAAAGTCATTTCAGGGAACAGCGGAAAAGGTTGAAAAGGCTTCCTCAAATCTGGAGGGCGGATTAAAAAAAGTTAGCTTAGCCTCACTGAGAAATGCAGAAACCATTAAGACGCAAAAAAGTGAACTTAATGACCTGTTAAATCGAATTAATCCCACCAATAAAGCGTTTGATGAACTGGATAAAATTAGCCGTAAGCTCGCCGCTTCACATCAAAAAGGTTTACTCCCCCTTGACCAGTTTATTGATTACAACACGATACTGGAAGAGTCGAGAGATAAGCTAAGCCGGATGAATCTGGCGCTGACCGCAGAAGGGAGAGCGCTACTTGCACAGGAAGAAGCTTCAAAACGAGCGAAGTTAGCCGCTGATAATTTTCTAAACACATTAAAACAGCAATCAGACACGATAGGCAAGACGCGAACTGAAGTTCTTGAACTAAAAGCGGCGCAGATGGGCATTTCTCAACAGGCAGCGCCGATGATTGCCAAATTAAAAGAACAAGAAAAAGCGTTTATGAATGGCGCGGTAACGATGGGGCAATATCGTCATGCAATGCGTATGTTACCTATGCAGATGACCGATGTGGTGACCTCATTGGCTTCCGGTATGCCGGCCTGGATGGTATTGGTGCAGCAAGGTGGACAGATTAAAGACTCGTTTGGTGGTGTTGGTAATGCCTTTAAAGCAATAGGCTCAATATTAACCCCTACCCGATTGTTGATGGGAGGATTGGCAGGTGTTACGGCAGCTGTTGCCATCGCCGCTTATAAAGGCTCACAAGAGTTTAGTGAATTTAACAAGCAACTCATTTTAACGGGTGGGTATGCAGGGAAAACGGCTGGGCAACTTGATAGGTTGGCCAAACAGTTGTCAGCAGATGGCATAACACAAGGTGGAATGGCGGATGTAATAACTAAAGTTGTGGGGTCAGGTTCATTTTCTGGCAATGAAATTGATAATATTGCCAATGTCGCTGCCAGAATGGAAAAATTGGTGGGTCAATCTGTTGATGAAACAATAAAACAGTTCCAGCGCATCAAAGATGACCCAGTTAAAGCGATTAACGAACTTGACAAAAGTCTGCATTTTCTGACTGCAACACAACTAGCGCAAATATCGACATTAGAGGAACAGGGAAGAAAGCACGAAGCCGCTAAAGTTGCCATGGAAGCCTATGCGACTGCAACGAATAATAGAACCCAGCAGATAAAAGCGAATTTAGGTTACCTTGAGTCAGCCTGGGCAGCGGTTAAAGATAAAGCAAGACTTGCTTGGGATAGCATGTTAGATATTGGTCGTGAACACACATTAGACCAGAAGATACGTGATTACGAGGAAAAATTAGTTGCATTCCAGGTAAATCCGGTTGCAAGATTAAATTATTATAATGCCTCAGGGAAAACAGCGACAGATTTAAGGCGTGAACTTGATTTACTGAAAGAGAAAAAATATCAACAGGATATTGAAAATCAGAGAAAACAAGCGGCGGTAAGGGCTCAAGAGGCAGAGAAAGCACGTTTTAGGGTTGACCAGGAGCTCAAACACAAATATGAAAATGCGGAAGAAAAGCATCAAAGTGAGCTTGAAAGAATAAGAAATTCGGGTGGTTCAAAATCCGTTATCGATGAAGCGATAAGGCGTGAAAATGCCCGTTATGCGAAAGAAAAATCAAGTTCAGACTCAAAAGCTGATGCATACCGCCCATCTTTAGGCACACGTTGGGAAGAAGAAGCGCAAGCCAGAAACAGAGCACTGCAGGCAGAATTACGAACATTACAGGATGAAAGTCAATATGTTGGGATTATCAGCCAGCAACGCAGGGAGCTTTTCAAAACAGAAAACCAGCTAGTCATTCTTGAAGAGGCCAAAAGTGGCACAAACAAACGCCGTCTGAGTGAAGATGAGCGGTCATTATTATTAAAAAAAGAAGCCATTCTCTCTGAGAAGCGTGAAGCTGCACAGATAGGCGATAAAATTGAGAAACAAAAACAACTCAATGCCTTGCGGTTATCGAATGATGGATTGCAAGAAGAAATAAGACTCAGGCTGGAGAGTATTGGCAAAACCGAGATTCAAATAGCGAAAGAGCAGGAACTGAAGAAATACCGTGAAGAAATGGCCCGTAAAGGGATTGAGCAAGAAAACCCTGAGTATGGTCGAGGACTTTCACTGATTGATGAGAAATACAAAAATGAGGAGTCATTGCGGAAAAACTGGGAAGCAGGGGTTAAGCAAGGATTTACAAATTTCGAACAACAAGCGACTGATGCTTATGGCAATGTCGCCAATGTTACCAGGTTTGCCTTTGAAGGAATGAGTCAATCACTGACTGATTTTTTGATGACCGGCAAAGCTAATTTTGCTGATTTCACTAAATCATTACTTGAGATGATTGTGAAGATAATGACGCAAATGGCGATGCTTCAGGCGATGAAAGCGGCTTTTGGTGGGCAAACAGAAGGCTGGCGCGGGGCAGTGGCGGGTATTTTAGGTTTTTCATCAGGCGGATATGTGGGTGGTGGGGGTAAATATGACCCGAAAGGTATCGTTCATGGTGGGGAATTTGTATTTACCAAAGAAGCGACTCAGCGGTTAGGTATTGCTAACCTGTATCGCCTGATGGATGGAAGTAAGCGAGGTTATGCGTCTGGTGGATATGTGGGCACCTCTTCAACGCCCATGTACGGCATGCAACCCGTAGCAAGCGGTGTTAATGTCAATTTAGGCGGTATTCATGTTGACGGTCAACCGTCGCAGACAAGCCCTTCCAATGTCGATATGCGCGCAGCCGAGCAATCCTTAACCCAGAAAATCAAATCTGTTTTAGTGGCAGAAAGTCGAGATGGAGGTGATTTAAACAAAATTATCAAGGCAGTCAATGGGCGGGGTTATTAATCGATGAGCGCATTTTTGATAGAAAAAAATTTCACTTTTGTTATGCTTGGCATCAATTTAGATTCAGTCACTATTGGCCAAACGTAAAATCAAAGGAAAAACAATGAAAAAAACGTTACTGTTTTTAATTCCAACACTATTTTCTGGTGCTGTAATCGCAAAGTCTGGTGAAAGTACGCTTTCTTTTGGGTATTTGAATGTAAAGTCTGGTGGAGAGAAAAAATTAACTGAGAAAGCGGATAGAACAAAACCAGATCCTGAGGGAATTGCAACAGTTTATGCTGATGGTTATTCAAAAGCAGGGGGCGCATTTGTGCGTTATCGCTATGAATTTAGTGATGATTGGGGAATTATCAGTTCATTTGCTTATTCGAAAACAGATTATAGCACACCGATTACTTTGAATGTTGATAAAAATACATCTAAACATACTTCGGATATTAAAGGAGACTATATGTCTTTAATGGCTGGCCCAACTTATAGGATCAATGAATACGTAAGTGTTTATGGATTAGTAGGCTTGGGATATAGCAATGTAAACTTTGATTTAGATGTCACCAAATATGGTAAAAAAACGTTTTCAAAAAGCAGCACTAGCTTAGCCTACGGCGTTGGTATGCAAGTGAATGTTTACGAGGGCGTTACCGTTGATGTAGGCTATGAACGCTCAGGCAGTGGCGAATGGAAAACAGACGCATTCACGGTTGGTTTAGGATATAAGTTTTAAGCTGTAGTTAACCTGACAGTTATTCGCTATTACTGTGATAACTGTCAGGTAGACTCATACCTACATTATAAGTTTTGCCCACCGAATTTTTATTTTTTAGCAACAACATTTCATCTTGGTGAATTTTATATGAAATTTGAGGATATTTTAGACACAATTCCATTAAGGGAAAGTGGGAGATGCTCCTTCCGTCATAGCACTACTACATCTTTCTGTGGATTTCCAGATACCATTGAAAACGGTCAGAAGATTTTCCCATGCTTCAGCATCCCCGTTTCCATATGCACGGAAAGTCAGCCTGATTCGGTATCCGTCCTTATTGTTGGTCGCCAAATTGATGAAGTGAGTAGGCGCAAGTTGGATATCGACGATTCCATTGAGGAAATCGGGCCTGTATATTTGCAGATAAAGAGAAAACATTCTAACTAGCCCTTGAGAAACGCCCGCGTAATTACTTTGAATGTTTATTCTGTTTTATTATAATTGATTTTAATTCTTTAATTTCAGTTAATAAATCCATTGCGATATTTGGTATTCCAGAATTTGTACAATTGACCTCCTTATTTCTATTTATAGCTTCCTGAAGAATCATAACTATTTCTGTGTTCATGGAGCGCCCATTTTGTTCAGCAATATCAGCTATCGCTTCTCTTGTCACCGATCATGCAAAACTGATCCACTAACGATCATCTAAAACTGATCCACTTGGTATTATTCGCACATTTTTGTACGGATAATTTATGTTAACCAAGGAGATATTTGTGGATATTCATGTTCGCTTTGCACAAGGACAAAGCCTTCGAAAAATTGCCAGTGAGTTGGGTATATCCCGTAACACCGTAAAACATCATTTACAACAACAGACAATGCCAACTTATGCTAAAAGAAGTCAACAACCGACTAAATTATCCCCCTTTAAACCTTATTTGCTTCAGCGAATTGAACTGGCTAAACCTGATTGGATCCCTGCAACAGTCTTATTTGATGAGGTAGTTGAAAACGGCTATCAAGGTGGTATTGCTCAATTACGCCGATTTGTTTGTCAATTTAAACCAAGCATTGTTCCCGAAGTAGTCGTCCGTTTTGAAACACAGCCAGGTCAACAAATGCAAATCGACTTCACCAGCATCCGGCGAGGTAAAAAATCGCTGAAAGCGTTTGTTGCAACGCTAGGCTATTCGCGTGCGAGTTATGTAAAGTTCTTTGATAATGAACGAGCAGAATCGTGGCAGCAAGGTTTAAGAGAAGCTTTCGACTACTTTGGTGGTGTACCACAGGAAGTATTGTGTGATAACGCAAAATCCCTCATCATCGAACGGGATGCTTATGCAGAAGGTGATCATAAATTACATGTCGAAATGCTTCAAATGTCGAAAGATTACGGGTTTAAATTGAAGGCTTGCAAGCCCTACAGGGCAAAAACGAAAGGGAAAGTAGAGCGCTTTAACCACTATTTAAAAAACAGCTTTATCGTGCCATTAAACACCGACCTTCGTGCTCATAATCTTGAACTGGATATTGAAATAGCTAATGCAAAAGTGGGTCCATGGTTACAACGCGTTGCCCATCAGCGAATTCATGGAACAACGTTAGAGAAGCCAGCAGATAGATTAGCTAAGGAAGTTAAGTCTCTTCTACCCTTACCAGCAAGGGTTTGCCAATCTATCCCACAGACTAATACGCTTAATATCCCTATCGTACCGCCCCTTGAATCTGTCAGTTTGCAACACTCAATCAGCGTATACGAAGCATTACTGGGAGGTGAACATGTTATTGCATGAACAAATTGAACACCTGTGTGAGTCATTGAAATTAAATTCTATTCCGACTCATTGGTCATCACTTGCCGAAAAATGCATTGCCCAAGACAAAAGCTACGGAGAGTTTTTACTGTCCCTGTTAAAATGTGAGCAACAACAACGAGATGAACGAACTCGTAATCTTTTGAGTCGGATGGCAGGATTCCCAGCACATAAAGAACTTAATACGTTCGATTTTAAGTTTGCAACGGGGATCCCCAAACAACACATACAGGAATTAAGCGCATTAACGTTTATTGAACGTAATGAAAATGTCGTGTTGCTTGGCCCAAGCGGTGTAGGCAAAACGCATTTAGCTATTGGGTTAGGATTAAAAGCAGTACAGGCCAAGAAGAAAACCCGCTTTACCACGGCAGCTGAACTGATGTTGCAACTCTCAACTGCCAAACGACAAAATAAGCTCAAACAATATCTATCACGTTCGGTGATGGCCCCGAAGTTGTTGATTATCGATGAGATTGGATACCTGCCGTTTGGGCGAGAAGAAGCAAACCTGTTTTTCAATGTGATTGCCAAGCGTTATGAGCATGGCAGTGTCATATTGACGAGTAACCTATCATTTGGGCAATGGCCAAGTGCTTTTGCTGATGACGCAACATTAACTGCCGCTATGCTTGATCGTTTACTTCATCATTCGCATGTACTGCAATTAAGCGGTGAAAGCTACCGATTGAAAGATAAGCGGCGCTCAGGAGCAATAACTGAGTAAAACAGTGGATCAATTTTGATTGATCGGATTTAGATAAAAAGTGGATCAGTTTTCGGTGATCGTTGACACTCTCATTCCAGCAGGCATCCTAATGTTAAATCTATCCATTTCTTGGCTTGGGTATTTCTTTGTCATTAGTCAACCCTATAATTGTTCTTTGGAAAAAATATAAATGATTAGTTCATTTGGATTTCTTTTTTTAACTTCTCAATCATATCTTCAAGCATACTAATTCTATTTTCAAAATCATCTTTATTTTCAGATAACTGCTGGTTCTCTTTAGATAAAGAATCTTCAAGGCGCTTCACGATTTCTGAGTTTAATGAACGGGTATTTCTTCTCGCTTCTTCATGTAAGCGATCTTTTAATTCGGTAGTCATTCTTACGCCAAATGGTGCTATATCTCCTATTTTCATATGTTTAATTATATGTAAAGAGTTTTAATTGAAAATAAGTACTAAAAAAATTATTAAGAATGTTCGAAACTATTAATTTAAGAAGCATCTAAGGGATTACTATTTTTCGAGATTATTTTTCAGTGTTTGGATTTGATTCTCTAGCGCTATAATGCGATTAGTTAAATCAGAGATAGTCAATTCTTGAACATTTTTGTTTTGTTTCACCCAAGCTTCTATCGCGGCAACCATTTCCTGATTGGCCGATCTCCCATTAACGTTAGCTAACTCATTAATTCTATTTTTTAGCTCCACAGGTAATCTTAAATTAACCTGTGGGTTTTTGTATTTTCTTTCTGACATATTCTAATCCGTAAGTTTTATTTACAGAATATGTGGGTATCTATTGACTATCAATACGTACCTATTTAATATGTATGCATACCACATACAAAAAGGAGAAAACATGAAAGTATCAAAACCTTCATCTGTTCGTTTCCCTGACGAGATAGAAACCTTGTTAAGGAAGTTAGCGAATAAGAGTGATAGGTCTTACAGCAAGGAGATAGTAAGTCGGGTGCGCCGCACTTTAAAAGAAGATGGTTTAATTAATGCATAAAAAACAGCAAAACCCCAACTGGACGAGCAGTCAGGGTTTCTAAATTGTCAATCATAAGCAAAGAGATTAACAGTATGAATATACCAAATAAAAATCTTCCTGTCATTGCAGGAATTGAAATTACCAAAGACTCAGAAGATCGTTTCAACCTGAACGCATTACACAAAGCGAGTGGTGGTGACAATGCAAAGCGACCCTCTCTATGGTTACAAAACAAACAAACTAAAGAATTAATTGCAGAATTAGAAGCTAACTTATTGAAAAACAACCAAAGCAGAAATTCTTGCTCTGCTTATAAAGTGGTCAATACCGTTAATGGCGGTTCATCACCAGGTACATTTGCTCATGAACTTTTAGCGATAGAGTATGCTGGCTGGATTTCGCCAAAATTTAGATTAACAGTTAACCAAACATTCTTAGATTTTAAAGCGGGTAAATTAGCGCCTGTTGTGATAGACCCTATGGTTGCATTAAATGATCCGGCTGTAATGAGAGGCTTGTTGCTAAATTATAGTGAAAAAATCCTTGATCGTGACCATCAAATAGCAGAAATGAAGCCCGATGTAGCCGCCTTAGAGCGCATAGCTAAGTCAGATGGTGCTATGTGTGTGACTGATACAGCCAAGCAACTACAAATACGTCCCAAAGCGCTGTTTGATTTCTTAAGTGAAAATAAATGGATTTACAGACGATTAGGCAGCCCGTGGATTGGTTATCAGGACAAGATTCAACAGGGGCTGATTGAGCATAAAGTGACAACGATTACTCGAACTGATGGCATTAATGAAACAAAAACACAGGTTCGTATCACACCAAAAGGGATTGCTAAATTGGCAAAACTGTTAAGCGTGGAGGTGGCAGCATGAATAACGCTCTCTCTACGCTAACTTTTCAGAATTTTACCTTTAATCCTGTTGTTGATAGTGGTCAAATTTGGCTTACGTCTACTGAGCTTGCACAAGCATTGGGTTATAGCAGAACAGATAATGTCAGTCGGGTTTATTCGCGTAATGCAGATGAATTTACTGATTCAATGACAATGACCGTCAATATGACGGTCGTTAGAAAAACAGGTGAAATTGATATGTTGGTGCGGTTATTTTCACTTCGAGGTGCTCATTTGATTGCGATGTTTGCAACGACTCCAATAGCCAAACTATTTCGTAAATGGGTACTAGACATTTTGGATAGAGAACTTGATGGAAGTAATTTGGATGAGCATTTGCTGTTTAGAAATATCACAACAGCATTTACTCACATTAGCAGCATTAGGACGATATGGAATCAATCTCTTTCTCCATCATTGAGAAGATTAAATACAAAAATAGATGCGGAGTTAACAGGAAGATTAGCAGATCTACATGGTTCGGTGTTTAGTTCTTTAAGACACCTTGAAATGCATTCAACGGTAAAATTGATAAATTAATTTTATTAAAAAACAAAAAAGTCACTTAATCGTGGCTTTTTTTATTTATGGAGTCAAGTTAATGGATGAATTTAGATGGCGAACCCAGATACAAGACAGCCCAACGGGCGAGTTCAGGCATCGAATCAAAGAAGTGGAATTTGGTGATGGCTACAAGCAGGTGTCTGCCGATGGGATCCATCCCGAATCGCAATCCTGGCCTTTCTCTTATTTAGGCAAAAAAGCCGAAGTGATGCCTATCTTTGATTTTATTCGCCAACACACTATAAAGTCTTTTATCTGGATTCCCCCTTTTGGTGTTAAGGGAGTGTATCGGGTTAAAGTCGATTCGATCAAGATGACTCCGGTTGCGCGTGATGTCATGAAAATATCAGCCACGTTTGAGGAGGCTTTCTCAGCATGATAATCCATTCAGATGTGCAAAAATTAGAACCGGGTGAAAAAATTCAGTTGGTGGAAGTAGATGGCAGTGCATTTGGTGGCCCGGTTTTGCGTTTTCATGCTTACAACCTTCGTTACACCCCCGAGGAAATTGAAAAGGCAGAAGATAAATTAAAACCGAAGCCTATCTGGTGGCAAGGTAACGAATATGGCGCATGGCCTTATGAAATTTCGGGTTTATCAAAAAGTAGTGAAGGCAGCCAAGCCAGACCGATACTGAAAGTGGGTAATATTGATAGTCTGATATCATCACTGTGCCTGGAATTTGATGATATGGTTCAGGCAAAAGTAACCATTTATGAGACTTTTTCGCATTATCTGGATAGCAAAAATTTTCCTGATAATAATCCTACTGAGAATCCTGATGAATGCTTTAAGCAAGTATTTTATGTTGACCGAAAAAGTCATGAAGAAGCGGGGGGAATTATTCAGTTTGAACTGGCTTGCCCGTTTGATTTACAAGGCGTTATGTTGCCAGTACGTCAAATTCATCATCTCTGTTACTGGTGCATGCGGGGTTGGTATCGTTCAGGGAATGGGTGCGCCTATAATGGTAAACGCTATTTTGATGAGAAAGGCAATTCGGTGGATGACCCCGCCTTAGATGTTTGTGGTGGTCTGATGAGCGATTGTAAAAAGCGATTTGGTGAAAATGTGCCCTTGGATTTTGGCGGATTTCCTGCGGCAGGGTTAATACGATGATAACAAAAAGTCTTACCGAAGCAATATTTAATCACGTTAAAAGGGTATTTCCGCAAGAAGCCTGCGGGGTTATTTGCCAAAAGAGCCGTGTGAAACGCTATTTTCCTTGCCGTAATCTTGCTGCAAATCCCACTGAACAATTCGAATTATCACCGGAAGACTATGCCAATGCGGAAGACTGGGGACTGCCTGTTGCTATCGTCCATTCTCATTGTGGCGATGGCGTGACAACACACCCAAGTGAAATAGATAATCTGCAATGCGATGCCAGTGAATTACCGTGGGTAATTGTGTCGTGGCCTGAGGGGGATTTGCGTATAATTCAACCAAGAGGTGAGCGTGAATTAACGGGAAGAACGTTTGTTTTGGGTTACTCCGATTGCTGGACGCTGATTGTTGATTATTTTCGGCAAGAACACGGTATTACATTGAATAATTATAGTGTCACTTATCCATGGTGGGAGCAAGGTGAAAACCGTTATATGGAGAATTTCACCAAAGAAGGTTTTGTTGAAATTAATGGTGTGTCTGAAGTGGGTGATGTGGTCATTATGCAGGTTCAGGCTGATGTCGCCAATCATGCAGGTATTTTGCTGGATAACGGCATGCTACTGCATCATCTGTACGGGCAATTAAGCCGTGTCACGCCCTACAGTGATTACTGGCGTGACCGAACCGTCAAGGTTGTCAGAAGGAAAGAATGGGCATGAGTGAACTGAGAACAGTCAGGTTATATGGAAAACTGGGCACAAAATTTGGCCGCGTCCATCAACTGGCCATTAGCTCCCCAAAAGAAGCCATTAAAGCATTATGTGTGCTTTACTCAGGCTTTGCACGTTATCTGGCTGATGCGCATTTGAGAGGCGTCGAGTTTGCGGTCTTCAAGGGAAAGCATAATATCGGCGAAGATGAGTTTCACCTTGATACAACACAGGATATTCGTATTGCCCCGATAATTAAGGGAAGCAAAAACGGAGGACTGTTCCAAACTATATTAGGGGTAGCCATGATAGGCGCAGCAATGATGTTGGGGCCTGTTGGGTGGGCAGCCTTTGGGGCTGGCGGGTTTATGGGTGGTGCTTTAGCGTTAGGTGGGGCATCAATGGCATTAGGCGGTATAGCACAAATGTTGTCACCGCAACCGCCAGGAGCTTCGGTTCGTCAGGACGCCGATAATAAACCGTCTTATGCGTTTGGTGGTGCAGTGAATACGACGGCACAGGGTAATCCAGTGCCGTTGCTGTATACCTTGGATAGAAAAGAGATAGGTGGGGCAATTATATCCGCGGGGATTTACACCGAAGACCAAAGATAGCATTAATGATGAACTTTGAGTCGCTGAGGCGGCTTTTTTTTGTGGGTGAAATATGACAAATCTTATTTTCGGGGCAAAAGGGGGTGATGGCGGTGGGCATAAACCTGTAGAGTCACCCGATAGCTTGCTATCAGAATCAACCGCAAAATTACTCTTTGCTATCTCTGAGGGAGAAATTGCTGGCGGACTAGATGCTACCCGTATTTTTCTGGATGGTACGCCTATTGGTAATGCTGATGGCAGTAAAAACTTTGAGGGCGTGACGTGGGATTTTCGTCCGGGCAGTGAGCAACAGGAATACATCAAAGGCATTCCGTCAGTTGACAATGAGATTAGCATAAGCAGGGAATTAAAAGATGAAAAACCGTATATCAGGTCGATAAATAATATCCAGCTGTCAGCTATTCGGTTACGTTTCTCTGTACCACAACTTCTAGAACAACACGATAATGGCGATACCTCCGGTTACCGTATTGATTATGCCATTGACCTGTCAGCGGATGGGAGTGGCTACAAAGAAGTGTTGCGTGCTGCCTTTGATGGTAAAACAACCAGCGAATATCAGCGAACGCACCGTATCGATTTGCCTGTAGCCAAAACCGGCTGGCAATTGCGTGTTCGTCGCCTCACTCCTAACAAAAATACGGCGCGCATTGCCGATAAAGTGGTTGTTGCAGCCGTTACTGAGGTGATTGACGCAAAATTAAGATATCCTAATACTGCTTTATTGTTTATCACCTTTGACGCAAGACAATTTAATAATCGCATCCCCAAAGTCAGCTTGCGCCCCAAAGGTGGTTTACTGGTAAAAGTACCCTCAAACTATGACCCTGTAAACCGAACTTATTCGGGTGTCTGGAATGGAACTTTCAAGCTGGCCGCGACGAACAATCCCGCCTGGATTTTTTATGACCTGATTTTAAATAACCGTTACGGTTGTGGAGAACGGATTAATAGCACACAGATAGATAAGTGGGATTTATACCAGATAGCCCAGTATTGCGATGAAAATGTTCCTGACGGTCAGGGTGGTTCAGGTAAAGAGCCTCGTTTTTTATGTGATATTTATATTCAGTCTCAGGAATCGGCTTATCAGGTATTGCGTGATATTGCGGGTATTTTTAGGGGTATGACGTTTTGGGCGGATAATTCTGTCAAAGCGGTGGCTGATATGCCATCGGATATCTTTCGGATTTTCACGCAAGCGAATATCGTCGATGGAAAGGTGACCTATTCAGGCGGTAGTCAGCAAAACCGTTATACGCAGGTACTGGTTTCCTATTCGGATGCCGATAATCACAGTCATGATGCTATTGAGGCGGTCTCTGATAGCAAACTGCAGCGTCGTTATGGTGTGCGTAAAACGGATATTTCGGCGATTGGTTGCACTCGACAATCAGAAGCAAACCGACGCGGACGCTGGATATTATTAACGAATGCTTATGACAGGACGATAACCTTTTCAACTGGGCTGGAAGGTGCTATTCCAACGCCTGGGCAGATTATTGGCGTGGCAGACGCAAATCTTGCTGGCCGTATTATTGGTGGCAGGATTTCATCTGTTGATGAGAGAAAAATTACGCTCGACAGGAAGGCAGATATTAAATCGGGTGACAGACTTATCATTAACTTACCTGATGGAAAATCAGAAGCAAGAACAGTCCAGACGGTTAACGACAATATTATCACTGTAACAGCCCGTTATTCTCAACCCATTGAAAAAAATGCGGTTTGGACAATAGATGCCAACGACCTGGCAATTCAGCTTTATCGCGTAATTAGCATTCAGGACAATGCCGATAATACCTATACCATCACGGGGACTTTCCATAATCCAGATAAATATGAGCATATTGATGCTGGAGCCAGGATTGATAAAAGACCCATTACTGTTATCCCCCCTGGTGTCCAATTACCTCCAAAGAACGTACATATCTCTGCATATACCCATATCAATCAAGGGATTGCTGTTACAACGTTAAGAGTTGACTGGGATGCCACAGAAAATGCGATTGCCTATGAGGCACAATGGCGAAGAGGGAATAATAACTGGGTAAGTATACCTCGAACGTCAACACCGAGTTTTGAAGTTCAAGGGATATATGCCGGACGCTATCAGGTAAGAGTAAGAGCCATAAACTCATCGGATATCTCATCTATCTGGGCGAATGCTCCTGAGACAATACTGAAAGGTAAGGAAGGCGAACCTCCTGCACCTGTTAACTTCAGGGCTTCCACATTGGTATTTGGGATAAAATTAGACTGGGGATTTAACGAAAATACGGAAGACACGTTAAAAACAGAGATTCAGTACAGCGAAACCAATGACGGTGAAGGTTTGATGTTACTGGCTGATATACCTTATCCCTCAAAAAGCCATGAAATGTCAGGGTTGGCCGCAGGGACAGTCTTTTATTTTCGCGCAAGACTGGTTGATAAATCCGGTAACCAGTCACCGTGGACAGAATTTGTGCGGGGTGAGTCAGAATTTGATGCCAGCAGTATCATTAATGAAATTGACAAAAAAATTAATGATACGGAAGCCATTAAGCAGTTAAAAAAAGGAATAGATAGCAGCACAGAAGCCATACTGGAAAACGCGAAGGGACTCAACGGCAATACGCAGTACTTCATGCGTCAAAACGGCAAGATGAAGGCGGAAATCGTCAGGGTTGACAATTATGTGGTAACCGAGACTAAAGCCTTAGCCGAGTCTATCCATCAGGTCAGGGCAACAGCGGATAAGTCATGGGCAGCCGCTCAGAATTCGCTACAAGCTAAGTATGACATGAAAAAAGGTGAGGCTTCTGCAACGTGGAATTCGTTAGTCAAGATTCATTATGACGGTGTGGATTATGACACTGGCCTGGTGATTGGGGCTGAGCTCAAAAACGGCAAAGTAACGACTCAAATTGGCTTTAGTGCTCAAACATTTATCGTTTACAATCCGAGCAATGGCAAGTTAGAGCCAGTTTTTGCTATCAAAAATGGCCAAGTGATTTTTAATGATGCACTAATAAGTAAAGCCACTATTGAAAATATAATAGTTGGAATGGACTTGAGATCTAAAAATTATATTCCTGGGCAACGAGGAACACGAATAGATATGGTTAACGGTAATTTTGAGGTTAATGGTGTGTCATCTACATATCGGACAAGATTAACGAATAAAGGTTTTTATGTTTATTCAGGTAATACTCCAATTATTGAGTTAGGAGAATTTATATGATTGGATTAAGGATAACTAATCCTGATGGTTCATTCTTTTTATTTAATGAATTTACTGCGCCAGCGACTAACATCTGGACGCGAGCAGTATCTGAAGATTATGGAGATATTCTTGAACCAGACGGAGAATGGTTATCTTATAAGTGGACTTGTCCGAATGCTATTCCGGATGGATATAATTTTTATGTTATGCGACATGGGGCAATGGCTGGAATAACATTTACTGATATAGGTGGACGTATGTATGTGTCAGGTACAGAAGAAACATTCTGGCACAATCAGGGATCTGATGGAAAAGTAACTTTAAAAGGACTTAGCAGACTAAGTGGTGACGGAAAGTTTAAAAATAGAATACAAATTATCGCTTATCCTGATTATAAAAAATCATCATTGCCTATAAATTTAGGTTTGCGCATTAAAGGAAATGCAGTTTTTTTAAATGAAATACCTACCACTGGTTATGCTTATGCTTTTTATAAA
This sequence comes from Arsenophonus nasoniae, assembly GCF_004768525.1. Taxonomy (NCBI): domain Bacteria; kingdom Pseudomonadati; phylum Pseudomonadota; class Gammaproteobacteria; order Enterobacterales; family Morganellaceae; genus Arsenophonus; species Arsenophonus nasoniae. Next base: position 1,723,086 of record NZ_CP038613.1, read on the forward strand.
AAAAAAATAACTATCAATGCCGAATTTATTCCTTCAATGATTTCACCAGATTTAACGATAGATAATGCTATTTATTTTTTTTATACATTAAATAGTAATGCGTATATTAGAACGGATTATGTACAACAAAGCATTTATGACCCAGGTAGACCAGTTCTTATAAGTACAGAAAAAAATGGTAGAGGAAATACTTCAGCAGAATATTATGTTGTGGCATTCAGATTGGCTAAAGGTGGAGAATTGGATACTGGATCTCATGGCTTACGTCTTAGAAACTCCAAAGGTGAAATCACTTTTAATTCAGAATATAATGTATTAACAAGACCTATCATGATAACTGGAACATCAATGTCTACTGGAGAAAAAAGAACAATTGAAAACATCAGAAGACCAATGTATTCGCCAAGCGCAGTAGGTCAATTTTTTTTTCGTACAGATGGAGGATATTTAGAGAATTTAAATATTTGTCATTATGATCAGACAGGTCTTAGTTTGAGTAGATTTAGAGTTATGTATAACTCTGCATACTACGGAGATAATACTACAGCAAGAACTAAAAATTCTATATTAGTATTGGATGCAGAAGATTATTTTAAGTTTTAATCAAAACACTTATTCTATTTATAACGGGAAATAAAAATGATTTATAAAGATGGCACCGTAACCGTTGTGTCAGGCTCTTCTATTGTCAAAGGCACAGGCACAAAATGGAACAGTAATAATCCGTTGGTATCACCTGGCATGTTAATGCTCATTAAAAACGGCGATATTAACTATCCTTACATGATATTAGCCGTTAACAGCGACACTGAATTAACGCTAGCAGATAAGCCGACTTTTAGCGCAACAGACACCACTTACACCATTAATCTCACTGAACCAAATAACAACAGTGATGCAGCAAGAGCACTTGTTGCTGCTAACACATACATCCTCTACTTTCTGCAAAACATGGATACCTGGATGGGGGAAAACGGTGTCGTTGAACTTACGCTACCCAGTGGCAAAACGGTTAAGTTAGAGTCAATCAAGGCACTGCAAGAATTAGTCGAAGGAAAAGCAGACTCAAGTGCTATCGATGAAATCAAGGAAACAGTAAAAGGCAAAGCAGATGCTAAAGATGTTGTAGAAATAAGCGAAAAGTTAGATAAAAAATTTGATAAAACGGGCGGTGAAATTAACGGTAATGTGCAATTAAATGCGGGAAAAATAAATTCAAAGCACGGGGATAAGGTTGTGTCCCATACCTTTCAGGATAAGGATGGTACCTTGATACAGATGGGTGATTTTGGATTAGGCGGTACAACTATTTATGAAAGAGGAAATGAATCGATAACAGGAGGCTGTGGTTTTTTTAGTAATCTTGGTTATGATGATGACCGCTTTGATGGTAAATGGGGTTCAGGAATTAGACTCCAGTATGATAAGAATAGTTTTTATTTTCTCTTTCTAGATGGTTATGGGAACACATGGACAGCTATCCATTTGGCGGATAAACAGTCTTTTAAGTTAAAAAAGCAATGGAGTGAAAATAACACAACGGTTGATGGTAATGGTTTTATCAAAAAAGCCTCACCGATTATTAAAATTTATCCTAATGGGCATTTTGAAACAAATGATAAGTCCGAAGGTGCGATTGTTCAACGAATCGATACAGGGAAATATTTAATTAATGGGGTGTTGGGGTATAATGCAGACGGTGCTTGGGGTGTGAATGGAGGTATTTCAGTGCCTAAAGATATTAATGGGTTAGAGCTTATTTATATCAAAGATAAAGTATTATCTGACGGTAATATTGAAATCCAGACTTTTCACCGACAACACCCCCATTTACCAGAAGATTTTCAGAACTGGCGGATTAAAGAAATTATTGATGGAAAACCCACTTATTATGTCGATGGTGAGCCGTGTGATATTCCACCCTCAACATGGCTAGATGTGAGGGTAGAGATGCCCGTTGATTCAATCTGGAATCAGCAACAAGCGCAAAAAGAATAGCCCCATCACAGGCCCATCATATTAGCAGCGTTGGAGGAAGTGGGTCAATTCCGCTTTATGCCAGTTTGATAGCGCACCATTTAGCATTAGCTGGTTATCCTGTGTAGTCTGAGATAACAAAGTTTCTATCTCATCGATAACTTTGTCAGCATTTTCACGTTTGCGAATAATTCGTTTAATCGCCGTTTTTTCTGCATCAGCTATCACATCTTGAAGCGCTTCCGTTACATGCCAGATACGCTCACATTCAGAAGCGATAGAAGGGACTAGTCTGACTTCCATTGGGTAAGGTGAGGGAATGCCGGTGACTTCTCTCAATGCATACCAGATAGCATTATTCCATGCATCTCTGAAACGAAAGTTTTGTGTCATAAGTGCAATGATACGGGCGAGATTTTGCGTATCTTTGTTGCTGAACTTTTCGTGAGCTTCTGTTTGGGGTTGGTATTTTGGTGCAGAATGTAGCTCTGATTCCATGCGGTTGAATTCAGCAATGTAGGCTTCCTTGAATTGTGCTGCTTTCTTTCCTGTAAAACCCATTACCAAGAATAAAAAACCGTCTTTGGTCATTTCGTAAGCTTTGGAATCACGCTTATTGAAACCAGCTTGAATCTTTACTACGACGGCCGAAAAGTTGGCCGTCTTAAATTCTCTAGAACAATCAAGAGATTCTATTTTTGCAAGAACATGTTTATGCAATTTTCCAAAGTAATCAGCAACGTCTTGAGACGTGGTAATAGCTTTGCCGTTATGAACAGTAACTTTAGGGTTAATAGCGGATAATTGAAGTGTCATAAGACCTCCGATGGTTACTTGATTTTACCACCACCAAGAGGTGCTAAGCTCATATTGGTGGTGAGCTGAACAGGGTTAGCACTACCGGAGTAACCGCCGGCCAGCTTTTCAGCTGCCCCATCCAGCCCACCATAGAATTTGTGGCTAGATTTGCGACAATAAAAAACACGCTCGCGGCGTGCATGTGTCGCGGTTACTAACACGGGGTGCTAAACCCGACACCTGATTTATCAGATGCAAATAAACTATAGCGCATGATTTCTTCTTTCGTCAATGGGTATTTTATATTCTTAGTTAAACGAATGACTAAGGTTATTTGGGAGTTAAAAAAGAGGGTGAATTTAAACTTAGATTTCAGTCAAAATTTGGTAAAATTAGAACTCACTATGAGCGGTAAGTAATTGATTTATAGTGAGTGAAATCACTTGTTTTTACGTGTAAATGCGTATATTAAATGAGATATATTTTTATAAGTAATTGATATTAATAGTTTATTGTATTCAAAGTCATCTAATGCGCCTTTAGCCCGCAGCTCATTTGATCTGCAACCATTTTGTAGCCGAACAGATGGTGGTGAAATGCCTTCATTTGAAGTCTCAATTGATTGTGATGTGCCGTATCGTACAGGTTATCAAGTTATTCTAGGTGTATGGACAATTTACGATACCGGAAATGCATTTTATCAAGTGATAGATGCTAATATGAAACCTTAGTTATTTTTACTAAAACTAAATATCATCAGATTCAACAACAATGTTAATCATGTTGGAGGCAAGTAAAAATTTGCCTCCATATTATTATCAGTTAAAAATGTCAGGGAATATTTGCTTATTTATTTTATAAAAATAATTTTTTTGGCTAGATAAATAAAATTTGACAAAAAATCATTTGATTTTATATATCACTCACTCAAATTATTTTCTATATTCGTCGATTATTGCGTTAGTGTTATTTTATTTTAATAAAAATAATTATTGCTTCAGGGAATAGAAGAGAAATGAAAAAAATATTAGTTTCTGCTGTTGTTGCCAGCATTTTTACCAATATTACTGTTAGTGCTAATGCTGCAGGAAAAAATACTCTATCATTGGATTATGCACAAAGTCATTTGCAATTTAAAGATGAAGAATTTAAGGATAAACCTAAGGGTGTTAATATTAAATATCGTTACGAAATTGACAATCACTGGGGCTTTATAGGTTCATTGACTTATACCCACCAAGAAGATTATTTAAAACTAAATAATATTAAGCTCACTGACGTAGATATATATTATTCTTCATTGAATTTTGGTCCAAGCTATCGTTTTAATAAAAATATTAGCATCTATGGTTTAATTGGTGCAGCGCGTGCTAGAATTGAGGCAAAATCACCACGAGTTTCTACTTTTAAAGATACTGAAACTGAATTAGTTTATAGGGTTGGTCTACAAATCAATCCGGTAAAAAACATAGCTTTTGACGTTGCTTATGAATACAGCAAATTATCTTTTGAACATTCTAATTTAAAAGATATCAAATTTGGAACCTGGATGCTTGGGGTTGGTTACCGGTTCTAATTTGGTTAGCAAAACAAAAACTCACTATAAGTCATCACTAATTGATTTATAGTGAGAAAGTGTTGGTTAAAATTGGTTTAACACATTAATAGATTAGTTTTTTATTTTAACAAATAAACTTAATAAAAATAAAACACTCGCACAAATCACAACCGAAGGCCCAGCTGGTGTATCGTAATAGGCAGACAATGCCAATCCAGCCGTCACAGAAAACATTCCGATTATTATAGCGGCTACTGCCATTTGCTCTGGTGTTTTGGCAAATCGTCTGCCAGTAGCGGCAGGAATAATTAATAATGATGTAATAATTAAAGCACCAACGAATTTCATGGCAATGCCTATGGTAAGGGCAGTAACCAGCATTAATAGTACTTTAAGCTGCTGTATTTTTACCCCATCAACAAAAGCTAAATCCTGATTAACCGTTATTGACAGTAAATTACGCCATTGCCAGACAATAATTGAGCATACAATAGTGACACCTATCGCAATTGAAAAAACATCTTCCGTCGTTACCGATAACAGATCACCAAATAAATAAGCCATCAAATCCATGCGAACATTGGCCATTAAACTAACGACTACCAATCCAAGTGATAGGGCACTATGTGCCATTATGCCTAATAGGGTATCGATCGCCAGTTGTGGGCGCTTTTCTAGCCAGGCTAATAAAATTGCCAGAATAAGTGTGATAGCAATAACAGCATAAAACAGATTTACATTGAGTAATAAACCAAACGCGATGCCCAGTAATGAAGCATGAGCGAGAGTGTCACCAAAATATGACATACGCCGCCAGACAACGAAAGAGCCTAGTGGCCCTGCGGCAATGGCCAGCAACATACCGGCTAACCAGCCAGGTAGTAATAGTTCAATCATGATGACAGCTCCCTGTAGATTTATCATCAATGTCATTATTTAAATCACATTGATGATTATGATGATGGTGGCGATAGATACCTATTTGTTCTACTCCACGATGGCCGAACATGACAATAAATTCGGGATCTAAAGCCACATCCTCAGGTCGACCAGAACAGCATATTTGTTTATTAATACAGAATACTTTATCAGTTTTTGCCATTACCAGATGGAGATCATGTGAGATCATAAAAACAGCGCAATTTAATTCGCTGCGAATATCGTCAATTAGATTATATAAAGCGACTTGACCGTTGATATCCACGCCTTGTGTAGGTTCATCTAAAACGATTAATTGGGGTTGATTAAGTAGGGCACGGGCAAGTAGAACACGTTGGGTTTCACCACCCGATAATTTTTGCATTTGTTGTTCGATAAGATGCTCGGCACCGACGCGTATTAAAGCCGGAATAATATGAGTGGCTTTTACCCCAGGTTTTAATGTCATAAAACGTTTAACTGTCAAAGGCATTGTGATATCCAGTGACAATTTTTGCGGTACATAACCGATGCGTAATTTTTCCTGGTAAATGATTTCTCCTTGACTGGGTGTAATGAGACCGAGGATTATTTTAGCTAGCGTAGATTTACCCGCGCCATTTGGCCCTAAGAGGGTTAATATTTCTCCAGCATGTAAATCAAAGGAGATGTTTTCGACAATTTGGTGTGGACCAAAACTAACAGCAATATTTTTTAAGCTTAATAGCGTTTGCATGATAAATAATTCTTGCAGGATGATTAAAATGTTATAATATAACAATATCAAAATTAGTCTATGGAAACTATCCTATGTTACACAAAACAAAAAAAATTGTTCAAAAAATTATGGGAAAAAAACGCATTCTTGCTGGACTATTATTCAGTTTTTTATCTACTGCTCATGCTGATGTTGTTACTTCAATTCGTCCGTTAGGTTTTATTGCCGCAGCTATTACTAATGGTGTCACTGATGTAAAAATATTATTGCCTGACGGTGCCTCACCCCATGATTATTCTTTAAAACCTTCTGATCTGGAAAAGATTAAGACCGCTGATCTTTTCATTTGGGTGGGATCAGACATGGAAACTTTTTTAGAGAAACCATTAGCACAGTTACCCACTCAGAAACGGATCGCATTAACCAATGATCCGGCTATTAAAACACGCTTATTAAAAAGTAGTGATGAAGGTACACCGGTAAATAGTAAAAGCGCTCATGATCACGATCACCATCATAATGTAATTCATAACCATCATTCACATGGTGAGTATAATATGCACATCTGGTTGTCACCAGACATTGCACGTATTGCCGCGAACATTATCCACCATCGATTAGTGGTTTTATATCCTAAGTATAAAAACCAGTTGGACGTAAACCTTCGTAAATTCGATGAGAAATTGACGCAAACTGATAAAAATATTGCTAAGATGTTACAGTCGGTTGGAGATAAGCGATATTTTGTTTTTCATGATGCTTATAGTTACTTTGAAAAACGTTATCATTTAGACTCATTAGGTTATTTTACTATTAATCCTATCATTCAGCCTGGCGCCCAAAGACTCTATCAAATAAGAACAATGTTGGCTCAGAAAAAAGCAGTTTGTGTTTTTGCTGAACCACAATTTAGGCCAGCGGTGATTAAAGCTGTTATAAAAGATACCGATGTACGAATGGGGACATTAGATCCATTAGGGAGCGGCATCGGATTAAGTAAGGATAGCTATGTAGAATTTTTAACAGCGTTATCTAATCAATTTAAGAGCTGCCTGGATAAAAACTAGAAGGAATTTAATACGTGCAGCAGATGGCGAAGACTATCGTTCAGGTATATGGCAATCTGCCTAAACCGCATAAAATTATGCTAGGCACATTGACTATAGCAACATTGGCTGTCGCAATTTGGCGGCCTGTTGTTATTCAGCCCGATGATAAAGATCAAAATGTCTCACAAGAATCGCCAATAAAATCGGGTATAATTCTTGGTAACAAAGATAATAGTGAAACCGATTCCAGCCAGGTAGATAGCTCAGATACTGATGATATTATCACCGATAGCAGCGAACAGTTACCCGATGAAGGGGTAACTGATGAAAAAGGCGCTGATACACCCGATGAACATGTTGTTTCAAACGGTGATAATCTGACTAGTATTTTAACCCAGTATGGTTTAGATGCTGGCGATGTTGCGGCACTTTCTAATCAACACCGCGCTTTGCGTAATTTGCAAATAGGGCAAACTTTAAGCTGGGAATTGAATAAAGATGGAGAATTACAGACACTAACATGGATTATTTCGCAGCGTGAAACACGTGTCTATATACGCCAAGGTAACTCCAGTACTTTTAATGAAGAGAAACAAATTCGTCAAGGCGTTTGGGCTGATAAAATTATCCAAGGTAAAATAAACGGTAATTTTACCTCTAGTGCAGTTAATGCAGGCTTAACTTATAACGAAGCACGTGAAGTGTCTAAAGCACTACAATGGCAGATTGATTTGCGTAAATTAAAATCTGGCGATAAATTTTCGGTCTTGCTAAGTCGCGAAATGCTTGATGGTCACAGTGAACAAAGTCGCTTATTAGGTGTTCATTTATTAACTAATGGTAAGAATTACTATGCCTTTCGAGCAGAAAATGGCCGCTATTATGATAGTGAAGCTAATGGCTTAGAGCGAGGTTTCTTACGTTATCCTACCGCTAAAACTTTTAGAGTCTCTTCTCCTTTTAGTTTGCGTCGTGTAAATCCAGTAACAGGACGTCCTGCTCCTCATCAGGGAGTAGATTTTTCTATGCACGTTGGGACGCCAATACTAGCGGTGGGTGATGGTGAAGTTATTGTGGCGAAATATAGTGGAGCGGCCGGTAATTTTATTGCTATTCGCCATGGTCGTCAGTATACCACTCGCTATATGCATCTACGTAAATTATTGGTTAAACCAGGTCAGAAAGTAAAAAGAGGTGAACGCATTGCATTATCAGGTAATACTGGACGTACTACCGGCCCGCATCTTCATTATGAATTATGGTTTAATCAACGCGCAGTCAATCCATTAACAGCTAATTTACCTCACTCAGGTGGATTAACAGGGAAAGATCGTCAACTCTTTTTGGCGTCCGTGAAAGAAAATAAATCGAAACTGGTAACCAATTAATAAAATTTTTGTTAGCTAATTAGGTTGTGAAACAGCATTTTATTTACTGCCGTAATTATTTTTATGTAAATCATAAGGTTAATATTATAATGTGTCTCAGACTTTAGATTTTTATACGTTGTATTTGAGTGTACTAATGAATAAAGAACAGGATACAGATAGTAAACTTGGTTATATTCCTACTTTTCATCGTATTTACCTACATCCCAAATATTGGGGGATGTGGGGTGGTGCGTTGCTATTAGCAATTACAGCTTATTTACCGACTAAGTTACGCGATCCATTACTGGCAAAAATAGGTAAGCTAATTGGTAGATTAGCAACAGGTTCGCGTAGGCGGGCAAAAATTAATTTACTCTATTGTTTTCCTGAATTGACAGAGCAACAAAGAGAAAAATATGTTGATGAAATGTTTGCTGTGGCACCGCAATCTTTTGCTATATTGGCTGAATTAGTTTTACGTGGCGTAGATAAAACTTTAGCGCGAACACATTGGCATAATGAGCAGATTATTGAACGACTGAAAGAACAACAACGTAATATTATTTTTATGGTACCACATGGCTGGGCGGTTGATATTCCGGCCATGTTATTGGCGGCTCGAGGCCAAAAAATGGCGGCCATGTTTCATCATCAAAAGGATCCAGTGGCCGATTATTTATGGAATAAAGCCCGTCATCATTTTGGTGGTCGTTTACATTCTCGCGAAGCGGGTATCAAACCGTTTATTGCCAGTGTTAGGCAAGGTTATTGGGGATTTTATTTACCTGATCAAGATCATGGTAAAGAACATAGTGAATTTGTTGATTTTTTTGCAACCTATAAGGCAACCTTACCGGCAGTAGGGCGTTTGAAGAAGGTATGCCAAGCGGAGATTGTGCCATTATTTCCGGTTTATGATTATAAAACTCATCAATTACATATTTATATTCGTGAACCAATGGCTGATATTGCACAACAGAGTAATCACTATATTGCCAGGCGTATGAACGAAGAGTTGGAATATTTAGTTAAACCTTATCTAGCGCAATATACCTGGATATTAAAATTATTAAAAACACGCAAAGCCGGTGAAATAGAGCCATATTGTCGTAATGATCTTTATCGATAAAGATACCGCTTGATAGTTTATCAAGCGGTTAAATAGTTGTTGGTTTAGTATGTTAATTTCGTTATCTTTATATTTTTATCCTGATAACCGAATGGCAAATAGGTCTGTTTAAAACCGATTTCGCCTCTGGTTGCGCTAATATTTCCATTATAATGATTGACCAGATGCTTAGCGGAAATATACATACCTGATAGCCTGGATGTACCTATGTCTGTATTTGCCATAATGTTACCTTCATTAACGATATGATCAGCATTTATACTCATAATATTGTGAGTTATGATCGAGCCTTGATTATGTAAATTTAATCCTTGACCATTAAAAATAGTCAGTTTATTAGCATAAATTTGGCTGCCTTTGCCGATAGTAAATTTTGTTGCTATTTTTTCGCCCGCCATAATTCCCTTGTTGTCAAAATCAAGATAGTAATAATTATTATAATTACCAACGGCATAATATTGTTCAGCGACATGAATATTAGCATTATTCTTTAATTGTAGTTGGCCGGCATAAACAGATAGTTTGCTTAGCAAATTACTTTTTTGATTGACAAAATTGTCGTTGCTCTGGATACCTTTGCCAGTAAAAATTATTTTTCCTTTATTTGTATGATAGCTAATAGTTTTTTCAATATAAAACATTCGTCCGGCAACCAGATCGACTTCAGTTGCGTTAGTAAATTGGCAATCATTGCAGATAATACCATTAGGATTGATAATAACGACCTTGGCTGGAGTACCTTTTACATTTAACTGACCGTTTAAATAGGTTATTTCGTCATGGGTGATTTCATTAATAATAATTTTTGCTGGGCCTGTTTTCTGATTAATCATATTTTGATTTCTGGTCGCATCATTATTAAGGTGTGTTATATAGTCTTTTCCAATATTAAAGTGCTGATATTTATTATGTGAAACACCATAATTATCGGGTGCTTTAATATCAATATTGTTCTCACGCAAATTATATATTCTAGTTTTATTAGCTTTATTTTGATCTTGTAATGAATTTATTCTTTCGTTGTTTGCGAATGCTGTTGTTGATAGTAAACTAATTGTCAAAATAGAATAAATAAACATATTCTTTTTAATTATCATATTAAATCCTTTTAAATGTATAGTGTATTTAATTTGTTATCAATGGGTTTTAGTTCATTGATAAAAATGCCACTTAATATTTTACCAAGGTGTTTAATATAGTAATAACAGATTATTTATAATATATTGTCACTATTTATTTTTTTAATTTTATAACTATTATTAAGGAAAGTAGCCTTATAGATGAAATAAGGCTTACTGATAAAAAATATTAAATATTTTTTTAGTCAATTAAATTATGGCTAAGCAACTAATTAATTTTAGGAAAAACCTTTTTTATATTTATATCAAAATAACCTTTTCCCTTATAAGTTTCAAGCGTAACGATACCTTCAGATGCTTTAATGCCGGCATCTTGGTGATTAATTAAATGTTTAGTCGTAATGTTTATTGAAGATGGAATGATATTTTTATTATTCTCAATAGTGCCATAAGCTGCAATTATATGTTTATTAGCGATATGATCTGCTTTAATTGATAGATCACCTATATCCTCCTTATTAGCAGCAACCGTAATTGCACCATTATTATTTAAATATGTACCTTCACTAGTAAAAATTCTTAGTTGATTAGCGTGAATTTGGCTGTTTTTCTCAAGTGTAAATGTTGTTTTTTCGCCGGCTAAACCTAAACTTCTTCTATTACTATAATTATTAAAAGCATCAATTTTAGTTTTTACATTACCAATAACATAAAATTGCTTAGCGACATTAACTTTGGCACCATTATTAAAACGAACATTTCCTGCGTATACCGTGAGATTGGATAAAAATTTGCTCTTTTCATCTATTGATGAACGTCCATTCCCCCATATACCTAAACCTGTAAAGATTATTTTTCCTTTATCTGTCTGATAACTTATTTTTTTATTTGCATAGTTCATTTTACCGGCAACTAAATCAACGCCAGTTGTATTGCTAAATTGGCAATTGTTGCAGCTGATGCCATTAGGATTAACAATAACAATTTTTGCTGGTGATCCTTTTATTTCGAGCAAACCATGTAAATTTGTTTTTTCGGTGGAGTTAACTTGATTAATAATTAATTTCGCTGATTGTGATCCTAGAGTAAGCATATTTTTATTTTGCTTTGAATCATTATTAAGCTGCACGGTTATGCCTTTTCTCGTATTAAATCGTAGAAATTGATTATGTGATACGCCATTATTGTCTGGCACATTAATATCAATATTAACTTCACCTTGATTAGATATTATAAGTTTATTTGATTTATTTTTTTCTGATAGAGAATCAATTATTATTCCGTTATATCTTATTCCTTTATTGGTTGCTAATGTTGGTGTTGATAATAGACTAAGAACTAATAAGGAATAGGCGAAGTTATTTTTTTTGTGCATATTAAAATCCCTTTAATAAATAAATGCTAAAGAAAGTCTTTTTCTTTAGTGAGAAGAAAAGTAAAAAAATTCAGTTATTTTGTCAATTAAAATCTAAATTTTATTAGTTTAATTAATTTAATATTTAATTATTTTATATTATCTTTTTTCTAATTCATAGGTAAAAAATAATAATGACTAAATTATAAAAATATAATAAAAGAAAATGATAGTTATAGCTTTAGGTAATAAAAACCCCGTATATATAACGGGGTTAAATATATTAATAGCATGGAATTATTCGACTTTTAATATCCGGCAGGTATTGGTGCTACCAATCTGACCCATTTGGTCGCCTTGTGTGACTAGGACCAAATCAGCAGGTTGAATATAATTTTTTTGCCGCAGGCATTGGATAGCATTTTTAACGGCATTAATAGTGTTAGTCTCCTTATTACAATAAATTGGTGTTACACCACGATAAAGGGCACACTGATTTAATGTTTTTTCATGATAAGAAATAGAAAAGATGGGTAAACCTGAGCTGATCCGAGACATCATACAAGCTGTACGGCCTGATTCTGTCATGGCTATAATCGCTTTCACCCCTTTTAAATGATTGGCTGCGTACATAGCTGACATAGCAATTGCTTCTTCAATGTTGTCAAATAGGTCATCGAGGTCAGGTTTAGCAATATTGATGTCAGCCATTTTTTCTGCGCCAAGGCAAACCCTAGCCATAGCTTCAACAGTTTCAGCCGGATATTGGCCCGCCGCTGTTTCAGCAGATAACATAACCGCGTCAGTCCCATCCAATACAGCATTAGCAACGTCCATCACTTCAGCCCGAGTTGGCATCGGATTCGTAATCATTGATTCCATCATTTGCGTGGCAGTGATGGCGATACGGTTTAGCTGGCGTGCCCTCCGTATCAGTTTCTTTTGTACACCGACCAATTCCGGATCGCCGATCTCGACGCCCAGATCGCCTCGAGCAACCATGACCACATCGGAGGCTAAAATAATTTCGTCAATAACTTTATCACTGGCAACCGCTTCAGCTCGCTCTATTTTAGCCACAATTTGACAATCACAACCCGCTTCACGAGCTAAGCGGCGAGCATAATTTAGGTCTTCAGCACAGCGGGGGAAAGAAACCGCTAAATAATCGACACCAATCTGAGCTGCGGTCAAGATATCGGCTTTGTCTTTTTCTGTTAATGCTTCTGCCGATAGGCCACCACCAAGTTTGTTGATCCCTTTATTATTTGATAGTTGTCCACCAACCGTTACTTCGGTTAGAATCTGTTGATCTTTTACCGTAAGTACCTTTAATTGAACTCGTCCATCATCAAGTAACAGAATATCGCCTGGTGACACATCATTGGGTAGACCTTGATAGTCAATGCCGACTTTTTCTTGATTACCTTCACCCTTGGCTAAATTGGCATCTAAAGTAAATTTATCACCAATATGAAGAAAAATTTTTCCTTCTTTAAATGTTGAAACGCGAATTTTAGGTCCTTGTAAATCACCAAGAATAGCGACATGCTGTACTAACGATTTTGCAAGTTCACGTACTTTTGTTGCGCGTTGTAAGTGATCTTCCGCTGAGCCATGAGAAAAGTTTAGACGAACAACGTTTGCGCCGGCTTTAATCACTTTTTCCAAATTATTATCACGATCAGTCGCGGGACCGAGAGTAGTAACAATTTTCGTTCTTCTAAGTCGTCTCGACATTTATAACTCCGTTGACTTATTAAAATTGGTGTTGGTAGATAGGTTATTACACAGAAATGAAATTAATCCCTTTATTAAAGTGTGCTGTTGTATCATTTAAATGCCTTAGATAGAGAGAATATTTTTTGTAATAAAACGAACAGATTTATAGTTTACTAATATTGATCTGCTTTACTTAATGTAAATAGCACTAGAGCTTATCAAGATATGTATTATGTAATATATCTTTTACGCGCTTTAAGTTATCTCTAAAATTTTGCCTTCGACGTAAAATAAAGCCTGTTGCTAACATATCTATTAATGTCAATTGTGCTAGTAGTGATACCATCAGCATGTAAATATTGGCATATGCTGCTCGGAAACCTATACCAAAGAAAGCGATCTTTTTTATTTGGGTTAATAAGTCTATAGCACGATTAATTCTTGTGGTATTTAGGTTATCTTTTACAATACCTAATTCAGCGATAGCTGATTGAAAAACTTTTTGCCTATAGGAAATGACAGTAACATCTTGATCAAGCAGACGGCTAAAGTAAGATGCCCCATTGGGGAGGCTTTTTGTTAATCGTAATTTAAAATTAGGAAAACCTTTAGTATCCATTCTACGACAAAGACGGTTTACAGTAGTTTCGCTCACATTAGCCAATTTAACTAGGGCTGCGATACAAAGATGGATAGCATTTTGCGGGTTTACAAGTATTAAATTGGCAACTTTCTTTTCTGATTTATTGAGATTCTCAAAGCTATTATTTATTTGTTCTAATATGTTCATACTAAAAAGCGACCTGTTTTACTAATATTGCAAAAGAGTGGAGTCCTGTTACTTGAGTCAAAATATACTACGCGTTGTTTGGTCAGTAATGAAAAAAAGAAAGTTATTAACTGGATTTTATTAAAAATATGACGGGCGTCTAATTTACTTTGCATTTTAGTTTAATAAATATGAAGACGTAAAAATTATATATAACTAATCAAATTTGTTGCGAATTATTTTTTAAGCAAAATAAAATATCGTGGTTTTGTTTACCTGATCGAGTCAAAGAGGTACATTTATTTTCTCGATTGAAGCTATTACAGCACTATAAAATTGGTGTTTAAGGAGAATCCCCTATCATGGCGATTAATAAAGCTGTCCAGGCATGTAATTTAATTATTTTCGGCGCAAAAGGAGATTTGGCTCGCCGCAAATTATTGCCTTCCCTTTATCAATTGGAAAAAACGGGTTATATCCATCCTGATACACGTATTATAGGTATTGGCCGAGCTGAATGGGATGCTGCCGCCTATATGAAGGAAGTTAGAGAAGCGTTAAAAACTTTTTTAAATGAGAAAATTGAGCCTGATTTATGGCAAAAATTAAGTGAGCGTCTTGATTTTTTTAATTTAGATGTTCAGGATTTGAACAAATTTAATTCATTAGCTAAATATCTTGAAGGCGATAGCAAACCAGCTATATATTATTTTGCTATGCCACCAACGACTTTTGGTGCTGTTTGTCATGGTTTAGGCCATGCCTGCCTTAATAAAAAGCCTAATCGGGTTGTTATGGAGAAACCATTAGGCAGCGATCTTGCATCTTCCCAAGAAATAAATAATGAAGTTGCTAAGTATTTTAAAGAGAGCCAAATTTATCGTATTGATCACTATTTAGGTAAAGAAACAGTACTCAATTTATTAGCATTACGTTTTGCCAACTCTTTATTTATTAATAATTGGGATTATCGAGCGATTGATCATGTCCAGATCACGGTTGCTGAAGAAGTTGGTATCGAAGGACGTTGGGGTTATTTTGATCAGGCTGGGCAGATGCGTGACATGGTTCAAAATCATTTATTACAAATCCTGACGATGATTGCTATGTCACCGCCTGCGGAATTAACTGCAGATCGTATACGGGATGAGAAAGTTAAAGTATTGCGTTCATTACGACGCATTGATTATAGTAATGTGCGTGAAAAAACCGTACGAGGTCAATATACATCAGGTTCTGTTCAAGGTAAAAAAGTAGCCGGCTATCTTGCAGAGGAAGGTGCAAATACATCAAGTAAAACCGAAACTTTTGTGGCCATTCGGGTTGATATAGATGATTGGCGGTGGGCGAGTGTACCATTTTATTTAAGAACAGGCAAACGGTTAGCGGCAAAATGTTCTGAAGTAGTGGTTTATTTTAAAAAACCGGCGTTAAATATTTTTTCTGATTCTTATCAGGATCTACCACAAAATAAATTAACTATTCGGTTACAGCCTGATGAAGGAATAGATATAGAAATTTTAAATAAAGCGCCGGGGCTTGAGCATAAACATCATTTACAGACGACAAAATTAGATCTGAGTTTTTCTGAAACATTTAATCAAATCCACTTGGCTGATGCATATGAACGCTTATTACTAGAAGCTATGCGGGGCATCCAAGCACTGTTTGTCCGTCGAGATGAAGTAGAGGAAGCATGGAAATGGGTAGATTCTATTATGGAAGCTTGGGCAAAGGATAATGAACCGCCTAAACCCTATCAAGCTGGTACATGGGGACCGGATGCTTCTGATGTGATGATCACCAAAGATGGCCGCTCATGGAATGCGTTTGAATAGTTTTAATCTATTTGTAGGGTAATATGCTGAGGTTTATTACCCTTACAGTGGTAAGATTTTTGCATTTTAGCTGGAATTTATTATAATTATTTGAGTAAATACAATGGTTATGATATAAATAGCTTAGTATTTATTCTATCAATAGTGAGGATTCATAGTATATCATACGGATGGCCGTGTGATGCATGAATAAAATATCATGTCTAGCGCCAAAAGCGTCAAAAATCAACGTAGTAGCTATCATCTTTTCTTATCAAATATATCCATTATTTCTAGTGAACATCACTGGTGTGGTGCTTTGTAGCGTCTCCTGTCGCTAATCGGTTTTATCGATAATTGGTTTTTAATTTAAATCATCACTGAGTTATTACCACGTTAGGTATTTATCTATTGCTTTGATGATTGTCAATAACAGGAGAATATAATGATTTATTGGATATTTTTAGCATTAGCAATTGTCGCAGAAGTTATTGGTACTTTATCAATGAAACATTCCAGCGTCAGCGGTGATCTGACTGGTTTATTGGTAATGTATTTTATGATTGCGTCATCTTATATATTACTGGCGATGGCGGTAAAAAAAGTTGCTCTTGGAGTGGCTTACGCTCTCTGGGAAGGTATTGGGGTCATTTTTATAACAGCATTTAGTGTTCTGTTATTTAATGAATCATTATCGCCAATGAAAATTATTGGATTAGCGTTACTTATTGTGGGGATAGCGCTTATAAAATCGGGTACAAAAAAAGCAAGTTCATTACAGGCGATCAAGCAGGAAAAAAAAATCACGCCAAAAATGCCATTAAATAGAATGACTAAAGTCGTAAAGGAGGCATAATATGTTAGCAGAATATCAATGGTGGCATGGTGCCTTTCTGTTTCTAGCCGTTGTTTTAGAAATAGTAGCTAATATTTTTTTAAAGTTTTCAAATGGATTTAAGCGACTTTGGATTGGCGTCTTATCTTTAATTGCCGTTTTGGGTGCCTTTAGTGCATTAGCAGTAGCGGTAAAGGGTATTGAACTTTCCATTGCTTATGCACTTTGGGGAGCTTTTGGTGTGGTAGCCACGGTTGCCGCCGGTTGGATTTTATTTAATCAACGGTTAAATTATAAAGGTTGGGGTGGTATTATTTTATTAATCACTGGGATGGTTGTTATCAAACTGGCATAATCCTATTTCACCTGCCAGGACAGAACATAGTTTAGTGATTGCCAATAGAGTGTGCTAAAGAATTTTTTATCGCTGTCTATATATCGACCTTTTTAATAATAAATAACCCCATCATTGAGGGGTTATTTATATTAATTAATACTTGATAGGCAAAATTAGTATTAAAATTCATCTGAGGGAAGGTGATTGAAGAGCAATTATTTACACAGGTTTAACAAGTTATTTTCTGCTCTAACCGATTTTTATTGGAAGGTCAAGACTTCAATTATTTAGTAATTTAATAAATTTTATTTATTCTCAATTTTTTAATCAAAATATTTTTTCCATACTTTAAATGGATAAAAAATCGGATTGTTATTTATCATGCCTATTTATCAACTATTTTATTTGTTATTACATATCATTCCAAATGGTTATCTATTGATTTATATCTTAATATTTATAAAAAATAATAATGTCATTTTATTATAATATTTTTTCTTTGTTTATTTTTTTTATAAATGAGATTGCTACTCTTTTTTATTTATATTCCTTAAAAATAAGTAATAATATGTTTTGTAACTCTTTATTTATAATATAATAAATGTGTCAGTTCAATAATAAAATAAACTAATGTGAAAGGTTTGAATTATTTTGACTTATGTATGCAATTACTAATAAATGAATTTTAAATAGGACATTACCGATGGAAAAAATATATATACAAGCAAAAGAGAATAGTAATATTAGTTTTAAACACTATAATGTAGGTATGGCAGTCTATGATCATGCTTTAAATATTTGGCAAGGGTTTAACGTAAAAATACATAGGGATGGAAGTGATAAACCTGGACACGATTTTATTGCGCAACCCAAAAAAGATAACGGCCCAATCCAACTTAAGCTGTACACCATAGAGGACGGTAAATCTGCCTCTTTCTATTTTGCAATCAGTACACAAGATAATCCAAATGGTAATGACTTAATTACCGGCAGCTATACATCTGCAAAAAATAAAGACACGGGCAAAGTTGAACTTATTGATTTCAAATATAACACCAATAGTGGACTTAAATTGCTTTTAGAACCACTGTTTGAAGGTAGTGATCAAAATCCTAGCTGGGATTTTTTAATGACAATAACTGCATGCTAAAGCATATAATTCAATATCAATAAATAAAAATAACTGCACTATTATAACAAAATAAAATACCAATCAGTATCATAATTAATCCTGACTATAAAGTTATTATAATGGTCAGGATTTTTCATATTATAAATAATAAATTAAATTGCTTTTTTATTTTAGATGGTTTGTGATTTTTTATTAATTATACAGCGGATGAACTACATTAATTTAATACAATAAATCAGTATGTTTTTAACTTTGTGTGATTGACATGAGTTGTATCAAAAATATTTTTTTATTATGCTAATAGCAATCGTCCAGTAGTAAATTAATCACCAAAAAATATTCTATTAGGAAAATAGTATTAATTATTCGTGTTAAAATAATTGAGCTATACTATTATTAAATGAAAAATTATTCTATAAAATAAATAAAATTTCAGGGTGGAATTTTATCATAGATTAATGATTTTTATTGGTGTGTGTTTTATAGGGATTTCTTTAAAAACTTTAAAGAAAATATGTTAATGATAATATTTTTGGCAAAAAATTTTATTAATTAATATATAAAACTAATTTAATGTTTAAATAGGAAAAACCTATGAAATTAAAAAAAATTTTTATAATGAGCATTATATTAACGGCATCTTCAACTCTATGGGCTCATGGCTATATAAAATCGCCAGCAAGCCGAGCATATAAATGTGCACAGGGAATAAATAAAGATTGTGGTGATATAAAATATGAACCGCAAAGTGTAGAACAACGCTCCGGATTTCCTGACAAGAATTTCCCAATAGATGGTAAATTAGCCAGTGGGGGTATTCAAAGATTTGCTAAGTTAGATGAAGCGGGTGAAAATAGATGGCATAAAACTCAGATGCACGTGGGAGACAATAATTTTTCCTGGTATCTTACAGCTCGACACAGTACAGCTAATTGGCGTTATTATATTACCAAAAATGGTTGGAATCCTAATGTACCATTAACCCGTGCAGCATTCGATTTAAAACCTTTCTGTACCCAATATGATGGCGGGGCAATACCCAAAGCAGACGTTAGCATAATTTGTGAAGTGCCTGTTGATCGTATTGGTTATCATATCATTTATGGTGTTTGGCAGATTGCTGATACGAGTAATAGTTTCTATCAAGTGGTAGATGTAATTTTTCCTGATAATGATAAGAAGCAACCTACCGAACCTGATATCAAAGAACCAACCGAAACAGTAACCAATCAACCGGGTGAACCGGTGGTGACGGATACAACGGTAACCGGTACCAAGCCGGCAACCGGATCCGTGGTTACGCAGCCAACCGAAACGGCAACCAATCAACCGGGTGAACCGGTGGTGACGGATACAACGGTAACCAGTACCAAGCCGGCAACCGGATCCGTGGTTACGCAGCCAACCGAAACGGTAACCAATCAACCGGGTGAACCGGTGGTGACGGATACGACGGTAACCGGTACCAAGCCGGCAACCGGATCCGTGGTTACGCAGCCAACCGAAACGGCAACCAATCAACCGGGTGAACCGGTGGTGACGGATACAACGGTAACCGGCACCAAGCCGGCAACTGGCTCCGTGGTTACGCAACCAACCAACCGGGTGAACCGGTTATTACGGACAAGAAAGTAACCAGTCAACCCACTGAAACAGTTACCACACTGAATACAGGTTCGAATACCACACTGAGTACAGGTTCTAATACTACAAGTACCACGCTGAGTACAGGTTCTAGTACCACACTGAGTAAAGGTTCCAATACGTTGTTGAATAGTGTGGCGAATACAATACCAACTGTTGCATCAGCTACGGCTACTGATTCAGCTCTTACATTTGATGATAATGAAACAGATATCTTGCCTCGTTACTTCATGTGAGGAGGCGAGATTATTGCTTGGAACATGTTAATAATGTCTAATGACGTATCAAAATAGCTACCTTTCATGTGGTGATCATTGATGATATAGGTAGCTGATTTGTTTAGTGTCGCCATGATAAGTATTTGATGTTGATTGGTTCCTTTGTACCTTAAATCTTAACGGCCAAAGCTATTTATTGTCCCGAATTAATTCGGCCGCTCTTAATGTAAAAAATCGAGAAATTACAACTAAAATTGGAAAAATAAAAAAACAAGCATAAATTTAATTAATTATTTATTTTTTCAATATTTATTAAAGAGCCAGAATAATTATGACGGTAATAACTGGGTCACATACCTATTTTAAACAGAATGGAACGGTATTAATATCATCATCATCGTCTCAAACCCTACCACCTTTTCAAGTCTCAGATATATCGCAATGGGTAAATAATGCTTTGCGTGAAAATAAACGTGGCAAAGATAAAGAGACCATGTGGAAGGATTCTTATGATATTGATCAAGCCGGGCAACAAATTATACGTCAACAGGCCACCTGGAATAGTGAACAGCAAATTGGGCAACCTGCGGCCGTTACTTATTCCTTTAGTCGATGGCAAGAATATTATACTGGTTACCACCAACTAACCGAAAAACAGCAGCAACAGGCAAGAATTGCACTGGATAGCTGGGCTGATGTGGCTAATATCACTTTTACTGAAGATGCCACGCAAACAACAAATATTAATTTTGGTAATTTTCACAGCATGCAAGGTCAGGCATTTGCATATTTACCCCAGAGCGGAGCACAGGCCGGACAATGTTGGTTTAATGCCGAGGATCACCCTGAAAATTTAGATCCTCAACCGGGAAATTACGGTCGATTGGTTCTGGTACATGAAATAGGTCATGCAATAGGGCTTTCCCACCCAGGCGACTACAATTGGGCATCAATTGATCAGCAAACCCAGACACTTAAATGGACTAGAAATACAGATAGTGCACTGAGTTATTCGGCCAATGCACCTTATGAAGAAGATAGCCGTCAGTTTAGTGTCATGAGTTATTGGTCAGAATATCATACTGGCGGTAATTTTCACGGTCATTATGCATCCGCGCCACTTATCGATGATATTGCTGCTGTTCAAGCGTTGTATGGCGCGAATATGCGCACACGAACCGGTGATGATGTCTATGGTTTTAATTCTACTACCAATAAAGATTGGTACACAATTAGCGACCCACGTATCGGTTGTATTTTCTCAGTATGGGATGCAGGCGGTAATGATACATTAGACTTTTCTGGTTACTCTAAACTTCAACTAATTAATTTAAATGCGGGTACCTTTTCAAATGTGGGTGGATGGATAAAGAATGTCTCAATTGCTAAAAATACGGTTATTGAAAACGCGTTCGGTGGTTATGGCCAAGACACTATAATTGGTAATAGTGTTGATAATATAATTAAAGGTGGTGCTGGCGAAGATATTATTTATGGCGGT
This sequence comes from Arsenophonus nasoniae, assembly GCF_004768525.1. Lineage (NCBI taxonomy): Bacteria > Pseudomonadati > Pseudomonadota > Gammaproteobacteria > Enterobacterales > Morganellaceae > Arsenophonus > Arsenophonus nasoniae. The sequence goes on from NZ_CP038613.1 coordinate 1,745,011, forward strand.
TTAGGGCAAGACATACTTTGGGGTAGAGATGAAACAGTAAGGCAGATGATAGCAACAAATAATCGTTCTTCCAATTTGCCTCCGTTTTACAGTTATTATACTAATAGCGTAGAAAATAGTGACCAGCAAGCGCATTCCTTACCATCGATAACTGGCCCAGTAGAAAGAAATACTTTTGTTTATCTGTCATTTGAAGATTCAACCGTGGGTGCATCTGATAGGATCATGGATTTTCAAACAGGAGAAGATAAAATTGACCTGTCTTGTCTAAATAAAAATTTGTATGATAACTCTAATGGCCAAAGTTCCCTGACTTTTGTTAATCAATTTAACGGCCAGCCGGGCCAAATAAAAATCACTTACGAGCCAGTAAGTCAATGGAGTAGAGTCCTGATAACTGTAAATAATGATGATATAGCTGATTTCGCTATTGATGTTTATGGTTATATTAATCCTTTCACCGACTTTATCTTACATCAATAGAGCGCCTATTTGTGATAGCGAAAAAGGCGGTTATCAGCAACTTGCTCACTCTTTTTTTTATCAACATAACTAAGATAAAGTTATTTCTCTATTTAACATTATGTTAATTTATATTTATTAAGCAATAGAGCCGGCTGGCAGGCTCTATTAAAGGCCTTTAAGATTATTTATCCGCGATTGCAGCAACAATTTTGATCTCTATTTTATATTTAGGATTCATTAAAATAGCTTCCACTGTACAGCGAACAGGCGCTTTACCCGGTACAACCCAGCTATCCCAGGCTTGGTTCATACCCGCCAAATCAGCTTTATCAGCGAGAAAGATAGTTGCATCAAGGATCTTACTTTTATTTGAACCAACTCGGGTTAAAATATTATCGATAGCCTGCAACGCGCTAGTTGTTTGTTGAATAATATCACCCTCAAGATTTTCAGGAACACTGGTGTAATAGAGGGTATTGTTAAATAAGGTCGCTTCTGACCAGCGATTTTCTGGATCAATATATTGAATAGACATCATTATTCCTGATTTTTAAACATAAAGTCATTGCTATATTGTCTACTAAAATCTATTTTTTGTCATGGTAATACGTTTATTTAATAATAAATCGTACAAAGTGAGCTTTTATTACCACTAACCAGGCATGAGTAAAATATTTTCGCTAATTTAAATAATGAGACTAAAGTGTTAGACGATTTTTCTATTAAAGGCCCACTGTTTGATGCCATCCCTGGATTTCGACCACGTGATGCGCAAATTGAAATGGCTCGCGCCATTACGACGGCAATTCAATCTCAACAGACGCTTGTGGTTGAAGCCGGTACAGGAACGGGTAAAACTTATGCCTATTTAGTACCGGCCTTACGTTCTAATAAAAAAGTCGTGATCTTAACAGGCTCAAAAACTTTGCAGGATCAACTTTATTATCGTGATTTACCGATTATTAAAGCCGCTTTAGCCTATTCAGGCCATGTGGCTTTGTTAAAAGGGCGTGCTAATTATTTGTGTTTGGAGCGGCTTGAACAGCAATCATTAGCGGGAGAACAACTTATTGCTGAAATGATTGCAGAGATTGTTCGCCTACGTAGTTGGGCAATAGAAACGGAGGATGGTGATATCAGTCATTGTCATCAGGTAGCAGAGGACAGCGCTGTTTGGCCATTAGTGACCAGCACTAATGATAATTGCATCGGTAGCCATTGCCCCTATTATCAGCGTTGTTTTGTGCTTAAGGCACGCAAAAAAGCGTTAGAAGCTGATGTGGTGGTGGTTAATCACCATCTATTTATGGCGGATAAGGTCGTAAAAAATACTGGATTTGGCGAGTTAATTCCGTCGGCGGAGGTAATTATTTTTGATGAGGCGCATCAGATCCCTGATATTGCCAGTCAATACTTTGGCCAACAGCTCAGTAGCCGTCAGTTATTTGACCTTGCTTGTGATATTATCCTCGTTTACCGAACTGAAATTCGTGATCAGATACAATTACAAAAGTGTGCCGATAGTATTAGCTAGGCTACTTTAGATTTTCGATTAATGTTAGGTGAAAATGGATTTAGAGGGGATTTGCAACAATTACTTAATCAACAGTCAGTTAGTAGTGCGTTGTAGCGTCTTGAAGATGCGTTGGAATTTAGCTACGAAGTGATAAAACTATCGCTGGGTCGTTCTGCCGCTTTGGATGCTATTTTTGATCGAACAACGACTTATTGTAATCGTTTAAATCGGTTGAAAGAAACAACTATCCCTGGTTTTAGTTATTGGTTTGAAAGTTTTGGTCGCCATTTTTTATTAGCATTAACACCCTTAACGGTGGCGGATAAATTTCATGATATGATAACGACGGAAAAAGGCAGCTGGATCTTTACTTCTGCTACGCTAGCAGTCAGTGATAAACTAAGTTATTTTAGCCAACGTTTAGGATTAGAAAAAGCCAATAGTTTAATCTTACCGAGTCCATTTGACTATCAACGCCAAACATTACTTTGTGTACCGCGTTATTTGCCAGACATAAATCAAGCTGACTTTGCTGAGCAATTAGTTGTTATGCTAAAACCAGTTATTGAGCATAATCAAGGACGTTGTTTCTTTTTATGTACGTCACTTCATATGATGCGTGAATTAACAGCCATGTTTCGTGAATGTTTGAACTTACCTGTTTTGATGCAGGGAGAAACCAGTAAAGCACGATTGTTGTCACAATTTACCGCAGCAGGTAATGCATTGTTGATAGCAACCAACAGTTTTTGGGAAGGGGTTGATGTTAAGGGTGATGCTCTCTCTTGTGTCATTATTGATAGATTGCCTTTCACTTCGCCAGATGAACCATTATTGCGAGCGCGTATGCAAGATTGCCAACTACATGGTGGCAATGCGTTTTATGATGTTCAATTGCCTGATGCGGTGCTTAATTTAAAGCAAGGGATTGGCAGGTTAGTTCGTGATGTTAATGATTCTGGAGTGATTATTATTTGTGATAAACGCTTAGTCTCGCGACCTTATGGTGAAGTTTTTTTGAATAGTTTACCACCTTCGCCTAGAACGCGTAGTTTACAAGTGGTAATTAACTTTTTAGCAAAAACGCCATCAACTAATTAAATAAATAGTGGCGATAACATACCGCTTTTTTCTTGCTGATACCATTTTATTCAACAAAATATGTTAGTATTAGCAATTATTTGGTCATCAAAATAGCCAGGATCTAAAATATGGCAACCCATATATTAGCGATTGATACGGCCACTGAAGCGTGTTCTGTCGCATTGTTGCGCGATGGTGAAATTTTTACTCAATATGCCGTTTCACCACGTGAGCACACCAGAAAAATATTGCCGATGGTAGAACAGTGTCTTATTAATGCACAATTGAATTTACAACATATCGATGTTTTAGCTTTTGGGCGTGGTCCAGGTAGTTTTACCGGCGTTCGTATTGCTGTCGGTATTGCTCAGGGATTAGCATTTGGGGCTGATTTGCCAATGATCGGCATCTCTTCTCTGTTAACGATGGCGCAAGGTGCTTATCGTCAATCCGGCGTAGAAAAAGTATTAGTCGCGATAGATGCAAGAATGGGAGAAATTTATTCTGCTTGTTATCAACTTAAACCAGATGGGTTTTGGCAGGGTGAAGAGACTGAAGCAGTACTTAAGCCAGAACAGTTTTTAACTAAAATAAATGGTTTAAGTGGGCAGTGGGCTATTGCCGGGACAGGTTGGTCAGCCTATCCTATATTAAGAACGACAAATTTAAATTTATTGGAAAGTAGTATTTATCTACCGGATGCGCAAGATATGTTGCTTTTAGCCTTACAAGCGTGGCAAAAAGGTAAAACAGTTAAGGTTGAAGAGGCCCAGCCGGTTTATTTACGTAATGAGGTTAGTTGGAAAAAATTACCCGGTCGTTGATACTTGTTTTAAATTATTATGCCGTTTAAAGAGGTGGTTTATGAAAATAAAGTTAAACTACCAGGTTGCCACAAAGGTTGCTCTGTTGGCTGGTGTTGTTTTCTTAACTGGGTGTGTCTCTATTCCTGCTTCAATTAAAGGAACCACGCCAACACCGGTTGAAAATTTATCAGCAGTGCGCGAGGCTCCTGAGCTTTATATTGGTCAAGAAGGGCGCTTTGGTGGTAAGGTGATCTCTGTTTTAAACAGTAATAACCAAACTCGGCTTGAAATTGCAGTGATGCCATTAAGTAAATATGATGCTGCACCAAGATTAAATACACCATCAGTAGGACGTATATATGCCTATATCGGCCGTTTTTTAGAGCCATCCGATTTTAATGGGCGCTATATTACGGTTGTTGGGACAATTACTGGCATTGAATTAGGAAAAATTGATTTAGTTTCCTATCAGTATGTCAAAATTTCGGTGTCAGGTTATCAACGTTGGAATCAAATGCAATCAGTTGTATTACCACCTTCCGGTTGGGGATATGGATCGCCATGGTATCCAAATTATCCTAATTCGCCTTATTATTGGAATTGGGGGCCTTGGGGTTATCCTGTTGGTGAGGCTGAAATACGCACTTATCTAACCGAATAACTGTTATTTTTATTAATTAGTCAGGGTAAATATTTTGTTATATTTACCCTGACTAGTTTTTATGTTGAGTAAAATTTTGCCGTGCTACTCAGAGCTGTTGGGCACTAAAAAAGGTAAAAGGTATTTAGGTTTTCGATAAAAGCCAAGCAGTTTATAATTAATATTATATATAATTATTTTGCTAGCCTTTATAATTAACTGAAAATTAATCAAAACATAGCAACTGATAAGTTAGCTTAGCTTAAACTTATTCGAGATTTGAAATTAAATAGTGATACATATCTCAGCATTAATATAGAACGGTTCTCAAACTAGTATGCTGAGTTAGTATTTTGTTAACAAATTAATTTTTGTCGGTTACTTCACTTAGTTTCAAATCAGGAGTATTACAGTGGAAAAAATCTGGCTAAAAAATTATCCATCAGATGTTCCGGCAGAAATAGCACCGGTATCTGAAACATCATTAGCAGACTTATTAGAAAATATGGTTACTCAATATGCAGATCGCCCTGCTTTTATTAATATGGGTGAAATAATGACCTATCGTAAGTTGGAAGAACGCAGTCGAGCGTTTGCGGCTTATTTACAAAATGGTTTAGGTCTGCAAAAAGGTGATCGTATTGCGCTTATGCTACCCAATTTATTACAGTATCCAGTCGCACTTTTTGGTATTTTACGTGCAGGTATGGTTGTCGTTAATGTTAATCCGCTTTATACCCCAAGAGAATTAGAACATCAACTCAATGATAGTGAGGCTATTGCAATTGTCATCGTATCAAATTTTGCCCATACATTAGAAAAAGTGGTTTTTAATACAAAAGTTAAACATGTCATTCTGACACGTTTAGGCGATCAACTTTCTCGGCCAAAAGCAACTATTGTTGATTTTGTTGTTAAATATATAAAACGTTTGATACCTAAATATTATTTGCCACAAGCGATCTCTTTTCGCCGTGTTATGCAATTGGGATATCGTATGCAATATGTCAAACCTGAAATTTCTGGCGAAGATTTGGCTTTTCTCCAGTATACCGGTGGAACTACTGGTGCAGCGAAAGGGGCGATGCTTACCCATTATAATATGTTGGCAAATGTTGAGCAGGGCAGAGCAACTTACCTGCCAGCTATGCAGTTAGGTAAAGAAATTATTGTGACGGCGCTGCCGCTGTATCATATTTTTGCCTTAACCGTAAATTGTTTATTATTTGTTAAGATTGGTGGGACAAATTTACTAATTACTAATCCGCGGGATATTGCAGCAACGGTCAAAGAACTTGCCCGTTATCCTTTTACTGGCATTACAGGCGTTAATACATTATTTAATGCCTGGTTACGTAATGAAGAATTTAGAAAGCTTGACTTTTCACATTTGCATGTTTCTATCGGTGGTGGAATGCCGGTACAAAAGGCGGTGGCAGAAGAGTGGCAACAAATAACGGGCAAGTGTTTACTGGAGGGCTATGGCTTAACTGAGTGCTCGCCATTAGTAACAGTTAATCCATACAATTTAGATCGATATAATGGTAGTATTGGTCTTCCTATGCCTTCTACTGATGTTAAGTTTGTTGATAACAATGGTAATGAAGTTCCAATTGGTCAGCCTGGTGAGATGTTGGTGCGTGGTCCTCAAGTCATGAAGGGTTACTGGCGCTCTCCTATTATGACTGACGAAGTGCTGCAGGATGGTTGGTTAGCAACCGGTGATATTGCAACAATCGATGAAAAAGGATTTATCAAAATTGTTGATCGCAAAAAGGATATGATCTTGGTTTCTGGTTTTAATTTTTATCCAAGTGAAATTGAAGAAGTTATCTCTAATCACCCCAAAGTCATTGAAAATGCAGCAATTGGCGTGATAGATGAAAATACCGGTGAAGCAGTAAAAGTCTTTGTGGTAGCAAGTGATCCGAATCTGACTGCCGATGATATTAAAAATATTTTGTCGTCAATATTTAACCGCTTATAAGGTACCTAAATTTTTTGAATTTCGTAGTACTGAATTACCCAAATCAAATGTAGGTAAAATATTACGGCGACAATTAAGAGAAGAAGAGCAGAAAAAATATCAAAATTCCGCAGAAAATCATTAAATAACACAGACAGTTGAAAGTTAATTTAGCTAATTAGAAAAACAGCATCGGTTGCGTGGTGAGCTAAACCGATGTTGTTAAAAATAAATCATAAAGAGAAAGACGTTTTGAATTATCACTTGATTACGACAGATGCTCAACTTAAAGAAGTTTGTCAAGCAGCATCTAAAGCTAGCAAAATAGCACTAGATACAGAATTTGTGCGGGTAAAAACTTATTATCCACAGCTTAGTCTCATTCAGTTATATGATGGTGAGCAACTTTCATTAATTGATCCTATTGCCATTACTAACATGGAGCCGTTTAAAAATTTATTAACCGATGGCAAAGTTACTAAAATCTTACATGCCGGTAGTGAGGATATAGAAGTATTTTTTCATCATTTAGCTTGTGTGCCACAACCGATGTTAGATACACAGATCATGGCAGCATTTGTTGGCCATCCAATTTCAAGCGGATTTGCTAGCTTAGTAAATAAGTATTTAACCATTGCATTAGATAAGAGTGAATCACGTACAGACTGGCTTGTTCGGCCGTTGAGTGATAAACAGTGTCAATATGCGGCCGCTGATGTGTTTTTTTTATTGCCTTTAGCTGAAAAACTACAACAGCTTGTTGATAAATTAGGCTATCTACCGGCTGTAACAGATGAATGCCAGCGTATTTTATTACGTCGGCAAGAGATATTAACCCCGGCAGAAGCATATAAAAGTATCAAAAATAGTTGGCAACTGCGGGCTCAACAGCTGGCTTGTCTTAAGCAATTAGCTGCCTGGCGTCTTAACCAGGCTCGTCGGCGTGATCTGGCGATCAATTTTGTTGTTAGAGAAGAGCATCTGTGGAAAATAGCGCGTTACTTACCTAACTCTTTAACGGAACTACAGACAATAGGGCTAACAGGACAAGAGATCCGATGCCATGGACAGGATTTATTGCAAATCGTTACCCAGTGTCATGCCCTTGAAGAAAAAGCGTGTCCACAGCCACTTTATCATCTTATCGATCACCCTAAATATCGAGAAGCTTTTATGGCAGTTAAAACATTAACCAAACAAATTAGTGAGCAACAAAAATTGAATACTGAGTTATTAGCCTCACGACGTCAAATTAATCAGTTATTGGCAATTCATTGGGGATTAAAAAAGAGCCATAATACACCCGATCTGCTTGCTGGATGGCGTGGTCAACTATTAACTAACCCTTTGAAACAATTATTAGCATTATATTGTTAACGTGTAGATATACATTGAAGAACAAATCGGTTAATTAGTCCGTAATAAATATTGAATTAAATTTGTATAAGATATCGTGTAATTAATTTAAACCGATATCTTGAAATATTAGAGATAAAATATCTTTCCTTTCTGTATTTCTCTTTCTATTAATTAAAATAAATTTTTATAAAAATATAAATAATATTATTTTATCATCACTATCTTAATGAAGAGGATGCAATGAAAAAAACATTAATATTTATAATAATGGTCATTATGGCTTTTGATATTTATGCAGATCAATTTTATCTTGTAAAATCAAAACTAGTAATTGAAGATAAAAAATCAAAAAATAATAATAAATACAGAAATGAGGGAACATATATAATTATTGATAAAAATAATATAAAAAATTCTACCGCCAATATTACAAAATATAAAGATTATAGTAAATTAAATAATTTATTACCTGATTGTGCTAATAAGCTAAAACCCGTTATTAATATTAATCCTGTTGATAATATAGGGGTATCACATATTTTTTTAACAAAATGGATATAGGTAAAAAGGGCATTTACTTCAATAATAATATTGAACATAGCGCTAAGCTAATTATTGCTGAAATTGCTAGTAAAGAAAAAACTCGGCTTTTTGGCGAATTAGCTATTTTAGGCTCAAAAGCTGCTATTATTATTGCAAACCCAGTAGGAATTAATTGTATAAGTTGTTCATTTTCCGGTACTGACCGTGTTACTCTTGCTGTAGGAAAAATTAATAGTGAGCAATATCAAAAAATAGGTGATATTAAATTAATTCAATCAATGAATAAATCAATGCGTTTTTCGGGAAATATTAATTTTAAAAATATTAAGGATGTTGAAGTATTAGCCTATAATAATATTATTAATGCTAATACGCAAATTAAAGCAAACAGCATAACTTATCGAACTGGTAGCATGCCATTTTTTATAAAATATGATCATATCAATAATAAAAATACACACAATAATTTAGCGTATTTCAAACCTTGGTTAGTTGATGATTTTGGTTATTCAAAATTTCAAGTAAAAAAAGGTAGCCAAATAAGTGCCAATGAAATAAATATTTATGTAACGGTTGGCTCATTTAGAAATGAAGGTGAGATAGATATTAATTCCTTATTTTAATGTTTATAAAATAAGACATATTGGCGAAGTCATTCATCGTATAACAAAAGATTATCAGTTTAATAATAAGGTAGTAAGTCAATCTGAGATTTTAAGGCAAGCCAAAAAAAAATTATGGCATCGTTAATAGAGGAAAAATAATGGCAGATGATTTTATTAACGGAAATTTTTTTACTAACGAAATGATAAACGCAGGTAGTGGAACGATAATAATCAAGTGAAAAGATATTTATTTTTAAATTATTATATTACATGCCCATCACTATTGATGGGCACTTTGGTGTTAAAAACTGGCAAATTTATTTTTTTTCGTCCATTTCCGGTAAAGTTACATTTAACTCTAAAACCGAGATATCATCATCTTTTTGTTCAAATTGTACCGTAAGCATTTCCGGATCAATTTGGACATATTTGCAGATTACCTTTAAAATATCACGTTTCATTGCGGGTAGGTAAGCCGGCCCACAGTCATTACGTCGGCGTTCGGCAACAATAATTTGTAGCCTTTCCTTGGCAATATTGGCCGTTGATTTTTTTTTCGACAGGAAAAAATCTAATAAGGCCATGTTTTATCCTCCAAACAAGCGCTTTAAGAAGCCTTTTTTTTCTTCTTCAATAAAACGAATAGGGCGATTTTTACCTAAAATTCGGTCAACGCAGTCACTGTATGCTTTACCTGCATCGGATTTAGGATCAAGAATAACAGGTTCTCCTTGGTTAGAAGAACGTAATACGGATTGATCTTCAGGGATCACACCAATAAGTGGGATACAGAGAATTTCAAGTACGTCTTCCATACTCAGCATATCACCATGGGTGACACGACCTGGATTATAACGGGTAAGCAAAAGTTGCTCCTTGATGGGTTCTTCGCCACTTTCTGCACGGCGTGATTTAGAAGCGATGATACCAAGAATGCGATCTGAATCACGAACAGAAGAGACTTCAGGGTTGGTGGTAATAATTGCTTCATCGGCGAAATAAAGTGCCATCAATGCACCACTTTCAATGCCTGCGGGCGAATCGCAGATAATGAATTCAAAATCTAATTTTTTCAGTCCATTTAGCACTTTTTCAACCCCTTCGCGTGTTAATGCATCTTTATCACGCGTTTGTGAAGCGGGAAGTATATGAAGATTTTCAGTCCGTTTATCTTTAATAAGTGCTTGATTGAGCGTAGCATCACCTTGGATCACGTTTACAAAATCATATACTACGCGGCGTTCGCATCCCATAATTAAATCGAGGTTACGCAGACCAATATCAAAATCGATCACAACGGTTTTTTTCCCTCTCTGGGCCAGGCCGGTAGCAATGGCTGCGCTGGATGTGGTTTTACCTACGCCACCTTTACCCGAGGTTATAACAATAATGCGTGCCATGGAGTCATTCCTGTAATAAGGTCTAAATGATATTATCAATCGTCAATTCATTATTTACCAAACAAAGTCTAGCTGCTTTCCCTATAAAATCAGCAGGAATTTGTTCACTTAACCAAAATTGGTCAGCAATAGAAACTAATTCAGCTTGTAAGTGGGTACAGTAAATTTGACAATTATTATCGCCAGATGCGCCGGCAAGAACTCTACCTCGCATCATTCCATAAATATGTATATTGCCATCAGCAATCAATTCAGCACCAGCACTAACATTAGCGTTAACAATCAAATCACAATTAGCGGCATATATGCGTTGCCCTGAACGAACGTGGGTGGTAATAATACGGGTCTTGCCATGTTCAGTGGGAGCTATATTGGCAGTTTTTTTATTTTGTGTTTTTTGATTTTGGCCTTCACTAAGTAAAGGTAGACCAATATCAGTAATCGCTTGGCGCAATTTGGTATTGGTACATCCACTGACACCAACTATCTTTAAACCTGCCTCACTAATAATTTTATAGCAAGATAAAATAGTATTTGCATTTAATAGACCAGTAACATTGAAAACAACAGGGGCATTTCTCAAAAACTCAGGCGCTTGGTCAATTTTTTCCTGAATTGCTTTTTTAATAGCCTCAGGATCTTCATCATGAATATGAAGAACGGTGAGAGTGAAGCTACTGCCTTTTAGTTCGATTGATGATTGTGCCATCTGAATTCGACTCAGCATATTGAACTGATCCATAGTGGAATTTTGGATGATGATATTAGGAAATACAATATTATGTTATAGTTACTTAGTTAGTCCGGCAAGTCAAACATGTTAATAAAAAAGAGCTAAATTGAATGTTTTGTGTAGTTTATTGTAGTGCAAAAAAAGAACAAACTTATCTTTTTGTAGAAAAAAAAGACAATTTTTCACGAGTTCCTAAACCATTATTAGAGCAATTTGGTACTCCCCGATTTGTCATGACCCTCTGTTTGACAGAACGCCAAAAATTAGCCAATGCTGATATTGACAGGGTTAAAAGGGAACTCATCGAGGTTGGTTATTATCTCCAGTTTCCGCCTCCAGTTGAAAATATGATGGAAGATTATGGCTACCTAATTGATAAATTGGAAACTCAACTACTGGCAGAGCAAAAATAAGATAATACTGAATTAAAAATTTTTGAGGATTATCTGTATGAGACTCAAACTTATTTATGTAGTTATTGGTAGTTTCTTATTGATAGGTGATTTGCTCATAGCAATGCTGCCTAAAGTGGTTTTATTAATATCAGTACCGCAAGTAATAGCTGCGCCATCCAGTGAAAAAAAACGTAGCCTGGCTCAATTTCCAGCTTATGTTGCCTATTTAAAGCAAATGGCAAGGTAGCGAGGCATAAGTGAAGCAACGATTGCAAGGGCTTTTGCCAATATTTATTTTGTTCAGCGAATAGTGGCCGCAGATCGTAGACAACCGGAAAGGCGTGCTAGCGTCAATTTAGAAAATTATTTACAAAAAGTTTTACCATCATCACGTATCAGCATGGCAGTACAGCAATACCATAATAATAAGCATCAATTGGATATAACGAGTAAGCGGTTTGGTATTCCAGTGCAATATATTGTTGCGCTTTGGGGATTAGAGAGTAAATTTGGTCAAATTCAAGGACAAGAAGATGTCATTTTCGCATTAGTAACGCTATCTTTTGATGGCCGTCGAGAACGTTTTTTTAGTAAACAACTGATGGCTGCACTGAAAATTATGGACAATGGGTATGTGCCGAAAAACCGTCGTTTAAAAGGTTCTTGGGCCGGTGCAATGGGACAAACGCAATTTATGCCTGCTTCTTTTCTACTATATGCTATAGATGGTAGTGGTAATGGTCAGATTGATATCTGGCACAACAAAGCAGATGTTTTTGCTTCAATTGCCAATTATCTTAAATATGAAGGCTGGCAAACCTATTTACCTTGGGGTACCCAGGTTAAGTTACCAGCAGGTTTCGATATTGGTTTGGCAGGGGTAAAGAAAAACGGTAAATCCATTGAGCAATGGAAAAAACTTGGCGTGGAAGTTCCTGTGATGGCTAATTTAGCGTCAACTACACCGACTTGGTTAATTATTCCAAAAGATCCACAAGGCAGGATCTATCTGGTGACAGATAATTTTCGTACTATCATGCATTGGAATCGCTCTTACTATTTTTCATTATCTGTTTGTTTAATGGCTGACGGTATTGCTCAACAAATATAATAAATTGAGTATAGCGAACAATAAATAGGAGTAAGTTTATGTATTAGCATCATGATTGGCAGGGAGCTTTACTTGATGTATCGGCTAATAAAGTGGTTTGTGTAGGTAGTAATTATGCTGAACATGTGCAAGAAATGAGCGGGAAGCAGCATAAAGAGCCGGTCATTTTTATTAAGCCGGAAACTGCGCTTTGTGATATCGCACAACCCATTTTGCTGCCAAAAGGGCTAGGGACGGTACATCATGAAATCGAGTTAGCCGTTTTGATTGGTACAACATTAAAGCAGGAAAATGATCTAGAGAGAATTAAAACAGCAATTAAAGGGTTTGCGGTAGCACTTGATTTGACCTTACGTGATTTACAGCAAACATTAAAAGCATCTGGCCAGCCATGGGAAAAATCTAAAGCCTTCGATGGCGCGTGTCCAATATCTGGATTTATTGCTGCTCATGAGTTTGATGACCCTCAAAAAGCGCGTTTAAGTTTATTGGTTAATAACCAAATACGGCAGGAAGGAAATACCGCTGATATGCTGACAGCCATATTACCTTTGATCAGTTATATATCGCGTTTTTTTACTTTACGCCCAGGTGATGTTATTTTAACTGGCACACCTAAAGGTGTTGGCCCATTAAAAGTTAATGACGAACTTACCCTTCATTTAAACGATCGTGTATTAAAAACACGTGTTATCTAATAAGAGGATTTTTATTTTATATGTCTCAACCTTTTTGGCAGCGCAAAACCTTAGAACAGATGAGCGATGAAGAGTGGGAATCATTATGTGACGGTTGTGGGCAATGCTGTATGCATAAATTACTGGATGCAGATACTGATGAAATTTATTTCACCAACGTGGCATGTGAACAATTAAATCTTAAAACCTGTCAGTGCAAACACTATGCAGAAAGATTTCGTTATGAACCCGATTGTATCAAACTAACACGGGATAATTTGGCTACCTTTCGTTGGTTACCGCTCACTTGTGCCTATCGTTTAATTGCTGAAGGAAAATCGTTGCCAGCCTGGCATCCATTAAAAACCGGTTCAAAATTAGCCATGCATCAGGCCAAAATATCCGTTCGGCATATTGCGGTTAGAGAAATTGAAGTGATGGATTGGGAAGAGCATATTATCAATACCCTTTGATGTTAGAGAAAAAATGACAAACCATAATTTAGAGCAATTTGTAAGATTAGCTAATGTTAATGATATTGCGTCACTTTTTGCTATTCGAACCAGTGTAAAAGAAAATCATCTTTCAAGAAAACAACTTACTGATAAAGGAATTACGCCTGACACATTACGCGATATTTTGCTGGCGGCTCCTTGTGCTTGGATTGCTGAAATGGCTGGCAATCCTATCGGCTTTTCTATGGCCGATAGGCAGCAAGGCAGTATTTTTGCTTTATTTGTTCGTCCTGAGTTTGCAGGGCAAGGTTTTGGTAAAACTTTATTGATCAAAGCGGAAACATTTCTTTTTCAACAACACAAAAAATTTGGTTAACGACTGATGCGGCAAGCCGTGCCTGTGGTTTTTATCAAAAACTGGGTTGGATGCCGGTTGAAAATTTACAAAATGGAGAAATACGGCTTGAAAAATTAATTCATTAATATTTTTTATTACATTATCTTATCAGCAACCTCACATTTCCACTCATTTTTGCCGTAAAAATAAGCCATTAATTATCAATGTCTAACTATTAGGGCAATCTAGGAATTAAAATATTACATTGCAAAAATCATTATCATTTTTAATGAGTTAGATCATCTTATGTTTATAGTAACGCGGTAAGATAATTTCATTATTAATTATGATAATAAGGAATGAAATGAAAAATCGTTGGGGTATTGCGCTTTCTGCTGTTGGTATTCATGCTTCTTTAGGTATTATTTATGCTTGGAGTGTATTTAAAGCCCCTTTCATGGATGAATTTGGTTGGAGTGAGTTTCAGGCTGGCATTCCTTTTGGTTTGTCGATTTTTTGTTTGGGCATTTCTGCCGCTATGATAGGACATGTTGTTGAGAAAAGAGGACCGCGTTTTTCCGGTTTAGTAGCATGTGTTTTATGGGCAATAGGTCAGGGTGGAATTAGTTTGGTAACCTCAGATTTTATTGCTGACAATACATTACGCATGTGGCTTGTTTATCTATTTTGCATTATTGGTGGAATAGGTTTAGGAACTGGTTATGTGACACCAGTAGCAACATTGATGAAATGGTTTCCAGATCGGCGAGGATTGGCAACGGGTTTAGCAATAATGGGATTCGGATTGGGTGCGTTCTTGGGGGCGCCAATTATGGCCATTATGATAAGTGGCGGGCAAATTATTTCAATTCTTAATTTTGACCTTATACTACCATTTACCATACCAACATTAGGTGTTTCAGCAACGTTCGCAGTGCTAGCCATTATTTGCGCGGTGGTTATGTTATTTTCTGCATTGTATCTAGAAGTACCTGCCAATGATGGCAAATTTTTGCAAACAGAATTAAAAATGGGTAAGCAACCTAAAAACAAATTACGTAATGGACTTTTTCCAATGATGGCCAATGAAGCGGTTAAAACATGGCCATTTTTACGGATTATGGTTAATGATGTTTATTAATATTCTGTGTGGTATCGCCTTAATTTCGGTGATATCCCCTATGACGCAGGAAATTACGGGAGTATCGGCAGTGGTTGCAGGTGGTATTGTTGGCATATTTGGATTGTTTAATGGTTTAGGACGAATTGGTTGGGCATATTTTTCGGATCTTATTGGTCGGCCTAGTACTTATATCCTATTTTTTATTGGTCAAATTATTGCTTTTTATTTTTTACCTGCAATAAACAGTATCGTAATATTTCAATGTATATTATATTTTATTGCCAGCTGTTACGGTGGTGGTTATGCTACGTTACCCGCCTATATTGGTGATTTATTTGGTACGCGACAAGTTAGTGCAATCCATGGTTATATCTTAACCTCTTGGGCGATTGCAGGTATAACCGGTTCTTCGTTGGCATCTTTGTTACATAGTAAAACGGGAAGTTATATAACAATGATGATGATTTTTGCGGTGATCATGTTTATCGGATTATTAGTTTCATGTTGTTTAAAAATATTTATAGTAAAAGCGCTAGCTAATAAAAAAAGTGCTAAACAAGTATCGCAAAATTTATGTTAAGAACTTATGCTGTTATTATCGGCAAATGAGTGCGATTAAGCCGTCATTTGCCAATAATCTACGGTAAAAAATTAAGCTTCAATTTTGTTAGCACACGGCTTTCCTTTCGCGATTTGTTTGATATTTTGTAGGGTTGTTTCGCTAATATTATTGAGTGCTTCTTCGGTTAAAAAAGCTTGGTGGCCAGTAAATAGAACATTGTTGCAGGCAGATAAACGACGAAAAACGTCATCCTGGATCACATCATTCGATTTATCTTCGAAAAATAGCTCACGTTCATTTTCGTATACATCCATACCTAAGGCGCCAACTTTTTGTTTTTTTAGCGCTTCTATAGCAGCATTAGAATCAATTAAACCGCCGCGGCTGGTATTAATCACCATAACCCCGTCTTTCATTTTATTGAAGGATTGTTCGTTAAGTAAATGATGATTTTCCTTTGTTAATGGACAATGAAGGCTAATAATATCTGAATGCTTTAATAAAGCATCTAAATCAACATATTTAGCACCAAGTTTTAATGCTGCCTCACTTGGATAGGGGTCATAGGCTAGTAATTTCATACCAAAACCCTTAAGAATACGTAATGTCGCTAAACCGATTTTACCTGTACCGATAATGCCAGCGGTACGATTATGCATGTTAAAACCGGTTAATCCTTCCAGTGAAAAATTGGCATCTCGAGTACGTTGGTAAGCACGGTGAATACGTCTATTTAGACAAAGCATCAAACCCACCGTATGTTCAGCAACAGCCTCGGGAGAATAGGCGGGTACGCGCACGACTTGAATAGCCAGTTTTTTTGCTGCCGCTAAATCGACGTTATTAAATCCGGCGCAACGTAAAGCTAAAATTTTGACTTCCAGCTTCGCCAGCTCTTTTAGGACTGCGCGACTGGCATCATCATTAACAAATATACAAACAGCATCAGCGCCAGCGGCATTTTTAGCGGTTTGTGGTGTGAGTGGAAAATCAAAGTACTCAATATCAAAATTAAAATTACCCTGTTTATTGATTTGATCGAAATGGATGCGGTCGTATTGTTTTGTACTATAAGAAACGACTTTCATTGCAGGCTCCAATATAAAATGAGTATCACTTTTGCACCTGTAGCGATAAATATGCTGGCTGTTAATAGAATGGCACAAATAGAGAATAATATGAATTGATGGATAAAAATTTGTTGATATTATGCTTAACGCAGGTGATCAAGTATCAATATGATGGATGAATATTAAAAATCCATTATTATGGTTTTAGTAAGCTTGAGCTAAACAAAGGAATAGTAGAATGCCTAAATTAATAAAATATATTATTTTGCTATTCATTACCTTACTTTTTATTACTCTTATCAGCTGGCTTTCAATACCTCATTGGCTACCTAGAGTCAGTCAACTATGGCTACCTAAAGGTGCAATACTGTCATTGTCTGTACCAAAAATCACAGGTAAAGGAATTGTGGTGGCCGATATTAAAGTCACATTAGGCAACTGTGAATGGATCAAGGTAAATCAATTAACCGCTTCTACTAGGGCTAAATGGCCAACAAAATGGATAATTCATACTCAATCTTTAGTGAGTGATAATAATTGCTTATCCCAGTTAAAAGATAATCAAACCGCTCCAGCTGAAATAGATATAAAACAGATCCTAACAGCAATTCCGGCATTAGAATTAACTATTGAGCAATTCGTTTTACAGCCTTGGCCATTTTTAGCTGGAAAACTTCAGTTACAAGTAAGCCCAAGTCATCGGTTAGATATCAATTATCAAGGTGAAAATATACAACTTGTCGCACGAACAACAGCGGCAGATTATTTCAATATAACGCATTTTTTTCTTCGATTGAATGGAGATACGGTTAATTTAACCGGTAATGTCGCGCTACCATTGAATGCAACATTAATACCAGAACATGGAAAAATTGACGCAACTTTAATCACTAATCACTACGCTAAACCGCTAGTTGGGCAGTTAAGTTGGTCAAATGGCTCAGGCACTTTGCAATTAACAGAACAACAGTCGCAAAGGCCATTGCTCGATCTGCCTTGGCAATTAGATGATCAGAATTTGACTATTAAGGAAGGAAAGTGGCGTTGGCAAAATGGTGATCAATTATTATCAGGAAAAATTGATTTTCAGCTAGCTAATTGGCGTGACAGTTTAACCAATATGCGTATTAGTGGTCGCGCTAATATGCTGACAACCGGGGGAAAAGGCAAAGCTAATTTAGTGCTTGTTGTTGAGCAGGGTAAATTAGATTGGCTAAATAGTCATATTCCATTTCATTTAATGGGACAGATTAAGATTAATGATCTGATTATTGATATGCGAGTACCAAGCTTAGTTTCTGGACCATTGCTCTCGCCGCGTATTACTTTTTTACCATCATCGTTAATCCGAATGTATGGCGAGATAAATAAAACATTAACTCTTAACGAACTACGTTTGCCACTAGCGGGTACTTATTTGACGGCGGAAGGCGTAACAGGTCGTTTGCAAGCAATTGCAACGACAACAGATAGTTATTGGGGTAAAGTAAAATTACATTTTGATGGTCAAGCCAATAATTTTAAACCAGACCAAGGTCAATGGCGATGGCATTATTGGGGAAATGCCCAATTGCATCCCCTTAAAGCTAATTGGGATCTTAGTGGTGATGGTTACTGGATTAACTCTTTACTGGTTGTAAACAGATTGAATACCGGATTTGATAAAATTCAGTATGGCACGCTCAATATGATTCAACCCCGTTTAACACTTTTAAAACCATTGAAATGGCAACGCGATGCTAAACAAGCTAACTTTGCCGGTGAACTTATTTTACATACTGATAGAATACAGTTTGGTAATGAGAGCTTTTTGCCTGCCTCAACAATCTCAGCTAAATTAATTGGCCACAATCCAGCTGATTTTCAATTAACCGGTGCACTCTCAGCACAACAAATCGGTCCGATTCCATTTTTTATTCGTTGGGATGGCGTGAGATTACGCGGAAATGCCCGTTGGCAAAAGCAGAGTGTCTTAGCTTTTCAATCTTTGATCCCGCCAGATTTGGCTATCACTTTGCGAGAAGGTAATTTTTATGCTCAAGCGGCGTTTTCGGTAGCACGAGGTCAAGGAGTGATTGCTGGTGGACATTGGTCGGTTGCTAATGCTGGATTATGGTTAAAAGAGGGGAGTATTAATGGGATTGATTTTATTTTACCGTGGCGTTTACAAAATAGTCGCTGGCAGTTGGGCACGAAATTGCCAGTAAAAATTAGGATCAAACAGATTAAGAGTCTGTTTGATATGCAAAATATAGCGGCCGATCTGTATGGTTATTATCCGGCAACGGCACAATTTCCCCTAGAGCTACGGCAAGTTAACATTGATCTGTTAGGCGGTGCTGTTCGATTGGCTAAGTTGCGTTGGCCACAAATAGCACCAGCCATACTGACTATTGATCGGATAGATTTAAGTCAACTATTAACTCGCCTTAGAACCTCTTCTCAGGTTGCGATGTCAGGAAAAATAAGTGGCCAATTACCTTTCTTTCTGGATAATCCCGATTGGATCGTGAAAGAAGGGTGGTTAGCAAATTCAGGCAATATTACTTTAAGATTAGGAAAAGAGTTAGTGGATTCTATCGGTGAAAATAATTTATCTGCTAGAGTTGCTATGGCATGGTTACGTTATTTGGAAATAAATCGAAGTCAAGCCAAAATTAGCCTGAGTAATCTGGGGGACATTAACATCAATGCTCAAATTTATGGCTTTAATCCTTTAGAGAGCAAAAATCGGCAAGTTCATTTAAATTATTGCCATCAAGAAAATATCTTTCAATTGTGGCGCAGTTTACAGTTTGGTAATAATTTGGGTGATTGGTTAGAAAAAAATATTTCGATCAAAAAAGGTGAAAACCAGTAATGAAAACGCAAATTTGGTATATGCTGATGTTGTCAGGAGCATTTTTATTAACAAGTTGTGTCCGGTTAGAGGTAGCAACACCGGATAAACCAATAAATATTAATATGAATGTCAAAATTGAACATGAAATTAAAATTAAAGTTGATCGTCAGGTTGAGGGATTACTAAAAAATAATAGCGATCTTTTTGGATAACAGATGATATGATGAAAAAATATATTTTACCTTTTTTATTGATATTAATGAGTGTGATTGTCAGTTTTTCCGCGCTAAGCTTGATGGTTAGGAATCTCAATCAATACAGTAAGGCATTAATGGAGGTGTTTTGAACTCAATATTTCTATTAAATTCTGACAGTTTTCTCGTTGATTAACCATGAGAACAGTAATTCGGTTAAATTATCATCTAAAAGCCTAATAATAGGCACACTGCTCCTAGGCTGCGGTTTGTAACCATCGTTTTTTGACCATTTTATCCCGCCTTTCTGACAGTAAAGTGACGGCGTGTATTCCTTTTTCCGCACTCATAAACCGCAATCGGTTTCCACATAAAATACATTGGTACGGGTCAGTATTTAAAAAACCTTTGATAAGGGCCCCAAACCCAGGTTTTTCAGGCACATTAGGAGATATCATGTCTAACGCCTCATACACCTTCGGTAATAAGCCCCCGCGTTTGCGATTGGCTAAAAAACCGTAATAACGGATCATCTTAAAATGTCGCGCAGGGATATGACTGACATAACGCCGTATCATTTCTTCTTGGGATAAGGTCTGTCGTCTGTATTGTTGGCTGTGGTGGTCATAGTAATGATGAACCACGGTGCCGCCGCTGTAGTGTTTCAATTGAGAAGCGGAGATAGGGGGACGTTTAAGATAACGGCCCAGATATTTCACATTATGCCAGGCCCCGCGTGTCTTTTTGGCAAAATGTACTTTCCAATAACGTTGAAACTGGGCATTGAGGTAACGGCACCAGGTCTGATAATTGCGAATGTGCCCGAAGCCAGGCAATTTATTGGGTTGTAACTGAAAATAGTTATCCCTAAGGAGTCGAATGACCGCACTGCGCCAGACCTTTTCAACGTCTTTCTTTTTAAAGAAAATCGGTTTCCAGGTGTCATATTGAGTGAGTCCCCCACGCGTGACGGATAAATGAATATGCGGATGTTGATTGAGTTGGCGACCGTAAGTATGCAGCGCACAAAAATGCCAATTTCGAGGCCTTGGCGCTTGGCGTTTTGAGCATGGCGCAGGTTACAGCGAAAGAGTTGGTTGAGCAAGTACCAGTTATTGTTAAAAAAGGCCAAAGTAGGTGAGGCATAGTGAGGGTAATATGTTGCCATTCGCAATCCGGCAAAATATGGCGCTGCTGGGCAATCCACTGTTCGGTGCCTTTGAGGCCACACGCACTGCAGGCTTTGGATTTACAGGTTTGACAAAAGAAGCGTGAATGAGAGCATTCAGGTGAAGAACAGCAATAACGGCGAACGCCCATAGCGCAGGTGCTGCAGGCGAGCATCTTTTCGACAGAGAGTAGTTGCCATTTGTCACCGATCATGCAAAACTGATCCACTAACGATCATCTAAAACTGATCCACTTGGTATTATTCGCACATTTTTGTACGGATAATTTATGTTAACCAAGGAGATATTTGTGGATATTCATGTTCGCTTTGCACAAGGACAAAGCCTTCGAAAAATTGCCAGTGAGTTGGGTATATCCCGTAACACCGTAAAACATCATTTACAACAACAGACAATGCCAACTTATGCTAAAAGAAGTCAACAACCGACTAAATTATCCCCCTTTAAACCTTATTTGCTTCAGCGAATTGAACTGGCTAAACCTGATTGGATCCCTGCAACAGTCTTATTTGATGAGGTAGTTGAAAACGGCTATCAAGGTGGTATTGCTCAATTACGCCGATTTGTTTGTCAATTTAAACCAAGCATTGTTCCCGAAGTAGTCGTCCGTTTTGAAACACAGCCAGGTCAACAAATGCAAATCGACTTCACCAGCATCCGGCGAGGTAAAAAAATCGCTGAAAGCGTTTGTTGCAACGCTAGGCTATTCGCGTGCGAGTTATGTAAAGTTCTTTGATAATGAACGAGCAGAATCGTGGCAGCAAGGTTTAAGAAGCTTTCGACTACTTTGGTGGTGTACCATAGGAAGTATTGTTTGATAACGCAAAACCCCTCATCATCGAACGGGATGCTTATGCAGAAGGTGAGCATAAATTACATGTCGAAATGCTTCAAATGTCGAAAGATTACGGGTTTAAATTGAAGGCTTGCAAGCCCTACAGGGCAAAACGAAAGGAAAGTAGAGCGCTTTAACCACTATTTAAAAACAGCTTTATCGTGCCATTAAACACCGACCTTCGTGCTCATAATCTTGAACTGGATATTGAAATAGCTAATGCAAAAGTGGGTCCATGGTTACAACGCGTTGCCCATCAGCGAATTCATGGAACAACGTTAGAGAAGCCAGCAGATAGATTAGCTAAGGAAGTTAAGTCTCTTCTACCCTTACCAGCAGGGTTTGCCAATCTATCCCACAGACTAATACGCTTAATATCCCTATCGTACCGCCCCTTGAATCTGTCAGTTTGCAACACTCAATCAGCGTATACGAAGCATTACTGGGAGGTGAACATGTTATTGCATGAACAAATTGAACACCTGTGTGAGTCATTGAAATTAAATTCTATTCCGACTCATTGGTCATCACTTGCCGAAAAATGCATTGCCCAAGACAAAAGCTACGGAGAGTTTTACTGTCCCTGTTAAAATGTGAGCAACAACAACGAGATGAACGAACTCGTAATCTTTTGAGTCGGATGGCAGGATTCCCAGCACATAAAGAACTTAATACGTTCGATTTTAAGTTTGCAACGGGGATCCCAAACAACACATACAGGAATTAAGCGCATTAACGTTTATTGAACGTAATGAAAATGTCGTGTTGCTTGGCCCAAGCGGTGTAGGCAAAACGCATTTAGCTATTGGGTTAGGATTAAAAGCAGTACAGGCCAAGAAGAAAACCCGCTTTACCACGGCAGCTGAACTGATGTTGCAACTCTCAACTGCCAAACGACAAAATAAGCTCAAACAATATCTATCACGTTCGGTGATGGCCCCGAAGTTGTTGATTATCGATGAGATT
Source organism: Arsenophonus nasoniae (assembly GCF_004768525.1). Lineage (NCBI taxonomy): Bacteria > Pseudomonadati > Pseudomonadota > Gammaproteobacteria > Enterobacterales > Morganellaceae > Arsenophonus > Arsenophonus nasoniae. The sequence goes on from NZ_CP038613.1 coordinate 1,767,884, forward strand.
GGATACCTGCCGTTTGGGCGAGAAGAAGCAAACCTGTTTTTCAATGTGATTGCCAAGCGTTATGAGCATGGCAGTGTCATATTGACGAGTAACCTATCATTTGGGCAATGGCCAAGTGCTTTTGCTGATGACGCAACATTAACTGCCGCTATGCTTGATCGTTTACTTCATCATTCGCATGTACTGCAATTAAGCGGTGAAAGCTACCGATTGAAAGATAAGCGGCGCTCAGGAGCAATAACTGAGTAAAACAGTGGATCAATTTTGATTGATCGGATTTAGATAAAAAGTGGATCAGTTTTCGGTGATCGTTGACACCATTCATCCACGTGATTATTTTCGATGAAAAGGTTCCATCCGTCATCGTATTGAAATAGCAGTTTTGCAGGTCTGGGGATGTACATAGAGCAGAGTATAAAAGACGAGAAGGGAATTGCCTAGAAATAGAGCGCCTTTGCCGCGATGCTCACGCCAAAGGCGTGCTTATGTTCTCAATTAGTGAGGCTAAGCAGCGTGGGCTGGTTGGTGAAACACTAAGTGGTTATCTGGCAGCCGTGGTAAAAGATAATGCTGAAGTGAACTCATTGGTCAAGAGTATTAATCAGGCTCGTGAACAAAAGTACGCTGAAATTGCGCAAAGTAACCAACTTAAGACGGAGCAAGTGGCAAAAATCGCTGGCGAAAAATTAATCGATGGGGCAAAAAAGGGTGAATATGTATTAGGTATAAATGGCCGCTGGACACAAAAATAAGTTACTATAGCGCCCTATTATTTGGGCAAAGATGAGTAAGTGTTAGTTATGTCGTGTTTTGATGGTCAACTCAGCAAAAAAGCCCCTTCAGTAAGGTCTTATTAAAAGTGAAATCTGATTTAACAGCACTATATGCTGATATTGATCAGCTATTATTGCGTGATCAATTGTTATTAAGAAAGCGCTTAGCCGGGATAAAGAAGATAAAAAATGAAAAATCCCGCCAATCGATTATTGAATTAGTTAAAACGGATATTGTCACTGGGCAAAAAAAAATTGCCAATCGGCAAAGGGCTCGTCCAACAATTATTTATCCAGATAATCTACCTGTTATTGAGAAAAAACAGGCAATTTATCAGGCGATTCGTGATCATCAAGTCGTCATTATTGCTGGTGAAACGGGGTCGGGCAAAACAACTCAGCTCCCAAAAATTTGTCTAGAACTAGGCCGAGGAGTAAAAGGCTTAATTGGCCATACCCAACCGCGCAGATTAGCTGCTCGCTCAGTGGCTAACAGGATTGCTGAAGAGCTTAATGTCCCATTAGGTAGTGCTGTTGGTTATAAAGTTCGTTTTAATGATCAGATAGGCGATAATACGTTCATTAAATTAATGACAGATGGAATTTTATTAGCAGAATTACATAATGATAAATTATTACTGCAATATGACACGATAATTATCGATGAGGCGCATGAACGTAGCTTAAATATTGATTTTATTTTGGGTTATTTGCGTCAATTGTTACCTAAACGCCCTGATTTAAAAGTTATTATCACATCCGCGACCATCGATCCCGAGCGTTTTTCCCAACATTTTGCTCGCGCGCCGATCGTTGAGGTATCAGGAAGAACTTATCCAGTAGAAGTTAGATATCGGCCAATTATTGGCGAGAGCAACGATAGTAGTCGCGATCAAATTGATGGCATAATTGATGCGGTTGATGAATTAAGTCAACAAGCTATCGGCGATATTTTGATTTTTATGAGTGGTGAGCGTGAGATCCGAGATACGGCCGAAGCACTTAATAAACTGAATTTAAAGCATACAGAAATATTACCGCTTTTTGCTCGTTTATCTAACAATGAACAAAACCGTATTTTTCAATCTCATTCAGGCAGAAGGATCGTATTAGCGACTAACGTAGCAGAAACTTCATTAACCGTTCCTGGTATTAAATATGTGATTGATACCGGTTATGTGCGTATTAGCCGTTATAGTTATCGTACAAAAGTACAGCGTTTGCCGATCGAACCGATTTCACAAGCTTCTGCTGAACAACGTAAAGGACGATGTGGCCGTGTTTCTGCTGGGATCTGTATCCGCTTGTACTCGGAAGAAGATTTTTTAGCACGACCAATGTATACCGATCCTGAAATTTTACGTACTAATCTTGCTTCGGTTATTTTACAGATGATGGCTGTCGGATTAGGTGATATCAATCAATTTCCTTTTATTGAAATGCCTGATAAGCGCAATATTCAAGATGGTATTCGCTTACTCGAGGAACTAAACGCCATTGCCAATAAAAGCGTTAATGGCGATTATCAACTGACTCAAATTGGCCGTCAACTGGCACAACTGCCGCTCGATCCGCGGTTAGGTCGTATGATTTTAGAGGCGAGAAAACATGGCTGTGTACGTGAGATAATGGTGATCAGTTCTGCACTTTCTATCCAGGATCCTCGCGAAAGGCCATTAGATAAACAACAAATTGCCGATGAGAAGCATCATCGTTTTATCGATAAAGGTTCGGATTTTCTAGCGTACCTAAATTTATGGGATTTTGTTAAACAGCAACAAACTATTTTATCCAATGCGCAATTTCGTAAGCAATGTAAACAAGAGCTGCTTAATTTTATGCGCTTAAGGGAGTGGCAGGACATTTATAGCCAGTTGCGCCAGGTTGTTAAAGAATTAGGTATCGCTATCAACAGCGAACCCGCTGATTATCAAGCTATTCATATTTCGCTACTTGCTGGTCTGCTTTCTCACATCGGTCAAAAAGGGACGGATAAAGCTGACTTTTTGGGCGTTCGCAATGCACGATTTATGATTTTTCCCGCTTCCGGTTTATTTAAAAAACCACCTAAATGGGTCATGGTGGCAGAATTAGTTGAAACCAATAAACTTTGGGCTCGTATTGCGGCGATAATCGAACCTGACTGGGTAGAACCACTGGCCGGGCATTTAGTGAAATATCATTATAGCGAGCCACATTGGTCAAAAAAGCAAGGTGCTGTTATGGCGTCGGAAAGTGTCACTCTATTGGGTTTACCTATCGTGGCGGGCCGACAAGTTAATTATAGTAAGATTGACCCATTATTATGCCGTGAGTTTTTTATTCGCCATGCACTCGTTGAGGGGGACTGGCGAACCCGCCACACTTTTTACCAACAAAACTTAACATTATTAGCTGAGGTGGAAGAGCTAGAGCATAAATCTCGCCGCCGCGATATCGTGGTTGACGATGATGCGCTCTTTGATTTTTATGAACAACGAATTGGCAGTCAGGTTGTCTCATCTCGTCATTTTGATCGCTGGTGGAGACAGGTTAGTAAAGTACAGCCTGACTTACTGACATTCAATAAAGATATGCTAATGAGGGAAACGACTAATAACGTTACCCTAGCAGAATATCCCAATTATTGGCAACAAGAAGCACTTAAATTGCCGTTAACCTATCAGTTTGAACCTGGCAGTGCGGCAGACGGTGTAACCGTTCATATTCCATTATCGCTACTTAATCAAGTGAAAGAGGAGGGTTTTGACTGGCAAATACCGGGATTACGCGAAGAACTAATTATAGCGTTGATTAAATCATTACCTAAATCGTTACGGCGTAACTTTGTGCCGGCGCCAAATTATGCACAAGCATTTTTACAACGGCTACCTACTCCACAGGGCAAATTGTTAGATTGCCTAACGAGAGAGTTGCGACTTATGACGGGGGTTAGTATTGACGCTGATGCCTGGCCGTGGGATCAATTGCCTTCTCATCTGAAAATGACCTATCGCATTGTCGATGAAAATAACCAGACTATTGCCGAAAGCCGTGATTTAACAGCATTAAAAATACAATTAAAACAACAAGTTCAACAAACATTATCTGCGGTTATTAATAATAGCATAGAGCAAAGTGGATTAGATATATGGAGTTTCGGTGATCTACCTCAGCTTTATGAGCAAAAACGTGGGAGTTATCTAGTTAAAGCTTATCCGGCGCTGGTAGATGAAAAAAATAGTGTTGCAATCCGCATGTTTGAAACCCAATTAGAGCAACAACAGGCTATGCGTAAAGGGTTAAGGCGACTACTATTGCTCAATATTCCTTCACCAATAAAATACCTACATGAAAAATTGCCAAATAAATCTAAACTGGGACTCTATTTCAATCCTTTTGGTAAAGTTCTTGAACTAATAGATGATTGTATCAGCTGCGGGGTCGATAAATTAATTGCTCAATTTGGTGGTCTAGTATGGACAGCAGAAGACTATCAGCGCTTGCAAATTTATGTTCGTGCTGAGCTTAATGATGTCGTAGTTGAGATTGCCAAACAGGTTGAAATAATTTTAACTCGCGCATTTGCAATTAATAAGCGTTTAAGGGGGCGGGTAGATATTCATTTGGCACTGCCGTTTTCTGATATTAAAACCCAACTTAGCGGATTAATATTTAAAGGTTTTGTTACCTCTCATGGCTGGCAAAAACTGGCTGATATTATTCGTTATCTCAATGCGATAGAGCGTCGTTTGGAGAAGTTAGTTATTGATCCTAACCGTGATCGGGCGCATATGGTACGTATTGAGCATATTAAACAGCAATGGCAGAATTGGCTAGCTAGGTTGCCAATCGTACAAAGACAACTACCTGAAGTACAAGCAATATACTGGATGATAGAAGAGTTACGGGTAAGCCTATTTGCTCAACAGTTGGGCACACTATATCCTATTTCCGATAAACGTATTTTACAAGCCATGACACAAATTTCATTACCGTCAGAGTAAGACTAAAAAAGCGGTGTTACCACCGCCATTTTAATGATATTTAATATGATAAGTGACAAGGGCATTCGCTTGCCCTGGTGTTACTTGTTCTGCCACTTGAATATATTGCGCGTAAAAAAATAGTTGAATACTTTCAGTGCCAGGCACTTTTTTTAATATAAACCAGTCGTTGAATTTGATAGGGTTATTTTTATACAAAATCTGTAAACCGATACCCTGTGCAGCATTATATTTATTTAAGGCTAAAATTCTATCATCGCTTGATGGTAATGTATCTCCATCCATTTTCATTTCTACCGTTGAGGGATGACTACAATTTAATTCTAGATAAAATCCTTTTTTGCCTGCTGTACTATATATGCCATTAAAAACAGTGGTTTTTAGACGACCTAAATTGATCTCTAATGCGTTATTATTGATAAAACAGCTTAATTTAGGAACAATAATTTGTGTATTTGTTAAGTTGAAATTTACTATAGGTAAATCACCAATCGTTGCTTCAGTTAATTGTTGTTGAGAAATATTACCTGTTTCTATCTGCTCAGCTGTTTTTATCAATTGTAATTCGATTTGATAGAATGTTTCTCCGCAAAATACTTTATTGGTAGACTGGTTATAACAGGGTGCAACATAAGGTTGTATGTTGCCCGCATGATAAATAATTTTTAATCCGATTCCCTTTAAATTTGTTGGGTAAATATCATCTGATGACGGCAATATTGCGTATTGATGACTATTTCTCCATTGGTGTTTGATTTGCTCTGATTGGCAAATGATAAAACCTTCATAATTGCCTCTTGTAAGTGATCCATAAGCTTTCTTAATAATACTGCCTACAGGTAAGGTGGGCGAGACCTCAATTTCATTTGGCAAGGGAATAAAAACCTGTATTGGTTGTGAACCTGGCATGTAGTTACAGTTGGAAGCATGAGCGGTTAAAGAAAATAAGCCAAGCAGTAAAAAAAACAGACTTATTGTTTTAGCTAAAAGGCTTGTCATTTTCACTCCTTTTATTGACAGACGGCAGTAATTTTGTGAACTTTAGCTAGTATCGCGTCATGAGGTAGTGCATATGTGCAGCAATAATTGTTATGGTTGTTTCCGGCTGTGATGAGGAATTCACCTTGAACAGGCACCCCAGTTAAATAAAGTTGCTGTTGATCATCAACGATCCCAGAGGTGGTAATTGTGGTTTTATCGGTTAAAGTTGCCATTGCGCCACGAGTGGGAGTTACTGTTTGTATATTAGATTCAATATCAACACCATCAGGCAGGGTTTCAGTTGCCAACGCAATTTGGTTTGTTCGATAACTACTAATATTGGGAATGATGGCAATACCTTGATAGTCAGTTTTTATACCCGAATGATTTTCTAGTTTTACCCCAACCGCATTTTTCGCGATCACTAATGCTGCTGTTTCACCTATAGGTTGTGCTAAGGTTAATCCATAAGGATGAGCAACCAGGCTGCCTTGTAGACCATAATTTAATTGGTTTTGATAGGGGTCGTGATTGTAGCCTAAATTAAAGGTTGTATATTGATTTCGATATTGGCTATAAAGTGCCCCACTGATAGCGTTAGTATGATTTTTATAGTGTCGTTCATAGTTTTGCTGCAGCGTTAAAAATAAACTTTCGTCAGCAAATGGAGAGTGGTGAATATTAATTTGCTGAATAAGGCGTTGATCAAAGCTATTTTGTATACCATAGCTTCCCCAGGTTCGTTTTAACCATCGCTTAAAGGGAATTTGTAAGTTGATAGACAGAATTTGATCCGCTGATTGTTCGCGCCTAGATTTTGTATAGCTATAGTTAATCGTATAATCTAAATCCCAGATCCTCGAACTATAATTAACCGCGTAGCTTTCCTCTGTATCATCATAATTCCAATAGTTTTTCTGATAAGCGGATAAGTAGATAGCGCCCCAGCTAGCTAAATGTTGCCTAATATTAAGTTGCAACTGACTTTTCTTAGCGTAGTAAAAGTGCGGAAAAGGGCTATTTTTAAGTTTATTAGCCTGACTAAATGTTAAGAAATCTTTTTGGCTATATCGGTAGCCTGCTAATGTTAATTGGGTATTGGTGGTAGAAAAATATTTGCCATATTGAAAACGATAGGCGTAACCGCCGTCATAGGATTTTTTTACTTCTTTTGCCTTTGCATAGATAGCATCGAAAGTAACCGCACCCAATTCACCTACATTACCCCCAAATCCTAACGCATTCGAATAATAATTGTTGGCAATAATTATTCCACCATAATGCGTTAGGTAATTTGTTAAACCATATTGATAATCAAACTGAATAAATTTGGCTTTATAGGCACTGATAGTTGAAGGGGAATATTGACCAAGATTAAGCGCATAACGGAAACGACCGACCCGTAACATATTGGGTAAAGTCGTGTATGGTTGATAAATTATTCGTTGTTTACCATTACTTTCATCAATAATTATCTTAAGTCTATCATTAGAATAAGATGGAAGCAGATCGTTAATCACAAAACGACCCGGCGGCACATAGGTTTGATAGATGGGAATATTATTTTGTAATACAGTGACAGTTGCGTAGGTTTCGGCAATAGCCTGGATTATTGGAGCGTAGCCTTTGGCATTGTCGGGTAGCATGCTATCGTCACTTTGTAATTGTAAGCCTTTAAATTGAAAACGCTCAAACAGTATTGAAGAAGTATAATTTTCACCTAAACTTAATTGGCTATGGATTGCATGAATATCACGCGAAAGTGTGGTGCGATAGTTTTGCCAGTGATAGTGGGAAGAATAGCTACCATAATGGCGTAATCGCCAGGCTTGCCAGTTAGCGCCTATCAGTAAACCCATAAAATGATTTTGCTTATCAGAACTATTTTTTATCCAAGTATTGGCACCTTGATAACGATAATTAACAAAAAACGCCGGCACCCCTGATTGCCATGCTAATATTTGTTGATTTTTTCTTAACGCTATTTGTGGAAAAGTGAGATATAAACTTTGCTGATTAAAATCAAATTCAGCGCTAATAGCTAATTTATTTTGTTGCCAGAAATCAATTATCGTATCGGCAGCTAATTGATTAATAATTTTTTGCTTAATAAAATTCTCATCAATTCCCCAATTATTTAATAGATTGCTATTGACGATAGGATAAAGCTTGCCTTGTTCATCATTGATAAAAGTAATATCCTGGGTGGCCACGTTTTTGTTGTTAATAAAAATATCTACTCTATATACGCCCGCTAACTGATTATTATCTGTTAGAAAATAAGCAAGGTTAATGGATGATTTTTTATCATGTTCAATTGCTTCCACATCAAAATAGTAATCATCATTCTTAGCGTATAAATTAGAGGAAATATTAAATAATAAACTAAAATATATGGGAGAGGTATAATATCTGATTTTATTTTTTTTGTTCATTGTTATTATCATTTAATAGGCTAATTGTTTCTACAATGGCACCGTAATCATTAATAAATGACCAGTCTATTTTGTTATTTGTACTTGGCTTAATTTGCCATTTCTTCTGACTATATGGTGGTAACATACCATGGGATTCTATTTTAAATTTTCCTATTTTTATCGAATTAAAATTAATATAAAAAGCTGTTGGATTATGAACAACAAGTTGTTTATTTAGTTGTTTGAATTCTATTTTTTTATATATTTCAGTTGATTCGTTAATTATTTCTTTGGGCCGATAAAAAAGTTTAAGCCTTGATTTTAATATAATGTTTAAGCGGTTCTCATCACTTTTTTTCAATGCCGGAATTGATTTTATATTTAACCAATAAACAGTCTCTCTATCATTTGGTAATTGATTTGTTGAATTAATGATTCTTATTTTATTTTCTTTTTTTGGCAATAATTTGAATAAGGGTGGCGTTATAATAAAATCATCAACTTTATTACCATCTTTGTCTTCAATCCATGATTGAATTAAAAATAAATTCTCTTTGTCTAAATTGTTTATCGCAATCGAAACCTCACGTTTATCTGAAGGATAAATAACGCGGGTGCCTCCGATAATCACATTAGCAAGTGATGACGAAGAAAATATAACTATAATTAATGATAATAAAAGATATTGCATTTTCTTATCTCGGCAAGATAGGAACAATAACAAATTTTCTATTGTTCCTGCTATTAGCTAGTTAATAAGTTATGGTAAAGTTAACCGTTGAAGTCACTTTTCCTGCTTCAACTTCATTTCCTGTAGCGACGTATTTTGCGATAAGTGCTAAATTGCGGGTACTATTGTTATTATCTACATCTACCGCTATTTTTTCATTCATTTTAATGGGGTTATTATCATTATCATAAATGCCAATTGCGATACCTTTTGCATAATCATTACCAGTTTGATTAGCTATTAATCCATCCTCTGTAAGACCATTTTTAGCATCATGGAAAACAACGCTGATATTATCTGTCGGTTGGCATTGCGATAATGCAATATTGAAAGATTTGCCAATTGATGTATCATTTTTCTTCTGAAAATTGTTTATTGATAATGTGTCTAAGATAACGGTTTGATTTTTCGTATTTGCGGTGACTTGGCAGGTAGAACCAATAAGTTGTCCATTTAAAATGATCGAGCCACTACTGCCATAAGCAGAAAATTGAGACAAAAAAGTCACTGACAATGATAATGCCATTAATAACTTACGCATATTATTACTAATCCTTAATTTAATAAAAACATAATTTAATCAAATGATTTATATTATAAAATTATAAAACCAGCTAATTTTATAAAAAATTAACATACTATTTTCAGCCAGGAGAATATTAATACTTTTTTTTAAAAAAACAATAGGTATTTTTTAATAGATAACAAATTTTATTTAATGATTAATGTTATTTTTTATAAACAAATATAATTAGTGCAAATGAAATGACAAATAAGGGAGCGTTAAATTTTTATTATAAATAAATTTTTGCATATTAATTTAATTATAAATATTATTTGTTTGTTGAATTAATGAATTTATTCATATTAGACTAAATCAAATAATAAAAATATTTAGATGGTAAAGTAATCCTATTTCTATCTAATGATTTTATTTAATTAGAAAATAAATAGTGCAGAAAAATAGAAAATTTTTTCCTATTTAATTATAGACTAATGTAAAATGAGCATTAGCTTCTACTCTTCCAGGTAAAACAATATTTTCTGTCGCTACATATTTTGCAATAAATTTTAGGCTAGCTAGCTTATCAGTAATAGAATAAACATTGGTTTTATTATTTATTGGGATATGGCGTTCACTATCATTATTATAGATACCAATTGCAACGCCTGTCGCATAACCATTACCTTCTTTAATAGCTAACAACTCATTATTTATTTCATCTTTAACACCATCAAATATGACAAAAACCTCTTGACTATTATGCGGGCAATTGTTGATTTCAATATTAAAAGCGGTTGGTGAGGCAGTGTCATGTGCTTTTTTAAAACTATTGGTTGCCACCGTACCTAATGATACTGTCTGATCTTTAGTAAGTGCTTTAAATGTACAAGATGACTGAATAATTTCACCGGTAAATTTAATATTTCCATCCTAGGCATGAACAGAAAATTGAAACAAAGAAAACATTAACAATAAGCTTGCCATCAATAAGTTATACATAAGTTTTACCTTTATTTTTGGAATTGAACAACGAATATTATTACTATTTTAAATTGTAAGAATACTGCTATTTTTATTTAAGATAAGAGGTATTTTTAACAAAAAAATAACAATTATCTTTTCTTTAATATAAGTGAAATAAAGTAATATAAGGTATTGAAAATAATATTAAATGCATAGAATTAAAAACTAATTTCCTTACTATAAAATAATTATCCTGTCATATTGAATGATAGTTATTTTATAAAATATGAAAGATAGCAATTAATCTGTGGTTCAGTTGGAAATCTGACAATATTTCACGTCAAGACTATTTTTGTACAGAACGATGTCGACAGCGCGTAATGGACAGTATTTTACTAATCCCAGTTAAGAAGTTATTACGTCAGATATAATTTTTCTTAGATTAATACGTTCCCAGCCAGTTTATTAACTGAATGCATATTCATACCATAAATCAGCTTCAATCCTTAATCAGAAAGCTACTCTGGGTACTATGACCTTGTGAGAAGTATTGTTTTTGTCAGCAAGAATCTTGGTCCATGTCACGAGTTTTTGCATAATGCTGGGTTTACGACCTACAAATCGTTTAGGCTTTACTGTCCTACTCTGTTATTTGCTAGTGTTATTTTCTGTACGAAAGCATGTACAAAACCGGTCGGTTTCGTTCAGTGTAAAGATCGTAACTAAGAAAAACTATATTTGAGGGAAGTATTTATGCCACGATGAAAAATATTGATCAGAAAATTTACTAATCATAACGAATTTTTAACGTTTTGGGCGTCATGCGCTAGACATAAGAAAAACGGTTCAGCAACTTGTGACTTTAGATTTAGAAATTTGCGTGTATTTTCTGGCTATTAGAAGCGTAGTTCTTACCAGACTAGAGGAGAAAATGAGCTGCAGTCACTGAATTTGAACGCGATCTGCTGCATGAATGCAGACATTCTGGATTCGTGAGGGTATAAGTAATATGAAAACGTTTTAAATCATCGTCCAGTTTTTAATCCAGAATAGCAGCAAGCGTTATAGAGCGTATTAATTCGGCCACAAGCATTAGCGCAATAGTCAGAGAATTTAACACTACACCATAAACCATTCTCAGAGTGAAAGTCATAAATTAAAACAATTGTGAGCTCCTCCTACAAATTACGTTTAATTTATTTTTTCGAGGATATGATTGGTTTAAAAAGAAGTTCAGATATATTATCAATTGAGTTTGAGATATTAATCTGATTAGTATCACATCTCTTATCTATAGTGGTTAAAAATCGTTTTTCCATTTGAGAGAAAATAATTTTGGTAATTTTTATTCCAGCCTGATCAAGCATCAAAAATGTTTTTCGTTTATCTTGATTATCTTTAAATTTGTAAACCCATCCATTTTTGATAAATTTTCTAATTTCACGACTTACATTAGGTAATGACATATTTTGGCAATAGCTAATTTGACTTAATGTAATTGGTTGTTCAAGAGCAATTTGTTGCAAAATATTAAACTGAACCCTCGTCATACCGTCCAGCTCAAGATCACGTGTAAGTACATCTATAACCTCATAAAAAGAGGTGGTAAAAAGCATAAACTGTTTGTAAAGATGATGCATGGGTACTCCTTAAAATAGCCTATACATTAACATAAAAAAAGATAAGCGTCTTTTTGATGTAGCATGGCTATAAGGGCAATAAGTGTCAAATAATAGTTATCATTTGACAACTATTTTTCGTGGTGTTACTTTGTGTCCTGGGAAATATAACCCTCTGTTATGTTCACATATGAATTATGAGGATCTCTTTAATGAAAGGTTTTGTAATTGATTTTAATAAGAAAGGCGTGGAGAAATTTATGATTGGAGAAGTACCAGATCCAGTCGTAAAAGCAGGAGAAGTTCTGATTAAGGTTATGGCTGTGCCTTTAAGTGCATGGGAATTGGATTTTATTAGGAATAATGATCAGCTAAGCCTAAAGGAGTACATTAAAGGATGCAATATCTATCTTGGTCTGGAGTTCTCAGGAGTGGTTTTAACGGACGGTAAGAAATTTAAAAAGGGTGATCGTGTAGCCGGCAGTATAGACTTTACAAAAGATGAAAAAGCAATGGCAGAATTAGTTGCGGCAAATGAGGATTATTTATCAATTTTGCCAGAATCTATTAAGTTCACAAATGGAGCGTCATTGCCGATCGGAAGTGAAACTGCTTATAAAGGACTGGTTGAGCTAGCTAAAATTAAAAACGGTGATAATGTCTTGATTATAGGAGCAAATGGAGGAGTCGGTTCTTATGCGGTTCAGATAGCAAAAAATGCGGGAGCAAAAGTCACTGCTATTGGGGGGCCATCTGCTGTCCCATTTTTAAAAGAGTTGGGTGCAGATAAAATTTATTCTTACAGAGAAAAAAGTGTATTTGAACTTAATGATTCCTTTGACATTATATTTGACTTAGCGAAAGTACTTAAGTTTGAACAGGCAATTCATTTGCTTAATAATAATGGTGTATTTGTTAATAGTAATCCGCAATTAGATATTGACTCAGAAGCTCAAGCTAAAGTATCAGATAAACACGTTCCATACTTATTTGTTGCTCACGGTTCATCGACAATACTAAACCAAATTATTGATAAAGTAACCACTGGTGAAATTAAGCCGGCAGTTGAGAGTGTGTTTAGTGTGGAAGACTACAAAACAGCACTAAAGACACTTCAGGAAAATGAACGCTTCGGTAAGATTGTCATGGATCTTAGTTCTTTTTAAACTACTCATACATTTAGATGCTAAGAAATGTAAACATAAAAATGTTAGATGTTTGAAGACTACATATCTGATAATTGCTATTAAAGAATAGAGGCCAAAAGAGTTTCTGGTTTTTTGTTCTGACAAGTATTGATCGATATAGGCAACTGATCCAACTCTGTATGAAAACAGTTTTTCCGTTTTCCAAATGAATTCCATCTATTCCAAATCATAAGGCAAACTGCATTTTAGTTACAACATGCTTTTATTGGTAAAACTAAAACCTATCTTAATAAGCAACGAGATAGATTTTTTCTAAGTAGAAAATTTGTTATTTAAATGGCAATAATCAACATAATTACAACTAGGTGATTATGTTGATTATCATTAAATTTCTTTGATTAAATATGAAGTAAATACCAAAATGCAGGAATAGAAGAGAAAATAATTATTACTATTGCACTTTTTTCTAAGCGGCTAAGTGATTTTTTATTATTATTTTGCTTTTGAGCATAGAGAAAGATAAATAAACCAGGCATGTAAAGAATAACAGATAAAAGCAGGTTGATGGTTCCTGAAGCATAAAGAAGCCATAAACCATATAAACTGGTTACTGTACCGATAATCAGTAATCCTTTGTTATTGCGCTCAAAAGAGATTTTGATTAGGAAAGCACCCACTAGAAAATAAGGCACTAAAATCATTTCAGAGGCTATGGTTAATAACATATTGTAGTTGCTACCACTCAACCAAATTAATATTAATGATAATTGTACAGCGCCGTTTGTAAGCCAAAGAGATGAAGAGGGGGCGTTATTTTTATTTTGATATTTAAATATTTTAGGAAATGAGCCATGTAGTGAAGCAATATAAGGAATTTCTGTCGCCATAATTGTCCAGCTCAAATAAGCACCGCAAACAGAAAGAATTAAACCAGCTGCAATGATAATCTCGCCATAATTTCCCATCATATTGATCATAAGTGATGCCATCGAGGGATTTTTCATTTCAGCAAGTTCAGCTCTAGGAACTATGCCTAAGGAGAGCAAGGTAACTAATATATAAATACTTAAGGCAGAAATTACAGCAAGTAACGTTGCCAAACCAACATCTTTACGTCTTTGAGCACGCGCTGAAACAACCACAGCCCCTTCAATACCAATAAATACCCATAGCGTAATTAACATAGTATTTTTGACTTGTTGCCAAATGGGTTTGCCTATTTCAACGCCACTAAAATCAAATTGAAAGATATCTATCTTAAACGCAAAAATCGCTAGAATGATAAACAGGCTAAGAGGAATCAATTTAGCGAAAGTTGCTAATTTATTGATACCGGCGGCAGTCTGTGTACCTCTTAATACTAACCAGTGAATGATCCAAAGTAAGATAGATTCACCAATCAAAGATTGCCAAGTATTCCCATCACCAAAAATAATATTATCTGAGTGATCAGTAAAAAAACTCAGGGCGGCAAAGACGATGACCAAATAGGAAACATTAGCGATAACAGCACATAGCCAATAGCCCCAGGCGGAACAGAAACCAACAAGTTCGCCAAAACCCTCTTTAGCGTAAGTGTAAATTCCTCCATCTAGATCAGGTCTAATGCGAGAAAGTAACAGCAAAGATATGGCAAGAAATAAAATGCCAATACCTGTGATACTCCAACCTATCATAAGTGCTAAGGGGCTAGCGACTTCAGCCATATTTTGCGGCAGACTAAAAACACCCGCTCCAACCATTGAGCTTAAAACTAATGCGGTTAAAGCGGTCAGATTTAATTTTTTATTTTTCAAAGAAAATATCCTAAAATCTATTTGCCATAATTTGGTTTATGCCGTTAATAACAATTTGTTTCGATAGTAAAAAACCAAACTGGCTTGAATTAGATAGAAAGAGAAAATTTAGCAGAATTTTACGGTTATGGAACATGATATGCAATCGTTAAATATGCACAAAAAAGAAAAAAATATTCGCTTTATTTTTGTTGAAAAATTGTTATTTATTATCTTATCTATTACACAAAAGAAAAACGGAAAATTTTGTCCGTTAAAATACTTATTTATTTAACTATAAGATAACATTCAAATTTTGTTACTTATAAAGATCTGCACTAATTGTAACACTACCACCATTAGCTTGCCATTCACGTGTAATATGAAAATATTTTGCGCCTTTTTTCTCTGCACGTTTAGCAATTTGATATCTTATTTCAGGAGTAGAAGTATAGAAACCTGAGAAAGTAATTGAATCGAAAGGGACCATCTGCGCAGCTGCTGCTTTATTAACTTCTTCAATTTGATATCCACTAGGTAGTGTTACGTTGGTTTTACCCGAACCTGACATTGACGTTTCAAAAAAGTGGCCTACGCTTTCCTTCGGTGCCGAAGATGAAGCCACCCCAGGTATGATCACTTTTTTGGCTGCTTCGCCTCCTTTAGCTAATAAGGCTTTACCCGTTTCTGTATCTGCGGGTACTACAGCGTTATCATTTTGCACTATCCGTTGTGGCGCATTTGCGGCATAAATATAAGCAGTAGCAAGTGTGTTACCGCCATCATTTAAAGCAACATTACGGACGACATAAAAATAAGCAGCACCTTTTTTCTTAGCTTTTTTAGCGAGCGCCTCATTAAGTGCGGCTTCAGAGCTATACAAACCACTGACAGTCACAGTATCAAATGGCAATAATCTTACTGCTTCTGTTTTAGGTAATTCTTTGATGCCAGCAAAGATACGATAGGGGAGTTGGGTTACTTTTGTCGCATCTTTGCGATACAAATCGGCAACTACCCGTAAATTACCACTATCACCTACATCATCTAGGCTTTGAATATAGTAAGAATAGGCGCCTTCTTTATCTGCTCGGCGAGAAACTGCATCGGATGCTTCATAAATGGCATTAAAGCGGCCTGTGACAGCGATCCTTTGGTAAGGCTTTAATTCTTGAGCTTGTTCCGGTGTTAATTCTACAGCGGCTTGCACACTTATTATACTGCTTAGTGAAAGTACCGCAGTTGTGATGGCCGTTATTTTAAGCTTCATACAAAATCCTTCCGCATTACACAATTTACTATCAAAGTGCTGAATTAATAGTCGTATCATACAGATAATAATTATTACATGTAATAACAGCAATTGTCCCATTGTTTTCTTGTGAAACTATTAATTTAGTTGAATACTCACTACTTTTGCTAATTATTTTTATAAATTAATATCAAGTCGTAGGCTATTTGACTAATATCATTTTTTGCCAAAAAAATTTAATTTAATGTCGTGGAAATCCGATAAATTATGGCTCATGATTACTATTTTCAGTAGGTTTCAACAATGTTTTTCACTCAATATAACAGATATATATAATATAATTAGTTATGTAAGCTGGGAAGAAACATCAAGCAACTTTGAACTAGAAGGGATCATTATGCGTATTGGTGTACCGAAAGAAAGAATTACCAATGAAGCACGTATTGCAGCAACACCATTAACAGTAAAGCAGCTAATTAAATTAGGTTTTTCTGTCGTTGTTGAACGAGAAGCAGGCCATCTTGCTAGTTTCGAAGATGCTGCTTTTAAGCAAGCTGGCGCTGAAATTGTCGAGCAACAATCTGTGTGGGATGCGGATATTATTTTTAAAGTTAATGCGCCGCTAGAAACAGAAATCGCTCTTATCAAAGAGGGGGCAATATTAGTTAGCTTTATTTGGCCGGCCCAACAGCCAGATTTAATGCAAAAATTAGCAGCCCGTAAAATTACCGTATTAGCAATGGATGCGGTGCCACGCATTTCCTGGGCTCAGTCACTTGATGCACTAAGTTCTATGGCTAATGTTGCCGGTTATCGCGCAGTGGTAGAAGCAGCCTATCAATTTGGGCGTTTTTTTACGGGTCAAATTACAGCAGCTGGTAAAGTGCCGCCAGCTAAAATAATGGTTATTGGCGCAGGTGTTGCCGGTTTAGCCGCAATAGGTGCAGCAGGTAGTCTTGGGGCTATTGTGCGAGCATTTGATACCAGACCAGAAGTAAAAGAACAAGTACAAAGCATGGGGGCTGAGTATCTTGAATTGGATTTTAAACAGGATTCAGCAAGCAGCGATGGTTATGCTAAAGAGATGTCCGAGGCTTTTATTCAAGCTGAAATGGCTTTATTCGCTAAACAAGCAAAAGACGTGGATATTATTATTACCACCGCATTGATACCAGGAAAACCTGCGCCAAAATTGATTACCAAAGAGATGGTTGACTCGATGAAGCCTGGTAGTGTAATTGTTGATTTAGCCGCGCAGTCGGGCGGAAATTGCGAATTAACCGAAGCAGATAAACTGATCGTTACTGATCATGAAGTTAAAATTATTGGCTATACCGATTTACCAAGTCGTTTACCGACACAATCTTCACAACTATACGCAACTAATATCGTTAATTTAATCAAACTGCTTTGTAAAGAAAAAAATGGTCAACTAGCCATTGATTTTGATGATATTGTTGTGCGTGCAGTCACTGTTATTAGAGAAGGAGAAATTACCTGGCCGTCTCCACCGATTCACGTATCTCAACAACCGCAAACAAAAAATCAACTGATAAAATATGAAGAAAAACCGGCAGCGAGAAAAATCTCTCCCTGGCTAAAATATATTTCTTTAATGTTGGCAATTATACTTTTTAGCGGTTTTGCGCGTGTAGCACCTAAAGATTTTCTTTCTCATTTTACCGTATTTGCGCTGGCATGTGTTGTTGGCTACTACGTTGTATGGAATGTCAGCCATTCACTTCATACGCCACTTATGTCAGTAACTAATGCGATTTCCGGTATTATTGTGGTAGGTGCATTATTGCAAATTGGTAGCGGTGGTTGGGTTACTTTCTTCTCATTTATTGCAGTACTAATTGCTAGTATCAATATTTTTGGTGGATTTACAGTCACGCAACGTATGCTGAAAATGTTCCGTAAAGGATAAGGAGTTTAAATTATGTCTAGTGGAATGGTGACAGCAGCATATATTGTGGCGGCTATCTTATTTATTTTCAGCCTGGCTGGTTTGTCTCGTCTCGAAAGTTCTAAGCGCGGTAATATATTGGGTATTACCGGTATGGCAATCGCTTTAATTGCAACTATCTTAGGTCCCGATGCACATAATATTGGCTGGATTATTATTGCAATGGTTATTGGTGGCGTTATTGGGGTGCGTTTAGCAAATAAAGTTGCCATGACTGAGATGCCAGAACTGGTTGCTATTTTGCATAGTTTTGTCGGTTTGGCGGCTGTTTTAGTCGGTTTTAATAGCTTTATTGCTCATGAAGTATTTTCAGATAATATAATGGAAAATATTCATCTGACAGAAATTTTCCTGGGTATTTTTATTGGGGCAGTAACATTTACTGGCTCAATTGTTGCTTATGGTAAATTATGCGGCAAAATAGCATCTAAACCCTTAATGCTTCCTAATCGCCATAAACTTAATTTATTGGCGTTATTAATTTCATTTATTTTGCTAGTTATTTTTGTCAAAACGACAGCTATTGGCTTGCAAGTATTTGTCTTATTAATGATGACCATCATTGCTTTAGCATTTGGCTGGCATTTAGTCTCCTCAATTGGTGGTGCAGATATGCCAGTTGTGGTATCAATGCTGAACTCTTATTCAGGATGGGCCGCTGCTGCTGCGGGTTTTATGTTGAGTAATGACTTGCTAATTGTTACTGGGGCGCTAGTGGGTTCTTCAGGTGCGATTTTATCTTACATTATGTGTAAAGCCATGAATCGTTCGTTTATTAGTGTCATTGCTGGCGGGTTTGGCACTGATGGCATATTAGTGGATGATGAGCATAGCCAAGGAAATTATCGTGAGACCACAGCGGATGAGGTGGCTGAATTATTAAAAAATTCCCATTCGGTAATTATTACTCCTGGTTATGGAATGGCGGTGGCGCAGGCTCAATATCCCATCCACGATATTACCCTAAAATTACGTGAAAAAGGGATTAATGTTCGTTTTGCGATCCATCCTGTTGCGGGACGTTTGCCTGGTCATATGAATGTATTATTAGCTGAAGCAAAAGTACCTTACGATATCGTTTTAGAGCTTGATGAAATAAATGAGGATTTTGCTAGTACAGACACGGTATTAGTGATTGGGGCAAATGATACTGTTAATCCAGCAGCACAAGATGATCCTAAGAGTCCAATAGCGGGTATGCCTGTCCTGGAAGTTTGGAAAGCGAAAAATGTGATTGTATTTAAACGCTCAATGAACACGGGTTATGCCGGCGTTCAGAATCCGTTATTTTTTAAAGAAAATACCCAAATGTTATTCGGTGATGCAAAAGTAAGCGTAGAAGCTATTTTGCGTGCTTTATAAGATTTTTAATAATCTGATGGCTCTATTTGATAGGGCCATTTGCTGGATTTATTGGACAAACAAAACCATCAGGTTTAATGGCTAATAAATCACATTTTAACTTATCAATGATCTGTTCAGCGGTATTGCCTAAAAACGCCGCTGAAATACCTGTTCTGCCTAAAATACCCAGTACAACAATACCTGCATGTAATTCGTCACAGATTTCAGGGATTATTTTCTCAACGGGTCCTTCAACAACATGAGTATCTTTTTCATCTATGGTAAATTTTTGTCTTAATTTTTTCATCGCAATAAGATGCTGACCACGCAAGGCCTGATTGTAGATATTTGGATTAAAGTCCGGTAATTCAATAGCAATATTTATCGGGGCAACAGGGTAGGCACTCACGAGATGTATATGTGGACTTTTAACAATCCTATGACTGATATTTTTTGTTTCCTTAATTAATTTAATATTAAGTTTCTCATGATAGGATTCTTCGTTAGATAAATTAACCGCAACAACAATAGCTCCATCGTTAGGCCATTCTTTGTCTTTTACCATCCAGACTGGACAAGGACATTTACGTAGTAAATGCCAATCAAGGGGGGTAAATATCATGGCATCAAAACGATCATTTTGATGAGCCATTTTCAATAATAAATCATGTTTATCGGCAACAACTTCTTGAATAATTGCTTCATAAGGTTTGTTATGCCAGATCACTTTGATTTCAATATCAATCCCCGCTTCTAAGTAGTAGTGTGCTTGTTGTTTTATCCATACTTTTCGCTGACTGATAACCCCTTTGCGCATTGCATTGCGTTCTTCAGGGGATAATAAGGTTGTCATGTCATAAGAGAGATCATAGATCGGCAAGAAAGCCTTAATGCGTCCACCATTGCGTTGTACTATATATACAGCACGTCGGAGTGCAGGTTGGTCATCCTGATTTGGATCGATAGCAACTAACAGATTCCGGTAATTAGCCATAATGGTTCCTCTTAGAGGCTGAACAACATTTATATCACTAAAGATAAACCAATATGGGTTAGGATAATAGATAGTAGCTTAGCCAAATCACAAAAAAATAATAAGTTAATGTGATCTGGCCTACATTTATGAATGTTGTTTAAGCTGAGGTTTTACCCGCAATTTCGGTCAGCTTATACATATCATTAATTGTAATATATTTACCTTTGACACTGAGAGTATAATTTTTTTGGAAGCGACCCAATAAACGACTAATTGTTTCAACGGTTAAACCGAGATAATTACCAATATCACCTCGAGTCATCGTTAGGCGAAATTCTTTTGCTGAGAAACCACGTTGAGCAAAACGGCGTGATAGATTATAAATAAAAGCAGCTAATCTTTCTTCCGCATTTTTTTTCGAAAGCAGTAATATCATTTCTTGATCATCCTTAATTTCACCACTCATTAATCTCATTATTTGTTGCCGCAAATTAGGCATTTTACCTGAAAGATCGTCGAGTTTTTCAAAAGGAATTTCACAAACCATTGAAGTTTTAAGAGCTTGAGCAAAACTTGGATGTTGATTATGGATAATAGCATCAAAACCTACAAGATCACCGGCTAAATGGAAACCGGTAATTTGTTCATCACCTTCCTCGGTAATAGTATAACTTTTTATAGTACCTGCTCGGATGGCATAAAGTGATTTTAATTCATCACCCGCTTTAAATAGGGTTTGCCCTTTTTGGATTGGTTTTTTACGTTCAATAATATTATCGAGTTGATCCAGTTCATGTTCATTCAATGTGAATGGAATACAAAGCTGGCTAATACTACAGTCCTGGCAATGGATAGCGCAGCCACCAGACTGGATTCGGCGAACAACGCGTTTTTCTGGGATCATATTACTTGACTCATTATGATAAGAAATATTGATTTTAGTCAATTTTAACACATATTCTACGCTTGAGTAAAAGAATTAATAATTAGTTGTATTTTTATTTAACTAATATTATCAATATAAACAGTTCACTTGACAGTCATTTATTTTACTTAAGCTAATTGTTATAACTTATAGAAAAGTAAAAATAAAATCAAATTTTGTCTAATAATATATTAATTTTTAATTAGTTTTGAAAATGTGGTTATTTATAATTTTAAACTTTATTTATTTGTTTTTAGTAAAGTTTATTTTCCAATAATATTACTTAATAACGTTTTTTATTATAAAACATATTTATTCTGAAAGCCTTTATTAATCAATATATAATTTAGAAACGACGTTTTTTTAAAATTTTACCAACTAATAACTTATAGAAATAGTTTTATTGGTGTTTTATTATTTTTTTATAGAAAACAGTTTAGAGGCGTTGAATAGTGAAAGGTTGGCAGTTAGGCATTGCTATTATCATCATATTGCAGACTAATAACTATTATGCTGGAACGCTATTTTTTTCTTATCCGCAAGCAATATCATGTCCATTCTTAGTGCAGCAACGCTGGGCTGATAATTTTTATCCACAACTTAGTAACGAAAATGACGTTTTTAGTCAAAAAACGAAGTTTAGACCCATTTTACAGACAAACAAAAAAACGCCAATAAAATCTATGTCAATGAAGTGTTATATAAATTATCTTATTGATATTAAAAATCAATATAAATTGCCAGCCAATTTAACGATAAGTAATATATGTAACTCAGTTAGTGACGCTGTCACTAAAGCCTGTTTAAAACAACAAAAAAATAATGTAAATGATAAGTTGAAGGTCAATTTTATTACAAAAAATAGTACAAAGAAATTTTATTTTAATAATTTAAATCAGTTTGTTAGTAGTAGACAATTAAATAGAATGAAAAATTTTGATGCTATGGAAATTGAGTTTAAAATAAATCATAAAGTTAGTCTTGGAACGAGATTTCTTAACGAAATAGATGGTATTAATTATAAATTAACTAAATTTGACGTCATTGCTCAGTGGCATTTCTGATCAAACTTTCTATTAGTCAAAATATAATATTAAATATTAGTTAAATTATTAGAGGAAAAATTTACGGCTATCAAGTACAATAATCAGTTGATTGGCTCAGCAACGGAGTTATTATTGAATGCCGCACCATCATATAGATGCTTTACCAAAAACGATGCTTGCCATCGAAATTGTGGGGCCAGGAGGTCCGGAAAAACTTAAACCCAGCCAATTACCACTAATAAAACCACCAAAATCTCATTTGCTTGTTAAGGTTGCCGCTGCGGGTGTCAATCGTCCAGATGTTTTTCAGCGTATGGGAGTTTATCCACCTCCAGCAGATGCATCTCCAATACCAGGATTAGAAATTTCTGGTCAAGTGGTTAGTGTCGGAGAAGGTTGTCAGCGTTGGAAAAACGGCGATAAAGTTTGTGCTTTAGTTGCCGGAGGAGGATATGCTGAATATTGTTTGGTGCATGAAGCTATCGCTTTACCTATTGGTGATCTCAGTTATATCGAAGCCGCGGCACTGCCAGAAAACTTTTTTACTGTTTGGGCTAATGTTTTTCAAATTGGTCAACTTAAAAAAAATGAAACTGTTCTTATCCATGGTGGTACCTCTGGTATTGGTAGTATCGCTATTATGTTAGCAAAAATTTTTGGTGCTAAAGTATTTACTACTGTTGGTTCAGTGGAAAAAATGAAGGTGGCTTCTTCTTTAGGTGCTGATAAAGTGATTAACTATATGACAGAAGATTTTGCTGAAAAAATAGCTGAATATACCCAAAATAAAGGCGTCAATATGGTTGTTGATCTGATTGGTGGCGATTATGTGAATAAAAATTATCAAATTGCCGCTAAATATGGCCGTATCATTCAAGTTGGTATGATGCGTGGGGCACCTCAGCAGGTAAATTTGATGCCATTAATGGTTAAGCAATTAATTCATACCGGTTCAACAATGCGAGCAAGGACGTTAGTGGAAAAAATAGCCATTGCTAAAGAGTTAGAAAATAAGGTTTGGCCACTTATTTATTCAGGTAAAATTAAACCCATTATTGCTAAAACGTATCCCTTAGAAGAACATAAGCACGCCTTTGGCGTGAGCATCGCGGCAAAGGCGCTCTATTTCTAGGCAATTCCCTTCTCGTCTTTTATACTCTGCTCTATGTACATCCCCAGACCTGCAAAACTGCTATTTCAATACGATGACGGATGGAACCTTTTCATCGAAAATAATCACGTAGATGAATGGCAACTACTCTCTGTCGAAAAGATGCTCGCCTGCAGCACCTGCGCTATGGGCGTTCGCCGTTATTGCTGTTCTTCACCTGAATGCTCTCATTCACGCTTCTTTTGTCAAACCTGTAAATCCAAAGCCTGCAGTGCGTGTGGCCTCAAAGGCACCGAACAGTGGATTGCCCAGCAGCGCCATATTTTGCCGGATTGCGAATGGCAACATATTACCCTCACTATGCCTCACCTACTTTGGCCTTTTTTTAACAATAACTGGTACTTGCTCAACCAACTCTTTCGCTGTGCAACCCGCGCCATGCTCAAACACGCCAAGCGCCAAGGCCTCGAAATTGGCATTTTTTGTGCGCTGCATACTTACGGTCGCCAACTCAATCAACATCCGCATATTCATTTATCCGTCACGCGTGGGGGACTCACTCAATATGACACCTGGAAACCGATTTTCTTTAAAAAGAAAGACGTTGAAAAGGTCTGGCGCAGTGCGGTCATTCGACTCCTTAGGGATAACTATTTTCAGTTACAACCCAATAAATTGCCTGGCTTCGGGCACATTCGCAATTATCAGACCTGGTGCCGTTACCTCAATGCCCAGTTTCAACGTTATTGGAAAGTACATTTTGCCAAAAAGACACGCGGGGCCTGGCATAATGTGAAATATCTGGGCCGTTATCTTAAACGTCCCCCTATCTCCGCTTCTCAATTGAAACACTACAGCGGCGGCACCGTGGTTCATCATTACTATGACCACCACAGCCAACAATACAGACGACAGACCTTATCCCAAGAAGAAATGATACGGCGTTATGTCAGTCATATCCCTGCGCGACATTTTAAGATGATCCGTTATTACGGTTTTTTAGCCAATCGCAAACGCGGGTGCTTATTACCGAAGGTGTATGAGGCGTTAGACATGATATCTCCTAATGTGCCTGAAAAACCTGGGTTTGGGGCCCTTATCAAAGGTTTTTTAAATACTGACCCGTACCAATGTATTTTATGTGGAAACCGATTGCGGTTTATGAGTGCGGAAAAAGGAATACACGCCGTCACTTTACTGTCAGAAAGGCGGGATAAAATGGTCAAAAAACGATGGTTACAAACCGCAGCCTAGGAGCAGTGTGCCTATTATTAGGCTTTTAGATGATAATTTAACCGAATTACTGTTCTCATGGTTAATCAACGAGAAAACTGTCAGAATTTAATAGAAATATTGAGTTCAAAACACCTCCATTAATGCCTTACTGTATTGATTGAGATTCCTAACCATCAAGCAGAAAAGGCGCATTGTTTTATGGAGTCAGGTAATTTGATTGGTAAACTTGTATTAGTTAATGAGCACTTTTGATATTGTTTTTTAGTATCTTTTTCTTCTTACTGAGAGCTATTCTATGATTAAATATTTATTATTAAATTACAAGAATCAACAGTCTAATTACCTAAAATTACTTGTTATATTATTACCTTTACAAGTTTTAGCTTATGATGAACAAACTTCGTTAGAACAGTATCCGACAAAAGATATTCTGGCCTATTTCAAGCAAGCACAACAAGAAGGCTTAACTGGCATTGCGCAAAAAAGCAAGTCGGTCTATGCGCGGCTAGCTACGCCAGGTGAAATTATTAAGACCATCATTAAAGGCGTTGGCACTGAGGGTATATCACAGCCAGCTCAAGAGGGTGATTGGGTGGTGGAAAATATTTGTCCAGCCACAGGTAATGAGCAATATTTGGTTGAAGAAGCAAAATTTCACCAATATTATCATGATCCTGTTACCGTGTTGGGCAAGCCAAATTATTTACGTTTTGTTCCTACTGGTAAAATGATGAATTATTTTGTTGTACCTGAAACCGAATCGGCGTTTACCTTTATTAATAGTTGGGGGAAAAAACAATTATTACGCGCTGGTGATATTCTTATTCAGCCTGTTAGTCAGCCTCAAAGTTTTTATCGAGTGCCAAAGCAATCATTTTTATGTACATACAATATTGTGGTAACTGCACAAAAAACGCCTAACGATCTTGCCAGTAATTAGCAATTGGTGTCGTGATACTGATTATTTTCTAACTGATATCCTTAAAATTAATCAGACACCTGATTTTCAATTGAAAATCGTCTCATTAATCGGTTTTTTTATATCTTATGTTTTCTTATAATAGGTAATACCTATTGAATTAATAGTAGAAAGGAATTAGACGTTATATCTTTATGTTTATACATTAAATACATATCAAATAGAAGGGAGCAGTAAAATGTCTTTGGTTAATACAGAAATTAAACCTTTTCAAAATACCGCGTTTAAAGATGGAAAATTTATCGAGATATCTGAAAAAGATATTAAAGGTAAATGGAGCATTTTTTTCTTTTATCCTGCTGATTTTACCTTTGTTTGCCCAACTGAATTAGGTGACTTAGCTGATCACTATGAAGAGTTCCAGAAATTAGGCGTTGAAATTTATTCTGTTTCAACGGATACCCATTTTACTCATAAAGAGTGGCATAATCACTCAGATACAATTGGTAAAATTAAATATACCATGATTGGTGATCCAAGTTGGACATTAACGCGTAATTTTGAAGTGATGCGTAAGTATCAAGAAAATGATGAACAGAAAGAATTAGGATTAGCGGATCGTGGTACGTTTATTATTGATCCAAAAGGTATTATTCAGGCAGTAGAAATTACTGCTGAGGGTATCGGACGTGATGCATCCGATTTATTACGTAAAATCAAAGCTGCGCAATATGTCGCAAGCCATCCAGGTGAAGTCTGCCCCGCCAAATGGAAAGAAGGCGAAGCTACGTTGTCGCCTTCACTTGATTTGGTAGGAAAAATCTAATTAAAAACTTTGTGAGTAATTTTACTGTATTCGGGTGCATTAGCACCCGTTTTTTTCGGGGATAGAGCAATGCTTGATAATAATATGAGATCTCAACTTAGAGCCTATTTAGAAAAATTAATCCAGCCAGTTGAGTTAATAGCAACATTAGATGAGAGTGAAAAATCTGCCGAGATAAACGCATTATTACAGGATATCAGCACACTGTCAGATAAAATAACTTTTATCACAGACAATAACTTAGCGGTACGTAAACCGTCATTTTTAATTACTAATCCGGGTAAAGATAGCGGATTAAGGTTTGCCGGTTTGCCGTTAGGCCATGAATTTACCTCATTAGTTTTAGCACTATTGCATGTTGGCGGTCATCCTGCGAAAGAAGCGGCAGAAGTATTAGATCAAATTCGTCAATTAACAGGACAGTTTCACTTTGAAACCTATTATTCATTGTCATGTCATAATTGCCCAGATGTTATCCAAGCTTTAAATTTAATGGCGGTTTTAAATCCTAATATTACGCATACTGCTATCGATGGGGCTATTTTTCAGTCAGAAGTACAGCAACGAAATATTATGGCAGTGCCTGCCGTTTTTCTAAACGGTAAAGAGTTTGGGCAAGGGAGAATGACTTTAAGTGACATTGTCACTAAAGTTGATGTTAATGCTGAAAAAAATACTGTCCAAAAACTGAATCAGCAGCCACCTTATGATGTCTTGATTGTGGGTAGCGGTCCGGCCGGCGCTGCAGCCGCTATTTACGCAGCTCGCAAAGGTATTCGTACCGGTATTATTGGCGAGCGTTTTGGTGGCCAAGTTTTAGATACTATTGATATTGAAAATTATATTTCTGTATCGAGAACCGAAGGGCCCAAATTAGCGGCTGCACTACGTAGCCATGTTAATGATTATGATATTGATATTATCGATTCACAAATGGTGGCAAAACTTATTCCTGCCGATACTGTGGGTCAGTTGCATAAGATTGAAACCGTATCGGGCGCTACTTTACGTTCTCGCAGTATTATTATTGCGACAGGAGCTAAGTGGCGTGATATGAATGTGCCAGGCGAAAAAGAATATCGTACCAAAGGGGTAACTTATTGCCCCCATTGTGATGGGCCGTTATTTAAAGGCAAACGAGTCGCTGTGATTGGTGGCGGTAATTCTGGCGTTGAAGCCGCGATTGATCTTGCTGGCGTTGTTGAGCATGTGACTTTATTAGAATTTGCCCCAGAAATGAGAGCAGACGCGGTATTGCAGCAGAAACTAGCGAGTTTAAACAATGTAGATATTATTTTACAAGCTGAAACCCTAGCAGTAAAAGGGGATGGTGTAAAAATGACTGGCTTACAGTATAAAAATCGATTGGATGGTTCGCTAAATGATTTAGCGGTTGCTGGAACTTTTGTCCAAATTGGCTTATTACCTAATACCCAATGGTTAGATGGCGTAATAACCCGTAATGCAATCGGTGAAATTCAGGTTGATGACAAAGGTGAAACCAATATAAAAGGCATTTTTGCTGCCGGCGATTGTACAACTGTTCCCTATAAACAGATTATTATTGCGGCGGGAGAAGGGGCGAAAGCATCACTCAGTGCCAGTCAGTATCTAATGAACAGCATGCAATAAAATAGTTATTGCTATTAATTGCCCTATATCAACTATTTTCAAGCATCAACAACCCCTTGCCAAGGGGTTGTTTTTTTATTCAATTATTATTGAAACACTTACCGGCAAAAACTTTACCGCCAGGCTGGAGGGATAATTTTATGCAAGGTCTCTTTACACTGTTCATTTGCATGAATAATCATAATATCATATAAAAGTGCGGTACAAGTGAAGGCATTTTCTGTTCCAAGTAAGCGATTTTTCCAATTTTTGAACATCTGGTAACCCAACAGTGTTGGATCGAGTTGATGGGCTTTTTCCATTAAGGCATAAGCATAATAGCGCAGCATTAATGGAGAATTCCCATCAGTACCAAAAATGGCATTGGAGGAATAGCGGGTAAAAACCGTTGATAAAGCGAATTCTACCGCTATTTTCGGCTGTTCAGCGGCTTTTTTAGTAAGATGGGGGAGTGGATTTTTAAGGCGAAATTTTTGTTATGGCGGCTATTTTTGTGATCTTTTATTAAGTCAAAGATGAGCTCCCGGTTGCGGTCAACGCGTGATAATTTATAGTTGCCCATTTTTTGCTCTTTTTCCAGGGCATAAAGACGCTCTTCTCGGTTAAACGAACAACTGAGCATATCAATTGCCTCAGGCACAGGAATAATAAGGCCATTGTTAGCAACTAACCCGGCTACGCCGGGTGGCAGAGAATGAATGCTATTGTCTCGGGCATTATATTCAACCTTAACTTGATTTATTTCGGCCTGTTGTAGAAATTGTTGTTCTTCTTCACTCAGTGAATTAAACACTTGGGGTAAAAGAACATAGTAGGTTTGCTTAAAAACATCAGCGATATGTTGATTTTGCTGATTAAAAATCTCATCGATATTGGGTAATAACGTTATCTCTCCTTGATTATTGGGATATTCAACCTCTCTATTTTTATATAAGTAATTATTTAACCAATCTTCAGCAATATCATATTGCTTTAATTGTTGACGGGCAAGCGCTGGCCGGCATTGCCAATCCTGTAATAACTGCCTGAGTTGAACAAAGGGATTATTCTGGCTGAATTGATGTAAGTAATTAACATATTGCTGATAAATAACTTGGCTGTCTTGTTCAGTTATTTGGCCAAACGTTTTTTTATTTTCAGCATCCAACTGGTTGTGGATGAGGGCGGGTAATTTGAAATAACAAGAATATTCAGCCGAGGTGTTTTCTGCCAATAAAAGACTGTCGAGTAACATGCCTGTGGTAATAATATTATCCAGCGACATTTTATTAATTTCATCACCCGTTTCTACCAGTAGCATCGCACCGGCATGCAAATAGCCCCATTGCGCTTGATCTACGGTCATTTTTTGTAGTCTTTCATGTTCAAGCGGCGAGTTAACTTGCAACATCAATGTTGGCATCACTCGTTTTAGCACATGGTGTTGGTAATAATTTTTGGCTTCGGCCGAGAGGTAGCCAAACTCGGTTTTACGGTTTAATTGGTCGAATTGATATTTTTTTAGATCTGCATAATTCAATAATGAAATAGGGTTTGCTTTATTATCAGCGAGTTGCTTCGATAGCCATTGATCGTAGGGCATACCTAATATCGCCAATTGTAGCCAATCTGCAACAATAGTTTGTTGGCGTTGTGGCGAAATTTTCTCTCCTTCATTAGCTCCATATTCATTTAATGGAATTAATAATTGCTTAACAAGGATTGCTATTTTTGCTTCGTCGTTTTTATATTTTGTCAGATAATCAATGACTTAATTAATCAGATTAGGTGGCGGGTGGTTTTTATTATTCTGAGTTACGTTATCACTTTCTTTAGCCAGAAAGCGTTGTAAAAGTCTATTCTGTTCATGATACTACGCGTGAAATATCAACAGCACCATATTGCATACGATAAATAACGACATGTTCTAGTTTTTCTTGAAAGCCTTTCGATTCGATACTATAACGCCAATACCAAATATCACAGCGACATAAAAAATCCTTATCTGGATAAATAATATACTGTTTATATTGATCTTCCGAAGCGGAACCAGAACCTAGCACAGCATCTAAACCATTTGTTGCCAGCTCTTCAATAAATTTGCCTACTTTTTCGCCATTTGGTTCTTGCGAAAGCGAGAATGCCGATTCGATGGTTTTCGCAATTGCACTACCAACTGCATCTTTACTATCTGTTTTGGTCATGACATGCATACGTTCGGTTTGAAAATCTTTGGTGACTCCAGGTGCTAAGCTGTCTTCATCACTTTGATGCCAGGAATTATTCATTTCATGTTTGAAATTCTCTAATTTGGCTTCTCCCAATTTGACTAGGATATTGAGAGTCTCTTTCAACTGCTCTTCCATGTCTTTTCTTGGATCAAGATCACGAATAAATTTACTAACAACCGCCATAGTTAATCTCCTTATCAAATCATAATCATTAAAAAATAGTGTTTAATTGATAAACAATTGTTAACTATTTGATAGGTGCAGGGTGATTATTATTTTTTGGTCTTATTATGTATAGTGATTATTTGTTGTTTGAAATTTAATAAACAAATAATAAGCAGTTACGTGAATTAGTTAGATTGTGTTTTTGATCATTTTATCTGACTAAATTGATAAATAATAATTTCAAGTTAGGTGTATTATTAAACATAATTTATTTTAATTGATGAAAATCACCGGTCATTAATCTTATTATTTAATTTACTACTATTATTAAATTTTATTTTTAGCATTTTTTAATAATTGATCTGTTTCTATATTGGCTAAGGCAAGACATTGTGGCTCAATAGATCACTTCAGCATATTTCACCGCGTTTTTATGATATTGCATTGTTAGACATAACAACGTTATGACCAGCCAAGTCAAATTGAAAACCAATGCAGGATTGCCATCGCTATACTTTACAGGAAATGCGGTGATAATGATAAAAAATAACCAACTTAGCAAATAATAAAATGTTTTAAATATTTTATATTTTATTCTATAACTAATATTATTATTTTTTTAAGTAACGTTATTTTGATTGGATCGAATAACATTAATTTTTTATAAATAGATCTTGATTTATATCAAGATAAAATCAATTTTTCCATAAAAAATAACTTATTGAAAATAAAAAACTTTCGCACGATTTATTACTAAATGAAAATTAAATTAAATTAAATTAAATTAAATTAAATTAAATTAAATTAAATTAAATTAAATTTTATTTATTAATGTAAATTTAATAGCAATAAATAAATTTTTTTGCAATCAATTGTATTATAAATTTAGGCTTATTTTTTATACTCATTGTACAAATATTTTCTTGAATTTTTTAATTAAATAGCTAAGTGAATTTACTTATTTCATTAAAATTAGTGTTATTCATTAATAATGATTTTAACAAATTAGTAAGGTTTGTCGGAGGAGTATATGAAAAAATACCTTGTTCCAATCTGGATCATAGGAGGAATAATATTGTCACTATTATTGATAGGCTGCGCGATGGCGCAATCAGCAAAAATAAACCTAATTAAGCTTGCAGAAACTGGCGATTTAATGGCGATTGAACAGGCATTTAAAAATGGCACCAATCTAGAACAACGTGATTGGCGTTTACGGACACCACTAATGGCGGCTACTCATACTAATCAAATTCAAGTTGCGCGATTTTTGATGGAACACGGGGCAGATGTTAATGCGAAAGATGCTAGTTTGGATTCACCTTATCTCTATGCTGGTGCTAAAGGATTAAAGGAAATTCTAACCATGACGTTGACTCACGGTGCTGATTTAAAAAGTACTAATCGTTATGGCGGAACAGCTTTGATACCGGCGGCAGAGCGGGGCCATGTGCAAGTGGTACAAATGTTAATTGACGCGGGTGTAGATGTTAATCATGTCAATTTTCTAGGTTGGACGGCACTAATTGAAGCTATTATTCTTGGTGATGGCAGTAATAAATACGCTCAGATCGTGCAACAATTAATTACTGGCGGTGCTGATGTTAATTTAACTGATCATTTAGGTAATACACCATTGAAGTTAGCTAAACAAAAAGGTTATCAACAACTTGTGCAGATCCTACAAAATGCAGGAGCTAAAGAATGAGTGACCAACAGTTTTTGGAAAAAGCAATTAATTTAGCAAAAGAAAATGTTAAAGTAAGCGGTAGACTCTTTGGTGTCGTGATTGTCACCAATAATACCCTTATTGCTTCTGGTGTTGATCAAGCATTAGGTAAAATTGATTAGCGGATTGCACAGTTTATACTAGTGGAAAACCTTGTCCAATGTGTTTAGCGGCCATCAGAATGGTAGGGATTAGGTGAGTTTTTATGCTTATTCCAATCAATATGCTGCATCTTTTGGCCTCTCTAGTGAAAAATTAGCTCAACAATTAAGATTACCAGCGCAGCAACAGCAAGAATTTTGCGTTTGTTCAGTTAAAATTAACGTCACAAGTTGAACTTTATCAGCTATGGCAACAGCAGCAGGCAATTAAGCATTAAAATGTTAGCTAAAACTGTCCGGATAATTGCCGGACAGCTAAGTTACCGTTGATTAGCCAATAGACACTATACTAGATATTTAAACATAAATTTGCGTTAATTTCCTGCGCTAACAAATTAGGTACTGCAAACTCAACAGCGAGTTTTTGCCACTCTGAAACTTTTTCTATTGTTTCATCAATAATTCCGTTGATCATTTCTCGAGTAAACAGGGGACTTAACTTTTCTAATGAGTAAAAATCTTGGCGAGAAAAATTGTCACGTTTCCCATTTAAGCTCATCCAATGACTGTTTACCCATTTACTACCGGGCTTGTAGCTATAAGCTAAATCATAGGCGGGGGCTAACATCCACTTATCGCCTTTTAGCATAAAAGAAAAATTTTTAGCGTGATCATCATGATTGCGTGCCACAATATTAAAGGTCATTCTTTTTAGTAGTTGTTCTGCTTCTTTTGCTGAAAGTTTTAATTGTCTAGCAACACCGAATAATTCGGCGTAGGAGAAAGAGCCGGGTTTTTTGTAATCAACGTGAGCAAGGCCATTTAAGGTTTGTACATGGCGTTTTTTATTACCAAAACGATCAAAGCGCTGAGTAATAAAATGGCGTCTATTACCTTCAGCAAGCAGCCGACAAGGCATCATTTCTATGCCACAGCGGGTTGCCAATAAATAATAAACATATTCCATTGCACCAAAACCAACTGGATCACCAAAGGTTTGTTGATTTTTATTATGTTCGCTAACACCATCAAACTTTATTAAATAATGGGTAAAACCGTCCGGAACATTAGTTTGTCCCGAACGAACCTGGGTGAAATCTTGATTAAAAGCTAGAACGGCTTTTGGTCTCGCGCCACCAGCACTCATGCCAACTGAAAGCAGAGCCATCATTGCTTTGCGATCTTCCTGACCATTTTTATGTAGCTCAACGGTAAATTTTTGTCTTGAATCAAGAATTTCTTGAGTAATAGCAACCAGAGAACTGATCTCAACCTGTTGTGAGGCATTGAGACTTTTGATCCTAGTTGCTGGCACGTATTCCAACGCGCCCATCCCTCTTTTACCGGTATATTGTAGTCGCTGTAATGGTGTAATGGTGTAATGGTGTCAGGAGATTTACCCATCGTCGCAACCCAAGCATTAAGTACTGCATTACCAAAGTCATCGGGTAACGAGTCAGCAATTAAACCAGGTAATCCTTTAAAGGTATTAAAATCCAATTCGGGAAAACTATAAATTCGCGTTGCTAATGGCATTTTCAATGGCGATAACTCGATTCCTTGTTTGATAAAGCGAGAATTGTATTCAAAAAAACCTAAACCTTTGCTAGTATCAAAACTTACTGCACCCACTTCATGTTGCTTATAGTTGACATTGATAACTTCCATTACCATTCTGCTAAATCCTCTGTATTATTTTTTCTATGCCCTGATGCGCGTTGTCTTTTTTTACCTTGTAACTTAGCAAGTTGAATCGGTGAGATATCCTGTTTAGGCAAAAATAGATCTAATTGTTCAAGCAAATTCAATGCTGCCATAATAGCGATTAAGTTCTCTAATTGGACGTTACCTTTTTCTGCATTTAGGACCGTTTTTCGGCTGATACCGGACAGTTCAGCTACTTCAGCTTGCGTTAAATCATGATTTAATCGAGCTTGTTTCAAACGTTCGCCCAATTCCGCAGCGATCGCTGAAGCTGATTCTTCAAATATGCTCATAATATCCTCATTTAAGTACATTAAAGCAATAAAGTCACATTTATGGGTATATTTTAGCACATTATAATGATTAAATAATATTGTTGGTTAGTGTCCTAATATAGGGTCTTTATTGACTATAATAGGATTTAAAGTATCTAAATATGGACATTGTGGAAATAGTAAAATGGCAGTTAAAAGACAACTATTGCTTAATCAGCAAAAAATTTGTGTCAATTTGATACTTTATTATTAAGCTTAATTTTCTAACAATAAGGATTCATACATTTAATGTTAAGAGGTTTTTATGTCAGTTCCTGCTTTTGGATTAGGTACTTTTCGCCTTAAAAGTAATATTGTGATTTCATCGATAAAAAATGCACTTGAATTGGGTTATCGTGCTATTGATACGGCGCAAATTTATGATAATGAAGCTGATGTAGGGCAAGCAATAAAAGAGAGTGCTGTACCACGTGAAGATATCTATATTACGACAAAAATATGGACAGAAAATCTGAGTAAAGAAAAGTTAATCGCTAGCCTTAAACAGAGTTTAAGCAAACTAGGCACAGATTATGTTGACTTAACCTTAATTCATTGGCCGTCCCCCAATAACGCGGTAAGTGTTAAAGAAAGTATGGAGGCTTTATTAACAGCCAAAGAAATGGGATTAACACGTGAGATTGGTGTGTCGAACTTTACTATTGATTTGATGCAACAAGCGGTAGCTGCCGTTGGCATAGAACATATTGCGACCAATCAGATTGAACTGTCGCCATATTTGCAAAATCGTCGAGTTACTGCCTGGGCAAAAGAGCAGGGAATACATATTACTTCTTATATGACATTGGCTTATGGTAAAGCACTGCAAGATGAAGTTATCAAGCAGATAGCTAAAAAACATCAGGCGACGCCAGCACAGGTAATATTGTCCTAGGCGATGGCGCTAGGTTATAGTGTGCTCCCCTCTTCAACGAAGCGGGAAAATTTAGCCAGTAATTTAAAAGCCGTTGAATTGAAACTGGATAGCGAAGATATGGCCGCAATAGCTACGCTTGATCGTAATAAATCATCAACTCTTCAGAATTTGCTTTCATTAATATTATTCCTACAGCTAGTTACTAATGCTTAGGCACGCTAAAAAATTAAATAACTTTAAAATTAATTTTGACCACAAATAAAAATAATACCATTTGTTTAGTAGTGATTTTAGTCATTGGTCTGATTATTGTTATATAAGCAAATAATTTTATACATTCTCGTCATTTAAGCTTGGTTTTTTACCACCTATTATAATTATAACGAAGTTAATTAGAGGTTATGATGAGTAGTATCTTAATTATTAATGGCGGCAAAAAATTTGGCCACTCAGGGGGGCAATTAAATAATACGCTAACTAATGTAGCAGAAAATTATTTAGCTGAAATCGGTCATGCTGTTGAAGTGGTACACGCTGACAGCCAATATGATATTAACGCTGAAGTACAAAAAATCTTACAGGCTGATGTGATTATTTGGCAGATGCCGGGATGGTGGATGGGGGCGCCATGGACGGTAAAAAAATATATGGACGAAGTTTTTACCCAAGGGCATGGCTTGTTGTATGCCAGTGATGGACGTACCCGCTCAGATGCGAGTAAGAAATATGGCTCAGGTGGATTAATTCAGGGCAAGAAATATATGTTGTCATTAACCTGGAATGCACCTTTAGAGGCTTTTAACGATGAAACGCAATTTTTTAATGCAGCCGGTGTAGATGGGGTTTATTTACCTTTTCATAAGGCTAATCAATTTTTGGGGATGGAACCTTTATCAACATTTATTGTTAACGATGTGATTAAATCACCCGATGTTACAAGTTATATCGAAGAGTATCGTTTACATTTAAGCAATGTGTTTGGTTCCCAGAAATAATTAAGCGTATTCGCGAATACAGTCGCTGAATTTTTTGAGAATCTTATTCCAAGCATCATTGGGGGTGAAGAACCGTTTTGTGGGCGAGGGCGCTACATAGAAGCTAAGTGGGGCTGGTTTAACAGCCCACAACTCACTCCGTGAAGCGTTTTCTGTGAAGTTATTTTGGCCGAACGTTTAGCAATGCAATAAGCAGTATTATTGTTTGCCTAACCTTTCACAATGCAATATTGTCTTTTCAAAAGCCAGTGCAATTGCATCCTTCATAGCCTTTTCACAACCGGTTTCGTTATACATATTGGCGAATAACTGATAATCAGAAACAAAATCTAATGGGGCAGATTTTGGCTCCTTCTTATTTAGTTGTGCGTTGAAGTCAAATCCGACTTCGGGGCCAAATTGGTTTGCCGTCCATAAAACCTCATGCGGTGAGTGTCCGCCATCGTAAGTCATAAACATCATGATGCCAAGCAGAGCAAAATTAGGATTGATGTTCAGGCCTTGCTCACGTAGGTGAGACACAATACCAAGCATGACATTCGTTGAGCCAGATATCCCCGCACTATAAGGGATCCCATTTTGCAGTGCGGTATGGCATTGGCGTTATTTGCTTATTTAGTCGAGGTTTGTAATGCAATGCCGGTCTGTCGGTTATTGTCATCCAACTTTCTGACACTGCGGCTAATTGATGCCTCAGCGTTATACCTGCTGCAGGGGATACAGGATTGTTTGGCGTTGCGCCAGTGCGACCTCGGTGTGGAGTAAGCATAAATTTGTAATTTGAGTTGATCTGTTGGTACCAAGCTGCATTTCTCAAGTTGTCAATTTGAGAAAAGCCATTAAACAACTTCACAGCTAAATAGGGTATGGCAATACTTTCAAACCCATTGGTTATTTCATTTCGTAATAATTTTAGCAGTAAATTTTTTGATTCTGGCCAAGCAGATTCAGAAAATTGGCTAACACCATCCACTTGATTAAACCAAAATCGTATATCACCATCAATACGTTTTTGCAAATACTTGACCAAGGTTCATGGTTAGGAATCTCAATCAATACAGTAAGGCATTAATGGAGGTGTTTTGAACTTAATATTTCTATTAAATTCTGACAGTTTTCTCGTTGATTAACCATGAGAACAGTAATTCGGTTAAATTATCATCTAAAAGCCTAATAATAGGCACACTGCTCCTAGGCTGCGGTTTGTAACCATCGTTTTTTGACCATTTTATCCCGCCTTTCTGACAGTAAAGTGACGGCGTGTATTCCTTTTTCCGCACTCATAAACCGCAATCGGTTTCCACATAAAATACATTGGTACGGGTCAGTATTTAAAAAACCTTTGATAAGGGTGTCACCGATCATGCAAAACTGATCCACTAACGATCATCTAAAACTGATCCACTTGGTATTATTCGCACATTTTTGTACGGATAATTTATGTTAACCAAGGAGATATTTGTGGATATTCATGTTCGCTTTGCACAAGGACAAAGCCTTCGAAAAATTGCCAGTGAGTTGGGTATATCCCGTAACACCGTAAAACATCATTTACAACAACAGACAATGCCAACTTATGCTAAAAGAAGTCAACAACCGACTAAATTATCCCCCCTTTAAACCTTATTTGCTTCAGCGAATTGAACTGGCTAAACCTGATTGGATCCCTGCAACAGTCTTATTTGATGAGGTAGTTGAAAACGGCTATCAAGGTGGTATTGCTCAATTACGCCGATTTGTTTGTCAATTTAAACCAAGCATTGTTCCCGAAGTAGTCGTCCGTTTTGAAACACAGCCAGGTCAACAAATGCAAATCGACTTCACCAGCATCCGGCGAGGTAAAAAATCGCTGAAAGCGTTTGTTGCAACGCTAGGCTATTCGCGTGCGAGTTATGTAAAGTTCTTTGATAATGAACGAGCAGAATCGTGGCAGCAAGGTTTAAGAGAAGCTTTCGACTACTTTGGTGGTGTACCACAGGAAGTATTGTGTGATAACGCAAAATCCCTCATCATCGAACGGGATGCTTATGCAGAAGGTGATCATAAATTACATGTCGAAATGCTTCAAATGTCGAAAGATTACGGGTTTAAATTGAAGGCTTGCAAGCCCTACAGGGCAAAAACGAAAGGGAAAGTAGAGCGCTTTAACCACTATTTAAAAAACAGCTTTATCGTGCCATTAAACACCGACCTTCGTGCTCATAATCTTGAACTGGATATTGAAATAGCTAATGCAAAAGTGGGTCCATGGTTACAACGCGTTGCCCATCAGCGAATTCATGGAACAACGTTAGAGAAGCCAGCAGATAGATTAGCTAAGGAAGTTAAGTCTCTTCTACCCTTACCAGCAAGGGTTTGCCAATCTATCCCACAGACTAATACGCTTAATATCCCTATCGTACCGCCCCTTGAATCTGTCAGTTTGCAACACTCAATCAGCGTATACGAAGCATTACTGGGAGGTGAACATGTTATTGCATGAACAAATTGAACACCTGTGTGAGTCATTGAAATTAAATTCTATTCCGACTCATTGGTCATCACTTGCCGAAAAATGCATTGCCCAAGACAAAAGCTACGGAGAGTTTTTACTGTCCCTGTTAAAATGTGAGCAACAACAACGAGATGAACGAACTCGTAATCTTTTGAGTCGGATGGCAGGATTCCCAGCACATAAAGAACTTAATACGTTCGATTTTAAGTTTGCAACGGGGATCCCCAAACAACACATACAGGAATTAAGCGCATTAACGTTTATTGAACGTAATGAAAATGTCGTGTTGCTTGGCCCAAGCGGTGTAGGCAAAACGCATTTAGCTATTGGGTTAGGATTAAAAGCAGTACAGGCCAAGAAGAAAACCCGCTTTACCACGGCAGCTGAACTGATGTTGCAACTCTCAACTGCCAAACGACAAAATAAGCTCAAACAATATCTATCACGTTCGGTGATGGCCCCGAAGTTGTTGATTATCGATGAAATTGGATACCTGCCGTTTGGGCGAGAAGAAGCAAACCTGTTTTTCAATGTGATTGCCAAGCGTTATGAGCATGGCAGTGTCATATTGACGAGTAACCTATCATTTGGGCAATGGCCAAGTGCTTTTGCTGATGACGCAACATTAACTGCCGCTATGCTTGATCGTTTACTTCATCATTCGCATGTACTGCAATTAAGCGGTGAAAGCTACCGATTGAAAGATAAGCGGCGCTCAGGAGCAATAACTGAGTAAAACAGTGGATCAATTTTGATTGATCGGATTTAGATAAAAAGTGGATCAGTTTTCGGTGATCGTTGACATCAGTATTTAAAAAACCTTTGATAAGGGCCCCAAACCCAGGTTTTTCAGGCACATTAGGAGATATCATGTCTAACGCCTCATACACCTTCGGTAATAAGCACCCGCGTTTGCGATTGGCTAAAAAACCGTAATAACGGATCATCTTAAAATGTCGCGCAGGGATATGACTGACATAACGCCGTATCATTTCTTCTTGGGATAAGGTCTGTCGTCTGTATTGTTGGCTGTGGTGGTCATAGTAATGATGAACCACGGTGCCGCCGCTGTAGTGTTTCAATTGAGAAGCGGAGATAGGGGGACGTTTAAGATAACGGCCCAGATATTTCACATTATGCCAGGCCCCGCGTGTCTTTTTGGCAAAATGTACTTTCCAATAACGTTGAAACTGGGCATTGAGGTAACGGCACCAGGTCTGATAATTGCGAATGTGCCCGAAGCCAGGCAATTTATTGGGTTGTAACTGAAAATAGTTATCCCCTAAGGAGTCGAATGACCGCACTGCGCCAGACCTTTTCAACGTCTTTCTTTTTAAAGAAAATCGGTTTCCAGGTGTCATATTTAGTGAGTCCCCCACGCGTGACGGATAAATGAATATGCGGATGTTGATTGAGTTGGCGACCGTAAGTATGCAGCGCACAAAAAATGCCAATTTCGAGGCCTTGGCGCTTGGCGTGTTTGAGTATGGCGCGGGTTGCACAGCGAAAGAGTTGGTTGAGCAAGTACCAGTTATTGTTAAAAAAAGGCCAAAGTAGGTGAGGCATAGTGAGGGTAATATGTTGCCATTCGCAATCCGGCAAAATATGGCGCTGCTGGGCAATCCACTGTTCGGTGCCTTTGAGGCCACACGCACTGCAGGCTTTGGATTTACAGGTTTGACAAAAGAAGCGTGAATGAGAGCATTCAGGTGAAGAACAGCAATAACGGCGAACGCCCATAGCGCAGGTGCTGCAGGCGAGCATCTTTTCGACAGAGAGTAGTTGCCATTCATCCACGTGATTATTTTCGATGAAAAGGTTCCATCCGTCATCGTATTGAAATAGCAGTTTTGCAGGTCTGGGGATGTACATAGAGCAGAGTATAAAAGACGAGAAGGGAATTGCCTAGAAATAGAGCGCCTTTGCCGCGATGCTCACGCCAAAGGCGTGCTTATGTTCTTTGTGTTGAGTCTGTTTGGCTTTCTAGTAAATCAGCTATTCCATTTCCGATAGTATGCATCGCGTTCAACACCTCTTGAGGAGGGTTATTGACAAACTCAGCGATCCAGACGGACTCAAAATATCTGCCATAAATATTATCGTGTAGTCGCGTAGAAAAAAGCTCTTGTTCATTCTGCGGTAAAAGAGATACCAAGTCTGTCGTCGTCGAATTTTCGCTATAGGCCAGATTTGCTAAATCGTTTAATCCATTGCTACGCAAAGCATTACTGTCGT
Organism: Arsenophonus nasoniae; assembly: GCF_004768525.1. NCBI lineage: Bacteria > Pseudomonadati > Pseudomonadota > Gammaproteobacteria > Enterobacterales > Morganellaceae > Arsenophonus > Arsenophonus nasoniae. Next base: position 1,808,841 of record NZ_CP038613.1, read on the forward strand.
TAGTGAGCGATTTTACAGTTTTTTCCAAGTTCATATCATGGGCCAACCAGCGACTTTTTTGCGCCTGTAACAAATCCGTTATCAGTTTTTTTTGCTGCTCTGTATTCTCGACTTTAGTTAAGGCTTGAGCTAATGTCGTTATCCAACGCATTGTAACCTCCGATGGTGTACTACATACCGGTTTATTAAAGGCCTGTGTCGGACTGACGGGGATGTGTGGTGATGTCAGTATGGCAAAGTCAGCCATACTGAGATTTTTTTTAATCTCTTTCCCTAGCATATTCCCAATGAATTCAGCCGCTTGATTTGCGCGAAATTGCAGTGTGCTAGATTTATTTACCTCTTCCATTTTAGCCACGTAAAAATAGTTTCCATCTGGTGACTTTCTTAACAATAGGCAATCATTAGCAGATATTTTGTTATTTAGTTCTACTAATTTTGATATAAATTTTACTAATTCTGATATAGTTAGTTGTTCTTTTGAATTTTTAATTTCCACTTCTTTAGGTAGCTCTATCCTATAGATTCCTGGATTGGACTCAATATCATCAACTATTTTGTGATAAAGTTTTGCCAAATCCATTTCATTCAATATTTGCGTCTGCCCATCCTGAGAACGTAACAGTACATTGCATTCATCTTGTTGAATTGTTATTTCCTGTCCATTATCTAAAGTAACGGTTATATGGTCTACCATATGTGTGCGTAGAAATAATAAAAGCGATGCCTTGCCCGGATAATTAATAGAGAGTGGCAAAAACTGATGATTATACATAAAGTTATTTCTTTATTATTTCATTACAGTGGTAACTATTTAACATAATATGTATTATGCGAACCTTGATGGTATATTATGGAATATTAATCTAGGAATAATCATTTTATTGTTTTATTGATTTGGTGTGAAATTAAAAAACAAACAAAATATCGCTAAACGATTCGCTTGTCTTCGACCCTCAAACTACTCAGTCGCTTTATTTATCGTAAAAAGATGGCTTAGCAGGAGCGCTAACGCGAGGGTTCATTGCTACCCGATAAGTCCCCCCTGGCTTCGGCGGTTTTCCATTCAGTTATCTTTGTGATTTCAATCTGCCGCCTTCCATGTCCTGACGGACATTTTAAAAATATTTGTTACTAAGAAAACTAAATTACTAAACAATCGAGCTAGCAATACGTGCCTGTAACATCCCTGTCTCACTTATGTTTTTACTAGCGCCTTCCAAACTATCGGCTTGCTTATCTACAAGATTTTTAAGCGTTTTTTGTTGCTGTTCTTTCATTTTATCATACCAGTCAAAACAAAATTCAAAGAAATTCTGCTCAAGCATTAACTCTTCAATCTCTTTTTGAAGTCCAGCTTTATCTAAATAAATACTTCCTTTAGCAATAGCTAGACCACCATTAGTCACGCCATTCAAAATGGTAGCACCTGCTTCTATAGCGTTTTTAGGTGATTTAAGTTTTGTAATATAAGGCATTATTTCACGAACAAACATCTCATAAAATTTCTCAGCGAGTGCCTTCATTGCTTTAAAACCTTCCTTTATTGAGTTCTTTAAAACTGCTTGAGTTAATTGGGGGATCATCTCTTTTAAAATAATTTGTGTTCCTTTCATGATCCCTCTACCCAACGTTACTAATGCTCCAGCTTTGCAAACATCTAAAATAACTGCACCAACTTCAAGTACTGTTTGCACGTAAAATGCTGCATCAGCAACTTTTTGCCACATTTCTTTATCACCTATACCAAAATATATTGCTGTTTCAGCAATAGCTTTGACTATACCTGCCACACCCGCGGCGATATAAACTGGACCTGCGGGTTGTCCAAGACAAGTCAACACCGCGCCATAAGCTATTTCAGCCACACCAACTATCCAATCGAAAAGAACTAGCCATTTATTTTTTTCGGATTGCTCAATTTTTTTTGCCAATTCTTCTTGAAATGCCTTAACGTTTTGATCACGTAAAAACGCTTGAGTATCCGTCATCAATTTACTAGCCTTAGCGACTGAATTAGCAGTATCACCGAATATCTTTAAACTAAGAGTTGATGAGAGTAAAAATAAATCGTTAATTGACACTTTCTCGATATTTTTTAGAGTCAGATTCTCTGTGTTGTGGAAAACAGTTAACACCCTTCCTAAAGCCTCGTCTGCCTGCTGATAGGTGATTTTCCCGGTTTTTTTCTCACCTACCATATTTAATAATATTTCATTCGGTATAGGAGATTGCGGTAACGGTGATTTAATCACAGGAGCATTATTAATAATACTGAGCTCTTGTCGCTCTGGTGAAGAAATAGATGAAAAAACATTTATATTATTCATGAAATAATAGCCCTATTAATTTAAGTCAATTTATATCTTAATTATACTTATTGATATTCAATATCAGGTATTATACGTAAAGCTTACGATTGTGGTATAGTCACAGCCCCTCCGATTTACATACTGCAACACCATTGTATATACCAACCGATAATAACCTATAGCTGTTCTGTGATTTTTTAATTGTGGGGAAGCAGAAATAAAAAAAGCCCGCCATAAAGTAGCGGGTTTCCCTGATATGGTGTGATGCGACTCAAAATCAGAAGTGGCGGTATTTACGATTAATTTTAGAAGTTATAACCTAATACCGCATCGATATTATCTCATCGAATAAAATACCCTAGGTGCGTTAAACGCACCTAGATTGACCGCCTTTTTTATGTCTTACAAATGCGTTGCTGGCAATCATACAAGGCAAATAACACCAATCGAACATGAAATACCGTTAATAATCCCGTTAATGAGGCTGGCTCAAATTTCATTCTGGATTCTGTTATCGTCTGTCTCACCACTTTATACGCCACTGAACGCAACACTGAGATTTCTTTTTGTGGAATGCCAAAAGCAAATAACAATGCCGTTTCAAACTGTACTGGCGTTAATTCAGGAAAAAGATTGCGTAATTCCGGATATTGAGTAGGATCGAACACAGTCATATAGACCTCCAGTCAGGTTTATGTGATAGCTGTATAGTCAGATCGGAAGTCTGGCTATACAGCGCTAAAAAACAACTTAACGCTTAACAAACAACATGTAATACAACAAACCGACGTTTTATTTTCTTACCGGCTACGTCGGTTCGCCTCTTCAGACAGGCCGCGTTCCTCGCTAATGCTGTGGTACGCTGCCTGCCTTCATCGCTGAACCTTCTTCACCTGCAAAATCACTAAAATATCAGTTTTATTATTTTCTGCCGACGCCCCCGTAAACCAGCCCTTCGGCAAAAATGAAAATCCGGTATCGACTTCAGTCACTTTATTCTCAGCCAAACCGCCTAACAAAATAATATCGCCATCAGCAACGCTCACTTGCGTATTGACCTGACGTTTAATCAATGTTGGACTGTTATTGACACCTGTTTCAGTTTTGGCAAAATTTGATAACTACTGGTCAATGGTTAAATCTACACCCTGTTGCCGGATTTGCGGACGTACATTTAATATAACCCCACTGGAACGATATTCTATTGACTGCACAGGCTTATTATCAGAATAACTCACCTTACCTAATACAGGCACATCAGAACCAACAGAAAATGATGCTTGAGCTCCATTCTTCACTCTTAATCTAGGTGAACTCACCACATGAAAACGGCTATCCGTACGAAATTTGACGATAAAACCACTTTAGACGAACGGATGGAAAAACTAGCTACTGGATTAGAACTTTGAGAAACAGAATTAACAGATTGCGCATGTTTCGGCTTTTCAGGATTTAAATACTGATTGAAGTACTGATAAACGAAATAAAGAGAAACCAGAATAGCCAAAGGCACAAGCACCATTAACATCAACACTTTTGTTGATGAAAAAATAGACTGCCGTTTATCCGTCTTTAAGGTATTAGGATTATTTCCCTCAACCGATTTATAAAGCTCAAAAATCGCCTTATCGTATTTTTCCTGATAATAATTCATCCGATTCGATTTGGTGATTTTAACGCCTTGAAACACATCAACCCGATAGCGATTACTTAATCCCAGAGAAACATGCTTTTGCATCCGATAGGTTGTTTCAATACGGGCTTTAATAAAACGGGGAATATCCGTTACCGTCTGATTAATCACCACCAAAACCGACATAATACCCGTCTTTTTATTTATAAAATGACCATGTTCAGCAATAAACGAACGATGATTTTTTAGGAATATCTTTATCGCTGCCCCATACCCGCCAAACTTCATCAATCACCACCAAATCGCCAGCCTGACAAAAGGTAGACTGATTTTCCATCGACGGTAAAAAATCTTCATCAAGACACTGACCATTCTCAACGTGAACCAATAAGCCTAATTTTTCATGCATCAATTTTTTATTTTGTTTCAGGCAATAATCTTTTATTTTTTGCTCATTCAGCCCGTAAATATTAGAAACAACACGACGACCGGACGCAATCGCAGGAACAATAACCGATTTCACCACCTCGTAAGACTTGCCGGAGCGAGGAACGCCGACATAAGCAGTAATTGGCATACGAATCCCCTTACCCGATTATCGGCAATCTACGGATAATAAAGCGCGTCACCATTGCTGATATCACCAATGGCACGCCAAATGGAAACTGTAATAAATTTAGGAAATACCAAATCGCATCAGGCAAAGCAGCAAAAAGCTCCGCTAAATTTGTCGATTTAAGCAAAAACACGTCTATAACAATAGGAATAAACTCTGTCGTAATATAAAACAACGCAAAAAACAAAAAAAACTTAGGCACAATTCCTTTAAAAACAAACTCAAATGCACCACTGAATAACGTAATAAATAATCGTCCCATATATCACCTATGCACTTAATAATTTCCGCAATGCGATAAATGCCCAAACCAACGCAAATATGGTTCCAATAACTCCCCTGTTTTGTTCAATCAACGGACAATGTGAGTCAATTTTGTAATCTTTGCCATAAAATGGAACACTCCAGACCGGACACTGAACATTACGGGACGGTAAACTAAAATTTTGCAAGAAGGGAAAAAACGACTTATAAGGCTGTAATATCTGTTCCGCCGTTGGCATTTTTAAGTCAGGATATTTAATATCATTCTCTTTAAAATCCACATTATTGCCGGATAAATCACCTGATTCATTATTATTGGAATATGATGGCATCACCTGAATAGGTGAATGAGAATTAAGTTGTGCAGGTTTAAACCATTCACTTTTTTTAAGATTAGATAATTCAGGATTACTGGAAGTGACTTCTTCCTTAGAAATTGCATTACTTGAGCTATAGGGAACGCCTTGATAATCCGTAGATAAAGAAGCTTCCATAAATATATCATTATAAAATTTTGTTAATTCATCAATATCTATCGAAACCTCGTTTAATTTTTTTAAAAAAGATTCTTTAACTTGATTAGGCTGTTTTTCAGGTTCTTTTGGAATACCTTTGAAACCACTATTAGTATGAACATGAACATTAGTCTCAAATTTTCCCACCTCGCCTTTTTTATAAAAACCCCGAGATTCAGTATAGACACCCACGTATTCTAATGTCACAAAACCCATATCTTTATTAATACGCTTTACGCTAGGCGAATCAACACTACAAGCGACTCCAGCTAATCCACAAACTTTTTTTTGATTTGAATTTTTATATTGATAAAAATAAGACAAAGCAACACTTGCCCAATCATAACCCTGTATGATTTTCTTATTAAAATAAGTATAAAATGGATAAGAGTTATTTAATGAATCCGAAATAATGACATCACCATTTTCTGTTGTATTTATTGTTATAAAAAAGGGATTATCTGGAGATGGCTCAAAATCTGAAATATAGTTTTTTCCATTTATAAAAACATCATACCGACCATCATCTCTTTTCTTACCACTCGTAGCGACTTTAATTTCATCAGAAACAAAAGCATTTTCATTTATAGTCCCAATGCTATAACCCACGCCAGCCCAGCTCAACGCCCCTCCAACGGACTTATAAATTGATTTATCACTTATCTTTGATGAAATACGTTTCAACAGTGAACTTGAAATAGAACGGCTTGTATTACTCACTAAGGATAAATACACGGCATCATTAGCAGCAATAGCAGAAGCTCTCGTCGCTATTATTCTGGCTAAACCCGCACCAATAGCCGTACGAGCAAGTAAAATCGCCGGATTCGCATAGGAATAATAAATAGGAAAAAATAAAAAGATAAAAATCAAATGATAAACAACCATTTTTTTCTTCAAAGAATATCGATTCATTATCATTGCCTATCATCAATAAGTATTAAATCCCTGTACAACCGCCCAACCACATAATACACCGGTAAAAAAACTCATTAGTTCCCACATAAATACCTCTGAAAAGGGGCAATAAAGCCCCTGTCAGCTAAAACGCATTGAGCATACGAGCAACTTTTTTAATGCCCATAACAACCACAGCAACGCCCATAATTGTCCCCGCCACAGCAACAACGCCCGTAATAATCGGAGCGACATCAATCTTTTTTAATAATCCATCAAGATAATTAGCCGATACAGGCGCATCTTCAGCAAACGCAAAAGAACTTAATGCCATTGTTGCGAAAACGCCCGTTTTTAAATAAGCAGAAGAAATACTATTTGTAATATTCATAAAACACCTACAAATTTAACATTTTAATCATTCGTCCTAATCCGTAACCTAATACATAAAAGATCAAGACAAGCCCTAACCCAGCCCCTAAGATATTTACATTGAATTCTCCTAACGGCGGATTATTTGAAATAACCAAAGATTGAAGCTTAATAACTTCTGTTTTCGATAATTTCAAAATTACGTCATTACAACTATTTTCATTCCCATTAGTATTCACAATGGGATGACATAATTTAGTTGTAATATCAAAGTCATCTTCCATACTAGCTACTCTGCTAAATCAAGGAACATTTCAACGTTATACCCAAATGTCATTTACCCTGTTTTTTTATCAGGATATCTAAAGGAACGCTTATAACCTGAAATACGACAAACTAGTTCATTAATATCAAATTATTTTGATTTAGCTTCTGAAATAAGCACAAATATTTGATCATAAGCAATTTCAAGATTGCCATATTTATTTACCGCAAAAGAATTCGGATGATATAAATATTGCCCTGCGGAATATGGCAATTGACCTTCTTTTAATGGAATGGAAATTTCAATATTTTGTCGACCTTTATGTAATAATCCAATTTGATAATAACGTTTTATCGCTTCATCTTTTTTATTACCATTTTCATCTTTTTTAAAAAATTCCTTTTCTAAAACCCGAACATCACTTTCTTCAATTTCAACCATTAATAAATATCTTGAATCTACCGTTATCATTGCCATATTTAATTCTCTCTTTATTAAGCGACCAGCATTAAATGATTTCTTTCTCTATACCAGTTTGGTTTTTCAACAATATAAGGTTTAATTTCACGCACATTACGCACCACCACACTAGGAAATAAAGACACGTTATATTCATCCGCAATATCAATACCGATTTTACGTAAACGTGCTCGATGAACTTGTACTTGTTTTTTATTTAAATCAAAGCGCTCACCTAACGTCCATGAATACGCATAAAAAGCCGTTGTATTAGCAGCTCGGGTACTATCAACAATACCTTTTTCAATTAATTCATTTGCTACCGTTTTTATATCCATGTTCGTCACCGATAATTTCTCTGGTAATGCGATAAACTCATTTAATAACGTTTTTAATTCATCAAATTCTGAATAACCCCAATAACATAATTTATATCGCTGTAAATATTTGCCATGTAATTTCAATTCAAATCTGACTATGCCTTCTAATACCAAGTATTCATATAACATCTTTAAATATTTATATTCCTGACTTTCATTTCCAAATTTATTTTCTATTTTCTTCATTGAGTGAATTAATAAATCATGCGCCTTACAATAAACACTGGGATAAATTAAATGAGCATTACCTAATTTCGATAACCAATCACACGTCATACCATTGGTATGTAACCGAGGGATCGAATTTCTAAAACGGAGTGTCGACATTCCCCGAATAAACGCCCTTTCATTGTCATAACCTACTGCAATATTTTGATTGATATGTATTTCTTTAATTAATGCGCCATTCCAAACGTGCCCCGCTACTGTACCCTCTGGAGACTGACGCAATTTAAAACGAGCCCCTTTTGAAAACGGCGGTAATCCTAAAGAACATAAAATACCATTAAAAACATCAAAACATTCATCAACAGATTGACAGCCAAATACATTATCCAATTTCCCCCATCGAGACGGATTACCACTCATAATCAATACAGAACCGCGTATCCTTATATTGACCAAATCACAAAATGATCCCTCATGACAAAAATTTGGCTGAGTCAATTCAAAGGCCTCTCCCGTATCAATCCGTATACGTTGATAAGCTACGTCCCCTAACATCGGTAACGGAAAAATAAAGTCCTGTTCTGCTTTCAGCCAATCGTATTACATTTTAAACTTTTAAAATTTTAAACAATAAATTATTTATAGCATAAGAATATTAAATATTCAAAACTTTAAAAGTTTAAAATGTATAACAGTTAAAATTTTAATCCAAAATAATAAAAAAGGAGAGAATATGGCTAGAAAACACATAGCAGTAACCGAAGAAACAAAAATGAAGATAGAAAGAGTAGCACTAGAAGTATCAAATAAAACAAACAACATAATTAAATGGTCTGAAGTAGTACACTATCTTATTGAAAATTATTTAGAAGAGGCAAGAAAAGATATGCTAAACACCATATCACCAGAAAATCCCAAAAAACAAAAAAAATACTAATAGAAATAAACATTACGATGATCGAATAACACAAGTATAAAAAGCACCCAAATAATGTTAAATAATAGTTAAGAGTAATATTAATCTAATAATTACCGTGGGAAACCACGGTAAAGTTCGGGTGTAACGTCCCCTAACATCGGTAACGGAAAAATAAAGTCCTGTTCTGCTTTCAGCCAATCGTATTACATTTTAAACTTTTAAAATTTTAAACAATAAATTATTTATAGCATAAGAATATTAAATATTCAAAACTTTAAAAGTTTAAAATGTATAACAGTTAAAATTTTAATCCAAAATAATAAAAAAGGAGAGAATATGGCTAGAAAACACATAGCAGTAACCGAAGAAACAAAAATGAAGATAGAAAGAGTAGCACTAGAAGTATCAAATAAAACAAACAACATAATTAAATGGTCTGAAGTAGTACACTATCTTATTGAAAATTATTTAGAAGAGGCAAGAAAAGATATGCTAAACACCATATCACCAGAAAATCCCAAAAAACAAAAAAAATACTAATAGAAATAAACATTACGATGATCGAATAACACAAGTATAAAAAGCACCCAAATAATGTTAAATAATAGTTAAGAGTAATATTAATCTAATAATTACCGTGGGAAACCACGGTAAAGTTCGGGTGTAACAGAACTTCCGAACCGCTTCGCGGTGAAAATTTAAACATAACAGTCAATGTTATGAGAAAAAAAGACTAAAAATTAAGCATTTTAAAAAAGGAAAATATAGATGAACCGCACAGATAATAATCAAATTGAAATTTTGTTTGTTGTTTTAGGTTTTTTACTACTTATATGTATTAGTCTTAACTTAATCTGACAATTCTGATTTAAAAAAGAAAATTACCGGTTTTAATTAACATCGTTAGATAATTAAATAAAAGGTAATTTTATGTATCAAACAAATAATCCTATCATCAAACATAAAGTCGGCTTACTTAATCTTGCTGAAGAGCTTCATAACGTATCAAAAGCCTGTAAGATTATGGGGGTATCCAGAGATACTTTTTATCGCTATCAGGAACTTGTTGACGATGGGGGGATAGACGCCTTAATTAATCAAAATCGACGGGTACCTAACGTAAAAAACAGAGTAGATGAACAGATTGAAAACGCGGTGGTTCAGTATGCGATTGAATACCCTGCCCACGGACAACATCGTAGTAGTAATGAACTAAGAAAAAAAGCATTTTGTTTCTGGTAGTGGCGTTCGTTCTGTTTGGCTACGTCATAATCTAGAAAATTTTAAAAAACGTCTGAAAGCGCTTGAAGATAAAATAGCGACGGAAGGGATTATTCTGTCAGAATCACAAATCACCGCGTTAGAAAAGCACAGGATGATGAAGCCAGTGGTGAGATTGAAACAGCACATCCGGGTTACCTGGGGTCGCAGGACACTTTTATGTTGGTCATTTAAAGGTGTTGGTCGTATCTACCAACAAACTTATATTGATACTTACTGCAAAGTCGTTCATTGTAAACTTTACACAACGAAAAGTTCGATAACTGCTGCGGATTTATTAAATGACAAGGTTCTGCCTTTTTATGCCCAACATGGATTACCGATATTACGTATACTGACGGACAGAGGTAGTGAATATTGTGGTAAAGTTGAGCATCACGATTATCAACTTTATCTGGCTATCAACGATATTGATCACACAAAAACCAAGGCACGCTCGCCTCAAACTAATGGAATTTGTGAACGTTTTCATAAAACCGTATTACAAGAGTTCTACCGGGTGGTTTTTCGTAGAAAATCTACGGTAATTTAGAGGAATTACAAACTGATTTAGATAAATGGTTAGAGGAATACAATAACCAGCGTACTCATCAAGGAAAAATGTGTTGCGGTCGAACACCCATGGCAACTTTACACGATGGAAAACAAATTTGGAGAGAAAAAGATTTAAATCAAATTTAGCCTGACAGATACTGTATAAATAACTGGTAACTGTCAGATCTAGTCTGAGCTACTACAACTTATAGGATTTGCTGTCTGGATCAAGAAGATTTTTGAAATTCCTCTTGACATCGCAATTAATACAGGCATCAAAATTGTCATATGGATCGCACTAATCAGCTTTATTATTTGGTACTTCCGTTCAAATTTCAACGTAATAAAATTAACAACCCCACTTATGCTCAGTCTACTATGGTGTAGCTTTTTCCCTATACTCGACTATAAAGCAGGGATTCGAGACAATTTTCCCATTAAGATAGAGCCTGAATGGTACGGAACTGCATTCTGGCAGTTCATTATTTTTCTAGCAATAAATAGCATAGGGTATGGAATAATTTACTATCAAAACAAACGAAATAATGACTACTATTAATTTTCAGGATCGCACAATACACTCTATGTTAAAGACGAACCTCGCCCATTCCGACAGGCGAAATTTTGCCGAAATGGGCAAGAACCCTTTTGTAACATAACGTTGTACATTATGCGAATATTTGTTGTAGAGGCTCAATGCTAATGTCTATTTGTGGCTCATTAGGAATGTCTTGGTTTAGGAATGTCCTGGTTATAGTTTTCAAGCCTGACTCGCTTTACCTGATGAGGAGTTTTATATGATATACAAAGGAAATCTCCCCTATGAATTGGGGTAAAGTTCGGGGGTACCAGAACCCCGAACCGCTACGCGGTAATTGTCGCGCTTGGCTTGTCTAAATTTATCTTTTTAGATGTGCGTATTTTTCAACGTTAGTAAAACAGCGATCAAACATACGATTAAGATGCATTTTATCCTCGGGTGTCATCAACGGGATATTTTGCGAGACTTCCACTTTATTAGTAACACGATTAAATTTGGTTGCTATCTCAACAGGTCTTGCCTTTGAATCGTTATAAATACGGTCATCTTTTTTGACAGTAGATTGACTTAAATTTGAATAATTAGAGTTATTTATATTCATGGATATTAAAAATTTTTATGTAAATTAACTTATTGTTAACCTTAATTTTACCCTTCCTTGTAGGAATATGACAACTGGAAACATTAAATATGTTTCCAGTGATTCTAATCTACAAGTAAATTAAGAAACTTTTTCTTTCTTCTCTTTTAAGGCAACCGTATTGGCAGCATCAATTTTTTGATGTTTTTTATGTTCTTGCACATTATTTCGTTCAGGTATTTTTTTATTCAGATCTACTGTGATTTTTTTTGATAACCCAATAAAGAATCCACCGTCTTCAATGGACAGATTTTCACTATAAATTTCACCTTCAATCATGCCATTTTTTTGAATTTCGATTAAATTAGATTCAACACGACCTTCAATTTTGCCATCGATAATTGATTTTTTGGCTAATATACTACCCGTTACAATGCCAGTTTTTGTTACAATAACTGTGTTTTGTTTACATAAAATATTGCCGATATATTTACCATCAATAAGTATATCTGCATCTGAGACAATATCTCCTGTGAAACAAGTTTCAGCACATATAATGGTCTTTTTGTCACTTTTGTTTTCAAAATTATTTTCTGTGCTTTGTTTGTTTTCTGTACTTTCAATTTTCCGTTTCTTAAACAAAATCTTTCTCCTAAAATAATAGATAATTAGCAGGCTAGAGACTAATCCACTGCTAAAGCAAACCCAAAAAAATCCAGTAGAATACATGATGATAGAAAAGCACCATGCAACAATTGCTACATTGATTAATCGCACATAGTCCTCCACCGGATTTTAATTAACTAGCACAGCATTTAATGCAGAATTTATGATGCGTAAAGTAAAAATTTTTTTGTCATCTCCATAAGAGTTTTATGTCATTAATCGTTTCACTTTAATTTAAAGCGCATATTTGTGTTAAAATATTTAACATTTTGTTAGTTAATGGTTGATTAATATGTCACATAGATTGATTTTTAAAACAAATCATTTTTTATGTTCACATAATGTAAAATACGGATTGTTATCGTATAGAGAAAATAAATAGCATTTTTTTGACTATTAGAAAATAGCTAAATTGCAACAAAATTAATCATTATTCATTATATTAGTTAGCTTTAGTATATTGCAATGTATCTTCGGTTAGAAATATTGACTTATGTTATAATTTTTATACTTTTATTCTGAAGTGGAAAATTTATAAATTATTATTTAAGTTAATTTTTTAATATTATAAACGTGATTGGTTACTATTTTGATAATAATATAAGCGTTATTTTGTTGTGGTTATTAAACTCATTTTTTTGTGTGCTTGGTGTCATCGCTAAGCCATAATAGGCAATATTATCACCCTGCTCTGCAACATATTTTTCTAGATAATTAAAGGGTGATATTTTATTTATGTCTGACGCTGGAACTTTAATGGCTATGTATTGATGACTATTAATTCTTTCTTTTAAGGGTTGCCAGTTCGCGGTTATGGTATGCTCATTTTCTTTTATTGTTTGATAGACTTCAGGTTTTAAACAGGCTAAATGAATGTGTAATTGTTCTTGCGTGCGACCATATTTTGAGTTTATTGCGAGAGAAAGAAATTGCTCATTAATAGGTTTATTCGCTGATTTTATAAATAGATCCCGATTTTGCCATGCTAGCATGAAATAATTTTCTGTGTTTTTTTGTTGCAAAATAGGACTTTCAATGCCAGAGATTTTATCTAACGGTAATAATAAATCATGTAATGGTCCCTTTATATCCTTATAGATAACATATCGGTGTTGTTGGTCAACTTTGATACATGGCGATTGTAAGTTGCCATTTTTAAACTGAGGAATACATTGTTGATTAATGGTTTGCCATAACTTATCACTATTTATTTTTATATAGGCAAAATAAATTAATATTGATAAAAATAAAGCAAAAAATATCTTGAGTACTAACTTGATAGTTTTTTTCATAAAAAATCCTATTATAAAAAATTTTCCTTAAAAGCATTTTAGAATGGCTGATTTGGTTACTAGCAGCGTTTTTTTTGCTCATCTAGTATAAGGTATGTGTAAGTTTATTCTATCTATTTGTTAATTTAATGTTCTAAGTATTTTTCTTTTTTGACAGAATATAACTTTATTACGTAGCTAACATGCTTTAAAGATATCACTTGACTCTTTTCATGTGAGATTTTTTACTTACACTTAATTAGAAGCAAAAAAATAAAAGAAGGTAAATAATGATAATTTTTGTCACTGGTGTTACCGCGGGGTTTGGTGAAGCAATAACTAAAAAATTTATTGCTAATGGCCACATTGTTATTGGCACAGGTCGACGAGAAATGCGGTTAAAAAAACTCCATCAGCAGATTCATTTTCTGGGTGGGAATCAAAACTACGTGCTAATGAATCAGCAATAGGATAAATAACGCCACCACAGCGTGCTGTGTTACTTGGCATAGCAGGAGATAAAATCAAATCAGCCACCGCGAGACCATAAGCCAATCCTAGTGTTCTTTTACCTAATAGCCGGATCATTTGTAATGCAATTCGTCGTCCTAAGCCGGTTTTAATAAAACCTCTAGCAATCATAAAAGCAACTACAATGAGCCAAATTAAACTACTATTAAGCTCACTTAGTGCAGTTATAATGGCATCACTTGCACTTTCATCTCCGGCAGCGTGACTAAGGGCAAAGATCGTCATTCCGATTAGGCCGATTGCTCCGATGGGTAATACTTTAGCAACAATTGAAGCAATAGTTGCTACAAAAATAATAACGGTCTGCCAGGCAGCAAAACTTAATCCTGTTGGTGGGTTTTGATACAAAAAAAATGTTGCGATTATAGTGATAATTACTAATGGTAGCCACTTCACTTGACTCGTTATTTTATTCGCCATAATTGCTCTTTCCTTCTGCTCAGTTCTATTTTCATGAATTGTATAATAGCGCAGTAATAATTTTAGAGTGTTAATATATTAATGCATATCTTTTAATATAAAAATAAAGGAGAAATTTATAGAGATAATGCTAATGAAAAGTAAAAATATATTGATATAGGGAATTTTACTTAAGTTTGAAAAAATGTTTTAGTATCGCTTTGATTAATAACAGATAATTTCTTTAATGATGAAATAAGAATAAATATCTGGGTATTTTATGATGATTAATTAAATTTTATTCAAACTTATTGAGTAAAGAAATTAATTTAGAATAAATAGAATAAATATATAGAAGAGTCGAAGAAAAAATAGTATTTACAAAAAAATTTGTCACTTATTTTAATTAAAATTTCATTAATTTAAATAATGCTAACTTTTTATATTTATGTTGCTATTTTTAATAAGCTTATTCAAATTATATATTGGACAAAATATGTCATTTTATTTATTCTGGTATCAATTATTAGTGAATAATTATCAGGTATTAGATGAAAAAATCTCAACAAGACAACAAAGAGAATGACAGTTGCCCAAAAGATAATTTTCAGCATCATATAAAATATCGTGATGCTCTTTATATACGTGTTACTTTGTCATTTTTTATGGTGGGATTATCAACTTTTGCGTTACTCTATTTTGTACAACCAATACTGCCCATTTTATCAAGTGAGTTTAAAATAACACCCGCCCAATCTAGTATGTCCCTTTCATTGTGTACAGGCCTACTCGCGCTTGGATTGCTTGTTACTGGTCCCCTTTCCGATGCGGTAGGCCGCAAAAATATCATGGTGCTCGCTTTACTAAGTGCGGCTATTATTACCTTTATTAGTGCCTTTATGCAAAGTTGGAATGGTATTTTATTAACTAGAGCATTGGTTGGTCTTGCTTTAAGTGGTGTTGCGGCAGTTGCTATGACTTACCTCAGTGAAGAAATTCATCCCAATTACTTAGCACTTTCTATGGGCTTATATATCAGTGGTAACTCTATAGGTGGTATGAGTGGGCGCTTGATTACCGGTATTCTAACCGATCATTTTTCTTGGCGGATAGCAACAATTGTATTTAGTTTATTTACCTTTATTGCCGCCATTATTTTTTGGCGTTTATTACCGCCTTCACAACATTTTAGAGCATCGTCAGTTCGTCCACGTTTCTTATTGGTTAATTTTAGAGTCCACCTTAGAGATAAGGGATTACTTTTTTTATTTATAATTGGTTTTATCATTATGGGAAGTTTTATAACTCTCTATAATTATATAGGTTATCGATTATTGGAAGCTCCTTATAATTTTAGTCAAACTATGATTGGATTATTATCTTTCATCTTTTTAGCCGGTACCTATAGCGCGTCTAAAGCAGGATTTCTAGCCTTAAAATATAACTATGCAGATATTTTATTTATTGCTATTTGTTTAATGTTTATTGGTATCACAATTACTTTTTTTTCCCCCATCGCAATTATTATATTAGGAATGGTGATATTAACGGTAGGATTTTTTGCAGCTCATGCTATTGTCAGTAGCTGGATTGGAAAACGTTCAAAGCGAGCTAAAGCCCAAGCATCATCATGGTATTTGTTCAGCTACTATGGTGGTTCCAGTATAGCCGGCACTTTAGGCGGTGTATTTTGGAGTCATTGGAAATGGAATGGAATTATTGGTTTTATTATATTTTTAACTTCGCTTGGATTAATTATTAGCATCAAATTAAGGAAAATATAAATTGTGGGTCTTAATTAAATACAAAACTCTATACTTTAATTAAGACTTTGATTTATCTAAATCTGTATTAATTAACTTTAATATCCATTGCTATATTCGCCCTGGCAATGTTTGGCAACTTGAGTTTTTTGCTGGCGGCGCAGTTATTGGAAATTTTTCATCGGGTGTAATATATACTTCTGTTGTAGCAACATAACCGTCACTAAAAATAGCTTCAATATAAGTTGCTTGCCAACCCATTATTTTAGAATTCATAGCAACAGTTATATTTTCACCTTTGCCAATTTTGATTGATGATGGCAAATACCTTATACCGCATGAGTAACGAAAATCTCTTGCAACGGAATTTTTTGCAATCCAGCGGGTAATTTTGACAGGTTTTTCTGAGAAGTGAACAGTAAGTTTATTTTTATTAATACAGGTGCTCAATTTTGGTAATGGTACATTTCTATTTAAGCGATTAATAAATTGTCACCGATCATGCAAAACTGATCCACTAACGATCATCTAAAACTGATCCACTTGGTATTATTCGCACATTTTTGTACGGATAATTTATGTTAACCAAGGAGATATTTGTGGATATTCATGTTCGCTTTGCACAAGGACAAAGCCTTCGAAAAATTGCCAGTGAGTTGGGTATATCCCGTAACACCGTAAAACATCATTTACAACAACAGACAATGCCAACTTATGCTAAAAGAAGTCAACAACCGACTAAATTATCCCCCTTTAAACCTTATTTGCTTCAGCGAATTGAACTGGCTAAACCTGATTGGATCCCTGCAACAGTCTTATTTGATGAGGTAGTTGAAAACGGCTATCAAGGTGGTATTGCTCAATTACGCCGATTTGTTTGTCAATTTAAACCAAGCATTGTTCCCGAAGTAGTCGTCCGTTTTGAAACACAGCCAGGTCAACAAATGCAAATCGACTTCACCAGCATCCGGCGAGGTAAAAAATCGCTGAAAGCGTTTGTTGCAACGCTAGGCTATTCGCGTGCGAGTTATGTAAAGTTCTTTGATAATGAACGAGCAGAATCGTGGCAGCAAGGTTTAAGAGAAGCTTTCGACTACTTTGGTGGTGTACCACAGGAAGTATTGTGTGATAACGCAAAATCCCTCATCATCGAACGGGATGCTTATGCAGAAGGTGAGCATAAATTACATGTCGAAATGCTTCAAATGTCGAAAGATTACGGGTTTAAATTGAAGGCTTGCAAGCCCTACAGGGCAAAAACGAAAGGGAAAGTAGAGCGCTTTAACCACTATTTAAAAAACAGCTTTATCGTGCCATTAAACACCGACCTTCGTGCTCATAATCTTGAACTGGATATTGAAATAGCTAATGCAAAAGTGGGTCCATGGTTACAACGCGTTGCCCATCAGCGAATTCATGGAACAACGTTAGAGAAGCCAGCAGATAGATTAGCTAAGGAAGTTAAGTCTCTTCTACCCTTACCAGCAAGGGTTTGCCAATCTATCCCACAGACTAATACGCTTAATATCCCTATCGTACCGCCCCTTGAATCTGTCAGTTTGCAACACTCAATCAGCGTATACGAAGCATTACTGGGAGGTGAACATGTTATTGCATGAACAAATTGAACACCTGTGTGAGTCATTGAAATTAAATTCTATTCCGACTCATTGGTCATCACTTGCCGAAAAATGCATTGCCCAAGACAAAAGCTACGGAGAGTTTTTACTGTCCCTGTTAAAATGTGAGCAACAACAACGAGATGAACGAACTCGTAATCTTTTGAGTCGGATGGCAGGATTCCCAGCACATGAAGAACTTAATACGTTCGATTTTAAGTTTGCAACGGGGATCCCCAAACAACACATACAGGAATTAAGCGCATTAACGTTTATTGAACGTAATGAAAATGTCGTGTTGCTTGGCCCAAGCGGTGTAGGCAAAACGCATTTAGCTATTGGGTTAGGATTAAAAGCAGTACAGGCCAAGAAGAAAACCCGCTTTACCACGGCAGCTGAACTGATGTTGCAACTCTCAACTGCCAAACGACAAAATAAGCTCAAACAATATCTATCACGTTCGGTGATGGCCCCGAAGTTGTTGATTATCGATGAGATTGGATACCTGCCGTTTGGGCGAGAAGAAGCAAACCTGTTTTTCAATGTGATTGCCAAGCGTTATGAGCATGGCAGTGTCATATTGACGAGTAACCTATCATTTGGGCAATGGCCAAGTGCTTTTGCTGATGACGCAACATTAACTGCCGCTATGCTTGATCGTTTACTTCATCATTCGCATGTACTGCAATTAAGCGGTGAAAGCTACCGATTGAAAGATAAGCGGCGCTCAGGAGCAATAACTGAGTAAAACAGTGGATCAATTTTGATTGATCGGATTTAGATAAAAAGTGGATCAGTTTTCGGTGATCGTTGACAATAAATGATATTAAAGAGGGTACGGTAAAAGCTAATATATTAATATGATTGGTATTGGGAATGATCCTTAATGATTTGGTGCCTGGCAATTTATCGTAATAAAAACGAGAATTATCTGGGGTATAAAAGTCATCACTGCTCGCATTAATAATATATTTGGGTATGCTGAGTCGGTTTTGATGATCGGAATTAAGATATTGTAGAGGATCAACTATTTGCATTAGCTTTAAAAAATGAAATGAGCCAATCATTTGATCAATTTTTTGATTATAAAAAGGAAGAAATGCGAATGGCCAATTTTTACCATAACTCCGATATACATGTTTTAGCATTTTATTAGTATTAAGGCCATCATTAGCAAAAGGAACGATGGCAGCTATATCGGGATTGGCAATAGCAGCTAACCATGCCGTACATCCTCGAGCTGATACGCCTGATACAATAAATTTATTGATATTCCATTTTTTTAATTCTTGTTTAGTAAATCGAATAGTCTGTGAAACAACGGCAGTCATAGGTATATCTAATGGTAATACTCTCCTCTCAGGATTATTCATAAATAGCGCCCAATTACGGGCAATAAGATCATATTGTTGATCATTTTCATTGAGAAATTTATTATCATCATTCGATAAAACATAGCTATTGACGATATTATTAATTGAAATAACGATAGTATTAGTTTTTTTTGCAATATCGAGAAGCATTTCTTTATTGAAATCTGGCAAAAAATCCTTGTAATTATACCTTCCCCTACTATTTATTATAATAAGAGCATATTTAGGCTTTGGTATTGTCGGAATATATATATCAAGATTATGAAACCAAGTTTGCGGAGGAACTAATTTTTCGGGTGACCATACTTGATGGTTAGGAAATTGAATCGCTTTTAAAGTGAGTAGCAAAAGCCATCCCTTATTGCAAAAAGGAGATGGGGATCGATTTATTGTGTTTAGTGCCAGTTAACATTTCCTCAGAGAGTGTAATTTCTAACCTGATTTCCTTATTTTAGACACATTGATCCTGCGTTTAGCTGCGTAACCATCGCTTTTTCTCCAGGTTATGCAGTCTTTCTGACAACAATTCCGTTGCTTTTTTACCCATTTGCGCCCCGGTGAAAAGCAGCCTGTCGCCACACAGAATACATTTGTACGGATCGGTACGCAGAAATCCTTTCATCAGCACAGAAAAACCTGGGTTCTCCGGTTTTTTACGTGCCGTCATCTCAAGTGCCTTATACACTTTCGGCAATAGTTTTCCCCGTTTACGATTCGACAAAAAACCAGAGTAACGCACCATTTTAAAATGCCTGGCCGGAATATGGCTTATATAGCGTCTAATCATCTCTTCCTGCGGCAGAGTCTGCTGCCGATGCTGGCCAGTTCGGTGGTCATGGTAGTGATGAACAACGGAACCCCCTCGGTAATGCCGCAGTTTTGACGCAGATACCGGTGGGCGTTTAAGGTAGCGACCGAGGTACTTAACACTATGCCATGCCCCTTTCGTTTTTTTAGCAAAGTGCACTTTCCAATAACGTCCGTACTGCGCCCTCAAGTAACGCCGCCAATGTTTTTTGTCACGGATATGGCCAAGACCGGGAAGAAGGCCAGGGTTAATTAAATCATAACTGTGACGCAGTAGTCGGATAACAGCCCCTCGCCAGATTTCTTCGACATCCTTTTTTTTGAAAACAGCTTTCGCCATACACTATGTTTACTATCCAAACCCCCTCGAGTGACGGAAACATGAACATGCGGATGTTGATTGAGTTGCCGGCCATAAGTATGCAAGGCACAGAAAATACCAATTTCGATACCCTGTTTGCGAGCCAACTGCAGCATAGCTCGAGTGGCTGCCCGAAACAGAGCATTAAGTAGCGGCCAGTTATTGTTAAAAAAAGGCCAAAGGAGATGTGGCATGGTGAAAGTAATGTGTTGCCAGTCGCAGTCGGGTAAAATATGAACCTGCTGTGCTAACCACTGCTCGGTGGCTTTAAAGCCACATGAACTGCAGGCTTTTGACTTACAGCTTTGGCAGAAAAAACGGCTGTGAGAACAATCAGACGAAGCGCAACAATAGCGCCGGACACCCATGGCACAAGTGCCGCAGGCAAGCATGCGCTCCACAGATAAACTCGTCCACGAACTAACGCTATCGCCGTATTTTTCGAGGAATTTATTCCAACCGTCATCAATGGTGAAAAGTAGTTTAGCAGGACGAGGGATATACATCTGACTCAATTACCTTATGGGCATCTTGCCAAAGAAACAGAAATTGTCAGATTCGTCAGCCCAGTTATCGGTGTGTTTATCCCAGGGTTCAAAGGAAACAGGGATTATTCCTAGCTCCGTATAGGTGATGAATTCATCGGCAGGCAGACTTTCAGTTATTCCCCCCTCAGTGTAGTCGTATCCAGCGTCATCAGCTTGGTCTTGGCGTTGTTCAAAACCCCTGATAATCGTGACTAGCGGCGGGTAATACTGCGTGTCGAGAAAAAATTGGGGGCCGAGTCGGACGCAGTGGCGTATGGCTTCTTTTAGGGTGTCATAAAAAAATTCAGGCGGTCTGTCATCATCATTTTCGGGTGGGAGAGAGATCATAAAACGTTTCGGATAAACAGGCGCTGTGGCACGTGAAGTGACGGGCAGCCTGCCTGATTTAACCGGTTTACGCTTTCTGGGAGATTTATTGCGAGCCATCGAGATGAATCCCTGAAAAAAATTAACCTACTGCAGAGTATAAAACAGTACTCAACTCATTAACATCCCCGAAGCAGCACCGCTGCGCCGCTCACGCGTAGCGTGCTACGTTCAGATGCCATTTTGTATTTTATAAGTTCTACATCGTCTATTTTATCCCGACCATATATAGAATATTTTATCGGATTGGTGGCTAACAGTTGCTGATAATAGATAATAATATTTGAAAGCTGAAAAACACTTTCATGTGATGTCGAATGTTTCATAATTGAGGCATAACTTTTAGTACAAAAACAAGCGAAAAGAGTAAAAAATAAGTTAATAAGTTTCATTAATTACCTTTTGATTACGAGATGTACTACTTTGTTAATTGATGGTCAGTATTAAACCAAATATGTGAGCTAAGACAAATCCTACCTTTTGATTTGTTTTTATACCTACCCTAGCCCTTAGTAAATTTGTTTTGATTCCTTGAACTGCACACATAGAGATCTTGCTCATAATAGTTTGTTGTGTTATCTGTAGAAATTTTACAATTTTCTTAGTAGGTTAGGTATTTTTGGATTATAATAAATAGTATGTTGTAACTAAATTAAGATGTTTAATATGAAATATGATGCAAGATATAAATTATCAAAATGTTTTGATTTATTGAAAGTTCGATTAGCTGATTTTTTAACCGAACTTAATAGTTTATCTTTAACCTCTGCCATTGTATTTAAATTACCTGAAACCAAGAAAGGAGATGAAAATAATGATATTAATCAAATAACAATTACCACTTTGACAGGAGATACAGCTTTAGACTTAGCATTGGCAAACTATAATAGATTATTTATTCATGATAATCCGTATCACATTAGTAATAAAACCGCAATCAGGCTACCTGGAGCGTTATGTTTTCATCTTTCAGCACAACGTTATTCAGTTATAAAACGACAATTGGAAACAATTAATAAGTTAAAAACAAAATTAAAAGATATTGTTACTTGTGAATCAGGGATAAAAAAAGAACAACGCTTTGAATTTATTCACCAACAATTGCATGGATTAATTACCCTTAATGCCTATCGTAAAATAAATTATGTCGACTCACCCGATAGTATAAATTTTGGCTGGGCTAATAAAAAGATTGTTAATAAAGTGACAAAAGCGCAAATACTTGAACGACTACATAAAAACTATCGATCTGAAAAAGCAATGTCGGCATATACCAAGCAACAATGGCGTTATTTAGTTGAAAAAGAGATCCAAGACATAAATAGCATTCCAAATGATGCCATATTAAAAATACAACGTCCGGTAAAAGTTCAGCCAATAGCCAGAGTTTGGTACGCAAATGAAAAACGACAAGTGCAATATGCTTGCCCTCTTCCACTTTTATCGTTCAGTTGTGATACAAAACATTTGACAAAATTAGGTACACTTTCTGACTATGATATTAATAATATAAAAATAAAACATAAACCAAAAAATAAAAAACTAAAATTAATTATTGCTCGATTACATCTTTATCAAGAGATTTAAATAAGGAAACCGAGATAATAGCTCGGTTTCTTTCTAAAGAATAAAACTACTTTTTCATACTACCTACCATATTTTCAGGCCGCACCCAACTATCAAACTCTTCTGCCGTTAAATAAGCAAGTTTTAATGCCGCTTGCTTAAGGGTTAATCCTTCTTTATGTGCTTTTTTGGCGATTTCAGCGGCTTTATCATAACCAATATGGGTATTTAGTGCAGTAACTAGCATTAAGGATTCGTGTAATAATTTGTCTATACGCTGACGATTAGGCTCAATCCCCTTAGCACAATGATCATTGAAACTCAGCATGCCATCCGCTAATAAACGCACTGATTGTAAAAAATTATCAATAATCATGGGTCGAAAGACATTAAGTTCAAAATTACCTGATGCGCCACCAATATTAATAGCTACATCATTACCCATAACTTGCGCACAAAGCATAGTTAATGCTTCACACTGGGTCGGATTAACTTTTCCTGGCATTATCGAACTACCCGGCTCATTTTCAGGGATCATAATTTCGCCAATACCACAACGAGGACCTGATGCTAACCATCTTACATCATTAGCGATTTTCATTAATGAAGCTGCTAAACCTTTTAAAGCGCCATGGGCATGCACTAAAGCATCACAAGTCGCTAAAGCTTCAAATTTATTAGGCGAAGTGACAAACGGCAGACCAGACAATGCTGCAATTTTACTGGCAACTTTAACCGCATATTCAGGATGGGTATTTAAACCTGTACCAACCGCAGTTCCACCCAAGGCGAGTTCGCAAAGGTGAGGAATACTTTCTTCGATATGGCGAATATTATGAGCTAGCATGGCTGACCAGCCCGATATTTCTTGGCCTAAAGTTAAAGGTGTTGCATCTTGAAGATGTGTACGGCCAATTTTGACAATATCATGAAAAGCGGCAGATTTTTGCTCAAAAGTAGTCTGTAGTTCTTTTAATTTAGGTAACAGATGTTGGTATAAAGCAATAACTGCGGCCACATGCATTGCCGTTGGAAATACATCATTAGAACTCTGGCTTTTGTTTACGTCATCATTTGGGTGAATTAAACGTTGCTGACCTCTTTTTCCACCTAAAATTTCACTCGCTCTGTTCGCTAAGACTTCATTTATATTCATATTAGTTTGCGTACCAGAGCCAGTCTGCCAGATGGCTAATGGGAATTCAGCCATATGCTTATTCGCTAAGACTTCATCAGCAGCGGCGATAATAGCATTAGCTTTATCCTTTGTTATCAAACCTAAATCGGTATTTGCTTCAGCTGCTGCTTTTTTAGTTAATGCCAATGCATGGATCAAGGCAACTGGCATTTTTTCCACTGAGATACGAAAATGCTCCAGCGAACGTTGAGTTTGTGCGCCCCATAGCCTATCTGCTGGGACTTTAATTTCCCCCATTGAGTCTTTTTCAATGCGATATTCTGACATTATTGTTATCTCCTTAGCATAAAATAATTGGATATGCATAATCCATCATTGCAGATAAACTAATTGTACTGGAGATCATGCACTATTTTTAATTTAAAATGTGAGAGATAAGCGAGTTTATTGCATTACAGTTAAAAATAAATTTTTATCAACTAAGAGCAGTATTATATGTTTAAAATGATCAATAAAATTCAACACTATGACTGGGGAAGTAAAGATGCCCTAACTAAGCTTTACCATATCAAAAATCCTCAGCATTTACCGATGGCTGAATTATGGATGGGGGCGCATCCTAAGGCCAGCTCGATTGTCGAAGATATTAATAATCAGCAAAAAATATCGTTAGATAAACTAATTACAACCGATCCAACATATTACCTCGGTGAAAAAATTGCGCAAAAATTTCATCAATTACCTTTTCTATTTAAAGTACTCTGCGCAGCTCAGCCGCTTTCAATCCAAGTACACCCAGATAAAATTGCTGCCGAAGCGGGGTTTAGGCGTGAAAACGCTGCGGGGATTGCCCTTGATAGTCCAAATCGTAATTATAAAGATGACAATCATAAACCTGAATTAATTTATGCTTTAACGCCCTTTAAAGCGCTAAATTCATTTCGCCCTTTAAAAGAAATCGCTAATTTATTGATACCAATTGCAGTAGCTTCACCAATTATTCAACTTTTTTTAAAAACACCATCAGAAACTCAACTAGCACAACTTTTTAGCCATTTATTAAGCCTAACAATAAGCGAAAAACAACCGCTACTTACCGCCTTAAAATCTGTTGTACAACAAAAACAAGGGGAGCCATGGCACACAATCAAAAAAATACTGACACTACACCCTGACGATAATGGATTATTTGCACCATTGTTACTGAACATTATTGAATTACAACCTGGTGAAGCGATGTTTCTTTATGCCAGAACGCCGCATGCCTATATTGAGGGCGTTGGATTAGAAGTGATGGCTAATTCTGACAATGTACTACGTGCGGGATTAACGAATAAGCATATTGATATTGCTGAATTACTGGCTAATATAGATTTCATTGCCAAACCCTGCAACACATTATTATTACAACCGAATATACACAATAATGAATGTTGTTATCCCATTCCAGTCGATGATTTTGCTTTTTCTTTATATCTCATTGACAATCAATTGACTACAATAGAGAACAGTTCAGCAACAATTTTATTTTGTGTTGAAGGTAAGATATCTATCACCTCAGAAAAGCAAACTACCGAAATTCTAGCTGGTGAATCTATATTTATATCCGCATCCGAAAGACAAATTATGCTTAATGGAAAAGGTAAACTGGCCAGAGTTTTTAATTATTAGCAAAAATTAAAATACATGCAAAGCTGTATATAATATATTTTATAAATTTGATCGCTTTTATTCGCTAAAATCCTTAAGGGATGGATATATGAAGAAATCGTTAGTCGCTGTAAGTGTCATTGTAATTGTTGCCATAATTTGGACAATTGGCTCTTGGTATACTGGAAAAAAAATTGAGGGAGAATTTAATGCTTTCATTGAACGTACTAATACTACACTAAAGAATAATGCACCAGAAGCTAATATTGATGTTAAAACAGAAAATTATCAGCGTGGATTTTTCACTTCTAACGCCGATATCATTATTAATATAAAAGAGAATGAAGAAGGAAAAAATACTATTGTTAAATTTGCCACAAAAATCTTTCATGGCCCTTTTCCTATTAGCAAGATAGTTAAACTTAATCTATTACCAAGGTTAGCCTCAGCCACTATTGAACTTGTTAAAAATGAAACCACAGAAGAACTATTCAAATATACCCAAGAGCAAGCTTTTATAACGGGTAATGTTGATGTCGGTTTTAATGAAGGTCTAGATGCAAATTTACACTTAAGTCCACTAGACGGTAATAGTTACGGCAAAAATATAACGTTTAGCGGTGGTACAATCAATTATGTGGGCAATACCGATCTTAAAGATATAAAAGTTTCCGTTGTTAGTGATAATTTTGTTATCGGTAATAAAGAGAAAACGGAAAACATGATCCTTAAAGGACTCAACATCCAAAGTGATTTATCTCTGACTCCGTTTAATTTCTATTCTGGCAAACAGACGCTTAATATTTCCGATATTAATTTTAACAGCGACGACATTAAATTTTCATTTAAAAACTTTGCTATTAACTTAGATTCTGTATTAAAAGGCGATAACATTGACGGTAAAATTTCTTATCGCATCAATGATTTTATCGCTAAAGAACAAAATTTAGGTTCTGGTGAGCTTACGTTATTAATCGAAAGAATGGATGCTAAGGCTTTTGGTAATTTCTTAAAAAATTATAATGATGAAATTGCTCACAATTTAGCTAATGGTAATCCTCTTTATAATGCAGATACTATTTTCGCCCAATTATTAATAGATAACTTACCTAGCTTATTAAAGAATAGCCCGCGAATTGTCATCGAACCCTTTTATTGGAAAAATAGTGCCGGTGAGAGCAATATCAAAATAGATATAGATATAGATATGAAGCCTTGGACGTTGAATCAACTCTCTGTTTATAGCCAAAATAATCAATATGATCAGGTAATCAAAGCACTATTTAATCATTTTAATATCAATGTTGATTTATCAAAACCGATGTTGATAGAAATGCTTAGCCAAATAGAAGTACTAAATTCCGATGACAAAGTTGTTACACCGGAACAAAAAACATTGTTTAACCAGAAAGCAACCGCACAAATTAGTGAATTTGAAAGTTCAGCTAAACAAAATGTCTTTACATCACCGACGGAATACTTCCTCAGCGATGAGAAAAAAGCAAAATTGAATGAAAACAGACCATTTCTGCCATGGATGCTGGTAACAAAAGATAATATTACTATGGATATTGATTACGTCGGTGACGAATTGGAAATGAATAAGCAGAAATTTAAATTAGATCAGTTTTTGATTAATATCGGCTTGATGGACAATCCAACCTCTCTGCCACCAACAATACCAAAAACCGCCCCACAATCAAATTAAAACTTAGTAAAATGACAAGAGCCAGATAAAATACTGGCTCTTTGCATCAATTTTAATATCGGAGGTGGTTTTATGTCGAATAAAATTAATATTACTAAAGATCGGCCTTTAATAAAAAATAGCCAGCAGCAAAATCAATTAAAAACAAACGCTTTAATTAGTAAAATAAAAAATTGTTTTGTACTCAATAATATTCATATTTCAACAACCATTGGTTCAAGTAAAGCTAAATTTTATCATCAACTAATGTTACGTCTTAATCTTGACAGTTCAATTCAAATAAAAAATTATCATCATTATCATTTAACTTCGCGCCTTAATCTAGAATATAACTCCACGACAGAAAATGTCGCCCTGCAAGGAACACCAAAAAACATACATTCAGCTGAAAGCTTGTCTTTACCTGTCTGCCCTTTTCTATTAAGTCAAAAACTTATACAAGTTAAAAACAAATTCACCAAGAAGAAAAAATGCAAAATGAAAGAGCTAGATTAAATGGATATGTATCATCAATTAAATAATATTAATTAATCATTAACGTTAACTGCTCTCTTAGCATAACGTTGTGCTAATACCGCACACACCATTAATTGAATTTGATGGAAAATCATCACCGGTAGTAAAATAATACCCACCAGATGAGCAGGAAAGAGAATATTAGCCATTGGAACACCATTAACTAAACTCTTTTTAGAGCCACAAAAAACTATTGTGATCTCATCTGCTTTACTAAAGCCAAAATAGCGCGCAGTGAAAATATTAAATAAAACCACTATAGCCAATAGAAAACAACCAATTATCGCAATCAATAGCAATGACCAGCCATCAACTTTATACCAAATCCCTTCAATGACTGCCTCGCTAAAAGCGACATAAACCACTAATAAAATAGATGAACGATCAGAAATAGTAATCAATTTTCGATAGCGATTAATCCATTTTACCATTAAAGGCCTGAACAAATGGCCTAATACAAATGGCAACATAATTTGCAATAAAATAGCACCTATATTTGACAACAAATTAATCTGTTGATGATTATCGATATCTATCAAGATGCTCACTAATATTGGCGACAAAAACACCCCTAGCAAGCTAGAAGCAGATGCACTGCAAATTGCAGCGGCAATATTTCCACCGGCGACAGAAGTAAACGCAATTGCAGACTGTACTGTCGCAGGTAAGGCGCAAAGGTAAAGAAATCCGATATAAATCGTTGGTGAGATCCAATCAGGCACCAAAGGTTTTAATGCTAAACCAATAAGAGGAAACAAAATAAAGGTACTGGTAAAAATTAACAGATGTAATCGCCAATGACCAACACCGGCTAAAATAGCTTGGCGTGAAAGTTTTGCGCCATGGAGAAAAAAAAGTAATGCAATCGCGATGGTGGTTAAATGCTGAAATACGATTTTTACTTTACCTTGACAAGGGAAAAAGGAAGCGAGCATGATGGTCATTAGCATAAACAGCAAAAAATAGTCAATTTGTAAACGACGCCACCAACTCATAACGCTTCCTTTAATATTTTAATATTTATAAATAAGAATAGACAAAATGAATGAAATTAAACTGCCAGCTCTACTGTGCGTTGCATTTTCGCCGACTCTATCCCCGCTTCAATCAATTTCATAACCAAAATAGCCTCTTCGGCAGTAACTGGATTAGGTGCAGCGTTATTGATTGCCTCACGAATGGCACAATAATACATACCGTAATTACCCTGTTCAGTTTCTAATGGCTCAACAATCAGCTCGCCATTGTGTGACAGCGTCACAGAACCATCGCGGCTATCCCTACCCCAATCTTCTGCTGTTGGTAATAGCCCTGCTTTTAAGCATTCTTCTTGGGGATCCAAACCATACTTGATATAACTTCCTTTCATGCCATGAAGTAGATAAACGGGTGACTCTGCCGCTGCGACAGTGGTTGCATGTAAAACAACCTTGGTAGTTAAATAATTTAAACAAACATGAAAATAATCAACCGCTTCGGCATTTGGGCGTATCATCGCTATATCAGCCATAATCGATTTAGGTTTGCCAAAAAGTTGCAATACTTGATCAAGCATGTGCGGCGCCAAATCATACCATAGACCACTACCTGCCTCTTTTGATTCTCGCCATCTTTGACGAACTTCAGGCCGATAACGATCAAAATGTGATTCGTAATATTTCAACTCACCCAATGTTTGATTTTCTAACAAAGATTTCACCGTTAAAAAACCTGAATCCCAGCGACGGTTATGATAAACAGAGAGTAATTTACCTTTTGCCTGCGCTAATTGTTTTAACGTTAGGGCCTCTTGAACAGTCAAGGTAAACGGTTTATCGACGATGACATGTTTTCCTGCTTCGAGCGCTTGTTTAGCCAATGGAAAATGGGTTTTATTTGGTGTTGGTATAACAATCAAATCTACTTCTGGCTGCTCAGCCAATAGTCGTTCAAGCGAAGCAAAAACCGGAACATTAGGCCAATCTTTTTTTACTTTTTGTTCATCACTACTCACAATAGCCGATAATTGAAATCCTTCTATTGTTGTAATAAAAGGAACATGAAAGGTTTTACCGGCAAAACCGTAACCAATCAAACCAACCTTAATAGGTTTATTCATAACAACCCCTTAACACATTCATATATAAACTTAAAGCAACACATTACCGCTAAATTAGGTAATGCAGGTTACTTAGCGTACCTCTTTATTTTTTAGCTGCAATCGCTATTTTTTATTTTCTCAAAACGATTAATTCACTAAAATTGACTTTCACACAAGATCGATAACCTATATTACAATCAGTTGCTATCATAGCCGACCATTTATGTTTGCAACTTCTACTGACTAAATAAAAAAATTTAGGCGTTCAGATGACAGATTATTTTTTATTATTTATCGCCACCGTTTTGGTAAATAATTTCGTGCTGGTAAAATTTCTTGGCTTATGCCCTTTTATGGGGGTCTCTAAAAAACTAGAAACCGCTATTGGTATGGGATTTGCGACAACATTTGTGATGACTTTAGCATCCATCTGCTCATGGCTGATGGATACGTTTGTTTTAATACCACTAGATTTGATCTATTTACGCACATTGAGCTTTATATTAGTTATAGCGGTTGTTGTTCAGTTTACTGAAATGGTGGTACGCAAAACCAGTCCAACACTATACCGTCTTTTAGGTATTTTTTTACCATTAATTACTACAAACTGTGCAGTTCTTGGTGTGGCACTGCTAAATATCAATCAATCGCACAATTTTTTACAATCAGCCGTTTATGGTTTTGCAGCTGCAATAGGTTTTTCTTTAGTGATGGTACTGTTTTCAGCTATCCGTGAACGCATCGCGGTGGCAAATGTCCCAGCCCCCTTTCGTGGATCATCTATTGGCCTTATTACTGCCGGCTTAATGTCTTTAGCGTTTATGGGATTTAGTGGTTTGGTAAAATTCTAATGAGTACTTTATTAATTGCAATCGGTGTTATTGCCGGATTTGGCCTTCTCTTTGGACTTATTTTAGGATTTGCCGCTCTTCGTTTTAAAGTAGAAGATGATCCAATAGTGGAAAAAATTGATCATATTTTACCGCAAAGCCAATGTGGCCAATGTGGCTATCCAGGCTGCCGCCCATATGCTGACGCAATAGCCCATAATGGTGAAACCATAAATAAATGTGCGCCCGGCGGCGAACAAGCAATGTTAAAAATTGCCGAATTACTTAATGTAGAACCTCAAGCGCTTGATGAAGATAAATTAACACCTGAACGAAAAGTAGCTTTTATTGATGAAGCTAACTGTATTGGCTGCACTAAATGTATTCAGGCTTGCCCCGTCGATGCGATTGTTGGAACAACGCGCGCGTTACATACGGTGGTAGAAGATCTCTGTACCGGTTGTGATCTTTGTGTTGCTCCCTGCCCAACAGACTGTATTAGCCTGTTACCGATAAAAACCACGATCAAAAACTGGAAATGGGATCTCACCACTATTCCAGTAAAAAATATTACCCCCTCATCAAGCTCAAGACCAACTGTTGCATTTGCTAATAAGGAGCGAGCAAATGTTTAACTTTTTCCAAAAACTTACTGCAAATAAAGAAAAAATTTGGTCTTTTTCAGGTGGTATACATCCGCCTGAAATGAAAATACAATCAAATCAAGTTCCGTTACTTACACTGCCCTTAGCTAATGAATTGATTATTCCTGTCCAACAGCATATAGGCTCAGCCGGCGATATCATTGTTAAAAGCGGTGACTATGTATTAAAAGGACAAGCGCTGACTAAAGGTTGTGATCATAGGATCCCAGTCCATGCCACTACCTCAGGAACTATCACTGCCATAGAGCCACATATAACAGCACATCCTTCCGGCCTAAAAACACTTTCTATCCGACTACAACCAGATAGTAAAGATCAATGGTGTGAGCGTAAACCTTTAACCAACTACTTACAACATTCTACTAAAGTCTTATTGTCACATATCGAACAAGCTGGCATAGCGGGATTAGGCGGCGCAGGTTTTCCTACTGCAACAAAGTTGAAAAATGGCAATAAATTAATTAACACCTTGATTATTAACGCAGCAGAATGCGAACCTTATATAACCGCCGATGATCGATTAATGCAGGAGCATGCTGATGAAATCATCGAAGGCATACTGATATTAATACATATACTAAAACCGAAAGAAGTCTTAATTGGGATTGAAGATAATAAGCCGGCGGCAATAGCAGCCTTAAAAGAAGCACTTTTAGGCCAACAAGCTATCATTAAATTAAGAGTGATCCCAACCAAGTATCCTTCAGGCGGAGCTAAACAATTAACTAAGATATTAACCGGTAAGGAAATACCCCACGGTGTTCACTCTTCTTTTATTGGTATATTGATGCAAAATGTTGGCACAGTGTTTGCCATTAAACGAGCGATTATCGATGGTGAACCGTTAATTGAGCGGGTGGTAACATTAACGGGCGCTGCAATACAAAATCCAGGCAATTATTGGGTTCGTTTGGGCACCCCAGTTAATTTCCTATTACAACAAGTTGGTATGGTGCCACAATCAGAACAGATGGTTATTATGGGAGGGCCATTAATGGGATTTACGTTGCCTGATTTAACCACACCTATTGTTAAAATTAGCAACTGTATTCTTGTTCCAACTTTGGCAGAAATAGGTAAACCTGCCATTGAGGAAGCTTGTATTCGCTGTGGTCTTTGCACTCAAGCTTGCCCAGCTAATTTATTACCGCAACAACTTTATTGGTTTAGTCGAGGCCAGGAGCATGAAAAAGCAGAAAAATATAATTTATCCGACTGTATAGAATGCGGTGCCTGTGCCTATGTTTGCCCAAGTAATATTCCTCTCGTGCAATACTATCGACAAGAAAAAGCAGAAATTAAAGCCATTGCCCGAGAAAAACAACGTGCCTCTGATGCCAAAAAACGGTTTGAAGCTAAAAAAGCTAGGCTTGAACGAGAAAAAATTCTACGTCAACAACGCCATAACCAAGCTGCCGTTAAGATCGAAGCGAAAGACAAAGCAGTAATTAACGCCGCATTGCTGCGAATTAATGCGCAGCAAAAACAGACTAGCAATAGTAATATTGAGTCATTAAATAACCAGGCTGCTATCGAAGCTCGCCATGCCAGAACAGCTCAATTGCATGTTACTCAAGCAGCCCAAAAAGCGGCAGAAAGTCAATCTACCATAGCCATAGAAACAACGACAGAACCACAATCAACTGATGCACGCAAAGCTGCTGTTGCCGCAGCGATTGCTCGTGTTAAAGCAAAACGTGATGCGCAGGGTAAAACTCGCTAATATAATTAAACAACAAATGAGCTGAAAAATGAAATTCAGACCAATACCTACTGATCGTCGGATGAACCGGTTAAAGATGGCCAGTTCGCCCTTTACACATGAAAAACAAACTACCAGTAAACTCATGTTGTGGGTGGTTATCGCTGCCATTCCCGGTATTGCCTGCCAAATTTACTTTTTTGGTAGCGGGACAATTTACCAAATTTTACTCGCTGTCATAACGGCTTTTATTACTGAGGCTGGCGCTTTACAGCTACGAAAATTCCCTGTTATGCCCCATTTAAAAGATAATTCTGCCTTGGTAACGGCTTTACTATTAGCCATTAGTATCCCGCCTTTATCACCCTGGTGGCTAGTCGTTTTAGGTACGGCTTTTGCTATATTAATTGCTAAGCATATCTATGGCGGATTGGGTCAAAATCCGTTTAATCCAGCCATGGTAGGTTATGTGGTATTATTGATCTCATTTCCAGTCCAAATGACTAGTTGGTTACCCCCGATAGAACTTCAATCTATTCATGCCAATGCGTTAGCAAGTCTGCAAGTGATTTTTACCGGCCATACCGCGACAGGAGCCACATTAAACCAATTGACACTAGGTTTTGATGGCATAAGTCAAGCAACCCCCCTAGATAGTTTTAAAACGGGTTTATTAACACACTCGATTAGTCAAATACTACAACAACCTATTTTACAAGGTTCATTAGCTGGTATTGGTTGGCAATGGGTTAATATTGCCTATTTATTTGGTGGTATTATCCTCCTTAGTCGCCGAATAATTGGCTGGCAAATTCCTCTAGCATTTTTAGCCACGCTACTATTCTGCTCATTACTAAGTTGGTTGATTATGCCATCACAATACGCGTCACCTATGCTTCATCTATTTTCAGGGGCAACCATGCTCGGCGCCTTTTTTATTGCTACCGATCCCGTTACAGCGGCAACCACTCCGCGTGGCCGTATCATTTATGGTGCCATGATAGGATTACTAATCTGGATCATTCGCGTTTATGGTGGTTATCCTGATGCAGTTGCTTTTGCGGTATTACTGGCCAATATTGCGGTACCACTGATTGATCACTATAGCCAACCTCGTGTTTATGGCCATAAATAAGGAACGGTTATGTTAAAATCGATTAGACATCATGGCTTAATATTGGCTGTTTTTGCTGCGGCTACCACCGGACTGGCAGCAACAGTTTATACTATTACCAAAAGTACTATCGACGGCCAGGCCCTAATCCAACAACAAAAACTTTTTGATCAAATTATTTCCCCTAACTTATATGACAATAATTTAACCAAAGAGTGTTATTTAGTCAGTAAAAATGAAGTATTAGGTAGCTCACGGCCTCATCATCTCTACATTGCCAGAAAAGCAGGAAAACCGATTGCGGCCATCATAGAAAGTACGGCACCTGATGGCTATTCAGGCGCAATAAAATTACTGGTCGCAGCTGATTTCCATGGTAAAGTCCTCGGTGTCCGTGTAACTGAACATCATGAAACCCCAGGGTTAGGTGATAAAATTGATATTCGTATTTCAAATTGGATCAATCATTTCTCAGGTAAAAAAATTGACTCAGAACATAGCTCACATTGGGCAGTAAAAAAAGATGGCGGGGATTTTGACCAATTTACTGGTGCCACTATCACGCCAAGAGCCGTTATTAATGCCACTGAGCGTACTGCCATGTTTATACAATCGGTGCCTCAAAAATTATCAACTTATCCAGCATGCTCAAATTAATTACCATGAATGAAACTAAAAAACTTTTTATCCAAGGATTATGGAAAAACAATTCGGCACTGGTTCAATTATTAGGTTTATGCCCGTTGCTAGCGGTTTCTTCAACCGCCACTAACGCATTAGGATTAGGACTGGCAACAACATTAGTGTTGTTTTTTACCAATATTACAGTTTCAACCTTCCGTCATTGGATCCCAAGCGAAATACGTATTCCCATCTATGTCATGATTATTGCATCGGTTGTTTCCGCTGTGCAGATGTTAATTAACGCTTATGCCGTTGGTTTATATCAATCTTTAGGTATTTTTATTCCACTGATCGTTACTAACTGTATTGTTATTGGGCGGGCTGAAGCTTATGCTGCCAAAAATAATGTCTATCACTCAGCAATCGATGGTTTGGCAATGGGTGCGGGTGCGACAATGGCGCTATTTTTTTTAGGTGCAATGCGAGAAATTTTAGGTAACGGCACATTATTTGATGGTGCAAATTTGCTATTAGGAGAATGGGCAAAAATATTACGTATTGAAGTTATTCATCTTAATTCGCCTTTTTTATTAGCCATATTGCCGCCTGGGGCTTTCATTGGATTAGGATTGATGCTAGCAGGCAAATATTTAATCGATGAAAGGATGATAAAATATATTAGTCAAAAACAACAACACCCTGTTGTAAAATCAACGTCTTTCCCCAATAAAAATCATTTAGCCAAGGATCAAGAGCAAATAAAATATGAATAAACAAAAGCGGATAGCCATCTTGACTCGCTTACGTGATAACAATCCAACACCAACAACCGAGCTTACTTTTAATTCGCCTTTTGAATTACTTATTTCTGTCTTACTTTCCGCCCAAGCAACAGATATTAGTGTCAATAAAGCCACAGCAAAACTCTATCCCGTCGCTAATACAGCTGAAAAGATGCTGGAACTTGGTCTCGATGAAATAAAGCGTTACATCAAAACAATCGGTTTATTTAATACCAAAGCTAAAAATATTATTAAAACTTGTCAGATATTAATTGATAAATATAACGGCGAGGTCCCCGAAAATCGCGAAGCCTTGGAATCATTACCCGGTGTAGGTCGTAAAACCGCCAATGTGGTATTAAACACCGCTTTCGGCTGGCCAACAATTGCTGTTGATACCCATATTTTCCGCGTTTGTAATCGCACAAATTTTGCACCAGGTAAGAATGTTATTGAAGTTGAACAAAAGTTGCTCACAGTAGTACCGACTGAATTTAAAGTGGATTGTCACCACTGGTTTATACTACACGGCCGTTACACATGTATTGCCAGAAAGCCACGCTGTGGCGCATGTATTATTGAAGATTTATGTGAATTTAACGACAAACAACACCCAACAACCTAATAATTAACAAATGGAATTTGCCAGACAAACTTTAAACACACCATTATTAAAGTGACAAATATTATTATTCTGCTTGCCCATAGCACTCAACTTGAGCAAAATGTGGGTAAATTTTAATTTAATGACATAAATACGGATAGTATGTTTCAAGATAACCCGCTGCTAGCGCAGCTAAAACAGCAATTACATGCCCAAACACCTCGTGTTGAAGGGATTGTTAAAAGTACAGAAAAAGGTTTTGGTTTTCTTGAGGTCGATGGAACGAAAACTTATTTCATTCCACCACCACAAATGAAAAAAGTAATGCATGGCGATCGGATCATCGCCACTATTCACACCAATAAAGATCGGGAAATGGCTGAACCAGAGCAATTAGTTGAACCCTTTCTCACCCGATTTGTAGGACGAATTCAAAAAAGAAATAATGATAACCGACTTTATGTCAAACCCGATCATCCAATTTTAAAAGAAAAGATTTTTTGTCGTCCGGCACAACATCTTAGTCATGACTTTGCGCACAATGATTGGGTAATAGCGGAGATTCGCCGTCATCCATTAAAAAATCAAGGCGGATTTCAAGCTGAAATTACCCAATATATTACTGATGGCGATGATCACTTCGCTCCTTGGTGGGTAACACTGAGTCGACACCAATTAGAGCGCGAAGCCCCAAAAATGCAAAGCTGCACAATTGAAGAACAGACATCAGAGCGCCAAGATCTTACTCATCTCAATTTTATTACTATTGATAGTGCCAGCACTGAAGATATGGATGATGCGCTTTATATAGAGCGGATTGATGATAATCAATTACGCCTTTTTGTTGCTATCGCTGATCCAACCACTTATATCCGGCTAAATAGTGAATTAGATACCATAGCCCAACAACGTGGATATACCAATTACTTACCTGGCTTCAATATTCCGATGTTACCACGTGAATTATCGGATGATTTGTGCTCTCTACGCCCTAATGAGCGCCGCCCTGCGCTAGTCTGTCAATTTGATATCAAACAAGATGGACAATTAGCTGAAAATATTCAATTTTGCCTGGCCTGGATCGAATCAAAAAACAAGTTGGTATATGATGATGTTTCTGACTGGTTAGAACAGCAAGATAAATGGCAAGGCGAAAATGAAATAATCAAACAGCAAATATTATTGCTCAATGAAATGTGTGAAAAACGTTCTGCATGGCGCCAATCCCATGCATTGGTATTTAAAGATCGACCTGATTATCGCTTTGTACTTGATGAAAATGGTAATGTTATTAACATCTTGATCGAGAAACGCCGAATTGCTAATCGTATTGTCGAAGAAGCGATGATTGCCGCCAATCTTTGTGCAACAAAAGTATTAAAAGATAAATTAGGGATTGGTATTTTTAATGTTCATAATGGCTTTGACCCCAGCCAAATTGATAACGTTGTTGCCATTTTGCAAGAAAGTGATATCGAACAAAATGCAGAAACACTGTTAACCCTTGACGGATTTTGCCGTTTACGACGTTTATTAGATGACCAACCCACTAAATTTATAGATAGTAGAATACGCCGTTTTCAAGCTTTTGCTGAAATTAAAACCACACCGGCTGCCCATTATGGTTTAGGATTTGATGCCTATGCCACCTGGACATCTCCAATCCGTAAATATACCGATATCATCAACCATCGTTTATTAAAAGCCATAATAAATAATGAGCAGCATAATGTCACAAAACCTGCTGAAACTTTGATGGCAAAAATTACTGAACGTAAGCGTGCTAATCGTTTAGCTGAACGCGATGTGGGTGATTGGTTGTATGCGCGTTTTCTAAAACCTTTTGCTAAAACTAACACCATTTTTGCTGCTGAAATAACCGATATTACTCGAGGTGGGATCCGCATTCGCTTAACCGATAATGGCGCTAGTGCCTTTATTCCGGCACCTTTTATCCATCCCGTGCGAGAAGAAATACAGTGTAGTCAAGAAGCAGGCGCTATACTTATTAAAGGTATTGCTGTTTATAAACTTAACGATGTGATTAACGTTCAACTTGAAGAAGTTCGAATGGAAACCCGCAATATTATTGCACGACTTGTGGCTTAAGGACATTCGTCAGATAGCTTGTTGATAACGAGCTATCTGTACAGAATAGCGACTTTATTAATTTAGCTATTCCATTAATGGTTTGTCGACAATTCTGATTAAAAAAGTCGCTATCTGGGTTAATTTGAATTTAATATATCATATCAATAGGACAGAAGAATGAAGCGTTCAAAAAAACACGTATTGCTAATATTAATATCGGTCTTTTCCCTCATAACTATTACAGCCTGCTCTAATATGTCAACACGCGATAAAAATACCGCTATCGGTGCAGGCATTGGTGCAGTCGGTGGGGCTATTCTGACTGAAGGAAGTGGATTAGGCACGGTAGGTGGTGCGGCTATTGGTGGTGTAATTGGTCACCAAGTCGGTAAATAATTGTCGCGCTCAACAAACAACAATAAAGCCAGTTAATTATCTGGCTTTATTTATCAATAGGATTAACCACCGGCCAGCTTAACTTTCATTTCCTTAGCTTCTAATAATTGCTTGATAAGCTCCCGTTTGTCACCCTGAATCTCAATATTACCCTCTTTAATTGAGCCACCTGAACCACATTTTTTCTTTAACTCAGCAGCAAGCAAGATTAATTCATCTTTATTCAAACCCAAGCCGGTAATAACACAAACCCCTTTACCCTTTCGCCCTGAGCTTTCACGTCTGATGCGAATAATACCATCGCCTTTTGTCGGTGATAATTTTTTTTCTGTTTCGACGATTCTGCCACTTTCTGTCGAATAAACTAAACGCGAGTCACTCATTTTATCCATCCAATAGAACGATTAATTTGGCTCAGAGTTAACGCTGGATCCGCGCTATGAGTAATTGGACGACCAATAACCATATAATCAACACCAACATTAATAGCCTGCTCTGGTGTCATTATTCGCCGCTGATCACTCGCTTGTGCACCAGTAGGACGGATCCCCGGTGTAACTAATAAAAAATCATTACCGCAAGCGGATTTCAGTGTTAAAGCTTCGTGAGCTGAACAGACAACACCATCTACCCCACACTGGTTGACTAATTTTGCTAGCTGCAAAGCGCGATCAGCCGGTGTTTGTTTAATACCAATCTGTTGGAGATCCATTTGTTCCATACTGGTTAATACAGTCACCGCAATCAATAGAGGTGCATCTTTACCATATTCAATTAATGCTTCTTTAGCGGCCATCATCATTCTAGCACCACCACAAGCATGCACATTAACCATCCAAACACCTATTTCTGCAGCAGCTTTAACGGCCTGTGCAACGGTATTCGGAATATCATGAAATTTCAAATCCAAAAAAACTTGAAACCCTCGGCTATGTAGAGTTTGAATAAATTGTGGTCCATATAAAGTAAACATCTGCATACCCACTTTTAGGCGGCAATCCTGCGGGCTAATATTATCAACAAAAGATAATGCCTTGGTTAGATCATGATAATCTAATGCAACAATAACGGGGGAATTAGTAGAGACGGAAAGTTTATTTTGCGTACGGGCGATCATTTTTAACCTTTTTAAATTTAATAAATGCAATATCAGTTACGTTGTCACTGACCATCAAGGCCTTTTATTGGTTTGATCGTATCCCAAGAGCGGCATGAAGGACAATACCAATATAAAGAATGGGTAGTAAAACCACATTTACGACAACGGTAATCAGGTTTTGAACGAATCTGCTCACCAACCATATTGCGCAATAATTCCAAACTCTCTTTTGCTCTACCTTCTTCTGCGTCTGCTAAATGATAATCGATCAATTTATAAAACAATCGCATCGTTGGATGACGTTCTAGCTGCTGTTTAATAAATATTTGTGCTTTTTCCGTCCCTTTTCTTTTTTCAATTATTTCCGCCAGATAAAGCTGTGCAGTTGCCCCACAATCGCCGGCAACACATTGCTGGATATAAGCTTCCCAATCATTCCAAGTCGCTAAATGATAATAACATTCATAAAGCATGGCTAAAGTGTCACTGACTAAATCTCTATCTTGGTCAAAAACTTGCTTAAGTATTGAAATTGCTTTTTCATATTCACCACGAGCGATATGAATGCGTCCTTTCATAATAGAAACTCGCGCACCATTTTTATTTGCTTGGGCAGCTTTATTGAGTAAAAGAAATGCCCCATCTAAATTGTCACTACTCAATTCCATGAGCGCAAGTTCGCAATAAAAATGAGCAATTTCTTCTTTTAGTTGAGGATTGCCCATTTTGACTAATTTTTCAGCAACATCGATTGCTTTATGCCAATCGCTCGTTGCTTGATAAATGGCAAGTAAAGATTGGAGTGCACTAAAGCGAAAATCTTGCTCATCAACAAGCTGTAAGAAAATATTTCTTGCGCGATCATAAACCCCAGCTGCAAAATAATCACGTCCAAGCTGCTGTGTGGCTAGTAGTTTCTGCTCAAATGATAATGAGTTACTTTCAAATAATGATTGATGAATACGAATCGCACGCTCAATCTCACCTCTTGAACGAAAAAGGTTGCCTAATGTTAGATGAGCTTCAAACGCCGAACTATCTTCTTTAAGCATATCTAAAAACAGATCAACGGCTTTATCTTGTTGATTAGATAGTAAAAAATTGACCCCAGCCACATACTCACGGGATAAACGATCAGCACTTTGCTGTTTATCATGTTGAGCACTTCTGCGTCCCATATACCAACCATAGGCAGCGGCAATAGGCAGTAGCAGAAACAGCAGCTCTAACATAAAAAATTACCTTTTTTCATTTGTAACAAGCGCCACTTTAGTGTCATGTTCACTTAGCGGTGATTCAACTAATTGACTTTCTAGTCGTTTAATTTTACGTCTTGCATTCGATAATGAAATTAATGCCTTAGCGTAAAATACCCCGCAAATAAGCCAACCCAATACGAATCCAACCGCAAAAAGGATTGCTAGTAATGTTGATATTGGATAGTCACCTTTGGCAATCAAATAATTAAATGTTATTATCTGATTATTGCTTGAGCCAAGTGTCACGGAAACAATAAAAATGGCTATAGCAAGTAATAAAATTAAAAAATATTTCACATTTTTTCCTATTATTGCTTAATGATAGAAAAGTGGTTAAATCACTTTTCTTTTGTTAACTTAACATTTGATAACCCAATAAAGAAAGAGAATTATATCAACACTCACCTTTTTATTTAAATAAACATTTCAATGGTAGATAACAGAATGCGTTATCACAAAAAATTATCTAAATCATGTTAATAGTACAAAATTATTTTAATGAAAAATCCCTGCTTGGATTTATCCCGTTCAACGAAATACTAGTGTTGCTGGCTATTTTTTTCAATAAGTGAATAAACATTCAGATCATTGATTGAGATTAGTACCCCATTTCAATCACAAAACTTCAATCTAAATTGATAAGCAAAATGTGCTTATAATTAAAATAGTTAATTTTTTAATAATCATATTGTAGTAATATGAACATAATCTTATCTGCTGATGATATCTACTAGCCTAGTAAAATATATAGGTGAAAAATAAATTGATAACTATATTTAACTATTTTTTAACGCATTTTTCCTTAATTTTAAATCCAGAGTTTTATTCATTATGTATAACACTATGCAGCTAAAACGTATAGCTGAAGCCAAGCTACCCACTCCTTTTGGTGAGTTTCTCCTCGTCGGTTTTGAAGAAATTGTTAATGGTAATAATCATATAGCACTTATTTATGGTGATATTACTGATGGAAAACCCGTTCTTTCCCGTATCCACTCGGAATGTCTAACCGGTGATGCCTTATTTAGTTTACGTTGTGATTGTGGGTTTCAGCTAGAAGCAGCACTTAAACAAATTGCACTAGAGGGACGCGGAGTACTACTTTACCATCGTCAAGAAGGGCGTAATATCGGATTATTGAATAAAATACGCGCCTATTCGCTGCAAGATCAAGGTCTGGATACTGTTGAAGCTAATTTAAAACTCGGCTTTAAACCCGATGAACGTGATTTTACTATCTGTGCAGACATGTATAAATTACTTGCCATTAATGAAGTAAAATTACTAACGAATAATCCTAAAAAACTAGAAATTATGAAAGAAGCCGGAATTAATGTCGTAGAACGCGTTCCGCTTATTGTTGGCCGTAATCCTAAAAATAGCGACTATCTCAATGTAAAAGCCAGCAAATTAGGCCATATTCTATCTGATGATGACAAAAAATAATCAACCAATTATTATCAAA
Organism: Arsenophonus nasoniae; assembly: GCF_004768525.1. Classification (NCBI taxonomy): domain Bacteria; kingdom Pseudomonadati; phylum Pseudomonadota; class Gammaproteobacteria; order Enterobacterales; family Morganellaceae; genus Arsenophonus; species Arsenophonus nasoniae. Next base: position 1,851,570 of record NZ_CP038613.1, read on the forward strand.
AACTGTCTGTTTTTTACAGAGCAGTTTTTGATGGTTTAAATACATTTATTTTACCATTTGACGAATAACATAATGAAGAATACCGCCATGACGAAAGTATTCTAATTCAGTCATCGTATCAATTCGGCAACGCATAGCCATTGTCATTATCTGACCATTTTTATCAGTAATAGTGACTGTAATCATCTCGCCTAGGGTAATTGATTGCAAGCCGGCAATGTCAATTATCTCATCACCAGTCAATTTTAACGTTTTACGATTTACATTAGCCGGAAATTCTAATGGTAAAACCCCCATCCCAATCAAATTAGAGCGATGGATTCGTTCATAAGATTCAGCAATAACTACCCTTATTCCTAGTAGTAGTGTTCCTTTAGCCGCCCAGTCACGACTGGAGCCGGAGCCATACTCTTTACCAGCAATAATAGCTAACGGTATCTTATTTTGCTGATATTGCATAGCGGCGTCATAGATAGCTAGCTGAGTCTGTGTGGGGATATAGCGAGTAAATCCTCCTTCAACACCAGGCAGCATTTCATTACGAATACGTATATTGGCAAATGTACCTCGCATCATAACTTCATGATTACCTCGTCTTGAACCATACGAATTGAAATCTTTTGCTTGAACGCCATGTGATTGTAAGTAATGACCAGCGGGACTATCCGCTTTAATATTGCCGGCGGGTGAAATATGATCGGTGGTAACAGAATCGCCTAAAATAGCCAAAATATGGGCACCATGAATATCAGTAATCGGCGCTGGTACTAGCTGCATATCATCAAAGAAAGGTGGATTACGAATATAAGTTGAATCAGGCTGCCATGAATAAGTGGCTGAACTTTTTACCTCAAGTGCCTGCCATGCTTCATCGCCATCAAAAACCGCATTATATTCCTTATGGAACATGTCAGATTTTACCAATTGTACAGCATTAGCAATTTCCTGACTCGTTGGCCAAATATCTTTTAGCAATACATCGTTACCATTCTTATCTTGCCCTAACGGCTCATCAGCAAGATTGATTTGCATATTACCTGCCAAAGCATAAGCAACCACTAAAGGTGGTGAAGCTAACCAGTTAGTTTTTACTAATGGATGGATCCGACCTTCAAAATTTCGATTACCTGATAGCACCGCACCGACAGTAAGATCATTTTTCTTGATTGCCTCTTCTATTGGCGACGGTAGTGGGCCTGAATTGCCAATACAAGTGGTACAGCCATAGCCGACTAGGTTGAAACCTAACTGATTTAAGTAATCAGTCAATCCGGCTTTAGCTAAATAATCAGTAACCACTTTTGAGCCTGGCGCTAACGAAGATTTTACCCAAGGCTTACGCTCTAAACCTTTTTCAACCGCTTTTTTGGCTAATAATCCTGCTGCCATTAAAACACTTGGGTTTGAAGTATTAGTACAGGAAGTGATTGCTGCAATAACAACCGCTCCTTCTTGCAATTGAAAATTTTTACCCGCATAACTGACCAAGGGCGCATGCTGTTTGGTTGATTTATTTAATTCAAGATCAACGGAATTTTTAAACGCATGCGGAACCTGACTCAATTCAACCCGATCTTGCGGGCGTTTTGGCCCAGCCAGACTTGCTTCAACCGAGGCTAAATCTAAAGTTAACGTACTGGTAAAAATAGGCTCTTCGCCGGGATGGCGCCATAATCCTTGTGTTTTAGTATAATTTTCAACTAAAGCAATTTCATCTTCCGAACGTCCGGTTAATCGCATATAACTTAACGTGATTTCATCAACGGGGAAAAAAACACATGTAGCACCATATTCAGGTGACATATTGGCAATAGTAGCGCGATCCGCGAGTGGTAAATCGGCCAAACCATCACCATAAAATTCAACAAATTTCCCCACTACACCATGTTTACGCAGCATTTGCGTCACTGTCAAAACTAAGTCGGTAGCAGTGATCCCTTCTTTGAGTTTACCTGTTAATTTGAAACCAACTACATCAGGAATAAGCATCGAAATCGGTTGGCCCAACATCGCGGCTTCAGCTTCAATACCGCCTACCCCCCAACCTAAGACCCCCAAACCATTGATCATCGTGGTATGAGAATCAGTACCAACCAATGTATCTGGATAAGCGAACAATTTCCCGTCTCGTTCTTCATACCACACTGCCTTACCTAAATACTCAAGATTTACCTGATGACAAATACCTGTTCCAGGCGGCACAACCCTAAAACGATTAAATGCTTTTTGTCCCCAACGTAAAAATAGGTAACGTTCATGATTGCGTTGCATTTCAAATTTTACGTTATCAGTAAAGGCTTGTGGGGTAGCAAATTCATCAACCATAACCGAATGGTCAATAATTAAATCGACAGGTGTGAGTGGATTTACCTTATTAACCTCACCCCCTAATCGTTGCACAGCTTCACGCATTGCAGCAAGATCAACAACTGCTGGCACACCGGTAAAATCCTGCATCAAAACTCGGGCCGGTTGATAGGCAATTTCACGCTCAGCATGCCCGATATGCTGCCAATCAACCATCGCCTGTAAATCTTTTAATACGACAGATTTTCCATCAAGATGGCGCAGCAAATTTTCAAACAGTACTTTAAGTGATTTTGGTAGATTCGAAATATCACCTAACTGTTTTGCTGCTTTAGACAAGCTAAAATATTCATAGTGTTTACTTCCAGCGGAGAGTGTGGATGCACAGTCCGTTCTTAGACTTAACGACATAACTCCTCCTTTTTTTATTTTTTATCTAACTAGCAAAGGTGACGCATCTTATAAAGATATTATATTAGAAATATTTTTCGGTTAAGTAACACATAATGATCATTAAATATGATTTTGTTCAAAATAAACAAAAAAATATTAACGATAAATAGCGCTAGCTTGATATAAAATTAATGCATAAGAAAAAATATAAAATAAAAAATGATTAATAGGAATAAATGCCAATTTTTACTAAAATTATATTGTTGGTAATTGAATCTCTTTAAACATCTCTTCGATTTCTTCATTTGAACGCAAAGAAATCGCTTTATCAACAACATCAGGTGTTAAATGTGGTGCAAAACGCCAAATAAAATCATACATATAACTACGTAAAAAACTATTACGATGAAAACCTATTTTTGTGGTGCTATAGCTAAACTTATCCCGCATATCAATAATAACTAAGTCTTGATCCAGACTAGGATCAACTGCCATGCTAGCAATAATTCCTATACCTAATCCTAATCTTACATAAGTTTTAATAACATCAGCATCTGTGGCGGTAAAAATAATCTTCGCCTGTAAACCTGCCTTTAAAAAAGCCTCATCCAACTCAGAACGACCGGTAAAACCATGGGTATAAGTCACAATCGGGTATTGAGCTAGCTCATTAATAGTAATATTTTTCTTGCTCACCAAAGGATGATCTGCTTTAACGACAACCGAACGATTCCAATGATAACAAGGTAACATCACTAAATCTTTGTAAAGATGCAAAGCTTCAGTTGCAATAGCAAAGTCGCTATTTCCTTTACTGACATCTTCCGCAATTTGGATTGGCGAGCCCTGGCTCATATGTAAGGAAACTTGTGGATAGTGTTCGATAAATTGCTTTATCACTGGAGGAAGAGCATATCTTGCTTGAGTATGTGTGGTAGCAATCGCCAATATGCCTCGATCAGGGTAAGTATGCTCACCAACGACTGCTCGAATAGCGTTCATTTTCGTCATCACTTCTCGAGCAATTTTTATCACTTCCTTTCCGGCAGGAGTAACATGCGTTAAATGTTTACCACTACGACCAAAAATTTGCACTCCCAGCTCATCTTCAAGCATACGAACCTGCTTGCTTATACCTGGTTGTGATGTATATAACCCTTCAGCTGTTGATGAAACATTTAAATTATGATTTTCAATCTCTACAATGTAACGTAATTGCTGTAATTTCATCTTATTCAGCGTCCTTATAAATTGAATAAAGGATTAATTATTTAATAACTTATAGTAAGTATATTATAACAAAAAGAAATATAAGTGTTATTTATTATAATCAATAATATATGTGGTTGTGAATATAACAACAAATAAATTACAAATAAAATATTATTTATATAATTAACTTATTTTACCAACAATTAATTATATATTTATTAGTTATAATGAATATAAATTTTGACAAGATTTATTAATTGATTGAATGTTAAAAATAAAAAACCAAACAAAGTCATTCTCTATTACTAAAGATTTCCTAAACTAACTTTGCATGGCTTAAAAATAAATTAATTATTTAATAATACCGCAAACAACCCTTAAACCACCACCACCTAATGTTACTGGATGATCTGAATAATTATCGCCACCTCCATGGATCATTAATGCTCTATTCTTAATTTGACTTATCAATTTTAAACGCGGCGCTAAAATAGCATAATCAGCACTACCATTTGTGTTAACGACTAAACCCGGTAAATCACCTAAATGCCCGCTACTATTATATGGACCTTCATGTTTAGCCGTTTTATTGGGATCAAAATGGCCACCCGCTTTTCCTGCTGCTATTAGCTTTCCCTCTTTTTGCAAAGCATTACAATTAGGATGTTCATGAATATGAAAACCATGTATTCCTGGCACTAATCCTTGTAATTGCGGAGTAAACAATAAACCAAACTTCGTTTCCTTGATGGTAATTTTACCCACGGATTGACCGTTATTGTTTGCAGTAACTATCTGCATTGGGACTGTAATTGTATTGGCTAGCGAAGTTGCAGTAAAAAAAGCGCCCACAACCAGTAACATTTTTAATTTCATAGATATTAATCCTTGTTATGATTTGAAATACCGAGGATAAGTAAACTAAAAATTAGGCTACTGAAATCAGTAGCCTTGTTTAATTATAGGAAGCAGATAACTTTTTATTTGTTTTTTTCTATCCATTTACCATCAATATAAAATGCACTCCAGCCAGTCGCTTTACCATTTTTTTCTGAGGAAATATATTGTTGTTTGGTCTTACGACTAAATCTAACAATTGTTTTATTACCCTCAGGATCTACCAGTGGCGCTAAGGTTAAATAACTAAATTTGACGGGCAAACGATCTTTAAAACGCACCAACTCTTCAACCAATGGTGCGCGAGTCTCTCTTGATTTTGGAAAAGTGTTAGCAGCCAAAAATATTCCCGCCGCTCCGTCTCTTAATACAAAGTAAGCATCCGATTTTTCACAAACTAATTCTGGCAGTGGAATAGGATCTTCTTTAGGCGGAGCCACTTCACCACTCTTTAAAATCTTACGAGTATTTTTACAAGCGTCATTCGTGCATCCCATATATTTGCCAAAGCGTCCCATTTTCAGATGCATTTCTGAGCCACATTTATCGCATTCAATAACTGGTCCATCATAGCCTTTAAGACGAAATTCACCTTCTTCAACTTCATAACCATTACATACTGGATTATTACCACATACATGTAATTTACGTTTATTGTCAATAAGGTAACTATCCATTGCGGTGCCGCATTTAGGACATCTCCGGCGGGCTCGCAAAGCATGTGTTTCTACATCCTCTTCTTCTCCTACCAGAATATTTGATAATTCATCTTCTGGAATTAAATTAATTGTTTTTTTGCAACACTCTTTTGCTGGTAAGCTATAACCAGAACATCCAAGAAAAACACCCGTAGAAGCAGTTCTAATTCCCATTTTTCGGTGACAGTCGGGACATTCAATCGATGTTAATACCATCGGATTGGGTCGCATACCGCCTTCTTCAGGTGCCTTGTTGGCGCTTTCAAGCTGCTTAGTAAAAGCAGCAAAAAATTCATCTAAAACACGCTTCCACTCAATACGATCTTCTGCTATTAAGTCAAGCTGATCTTCCATGCGAGCAGTAAAATCATAGTCCATCAATTCACTAAAATTTTCATCTAATCGATCAGTAACTATTTCACCTATTTTTTCTGCATAAAAACGGCGATTTTCAACTTTTACATAGCCACGATCTTGGATAGTTGAAATTATAACCGGATAGGTTGATGGCCGGCCAATTCCACGCTTTTCTAGTTCTCTAACCAGTGAAGCTTCGCTAAAACGCGCAGGAGGTTTAGTAAAATGTTGGCTGGGAGACAATTTATCCAATTCAAGCTGATTACCAACTTTAACCATTGATAATATTTTATCTTCATCACCTTTGCGTAATGCAGGCATAACTTTGGTCCAGCCATCAAAACGTAAAATACGCCCTTTAGCCTTCAACTCAAAATCTCCAGCTTTAACGGTTAATGTTGTTGAATCAAATTCTGCCGGTGTCATCTGACAAGCAACAAATTGGTTCCAAATTAGCTGATATAATTTTTTAGCATCCGCCTCCATCTCTTTTAGCGCGTCAATATCAATGTCAATATTAGAAGGACGAATAGCTTCATGTGCCTCTTGAGAACTTTTTTGATTGGTATAGACATTTGCCTGTTTAGGTAGATATTTTTTGCCAAATTTATGCTCAATATAATCGCGAGCCATAGTTAACGCATCCTGACTTAAGTTAGTCGAGTCAGTACGCATATAGGTAATATAGCCTGCTTCATAAAGCCGCTGTGCCAACATCATGGTTTTCTTAACACCAAAGCCTAGACGTGTGCTTGCTGCTTGTTGCAACGTTGAGGTAATAAAGGGAGCGCTAGGTTTACTAATTGTGGGTCGATCTTCGCGATCTACTACCTGGTAGTGTGCATCTTTTAATAATGCAACAGCAGCATCAATTTGTGCTTTGGTGACGGGTTTAAACGGCTTACCCTTTTCGTGCGTGACCTCCAGTCGAATTAATGCCGTATCAACGGTAAGTAATTCGGCATGGAGCTGCCAATATTCTTGTGGAACAAATGCTTTAATTTCTCGTTCTCGTTCAACAATCAGACGCACAGCGACTGATTGAACACGACCAGCAGAAAGACCACGAGCAATTTTTTTCCATAATAAAGGTGAAACCATGTAACCAACAACCCGATCTAAAAAACGCCGAGCTTGTTGAGCATTAACACGATCAATATTTAATTCACCGGGTTTATCAAAAGCCTGCTTAATCGCATTTTTAGTAATTTCATTAAAAACTACTCGACTAAAGCGTTGATTATCGCCGCCAATCACTTCTCGCAAATGCCAGGCAATCGCTTCCCCCTCACGATCGAGATCCGTTGCTAGATAGATATGTTCAGCGTCAGAAGCGAGCGATCTTAATTCAGCAACGACTTTTTCTTTGCCAGGTAAAATTTGATAATTAGCTTTCCACCCATGATATGGGTCAACTCCCATTCGATTTACAAGCGCCTCATGTTCATCTTTTTTTACTTTTTTAACCTTATTGGCTGAGTTTGTATTCTTTTGTGAGCTGGAACCACCACTTTTTGGCAAATCACGTATATGCCCTACGCTGCTTTTAACAACGTAGTTGCTACCAAGATATTTATTAATCGTCTTAGCTTTTGCCGGGGACTCCACAATAACAAGAGCTTTACCCATAGTTATCTTTACCTAAAATATTGTCTAAGCGTACTGGCTTTCCAGCCAGATGAAATGAAATCTCTTTTTATATTGCGTCAGATTTACAATATATCAACTTTTTTTTGCTTAAATACTTTGCCATAAAGATAAAAACCTTTGTTAATTCATACTGTAATCAGATTCAATAATACAATTTTGTCAGTAAAAGCATGACAAAAGTAAAGCATAGTAAGTAATAAAAAGCCTACACTCTACCTGATAAAAAATGATGCGCAACCACTTATTTTATTCACTGCTATTCTTATAACACCAAAAATTACTTCAATAAGTTATGAATACATTATAAAAAAAATCAATAAAATTATATAAAAGTATCAGAAACCTAGTTCAAACAGATAAATAAATAAATTTTTAGAAAGAAATTAATTTCCAAATAAAATAGCTTAATGATGGTATATAAAATTATTTATTATGTTTTAAGTAATTAATTAATATTTTATTTGCAATAGAATAATTAAATTTTAACCATCATGTTATAAAAATACCGGCTGAAAACGCCGGTATTTATTTCTTATTCTTAATTCAAAATAGTGGTTTCTGTCCTCTTTGCCACCAGCGTATTAACAACTTATCTGCATTTTCTATCATGCTGCCCATTAAGCGATCAACAAAACGTTTTGCAGGCGTATAAGTCACTGCAATAATTTCTCGGGCTTCAATTTGATTAATGATAATGTCATCACTAACGCCTATCTCATCAATTAAGCCTTTTTCCTTCGCTTGGACACCATACCAATGCTCACCGGTTGCCACCGCATTGATATCAAGGGCTGGGCGTTTTTGATGCACAAAATCTTTAAATAATTGATGTGCTTCATTTAAATCTTGTACAAACTTCTTGCGTCCCTGCTCGGTATTTTCACCTAACAACGTTAGTGTGCGTTTATATTCTCCAGCGGTATGCAATTCTACATCAATATCCTTTTTCTTCAGTAATCGATGAAAATTGGGTACTTGAGCAACCACACCGATAGAGCCAATAATGGCAAAAGGAGCCGCCACAATATGATCGGCAACACAAGCCATCATATAACCACCGCTTGCTGCTACTTTATCCACCGAAACAATTAATTTCAGGCCTTTTTCTCGTAAACGGTTTAGTTGAGAGGCAGCTAAACCATAGCCGTGCACAACACCACCTGGACTTTCAAGCCTCAATAAAACCTCATCTTTGTTATCAGCAATTGATAGAATTGCAGTAATTTCCTCACGTAGTGCATTGACTTCCAGGGCATTCATGCTGCCTTTAAAATCAATTACAAAAAGACAAGGTTTTTTTAGCGTTGTTTGACCAACTTTCGCATCCGCTTTCTGCTTTTTTTCTTCAATTTTTCGTTGTTTCTTATAGGTTTTTAACCAAACTTTATATTCGGCATCACTCATCTTAACCTGTTGCATTTCACGCTGACGTTCGCGATAAGCTTCACTTAAATCAATAAGTTTTAAATCACCTTTTTTGTTCTGTTTACGCAGCGCAAAACTAAAAATAACCATTGAAATCAATATAATAGCGATAACAACTGTAACTATTTTAGCAACAAATAATCCATACGATGAAAGAAATTCCACAATTTTATCCTTATTTACAGAATATAAACAATGGGAGTATTGTAACTAAAAACTTGATAAAGTGCTTATAACTCTCATTAATAAATTTGAATAATCAAAAGTAGGAAAATATCATGTTACATTACCAAGCTAAAGCTGATCTACTTAACCAAAAAAACATTCTAATTACAGGCGCAGGCGATGGCATTGGACGTGAAGCAGCATTAACTTATTCATCTTATGGCGCCAATCTTATTTTAGTCGGTAGAACACTGGCAAAACTAGAACACGTTAAACAGGAAATTATTTCTAATAGCAAATTTATACCTTCAGTTTCTATTTATCCCCTTGATTTGTTAACAATAACCGAATCACAATGCCATGAATTAGCAACCGATATTAATCAAAATTATACCTATCTTGATGGTGTATTACATAATGCAAGCATATTAGGAAAAATTGCACCGATTATTGATCAACCCATAAAACTCTGGCACGACGTTATGCAAGTAAACGTTAATGCAACTTTCATGCTAACACAAGCGCTGCTACCACTGCTTTTACAAGCACCAAATAGTTCCTTAATATTTACTACATCAAGCGTTGGCAGACGAGGGCGAGCTAATTGGGGGGCCTACTCGGTTTCCAAATTCGCAACGGAAGGTCTAATGCAGGTATTATCTGATGAATATAAAGAGACTAACTTACGGGTTAATTGCATTAATCCCGGAGGAACAAGAACGCAAATGAGAGCAGACGCGTTTCCCTCAGAGGATCCTATGAAGCTAAAGACCCCGCAAGAAATTATGCCGCTATATCTTTATCTTATGGGAGAAGACAGTATCAAGGAATCAGGCATAAGTTTCGATGCACAGCCAAATCGTAAACCAGGCGTTGCCTATTATAATATTGGCGTATAAAAGCGAAAAGCAAAAAAATTGATAATGAGTAATGTCACTAATTATCAAACAAAGTCATTACTCAATTAGTGAGCTTTGTAGGTATTTGCTGGGCGACGCTTTAATATCCCTGCATTAAAAATCATATTTGTTTGATTAATAAAAGCAGAATATTCATCACGATCATGCTTATTCTGCCCCAAATGAAAAGTGCTATACACTTTCGCCATATTGTAAAGATATTGATAATATTCTTCATAAAGTTGCGCTTTAGACTCTACATTACTGATGTTTTTAAAATTATCAACAATTTCAACAATTTTATTAGCATAAGATTGTAAAGAATAATTATTAAAATGTGCAATTGGAAGTGCATATTCAAATGAATGAGTTACCGTATTTTGTTCGTTTAGGCCTTTATCAACAATTTGAATATTATTAACTTTTGAACCGACTACTGACAAAAAATCAATAAACTCCTCTTTAGTGAAACATTTTGTTTCCACATGACTATATGATTGTTTGCTTTTATTTAAGGCTAAAACATTCAGAAAGGATGCGCCTATAGGGTAATCACATTTAAAAACATTATTATCAATAAGTAAGGCATTACTACTTAATATTGGACCCTTTACTTTTATTCCCTCAACAACAATTTGATTATACTTTAAAGAAAGCAATTGGTTAGAAATGATTTCTTTGAAAACCGAGCTGTAAGCATAATAATATTGTTGGGTAGGATTAATAATTCCACCCTGGTTACCAGGGTAAATGATAAATTCAGTTTTTTCGCCAATAGGATATTCAATCGTATGCTTGCCCGATGCTAAATCAACTTGTTTAATCTCTCCTTGAACAAGTTTAACAGGATGATTATCAATCTTAAAATAAAGTGCATCCTTGTTATTATGACTTATGTAAAATTTCCCATCAGCTGAATTGGTTAATTGTCGTTCATCACAACTTGCTAACAGCAATACAAATAAGCTGTTAGCGATAATTTGCCAAAATCGTGGCATATAAAATTTCAACCCTCTAATCAAGTTAACCTAATGAAAGCAGCTTATTTTGAGGTTCTTCTCAATTAAATTAAAAGTATTTATATAGCACTATTTTTATCTATTAAACAAATATTAGGTAGCTAAATTAGACTCTAATATTACCTTTAATTTTATATTATACTTTACGCGCAGGCTTATTATGCCCCTTAGCCGCTCCAGTAGCTCGTTTATTTGCTACCCGCATCGAAGAAACTTGAGTATGGCGTTTTACAGCACGACGGATCTGATTTGCTTTAATACGACGTCTATCTTGCTCAACTGCTATCTTACTGGCTGTTTCATCACTAAGACCAACCAGTTGACGCAAATAATTAATCTGTACTAAACCTAATTCCGTCCATCCTCCTCTGGGTAATCCTTTTGGTAAATAAATATCACCATAACGAACACGGATCAAACGGCTGACTTGAATACCTACGGCTTCCCATAAACGCCTTACTTCACGATTACGGCCTTCAGTTAAAGTAACATTAAACCATTGATTCATGCCTTCTCCGCCACGAAACTTTAAGGTCTTAAAACTAGCTTCACCATCTTCCAGCTGAACACCTTTGGTCAATTGACGAATTTTAGCATCGTTAATTTCACCAAAAACACGAACCGCATATTCACGTTCAACCTCATGACGTGGATGCATCAAACGATTAGCCAGTTCTCCATCTGTGGTAAATAATAATAAACCACACGTATTGACATCTAAGCGCCCTATCGCAATCCAGCGCGAACCTGTTAATTTTGGTAAGCGATCAAATACGGTTGGACGTCCTTCTGGATCATGATGAGTACATAGCTCACCTTCTGGCTTATAATAAGCTAATATCCGACAAATGCTTTTCTCTGCTTCCTTGATCCGCAACAGATGACCATCTAAGCGAATTTTGGTGTTAGCCTTAACTTCTATTCGGTCACCCAACGTCGCTAATTGACCATCAACACTGATCCTGCCAGATTGAATAAAACTTTCTATTTCCCTGCGCGAACCATAACCACAACGTGCAAGAACTTTTTGTAACTTTTCACTTTTCTGCTTTTTAACGCTCATAGCGTAAACCTCTTGTGTCACCTTCACAGGCGTCATAATCATAAAAATAACTTAAAAAAATAAACTGTGATTATTATACACAGTTTTTCTAATATCCTCACCCGTACTTTTTTTATTCAAACGGCGTTAGGCTGCCCATTCCAACCCGAATAATATTTGGGGTACTCTCCGTTAAATCAACAACCGTGGTTGATTTTTCACTTAAATAACCGCCATTTATAATCAAATCAACTTGTTCACCAATTAAACTTTCGATCTCCTCGGCTGAAGATTGGGCAAAATCATCACCTGGCAATATTAAGCTAGTCGATAGTAAAGGTTCGCCTATTCCGTTAAGCAGATCTTTTGCAATTGGATTACTAGGTAAACGTATCCCTATTGTCTTACGTTTTTTATTCATAATCCGACGTGGAACTTCTTTTGTTGCGCGTAAGATAAAAGTGTAATGACCGGGTGTACTATTTTTAATCATTCGAAATACAGGATTATCAAGATAAGCATATTCAGCTATTTCGGATAAATTACGACACATCAAGGTAAAATTGTGACGAGAATCCAATTGACGTAAGCGACAAATTTGCGTAAGAGCGTTTTTATTATCTAACTTACAGCCAATTGCATAACCAGAATCAGTTGGATAAACAATAATACCGCCTTTGTTTAATATATTTACACATTGGCTAATTAAGCGAGGTTGCGGATTTTGTGGGTGAATTTGCAAAGATTGTCCCATGAATGATCTCTATATAATTAAACTTGAAAATTAAGTTATCAATATAAATAAAGCGCTTACTATATAATATCTAAACTAGTATGATAATTGCCTATTTTCATCGCCACATTTGCCAAACGGGAACAACACCTGCTGGTAGCCAAAGATTTCTACCTAGCTCAGTCCAAGCACAAGGACGATGAAAATCAGAACCAACCGAAGCATATAAACCATGTAGTTTAGCTAATTCAGTTAAATTTTTTCGTTCATCAGGCGACTGCTGGCATTGAGCAATTTCAATTGCATCACCTTGTTGCTGTTTAAAATATAAAACTAACCTTTTTTGCCATTTTGCTGATAGTGAGTAACGACCAGGATGTGCTAAGACGGCAACGCCACCCGCTTGATGAATAACTTCTATTGCCTCATCAAGCTCACACCAATCAGCGGGAACATAACCAGGTTTACCGCGCGTTAAATATTTTTTAAAAACATGACCGATACTTTTTTGTTTAGCATAATCCATGATGTAACGAGCAAAATGGCTACGTGTTACCTGCCCCCCTGCTGCATAGGCTTTAGCATTTAACCAAGCATCAGGAATACCGAATTTTTCTAATTTATCGCCAATTTTTTCCCCACGTTGATTACGTCTTGCCGTTTGCATTGCAAGTAAATGTTTAAGACAGCTTGCATCCAGATTAATATTAAGACCTAAAATATGAATTTCAATCTTTTGCCAAAGCGTGGAAATTTCTACACCAGTAATTAATGTTAGCGGCTTATTTTTTTCATCAATATATTGCCATGCCGGCAAAATTCCATTTACCGTATCATGATCAGTGATCGCTAATACATCAACCCCCATTAATACTGCTCTATCAACTAACTCTACGGGTGTAAGATCACCATCAGAAGCTTTTGTATGACTATGTAGATCATAAATAACAGATAGCGTCTCATTGTTTTGTACCAAAGTTTTACCCTCATTTTACTGCTAACAATTATAGAAAAAATTCATTGTGTGGCATAAATCACTTGACACAACCCTAATGATCTAGTTTACTAGTGCAGTGGATGGCAATATAGCTAATCTATCATGACACATTGCGAGGAAGAACAAAAATGACATTGGTATTTTTTATCATCGCTAAAGTTCGTTGGTGGCGCAATTCCCTTAAATGGGTGGTTTCTTCTTGTGCGTGAATAAATAACGCAACACCAGATCGAAACCCGCCATGAAGCGGGTTTTTTTATAGCCAATGAATATAAATATGAAAGGCAATTAATATGGAAAACATAGCGGTCAATCAAACAACTTTTCGCATATTAGAGAATAGGATTAATTATCAGCCTGAACCTTGTCTGTTGTTTCATCATTTATGCAACAATCGCCCTGGCACTTTATTATTAGAATCTGCTGCCGTTAATAATAAGCAAAATCTACAAAGTATCTTGATTGTTAATAGTACATTACGAATTACCTCCAACCAACAGCAAGTTACTTTTACCTCTCTAAGCACAAATGGAAATGCGCTATTAAGCTATATCGACATCGCATTACCGAGTGAATTAGAAAAGATCGTGTCTGATGGTCAATTAATCGTTAATTATCCGCAAATTGAACCCCATCTTGACGAAGATAGCCGATTAAAAGCAACTTCATCTTTTGATGCCTTACGTTTGATTCATCATTTAGCCAAACAAAACACCATTGATGCAGAAAAAATTCTATTAGCAGGCTTATTCTCCTACGATTTAGTGGCTCATTTTGAAAATTTACCACCTGTAGCAAAATCAAATCGTTGTCCGGATTACTGTCTCTATTTAGCTGAACATTATCTTGTCATCGATCATCAACAACAATCTGCAAAACTCATAAGCTGCCAATTTTCAGCAAAACAATCTATTGCTAATACGCTTTTTAACCGTCATCAAGCAATTATTACCGCAACTCAGCAACCATTATTTTCCTTACCTATTGGCGCTGAGGTATCAACATCTTTAATAGTCAATAAAAACGATAGCGAATATAGCGGGATGGTTGAAAAATTAAAAAAATACATCTATCAAGGTGATATTTTTCAAGTAGTACCTTCACGTAAATTTATGTTGCCATGTACCGCACCATTAAGTGCCTATCAACGCCTTACAATACAAAATCCCAGTCCTTACATGTTTTATATGCAAGATCAGGAATTTACTCTATTTGGCGCATCGCCTGAAAGCGCACTTAAGTATGATGCCAAAAATCGGCAAATTGAACTATATCCAATCGCCGGAACTCGGCCAAGAGGACGCAATGGGTTAGGCGAAATAGATGCTGATCTAGACAGTAAAATTGAACTTGCGCTGCGAACCGATCAGAAAGAACTCGCTGAACATATTATGTTAGTTGATTTGGCTCGTAATGACTTAGCGCGTATTTGTCAGCCTGGTAGTCGATATGTTGCCAAGTTAACTGCTGTTGATCGTTATTCCCATGTTATGCACCTTGTTTCTCGGGTGGTTGGCAAACTAAGGACTGATCTGGATGTATTACATGCTTATCAAGCCTGTATGAATATGGGGACTTTAACCGGCGCGCCTAAAATCAAAGCAATGACACTTATTGCTGACTATGAAAAAGAGAATCGGGGCAGCTATGGTGGCTCAATTGGCTATTTCAAGGGCAATGGGGATTTTGATACCTGTATTGTTATTCGTGCCGCTTATATAGAAGATGGCATTGCCACTGTTCAAGTCGGCGCTGGCGTGGTATTAGATTCGGATCCGCAATCTGAAACGGACGAGACGCGCAATAAAGCTCAGGCGGTTATCAACGCCATTATGCAATCTCATCAAACTCTAGAGGTATGCTAATGGCTAATATTTTACTACTTGATAATATTGATTCTTTTACTTATAACTTGGTCGATCAATTAAGAGTATTAGGTCATAAAGTCACTATCTATCGCAATTCACTGCCTAAATCCATCATTGAACAGCAGCTTAAAAGAATGTCTTCGCCGGTACTGATACTCTCACCCGGCCCCGGTAAACCAGCTGATGCTGGCTGTATGCCTAAACTGCTGCCATCAGTACTTGGTAAAATTCCAGTAATTGGTATTTGCCTTGGCCATCAAGCCATTATTGAAGCTTATGGCGGAAAAGTTTCATCTGCGAAAGAGATCATACATGGCAAATCATCTTTCGCCACGCATGATAACCAATTTATGTTCCGTCATCTAACAAATCCACTACCAATTGCACGGTACCATTCTCTGATTGGTGAAAAAATTCCTACTGATTTGATCATTAATGCTCACTGCCAAGGTGCAGTAATGGCCATACGTCATAGCCAACATAAAGCCTGCGGATTTCAATTCCATCCTGAATCGATTTTAACTCCAGAGGGAACCCCTTTATTAAGCCAAACCCTATTATGGGCATTAAATTAAGGAGCAGCAAAATGCAATTTATCTTGGATAAATTATTTAATGCACAAGTACTTACTCAACAAGAAAGTCATTTACTTTTCAGTATTATGATGCGAGGTGAATTAACGGAGTCTCAACTAGCGGGTGCATTGATTAGCATGAAAATGCGGGGAGAAGAGCCTAATGAAATTGTTGGTGCCGCGTTAGCTTGTTTAGAAAACGCGCAACCTTTTCCTCGACCTAATTACGATTTCTGCGATATCGTGGGTACTGGCGGTGATCACAGTAATAGTATCAATATTTCCACTGCCAGTGCTTTTGTTGCCGCCGAGTGTGGTTTAAAAGTAGCTAAACATGGCAATCGTAGTATATCAAGTCGTACGGGGTCATCTGATTTACTGGCATCTTTTGGCATTCCGCTCGATATGACACCAAGCTCTGCACGACGTGCTTTAGATGAGATTGGTATATGTTTTTTATTCGCGCCACAATATCACCAGGGATTTAGCCATGCCGCCCCGATACGTAGTCAATTAAAAACTCGCACTCTTTTTAATATTCTTGGCCCGCTAATTAATCCGGCTAAACCGCCAATTTCACTTATTGGTGTTTATGACCCTAGGCTTATTATACCTATTGCTAAGACTCTGCAATTAATAGGATATAAACGAGCAGCCGTTGTACACAGCGGTGGAATAGACGAAGTCGCATTACATGGGCCTATTCAAGTCGCCGAATTAAATCAGAATGAAATTTTAACTTACCAACTCACTGCGCAAGATTTTGGTTTACCAAGCTATTGTTTGTCAGAATTGATTGGCGGTTCCGTTGATAAAAATCATCAACTTATTACCACGTTGTTACAGGGTCATGGAAAAGCCGCCCATACCTGCACTGTGGCTGCCAATGTTGCATTACTGATGAAGCTTAATAACCATGAAGATCTAAAAACCAATACCGACTTTGCTCTACAGGTTATTCGTAGCGGCAAAGCCTATCAACGGCTAACCGCGCTAGCAAATAGGAGGAAGTTTCATTAATGCAAGCGACTATTTTACAAAAAATTGTTGCTGATAAAGTGACCTATCTAGCAGCAAGAAAATTAAAGCAACCATTAGCTAGCTTTATTGCGCAAGTTAAATCCAGTGAGCGCAATTTTTTTGCTGCTCTTGCACAAACCAAGTTGGCATTTATTCTAGAATGTAAAAAAGCTTCACCATCGAAAGGCATTATTCGTCATCACTTTGATCCGGTGCAAATTGCTAAAGATTACCAAAATTATGCGACAGCAATATCAGTATTGACGGATGAAAAATATTTTCACGGCAGTTTTGACTATTTACGCTTGGTGAGTAACACTGTGCCACAACCGATTTTGTGCAAAGACTTCATTATTGATCCCTACCAAATCTATTTAGCTCGCTTTTACCAGGCAGACGCTATTTTATTAATGCTATCTATATTAGATAATCAGACCTATTTATCTTTAGCCGCCCTGGCAGATAAGTTAAAGATGGGCATTCTCACTGAAGTGAGTAACGAACAAGAATTAAAGCGGGCGATTAGGTTAAAAGCTAACATTGTCGGTATCAATAATCGTGATCTTCACGATCTGTCAACGGATTTAAATCGCACTAAACAATTTGCGCCACAATTAGCCGCCAAAACATTAGTTATTAGTGAATCAGGTATTCATAACCACCAACAAATCCGTCAATTGAGCAAACAAGTTGATGGTTTTTTGATCGGCAGCGCATTAATGGGTGAGGAAAACTTAATGTTAGCTATCCGGCGGCTAATTATTGGTGACAATAAAGTCTGTGGCCTCACTCGCCCACAAGATGCACAATGTGCTTATCAAGTCGGGGCGATTTATGGTGGTTTGATCTTTGCAGATAAATCACCGCGAAAAGTAACCCTTCAGCAAGCCCAAACCATTATAAAGGCAGCCCCTCTTAACTATGTTGGCGTTTTTCAACATCAAGCTAACTCATTTATTGCTGAAATCAGTCATAAACTGAGCTTATTTGCCGTCCAGCTACATGGTGATAAAACTGCTGCTGATCTTCAACAACTGCGTACCTTATTACCAGCAAATTGTGAAATATGGCAAGCAGTAAATATGAGCAAAACAGCAATTAGTTTCAACTTAAACAATATCGATCGTTATCTACTTGATCACGGTGAAGGTGGCACAGGTAAAACCTTTGATTGGTCAAAACTCCCCTTAGATCATCTTGAGCAAATTATGTTAGCTGGTGGACTGAATGCCAACAACTGCCAACAAGCGGCGGCGTTAGGCTGTAGAGGTCTTGATTTCAATTCTGGTGCTGAACACCAGCCGGGCATAAAAAGTTGCCATAAGTTACAGATTATTTTTGAAAAATTGTTTAATTATTTATAAGCGTAACAATTAATGCTTAGATTAGTGGAATAAATTAATGAAGAAATTCAATCCCTACTTTGGCCAATTTGGTGGCCAATATGTGCCAGAGATTCTTATTCCTGCACTTAACGAACTTGAACAGGCTTTTATCGAAGCACTGGAAGATAATAACTTTCAACAACAGTTTAACGATCTATTACAAAATTACGCTGGCCGCCCCACTGCCTTAACGCTGTGTCGCAATTTAACTCTGGGGACTAAAACTAAACTTTATCTAAAACGAGAAGATCTATTGCATGGTGGTGCCCATAAGACAAATCAAGTATTAGGCCAAGCTTTATTGGCAAAAAGGATGGGCAAAACTGAGATTATTGCTGAAACCGGAGCCGGACAACATGGCGTGGCCACAGCCCTAGCCTGTGCATTATTAGGGCTAAAATGTCGTATTTATATGGGGGAAAAAGATATCCAACGCCAATCACCTAATGTATTTCGTATGAAATTGATGGGAGCAACCGTTATTGCGGTAAATAATGGTTCAGCTAGCTTAAAAGATGCTTGCAATGAAGCATTGAGAGATTGGTCAGGCAGCTATCACCAAGCACACTATTTACTTGGCACCGCTGCCGGGCCTCATCCCTATCCTACGCTGGTACGAGAGTTTCAACGTATGATTGGTGATGAAGCTAAAGCACAAATTTTAGCCAAAGAAGGACGATTACCCGATGCGGTAATCGCTTGTGTCGGTGGTGGCTCTAATGCCATTGGCTTATTCACAGCTTTTAAACCTGAGCAAAATGTGCGTTTAATTGGGGTTGAGCCGGCCGGGTTGGGTATTGACACCGGCTCTCATGGTGCAGCGTTAAAGCATGGACAGCTTGGCATCTTCTTTGGCATGAAATCGCCTATCATCCAAACCGATGAAGGACAAATTAAAGAGTCTTATTCTATCTCAGCTGGACTCGATTTTCCCTCTGTAGGACCTGAGCATGCTTATTTAAATAGTATTGGCCGAGCTGATTATGTCTCGATTACCGATGATGAAGCATTAGCTGCATTTAAAAAATTATCCACTCATGAGGGTATTATTCCAGCCTTGGAATCGTCACACGCCCTGGCTTATGCCTTGAAAATGATCAAGGCAGCCCCAGAAAAAGAACAATTACTAATTGTTAATCTCTCCGGCCGTGGCGACAAAGATATTTATACTGTACATCCTATTTTGCAAGCCAAAGGAGAGATCTAATGGAGCGTTATCAGCAATTATTTAAGCACTTACATGATAAAAATCAGGGAGCATTCGTTCCATTTGTCACCTTAGGCGATCCTAATGCCGAACTATCGCTAAAAATTATTGATACATTAATTGAAGCACAAGCCGATGCGTTAGAGATTGGTATTCCTTTTTCTGATCCTCTAGCTGATGGTCCAACTATTCAAAAGGCGAATTTACGCGCCCTTAATGCCAACATTACGCCAACCCGTTGTTTTGAACTATTATCACAGATTCGTGAAAAGCACCCTTTGGTTCCTATTGGCCTATTAGTTTATGCTAATCTGGTTTTTAGTAATGGCATTGATAACTTTTATGCCAAATGTCAGCATAGCGGCATCGACTCCGTTTTAATCGCTGATGTGCCCATGAATGAGTCCGACCCCTTTCGTATTTCGGCACTGCGACACAATATTGCACCGATATTTATTTGTCCGCCTAATGCAGATGAGCAGCTTTTACGCAAAATTGCTTTATATGGTCGTGGCTATACTTACTTACTCTCGCGTTCAGGTGTAACGGGCACAGAAAAAAAAGCCAATATTCCTGTTAGCCATTTACTCACCAAATTACAAGACTATCATGCCGCCCCGCCCCTCTTGGGTTTTGGTATTGCTGAAGCGAAACAAGTCACTGATGCAATCAAAAATGGTGTAGCTGGTGCAATATCTGGTTCAGCCGTGGTTAAATTAATTGAAACTTATCATCAACAACCTGATGCATTATTGACCAAATTAAAACAGTTTGTTTCACAGATGAAAATGGCTACCCACAAATAGACATTTCAAAACGATTTGAACAAAGACTGGATAGCCTAGTTATTTTTACAATTACTAATTTTCGATTCTAATAAGCAATTGTAACTAACGTGTCGCTACGAGTGCCAGCTATTCATTTGTAATTTATCCCTATTTCATCAATAATCAGTATATTGACTGCAATGAAAATACTCATTTAGCATTCATAAAAGATAAATAAAAATAACCCTCGTATTGATGGAGAATTGAATAATGAAATATCTTAAATCAATGACAGCGCTTTGTACCGTGTTATTTATGGCATTATTCCTTTCTGCTTGTGCTCCAACAGCAAAAACAGAAGGAACTGGTGGATATATCGATGACACCGTTATTACAACTAAAGTGAAGACGGCATTATTGGCAGAAAAAAACCTGAAATCAACCCAAATCAATGTTGAAACTTTTAAAGGACGTGTGCAATTGAGTGGCTTTGTTAGTTCGCGTGCCGACGCACGACGCACAACGTGCAGTGCAAGTAACACAAGGTGTAGCAGGTGTGCAGTCAGTTATCGATTCGATGAAAATACGATGATTGTTTTAGCCTTCAGCCCCTATTGGGGCTGAGATAAATATAATTTGCCATCCTTACCCCCTCTAATTAGATAATAAAACAATCACTTTTCATTACCAAATGATTATAATATATCAATTATTTAACTGAATAATTATATTGCTATATCCAAAATTACTATAATATAAATATAATTCTTTTTTAATATTTTATCCTTACTTATAGAATAACCACAAAATTTACTGATATCGCAATAGCTTTACCATAGAAAAGCTATACGCTCTCGTCACGGTCAGTTACACTATGCAACGAGAATATGATGATAAAAACCAGTTATAGGAGCAGTTTTCATGTCCATTACGGCCAACTCACTTATCAGCGATAGCTTTAATTTTTTTAAAAATCAGCTGAGCGGCCTTTTTATCCTGTCATTCATTTCAGCTACCATCAGTCTAATACTCTATTATTTTCTGGTACCTATCGATGAAATGGTAACTATTGTTAAAACCCTAGGTGGTCAAAATGACTCAACTTCACTTTTAACCTGGGTAAGCCAACTATCCGATGAAGAAAAAGCGATAATGATGAGAGTTTCACTACTCTCATTGACTGCAGTTTTTATCGGATTAATATTATTAATTTCTTCAGTAGTTACTTATTTGTCAGAACTTAGTACTGGCAATAGCATCAGTGCATTGCAGGCTTTTATACTTTCGTTACGTATATTACCTAGCATGTTAATTTTGCTAGTTATATGCACTATTATCATTTATTTTGGTTTTATGCTATCCATACTACCGGGTGTCATTTTAGCTATCGGTTTTTCCTTATCACCCATTATTTTAATCACCAGTAAAAACATCATGCCGCTACGCGCTATTAGTCAAAGTTGGAAAATAGCCTTTCGTCATTGGTGGTTAATTCTATCAATTTTATTACTTTGGTTAGCATTACAAATGTTACTTACTATGCTACTTGGACAATTTCGTTTTTTGCCGGGTATGGTGAATAATATTATTTCTTTTACATTAAATAATTTACTTACCTCTTTTACTTTGATTTATTTTTTCCGTCTCTACATGTTAATCGGAAAAACAACAAATTAAGCAGATAAAAATACCACGGTTATTATTTGCCATTTGATACCGTGGTAAGGTTTTATTATCAACTTAAAAAAATAATCATCTATCGTCGAACTAATATTCTGGCTCAAATTTCATTTAATTCATAATAACCAGCTAATTACTTCAATAGCTTAACTCGTGAATTTCATTGCTCAGAAGATAATTTTATCGATAAAAATTTACGCCTACTAACCGTGTAACATTTTATCAAATAAGGTAATATAATATAAAACAAATTGGCAATATGATATTTTATAATTTATTCGAAAAGGATCAGGACAAGCGCCCTTATGAGACAACTATTAGATTTTATTCCTCTCATTGTTTTCTTTATTGTATATAAAAAAGTAGATATTTTTTACGCATCTGGCGCATTGATGGTTGCAACCGCTTTATCTATGCTGGCCATCTATCTTATCTATAAAAAAATTGAGAAAAGTTCGTTAATTACTTTAGTAATCGTGATAATTTTTGGCGGATTGACGTTGATTTTCCATAGTGATCTTTTTATTAAATGGAAAGTGACGGTTATTTACGCTATTTTTTCATTAGCATTATTAGTCAGCCAGTATTTTACCCAAAAACCATTAATTCAAAGAATGCTGGGTAAAGAGATCCATTTAGCTAATGAAATTTGGTATAAATTAAATCTGTCATGGGCCATCTTTTTTGCCATCTGTGCGCTGGTTAATATTTATGTTGCCTTTTGGCTACCTCAGGACATCTGGGTTAATTTTAAAGTTTTTGGTTTGACTGCAGTCACGCTAATATTTACAATACTTAGTATGGTGTATATCTATAAACATCTTCCTAAAGAACAAAAGTAATCGATATGATAATAAAGTATACCTATTTCCAATAGGTATATTGTGGCAAATAACAGAAGTAAATTTTTCATGACACAACAACAATTACCACAAGGGGAATTAGTTCTCCGTACATTAGCAATGCCTGCCGATACAAATGCTAACGGTGATATATTTGGCGGGTGGCTAATGTCGCAAATGGATATTGGCGGCGCAATTCTAGCTAAAGAAATCGCACTTGGTCGTGTTGTTACGGTGGCCGTCAATGGGATTACGTTCCAAAAACCAGTCTCAGTCGGCGATGTGATATGTTGTTATGCTCATTGCATTAAAACAGGTAACACTTCTATCACCATAAATATTGAAGTTTGGGTCAAAAAAGTTGCTAGTGAACCAGTAGGCCAACATTATCGAGCTACAGAAGCCATTTTTACTTATGTCGCCGTTAATGAGGATAACTCTCCCCGTTGCTTACCTGAAGATAAACGTCATTACCAATTACCTACCTCCGATAACGTAACTTCCTCTTGATCAGTTTTAACAGGCCAATTTATTTTGACCTTCAAGCAAATTTTATAATTAAACCACTCTAAGAAAGATTAATTGAACCATCAATTTTAAAAAGGAATGTCTTTTTTAATCCCTTAGCCGGAATTTTTTCATAGTACCAACGATTCATCGCGCGTTTAACTTCACGTTCGAACATACCTCTAGGTGATGAATCAATCACTTCTAAATTCACGACTCTGCCATTTTCATCAATATCATATTGAACATTTACGTAACCTTCTTTACCGAGTTTACGAGCGCGATCGGGATAATCGGGATGTTGAATTCTCAATGCCTTAGGTCCTTCTATAGCAAATGGTGGCGAAGCCATTTGGCTAGCCTGCTGATTGTTATTAACACCAATATTATCATCGCTTATATTAGCTTGTTGTTGATTTGACTGTTCGACAATGGTTTTTTTAATTTGGCGTTCTACTAACTGCTTAGATTTAGAATTTTGTTTAACAATCGACTTTTTCTGCATGACCTTCTTTTTCACTGGTAATGCCAATTTGGGTTCAACATCAGACTCTATTTTAGGCTTTATAGCCCCTTCTGGTTTATTATCAGCGATCTTTACCGACTGGCTAATACCATCTGGTGCAGCCAAGGTAACCATAGATACTGACATAGATTTAGCTGTCGAAGCCGATAACATAGGCTGCAATAAAAGCCAAGATACTGCTAACGAAGCATGTAGAAATAATGATAAAGCAATAAATGATGCCGAACGGATCCAACGCATGAGAAAATTCTTTCTTAAATTAAGCAAATAAATAAGTTGCATTCTAAATGCAAATAGCAATCATATTCAATAAGGATAGTCTGCTAAGATTAAAAAAGTATCTAGCGGTGGATAAAATTAGGCAGTGATCGAATTTTTAATTAACGACATCAACATAAAAAATCATAAAAATTCACCAATTATTAATGTATTTGTTCATTTAGTAATAACCGAACTTAACATTTGTTGTATAAAATACTAACTGACTCGTTGATTTGACAAATTATTGTCCATGCACGCAGCCAAAAAAATATAAAAATAATTAAAATATTCATAAAATACATTAAATTACTCTCACGTATGCTAAAAATGATACTTTTAATATTCATAACAAATTTTATTTTGCTATAGTGAATAACCAGATAATTAAGAGTATTTAACTAACTCTATGATAGGAACATCTTTGCCTATGGCAACTGTCTATATATTATTGAACTGGGCTTTACTTTTTTTGTACTGGCTAATGATAGCCACGGTTACTATACGCATTTTATTAAAACGACGTCCGGTTACTTCGGCCCTGACCTGGCTATTGATTATTTATATTATTCCACTAGTTGGCGTTATTGCATATCTGGCTTTTGGTGAGTTACACCTTGGCAAACGACGAGTAATGAAAGCAAAGAGGATGTGGCCTTCAGTTGAAACCTGGCTTGAAAAACTCAAACAATCAAAACATATTTTTTGTAAAAGTAACAGCCGAGTGGCTGAACCTTTATTTGAACTCTGCGAAAAAAGACAAGGAATTGGCGGCGTTAAAGGTAATAAAATTCAACTTTTAACCAATTATCAAGACGCTTTGACTACTATCATACGTGATATTAACGCAGCCCATTACAATATCGAGATGGTATTTTATATTTGGCAAGACGGAGGATTAGTTGATGAAGTTACGCAAGCCCTGATTAATGCGGCAAAGCGTGGTGTAAAATGCCGAATTATGATTGATTCTGCCGGTAGCTGGTCTTTTTTTCATAGCCATCAACCGAAAAAAATGCGAGAAGCTGGAATAGAATTAATAGAATCATTAAAAGTAAATTTATTTCGCTTTTTTCTTCGTCGCATGGATCTGCGCCAACATCGAAAAATAATCATTATTGATAATTATATTTCCTATGTTGGTAGTATGAATATGGTTGATCCTCGCTTTTTTAAGCAAAATGCTGGTGTAGGGCAATGGGTAGATATCGTCGTCCGGATGGAAGGACCTGTCTCAACAACACTTGGCATTGTATATGCGTTTGATTGGGAAATTGAAACAGGTCAACGCATTCTTCCTCCCCCTCCCGATACCAATATTATGCCATTTGAACAAGCAAGTGGTCATACGACCCAAGTCATTGCTTCAGGGCCCGGTTTCCCGGAAGAATTAATTCAACAATCTTTAATAACCGCTATTTTTTCTGCACGTAAGCAGTTGATCCTAACCACCCCTTACTTTGTTCCCAGTGATGATCTAATTCATGCTATTTGCACTGCAGCAATGCGGGGTGTAGAAGTATTAATGGTCATCCCTAATCGAAATAATTCTTTTTTAGTTCGGTGGGCAAGCCGGGCATTCTATTCGGAATTATTAGAAGCCGGTGTTAAAATTTATCAATTTAACGATGGGCTTTTACACACTAAAAGCCTATCAATTGATGGTGAGTTAAGCCTAATCGGTTCGGTTAATTTAGACATGAGAAGCCTTTGGCTTAATTTTGAAATTACTGTTGTTATTGATGATAAAAGTTTTGGTAACGATTTAATATTAGTTCAATACGATTACATTGCTCGCTCTACGCCTTTGATACAGAAGAATTGGAATAAACGCCCGTTATGGAACCGTGTTATCGAACGTATTTGCTATTTTTTTAGTCCGTTATTGTAATTTTATTATAAAATGATAAGACACAAAAAATTATTTCTGTTAAAAAGCGAATACCAATAAATCAACCAATAGCATTTTTCATAATAATCCGGTAATGATATTCATATATACATCTTAGTTAGAAAAATAAGGCTAATTTTTCATAAATTATGGTGCACACAGTTAACTGGCTAATTAATTCATTTTGCAAATAGCCAGCATAACTTACATCTACAAGAGTTATAATCAAATTGATTACTAACAAAAAAATGTTTTAATTTTAAAACATTAATCACCAAATTAGACATAAATTAAAATTGATATGGTTATCTTAGCAAACGCGTGTTTTTTTAATCTATCGAAATTAGTTTTATAGTGGATTAATAATCCATAAAATTTACAACCATTAGAGAAATAAAATTATTAATATTTGGTTTTATAACAATATCAAATCAATATCCCAGAATTTAGTGAATAAATCATAAATATCACTGTGTTATCATGTTATTGTGGGTTTAAAGTAATCCGGGAAAAACTGATTTAGTCCCTGTGATGATGAACTCAATTCCAAGTGACATTAATAGTAACCCCATAATACGAGTAATAACATTAATGCCCGTTTGTCCTAAATACTTAACTAGAATTGTTGCTGAGCGAAAAAGATACAAGTTAACGATAGACCAACTAAATTTTGCCATCCCAACCAGCGAGAAGACCAGACAATACATGAACTGATTGCTCCAGGCCCAGCCATTAATGGAAGTGCTAAAGGAACAACACCAATGCTATCACGAATAACACTTTCTGATTTTTCTTGTTTATTCTGCTTATCTTCACCTATTCGACCACTAATCATAGACATAGCAATGGCCGCAATAACTATTCCACCAGCGATACGAAAAGAATCGATAAAAATACCAAATAATTTAAAAAAAACCTCACCCACCAATAACGAAATACATAAAATAATTGCCACAGAAAAATTAGCTACTAAATTAGTTCGATTTCTTTCTGTCACAGATTGATAATTAGTCATACTAATAAATACAGGCAAAATTCCTATCGGATTAACTAACGCAAAAAGCCCCAAAAAAAACTTAATATAATTAGGCAGATCCAGTAAAGTACCAACCACAATTGTATCCCTCACTCAAATATTAATGCTTCGCTAAAAATTAATTATTCATAACAAATAATATTTAGCTTATGCAGGAAAAACACTTTATCTTAGCGTAGCATACTAATCTAGCTAAAATTTAAAAACTAAATCCAATAACAAAATAAGTTTCTAAATTAGATGCTATACGAAATTTTGCTAACTTAACTTTCGCTATTTACTTATATTGCTAATTGAAATTATCCTTATATAACTTATTACTGAATTGATTCAGTATGCACTTTTTTTGATAAAGATCACTTTAGCGCTATTTATAAATGGTAAGCTATATATCTATTGAGTACTCATAAATATAATGAGCGTTTTTATTTATTTTTATAATGGAATTTTTTAAGTCAATTAGCTTACAAAAAACTAATCAGCACTTATATAATATGTCACATCATATTTAATTATATTGCTCCTAATCTAGGCTAATTGACTAAAAAAATTTAACATTTATTAGGAGTAACCATTATGTCTGTAACTAATGTTACTGAACTCAATGAACTTGTTGCGCGTGTCAAAAAAGCGCAACAAGAATTTGCCAATTTTAACCAGGCTCAAGTTGATAAAATTTTTCGTGCCGCTGCTCTTGCAGCTGCTGATTCCCGCATCCCTTTAGCAAAATTAGCAGTTGAAGAATCAGGCATGGGAATTATAGAGGATAAAGTGATTAAAAATCATTTTGCCTCAGAATATATTTACAACGCCTATAAAGATGAGAAAACTTGTGGCGTGCTGTCAGAAGATCTTACTTTTGGAACTATAACAATCGCTGAACCTATTGGTTTAATTTGTGGTATTGTTCCAACAACTAATCCTACTTCAACAGCCATTTTTAAATCTTTAATTAGTCTAAAAACGCGTAACGGTATTATTTTTTCCCCCCACCCTCGTGCAAAAAAAGCCACTAACAAGGCCGCCAAAATTGTTTTACAAGCTGCTGTTGCTGCAGGGGCACCAAAAGATATCATTGGCTGGATTGATGAACCTTCCGTCGAACTTTCAAATGCGTTGATGCATCACCCCGATGTTAATCTTATCTTAGCAACCGGTGGTCCAGGTATGGTGAAAGCAGCCTATAGCTCAGGAAAACCTGCCATCGGTGTAGGCGCGGGGAATACACCTGTAGTTATTGACAGCTCTGCCGACATTAAACGTGCAGTTGCTTCAATTTTAATGTCAAAAACTTTTGATAATGGGGTTATTTGCGCCTCAGAGCAATCTGTTATCATTGTGGACGAAATTTACAATCAAGTACGCGAACGTTTTGTCACTCATGGTGGCTACTTATTAAAAGGTAAAGAGCTTAAAGCAGTACAAAATATTATTTTAAAAAATGGTAATTTAAATGCCGCTATTGTTGGTCAACCTGCGGTAAAAATTGCTGAACTAGCCGGCATAAAAGTGCCCCTAAACACTAAAATTTTAATCGGGGAAGTAAAAGCCACAGATGAGAGTGAACCTTTTGCCCACGAAAAACTCTCACCATTACTTGCCATGTACCATAGTAAAGATTTTGCTGATGCCGTTGGAAAGGCAGAAAAATTGGTTGAGATGGGAGGCATTGGTCATACTTCTTGTCTTTATACCGATCAGGACAATCAAACTGAACGAGTTAATTATTTCGGCGAAAAAATGAAAACCGCACGCATCTTAATTAATACTCCTGCATCTCAAGGTGGGATTGGTGATCTTTATAATTTTAAATTAGCTCCTTCATTAACATTAGGATGCGGCTCCTGGGGTGGAAATTCTATTTCTGAAAACGTGGGACCTAAGCACCTAATTAATACTAAAACGGTAGCGAAAAGAGCAGAAAATATGTTGTGGCATAAACTGCCTAATTCTATCTATTTTCGTCGTGGTTGCCTACCAATCGCGCTGGAAGAAATTGCTACGGACGGGGCTAAGCGAGCTTTTATTGTTACTGACAGTTACTTATTCAATAATGGTTATGTTGATGAAGTCGTTAAAGTATTAAAAGCTTATAATGTAGAAACTGAAGTCTTTTTTGAAGTTGAAGCTGATCCAACGCTGAGCATTGTTCGTAAAGGTGCCGCTTTAATGCATACCTTTAAACCAGACGTGATTATCGCATTAGGTGGCGGGTCTCCTATGGATGCAGCTAAAATCATGTGGGTAATGTATGAACATCCTGAAACCCATTTTGAAGAGCTTGCTTTACGCTTTATGGATATTCGCAAACGGATTCATAAGTTCCCTAAAATGGGTGTTAAAGCCAAAATGGTCGCTATCACCACTACATCAGGTACGGGCTCTGAAGTCACACCGTTTGCTGTTGTTACTGATGATGATACTGGTCAAAAATATCCTTTAGCTGATTATGCAATTACGCCAAATATGGCAATTGTTGATGCAAATCTGGTCATGCATATGCCTAAATCACTTACTGCATTTGGTGGACTCGATGCGATTGTCCATGCATTAGAAGCCTATGTTTCAGTTCTTGCAAGTGAATACTCTGATGGACAAGCTTTGCAAGCTTTAACGCTGTTAAAAGAATATTTGCCAGCAAGTTATCTAAATGGGTCAAAGGATCCGATTGCCCGTGAACGAGTGCATAATGCAGCAACCATCGCTGGTATTGCCTTTGCTAATGCCTTTTTAGGGGTTTGCCACTCAATGGCTCATAAATTAGGCTCCGAATTCCATTTACCCCATGGCTTAGCTAATGCGCTGCTAATTGAAAATATCATTCGCTATAACGCTAATGATATTCCAACGAAACAAACAGCATTCAGCCAATATGATCGCCCTCAAGCTCGTCGTCGCTATGGTGAAATTGCTGATCATTTAGGGCTAACCTCACCGGGTGATCGTACAGCCAATAAAATTGAAAAACTCCTTAATTGGTTAGCAACACTTAAAACTGTGCTCGGCATTCCTAAATCTATTCGTGAAGCTGGGGTAGCAGAAAAGGATTTCTTAGCTAAAGTTGATAAGTTATCTGAAGATGCCTTTGATGATCAATGTACCGGTGCGAACCCTCGCTTTCCTTTGATCGCTGAACTAAAACAAATTATGTTGGATTCTTACTATGGTAATATTTTTACCGAAGAGAAAAATATATTTCTGCCGGCAGAGGAAAAAAGTCATCGAGTAAAAGAATCTATTTAATAGACATTTTATTTGTAACCATTTATTTAATAATTAGCACTGAAAATATATTCGGTGCTTTTTTAATCTCAAAATATTTTATCAATCCTTATTTAAAAATAATTTAAAACCAAAATAGTTATTATAGGTAATTAATTTTCATATAAGAGTAATAAGCGAATAAAGGAAGTTAAAAATTATTTAAATGGAACAACTGAAAAAGGTTTTTCACCCGCCTCAATACTTTTAGTGTGCTTAATTGCATCCATATAATGTCTACGACAAACTGAAATATATTTCTCATTGCCGCCAATTTCAATCTGCTCTCCTTGATAGACAGCAAGTCCATTATCATCTAATCGCAAAACCCTACTTGCTTTGCGCACACAATAACAAATAGTTTTTAGTTCAATAAGCTTATCTGCCCATGCTAACAGATAGTGAGTACCAATAAATAACTCACCACAAAAATCTGTTCTTAATCCATAACACAGAACCGGTATGTTGGTATAATCAACAATTTCACAAAGCTGAGTAACTTGTTCTTTAGTTAAAAACTGACACTCATCAACGAGTACACAATGAATTTTTTGAGAACTATTTTTTTCTTTTATTAATCTCCCCATATCTGTCTGTTGCGAAAATAATATTGCATCTGCAACTAAACCAATTCGGGACGTTACTTTACCTTGAACAAATCGGGTATCAATCTCAGCGGTGAAAATAAGCGTATTCATCCCCCGTTCATTATAATTGTATGAAGACTGAAGTAGTGAAGTTGATTTACCCGCATTCATTGCTGAATAATAGAAATAAAGCTGAGCCATTAGCCCTTTCCTCTTAGCTATTTAGACAAACGTTTTGAAAGTTTACCACATACATTATCAAACATTATCAAACATTATTCTTCATTTCATTTGATTATAAATATTGATAACTAACATAACAGATTTTTTTGTAATGTTTATAGTTATGAAAAAGTCAGTATATTTTAAATGCCATTCTCTACAAACAACAGCTTTATTTTAACAAAGTATGTGATAAGAAAAGATTATTAATAGCTAACATTCATCATAAAACTTAGATACCTAGTAGTAATAACTCAACAAAAGCTTAATAAGCAAACTCTTTTACACATATTAAGTTAAAATTTAGTTTATGTTACATACCATAAAGTTGAATAAAAATAAAAAACATCGTCTTTACATATGAATGAAATTCAAATATAAAAGCATTACTATCATTTTCGTATAGATTTTTAAGTATGCTCGGTATCTAATATAAGATATATAATATTTTCCAGTAAAAGCTTATATTGCTTTTGCAAAGAAGTTTAAGTTTAAAAAAACAATAAATTTAACCTTATTTTGTAACTTCACTATTGCAGAAAATAAAATAGCATTCTATTATTAGTAGACATCAGCCAACATTCATTTTAATTCGAGACCAGGATAATGAGCGATTCATTGAAATATTTTAAATCATTAAATAACATTCGTACCTTACGTGCTATAGCAAGAGAATTGTCGTTAGAAATATTGCAAGAAATATTCGATAAATTCAAGACAGTTGTTGAAGAACGAATCGAATATGAAAAACAAGAGAGAGCACAATTAGAAGTTCATAGTCAAAAAATTGCAAAATATATTAAATTACTTGAAGGAGAAGGACTCAGTCTAGATGATCTAGTAACTGCAAAGGCTCCGGCAAAAACATCTAGCCGTACTAAACGTGCTGCAAGACCAGCTAAATATCAATATAAAGATGAAAATGGTGAAATTAAAACTTGGACCGGTCAAGGTCGTACACCAGCAGTCATTAAAAAAGCAATGGAACAAAAAGGTAAAAAATTAGACGATTTTTTAATCTAAATGTTCTTTCTCTACTTTAAAAATACCCTTTATATAAAGGGTATTTTTATTACACATATTATTAACATTTCTCATACAATAAATAAGCGTCTTTAATAAACACTAATAAATATCAAAGAGTAAAAATCCCTGCTCGATAAGATAACATTAATAATACTTAAATACATTTACCTACAAGCCACTTTTCACAAATAGCTACCTATATTTTCTCTTAATAAAGATACCAATATCAAAATGTAAAACTTCGATTAATATAAATATTTTGTTATCAACGATACATCATGTTATGTAAATTTTTGTCATCTAAACATTCCAAATTATTCCTACAAGAAATAGTATCGTTGATTTTTATTGTCATAAACTCATGCATTCAATGTTCATTATTAGACTACTCTATATTTATTTTGTTAGCTAGGTTGTTAAATTTCATTCTATTCATTATGAAAAAATTTACTATAGAAATAATAAACAGATTACCTTATAAACAAAAAAATAAACAGCTAATCTGATGCATGCTAAATCAATTAAATATAATTACTATACTTTTTTATCATAATTATGATAAGTGTTAGTGTAAATATTAATGATAAAAATGCGCTCACTTACGTAAGAAAATTTAACCAGTTGCCAAAACAATATATTAACAGCCAAAATCAAACTATTATTATTTGAAATAGTATGTAATATCTCGATTTATACAACATGCTACCCTGCTTATAAAATCAATAAATCTCATTTTAATTTCATGCATAAATAAAACTTGTTAAAATAAACTTAAAATAACAAACAAGCAATATTTTATAAAAAAATCATATAGACTTTTTATTGATTTAATCCAAATTTATTGATGATTAGCAATCTAAGATATTTTTTTTATCCATGCAGAAAATTCGGCGCCTAAGGATTCATGCCGCATACTATATTCAACAAATGCTTTTATATAACCCAATTTATTACCGCAATCATGACTCTTACCGTGTAAATGATAAGCCTCAACCGGTTCACCTTCTATTAACATTTCAATCGCATCAGTTAACTGGATTTCATCACCTGCACCTGCTGGTGTTTTTTCTAATAAAGCCCAAATTTTCTCTGACAATACATAACGACCAACAATCGATAGATTGGATGGCGCCTCTTCAGTTTTAGGTTTTTCAACAACACCTTTAATCATTTTGCTTTCACCGGGTTTTAATTCGTAACTATTACAATCCACAACACCATAATTAGATACAGATTCTTTTGGTACCGGCTCAACTAGAATTTGGCTGGCTGACGTTTCATGATAACGTTTCAGCATTGCAGTCAAATTATACTGTTTCAAATCAGAGGAATATTGATCAATAATTACGTCAGGTAAAACTACAGCAAAAGGCCCCTCTCCTACCAATGGTTTTGCACATAAAATGGCATGCCCAAGCCCTTTAGCAATACCTTGCCTCGTTTGCATAATTGTGACATGACTTGGGCATATGGATTGCACATCATTTAATAATTGCCGTTTAACACGCTTTTCCAAAATCGCTTCTAATTCAAAACTAGTATCAAAATGGTTTTCTATTGAATTCTTTGAAGAATGAGTGACTAAAATAATTTCATTAATACCGGCAGATATACACTCATTCACGACATACTGAATAAGTGGTTTATCTGCCAAAGGCAACATTTCTTTAGGGATTGCTTTCGTTGCTGGTAACATACGAGTTCCTAATCCAGCAACAGGAATAACTGCTTTGCTAACTTTTTTTTCCGCTTTTTTTAGTTGCATTTTTTCTTCCAAGTTACCTATATACAATATGCTATGGAAATGAGACAAATAGATTTTCAACAACTTATGTGGCGAGTATAGCAGTAAAATGTACCAAATAAATAGCTAACTAGAGAAAATTGGCCTAGGTTAACAATCCAGTGAAAAGTAACTAATTATAATATTTCTACCAATGAGTTAAACATTAAGGTCATTCGATGTCTATGATTCCATATTTTACATTGCCAATCTGTGCCCTTTTCCATTATTTGTTGATAAGTCATTGGTTGTAAACTACCTAATGATGTACTTGATGATAATTTAACTTCTTTATTCTCTGTTTTTAATTTTACATTAAGTCCTGCCGAAGCCAACACAATTGTTTTGCTTTCTGTATGAAAATAACCTAATAAAAGTGGGAATTGTCCTTTAATACCTAAATCCTTTAATAAAGTATTTATTTGCCCAAGCATTTCACTAATATTAAATAATCTGTTTGCTTGGCTATTAAGATAGGTTTGCAATAATTCATTAAATGCAACTCTAAGTAATAATGCAGCCATAACTCCATCGCCCGAAGAATACTCAATATCAAGGCAATAAAAACCTATCTGTTTATCAGAAAGTTCTGCTAAATCAAATAATAATCCAATTTTATTAATATCTTTTAGTTGCCGATAATTAATTTTATAATTTGCCAATGTTTGATTTACTTTTGGCTGCAGCTCAAGTAAAACTGGCAAAATATCATGTTTTTCGTGCTGTATCATTTGCTGAATATGAGAAAGCTCAGCAGATAAACGGGTAGTTGTTTCTACAATATCTGGATACAAATTACGAGTGATCGTTTCTTTAACGTCATCAAAATCAACAATTGGTTTTAATAACGCATCTTTTACACCGAGTCGAAGCATTCTATCCAAATCACTGATTCTATTTGTTCCTGAAATAACAATAACTGGAATTTCACACTTCATTTCTACCAGTTTCTGCATTAAAGTCTCACCACTCATCACAGGCATACTTAAATCACATAAAATCAAATCAAGATGCTCAACAGCATTAATAATATCTAACGCCTCCTGCCCATTACTGGCTGTATAAGTAATCACATCAAATGATTTAAGGTAATTTCTCAGTACGGAACGAAAAACCACCTCATCTTCTACAATTAATATTTTCTTCCCTTTCATATGCCAGCCTTACATTACATAAAATGCCATTGACGATATTATCTTTTTAGAAAATAGTACTTATGATAGAACAAATATTTTACGGATTTACACTTAAAGTTATATATTTTTTTGTATTGAAATATATAATTATTTTTTCACTTATTGGAATCAATTGGTTACTTTTATACAGTTATTATAATTAGAAATTACTTTCTTAATTTTGTTCCTTTTTTCTTTAATGAAAATAATCTCTATTGTAAATCAAAATTATCTTATGTTTTTTCATCCTGTTTCTGGCAACTAAAAAATTATTTATTACTTTATTATCAATATCAGAAATTCATATCAGCAAAAAAAATAGATGAATTATCAAAAGCATTGAGGATAATTTAGTCACTGGTAAGTAACATTATTTACTCAATTAAAAGTGAATATAAAGATAAAAATGAATCTTTGTTAAAGTTTTCAGATTAAATAATCATAAATAACTGATAATTATCTATTATAGCGCCTGTTTGCTCTTAATTAATCAATATCCGAAATGATAAAAATGTGAGTAACGATAATACAAACCCTTTTTTTAAATAAATTTAATGAAATTTTGAAAAAAACATTGCCATAACTGGTCCAAAAGCGTCAAAATTACCACATTTTATCGTATTAAGATTAAAGTTTGCTATTTTGCGATATTTGTAACAAAAAATTTTTAAGGAAAATACTATTCATGCACCAGAACTCTCAAAAAAAAATTCTTCGTACTATCTGCCCTGACGCAAAAGGCTTAATCGCTAAAATCACAAATATTTGTTATAAACATCAATTAAATATTATTCAAAATAATGAATTTGTTGATCACCATACGAACTGTTTTTTTATGCGCACTGAACTTGAAGGTATTTTTAACGATAATACATTATTAGCCGATCTCGACGATGCTTTACCAACAGGGTCTAAACGGGAATTAAGTATTTCAAATCAAAGACATATAGTTATTATGGTAACCAAAGAAGCACACTGTTTAGGTGATCTATTAATGAAAAGCGTCTATGGTGGTCTTGATGTTGAAATTGCCGCAGTAATTGGTAACCACGAGACACTAAGATCACTCGTTGAACAATTTCATATCCCTTTTCACTGCATTAGCCATGAAAATTTAACGCGTGAACAACATGATCATTTATTAAAACAGCAAATTGATCACTATAACCCTGATTATGTGGTTTTAGCGAAATATATGCGCGTACTTACTCCTGATTTTGTTCAACATTATCCCAATAAAATTATCAATATCCATCACTCTTTTTTACCCGCTTTTATCGGTGCAAAACCTTATCATCAAGCTTATCAACGTGGGGTCAAGATCATTGGTGCAACGGCTCATTTTGTCAATAATGATCTCGATGAAGGCCCAATTATCACCCAAAATGTGATTAACGTTGATCATAGTTACACTGCCGAGGATATGATGCGAGCAGGTAGAGACGTTGAAAAAAATGTCTTAAGTCACGCTTTATATTGGGTATTGGCACAACGTGTTTTTGTTCATGGCAATCGCACTATTATTCTTTAATTTATCCTCTATTTAATAAAAACTGACTTATTTTTTAAAGGTAACTATTATACAAAGCACATAATATTACCTTTACACCATCATAATTATTTTATTAAATTTCATATTCCATTAAATAA
This sequence comes from Arsenophonus nasoniae, assembly GCF_004768525.1. NCBI lineage: Bacteria > Pseudomonadati > Pseudomonadota > Gammaproteobacteria > Enterobacterales > Morganellaceae > Arsenophonus > Arsenophonus nasoniae. The sequence continues at coordinate 1,888,629 of NZ_CP038613.1, forward strand.
TTTATTTAATTATTTTTTATGATAAATGATTATTTATTATTAACTATATTTAAAAAATGGATACCTTTATTGCATTCAAAATTTACCTAAAGCACAAATGGTCAGGATAAAACATCTAAATAATAATTTAGATATCAAATAGTTAGATTATCAAGATAGTTAAAGTCAATGCGCTATCTATTTATGGTTATAAACTTGCATGCTACAAACCTTGCTGTTACTAACATTTGGTCAAGAAAAATTTTAGCCAAGCAAATATTTCACCTATTGATTAATTTATTTTTTCAATCGCATCAATAAACCGATTCAAAATACTACCGTGGGCCTTAGATTTATAAAAATAACAACTATTTGTCATGCTGAGCTCGTCTAGCGGTAAAAAAATAATGTCAGGTGTTAGTTGGCAGGTTTCAGGCAATTTATCGGTTAAACCGATATAGTCACCATTTTGTATTAATCCATCACAAAAACCACTATTTTCCATCCACCTAATATTGATTCTATTTGTCCCTAGCGTCGCTTTTGATTCTATATCTCGAATAAATTGACTCTTATATAAAACAGGATCACATAGCCAAGGAAATTGATTCAATAACTTTAATAGATTTTTTTCGGCGTGTTCGTAAAGTTGTTTACGACAACAAATACCAATGGCTTCTTTTTGTGATTTTTTTAACAAAATAAAACGTTCACTTACAATTTTTTCTGAACTTAAAATTAAAATATTGCCATCATAATCTGATATTTCATTTACTTTATCATAATCAAATTTTAAAACATTTATGGGTATTTTATTAATACCCGCTGTTTGATAAAGTTTTATCAAGTGATGATCTTTACCCCAATCATAATAAATATTAACTATATTACGAAACTCATTACTAACATATCTTTTAGTAATTTCTTTTTCCTGCAAATATAAATTTTTTAAATCATTATAAAGCTCTTGCCCCTCTTTTGTTAAAGTCATGCCGGATTTTTTTCTTTTAAACAATGTCTTACCTAATACAGCTTCAAAGTCTTTAATTGATTTTGCTACAGGCGGTGCCGTGCGGTTCAATATTCTTGCCGCTTTACATAATGAACCTTGTTCTACAACCGCCATAAAAGCTTCTAATTTTCTTGAGAAAAACATAATGATTACTCCACTTCAATCTTAAATATCAAATAGAAATAATTTAAAATTCTATTTAATAATTTATCGCTGACCCAGAAATTCAAAAGAATACCTTTTTACAGCTCGTTAAGATAAAAGCACTTAGGCAAATAATTTAAAGAAAATAATTAAACCTCGATAATTAATTTCATAAATTGATTTTTAGCAAACGACATCATTACATCTGACTATTATTTCCGGACAAAAAACAAATTTTCATATAGTGCATTTTTAATTATAGTTTATTAATTTGAATAAAATTAATTATTTTTTTAAAAATATATATTTTTTTTAATTTTTTTAATTGTCAATTACACTAGATAATATAAATATAAAAAATAACTCATTAATAAATAAAAGAAAATGTTTTATATAATGGGTTACATTTATATATTCAATCTGATAAAATATTTAGATAAATATATTTAAATTAGGTAACCGATTAGAATGAAATTTGTCTCATTTAACATTAATAGCCTAAGAGCGCGCATCCACCAACTTGAAGCTATCATCGAAAAACACCAACCTGATGTTATTGGCTTACAGGAGACCAAAGTTGATGATAACGCATTCCCTTTAGAGCAACTTAATCAATTAGGCTATCATATCTGCTATCATGGACAAAAAGCACATTATGGTGTCGCACTATTTTGCAAACAAAAACCAATCACTATTCAAAAAGGATTTCCTGGCGACGATATTGATGCCCAGCGACGTATTATTATGGCCGATATTGAGACAGAACAAGGAATAATTACCATAATAAACGGTTATTTTCCACAAGGTGAATGCCGTGATCATCCAACAAAATTTGCAGCAAAAGCAAAATTTTACCAAGACTTGCAACTTTATCTACAAAGTAATCTTTCACCCCAATCCCATATTATTATTATGGGAGATATGAATATTAGCCCAACGGATCATGATATTGGCATTGGCGAAATTAATAGAAAACGTTGGTTAAGTGCGGGCAAATGCTCTTTTTTACCTGAAGAACGCGAATGGATGGATAAATTAAAATCCTGGGGATTAATCGATACTTATCGTCAACAAAATCCAGAAATTACTGATCAATTTTCTTGGTTTGATTACCGTTCAAAGGGTTTTGTTGATAACCGCGGTTTGCGTATTGATTTGATTTTAGCATCAAGTTCATTGTTTGCCTGCTGTGGTGAAACAGGCATTGACTATGACATCCGAAGTATGGAAAAACCTTCAGATCATGCCCCCATTTGGGCAAAATTTGAGTTAAATTAAGTTAAGATCAAATGATAACACTATTTTAAGTTATCATTTGATTTCACTTTTTGACGATTTCTCTTCTTTTTTTCTGATAATTTTTTCTCAGTTTTATCTTCGATAACCGATAAGTTACGAAATATCGTTAAATCGGTTTGTTGTTTTGCTTGTTGAATTAACATTTTCAGTGTCTCAGCTAATGGTGACATAAAATCCTGATATCGAAACTGTTTTTCACTTATTTGGGTTAATTTAGACTCCCAATGAGCAGTCATATCAGGTAATACTGCCACCGCTGGCAGAACCTTAAATAAGGCTATCCCTGCTGGCGCAGCATGGATATAACGGCCTTTTTTAACTAAAAATTTTCGTTTAAATAATAGATCAATAATACCCGCTCGAGTTGCTTCTGTACCTAAACCATCCGTTGCTCTTAATACCTTTTTCAGCGCTTTATCTTGTACAAAACGGGCAATCCCTGTCATAGCAGCCAACAAAGTGGCATCAGTAAAAGGTTTTGGTGGCTGGGTTTGCTTTTCTATTACCTCACCCTGTTCACAAAATAGTTCATCTTTTACCTTTACTTCTGGTAGTGGCATACCATCATTATCAGCATCCCGTTCCTTGGTACTCAAAATTGCTCGCCAACCAGGCTCGACTAAAAAGCGAGCTTTAGCAATAAATTTTCCACCTGCGATCTCCAGTTCAATAACTCGCTTATGAAATTTTGCGATGGCCATAAATTGGATAATATATTGACTAGCAACCAAGGCATAAATTCTGCTTTCATTTTGGTTAAGCTGTACTGCTGTTGCGCGGGCGGTTGGAATAATGGCATGATGTGCATCAACTTTTTTATCATCCCAGCAGCGATTTTGCTTATCTAATTCAGTCAGCTCAAATTTTGTCAGGCTGGGCTGATGAACAGCAATCGCCTTTAATACCCCATGACGACCAGCAAAGTGCTCTTGTGGTAAGTAACGACAATCGGAACGAGGATAAGTAATCACTTTATGTTTTTCATATAATTGTTGGCAAATATCAAGCACTTCCTTGGTACTTAAGCCATATTTTTTGGCTGCTTCAATTTGTAGCGCCGATAATGAATAAGGCAAGGGGGCAATTTCTGCTTCTTGTTTATTTTGATATACAACAACCAAAGCCGGTTGATGAGTAATCCTTGTCGCTACATGCTCGGCTAAAGGGCGATGAATAAGACGTCCTTCTTCATCCTGATAATCAATACACGCCTCACTCGGTTGCCAGATAGCGGTAAAACGTTCTTCATTTGGGGTAATTATATGTGCTTTTACTTCAAAAAAATTTTTGGCAACAAAATGTTCAATATCTTCATCTCTCCTAACGACTAATCCTAATACTGGCGTTTGAACTCGGCCTACGGATAATACCCCTTGATAACCCCCTTGCTGCCCAAGCAAAGTATAAGCCCGCGTCATATTTATGCCATACAACCAATCTGCTCTGGCTCGAGCTAATGCAGATACACAAAGGGGAATAAAATCACGATTATTTCTTAACCGTCCGATGGCTTTAAGCACCGCTTGCGGATTGAGATCGCTAATTAAACAACGCTGAACAGTCTGTTTTTTATCATTAGGCAAAGCTAAAAAATCTAATACTTCATCCACCAGCAATTGTCCCTCTCGATCAGGATCGCCCGCATGCACAATCTCATCAGCCTGAGCCAATAGTGTTTTAATCGTATTAAGTTGCTTTATAACCGCGCCTCGAGGCTTTAATTGCCATTTTTCAGGTATGATCGGCAAATCAGTTAATGACCAACGTGCGAAACGGGGATCATAAGCTTCAGGTTCAGCTTGCTCTAATAGATGACCAATGCACCAAGTCACATATTGCGAATCCCCACACACAATAAAGCCGTCTTGTCGTTTATGTGGCTTTGGCAAAACATCAGCAATAGCACGCGCCAAACTGGGCTTTTCTGCAATAAATAGACGGCGCATAACTTATTCAACTACCTCAATCATCGCTCTGCCCGATTTAGCTTTTTCTAGTTGTCCAATCGCACTAAACGATAAATTATTTTGCCAAGCAATTTGTTTAACTTCAGTAATTGCTGTTGGTAAAACAGCCATTAATAATCCTCCTGATGTCTGTGGATCACATAACACATCGCGCTGTAATGGTGTTATCTGGCCTAAATGATGGCCATAACTAGCAAAATTACGTAGGGTTCCACCTGGTACACACCCTTGTTCAATATAACTTTCAATATGCGGTAACTTAGCGATTTGTGAAAAAGCCACCGTCGCCTGTAAATCAGCCGCCCGGCAAATTTCCATTAAATGACCTAGCAGACCAAAACCTGTTACATCCGTCATGGCAGTAACACCCTCAATATTTGCCAACTCTGCGCCTGATCTATTTAATTGACACATAATCTCAGTTGCTAACCCTTGATGTTCAGGTAATAATAATTTTTTCTTTTCTGCTGTTGTATGAATCCCAATTCCTAACGGTTTAGTTAAAAATAATTGACTACCTGCTAAAGCAGTACTATTTTTTTTTACTTTAGCGGTATTAATAACACCTGTCACAGCGAGGCCAAATATAGGCTCTGGCGCATCAATTGAATGACCTCCAGCAAGTGATATACCGGCATCCTGACAAATCATTCGCCCCCCTTCAATCACTTGCTGTGCGATCTCTGCGGGAATTTTATTAATCGGCCAACCTAATATCGCAATCGCCATAATGGGTTTACCACCCATCGCGTAAATATCACTAATTGCATTAGTAGCAGCAATACGCCCAAAATCAATGGGCTTATCGACTATTGGCATAAAAAAATCCGTTGTACTGATAATCCCTACGCCATTGCCAAGATCATAAACAGCAGCAGCATCATTGGTCTCATTGCCCACCAGCAAATGGGGATCATTAAATTTTTTACGTTCACTATATAAAATGGTCTCCAATATATTTGGAGCGATTTTACAACCACAACCGGCTCCATGACTGAATTGGGTTAATTTGATTTCTGATGGCATATTTTTTCCTTAATAATAAGTCACAAAATCCTTTATATCTTGCGCAGTTCCTTTTATAGGAAGGTTGAATTTTGGCGTTCCTAAATAGAGAAAGCCAACAATTTTATCATGTTCTTGACATGCTAAACCTGATCTGACAACCGGATCCGTCGTCCAAGAGCCGGTACGCCAGATACCATCAAATCCTTGAGCAACGGCGGCCATCTGCATAGCATGAACACAACAACCCGCAGTAACAACCTGCTCCCAAGCGGGAATTTTTGCATCGACGACAATTTTGGCAATGACAGCAATGATTAAAGGGGCGCGCAAAGGTGCTTTTTTCGCTTTTTCTTCCACTCCTTTTCCCAAATTAGCGTTAATTGCCGCTTTTTCCAGTAACTGGCCAAACTTATACAGCCCTTCATTTTGGATAACCACAAAATGCCAAGGCCGTAACGCACCATGATCAGGTGCTCGCATTCCGGCCGCCAAAATATTATCCAGTGATTGACCTTCAGGTGCTGGTGTTGTCAGATGGCTCATGGAACGACGGGTTAATAATAGCGTTAAAGCATCCATAGACTCCTCCTTGTTGATATTAACTTTCATTGCCACTCATTAAATAGCTACAAATAGCGTAGAAATGACGGTTTTATAAGTATGTTTCTCAAAAATAGAATATTATCATCAGCATTAGTATAGTAAGGTAACATTTTCAATCAGCTTGAATAGCAATAAAATAATATTTTAATTATTCTATGAGTTATGGCTGACAATTATCTTATCTACTTTTAAGATAAATATGTTAATCATATAATTGGAGATCACATGCGAAACCCATGGAATTTAATCGCAGCCTTTTTTAAATTTAGTTGGCGATTACTTAATTTTATCAGACGATTTATTACCAGTTTTATCTGTCTTTTTTTGATTTTTATTGCAGCAAGCAGCTATTTTGCCTATAAAAGTGAAAAAAAATCGACTAGCCAATATCATGGAGCGCTACTTATTGACCTACAAGGAGTGATTGTAGATCAAGTCTCTATCCCTAACCCCCTTGGCAAAATGAGCCGCGAATTATTAGGCTCATCAAGCAACCGCATGCAAGAAAACTCCTTATTTGATATTGTGAATATTATTCGCCGGGCAACTTATGATGACAAAATTACCGGTATCGTTTTACAACTGGATAATCTGATTGGATCTGATCAGCCATCCTTACAATATATTGGTAAGGCATTGACCGAGTTTAAACAGGCGGGAAAACCCATTTACGCGGTGGGTAATGGCTATAATCAATCGCAATATTATTTAGCCAGTTTTGCCAATAATATCTATATGTCACAACAAGGTAATGTCGGAATTTACGGTTTTTCAACCAATAAACTCTATTACAAAACGCTACTAGATAACCTAAAAGTCAATAGTCATATCTTCCGCATTGGTACCTATAAATCAGCGGTAGAGCCATTTATTCGCGATAATATGTCAGCTGAAGCACGTGAAGCAGATAAAGTCTGGATCGGTTCACTATGGCAACATTATCTATCAACCATTGCGCAGAACCGACAAACAACAGCAGGAAATATTTTCCCAGGTGCCGATAAATTGATCGAAGAAATGAAAAGCGTCAATGGTGACAGTGCGCAATATGCAATTAAACAAAAACTTATTGATCATATTTTTACCGGCGCAGTGATGGAGAAAGAATTAAGCAAAAAATTTGGTTGGAATGATAAAGAGCAACATTTTAATTACATTAGTATCTATGATTATGCCAATGAACAACCACAGCAAAGTCAACTAATGCAACAAAAACAATCTGATGACCAACCTAGCAATATTGCTGTGATAATTGCCCAAGGCGCTATTATTGATGGACCGCAAGAGCCGGGCATGGTGGGCAGCGAAACAACCGTGGCGCAAATACGTAAAGCAAGACTTAATCCAGATATCAAAGCGATTGTTTTACGTGTGAATAGTCCTGGTGGCAGTGTTACCGCTTCAGAAGCGATACGTAATGAACTGGTTGCTGCCCGTGACGCTAATAAACCTATTGTGGTTTCGATGGGAGGAATGGCCGCCTCAGGTGGCTATTGGATTTCGACACCAGCCAATTATATTTTTGCCAGTCCAACAACCTTGACTGGCTCAATTGGTATTTTTGGTGTGATAAATACCTTTGAAAAAAGCTTAGATACAATTGGTGTTTATACTGATGGTGTCTCCACCACGCCATTAGCGGATATCTCAGCGACTAAAGGGATTAATAAACAATTTTCTGACATGATGCAAATCATTATTGAAAATGGCTATCATACCTTCCTAAAATATGTTGCACAGGCGCGCCATAAGACACCAGCAGAGATAGACAAAATTGCTCAAGGTAGAGTATGGGTAGGTTCAGATGCGCTACAAAATGGCCTGATTGATAAACTGGGTGATTTTGACGATGCCGTAAATAAAGCGGCTGAATTAGCTAAAATTACCGCCCCTTCACTTGACTGGATGCAGCCTGAACGTTCTTTGATTGATCAATTAATACTTGAATTAACTTCAAACGCTGAAGCAATGATGCCCGATACGCTACAATTGTTACTTCCGCAAAAAACGGCTAATCACCTTCAGCAACAAATTCAATTTTACCGCCATATGAATGATCCACAAAATCGCTACGCATTTTGTTTGAATTGTGGTGAGATTTATTAATAAAAAGGTATTACATTGTTACAACGCTAGCGCCCCGTATATGGGCGCTTTATTTTTATATTAATATTTAACATGCCACAGATTTTATTAATTAACTACTTTATAATTCTTTAAATTTATTTATTACCACTTATTCATATCCTTAGGTAGCAAGAATGGAAAAAAAATCCATCTATGTTGTTTACACAGGCGGCACCATTGGCATGAAGTATTCCCTACATGGATATGTGCCAGCTTCTGGACACCTGCAAAAACAACTCACTAACATGCTAGAATTTCATCGGGCTGAAATGCCACATTTCACTATCCGAGAACATAATCCTTTAATAGATTCCGCTAATATGACGCCACTAGATTGGCAATGCATTGCTGATGATATTAGGGATAATTATGAGAACTATGATGGTTTTGTTATTCTACATGGTACTGATACCATGGCATTTACTGCCTCTGCACTCTCATTTATGTTTGACAACCTAAGCAAACCCATTATCGTGACAGGGTCACAAATACCTCTGGAAGCGTTAAGATCCGATGGACAAACCAATCTTCTTAATTCCTTGTACTTGGCGGCAAATTACCCTATCAATGAAGTGACGCTGTTTTTTAATAACAAATTATTTAGGGGTAACCGTACCGTTAAATCACATGCTGATGGTTTTAATGCCTTTACTTCACCTAATTGTCCACCGTTGATTGATGCGGGTATTCATATCCGTTGTTTACAAAGCTGTCCATTGCCAAAAAACGATGGTAATTTTAGTAGCCATAAAATTACCCCTCAAGCCATTGGTGTTGTTACCATTTATCCTGGCATTTCAGTACAATGTATTGAAAATATCTTATTGCAACCAACCAAAGCCCTTATTCTCCGTTCTTACGGGGTTGGTAATGCGCCTTCACAAACCGCGTTGTTAAAATGCCTTGAAAAAGCTTGTCAACAAGATATTATCGTCGTTAATCTAACACAATGCCTATCTGGGCGAGTTAACATGAATGGGTATGCAACCGGGCACGCATTAGCCAAAGTGGGTGTTATTAGCGGTTATGATATGACTTTTGAGGCAACACTTACCAAACTTCATTATTTACTCAGTCAATCTTTATCAGTAGATGATATTCGTACACTGATGCAAAAAAATTTGCGCGGTGAATTAAGTTATAACGACAATTTTTAAGCAATTTTTAAGGATAACATGATGAGTGATAGCGCATTATTACTGGTCGATCTGCAAAATGACTTTTGTAATGGGGGCGCCTTAGCAGTATTAGACAGTGAAAGTGTTATTAATACAGCCAATGAAGTTATCACCTATTGCCAGCAACACGATATTGCTATTATCGCCAGCCAAGACTGGCATCCTGCTGATCATTTAAGCTTTGCCGTCAACTCAGCAACTAAGGTAGGCACCGAGGGTAAACTTAATGGTTTACGCCAAATTTGGTGGCCAGTTCATTGTGTGCAACATCAGAAAGGAGCGGAATTTCATCCAGCACTCAATCAGTCAGCAATCCAAGCTATTTTTCAAAAAGGTGTTAATGCCATAATTGATAGTTATAGTGCTTTTTTTGACAATGACCATCAGCATGCAACCCAGTTAGATTATTGGCTCACACAAAATCAAATCAAACATTTATATATTATGGGCTTAGCAACAGATTACTGCGTAAAATTTACCGTCCTTGATGCATTGCAATTAGGTTATCAAGTAACGGTTATTCAAGATGGTTGTCGGGGAGTTAACCTCGATCCAGAAGACAGCCATAACGCATTACAAGAAATGGCATTAGCGGGTGCCAAACTAATAACATCTTCTGATTTGCCCATTCATTTTTTTGACCGTGCTAATGATTTTCGCCAAAAGTGATTAATCTATTAACATTTAGTCAATTTTAGTTAGTGTTGTTGACTATCAAATAATTTCTTTAATTCATTTTTTGTTTTCATAATAATTTTCCCATCCGTACCTACTGTCATATGCTGCGCATTATGATTATGCCTTGCCTGCCAAAGCATAACAGCCTGCAGACTATTTTCTTTTTGCTCTGGGGTTAACGCAACACCATCTGGCCATTTACCCAATTCAACGGCGCTTAGCAATCGTTGATAAATCTCAACTGTCATTAAATCAACCAGTTCATTAAGCTCCATATTTCATTCCTTATTTTTGTTTTGGATTTATCGTTAATTGCATCCAATGAGTCTTACTTAACCCTCAGTTACCTCACCAGATTGTTGATCAGTAAAACTTAATGCGACTGAATTAATGCAATAACGTTGCCCAGTCGGTTGTGGGCCATCGGCAAAAACATGGCCTAAATGCGCATTACAGTGACGGCAACGTACTTCGATCCGTTGCATACCATGAGAAAAATCATCAATATAGGTGACGGCTTGATCATCTATCGGTTGGTAAAAGCTTGGCCAGCCACAACCCGTATCAAATTTTGTTTGCGATAAAAAAAGCGGCGCCTGGCAACATAGACAGTAATAAATACCTTCTCGTTGATTATGCAATAATTTACCTGAAAAAGGCGGCTCGGTTCCGGCTTCTTGAGTGACATGATGTTGCATTTCATTAAGTTTATTCGACTTAATGGGTTTATGTTCTTTTTCTGTCATAAGAAAGCTTTCCTTATCATTAGTAAACATAATTATATTTATCGGTTGAGAAAAGGTAAATTTAAACCTTTTATCCTAGCAAAAAGGCCCTTTCTGATGTGATTTGTGATATAATTCACATATATTATTAATATTCACTTAAAATCTCCCTATCCAGACCGATAATAGTGAATCAAAACATTCACCTTAAGCTTGTTTGCTAAACATACAAAAGGTGCTTTATATGTCAATTTTTATGGTAATTGACACGATTCCGCTTGACGGATGGCAAGGTTTTGGTAACGTTAGAAACAATATTGAATTCTTTTAAATTAAAATATAGCTGGTGGAAATACTATGACTATCAAAGTAGGTATTAATGGTTTCGGTCGTATTGGCCGTATTGTTTTTCGTGCTGCACAAGAGCGTAAAGATATCGAAATCGTGGCAATCAATGATTTATTAGATGCCAATTATATGGCCTATATGCTGAAATATGACTCAACACATGGTCGTTTCAACGGTACTGTCGAAGTTAAGGATGGTCACCTAGTGGTTAACGGTAAAACTATTCGCTGTACAGCAGAAAAAGACCCTGCTAACTTGAAATGGAATGAAGTTGGTGTTGATGTCGTTGCCGAAGCAACAGGTATTTTCTTAACTGATGAAACAGCACGCAAACATATTGCAGCGGGAGCAAAAAAAGTCGTTTTAACCGGTCCATCTAAAGATGAAACCCCAATGTTTGTTATGGGTGTTAATCATAACACCTATAGTGGTCAAGATATTGTTTCTAATGCCTCTTGTACTACTAATTGCTTAGCCCCGTTAGCGAAAGTTATTAATGACAAATTTGGTATCATTGAAGGTCTGATGACAACTGTTCATGCAACGACCGCAACTCAAAAAACCGTTGACGGACCTTCAGCTAAGGATTGGCGTGGTGGACGTGGTGCTTCACAAAACATCATTCCTTCATCAACCGGTGCAGCTAAAGCTGTTGGTAAAGTCATTCCTGAACTCAATGGCAAATTAACGGGTATGGCGTTCCGTGTTCCAACACCGAATGTTTCAGTTGTCGATCTAACTGTTCGTTTAAATAACCCTGCCACTTATAAAGAAATTTGCCAGGCAATCCAACATGCTGCAAATGGTGAATTAAAAGGCATTCTTGGTTACACCGAAGATGACGTTGTTTCCACTGACTTTAATGGCGACAAATTAACATCCATTTTTGATGCCAAAGCGGGTATTGCCTTAAATGATAGTTTTGTAAAATTAGTCGCCTGGTACGATAATGAAACCGGTTATTCAAATAAAGTTTTAGATCTAATTGCGCATATTGCTAAATAATTAGCGTAATTTCCCACTGCAAGCCGTCATTAATGGCGGCTTTTTTCATTCTGACATATAATCCAACGGTATTTTTAAACTGGCTAGTTTGCAATCATAAAAAGACAAAAAGGTTGAAATTATGAATGACACGACACTGTTTAACTTACCTGTAAGAGAAAAAATTTCATCCTATATCACGCTTTGCCAGCTCGATGAATTGCCCGTCATTATTGTTTCTCATCCTAATGTGAATGCCGCAGTCAGCCTTCAGGGAGCACAACTACTTAGCTGGCAGCCAGATGGGGAAAAAGACTGTTTGTGGGTAAGTAAAAATAGTCTATTTAAAAAAAATACCGCTATACGCGGTGGAATTCCTATTTGTTGGCCATGGTTTGGTCTGGCCGCGCAACCCAGTCATGGTTTTGCCCGTTTACAAGAATCGCAATTGACAGCACATAGTGAGCATAGGGATTGTGTGATCCTTACGTTAACACTTGCAGATAATGAAAAGACAAAAAAGATATGGCCACATGAATTTACCTTAATAATGCGCTTAAAACTCGCTGCTACCTGTGAAATTGAATTTGAATATTTTGGTACTGAGCCTGCCACTGGTGCATTACATACTTATTTGCAAGTCAGTGACATAAACAAGATATACATTGAAGGATTAGGCAAACATTATTTTGATAAAGTCGCTGATCGAGAGGTTTACACTAAAGAGACAAAAACTTATATAACCGCACGGACTGATCGTATTTATACCGAATCCGATGATTGCAATTTAGTATACGACAAAAATTGGCAACGTATTTTAGAAATACATCACTGCCATCATACTGATATAGTCTGTTGGAATCCTGGCGCTGAATTATCCAGTACAATAAAAGATATGACCCGCGATGGGTACAAAAAAATGCTATGTCTGGAAACCGCTCATATTAGCCAACCTATGCAACCAGCAGGTGAAAATCCTGCCCGAATGTCATTAATTTTAGGGGTTCGTAGTATTAAAATGCAAGACGTAATGCGATAACTTCGCGATTTTTAAGCTAAAAATAATAATAAAGATTGATAAAGTTTACGCGCATCTTACACGAATAACTGTTCTCTTAAACAACACCCTCACTTTTGATGAGGGAATAGAAAAATAGTCTCATAGCACATCTAGTCATTTTCCAGCAACACGGGGTTAACGTGATTCAGACAAATTATTTATCATATTGTCTTTATCTTTCATTTCACGCCAAATATTGCCACTCTCTTTACCATAGCTACGAACCCGCTCTAACACCTGCTCACACTTTTCTTGTTCACAGATTTTAGCTAAATCATGGTAAAAATCGTAAGCAAGTTGACGCGCTTTAGGATCAGAAAAAAAGTAACGACCAACGCGGGTATATAATCCTTTTAACCCATTTAGGATTAAGCCATAAATAGGATTACCAGAAACAAATGCCAGTCCACGAAAAATATTATAATCAACTCTACTAAATGCTTCGGAACAATCTTCTATATTCTCTCTTATTGATAATATCTCTAATGATTTTTGTTTATTTTTACGAAAAGCTGTTCGAATAAAAATAGCGGAAATATTGGTTCTAACAGATAATAAATCCTCAATCAATTTTGGTGCCCCACTGTGATCTAACCGAGCCAGCGTCTCTAAAATATTAAGTCCTGAAGTTTCCCAAAAATTGTTTACTTTAGTCGGTTTTCCATGCTGAATTGTTAACCAACCATCCCTTGCAAGCCGCTGTAAAACTTCTCGTAAAGTTGTTCTCGTTACACCGATCAACTCAGACAACTCACGTTCTGCAGGTAAAATTGAACCCGGAGGAAAATGGTTATTCCAAATACTTTCAACAATATACTCTTCAGCAAAATTAGCGGGACTTTGCGCTCTAATAATCATATTTTTCTCTACCTAAAACAAATTTTTTGTCATTATAAAACGAGATAATATCAGAATGAAAAACTTTGAGGTAGCCGAGTTATAAAGAAATACTAATCTGATCATAAAGACTTAATACAATTTGCCGTTAATTAGGCATTCGTTCTTTTAATTTCTAGCCTAGAAAAAACGTAGTATGCTACGTTAGTCAATTTTACTTACATACTAGTGAAGGAAAGCATGTAATAATGAATATAAATACCAGACAAATTATGTTGAAAAATTTCCTGGGTAATTCCCCTGAATGGTACAAATTGACCATTATTTTCTTTTTGATAATCAATCCACTGTGCTTTTTTTTCGTTAACCCTTTTATTGCCGGTTGGTTACTAATTGCCGAATTTATTTTTACCCTTGGCATGGCACTAAAATGCTACCCGCTACAGCCTGGCGGATTACTTGCTATTGAAGCAATAATAATTGGTATGACTTCACCGAAACAAGTCAGTCATGAAATCGCCAATAACATTGAAGTGATATTGCTATTGATTTTTATGGTAGCAGGCATTTATTTCATGAAACAATTGTTGTTATTTGCTTTCACAAAATTACTACTGTCTATTCATTCTAAACGAATCCTGTCACTGGCTTTCTGTTTAGCAAGCGCTTTACTTTCCGCCTTTTTAGACGCGCTAACGGTAATTGCTGTCGTGATCAGTGTAGCCGTTGGTTTTTATTCTATTTATCATAACTATGTATCCAGTCAGAAAGAGCCTCTCCAGCCAGGAGATAACATGGATACCAGGGGAAAAAACCAGATCCTTGAACAATTTCGCGCTTTTTTACGTAGTCTAATGATGCATGCTGGCATTGGAACTGCATTAGGTGGTGTAATGACAATGGTTGGTGAGCCACAAAATTTAATTATTGCTAAATATGTTGGCTGGAATTTTAGTGCTTTTTTTTTACATATGATCCCAGTAACATTACCGGTATTTTTATGTGGCTTAATTATCTGTTATTGCGTCGAACATTTTAAACTATTCGGCTACGGTGCAGAATTACCTGAAAGCGTCCGCCATATTTTGCAAATGCACGATAAAAATGCGAGCAGAAAACGAGATCGACGGGAAAAATTGCAACTAATAACTCAAGCATTAGTCGGTGTTTGGTTAATTATTGCTCTAGCTTTTCATCTTGCTGAAGTCGGCTTAATTGGTTTATCGGTTATCATATTAATCACCTCATTTTGTGGCATCACTGATGAACACACTATTGCAAAGCATTTGAAGAAGCTTTACCCTTTACCGCCTTATTAACCGTATTTTTCTCGATTGTTGCAGTTATTATTGATCAACATCTTTTTACGCCATTTATTCAATTTGTATTACAGTCCTCTGAATCATCGCAACTATTTTTATTTTACTTATTTAATGGGTTACTTTCTGCTATTTCAGACAATGTCTTTGTGGGTACTGTCTATATAAATGAAGCAATAAGTGCGTTAAAAGAAGGATTAATATCACGCCAACAATTTGAATATCTGGCGGTTGTAATGGTCAACAAATTCTGTAGAAGATCTAAGCGGCATTTTTTAGTTCATGATATTTTTGATGTGGCGTTAAATAACCAATCGTTGAATGGCGTCGATAATAATTGTAAAACTGAATATAATTTTCAACTTCACAGACAACAGATTGATGATTCATAAACGATAAACGATAAACGGTTAAGTCTTTCTGTCTTTAAACTCCTAAAAAATCTTTCCATCACGGCATTATCGAGGCAATTACCTCGCCGACTCATGCTTTGAGTTATTTTCCGTTCAAAGAGGTGCGCCCTAAACTCCTCCGATGAATATTGGCAACCTTGATCTGAATGGAACATCAAACTTGTCGTATCCGGTAATTGCCGTTCAATTGCGTTATCTAAGGCTTCTTTCACTAATTTCGAATCCGGTTTTGTTGATAAGGCATAACCAATAATTTCTTTGGTGGCTAAATCCAACACACAGGCTAAATAGCTCCACCCATAGTGATGTCTAATATACGTGATATCCCCGACATAATAGTGATTATGCTGTTCAGGGGAAAATTGTCGTTTAAGCAAATTAGGGGCATATCGATGTTCGTTACCCGATGAGTGATAGTAGTGCTTTTTTCGTTGGTCTAATTGCAACTAATTGATTTAATTTCATGATGTTCGATATTTTATAAGTGCCAATTTGGTGCCCTAAACCCTTTAACTCGGCTTGAATACGTCTTTTGCCATAAATTTGACCCGATGTATAAAAAATACGTTTGATTTCGCCACACAGTCTTTCATTTTCAACTGTCGGTATTTTCGTTTCATAATAAAAACTACTGCTGCTTACTTCAAAAAGATGGCATAACTCAGTGACCGTAAAATTGGGGTACATGATTTTCAGTTGCTTCACGATTTTGAGTTTTGATTGTCGAGGATGAAGTAAGCCGCGGCTTTTTTTAATATGTCATTATCCCTCTGAGCACGCTTAAGTTGAACTTCTAATTCTTGTATGCGCTGTTGCCCGGGTGTTAACGCTTTTGATTTTACAGGCGTATTCCCATTTAACTCGGCAAGATATTGTTGCTTCCATCGTGATACGGCAGATTTACCCGCACCGGATATTTTTTCAACTTGGATATTGCTATATCCACCTTCAACCATGAGTTTTGCATATTCCAGTTTTTGCTTTCCGCTAAAGGTTACTTTTACTTTTCGGGTCATATTTATACCTATAAGATTTTGCTTAATTATAAGCTATAAATCTCTACAGTTTTATTAGACCACTACACAACTGAGTGGTTTACTTCATTAGGCCTGATAAATATAGCTAAATAATTTCTATTACAAAATGCTATTATTTAATTGAAAATAATAGCATTTTTCTTTCATTTAACATAAAAGCTGACAACTAAAAAGAAAATTCATTTTACAATTCAATTCATTATCCTATCTAATTAACAAATTTAAATTAGCTATTTTTTTTTGCGTAAACAAAATAAGATCATATGCTTCCCTAACTAACTTATCCAAGAAATGGAATAGAATAAACATGCTTAAATTTTTTTACTCATACTCTCAAACCAGAAAAGCCTGGTTATTACTGACTATCAGCGCCTGTATTTTAGAAATTATTGCACTTTATTTTCAACACGGAATGGGGCTTAGACCTTGTGTATTATGCATTTACGAACGGATTGCACTGTTTGCTATTTTGGCAGCTGGTTTAATCGCCCTCATCGCGCCAAAAAGTACTCTTCGCATCGTAGCACTCATTTTATGGTTATACAGCAGTTGGCAAGGATTGAAGCTAACTTGGGAACATGTCAGACTAAAATTTTACCCATCACCTTTTGACTCGTGTGATTTTGCCGTTAATCTTCCATCATGGCTGCCACTTAATCACTGGTTTCCAGCTGTTTTTGAAGCCTATGGTGACTGTATCCAAAAACAGTGGTCATTTTTAAATATTGAAATGTCCGTATGGTTATTAATTATTTTTATCGCTTATTTTTTGCTGGCAATAATTGTCTTGTTAAGCCAATTTTTTGGCTTTAAAAAAAATAGTCATTAAGACAATTTTAGCTGGACTAATAATTATCAGTCCAGCTTTGGCAATAACGACTTTATGCAACTATTACGGCTGACTAGCGGGGAACTGTCAAACCACTCAATAAGTATGAGGTTCAATAGATTATTACCTAATACACTTTATAAATAATAATTATTAATGAATACTAGTTTTAGAAACTAGATTAATAACTAAAACCCCAGAAATAATTAATAAGATCCCTAAAATAGCTGGCCAATCTAATTTTTGCTGATAGAGAAACAACGCTGCTACTGACACCAGCACGATGCCTAAACCAGACCAAATAGCATAGGCAATACCTAATGGCATCATTTTAACTACTTGTGATAAGCCAAAAAATGAAATGCTATAACCAACAACAACAATAATCGATGGCAACAAACGGGTAAAACCATCAGAAGCCTTTAATGATGTAGTTGCAATCACTTCAGCCACAATCGATATTAATAAATAAGCCAATCCGTTCATTTATACTCCTAAATATAAACTATATCATCATAATGGTAAGATAATCGAAACATTAATTGCCAGTATTAAGGTAAAACTAAATCATCAGCAAAAGTTTTCTTTTGCTTTAAACTAGCCTAAACTGGTCGCGTTTTTTATCGCGGTGGATTTAAAAATCATTCTTTTGATAATAAAATCGATTACCTTTAATACATCAGTAATAAATATGAATCAACAAAAAGAACAGTATAACTTTAATAAACTACAAAAAAAGTTACGTCGTAACGTTGGCCAAGCGATCGCTGATTTCAGTATGATTGAAGATAACGATCGCATTATGGTTTGCCTTTCTGGTGGCAAAGATAGTTACACACTATTATCAATATTACAAAATTTACAAAAAAGTGCGCCAGTAAATTTTACTCTATTTGCTATCAATCTTGACCAAAAGCAACCCGGCTTTCCGGCCGACATTTTGCCATCTTATCTCGATAAACTCGGTATTGAATACCAAATAGTGACAGAAAATACTTATGCTATTGTGAAAGAGAAAATACCGGCAGGAAAAACGACCTGCTCACTATGCTCTCGCCTACGTCGTGGTATTTTATATCGAACTGCCAGCGAACTGGGTGCCACTAAAATCGCATTAGGCCATCATCGAGATGATATTTTACAAACCGTATTTCTCAATATGTTTTATGGGGGCAAACTCAAAGGAATGCCACCTAAGCTAATGAGTGACAATGGTAAACATATCGTTATTCGACCCTTAGCCTATTGCCGGGAAAAAGATATTGCGCACTACGCCAAAATTAAAGAATTTCCAATCATTCCTTGCAATCTTTGTGGTTCTCAACCTAATTTACAACGGCAAGTCATCGGCAATATGCTAAGAGAATGGGACAAACAGTACCCAGGAAGAATTGAGACTATGTTTCAAGCAATGCAAAATATTGTTCCTTCTCATTTATGCGACAGTAACCTATTCAATTTCAAACAGATTAATCATACCAGCAACATTGTTGATGGTGGCGATTTAGCATTTGATAACGAAACATTTTCCATAATTAACGCCCACCATGCTACCGAGTCAGATAGCCCTCACTCAAATCGGGTTAATATTGTTGTGAAATAAAATAAAAAAAGCCGATGAATTATACATCGGCTGATAGTGGTCAATTATTCTGTATAAGAACTCAATATGAGAAAAACTACAATTATGGAGCACAACGTTCATCGCTTAACGTTGTATTCACCTGCGAAATCAATTCTGCCTTAATTAGCTATAAAATTTCTTGATATAGCTCAATTTATTTTTACTAAACTAAATAACTGGAAATTTTATATTAAAAAATGTTTTATTTTATAACCACTTCCCTCTTTTTAACCACTAGATAACAAAAATAATTAAACAACTTAACAATAAACAAAAAATACTAAAGGCAAATTTAAACTCACTACCAGGAATACCATTTAGGTTCACCCCAAATAATCCGGTTAAAAAGGTTGATGGAAGAAAAACAATCGCTAACATTGACATAGTATAAATCCGTTTATTAGTTGCTTCAGAAATCAATGCATTAATTTCATCGGTGATAACAGCGGTACGAGCTACAAAACCATCTAATTCATCAATACATCGCCCAAGCCTTTCGGCATTTTCCTGCATGCGATGGCGATCGTCATCGCTCATCCATAGAAATTTTTCGGTGGCTAAACGAGCAAAAACATCTCGTTGAGTAGACATATAGCGGCGCACGATAATAATCTGTTTTCTTAATAACGCTAATTTTCCCCGTTCCGGAATCTCTTCAGTTAATATTTTTTCTTCCATTTTAATTAAACGATCATGCAATATATCGGTAAAATCACTGACTTCATAGTTAATTGAATCAGCAACCTCAACTAACCATTCTCCGCTCGTTTTTGCGCCAACATGATGAGTCAGATCGTCAATAACGGGCTCAAGGGATTTAACTTTACGGTGGCGACTAGAAATAATTACCTGATTATTAATATAGATACGAAAGGCAACCAACTGTTCAGGCCGATCACCAATATTTTTATTAATCGTTTGTAAATTAATCAGTGTACCATCACCAGTTCTTATTATACGCAACCGATTAATATTTCCAGTTAATCCATCTTTAATAGTTGAATTGAATAATCCAGAATGCTTTATCCATTGATAACTGGCTTTATTTCTATAATCATAGTGAAGCCAAAACGGTCTTTGTGGTGTCGCTTCCGCATTAACATCGATAGCAATAAATCCACCTTCACCATCTAATTGGTATGCATGCACAGGTTCAGAACCCTGAATTATTGAGCCATAAATAGCCACAACACATATCCCCCTATTACGGTCAATTTTTATTTTTCCTTTTAAAAATAGTCCTATTTCTGTTTAATTAAAGCTTTCTTACTCGATTGTTATATGATTAATTGCGAATAATATTTTATTTTTATGTCGCTAACCCTTTCTATTCGTCAAAATTCATCATAAAAATTAATTAAAACAAAAATAAAATAAATTTAAATTTATTAATAATACATTTAAATTCAATATATTATAATTAAAAACAAATTAATAAAAAGTTGATTACAAATGAAAAACAATTAAAATAATTAATAATATTAACCATAAACTAGGGACAGTTATGAAAAAAACCGTTATTTTTACCTTAATGACCCATTTATTTTTTTCTCCTACAGGATTTTCAGCTTCTCCTCAATCGCAAACTTTCAGTCTAGGCTATTCTAATCTCTATTATCATGGTAATTCTCTTACTGGATTAAACTTTAACTATGACTACCAAATAGATAACCATTGGGGAGTATTAACATCGATAAGCTGGAATAAAGGCGTTAAGCATCGGTATAGTTACAATAATTTCCATCAACTCGTTAAACATAAAGTTAATATTAATTACCTCAGCTTACAAGCCGGCCCCAGTTATCGTTTCAATGACTATTTAACGCTATATAGCACCCTCGGTTTTGCTCGTTTTACTCTAAAAAACACAGAGAAATTGGTGATCGAAAATATAGTGATTGATTCAATGGAACATCATACTGGCCTGAGTTGGGGAGCTGGAATAAAAATCAACCCACTCAAAATGCTTAGTCTCTATTTAAGCTATGAAGGAGCGAATAGACATAACTATCACACAAATCCCACAGTTAATGGATTTAATATTGGTTTAGGTTATCGATTCTAGTTGTCTAATTTACAATCTTGGTCGCCTGATGATACGCCAGGGCATAAATTTCATCACTGCCCTGCATTAAGCATACTAATTTAGTATTAAATTAATGTTTAATAACATAAAGTGTATGACTATAACTTACATTTTCTGGATTATTGACTGGATAGCCTTTTAACCAAGATTTAATTAAGTATCCGCGACTGTAATAGTAAATCGGTGCAATAGGCGCGTGTGTTAACAACATTTTTTCTGCTCGATTATAAAATCGATTACGATTTTTAATATTCTTTTCCATCATTGCCGCGGCAATAATTTGGTCATAGTCACTATTTTGAAATTTGGCCCAATTACCACGGTTAGAAGATACCATGACATTTAAAAAACTTGATGGCTCATTATATTCAGCAAATCTGGCTGCGCCCAACACATTAAAATGACCGGAATTACGACTCTCATTGTAAGTTTTCCATTGCTGATTAACCAGCGTTATCTCAGCACCCAATTTTCTTTTCCACATTGAGGCAATAGCAATAGCCACCTTTTTATTATTTTCTGAATTATTGTATACAAGAGAAAGCTTTAATGGATTATGTCTACTAAATCCCGCTAAATGTAATAAAACTCTGGCTTGTTCGTCCAACTCTTTTTGCCCATAGCCATCATAAAAGCCTCTTTCAGGAGTAAAATCTGCAATAACATCTGGTATAAAACGGTAAGCAACTTTTTCTCCATCAGCTAATATTTTGTTGGTTATAACGTCTCTATTAATTGATACAGTCAATGCTCTTCTCACTCGTCTATCATCAGTGGGTGGCTTTTGGGTATTAAAAACATAGTAATAAGTCGCCAACTGGCCAACCAAATAAAACTCATCCGGTATTTGCTGCAGTAATTTACTATCTAAATGCTCAGGCAAAAATTCAGTTTCAACAACATCACCGGCAAAATAACTTTGCCATGCCCGAGCATTTTGCTTAATCGGTACAAAGGTCACTTTAGTTAAAATTGTATTTTTATGATCCCAATAGTATCGATTAGGTTGTAAAACTATTTTTTCGCCGGCAATCCGTTCGGTTAACCTAAAAGCACCATTGCCGACTAAGTTAGTCGGTGTGAGCCAATTTTGACCATATCTAGCAATTATTTTTTGATTAACAGGAAAGAAACTAAAATGACTAGTTAAATTTAGAAAATAGGGTGCTGGCTGCTCCAAAGTCACTTTCAAGGTATGGTTATCAAGCGCTTCGACGCCTAACTTTTCAATGGGTAATTCATTATTAATAATTTTTTGTGCATTTTTAATCCCCGCCAGGGTGGCAAAATAAGCAAATGGTGAGTGATTTACCGGATCAACCAAGCGATGCCAACTATAAACAAAATCTTTAGCCGTGACAGGGTCACCATTTGACCACTTAGCATCCGGCCTTAAATAAAAAAACCAAATCCGATTACCGGCATTTGTCCAATGATTTGCTACACCTGGAATAGGACGGCCGGCTTCATTTTGATTAGTTAATCCTTCAAATAAATTATTAAATAGATTTTAATATATTAATCAATAAGTTAAATAACATATATTTATCTTAATTTATTCATATATACACATATATGTACAAATTTATTTTCCACCCTTCACGTGCTATCTTCGCCCTAATGCTTAGAACAAAACCGCAATCCCACCCAAAGCCACTTACCCGCAACCAACAACTAATAGTTAACAACTTTCTCCAACGCTGCTAATATGATGCCCCTTGGATGGGGTTATTTAGTTTGCGCGTGTTGCTGATTCCAGATTGAATCAACCGGCATCTCTACCCTCACATCTAGCCATGTCGATGGCGGAATATCACACGGCTCACCATCGATATAATAAGTTGGTTTTCCATCAATAATTTCTTTAATCCGCCAGTTCTGAAAATCTTCTGGTAAATGCGAGTGTTGGCGATGAAATGTTTGAATCTCGATGTTACCATTAGATAAAATTTTGTCTCTGACGTAGATAAGTTCTAAGCCATTAATATCTTTAGGTACTGAAACACCTCCATTCACACCCCATGCGCCGTCTGAGTTATAGCCCAATACTCTGGAAATCAAATATTTTCCTGTATCGAGTCGTTGAACAATCGCACCTTCGGACTTATCATTTGTTTCAAAATGCCCATTAGGATAAATTTTAATAATCGGTGAGGCTTTTTTGATAAAACCATTACCATCAACCGTTGTGTTATTTTCACTCCATTGCTTTTTTAACTTAAAAGACTGTTTATCCGCCAAATGGATAGCTGTCCATGTGTTCCCATAACCATCTAGAAAGAGAAAATAAAAACTATTCTTATCATACTGGAGTCTAATTCCTGAACCCCATTTACCATCAAAGCGGTCATCATCATAACCAAGATTACTAAAAAAACCACAGCCTCCTGTTATCGATTCATTTCCTCTTTCATAAATAGTTGTACCGCCTAATCCAAAATCACCCATCTGTATCAAGGTACCATCCTTATCCTGAAAGGTATGGGACACAACCTTATCCCCGTGCTTTGAATTTATTTTTCCCGCATTTAATTGCACATTACCGTTAATTTCACCGCCCGTTTTATCAAATTTTTTATCTAACTTTTCGCTTATTTCTACAACATCTTTAGCATCTGCTTTGCCTTTTACTGTTTCCTTGATTTCATCGATAGCACTTGAGTCTGCTTTTCCTTCGACTAATTCTTGCAGTGCCTTGATTGACTCTAACTTAACCGTTTTGCCACTGGGTAGCGTAAGTTCAACGACACCGTTTTCCCCCATCCAGGTATCCATGTTTTGCAGAAAGTAGAGGATGTATGTGTTAGCAGCAACAAGTGCTCTTGCCGCATCAGAATTATTATTGGGTTCAGTGAGATTAATGCTGTAAGTGGTATCTGTTGCGCTAAAAGTCGGCTTATCTGCTAACGTTAATTCAGTATCACTGTTGACTGACAATATCATGTAAGGATAGTTAATATTACCATTTTTAATCAGCATTAACATGCCAGGTGATACCAACGGATTATTACTGTTCCATTTTGTGCCTGTGCCTTTGACAATAGAAGAGCCTGACACGACAGTTACGGTGCCATCTTTATAAATCATGTTTTTTCCTGAAATTTTGATATAGAAAATCGCAATTAAACGATCTCTATGAATTGGTTACTTCCATCTTGGATAAGCGTCAGGCGCATAAGCCATCACCGCACCAAAGTTATTATTGTACCCCCAACCTTTACAGCCAAAACTAGGACCGGTCCATTCTGTGATTGCGATAATGCCATCTTTTGAAACACTATAACCATTAACGAATGCCAATGCTTGATTATCAGGCTCATAAACGGCAGTAATATAGACTAAAGTCATTTGACCGAAATAGCCTGGTTTTGGAAATGGGCCGAAAACGATATCATCTATTTTTAAGGGTAGATGACTGGACGAATAAAATAATTCCTTTTTTTCGTTGTGAATTTTCAAAAAACCTTTGTCATTGCTGTCATTAGGTAGTTGGGGTCTATAAATATAAACATTTGTCGTATTGTGCGCGCGGATAGCAAATACATTTCCTTGCTTGATTGCCTCCGTATAGGTTGAATTTTCACCCTCCCTCCTCGCATTACGATGAAATACCAAATAGCTATTCAAAATGTTTGGATGATTTACGCTATATCTTAAGTTTTTGAACCCTTGCACATTTTGATCTGGCGTACCTTCCCTGGAAAAATCGATTAATCTTTCCAAGACATAAGTGACGGAAGTGAAAATCCCAAGTTCTGCACCATTTACTTTTATTACCGGTTTCATAAATTAACGTTAAATCAGTTTAAAAACATGAATGATAGGTATCGTTGCACATCCAATACAAAAATTCGTATAATTCCAGCTAACGATATTTCCATATATATGGACGTTCTCAATTGCGGGATATTTATTACCGGTATGGGCAATATCAATGCGAGGAACCGCAACTATTTTTCTGCCACCTTTAAGAAAACGCTGATCGAATTGAAAGCTGTTTTTTTTAAAATCAACTTCTTCTGAATGGATAACAAAGCCGAATGATTGAAGAATATTATCTATTTCTCCGCCATCATGATAAATATTAAATTTGGGGATTAGCATCTTATCACTCCAACGCAATTTCTATTCTAACCTGCCCCTTTTCGTCATAAAGACGTAATCCGGTGCCATCAAAGGTAAATCGACTATCTTTACTATTCGAGTTCATCTCAAAGCGATTGTTTTTAGCATCAAGGATGAATCCAGATTTTTCAGGTAGGTAGTTTTTGGATTGTATTTTGTCGATAACGACAACGCTATTGAGCCAAGCTTCATTAATGAACGCTTCATTAATAAAAACCTGTCCGTCTTGCAGATACATAAATAAATCCATTTTCCCGTTGCTAGGATTATAAAAAGCAAATTGTTGCGCATTAAACCCCATCACAGTGGTTACTTTTTCGTTTTTTAATTCCGCACCTATCACCATTCCTGCATCGTAAGAAACGCCATCATAAACAATCTTAACCAAGTTAGTGAAAGTTGCAGAAGCCTCGCCTTTTTTCATGTCATACTTAGCTTGTAGCGAATTCTGAGCGGCTGCCCATGACTTATCCGCTGTCGCTCTGACTTGATGGATAGACTCGGCTAAGGCTTTAGTCTCGGTTACCACATAATTGTCAACCCTGACGATTTTCGCCTTCATCTTGCCGTTTTGACGCATGAAGTACTGCGTATTGCCGTTGAGTCCCTTCGCGTTTTCCAGTATGGCCTCTGTGCTGCTATCTATTCCTTTCTTTAGCTGTTTAATGGCTTCCGTATCGTTAATTTTTTTGTCTATTTCATCAAGAATATCGCTCGCTACGCTATTTGGAAAACCTGATGCTTCAACAAACGCCGATTTACCGTAACTGTTTATCGTGCGAATATAGAAAAAATATTCATGACCAACTTTAAGATTTTCCTGTGTCCAACGTTGGCCCTGGCCGATTTTCTTTGCATTCGTGATAACTTCATTCTCAGACTTATCTTTCAGTTTTTTGTCGCTAAACCAGAATTCAAAGTTACTGCCATAGGCCGCTGAATCGGCAATTGTCGGCACGACCGTTAATGAAGACATACCCGGAGTAACAGACACGCTAACAGGGGAGGGCGGCGCTTCAATCGCAAAATCAAGAATAGTAGGCTGAGAAATTGCGCCAGCCGCGTCAACTGATCTGACTTCAGCACGGTAAGTGCCTCTCGGTAGCCCTGCAATATCAACCCGCTCTCCTGGAACCTGAATTGTCTGTATGACCTGACCATTTTCAATAACATTAACGGTGTTATACCGAACATCTGCTGCGGTGTTTTCCCAGCTCAAATAACCCTGTACAACATCGCCAATCGTCGTTGGCACAAAAGCCAGATTTATAGGTGGGGCGACTCCCCCTATGGGTAATTCAGTAAACGGCGGGGCTTTAGAAGGTTTACCGATAATATCTTCGTAAATATAAGCACCGTCTTCCTCTAACAGAATTTCTACGCCCTCTTGCGGGTGAAATTTCCACTCTGCTATACGAAATTCAGCATCCTTAATACCAAGACTGGGTAAGTTAAGCAAAACAACATCACCAGGCCGATAAGCATAACCATCCAGATTCATGGTAAGCTGAACCCTGCGACCCGCGCGCTTTTTGCGTAAATAAAGATTGGCTAAACGCTGTGCCTGATAAGGACTGGTGACAAAGCGATAATCGATATTTTCTTTAATTTCCAGCCCGTCTTCATCAACCCACTCCTGTACAATCACCGGCGGGAAATCTGTTTTGATATATTGTTGCTCAGCATCAATAAACGTACCGTATATCGCATTAGTCGCTTCGCGCAGGGACAATTCAGGGGTAATATTGACGGTATCAATGATTTGGTTGGCTTCAATACGCAAAGTAGCCGGTCCGTTATAAGACTGCATTAAAATGCCGTGCTTACCCGCGATATAAGTGGGTTCTGCCGCAATGCATTTGTGCATATTATCTAGCACTGAGGCGGGTGACTCGGATAAATCATAAGCACCGTTCAGGGTATAGCGGGGTTCAGTACCATCCGCCGTTTTAGTCGACTCATCACACAAGTCAGCCGCTACTTTAAACGCCGAAAAATCAATATCGGTATCCGGTACCTTTAAGTAACGACGATAGTAATCAAGAATAACCAGTGCCCCATTATTGCTCCATGTCGTTTTATGGGTTCTTGGATCAAAAATCTCTTTGCCCCAAATTTCAACTTTTATATTAGGGATACCTTGTGGGTACTTCTCATCATCATGGTAAAGGGTAAATCTTAACCATGCCAGCCCCCTGCCAATCATATCCTTTTTCCAGCTAGGAGCCTCTCTGAGTAAATAAGGATCGGCATCTTTCCTGTCGTTATGCAGTTCGTACTCAGCCGCTTTACCAAAAGAATCTATCAGATCATCATTAAACCAGATGCGACCAACACGACTGATTTTATGTCCGGCCAGTGCAATGGCCATATAGAGTATGTAATTTATTCCGCCTATAACTGGAATTTTAACTTTTTTAGTTTCAGCAAAAAAGAGTAATCCTGAACAGACTGTTTTACCCATGATGACGACTTCTGATGCGGACGCCGAACGTAATATTTGCTTACGTTCGGCTTGATCGCGCGCAGGATCAGGCGGCTTTTGTTGGAACAACAATGATCCCGCCGTTTGAACGGCAAGACCCGCCGCAATTAACCCCAACCCCAATCCACCGGTAGCAATTACGCCCGCTATCATTAATCCGGCACCAATAATACCGGTAATCGAGTTTCCAATGCTGCCTGGCATTACGTCACCCTCCATGCCATCACGATTTTTTTATCAACCGGTCTTGCGCCATGGTCAGTAACTGCCCAGATTTTACCCGCCCAAATGACTCCCATGGTCAACCCCTCATCACCATCAAACATCACAATGTCCCCCCGTCCTGCTTCCCCATCCTGGAGCACATTGAAAAACAGCCCCCAGAAATACTGAAGTGTGCCAAATTCATTTTTCAATAGCCGAAATGCACTCGCTTTGCTGTTATAACGCCCCCGAACGGATGAACACGGATCAAAGTCACAAATAGCTATTACGCAGTCAGCCGTAAATAAACAGCAGTCATGCTCACCCCATGAAAAAGGGCGACTCATCGCCGCCCTTAAAGTTTGGGGTAATCTGGTTACCCAATTTTTATGTCGCATTTTGATATCAATTAAAATTTAGAACCGGAAACCTGCACCAAGCATCCAGGTGCCGACTTTAAAATCACCGAATCTGGTGTATTCATAAGAGGCATCAATGGCAATATTTTCCACTGGATTAAATTGCAAACCAACACCACCAACTAATCTGCTTTCAGAACCACTTTCGCTATCATTAAATGTTTTTACTTTCGCTTTACCATGTGCAATACCAATTAAGCCATACGCACTCATATATTCATTAAAACGATAAGCGGGCCCGACACTGAGTGAGTAGTAATCGATATCGACGGTTGAATAATCAGAAAAATAATAACCTTTATGCGTATAAGCAAATGAACCCATCACACCCCAGTTATCATTGAACTCATGACGGGCTTTAATATTGAAACCTTTTGCACTATCATTAAGGTCAAAATTTACATCACCAACACTGACCTTAATGTTACTTTGCGCATAACCCATTGATAGGGTATTATTTCCTTCCGCATTAGCGCTAAATGCGATAAATGTAAGAATAGAAGCTATCGATGATATCAATAATATTTTTTTCATTTTTTTCCTGCTATTACTAAAAATAAATGATTAAAACAAAGCAACATAATTTGCATTGCGTATCGCAAATTATCATATAAGTTTATTCGTATTACATTTAAAATCTATTTCAAAATAGATATATTTGAAATTATTTACTTATAAACAAACCCCGGTGAATCCTTTTTACCACCCCAATAAATCGCCCGCTCAGCCATTTGCGCCACATATCTGAAGATACGGTCGTCACTTTTCCGTTTGCGCCATGACTCATCCGTGAATCTGTCCGGTAGCCCCATCGACCAACGTTCAAAACGATTGGATACGGTCACCGCTACTGCATTTTCTTCACCGCTCGAAACGCCAATATGCGAAATCTGTCCGGCAAAAATCACCTCAGCAATCGCAGGCTTTCCTTCCAGATTGATGGCAATCAACATTAAACGAACATTTCTGCCGCGACTGCGTTCATTCATCACATCACCGACCAGCATCGAGTCAAAGCCAGAAAGGGATAATATTAATTGCTGTGGACTGGTTGTATTTTCCTCTTTTACATTTTCAACTGCACCGAATTTTCCAACACCCTCGTAAACTTCACCCGCAATAATGATATTGCCAACACCGGTATGATTTCTAGCTACCCCTGACTTAAAATCTAATCTTGCAGCCATGACTAATTCATATCCGTCATTAATCGCTTTAACCATGTTGTTAGAAAAAGGATGGTATAACATCAGTAAAGCGCCTCCTCAAACTCCAAAGTAACATGAGTAAACACGCCTGGACGATACTGAAAACTACCCTGATCATTAGTCGTCAGTTTAAAAATGCCAAACGGTGACAGGGTTTCTAATTTATCATTAACTTTTGGCGCATATCGCAGCATCGGTGAAATGGGAATTGACGCATTACCGTTAGTATCACTGAAGACATTATCCGTAACTATTTTCAGCTCATCGCCAATCGTTAAATAATCCCCTTTTCTGATGACAATTAAATTTTTTTTCCAGCCTCGGGTAAGCAATATCCTGCCGGTTTGGTTTGCGGTACGAATTGCTGGAACACCTCTTTCCACCAATCCTTGTCGTATCCAGTGACTAATTTTAACCCGACCACTTTCGCCGTCAAGTTCAGCAGTCAATGCTTCAAGTTCACGCGACTTAGTCTCAGTCAGGTTATTGAAAGTTAAGCTACACCGCCAGCGGCTACCGGGATATCTGACCGTTTGTGCGCTGCCGGTAAAAGTTGAAACAAAGGTTTTACTATTACTAACTAGTTGCCAATTCATTGATGAAGGCACAACCTCTTTTGGCCATTCAATAACCGATGCCATCAGTTAACTCCCTAAAAGTTTCCGTATACGTCCATTAGTCGCAAAATCTCGCTGAATGCGTGCGAGGGCATCATCTGCTCCCTGTTTTGCTGCGCGTTGGGTTATTTCTCCAATGACTTTATCGCCATTACCGGTCACATTGATAACCTGATGAATATGGATAGTGCTTACATCTTGGGTCTCTGATGAGCCACCGACTGCTTTGACACCCAGCGAACCATCACGCCCTCGAGTTAACGGCATAATGGCTTCAGGCCCCGCTTCACCCATTAACCCGATTCCTTTGGCAAATGGGAATAACGTCGGCGAATCCACAACACGATTACTATAGGCACTTAACCCTGACGAACGATAAACACCGCCCAGTGCATTGGCTCTTATGCCAAGAAAACTGCCAAGACCAGAACCACCCAAACTTGACTCCAACGCTTTAAATATCATCATTTTAACAATCATGCGCGTTATATCATTGACCACCGATTGCGCAAAATCAGAAAAATTAAATTTACCTGTGGTCACAAAGTCTGCCAGGGTATTTGACATACCATCGAAAGCGTTTTTAGTGATATTACGCATGTTATCAAACACGTTTTCTGTTTCCGCACCGAAATCCTGCCAGCCTTTGGCTACGCCTTTCCCCCCATCTTGCGCCACCTTCGCCTTACTTAATGCAGCAGCTCTCACTATCTCAATCTGTTTTTGTTCTTCTTGCGCTAAAAACTGCGTCCGTTCTGCATAAAGTTGTGAGGTCTTATCTGAAACTTCCTTATCAAGCTGATATCGCCGATTACGAAAGTCATCCCTGACGCGTTGTTCTTCAAGCATCAAGTCATAATCCACTTTGGGCATCGTCATTTGCAGAATCTGATTTTGGGCTTCCTGCTGCATTTGAGTCGTACGTTTTGTGATTTCAAAATCCTGATCTGCAAATCGTTGCCTTAATGCTTTTAACTGTAATTCACGCTCTAATCCGGCATTGATTTGCAACTGTGTACGAATTTCATCCGCATGCGCTAACACACTCTTCTGTGATGCATTCAGCGTTCGCCCTTTTTAATCGAGTGATTTCTTGCTCAAAGGCTGCCAATTTCCGTTCTGAATCGAGGAGTTTTTTCATTTTCCATTAACTGCGCTTGTAAGGTCGCTGTTTGTTGTTGCAGTTGCTCAATTCGCTGACGCCCCGCATCAAGGGTTTCCCCGGACGTTTTTTGCGGGGAGGCGTACAGTTTGTCGAGTCCTTTAAGCGCTTGGGTGTACTCATTTAATGTTAAACTGCCCTCTTTATAGCGTTGGTTGATTTCCTGCTGAATTCTGGCTCTTTCTTTCAGCGGATCTTTACCCGCATTAATGGCCGCATTAATTTGTGCAGCGGTTTCGATGGTATGAATGGCGAACTGACTTTCAGTTTTAATTTGTGCTTTGCGTTCTTCCAGTTGCCTAGCATAAATCGCATTTTCCTTGTCCTTTTCTTTTTGCAACACCTGATTATACAGTGTCAGACTTTGCGTTGATGCCGCCATTAACACGTTAAAACTACCGGTCAGATCATCGAGTGATCTTTTATGCGCCTGCGTTAAGCGCTCGCTTTCTTTAGTATTTTCCTGATTCTGTTTTTCGTAGGCATTTCTTGCAAGCGCTTTGGCTTCTTCAATTTGTCCCCGTCTTTCCAAGGCAGCAATTTGCTCGTAAATCGATTGCGTTAATACCACACCCTCAGCCGCGTAATTTCGCAAGGCTTTTAACGGTTGGTCACCGATTGCCGATAGCTTGCTGACCAACATATCGACGCTACCGCCCGACTCCTCAAGTTGAGCCCCAAACTCCGCCACGTCTTCCAGTAGCTTACCGCTAAACCCTGCACTTGCGGCAGAAGTCACCGCTTTATAGGCTTCGGCTGTCCCGCCTAGTCGATCTGCTAACAGATTCAATTCAACCGTTGTTGTCGATAAAAATAATCCGCCTTTTTGAATGGCTGCATAAAAAGACTTCTGCCTTTCTTCCGCTTCCTTAAACTGCGAATACAAATAAAATACTGACCCTGCGGTTGCCATCAAGCCAACATTGAGCGGCCCACCCATGAGATTAATAAGGTTACTGAAAGCGCCCGTTATTCCTCCGGTTACGCGCTGCAAAGCGGACAACTCAGTATTTGCAACGGCAAGCTGCTGCTTGGCTAAAGCTAATTGTCGCGTGCCCGCCGTTTCCGCTGCTTGCGCTGTCGTTAATTGCGCAGAAGCGGCGGCAGCTTTTTGATTTGCGCTGACTTCAGCCAGATTTGCTTCGGCGATCGTTCTGGCGTTTGCCGCATTTTGCGCCGCATATGCCTTTTCAATTTCAGCCGTATTCAGTCCATTTTGGGCGTTGACCGCGCGCATTTTTTCAAGGTATTCATCAGAGGCAAACGCCTGTTCACGCTGCGCGATGGCCTGTGCTTTCATTACTTGCGCGGTTTTTAATCCCTGCTGTGCTCTGGTGGCATCTGCTTTGGCCGCTTCAATGCTAGACTGTGCATAATCTACCGCACTTTGCGCGGCTTCTTTCGCCATCTGCCGTTGAGTATCGAAAGTCGTGCCATGCGTAGCACCAAACAATCGTTCAAAAGCGGGTACTAACGCATTTGAAATCGTACTGGCGGCAACATTGCTGCCAGAAACCAGCTCCGTTAACACATGATGCAAATTTCCAAAGCCAACTGCTGCCTGTCCACTGGATTTTCTTATCTGATTTGACATCCTTGTCACTGCACGTTCACTTTGACTTGAGCCAGATTCAATCTGCTGAGCAAATTTTTTAGATTCATTAGCCGCAGAACTATAAGCATCATGAATTTGCGATTTAAAACTAGCAGAATTCAAGTGTAACGCTACGGCCAGACTTGCGACATCAGCCATTTAAAACCCTCATAACGTTATTACATTGTTGATTAACATCATTATGTGCAATGACTTCATTTTCCGTAATATCTGCGCCTTTGAGTTCACTTTCCAGCAGAAAAAACGCTTGCCAGTGCGTCAATATTTCGTTCGGTAAAGCGGCGATTTTACGCGGGTCAGGTTGACCCCATCTATCAGCCAGTTGGAAAATAAAGCGTAAGCGAGCGGAGTCGGTTAGTTTTTTTTAGCGCCATCCAGACTGCCACAGCTAAATTGCTGAACAAACTTGAGGGCTTCAATCAATGATTGCGTGGATTTGGTAGCAATTAATTCCTCTGCGGTGGGCAATTCTTCTGTGGGTAAGGGTTGCCCTGCTTTATCGCAAATCGTTTGCAAAATCAGGTTTGCTCCCGCAATACTTGCCTGTGTGTTAGAGCCACTGTCTTGCGCCTGTTTTAACGCTTGCTCATAGGTATCTAGCTCTGCAATGGTTAAGCGGCGTAGATAAACATCAACATCAAAAATAGCGTGTTTTTCAACATAACTATCCGGTGCTAATAAACGTGATTTAAGTGATGACATGCTATTTACCTTATTCTTTTTCTTCTAATGCTCTGACACGTTTGGTGAGCGCATCAAGTTCTGATGACAAATCCTTACCGGGTTCGCCTTTTTCTCCTTTATCGCCCTTATCCCCTTTTTCGGGTAAGGTATTAAGTGCTTCAAAGTTGTCATTGGTTTTACTAAAAGCATCACGTAAAGTATCACCCGTTCCATCATCCGGTTTTGTGCCAATATTGATTTTTTTGATTTCTGCCATCAGTTTACTTTCCTCTTGGTGCTATCCGCCGTGAATTTTGTCGCATCGGCGGTTAAGGCTTTGGGGGTACTGTTCCCCAGGTGAGATTATTCTGTTTCCCTTTTACCGTAATTTGAATGACTTCACTTGCTGGCGCACTAATCTCATTCATCTCCCAGCCTGACAGGGCCAAGATCATCGTGGCTGTCCGTTTATTGGGTAGCTCAATATAAAGCTGAACGGTTTCTCTATTTTGTGCCAAATTTAAAAATTCAGTAAAATCTTCATTTTCGGGGTCATCGATAAAACCTAGCGTCTTTTCCGGCCCTTCCGGTAAATCGGCTATATATTGTTTGTTGGTGTCAAGTAATGTGGTGCAGTCTATAAAGCTTCCTGTTAATCCTGTTGCGCCTATTGCTCTACAGGTATCCAGAAGTTTCATTGCAGTCACTGCATCCCCCACTTTGCCAAATTTCACTACGGTATTTTCGGGTAACTTAGCGTATTCCGGCGAACTTTTTCTTTTAGCCATAGTATTTTCCTGTTGTATTAACGATGTTTTTCAATGCTGGCGCGAATTTCTGATGCTAAGGTATTAAGGATAAATTCACGGTGATAATCCAATGCGGGTCGGATAAAAGGGCGCGCTATCTGTTTAACCGTACCAAACTCTTGGGCGCGTGCTTTTATCGCCTGTTGTTTTGAAGGGCCAACTCTCACTGTGACGACGGTTTGTGTTTTTTTGTCCTTTATTCTGCTGTTAGTGCGGATTTTAATGCTATCTCGCATATGTTCGCCTGAATGAATCGCATCAAATCCCGAATGGCCTTTCATATCGGCGAGCACCGGTTTCATTACTTCACTCCCTGCTTTGCGTAAAACCTCAACCGCAACTTCATCGCCCAATTTTTTTAATACCGATTCAAGATCGCTTAATCCCTTCACTTCTACTCGATTTCTCATTTAGCATCCTCCGCATAGGTCAAAATAAAATCCCGCGTGATCCGATAACATATACGGTTTTCTGTCAGTTCTTCCCTGTCCTGAATTAAGTTACCGCGTTCAATATGTTGTACCGGATAGTCACCCAGATAACCGTGTTCAATTTTTTCCCATTCCTCCTTGATTTTTTCGCTTAGCCAGAGGGCTTTTTCATAATCATTGAGTAACTGAACTGTTATCTGATATCGCGCCTGTACGAGCGTTGTTTTTGCTAACCCCGTAAATACTTTCGGATCACTGATACGCTGATAAATGACCCCTTCAAGCTGTTTTGAAGGAAGTTGAAGGGGGAAAGCATCTAATCCCGTAATACGGCTTAAGTCTTTTTTAATATCATTTTCTATCATGGCGGATATTTGCTTCTGTGGTAATAATGAGTCGATCAGGTTGATTACGATCTAATGCTCTGACGGTAAAGCGACGTTGCCGATATTCAACCAGCCAATCAATATCAATATCGTTTCTTGGCCTTAACGTAAAACGCAAAGTTTCAATCACCTGTTCTTGATCAGCCGTGCGAATTTTCCGATTAGATATCGACTCCG
Source organism: Arsenophonus nasoniae (assembly GCF_004768525.1). Classification (NCBI taxonomy): domain Bacteria; kingdom Pseudomonadati; phylum Pseudomonadota; class Gammaproteobacteria; order Enterobacterales; family Morganellaceae; genus Arsenophonus; species Arsenophonus nasoniae. The sequence continues at coordinate 1,924,187 of NZ_CP038613.1, forward strand.
CATGGGCCCAAACGGTGTTAACCGCTTCCATTTCAGTATACGGATCGCCCAAAGGACGATATTTTGTGATAGGCCGATACAAGGTAATGCGTTTAGTCAATTCGGCGGCTAACATCCTTCCCTCTCATCGGGTATATCCGATAATCGTTTAATATTTCGTAAAATCCAGGGGGAATTCTTTTTAACTCCCGCGTGTCATACCAAAAGCCTACCGCCAATATCAATGCCTGTTTAATCAACGGCGTTATCACTAATTGGGTTGCGTTTTGCGTCTTTTTCTCTGAATCAGATAATGAACGGTTAAGGTAGTTTTCTGCTTTTTTCTTTGGCAGCGGCAAGGTACATCAATAAAAGCGCATCTTCCTCATCCGTATCAATACGACACTGAAGATGTAAATCATCAAGCGTAGGTAACATGCCAAACCTCAACTTTTGCAAAAGGGGCATATTGCCCCTCTTAAATTAACCGCCTGCTCCACTGGCTTTGCCCTTCAATAATTTAATCGCATTACTATCCACTAACATAGACCCCACTCTTTTTGTCGTATAAAAATGAACAAACGGTTTATTGGTATAGGGATCTCTCAATACCCTGACACCAATACGATCTAAAATGGTATAGCAACGTTTAAAATTACCAAAAGCAACCGGAACATTGCCCGCGCCTAAATCCGCAAACTGTTCATTTTCTGCAATACCGTAACCTAATAAGGCGGAGGGTTGTCCTAACTGCAAACCAGGTTGCCACAAATAATTACCTTGTGAATCTTTTAATGTTCTTACCTGAAATAATGTCTTATTATTCATCATAAACCGGGCATTAGTACGATAAGGTTTACGCAAGGTATAAATGAGTTGCATGATTTCATCAGCGGTAATTTCTGATGGTTTTTTAAGCATCAGGTGTTGCAGCGTTCCCCATTCACGCTCCTTATCCGCTTTTTCATCGCTCCCATAGGCTAACAATCCTTTTGGTTTTTTTTGACCATCACCGGATGTAAATGCCAACTCTTCCTGTTGAGCAAACTCCTGCGTCAATTCTGACACGATAAATTGTTCAACATTAAAAAAACTATCATCAAGCATTCTTTGGGTGGCAGCTGGATTACCATAAATTTCACCCCAGACAGGCTCAATAACCCCTAATTTCGATGTCGATGTCTCCGGACGCTTATCCGTTTCACCGACCCAACCACTTGTCGTTCCGCCTTTATTAATTAGCTTTTTATAATCGGGGGTACCAACCGTTAATACCTGACATTCCTGGCGCATCACAATTTCATCCCCCAACGCCTTGATGATATTGCGGTCTAATTCCTCAGGTACTGCATACCCCCCGTCAGGGTCTGTGGTCGTTTGCATGGCTTTTTTTTCAAGTTCAGCGAGTCCCTCTTCTTTGCCTTTGCGGATGAACAGCGAAAAAGCCAATTTATGATCATTTATACTCTGGCTGCTTTTCATTGCCGCAGGGCGTTTTAACGCCACTAATTCTTCTTCAAGCGAGGATTTTAACGCATCGAGTTCACTGAGTTTAGCATTCAGTGTTTCAACATTTTCCGATAGCTTACCCTTCTGCGCTTCAATGGCTTCAATACGTTTATCATTTTTTTCTTTAAATTCGTTAAATCGGTTTTGTAGCTCTTGTGCTACCAGTTCAACATCTTTCTTGTCTATTGGCATAATTTACCCTTATCTTTTAAAATATAATGGATTTCAAGGCTGCTAACAGATCGGTTTCAACGTCTCGCTGAGACAAAGCAAGGTAGCCTTCCGCCATGAATTTTTTTGCTTGTGTTCGAGAAAGTCCAACATCACGCAGGACTCGTTCAATCTCTTTTGGTGCGGGAATTTGACCTTGCGCAAATACTGATTTGATCGTATTAATCCTCGCTTCATCATTCGCTGGAAAGGTCACTAAACTCACCTCCCATAAATCTATCTCTTTAATCAAAAAGACCCCTTTAGTGCGTTCGTATTCGCCATCTTTAAGCACATACCCAATAGAAAGGCCGGATAGTGATCCGGCCTTCATGTGCGCATGGGCTCGCTTGGCTAAAGGGTCATCTTCAATGAGCAATTTTCCTTTGACAAATAACCCTCTTTCATCCTCCCACATTTCGGTATAGACCCCTATCGGTTCATCCATGCGGTGCTGCCAAAGAAGGGCAGGAAAACTATTTTTACATCGCCAATGCGTTAGTGATGTTTCAAATGCGCCTCGCATTACGATGTCATCAAAACTGTCTTTTACCCCAAAAACAGAACCATAGCCGGAAAACTCACCCGATTCAGTCACTGATTTTAGACTCAGCGGCATATCAAACCGCTGTTTTATCATTATTGTCATTCGATTTATCCTCGCTAAACTCGGTAAGACTGGGTTTTGTTGTCATATTCATCGGCGTTAAATAAATATCACCGCCTTCACGAGGGTTAAGCTCCTCCAGTTCGCGGCATTCATTTGGGGAATAAATTCCCCAATTAATTCCCGTTGCGTAAGCTGCAAACCGTGATTTCATATCACCACGTAATAACGCCCCAGTATTGAACTTAGCATAAAAATTTTTCTGCTTTTTTTCAGCGATTAACCCGATATTGATTCGCTGTTCAATGCGCGTTAGATAAGGAACCAGCGAATAGTTGATAAAACCAATGCCCAGATTCTCAATATTATTAAACGTGGCTCTATCTGTATTTTGCACCATGTGCAACGGAACGCGAAAAAATACGGCAGATTTCTTCCAGTTGAAACTTGCGTGTTTCCAAAAAACTGAGCATCTTCCGCTGACAAACTAATTTGTTGCCACTTCAATCCCATTTCAAGGATCATCGGTTTATGGGCATTCTCAAGGCCTTGATGGCGGACTTCAAAGTCATTTTTTAATCGCTCATAAGCGTCATCTGTCAAATATTGTTCCGTTTGTAAAACCCCACTTGTCACTGCCCCATTTCCAAATAGACGTGAGCCATGCTCTTCTGTTGCTAGTCCAAGACCGATGGCTTGACGTGCATACGCAATTGGACTCAACCCTATTAATCCATCCAATGTAAAAATGCGAACATGCCATATTTCATCCTGACTCAGAATACGGCTTGTTCCATCTGGCAACGTGACTTGATATTCAATACCCCATTGAGGATTTAGCGTTGGTGCGACACTGTCAGGACTTAATGGAAGTAATTCAACCACTTCGCCTAAGGCCTTAACCTTATAGGCATAAAAATTGCCCCTCAGACACAAACTCGTTATTAATAATTCCCAAAACTCTTGTGAAGTCATATACCCATTTGGTTTGGCTGATAATAGCTGATGAAGCCTTTCTTTCGTGGCGCGTTGATTGCATTGTGCCGTTCGTTCATACAGGGCACAAGGCAGCATGCCGACAGATTCTGCTAATACTCTGACACAGCTAAATACCGCGGTTAGCTGCATAGCCAACCTAGGACTGACTCTACGACCGGCGTAAGTATCGTAAGAAAGCCCCATCAGATGACCAAGTTCCTGTGAAGTTATGTCACTTTTTTTGCTAAAAAGTCCTGGAAAAAACATAATGCCTCTTATTGTTTGATTTTTCGACTCATCATGTACGAAACCAAAAATGACCACAGCAAACAAAGAATACCGCCAACAATAAAACCAGCGGCGGGCAGCAATAACCAGGCACCGAAAGCCAATAAAATGGCACCAATAATGCCTGTGATAAATGAAAGCAGTGTTAATATCATTGTGTGATCCTTAAAGCGATCTCAGTCCGTGGGAACTAATAATTTCAGAAAGCGAAGGTTGATGGTTCCCCCCATTGACTAATAATCGACTCATTGCGGTAAAAAGCGCACAAGGGCCATCAATCTTAGCTTCCGCCGTTGACTTATTTGGGAAGATGTTGTCATTTTTGTCAGGTCTTACCGTCACATTAGACATCATCCAGTTCATTACTGGGTGTTGGTTGTGGTGCAGTTTCCCGGCGTATACCAATGCTTCCACTGCTTTCATTGCTTCTGACAGATTTCTGACTGTTTGAGAAACTTCAACCAGTGGTAGGCCTTCTTCTGCGAGTGATAAGCCAAATTGCGTTGCACTCCAGGGATCAAATCCTATTTCTTTTAATGTTTGTCCTGAGACCCACGTAATGATTTCCTCTTTGATTTGATTGTGATCAACCACTTCACCATCAGTCAGGGTTAATACCCCCATCGCTGACCATTTCCGATAGAGTTCTGCAATTTGTCGAGAACAACGCGCTAGCCTGTCCTCTGGCAGCCAGAACCTGGCATCAGTATGAACATGACCATTGTTTGCCTGCCAGACTTTGACGGCCGCACAAATATCAATTTTGTTAGCCAAATCAACACCGACCCACATCGGATAGGTTTTTAGCTCGTGCATTGGGGCGACAGCAGAGAGATCTGTCCATTTGAGCATATCCATCCAGGCTGACTCTGCACTCACCCAAACGTTGGCGTGCTTTGTTATAAAATTACAAACAATTATAATTTAACTATATATCAATAAGTTAATGAATATTTATTATTTATTTATAGCTATCTGCAATACACATTGCAATACACAGGTTTTAATCAGAAGAGAAATTTGTTTAAGATTATCCGGGGCGCTAATAAAAACCCGCTACACCCCATCAAATGAAGCTAATCGTTGTTTCTGCTCATCGGTCAAACTAAAGGTAAAGTCCTCATGCTCTATCTGCCATGTGCCAAAACTCATCAGAAACGCTAAGGCCGGGTCGATTTTATTAGCCGATTTCTTCTTGTTCGGTTTAATATTGGCGTTTGCATCGGTTTCCATCACTACATTTGCGATCGCCCATGTTAAAACAGGGTCGCCGTTATGGTGGATATTCTGACGATTAACAAACACTTCTGCTGACTTGGCGACAGGGCTTAAACGCATATAGGTTTGTGGGAAGGGTTCAACATCTAAACCTGCACCCTGTAATTGCGTTCTAAGATGAGTCGCATTCCACGTATCAAAGCCAATGAGCTTAATCTCAAACTGCTCACTGTCTTTGAGAATATCATCTCTGATACGGTCATAATCAATACAATCGCCTTTGGTGGTTCTCAGCCAGCCTAACCGCACCCATTGATGATAGATTGCTCTATTTTTATTCGCTGGACTCTGTAATTGCGCTTCGGGGATATAGTGACGGCTCAATAGCAAGAGCGCATTCTCTTGTGGGAAGGTATAACAGACGCTAGTAATATCGTTTGTTGAGGATAAATCCATCCCTGCATAACAGGTTTGTCCCTTTAAATCCGTTTCCTTGTAGTCCCGTTGACAGGCAGCCCAAGCCCCTTCACCCATCCACGGCGTTTGACCCTGACACCAGATATTAAATCGTTTGGTTAACATCTCTGTCCATTGTGAGGGAATTCCCCTTGCTTTTTTAATCGTATCGTTCAGGGCATGACTTTCTACAGAGACATTAAGATTAGGATTGGCTTTAACCCAGTTATGCTCATCATCAAGCTCACCGTCTTCGTCTAGTTCATAAATCAGGGCAAAGAGTGATTCATTCTGCGCTTCACCGTCCAATATCTGACAACAATAATCATAGTGCTGTTTACAGGCTGAAATAACATTGCTCCCTGCGGTGGTAATGGCAAAAGTAGTGCTTCAGGGCGTGCCCCATCCCTAACTCAAGCGCGGAATAAACCGCATTATCAGGGTGTAGATGGTACTCATCGACGATCGCCAGACTCGGATTAGTGCCCTCAATGGTGGCAGCTTTGGCAGCAAGCGGCTTTAGCAAACTGTTATTTTTAGGATAAATTATTTTATGTTGCTGGATAGTCAGCCGTTTCTTTAGGCTAGGGGATAGCAAACACATCTGACGGGCATCATCAAAAACAATGCGTGCCTGGTCTCGACTCACGGCTGCCGTATAAATATCCTGTTGCCCCCCTTCCATGATTAAAAACCAATTAGCCAGTATTGCAGCCAATGTAGACTTAGCGTTCTTTCTTGGCACTTGGATATACGCACTACGATATTTTCTTCTTCCCGTGCTAACTTCTTTGAATCCTAAAATATTCGCTATAGCAAATTGCTGCCAAGGTTCTAATTGAATGGGCTTACCTCGAAGATGTCCTTTTACATGGGGGCAGAGACGGGAAAAGCGATAAAACGTGCTACCGTTGGCGTATCGAAGGTATAAACGGGATTATTGCGGTCATTAAAATAACGATTAACCGCCTGTTTTAAGCGCTTACAGGCCGGAATATCGCTATTTCTGACGCGCTCAGCGTATTGATGCCAATCGGTCAAGTTCATCTTCTTCTTGCATTTCTACCGGATTACGGCGACGTGATACGGGGTCAAAACCTAATAGGGAGGCCATTTTTATCATGGTTTTTTCTGCCTCAGCTTTGGCGCTTAATGCGGGGTTCCTACTTTCGCTTCCCTGACTGTTGGCGATACTAAATCCGCGTTCTGCGAGGTCTGCAACGGCTTTTCGGTAAATGGAATAGTTGACGCAATACAGCTCAAAGCTACTCCAATCAGTGGGGTTCAGGTCGTTACGCTCTGCAACGAATTTTGCCTTAGCTTTCCATTCTGTAGTAGCAATCTCATCAAGATAGCTAGGGGCTTTGGGTGCTCTTGCCATAATCTACTGTTTTCCTTATTGTTTTATTTTCAAAAAAATGACCGCGCATAAAAATTCGATTGACGTGCGGTCCCAGCGCAATAGGGGGTTGTCATATTTAACTCCCCCACCCCCTACTTCCAAGGCTGATTCCTAAAACATTCCATTAGCTCACGGTCACGCTGAGTCAATCGTTTAACGTAGGATTTATTCGCGCTTGGCTTAACGCGTCGATAACCTTGGCTATGTCTAAGTAATCCCTTAATCAATTGATTTATCTGATATTCGTCCATTAAGGTTATACTCGTGTATCCAGTCATTACGATGAGCAGCTTTTTCTTCCTGCTCACGGAACATGCCAGCTTTACGCTGTGCTTTAGTTATTGGATCTTGCTGAATAATTTTGCGGTTATGACATCCCTGACACAATGATTGATGGTTATCTTGCCACCAGAACAGTACATCGCTATCTCCATCGATTGGGATGATATGGTCAACGATTTTAGCGGGTGTATATATCCCCTGACTTTCGCACTTCACGCAAAGAGGATGCTCCTTCAAATAAATCAGACGATATTTAGCCCATTGGCTGGAGTAGCCACGCTGGGTATGCGTTCCACGTTGTTTTTCTACTCTGCGTCTGGCTGCTCGTTTATGCGCCTCGCACTTACCCGATTTCACTCGGGTACTACAGCCTGGCTCTGTACATCTTTTTAATGGTTGATACGGCATTTAATACACTCCAATATCTCGATACACTGACCATAACGATTTAATCGTAAAGGGGACTTCTTTAAGCTCAACATCTGTTGCCATTTCCCGATTCTCATAGAGCAATCCGATATAGAGCAAACACCCAACCTTAATTGCTGGCGTGAATGTCAATCCTTCATCAAACCGTTTGCCGATATGTTGTTGACAGGCTTCAAGTGCTGCTTCGGCATACGTGGTTAATAATTTATCATCCAGCGTAAAACTCTCTTCTAATCGACAATGCTGTTTGATTTCATTTAAAGGGATTTTTACATTAATCAAATCGTCCTCCTCCCTTGCAAATCAATTCTAATCTTGATTGGCGTGCATCGGATAAAACAACGGCTATCTCAAATCGAGAACCCAGTGTATTAGCACCTTTATACACAATGGCGTTGTCAATCGTGATATCAGGACGATAACGCATCCAAATCTTGACGATGGCTTGAGGATAGCGAGTACCAAAGGTTAATAACTCCTGACCGCGTAGCGCTTTTACTTCTGCCCAGACATCTTCAACATCTACCCAGGTTACTCGCTGGTCACCTAGATTACCGTATGTAATCTCTTGTTTCTGAATCGTCACACGATGTCTTAATCGTCCTGCTCTCATGCGTTGTCCTCCGCATGTTTCTTAACCTCAATATGCTGTTTCCACGCCTGACTAAATTCATCACCGCCATCACGAGGCGGTAAGCCTTCCCGTTCACGGGCTTCATTGGGGCACATCACACCGGATTTAATCGCCGTTTCATAACTTAAGAAACGCTCTCTTGGGTTGGCTCTGAGTAAATCGGCGGTGTCAAATTCCACTTGGTAACGCATACCGGATTGCGGAACATTAAGTAGTAGTGCCGATTTGATTTGCTGTTCGAAATTCGCTAACCAAGGGCGCATGGTAATGGTTAAAAACGCGCGGCTGGCTTCACTAAAATTACTGTAGGTACTGTTGGAATATTCTTGCAGAAAAATAGGGCTGACATTGAACATGCGGGCGATATCTTCTATCGTAAAACGGCGGGAAGCTAACCATTCTGCATCCTGATTACTCATGCCTAATTTTTCATATCCCATTCCACCTTCAAGGATTGGCACTTTACCCGCATTTTTTGCGCCTCGATAACGTTCAAGCGCGTCAAGGGCTTTTTGCCCTTTGGCATCATTCAGCCACTCATTGGATTTAATAATCCCTGCTGCCATCATGCCATCTTTCATCACACTCGCGCCGTGGCGCTGTTGGGCTAGTCCTAAACCTAATGTCTCCCGACAAATCGTAATCGGTGAACGTCCCATAAACCCATCATCCGTGGCGTAACGTAAATGTAAGATTTCTTCTTGCAGACAGATACGGACTTGACCACTGTATGGCTCGGTTATCGTATAACGGTAACGGTGCTCACTTAATCGTTCAGGTACAACCGCACTCGGCGGATAAGGATGTAATGAAGCGGGCTGTCCGTCTTTACCCCATGTGATAAGCGCATAGGCATTACCATTGAGTAAGCAATGGCGCATTAGGGTTCGTTTAAACTGGAAAGGTGTTTGACAATCATTTGGTTTTTCATTGAGCAAATAATCTACCACGTGGTTACTTAGCCATTCCCGTGATTCCATACCTTTATCATTGTGTACCCGATATAAAAAACAGGGCATCGTCGCCACCGCTTCACTAATCACCGTAACGGCATTGATAACAGCGGGTAAGCCTTCTGCGGTTATCGGTGAGACATATTCGCCTGACCGACTGTTAGGAATGCCAGCCAGTGACAGGAACTCATCAATACTAAGGCTGCGTTCTTCTGCCTTTTTATGTCTGAATGGCCACATTATTCCACCTCAGATAATTGTAGCCACCGATTGTACAAATGCGTGGGTTTGGAGCGATTAGCATTGAGTGAACGCTTGGCAATTTCGACACCACTTTCAGGGTAAGCGGGTAAACTGGTGATCGTGATTTCTAGCAATTCAGCCTCAATAACCGTTCTGAGATAAGGCTTTTCACCAATTTCCCAATGGTCTTTTATCGTCCTAAACGCAAAGCTCATACCGGATATATCCCCCCGTTCAACCAGTGTTAGAACATCTCGGCCTAATTGGGTATCAGGCGGGGTAAGCGCAAACCGTAACCCCGTTTCATCTTCAGCCAGTTGTAACGTACTCGACGCGGTACGCCCTAATAGATTAGTTACGTCATGTTCAAACAGACACCTTACATCTGTTCCTTTTCCCAGACTGTTTTTAAACGCATAGGGGGCAAAGGTTTCAATAAATTCACCCCACAACAGTTGTGAACGGCTATTCCATTTAACCGCATAGCCCATTAGTTTTTTTTCATCAGCGGTGATGCCTGCCGTGCGTATTTCAAAATCGGTTGATTTCATGGCGTTATGCCTTAACCTCAAGCACTTTAATCGCATTGGAATCGACTAATCCACCACCGAGATATTTATCAGTATGAATTTTGATAAAGCCAGGCTCAGTAATATTGTCAGGTCGTGTACGGGTGCCTGTCTGATGGTCAACAATGGTGTAGCCACGTTTAAAGTCACCCAGCGCTATCACATCATCATTCATAAATTCAAGGTAATGAACCGATAAACCCAACAGACTATCAGGATCACCCACTTGTAACCGTTCACGCCAGATATAATCACCATTGCCATTTTTCAATTTTTGTACTTTGGCAGCGGTGTTTGAGTTCATCACCCAGACAGCATTTTTACGGTATTTATTTTTTAGCGTGAATTTCAGGTCAATCAGGCTATCGGCTTCCAGTTTGGTCACTTCCTGCTTTTGCAATGTGCCAAAACTACGCGCTTTATCGGCTTTCGTATCACGGGGATAGGATAGAAATCCTTTTGCTTTCTTTGTACCGTTACCACTGACTAAATCGGTTTCTTCGGTATCAACAAAGGTGTCAGCGATTTCACGGGTCAACCAGCCTAAAATATCGACATCACTAAAATCCAGAATTTCCTGTGTTGTCTTGGGATAGGCATAGACAGGAAATAACTTGATACTCACTTCTTCCAGTTTAGGGGTAGCGGTTTCGGTTCTGGCTTTGCCTTCTTCACCGTGATTGATCACGGCACCACCAACAGACACCAGTTGCTTATATTCGTTGCTGTGAGTGGTCTTGATAGTACAGATTTTACGCATGACGGACTCATCACTGAGACGTTGCATAATCTGTTTATTCAGTTCAGGGATAACGGTATAGCCACCATCAGCCGGAACCCCAGTCGAAAGCCCGCGTGTTTCCCCTGTCAAAACATAATGCCTTAATGCATCATTTCCTGTTCTTTTGTACAGGCTTTGCCGCTAATGTTCTTTCTTCATCAGCGAGACTTTCATAACGGGCGATTTCAGTATTGAGGGTTTCCGACTGATGACGCAACGCATCAAAGTTTTAGCTTCATCTTCGGTCAGTGTTCGTTTTTCTGTTTCTGCTAATGTCAGCATTGATCGCATTTGTGCCGTTAAATCGGCTTTTGCTGACGTAATTCAAGTAGTCTTTTCAAGGTTGGCTCCTGCATGCAGTGATTGTCTTGACTGAACATGCAGAAAAAAAGCAGCTAAGGGAAGGTGATATAAACCTTAACCGCTTTTAGTAACCATGAATATTTCAAAATACACCTGCATGAATCAGGAACCTCAATTTAACATGATGAAAAATAACAGGAAACAACCTCACAGGAAGGCAAAAAAGATGAGAAAACATGAGAACCAATAATTTACATAACTTTACATTAATTATTTATTAAAACATTAATAAGGGTTGCACCCGTTTTAGTGAAAACATCATGAGCTATTTTGGACAATCGGTAATCACTGCCTACCAGGAAAAAGAAAGAATTTTTTATGATGATCCTTGTTCTCTTTCGAAAAGATAAAATTTATTTAATAATATTTCTCATGTCAGAGAAAAAAATAAAAATATTTTAGCGTGCGTTTTATATAATTAAAAAAAACTGGAAAACTGTTCATACTGTTCACCAATTCAATAAAAGATATATATATCAATAAATTATGTGGTGAATAGTTTTGTGTTAAGTGTTCACCACTGTTCACCCTTTCAATAAAGTGTTCACCTTTTTATGGATTGCTTTAGTTCAGGCAATAATAGTATAACGTATTGATATATAATATATTTATTTGCAATCATTAACAATCAAAACACTTTTTATTAAATATTAATAAACACTTCCATCTTTTATTTTTCTTACAAGATTAAAAAATTATTTTATTAACCAACTTAAATAAATATTAATTTTATTTATAAATAAATTGAAGTTAGAAAACTTTTTGTTCATTACCCCTCCCATAAAAAGGTGAACAGTGGTGAACACTTGGTGAATAGTTTTAAGTTAAGTGTTCACCCTTTAATTTATTGATATATATATCTTTTATTGAATTGGTGAACAGTATGAACAGTTTTTACCAAAAAGTTTTATACGCATCTATTTTTTGTCTAACGCGACTTAAATAAAAAATTCTTTCCTTTCCCTGGTAGGCAGATAAAAAAGCCAGCCTTTTACTGGCTGGCGTTGTTTGTTTAGTATTGGCTGATGCTGGTTTGATATTACGGTGTCTATAATTTATGTTAAGGTACACTTGGCAACCAATCTTCGGCCTCCACTTCATTTAATTCCAGATTTGTTCTATATCCATGTTTTGTTCTTTCTCTAATATACCTTTTACCCAGTTCTTTAAGCGCATTATTAATCGAGCGTCCAAAGGCGGTTAAACTCAAGGCGTTTTTATTACCGTTCCCTTGCATATAAGCCGTGTAAGCATGGTATAAATATTTCCTTGGCACTGGCGGGTAAATATTGGCGTTCCCCATCAACATACCGCTAGCAGCTTCTAATGTAATGAGATAGGCGCAAAAATCGATGAGGGGGTCACTTTCCCGTTTGATTTCTATCGCTTCCCCTGATCCCCTTTGTTCAAGTAATAACGCTTTTGCGTCTTCTGGATCATCAAAAGTTGCCAACAATCGACGTACAATGACAGCGATCTCACTTGAAATCTTTTCCGCTAACCTAGAATCTTTATCTTCGTCTTTTACCTTGTTATTGAACTGGAATATCACTCGCCTACGGGCTACACCGTCTGCACGTTCAGTGAATATCATAGGGGTATTATTTGTTGCAATAACAACGGCTCTTATTACAGTGCTATACTGATGTTCATATTTAGGGTCAATTTCAATTAAATCACCGCCTGTTATGGCTTTTGCTCCCGTGGCTTCTCCTATGTACTTCGGTTGATCGGGGAGGGTGATCAATCGTTTACTAACGAATTGTGCTCGCCCTCTCGCGGTATCTAAAGCGGCCATATTGCTACTTCCGGTATTATCTTCACCTACGAGTAAAGTGGCTATTTGGGCAAAAACACTTTTACCGCTTCCGCCTATTCCTGTAATTTCTAAAAACAGTTCCCAGTCATAGCGGTTAGCTAAAATCATATATAACCCTGCAAAAATCCGTTTCATTTTATACGGGTCACGATTAGCAGCATGATCTAACCATTTATGAAAATGTGGAGCATGATCCCGTAAATTTTCATCGGGTGGGGCGGGTCTATATTCAATCCCATTGTGATTTAATAACCAGTTATCGGGCTGGTGTGGTGAAAATACTTTAGTTTTAATATTAAAGACACCATTAGCAAAAGGAATAACATCGTTACAAGGCTTACCCAACTTAGGGACAATAATTTTCAATGCCTCCACCGCATTATTAACCGCTCGGTTGCTAAAGTTGGTGTTATGTTGACAATAGATATTGCCCATTTCACGAGCCAGATCAAGGTGGGAAATTTTTTCCCATATCCCTGATACGTAGCGATAAAATACCTTACTATCACTGTGTACAGCGATCCCCTCATAACGTTCAGCCAGCAACAAGGCTTTTTCATTGTCTGCCATTTGAGAAAGATTGTTACCCGTCTTTTGCTTGTCAGGCTCAACTTGATACGCCCCCTCTATAAACGCCTGTTTTGCTGCCTCAATCCCATGTTGCTGACGGTAATCATCCCAATCAGCTTTTTCTTTGGTTGGCGGTATGGTGACCCAACCATTAACCACTTTTGCGGTTTTCTCCGCTTTAATCTTGCCAATATTGGCTTCATCGGGCTTAACATCATTATCCGCCGCAATAATGATTTTTGATTGAGGGTAATGCTTCCTGACCCATGTAGCAACGGGTAATAAATTACCTTCATCAAGCGCTGCCAGTACCACGCCTTCATGCAACTGGCTCACGGTTAAAGCGGTTGCATATCCTTCGGCAATTAACACCGTATCGGGCGTTCCAGTGAAATCAACGACGGGAATATAGCCACCTTTTTTCTTTGTGCCTGAGATAAAGCGCTTTTCACCGTTAGCTCTGATAATCTGAGCACCCAGTAATTTATCACCCTGTTTTACGGGTAATATCATCGAGCCATCTTTTAATAGCTTAACTGAACAGGTATGACCTTTGAGTATTAAGTACTGAGATTGACCTAATGTGGCTTCTTCTAATAACTTTGCGGATTTTTTAATAGCATCCGTTAAAGGCGGTTTATCTGATATAGTCGTTTCTTTTTGGACAGGTATTGAAATAACCTTAGCCACTTCCTTAGCCGCTTCCGTGACATCAACATTAAATAACCGTCTCACTAAATCCAGTCCGTCACCACTACCACACTGATTACAGATAAATGTGCCGTTACCTTCCTTATCATCAAAGCGAAAGCGGTCTTTACCCCCACAAGCTGGACAAGCGGTATGACGATTCAAGGGGACTTCTGCCCCCAGTGATGCTAATATACCTTGCCAACGTCCTGTGGCCTGCTGCTTAACCTGACGGATTAAATCAATATTTCTCATGATTTATCCTCCTGAGCAGCAGCGCTATCCGCCATGTCATTCATCATGTCAACCCACATATCAAGCCCCATCCCTGACAACTTGCCGTTCTCAACGCACAGGTCAAGTATTTGTTCAGCGACAGATTCCCAAGATTTGTATTCATCTTTCAACGGTTTTAATGCATAAGTATCAACCAGCTTCCGAATCCCTTTTACGCCGTCGATAATATCAACATGAATAGCGTCATCTTCGGTGTATAAGGTAAACCAGTCTCCGCCGTTTTCTGCTCTTACATCCTGATAGATTGCCTTAGCAAAAGCGTTAGCCCGTGCATTCAGGCGAAAGTTTAAAGTGATTAATGTCATCTTTCCCCCTTAATGCACCACAGCAACGGGCTGAACATTGCCGTTAAGCACATCATCGATAAATAGGTTATGGAGTTGGGCTAAAATTTCTTGCCCCATAAAGGAAAGTTTTAAACACTTAGCATTACTGACTTCTAGCATGTTTCGATAAAACGTCAGAATATATTGCTCTGCGTCTTCCTTGGTCTCCCTAGAATAAAAAGCGCCTTCAATATTATTCTCCATGCCCATGCGTTCAGTCGCCAGAAAAATAGGAAGGTGATAGTTTTTATGGGTGTAGTAAGGCTGACCATTTTTAACGTTGCATTGCATAACGAAAATAGCCGAAATAACACAGCGTACGGACGTGATCACATCGGCTTTGTTAAAATCGTCTTTTTTCCAGTATTCATCGATTAATTTCAGGATTAACTTAGGGTCATCATCCCAATGACCCTCATTAACACGATTAGGGATATCCGCCACAGGAATCGTTATTTTTTCAATATGCCCCTGTTCGTTTAAATGTGTAAGGCATACATTTTTGCCAATGGTTTTTATTTTATAGCTCATCTTGACCCCTTCCTTTTTTTAGCCTGTTTGCGCTTACACTTTTTCGACTTAGTGCCTGTGTGCTTTGAGCCACTGACATAAGTGTTAATCCCAGGATTTCTTATAAATTGGGGCTTCACTTTTCCCTTAAGAAAAGCCCGTGTATTCTTAGCGTTAAAGGTATTATCCCGCCCTGAGTTATAGCCATCGCTAAAAGTAATTAATGGTTGTTCGTCATATTGTGTCATGTTCATCTCACGCCCTCCGATACAGGGAATCCTTCACGCTGATAGAGTGTGAACTGGGCGTTTTCTGCGTTGATAATGAGTGCCTGAGCAATTTTAGGTAAGCACATCAACGCCTCACTCATCCGGCATAAATCCGCTTTCGCCTGACTATCGGCATAGTTTTCATTGCTACATGCCCAATATGCGCATTCACCAAAGGCTTTTAGCCCTGACATAATCCCATCAAACCCTGCCTCACAAGCACCTTTCATTTCTCTTAGATCTTTAGTGCTCATCGCCTGTAAATTATCCGCTATGAGGTAATGCTGAATATCAGCCATGATGTACCCCCTTGGTGAAATCACCTAAATCACAGATAGACAGTTGGGAAAGTTCAATAACGGTTTTGATGGCTGGACGAAGGCGCTTAAGCTCTCTACGGCGTAGGGTCATCGCTGCACTGCCTGGCTTACCATGACCAAGATAAGAGTCCTTCTCTGCCTTAACGACAAGATGTTGCGCTTCCTCCGGTTTCATCTGGCTTAACTCTTCAAGCGAAGGAATATCAACATGACGGAGTTCACCTAAGGTGTTACGGCGGAAATAAACATTGACTAGCTCTTTTTGTATTTTCCAAGAAAGCTCATCACGAAATGACTTAACGATTAACAAATAACCTGATTCAGTTAGAACCGTTAGCCCCCTGTTTGGCACAGAAATTCCTAAAGTATCTAATTGATACTTTAGAGATACTGGAATCGATAAATAATCTTCCTCATAGACAAAATGTTCTCTATGGCGGTTAAATGCGACTCGTGTAGTTCCTTTAGGGCGATCATGTGCCTTATCAATCATGGCAAAAGTAACAACACGCTTACCTTGGTACTCCACAACAGGCATCGCCCGATTATGGATAGCGACAAAATTAGACATGTTGTCCCTCCTTACCCATGTCTAGCATGGTCACGAGGGTATTAGCCCTTTCAGACGCCAAAAACACTAAATCAGATAGATAAAAGGCTAGGCTATTATCCTTTTCTACTGCTATCTGATTGATACAATTAAGCAAAGATGCCGTTATGGTTGCATAGTGAAGAAGATTGTCATTATTGACATAAGCGCTATTCATAATGTCACCTCCTCTAAATCCTGACGAGATTTAGCCAAGTCCCTGGCATATTCCAGTAGGGCGAAAGCAATGTCTTGTGACTGAGGGTCGTTAAATAAATATTCCATCGTCTCAAGCAATGTCGCTATGACACTTAATCTGTCTAGAGGGTGCGGATAGAGCGTAGCGCATGGGCTATTACGCATGAGCCACCCCCTGACGAGCAACAAAGACTAAATGACGATTGCCAGCCAAGAGACGAGCTTCATTTTCACTTTTAGCTAGAACACTTATTAGACGAATAGGGTTAATTTCAGATAAACGGGTTTTACCCTTTCCAATTAGGAAGGTATATTTATACATAGCTACCTCGATAAATAATCTATCGTTGGTGGTTAGCCCTCGTGTGGTACGACGAATACCATTCGGGGGCGTTGTTTTATTACTACACATGCCATACACTTGGTGTACAAATAAAGTATAGATAGGAGTAAACCAAGTGTCAACCATTAGTATGTCAGGAAAAGGAAATAAACAAATAGCACTAAGAGTTGAACCGCCATTGGAGCAAGGAATAAAAACAGCATTATTAGAAGACGGCGATGCTTCTGTTTCAGCTTGGATTAAACGAATAATAAGGAAAGAATTAAAATCACGGGGTATCAACTTAGAATCCAAGGGGTAAATGATGCATAAAATTCCTTTAATTATATTGGCTGTACTTGTAGTTTTGTTATTTATCAAATCATGTGCACCATCAATGATCCCATGCGGAAAAAATGAAGGAGATCTTTTGCGTCCAATTTGTGAAAAAATCTTTGGCATCCCCCCCTAAAGGCTGAAATCGCTTAGATACATATTCCGCTGATTGCTTCTGAGCCAATCCAGCCAACCCAACCAACCCGATATTATCGGGTAGCCTCATCATCAGAGAAAAATTTCCTTGATGTTCTGAGTGACCATGAGCCACTCGCTTTGTTTGTTTATTAACCGTTCCTCTTAATGATGAATGGTTATTTTTTGCACTACTCAAATTTGAGTAGATGAGGTATTTTAAGCTGCGGTTAGATGGTTGTTTTGTATACTGCACAAATTGAATCAACCTATTGTTTTTAATGCTTTCTTTTGTGCGCACCTCTCTAATGGCTTGTACACCCATGTTGTTTAATTTCTGAACTACACTTTTTGTGTAGTGACCTACACTTTTTTTGTAGGTCGACTTGTTCAGGCGATTAAATATATCGCCCCCCTGATTTTTGGCATAAAGAAGCCCTTCACGGTTATTCACCGTGTTTTGAATGTTCATATTGAACCTTATTTAATTAATTGAGCGGTGAGTCATGCTGCTTGGTCAGAAAAAGGGGACTTTCGGTAATCACTGCCTGCCAGGGAAAGGAAAGAATTTTTTTCTAACCGACTTCCTCTTTAAGTTGTTACAGGTCTTTATAGGTTTTTAGAGGTATTTTATCTACCTATACCTAATTAACTAATTGATATTAAACGGATTAAATGTAATTGGTACAGGTGATACAGGTTTTTTAGGTTTTCTGCCAAAAAGGGGACTTTTCCCCTCATCAGTGAGATTGACGGCTGTAAGGATTATTCACGTTCTTCACCTCTGGCGGATTGCGTGCCCACCATAGAACATCGCTTAATAGCCATGAGACGGAGTTCTTTCCCATAGGTATACGCTTAGGAAATTTTCCTTCTTCCTCTAACACCCATCGACGGGAACGGGATAAACCAGATATCTGCTTACATTCGGCTTCCCTGATTCGGCGATCATACTTTTGACCATATTCATCTAAAATAAATTGTCTTTCTTCTCTGGTAGGTTCAGTAAATTTAACCGTTATCATTATTTCTTCTCCATAATAAAAAAACCCCGATTAACGGGGTTCAATTCATGACATTTAATTTTTATACGTTCTAGTTATTCAGGTTTCCATGTGCCTTTTATCCAAGCCTGAACTTCGGATAATCGGTATAATCTGGTTTGTAGTCCTATATTTATTTTTAAAGGAAATCTGCCCCTTTTTTCTAAATAATATCTATGATTTCTACCTAGCGAAGTTAACCATTCACATTCTTCTTCTTTAATTAATCGGTCAATTTCATCCATATTTTCTATCTCAGCACGAGTTAATATTAGTATCATAAAACCATCTTCTTTTTATAATGCGTTTAAATAATCTACCCACCAAACAAGCGCTTCTCTTTTCCTATTCATATATTTACTTCGATTGTATATTCCCGCTACACCAGTTAATGTGTGACCAAGTAATTGTTCAATAACATTATGTTCAAATCCGTTATCACTAAGATTTGTAGCGATTACTCTTCGCATATCATGTGGAGTCCATTTTTCTAAATGATTAAGCCTTTTCCATATTTTTATCATGCTGATACTGGCTGCACTCTGACGCATGTTAAAACCAATTACCCTCTCTCTATTACAAGTTGCTTTGTTTAATAGTGATAGCCATTGTTTAAAATTATAGGGAATGGGTCTAATAATTTCTCTACCATTTTTACTATGATGAGGGGGGACTCGCCATATATCATTTTCTAAGTCCCATTCATCCCATGTTGATAATATTATTTCAGAAAGACGACAACCAAAGACAATAAGAAATTTTAAAATAATTCTATTTTCATATGAGATAATATGATTATCATATTCTTTATTCACATAATGCCACAGCGCTTTTAATTCATCCTTTGTTAACACTCTCTCTCTTTTATTTGATTTTTTTCCTACATCACTTACATCTAAATCGTCAATTTCATGGCTGATTGCATATTTTCTAACCCTACAAAATTTTAAAGCCTGTTTTGTTGTTTTTAACATTGCGCCTGCTTGTACCGGAGCAACTTTTTTTATTCTATCGAAACAGTTAACCCACATAGACAACGAACAATCATTCAATGGAATATCTCCAATATCGGAATAAATATGTTTCATGAAACAACTTTGAATATATTTTGCGCCTTTTCTTTTATCTTGAGCATAATTATTAATCCAGTATTCTAAGCTATCTTTGACTGTAACAGGTTTCAGTAAATCATCTTTGGTTATTTTGATTTGTATTCTCGGATCTTTACCCCCAGCTAACCATATTCGACAATTATCTCTCTGCTCCCTTGCGGCTTTTAAACTTAAATCTGGGTACTTGCCTAATGTTAACCATATAGGCGCGCTCTTTCTCCCGTAAAGGCGAAAGAAAAAAACAAAACTTATCGTACCTGTTTTACTTATTCTTATAGCTAACCCATTACCATCAGCAATAGTTTGTTGTTTTTCGCTTAATTTACCATGTAAGGATCTTAACTTTTTATCACTGAGCTTGTTGACTGCCATGTAGCGCCCTTTTTTCAATTTGCAATACACATTGCAATACACAGAGTTGTGTAAAAACCAGAAAACACGAAAAAACACGAGAACAATAAAAAATGAATAATCTATTTTATATCAGTATCTTACAAACAACACGAGGACGGCTAATCCATTATAATTAGCAGATATTACATTCTTTGTTATAAAATTCGTCCTAGCTGAAACCTGCTCCTGTGCTTTTTTTGCAAGGCGGCGCATATCATCCCATCGCTTGCAAATACCTAATCCAGGATTGGCTTTTTGCCACATCTTCTCGTCAAACGGATCATCTTTCTTGTCTAGGGTATAAATAATGCCAAAGAAGGAATCGTCTTCAACCTGCCCCTGTAAAACCTTGATGGCATAATCGCGTAATTCGTAGCATATGCCTTCTTTATTAAATCCAGCGGTGGTAATACCGAAGAGCAAGGATTGTAATCTTGCACCTGTTGCCGTCTCTAATACGTCCCAAACATCACGCGTTTTGTGTGCGTGCAGTTCATCGACAATACCGCAATGGATATTTAACCCGTCCAAATTATTTGCATCGCTGGATAGTGGTTCGAATTTTGAAGCGGTGACTTCTTGATAAATCGCTAATTTATTGAACTCAAAACATTGACCAAGGGTATGTTTAGCCTTCCTTATCATGTTTTTTGCATCTTCAAAGACAATGCGAGCCTGATCACGAGTCGTGGCGGCTGAATAAACCTCTGCGCCACCTTCGCCGTCTGATCCGGTCATATAAAGTGCAATACCTGAAGAAAGCGTTGATTTGGCATTCTTACGGGCAACTTCGTTATAGGCGGTACGAAAACGTCTGACCATCACGACTCGTCCACTGCCATCATTACGGATTACCCTTTCCCCCGTTTGTTCATCGACTAAAGGGATAACAAATCCAAAAATATTGATCAGGATAAAAATATGCCAATCCATCAATTTTATAGTTTGACCGGCAAGATTACCTTTTACATGGGGCACAAACTGATAGAAATTAAGGATATGTTGTGCGCGGGGGAAGCTAAAATAGATACCCCGTTCTTCACCATGCTCAAGGTCATTCAAAAAGCGTTGACACGCCAATCGTACATATTCACACGCGATGATATCACCCGACACAGCGCGTTGTGCATAGCTAATGCCTTCCGCTACTTTTGCCATTAGTCTATCCTGCTTTTCAAAAATTCGACAAACGGATCTATTTCGTTTGAAGCCTTACCGTTTACTTTTGACCTGCTAGCGGGGGTCATGCCGAATTCAGCTTGCATTCTGCAAATGCGCTTCCACGCATCGGCCATCATGGCAACTTGCGGATGTGGACGGATCATGACGTTGCCGTCAGTGGATGTTGTCTTGTAGGTCTCGCCTTCTTTGTCAATAACATCTCGATGTTTTCGCCATTCGACATACGCCCCAACCAGCAATTCCAGAGCCATACCATCGATAGCAGTAATAACGCCTATCGCATCTAGCCGTTCGCAAAGAACCTTAAACCAGTAGCGTTCTTGCTTGTTAAAGTGTTTTGGTGTTGGGGGAACCCCTTTTTCGGGTTTTGGCTCATTTTTATTAATTGCCCTTTTTGAAGGATTACCCCTTATCAAACGTAGATGTGTCGGTGTTTTTGGGGGTCCAGACATAATTTAAAATTCCTATTAATCGCGCAATTGGGATACCTATAAAAAGGTTTTCTAACCTGCGGTGGTGTAAAAAAAGGCAAATCGGCGGTTCCCAAAGGTAAAAGAGGGAGCGATTTTACCCGCCCCTCCCTCGCTTTTCTCTTGCGGTCTTCGTGCGATGGCATGGCCAACATAACGCTTGCAAGTTACTTTCTGCATCATTGCCGCCTGTTGCTTTTGCGAGAATATGGTCAACGGTGGTTGCGGTTATCAATCGCCCTTCAACTAAACATCCCTGACACAAAAATTTATCACGTTTTAATATTTTTTTACGGAGATGATCCCACTTTGTACCATAGCCACGCTGATGACGGCTTTTACCTTGTTGATAATCTTTCCAACTTTGGTTTCGATGTGCGTCACAGTACCCACTGCATTCAGTTGTTGTCTTGGCACAACCGGGTTTGCGACAGGCACGAGGAATACGTGGCGGCATAGTCCTCCTTAAGCATTCACTTCTTCTGCTGATTTTAAATATATATCAGGCGCATCAACTATTATCTCATCAGTCACAATGAAAGAGGCCTTAACACGTGGAATTTCCTGCGGTTTACTCTCTATAACCGTCGATTCCTGATTAGAGAGTATCTTGCCATTAACGGTAAGTGCATAGCCTTTAAACACACCCCTAATAAACAGTTTTGATAATTTTATCGATGTCTCTTTTTCATCATTGATTTGTTTATCTCTTGCTTTTTTCGCGCCTTCTCGAGCACCTATATTACAAGCCTCTTGTACTGCCATTTGCAAACTGGCTGGATATGTTTTCTCTTCGTTAATTGACCCCATTTGTTGCATCAAATTAGCAATACGTTGCAAGCGATCTTCTAATTTAATGAGATCACTATCATCAGCCTTTATTCTTACTCTAATTTCTGGTGCATTTTTTTCAGACATAGCTCACCTATTTCAAATTAATGGTAATCTTTAATAATTATTTCCAACTGAATGGTGGCCAACCTGTTAAACCACCACATAGCAAGCCAAAAATAAACGTAATTATTGGATAAAGGAGCCACCAATATTCATGAATGATTTGATAAAAATCCTGCAACTTTACTCACCTCTGATTAGTTTATTAACATTCTTTTTGGGCTTATATATTGGTAACAAACACGCCATAGGTAGAGATAAAAGACAAGAGTTTAATGAACGTGCTGAACCCATAATTGACTATTTTGATTATATGCAGTCATGGTTTGAACAACGGGGTTTTACTACTGCATTCCTCTTACCAGAATCTGCCATAACATGCTTAATGCGACGGTTATCTAAAAGACAACAGAAACGCTTCGAAGCTTTAATTTGTCAATATCAATCGACTTTTAATCAGCTCAAGCATGAAAAATCCAGAACGGATGAGGCATACAATTTATTATTAAAACAGGTGGCAGATATAAAACTATTTTTACGCTTAAAATAAATCAAAATTAACCACTACACTGTGTTTTGATGTACTGCTGTAGATATTCCGTCTGCTTTTCGTTCTCAGCTATCATCTCTCTGAGATGGAAATAATCCTGTCTAGCTGCCTCACCAAGTTGTGGGCTGGCTTCATCATATCGGCTCTTGGGGGTAGTGGTTTTGGATGCACGACACACGGCATTGACGCGCAACCGTTTAGTGCCAGCACGAACAGCATCATGCAGCTTAGCAATTTCAGCTTTGGCATTATTGAGTTCCTTGGTGTGTTGAATGTCGAGCTGGTGCAAAGCATCGATTTTTCGCTTCTGCAATTTCAACGCTTCAATTTGCTCGTGATATTGCTGTTTTAGCGTTTGGTAGTTTTGTTTGACGGTTTGGTAACGGGAGTGGGTGAAAACGAGTGATAAAATCAATGCAGCAATAATCACTACGATAAATGTGACAGGTCGCCATAACATATTACGCTCTCTATTTCCCGGCGGGTCATTAACCCTTTCCACTTTCTGCCATCGACATAAACCCAGCGTTTCATTTCATCACAAGCGCCTTTTCGGTCATCAGCGTTGAGCTTTTTGAGTAACGTGGATTTAGCGAAATTCCCCACGCCCACGTTGTAAGCAAATGAGTAAAGGGCTGCCTGAGTGAGTGTATTGATACTGACCTTAATCAGTGGGTCAACGTAACGTTTTATCGCTTTCAAATCGTCATCAAGCCACTTATCACATTCCGATTTAGTGTACGCCCGATTACGCGCAATATCCTTACCGGTATGGCCATAGCAAACAGAAAGCACACCGCCCCCATCGAAATAAGGCTTAAGTCTCAATCCCTCAAAATGCGTTATCATGCTTGACGCTAAAAACAACGCACTACCGCCCGTCGCCATGAGTATTTTTTTCGGTATTTTCATACTGACGCTCCTTGAGTCTGTATTCCTTTTTGCGGTAGTACACGTTGATTAAAAATGTCCCTATCGTGCAGCCAATACCCATCACCGCTACCCACTGGTCAAGGGTTAAAAAATCAAAAATCGTTGTTATAACGCCCCCGATGGAGGTCATGATGCCCCACAGATAGGCCGCAGGTGTTGAGTATTTTTCTGACATGCGCATATACCCTCCCACTGAGGGTTCCATTGCTTTGAATTATTTGTTAAAAAAGAGGAGGGCATAAATTTTTCATGATAATTTTCCAAAAAAGAATTCAAAGCATCAAATAGATATTTGAGATAAACTTTCAATTCAGCCCAGAGTAACCAATCTAAGGGATGGCTGATTTATAATAGCTTCTAATATAAAATTATCTTTTACCAAGACTTTGTCTATGACTGCTTGTTGATAAGTAACTTTACAATTTGTTTTAAAATTTGTTTTAAAATTGGATGTAGCCTTTTTTACATGGGTTAAATCTAAAGCATTTTGAAGAATAGCATTAACACTATGTTCTGATTTAGTACAGTAGTTCACCTTATTCATCTCTGTGAACTGTTTTTCCAATTTACCTATTCTACTTTCTAATACTTCTATACGTTCGTCCATACTTTAACCTCATGTTTAACAATTGAACAGGAAGCCAGCCGCCTTACTCATTTTCATTATTGTTTTTGTGAGTATTGCGGTGGCGTAAATGAAAAAGCCCACCATCAAGCAGATGTTAAAAATTCGTAAGTTGATCTTTTTTTGCTCAAGAATATAATAACGACATATAGTGTATATTTTGAGTAGTAGACACTATATATATAGGAATCCCTGATAGCGATAACTATCAGGGACAGAAGATAAAACGACAAGGTTTTACATGTGATCACGCATTTAGTTTATTCCACTTGATGATCTGTGTAAAGCCCTGTTTATATACAGGACTAATTATTAATGAATTTCTTACACAAAAGAATGCAATTAAACACAGGTGACACTGTTGTTATAAATTGTACCCATCAATGCAACATACTTATGACAACAGACTCTGAATTTAATAATTATCGTAATGGAAGAACATTTCATCATCATGGCGGTGGCGGATTTTTTAAAAGACTACCTGCTCAACTTACTGTTCCGCATAATGGATATTGGAACATAACACTAGATCTTGGTGGAGGCTCAGCTACCCTCAGACATTCTATATCTGTCATTCCAGCACATTAACTCCGCTCTAGACTGTTCTAGTGCATATTCCAGGGCGGATATAATTTCATGTTGCGTTCCGTCCTTCGTATATCCCTTTGATGCCATGCCTTCACCTTTTTCAATGTTTCTATACCAAACAACTTCATTTTTATTTTTTATAATAATCCGCATACGATACCTGTGACATTACCTTATATGTACCCTACGAGCTTATAAAAAGTAGTGCACAAACAAGATATAACTATTTGGGTAACAACAAAACTAAAAAAGAAAACCCCGCAAAAAGCGAGGTGAGCAAAAAAATAATTAATCGAGGTTTTATTTATCAGCGTACATTTCTGCTGGACGCAAAAAATCATTGTGGGCACTTTAGCATACCTTTTGCGGTCGCACCAGTGTTTGATAACTATTTGTACGATATTTGTACAATGTGTCGATATCTAATTGAATATCAAGGGTTTCTAAGCATCCCAAAACAAATCCTTCCGCAATTTGCATTCTTTTTCGCACCTCATCCTCGCGTACCGCAAACTTTCGCGCGATGGCGCGCTTGGAGATGCCACGGATATAATAATCCTCAATGTAACTCAACTCTCTCGCCATCCCCACCGTGTTAAGGCGACTGACGCATACATCAATCACCAGCCCATCCGCATCACTGCACGATAATCGGGAGGTGGAAAATGGCATGAAGCGATTAAAACCTGATGCCACAGGCAACCAGCTCACCGAGGCATACGGATTACCCGCACACCAACCGCCCCAGTGGAGTAGTATTTTCTCAATGTCTCTGCTCATGATCTTTTCGCTCCTCCTAGAAGTGTGAAAAACGTAGAGGTGGCACAGGGTGGTGCTTAAAATACCTATCAGCCCCCTGTACTAAGCCTTACCGTATCTACATCTTTACAAAAAAGGGGGGAGGTGGCAGATACTTTAAACATATATATAAAACACGTATATTATGTAACATAATATTACACTATCTCGCACGTAATATGTTAAAACACATGCCACCTACCACCTTTTAGGGTTTATGCTTTGATTTTATTGATTTTTTTAAGGTGGCAGTTATTCTTTTATATGCCACCACCTGCCACTTTTCTCGCTCTTAAAAAAATAAAAGTTTTAAAAGTAAGTGCCACCTACCACCTTCTCTTGTAAATTTTCGCATTTTTCTAATTCGGTACGTACTTCTTCGTTTGTTAACTTTCTTTTTTTAACAAGTATCCAAGGACGAACTGTGTCGCCTTTAAATTTTAATTTTGCATATTGCGTCAACCCTTTTGCTCTTAAAATCGCCGTAATTTGTTTAGCGTTGATCTCCACTGCTGAACCCATATCACCAATAATAAAATTAACTATCTGCTGATAGGTCATAACGGGAGAAATAGGCGCATCAATCAAATCGTGCAAGGTTTTGGCAACATCTGAACGGCTACTTTCTATCATGATCTGACGCTCTTCAGTATCAGGTGCTCTTTGCCAATTGAATTGATTCAAATCAATGGATTTTAAGTACCAAAATACCTGTGATATAAAATTAGCGTCTTGTAAATGACGATAAAGGGTTTCATAATACTTGACATCTTGTAAGTGATCAGGCCCCCCAAAGACTGCAATACGTCTGTCTTCTTCGGGGATAATAATGGCATCTATATGGTTTGATAAAAACAGAAAGCTGGTAAAAATGTCTTCAGTTATTTTCTTTCCATATTTATTATTAACTTCAAATCTAGGCTCGGTAAGAATGTCACGTAGTTGATCGCTAATTGAATACCGCTTATCCGTGTTTTCTCTTACTTCATCAACAGTACATAGTAGAGAATGATGTAAATAGTCATGGTATTGATTTTTACAGATAACATCCATTTTCGCCCTTGTACAATTCCAGGAGCCTAGAATTTTTTCCATCAGTTGAATCACCCATCCTCTGCCCGTTCCATGTAACAACGATATATGAAGAATAGTAATAGGGCATCGACGATCGGGGCGTTGGACTATCCAGGCTAAACGCGCAATGAAAAAGTCCCTTTGCTCTTTTTTAGGCAAAAGGTATTCCATGTGTTTAAGAAAGATGTTATCTGATTTATCAAAATTCGAAACCTTCGCATGGTCAGGTAGATAAAACTCATTAATATCAAAGCGCCCATCATGTCGTTTAATTAAACGTCCTTTGCCGGGTTGGTATCCAATACTTTCAGCCACTTGTTTTTTAGGATGCTCTATCCAGCGTTTCGTTGCAGAAGTTGGTTGACCTTTTTTACTTATTGATGGTATTTGAAAAGGCGCCATCAGATTTTTAAATGATTTCATCTCAATAACACAATTATAAGGGGGCCGTGATAAATCACACACCTGATCACCTTTGACTACATAAATAAAACGTTCAAGGAAATGGCTTGTCATATCCATATTGATATCGGTAAAACCCTCTTCAGTTTTATTATCCGACAGATCATCAAAATCATCTTTACCAAACCCAATAGCGTGCAAGAAATCGCCATCGTTTCGATGTGCACAACTGGCATGAAGACATTTGAAATGCCCTACTTCAAACCCCGCTGTATTTTTAGGGAAATACGCCGTACTGGTGACCCCACTATCAGTGCTATGTCCGCTTTCAAAAGGGCAAGTGATATAGCGTTCACCATTACGCCCATAGTCTAGTGTTAGCCCCTGGCTATCCAAGAACTCAGCGACTTCATCGGTTGCATTAGGCGTTACGATCGAACGGTCTCTTACTTTACCTACGCGATCAGACTCTGACGACGACACAACGGGCAATTCATCCGCTAAGTCCTTCCAAAAATCATTCAATTGTTTTTCAGTGATCATAAAAGGTTCAGACGGTAAATCATTATCCCATTGAAGCCGGGCACCAGTAGGATGCGCGCCGATGGCAACAAATTGTTGCCCTTTAGCGAGAAGCTCAATGATCCCCAAAATGTTTTTTAATCGATGTACACGTTTAGAAAACTCACCTTCTACTGCGATGAGGTAAAGGCATTTGTTACTGTTATTTCGAAAACGGCGTGGTGGGATTTGACCAAAGGACTGTAGCATAAAGGCCTGGATACGTGCTTGGACATCAACATCGTCACTATCACAATCCAGTGCTACTATGCCAGAGCCCGTTTTGACACATATACCGTAATCAGGCTCCATCATCCATTTTTCAATATCTGCCCCTGAGGAAGATTTGCTAGTCCATTCGGTTATACCAATAACCTGTCGCTGAGAATTATAGATTGAAGGCGTTTTACCTAGTGCTTTCATTTTACTAGAAGGCGAAATCGTAGCCTCAGCATTACAGACCACAGGTAATAATCTATCGGTATAGCCAAGGACTAAATCGAAGTGCACCCATTCATCAGGCAACGCACCCCATGTTTTTAGGTGATCACGCTCGTCATACGAGCCAGCAACAGCAGGACTCGGGCGCTGATCAGTAACACTACGCCCGACAGAATAATTTATTTGCATGGGTTATTTGGCCTTAGTGTTATTCTTGTCATTAACTAGTTTTTCAAGCTGTAATGCGCGTAATTCTGGAATATCATCACCCCATTGTGAGACTGCGCTTTTTGTTATTTTTAATAATTTTGCTAAATTAGTCTTATTACCCGCCAAATAAATAGCTTCACTTTTCTTCATAATTACGGCCTCCGAAAGATATAAGCATCATGTTAAGAATACTAAACAAATAAGTCAAGATAACATAACATCAAAAGAGTTAAGCTATCTAAACTTATTTAGGGGATAAAACCATGCAATGTGAAAGAATTCGTCAAGCTCGCAATCACAATAAAATGACTCAAGAATCTTTAGGGAAGCGAATTGGCGTATCAAAAGCAACTATATCTCAATGGGAATCAGGTACTACAGAGCCAAACGGCAAAAATCTTGTTAGTTTGGCTAAAGCACTTGGTGTAACTATCGAATGGCTGCTTGATGGGGATGAAAAAAATGCTGAAGTAAACGCTCAACTGGCAAACGCAAAAATTATTGGTAATTTTGCACCGTGGGATTCAAATACACCACTAGGTGAAGATGAAATTGAATTACCATTTTTTAAGGAAATATCATTATCGGCAGGAAAAGGCTCTTTTGTTACGCTAGATAACAATGGATATAAATTACGTTTTGCGTATTCAACCCTCCGAAAAGCCGGTGTTGATCCTGCAAACGCCGCTTGTGTAAGTATTACAGGTAATAGTATGGAGCCTGTTGTCCCTGACGGAGCCACCGCGGGGATAGATAGATCAGACACTAACATCAAAGATGGTCAAATGTATGCTATTGAACATGAAGGTATGTTACGTGTTAAAATATTATACCGTATACCTGGAGGTATACGGATCAGATCATATAATAGAGATGAATACGCTGATGAAGATTATATAGGATCTGATATAAGCAATATAAAAATCATGGGTAAAGTTTTTTGGTACTCTGTTCTCCTTTAAAGGTTCTCCACGCTCAATTCTCCCCCTAAAAACCTACGTTAAAAGTAGGTTTTTATTTCCCCATTTAAACAAAGTTTAAATATCTTAACTTTAGCCTTGACAATTATGTTTAGTAAACTTAATATCAGAAAATAAATCTTAACTTATATGTATTAATTTTTAAGTGACCAAACTCTCGCTCTTTAACAATTTAGAAAGTCGAAATGTACAGCGCGTTATGTCTGTAGTAGTGCAGTGGTGCACGTTGCATAGAGTGCGATCCGCTCTTTGCAGGACAGCAATGTCAAGGGACAGGCAGCCATAACAGAGTGTACAAACGCAAAAAACACTAATTATAGGTCATTTTGCGAAGTGGCCTATGGTGAGTGACGACAGTAATTCAAAAGGATTTAAGATATGACGAATGTAAAAAGCACCTATGAAATTAGGCGCTTTGAACAAAAAGCGGTTAGTGCTGTGTTTTTAGTTAGTGGGTATCTCCTTGAGGAGATTGAATGGCAGACTTTTCCAAGGTGTCAATATGTTTGGTTAGATCAGCAATGAGTGTTCGAGCCATCTGTGGATTAATAATAAAGAACTGAGTTTCCTGAGCTTCATTAATTGACTGCATAGGCGACGAAAGAAATTGAAATTTCAACGCCAGCGCATCGTAACCTGGTAAAGGACCGATTTTCCAACCAGCAATAGGAAACGTGGGAATATCATTTTTTTTTAGACATAATTTTTTCTTCTTTGTTGTTGTAGAGAACAGCAAGGATACCACCGAGCCTGATGTGGTGAAAAGACAGGCGCAATAAATTTAAATGCAATTAAGCAGTACCGCTCTTTAACACCCTTTCGCTGAAAAAGCGTAACCACAAAACACCCAAACAGTCGGTTTTGGGGTGTGTGAAATAACCAAAATACAGCCATTAAGTTAAAAGCCAACACCAGGGAACTACCAAGATGACTGTAAATATAATCCGGACACCTCCGGCACACACCACCAAAACCGATTTGTATTTAGGAGAAATGATGAAATTTGAAGAATTGAGTGAAAAATCTCAAGAGAAAGCCAGCGAAGCGTTACGGTATGCATTACAGGCAGAAATGGATTCAAATCGCGCTATCGATAAGGTCAGGGCGAAAGCACTTGCATCGGCCATCAGAGATGGTTTTATTGCGCTGGAAAGAGAAGCATCAGAAAAAGATGCTGGTAAAGATTGTGGCAAAGATAATATGAATTTTGGTTTTGCTAATTCATGATGTGTACGGTAACCAGGCTTCCCAATCGTCAACCATGCTACAAACTATTATAGATGGACTACCATAAGATAGAGGATGGGCAATACGATTAACTTGATTGCATATATCTTTTGCGGTGTTAGATGTATCACCTTGATATGTGGCATCTGGTAATTTTAGCAGTCTGTTATTATCGCTCATGAGTGTTCGATAAAATCCAAGTGATTTCATCCTTTCATGAAGAATTTCATATTGCTTTGAATCAGCATCATGCAGTTCAACTCGCGCCATATATTTAGCCATTGTTAATATCGTCTCTCTTTTATGTGTTGTGGGAAACACATAGTAACCTGTTTTGTGTGTTGTGGGAATACACAAAAGGGGGCGAGCCTGACGCGCCAGAAATATCAGGCATACCCTATCTAGTCCATCCCATCGGAAAAACCACCATGCAAAAAGCAAAAATCCTGTCATCGGAGCGATTTCCGATGAACAACAACGTCCGGCGCATACGCTATGTACAAAAATTAGAAGCGCTAAAACGCAATGGCAATCACCAGTTCCCTGTCACTATATACCGTTGAGGTCAACGCATTATGCTTACCGCAAATAGCCCCCTGCTGGCAAGACTGGCAGAAAACCACACGCAAATGATCATGGCGCACAATCAACTGGCCGAAGCCCATAAAATGTTAATTAGTCAGTTGGTCGCACATACTGAACATGACCCGAGTGACCCAAATGAACCGACAAGGGCGAACAAACCAAAACCCTTCACACCGGACGTTAAGCCTCAACCTGTCGTGCCATCAGCTATGGTTGAGCCTCAAGAAGTGATTGAGCCTAAAATTACTATCGAAGTGCCCGCTAGCGCTGAAGACAAACCAACACCGGTTGTCGCCGAGAAAAAGGTTAAAACCCTTCGGGCAGAAACCAAACCTGCTAAAGCCGTTAAACCGATTGTTGAAACCCCTAAAGTAGCGCCTGAACCTGAACCTAAGCCCGAACCGGTTGATATTGAATCGCTTGATTTGCGTCACGTCGTCGCCCTATCCGTCTTGTTTGGTGACAAAGCGCTTAAACCTGACAGTACGCAAGTCGCTAAAGCCACCGCAACGCTTGCATCTGAGAAAGCAAATAGTGTTACCGGACAAATTGATGCACTTTATTGCGCCTTAAATGGATTACCTAAGGTGACATTTCTTCCCAAAGTTAAAATTTTTACGATATGCCTAAAAACGTTGGCTAATTGGGATAATCTCTTTGGCATTACCGATCGTCGCGAATTTGCCTTGTCATTAGTGCGTGAATTGCCTACACCGGCGGAAGTGAAATTGGTAGAAGCTGAAGACCCACGAACTAAGTCTTCAAAACTGATCACTGAATTGGCAAAAAAAGGCTATCGGAATGAAGTCGTTAAAATACTCGATGAATTCAACGCTAAAAGGCTAGGTGATATTCCTGATGACAATCTGGTTCAGTTTATCAAGAAAGCCCAACGCGTTTTAGCCGATGATAACGCAGAGGGTAGTGATGGCTGAACATGCAAAACTTTCCCCCTCCTCAGCGCATAGATGGATGAGATGTAGCGCCAGTCTCGCAGTAGAAGCCACCTTACCCGATAAAACATCGCCGTTTGCGGAAGAAGGCAGCGCGGCGCATGCGTTAGCGGAAAGTATCCTAACAATGCGTCAAAACCCGTTTAGCGAAGGGTGTAGACGAACCTACGGTTTTGATGCAAAGGATTATATCGGCACATATCCCTTGTTGAAAGCTAATTCGCCACAAGTGGATGAAGAGATGATTGAACACGTCCAGACCTATGTTGATACCGTCTGGCAACTAGCGGACGGGAAAATCCTACAGGTTGAAGAACGGGTGGATTTTTCAGCGGTCATTGGCGTAGAGAATTCTTTTGGTACCGCCGATGCGATTATTATCAGCGAGGATGAGCTACAAATCCATGACCTAAAATACGGTAAAGGCGTTAAAGTGGATGCCCCGAACAACGAGCAGCTCATGCTTTATGCGCTGGGCGCTTTATATCAGTTTGACCTTGTTTATGATTTCAAAACGGTTCGGCTTTTCATCCATCAACCCAGGCTTAACCATCTGTCTGAATGGGCGCTATCGGTTGAGGATTTAAAAGAATTTGGCGAACAGGCTAAATCAGGCGCGAAAAAAGCCATGGAGATGGTAACCCTCGCCGAGCGCAACGGGCTTGATGCGCTACCGGATAGTGCGTTTTCACCGGGTATCAAGCAATGCCAGTTCTGCAAAGCAAAAGGCGGATTGTGTTTTGCTCAGGCGCAATTTATCCATAATGAAGTCAGAGGCGATTTTGTCGATTTAACTCGGCCTTTGAACCCCCAACTAAGTGATGCTATCAAACGCATTACGCTGCTAACCCCTGCACAAATGGCAAAACTCTACCAGCATGTTGATTTGATAGAGAGCTTTTGTAAAGCCCTGCGAAATCGGGTCGCCGAAACATTACACAACGGGCAATCAGTACCGGGCTTTAAACTGGTGACTGGCAAACAGGGTAATCGCACCTGGGGTGATGAGCGTGAAGCCGAAGCGCTGTTAAAAGGCGCCAAACTTAAACAGGAACAAATCTACCACAAGAAAATTATCAGTCCACCACAGGCTGAAAAATTGCTTAAAAAAGACAAACCGAGTCGCTGGGCAAAACTGGAAGCACTTATTGAACGAGCAGACGGTAAACCCGTCATCGCACCGGAATCTGACCCAAGACCTGCCATTATTACTAACCCCTTAAACGACTTTGACGATGTGACCGAAGCATCACTTGTTGATAAATCCATCTAATTAAAAGGTAACGTGATGAAAATCAAATTAAACAACGTACGTCTGGCTTTTCCTGATTTGTTTGAACCCTCTCAATTTAGTGGTCAGAGTGAATTTAAATACCGCGCCACTTTCCTTATCGCTAAAAGTCGTACTGACCTGATTGAGGAAATTAAAACCGGTATCAAACGTGTGATTGGGGAAAAATGGGGCGCCAAGGATATCGAAAAAATCTATAATAACATCTGCAATAATCCTAACCATTTTTGCTTACGCGATGGCGACAATAAAGAATACGACGGCTACGCCGGAAACCTGTATATCAGCGCCAGTAATAAATCCCGCCCATTAGTCATTGACCGCAATACCTCACCGTTAACCGCACAGGATGGTCGCCCCTACTCAGGCTGCTACGTTAACGCCACCATTGAGTTTTATGCCTATGACAATAATGGTAAAGGCGTTTCAGCGTCATTAAGAGGCGTTCAGTTTTTCCGGGATGGTGATGCATTTAGCGGTGGAAGTGTGGCCTCCGTTGACGAATTTGACGACCTGAGCATGGCTGAGGAAGAAGAGTTATTGGCAAGTTAACACCAGGGAAACTACCGCCGCCTGAGGTGGTGAAATAATCAGGCATCGCGCTATATTCCTTGAGGAGAGTTAAACATGAAATTAGATAATATGAGTGAAACCATTGCACTTACTAATCCCAGTAACAACCACCATTATCTGCTTAACCTGGAACAACCCGTTTACGCTGATGAGGAAACCAGAACATTAATCAATATGATCCAACTACTGGCAGAAGAAAACCAGTACCTGAGAAAAGAGAATAAACGATTGGCAAAAAGCCATCGGTAAAATGGTGGGCTATGCAGGACTCGAACCTACGACCGATGGATTAAGAGTCCACAGCTCTACCCGCTGAGCTAATAACCCATGATAGTAATTTATAACAATCCTTTTAATAAAAATGGCGGGAAGTAATTATCAAAACCTTCAGCGATACCATAATCTCTCAGTTGTTTTCGTGAGTGAATATCAATCTTGTTACATATCTGTCGTATTATTTGCTCTACAACACAACAATAGGTACCTAATCGCAATGCGATTTCTTGATTAGTGAATAGTTTCATCGCGAAAAAGAGTACATTCAGTTCTTCAGTCGTAAATAAATTATTTGGTGGGTGATTGGTTAAAAAAGAAGGCGCATTAGATGGTTTAAATAAATACCTTGATACCAATAAAGGGTCAATTAGTCTTCCATGACAAATAGTACCCACAATTTCATTCTGATTGTAATAGGGAAATTTTTTAACAAAACCGGATTGAAGTATTTTCTTTTTTCTTTCATGGAAAGAAAAAATACTAAATATTGACTTACCAGGCTCCCAAATGATTTTTTGAGGAAAATAATTACGAATTTTATCACATTCAATCCATAATAAAGGACATTCAGAGTTTAATTTACCTTCAATATCGAAGTTGAACGGTAAACCAGAAAGAATAAAAGCTGAACTATTAGCATAGATAAAACGTGATTGAATATCTTTTATATGCCAATAATCTTTTTGTCTTTGAATAAATGAGATGAGGTGCTTTGTCAGTACGTCACACGTTTTCATATATATATATATATCACCATTACAATTTAATTTTTACAATTAAGCGTGGTTTTTTAATAAATCATCTCGTTCACTAATACCCCTAGTATGAAATCTTAACACATATGTAAAATGAGGCAATCTTTCATCAATTTAAGTATTGAGGAATTTTTACATGCAAAATTTACTATTTTGCGATTTAGAAACCTACAGCGATATTCCGATTAATTGTGGCACACATCGCTATGCTGAAAATGCAGAAATATTACTTTTTGCGTATGCGTACAATCATGAACCCGTAAAGGTTTGGGATGTGACTGAAGATAAAACGATGCCAAAGGATTTAAAAGCCTACCTCGATGACCCTGAAATTTTAACCGTTTGGCATAATGGGGGGATGTTTGATACGGTGATTTTAAGCAAAGTGTTAAATATCGACTTACCCTTATCCCGCGTTCACGATACGCTGGTGCAAGCACTGGCACATGGCTTACCTGGCGCACTGGGTTCGCTTTGCGATATCTTCAACGTCAATAGCGATAAAGCCAAAGATAAAGAAGGTAAAGCGCTCATACAGCTATTTTGCAAACCGCGCCCTAAAAACAGCAAAATACAACGCGCCACGGTGTTAACACATTTCGAAGAATGGCAACGTTTTAAGCAATACGCAGGTTCTGATATTTTAGC
This sequence comes from Arsenophonus nasoniae, assembly GCF_004768525.1. Classification (NCBI taxonomy): domain Bacteria; kingdom Pseudomonadati; phylum Pseudomonadota; class Gammaproteobacteria; order Enterobacterales; family Morganellaceae; genus Arsenophonus; species Arsenophonus nasoniae. Next base: position 1,960,033 of record NZ_CP038613.1, read on the forward strand.
CATGCGTGAGATTTATCAGCATTTACCGCGTTGGAATATGAGTGTGGACGAAACCCAATTATGGCAGTTAGACCAAAAGATTAATCGCCGTGGAATGGGTATGGACGTTGAGTTGGCCAAAAGCGCCTTAACCGCCGTTGAAAACGAGCAAAAGCGGTTATCAGCCGTCACCCGGCAATTAACGGATAACACCGTACAGTCCGCAACCCAACGTGATGCACTATTACAGCATATTGCCTCGGCATTTGGCATCACGTTACCGGATATGCAAGCCAGCACGCTACAGCGACGCGTTAATGACCCTGATATTCCACGGGCTTTACGTGAACTGCTGTCAGTCCGTCTGCAATCGTGCACAACCAGCACCAGTAAATATAAAGCGCTGTTGAAATCGGTGAGTGTAGATGGACGACTTCGAGGAACCAAACAGTTTTGTGGCGCTTCACGTACTGGACGATGGGCGGGGCGGATTTTTCAACCGGATAATCTCCCCAGACCCACGCTTGACCAAAAAACCATTGATGAGGGGGTTGAAGCGTTAAAAGCGGGTTGCGCCGAGCTGATTTGCGATGACATTATGCAACTGACCAGTTCTGCGCTTAGAGGATGTATTATTGCCCCGCAGGGTAAGAAGCTGGTTATTTCCGATTTATCCAATATTGAAGGTCGCATGTTGGCATGGCTGGCGGGCGAAAACTGGAAAGTCAAAGCTTTTAGCGAGTTCGATAACGGCAAAGGCGATGACCTCTATAAACTCGCCTATGCGCGCGCGTTTAATCTATTACCTAAAAACGTCACTAAAGCTCAACGACAAATCGGTAAGGTGATGGAGCTTGGATTAGGCTATGGCGGTGGGGTTGCGGCATTTTTGACATTTGCCCTCGCCTATGGCCTTGACTTAGCGGAACTGGCGGAAGCGGCATTACCTAACATCCCGCCTGACGTTAAACGAGAGGCGATACGCTGGTATCAAAAATCTGTTGAAACAGATAAAACTTATGGCCTGAGCGAAAAAGTCTTTGTTACCTGCGATGCCCTTAAGCGCATGTGGCGCAATGCCCATCCACAAACCGTATCATTCTGGTACGATATTGAAGACGCCGTAAAAAAGGCCATTCAATCACCTGAGATACCGTTTAAGTGCCGTAAACTTAACGTCCGGCGAAATAAAGGTTGGCTTAGGATTTGTCTACCATCAGGACGGAGTCTTTGTTACCCTTCTGCGCGAATAGAGAATGGACAGATTACCTACATGGGGACTAACCCCTACAGCCGTAAATGGGAAAGGCTAAAAACCTACGGGGGGAAAATTACAGAAAATATCTGTCAGGCCGCTGCACGCGATGTATTAGCCTATAACATGCCGCCTATTGAAAAGGCGGGTTATGAGATTGTCCTAACCGTCCACGATGAGATTATCAGCGAAGCGCCCGATACCCCCACAATTTTCCGCTGAGGGGTTAAGCGCACTGTTAAGTGCCAAGCCTGACTGGGCTTTTGATTTACCGCTTAGTGCAGCGGGGTTTGAGACTTATCGCTATCGCAAGGAATAAATAATACACAGGATAAAATAAACATCATGGCCTTTAGAAAAAACGACAGCCCCCTTTATTTTAAGGCTGCACAGGACGCGGTACACCTTGAGCAGTCAGGGCAATACCATGAAGCAGCGCGCGCATGGGCACAGGCAAACCGATTGGCGCGCAATCGCAATAACCGTATCTGGAGTGAGAACCGCGCCGATTTTTGCATTATGCAAATAAAACGGGAAGACATAAAAAGGAAGTATCCATGCGGTTAATTAGGGAAGAGAGTATCGAAAAACATTTGGTGCGTGAAGTGCAAAAAATCGGTGGCATTGCCTATAAATTTGTTTCGCCTGGGCGACGAGGCGTACCTGACCGATTAGTCGCCCTGCCCAATGGCAACATTATTTTTGTGGAATGTAAAGCCCCAGGCGAAAAACCTACCCCCTACCAATTACGCGAACACGCACGGCTTTTTGCCCTAGGCCATCAGGTCATCGTACTGGACAGTCAGGATTTAAGCAGCATCTTACCTGTTGTGGATTGATACCTTAAAAACAATTTATTTCTTGTAGAATCCACATATTTTTATTATTTTTTAGTTAATTATTTTTGCATAAGGAGAGCAGTTACACATGCAGCTTAATTTCAGTTCGTTAGATTCTTTTGATCATGTCATATCTCCTTTTGAAGAAATGGCAGCTTATGAAGCTTTGTGGTCTGAAAATGGAGCTACATTCAGGTCTATTGCAGACAGATTTAGAAAATATCCTGATACCATTCCATCAAGAATGGTTACTGAGAATGTAAGAAAAGAATTTAAGGAGATCTTAAAAGATATTTTTGACCGATTTCAGGTTAAGCATTTTGGAATTAGAATACATGGAGCTAATGAATATCCCGAGAAATTAAGGGATGCTAAACATCCGATAGAAGTTTTTTATTATCAGGGATGGTGGGATCTAATAAATACTCGCAGCGTTGCAGTTGTTGGCTCTCGTAGGGTATCTGAAGAAGGTAAGAAAAGAACAAGAAAGCTTGTTAAATGCCTTATAGAAGATAATTTTACCATAGTTTCCGGTCTTGCTGAAGGTGTTGATACTGAGGCTCATAGAACAGCATTGGATGCTGGAGGGAATACTATAGCAGTTATTGGCACGCCGTTATCACATTTTTATCCAAAACAGAATATTGAGTTACAACAACGGATTAGAGAAAATTATTTATTGATCAGTCAGGTACCGTTCAAACGTTATCTAGATCAAGATTATCGTACTAATAGATTATTTTTTCCTGAGCGCAATGCTACTATGTCTGCTTTATCGGAAGCGACAATTATTGTAGAAGCATCCGATACGTCAGGAACTTTGACTCAAGCCAGAGCAGCTTTGGATCAGGGTAGAAAATTATTTATACTGGATAGCTGTTTCAAAAATAGTACAATATCTTGGCCTGAAAAATATGAAGCTCGTGGTGCAATTAGAGTTAAGAACTACCAAGATATTAAGGATAATCTGTGACATTTCTATTACAAAAGATAGATGAGCTTACTCTTGGTCATCATTTTCATTTAACTGAAGATGATATCTGTCTTTATTTTGGAGAGTATACAGCGGAAAAAGGATTTGCTTTCAGTAATACTAACAATTTGATTCTTAATTTAAAAAAGGATGTTTTAAAAAAAGATAAACCTGAATATAAATACAAGAAAAGAGCGATTAAACAAATAGCTTCTTTTTTATCTGAATATCGTGATTATTTGCTTAAATGTACAGTTGTACCTGTCCCACCATCTAGATGTAAATTAGATCCCAAATATGATGATAGATTAATTAACATCCTTGATGAATGTAAAAAAATAAATTCCACTGTTGACTTTAGAGAGCTAATAACACAAAGAGAAACCTTAACAGCATCACATAATTCTTCAAATAGACCATCTTGTGAAGAATTAGCAAATAATTATGAATTCCATGGCTCTTTAGCCAATGATATTAGATCTACTATAATTATTTTTGATGATATTTTAACCGCTGGTAGTCACTATAAGGCGATGAAAACCGTTATTAAGCAACATATTCCAGATGTTCAAATAATAGGGCTTTTTATCGCAAGAACGGTTAGAAATATTATTGATGATTTTGATGTTATAGATTTTTAATCAAATTTTATATTCAACGCCGATTTTCCCCTGAAGTTTTTTTTGTATCGATACCATGTTAGCGGAGATCAAACAGCTTTTTGAACATTTCCACCATCAACAAATCGGAATAATCACCGCACGCACCGATCACTGGTACGAAGGTGAATTGACCCATTTCTTAGAACGCCACTAATTAATCTTAACGCCCCTTTTTATAGGGGCAATTTTTCATCAATTTAACTATTGAGGAATTTTTATATGCAAGATTTAACCGATGAGCAAATTATTGAGAAATTGAAAAATATCGCCCCTGATTGCCCTAAATGGTTACTCGAGACTGAGCGCTTTAATAAAAATAAAAAACTCACAAAAACAGAACAAATGGAATTTGCAGAATATATGGTGAAAACAAAGCGAAGTATCTTTGCTTCCCGTTACCTTCTTTCTTGTTATGAACGCTTTGGTTTTAGTTCAAATGGTAACTACTTGTTCACATATCACAATGTTTCGATCGAATTAGACAGAGAGGTTATTGAAAACCTACTTGCCCATCAAATTGAAAATCCAATCATGCAAGAAAAGCCAGGTGAAGGATTTTTACCCGTCTGGTTTTTTTACAATGCTAACGATGCAAAAGAACAACAACAAGCAGATGAAAAATGGATACAAAACTTTATCGATGAAGTGATTATCGACGGTCTTAAGCTCTTTGTAACTCAACCTACATCATACACAACTCACTAGAGGACAATCACGATGAAAACTGAATTAATTACTATCGATTCAAATCAATTACCCGTTATTGAGTGGCAAAATGTTCGTGTTGTGACGACTGAAACTCTCGCTTCTGGTTATGGCACTGAAGCCTCAAATATCAGAATGAATTTATCTAATAATAAATCTCGTTTTATTGAAGGTATTCACTATTTCAATGTTACGGGGGAAGCGCTAGCACATTTGCGAGTAAATAATATTTACGCACAAATTTCGAACAAAGCACGGGCTATTACCTTATATACAGAAAAAGGCGCAGCTCGCATGTCAAAAATTGTTGATACCGATGAAGCCTGGTCTTTCTTTGAAAAAATGGAATCTGCTTACTTTAATCAAAAATTACTACCGAATGACCCAACAACTTTAGGCTTACCTAATTTCCTTGACCCTACTGAATCAGCAATCGCATGGGCTGCTCAGCATAAAAAAGTTCAATTATTAGGTGTACAGGTTCAACAACTTGAAACCGAAAACGATTGTCTTAAAAATCTCTTCAAAGAAGGTATGACCCCTACCCAATTTAGCAAAATGCTTAACGGGGTAAACAGTCAGCAGATAAATCATTTTCTGGCAGGACTTAAATGGCTCTATAACGAAAGTAAGTCCGGTAACAATTTACGCTGGCGTGTTGCCGCTACCGCTCGGGATAAATATTTAACCGAAAAGCAAAACGAAATAAGCCCTCATGGTGCGAATAGTTTCATTAGCTATCGCCCTGTTTTGCTGAGAAAGGGGGCACAGCGACTTTATGACCAGTATCTGGCTGACAAACTCCCCATGAAAAAGAACTGGAACGGATTACATACCCATGACAAAACTATCCAGATTGTCGCCTGAACAAAAGACAATCGCTAAAACCTTTGCCCCTCGACCTTACCAAAACCTCATTATCAATCACCTACTCGATATCAAACGCTCAAATGTATGGGCGGGAATGGGGATGGGCAAAACAGCAGCCACACTGACAGCTTTAGAAAATCTCTATCTTGCAGGCAGTGAAACCAAACCCACATTGGTATTAGCCCCTTTACGGGTAGCCCAATCCACCTGGCCGGATGAAGTGCTTAAATGGAACCATCTCCATAATATCGAAGTGCAACCCATCATTGGCCCCACCAAATCACGAATGGCAGCACTCAAAAATACCCATGCCAGCGTATTTACTATCAATTATGACAATCTCGTCTGGCTGGTTGACATCCTCGGAGAAAATTGGCCTTTTGGTACGATTATTGCCGATGAGAGCACTCGGTTAAAATCATTCCGGCTACGCAAAGGGGGTAAACGCACCGCAGCCCTTGCCAAAATCGCCCATAAATCGGTTCATCGATGGGTAAACCTAACAGGCACACCTTCACCCAATGGCCTGATGGACTTATGGGGGCAAGCGTGGTTTGTTGACCAGGGCGAACGGCTAGGCAGAACGCATAATGCGTTTACGTCTCGCTGGTTTAATCGTATCCAATTTCCTGGGCAACAATGGAGCAAATTTGAGCCTTTAGGATTTGCTAATCTACAAATTCAGGCAGCTCTCAGGGATGTCACCTTATCCCTTAACGCCGCTGACTGGTTTGATATCGATGAACCGATACACAACGTTATCAACATTACGTTACCTGTAAAAGCACGAGCGCACTATCAGGCGATGGAAAAAGAACTGTTTCTTGAGTTGGGCGATAGCGCTATCGAAGCGTTAAATGCTGCTGCCAAAACAATAAAATGTTTGCAAATTGCAGCAGGCGCTATTTATAGCGATGACAATCACAACTGGACAGAAATACACGATGCCAAAATCCAGGCGCTGGAAAGTATTGTCAATGAAGCCGGAGGAATGCCTGTACTGGTTGCTTACCACTGGAAACATGATCTTGAAAGACTGTTAAAAGCATTTCCAAAAGGCAAAATGTTAGACGCTAACCCACAAACCCTTACGGACTGGAATAATGGCAAAATCCCGATGCTCTTTGCCCATCCTGCAAGCTGTGGACACGGCTTAAATTTACAGGACGGCGGTAATATTCTGGTTTTTTTCTCCCACTGGTGGGACTTGGAGCAGTACCAGCAAATTATCGAACGTATCGGCCCCACCCGTCAAGCGCAAGCTGGACATAATCGTCCTGTCTTTGTCCACCATATAGTCGCTAAAGATACCCTCGATGAAGTGGTGATGGCGCGCCGTAATTCAAAACGGGCAATACAGGATTTATTACTGGAAGCGATGAGAAGGAAATAAAAAAATGCCAACTCAAACAAGTTGGCGACGACTTAAACCAGGAGAAAATGAGTTTAATCACGAAAAAACGTGAAAGGAATAAAAATTACCATCTGCAATAAGCATAGAAGAGAAATAAAGAATCAACCTTAAATTTACAAAAATTTATATATTAATATCAAATAGTTATCATTAGCATTACCATTCTCATTAACAATGGAGAATTCACCATGTGGATTTTAATCTTAGCCATGTACGCCAGCCCTTATGCCTCAAGTGACTTTGCAAGTGTTCATACTCAGGAATTCGACACTGAAAATATGTGCCAATTCGCCGCTAAACAATTTCAGCGTGAATTGGAAACTTTCAAAGATATAGATGCCAAAGCGATTTGCGTTAAGAAATAAGCTAATTTTACAAAGGTTCAACCATGAAACTTAACATCATCAAATTATTAATCACTACGTTACTTTTTATCAGCGCAGCGTTCGCCTTCGAACTCATTGTTGGTCAGATTGTCAACGATCACCGAAAACTGATCCACTTTTTATCTAAATCCGATCAATCAAAATTGATCCACTATTTTACTCAGTTATTGCTCCTGAGCGCCGCTTATCTTTCAATCGGTAGCTTTCACCGCTTAATTGCAGTACATGCGAATGATGAAGTAAACGATCAAGCATAGCGGCAGTTAATGTTGCGTCATCAGCAAAAGCACTTGGCCATTGCCCAAATGATAGGTTACTCGTCAATATGACACTGCCATGCTCATAACGCTTGGCAATCACATTGAAAAACAGGTTTGCTTCTTCTCGCCCAAACGGCAGGTATCCAATCTCATCGATAATCAACAACTTCGGGGCCATCACCGAACGTGATAGATATTGTTTGAGCTTATTTTGTCGTTTGGCAGTTGAGAGTTGCAACATCAGTTCAGCTGCCGTGGTAAAGCGGGTTTTCTTCTTGGCCTGTACTGCTTTTAATCCTAACCCAATAGCTAAATGCGTTTTGCCTACACCGCTTGGGCCAAGCAACACGACATTTTCATTACGTTCAATAAACGTTAATGCGCTTAATTCCTGTATGTGTTGTTTGGGGATCCCCGTTGCAAACTTAAAATCGAACGTATTAAGTTCTTTATGTGCTGGGAATCCTGCCATCCGACTCAAAAGATTACGAGTTCGTTCATCTCGTTGTTGTTGCTCACATTTTAACAGGGACAGTAAAAACTCTCCGTAGCTTTTGTCTTGGGCAATGCATTTTTCGGCAAGTGATGACCAATGAGTCGGAATAGAATTTAATTTCAATGACTCACACAGGTGTTCAATTTGTTCATGCAATAACATGTTCACCTCCCAGTAATGCTTCGTATACGCTGATTGAGTGTTGCAAACTGACAGATTCAAGGGGCGGTACGATAGGGATATTAAGCGTATTAGTCTGTGGGATAGATTGGCAAACCCTTGCTGGTAAGGGTAGAAGAGACTTAACTTCCTTAGCTAATCTATCTGCTGGCTTCTCTAACGTTGTTCCATGAATTCGCTGATGGGCAACGCGTTGTAACCATGGACCCACTTTTGCATTAGCTATTTCAATATCCAGTTCAAGATTATGAGCACGAAGGTCGGTGTTTAATGGCACGATAAAGCTGTTTTTTAAATAGTGGTTAAAGCGCTCTACTTTCCCTTTCGTTTTTGCCCTGTAGGGCTTGCAAGCCTTCAATTTAAACCCGTAATCTTTCGACATTTGAAGCATTTCGACATGTAATTTATGATCACCTTCTGCATAAGCATCCCGTTCGATGATGAGGGATTTTGCGTTATCACACAATACTTCCTGTGGTACACCACCAAAGTAGTCGAAAGCTTCTCTTAAACCTTGCTGCCACGATTCTGCTCGTTCATTATCAAAGAACTTTACATAACTCGCACGCGAATAGCCTAGCGTTGCAACAAACGCTTTCAGCGATTTTTTACCTCGCCGGATGCTGGTGAAGTCGATTTGCATTTGTTGACCTGGCTGTGTTTCAAAACGGACGACTACTTCGGGAACAATGCTTGGTTTAATTGACAAACAAATCGGCGTAATTGAGCAATACCACCTTGATAGCCGTTTTCAACTACCTCATCAAATAAGACTGTTGCAGGGATCCAATCAGGTTTAGCCAGTTCAATTCGCTGAAGCAAATAAGGTTTAAAGGGGGATAATTTAGTCGGTTGTTGACTTCTTTTAGCATAAGTTGGCATTGTCTGTTGTTGTAAATGATGTTTTACGGTGTTACGGGATATACCCAACTCACTGGCAATTTTTCGAAGGCTTTGTCCTTGTGCAAAGCGAACATGAATATCCACAAATATCTCCTTGGTTAACATAAATTATCCGTACAAAAATGTGCGAATAATACCAAGTGGATCAGTTTTAGATGATCGTTAGTGGATCAGTTTTGCATGATCGGTGACAAGATTGCCCATGCCGATGTCGTCATTGACCCGCAAATCAGGTTTAAACGTGGCGAATTAGGCAATATTCATTTAGGCGGACAAGAGCTACTAGTTATTGGCACTATCATAGTGCCAGCTCTTATGGTTTATTTGGGGGTATTTCTCGATACCTTGAAGAAGTAGCATAAAGAGAATAAGCATTATCCCACCTGAATTTTCCTACTCTAATTAGCAATATCGAAAGGTAAGCATTTAGCTATTAAAAAAGACCAGCGCAAGGCTGGCCAACACCAGGGAAAATCACGTTGTGAATAGCAAACACACAACAAAGAAAATCGTAACAAAAAAATCAATCACTGTATATAAAAACAGGTGTAAAGATGTAATAAAGGAGAAAATCCTATGAATGAATCCCCTTTTGTCAAAACCAGTGAACTGGCAAAAAGGTACAAAGTGACAATTCACACCATCAGACAGTGGGCGGGTAATGGAAAACAACGGCGTGACGGTTTTCCACGCCCTCGGTTTAGGTCTGATGAGCTTAATTTTGCCCGGCAGGATATTCTGGATTGGGAAATGGGTAAACGATTTGATTAACTTTAGTCCACCAGCGCTCATAAGCCTCTCGCTGCTCTTCTAGGTAGGTATGTTTGTCGTATACCTGCCAAACCCCCGGTAATTTATGCCCTAACATGATCTCAGCAACATGGGGCTGGGTTAACTCCGCAACCCCCGTGCGCATGGTTTTACGTAAATCATGAATTGACCAGTGAGTATAATTCTCAAATTTGTGAGCCATTTTTTTGTTCAAGCCGTTGACAAAACTAAGGTGCCCACCCATACATAAAGCTTTACCCTCTGATACTGTGAACAAATAATAACTGCCATAACTCAATTTTTTAGCTGTTTTTATCAATTCCTCTGCCGCTGGAATAATAGGCCGGATAATAGGCTTTTTGCTTTTCCGCCCTGTTTTATGATTCTCAGGTGGCACTGTCCATATTCCTTTAGTGAAATCGAAATCGGTGATTTTTGCTTTTAGCAATTCCCCTATCCGGCAGCCAAACAACAACGCCAGTTTGATTATCAAGGCGTTTCTAGGGTTATAGTTTGGCGCATCAATTAACGCAAATAATACTCTGAGTTCGTTGTTACTCAACACTCGCTCACCTTGGTGCTTTATCACCCCTAAGTCTTGGGCAGTCACATCGATAAGCGGATTTAAAGAAATAATCCCCCTGCGAATCCCCCACCGATGCGCGGTTTTGGCATAAAGTAAAATTCGTGCCCCTATTGCTGGTTTTGCTTTTACCACCTCTTCAATTAGCGATAACCAGACATGCAAGTGGGTTTCGTCATGGGGTAAATTGCCGATCTTAGGGAAAACATAAATTTCAAATGACCGTCGTATCGCTATAGCGTTTACCTGTACATTTTTAAGAGTTTTTTCCCACCAATCCCTAATAACAGATTCAACCGTGTGCGCGTCAACCGACTGTTGCTTACGTGTACGTTTAACCACTTTAGGGTTTCTATGCTGTTCCAATTCACGACGGTAAAAAAGCGCGCTATCACGCGCATCTTTTAAACTGATCGCCGGATAGGTTCCAATATCTATCCGATCGCCTTTCCCTTGCCAGCGATAACGATATTGAAAAATCACTTTACCTTTCGGTGTCACGCGAACTGATAACCCCTCTCTGTCTGATTTAGTCACCATTTTAGCTTGTGGCTTACCATTTACCGCTCTTAACCATGAATCACTTACCGCCATCTTTTTTCTCCTTGCGTCTTTTTTCTATAATATTTCATGTACACCAATATGTACATAAACTTAATGACTCAAGGGTTATAATAGGCAGCTAAAAACAGCTATTCTATGCTGAGATAAGAAATAAAAATGATATAAAACAGTTTATTATCTATAAAATATCTCCTATCGATGACGGTTAACGGCTATTACTGATAGATTATTATCATTTATCCTTCAAACAAATCACGTATTACATGTGCTTCGGCTAAACCAATCTCGCTAATTGGATCTAAAGAAGTAGGATCCGCGTTAATCTGCCTAACTACCTCTTGTTTTTCAGCTAAGGAATCCCCTCTAGCCACTAACGCAGCTACTGCAGGTTTAATATTCACGATACAATTAAAAAAGAATATTGCTAATGCTGTTTTATAGCGAAGCATATAGATTTCCATATTATATCCCGAGGTTGTTATAATTATAGAAAATAATTTGGTTAAAACAATTAGATATAGCAAGTTGTTGTAACGATTTAGATAGGAAACTTAATTATTTTCATTTAGAATTGTTGAACTAAATGTTATTAAGGGAGGTAAGGATAAGATGTCAACGAGTACAAATTTCAAAGGGCAACCTGTTGCTATCAATGGTACTTTCTTGCAACTGGTTGATAAAGCTAAAGAATTTACTCTAGTCGCTAACGATCTGGCAGAAAAATCTTTGTCAGATTATCAAGGCAAACGAAAAATTCTTAATATATTTCCCAGTATTGATACCGGTGTCTGCGCTACCTCTGTTCGCAAATTCAACCAGTTAGCCAGCCAATTAGAAAACAGCGTTGTATTGTGTATCTCTGCCGATCTTCCTTTTGCACAGAGCCGGTTTTGTGGCGCTGAAGCGCTAGATAATGTAGTTACATTATCAATCTTTCGTGCGCCAAGCTTCAGTAAAGACTATGGTGTAGAAATATCTTCTGGGCCATTAAAAGGATTAACCGCTCGTGCGGTGGTTATTATCGATGAAAATGATAAAGTTATTTATAGTGAATTAGTTGATGAAATTACCCATGAACCCAACTATGATGCTGCTCTCAAAGCATTAAAATAGCGATAATAATACTAATGGAAATATGTTTTAATTAAGCTATTTGTGTAGCTTTAACTTGATAGCGATAAAACTTATCGCTATCTCGGTTTTGGTAACACTATATCACTCACCCTCATTCTCTTTTTTATGACTTAATCCATACTCCCGCAACTTATTGGCAATTGCTGTATGCGATACATTAAGCCGCTTTGCTAATTTACGCGTACTAGGATAATCTTGATAAAGTCGCGCTAATATTGAAGCTTCAAAATGTTTTATCAATTCATCTAACGTGCCATTTAATTGATCGGCGGAAAATAGAGAAATATCTTTTAGATCGGGCAAATTAATATCTTGCGGTGTTAATTCTCGTCCCGCCGACTGAATTAAAGCCTGATAGAGAACATTACGTAGCTGCCGTACGTTACCAGGCCAATGATAATTGGCAAGATAAGGCGCTAATTTAGGTGAAAATTTGGGTTTTTTAATACGTTGTTCCTGTGAAAATTGCCTGACAAATTCTTCCGTAAGCGGCATTATATCTGCTTGTCTTTCGCGCAGTGGAGGTAAGTTTACCGTTAATACGTGCAGGCGATAATAAAGATCTTGCCTGAATTGTCCCTTTTCAACTAATTCCAACAAATTTTTTTGTGTTGCGCAGATCACTCTGACATCAACTTTAACCTCTTGATCTTCACCTACCCGACGAAAGGTACCATCGTTTAAGAAACGTAACAATTTGATCTGCATTTGTGGTGACATTTCGCCAATTTCATCTAATAAAACAGTACCCCCATTGGCTTGCTCAAAAAAACCCTTTTTGGCCTCAATGGCATTGGGATAAGCCCCTGCTGCGTAACCAAATAGTTCACTTTCGACTACATCCACTGGCATCGATGCACAATTCAATCCTAAGAAAGGTTTATCGCCTCTCATGCTCTGCAAGTGACACGCTTTAGCTAAAATATCTTTACCCGTACCTGTTTCACCAACCAATAGTAATGGTTCATCAAGTAGGGCTATTTTTTTTAAATGTTCAACTAACAGAATCATTTTAGGACTGACCGCGATGATGTGAGCAAAACTATCTGTTTTTTCCTTTTCATTTGCTTGAGATTGCTGCTCTGCAGGCAATGCCTTTAGTAGAATAATAGCGCCTGCATTTTCAGTCGAACCTGTGGCTTTATGGTTGTTAATAGGCGTAACCTGAAGCAGATATTTATTACCCTTGATCATCACTCGTTCAGAATAAGATTGTAAATTATTTTGTTCTAGTAATTTTGCCAAATGCTGATGATTGATTAGCTGATTAAATTTTTTTTCTTTTAACTGGTTATTATGAATAGCAAACAACTTTAACATCGCAGAATTGGCTAATTCGATATTCGCTTTGGCATTAACCGAAAAAATAGGATCAGGAAAAGTATTTAATAAAGTCAATAATAGCTCTTTTTCATGCTCAGAAGGCACAAAAGAGACTGTCTTGACATCTTTTACACCGTGAATACGCCGAATTTCAGTCATTAACTGTTGAAACGTCATGGTGTCGACTTGAGCAAATTTGAGATAAATATTACGATTTGGTGAAATCTCCACTCCTTCAAGGTCAATGTTTTGCAAAACAAGTAAATCAAGTAAATCAAGTAATTCACGTGTTAGCCCCATTCGATCTTGGCAAATCACTTCTAATCGCATCGCTGAGAACCTTATATCGATATTATTCACTATTTAAATAGTTAAGTACGCATTTTTATTTAATAAGCTACCATGGAAAATATGTTATCGCATCCGCACTAATACAAGAAATCATAAACAGATAAGCACTAATTATTGCTCACACCATTTAGCTAACACGGAAGATAATTAAAGAATGACCCATTAAGCTGAATAGTGGATTGGTTAAACATTTTTATGCTCAACACTCTTTGGCATAATATTTTTTAATTGGCTGAATAATTGACGACGAAAATCAGCCAATTTAGGTTTATCATCCATCCAGGGTAAAGGACGGCATAACTCCATCGTTTTAATACCTAACCGAGCCGTGAGTAAACCGGCACCAATTCCCTGCGCGGCTCGAGTAGAGAGTCTGGCCATAATATCTTGCGATAACCAATCCATACCAATTTCACGCACCAACTCACTTGCCCCAGCAAAAGCAATATTCAGTAATACCATTTTGAATAATCTAATACGGCTATAATAACCCAGTTCAATACCATAAATAGCAGCAATGCGATTAATTAATCGTATATTGCGCCAGGCAATAAATGCCATGTCGACAATGGCCAATGGACTAACGGCAATCATTAACGCCGATTCAGCGGATGAGCGATTGATCTCTTTTCTAGCTTGCTCATCTAAAATAGGTTGCACTAATTGACTATAAAGAGTCACAATTTCTTTATCATTATGACTATCATGGATGGCTTTTTGCCAACGCTTCATCGCCGGATGATCTAAGCCAATCGCTGATTGTTGGCCTAGCTTTTGACAAAATTCACGCCCACCATGCATACCATAACTTTGTAAAAATGCTTTGGCCTGGATGCGTTCTTGACTACGTTCTTTTAAATAATAAAGTCGCCGCCATTCCGTTATTATGCTGCCAACAGCGGCAATAATAATTAAGCCACCTGCTGCGATAAAAGCTAGAGAAACCCAATTTTGCTTTATCCACGCTTGATAGATCCATTGAGCTGTCTGGGCAAAGAGACTAATGACAATTAAACTTAAGGCAATAATCAGTAGTTTACGCCAAAAACTATAGCGCGGTTTGAGTGCAGCATTAACCAGTGACTCAATTTCGCCTTCTCGCTCCTCATGTTCTGTTTGGTAACTGCTAGCTGCAAATTGTTCAGATATTAATTTATCAAATACTTTGGCTTTTTTTAACTTTGGTTTTTTGTTAGATGGCAGAGAGTCATCAAAATCGATGCGGGATTTTAGCGGTTTACTCATTTCAATTTATCTCCGAGTAAAAATTCTAAAGCACTATCCAATCGAATATGAGCAACTGGCTGATCAAGCGCTGTTTCGCAAGGCCGAAAAGATTCAAAATCAAAGCCTTGCTTTAACCAAAAATCAACATTAGGCAAACGCCTTGGTACTTCACCTGGGAAAAAGGTCATTAATTGACCATCACTTAATCTATGTCCCTTTAGTGCGGGTAACTGCTCACCCTTATATTCAATCATGCCATTTTCCGTCGCCTGGATTGAAGCCAGCGCGATACAATCTAAGCTGATCCCTTCAAAAGCTGCATTTTGCCAGGCCGCACGAACTAATTGCTGGAGCAATGAGACTAAATTAGCCTGTTGATCATGGGTTATATGATCAACTTTGCTTGCAGCAAAAAGTAATTTATCAATACGAGGTGAGAATATTCGCCGCAATAATGTCCTTTTACCATAGTGAAAGCTACGCATAATTTGGGTCAACGCGTTCTGCATATCATTAAATGCTGTCGAACCACTATTTAACGCAGTTAAACAGTCAACTAAGACAATTTGCCGATCAAAATGTTGAAAGTATTCTTTATAAAAAGGCTTGATAATTTTCTGGCAATAATAGTTATAACGCTGTTGCAACATACCAATATTAGACTGTTTGTCCGCTTGCTTTAATTTCTGTTCATCCGTGGTATCAATATTAAGCCAAGGAAAAAACTGCAATACAGGTGCCCCGGCAAGATCACCAGGTAAAATAAATCGCCCGGGTTGAATAAAATAGAGTCCCTGTTGTTTACAAAAAACCAAATAATCGGTATAAGCCTGGGCAACATTGGCTAATAATTTCTCATCAGCCGGCGCAAAAGGGTCGCATTGCTGGCAAAGTTGCAACCATTTCTGTGCCCCTTCGTTGTTACGGCCTTTTAACAGCTGTTGCATTTGCCGTGACCAACTAAAATAGTCCTGAGTTAACATAGGTAGATCCAGTAACCATTCACCTGGATAGTCAATAATTTCAATATATAAATTAGAGGTCTCTTTAACGTGGCGTAGCAAACTGCGTTGTGATCGATAACGCAGTTGTAAACATATTTCACTGATCCCACTAGTAGGAATCGGCCATTGAGGAGGAGAATGATACAATGCCGCTATACCTTCGTCATAAGCAAAACGAGGAATATTAAAATGTTTTTGCGGGATCCGTTTTGCACCTAATAGACGACCCTCTCTTGCGGCGGAAAATAGGGGTAAACGCGCGCCACTGTGCACATGCAGTAACTGATTAACTAGTGACGTGATAAATGCCGTTTTACCACTACGGCTAAGCCCGGTAACCGCTATACGGACATGACGATCTACACTACGATTGACAAGTTCACTAAGCTCACTTCGCAATCTTTTCATATTTCTCCCACAACAAATTACGCACAAGTTTAGCAATGCCTAGACGTAGCAATGGCTGCATAGCTATTAACATAAACCATCGCAAAGGTTTTCGGCTAATATATTTTAACATTAGACCGATTATTCCAGCTGGCGCGTAATGAATAGCCATAATTATGGCTATTCTTGCCATCTTTTTGCTCAAAAGCTTAAATTTTTGCCCGCACAACATCATATTACTCGGCTAAAACATAGGATAATTTTAATTGATAAGAAAAATGATTTTACGGTAGAGCATAATTTACTCTACCGCAGTTTGCCAAATAGTTATAATTTATTGATGCGACTATCAATACTAAAACTATCAGAAGTGATATAGCGTTCCATCTGGCACAGTTTTTTTTCACCGGCCTTCAATTGCTGATCAATTTCATTTAGTAACTTAGTTACTTTAACACTAGTATCCGTTTCATCCTCATAACCTATCGGTGCAGGTTCAATAAAAAACCACATTAACAGATAAATAACGATAGTGATGGCAAAAAATCCCAAAAATAATGCCACAACTGCCAGTGCCCGAACTAAATTCACCGGTAAATCAAAGTAATGCGCCAGTCCTGCGCAAACACCACCAATCATACGCTGATCAGTAAGTCGATAAAGTTTTCTCTCGCCCATTTTTGCCATTATCGTTGCCTCCAATTTGGATGTTCTGCATCCAGAATATCTTCTAGAGCTTTGATCCGTTGCTGCATGCGTTGTGCTCGCTCGGCTAACTGTGTTAGTCTCTGGATCTCATTCTGCGTTAATTGACTATGGCTAACACCTTTTTTACCATAGT
The DNA here is from genome assembly GCF_004768525.1 of Arsenophonus nasoniae. Taxonomy (NCBI): domain Bacteria; kingdom Pseudomonadati; phylum Pseudomonadota; class Gammaproteobacteria; order Enterobacterales; family Morganellaceae; genus Arsenophonus; species Arsenophonus nasoniae. The sequence continues at coordinate 1,977,140 of NZ_CP038613.1, forward strand.
GGCACCATAACCAAATAGGTAGAATAAAGATAACAAAGATCAATAAAACTAACCCAATAAATATAGAGCCCATCACATTTCCTTATTCATCATTAATTTTAACTACCAATAGATTACTCTTCTTTGTTCAGTTTAGCTTTCAACGCAGCCAATTGCTCACTGATTTCATCATCAGCTTTCAATTCAGCAAACTGCTGCTCTAAAGATTTTTGTTTACCTAAATGATAACTTTGTGCTTCACTTTCCATATGATCAATTCGCTGCTCAAACTGCTCAAACCGCGCAAGCGCTTCATCCAGCTTACCACTATCTAACTGCCGACGCACATCACGACTCGATTGTGCAGCTTGATGTCTTAATACCATAGTTTGCTGCTTTGCCCGTGTTTCCGTCAATTTTTGCTCTAATTCGGCAATCTCACCTTTCATTCGCACTAAAGTTTCATCAACCATGATTAACTCACTTTTTAGTGTATCAACCAGGGTAGCCACTTTTTGCTTTTCAATTAATGCAGCACGAGCTAAATCTTCTTTATCCTTAACGAGCGCCAATTCTGCTTTTTCCTGCCATTGCATAATTTGCTTTTCACCACTGGCAATACGACGTTCTAATCCTTTTTGCTCTGCTAAAGTGCGTGCTGATATTGAACGGGACTCAACTAACATATCTTCCATTTCTTGGATCATTAAGCGGATCATTTTCTGTGGATCTTCTGCTTTATCTAATAGAGAAGCAACATTAGCATTAATGATATCTGCGAAACGTGTAAAAATGCCCATCGATAAATTCCTCAATTTATATTGAATGATTGATTTGTCATTTATTTTTAACTTTAGTTATTGATAAACAATATTCGTGCCAACTTTATAAATTAATATAACAACATGAAATACAACTGTTTTTATTTTTTATCTTTTACATAACTTTTCGCTATAATTTGCATATTAATTAAAATGACTAATAAATGGCTAAAATGACCACAGAAAACTCTATTGATAATATTCTTGGCACTGCTGATAATTTCCTAGAAATACTGGAGCAAACTTCTGCCCTTGCCAAACTGAGTAAACCGGTTTTAGTTACTGGAGAGCGTGGTACAGGTAAGGAGCTGATTGCTAATCGCCTTCATTACCTGTCACCCCGTTGGCAAGAACCCTTTATTTCCCTTAATTGCAGTGCACTTAATGATAATTTGTTAGATTCCGAATTATTTGGCCATGAAGCTGGCGCATTTACGGGGGCACAAAAAAGACATTTAGGCCGCTTTGAGCGCGCGGATCGTGGCACACTTTTTCTTGACGAACTGGCAACCGCCCCCATGATTGTGCAAGAAAAATTATTGCGCGTGATCGAATATGGCCAACTAGAACGGGTCGGTGGTAGCCAAAGTCTTAAAGTCAATGTTAGGCTTATTTGCGCGACCAATGCTAACTTACCTCAATTAGCTAGCAAAGGCTTATTTCGTGCCGATCTACTTGACCGCCTGGCCTTTGATGTTATCCATATTCCGCCATTGCGTGAGCGATTAGCAGATATTATGTTACTGGCCGAACATTTTGCTATTAATATGTGTCGCGAGCTCAATCTGCCTTTTTTTCCGGGATTTTCGATTAAAGCGCAAAAAAATTTGTTAATTTATTCTTGGCCAGGCAATGTGCGTGAATTAAAGAATGTTATTGAACGTTCTGTCTATCGACATCGCAATAGTACTGAACCACTAGATTTGATTGTCTTCGATCCTTTTGCTAATGGGCCAATAAAAGCGGCGGTAATAGAAGAAAATAATCGTCTGCCTGAACTTCCGATTAATTTAAAACACTGGCAGCATACAGCGGAAAAAATTTTGCTCGAACAAGCATTACAAATAAGTCAGTATAATCAGCGGCTAGCCGCACAACAATTAAAATTAACCTATCATCAATTAAGAGGATTACTGAAAAAGCATAACTTGCCCGATAACCAAAATATAAATAAGAATAAATAATTAAAAAAAGAGCCAGCACCCGATGCTGGCAAGAAAATTGAAAACATTATAGAAGCAATGTGAGCAATGTCGTGTCTACCGTAAATTAAGGCTACGACTTGACGATAACCTGTTTAGCAGACGGGTTGATAATAATAGTTATCAATAACATTAGCAAAGTACTTTGTTGAGAATTTTTCTCAATAAATAACTAATAATTTTATCAACTCTATTTTGTTGCCTAGCCGGAGTTAAGCTACAATAAAGCCATTCGCACTTATAATAGGTTTTTATATGCGGTACCTAATTTTATGGATTATTTTAATAAATGTAGGGACAATAAATGCATTAGCAGACACCCTTCCACCACAAATTCGTCAAACCAGTTTTATTTATTGTTTTAATGGCATTGTCACTACATTTAATCTTCAAATTGCCAGCACGGGGCTAATTATTGATCCACTTGCCGCTCAACTTTACGATCGGTTATTAGAAGTTAATCCCTTTACTTACAAACTAAATTCCGAACTTGCCTCACATTGGAAATCATTTGATAAAGGCGCTACTTATCGATTCTATTTAAAACGCAATATTCCATTTCAAACGACGGATTGGTTTACACCGACCCGAACGCTCAATGCCGATGACGTTGTGTTTAGTTTTTCCCGTATGTTTGATAAAAACCATCCTTATCATTATGTCGGTGGTGGCAACTATCCTTATTTCGATAGCCTACAATTAGCTAATAATATCCGTAGTATTCGTAAGATCGATAATTACACGGTTGAATTTAAATTATATACACCTGATGCGTCATTTCTCTGGCATTTAGCTACTCGCTATGCCCCAATACTTTCACAGGAATATGCGCAATATCTCAATAAAATTAATCATAAAGAATTTATTGATTGGCAACCGGTTGGTACCGGTCCTTTCATGTTGGTAGGATATCAAACCGGTCAATTTATCAAACTTTCTCGCCATGATAATTATTGGAAAGGCAAACCTTTAATGAAGCAAGTTGTGATTGATCTTGGCGTCGGTGGTACAGGACGCATATCTAAATTATTAACTGGCGAATGCGATGTATTAGCCTACCCAGCAGCTAGTCAATTAAAGGTGTTACGTGAAGATGCCCGTTTACGGCTATCGATGCGAGCTGGCATGAATATCGCCTATCTAATTTTTAACACCAGCAATCCGCCTTTTGATCAATTAAAAGTTAGACAAGCTATTGCATATTCAATTAATAATGAAAGATTAATGCAATCTATCTATTATGGCACCGCTGAAACCGCAACTTCGGTGTTACCAAGAGCTTCATGGGCATATGATAATCAAATTAAAGTGACAGATTATAATCCAGAAAAGGCCAAACAAATGCTGGAAGAGCTAGGCTTATCTGGTATGAAATTAGATCTTTGGGTGCCTGTGATTTCTCAATCATATAATCCGAGTCCATTAAAAACGGCAGAACTTATTCAGGCAGATCTCGCAAAAGTGGGCATTAAGATGGATATTCACCCTGTAGAAGGCAACCTATTAGAAAATAAACTTAATGATCGCAACTACGACATGGTTCTTGATGGTTGGTCAACGGATAGTAATGATCCAGATAGTTTTTTTCGCCCTCTACTCAGTTGCCCAGCAATTGAATCTCATACTAATTGGAGTAAATGGTGTAACCCTTACTTTGATGAGCTTTTACGCAAGGCGCTAGTAAGCCAAAGTATTTCATCGCGTATCAATTATTACCATCAAGCGCAATCATTATTGGCAAAAGAATTACCCGTATTACCGCTCGCTTATTCATTACATTTGCAGGCTTATCGGTATGATATCAAAGGGTTAGTTATTAGCGCCTTTGGGAATTCATCTTTTGCCGGGGTTTATCGTGATGAGTCTATTAAAACCCCATTGCCGGCGGATTCTTATTTTGATGATGCAGAAGGAGCTGCATGGTGATTATTTATGCATTAAGACGCTTATTACTTTTAATTATTACCTTATTTCTACTGACGCTGGTTAGTTTTAGTTTGAACTATTTTACTGCTGATGCTCCCTTAAGTGGACTTTCATTATGGGATGCCTATATTTTTTATTTAACCAGTTTGTTACATTGGAATTTTGGTTTTTCTAGTATTAATGGCCAGCCCATTAGCGATCAGCTAAATGCCACTTTTCCGGCCACTATGGAGTTGTGCTTTTTAGCGTTTATTTTAGCGTTAATAATCGGCATTCCCACCGGTATTATTGCTGGGGTTTGGCGAAATAAACCGATTGATTATATTATTAAAATTTTTACCCTAATCGGTTTTTCTATGCCAATTTTCGTGTTGGCTTTATTATTTATTCTGCTTTTTTCATTGAAGTTAGGCTGGTTTCCGGTCTCTGGACGAATTAATTTACTGTATGATCTTGAACCGGTTACGGGTTTTGCCCTAATCGATGTTTGGTTATCTGATTCAATCTATCGTAGTCAAATGTTTATCAATCTATTAGAGCATTTAATTTTACCCGTTATTACATTAGCCATTGCGCCAATTTCTGAAATGATACGTTTAATGAAAAATAGTACTGAAGCCGTTATGGGTGAAAATTATATTAAAGCAGCGGCAACTAGAGGACTATCCCGTATCACCATCATCAAACGCCATGTACTACACAATGCGCTTCCTCCCATTATTCCAAAGCTTGGTTTGCAATTTTCTACTATGATCACACTAGCAATGATCACTGAACTTGTCTTTAATTGGCCAGGATTAGGCCGTTGGTTAGTAACAGCCATTCGACAAAATGATTACTCAGCAATTTCTGCCGGCGTAATGATTATTGGTACCTTAGTTATTTTCGTTAATGTCATATCGGATATTTTAGGCGCTATGATGAACCCTTCTAAATATAAGGATGGGTATGTCTTCAGATAATTTTTATCGCGAACAAAAAATGCCATCGCCGCTCCGGGTCGTCTGGCGGTTTTTTTCTAATGATATTCTGGCAATGACGGGATTTTATGGTGTTGTTTTTCTCCTGGTTTTGACATTACTCGGCGACTACTTAGCCCCCTATACCATTAACCAACAATTTTTAGGCTACCAGCTACTACCGCCATCCTGGTCGCATTATGGCAATGTGGCATTTTTTTTGGGTACGGATGATCTTGGCCGTGATATTTTAAGTCGATTACTTATCGGTACCGCATCTACCTTCGGCTCTGCACTTGTGATCACCATTAGTACGACACTGGTTGGATTAGTATTAGGTTGCTTAGCTGGCATTACCCATGGGTTAAAATCAGCGATTTTAAATCATGTATTAGATACCCTATTATCCATTCCCTCCCTGCTACTGGCGATTATTATTGTTGCTTTTGCTGGTTCAAGCCTTGAAAATGCAATGATAGCAATTTGGTTAGCCTTGCTACCAAGAATTGTTAGAACAATCTACAGCGCTGTACGCGATGAACTCGATACAGAGTATGTTCTTGCCGCTCGACTTGACGGTGCCTCAAATTTTTATATCCTTTGGTATACCGTATTACCCAATATTACGCCTATCTTGGTAACAGAAATTACTCGTACGCTCTCTATGGCCATTCTGGATATGGCTGCGTTAGGTTTTCTTGATTTAGGTGCCAGATTACCGACTGCGGAATGGGGCACCATGCTTGGTGATAGTTTAGAGTTAATTTATGTGGCGCCATGGACGGTTTTTCTTCCTGGGGCAGCCATTATGTTCAGCGTATTATTTGTTAACTTACTTGGTGATGGCTTACATCGCGCGATTAATGCTGGGGTGGAATAATGCCATTATTAGATATCCGTAACCTCACTATTGAATTTATGACTGCTAAAGGGCCAGTAAAAGCTGTCGATAACGTTTCTTTGCAGCTAAATGAAGGCGAAGTTCGCGGCTTAGCAGGCGAATCTGGTTCAGGTAAGAGCTTAATTGCTAAGGCTATTTGCGGCGTTACTAAAGATAATCTAAAAGTGACTGCCGATCGTTTTTATTTTCTTGATATTGATCTGCTAAAACTCACTGCACGGCAACGACGCAGAGTGATAGGTCATAATATTTCCATGATTTTTCAAGAACCTCAGTCCTGCTTAGATCCTGCTGAAAATATTGGTAAACAACTTATTCAATCAATTCCCCAATGGACTTTTAAAGGCCGTTGGTGGCAACGATTTAGCTGGCGTAGGCGACGAGCAATTGAATTGCTTCATCGTGTGGGTATTAAAGATCACAATGACATTATGTACAGCTACCCTTATGAACTGACAGAAGGTGAATGTCAGAAAGTGATGATAGCTATTGCGCTGGCAAACCAACCGCGACTACTCATTGCAGACGAACCCACCAATGCAATGGAATCGACGACTCAAGCGCAAATATTTCGCCTGCTTGATAGATTAAATCAAAACAATAATATGACAATTCTATTAATTAGTCATGATATGCAAATGATGAGCAAGCTGGTTGATCGTATTAGTGTACTCTATTGTGGCCAAACCGTTGAAAGTGCGACACCTGAAGAGTTATTGGTTCGCCCTCATCATCCCTATACCCAAGCCTTAATACGTGCTGTCCCCGATTTTGGCAGCCCACTCCCTCATAAAAGTCGACTAAATACACTACCTGGCGCGATTCCATCTTTAGAGCACTTACCCATCGGTTGCCGTCTTGGGCCGCGTTGTCCCTATGCACAAAAAACCTGTATTATAACACCGCCGCTACGCAGCATAAAAAATCGCGCCTTTGCCTGTCATTTTCCTCTTAACATGGAGGAAACATCATGACAACACCCTTACTGGCAGTAAAAAATCTGACTAAAACCTTCCGTTATCGCACCGGGTTATTTCAAACTCAACTACTAGAAGCCGTAAAACCGTTAAGTTTTAGCTTAAAATCTGGTGAAACTTTGGCGATTATCGGTGCTAACGGATCAGGTAAATCAACCCTTGCTCGCATGTTATCGGGTGTGATTGAACCCAGTGGGGGTGAAATCTTTATTAATGGCCAGCAACTTAACTTTGGCGATTATAGTTATCGTAGTCAACGCATACGCATGATATTTCAGGATCCCAGTACTTCTTTGACCCCTAGACAGCGTATCGGCCAAATTCTTGAGATCCCTTTAATTCTTAATACTTCGCTTGCCGTTCACGAACGTGAAGAACGCATAGAACAAACCCTCCGGCAAGTTGGGCTATTACCTGATCACGCTGGCTATTATCCGCATATGTTAGCAGCGGGTCAAAAACAGCGAGTTGCACTGGCGAGAGCGTTAATCCTGCAACCAGAGATTATTATTGCCGATGAGGCGCTGGCTTCATTAGATATGACAATGCGTTCTCAAATCATCAATTTAATGCTTGAATTACAAGAAAAACAAGGCATTTCCTATATTTATGTTACTCAACATCTTGGTATGATGAAACATATCAGCGATAAGGTGTTGGTAATGGATAATGGTGTTGTGGTCGAAAGAGGTAATACCGCCGAAGTGCTTGCTTCACCTTTACATGAAGTGACCCGACGCTTAATTGCTAGCCACTTTGGTGAACTTCTTTCTGCCGATGCCTGGCGACAAGATGTTATCTAGTATTAAGGCAGAAAAACTGATCGGATCAGCAAGGTAATGCAACATATTTTCTTCTGTCATGATAAACTCTCTGCCGTTTATCAAACAAATAATGCATAAATACTATCTACAATAGATAATTTATGCTGTGTATATTAGTTTTATTATTTAAAAATTTACAAGGATACGGCTTATGGGCTTTATGAGCGGCAAGCGCATTCTGATCACTGGTTTAGCCAGTAAACTATCTATTGCTCACGGTATTGCACAAGCAATGCACCAACAAGGCGCTGAACTGGCCTTCAGTTATCAAGGCGATAAACTGAAATCTCGCGTGGAAGAGATGGCAAACAGCTTTGGCTCTAGTATTGTTTTGCCATGTGATGTCGCCTCCGATGAAAGTATCACGGCATTATTTGCCGAGCTGGCGAAAGTATGGCCCAAATTTGATGGTTTTGTTCATTCAATCGCCTATGCACCAGCCGATCAACTTGACGGTGATTATGTTAATGCGGTTACCCGCGAAGGATCCCGCATTGCCCACGATATTAGTTCATATAGCTTTGTTGCGTTAGCAAAAGCTTGCCGAAGTATGTTAAAGCCTAATTCTGCTCTAGTTACCCTAACCTATTTGGGCGCTGAGCGCGCGATCCCCAACTATAATATTATGGGATTAGCAAAAGCCTCTCTGGAGGCAAATGTTCGTTATATGGCTAACGCAATGGGGCCTGAAGCTATTCGCGTTAATGGTATTTCTGCCGGCCCAATCCGCACATTGGCGGCATCGGGCATTAAAGATTTTCGTAAAATGCTATCGCATTGTGAATCAGTAACCCCTATTCGCCGTACAGTGACGACTGAAGATGTTGGCAATTGTGCCGCTTTTCTCTGTTCTGATTTATCGGCGGGCGTTACCGGTGAGATTATACATGTTGACGGTGGATTCAGTATCGCTGCAATGAATGAACTGGAATTAAAAGCCTAATTAGGATAATTAGCCCGCCAATAAATTAATATACCTAGCGTAATATATTGGCTTATCAACGATATCATTTAAAGGCGGGCTGCCATTGTTAGTGAAATAAATTAATCATGACTAGTGAGATAATTTACCATTAGATCGGTGATGATATTGGTTTTTGCGCTATAACTCATCAAGTTTTCTGGCGTTAACGTGGTTATATCGATGACCCTGGGTAACATTGATGTCACAATACTTGATTTTGTTAAACCTTGAATATCCGGCTCACGCTCAATTAAACGTAACCCCTCAGCCATGGTAGCAAAGCAAGCTTTCAGATTATTTTGTATTTTCTCAGATGTAATAGTATTAATTTTGTCGTCCATTAAATGTTTAAATTCCTCTTGTGCAACGACCTGGTCTAATTGCTGCACTGCCTCTGGCGCACTTTTATCCATTGGCATAATTTTATCTAATTCATCCATTGTGACTTTGGGAAAAAATTCACCTAAATAGGTTTTTACCATCCAGGCCAACGCAATGGGTTCAGATTGTAATTCTGGCGTACTAAATGCCTTAATCAGTTTGTTATTATCATCTTTATTGTATATTGTTTTATTCGGCTCTCCCCTAAAAATACCTTCAACATGCTTGTTGTTGATATGTTGATTTAAATTGGCACAAATTTCCCCAATACCGGTGTGCATTGCTTCTTCTACACACGCTTTAGCAACTTCAGCAATTTTAGTTGCTGCGACTTTATTCTGATCAACACTGTCATTGGTTGAGGAAACATTTTTCTGCCAAAAAGTAGACATACTAAATTTGAAAAAATCATTGAAGCCAGTTTTCTGTTGTTTTTCATTTAAAATAGTACTTTCTGATTTTACTGAAGTTGAGCGTGCCAACTCTGGCGCACTTTGGTTGGTTAAAGTCATTCCATCTGACGATAATGAACTCACCTTACGTAATTCAACGGGAAATTTTAGCGGTTGGGATGAATAGCTGAATGCATCCCTTGATTTCCAGTCACATTCACTAGAACTATTTTTTACTCCAGTAAAATTATTTACCAAACTCGTTACTGTATTGATAAAATTATTAAAGCTTCTTTGAATTGTTGATATTACCGAGGTTGCTTCTGTCCATGATGGTTCCGTATTGTTGGTGTTGGAAAAACTATCTAAACGCATGTTAACTCCATTATTTATTTTATATATTTGCACCGACAAGTTTAAATATAATTAAATAACACCAATACCAAATTTAGCTTTTCTATTATTTACGAAATAAATAGCTAACTTTTTATAAACACTAAGTATATTATCTATAGAAAATAAAATAGTTATAAAATAAATTCATATAATTATATGAATAGTCGATATAAAAAATAAAATTAGACATTATTGTGTTATATAATTTTATTAATAAAAATAGATGTTATTGTTAATGGTAAGTTAATAACAATGTATGGGAAATATTGTTTACAAGGAATAACAATGTTAGCGTAGTAAATAAAAACAAAATTTAAACAATAAAATAATTAAATAAAGTCTGCTAATAAATAATACTGTCAAAACGATCGCTAATTTCTTAACAATATAACATATTTTAGCAGACATTTAATTACATTTATTTACTTAATAGTTATTAGCGACATATTTTGCCATTAAGTTAGAAAATTCACTTTGTTTATCCCTCATGAAATTGAGTTCAGCAATAGGATCTGCAGATTTTGCTATAAAGGCGGTTAACATTGAGCCAATGATACTATCCTTGGTTAAAGTTGAGTTTATGATTATTTTTTTATCATCTTTATGTTCGTGTACCTCTAATCCATTATCTAATAATTTTTTATCTACGTTTAATTTTTTAGTTAATGATACCTTAGCCAAATCAAATTCTTTAGATAGATTAAATTCTTTAGCTGAAATTAAATTTTTTTCCAATAATTTTTTAGCTGTCTCTAATTTTTCGGCTGCATTTAAGGTTTCTTTTATGGCAACAAAACAATTTTTTATGTTTTCTCTTGTTATATTACATTCTATTTGATTAATTTTATTATCAAGTATGTCCTTAAATTCAGCTTGATTGTTACTGTCATTAAATTCTTTAATAGTTATCTTAGGTAAACTTTCAGCTATATAGTGTTTTATCATCCACGCCAATCCGATAGGATCTGAATAACATTTATCGCTATTAAATACCTCAACCAATTGCTTCGGACTATTTTTATCGTACGTTGCTTTAGCGGGTTCTTTTCTAAAAAGACCGTCAACTTCACCGTTATTTATCTGTTTATTTAACGCATTACAAATTCCTTCAATATTAACCCGCATAGCATCAGTGACCAATTTATCTTTCGATATTACCACTGATTCATTTTTCGCGCCAAATAGCGCATTCCATATAGAGCTTGTCAGACGAGTAATAAAAGATCTTGGTGGAGCAAACGTTTGTTCTGCCAATCGCGTTATCTTCTTCCGTTCATTATTGAGCTCCACTTCGGTAAAAACCTTCTTTTCAATAGGAGATAAATTATTTGGCTTAGATAAATTTATCTCTTTTTTGCTATTCAAATGCTCCGTTTCTGCCTCTCGGGTATAATTGTCAATTTCTTCATAAATAGGCTCATCTCCAACAATGCTGCCATCAACCGCTTCATAAATGTGGGCTTCATCTGCAACAACGCCATCATCGACCGTTTCATAAATGTGGGTCTCTTCTCCAACAGCACTATCGTCAACTGCTTCATAAATGTGGGCTTCTTCTCCAGCAGCATTGTCAATTTCGTCATAAATATGGGCTTGTTCTCCTACCGTAGCATATCTTTGCGCATCATAATAAACTTCACCATTATTGAGCGCATCGCCAATAACACTATAAGGAGCTTGATTATTGATAAATTTTTGTTTTGCAATGTCATCATTAGGAATATGATAAATAGGCTCCTTTTCTCTAATTCCATCAAAAGGCACAGAATATAAATTTGCACTTGGCAATTCTCCTTGTTGTAACCCGTTTTCTGCATTTTTTGCAGTAATAAAAGCATTGTGTAAATGGGTATCAAGAAAGACAGAAAAATTGGGCAGCATGGAAATTATGTTTTTTTCGCAGCCTAATCCACCATTATTAAATTTTATGTTATTGGCGAGACGTTGAGCGCTATTGTTAATACTGTTAATCTCTTTAGAAACCGGATATAAATTAATCACGATAAACTCTCTATCCGGATTTAGTTTTTTATATGATGTTAACGAAATTGGCATCGTGGCATGGTTATAACTCATTGTGACTCCCTATTGATTATTATCTATTTCCAATAATAATTATAAATTAGCCAGTAAAAATAAATATCAAATTACGTTCAAATAGTCATAACCAGAGCGACTTTATATATAAAAACGAATTATATTTAATTAAACATTCAATAATATAAAAAATATTTTTATATTACTTGAAGGATAAATATATTTCTTATTTAAATAATAAATAATATTAATTTAATCTAACCACCTATAAATTTGACAAATTTTCAAACTACTTCCATATTTAGAGATGGTTAAATTAATATACTCTAGGGTGTTAAGGTTATTAAAATGTCAGCCATATTCAATAAGTTATTAGCATTCTTTTCAATAGGAGCACGCATGGGTTACTATGAAATCAAAAAAAGTAGTAAAAGCACTGAGCAACCATACTACTTTGTGTTAAAAGCCGCTAATCATGAAGTTATTGCCACCAGTGAGATGTATAAAACTAAAGCCGCTGTACAAAAAGGGATTGCTTCAGTACAAAAAAATGGCCCAACCAAACAAGTTAAAGATCTCACTAGCGAAACCTAAGCGACTCATTATTTATCTAAAAGCTGCAGATATTGGCAGCTTTTCCATTTAGCGCCTTTCTATTATTCTCCTTAGCCAAGATAAAAATAAAGTAATAAAATTTTTAGCAACTGCTATGCTGTTATTTTAACAGCAATAAACCCTATTAAATCCAAAGGAATGTCACCATGAAACTCTATTATTCTGCCGGCACTTGTTCACTTGCCCCTCACATTGTATTAAGAGAAACTGGCTTAGATTTTAGTATCGAGCGGGTTGATTTAAAGAAAAAATGAACATAAGCACGCCTTTGGCGTGAGCATCGCGGCAAAGGCGCTCTATTTCTAGGCAATTCCCTTCTCGTCTTTTATACTCTGCTCTATGTACATCCCCAGACCTGCAAAACTGCTATTTCAATACGATGACGGATGGAACCTTTTCATCGAAAATAATCACGTAGATGAATGGCAACTACTCTCTGTCGAAAAGATGCTCGCCTGCAGCACCTGCGCTATGGGCGTTCGCCGTTATTGCTGTTCTTCACCTGAATGCTCTCATTCACGCTTCTTTTGTCAAACCTGTAAATCCAAAGCCTGCAGTGCGTGTGGCCTCAAAGGCACCGAACAGTGGATTGCCCAGCAGCGCCATATTTTGCCGGATTGCGAATGGCAACATATTACCCTCACTATGCCTCACCTACTTTGGCCTTTTTTTTAACAATAACTGGTACTTGCTCAACCAACTCTTTCGCTGTGCAACCCGCGCCATGCTCAAAACGCCAAGCGCCAAGGCCTCGAAATTGGCATTTTTTGTGCGCTGCATACTTACGGTCGCCAACTCAATCAACATCCGCATATTCATTTATCCGTCACGCGTGGGGACTCACTCAATATGACACCTGGAAACCGATTTTCTTTAAAAGAAGACGTTGAAAGGTCTGGCGCAGTGCGGTCATTCGACTCCTTAGGGATAACTATTTTCAGTTACAACCCAATAAATTGCCTGGCTTCGGGCACATTCGCAATTATCAGACCTGGTGCCGTTACCTCAATGCCCAGTTTCAACGTTATTGGAAAGTACATTTTGCCAAAAAGACACGCGGGGCCTGGCATAATGTGAAATATCTGGGCCGTTATCTTAAACGTCCCCCTATCTCCGCTTCTCAATTGAAACACTACAGCGGCGGCACCGTGGTTCATCATTACTATGACCACCACAGCCAACAATACAGACGACAGACCTTATCCCAGAAGAAATGATACGGCGTTATGTCAGTCATATCCCTGCGCGACATTTTAAGATGATCCGTTATTACGGTTTTTTAGCCAATCGCAAACGCGGGGCTTATTACCGAAGGTGTATGAGGCGTTAGACATGATATCTCCTAATGTGCCTGAAAAACCTGGGTTTGGGGCCCTTGTCAACGATCACCGAAAACTGATCCACTTTTTATCTAAATCCGATCAATCAAAATTGATCCACTGTTTTACTCAGTTATTGCTCCTGAGCGCCGCTTATCTTTCAATCGGTAGCTTTCACCGCTTAATTGCAGTACATGCGAATGATGAAGTAAACGATCAAGCATAGCGGCAGTTAATGTTGCGTCATCAGCAAAAGCACTTGGCCATTGCCCAAATGATAGGTTACTCGTCAATATGACACTGCCATGCTCATAACGCTTGGCAATCACATTGAAAAACAGGTTTGCTTCTTCTCGCCCAAACGGCAGGTATCCAATCTCATCGATAATCAACAACTTCGGGGCCATCACCGAACGTGATAGATATTGTTTGAGCTTATTTTGTCGTTTGGCAGTTGAGAGTTGCAACATCAGTTCAGCTGCCGTGGTAAAGCGGGTTTTCTTCTTGGCCTGTACTGCTTTTAATCCTAACCCAATAGCTAAATGCGTTTTGCCTACACCGCTTGGGCCAAGCAACACGACATTTTCATTACGTTCAATAAACGTTAATGCGCTTAATTCCTGTATGTGTTGTTTGGGGATCCCCGTTGCAAACTTAAAATCGAACGTATTAAGTTCTTTATGTGCTGGGAATCCTGCCATCCGACTCAAAAGATTACGAGTTCGTTCATCTCGTTGTTGTTGCTCACATTTTAACAGGGACAGTAAAAACTCTCCGTAGCTTTTGTCTTGGGCAATGCATTTTTCGGCAAGTGATGACCAATGAGTCGGAATAGAATTTAATTTCAATGACTCACACAGGTGTTCAATTTGTTCATGCAATAACATGTTCACCTCCCAGTAATGCTTCGTATACGCTGATTGAGTGTTGCAAACTGACAGATTCAAGGGGCGGTACGATAGGGATATTAAGCGTATTAGTCTGTGGGATAGATTGGCAAACCCTTGCTGGTAAGGGTAGAAGAGACTTAACTTCCTTAGCTAATTGTAGTGGTCTAATAAAACTGTAGAGATTTATAGCTTATAATTAAGCAAAATCTTATAGGTATAAATATGACCCGAAAAGTAAAAGTAACCTTTAGCGGAAAGCAAAAACTGGAATATGCAAAACTCATGGTTGAAGGTGGATATAGCAATATCCAAGTTGAAAAAATATCCGGTGCGGGTAAATCTGCCGTATCACGATGGAAGCAACAATATCTTGCCGAGTTAAATGGGAATACGCCTGTAAAATCAAAAGCGTTAACACCCGAGCAACAGCGCATACAAGAATTAGAAGTTCAACTTAAGCGTGCTCAGAGGGATAATGACATATTAAAAAAAGCCGCGGCTTACTTCATCCTCGACAATCAAAACTCAAAATCGTGAAGCAACTGAAAATCATGTACCCCAATTTTACGGTCACTGAGTTATGCCATCTTTTTGAAGTAAGCAGCAGTAGTTTTTATTATGAAACGAAAATACCGACAGTTGAAAATGAAAGACTGTGTGGCGAAATCAAACGTATTTTTATACATCGGGTCAAATTTATGGCAAAAGACGTATTCAAGCCGAGTTAAAGGGTTTAGGGCACCAAATTGGCACTTATAAAATATCGAACATCATGAAATTAAATCAATTAGTTGCAATTAGACCAACGAAAAAGCACTACTATCACTCATCGGGTAACGAACATCGATATGCCCCTAATTTGCTTAAACGACAATTTTCCCCTGAACAGCATAATCACTATTATGTCGGGGATATCACGTATATTAGACATCACTATGGGTGGAGCTATTTAGCCTGTGTGTTGGATTTAGCCACCAAAGAAATTATTGGTTATGCCTTATCAACAAAACCGGATTCGAAATTAGTGAAAGAAGCCTTAGATAACGCAATTGAACGGCAATTACCGGATACGACAAGTTTGATGTTCCATTCAGATCAAGGTTGCCAATATTCATCGGAGGAGTTTAGGGCGCACCTCTTTGAACGGAAAATAACTCAAAGCATGAGTCGGCGAGGTAATTGCCTCGATAATGCCGTGATGGAAAGATTTTTTAGGAGTTTAAAGACAGAAAGACTTAACCGTTTATCGTTTATGAATCATCAATCTGTTGTCTGTGAAGTTGAAAATTATATTCAGTTTTACAATTATTATCGACGCCATTCAACGATTGGTTATTTAACGCCACATCAAAAATATCATGAACTAAAAAATGCCGCTTAGATCTTCTACAGAATTTGTTGACCATTACAAATCTATCTGCTGGCTTCTCTAACGTTGTTCCATGAATTCGCTGATGGGCAACGCGTTGTAACCATGGACCCACTTTTGCATTAGCTATTTCAATATCCAGTTCAAGATTATGAGCACGAAGGTCGGTGTTTAATGGCACGATAAAGCTGTTTTTAAATAGTGGTTAAAGCGCTCTACTTTCCCTTTCGTTTTGCCCTGTAGGGCTTGCAAACCTTCAATTTAAACCCGTAATCTTTCGACATTTGAAGCATTTCGACATGTAATTTATGAGCACCTTCTGCATAAGCATCCCGTTCGATGATGAGGGATTTTGCGTTATCACACAATACTTCCTGTGGTACACCACCAAAGTAGTCGAAAGCTTCTCTTAAACCTTGCTGCCACGATTCTGCTCGTTCATTATCAAAGAACTTTACATAACTCGCACGCGAATAGCCTAGCGTTGCAACAAACGCTTTCAGCGATTTTTTACCTCGCCGGATGCTGGTGAAGTCGATTTGCATTTGTTGACCTGGCTGTGTTTCAAAACGGACGACTACTTCGGGAACAATGCTTGGTTTAAATTGACAAACAAATCGGCGTAATTGAGCAATACCACCTTGATAGCCGTTTTCAACTACCTCATCAAATAAGTTGCAGGGATCAATCAACAGTATTTAGCCAGTTCAATTCCTTGAAGCAAATAAGGTTTAAAGGGGATAATTTAGTCGGTTGTTGACTTCTTTTAGCATAAGTTGGCATTGTCTGTTGTTGTAAAATGATGTTTTACGGTTAGCTGGATATACCCAACTCACTGGCAATTTTTCGAAGGCTTTGTCCTTGTGCAAAGCGAACATGAATATCCACAAATATCTCCTTGGTTAACATAAATTATCCGTACAAAAATGTGCGAATAATACCAAGTGGATCAGTTTTAGATGATCGGTGACACCCTTATCAAAGGTTTTTTAAATACTGACCCGTACCAATGTATTTTATGTGGAAACCGATTGCGGTTTATGAGTGCGGAAAAAGGAATACACGCCGTCACTTTACTGTCAGAAAGGCGGGATAAAATGGTCAAAAAACGATGGTTACAAACCGCAGCCTAGGAGCAGTGTGCCTATTATTAGGCTTTTAGATGATAATTTAACCGAATTAATGTTCTCATGGTTAATCAACGAGAAAACTGTCAGAATTTAATAGAAATATTGAGTTCAAAACACCTCCATTAATGCCTTACTGTATTGATTGAGATTCCTAACCATGTACCGAGAAAGAAGCGGATTTTTATACTATTAATCCTAAAGGCCAGGTACCGGTATTACAGTTAGATAACCATGATATTTTGACGGAAAATGCGATTATTTTACAATATATTGCCGATCAAGCCGCAGGATTAAATGATAAATTAATCGCACCCATGGGCAGCTTGCAACGTTATCATCAGCTAGAATTAGTTAACTATATTGCAACGGAATTACATAAAGGTTTTAGTCCGCTATTTTCTCCTTTAACGCCAGATAATTACCGCGAGATAGTGATAAAATCCTTGATCACAAAATTCAGCTATATGGAAAATTTGTTGGTTAAGCGGAAATTTATCTGCGGTGAACACTTTACAATTGCTGATGCTTATCTTTTTACTATTTATCGTTGGGCTACAGCCGTTAATGTGGATCTTAGTCAATATCAACATCTAAAACAGTATATTGAAGAAAAAATTAGCCCACGTAAAAGTGTACAAGAAGCATTAACGGCAGAAGGTTTAATCTAAATTGGTTTTTTATTTTTTGCTCTTCAAGTTTACATTAATTCGAAGAGCAATATCATTCGATAACAGGGTTAATCAAGCTGTACTGCTTTAAAGTAATGAGTAGGATTTACCATCTTATCTTGTGCTGCAATCAGTTGTAATTCATATTGTTTCATTGCTTTGGTTTTTAACATCACTTCATAAACCGCAGCGGCGACGTGCTCTAATGCGCTAGATAACGATTTACCGTTTAATAAATTGACTAGCAATAAGCCACTGGTTAAATCGCCAACCCCAACCGGTTGCTGTTTACCAAAATCAATTAGGGGCCGACTAATATGCCAGCAATGCGCTTCGGTCACTAATAACATTTCAAAACAGTTGGTATGATAACCAGCACGACTAAGATGTTTTACTAAAATGGTTTTAGGGCCTTTTTGACACAATTCTCTCGCCGCTGATAGCGCTTGCTCCACATTAGTAATCGATTTTCCAACCAATGTTTCCAGCTCTAACAGGTTAGGCGCCATTATGTCGCAGATAGGTAAAGCTTCATTACATAAAAATTCAGCTACTCCCGGGGTCACAATACAGCCCTTTTCAGCATGCCCCATCACCGGATCACAGAAATACCAAGCAGCAGGATTTGTTATTTTGGTCTGTCTAAAAATATCAACAATTGCTTTTCCTTGTTCAGCAGAACCAATATAGCCCGTCAGAACCGCATCACAATGTTTTAGTTTATGGATTTTAGCAATACCGTTAACAATATCCGTTAAATGTTCAGAGGACATGACACTACCTATCCATTGTGGATATTGTGTATGATTAGAAAATTGAACAGTATTCAGCGGCCAGACATCAATTCCCAGCCGTTGCATGGGAAAAACCGTGGCGCTATTACCCGCATGGCCGAAAACAACATGCGACTGAATTGAAAGAACGCTTTTCATATACCACTCATTTATTTTTATTTTTTAATAATCGTTGCTGTTATAAAATAAAATCATTACTAGCTAAATATGTAATTAACATGTTAGTAATTAATCTAATAAATTCCAATAAGTTGATCGCTACGTTGGATAAATCTTAATATGATTAAATTTACGCTGCGGTACACGCATTATTGCCAATTAACTAAACAGTAATGTTTTTTTCCACGCCTAATTAAAGAATAGCGACCAAATAGGCGATCTTCAGCAGTAAAAATATATTCAGGATCAACACATTTCTCGCCATTAATCGCCACCGCCTTTGAGCTTATCATCGTTCTTGCCTGGCCGCGTGAAGGAACCAATTTAGCCTCGACTAATGCCTGCTGTAAATCTGCCCCTGAATTTAATTTGATCATCGGCATGCCATCTTGCGCTAACTGGGCAAAATCTGCTGCGGTTAAAGCAGCAATGGTATCGGAAAATAGGCTTTCTGTGATCCGCTTAGCAGCCTGTAAGCCCTCATCGCCATGTACTAACTGGGTGACTTTTTCCGCTAATACATACTGCGCTCGCGGCGCTTTACCACTGTTTTGATCTTCTTCTTGCAATGCGTCAATTTCTTCAATTGGCATAAAAGTAAAAAATTTAAGAAAACGATAAACATCCGCATCGGCGGTATTCACCCAGAATTGATAAAACTTATATGGACTGGTTTTTTGCGGATCTAACCAAACTGCGCCCGCTTCCGTTTTGCCAAATTTAGTGCCATCAGATTTAGTAATTAGCGGTACCGTTAGACCAAAAACTTGTTTTTGAAATAGACGACGAGTCAGATCAATACCTGAAGTAATATTGCCCCATTGATCAGAGCCACCTATCTGTAATTCAACATTATGTTGATAGCAAAGGTTAGCAAAATCATAAGATTGCAGCAGATTATAGGAGAACTCAGTAAAAGAGATACCTGCATCATCGCGCTCAAGACGTTGTTTAACAGCTTCTTTATTAATCATTTGATTAACTGAAAAATGTTTGCCAATATCGCGCAAAAAGGTTAAGACATCCATTTGACCAAACCAGTCATAATTATTAACGACCTTAGCGCTATTGTTACCACAATCAAAATCAAGAAATGGCGAAACCTGTTGACGAATTTTTTCAACCCATTGCTGCACCGTTTCGCTAGTATTTAATTTACGTTCAGTGGCTTTAAAACTGGGATCGCCAATTAAACCTGTTGCCCCACCCACTAAAGCTACCGGTTGGTGTCCCATCTGCTGAAAACGCTTTAAACATAGCAAAGGAACTAAATGCCCTAAGTGCAAGCTATCAGCGGTTGGATCAAAACCACAATAGAGTGTCACAGATCCCTGGGATAGTTTCTCTATTAATGCCTTTTCATCCGTCAACTGGGCAATTAAACCCCGCTCTTGCAATTGTTCAATTAGGTTCTTGCTAACCATCAATAACTCCATCAATTTTTTTATTTCGTCAATTTTGTGGATAAATATAATATAAATAAGCGCAATAGAATAAAACGCTAGTCAAATAAGTGCCAGTTAAAAATCATTTTTTCCGATTAAGGCGCCAAGCGATCAATTTGCCAATGATCTTGTTGCCATTGATACAAAAATCGATCATGTAGCCGTTTAGTACCACCTTGCCAAAATTCAACACTGTTAAATCTGACGCGATATCCGCCCCAAAAACTAGGTAAAGGAATTTCACCATTTTTAAATTTTTGTTTTAATTCAAAAAATTTATTTTCTAATAGGCTTCTAGCCGAGATTTTTGCCGATTGCCGTGAAACCCAGGCCGCTATTTGACTATCTTTTGGTCGACTTTGAAAATATTTTATTACCTTAAGTGGGGAGAGTTTTTCTGCTTCACCCAGGAAACAAACCTGTCGCTCTAACTGATACCAGGGAAATAGCAAACTGACCTTATTGTTATGGGCAATATGTTGTGCCTTGCGACTCGATAAGTTGGTATAAAATATGAGTCCATCTTTATCATAATGCTTGAGTAATACAATTCGTTGATAGGGTTGTCCATCGCTATCTACCGTCGCAACACACATGGCTGTCGGATCGGCTAATTTTGCTTCATACGCCTGTTCTAACCAACGCTCGAATAAAACCAATGGATCGTCGGTTAAATCCTTACGCCTTAAACCCCCTTGAGTATATTCCCGTCTTAAATTAGCAATATCCAACTGATTTTTTTCTGCCATTTTTTTGCCTCTGTCTTATTATGATGGATAGCATGTTATACATTATTGGCCGGGTAAATTGCGCCTAATATGGTTTCCTGGCTAGCACCAGTTACAGAGGGTAAATTGCCTGGCATACTCGATAAGGTACGAGCTGCTAACCACGCAAAGGCTAAAGCTTCCATATTATCACCACTCAAACCATATTTATCTGTCGTTGCCACCACAATATGGCTTAATAATTCGCTTAAGCTTGCCATAAGATAGCTATTTTTAGCGCCTCCACCACAAACCAATAAGCAATCGACCTGATCATAAAGTAAAACTTGATCAACAATTGAACGGATGGTTAATTGCGTTAATGTCGCCTGGACATCCTGTGCCGATAAACTTATGTAAGGTGTTAGATATTTTTGTAACCAAGCAGCATTAAAATATTCTCTACCCGTACTTTTTGGTGCTGGCCGCTTAAAATAAGGATCCGCTAACATATCAGCCAAAAGCAACTCATTAACCTGACCCGATCGCGCCCAATCGCCATTATTATCATAAGGTTTATTTAAATGTTGATTGGCCCAGATATCCAACAGCATATTTCCTGGTCCGGTATCATAGCCTTTAATTATTGAATTCCCAAATAAAGTAGTAAGATTTGCGATGCCGCCAATATTTAAAATAATGCGATTTTCATCTGGATGGCTAACTACCTTATGATGAAAAGCCGGTACTAAAGGAGCTCCTTGCCCACCATACGCCATATCCCTACGACGAAAATCACCTACTACGGTGATGTTAGTTAACGCAACAATTCTATTATTATCGCCTAATTGCATAGTAAAAGGCTTTTGGCCAGTAGGTTGATGCCAAACGGTTTGCCCATGACACCCTATTGCGGTAATCTCTGTGGCCAGTAATGATTGCTGTTTCAATAGATAATTGATCGCATCAGCATATAACGTGCCGAGCTGATAATCAATTTCACCTATTGTTGCTAAAGTGACCGCTTGACCTTGACATATAGACAAGATTTGTTTTTTTAATTCCATAGGAAAGGGAAAGGCAATCGCACCTAACTGAACCACATTTTGGTCATCAATTTCTGCCAAAACAACATCAACCCCATCGAGGCTTGTACCTGACATAACACCTATTATGCGAACCTTGATGGTATATTATGGAATATTAATCTAGGAATAATCATTTTATTGTTTTATTGATTTGGTGTGAAATTAAAAAACAAACAAAATATCGCTAAACGATTCGCTTGTCTTCGACCCTCAAACTACTCAGTCGCTTTATTTATCGTAAAAAGATGGCTTAGCAGGAGCGCTAACGCGAGGGTTCATTGCTACCCGATAAGTCCCTCCTGGCTTCGGCGGTTTTCCATTCAGTTATCTTTGTGATTTCAATCTGCCGCCTTCCATGTCCTGACGGACATTTTAAAAATATTTGTTACTAAGAAAACTAAATTACTAAACAATCGAGCTAGCAATACGTGCCTGTAACATCCCTGTCTCACTTATGTTTTTACTAGCGCCTTCCAAACTATCGGCTTGCTTATCTACAAGATTTTTAAGCGTTTTTTGTTGCTGTTCTTTCATTTTATCATACCAGTCAAAACAAAATTCAAAGAAATTCTGCTCAAGCATTAACTCTTCAATCTCTTTTTGAAGTCCAGCTTTATCTAAATAAATACTTCCTTTAGCAATAGCTAGACCACCATTAGTCACGCCATTCAAAATGGTAGCACCTGCTTCTATAGCGTTTTTAGGTGATTTAAGTTTTGTAATATAAGGCATTATTTCACGAACAAACATCTCATAAAATTTCTCAGCGAGTGCCTTCATTGCTTTAAAACCTTCCTTTATTGAGTTCTTTAAAACTGCTTGAGTTAATTGGGGGATCATCTCTTTTAAAATAATTTGTGTTCCTTTCATGATCCCTCTACCCAACGTTACTAATGCTCCAGCTTTGCAAACATCTAAAATAACTGCACCAACTTCAAGTACTGTTTGCACGTAAAATGCTGCATCAGCAACTTTTTGCCACATTTCTTTATCACCTATACCAAAATATATTGCTGTTTCAGCAATAGCTTTGACTATACCTGCCACACCCGCGGCGATATAAACTGGACCTGCGGGTTGTCCAAGACAAGTCAACACCGCGCCATAAGCTATTTCAGCCACACCAACTATCCAATCGAAAAGAACTAGCCATTTATTTTTTTCGGATTGCTCAATTTTTTTTGCCAATTCTTCTTGAAATGCCTTAACGTTTTGATCACGTAAAAACGCTTGAGTATCCGTCATCAATTTACTAGCCTTAGCGACTGAATTAGCAGTATCACCGAATATCTTTAAACTAAGAGTTGATGAGAGTAAAAATAAATCGTTAATTGACACTTTCTCGATATTTTTTAGAGTCAGATTCTCTGTGTTGTGGAAAACAGTTAACACCCTTCCTAAAGCCTCGTCTGCCTGCTGATAGGTGATTTTCCCGGTTTTCTCACCTACCATATTTAATAATATTTCATTCGGTATAGGAGATTGCGGTAACGGTGATTTAATCACAGGAGCATTATTAATAATACTGAGCTCTTGTCGCTCTGGTGAAGAAATAGATGAAAAAACATTTATATTATTCATGAAATAATAGCCCTATTAATTTAAGTCAATTTATATCTTAATTATACTTATTGATATTCAATATCAGGTATTATACGTAAAGCTTACGATTGTGGTATAGTCACAGCCCCTCCGATTTACATACTGCAACACCATTGTATATACCAACCGATAATAACCTATAGCTGTTCTGTGATTTTTTTAATTGTGGGGAAGCAGAAATAAAAGCCCGCCATAAAGTAGCGGGTTTCCTGATGGTGTGATGCGACTCAAAATCAGAAGTGGCGGTATTTACGATTAATTTTAGAAGTTATAACCTAATACCGCATCGATATTATCTCATCGAATAAAATACCCTAGGTGCGTTAAACACCTAGATTGACCATCTTTTATGTCTTACAAATGCGTTGCTGGCAATCATACAAGGCAAATAACACCAATCGAACATGAAATACCGTTAATAATCCCGTTAATGAGGCTGGCTCAAATTTCATTCTGGATTCTGTTATCGTCTGTCTCACCACTTTATACGCCACTGAACGCAACACTGAGATTTCTTTTTGTGGAATGCCAAAAGCAAATAACAATGCCGTTTCAAACTGTACTGGCGTTAATTCAGGAAAAAGATTGCGTAATTCCGGATATTGAGTAGGATCGAACACAGTCATATAGACCTCCAGTCAGGTTTATGTGATAGCTGTATAGTCAGATCGAAGTCTGGCTATACAGCGCTAAAACAACTTAACGCAACAAACAACATGTAATACAACAAACCGACGTTTTATTTTCTTACCGGCTACGTCGGTTCGCCTCTTCAGACAGGCCGCGTTCCTCGCTAATGCTGTGGTACGCTGCCTGCCTTCATCGCTGAACCTTCTTCACCTGCAAAATCACTAAAATATCAGTTTATTATTTTCTGCCGACGCCCCGTAAACCAGCCCTTCGGCAAAATGAAAATCCGGTATCGACTTCAGTCACTTTATTCTCAGCCAAACCGCCTAACAAAATAATATCGCCATCAGCAACGCTCACTTGCGTATTGACCTGACGTTTAATCAATGTTGGACTATTATTGACACCTGTTTCAGTTTTGGCAAAATTTGATAACTACTGGTCAATGGTTAAATCTACACCCTGTTGCCGGATTTGCGGACGTACATTTAATATAACCCCACTGGAACGATATTCTATTGACTGCACAGGCTTATTATCAGAATAACTCACCTTACCTAATACAGGCACATCAGAACCAACAGAAAATGATGCTTGAGCTCCATTCTTCACTCTTAATCTAGGTGAACTCACCACATGAAAACGGCTATCCGTACGAAATAATTCATATAACGCATCTAATGAACCTAAATTAAAACGAACAAAATTATCAAATCCGGCTTCTTTACCGATACCAATATTAAATTTACCTGAAACCAGTTTGGCCGCCAATGCCAAACCTGACCCGTTACGTTCAGCAGTTTGCACTTCAAAAACATAGGCAGAAACAATAACCTCATCCGTCACAATATCAATTTTAGGTAACAATACTTTTAATCGGGCAATATCGGCTTTAGTACCATAATAAACCAGTACATCGCCTGTCCGGTTCAGAAAATCCGAAGCCGTCCCCGCCCCGGTCTTTTCGGGTGCGATTTGCCCCACTGAAATACCACTACGAGGCGAATTAAAATTACCGTCAAACTGGCTGCGTAATAAATCCGATAAATACTCTACTGAGCGATAACGTGGCTGATAAACATAGGTTTCCATGACTACTGTGGGTGTTTTTGGCGTAAAGGAAACTAAATAATCAATCCCATTACGTTCATGAATGGCAATCTGTAAATTATTTAGATAGCGCTTAATGAAAGCCCGTTCATCAATTTCTGGCGTAATACGAAAGGTCACTTTACGAGGGTCATTGATTAATTCTGGTGATAGCATGAAAGGACGCTCAAAAACATACCTATACAAGACATTCAACGCTTGCGGTAAAGGCACGTTATCCAGTTCCATCATCACGCCTTTAGCCATTAATAACGGACTTACCGCTAACAACACCCCTATCCATGCCCTTTTCATTTCATGCCTCCCGAATAGGTTGTGACAACGTCACCATCAATGTTGCCCGTCATCCGCAAACCATAAAAACGAAATTGAGATAACGGCTCAAGCCGGATTTGCCCCTGCTGATTAAGTAATACCACCCATGCTTGCCCTCGCTGACTAATTTTGCCCGCAATACGCCATTGACCGGATAAATTTTGCGCCGACGAATTTTGATGTGATTTTTGAGTAGTCACTGATTTATCAACTGATTCAGAGATAGGCCGATTTTTGGGCGTAATCCCGTTACCACTAAAGAATTGATAAAGAAAATAAACGGAAACAATAACCAGTAACAACAATCCTGATGTTAATAACCAGAATTTAGATTGATTAAAAATACTCTGACGTTTATCCACCACCTGCTCTTGTCCTTGCCCCCCTTCATAAGAATGATAAAGTGGAAAAATCGCCTTGTCATAACTGCACTGATAGGATGAAGTGCGATTATTTTTAAACAGTTTAATCCCTGAATAAACATCGACCCGATAGCGATTTCGTAACCCTAACGCCACCAGTTTGGTCATTCTGTAAGTCGTCTCAATCCTATCTTTGATAAAACACGGTAAATTAGCCACCGACTGATTTAATACCACTAAATCACAGGTAAAACCTTCTGTATTAACAAAATGACCATGCTCAGCTATAAATGAGCGATGTTGTTGCGGTATCCTGTTGTTTTCCCAAATTCGCCACGCTTCATCAATGCAAATCAAATCACCCGCCTGACAAAAAGTGTCTTCTGCAATACCCGTTTGTGTTTTAAATGGGAAAAAATCAGCCTCTTTAACCTGTTCATTATCAACGCAGATAATTTCACCTAATTGAGACTCATCGGCTTTCTTTTTATCAAGACAATAAATCCTGATTTTTTCTGCTGAAATACCGTAGATATTCGTCACAATCCGGCGACCTTTCATAAAAGCGGGAATAATAACATTGCAAACCACTTCATAGGATTTACCGCTTCTTGGGATACCGACATAAGCTGAAATCGCCATACATCACCCTATCACCGGAATACGGCGCACAATAAAGCGGGTCAGATAAGCCGAAATCACAATCTTAATCCCCGTTATCACCGCAAACAAATTCATAAAATACCAGACACTATCAGGAAGTTGACCAATCAACTCCGGTAAATTCGTTGACGTGGGTAATAAAGCTAACAAAACAGGAACAAATTCAGTGACCACTAAAAACAGCGCTGAAAATACGATAAATTTAATGGTCAGCGTTCTAAAAACAAACCCTAATAAAAAATTAAATGCAGACACAATCAAGGCATACATCACTTAATCCCCTTAAGAAGACAATACAATCCGTAATCCCAGAAATGACCAGATAATCATTGAAAACAGGGTTAACAACCCACGAATGCTTTCAAACAAGGTACAATGAGCATCAATGACAAAACGCTGCTCAAACACCTCAAAAGTCGCTACTGGGCATGACGCTGTCCGTTCCGGCAAATTGAAATTTTCCAAAAATGGAAAAAGATGCTGCAATGGCGATAATATTGATTCTGCCGTCGGTGAATCTAAATCCGGCTCATTATTATCGGGATGTGATAAATCGGTTCCTTGCCCGTTACCTGTTGAGCCAGAAGATTGACCAGAATGTGAAGCAACGCCTGAAGATGAACTGACACCCGCTTGACGGGTTCCTGATGAAGGAAAAATATTAACCGCACTGCCTAAACTACTGGCGCCAGATTTACTATTAGCATTGCCTTCATTAGAAGGAATTGCATCATTTATGCCCGTACTACCCGAATATTTAGTTGAATCTGTCTGTGTTTTTGGACGCTCCCCACGATAAGAGCAGTTATGAACCTCGGTAAAACCACTTTTCCAAGTACAATCATTTAATTTACCTGTATCAAAAGCCTCATAAACGGCACGAGATGTACTCGGCTTGTACCCTTCTGATGTCCGCACATATAAACAACCATATTTTTGTAAATAATTATTCCCCATAAAATTAAAGGTATTATAAAATTTGAATGGCTCTTTACGAACAACAGGATTGCCCGAATCGTCATAACTTGTCACATTCTGATACGTTGGATAGACAATATCAGCACATTCTCTTTCACTGGGTGAAATAAAATCAGATTGCCCCGAAACCGGATTATAAACGTGTTGAACAGGCGGGAAATCTGAAGATGATTCTAAAACCTTATTGACATTTGGTGATTGCCCCGAAATTTTATTATCACTTTTTTCTTTCTCATTATCTTTTCCATTTCCATCTTCTACCGTTTTTCCTGTCGGATTCCATTTAGCATAACAAGTGCCCGACTTTTCACCACAGAGCAATACATCATCATTAGCAATATATTCACAACCATCAACATTGGCATAATAATTACTACCCACTTTTTTTGTATAAAATGAACCCGATATCGAACTTTTATTCATGCAAACTTCTTCCGGCGTTTGTAAATCCTTATTATTATTTTCAGTATCAGAAACCGTCCTTTTAATCTCACCGATAACGGATGCTTTTAACCAAAAACTATCACCGTAAGAATCAACAATTTTCTCAGTCGGAGAACCATCATAAAAACACTCGCTAACCTCAAATTTAAATTGTGAATCAGGGTAAACTTCAGCATAAATAGATTTCATATTATCGAATAAATTATGAGCAGATTGTTTAGCCTCACTACAAGCCTGCTGCTGCATAGTTAAATCAATATATTCAACACGTTTAAGCGTTCCGTCTTCACTCTTAACATCTTTTGATTTAGAAATAACATCGATATCAAACGTACTTTTATCCAAAGTCTCCCACGTTTCAGCATAAGCATAAGACGTTAAAAACAACAATATCAATCCAACCCTTGTATGACTGCCCAGGCGCATAACAGCCCCCACAAAAAACACAGAAAATAAAATCCGATTGTCAGCATCGATATAAAGGGGCATTAATTTGCCCCTCTCCTTGTTACGCACCCCGTACCATACGCAAAACCCACTTAACGCCCGCCATGCCTGCATAAACGGCAATAAGACCACCTGCAACCGCTAAAATACCCGTCATGACAGAATTGAAATTAAGGGAGTTCGTTAATTGCGTGTAATCAATAGCCGTACTTGTCCCTGTCGCTGCTTCGGCAAATGACATTGCAGAACTAAAAGCACCGAATAAACCAATACCTACACTTAAATATAAAGTGCGCAGATTAAGTTTGTTAAAAAACTTATTTAAACTTAATTTAGTCAACATAATTAAACACCTTTCATCATATTAATTACTGCACCCAGACCCTTGGAAAATAACCAAAGACCAATTACCGTGGTAAAAGGAATCCCCCAAAATTGTGCCGCGACTGAATAATCAATATTAAGGAGTTCCTGATATGGCAACTCTTTTACCGTCAGTTCAATTACTTGGCAGTCATTCATGACTTTTGAGCAAATCTTACCAACAATATTATTTTCCTGAGCAGCCATAGCCATTACCTATTCCACTAGATCGAGAAACATTTCAACGTTATGACCCGTTAAGGGTTGCCCTGTCTGCTTATCGTGATATCTAAACGAACGCTCAAAACCGGAAATACGGCAAACCAATTCATTCACTTCTGAATCAATCGCCCCCACACGCCGTTTAGAACGAATTTTGACTATAGGCGGTTTAGAATAAGGGTCAGGTGCGGGTAAAATAACGGTGGTATAAACATGTCCATCATTAGACGTACTGACACGGGTCACTTTTCCACTAATTACCGTTTGATATAAGGGCAATGCAGCCATAATGGTTCACCTTTCTTGATTTAAGCGTTTGCAACTTGTTTAAATGAATAAATATTATTTTGACGTTCAAAAACACTCACAGGCTCGACATACCAGTCAGGACGCTGTTGTGCAAAATCAATATTGATAACTTTATAAAAAGGAATGACGTTAGATTTGTCGCCCGTGAGATTTTGTAATTGTGATTTACTGATGCCAATATCGGTTAATAAGATTAAATTATTATAAAATGTTCTTTTTGCCAGAGAATTAAAAACATTTAAATAACCCTCATTCACTAAACGACGATAAAAACCAAATATCCGTTGCGCTTTAGAGTATGAAATGTTGCCTTTTGGCGTAGTAGAATAATAATGTGATTTTAATCGTTCAAAAATATGTTCATCATCATAAATATTCATTTCCATTCCCCTCAATGCCGTCAGCAAATCATCAAAACTTTTCATCCACAGATCGTAAATTAAATTAGCCCCATCACGTTCATAGTGTTGTTGATAAAGACAAAGCGCCGAAAAATTAATCGGGATCTGATTATCTTTTAAAAACCGTTTTTTCAATCGCCCTTCTAACCTCAACAGGTTATTGGCAAAATCCGTCAGGCGTTTATCATTTAAAATGGCAAACTGATTAAGCAACACCTCATCATTGGGATTAACGCGTAATTTTCTTTGTATTTCACCCAAACGTTTTGCCAGTTCAAACGCTTTATAATAAATACACAATTCCCTATGTTTAGAGCCACGGTTAAAATAGACGGTTGATTCATAATCGTTTGATTTCGTGGCTTTGGTTTGTCCATGACTGATATTTTTGAAATAGGCAATCACCTGTTTACAAATACTTTCCGTCGGTAATCTTACTGATAACGTTGTATGAAGCTCAGAAACTTCGGTATTCGTTACGTCTAACAAATTAAAAAGATGTGGCATAGAAGCCGCTAAATTAGTGATTAACTCCAGACCACATAATGCAATATTGGTTGAACCAAACACATTATGCCCCTGTAAGAGCTTGGCAGGTGAAGCCTTAAGATTGACGCGCGGGAAAATCAAATGAGTTCCCTGATAAATCTTCATGCCCAAACTGGCAAAATGCGTTGGTAACGATTCAAAAGGATGCGCTAATCCCTGAACAGATAAATCGCCTTTTATTTCAAATTCCACATCGCGAGCAGATAGCCGAATACCGCTTAATTTAGCAATCTGCATAAAATCGATAGATCCTCCGCCATGATCCTTATCACGAGACGTTCTCATCACATACTCATCTTTAAATGGAATCTGAAGCTCAAGAAGATCAATCATGAATAAAGTCCTGTTCTGCTTTCAGCTAACTATATTTCAATATGTCAACATTTAAACATGTCGAAATTATTATTTTTAGATATAAACCAAAACAGACAAGTAATTAAGTAAATTTGTAAACATGAAAAATAGTAAACATGTCGACATAATATAAAGACTAAAAAATAGGAGAAAAAATGAGCAGAAAACAAATTGCTTTCACAGAAGCAACACACATGAAAATCGAAAGAGCGGCATTAGATGTATCAATAAAAACAGGAAAAATAGTCAAATGGACTGATGTGGTACATTTTATGGTAGAAAAATACCTAGAAGAGGCAAAAAAAGATATGGTTCATAATGCGATAGATAAAAGAGAAAAAAAACAACCAAAATAAAAGTTATTATCGACATCAAAATTGAGTAAAAGTATAAAAAGCATACCAAAACTAAAATGTGCAAATGTTAAAAAAATGAATTAATAAAGAAAAAATTAAGTAAAATAATGCCAAATTGGCACAAGAGTACATAATTTTAGTACATAATTAAAGAGTCATGCACTCTTAATTACGTAACATTTAATTAACAAATGACTAATGTAAATGGAAATTGCATTTACAGAAAATAACCCTGACTTCATCGTTTATACCCTATTTAATTTATACTAAACAATTCCGGTATTTAACTGATTGATCGCTTTTGAATATTAGAAGATAAAGAAGTTTAAGTTAACCAAGTACAAGCAAAATTATCATATATTTTGTTTCAATATTTCATGAAAAGGAAAATAATAATGGATAATATTCAATCAACCTTACACGATACAAATTCAATAACTCAATATAAAACATCGTCATACAGTGATGGTATGGAAAGCATTTCTCAAATCAACGAACTGATGATGATGCTAACTGAAATGCTAAAAAACTCCGTAACACCTTGCAAGACTTTAACCAGAAACAGCAAGAACTAGAATGGAATATCCAAGTTGCCTCA
This sequence comes from Arsenophonus nasoniae, assembly GCF_004768525.1. Classification (NCBI taxonomy): domain Bacteria; kingdom Pseudomonadati; phylum Pseudomonadota; class Gammaproteobacteria; order Enterobacterales; family Morganellaceae; genus Arsenophonus; species Arsenophonus nasoniae. The sequence goes on from NZ_CP038613.1 coordinate 2,008,786, forward strand.
ATGGATAAAAAACGTGAAGGAATAGATAACGCAAATTCTGCAGCAAAATGGTCAGTATGGGGACAAATAGCTGCAGGAGTAGTTGGTCTGGCAGGAATCGGAGCGGGTAAATATTTGGGCTCAGCTCAAATTGGAGGACAAATTGGAAATAGTTTAGGTCAAAGCACTCAAGGTATTACACAAATACAATCGGCTAACGACACAAAATTAGTAGAACTAGATAAATTGACAGGAGAACTTCAAACAACCAATGCGCAAAATTACGCAAAAAATACTAATGATTTAGCAGACAAAATTCGGCAAGTTTCTGAACAAATGAGAGCTTTTACGAAGATTTAGTTGAACTCCACAGTCGAATAAGTTCAAGGTTAGGAATCTCAATCAATACAGTAAGGCATTAATAGAGGTGTTTTGAACTCAATATTTCTATTAAATTCTGACAGTTTTCTCGTTGATTAACCATGAGAACAGTAATTCGGTTAAATTATCATCTAAAAGCCTAATAATAGGCACACTACTCCTAGGCTGCGGTTTGTAACCATCGTTTTGACCATTTTATCCCGCCTTTCTGACAGTAAAGTGACGGCGTGTATTCCTTTTCCGCACTCATAAACCGCAATCGGTTTCCACATAAAATACATTGGTACGGGTCAGTATTTAAAAAACCTTTGATAAGGGCCCCAAACCCAGGTTTTTCAGGCACATTAGGAGATATCATGTCTAACGCCTCATACACCTTCGGTAATAAGCACCCGCGTTTGCGATTGGCTAAAAAACCGTAATAACGGATCATCTTAAAATGTCGCGCAGGGATATGACTGACATAACGCCGTATCATTTCTTCTTGGGATAAGGTCTGTCGTCTGTATTGTTGTCACCGATCATGCAAAACTGATCCACTAACGATCATCTAAAACTGATCCACTTGGTATTATTCGCACATTTTTGTACGGATAATTTATGTTAACCAAGGAGATATTTGTGGATATTCATGTTCGCTTTGCACAAGGACAAAGCCTTCGAAAAATTGCCAGTGAGTTGGGTATATCCCGTAACACCGTAAAACATCATTTACAACAACAGACAATGCCAACTTATGCTAAAAGAAGTCAACAACCGACTAAATTATCCCCCTTTAAACCTTATTTGCTTCAGCGAATTGAACTGGCTAAACCTGATTGGATCCCTGCAACAGTCTTATTTGATGAGGTAGTTGAAAACGGCTATCAAGGTGGTATTGCTCAATTACGCCGATTTGTTTGTCAATTTAAACCAAGCATTGTTCCCGAAGTAGTCGTCCGTTTTGAAACACAGCCAGGTCAACAAATGCAAATCGACTTCACCAGCATCCGGCGAGGTAAAAAATCGCTGAAAGCGTTTGTTGCAACGCTAGGCTATTCGCGTGCGAGTTATGTAAAGTTCTTTGATAATGAACGAGCAGAATCGTGGCAGCAAGGTTTAAGAGAAGCTTTCGACTACTTTGGTGGTGTACCACAGGAAGTATTGTGTGATAACGCAAAATCCCTCATCATCGAACGGGATGCTTATGCAGAAGGTGATCATAAATTACATGTCGAAATGCTTCAAATGTCGAAAGATTACGGGTTTAAATTGAAGGCTTGCAAGCCCTACAGGGCAAAAACGAAAGGGAAAGTAGAGCGCTTTAACCACTATTTAAAAAAACAGCTTTATCGTGCCATTAAACACCGACCTTCGTGCTCATAATCTTGAACTGGATATTGAAATAGCTAATGCAAAAGTGGGTCCATGGTTACAACGCGTTGCCCATCAGCGAATTCATGGAACAACGTTAGAGAAGCCAGCAGATAGATTAGCTAAGGAAGTTAAGTCTCTTCTACCCTTACCAGCAAGGGTTTGCCAATCTATCCCACAGACTAATACGCTTAATATCCCTATCGTACCGCCCCTTGAATCTGTCAGTTTGCAACACTCAATCAGCGTATACGAAGCATTACTGGGAGGTGAACATGTTATTGCATGAACAAATTGAACACCTGTGTGAGTCATTGAAATTAAATTCTATTCCGACTCATTGGTCATCACTTGCCGAAAAATGCATTGCCCAAGACAAAAGCTACGGAGAGTTTTTACTGTCCCTGTTAAAATGTGAGCAACAACAACGAGATGAACGAACTCGTAATCTTTTGAGTCGGATGGCAGGATTCCCAGCACATAAAGAACTTAATACGTTCGATTTTAAGTTTGCAACGGGGATCCCCAAACAACACATACAGGAATTAAGCGCATTAACGTTTATTGAACGTAATGAAAATGTCGTGTTGCTTGGCCCAAGCGGTGTAGGCAAAACGCATTTAGCTATTGGGTTAGGATTAAAAGCAGTACAGGCCAAGAAGAAAACCCGCTTTACCACGGCAGCTGAACTGATGTTGCAACTCTCAACTGCCAAACGACAAAATAAGCTCAAACAATATCTATCACGTTCGGTGATGGCCCCGAAGTTGTTGATTATCGATGAGATTGGATACCTGCCGTTTGGGCGAGAAGAAGCAAACCTGTTTTTCAATGTGATTGCCAAGCGTTATGAGCATGGCAGTGTCATATTGACGAGTAACCTATCATTTGGGCAATGGCCAAGTGCTTTTGCTGATGACGCAACATTAACTGCCGCTATGCTTGATCGTTTACTTCATCATTCGCATGTACTGCAATTAAGCGGTGAAAGCTACCGATTGAAAGATAAGCGGCGCTCAGGAGCAATAACTGAGTAAAACAGTGGATCAATTTTGATTGATCGGATTTAGATAAAAAGTGGATCAGTTTTCGGTGATCGTTGACATTGTTGGCTGTGGTGGTCATAGTAATGATGAACCACGGTGCCGCCGCTGTAGTGTTTCAATTGAGAAGCGGAGATAGGGGGACGTTTAAGATAACGGCCCAGATATTTCACATTATGCCAGGCCCCGCGTGTCTTTTTGGCAAAATGTACTTTCCAATAACGTTGAAACTGGGCATTGAGGTAACGGCACTAGGTCTGATAATTGCGAATGTGCCCGAAGCCAGGTAATTTATTGGGTTGTAACTGAAAATAGTTATCCCTAAGGAGTCGAATGACCGCACTGCGCCAGACCTTTTCAACGTCTTTCTTTTTAAAGAAAATCGGTTTCCAGGTGTCATATTGAGTGAGTCCCCCACGCGTGACGGATAAATGAATATGCGGATGTTGATTGAGTTGGCGACCGTAAGTATGCAGCGCACAAAAAATGCCAATTTCGAGGCCTTGGCGCTTGGCGTTTTTGAGCATGGCGCGGGTTGCACAGCGAAAGAGTTGGTTGAGCAAGTACCAGTTATTGTTAAAAAAAGGCCAAAGTAGGTGAGGCATAGTGAGGGTAATATGTTGCCATTCGCAATCCGGCAAAATATGGCGCTGCTGGGCAATCCACTGTTCGGTGCCTTTGAGGCCACACGCACTGCAGGCTTTGGATTTACAGGTTTGACAAAAGAAGCGTGAATGAGAGCATTCAGGTGAAGAACAGCAATAACGGCGAACGCCCATAGCGCAGGTGCTGCAGGCGAGCATCTTTTCGACAGAGAGTAGTTGCCATTCATCTACGTGATTATTTTCGATGAAAAGGTTCCATCCGTCATCGTATTGAAATAGCAGTTTTGCAGGTCTGGGGATGTACATAGAGCAGAGTATAAAAGACGAGAAGGGAATTGCCTAGAAATAGAGCGCCTTTGCCGCGATACTCACGCCAAAGGCGTGCTTATGTTCTTCCATTCGCCATTAAAATTGATTTTAACAATAAAAATTCGTTATATGTATTTTTTAAAATGGAAAAAACCAAAATAACCTTTATAAACCATGGAAATAAATTATGATTAATTCGCCAGTAGGATCATTTAACAGTAATGCTATTTGGGGATCATATAATAATGGATATAGCTATAACCAAGATCCTATATTATCTCAAGGCATAGAAGTATTATTTACATTCATGGAGTTACTAACAAATTTAGCTCAATCAAAATTTAATGAAATGCAAAATAAAGCGAATTTTTCAAGAGATTCGCAGGAAATGGCTAACCGAGTTGATGAAATCATCGCTAAGGTAGCTAAGGAAGGCGATAAAGCTAAAGAAGAGATTCCTGACGATGTCAGAAAATTTATGGAAAAAAATAATATTACTGTTGACAGAAAGAACATCAATGATTACGTTCCAAAAGGTCAAACTTTAGATCAAGGTCAACTAAATGCTGTTAAAGCTGCTATCAAAACCGTATCAGATAGAGCATCTGATTTTGTTTCTCAATCACAATTACAAATTCAAAAAGTCATGCAGAGCTATAACATAACAGTTAGCTTAATTAATAGCATGCAAACTATGATAGCTGAAATGAACAAATCAATCGCGCAAAATATCCGCTAAAAACTAAATAACCACAGGTTCGCACAATGGCGTTATGTGTAAATGGTCGCCGTCTGCGAAGAGATATTTTCGCAGACGGCTATTCAACATAACGGTGTTATATATTATGCGAACCTTAAATTACTTCGTCAGAAAATTAAATGATGATTAATTATATTGACAACCACCTCTAGCGTGACAACGTTTCCATTCATCACTTCCAACATTAGGACCTGTGGCCGGATCATCACAAACTTTATGAATAGCACACCATTCTGGAGATCCTACAGGTGGTTCTTCAGCTAATGCAACGCCAAAAAAACTAAAAGAACTCAACAAAAATAATAACCGTATAATCATAAATCTCCTTAAATCAATTAATTCAAACTGATTACGACAAACTTTCACAACTTCTTTTGTCAGCATTAATTATAGACCAATATATTCAAAGAAACTGAGTCATAAAAATAGTTAAAAGTTCTTTTTTCTTCGCCCCTTAAGCGCCTTAGTTGCTTTAGCTACCGTAAAAAGATGGCTTGGCAGGAGGCGCAAGCGCAGGGTTTCCTGCTACTCGATTAGTCCCCCCTGGCTTCGGCGGTTTTCCATTCAGTTATCTTTGTGATTTCAATCTGCCGCCTTACATGTCCTGACGGACATTTTAAAACATAAAAAAAAGCCCGCCATAAAGTAGCGGGTTTTCCTGATGTTAGTGTGATGCGACTCAAAATCAGAAGTGGCGGTATTTCATGATTGATTTTAGAAGTTATGATCTAATACCCAGTCAGTATAAAAAATGACAATAAAGATTACACCCTACAAAATGTAGGGCACTTTAAAGAAAAAAACGGCTATTTTCTCTTTGGCAAGGTACATTGATAAAACGCGAACAAGACCAAACGGATATGAAACGTCGAAATAAGATTACTCAATGAATAAAACTGAAATTTATTCTTAATGTCTTGTAACGTATCTCTTACCACCGGATAAGACACATCACGCGCCCAGGCAATCTCTTTTTTGGTTAATCCTAGAGCATATAACATTGCCGTTTCAAACTGCACTGGCGTTAATTCAGGAAAAAGATTGCGTAATTCCGGATATTGAGTAGGATCGAACACAGTCATATAGACCTCCAACTTAGGTTTATGTGATAGCTGTATAGTCAGATGGACGTCTGGCTATGCAGCGCTAAACAACAACTTAACGCATAACAAACAACATTTAACAACTGACTCCAACCATACCCCATCAGGCTGCGCCTGCTAGGGTATGGCCTTCCGTCAGTTAAACAACATTCAATACCCGTGCTCTAATCAGAATATACATCACCGTATTATCCTTCGTATCTGACCGGGCATCGAACAACCAACCTATCAACGGAATGGCAGAAATAAAAGGAACCGAAGAAGTGGAGTTAACCGCATTATGCTGGATTAAGCCCCCTATCAACAACGTATCGCCATTTTTCAACTGAACCGTCGTATCAATTGAGCGTTGATTAAAAACAATATCCGTTGCATTGGAAATATTTGAAACACTGTCCGCTTTTGATTTCACCGTTAACATGACACTGTCACCATTTAACACTACCGGTGTGACATCAAGCGAAATCCCTACATCACGTCGCTCTATGGTCTGAAAAGGATTTTTAACATCAACACCCTGACCAATAATTTTACCCGTCACAATCGGCACATTCTGACCGGATAAAGTCAAAATACGTGGCACAGATAATAACTTGCTGTGCTTATCACCTTGCACCGCCGTTAATGCCAAACCTAAAACATTGCCTGAAAAAATACCAAATGACCCACCGCTACTGGACAAAATATCGCCAAGCGTAGTCGTATTTACGCCCCCTACCACCGTTGACCCTGATTTTTTCCCTACGCCAAAAGAAAAATTAAAATTACTGCCGTCAGTGGTTTCAAACATAATGCTTTCAATTAACACTTGCGTTCGTTGTATATCAATAGACGGCACAAAAGATTGTATCTGCTTATGATTCTCTACCGTTGTCGTCACAATCAAACGATTATTACCCTCATCAATCGCCACCTGGCCGCCTGAATAAGGTGACGATTTCAGAAAGATATCAATAACGGAAAAAATATCTTTCACCAGAACATGATGAAAAGAATAGGTTTGCGTTTTTTGCGTAAAAAAATGTCCCGTTTTGGTTCGGGATAATCCGGCAAATAATTCAGGCTTGACCCTTCCGGCAATGGATTCTCTAACGCCTTATCCAACGCAGAAATGCCATAATTGCCTTGGTGACTTTTGGTAATAATCACCGGATTACCGGGACTAACTTCATAACCTCTTGAAGCCATCACTGAAACAAAAAAAGCGGGTAAATTTTCAGGGGAAATATCAGAATTATAAACGGTAATTTTTTCATTAAAATCATTAGGAACAATCACCCCTTTACCCGTTTTTCTCGAATACCAATCCACAAATTCAGAGATTGGCACATTGGTCATGGCAATTTTTTCAGCAAACGTATTTAATGAAAATATCAGGATAAAACTAACAAGACACCAGCGCATTTTTTCCCCTCCCGTATATTCTCATTTTACAGGCACTCATCACTTCAATATTGTAACCTTGTTGAATAAGTTCACCGGATTCAATCATTTCATTATCCATTAAAAATAAAATCCGTGTTTCATCACCTAATAATTTAAATGATTTTATTTTTAATTTATTTATTTCAAATTGCTTAACTAGCTGTGTTTCTAATATTTCTTTTTGAGGATGATGAATAAAAAAATAACCGATAGAAATACCCAATAAACCGCCTAAAATTAATAATCTTAATTTTGAAAAACGTTTTAAATAAATACGTGTTAATCGCATAATTTTACTTAACGTTAAAGGTTGTTGATAGCGACCATAAATAGAATAAGGCGGTAAAAGACAATAAACACCCTTATTATAAAAAGAAGAAAACTGTTGTTTGGTATCATAAGCATCATATAAATCTGTACCACGATATATCCAACGTTCAACAACGGGCGATTGAATATTATCGCCATATTTAACTATGCCTAAATGAATTTTTGGCGCGGATACTTTGGCTCCAAAAATAATACTCAATAGTGACCCAATCAATGGAATAGTAAAGCGGTCAAGCCGTCGACAATAAACCACATGCTCGGCTAACGCTTCTCTAGCCTGTTTATCCACTAATGAAATATTTTGCACTAAAAAAATAATATCCCAGCCTAATTTACGGGCATGTAAAAACCAGTCTAAAACAGGCTGACGGCTTTTATCATTCCAGCTGCGGGTATTTAACCAAGTGCCACATTCATCAAGCACTAATAACCCATTTAATTTTTCATCATACGTCTTATTACCACGACCAATAACATTTAAATCAAATAAGGTCGGTTTATCGGGTAAACGATAAATCATTATTTTCTTCGCCATTTTGCCAACAGCGGGCATATTATGGGGTTTTAAATCGATATTTGTTGTCACCGGACAACCCTTTATTAATTTATCCTGAATCTTCGCCACGGAAATTAATGATTTTCCGGAGCCTAATGCCCCTGTAACAAAATAAACCGCCATTTATAAAATCCTATGGGCATAATTTAAAAGCCTTTCTTTTAAATCAAATAAAAAAACCACAATTCGGGTTGACATAATAGCAATAATATAAGCATGAAAATTATCGGGTAAAATCGATGTCATTAAATGGGAAAAATCAGTCGGTAAGTACGTCACTGCAATTTCAATAAAATAACCATACGCAGTTATCATTGTAGTGAGAATAAGCGAAACTAAAGCAGTAACAATTAATCCCGTTCTCGTAATTAATTTAGTCAATAATAATGCGATATAACTTAATGCGAGAGGAATAAAACCCGTTAAATAGCGTAATACTGCCGCAAGTCCTAATAATACTGGCATTAATCACCTCCCTTACGTAACAAAGAGGTCAACGAAGAAAAAACATACCAAAATGTTAATGCCGTCATTACCCACGAAAGTAATGATTTTATTGCGGTTAACTTATCGCACCCAATTCTGATTTCATAAACGTCATCCTCAAAAAGAATAAAATCAGAACACCCCTGACCATTAGGAAAAATAGACACATGACTAAAAATTGAACGCCAAAAAGACCCCTCTTTAATTTCTAACGGACTGGCAATCTTAACCGCTGTATCAAATACCGATTCTCCCTGACCGTATAAAGTCGTATCAGGATCAGCAAAATTACCCGCCCCTCTTAATAAATTATCAAACGACCCAGAAATACTTTTTAATGATTCATCGGTTTTTTTAGTCGCCTCTGAAGTATCCTTACCACTATCATATTCTTCAATTAACGATTTTTTTAACGCTATTTCTACCGCAGAAGCGATATCATCCTCGTCATCTGAACCATTACCACCCGAACCACCGCCGATACTACCGCTTCCTTCATTCCCGCCGGAACCGCCACCCGAACTACTGCCGCCCTCATTCCCACCAGAACCCTCACCCGGATTACCTCCATGACTGCCAGAGCCATTACCTGCACCTTCTTCAACAACTTTACCCGTCGGTTTCCAATCCGCTGCAATAGTACCGTCACCACCACCAACAATTACACCCTTGGCAATATACTGACAACCCTCAAAATTGACATAATAATCACTACCAATTTTATAAGTATTAGAATAAGTCTTTGCTTCTATCGGTTTTGCCAAACAATCCTTTTCATCATCCTTACCCCAATAAAACGTAATACCCCATTTAACATACACAAGCTCTTTACTCGCAGAAGGCACCTTACAACTCTTATCTAACTCATATTTAGTTTGATACCCTTGATTTACAAAACAATCTTTAACACTCTCATAAAAATCTAAAGCCGCATCTTTCGCTTCCGCACATAGCCTGACAGCGCTTTCTTTTTTAGGATCCCAAATAACTTCTAACTCATGATAAGATGTTTCCCACTCAGCATGAGCAAAAAAGGAAATTGAAAATAATAAAAAAATATAAGGCCAGTTGTTCATAAATAACCCCTAAAAGTGGGGGCATTACCCCCCAACAGGCTATTAAACTGCTTTAGAAGAAAATTTCTTAAATAACCGAATTGCCAGCCCTGCGCCAACAACCGCAACGACAACAGGCCAAACCTTACCAATTAAAGTATTCGCCTGAGTGAGCAATGAATCCATCGCCTGACCCGCATAATCCGGTGTCGTAGCTGCACCACCTTCCGCTAACGCCATTCCTGAAAAAAGGAAAAGTGATACCGCGAGATATTTATTTAAAATAAATTCCTTTACGTTAGATAAGAATTTCATACTGAAACCTCCGCTAATTTTTTAAAGACTAAAATGGAGTAAGAAAACCCCCACCCAATAGCAAAAGCCGAGAATAAATAAACGATTTCCATTACCTCTGTCCTCCTGCTATAAATCCAAGACCGAAACATAAAACAATTCCAATCTCGAAAATCAGGTTATATATTTCAGGTAACCCTACTGTTGCCATAGCCATTACCTATTCTGCTAAATCGAGAAACATTTCAACGTTATGACCCGTCGAAGGTTGCCCTGTCTGCTTATCGTGATATCTAAACGAACGCTCAAAACCGGAAATACGGCAAACCAATTCATTCGCTTCTGAATCAATCGCCCCCACACGCCGTTTAGAACGAATTTTTACAACAGGCGGTTTAGAATAAGGGTCAGGAGCGGGTAAAATAACGGTGGTATAAACATGTCCATCATTAGACGTACTGACACGGGTCACTTTTCCACTAATCACCGTTTGATATAAGGGCAATGCAGCCATAATGGTTCACCTTTCTTGATTTAAGCGTTTGCAACTTGTTTAAATGGATAAATATTATTTTGACGTTCAAAAACACTGATTGGCTCGACATACCAGTCAGGACGTTGTTGAGAAAAATCGATATGGATAACTTTATAAAAAGGAATGACGTTAGATTTATCGCCCGTAAGATTTTGTAATTGTGATTTACTGATGCCAATATCAGTTAATAAAGTTAAGTAACGCCAAAAAGTCATTCGACTCATGGAATTAAGAACATTGTAAAATCCTTCATTGACTAAACGGCGATAAAAACCAAATATCCGTTGGGCTTTGGCATAGGAGATATTACCTTTTGGCGTAGTGGAATAATAATGTAATTTTAATCGTTCAAAAATATGTTCATCATCATAAATATTCATTTCCATTCCCCTCAGTGCCGTCAGCAAATCATCAAAACTTTTCATCCACAGATCGTAAATTAAATTAGCCCCACCACGTTCATAGTGTTGTTGATAAAGACAAAGCGCCGAAAAATTAACCGGGATCTGATTATCTTTTAAAAACCGTTTTTTTAATCGCCCTTCTAATCTCAACAGATTATTGGCAAAATCCGTCAGGCGTTTATCATTTAAAATGGCAAACTGATTAAGCAAAACCTCATCATTAGGATTAACCCGTAATTTTCTTTGTATTTCACCTAATCGTTTTGCCAATTCAAACGCTTTATAATAAATACACAATTCCCTGTGTTTAGAGCCACGGTTAAAATAGACGGTGGATTCATAATCGTTTGATTTCGTGGCTTTGGTTTGTCCATGACTAATATTTTTGAAATAGGCAATCACCTGTTTACAAATACTTTCCGTCGGTAATCTTACTGATAAGGTTGTATGAAGCTCAGAAACTTCGGTATTTGCCACATCTAACAAATTAAAAAGATGTGGCATGGAAGCCGCCAGATTGGTGATTAATTCCAAACCACATAATGCAATATTGGTTGAACCAAATACGTTATGCCCTGTAAAAGTTTGGCAGGTGAAGCTTTAAGATTGACACGCGGAAAAATCAAATGGGTTCCCTGATAAATCTTCATGCCCAAACTGGCAAAATGCGTTGGTAACGATTCAAAAGGATGCGCTAATCCCTGAACAGATAAATCCCCTTTTATTTCAAATTCCACATCACGAGCAGACAGGCGAATACCACTTAATTTAGCAATCTGAATAAAATCGATAGAGCCCCCTCCGTGCTCTCTATCACGGGATGTTCTCATCACATACTCGTCTTTAAATGGAATCTGCAATTCAAGGGAATCTATCATTTACAAATCTCAATATTTACATCATGCACACATGATATAAGAAACATTTGCATATTGTAAATACGCATGCGTGAAATGTTGAATAAAAAAAAGATATGATTAGTAACTAAAAGGGGAAATTTGTTATGACATCCAAGAGAGCAGATACAACAGTAAGAATAAACGAAGAAAGAAAGCTAGAACTAAAAAGGAAAATACTAGAAATAGGAAATAAAACAGGAGATATACTAAAACAATCAGAATTAGTAAGTTATCTTATAGATAATTATCTTGATGATGCAGTAAAAGATATAATAGCTAAAAAAACTGTCAGGAAAGCATAGATAAAATAACAATATCATTGTTATTAAATGTGGAAATAAAAGTTAAGTTTAAGTAAAAGTATATCAAAATGATACAAGAGTACATAATTAGAGTACATAATTAAAGAGTCATGCACTCTTAATTACGTAACATTTAATTAACAAATGGCTGATGTAAATGGAACAGAAAAAAATAATAAAACGACTAAAAGAAATAGAAATTGAATTTAGAAAAAATAACCCTGACGTCATCGGTTATACCCTGTTTAATATCGTTAATCGACGTTTTGTGACAATGAAAGAAAATGGATTTGGAATGCCTATCTATACGGATAATCTTGAAATAGCTTATTTTGAAGATACAAAATTTCCCGCATTGATAAGTAGAGAATTGTTACCAGAACCTGATAAATTCGATATTGCGGTTGTTCCACTAATCAAAAACCCCCTATTTGGGCTTAGCGTCAAGTCAGGCTACCTAGATCGACATAACCGCAGGTTCGCACAATAGCGTTATGTGTAAATGGCCGCCGTCTGCGAGGAGCTATTTTCGCAGACGGCTATTCAACATAACGGCATTGTACATATAGCGACCTGCTTTCATGTTTGTCCTCTGATTATTTTTCTCTATACTTCATTGCAGTCATTCAATATACTCATTGTCATGGTTTTTTACTTTAAAAATTTAACTTGTTGAAATAAAACATAAAATAACAATTTAAAAATATTTTAATTAAATATAAATTAATTAAGCTGAATTTATTACTTTAAGAAAAAATTATTAATGTTTAGACTATATTTAGATTGTAGAAAGTAAATTAATTTTGCTATTGTCTGATTATCCAGTTCGTTTATATATAATAAATTATGATATCTGTGTATTCATGATTATTATTATACTGTACATCAGATTTCCAAAAGGAGTAATCATGTTAAAGCAAGTTCTCGTCGGTATTTTTACAGTTACAGCTTTATCTGGCTGTATAAATACAGGTAGTCTTTCTGGGGACACTTATACCGCTTCGCAAGCTAAACAAGTACAAAGCGTAACCTATGGTACAGTTACTCGCATAACCCCGGTTAATATTCAGGCCGGCGGTGACGAAAACATCATAGGTGCACTGGGTGGTGCTGTTCTTGGTGGACTATTGGGTAATACAGTTGGCGGGGGCACAGGAAAAACCCTGGCAACGGCAGCGGGCGCGATTGCAGGTGGTGTTGCCGGTCAAAATGTTCAAGGGGCACTTAACAAAACAAAAGGTGTTCAATTAGAAATTAGGCTGGATAATGGCCGCATTATCTCTGTGGTACAAAAAGGTGATCCAAATAGTTTCCGTAATGGGCAACGTGTATCTATTATAGGTAGTGGAAATAACATAACTGTTTCACCTCGTTAACTCAACTAAAATAGCATACCGCGGCTAAATTTAAATAATTAGCCGCGTATGAATTAAATTATAATGCCATTTATTCTTTTTATTATTCTATCATATCTTACGAATGATTATGTAACCGAATAATATTTTGCTCGAGTTTTAATATCAATGAATAAAGTGTATTTAATTCATCATGTGTAATACCTCCTAATATCTCCTTTCGTGTTTTTTCAATTACATCATCAACCTGTTTAATAAATGGCATCGATTCTTCTGTTAATTTAATTCTTTTTGCTCGTCTGTCGTTGACACAGGTGTGACGCGTAATCAATTTCTTTTCTTCTAATTGATCGAGGGTTCTAACTAGCGATGGCTGTTCAATACCTATTGCTTTGGCCAATTGAATTTGTGATTGATCAGGCGGTAGCTGGCTAATGTTATATAAGGTTACCCAATGAGTTTGGGTGAGTTTTAATGGTTTCAGACGATGATCAATCAATGCTCGCCAGACTCGAACTAAACGCGCAAGATCAGTTCCTATTTTTGATTCCAATTGTTCCTCCTTAAAAATAGAATACCATCAATATCTATAATTATTAAATTGCCAATTAATATTCTAGAAATATATATCCATTTCTATTCACTAAGATATTAATATAGAAATGAGTAAAGGTTTATATTTAGCATTGTAATATATAAATTTATATTTCATTATTAGTATATTAATTTGACTTAATTAGTGCTCTAATCATTACCCACTTATTTACTATATAAAACAAAAGGCTATTAGTTAAATATCCTTATAAGAATAGCCTTCATCTAAATTCTATTCTATATGTTTTTATATTAATATTATTTTTAATTTGCAAAAAATAGACAATAAAAAATAAAAATCATTATAAAACAAGTTATTATAAATATTCTTAAAAGCATTTATTCAGCTATACTTAGATACTAAGTCTATATTGATTTTTAATAAATTACCTGAAAGTTGAAAAAAACTAATAAAAACTTATTATATCTTAAATAAATAATACCAAATAAAATAAGCTAATAAGTTAACAAATTATTTGAAAATAAAAAATATAGCTAAGCAATAAATTAATGTCTTACTCGTTGGTAATAATAAACAAGTAATTGTTATGCATTACTGATGCATACTTAGCAAATAAATTTAATCGTTCAGTTTACAATATTATGATTACAAATAGCTTATAACAACATCATCAATTAGTTATAATGAATAGCAATTATAAAGTTAGTATAAAGACATTCTTAAATAGTCAATGTTCAACACTAAAACAACACAATCAATTATATTGTAAATTTTAATTAATCAACAAACTATATAAATTGAAATAATAGTAAAGTTCACGTTATATTAATATCAGTAATGAATGGTTTTAAACTTACAAAAGAGGTTTATATGCGCTTACTTCATACCATGTTACGTGTTGGCTCTCTGCAACGCTCAATTCACTTTTATACTGAAATATTAGGTATGCGTCTATTACGCACAAGTGAAAATCCTGAATACAAATACTCACTTGCCTTCGTTGGCTATGATGATGAAAGTAAAGGAGCCGTGATAGAATTAACCTATAATTGGAATGTTGAGCATTACGAAATGGGCACCGCCTTTGGTCACATTGCACTAGGGGTTGATAACGTTGCAGATACATGTAATAGCATACGTCAAGCAGGTGGCAAGGTGACGCGCGAAGCTGGACCAGTTAAAGGCGGCTCAACGATTATTGCATTTGTGGAAGATCCAGATGGCTATAAAATTGAACTGATTGAAAATAAAAATGCCTGTAATGCTTTAGGTAGCTAATCCTTTACGTCATGGAATGAGCATATATCCATACATTTTCTATACTTAAGCCAATTTAATGCATTTTAACCAAAATTTGGCATAATATTTTTATTCTCAAGTATAAAGTCTTAAGCAAATGTCTAATAAAAAAAATGATGTTAACACGCTAGCAAAGCGTTTTCGAGGTTATTATCCTGTTGTTATCGATGTAGAAACTGGTGGGTTTAATGCACAACAAGACGCGCTTTTAGAAGTTGCGGCAATGACGCTAAAAATGGATCAAGAGGGTTGGTTACAGATTGATGAAAAACGCCATTTCCATGTTGCACCTTTTGTGGGAGCAAATATAGAAGCAACTGCACTCGCTTTTACGGGTATTGACCCAAATAATCCTTTACGTAACGCTGTCGATGAATATACGGCTTTACATGCCATTTTTAAGATGGTTAGAAAAGGCATCAAAAATAACGATTGCAATCGCGCAATTATCGTAGCCCACAATGCCAATTTTGATCATAGTTTTATTATGGCCGCCGCTCAACGAGCAAATTTAAAACGTAATCCATTCCACCCCTTTGCCACTTTCGATACGGCTACACTCAGCGGGCTGGTTTTTGGTCAAACAATTTTAGCCAAAGCTTGTTATACCGCCGGGATCCCATTTGACGGCAAACAAGCACATGGTGCACTATACGATACCGATAGAACAGCATTGCTGTTTTGTGAAATTGTTAATAAATGGAAAAAATTAGGTGGCTGGCCACTAACAACCGATTGATAACCAAAGGCAGTGGTAACACATAATTACACTGCCTTCTAACTAGTTAGTTATATTATAAAATTATTTATCTATTCAGCACCTGGTTGTTCTGAAGTGCGATATTTATCGGCAGTTGCAGTGATCAATTTCTGCAATTCACCCTGCTGATACATTTCAATAATAATATCACAACCGCCAATTAGCTCACCTTCAATCCATAACTGAGGAAATGTTGGCCAATTGGCATACTTAGGTAACTCACTGCGAATATCAGGGTTTTGCAAAATATCTACATAAGCAAAACGCTCACCACAAGCAGAAAGGGCTTGAACCGCCTGAGCTGAAAAACCACAGCTTGGAAATTTAGGTGAGCCTTTCATGTATAAAAGAATTGGATTCTCTTTTATCTGGCGTTCAATTTTTTCTATTGTCGTCATTGTCACTTCCTTAAAAAACTAAATTTATTATTTTGCACTACGCGAACATAACATTGATTAAGAATACCATTTTCTATCAATACTTGATAACCCTTCGCTGCTATCTTTATTATGTTTCAAACATATTTAATAAAACGTCTTAGTATAATTAGTATGTTATCTATATAAAAATGATAATTTCAATACGGTTATATTTTGTATTTTCAACTGGTTGCGCAAGATAAAAAAAGGAGTCTGCAATGTCTTTCCAATTACCGTCATTACCTTATGCTAAAAATGCCTTAGAGCCCCATATTTCTCAGGAAACGTTAGAATACCATTATGGCAAACACCATAGCACTTATGTCAATAATCTAAATAATTTAATTAAAGACACTAACTTTGCGGGGAAAACATTAGAAGAAATTATAAAAACTGCACAAGGAGGAATTTTTAATAATGCTGCCCAAGTTTGGAATCATACCTTTTATTGGCATTGTTTAGCGCCTAATGCCGGTGGCGAACCAACAGGTAAAATAGCTGAGGCCATTAATCAAAATTTTGAGGAATTTGAAAAATTTAAGAAACAATTTACCGATGCGGCGATTAAAAACTTTGGTTCAGGCTGGACGTGGTTAGTCAAAGAACATAAGCACGCCTTTGGCGTGAGCATCGCGGCAAAGGCGCTCTATTTCTAGGCAATTCCCTTCTCGTCTTTTATACTCTGCTCTATGTACATCCCCAGACCTGCAAAACTGCTATTTCAATACGATGACGGATGGAACCTTTTCATCGAAAATAATTACGTGGATGAATGGCAACTACTCTCTGTCGAAAAGATGCTCGCCTGCAGCACCTGCGCTATGGGCGTTCGCCGTTATTGCTGTTCTTCACCTGAATGCTCTCATTCACGCTTCTTTTGTCAAACCTGTAAATCCAAAGCCTGCAGTGCGTGTGGCCTCAAAGGCACCGAACAGTGGATTGCCCAGCAGCGCCATATTTTGCCGGATTGCGAATGGCAACATATTACCCTCACTATGCCTCACCTACTTTGGCCTTTTTTTAACAATAACTGGTACTTGCTCAACCAACTCTTTCGCTGTGCAACCCGCGCCATGCTCAAACACGCCAAGCGCCAAGGCCTCGAAATTGGCATTTTTTGTGCGCTGCATACTTACGGTCGCCAACTCAATCAACATCCGCATATTCATTTATCCGTCACGCGTGGGGGACTCACTCAATATGACACCTGGAAACCGATTTTCTTTAAAAAGAAAGACGTTGAAAAGGTCTGGCGCAGTGCGGTCATTCGACTCCTTAGGGATAACTATTTTCAGTTACAACCCAATAAATTGCCTGGCTTCGGGCACATTCGCAATTATCAGACCTGGTGCCGTTACCTCAATGCCCAGTTTCAACGTTATTGGAAAGTACATTTTGCCAAAAAGACACGCGGGGCCTGGCATAATGTGAAATATCTGGGCCGTTATCTTAAACGTCCCCCTATCTCCGCTTCTCAATTGAAACACTACAGCGGCGGCACCGTGGTTCATCATTACTATGACCACCACAGCCAACAATACAGACGACAGACCTTATCCCAAGAAGAAATGATACGGCGTTATGTCAGTCATATCCCTGCGCGACATTTTAAGATGATCCGTTATTACGGTTTTTTAGCCAATCGCAAACGCGGGTGCTTATTACCGAAGGTGTATGAGGCGTTAGACATGATATCTCCTAATGTGCCTGAAAAACCTGGGTTTGGGGCCCTTATCAAAGGTTTTTTAAATACTGATGTCAACGATCACCGAAAACTGATCCACTTTTTATCTAAATCCGATCAATCAAAATTGATCCACTGTTTTACTCAGTTATTGCTCCTGAGCGCCGCTTATCTTTCAATCGGTAGCTTTCACCGCTTAATTGCAGTACATGCGAATGATGAAGTAAACGATCAAGCATAGCGGCAGTTAATGTTGCGTCATCAGCAAAAGCACTTGGCCATTGCCCAAATGATAGGTTACTCGTCAATATGACACTGCCATGCTCATAACGCTTGGCAATCACATTGAAAAACAGGTTTGCTTCTTCTCGCCCAAACGGCAGGTATCCAATCTCATCGATAATCAACAACTTCGGGGCCATCACCGAACGTGATAGATATTGTTTGAGCTTATTTTGTCGTTTGGCAGTTGAGAGTTGCAACATCAGTTCAGCTGCCGTGGTAAAGCGGGTTTTCTTCTTGGCCTGTACTGCTTTTAATCCTAACCCAATAGCTAAATGCGTTTTGCCTACACCGCTTGGGCCAAGCAACACGACATTTTCATTACGTTCAATAAACGTTAATGCGCTTAATTCCTGTATGTGTTGTTTGGGGATCCCCGTTGCAAACTTAAAATCGAACGTATTAAGTTCTTTATGTGCTGGGAATCCTGCCATCCGACTCAAAAGATTACGAGTTCGTTCATCTCGTTGTTGTTGCTCACATTTTAACAGGGACAGTAAAAACTCTCCGTAGCTTTTGTCTTGGGCAATGCATTTTTCGGCAAGTGATGACCAATGAGTCGGAATAGAATTTAATTTCAATGACTCACACAGGTGTTCAATTTGTTCATGCAATAACATGTTCATGTCCCTCCCAGTAATGCTTCGTATACGCTGATTGAGTGTTGCAAACTGACAGATTCAAGGGGCGGTACGATAGGGATATTAAGCGTATTAGTCTGTGGGATAGATTGGCAAACCCTTGCTGGTAAGGGTAGAAGAGACTTAACTTCCTTAGCTAATCTATCTGCTGGCTTCTCTAACGTTGTTCCATGAATTCGCTGATGGGCAACGCGTTGTAACCATGGACCCACTTTTGCATTAGCTATTTCAATATCCAGTTCAAGATTATGAGCACGAAGGTCGGTGTTTAATGGCACGATAAAGCTGTTTTTTAAATAGTGGTTAAAGCGCTCTACTTTCCCTTTCGTTTTTGCCCTGTAGGGCTTGCAAGCCTTCAATTTAAACCCGTAATCTTTCGACATTTGAAGCATTTCGACATGTAATTTATGATCACCTTCTGCATAAGCATCCCGTTCGATGATGAGGGATTTTGCGTTATCACACAATACTTCCTGTGGTACACCACCAAAGTAGTCGAAAGCTTCTCTTAAACCTTGCTGCCACGATTCTGCTCGTTCATTATCAAAGAACTTTACATAACTCGCACGCGAATAGCCTAGCGTTGCAACAAACGCTTTCAGCGATTTTTTACCTCGCCGGATGCTGGTGAAGTCGATTTGCATTTGTTGACCTGGCTGTGTTTCAAAACGGACGACTACTTCGGGAACAATGCTTGGTTTAAATTGACAAACAAATCGGCGTAATTGAGCAATACCACCTTGATAGCCGTTTTCAACTACCTCATCAAATAAGACTGTTGCAGGGATCCAATCAGGTTTAGCCAGTTCAATTCGCTGAAGCAAATAAGGTTTAAAGGGGGATAATTTAGTCGGTTGTTGACTTCTTTTAGCATAAGTTGGCATTGTCTGTTGTTGTAAATGATGTTTTACGGTGTTACGGGATATACCCAACTCACTGGCAATTTTTCGAAGGCTTTGTCCTTGTGCAAAGCGAACATGAATATCCACAAATATCTCCTTGGTTAACATAAATTATCCGTACAAAAATGTGCGAATAATACCAAGTGGATCAGTTTTAGATGATCGTTAGTGGATCAGTTTTGCATGATCGGTGACACCCTTATCAAAGGTTTTTTAAATACTGACCCGTACCAATGTATTTTATGTGGAAACCGATTGCGGTTTATGAGTGCGGAAAAAGGAATACACGCCGTCACTTTACTGTCAGAAAGGCGGGATAAAATGGTCAAAAAACGATGGTTACAAACCGCAGCCTAGGAGCAGTGTGCCTATTATTAGGCTTTTAGATGATAATTTAACCGAATTACTGTTCTCATGGTTAATCAACGAGAAAACTGTCAGAATTTAATAGAAATATTAAGTTCAAAACACCTCCATTAATGCCTTACTGTATTGATTGAGATTCCTAACCATCAAGCAAATGGAAAGCTTTCCATCGTCAATACTTCAAATGCTGCAACACCCCTTACCGGTAACGATAAACCATTGCTGACTGTCGATATCTGGGAACATGCTTACTATATAGATTATCGTAATGTACGAGCAGAATATTTGACCAACTTTTGGTCACTGGTTAACTGGCAATTTGTCGAACAAAATTTATTGCAATAATTTATCGAATTTGATTTAAAACAGCGTTAAGAAGTTAAACAGCCATAACAGACGCTTAGCTATGGCTGTTATTGAGTATTCTCACTAACTGCAATGCCATAATTAATATCCAAATAACATCCTAAATTACAATCTATGGCACTATGAGTAAAATACGGATAATTTGTTATTAATCTAGTTGCTTTTCAATTGTTAATTTTCTCTTAATTCTTCGTTTATTTATCCGTTAATTGATGGATCATCCCCTTCCATGGGCGCTCTAGCTGAAGAAATGCTTTCAGCGCTGTTTTGACTTAGCCTTTCAGACGAACCCACCACTGATGATAATGAATGTCGCCCATTAGGTGCCTTCTCAATGGGGATAAAGTTCTCCTCCCAGCCAGACAAATTGCCTCCTACCATTTCGACTTCTGCAAACGGGGCCAAATCCCGGTTTATTATTAATTCTTCACTCTCAACAGCTCGACCTTCAGCGGCTCTACGTTCTGCAGCTCTTATATTATCAATATTTGAGTCATAAAAATCCTCTTGTTCTCTTTGTGCCAGCAATCTATTAAAGACTTCAACATTGAGAGTCGAATTTATACCATTTTCTTCAGCATGCAACGGTGAAAGTTCATTTTCTGCTACTGGCTGAGCGACTTGCCCACGATCTAATTGATTAATATATTCTCTGAGATCCCGAATTTGTTCGCTAGAAGCCCTTTCTAATTCAGGTAACCCATAATTAAGTTCACTAAGAGATGAAACACCATAATTAACAATATTTCTTTCAATATTAAAAGTCTCTGACTGCGTATACAGCGAAATATTGGGATCAACGCATTCAGTCATATTTAAGGCCATATTAGGTACTAGCTGCACATCTTCTGAGCTAATATTAGTGCATTGCATTGAGACCGTTAGGCGATTTGCACTAGTCGATTGTGCAGCACTCGATTCCAGTCCACTACTCATCATAGCCGACGGCCTATCGATATGATTATTACTGACATGTCGAATTTGCTGTGCCAAGTGAGAATTCATTGGGCGTGATGAGGAAATAGTAATATCATCTACTTCACCAATCTGAATCGTGGTTATATTGCTTTGCGGATAGTTATGAATAACTTGTCTAAACATGAATATTCCCCTTAAATCTTCTATAATTATTTACCAAAACACAATTTAATAGAATTAAATATCAAATATTCAATTTTATTTAAAATGAAATGACATTATTCCCTGTTGAGTATATAAATAAACAGTTAGCTTTGCTGAATATTTTCAGTCAAATTTTATCATTTCAGATAAAATTTACCGACGCTATTATTTTCTAGCGAACATCCTGACAATTAGCTTATGTTTATATTGCTCTTACGTTGATAGCATGAATAGTGCTAACTACAAATATCATTATGCGTTATATATTATTTAATGATGCAGCGGATTAATAAGCGGCTAGTTGCAATAATAACGCATGATATTTATACTTGAGCCACTTGCTTTATCTTTATTAAATACCAGTGGATTTTTAGCTATTTGTTACGGCGTATAACCTATATCAAGGCAAAAACTGATATAAACACCGCAATTAATTCATAAAATACTGCTATAAAACCTGTAGATTAATTGTCATGAAAAAAACCAAAATTGTTTGTACTATCGGCCCCAAAACTGAATCTGAAGAAAAACTGTTACAATTGCTGAATGCTGGCATGAATGTCATGCGACTAAATTTCTCCCATGGTGATCATGAAGAACATGGTCAACGCATTAAAAATCTTCGTGCCGTCTGTCGCCAAAAAAACCATCAGGCCGCTATATTATTAGATACCAAAGGGCCAGAGATCCGCACAATGCGGCTTGAAGACGGCAAGGATGTATCGCTAACCGCTGGACAAAATTTTACCTTTACAACCGACACATCAGTGATAGGTAATCAGGAGCGTGTTGCTGTAACCTACGCAGGTTTACCTAATGATCTTAAGCCTGGTAACACTATCCTGGTTGATGATGGCTTAATCGGTATGGAAGTTTTATCTGTTACCGCTAGTGATGTCATCTGTCGGGTACTTAATAATGGCGATTTAGGTGAAAATAAAGGCGTTAATTTACCAGGTGTATCGATAGGCTTGCCCGCCCTGGCAGAAAAAGATAAACAAGATCTCGTTTTTGGTTGTCAGCAAGGCGTTGATTTTGTTGCTGCTTCCTTTATCCGCAAACGCGCTGATGTAGAAGAAATCCGCGACCACCTAGCGCAGCATGGTGGTAAAAATATCCAAATCATTGCTAAAATTGAAAATCAAGAAGGGTTAAACAACTTCGATGAAATTTTAGAGGCCTCTGATGGGATTATGGTGGCTCGCGGTGATCTTGGCGTCGAGATCCCGGTCGAAGAAGTTATTTTTGCACAAAAGATGATGATCGAAAAATGCGTTGCTGCTCGTAAAATTGTCATTACTGCCACCCAAATGTTAGATTCGATGATCAAAAACCCTCGGCCTACTCGTGCCGAAGCCGGTGATGTTGCCAATGCTATTTTGGACGGTACTGATGCGGTTATGCTATCTGGCGAAAGCGCGAAAGGAAAATATCCTATCGAAGCAGTAAAAATTATGGCGACTATTTGCGTTCGTACCGATCGGGTTATGCCAAGCCGCATTGATGATAGCAAAATAAACCAAAAATTACGTATTACTGAAGCGGTTTGCCGCGGTGCAGTTGAAATGGCGGAAAAGTTAAACTCGCAATTGATTATTGTAGCAACCTACGGCGGTAAATCAGCAAAATCAGTACGTAAATATTTTCCAACAGCCCCGATCCTTGCTTTAACAACCAATGAAGAAACTGCCCGTCAATTATTATTAGTTAAAGGCGTTATTCCGCAATTAGTAAAAGAAATTGCCTCTACAGACGATTTCTATCGTATTGGTAAACAGGTTGCTTTAACAAATAATATGGCCGAAAAAGGTGATGTTGTTGTTATGGTTTCAGGTGCATTAGTGCCAAGTGGCACGACAAATACCTCATCTGTTCATATTTTATAATTCTGTTAACAAAAATAAATTCCTCTGAATAAAATAGCGGGGAATTTATTTTTTCTTTTTTTAATAAAGAAATATTAGATGGCAAATATCTAATATTGGTAATTTATAATCGAAAAGGCCATTAGCTACTTTTGCCATTGAGTATTTATTTAAAACCCATTCTATTAACCCAAAACTAATATTTCCAGCTAAAAAAGATCTTAATCCGCATGTTATTTAAAAAATAACTGTTATCGCATTAATTTTATTTTATATCAGTGGTAAAAATATTTGTCAAAATAACCCAATGAGATAATTTTAAAATGCCCCTACGCAAGCAAAATGAACAAAAAATAAACAAATTTATTCTCTTTTCTTAATTTTATTAAACAACTTGTCAGATTTTAAGTAGAAAATATTCTAATTAAGTACTAGCATAAGAATAAGTAAGTATTCTGCCTGAATTTGAAAAAGATCTAATAATTCAAAGTTAGAGACAGAAATTTATTCTCTGTTTTGCCAGGAATGTGTAATACTTACCTTGCTACTTGGAGATTAACTAAATCTAGAGGGTAATATAATGAATCGTACTAAAGTTGTACTGGGCTCTATCGTTCTGGCTTCTGCGTTGTTAGCAGGCTGTTCAAACAGTAGCCAAATTAACAAACTGTCCTCAGATGTTCAAACGTTAAACGGTAAAGTCGATCAACTATCAAATGACGTTCAGTCATTACGTAGTGATGTTCAGACTGCTAAAGATGAAGCTGCTCGTGCTAATCAACGTTTGGATAATCAAGTTCGTAGATATAAAAAGTAATCCAATTGTATTTAACGGATCACTCGATATATTAATAAGGCACCCATTGGGTGCCTTATTATTTATTACATACAACTAATTTTTAATAATACCATTATTTGATTATTTATTAATTCACTAGTTTTTATAAAAAATAGCAAATCTACTCCTATGCATCGCCATCTAATATTAATTTATGTCTTATTTACCTTTACTGGCATTCCTGAACGGCGTGCTACTGCTTGAGCAACTAATTTCTGATCAATGCCAGGTTGTTGCAAAAATGCCTTAAACTCATTGCTATAAATTAATGGCATCGTTTGCGGGTCATCAGACTCCCTTTTAGATAACGGTTGATGAACTTCGATGTAATAGCTTCCATCAGGCTCTTTAGCGTACTTAATGGGTTCATTAATTACCTGTACTCGTGTTCCTACTGGTATAGAGTAAAATAATGCTTCTATATCCTCAGGTCTTAAACGTATACAGCCGGAACTAACCCGTAATCCAATACCAAAATTAGCATTAGTACCATGGATCAGATATTGTCCCTTACCGTAAGATAATCGCAAGGCATACAGCCCCATTGGATTATCAGGCCCTGCTGGAAATACTGCCGGCAAAATAACGCCATCGGCAGCATAACGTTTACGGATATTCGCTGTCGGCGTCCAAGTTGGATTTTTAATCAATTGACTAACAGTTGTCACCATTTTAGGCGTGTTAGCACCCAATTGGCCGATACCAATAGGGTAAACAATGACTTTATTGCTTCCTTTAGGAAAATAATACAGTCGCAATTCAGCTAAATTAACAATGATTCCATCACGTTTAGTTGCTGGTAATAACATTTGCGATGGAATAATCAATGTCATACCGGCTTTAGGTAAGTAAGGGTCAGTACCTGGATTAGCTTCCAACATACCAAGTAAACCTATCTGAAATTCACTTGCAATAGCTTCCAGTGGACGCCCATCATTAGGCACCACATAATGACTATTTTCCCCAATTAAACGTGCTGTAGTGGATGGCAAGGAGTATTCAGCAGCACTGACATTGACAGTCAGCCCGCTTAAAAACAACAAGCCGATAAATAATAGAATTCTCTTCATACTTTTTCCTCCTAAGGAACGTACAAAGTTTATCGGATGAATAAGCGTCACTTTAATAATATCAGTAGTTAACTAAATGTTTAAGTGCTTGATTGGATAATTTTTTCGGCTCGCTGGTGGATTGTTCTGATCATAGCATGCAATCCCTGGCTTCTTGATGGCGTTAAATGCTGCTCCAATGACAACTTTTGGAAAAAAGTTTTACTATCTGTCGTCAAAATTTGTTGTCCTGTTTTATTTTGGAAAATAATTATTACTAGTGCAATCAATCCCTTAACTATAGCCGCATCGCTGTCACCCGCAAATTGAATCCGACCGTTACTATCGGGTTGCATAACAATCCAAACCTGGCTTTGACAACCTGAGACCTGGTTTTTTACTTGTTTTTGTTGATCACTTAGCGGTAATAATTTTTCCCCTAATTCAATTAAATAAAGATATCGCTCTTCCCAGTTTTGACAACGTGAAAAATTACGCAACAATTTATTCTCATCAGGTAAGGCTGACATCATTCTACCCTTATATGTACTTTAAAACAGATTAACCCAGTAATTTTTCAATATGTTGTAGTTTTTCAACCAAAATATCAATTTCTTCTTTAGTAGTATAAACCGCTAGCGAAGCACGGCACATAGCTGGTACTTGATACAAATCCATCAATGGCAACGCACAATGGTGACCTGTTCGTATAGCAATAGCATAATTATCTAAAAAACTACCGACATCATAAGCATGATGATCACCTAAATTAAAGGCAATAACCCCTTGGCGTTCCTCTGAACCGTAAAGACGCAAAGAATTTACCATACTCAAACGATGGTTAGCATACTGCATTAATGTAGTTTCATGAGCCAATATTTGGTCATAACCAATATTATTAACATAACGTAATGCCTCACCTAAGCCAATAATGCCAACAATATTTGGCGTGCCTGCTTCGAATCGCCATGGCACCTTTTCATAGCTAATATTGATTTTTGAGTGCTCAGCTAACGTCATACAGACTTTATCAATCATGGCTCCACCACCTTGCCAAGGCGGTAAAGCATTTAATAATGCTTTTCTACCATATAAAACACCTATTCCGGTAGGTCCATACAGTTTATGGCCGGAAAAAACATAAAAATCACAATCTAAATCTTGGACATCAATCATTTGATGCATAATGCTTTGGGCACCATCAAGTAAAATATGCAATTGCGCTGCTTTTTTTTCTGCACATTGGCGAGCATAGGCAATAATCTGTTTTACTGGGTTAACAGTTCCCAAAACATTGGACATATGAGTAAAAGAGAGTAATCGAGTCCGGCCATCGATTAGCTTATCCAATTGTTCAAAAATTAATTTTCCATCATGATCAATAGGTAATATACGAATATCAAAACCTATCTGGCCAGCAAGCAGGTGCCAAGGAACGATGTTCGCGTGATGTTCCATTTGGCTAATAATAATATTATCGCCTGGTTTGATAAACCCACGGCCATAACTATTAGCAATTAAATTTATGCCTTCTGTTGTTCCTTTAACAAAAACAATTTCTTCAGCATTAGCTGCATGAATAAAATCAGCGACTTGCTGGCGAACATTTTCCACCATCGCAGTTGCTTTACTGCTTAAGCTGTGGATCCCTCGGTGTACCGCCGCATAGTGATGACAAAGAAACTCTTTTTCTTTTTCAATTACTTGTATCGGTTTTTGCGCACTAGCAGCACTATCCAAATAAACCAACGGTTGACCCTTGATTTTTTCTGCCAGCATAGGAAAATCTTTGCGAATGGAGGCCACTGAAAATGTCATATTAAATTCCTGCTAAGCGCTGCTGAATAATATCCATTACCTTATTACTTATCTCTTCATTATCAATAGCTTCAATGACTTCAGCCGCAAAAGCAACCATGATCATATGTTTTGCATCATTGAGATGAATACCCCGTGAACGTAAATAAAACAGCTGTTCATCATCAATACGGCCTACTGTAGCACCATGACTACACTTGACATCATCAGCATAAATTTCTAATTGTGGTTTGGTATCAATTTCTGCATATTTACCTAATAACAAATTGTTATTTGTCATTTGACCATCAGTTTTAAGTGCCGGTGGTGCAACTTTAATCATACCATTAAAAACAGCTTTACTTTCATCCTGCGCAATCGTTTTATGTAACTGTCGACTTTTACAAAATGGCTGATTATGTTCAAGATAAGTCCTGCTATCAACAATTTCCCTATTTTGTGGCAACAATAAGCTATTAAGCGCTAGTCTGCTACCTGCACCATTTAACTTCACGCTGGTATGATGGCGAAGTAATGCTGAACCGATAAAAATACCGCTACTTTTTATTTGACTATCTCGCCCTGACAAAATGTCATTATGAGCAAAGTGGTTACTTTGATTGTTTTCGACGCTAAGTTTAATATGACTGAAATGACTATTATCACCAATATTAGCGGTTAAGCGGCTGCCGGTTAGATGCGGTTTATCATCGATAGAAACAAAATGTTCAATAACTTGCGATTTGCAATTAGCGCCAATTTCTAAATGATAGCGATAGTGACTAGTATTAACATAATCAGCACGGTTTGAACCAGAGGTAATATTCAATATATAAAGCGGTTTTTCTACCTGTTGATTAGCGGCCAGCTTAATCAATAGGGGCTGAGCGGCAAGACTTTCAGTTAAATAGAGAAATATTTCATCGTTCACAATAGGCGTCTGAGGCTGTGCCAGCGTATCTATCATTTGAATTTGATAAGGACCAAAGTTATCACTACTGAGTGTTGGAATAAGCCATCCATTAAACAAAACAATTTGCCAACCATCAGTGGCAATAGCCAGCTGTCTTAATTGCTCAGACGTCATTGGATTAACGCTATCATTACTTAATTGGTATTGAGCGCTAAGTACTTTTGCCAATGGCGTATAGTGCCACTCTTCATGGCGAAAGAACGGAAAACCAATTTTTTCTACCTGCTGCCAATAGGCCTGAGCTTGTTTTTCGTTCGCTCTTTTGCTGGCATAAAAAAGTGCCGCAAAACTTTTTAGCGCCTGTTTATTTAATAGGGTGACTTGACGCTGTTTTTCTGCTTTTTCACTGTTGGTCAATAAGCCAGCCATAGCCTTGTACCTCCAGTTTTTTGGCCAATGTAAAATCACCTGATTCAATAATTTTACCTTGATGGAGAACATGAACAAAATCAGGCTGCACATAATCCAAAATACGCTGATAGTGAGTAACGATGATAAATGCTCTTTCAGCGGTACGTAGGGAATTCACGCCATTAGCCACTACTTTCAGAGCATCAATATCAAGACCCGAGTCTGTTTCATCTAAAATACATAATGCGGGCTCTAACGCTGCCATCTGTAAAATATCATTGCGTTTTTTTTCACCGCCCGAAAAACCGACATTAACCGATCGAGTCAGTAAATCTTTCGGCATATCAAGCAGTTCAATTTTATCTTCAATAAAATCCTGAAAATCAAACCTATCGAGTGGCGGCTGCTGACGGTACTCTCTAACTGCATTAACGGAAGTTTGTAAAAAAAATTGATTACTTACGCCAGGAATTTCCACTGGATACTGAAAGGCTAAAAATATACCTTCGCCTGCGCGTTCTTCCGGCGATAACTCAAGTAAATTTTTATTTTTGAATAAAATTTCACCCTGCTCTATTTGATATTCTTCACGTCCCGCTAGTGTGGCTGATAAAGTACTCTTGCCTGATCCATTAGGCCCCATGATGGCATGTACTTCACCCGCTTTTACTTCTAGGTTTAATCCGTTAAGAATTTGATTACCTTCAATACTGACATTTAAATTTTTAACACTTAACATTTCATTGGCCTTTGAATAACTTAGTATTCTTTTAATAGGAACTATTAACCCACACTATGTTCCAAGCTAATTGCTAACAATTTTTGCGCTTCTACGGCAAACTCTAACGGTAATTTAGAAAAAACATCTTTACAGAAACCATTTACTATCATGGAAATGGCGTCATCCTCACTAATGCCACGTTGTAAACAATAAAAAAGTTGATCTTCACCAATACGCGATGTCGTGGCTTCATGCTCTAACTGAGCGCTACTATTTTTTACTTCGATATAAGGAAAGGTATGCGCGCCACATTCTGTGCCAATTAACATAGAATCACATTGGGTATAATTTCTGGCATTTTCTGCAGTCGGTAAAATCTTTACTAAACCGCGGTAACTATTTTGACTGCGGCCAGCTGAAATTCCTTTGGAAATAATTGTCGAATGCGTATTCTTACCAATATGGATCATTTTTGTACCGGTATCAGCCTGTTGATTACCATTGGTTAATGCAACTGAAAAAAATTCGCCCACTGAATTATCCCCTTGCAGAATAACACTGGGATATTTCCAAGTAATTGCCGATCCTGTTTCAGACTGCGTCCAGGACATTTTGGCATTTTCTCCCTCACATAAGGCGCGTTTAGTGACAAAATTTAAAATTCCACCAGTTTCACTTTCACCCCCTGAAAACCAGTTTTGTACGGTAGAATATTTTACTTCAGCATCCTTATGAATAATAACTTCAACTACAGCGGCATGTAATTGATAACTCTCTCGCACTGGCGCAGAGCATCCCTCAATATAACTAACGTAGCTGCCTTCATCAGCAACCAAGATAGTGCGCTCAAACTGACCTGTCTTAGCCGCATTAATACGAAAATAGGTTGATAATTCCATCGGGCAACGAACACCTTTTGGCACATAAACAAATGTGCCATCAGAAGCGACAGCAGAATTCAATGCAGCAAAAAAATTATCCCGATTAGAAACAACCGTACCGATATATTTTTTTACTAATTCAGGATATTGTTGGATTGCCTCACCGAAAGAACAAAAAATAATACCCAGTTTTGCTAATTCGCTACGATAGGTTGTCGAAACTGAAACCGAGTCAAAGATAGCATCTACCGCAACCGATTTGCCCTCACGTACTGGCACGCCTAGTTTATTGAATGCTTCTTCAACTTCTGCGGTCAGATAATTATTGCTATGGGTATTACTCTCGTCAGCTGATGAATCAATTTCAGCATGACAATTTTCATCGCAACTATTACAGGATGGCGCTGCATAATAACTATATTCCTGATAGTTTAAATCAGGATAATAGCCTTTAAGCCAGTGTGGCTCTTCCATACCCAACCAATGTTGATAAGCTTCTAAACGAAACTGTAACATCCAATCAGGTTCATTACGTTTGGCTGAAATGGCTTTGATAACCTCTTCATTGAGGCCTTTAGCTAATTCATCCGTTGCAACCTGAGTGAAAAACCCCTCTTTATAACGATGTTCCACTAACCATTGTTGAACATCATCACCAATTTCTATATTACGCTGTGACATAATTTAATTCGCTTAAATACCAAAGCTTTCACCACAACCACAAGCGTGCTGAGCTTTAGGATTATTAAATTTAAATACTTGATTAAGTCCCTCACGAACATAATCAACCTCAGTGCCATCAATAAATGGCATTGCTTTTAGAGGCACAAAAAGTTTGGCGCCATTATTTTCAAACAGCAAATATTCTTTGGTTGGATTATCAATCAATGCAATAACATAACCAAATCCTGCACAGCCTGATTGTTTGATATTAAGAGATAATCCCTGACTATCAGGATTTTTTTTCATTAATTTACGAATTTGAGCAGCCGCTTTATCGGTCATGGTAAGGCCCTGCCAGGTTGTTTCATTTAAAGAAAAAGTATCAACATGCTCTGCCATTATTGACCTCACTAAACTAATATTTTCACTATATTATACTATGTAAGTAACTAGACTTTTTTTGCTTAATATTATATATGGTAATGATAACATTTCTCACTTCAACCATTTATTTTAAGAGGATATTTTCATTAGCATATTTTTTCAGCAAAAAGTGGCATTTATTTTACTATAATTTCACAATTTTCAATTCATTATTTATTTTAATTCACTGATAAATATATTAAAAATAAAATTAACCAGCAAATTTATAAATGTTTCAGGTGAAAACCAAAGTGTTGCAAAAAAATTTACTTTTGTTCTTAATCACGCGCCATTAAATTATTGCGGTTGTCAAACGGCAAATACAGCTCAGTTTTAATTGTTCATCAAAAATTTTTATCGACCAGACTTGTTGCCGTCGCCCTAGATGGATCGCGCTACACACGCCACGCACTTTGCCTGAAGATACTGGCCTAATATGGCTAGCGTTAATTTCAGTACCGACCACTTTTTGCTCACCTTGAGTACACAGATAACCGGCTATCGAGCCTAACGATTCAGCTAATACCACCGAAGCACCACCATGTAATAATCCAAACGGTTGCATGGTACGTTGATCAACCGGCATTGTTGCTTCAATGGTATCATCGCTGATACTTAGCATAACAATACCTAAATGGGATAAAATGCTGTTTTTACTCCAACTATTAATTTCTTCGAGGGTATAAGGACGTTGCCAAATCATTTAATAATCTCCAATAGTGCTTGTAATGGATGTTTTATTATTCCTTCTCCATTCGCTTTACTTGACTACGGCAGGAATAGCCAGTTGCTAAACAGCGTTTTAGGGGTAATTTTTGTAATTGATTTCCCCAAGATAAGGCATAAATTCCCTTTGAATTTGCCAAATGTTTAACTTCATGACCATAAGTTCCTGCCATCCCGCAACAGCCAACATTCACATTAATAAGTTGACAACCGAATTGAGCAAAAATTTTAATCCAATGCTGAGCACTAGCAGCGAGCAATGACATTTCGGTACAGTGCCCCAATAAATACCATTTTTCAGTTGTTAACTTCGATACGGGCTTTGACGCTAGTGCTGTTATCAGCCATTCATTAACTAATTTAACCTCAAAATCACCACGTTTATTACCGAGAATTTGATTATATTCATCGCGATAACAGAGCACTAGAGCTGGATCGATACCGACCATAGGAATTGATAATTTAGCTAAACGGTTAAGAAAATTCGCTGTCTTTTGTGCTGTTTCGGCAAAACGGGTTAAATATCCCTTAATATGTAACGCTTTTCCATTAGCTAAAAAGGGCAATAATATCGGCCGATAACCTAATCGTTCAATTAAATGAATAAAATCAGCAACCACCTTAGCATCATAATAGCTAGTAAAGGGGTCTTGGACGATAAAAACAAATTGACTGCGCATCTTTTCTGATAAACTTTCTAACTGCGACAATGACAGTGATAATGCTGCATGCGCAGCCAATTGTTGTTGTAAACTGGGCGTAGAAAGTTGAGGAAAATCTGTTAATCCAATCACCTTGTAACTTAAAGTTTGTATCCACTTTTGCTGTAAGATAAAATTAAACCAACGTGGATGCTTTGCCATTAACGGTAAAGTCAATTCAATACTGGCAACAACATAGTCACTGATTGGTCGCAAATAGCGGCTATAATAGAGCGCTAAAAATTTTGCTCTAAAAGTGGGAACATCAATTTTAACTGGGCATTGAGTTGAACATGCTTTACAAGCTAAACAGCCCGCCATCGCTTCTTTTACTTCATGGGAAAAATCATATTGTCCACACTTAGCTCGCAAGGTATGGTATAAGCGTGTTATTTTTTGCCACCAAGAGAGTTTATAACTCTTGATATCCTCGGCAAATAACTTTAGGTTTATGCCATGCTTAACCTGTAACCTTAACCACTCTCGCATTAAAGTTGCCCTTCCTTTAGGTGAATGAATGCGTTGTTGTGATATTTTCATCGAAGGGCACATTGGACTATTAACATCAAAATTAAAACATAAACCATTGCCGTTACATGCCATGACACGCTCAAAAGTTTGCCTTACATTAATCGGGATGATGCGATCATAAGTTCCTCTTTTCACTGTATCGATCGGTATTAACGGAAGCTCTACATTAAGCGATGAGCATATTTTTCCTGGATTTAATTGATTAAAGGGATCAAACGCGGTTTTAATGTGACAAAGTATTTGATAAAGCTGGTTACCAAAAAATTGTCGGCCATAGCTGGAGCGAAAACCTTTGCCGTGTTCTCCCCATAATAAGCCGCCATATTTAGCCGTAAGTTGAACAATTTGATCAGAAATTTGCTTCATTAATACTTCTTGCTGAGGATCACACATATCCATTACCGGGCGAACGTGTAATACTCCAGCATCAACATGACCAAACATGCCATAAGCTAAATTATTACGGTCAAGCAACGCACGAAATTCAGCAATATAATCGGCTAAATGCTCTGGCGGCACACAAGTATCCTCTACGAAAGGTATTGGCTTTGCTAACCCTTTAGTATTAGCCAATAGACCAACCGCTTTTTTTCTCATCGTATAGATACGTTCAATATCTGCTAAATGATGGCATATCTGATAACCAAGGATACCAGAATTACCTGCTTGCTTTAGCTTATCCAATTGCGAGCATAAGCGGGTTAATTGCTGATTAATTTTTTCTTCATTATCCCCACTAAATTCAACAATATTTAATGCTGATATTTTTTTTCATCGACATCGTTAACCAATTTACTTACTGACTGCCAGATAATATCTTGACGCGCTAAAGATAGGATTTTAGCATCCACCGTTTCTACTGATAATGCATTAGCTGCCACCATAAACGGTGCATTACGTAACGCTGAATCAAATGAATCATAGTTTATATTAACTAATCGTCTTACTTTAGGTAATGGAGTAATATTTAGCTTAGCTTCGGTAATGAAAGCCAGCGTTCCTTCCGAGCCGGTTAAAATTCGAGTTAAATCAAAGTGAGTCATACTATCGTCAAACACATGACGCAAATCATAACCGGTTAAAAAACGATTTAAACGCGGGAATTTAGCCAGAATTAGTTGTCGCTGCTGATGACAATGTTGATAAACGGTGCGATATATGCGGCCAATAGTTGATTGCTGCTGTGCAATACGCTTCGCCGACTCAACTGGCATCGGAGAGGTTTCTAATACGTCGCCACCCAGTAAAACGGCTTTAATACTCAGTACATGATCCGATGTTTTACCATAAACTAATGAACCTTGACCTGATGTATCAGTATTAATCATGCCACCCAAAGTGGCTCGGTTACTGGTTGATAATTCTGGTGAGAAAAAATAACCGTAAGGTGCCAAAAATTGATTAAGCTGATCTTTTATTACACCCGCTTCCACCCTAACCCATTTTTGTGCCACATCAATTTGCAAAATTTTTTGCATATAGCGCGACAGATCAACCACAATACCCTCAGTCAAAGCCTGACCATTGGTCCCTGTGCCACCGCCTCGAGGCGTAAAGGTTAATGACTGAAATTGTTTATCCGTAGCTAGTTTTGCCAATAGTTGAACATCGCTAGTCGAACGTGGATAGACAACCGCTTGAGGAAGGAGCTGATAGATACTATTATCTGTTGCCATTGATAAACGTTCAGCATAACTAGTGGTTAAATCACCGCTAAAACCTTGCTCTTTTAATATAGTCAAATACTTAGTTATCTGTTGACTGACTTGATGAGAGCGTCCTATACGTTGGATCATGATATTAGTAACTCTTTTTAATTAGTGTTCACTTTGCATTTTATGTACTATCTTTGATTGAGAGTACATACCAGATAAAACTTGGCAATTAATATTTTGTAAACAATACAGTTTCCATTATCACCCTACTTTTATTAGTTACAAAAACAGGATTATTCATGTAATAGACAATCAAGAATATCTACCGGTCATTTTTTATAATCAGGCTAATATATGGAAAAAGCGCAATCTCCTAATGATTTACCCAAATTTATTTTTAGTATAATTGCTATTTTATTGATGATAACAGCATGTTTTTGGGTATTAAGACCGTTCATACTTGGTTTTCTCTGGGCAGGCATGGTGGTTATTGCAACCTGGCCATTATTTAAAAAAATTGAAAGCAAACTATGGCATAAAAAATGGCTAGCGAGTATAGCGATGACATTAATAGTAATCCTATTATTCGTTATTCCTTTTGCCATCCTAATTGGTAGCATAATACAAAATAGTGGCCCACTAATTGAATGGGCCAAATCGCCGGCTGAAATTCGATTACCTGAGCTATTGTGGTTAAAAAATCTCCCCTTCATTGGTAATAAACTTTTTTATGGTTGGCATACACTGGTAGCGAATGGTGGCAATACATTAATTTCTAAATTACAACCTTATGTCGGAGAAGCAACCAGTTGGTTCTTAGCACAAGCCATTAATGCCGGGCGTTTTATGTTTCATCTTATCGTAATGTTACTATTTAGTGCACTACTCTTTCTAAAAGGTGAAAGTGTTATATCAAGTATCAGACACTTTGCTATTCGTCTGGCAGGCACACGAGGCGATATGGCTATTCTACTTGCTGGTCAATCAATTCGTGCCGTTGCATTAGGTGTTGTTGTAACTGCATTAATACAAGCGATTATCAGTGGTATTGGTTTAGCTTTAGCAGATGTTCCTTACGCTGCAATATTAACAATTCTTATCTTTGTATGTTGTGTTGCCCAACTTGGCCCTTTATTGATTATGGTGCCCTCGATAATATGGTTATTCTGGTCAGGCGATACCAGCTGGGCGATTATCATGATTGTATGGAGCATTATTGTCGCAACAATGGATGGTGTACTACGTCCTATTTTAATAAAGATGGGTGCGAATTTATCAATGATCCTTATTTTAATTGGTGTTATTGGTGGAATTTTATCATTTGGTGTAATTGGTCTTTTTATTGGCCCAGTAGTTTTAGCTGTCTCGCATAATTTACTAACTGCCTGGATGAATGATGTCGCAAAACCAACTAAATTATCAAACAATTTAACCAAAACTAATTTATATAAGAAAGATTCTTAAATAAAAATGATTGACTTAATTAATATTCTTATTAATCATTATACTTAAATTATTTAAAAATTGTTCTGTTAAAAAATTGCCAAAATATCGATTAATCAAGCGTAATTAAATTCCATTAATTTTAACATTAATATGATTAAATAATAATCTTATTTATTTACACCTGAAAGTAAAATTTTTATTGAGATAATTCTTAGTGATAAAATCTTAGAGTTATTTTAATATAATGCTTATAGATTAACCTGTTGATGAATTATTGATTTCAATTATTTTCGGTATCATTATGTAATATAAAAATGATGATACCTCTAGAATATTGCTGTGTGTAGTCTTTGCCTGTCAGCCCATGATAGGCTTTTTTTTCTGTTTTATTCAATAAAATCGATGATAACAAATTGATTTATAATGATATTCTTGAATTATATTTATAGAGTCTAAAAAGTAACTTTGATAAAGTAAGATACTTACCTACAAATATTCATATTTTTAATTAAGCCTGACAAATATTGATTAATAATAAAACATACATAAATTTTACCTGTTATTAATTTACTGTTCAATTGACTATCAAATACTATATATTATTATTTGATTTTTATTTTATAACAGCAAATGAGCCTTATTTTATATCATAATCTGGTCTGTCATCCGTCCAGATATAATTGAACATATAATTTACAAAATTAAACTATATTATATTTTTTCACCTCACTGAATATAAATAAAATAGTAAAAATAACCTAAAGTTAACAATAAATAAGTGAATAAAAAATCATGAAAAACAAATAAAAGTTTCGAACGTTATCTACTGACTATAATATAAGCAAATATAATTTGTTATTTTAAAATACTATTTTATTATATAATTGAATTATATTTGAAAACATACTTATTACCTATTTTACTGTCCAATATATGAATAAAAAACTATAAAAAACAGATAAAGATAACTGATTATTCTAATATCCTATAAAACAATAATTCTAATTTATAAAAATTATTTATATTTTTTCAACCTCTCTTTATAAGAATAATTCTATTTGATTGTTTTTAAAAAAATTTTGTAATTATTTATCATTATTTCACTTTATTACTGTTTATCTATAGAGGAAAAAACTTGATTAACAACAAGACAATAATGATTATCATTACCATTACTATTATTTGGTTATACCTCTTCAATATGAACACACTCAGCCAAAGCAATCTACTTATATGAATAAACTCAGCCAAAGTGATCTACTTAATTCAGATATAAAGCAAATATCAACTCCGGTAATTAATACCATTAATAGCCAACATCTATTGAATCAAAAAGGAATTGCGAATATTTACCATCAAGGTGAAATTTATCAATTACGCCAGACAAGAGCAGGCAAATTAATTTTAACTAAATAGAATTTAATCAACACCAAGCCACCTAACTACTATCAGGCAGCCAACGTTTAGATCTACTATAATTATAGGAAGGGATACTATGGATCTCAAGCAAAAGACTGCCTTAAAATCAAACAATTACCTTAAAAATTCACTATATAGTGTATCTTGTATCATCGGACTGATCATTTCGCCACAATCCTGGTCCAAATCAGACGAGAAAGCCATTATCGTATACGCTGATGAAGCTATGCCAAATATATCCACTACCGCTAAAACATATACTGTCATTAATACTAGTCAGCCAAAATATCAATATGCATCTGATGCATTAGGTTTATTAAAAAAAACGCCCGGACTCAGTCTTTCAGGCATTGGCAGTACAAATGGGCAAACTTTAAACATGCGTGGCTATGAAAAATCTGGCGTTCTCATCACCATTGATGGTATTCGGCAAGATATTAATGCCGGGACTATCACTGGCACATTTCTCGACCCAATGTATATAAAAAAAATTATTGCCATACAAGGCAGTAATAGCCTACAACATGGTAGTGGAGCATTGGGTGGGACAATTGCCCTAAAAACAGTTACCGCACGGGATCTGCTGGCACCAGAACAATCTCATGGCGCTATTTTGACATTAAGCCATAGCCGTAATGATCAGGGATATCAATATGGTAGTTTACTTTTTGGCAAAACTCATCATGTTGATGGATTAATGGCTTTAAGCAGGCGAACAAAAGGGTCCTCCCGTTTAAGTAATGGCTCAATACCCTATAATAAGGAGGATATCCACAACCTACTCGCCAAAGGTAACTGGATGATGACTCCGTCATATATAATTTCAGCTCAATTACGCTATTATCAAAATGAGGGAATACAGCTAAAAAATCCAGAAGTTGTCGAACCCAGCAAGTACAAAAATAGCCGTTACGATCGTAATACTAGCCAATATGATATTCAATTAACGCAAAAAATTTATCCTCTTCAAGCAGAAAATTGGCTTATAGATTGGGATCTTTACTATAGTAAGGTGATAATCGAACAAAAACCCATTGAACAGGTAAAACACTCGCTCTTTAGCATTAATAAGCATGGTGAGGAAAAACGCTCGCTGATTAGCAAAGGAAGCAAGATAACTCACTATTTTATCTGGGATCATGATCAATTTGCGGCTCACCATTTCAACATTGGTAGCGAATTTAATCAACAGCAGCAAGAGGCTAATGAACAAGCAGATTTCTTTCCACCAGCAACATTACGTAATATTGCAGTCTGGTTAGAGGACGAAATCCGATTAAACACCTTGCCAATCACATTTTCTATCGGCACCCGTTACTCTAACTATAGAAATAATAGTGATAAATACAGTAGCAATCAGGATTCTCAATGGACATCGCGTGGCGCAGTTAGCTTTACTCCAACAAACTGGTTGGAACTTTTCAGCTCTTATGCTGAGGGTTACAGAACGCCTAGCTTAAATGAAATTTATAATGACTCCAAACACTTCGCGCAGAATTATTTCAAGCCAAACCCGAATTTACAACCTGAACGCAATCAGACAATTGAATACGGCATAAACTTACAGTTTAATAATAAGTTACTCACTAATGACCGCTTACAATGGCGAACTGCTGTTTTTAATACTAAAGCAACTAATTATATCACAACTGTAATCCATGGCTTTCCACCTATCGGAAACACATTAAGCATTAATACACCCTCTGTCGTCATTCATGGTATCGACAGCAGTCTTAACTATATCACGCCTTGGTTTAATGCTGCACTCGCTTATAATCGCACTCATGCTAAAGACACCATAACAGGCATGAGCATTTCATCAATTCGACCAGAAAGTTTAACGGCTTCACTTGATCTACCACTGGCTAATAGCGGTTTTTCCTTGGGCTGGGTTGGTCAATTTGCCGCCAAAACCAACCTTTCCGGTGATCGCAAAACTGGCAGAGATAAATATCGACAACCTATTATGCAACAAGCGGGTTATGGTGTTAATGATTTTTATATTCATTATCAAGGTGATGGTCAGTTATCAGGGATAAATACGACCCTATCATTGACCAATGCATTTAATAAGTCATACAGCTCATCTTTGGGTGTTCCACAAGAAGGCAGGAATATACATTTTAAAATTAATTATCGCTGGTAATTATTTTCATTAAGCTTAGCACTAAGTCATGAGTAATTGATTATTTATTTTACTCATGACAATTAATTTTTATCGCAAACTTTCGCTCTTTATCCAATCAAAATTTTGTCATAAATAGGTTATTTAGTGCAAATAATAAACAAAATAGCAAAAATCAGACAATCTACAGCAACAAGGGTTTTATAGGGCCAAAGATTTCTATTTAAGCTATAAGTGCTAATAAGCAGGATTTTAGGTTAACAGACAAGTGAGAAGCAATAATTTATGCCGATGTTTAGCATCAGGCATAGCAGGTTAATAATAGCAATAAAAATATGGATCAACACAATATACATAATAAGGAAATGACAGTATGAACGATTCACTTTATAACCGTTACCAGCAAGCAAAACAACAGAGTAGCCTACAATCGATTGCAGAATTGGCTAACCATTTAAATGTCACAGAAGCAGAATTGATCTACGCATGTGCTAATGCTGATGATGCTAAACGGTTAAATGTAAATACCACACTATTATTACCTGAACTGACCAATTTAGGGGAAATAAAAGCGATTACCGCTAATAAATATGCTACTCACATCCATATTGGTGAATTTAAAAATGTTCGTTTAAACAACCAAACGGGTATTGTACTTAATCCCAGAGAGCTTGATTTGCGTATATTTCTTGACCACTGGGCAATCAGCTTTGCCTTAACTGAGACATCTTCCGATAATTTACAACATAGTATTCAGTTTTTTGATTACCATGGTAATGCCGTGCATAAGATCTATGCCACTGAAAAAACCAATATGGCGGTTTGGTATAAGTTGATTAATCAATATCAGATGACCACAAATCCACCATTAAATTTGCGTCCAGCTACTGTCCATCCACAATCACCACAAATTACCCAAACGGTAAAAAAACAACTAGAAACCGATTGGCGTAACATGACAAATGTTCATCAATTTTTTCAACTATTGCAAAAATATAATGTTAAACGACAACAAATCTTCGCCGCAGTCAGCGACGAACTTGCTTATCAAGTTGATAATCATGCGCTCTACCAAATTCTACATAGCGCCTTTAATCAGCAAAATGAAATTATGATCTTTGTCGGTAGCCTTGGATGCATGCAAATATTTACCGGATGCATTCAAAAACTAGCCGCTTATCATGACAAACTAAGTGCACTACAAAAAATTAATGTTTTAAATCCAAAATTCTCACTCAATGTCATTGAAACGGGCATTGCTAACAGTTGGGTAACGCGTAAACCAACCAAGGATGGTATAGTCACCAGCCTGGAAATTTTTGATCATCATGGCGATCCTATCATTCAATTATTTGGTCAACGTACAGAAGGAGAACCTGAACAATTAGATTGGCGGAAGCAAATTTCAACCTTAACTAAAATATAATACCCGGAGTTAAACATAATATGAAATTATGGCTTCTCTCAATTATCATCTCTTTACTCATTCCTTGTTCTCAAGCTAGTGAACGCATTATCACGCTCGGTGGGGATATTACTGAAATTATCTTTGCCCTTAATGAAGGAAAACAGGTTATTGCTCGCGATAGTAGTAGTCGTCAACCAGACTCGGTATTAAAGCTACCAGACGTCGGTTATATGCGTATGTTAAATGCTGAAGGCATTTTATCGTTATACCCAACTTTGATCTTAGCAAGTGAACAGGCAAAACCCGATTTCGCCCTAAAACAAATTCAACAAACAGGCGTTAAGATAATAAAAGTGACAGCAACCCCTACTCTGGCAGCCATACCAGAAAAAATTCGTACCATTGCTAATGCTATCGAACAACCCCAAAAAGGAGAAGCGCTCATTAATAAGCTTAATGAGCAATTGTTATTAATTAATACGGCGCCTCTACAACAAAAAATCATTTTCATATTCAGCCATAATGGCACTGTGCCTCTCGTCGCCGGTCAACGCACTGCAGCAGATAGTATTATTTCAACGGTCGGTGCCCAAAATGCACTACAAGGTTTTAACGGTTATCTTCCACTCTCTCAAGAAGCTATTATTGCCAGTCAACCCGATTGGATTTTAATTACCATTGAAGGGATTCGTTCCTTGGGGGGAATAGAGAAAATCTGGCAATTACCCGGTATTAATATGACACCTGCCGGTAAAAATAAAACATTACTGGTGGTTAATGATTTAGGACTACTCGGATTTGGACTATCAACGCCGAGCGTTATGAAACAAATACGCGATGCTTTGGAAAAAACCAATAAATGATGAAACAATTCGCTTATCCAAAAGTAGGATTATTGATTTTATTTTGCATTGTTATTTTAATTGTCGTACTGGCGGCAAATGTAGGCGCTATGCCTCTGTCATTTAATACACTTTGGCAATTACCCTTAACAGATAATCATTGGCAAATTTGGCTAACTATTCGCTTACCCCGTATTTTATTAGCATTATTAGTCGGCTGCGCATTAGCGGTTGCGGGTGCTATTATGCAAGGGTTATTTCGTAATCCATTAGCCGATCCAGGCTTACTTGGCATCAGTAGCGGAGCAGCCCTTAGCGTTGCGCTTTTTATTGTTCTTCCCTTGCCTATTTCTTCACTGCTAAGTGATTATGGTTATCTGATCGCCGCTTTTGTTGGCGGCTTTATCGTTGCAATAGTTATTTTTTTATTAACTCACTATTCAAATGGTCAATTAACAAAATTACTTTTGTCAGGCATAGCGATTAATACATTATGCGTATCTTTCATTGGCGTACTTAGCTATGTTAGCGAAGACCAACAATTACGTAGCTTGACATTATGGATGATGGGCTCCTTAAGTCAAAATAATGGTGCGATACTGGCCATTGCCTCTAGCATCATTTCACTAACCATGTTTATGGTCTTACAACAAAGTATGAAACTTAATTTATTACAATTAGGCGATGAAGAAGCCTATTGTCTCGGTTTAAAAGTAAAAAAAAGCAAGTTTATCCTGTTAGTACTGAGCTCACTTTTAATTGGTTGTGCTGTAGCGCTAAGTGGAATAATTGGTTTTATTGGCTTAGTCGTGCCGCATCTAATTAGAATGACCTTTGGCGCCAATCATAAATGGTTATTACCGGCTTCCGCTTTGGCAGGCGCTGCTCTACTACTTATCGCTGATACCATCGCGCGTACCTTAGCCACACCAGCGGAAATTCCAGTTGGCTTAATTACCGGACTAATTGGTGCACCTTATTTTCTCTATCTTATTTTAAAACAGTCACAAGGTTAGTGATAAAATTATGTGCCGTTCCTCTAAACCTTTTATTGAAGCAAAGCGACTCTGCTATCGCGTAAATAGTCAAAATATTATTGATGATTTATCACTGTCACTTTATCACAACCAAATAAGTATTATTATCGGGCCTAACGGTGCTGGTAAATCGACTTTACTACGTTTATTGACCGGTTTTCTTACACCACATACGGGAGACTGTTTATTAGATGGGAAATCGCTGGCAACTTGGGATATCAATAAATTATCGCTTAAACGCGCGGTAATGCATCAACAGCACCAACTCAACTTTCCCTTTAGTGTTGAAGAAATTGTGGCGATGGGACGAAGTCCTCATGCAAATTATTGCTTCAATCAAGCTATCGAAAGTGCATTAATACAAACTGACTGCCTGGCATTACGCTATCGAAATTACCAACAACTTTCCGGCGGCGAACAGCAACGTGTGCAGTTAGCCCGTGTTATCGCCCAACTTTGGCATCCTGAGCCCAATAATAGCTACTTATTTTTGGATGAACCAACCTCAGCACTTGATCTCTATCATCAGCAACAAAGTTTACGCTTATTACATCGTTTAAACCGTCAACAATCTATTGGCGTTTGTTGTATATTGCATGATCTAAACTTGGCAGCATTATATGCAGATCGCATTTATTTACTGCATCAGGGTCAACTGGTTAGTGTCGGCACACCGCAACAAGTCATGACAGAAGAAAATTTACGCCGCTGGTACAGAGCTAATCTTTATGTAAAAACTCACCCAGACAAAAAGGTTCCGCAAATATTTTTACACCACTAACCAATTTAGTTTGATCGGTCATCGCCAATTAACGCAATAAATATTAATCATCATTAACTGAGTCTGCTGTTTTTCATTTTCAGACTCAGTTTGCAAGACAAATTGATGAATAAAAAATTAATCAGTGTTAATCATTTTCCGCCAGTGATAACCAGGTTTTCATCACCGTATCAGGGTTAAGCGAAAGACTATCAATCCCTTCTTTCACTAACCATTGTGCAAAATCCTGATGATCAGAAGGCCCTTGACCACAAATACCTACATACTTGCCTTGTTGTTTAGCGGCCTTTATTGCCATCGATATCAATGCCTTAACTGCTTCATTGCGTTCATCAAATAGCGAAGAGATAATAGCAGAATCACGATCTAGACCGAGTGTTAATTGTGTCATATCATTTGAACCAATGGAGAATCCATCAAAATAGGCAAGAAATTGTTCTGCTAATAGGGCATTTGATGGGATTTCACACATCATGATAATTTTCAAACCATTCTCACCGCGTTTTAAGCCATGATGCGCTAACTCTTCAATAACCGCTTCAGCTTGAGCAACAGTTCTGACAAATGGGATCATAATCTCAACATTGGTTAGTCCCATGATATTTCGCACCCGCTTGACCGCTTCACACTCAAAGGCAAAACATTGGCGAAAACTATCGGCCACATAGCGACCAGCACCCCGAAAACCTAACATTGGGTTTTCTTCATGCGGTTCATAAAGATCACCACCAATTAGGTTAGCGTATTCATTTGATTTAAAATCAGATAAACGAACAATTACCCGTTTCGGCCAAAATGCTGCTGCTAATGTTGCAATTCCTTCCGTTAAGCGACCGATGTAAAACTCCACGGGATCCTGATAACCTAACATTAGCGCTCGAATTTCAGCCTGTAACTCAGTCGTTTGTTGCTCAAATTCCAATAAAGCACGGGGATGCACTCCGATCATGCGATTGATAATAAATTCCAAACGCGCTAAACCCACCCCATCATTAGGTAAACAAGCAAAATCAAATGCCCGATCAGGATTACCAACATTCATCATGATTTTCACCTTCAACGCTGGCATTTTATCTACCTGACAACTTTTGA
Source organism: Arsenophonus nasoniae (assembly GCF_004768525.1). Lineage (NCBI taxonomy): Bacteria > Pseudomonadati > Pseudomonadota > Gammaproteobacteria > Enterobacterales > Morganellaceae > Arsenophonus > Arsenophonus nasoniae. The sequence continues at coordinate 2,053,681 of NZ_CP038613.1, forward strand.
TCTCAAATGGCAATTTATCAGCATAAACAAAACCGGTATCGCCTTCAGCGCAAGAAACGGTTACTAACTGGCCATCTTGTAGGTGCTCAGTCGCATCACCACAGCCAACCACAGCGGGAATACCCAACTCACGTGCAATAATCGCAGCATGACAAGTACGTCCACCACGATTAGTGACAATAGCAGCCGCTCGCTTCATGATAGGTTCCCAATCAGGATCAGTCATATCAGTAACCAAAACATCACCTGCCTGCACACAACTCATTTCACTAATATCATGGATAATTTTAACCGTTCCTGCACCAATACGTTGACCAATCGCACGCCCTTCTACTAATACTTTACCGGTTTTTTTTATTTGATAGCGTTCCATTATTTGCTGATTAGAACGGACAGTCTCAGGTCGCGCCTGGACGATATATAATTTACCATTATGGCCATCTTTAGCCCATTCTATATCCATTGGCCGGCCATAGTGCTGCTCAATTAATAATGCTTGATGAGCAAGCGCTTCAACTTCATGATCAGCTAAAGAAAAACAATTTCGTTGTTTTTCTGCTACCTCTTCAATCCTTACTTGCTTACCATGTTGATGATTATCAGCATAAACCATCCGCACTTTTTTTGAGCCTAACGTTCTGCGCACAATAGCCGGACGCCCCGCTTTTAATGTCGCTTTATGCACATAAAATTCATCAGGATTTACCGCACCTTGAACAACCATCTCGCCAAGACCACACGCTGAGGTAATAAAAACAACCTGATCAAAACCGGATTCAGTATCTATAGTAAACATCACGCCCGAAGAAGCTAAATCAGAACGTACCATACGTTGGATTCCAGCAGAAAGCGCCACACCACGATGATCATACCCTTGATGGACACGATATGAGATAGCCCGGTCATTAAATAGCGAAGCAAAAACATGCTTGATAGCGACCATTACCGCATCAATACCTTGCACGTTCAAAAAAGTTTCTTGCTGACCAGCAAAAGAAGCATCTGGCATATCTTCGGCAGTAGCAGAAGAGCGTACTGCAAAGGAAATATCAGATTCATCGGCGGATAATTGCAAAAAAGCCTGACGGATATCTTTTTCTAATTTAGAACCAAAAGGGGTATCAATGATCCATTGCCGGATTTGGCTACCTGCTTTGGCTAATTGATCCACATCGTCAATATCAATTTCATCCAATAATTGGTATATATGTTGATTAACACCACCTTGTTCTAAAAAATCATTGAAAGCACGAGCGGTAGTAGCAAAGCCATTCGGTACCAGTACATCCAGAACAGCTAAATGTGTAATCATTTCACCTAACGAAGCATTCTTTCCGCCAACTAAATCAACATCATTCATAGTAAGCTGGTTATACCAAAGTATATTGCTTGAAGTTCGGCCATTATCAGACATTGAAAAAGAACCCTTATTAAAATTCATAGAAGTGTAAATATGTTAGTTAGTTGGTAAAACTCTCTCATCGCTAAGACTAACATAATGCTGAACCCAAAATGGAATGGTGAATCGATCAAGCTCATAATAATATTTTTTAACGCCATATAATCTATCATTGGGCTAACAAATTTTTACATTTGATCTTTATTATTTTACTTTCTAAAAATAGAATAAAATGAAAAGGAAAATTAACCAATGGACAATCATCACGCTAAAAATTTAGCACGCTGTGTATTTTTTATCTCCGACGGCACTGCTATTACTGCAGAGACGCTAGGTCATGCTGTTTTATCGCAATTTCCACTTCATTTTTCTTCTTACACACTACCGTTTGTCACCACTGAAAAACGTGCCACAGAAATAAAACAAAGAATTGATCAAATCTATTCTAAAACCCATATTCGCCCGTTGGTTTTTTACTCAATCATCTCGCCAACAGTAAAAAAAATTATTACCACAAGTGCTGGCTGTTGTCAGGATATCGTCCAATCTTTAATTGATCCGATCCAGCAAGAAATTGGCTTAAAACCTGAACCAAAGCTTAACCGTACTCATGGATTATCTAACCTAAATCAATATGATGCTAGAATTGCGGCGATTGAATATACATTGGCACACGATGATGGCATATCATTAAAAAATCTCGATCAGGCTCAAGTAATTTTATTGGGTGTTTCTCGCTGTGGTAAAACACCAACCAGCCTCTATTTAGCCATGCAATTTGCTATTCAGGCTGCCAATTATCCTTTCACCGCAGATGATATGGATAATTTGCAATTACCCTCTGCATTGAAGCCGTATATGAATAAACTCTTTGGTCTAACAATTAGTCCTGAGCGACTAGCGGCTATTCGTGAAGAGCGCTGTGAAAAAAGTCGTTATGCATCTTTACGTCAATGTCGAATAGAGTTAACTGAGGTTGAAGCTTTATTTAGAAGACACAATATTCATTATTTAAATACAACTAATTACTCTGTTGAAGAGATCTCAGCTAAAGTCATCGATACATTCGGTCTAACCCGCCGTATATTTTAATAATTTAAAATTAGCTGAGAAACATTAATTATTTTAACGCTATCTTAAACAACCCTTTGAATCGGTTTATTTTCAGTTAGGGTAATGCTAGTTTATTTAGCAAGAAGATCTGCTACATTGAAGCATATATGAGATAAATATGTATAAAACAGATGAGTTAAAAACTCAACCTATTGATAGCCTTATTGCGCCTCAAGTGCTGGCCAATGCGTTTCCGCTATCCAAAGAAATTATCGAAAACGTGACAATGTCACGAAAAGCGATTGAATTAATTTTAACTGGTCAAGATCAACGACTGTTGGTGATTATTGGCCCCTGTTCGATACATGATACCCAAGCAGCACTTGAATACGCAAAAATGCTGGCTAAGCTGCGTGTCGAATATAAAGATTATCTTGAAATTGTGATGCGTACCTATTTTGAAAAACCACGAACCGTCGTTGGTTGGAAAGGGTTAATTTCCGATCCAGATCTGAACAATTCCTGCCAAGTTAATAAAGGCCTACGATTAGCCCGTGAGCTACTGACTAACATTAACCAACTTGGGCTGCCAACGGCAACTGAATTTTTAGATATGATAATCGGCCAATATGTTGCCGATCTTATTAGCTGGGGAGCCATCGGCGCCAGAACCACAGAAAGCCAAATCCATCGACAAATGGCATCGGCGCTTTCTTGCCCAGTTGGTTTTAAAAATGGTACTGACGGGAATATTAATATTGCGCTTGATGCTATTCGTGCTGCGCGTGCCAGCCATGTATTTTTATCGCCCAATAAAAATGGCCAAATGACTGTTTATCAAACACAAGGTAATCCTTATGGCCATATTATTATGCGGGGAGGAAAACAGCCTAATTATAGCGCTGAAGATATTGCCGTTGCCTGTCGTCAGTTACGCCAATTAGGCTTAGCTGAAAAATTAGTTATCGACTTTAGTCACGGTAATTGTCAAAAAATTCATCAACGCCAAATAGACGTGGCTAAAAACATTGCCCAACAACTGCAAAAAGGCTCGAAAGCGATCGCGGGCATTATGGCAGAAAGTTTTCTCGTAGAAGGTACCCAGCAAGTCATTGCCGGTAAGCCCCTTATTTATGGTCAGTCAATCACCGATCCTTGCTTGGGCTGGCAGGACACGGAACAATTGCTGTCTATACTGGCTGAAGCGGTAAAACATCGGTTTTAATCACCCTACAGGAGAATTTTTCAGCAGCAATTAAATTAATTGTCAAACAAAATTCTCCCTAACCAATAGAATATTTTATCAGGCAGAATTTACTGAATTTTTTATTATTAAAATACCAAATACACCACCATCAGCTATCTTTACCCTATACTCTTTTATAATTTTTTATTAATTGATCATATTTCAACCGTAGCATTAACTGTTCTGTCTGGTAATTAAATATTTAACGAAAATCTGCTAACGAGCCTGGCAACAAAATTATACCCATTATGCCGACTACAGAGGATTAATTTAGATGCAAAAATCTCTTGTCATCGCTAAAAATAGTGAAACTGAATTAGCCATCTTGCCTGCGCTGGCAAATCGACATGGATTAATTACCGGTGCAACAGGAACAGGCAAAACGGTAACGCTACAAAAAATGGCGGAAAGTTTTTCTCAAATTGGGGTGCCGATTTTTATGGCTGATGTAAAAGGTGACCTTTCGGGGATTGGTGCCAAAGGTGTATTAACACCTAAATTACAATCACGCCTGGAAGCGCTTGGCGTAACAGACTGGCATCCCGCTGCTTGCCCAGTCACTTTCTGGGATGTATTTGCCGAACTTGGACATCCGGTACGAGCAACCATCTCAGATATGGGACCATTACTATTATCACGTTTAATGAATTTAAATGATGTGCAAAGTGGTGTATTACAACTTATTTTTAAAATCGCTGACGACAATGGCTTACTACTGCTTGACATGAAAGATCTACGTGCGACGGTTCAATATGTCGGTGAAAATGCGAAACAATTTCAAACGGAATATGGTAACATTGCCGCTACCTCAATCGGTGCCATACAACGTGGTTTATTAACTCTTCAACAGCAAGGGGCTGATTACTTTTTCGGCGAACCTATGCTTGATATCGTCGATCTGATCAAAACCGATTCGAATGGTCAAGGAATGGTTAATATTCTTGCCGCAGACAAACTCTATAATCAGCCAAAGCTATACGCAGTATTTCTATTATGGTTATTATCGGAACTTTTTGAACGTTTGCCTGAAATGGGCGATGTAGAAAAACCGAAACTTGTGTTTTTCTTTGATGAAGCACATCTACTTTTTACTAACGCATCGACTGCACTACTGGAAAAAATCGAACAGGTTGTTCGCCTGATCCGTTCAAAAGGCGTTGGCGTTTATTTTGTTACACAAAATCCCCTTGATATTCCGGATAATATTCTAGGACAGCTTGGCAACCGGGTTCAGCATGCATTACGCGCTTTTACGCCAAGGGATCAAAAAGCCGTTAAAGCAGCAGCCGAAACGATGCGAGCAAATCCAAAATTTAAAGCCGAACAGGCAATAACTGAACTAGGTGTGGGTGAAGCATTAATTTCGTTCTTAGATGAAAAAGGACGTCCAAACATTGTTCAACGGGCTTTCGTTATTGCGCCAGATTCACGCATGGGAATTTTAACTAGCGAAGAACGTAGCCAGTTACTTAATCATTCAAATATTTATGGCAAGTATGAGAAAATGTTGGATCGTGAATCAGCCTATGAAAAACTGGCAAATCAAACCAGCGATGAGATAACAGCTAGTAGCCAAGCAAATCAGACAACAAAAAATACCGAAGATAGTGGGTTTGTTGGCGGCTTAAAAGATTTCCTATTTGGCTCAACCGGCCCCAGAGGAGGTAAAAAAGAGGGTTTAGTGCAAACAGCAACTAAATCTGCAGTACGGCAAATAAGTACTCAAATTATTCGTGGTATTTTGGGTGGTAGAAAACGTTAAAAACAAAAAATAGCAAACCTGGTAGTAGACTACACCAGGTTTGTTAAACAAACATCCTAATGGTATGAATTGTTTTATTTACATAATAAAATCGATAAAATTACTTATTAATATTTTTTAGGATCCAATCACTATAATAACTTACTCTGGTAAATTCCATCGACTGCATTATTGTACGAGAGACTAAACCTACTACCGTGTTGTTACCATCGTTAGCTAATAATGGACTACCCGAATCGCCACCTTCGGTTGCGGTATTATTACCAATTGCACAAATATGCAGTGCGGGTTTATGACAAGTCGGTGGATAACCCTCAGGGACTTCAATACATTGTTTAGGATTGGCTAGCGAAATAATCGTTTTTCGTAAATATTCAGATGTTTTCCCCAATTCAGTATCACCCATACCAATCGCAGTTACTTCAGTACCTTCAGGTAAATTTAGATGTTTATTGATACCATTAATACTGGCAAAATCATTACTAATTGTCTCACGGGCTAACTCAAGTAATGCAATATCATAGGGTACATTAAATGGCGGAGGACAAATCACATCCAGGTCAGAGGGTGGATTACGCCAATAGGGATGACAAATAATCCGTTTAATTTTTACTTTATCTTGATAAATTGCACCCGGATTATAGTGTTCCATACCAACATAAACGTTAAGTTTAGCAATATCGATATTTTCAATACAATGTGCTGCACTCAATACCCAGCGTTTATTAATAAGAACGCTACCACAGCGATGTCTATCAATATCCGCAGAATCAGAAAGACATAATGCACAAAAAAAGGGAAATTCGCCTGGTTCAGCTCGCGTACCATTAGAAATATATTTATTAATCATTGTATTACCATAAAGTTAATTATATTAGAATAACTATTAAAAATAATAATATTTAGCTAATTAAAATTAGCGAACATTGATATTGGCATCAATCACTTGATAGAAGGCATTTGATGTATCTGCAATGGTCCAGACACCTAAAATCACTTGATAACCAGTACGATAAGGTACATTGCATTTCATGGTAACTTCTCGGGCGGGTACTGCGCCACCATCAAATCGTGAACAGAAGGGTTTTAATTCAAACGCAGTGCGACTTAATGGTGCATTAGGATTCCAGTCTTGTTTGGTAATAAAATATTCCCAGCCAGTGGTACTATGTGGGACAGTTAATGTCCAGTGAAACACATTTTCACCTGATCTCATATTAACCTTAGTCCAGCGCGTTACTGATTGTTCATCTAATTGTTTAAACATCCCAACACCAGCGCTGGCTATTTTGCCATCCGCTGGCCCTCTTTGTGGAAAACCTTTTCGTCCTTCAACCGATTGCGGTTCATACTGAATAGGACCACAATTTTTGTTTTCCAACATTGAACATAAATAAGCCCGACTAGCTGGGTTATCAATATAGCCATGCATTGGTTTAATATCAGTGGTGATACTGGCAAAACTCGAGGCACTCAGTAACGCTAACATAGCCAACAGTAATTTTGTTTTCATTTCGCTTACTCCTTGATCAATAATTTTTATTTCTGTAAAGAAATAATGAGTAATAAACGTAATAACAGCTCAGAAAATTATCATCCCAGAACCAGCGCGATAGCAATTTAAAATAATTAGTTAATGCTTAAAAAATACTTACAGCATCTTTAAGAACTAATTAATAAATATAAATAAATAGTAATGATTTTTAGCCGCTTTATAATACAATTATAATGTTATAGATGTTCAATAAATACGATTTTTATATTTAACATTAAATATTTAATAACAGTAAAACCGATAATTAAATAAATTCTCAAATTAATTTCTTATGTAACATATCGCTGAAATCAATTGAATTAATTTAAATAGGTATTTTGTATCGATTATAAATAAAATATTAAATTACTTTTTAATTAAAAATAACAATAATAAAAGTATTGGCTAATAAAAAACCCAGTAAATGTGTTTTACTGGGTTATTAGGGTGAAGTTATTTTGGTTAATATGTGTTTTTTATTCCCACTCAATTGTCGCCGGGGGTTTGCCACTAATATCGTAAACTACCCTAGAGATACCGGCGACTTCATTGATGATCCTATTTGACACTCGGCCAAGAAAATCATAGGGCAAATGTGCCCAATGGGCGGTCATAAAGTCAATAGTTTCAACGGCACGTAATGATACAACCCAGTCATATTTGCGGCCATCTCCCATTACACCAACTGAGCGCACCGGTAAGAAAACGGTGAAGGCTTGGCTGACTTTATGATAAAGATCGGCTTTATGTAATTCCTCAATAAAAATGGCATCTGCTTGGCGTAAGAGATCACAATAAGCTTTCTTCACTTCACCCAGTACCCGCACGCCTAAGCCAGGGCCAGGAAATGGATGACGGTATAACATGTCGTAAGGAAGTCCTAATGCCAGGCCTACTTTACGCACCTCATCTTTAAATAATTCTTTTAATGGCTCAACTAAACCCATTCTCATTTCCGCGGGTAAGCCGCCTACATTGTGGTGAGATTTAATGACATGTGCTTTACCTGTCGCCGAAGCAGCGGACTCAATGACGTCAGGATAAATAGTCCCTTGTGCTAGCCATTTTACTTGCGTTTGTTTAGCGGCTTGTTCATCAAATACATCAATAAAAACACGACCAATCGTTTTACGCTTTAATTCTGGCTCATCAATGCCCGCCAATGCATTAAGAAAGCGCTCTTCGGCAGCCACATGAATAATGTTAAGATCAAATTTACCAGCAAACATGGCCATAACTTGCTGAGCTTCATTTAAGCGTAACAAACCATTATCAACAAAAACGCAAGTGAGTTGTTTACCAATAGCACGATTGAGTAATAGCGCAGTCACTGATGAATCCACACCGCCGGATAGCGCTAAAATCACTTGATCATCACCAATCTGTGCCTTTAGGCGTTGTACCGTATCTTCAACAATCGCCGCCGCAGTCCAACGCGCTTTACAACCACAAATATCTAATACAAAACGCTGTAAAATAGCCGCACCTTGATGTGTGTGAGTGACTTCAGGATGAAATTGGACGCCATAAAAACGTTTTTCATCATTTGCCATAATAGCAAATGGGCAGCTATCGGTACTGGCGATAATCTTAAAATCTGTTGGGATAGCAGTCACTTTATCGCCATGACTCATCCACACATCAAGCAGTGGTTTACCCTCTGCACTTAAGCTGTCATAGATATCACGAAATAGTTCACAGGATTGTTGAATAGAGACCTGAGCGTAGCCAAACTCTCGCTCACCAGACACTTCCACTTGCCCACCTAATTGGATAGACATCGTTTGCATGCCATAACAAATACCTAATACCGGGACGCCGGCCTGAAAAACATATTCCGATGCACGTGGGCTGTTTTGCTCGGTTGTGCTCTCCGGTCCGCCAGAAAGAATAATGCCGTTGGGATTAAATTCACGGATCTGTGCTTCGGAAACATCCCATGCCCAAAGTTCACAATAAACGCCAATTTCACGAATACGACGTGCTATTAATTGCGTGTATTGTGAACCAAAATCAAGGATCAAAATTCGATATTGATGAATGTCAGTTGTCATCTAAAAATAATTCCAAAAACTAATAGTAATTTGACGGTTTATAGTGAAAAAACCACCGCTAAAATAATTAACCTAAACGATAATTAGGTGATTCTTTGGTGATGGTAACATCATGCACATGACTCTCTTGGATGCCCGCACCACTGATCCGTACAAATTCTGCTTTGCTTCTTAATTCATCTATCGTGGCACACCCCGTCAACCCCATACAAGAACGAAGCCCGCCCATTTGCTGATGAACAATATTCTTCAATAATCCTTTATAAGCAACCCGGCCTTCTATTCCTTCAGGAACTAATTTGTCGGCCGCATTATCGGTTTGGAAGTAGCGATCGGAAGAGCCTTTCGACATTGCACCTAATGATCCCATTCCTCGGTAGGCTTTATAAGAGCGTCCCTGAAACAAGATTGTTTCGCCTGGAGATTCTTCAGTACCAGCAAGCATTGAACCAACCATAACGCATGAAGCACCCGCAGCTAGCGCTTTAGCAATATCACCCGAGAAGCGAATCCCGCCATCGGCAATTACTGGAATATTCATACCATCAAGCGCTTCAACCGCATCGGCAATCGCGGTGATCTGAGGTACACCAACACCAGTCACAATTCGGGTTGTACAGATAGAACCCGGACCAATACCAACTTTCACCGCACTGGCACCTGCTTCTGCCAAGGCTTTAGCACCTTCGCCTGTTGCTACGTTACCACCAATAATTGGCAAATCTGGATATTTTGCCCGTGTTTCACGTATACGTTGTAAAACACCCTGCGAATGTCCATGAGAAGAGTCAATTAACAACACATCAACACCGGCCGCGACTAATGCTTCAATACGTTGTTCATTATTCCCACCCGCACCAACTGCGGCTCCAACTCGCAAACGACCTTGCTCATCTTTACATGCATTAGGTTTGCGTTCAGCTTTCTGAAAATCTTTTACTGTAATCATACCAAACAGGTGAAAATTATCATCAACCACCAAGGCTTTTTCTATACGCCTTTCATGCAATTTTTGCAAAACCACATCACGGGATTCACCCTCTTTGACCGTGACCAAATGGGGTTTAGCTGTCATGACTGCAGTAACCGGTTTATCCAAATCGGTGACAAAACGGATATCACGACCGGTAATGATACCCACCAATTCTTTATTATTATTCACCACCGGATAACCCGCAAAACCATTGCGTTCAGCCAGCTCATAGACTTCACGAATGGTGGTTTCCGGCGTGACAGTAACTGGATCGATAACGATGCCACTTTCATACTTTTTAACTCGGCGAACTTCTTCTGCCTGACGCTCAATTGACATATTTTTATGAATAAAACCAATTCCGCCCTCTTGGGCTAATGCAATGGCTAAATCTGATTCAGTCACGGTATCCATGGCAGCAGAAAGCATAGGAATAGTTAAACGGATCGCGGCAGTTAGTTGAGTAGATAAATCAACCGTATTGGGTAATACATTTGAGTGTGCGGGAACTAACAATACATCATCGAATGTTAGCGCTTCTTTCTTTATACGTAGCATAAGCAATATCTCACCAGGCAGAATTTGGAAAAAGATAAAATATTGCGGTGATATTATACATGCCGAAATTTATTGACTCCAGTACTTTCTCACTAAAATTAATTTTTTACCAACAAAAACGCATAATTCCATAATAAGGCTTAGACCTTAGCTTATCAGTAATTTATTTATTAACAGAATGAAATACATTTAAAAATAACATTAATAATCAATTGATTAATTAACATATTGACAATTAAATTTATTTTTATATACACATATATGTACAAATTTATTTTCCACCCTTCACGTGCTATCTTCGCCCTAATGCTTAGAACAAAACCACCGTCTCGTACAAAGCCACTTACCCGCAACCAACAACTAATAGTTAATAGTTAACAACTTTCTCCAACGCTGCTAATAGGATGGGGCTATTCTTTTTGCGCGTGTTGCTGATTCCAGATTGAATCAACGGGCATTTCTACCCTCACATCTAGCCATGTTGAGGGTGGAATATCACACGGCTCACCATCGACATAATAAGTTGGTTTTCCATCAATAATTTCTTTAATCCGCCAGTTCTGAAAATCTTCTGGTAAATGCGAGTGTTGGCGATGAAATGTTTGAATCTCGATGTTACCATTAGATAAAATTTTGTCTCTGACGTAGATAAGTTCTAAGCCATTAATATCTTTAGGTACTGAAACACCTCCATTCACACCCCATGCGCCGTCTGAGTTATAGCCCAATACTCTGGAAATCAAATATTTTCCTGTATCGAGTCGTTGAACAATCGCACCTTCGGACTTATCATTTGTTTCAAAATGCCCATTAGGATAAATTTTAATAATCGGTGAGGCTTTTTTGATAAAACCATTACCATCAACCGTTGTGTTATTTTCACTCCATTGCTTTTTTAACTTAAAAGACTGTTTATCCGCCAAATGGATAGCTGTCCATGTGTTCCCATAACCATCTAGAAAGAGAAAATAAAAACTATTCTTATCATACTGGAGTCTAATTCCTGAACCCCATTTACCATCAAAGCGGTCATCATCATAACCAAGATTACTAAAAAAACCACAGCCTCCTGTTATCGATTCATTTCCTCTTTCATAAATAGTTGTACCGCCTAATCCAAAATCACCCATCTGTATCAAGGTACCATCCTTATCCTGAAAGGTATGGGACACAACCTTATCCCCGTGCTTTGAATTTATTTTTCCCGCATTTAATTGCACATTACCGTTAATTTCACCGCCCGTTTTATCAAATTTTTTATCTAACTTTTCGCTTATTTCTACAACATCTTTAGCATCTGCTTTGCCTTTTACTGTTTCCTTGATTTCATCGATAGCACTTGAGTCTGCTTTTCCTTCGACTAATTCTTGCAGTGCCTTGATTGACTCTAACTTAACCGTTTTGCCACTGGGTAGCGTAAGTTCAACGACACCGTTTTCCCCCATCCAGGTATCCATGTTTTGCAGAAAGTAGAGGATGTATGTGTTAGCAGCAACAAGTGCTCTTGCCGCATCAGAATTATTATTGGGTTCAGTGAGATTAATGCTGTAAGTGGTATCTGTTGCGCTAAAAGTCGGCTTATCTGCTAACGTTAATTCAGTATCACTGTTGACTGACAATATCATGTAAGGATAGTTAATATTACCATTTTTAATCAGCATTAACATGCCAGGTGATACCAACGGATTATTACTGTTCCATTTTGTGCCTGTGCCTTTGACAATAGAAGAGCCTGACACGACAGTTACGGTGCCATCTTTATAAATCATGTTTTTTCCTGAAATTTTGATATAGAAAATCGCAATTAAACGATCTCTATGAATTGGTTACTTCCATCTTGGATAAGCGTCAGGCGCATAAGCCATCACCGCACCAAAGTTATTATTGTACCCCCAACCTTTACAGCCAAAACTAGGACCGGTCCATTCTGTGATTGCGATAATGCCATCTTTTGAAACACTATAACCATTAACGAATGCCAATGCTTGATTATCAGGCTCATAAACGGCAGTAATATAGACTAAAGTCATTTGACCGAAATAGCCTGGTTTTGGAAATGGGCCGAAAACGATATCATCTATTTTTAAGGGTAGATGACTGGACGAATAAAATAATTCCTTTTTTTCGTTGTGAATTTTCAAAAAACCTTTGTCATTGCTGTCATTAGGTAGTTGGGGTCTATAAATATAAACATTTGTCGTATTGTGCGCGCGGATAGCAAATACATTTCCTTGCTTGATTGCCTCCGTATAGGTTGAATTTTCACCCTCCCTCCTCGCATTACGATGAAATACCAAATAGCTATTCAAAATGTTTGGATGATTTACGCTATATCTTAAGTTTTTGAACCCTTGCACATTTTGATCTGGCGTACCTTCCCTGGAAAAATCGATTAATCTTTCCAAGACATAAGTGACGGAAGTGAAAATCCCAAGTTCTGCACCATTTACTTTTATTACCGGTTTCATAAATTAACGTTAAATCAGTTTAAAAACATGAATGATAGGTATCGTTGCACATCCAATACAAAAATTCGTATAATTCCAGCTAACGATATTTCCATATATATGGACGTTCTCAATTGCGGGATATTTATTACCGGTATGGGCAATATCAATGCGAGGAACCGCAACTATTTTTCTGCCACCTTTAAGAAAACGCTGATCGAATTGAAAGCTGTTTTTTTTAAAATCAACTTCTTCTGAATGGATAACAAAGCCGAATGATTGAAGAATATTATCTATTTCTCCGCCATCATGATAAATATTAAATTTGGGGATTAGCATCTTATCACTCCAACGCAATTTCTATTCTAACCTGCCCCTTTTCGTCATAAAGACGTAATCCGGTGCCATCAAAGGTAAATCGACTATCTTTACTATTCGAGTTCATCTCAAAGCGATTGTTTTTAGCATCAAGGATGAATCCAGATTTTTCAGGTAGGTAGTTTTTGGATTGTATTTTGTCGATAACGACAACGCTATTGAGCCAAGCTTCATTAATGAACGCTTCATTAATAAAAACCTGTCCGTCTTGCAGATACATAAATAAATCCATTTTCCCGTTGCTAGGATTATAAAAAGCAAATTGTTGCGCATTAAACCCCATCACAGTGGTTACTTTTTCGTTTTTTAATTCCGCACCTATCACCATTCCTGCATCGTAAGAAACGCCATCATAAACAATCTTAACCAAGTTAGTGAAAGTTGCAGAAGCCTCGCCTTTTTTCATGTCATACTTAGCTTGTAGCGAATTCTGAGCGGCTGCCCATGACTTATCCGCTGTCGCTCTGACTTGATGGATAGACTCGGCTAAGGCTTTAGTCTCGGTTACCACATAATTGTCAACCCTGACGATTTTCGCCTTCATCTTGCCGTTTTGACGCATGAAGTACTGCGTATTGCCGTTGAGTCCCTTCGCGTTTTCCAGTATGGCCTCTGTGCTGCTATCTATTCCTTTCTTTAGCTGTTTAATGGCTTCCGTATCGTTAATTTTTTTGTCTATTTCATCAAGAATATCGCTCGCTACGCTATTTGGAAAACCTGATGCTTCAACAAACGCCGATTTACCGTAACTGTTTATCGTGCGAATATAGAAAAAATATTCATGACCAACTTTAAGATTTTCCTGTGTCCAACGTTGGCCCTGGCCGATTTTCTTTGCATTCGTGATAACTTCATTCTCAGACTTATCTTTCAGTTTTTTGTCGCTAAACCAGAATTCAAAGTTACTGCCATAGGCCGCTGAATCGGCAATTGTCGGCACGACCGTTAATGAAGACATACCCGGAGTAACAGACACGCTAACAGGGGAGGGCGGCGCTTCAATCGCAAAATCAAGAATAGTAGGCTGAGAAATTGCGCCAGCCGCGTCAACTGATCTGACTTCAGCACGGTAAGTGCCTCTCGGTAGCCCTGCAATATCAACCCGCTCTCCTGGAACCTGAATTGTCTGTATGACCTGACCATTTTCAATAACATTAACGGTGTTATACCGAACATCTGCTGCGGTGTTTTCCCAGCTCAAATAACCCTGTACAACATCGCCAATCGTCGTTGGCACAAAAGCCAGATTTATAGGTGGGGCGACTCCCCCTATGGGTAATTCAGTAAACGGCGGGGCTTTAGAAGGTTTACCGATAATATCTTCGTAAATATAAGCACCGTCTTCCTCTAACAGAATTTCTACGCCCTCTTGCGGGTGAAATTTCCACTCTGCTATACGAAATTCAGCATCCTTAATACCAAGACTGGGTAAGTTAAGCAAAACAACATCACCAGGCCGATAAGCATAACCATCCAGATTCATGGTAAGCTGAACCCTGCGACCCGCGCGCTTTTTGCGTAAATAAAGATTGGCTAAACGCTGTGCCTGATAAGGACTGGTGACAAAGCGATAATCGATATTTTCTTTAATTTCCAGCCCGTCTTCATCAACCCACTCCTGTACAATCACCGGCGGGAAATCTGTTTTGATATATTGTTGCTCAGCATCAATAAACGTACCGTATATCGCATTAGTCGCTTCGCGCAGGGACAATTCAGGGGTAATATTGACGGTATCAATGATTTGGTTGGCTTCAATACGCAAAGTAGCCGGTCCGTTATAAGACTGCATTAAAATGCCGTGCTTACCCGCGATATAAGTGGGTTCTGCCGCAATGCATTTGTGCATATTATCTAGCACTGAGGCGGGTGACTCGGATAAATCATAAGCACCGTTCAGGGTATAGCGGGGTTCAGTACCATCCGCCGTTTTAGTCGACTCATCACACAAGTCAGCCGCTACTTTAAACGCCGAAAAATCAATATCGGTATCCGGTACCTTTAAGTAACGACGATAGTAATCAAGAATAACCAGTGCCCCATTATTGCTCCATGTCGTTTTATGGGTTCTTGGATCAAAAATCTCTTTGCCCCAAATTTCAACTTTTATATTAGGGATACCTTGTGGGTACTTCTCATCATCATGGTAAAGGGTAAATCTTAACCATGCCAGCCCCCTGCCAATCATATCCTTTTTCCAGCTAGGAGCCTCTCTGAGTAAATAAGGATCGGCATCTTTCCTGTCGTTATGCAGTTCGTACTCAGCCGCTTTACCAAAAGAATCTATCAGATCATCATTAAACCAGATGCGACCAACACGACTGATTTTATGTCCGGCCAGTGCAATGGCCATATAGAGTATGTAATTTATTCCGCCTATAACTGGAATTTTAACTTTTTTAGTTTCAGCAAAAAAGAGTAATCCTGAACAGACTGTTTTACCCATGATGACGACTTCTGATGCGGACGCCGAACGTAATATTTGCTTACGTTCGGCTTGATCGCGCGCAGGATCAGGCGGCTTTTGTTGGAACAACAATGATCCCGCCGTTTGAACGGCAAGACCCGCCGCAATTAACCCCAACCCCAATCCACCGGTAGCAATTACGCCCGCTATCATTAATCCGGCACCAATAATACCGGTAATCGAGTTTCCAATGCTGCCTGGCATTACGTCACCCTCCATGCCATCACGATTTTTTTATCAACCGGTCTTGCGCCATGGTCAGTAACTGCCCAGATTTTACCCGCCCAAATGACTCCCATGGTCAACCCCTCATCACCATCAAACATCACAATGTCCCCCCGTCCTGCTTCCCCATCCTGGAGCACATTGAAAAACAGCCCCCAGAAATACTGAAGTGTGCCAAATTCATTTTTCAATAGCCGAAATGCACTCGCTTTGCTGTTATAACGCCCCCGAACGGATGAACACGGATCAAAGTCACAAATAGCTATTACGCAGTCAGCCGTAAATAAACAGCAGTCATGCTCACCCCATGAAAAAGGGCGACTCATCGCCGCCCTTAAAGTTTGGGGTAATCTGGTTACCCAATTTTTATGTCGCATTTTGATATCAATTAAAATTTAGAACCGGAAACCTGCACCAAGCATCCAGGTGCCGACTTTAAAATCACCGAATCTGGTGTATTCATAAGAGGCATCAATGGCAATATTTTCCACTGGATTAAATTGCAAACCAACACCACCAACTAATCTGCTTTCAGAACCACTTTCGCTATCATTAAATGTTTTTACTTTCGCTTTACCATGTGCAATACCAATTAAGCCATACGCACTCATATATTCATTAAAACGATAAGCGGGCCCGACACTGAGTGAGTAGTAATCGATATCGACGGTTGAATAATCAGAAAAATAATAACCTTTATGCGTATAAGCAAATGAACCCATCACACCCCAGTTATCATTGAACTCATGACGGGCTTTAATATTGAAACCTTTTGCACTATCATTAAGGTCAAAATTTACATCACCAACACTGACCTTAATGTTACTTTGCGCATAACCCATTGATAGGGTATTATTTCCTTCCGCATTAGCGCTAAATGCGATAAATGTAAGAATAGAAGCTATCGATGATATCAATAATATTTTTTTCATTTTTTTCCTGCTATTACTAAAAATAAATGATTAAAACAAAGCAACATAATTTGCATTGCGTATCGCAAATTATCATATAAGTTTATTCGTATTACATTTAAAATCTATTTCAAAATAGATATATTTGAAATTATTTACTTATAAACAAACCCCGGTGAATCCTTTTTACCACCCCAATAAATCGCCCGCTCAGCCATTTGCGCCACATATCTGAAGATACGGTCGTCACTTTTCCGTTTGCGCCATGACTCATCCGTGAATCTGTCCGGTAGCCCCATCGACCAACGTTCAAAACGATTGGATACGGTCACCGCTACTGCATTTTCTTCACCGCTCGAAACGCCAATATGCGAAATCTGTCCGGCAAAAATCACCTCAGCAATCGCAGGCTTTCCTTCCAGATTGATGGCAATCAACATTAAACGAACATTTCTGCCGCGACTGCGTTCATTCATCACATCACCGACCAGCATCGAGTCAAAGCCAGAAAGGGATAATATTAATTGCTGTGGACTGGTTGTATTTTCCTCTTTTACATTTTCAACTGCACCGAATTTTCCAACACCCTCGTAAACTTCACCCGCAATAATGATATTGCCAACACCGGTATGATTTCTAGCTACCCCTGACTTAAAATCTAATCTTGCAGCCATGACTAATTCATATCCGTCATTAATCGCTTTAACCATGTTGTTAGAAAAAGGATGGTATAACATCAGTAAAGCGCCTCCTCAAACTCCAAAGTAACATGAGTAAACACGCCTGGACGATACTGAAAACTACCCTGATCATTAGTCGTCAGTTTAAAAATGCCAAACGGTGACAGGGTTTCTAATTTATCATTAACTTTTGGCGCATATCGCAGCATCGGTGAAATGGGAATTGACGCATTACCGTTAGTATCACTGAAGACATTATCCGTAACTATTTTCAGCTCATCGCCAATCGTTAAATAATCCCCTTTTCTGATGACAATTAAATTTTTTTTCCAGCCTCGGGTAAGCAATATCCTGCCGGTTTGGTTTGCGGTACGAATTGCTGGAACACCTCTTTCCACCAATCCTTGTCGTATCCAGTGACTAATTTTAACCCGACCACTTTCGCCGTCAAGTTCAGCAGTCAATGCTTCAAGTTCACGCGACTTAGTCTCAGTCAGGTTATTGAAAGTTAAGCTACACCGCCAGCGGCTACCGGGATATCTGACCGTTTGTGCGCTGCCGGTAAAAGTTGAAACAAAGGTTTTACTATTACTAACTAGTTGCCAATTCATTGATGAAGGCACAACCTCTTTTGGCCATTCAATAACCGATGCCATCAGTTAACTCCCTAAAAGTTTCCGTATACGTCCATTAGTCGCAAAATCTCGCTGAATGCGTGCGAGGGCATCATCTGCTCCCTGTTTTGCTGCGCGTTGGGTTATTTCTCCAATGACTTTATCGCCATTACCGGTCACATTGATAACCTGATGAATATGGATAGTGCTTACATCTTGGGTCTCTGATGAGCCACCGACTGCTTTGACACCCAGCGAACCATCACGCCCTCGAGTTAACGGCATAATGGCTTCAGGCCCCGCTTCACCCATTAACCCGATTCCTTTGGCAAATGGGAATAACGTCGGCGAATCCACAACACGATTACTATAGGCACTTAACCCTGACGAACGATAAACACCGCCCAGTGCATTGGCTCTTATGCCAAGAAAACTGCCAAGACCAGAACCACCCAAACTTGACTCCAACGCTTTAAATATCATCATTTTAACAATCATGCGCGTTATATCATTGACCACCGATTGCGCAAAATCAGAAAAATTAAATTTACCTGTGGTCACAAAGTCTGCCAGGGTATTTGACATACCATCGAAAGCGTTTTTAGTGATATTACGCATGTTATCAAACACGTTTTCTGTTTCCGCACCGAAATCCTGCCAGCCTTTGGCTACGCCTTTCCCCCCATCTTGCGCCACCTTCGCCTTACTTAATGCAGCAGCTCTCACTATCTCAATCTGTTTTTGTTCTTCTTGCGCTAAAAACTGCGTCCGTTCTGCATAAAGTTGTGAGGTCTTATCTGAAACTTCCTTATCAAGCTGATATCGCCGATTACGAAAGTCATCCCTGACGCGTTGTTCTTCAAGCATCAAGTCATAATCCACTTTGGGCATCGTCATTTGCAGAATCTGATTTTGGGCTTCCTGCTGCATTTGAGTCGTACGTTTTGTGATTTCAAAATCCTGATCTGCAAATCGTTGCCTTAATGCTTTTAACTGTAATTCACGCTCTAATCCGGCATTGATTTGCAACTGTGTACGAATTTCATCCGCATGCGCTAACACACTCTTCTGTGATGCATTCAGCGTTCGCCCTTTTAATCGAGTGATTTCTTGCTCAAAGGCTGCCAATTTCCGTTCTGAATCGAGGAGTTTTTCATTTTCCATTAACTGCGCTTGTAAGGTCGCTGTTTGTTGTTGCAGTTGCTCAATTCGCTGACGCCCCGCATCAAGGGTTTCCCCGGACGTTTTTTGCGGGGAGGCGTACAGTTTGTCGAGTCCTTTAAGCGCTTGGGTGTACTCATTTAATGTTAAACTGCCCTCTTTATAGCGTTGGTTGATTTCCTGCTGAATTCTGGCTCTTTCTTTCAGCGGATCTTTACCCGCATTAATGGCCGCATTAATTTGTGCAGCGGTTTCGATGGTATGAATGGCGAACTGACTTTCAGTTTTAATTTGTGCTTTGCGTTCTTCCAGTTGCCTAGCATAAATCGCATTTTCCTTGTCCTTTTCTTTTTGCAACACCTGATTATACAGTGTCAGACTTTGCGTTGATGCCGCCATTAACACGTTAAAACTACCGGTCAGATCATCGAGTGATCTTTTATGCGCCTGCGTTAAGCGCTCGCTTTCTTTAGTATTTTCCTGATTCTGTTTTTCGTAGGCATTTCTTGCAAGCGCTTTGGCTTCTTCAATTTGTCCCCGTCTTTCCAAGGCAGCAATTTGCTCGTAAATCGATTGCGTTAATACCACACCCTCAGCCGCGTAATTTCGCAAGGCTTTTAACGGTTGGTCACCGATTGCCGATAGCTTGCTGACCAACATATCGACGCTACCGCCCGACTCCTCAAGTTGAGCCCCAAACTCCGCCACGTCTTCCAGTAGCTTACCGCTAAACCCTGCACTTGCGGCAGAAGTCACCGCTTTATAGGCTTCGGCTGTCCCGCCTAGTCGATCTGCTAACAGATTCAATTCAACCGTTGTTGTCGATAAAAATAATCCGCCTTTTTGAATGGCTGCATAAAAAGACTTCTGCCTTTCTTCCGCTTCCTTAAACTGCGAATACAAATAAAATACTGACCCTGCGGTTGCCATCAAGCCAACATTGAGCGGCCCACCCATGAGATTAATAAGGTTACTGAAAGCGCCCGTTATTCCTCCGGTTACGCGCTGCAAAGCGGACAACTCAGTATTTGCAACGGCAAGCTGCTGCTTGGCTAAAGCTAATTGTCGCGTGCCCGCCGTTTCCGCTGCTTGCGCTGTCGTTAATTGCGCAGAAGCGGCGGCAGCTTTTTGATTTGCGCTGACTTCAGCCAGATTTGCTTCGGCGATCGTTCTGGCGTTTGCCGCATTTTGCGCCGCATATGCCTTTTCAATTTCAGCCGTATTCAGTCCATTTTGGGCGTTGACCGCGCGCATTTTTTCAAGGTATTCATCAGAGGCAAACGCCTGTTCACGCTGCGCGATGGCCTGTGCTTTCATTACTTGCGCGGTTTTTAATCCCTGCTGTGCTCTGGTGGCATCTGCTTTGGCCGCTTCAATGCTAGACTGTGCATAATCTACCGCACTTTGCGCGGCTTCTTTCGCCATCTGCCGTTGAGTATCGAAAGTCGTGCCATGCGTAGCACCAAACAATCGTTCAAAAGCGGGTACTAACGCATTTGAAATCGTACTGGCGGCAACATTGCTGCCAGAAACCAGCTCCGTTAACACATGATGCAAATTTCCAAAGCCAACTGCTGCCTGTCCACTGGATTTTCTTATCTGATTTGACATCCTTGTCACTGCACGTTCACTTTGACTTGAGCCAGATTCAATCTGCTGAGCAAATTTTTTAGATTCATTAGCCGCAGAACTATAAGCATCATGAATTTGCGATTTAAAACTAGCAGAATTCAAGTGTAACGCTACGGCCAGACTTGCGACATCAGCCATTTAAAACCCTCATAACGTTATTACATTGTTGATTAACATCATTATGTGCAATGACTTCATTTTCCGTAATATCTGCGCCTTTGAGTTCACTTTCCAGCAGAAAAAACGCTTGCCAGTGCGTCAATATTTCGTTCGGTAAAGCGGCGATTTTACGCGGGTCAGGTTGACCCCATCTATCAGCCAGTTGGAAAATAAAGCGTAAGCGAGCGGAGTCGGTTAGTTTTTTTTAGCGCCATCCAGACTGCCACAGCTAAATTGCTGAACAAACTTGAGGGCTTCAATCAATGATTGCGTGGATTTGGTAGCAATTAATTCCTCTGCGGTGGGCAATTCTTCTGTGGGTAAGGGTTGCCCTGCTTTATCGCAAATCGTTTGCAAAATCAGGTTTGCTCCCGCAATACTTGCCTGTGTGTTAGAGCCACTGTCTTGCGCCTGTTTTAACGCTTGCTCATAGGTATCTAGCTCTGCAATGGTTAAGCGGCGTAGATAAACATCAACATCAAAAATAGCGTGTTTTTCAACATAACTATCCGGTGCTAATAAACGTGATTTAAGTGATGACATGCTATTTACCTTATTCTTTTTCTTCTAATGCTCTGACACGTTTGGTGAGCGCATCAAGTTCTGATGACAAATCCTTACCGGGTTCGCCTTTTTCTCCTTTATCGCCCTTATCCCCTTTTTCGGGTAAGGTATTAAGTGCTTCAAAGTTGTCATTGGTTTTACTAAAAGCATCACGTAAAGTATCACCCGTTCCATCATCCGGTTTTGTGCCAATATTGATTTTTTTGATTTCTGCCATCAGTTTACTTTCCTCTTGGTGCTATCCGCCGTGAATTTTGTCGCATCGGCGGTTAAGGCTTTGGGGGTACTGTTCCCCAGGTGAGATTATTCTGTTTCCCTTTTACCGTAATTTGAATGACTTCACTTGCTGGCGCACTAATCTCATTCATCTCCCAGCCTGACAGGGCCAAGATCATCGTGGCTGTCCGTTTATTGGGTAGCTCAATATAAAGCTGAACGGTTTCTCTATTTTGTGCCAAATTTAAAAATTCAGTAAAATCTTCATTTTCGGGGTCATCGATAAAACCTAGCGTCTTTTCCGGCCCTTCCGGTAAATCGGCTATATATTGTTTGTTTTTATTTCAAATTATTTATATCTATTTGAATTATATATATTTATTTATATATACAGGCATAAAAATAGCTATCTGCAATACACATTGCAATACACAGGTTTTAATCAGAAGAGAAATTTGTTTAAGATTATCCGGGGCGCTAATAAAAACCCGCTACACACCATCAAATGAAGCTAATCGTTCTTTCTGCTCATCGGTCAGGCTAAAGGTAAAGTCCTCATGCTCTATCTGCCATGTACCAAAGCTCATCAAAAAGGCTAAGGCGGGGTCAATTTTGTTAGCCGATTTTTTCTTGTTCGGTTTGATATTGGCGTTTGCATCGGTTTCCATTACCACATTTGCGATCGCCCACGCTAAAACGGGGTCACCGTTATGGTGGATATTCTGACGATTAACAAAGACTTCTGCTGACTTGGCGACAGGGCTTAAACGCATATAGGTTTGTGGGAAGGGTTCAACATCTAAACCTGCACCCTGTAATTGCGTTCTGAGATGAGTGGCATTCCATGTATCAAAGCCAATGAGCTTAATTTCAAACTGCTCACTGTCTTTGAGAATATCATCTCTGATACGGTCATAATCAATACAATCGCCTTTAGTGGTTCTCAGCCAGCCTGACCGTACCCATTGATGATAGATTGCTCTATTTTTATTCGCTGGACTCTGTAATTGCGCTTCGGGGATATAGTGACGGCTCAATAGCAAGAGCGCATTTTCTTGTGGGAAGGTATAACAGACGCTAGTAATATCGTTTGTTGAGGATAAATCCATCCCTGCATAACAGGTTTGTCCCTTTAAATCCGTTTCCTTGTAGTCCCGTTGACAGGCAGCCCAAGCCCCTTCACCCATCCACGGCGTTTGACCCTGACACCAGATATTAAATCGTTTGGTTAACATCTCTGTCCATTGTGAGGGAATTCCCCTTGCTTTTTTAATCGTATCGTTCAGGGCATGACTTTCTACAGAGACATTAAGATTAGGATTGGCTTTAACCCAGTTATGCTCATCATCAAGCTCACCGTCTTCGTCTAGTTCATAAATCAGGGCAAAGAGTGATTCATTCTGCGCTTCACCGTCCAATATCTGACAACAATAATCATAGTGCTGTTTACAGGCTGAAATAACATTGCTCCCTGCGGTGGTAATGGCAAAAAGTAGTGCTTCAGGGCGTGCCCCCATCCCTAACTCAAGCGCGGAATAAACCGCATTATCAGGGTGTAAATGATACTCATCGACAATCGCCAGACTCGGATTAGTCCCTTCGATTGTTGCCGCCTTAGCTGCCAGAGGTTTTAGCAAACTGTTATTTTTAGGATAAATTATTTTATGTTGCTGGATAGTCAGCCGTTTCTTTAGGCTAGGGGATAGCAAACACATCTGACGGGCATCATCAAAAACAATGCGTGCCTGGTCTCGACTCACGGCTGCTGTATAAATATCCTGTTGACCCCCTTCCATGATTAAAAACCAGTTAGCCAGTATTGCAGCTAATGTAGACTTAGCGTTCTTTCTTGGCACTTGGATATACGCACTACGATATTTTCTTCTTCCCGTGCTAACTTCTTTGAATCCTAAAATATTCGCTATAGCAAATTGCTGCCAAGGTTCTAATTGAATAGGCTTGCCTCGAAGATGTCCTTTGACATGGGGGCAGAGACTGGAAAAAGCGATAAACCGTGCTACCGTTGGCGTATCGAAGGTATAAACAGGATTATTGAGGTCATTAAAATAACGATTAACCGCCTGTTTTAAGCGTTTACAGGCCGGAATATCGCTATTTCTGACGCGCTCAGCGTATTGATGCCAATCGGTCAAGTTCATCTTCTTCTTGCATTTCTACCGGATTACGGCGACGTGATACGGGGTCAAAACCTAATAGTGAGGCCATTTTTATCATGGTTTTTTCTGCCTCGGCTTTTGCGCTTAGTGCGGGGTTCCTACTTTCGCTTCCCTGACTGTTGGCGATACTAAATCCGCGTTCTGCGAGGTCTGCAACGGCTTTTCGGTAAATGGAATAGTTGACGCAATACAGCTCAAAGCTACTCCAATCAGTGGGGTTCAGGTCGTTACGCTCTGCAACGAATTTTGCCTTAGCTTTCCATTCTGTAGTAGCAATCTCATCAAGATAGCTAGGGGCTTTGGGTGCTCTTGCCATAATCTATTGTTTTCCTTATTGTTTTATTTTCAAAAAAATTACTGCGCATAAAAATTGGATTGACGTGCGGTCCCAGCGCAATAGGGGGTTGTCATATTTAACTCCCCCACCCCCTACTTCCAAGGCTGATTCCTAAAACATTCCATTAGCTCACGGTCACGCTGAGTCAATCGTTTAACGTAGGATTTATTCGCGCTTGGCTTAACGCGTCGATAACCTTGGCTATGTCTAAGTAATCCCTTAATCAATTGATTTATCTGATATTCGTCCATTAAGGTTATACTCGTGTATCCAGTCATTACGATGAGCAGCTTTTTCTTCCTGCTCACGGAACATGCCAGCTTTACGCTGTGCTTTAGTTATTGGATCTTGCTGAATAATTTTGCGGTTATGACATCCCTGACACAATGATTGATGGTTATCTTGCCACCAGAACAGTACATCGCTATCTCCATCGATTGGGATGATATGGTCAACGATTTTAGCGGGTGTATATATCCCCTGACTTTCGCACTTCACGCAAAGAGGATGCTCCTTCAAATAAATCAGACGATATTTAGCCCATTGGCTGGAGTAGCCACGCTGGGTATGCGTTCCTCGTTGTTTTTCTACTCTGCGTCTGGCTGCTCGTTTATGCGCCTCGCACTTACCCGATTTCACTCGGGTACTACAGCCTGGCTCTGTACATCTTTTTAATGGTTGATACGGCATTTAATACACTCCAATATCTCGATACACTGACCATAACGATTTAATCGTAAAGGGGACTTCTTTAAGCTCAACATCTGTTGCCATTTCCCGATTCTCATAGAGCAATCCGATATAGAGCAAACACCCAACCTTAATTGCTGGCGTGAATGTCAATCCTTCATCAAACCGTTTGCCGATATGTTGTTGACAGGCTTCAAGTGCTGCTTCGGCATACGTGGTTAATAATTTATCATCCAGCGTAAAACTCTCTTCTAATCGACAATGCTGTTTGATTTCATTTAAAGGGATTTTTACATTAATCAAATCGTCCTCCTCCCTTGCAAATCAATTCTAATCTTGATTGGCGTGCATCGGATAAAACAACGGCTATCTCAAATCGAGAACCCAGTGTATTAGCACCTTTATACACAATGGCGTTGTCAATCGTGATATCAGGACGATAACGCATCCAAATCTTGACGATGGCTTGAGGATAGCGAGTACCAAAGGTTAATAACTCCTGACCGCGTAGCGCTTTTACTTCTGCCCAGACATCTTCAACATCTACCCAGGTTACTCGCTGGTCACCTAGATTACCGTATGTAATCTCTTGTTTCTGAATCGTCACACGATGTCTTAATCGTCCTGCTCTCATGCGTTGTCCTCCGCATGTTTCTTAACCTCAATATGCTGTTTCCACGCCTGACTAAATTCATCACCGCCATCACGAGGCGGTAAGCCTTCCCGTTCACGGGCTTCATTGGGGCACATCACACCGGATTTAATCGCCGTTTCATAACTTAAGAAACGCTCTCTTGGGTTGGCTCTGAGTAAATCGGCGGTGTCAAATTCCACTTGGTAACGCATACCGGATTGCGGAACATTAAGTAGTAGTGCCGATTTGATTTGCTGTTCGAAATTCGCTAACCAAGGGCGCATGGTAATGGTTAAAAACGCGCGGCTGGCTTCACTAAAATTACTGTAGGTACTGTTGGAATATTCTTGCAGAAAAATAGGGCTGACATTAAACATGCGGGCGATATCTTCTATCGTAAAACGGCGGGAAGCTAACCATTCTGCATCCTGATTACTCATGCCTAATTTTTCATATCCCATTCCACCTTCAAGGATTGGCACTTTACCCGCATTTTTTGCCCCTCGATAACGTTCAAGCGCGTCAAGGGCTTTTTGCCCTTTGGCATCATTCAGCCACTCATTGGATTTAATAATCCCTGCTGCCATCATGCCATCTTTCATCACACTCGCGCCGTGGCGCTGTTGGGCTAGTCCTAAACCTAATGTCTCCCGACAAATCGTAATCGGTGAACGTCCCATAAACCCATCATCCGTGGCGTAACGTAAATGTAAGATTTCTTCTTGCAGACAGATACGGACTTGACCACTGTAGGGCTCGGTTATCGTATAACGGTAACGGTGCTCACTTAATCGTTCAGGTACAACCGCACTCGGCGGATAAGGATGTAATGAAGCGGGCTGTCCGTCTTTACCCCATGTGATAAGCGCATAGGCATTACCATTGAGTAAGCAATGGCGCATTAGGGTTCGTTTAAACTGGAAAGGTGTTTGACAATCATTTGGTTTTTCATTGAGCAAATAATCTACCACGTGGTTACTTAGCCATTCCCGTGATTCCATACCTTTATCATTGTGTACCCGATATAAAAAACAGGGCATCGTCGCCACCGCTTCACTAATCACCGTAACGGCATTGATAACAGCGGGTAAGCCTTCTGCGGTGATCGGTGAGACATATTCGCCTGACCGACTGTTAGGAATGCCAGCCAGTGACAGGAACTCATCAATACTAAAGCTGCGTTCTTCTGCCTTTTTATGTCTGAATGGCCACATCATTCCACCTCGGATAATTGGAGCCACCGATGATGTAAATACGTGGGTTTGGAGCGATTAACATTGAGTGAACGCTTGGCAATTTCGACACCACTTTCAGGGTAAGCGGGTAAACTGGTGATCGTAATTTCGAGCAATTCAGCCTCAATAACCGTTCTAAGATAAGGCTTTTCGCCAATTTCCCAATGGTCTTTTATCGTCCTAAACGCAAAGCTCATGCCGGAGATATCCCCCCGTTCAACCAGTGTCAGAACATCTCGGCCTAATTGCGTATCAGGCGGGGTAAGCGCAAACCGTAACCCCGTTTCATCTTCAGCCAGTTGTAACGTACTCGACGCGGTACGCCCTAACAGGTTGGTCACGTCATGTTCAAACAGACACCTTACATCTGTCTCTTTTCCCAGACTGTTTTTAAACGCATACGGGGCGAAGGTTTCAATAAATTCACCCCATAACAGTTGTGAGCGGCTATTCCACTTAACCGCATAGCCTGTTAGCTTTTTTTCATCAGCAGACAGGCTTGCCGTACGTATTTCAAAATCGGTTGATTTCATGGATATTAGCCTCCGGCTCCTTTCGCCTTGACCTCAAGCACTTTAATTGCATTGGAATCGACTAATCCACCGCCTAGATATTTATCAGTATGGATCTTGATAAAGCCAGGCTCAGTAATATTGTCAGGCCGTGTACGTGTGCCCGTCTGATGGTCAACAATGGTGTAACCGCGTTTAAAGTCACCGAGGGCTATCACATCATCATTCATAAATTCAAGGTAATGAACCGATAAACCCAACAGACTATCAGGATCACCCACTTGTAACCGTTCACGCCAGATATAATCACCATTGCCATTTTTCAATTTTTGTACTTTGGCAGCCGTGTTTGAGTTCATCACCCAGACGGCATTTTTACGGTATTTATTTTTTAGCGTGAATTTCAGGTCAATCAGACTATCCGCTTCCAGCTTGGTCACTTCCTGCTTTTGCAATGTGCCAAAGCTGCGGTCTTTATCTGCTTTCGTATCACGGGGATAGGATAGAAATCCTTTTGCTTTTTTTGTGCCGTTACCACTGACTAAATCGGTTTCTTCGGTATCAACAAAGGTGTCAGCAATTTCACGGGTCAACCAGCCTAAAATATCGACATCACTAAAATCGAGGATTTCCTGAGTGGTTTTAGGATAGGCATAGACAGGAAATAACTTGATACTGACTTCTTCCAGTTTAGGGGTAGCGGTTTCGGTGCGGGCTTTGCCTTCTTCACCGTGATTGATCACGGCACCACCAACAGACACCAGTTGCTTATATTCGTTGCTGTGAGTGGTCTTGATAGTACAGATTTTACGCATGACGGACTCATCACTGAGACGTTGCATAATCTGTTTATTTAGTTCAGGAATAACGGTATAGCCACCATCAGCCGGAACCCCAGTCGAAAGTCCGCGCGTTTCCCCTGTCAAAACATAATGCCTTAATGCATCATTTCCCTGTTCTTTTTGTACAGGCTTTGCCGCTAATGTTCTTTCTTCATCAGCAAGGCTTTCATAACGGGCAATTTCAGTATTAAGGGTTTCCGACTGATGACGCAACGCATCAAAGTTTTTAGCTTCATCTTCGGTCAGTGTTCGTTTTTCGGTTTCTGCTAAGGTCAGCATTGATCGCATTTGTGCCGTTAAATCGGCTTTTTGCTGACGTAATTCAAGTAGTCTTTTCAAGGTTGGCTCCTGCATGCAGTGATTGTCTTAACTGAACATGCAGAAAAAAAGCAGCTAAGGGAAGGTGATATAAACCTTAACCGCTTTTAGTAACCATGAATATTTCAAAATACACCTGCATGAATCAGGAACCTCAATTTAACATGATGAAAAATAACAGGAAACAACCTCACAGGAAGGCAAAAAAGATGAGAAAACATGAGAACCAATAATTTACGCAACTTTACATTAGTTATTTATCAAATATCATCAGCTAAAAATTTAACAGATGTTCTTATCAATTTATCATTCTCCTAGGTCACTGTTGTGATGACCTCGAAATAACCCGCTAACCCTTTGATTTACTGCAAGTGGTCAAATTGACCCCTTGCTAGAATATTCAATTCATCAAGAAAATTTCTAATGACATAGTGAGTAATCTGTTATGACTATCTTTATTGATTTGAATTCTGAATAAAACGATGAGTCGCGTACCCTTGTGGCTCTTCTGATGGTATTTCATCTAAATAAAAGATAGCGTTTTCATTGATATAAATATCAAAAAATTGACACCCCTCCTTACCGTAGATGAATTTTCCTGTTCTTCTCTCAAAATGGCAGCTACCGCATGCCCATAAAATATATTTGAAAAAAGGTCTATAAACTTGAGGCATTGAATACCGTGGTGGGAAGCTTTCCACAAATCTTTTGCTTTTGGCTGGTATCATTTCGGGCTGGTAGTTCCACCAAACACTAATACGTAATTCATCATAACCCAGATCAAACCAATTAATAATTGTTCGTCTGCCAGCAATAATCAATTCACGATATCCATGTCTATTTTTTGTTCTATCATCAGCTGATCGCCCGTTCAAATCAAAGTGTCCTGATTTAATAGCTTCATTTAACGCAATAACCATCAGCTTTAAAATACACACTTGCTTTTCTGTTTTTTTCATTCGCATACCTATTATTTATTCATGCTTGGTCACCGTCGTCATGACCTATTTAATTTATCCGATTTCCAAAATCAGTAAATTTATACAGTCAAAATACGCCCTAGCTGAAAAATTCCAAAAAACCTATACTACCTGTACAAACAGAAATAAATATATTTAATTTCAATAAGTTAACTATGTACAGGTAGATGAAAATACCCCTAAATACCACTAAGAACCTGTACACATTGATTGAGCCTAGGAACTAAGCACCGCGTTAGAGTAGATAACATCGATTTAAAATTTAATTATCGCTCTCCTTGGACAAGGAAGGTAACCCGGAAATTTTATTTTTAGGGGATCTTAGCTTTTAGAATACATCTTTTAACTCCATACCAATCATATCGGCAAATCTGATCCGTAATTCATCAACACTCGGTAGTTCATAAACAATTCCTATACCGCATCCCCTACGTCCTAGTTTATTTAGCCCCATTCTGATCATCGTTTTCCCAACGCGACTACGGGCGGCGGCTTCGGTTTCCGGTTCACCATTACTTTTACACCAGAATAAATAGTTATCGATTAATTCAGTTACTGGAATTCGTACCTTTCGATCAAACGGTTCATCTTTTGATAATTCGGCATACAGGTAAGCATATAACCCCGTTAAACCAAAGAGTATTTCTTCTTTAAGTGCCTCGGTTTTCGGTGCGCGGTGGCGATCAAAACCTGAAATATCATAATGCTGTAAATAATAAAGTAGCTTGGCTGCACCTTTATCATTCACCCATTGGTATAAGTTATCAAAATAGCTTTTATCTTGTGCTCTACTGCCGTCAGGCTCTAATACTAAATATCGCCTCTCTTTTATTCCTGCCTTCAATGCCTGAGTACTATTACTTGCAAATATCAAACGTGAAAAATTAGCCATTGGCTCAGGATCAATTCCTTTCCGCTCAAGGTTAAACGTAGATTCACTAATAATGCCATTGAGTTTTTCGCCATCTTTAGCACTGGCTACTGTCGCTTCATCAGCAAATACCAACAATTTATTTGCTAACATGGCATTGAACTTTGCGGTAAGGTGCTCTGCACCGTTAACCTGTACGCCGTATTGCCCTAAAATTTGGAGTAATGGCTTTACAAAAGTTCCTTTTCCTGCCCCTCTGACCGATTTCATAGCGATAGCCACGGACGGTTTTTCATCCGGTTTCTGGATTAAATGCGCCATCCATGCAATTACATATTGATACGCTATTTCATCACCTGAACAAATTATGTGGCGGATATGATTTAAATAAAGGCTACAATCCCCCTCAACAGGTTTAACCGATAACCCCATATACAGGTTGTAGACAGTATCAGGACATTTTGACGGTTCAGGGTAAAAACCGACTCCATTAGGTTTATAGTTCTTCCCTTTCCATTTTAACCAGGCATCACCTAATGATAGCTTTTTGGCAATGCGCCCTTCATGCAGGAAATAGTTTTTAAATTGCGCTAATTCCTCAAAGGTATGCATTAATCCATTAACTTGACAAGGTTTAAGGGTGACAACTCTGTGTTTTCCGCCGATCGTAACATGGGTATAAATGCCATTCATCTTTTGAAGTAAAGCGAGTTCGTTAGCCGTAATCACTTCTCCACTTCCTAGCTCGTAGGGATCAAAATCGGTTACTTCATCAAATTCAACTTGATACGCCCCCTCTATAAACGCCTGTTTTGCTGCCTCAATCCCATGTTGCTGACGGTAATCATCCCAATCAGCTTTTTCTTTGGTTGGCGGTATGGTGACCCAACCATTAACCACTTTTGCGGTTTTCTCCGCTTTAATCTTGCCAATATTGGCTTCATCGGGCTTAACATCATTATCCGCCGCAATAATGATTTTTGATTGGGGGTAATGCTTCCTGACCCATGTAGCAACGGGTAATAAATTACCTTCATCAAGCGCTGCCAGTACCACGCCTTCATGTAACTGGCTCACGGTTAAAGCGGTTGCATATCCTTCGGCAATTAACACCGTATCGGGCGTTCCAGTGAAATCAACGACGGGAATATAGCCGCCTTTTTTCTTTGTGCCTGAGATAAAGCGCTTTTCACCGTTAGCTCTGATAATCTGAGCACCCAGTAATTTATCACCCTGTTTTACGGGTAATATCATCGAGCCATCTTTTAATAGCTTAACTGAACAGGTATGACCTTTGAGTATTAAGTACTGAGATTGACCTAATGTGGCTTCTTCTAATAACTTTGCGGATTTTTTAATAGCATCCGTTAAAGGCGGTTTATCTGATATAGTCGTTTCTTTTTGGACAGGTATTGAAATAACCTTAGCCACTTCCTTAGCCGCTTCCGTGACATCAACATTAAATAACCGTCTCACTAAATCCAGTCCGTCACCACTACCACACTGATTACAGATAAATGTGCCGTTACCTTCCTTATCATCAAAGCGAAAGCGGTCTTTACCCCCACAAGCTGGACAAGCGGTATGACGATTCAAGGGGACTTCTGCCCCCAGTGATGCTAATATACCTTGCCAACGTCCTGTGGCCTGCTGCTTAACCTGACGGATTAAATCAATATTTCTCATGATTTATCCTCCTGAGCAGCAGCGCTATCCGCCATGTCATTCATCATGTCAACCCACATATCAAGCCCCATCCCTGACAACTTGCCGTTCTCAACGCACAGGTCAAGTATTTGCTCAGCGACGGATTCCCAAGATTTGTATTCATCTTTCAACGGCGCTAACACATAAGTATCAACCAGCTTCCTAATCCCTTTTACACCGTCGATAATATCAACATGAATAGCGTCATCTTCGGTGTATAAGGTAAACCAGTCTCCGCCGTATTCCTCTCTCACATCCTGATAGATTGCCTTAGCAAATGCATTGATTCGTGCATTCAGGCGAAAGTTTAAAGTGATTAATGTCATCTCTCCCCCTTAATGCACCACAGCGACAGGCTGAACGCTGCCGTTAAGCACATCATCGATAAATAGGTTATGGAGTTGGGCTAAAATTTCTTGCCCCATAAAGGAAAGTTTTAAACACTTAGCATTACTGACTTCTAGCATGTTTCGATAAAACGTCAGAATATATTGCTCTGCGTCTTCCTTGGTCTCCCTAGAATAAAAAGCGCCTTCAATATTATTCTCCATGCCCATGCGTTCAGTCGCCAGAAAAATAGGAAGGTGATAGTTTTTATGGGTGTAGTAAGGCTGACCATTTTTAACGTTGCATTGCATAACGAAAATAGCCGAAATAACACAGCGTACGGACGTGATCACATCGGCTTTGTTAAAATCGTCTTTTTTCCAGTATTCATCGATTAATTTCAGGATTAACTTAGGGTCATCATCCCAATGACCCTCATTAACACGATTAGGGATATCCGCCACAGGAATCGTTATTTTTTCAATATGCCCCTGTTCGTTTAAATGTGTAAGGCATACATTTTTGCCAATGGTTTTTATTTTATAGCTCATCTTGACCCCTTCCTTTTTTTAGCCTGTTTGCGCTTACACTTTTTCGACTTAGTGCCTGTGTGCTTTGAGCCACTGACATAAGTGTTAATCCCAGGATTTCTTATAAATTGGGGCTTCACTTTTCCCTTAAGAAAAGCCCGTGTATTCTTAGCGTTAAAGGTATTATCCCGCCCTGAGTTATAGCCATCGCTAAAAGTAATTAATGGTTGTTCGTCATATTGTGTCATGTTCATCTCACGCCCTCCGATACAGGGAACCCTTCACGCTGATAGAGTGTGAACTGGGCGTTTTCTGCGTTGATAATGAGTGCCTGAGCAATTTTAGGTAAGCACATCAACGCCTCACTCATCCGGCATAAATCCGCTTTCGCCTGACTATCGGCATAGTTTTCATTGCCACATGCCCAATATGCGCATTCACCAAAGGCTTTTAGCCCTGACATAATCCCGTCAAACGCGGCATCACAAGCGCCTTTCATTTCTCTTAGCTCTTTAGTGCTCATGGCTTGTAAATTATCCGGTATGAGGTAATGCTGAATATCAGCCATGCAGAGCCTCCTTAGCGAAATCGCCTAAATCACAGATAGACAGTTGGGAAAGTTCAATAACGGCACGCGTTGCCGGACGAAGGCGCTTAAGCTCTCTACGGCGTAGGGTCATCGCTGCACTACCTGGCTTACCATGACCAAGATAAGAGTCTTTCTCAGCCTTGGCGACAAGGTGTTGTGCTTCTTCCGGTTTCATCTGGCTTAACTCTTCAATTGAAGGGATATCAACATGACGGAGTTCACCTAAGGTGTTACGGCGGAAATAGCTATCTATCATCTCATTCTGTACATCCCACGATAGCGAATCGTTGAACGGTTTAACGATAAGTAAATAACCTCTTTCGGTGATAAGCAGTCCCCTAGCGGTACGTTTCGGGAAAACGTCTTTTAGCCACATCGTATGTTTAACAGACGATGTCACATCAAAGAAATCTTTACCTTCAACAAAACGAGAACGATGACGATTAAACGTCTGCCTTGCTGTTCCTTTAGGGCGATCATGTGCCTTATCAATCATGGCAAAGGTCACAACACGCTTACCTTGGTACTCCACAACGGGCATCGCACGATTATGGATAGCGACAAAATTACGCATGAGCCACCTCCTGACGTTGAGAAGCGGAGCACGCTATGATGCTTTGGGGTGTTATGGGCTTACGGCCTGACCAGACAAGCCGATCACCTTTGAACAGCACATGAAATAATCTGCGCTCACGACGGGTTAATGACACTTTGCCGTAGGGAATGTTGGAATCTAGAGGGATAATCCAGTAAGTATCTGTAAATTTAGGGTGAGTTTGGGTAGACTTATACGAAGCCATAACTGTTACCTCAGTTAACATTGTGGTTAGATGCTCTGCAAGTGTTTGCGCACTGCGGGGCATTGTCTTACTTATTGCTATGCAATAGTGTACATTGGTAATCTCAATATCTAATATATACAGGAAAAAACCAATGTCAACCAAAGAACACCAAAAAGAAAGAATCGTTGTACAATTGCGATTAGATTCTAGCTTATCTGAACGCCTTAACTTAGCAATGAAAGAGGACGGAGATGACAATAAAGCTGGTTGGATAAAACGCTTACTTCGCAGAGAACTAGACAAAAGAGGCATCCCCCCCAAAGGCTGAGATTGCTTAGAGAAATATTCCGCTGGTTGCCCCTGAGCCAACCCAACCAACCCGATATTATCGGGTAGCCTCATCATCAGAGAAATATTTCCTTGATGTTCTGAGTGACCATGAGCCACTCGCTTTGTTTGTTTATTAACCGTTCCTCTTAATGATGAATGGTTATTTTTTGCACTACTCAAATTTGAGTAGATGAAGTATTGTAAACTGCGATTAGCGGGTTGTTTCTCGTACTGCACAAATTGAATCAACCTATTGTTTTTAATGCTTTCTTTTGTGCGCACCTCTCTAACGGCTTGTACACCCATGTTGTTTAATTTCTGAACTACACTTTTTGTGTAGTGACCTACACTTTTTTTGTAGGTCGACTTGTTCAGGCGATTAAATATATCGCCCCCCTGATTTTTGGCATAAAGAAGCCCTTCACGGTTATTCACCGTGTTTTGAATGTTCATATTGAACCTTATTTAATTAATTGAGCGGTGAGTCATGCTGCTTGGTCAGAAAAAAGGGGACTTTCGGTAATCACTGCCTACCAGGGAAAGGAAGGAATTTTTTTCTAACCGACTTCCTCTTTAAGTTGTTACAGGTCTTTATAGGTTTTTAGAGGTATTTTATCTACCTGTACCTAATTAACTAATTGATATTAAATAGATTAAATGTAATTGGTACAGGTGATACAGGTTTTTTAGGTTTTCTGCCAAAAAGGGTATTTTTCCTCTAATCAATGAGATTGACGGCTATAAGGATTATTCACGTTCTTCACCTCTGGCGGATTGCGTGCCCACCATAGAACATCGCTTAATAGCCATGAGACGGAGTTCTTTCCCATAGGTATACGCTTAGGAAATTTTCCTTCTTCCTCTAACACCCATCGACGGGAACGGGATAAACCGGATATCTGCTTACATTCGGCTTCCCTGATTCGTCGATCATACTTTTGACCGTATTCATCTAAAATAAATTGTCTTTCTTCTCTGGTAGGTTCAGTAAATTTAACGGTTATCATTATTTTCTCTCCATAATAAAAAACCCCGATTAACGGGGTTCAATTCATGACATTTAATTTTATACGTTTTAGTTATTCAGGTTTCCATGTGCCGTTTACCCAAGCCTGAACCTCGGATAATCGGTATAGTTTTGTTTTGGGCCCATAAACGTATCTTTTAGGAAATCTGCCCATTTTTATCATATAGTGCCTTGTTGATGCTCCTATGCTGGTTAACCATTTACATTCACCTTCTTTTATCATTCTATCTATCTCAGGCTCTAACAATAATTCATCTTTACTCATTATTTTTATCATTGGTTATCTGCCTCTATAAATGTATTCAGATAGCGTAACCAATCCTCTAATGCCTGAGTTTTTTCATTCATATATTGGCTACGGTTATATATTCCCATCACCCCAGGCAATGTATGTCCTAACAATTGTTCAATAACATAAATGTTAACACCCTTGTCCGCCATATTTGTTGCTAATGTTCGTCTCATATCATGTAAACACCATGATCTAGCATGTCCTAATTTCTTCCATAACCTACCCATCGTTGTACTGATAGGTACTTGATTGTAGAGTTTACCAAGGATTAAATTAGTATTATTTACCGCTTTTAAATTGACTAGCCACTGTCTTATGTCTTTTGGTATTGGGCGAATGATTTCTCTACCATTTTTGCTATTCTCTTTGGGTACTGTCCATATCCAGTTTTGAAAATCCCATTCATCCCATGTCGATTTTCTAATTTCAACCATGCGACAACCAAATAAAATAGCCAGCAATAAAATATGTCTATAATGCGATTCAATGACGGTATTGTTGAGTTCTTTATTAGCCAAACGCCACACATCCCTTAACTCATTTTCTGTTAAGACTCTGTCTCTTTTCTTTGCATTTTTGCCCATATCAGACAACGTAAAATCGTCTAATTCATGATTAACGGCATAACGTCTTACCCGACAAAATCGCAAAGCTTGTTTTACATCGAGGAATGTCCCACCGGAAATAACGGGGGCTTTTCTTTTTAGTTTATCAAATAACGATAACCATATATCTGCTTTACATTCGCTTAATGGCATATCACCGATATGAAGATAAATATACCGTTTCAAATTGTTTTGAACTTTTAGCCAATCTTTCCTTTTATCCTTAACGTAGTGTTCAATCCAATATTCAAGCGCATCTTTCACCGTCACGGGTTTTAGTGTTGTTTCTTTTTGAATTTTAATATAAATACGAGGGTCTTTATTTTCTACTAGCCATTCTCTACACTGATTTCTTACCTTCCTTGCCTGTTTTAACGACATATCAGGATATTTACCTAATGTTAACCAAATAGGGGAACTATTGCGATCACCTAATCGATAAAAGAAGACAAAGCTGACCATCCCACTTTTAGATACCCTGATTGATAATCCCCTTCCATCAGCAACGAGTAATTGCTTTTCTCTTAGGCTACCGCTGAGTGCTTTTAATCGTTTTTCACTGAGCTTATTTTCTGCTGCCATAGCGTTAACTTCTCATTTCTAGCAATACACATTGCAATACACAGAGTTCAGTACCAATGAATAAACATGAAATAACACCAGTACATAAATTAATAACTAATTATTTAAAATCAATAAATTACTTAAAACATGGAAACGCGAATATGCGTAAATAATTACTATGTTACACAGTGTTTGTTGGTGTCAAGTAATGTGGTGCAGTCTATAAAGCTTCCTGTTAATCCTGTTGCGCCTATTGCTCTACAGGTATCCAGAAGTTTCATTGCAGTCACTGCATCCCCCACTTTGCCAAATTTCACTACGGTATTTTCGGGTAACTTAGCGTATTCCGGCGAACTTTTTCTTTTAGCCATAGTATTTTCCTGTTGTATTAACGATGTTTTTCAATGCTGGCGCGAATTTCTGATGCTAAGGTATTAAGGATAAATTCACGGTGATAATCCAATGCGGGTCGGATAAAAGGGCGCGCTATCTGTTTAACCGTACCAAACTCTTGGGCGCGTGCTTTTATCGCCTGTTGTTTTGAAGGGCCAACTCTCACTGTGACGACGGTTTGTGTTTTTTTGTCCTTTATTCTGCTGTTAGTGCGG
This sequence comes from Arsenophonus nasoniae, assembly GCF_004768525.1. Taxonomy (NCBI): domain Bacteria; kingdom Pseudomonadati; phylum Pseudomonadota; class Gammaproteobacteria; order Enterobacterales; family Morganellaceae; genus Arsenophonus; species Arsenophonus nasoniae. The sequence continues at coordinate 2,091,671 of NZ_CP038613.1, forward strand.
ATTTTAATGCTATCTCGCATATGTTCGCCTGAATGAATCGCATCAAATCCCGAATGGCCTTTCATATCGGCGAGCACCGGTTTCATTACTTCACTCCCTGCTTTGCGTAAAACCTCAACCGCAACTTCATCGCCCAATTTTTTTAATACCGATTCAAGATCGCTTAATCCCTTCACTTCTACTCGATTTCTCATTTAGCATCCTCCGCATAGGTCAAAATAAAATCCCGCGTGATCCGATAACATATACGGTTTTCTGTCAGTTCTTCCCTGTCCTGAATTAAGTTACCGCGTTCAATATGTTGTACCGGATAGTCACCCAGATAACCGTGTTCAATTTTTTCCCATTCCTCCTTGATTTTTTCGCTTAGCCAGAGGGCTTTTTCATAATCATTGAGTAACTGAACTGTTATCTGATATCGCGCCTGTACGAGCGTTGTTTTTGCTAACCCCGTAAATACTTTCGGATCACTGATACGCTGATAAATGACCCTTCAAGCTGTTTTGAAGGAAGTTGAAGGGGAAAGCATCTAATCCCGTAATACGGCTTAAGTCTTTTTTAATATCATTTTCTATCATGGCGGATATTTGCTTCTGTGGTAATAATGAGTCGATCAGGTTGATTACGATCTAATGCTCTGACGGTAAAGCGACGTTGCCGATATTCAACCAGCCAATCAATATCAATATCGTTTCTTGGCCTTAACGTAAAACGCAAAGTTTCAATCACCTGTTCTTGATCAGCGGTGCGAATTTTCCGATTAGATATCGACTCCGCATGGGCCCAAACGGTGTTAACCGCTTCCATTTCAGTATACGGATCGCCTAAAGGACGATATTTTGTGATAGGCCGATACAAGGTAATGCGTTTAGTCAATTCGGCGGCTAACATCCTTCCCTCTCATCGGGTATATCCGATAATCGTTTAATATTTCGTAAAATCCAGGGGGAATTCTTTTTAACTCCCGCGTGTCATACCAAAAGCCTACCGCCAATATCAATGCCTGTTTAATCAACGGCGTTATCACTAATTGGGTTGCGTTTTGCGTCTTTTTCTCTGAATCAGATAATGAACGGTTAAGGTAGTTTTCTGCTTTTTCTTTGGCAGCGGCAAGGTACATCAATAAAAGCGCATCTTCCTCATCCGTATCAATACGACACTGAAGATGTAAATCATCAAGCGTAGGTAACATGCCAAACCTCAACTTTTGCAAAAGGGGCATATTGCCCCTCTTAAATTAACCGCCTGCTCCACTGGCTTTGCCCTTCAATAATTTAATCGCATTACTATCCACTAACATAGACCCCACTCTTTTTGTCGTATAAAAATGAACAAACGGTTTATTGGTATAGGGATCTCTCAATACCCTGACACCAATACGATCTAAAATGGTATAGCAACGTTTAAAATTACCAAAAGCAACCGGAACATTGCCCGCGCCTAAATCCGCAAACTGTTCATTTTCTGCAATACCGTAACCTAATAAGGCGGAGGGTTGTCCTAACTGCAAACCAGGTTGCCACAAATAATTACCTTGTGAATCTTTTAATGTTCTTACCTGAAATAATGTCTTATTATTCATCATAAACCGGGCATTAGTACGATAAGGTTTACGCAAGGTATAAATGAGTTGCATGATTTCATCAGCGGTAATTTCTGATGGTTTTTTAAGCATCAGGTGTTGCAGCGTTCCCCATTCACGCTCCTTATCCGCTTTTTCATCGCTCCCATAGGCTAACAATCCTTTTTTTTTTGACCATCACCGGATGTAAATGCCAACTCTTCCTGTTGAGCAAACTCCTGCGTCAATTCTGACACGATAAATTGTTCAACAAAAAACTATCATCAAGCATTCTTTGGGTGGCAGCTGGATTACCATAAATTTCACCCCAGACAGGCTCAATAACCCCTAATTTCGATGTCGATGTCTCCGGACGCTTATCCGTTTCACCGACCCAACCACTTGTCGTTCCGCCTTTATTAATTAGCTTTTTATAATCGGGGGTACCAACCGTTAATACCTGACATTCCTGGCGCATCACAATTTCATCCCCCAACGCCTTGATGATATTGCGGTCTAATTCCTCAGGTACTGCATACCCCCCGTCAGGGTCTGTGGTCGTTTGCATGGCTTTTTTTTCAAGTTCAGCGAGTCCCTCTTCTTTGCCTTTGCGGATGAACAGCGAAAAAGCCAATTTATGATCATTTATACTCTGGCTGCTTTTCATTGCCGCAGGGCGTTTTAACGCCACTAATTCTTCTTCAAGCGAGGATTTTAACGCATCGAGTTCACTGAGTTTAGCATTCAGTGTTTCAACATTTTCCGATAGCTTACCCTTCTGCGCTTCAATGGCTTCAATACGTTTATCATTTTTTCTTTAAATTCGTTAAATCGGTTTTGTAGCTCTTGTGCTACCAGTTCAACATCTTTCTTGTCTATTGGCATAATTTACCCTTATCTTTTAAAATATAATGGATTTCAAGGCTGCTAACAGATCGGTTTCAACGTCTCGCTGAGACAAAGCAAGGTAGCCTTCCGCCATGAAATTTTTTGCTTGTGTTCGAGAAAGTCCAACATCACGCAGGACTCGTTCAATCTCTTTTGGTGCGGGAATTTGACCTTGCGCAAATACTGATTTGATCGTATTAATCCTCGCTTCATCATTCGCTGGAAAGGTCACTAAACTCACCTCCCATAAATCTATCTCTTTAATCAAAAGACCCTTTAGTGCGTTCGTATTCGCCATCTTTAAGCACATACCCAATAGAAAGGCCGGATAGTGATCCGGCCTTCATGTGCGCATGGGCTCGCTTGGCTAAAGGGTCATCTTCAATGAGCAATTTTCCTTTGACAAATAACCCTCTTTCATCCTCCCACATTTCGGTATAGACCCTATCGGTTCATCCATGCGGTGCTGCCAAAGAAGGGCAGGAAAACTATTTTACATCGCCAATGCGTTAGTGATGTTTCAAATGCGCCTCGCATTACGATGTCATCAAAACTGTCTTTACCCCAAAACAGAACCATAGCCGGAAAACTCACCCGATTCAGTCACTGATTTTAGACTCAGCGGCATATCAAACCGCTGTTTTATCATTATTGTCATTCGATTTATCCTCGCTAAACTCGGTAAGACTGGGTTTTGTTGTCATATTCATCGGCGTTAAATAAATATCACCGCCTTCACGAGGGTTAAGCTCCTCCAGTTCGCGGCATTCATTTGGGGAATAAATTCCCAATTAATTCCCGTTGCGTAAGCTGCAAACCGTGATTTCATATCACCACGTAATAACGCCCCAGTATTGAACTTAGCATAAAAATTTTTCTGCTTTTTTTCAGCGATTAACCCGATATTGATTCGCTGTTCAATGCGCGTTAGATAAGGAACCAGCGAATAGTTGATAAAACCAATGCCCAGATTCTCAATATTATTAAACGTGGCTCTATCTGTATTTTGCACCATGTGCAACGGAACGCGAAAAATACGGCAGATTTCTTCCAGTTGAAACTTGCGTGTTTCCAAAAACTGAGCATCTTCCGCTGACAAACTAATTTGTTGCCACTTCAATCCCATTTCAAGGATCATCGGTTTATGGGCATTCTCAAGGCCTTGATGGCGGACTTCAAAGTCATTTTTTAATCGCTCATAAGCGTCATCTGTCAAATATTGTTCCGTTTGTAAAACCCCACTTGTCACTGCCCCATTTCCAAATAGACGTGAGCCATGCTCTTCTGTTGCTAGTCCAAGACCGATGGCTTGACGTGCATACGCAATTGGACTCAACCCTATTAATCCATCCAATGTAAAAATGCGAACATGCCATATTTCATCCTGACTCAGAATACGGCTTGTTCCATCTGGCAACGTGACTTGATATTCAATACCCCATTGAGGATTTAGCGTTGGTGCGACACTGTCAGGACTTAATGGAAGTAATTCAACCACTTCGCCTAAGGCCTTAACCTTATAGGCATAAAAATTGCCCCTCAGACACAAACTCGTTATTAATAATTCCCAAAACTCTTGTGAAGTCATATACCCATTTGGTTTGGCTGATAATAGCTGATGAAGCCTTTCTTTCGTGGCGCGTTGATTGCATTGTGCCGTTCGTTCATACAGGGCACAAGGCAGCATGCCGACAGATTCTGCTAATACTCTGACACAGCTAAATACCGCGGTTAGCTGCATAGCCAACCTAGGACTGACTCTACGACCGGCGTAAGTATCGTAAGAAAGCCCCATCAGATGACCAAGTTCCTGTGAAGTTATGTCACTTTTTTTGCTAAAAAGTCCTGGAAAAAACATAATGCCTCTTATTGTTTGATTTTTCGACTCATCATGTACGAAACCAAAAATGACCACAGCAAACAAAGAATACCGCCAACAATAAAACCAGCGGCGGGCAGCAATAACCAGGCACCGAAAGCCAATAAAATGGCACCAATAATGCCTGTGATAAATGAAAGCAGTGTTAATATCATTGTGTGATCCTTAAAGCGATCTCAGTCCGTGGGAACTAATAATTTCAGAAAGCGAAGGTTGATGGTTCCCCCCATTGACTAATAATCGACTCATTGCGGTAAAAAGCGCACAAGGGCCATCAATCTTAGCTTCCGCCGTTGACTTATTTGGGAAGATGTTGTCATTTTTGTCAGGTCTTACCGTCACATTAGACATCATCCAGTTCATTACTGGGTGTTGGTTGTGGTGCAGTTTCCCGGCGTATACCAATGCTTCCACTGCTTTCATTGCTTCTGACAGATTTCTGACTGTTTGAGAAACTTCAACCAGTGGTAGGCCTTCTTCTGCGAGTGATAAGCCAAATTGCGTTGCACTCCAGGGATCAAATCCTATTTCTTTTAATGTTTGTCCTGAGACCCACGTAATGATTTCCTCTTTGATTTGATTGTGATCAACCACTTCACCATCAGTCAGGGTTAATACCCCCATCGCTGACCATTTCCGATAGAGTTCTGCAATTTGTCGAGAACAACGCGCTAGCCTGTCCTCTGGCAGCCAGAACCTGGCATCAGTATGAACATGACCATTGTTTGCCTGCCAGACTTTGACGGCCGCACAAATATCAATTTTGTTAGCCAAATCAACACCGACCCACATCGGATAGGTTTTAGCTCGTGCATTGGGGCGACAGCAGAGATCTGTCCATTTGAGCATATCCATCCAGGCTGACTCTGCACTCACCCAAACGTTGGCGTGCTTTGTTATAAAATTACAAACAATTATAATTTAACTATATATCAATAAGTTAATGAATATTTATTATTTATTTATAGCTATCTGCAATACACATTGCAATACACAGGTTTTAATCAGAAGAGAAATTTGTTTAAGATTATCCGGGGCGCTAATAAAAACCCGCTACACCCCATCAAATGAAGCTAATCGTTGTTTCTGCTCATCGGTCAAACTAAAGGTAAAGTCCTCATGCTCTATCTGCCATGTGCCAAAACTCATCAGAAACGCTAAGGCCGGGTCGATTTTATTAGCCGATTTCTTCTTGTTCGGTTTAATATTGGCGTTTGCATCGGTTTCCATCACTACATTTGCGATCGCCCATGTTAAAACAGGGTCGCCGTTATGGTGGATATTCTGACGATTAACAAACACTTCTGCTGACTTGGCGACAGGGCTTAAACGCATATAGGTTTGTGGGAAGGGTTCAACATCTAAACCTGCACCCTGTAATTGCGTTCTAAGATGAGTCGCATTCCACGTATCAAAGCCAATGAGCTTAATCTCAAACTGCTCACTGTCTTTGAGAATATCATCTCTGATACGGTCATAATCAATACAATCGCCTTTGGTGGTTCTCAGCCAGCCTAACCGCACCCATTGATGATAGATTGCTCTATTTTTATTCGCTGGACTCTGTAATTGCGCTTCGGGGATATAGTGACGGCTCAATAGCAAGAGCGCATTCTCTTGTGGGAAGGTATAACAGACGCTAGTAATATCGTTTGTTGAGGATAAATCCATCCCTGCATAACAGGTTTGTCCCTTTAAATCCGTTTCCTTGTAGTCCCGTTGACAGGCAGCCCAAGCCCCTTCACCCATCCACGGCGTTTGACCCTGACACCAGATATTAAATCGTTTGGTTAACATCTCTGTCCATTGTGAGGGAATTCCCCTTGCTTTTTTAATCGTATCGTTCAGGGCATGACTTTCTACAGAGACATTAAGATTAGGATTGGCTTTAACCCAGTTATGCTCATCATCAAGCTCACCGTCTTCGTCTAGTTCATAAATCAGGGCAAAGAGTGATTCATTCTGCGCTTCACCGTCCAATATCTGACAACAATAATCATAGTGCTGTTTACAGGCTGAAATAACATTGCTCCCTGCGGTGGTAATGGCAAAAGTAGTGCTTCAGGGCGTGCCCCATCCCTAACTCAAGCGCGGAATAAACCGCATTATCAGGGTGTAGATGGTACTCATCGACGATCGCCAGACTCGGATTAGTGCCCTCAATGGTGGCAGCTTTGGCAGCAAGCGGCTTTAGCAAACTGTTATTTTAGGATAAATTATTTTATGTTGCTGGATAGTCAGCCGTTTCTTTAGGCTAGGGATAGCAAACACATCTGACGGGCATCATCAAAACAATGCGTGCCTGGTCTCGACTCACGGCTGCCGTATAAATATCCTGTTGCCCCTTCCATGATTAAAAACCAATTAGCCAGTATTGCAGCCAATGTAGACTTAGCGTTCTTTCTTGGCACTTGGATATACGCACTACGATATTTTCTTCTTCCCGTGCTAACTTCTTTGAATCCTAAAATATTCGCTATAGCAAATTGCTGCCAAGGTTCTAATTGAATGGGCTTACCTCGAAGATGTCCTTTTACATGGGGGCAGAGACGGGAAAAAGCGATAAAACGTGCTACCGTTGGCGTATCGAAGGTATAAACGGGATTATTGCGGTCATTAAAATAACGATTAACCGCCTGTTTTAAGCGCTTACAGGCCGGAATATCGCTATTTCTGACGCGCTCAGCGTATTGATGCCAATCGGTCAAGTTCATCTTCTTCTTGCATTTCTACCGGATTACGGCGACGTGATACGGGGTCAAAACCTAATAGGGAGGCCATTTTTATCATGGTTTTTTCTGCCTCAGCTTTGGCGCTTAATGCGGGGTTCCTACTTTCGCTTCCCTGACTGTTGGCGATACTAAATCCGCGTTCTGCGAGGTCTGCAACGGCTTTTCGGTAAATGGAATAGTTGACGCAATACAGCTCAAAGCTACTCCAATCAGTGGGGTTCAGGTCGTTACGCTCTGCAACGAATTTTGCCTTAGCTTTCCATTCTGTAGTAGCAATCTCATCAAGATAGCTAGGTGCTTTGGGTGCTCTTGCCATAATCTACTGTTTTCCTTATTGTTTTATTTTCAAAAAAATGACCGCGCATAAAAAATTCGATTGACGTGCGGTCCCAGCGCAATAGGGGGTTGTCATATTTAACTCCCCCACCCCCTACTTCCCAAGGCTGATTCCTAAAACATTCCATTAGCTCACGGTCACGCTGAGCCAATCGTTTAACGTAGGATTTATTCGCGCTTGGCTTAACGCGTCGATAACCTTGGCTATGTCTAAGTAATCCCTTAATCAATTGATTTATCTGATATTCGTCCATTAAGGTTATACTCGTGTATCCAGTCATTACGATGAGCAGCTTTTTCTTCCTGCTCACGGAACATGCCAGCTTTACGCTGTGCTTTAGTTATTGGATCTTGCTGAATAATTTTGCGGTTATGACATCCCTGACACAATGATTGATGGTTATCTTGCCACCAGAACAGTACATCGCTATCTCCATCGATTGGGATGATATGGTCAACGATTTTAGCGGGTGTATATATCCCCTGACTTTCGCACTTCACGCAAAGAGGATGCTCCTTCAAATAAATCAGACGATATTTAGCCCATTGGCTGGAGTAGCCACGCTGGGTATGCGTTCCACGTTGTTTTCTACTCTGCGTCTGGCTGCTCGTTTATGCGCCTCGCACTTACCCGATTTCACTCGGGTACTACAGCCTGGCTCTGTACATCTTTTAATGGTTGATACGGCATTTAATACACTCCAATATCTCGATACACTGACCATAACGATTTAATCGTAAAGGGACTTCTTTAAGCTCAACATCTGTTGCCATTTCCCGATTCTCATAGAGCAATCCGATATAGAGCAAACACCCAACCTTAATTGCTGGCGTGAATGTCAATCCTTCATCAAACCGTTTGCCGATATGTTGTTGACAGGCTTCAAGTGCTGCTTCGGCATACGTGGTTAATAATTTATCATCCAGCGTAAAACTCTCTTCTAATCGACAATGCTGTTTGATTTCATTTAAAGGGATTTTTACATTAATCAAATCGTCCTCCTCCCTTGCAAATCAATTCTAATCTTGATTGGCGTGCATCGGATAAAACAACGGCTATCTCAAATCGAGAACCCAGTGTATTAGCACCTTTATACACAATGGCGTTGTCAATCGTGATATCAGGACGATAACGCATCCAAATCTTGACGATGGCTTGAGGATAGCGAGTACCAAAGGTTAATAACTCCTGACCGCGTAGCGCTTTTACTTCTGCCCAGACATCTTCAACATCTACCCAGGTTACTCGCTGGTCACCTAGATTACCGTATGTAATCTCTTGTTTCTGAATCGTCACACGATGTCTTAATCGTCCTGCTCTCATGCGTTGTCCTCCGCATGTTTCTTAACCTCAATATGCTGTTTCCACGCCTGACTAAATTCATCACCGCCATCACGAGGCGGTAAGCCTTCCCGTTCACGGGCTTCATTGGGGCACATCACACCGGATTTAATCGCCGTTTCATAACTTAAGAAACGCTCTCTTGGGTTGGCTCTGAGTAAATCGGCGGTGTCAAATTCCACTTGGTAACGCATACCGGATTGCGGAACATTAAGTAGTAGTGCCGATTTGATTTGCTGTTCGAAATTCGCTAACCAAGGGCGCATGGTAATGGTTAAAAACGCGCGGCTGGCTTCACTAAAATTACTGTAGGTACTGTTGGAATATTCTTGCAGAAAAATAGGGCTGACATTGAACATGCGGGCGATATCTTCTATCGTAAAACGGCGGGAAGCTAACCATTCTGCATCCTGATTACTCATGCCTAATTTTTCATATCCCATTCCACCTTCAAGGATTGGCACTTTACCCGCATTTTTTGCGCCTCGATAACGTTCAAGCGCGTCAAGGGCTTTTTGCCCTTTGGCATCATTCAGCCACTCATTGGATTTAATAATCCCTGCTGCCATCATGCCATCTTTCATCACACTCGCGCCGTGGCGCTGTTGGGCTAGTCCTAAACCTAATGTCTCCCGACAAATCGTAATCGGTGAACGTCCCATAAACCCATCATCCGTGGCGTAACGTAAATGTAAGATTTCTTCTTGCAGACAGATACGGACTTGACCACTGTATGGCTCGGTTATCGTATAACGGTAACGGTGCTCACTTAATCGTTCAGGTACAACCGCACTCGGCGGATAAGGATGTAATGAAGCGGGCTGTCCGTCTTTACCCCATGTGATAAGCGCATAGGCATTACCATTGAGTAAGCAATGGCGCATTAGGGTTCGTTTAAACTGGAAAGGTGTTTGACAATCATTTGGTTTTTCATTGAGCAAATAATCTACCACGTGGTTACTTAGCCATTCCCGTGATTCCATACCTTTATCATTGTGTACCCGATATAAAAAACAGGGCATCGTCGCCACCGCTTCACTAATCACCGTAACGGCATTGATAACAGCGGGTAAGCCTTCTGCGGTTATCGGTGAGACATATTCGCCTGACCGACTGTTAGGAATGCCAGCCAGTGACAGGAACTCATCAATACTAAGGCTGCGTTCTTCTGCCTTTTTATGTCTGAATGGCCACATTATTCCACCTCAGATAATTGTAGCCACCGATTGTACAAATGCGTGGGTTTGGAGCGATTAGCATTGAGTGAACGCTTGGCAATTTCGACACCACTTTCAGGGTAAGCGGGTAAACTGGTGATCGTGATTTCTAGCAATTCAGCCTCAATAACCGTTCTGAGATAAGGCTTTTCACCAATTTCCCAATGGTCTTTTATCGTCCTAAACGCAAAGCTCATACCGGATATATCCCCCCCGTTCAACCAGTGTTAGAACATCTCGGCCTAATTGGGTATCAGGCGGGGTAAGCGCAAACCGTAACCCCGTTTCATCTTCAGCCAGTTGTAACGTACTCGACGCGGTACGCCCTAATAGATTAGTTACGTCATGTTCAAACAGACACCTTACATCTGTTCCTTTTCCCAGACTGTTTTTAAACGCATAGGGGGGCAAAGGTTTCAATAAATTCACCCCACAACAGTTGTGAACGGCTATTCCATTTAACCGCATAGCCCATTAGTTTTTTTTCATCAGCGGTGATGCCTGCCGTGCGTATTTCAAAATCGGTTGATTTCATGGCGTTATGCCTTAACCTCAAGCACTTTAATCGCATTGGAATCGACTAATCCACCACCGAGATATTTATCAGTATGAATTTTGATAAAGCCAGGCTCAGTAATATTGTCAGGTCGTGTACGGGTGCCTGTCTGATGGTCAACAATGGTGTAGCCACGTTTAAAGTCACCCAGCGCTATCACATCATCATTCATAAATTCAAGGTAATGAACCGATAAACCCAACAGACTATCAGGATCACCCACTTGTAACCGTTCACGCCAGATATAATCACCATTGCCATTTTCAATTTTGTACTTTGGCAGCGGTGTTTGAGTTCATCACCCAGACAGCATTTTACGGTATTTATTTTTTAGCGTGAATTTCAGGTCAATCAGGCTATCGGCTTCCAGTTTGGTCACTTCCTGCTTTTGCAATGTGCCAAAACTACGCGCTTTATCGGCTTTCGTATCACGGGGATAGGATAGAAATCCTTTTGCTTTCTTTGTACCGTTACCACTGACTAAATCGGTTTCTTCGGTATCAACAAAGGTGTCAGCGATTTCACGGGTCAACCAGCCTAAAATATCGACATCACTAAAATCCAGAATTTCCTGTGTTGTCTTGGGATAGGCATAGACAGGAAATAACTTGATACTCACTTCTTCCAGTTTAGGGGTAGCGGTTTCGGTTCTGGCTTTGCCTTCTTCACCGTGATTGATCACGGCACCACCAACAGACACCAGTTGCTTATATTCGTTGCTGTGAGTGGTCTTGATAGTACAGATTTTACGCATGACGGACTCATCACTGAGACGTTGCATAATCTGTTTATTCAGTTCAGGGATAACGGTATAGCCACCATCAGCCGGAACCCCAGTCGAAAGCCCGCGTGTTTCCCCTGTCAAAACATAATGCCTTAATGCATCATTTCCCTGTTCTTTTTGTACAGGCTTTGCCGCTAATGTTCTTTCTTCATCAGCGAGACTTTCATAACGGGCGATTTCAGTATTGAGGGTTTCCGACTGATGACGCAACGCATCAAAGTTTTAGCTTCATCTTCGGTCAGTGTTCGTTTTCTGTTTCTGCTAATGTCAGCATTGATCGCATTTGTGCCGTTAAATCGGCTTTTTGCTGACGTAATTCAAGTAGTCTTTTCAAGGTTGGCTCCTGCATGCAGTGATTGTCTTGACTGAACATGCAGAAAAAAAGCAGCTAAGGGAAGGTGATATAAACCTTAACCGCTTTTAGTAACCATGAATATTTCAAAATACACCTGCATGAATCAGGAACCTCAATTTAACATGATGAAAAATAACAGGAAACAACCTCACAGGAAGGCAAAAGATGAGAAAACATGAGAACCAATAATTTACATAACTTTACATTAATTATTTATTAAAACATTAATAAGGGTTGCACCCGTTTTAGTGAAAACATCATGAGCTATTTTGGACAATCGGTAATCACTGCCTACCAGGAAAAGAAAGAATTTTTATGATGATCCTTGTTCTCTTTCGAAAAGATAAAATTTATTTAATAATATTTCTCATGTCAGAGAAAAAATAAAAATATTTTAGCGTGCGTTTTATATAATTAAAAAAAACTGGAAAACTGTTCATACTGTTCACCAATTCAATAAAAGATATATATATCAATAAATTATGTGGTGAATAGTTTTGTGTTAAGTGTTCACCACTGTTCACCCTTTCAATAAAGTGTTCACCTTTTTATGGATTGCTTTAGTTCAGGCAATAATAGTATAACGTATTGATATATAATATATTTATTTGCAATCATTAACAATCAAAACACTTTTATTAAATATTAATAAACACTTCCATCTTTTATTTTTCTTACAAGATTAAAAAATTATTTTATTAACCAACTTAAATAAATATTAATTTTATTTATAAATAAATTGAAGTTAGAAAACTTTTGTTCATTACCCCTCCCATAAAAGGTGAACAGTGGTGAACACTTGGTGAATAGTTTTAAGTTAAGTGTTCACCCTTTAATTTATTGATATATATATCTTTTATTGAATTGGTGAACAGTATGAACAGTTTTTACCAAAAAGTTTTATACGCATCTATTTTTTGTCTAACGCGACTTAAATAAAAAATTCTTTCCTTTCCCTGGTAGGCAGATAAAAAAGCCAGCCTTTTACTGGCTGGCGTTGTTTGTTTAGTATTGGCTGATGCTGGTTTGATATTACGGTGTCTATAATTTATGTTAAGGTACACTTGGCAACCAATCTTCGGCCTCCACTTCATTTAATTCCAGATTTGTTCTATATCCATGTTTTGTTCTTTCTCTAATATACCTTTTACCCAGTTCTTTAAGCGCATTATTAATCGAGCGTCCAAAGGCGGTTAAACTCAAGGCGTTTTTATTACCGTTCCCTTGCATATAAGCCGTGTAAGCATGGTATAAATATTTCCTTGGCACTGGCGGGTAAATATTGGCGTTCCCCATCATCATACCGCTAGCAGCTTCTAATGTAATGAGATAGGCGCAAAAATCGATGAGGGGTCACTTTCCCGTTTGATTTCTATCGCTTCCCCTGATCCCCTTTGTTCAAGTAATAACGCTTTTGCGTCTTCTGGATCATCAAAGTTGCCAACAATCGACGTACAATGACAGCGATCTCACTTGAAATCTTTTCCGCTAACCTAGAATCTTTATCTTCGTCTTTTACCTTGTTATTGAACTGGAATATCACTCGCCTACGGGCTACACCGTCTGCACGTTCAGTGAATATCATAGGGGTATTATTTGTTGCAATAACAACGGCTCTTATTACAGTGCTATACTGATGTTCATATTTAGGGTCAATTTCAATTAAATCACCGCCTGTTATGGCTTTTGCTCCCGTGGCTTCTCCTATGTACTTCGGTTGATCGGGGATGGTGATCAATCGTTTACTAACGAATTGTGCTCGCCCTCTCGCGGTATCTAAAGCGGCCATATTGCTACTTCCGGTATTATCTTCACCTACGAGTAAAGTGGCTATTTGGGCAAAACACTTTACCGCTTCCGCCTATTCCTGTAATTTCTAAAACAGTTCCCAGTCATAGCGGTTAGCTAAAATCATATATAACCCTGCAAAATCCGTTTCATTTTATACGGGTCACGATTAGCAGCATGATCTAACCATTTATGAAAATGTGGGCATGATCCGTAAATTTTCATCGGGTGGGGCGGGTCTATATTCAATCCCATTGTGATTTAATAACCAGTTATCGGGCTGGTGTGGTGAAAATACTTTAGTTTTAATATTAAAGACACCATTAGCAAAAGGAATAACATCGTTACAAGGCTTACCCAACTTAGGGACAATAATTTTCAATGCCTCCACCGCATTATTAACCGCTCGGTTGCTAAAGTTGGTGTTATGTTGACAATAGATATTGCCCATTTCACGAGCCAGATCAAGGTGGGAAATTTTTTCCCATATCCCTGATACGTAGCGATAAAATACCTTACTATCACTGTGTACAGCGATCCCCTCATAACGTTCAGCCAGCAACAAGGCTTTTTCATTGTCTGCCATTTGAGAAAGATTGTTACCCGTCTTTTGCTTGTCAGGCTCAACTTGATACGCCCCCTCTATAAACGCCTGTTTTGCTGCCTCAATCCCATGTTGCTGACGGTAATCATCCCAATCAGCTTTTCTTTGGTTGGCGGTATGGTGACCCAACCATTAACCACTTTTGCGGTTTTCTCCGCTTTAATCTTGCCAATATTGGCTTCATCGGGCTTAACATCATTATCCGCCGCAATAATGATTTTGATTGAGGTAATGCTTCCTGACCCATGTAGCAACGGGTAATAAATTACCTTCATCAAGCGCTGCCAGTACCACGCCTTCATGCAACTGGCTCACGGTTAAAGCGGTTGCATATCCTTCGGCAATTAACACCGTATCGGGCGTTCCAGTGAAATCAACGACGGGAATATAGCCACCTTTTTTCTTTGTGCCTGAGATAAAGCGCTTTTCACCGTTAGCTCTGATAATCTGAGCACCCAGTAATTTATCACCCTGTTTTACGGGTAATATCATCGAGCCATCTTTTAATAGCTTAACTGAACAGGTATGACCTTTGAGTATTAAGTACTGAGATTGACCTAATGTGGCTTCTTCTAATAACTTTGCGGATTTTTTAATAGCATCCGTTAAAGGCGGTTTATCTGATATAGTCGTTTCTTTTTTGGACAGGTATTGAAATAACCTTAGCCACTTCCTTAGCCGCTTCCGTGACATCAACATTAAATAACCGTCTCACTAAATCCAGTCCGTCACCACTACCACACTGATTACAGATAAATGTGCCGTTACCTTCCTTATCATCAAAGCGAAAGCGGTCTTTACCCCCACAAGCTGGACAAGCGGTATGACGATTCAAGGGGACTTCTGCCCCCCAGTGATGCTAATATACCTTGCCAACGTCCTGTGGCCTGCTGCTTAACCTGACGGATTAAATCAATATTTCTCATGATTTATCCTCCTGAGCAGCAGCGCTATCCGCCATGTCATTCATCATGTCAACCCACATATCAAGCCCCATCCCTGACAACTTGCCGTTCTCAACGCACAGGTCAAGTATTTGTTCAGCGACAGATTCCCAAGATTTGTATTCATCTTTCAACGGTTTTAATGCATAAGTATCAACCAGCTTCCGAATCCCTTTTACGCCGTCGATAATATCAACATGAATAGCGTCATCTTCGGTGTATAAGGTAAACCAGTCTCCGCCGTTTTCTGCTCTTACATCCTGATAGATTGCCTTAGCAAAAAGCGTTAGCCCGTGCATTCAGGCGAAAGTTTAAAGTGATTAATGTCATCTTTCCCCCTTAATGCACCACAGCAACGGGCTGAACATTGCCGTTAAGCACATCATCGATAAATAGGTTATGGAGTTGGGCTAAAATTTCTTGCCCCATAAAGGAAAGTTTTAAACACTTAGCATTACTGACTTCTAGCATGTTTCGATAAAACGTCAGAATATATTGCTCTGCGTCTTCCTTGGTCTCCCTAGAATAAAAAGCGCCTTCAATATTATTCTCCATGCCCATGCGTTCAGTCGCCAGAAAAATAGGAAGGTGATAGTTTTTATGGGTGTAGTAAGGCTGACCATTTTTAACGTTGCATTGCATAACGAAAATAGCCGAAATAACACAGCGTACGGACGTGATCACATCGGCTTTGTTAAAATCGTCTTTTTTTCCAGTATTCATCGATTAATTTCAGGATTAACTTAGGGTCATCATCCCAATGACCCTCATTAACACGATTAGGGATATCCGCCACAGGAATCGTTATTTTTCAATATGCCCCTGTTCGTTTAAATGTGTAAGGCATACATTTTGCCAATGGTTTTATTTTATAGCTCATCTTGACCCCTTCCTTTTTTTAGCCTGTTTGCGCTTACACTTTTCGACTTAGTGCCTGTGTGCTTTGAGCCACTGACATAAGTGTTAATCCCAGGATTTCTTATAAATTGGGGCTTCACTTTTCCCTTAAGAAAAGCCCGTGTATTCTTAGCGTTAAAGGTATTATCCCGCCCTGAGTTATAGCCATCGCTAAAAGTAATTAATGGTTGTTCGTCATATTGTGTCATGTTCATCTCACGCCCTCCGATACAGGGAATCCTTCACGCTGATAGAGTGTGAACTGGGCGTTTTCTGCGTTGATAATGAGTGCCTGAGCAATTTTAGGTAAGCACATCAACGCCTCACTCATCCGGCATAAATCCGCTTTCGCCTGACTATCGGCATAGTTTTCATTGCTACATGCCCAATATGCGCATTCACCAAAGGCTTTTAGCCCTGACATAATCCCATCAAACCCTGCCTCACAAGCACCTTTCATTTCTCTTAGATCTTTAGTGCTCATCGCCTGTAAATTATCCGCTATGAGGTAATGCTGAATATCAGCCATGATGTACCCCCTTGGTGAAATCACCTAAATCACAGATAGACAGTTGGGAAAGTTCAATAACGGTTTTGATGGCTGGACGAAGGCGCTTAAGCTCTCTACGGCGTAGGGTCATCGCTGCACTGCCTGGCTTACCATGACCAAGATAAGAGTCCTTCTCTGCCTTAACGACAAGATGTTGCGCTTCCTCCGGTTTCATCTGGCTTAACTCTTCAAGCGAAGGAATATCAACATGACGGAGTTCACCTAAGGTGTTACGGCGGAAATAAACATTGACTAGCTCTTTTTGTATTTTCCAAGAAAGCTCATCACGAAATGACTTAACGATTAACAAATAACCTGATTCAGTTAGAACCGTTAGCCCCCTGTTTGGCACAGAAATTCCTAAAGTATCTAATTGATACTTTAGAGATACTGGAATCGATAAATAATCTTCCTCATAGACAAAATGTTCTCTATGGCGGTTAAATGCGACTCGTGTAGTTCCTTTAGGGCGATCATGTGCCTTATCAATCATGGCAAAAGTAACAACACGCTTACCTTGGTACTCCACAACAGGCATCGCCCGATTATGGATAGCGACAAAATTAGACATGTTGTCCCTCCTTACCCATGTCTAGCATGGTCACGAGGGTATTAGCCCTTTCAGACGCCAAAAACACTAAATCAGATAGATAAAAGGCTAGGCTATTATCCTTTTCTACTGCTATCTGATTGATACAATTAAGCAAAGATGCCGTTATGGTTGCATAGTGAAGAAGATTGTCATTATTGACATAAGCGCTATTCATAATGTCACCTCCTCTAAATCCTGACGAGATTTAGCCAAGTCCCTGGCATATTCGAGTAGGGCGAAAGCAATGTCTTGTGACTTCGGATCGCTAAATAAATATTCCATCGTCTCAAGCAATGTCGCTATGACATTTAATTTGTCTTGAGGGTGAATATAAGCCGCTGGAAGTGAGCTATTACACATAAGCCACCTCCTGTACAGGCTTAAGGCCTGACAAGACAAGCCGATCACCTTTGACCAGCACATGAAATAATCTGCGCTCACGACGGGTTAATGACACTTTGCCGTAGGGAATGTTGGAATCTAGAGGGATAATCCAGTAAGTATCTGTAAAATTAGGGCGAGTTTAGGTAGACTTATACGAAGCCATAACTGTTACTCCAGTTATCGTTGTGGTTAGGCGCCCTGCTAGTGTGGTACGACTGTAGGGCGTTGTCTTTTATACAATGCCATAGTCACTTGTAGTTACAAATAAACACAGTATAATAGGAGTAAACCAAGTGTCAATACAGGAAAAGGATAAACGAAATAACGCAGTTTTCTAATTTCGAGTTGAACCGCCACTTGGAGCTGCTAAGGAATAAAACAGCATTATTAGAAGACGGCGATGCTTCTGTTTCAGGATGGATGAAACGCATTATCCGTAAAGAACTAGACAAAAGAGGCATCCCCTAAAGGCTGAAATCGCTTAGATACATATTCCGCTGATTGCTTCTGAGCCAATCCAGCCAACCCAACCAACCCGATATTATCGGGTAGCCTCATCATCAGAGAAAAATTTCCTTGATGTTCTGAGTGACCATGAGCCACTCGCTTTGTTTGTTTATTAACCGTTCCTCTTAATGATGAATGGTTATTTTTTGCACTACTCAAATTTGAGTAGATGAGGTATTTTAAGCTGCGGTTAGATGGTTGTTTTGTATACTGCACAAATTGAATCAACCTATTGTTTTTAATGCTTTCTTTTGTTCGCACCTCTCTAATGGCTTGTACACCCATGTTGTTTAATTTCTGAACTACACTTTTTGTGTAGTGACCTACACTTTTTTTGTAGGTCGACTTGTTCAGGCGATTAAATATATCGCCCCCCTGATTTTTGGCATAAAGAAGCCCTTCACGGTTATTCACCGTGTTTTGAATGTTCATATTGAACCTTATTTAATTAATTGAGCGGTGAGTCATGCTGCTTGGTCAGAAAAAGGGGACTTTCGGTAATCACTGCCTGCCAGGGAAAGGAAAGAATTTTTTTAATCTACTTCCTCTTTAAGTTGTTACAGGTCTTTATAGGTTTTTAGAGGTATTTTATCTACCTATACCTAATTAACTAATTGATATTAAACGGATTAAATGTAATTGGTACAGGTGATACAGGTTTTTTAGGTTTTCTGCCAAAAAGGGGACTTTTCCCCTCATCAGTGAGATTGACGGCTGTAAGGATTATTCACGTTCTTCACCTCTGGCGGATTGCGTGCCCACCATAGAACATCGCTTAATAGCCATGAGACGGAGTTCTTTCCCATAGGTATACGCTTAGGAAATTTTCCTTCTTCCTCTAACACCCATCGACGGGAACGGGATAAACCAGATATCTGCTTACATTCGGCTTCCCTGATTCGGCGATCATACTTTTGACCATATTCATCTAAAATAAATTGTCTTTCTTCTCTGGTAGGTTCAGTAAATTTAACCGTTATCATTATTTCTTCTCCATAATAAAAAAACCCCGATTAACGGGGTTCAATTCATGACATTTAATTTTTATACGTTCTAGTTATTCAGGTTTCCATGTGCCTTTTATCCAAGCCTGAACTTCGGATAATCGGTATAATCTGGTTTGTAGTCCTATATTTATTTTTAAAGGAAATCTGCCCCTTTTTTCTAAATAATATCTATGATTTCTACCTAGCGAAGTTAACCATTCACATTCTTCTTCTTTAATTAATCGGTCAATTTCATCCATATTTTCTATCTCAGCACGAGTTAATATTAGTATCATAAAACCATCTTCTTTTTATAATGCGTTTAAATAATCTACCCACCAAACAAGCGCTTCTCTTTTCCTATTCATATATTTACTTCGATTGTATATTCCCGCTACACCAGTTAATGTGTGACCAAGTAATTGTTCAATAACATTATGTTCAAATCCGTTATCACTAAGATTTGTAGCGATTACTCTTCGCATATCATGTGGAGTCCATTTTTCTAAATGATTAAGCCTTTTCCATATTTTTATCATGCTGATACTGGCTGCACTCTGACGCATGTTAAAACCAATTACCCTCTCTCTATTACAAGTTGCTTTGTTTAATAGTGATAGCCATTGTTTAAAATTATAGGGAATGGGTCTAATAATTTCTCTACCATTTTTACTATGATGAGGGGGGACTCGCCATATATCATTTTCTAAGTCCCATTCATCCCATGTTGATAATATTATTTCAGAAAGACGACAACCAAAGACAATAAGAAATTTTAAAATAATTCTATTTTCATATGAGATAATATGATTATCATATTCTTTATTCACATAATGCCACAGCGCTTTTAATTCATCCTTTGTTAACACTCTCTCTCTTTTATTTGATTTTTTTCCTACATCACTTACATCTAAATCGTCAATTTCATGGCTGATTGCATATTTTCTAACCCTACAAAATTTTAAAGCCTGTTTTGTTGTTTTTAACATTGCGCCTGCTTGTACCGGAGCAACTTTTTTTATTCTATCGAAACAGTTAACCCACATAGACAACGAACAATCATTCAATGGAATATCTCCAATATCGGAATAAATATGTTTCATGAAACAACTTTGAATATATTTTGCGCCTTTTCTTTTATCTTGAGCATAATTATTAATCCAGTATTCTAAGCTATCTTTGACTGTAACAGGTTTCAGTAAATCATCTTTGGTTATTTTGATTTGTATTCTCGGATCTTTACCCCCAGCTAACCATATTCGACAATTATCTCTCTGCTCCCTTGCGGCTTTTAAACTTAAATCTGGGTACTTGCCTAATGTTAACCATATAGGCGCGCTCTTTCTCCCGTAAAGGCGAAAGAAAAAAACAAAACTTATCGTACCTGTTTTACTTATTCTTATAGCTAACCCATTACCATCAGCAATAGTTTGTTGTTTTTCGCTTAATTTACCATGTAAGGATCTTAACTTTTTATCACTGAGCTTGTTGACTGCCATGTAGCGCCCTTTTTTCAATTTGCAATACACATTGCAATACACAGAGTTGTGTAAAAACCAGAAAACACGAAAAAACACGAGAACAATAAAAAATGAATAATCTATTTTATATCAGTATCTTACAAACAACACGAGGACGGCTAATCCATTATAATTAGCAGATATTACATTCTTTGTTATAAAATTCGTCCTAGCTGAAACCTGCTCCTGTGCTTTTTTTGCAAGGCGGCGCATATCATCCCATCGCTTGCAAATACCTAATCCAGGATTGGCTTTTTGCCACATCTTCTCGTCAAACGGATCATCTTTCTTGTCTAGGGTATAAATAATGCCAAAGAAGGAATCGTCTTCAACCTGCCCCTGTAAAACCTTGATGGCATAATCGCGTAATTCGTAGCATATGCCTTCTTTATTAAATCCAGCGGTGGTAATACCGAAGAGCAAGGATTGTAATCTTGCACCTGTTGCCGTCTCTAATACGTCCCAAACATCACGCGTTTTGTGTGCGTGCAGTTCATCGACAATACCGCAATGGATATTTAACCCGTCCAAATTATTTGCATCGCTGGATAGTGGTTCGAATTTTGAAGCGGTGACTTCTTGATAAATCGCTAATTTATTGAACTCAAAACATTGACCAAGGGTATGTTTAGCCTTCCTTATCATGTTTTTTGCATCTTCAAAGACAATGCGAGCCTGATCACGAGTCGTGGCGGCTGAATAAACCTCTGCGCCACCTTCGCCGTCTGATCCGGTCATATAAAGTGCAATACCTGAAGAAAGCGTTGATTTGGCATTCTTACGGGCAACTTCGTTATAGGCGGTACGAAAACGTCTGACCATCACGACTCGTCCACTGCCATCATTACGGATTACCCTTTCCCCCGTTTGTTCATCGACTAAAGGGATAACAAATCCAAAAATATTGATCAGGATAAAAATATGCCAATCCATCAATTTTATAGTTTGACCGGCAAGATTACCTTTTACATGGGGCACAAACTGATAGAAATTAAGGATATGTTGTGCGCGGGGGAAGCTAAAATAGATACCCCGTTCTTCACCATGCTCAAGGTCATTCAAAAAGCGTTGACACGCCAATCGTACATATTCACACGCGATGATATCACCCGACACAGCGCGTTGTGCATAGCTAATGCCTTCCGCTACTTTTGCCATTAGTCTATCCTGCTTTTCAAAAATTCGACAAACGGATCTATTTCGTTTGAAGCCTTACCGTTTACTTTTGACCTGCTAGCGGGGGTCATGCCGAATTCAGCTTGCATTCTGCAAATGCGCTTCCACGCATCGGCCATCATGGCAACTTGCGGATGTGGACGGATCATGACGTTGCCGTCAGTGGATGTTGTCTTGTAGGTCTCGCCTTCTTTGTCAATAACATCTCGATGTTTTCGCCATTCGACATACGCCCCAACCAGCAATTCCAGAGCCATACCATCGATAGCAGTAATAACGCCTATCGCATCTAGCCGTTCGCAAAGAACCTTAAACCAGTAGCGTTCTTGCTTGTTAAAGTGTTTTGGTGTTGGGGGAACCCCTTTTTCGGGTTTTGGCTCATTTTTATTAATTGCCCTTTTTGAAGGATTACCCCTTATCAAACGTAGATGTGTCGGTGTTTTTGGGGGTCCAGACATAATTTAAAATTCCTATTAATCGCGCAATTGGGATACCTATAAAAAGGTTTTCTAACCTGCGGTGGTGTAAAAAAAGGCAAATCGGCGGTTCCCAAAGGTAAAAGAGGGAGCGATTTTACCCGCCCCTCCCTCGCTTTTCTCTTGCGGTCTTCGTGCGATGGCATGGCCAACATAACGCTTGCAAGTTACTTTCTGCATCATTGCCGCCTGTTGCTTTTGCGAGAATATGGTCAACGGTGGTTGCGGTTATCAATCGCCCTTCAACTAAACATCCCTGACACAAAAATTTATCACGTTTTAATATTTTTTTACGGAGATGATCCCACTTTGTACCATAGCCACGCTGATGACGGCTTTTACCTTGTTGATAATCTTTCCAACTTTGGTTTCGATGTGCGTCACAGTACCCACTGCATTCAGTTGTTGTCTTGGCACAACCGGGTTTGCGACAGGCACGAGGAATACGTGGCGGCATAGTCCTCCTTAAGCATTCACTTCTTCTGCTGATTTTAAATATATATCAGGCGCATCAACTATTATCTCATCAGTCACAATGAAAGAGGCCTTAACACGTGGAATTTCCTGCGGTTTACTCTCTATAACCGTCGATTCCTGATTAGAGAGTATCTTGCCATTAACGGTAAGTGCATAGCCTTTAAACACACCCCTAATAAACAGTTTTGATAATTTTATCGATGTCTCTTTTTCATCATTGATTTGTTTATCTCTTGCTTTTTTCGCGCCTTCTCGAGCACCTATATTACAAGCCTCTTGTACTGCCATTTGCAAACTGGCTGGATATGTTTTCTCTTCGTTAATTGACCCCATTTGTTGCATCAAATTAGCAATACGTTGCAAGCGATCTTCTAATTTAATGAGATCACTATCATCAGCCTTTATTCTTACTCTAATTTCTGGTGCATTTTTTTCAGACATAGCTCACCTATTTCAAATTAATGGTAATCTTTAATAATTATTTCCAACTGAATGGTGGCCAACCTGTTAAACCCCCACATAGCAAGCCAAAAATAAACGTAATTATTGGATAAAGGAGCCACCAATATTCATGAATGATTTGATAAAAATCCTGCAACTTTACTCACCTCTGATTAGTTTATTAACATTCTTTTTGGGCTTATATATTGGTAACAAACACGCCATAGGTAGAGATAAAAGACAAGAGTTTAATGAACGTGCTGAACCCATAATTGACTATTTTGATTATATGCAGTCATGGTTTGAACAACGGGGTTTTACTACTGCATTCCTCTTACCAGAATCTGCCATAACATGCTTAATGCGACGGTTATCTAAAAGACAACAGAAACGCTTCGAAGCTTTAATTTGTCAATATCAATCGACTTTTAATCAGCTCAAGCATGAAAAATCCAGAACGGATGAGGCATACAATTTATTATTAAAACAGGTGGCAGATATAAAACTATTTTTACGCTTAAAATAAATCAAAATTAACCACTACACTGTGTCTTGATGTACTGCTGTAAATATTCCGTCTGTTTTTCGTTCTCAATCATCATCTTTCTGAGACGGAAATAATCTTGTCGAGCTGCTTCGCTAAATTGTGAGGTGGCTTCATCATATCGGCTCTTGGTGGTAACGATTTTGGATGTACGACACACGGCGTTGACGCGCAAC
The DNA here is from genome assembly GCF_004768525.1 of Arsenophonus nasoniae. NCBI lineage: Bacteria > Pseudomonadati > Pseudomonadota > Gammaproteobacteria > Enterobacterales > Morganellaceae > Arsenophonus > Arsenophonus nasoniae. The sequence continues at coordinate 2,115,383 of NZ_CP038613.1, forward strand.
CGCTGAGTGCCAGCGCGAACAGCATCATGCAGCTTATCCAGTTCAGCGTTGGCATTGTTCAGTTCCTCGGTGTGTTGAATATCGAGTTGGTGTAAAGCATCGATTTTTTGCTGTTGTAATTTCACCGCTTCAATTTGTGCGTGATATTGCTGTTTTAGTGTGTGGTATTGTGTTTTCAGATTTTTGTAGTTTGATAAGACAACGCTGAGATAAATCATCAATCCAACAATGATTATCAAGATGGGTGTGACAGGTCTCCATAACATATTACGCTCTCAATTTCCCGCCGGGTCATTAACCCTTTCCATTTTCTACCATCAACATGAACCCATCGTCTCATTTCATCACAAGCGCCTTTTCGGTCATCAGCGTTGAGCTTTTTGAGTAACGTGGATTTAGCGAAATTCCCCACGCCCACGTTGTATGCAAATGAGTAAAGGGCTGCCTGAGTGAGTGTATTGATACTGACCTTAATCAGTGGGTCAACGTAACGTTTTACCGCTTTTAAATCGTCATCAAGCCATTTATCGCAGTCTTTTTGCGTGTACGTCCGGTTACGCTCAATATCGTTGCCGGTATGCCCGTAGCAAACAGAAAGCACACCGCCACCGTCAAAATAGGGATTAAGTCTTAATCCTTCGAAATGCGTTATCATGCTTGAGGCCAGAAACAACGCACTACCGCCCGTTGCCATCACTATTTTTTTCGGTATCTTCATACTGACGCTCTTTGAGTTTGTACTCCCTTCGGCGGTAGTACACGTTGATTAAAAATGTCCCTATCGTGCAGCCGATACCCATCACTGCAACCCACTGGTCAAGGGTTAAAAAATCAAAAATCGTTGTTGTAACGCCACCGATGGTGGTCATAATGCCCCACAGATAGGCAGCAGGTGTTGAATATTTTTCAGACATGCGCATATACCCTCCCACTGAGGGTTCCATTGCTTTAAGTGATTGGTTGGATGACTTAAAAAGTTTAATTAATCCATGAGTTTTCTTGCCAATGCTCTACACTGTATTTCCGTTAGTGGAAACTCAATAATGTTATTTCCGCTATGCGATATTCGTACTAACTTCCCTGACTGCTTATCGTCTATAATGCTCAGTGCATAGATTGAGGGTTTGCATATGGTTAAACCCTCTTCGATTAAAATTGTCTTATTAATGAGGTCACTCATGGGAATATTCTCCTTGTGAGGGTTCTATTGCTTTGTTTTGAACAGGGAGCCAGCCGCCTTACTCGTTTTAATGATTGTTTGTGTGAGTATTGCGGTGGCTTATTTTTAAAGCTTATTCAGGTTTTTTGGCAGGTAACACCGCCCAATAAGCATAATCTCTTGGTTTAAAGGTGACATACTCACCGTTATCCCAGCCTTGGAAATAGAGGAACTTGCCGGCTGAGTCAAAAGTCCCGACTACCTGGTTATAGTAATCTGCACTGTTAACGATAAGATATTGACGGGGGTATTCTTTTGTACCAGGTTTGACGCTAGAGGGATGTAATTCAAGGTTTAATGTTTTAGTCATAAAATTTCTCTTTTTTGCTATTGTTATAAATTATCCAGTTCCTGGATATTGTTAATGACTCATCCCTAAAACAAAAAAAAACACCTCAATGGGTGCTATTTTTGCGTATTCAATTTGTGAGTATTGCGGTGGCGTAAAACAAAAAACCTCGCAAAAGCGAGGTGAGCAAAAAAAAATAATTAATCGAGGTTTTATTTATCAGCGTACATTTCTGCTGGACGCAAAAATTCATCATGGGCACTTTAGCATACCTTTTGCGGCCGCACTAGTGTTTGATAACCGTTTGTATGATATTTGTACAATATGTCGATATCTAATTGAATATCAAGGGTTTCTAGGCATCCTAGAACAAATCCTTCCGCAATTTGCATTCTTTTTCGCACCTCATCCTCGCGTACCGCAAACTTTCGCGCAATAGCACGCTTCGATATCCCCCTGATGTAATAATCCTCGATATAATTCAACTCTCTCGCCATCCCCACCGTGTTAAGGCGACTGACGCACACATCAATCACCAGCCCATCCGCATCACTGCACGATAAGCGATTTGCGCCTGTAAACGGCATGAGGCGACTAAAGCCGGAAGCCACTGACAGCCAGCTCACCGAGGCATACGGATTACCCGCACACCACCCGCCCCAGTGGAGTAGTATTTTCTCAATGTCTCTGCTCATGATCTTTTCGCTCCTGTTGTGAACGGCAATGTTTTTGGCACTCGTAGGTGTAACAACCGTAACGACCGTAACAACCTTTTTGTATTAATATCTTTAGGGACATATATTACTAACGCGCGTATTGATTTCAAAAAAGGTTGTTACGGTTGTTACACTAACTTTAACCTATTGATATTAAATAGATTAATAGTGTAACAACCTGACGGATTTTAGGTCGTTACAGGTCGTTGCAGGTTGTTACTCAGCTCCCAAACCCTGCAAACTTTTCCATCAACGCGACGCAAAATTTGTTTATACCCACAATTTAATAAAACATTGCCAATTCGCATTTGTTCCCTTCGCGATATATTTTTCGGTTCAAGGTTCAATGCTTCACGCAAAATATCCGCAGAACGTAAAAATTCCCGTGCCCGTGGTTTTTGGCCTGTCATTAAATCCGGTTCATCTAACCAACGCTCGATAATTTCCTGCCATGCATCTTTGATAAAATATTTTTCATGTACCTGATTAGCCAATTGCTCTGCTTCTTTAAATTGAATCCCTGTTTTGGTAAATAGCTCTCGCGCTTCCGCCCAAAACTGAATCACATCCTTTTTGATACCTTCTACATCCATTTTTCCAACTTCAACAGGCAGCCAACGACGATTACCGGTTTTATCGCCTAAAAATTCATCTTCATTTGTCGTACCAATACTCAATGAGCGTCTAGGAAACTGGGTGGCGAATTCTTTGAACTTGGGTATCCACTTTTCATGTGTCCGCGTGACAAAGGCTTTGATGGATTCCAGTTCTTTCGTATTCAGTCCGCGTAATTCGCTAATTTCTGCCACCAGACAACCGCGCATCTTACGCGCCAGATCATCATCTTTTTCAGCAAAGGAAATTTCAGTGAAAAAAGCCGGATCAGGGGATAACGCTGCCACGACAGAAGATTTTCCAGCACCTTGAGCACCTACTAGGATCGGCACCATATCCGCTTTGATACCGGGCTTTAACACGCGTCCCGCAAGGGCTGTCCACATATAGCGCGATACCGCACGCGTATAAGCACTATCCTCAGTGCCAAAATGGGTATGATAAAACTTTTCGATACGCGGTATACCGTCCCATTCGAGGCTTTTAAGCCATTCCATGGCGGAATCAAAAGGATTTTCATCCGCAGCCAGTAATACCACATCACGGATTAACTCACGTCCAACCGCTTTGAAGCCTCGTTTTTCCATTGTGATACGCAATCGGGAATAATCAGCATCAGTAAAGGTTTGCCATGCTTTAGTGCCAACAGGCGCAAACATGATCTCATCACGGAAAGTATCAAACCGAATTTCTACACCGACAAAATCAGGGCACATAACCGCTTTAGCCGCATTGTCAATGGTCGCTTCTATTTGGCCTGACGTTTTATTGCGTTTAAACGTAGGCCAGTTTGAATTTTCAGTAGGGTCTGTTAGATCTTCGAACTCATCAATTGTAGCAACCGCTGTTTTCAATCGCTCGGCACCGGGATTTACCCATCCTGCTTTTTGCGCTAAACTGAATATCGCTTGATAGCCTGTTCTTTCAGCACGTAGTTCAGGCCATTTGGCTTCGGCAGCGGATATGTCTCCTTTATCGACGGCAGAAGACCAATCAAGCCACATCTTTTTAGCTTCATCTTCAAAGTGTGTGTCTTTAAACCAGGCGAGGCGATTGCCCATATCCACCCATGAAGGGTAGTTCTCAGCCTGGTTTAACATTTTCGGATACCATAGTGCGGATCGTAAATCTTCAAACGTCTGGTCATTAATATTTTGCAAATCGACTAGACGGGTTAAATCGTCATTATCAGGCTTAGGGAGATCAACCCGCTCAATAACAGGCGTATTATCGGAGGCTAAAAGCGTATCAACATCAACCACTGTGCCTTCGAAACTTTCATACTTTGCCCCTTCATGCGGTGCAAAAACCATATGCGAAGGCTCATAGACAGAGCGATCCCACTTAATCGCCAAATCGCTGAGCAATTCGAAACAATCCATCAACTCCTGCTCAATCCGTGGTCCTAGTTGTGCATACTCTAATGCAGTTGTCACCGATCATGCAAAACTGATCCACTAACGATCATCTAAAACTGATCCACTTGGTATTATTCGCACATTTTTGTACGGATAATTTATGTTAACCAAGGAGATATTTGTGGATATTCATGTTCGCTTTGCACAAGGACAAAGCCTTCGAAAAATTGCCAGTGAGTTGGGTATATCCCGTAACACCGTAAAACATCATTTACAACAACAGACAATGCCAACTTATGCTAAAAGAAGTCAACAACCGACTAAATTATCCCCCTTTAAACCTTATTTGCTTCAGCGAATTGAACTGGCTAAACCTGATTGGATCCCTGCAACAGTCTTATTTGATGAGGTAGTTGAAAACGGCTATCAAGGTGGTATTGCTCAATTACGCCGATTTGTTTGTCAATTTAAACCAAGCATTGTTCCCGAAGTAGTCGTCCGTTTTGAAACACAGCCAGGTCAACAAATGCAAATCGACTTCACCAGCATCCGGCGAGGTAAAAAATCGCTGAAAGCGTTTGTTGCAACGCTAGGCTATTCGCGTGCGAGTTATGTAAAGTTCTTTGATAATGAACGAGCAGAATCGTGGCAGCAAGGTTTAAGAGAAGCTTTCGACTACTTTGGTGGTGTACCACAGGAAGTATTGTGTGATAACGCAAAATCCCTCATCATCGAACGGGATGCTTATGCAGAAGGTGATCATAAATTACATGTCGAAATGCTTCAAATGTCGAAAGATTACGGGTTTAAATTGAAGGCTTGCAAGCCCTACAGGGCAAAAACGAAAGGGAAAGTAGAGCGCTTTAACCACTATTTAAAAAACAGCTTTATCGTGCCATTAAACACCGACCTTCGTGCTCATAATCTTGAACTGGATATTGAAATAGCTAATGCAAAAGTGGGTCCATGGTTACAACGCGTTGCCCATCAGCGAATTCATGGAACAACGTTAGAGAAGCCAGCAGATAGATTAGCTAAGGAAGTTAAGTCTCTTCTACCCTTACCAGCAAGGGTTTGCCAATCTATCCCACAGACTAATACGCTTAATATCCCTATCGTACCGCCCCTTGAATCTGTCAGTTTGCAACACTCAATCAGCGTATACGAAGCATTACTGGGAGGTGAACATGTTATTGCATGAACAAATTGAACACCTGTGTGAGTCATTGAAATTAAATTCTATTCCGACTCATTGGTCATCACTTGCCGAAAAATGTATTGCCCAAGACAAAAGCTACGGAGAGTTTTTACTGTCCCTGTTAAAATGTGAGCAACAACAACGAGATGAACGAACTCGTAATCTTTTGAGTCGGATGGCAGGATTCCCAGCACATAAAGAACTTAATACGTTCGATTTTAAGTTTGCAACGGGGATCCCCAAACAACACATACAGGAATTAAGCGCATTAACGTTTATTGAACGTAATGAAAATGTCGTGTTGCTTGGCCCAAGCGGTGTAGGCAAAACGCATTTAGCTATTGGGTTAGGATTAAAAGCAGTACAGGCCAAGAAGAAAACCCGCTTTACCACGGCAGCTGAACTGATGTTGCAACTCTCAACTGCCAAACGACAAAATAAGCTCAAACAATATCTATCACGTTCGGTGATGGCCCCGAAGTTGTTGATTATCGATGAGATTGGATACCTGCCGTTTGGGCGAGAAGAAGCAAACCTGTTTTTCAATGTGATTGCCAAACGTTATGAGCATGGCAGTGTCATATTGACGAGTAACCTATCATTTGGGCAATGGCCAAGTGCTTTTGCTGATGACGCAACATTAACTGCCGCTATGCTTGATCGTTTACTTCATCATTCGCATGTACTGCAATTAAGCGGTGAAAGCTACCGATTGAAAGATAAGCGGCGCTCAGGAGCAATAACTGAGTAAAACAGTGGATCAATTTTGATTGATCGGATTTAGATAAAAAGTGGATCAGTTTTCGGTGATCGTTGACATGCAGTCACCTCACGGGATAACAAAAAACCAATACGCCAGCGTTGTTCACCCTGCGCAACAGGATGTTCATGGCTTGCGGTGGTATAGGCAAAACATTGATAAAATCCGAGAATGCCTGTAAGCATTTCCCACGCATCCAGGGTACACCCATCCATGTCAAGCCATAACACGCTGCGGTTACCCGCATTAAGTGCGTTACGCCCTTTCTTGGCATTTTTCATTGCACCCCAGATATAATTAAGGGCTTTTTTCTTTTTGTCGAAAATGGCTTTTGTATCAAAGGGACTAATATTAATACGTTTGGTTAATTTTTTGATCGCCTGCTGATACTCGGCAAAAGAGCCCGCAACAGCAGGACTCGGGCGCTGATCACTCACACTACGCCCGACAGAATAATTGATTTGCATGGGTTATTTGGCCTTTCATCGAACAATAGCTGTATATAAAAGTTTCTCAAGAGATCTTACTGTTGATATACGTGGATTTGTGTGTATCCCCGCTAATAAACGACTAATTGTTGATTGTGGTACACCTGTAAGTTTAGCTATTTGATTTTGGGTATATCCCAAATCGAGCAAGTATTTCACTATATCTTTGGGAGTTAATTCGTGCATAGATTTCGGCTCCATTGGTATATTATGAACTTAAATTATCCGAAAAAGCATTGACAATCAACCCGAATTTGGTTTCTTGTAGAAACCTCAAATATGCAATAACGCATAATAATTCGATGAATAAGAAGGAAAAGAAAAATGGCACTTGACTACGATATTTTAAAAAAAAACATAAAATATTTAATGCAAAATACAGGTATTAGTAGCGTTACAGAACTTTCAAAACGTGTGAAAATGCAACAATCGACACTGCAACGAATGTTAGTAGGGGAAGTAAAAGATCCTAAGTACGTTACTCTAAAACAAATAGCTGAATTTTTTAAAATATCTCCAGTAGATTTAATTGAGTGCGACCTGCAGGAAAACCCACCACGCACTTTAGTAGAAGTGGATGGCGACCCGTATGATTATTTAATATTTAAAGAAGTGCCAGTATTGGGTAATACTCAAGTTGGGCACGGTAGCTATTGGCCAAACATGAAGCATCCCGTAGAAAATAGAGGTGGTTACATACGTTGGCCTTCTTATGATGAAAATGCTTACGCATTAAAAAGTGTCGATGATTCTATGATACCTAGAATTAAAGAAGGTGAATTTATAATTGTAGAGCCAAATCATATCTATCACCCAGGTGATGAAGTTTTAGTTGTTACGGAAGAAGGTCAGGTAATGGTAAAAACATTTTTATTTGAACGAGATGCTCTTTACCATTTGTTACCTGTAAATGAAAATGTTGCTCCAATAAAAATACCTAAAAAGAAGGTTACGATAATTCAATATATTGCGGGTATCGCAAAGTCATCTCTTTGGCACACCTAATAAATTTAAAAAAAAATTAAAGTCTCATATAGCGAAACTTTTTAAGATAATGCAATTATGGGTTGACAGCTAATGCAGTTTGGCATATAAATATCACATAAGGTAATGCGTTTATGGGTTACTTCTTAGCTCTTTAACAATTTAGAAAGTCGAAATGTACAGCGCGTTATGTCTGTAGTAGTGCAGTGGTGCACGTTGCATAGAGTGCGATCCGCTCTTTGCAGGACAGCAATGTCAAGGGACAGGCAGCCATAACAGAGTGTACAAACGCAAAAAACACTAATTATAGGTCATTTTGCGAAGTGGCCTATGGTGAGTGACGACAGTAATTCAAAAGGATTTAAGATATGACGAATGTAAAAAGCACCTATGAAATTAGGCGCTTTGAACAAAAAGCGGTTAGTACTGTGTTTTTAGTTAGTGGGTATCTCCTTGAGGAGATTGAATGGCAGACTTTTCCAAGGTGTCAATATGTTTGGTTAGATCAGCAATGAGTGTTCGAGCCATCTGTGGATTAATAATAAAGAACTGAGTTTCCTGAGCTTCATTAATTGACTGCATAGGCGACGAAAGAAATTGAAATTTCAACGCCAGCGCATCGTAACCTGGTAAAGGACCGATTTTCCAACCAGCAATAGGAAACGTGGGAATATCATTTTTTTTTAGACATAATTTTTTCTTCTTTGTTGTTGTAGAGAACAGCAAGGATACCACCGAGCCTGATGTGGTGAAAAGACAGGCGCAATAAATTTAAATGCAATTAAGCAGTACCGCTCTTTAACACCCTTTCGCTGAAAAAGCGTAACCACAAAACACCCAAACAGTCGGTTTTGGGGTGTGTGAAATAACCAAAATACAGCCATTAAGTTAAAAGCCAACACCAGGGAACTACCAAGATGACTGTAAATATAATCCGGACACCTCCGGCACACACCACCAAAACCGATTTGTATTTAGGAGAAATGATGAAATTTGAAGAATTGAGTGAAAAATCTCAAGAGAAAGCCAGCGAAGCGTTACGGTATGCATTACAGGCAGAAATGGATTCAAATCGCGCTATCGATAAGGTCAGGGCGAAAGCACTTGCATCGGCCATCAGAGATGGTTTTATTGCGCTGGAAAGAGAAGCATCAGAAAAAGATGCTGGTAAAGATTGTGGCAAAGATAATATGAATTTTGGTTTTGCTAATTCATGATGTGTACGGTAACCAGGCTTCCCAATCGTCAACCATGCTACAAACTATTATAGATGGACTACCATAAGATAGAGGATGGGCAATACGATTAACTTGATTGCATATATCTTTTGCGGTGTTAGATGTATCACCTTGATATGTGGCATCTGGTAATTTTAGCAGTCTGTTATTATCGCTCATGAGTGTTCGATAAAATCCAAGTGATTTCATCCTTTCATGAAGAATTTCATATTGCTTTGAATCAGCATCATGCAGTTCAACTCGCGCCATATATTTAGCCATTGTTAATATCGTCTCTCTTTTATGTGTTGTGGGAAACACATAGTAACCTGTTTTGTGTGTTGTGGGAATACACAAAAGGGGGCGAGCCTGACGCGCCAGAAATATCAGGCATACCCTATCTAGTCCATCCCATCGGAAAAACCACCATGCAAAAAGCAAAAATCCTGTCATCGGAGCGATTTCCGATGAACAACAACGTCCGGCGCATACGCTATGTACAAAAATTAGAAGCGCTAAAACGCAATGGCAATCACCAGTTCCCTGTCACTATATACCGTTGAGGTCAACGCATAATGCTTACCACAAATACTCCCCTGCTGGCAAGACTGGCAGAAAACCACACGCAAATGATCATGGCGCACAATCAACTAGCCGAAGCCCATAAAATGTTAATCAGTCAGTTGGTCGCACATACTGAAAATGACCCCAGTGACCCAAACGAACCAACAGGGGCGAACAAACCAAAACCCTTCACACCGGACGTTAAGCCTCAACCTGTCGTGCCATCAGCTATGGTTGAGCCTCAAGAAGTGATTGAGCCTAAAATTACTATCGAAGTGCCCGCTAGCGCTGAAGACAAACCAACACCGGTTGTCGCCGAGAAAAAGGTTAAAACCCTTCGGGCAGAAACCAAACCTGCTAAAGCCGTTAAACCGATTGTTGAAACCCCTAAAGTAGCGCCTAAAGAAGAGCCTAAAGTAGAACTTAAGCCCGAACCGGTTGATATTGAATCGCTTGATTTGCGTCACGTCGTCGCCCTATCCGTCTTGTTTGGTGACAAAGCGCTTAAACCTGACAGTACGCAAGTCGCTAAAGCCACCGCAACGCTTGCATCTGAGAAAGCAAATAGTGTTACCGGACAAATTGATGCACTTTATTGCGCCTTAAATGGATTACCTAAGGTGACATTTCTTCCCAAAGTTAAAATTTTTACGATATGCCTAAAAACGTTGGCTAATTGGGATAATCTCTTTGGCATTACCGATCGTCGCGAATTTGCCTTGTCATTAGTGCGTGAATTGCCTACACCGGCGGAAGTGAAATTGGTAGAAGCTGAAGACCCACGAACTAAGTCTTCAAAACTGATCACTGAATTGGCAAAAAAAGGCTATCGGAATGAAGTCGTTAAAATACTCGATGAATTCAACGCTAAAAGGCTAGGTGATATTCCTGATGACAATCTGGTTCAGTTTATCGAGAAAGCCCAACGCGTTTTAGCCAATGATAACGCCGAGGGTAGCGATGGCTGAACATGCAAAACTTTCCCCCTCCTCAGCACATAGATGGATGAGATGTAGCGCCAGTCTCGCAGTAGAAGCCACCTTACCCGATAAAACATCGCCATTTGCGGAAGAAGGCAGCGCGGCGCATGCGTTAGCGGAAAGTATCCTAACAATGCGTCAAAACCCGTTTAGCGAAGGGTGTAGACGAACCTACGGTTTTGATGCAAAGGATTATATCGGCACATATCCCTTGTTGAAAGCTAATTCGCCACAAGTGGATGAAGAGATGATTGAACACGTCCAGACCTATGTTGATACCGTCTGGCAACTAGCGGACGGGAAAATCCTACAGGTTGAAGAACGGGTGGATTTTTCAGCGGTCATTGGCGTAGAGAATTCTTTTGGTACCGCCGATGCGATTATTATCAGCGAGGATGAGCTACAAATCCATGACCTAAAATACGGTAAAGGCGTTAAAGTGGATGCCCCGAACAACGAGCAGCTCATGCTTTATGCGCTGGGCGCTTTATATCAGTTTGACCTTGTTTATGATTTCAAAACGGTTCGGCTTTTCATCCATCAACCCAGGCTTAACCATCTGTCTGAATGGGCGCTATCGGTTGAGGATTTAAAAGAATTTGGCGAACAGGCTAAATCAGGCGCGAAAAAAGCCATGGAGATGGTAACCCTCGCCGAGCGCAACGGGCTTGATGCGCTACCGGATAGTGCGTTTTCACCGGGTATCAAGCAATGCCAGTTCTGCAAAGCAAAAGGCGGATTGTGTTTTGCTCAGGCGCAATTTATCCATAATGAAGTCAGAGGCGATTTTGTCGATTTAACTCAACCTTTGAACCCCCAACTAAGTGATGCTATCAAACGCATTACGCTGCTAACCCCTGCACAAATGGCAAAACTCTACCAGCATGTCGATCTGGTAGAGAACTTTTGTAAAGCCCTACGAAATCGGGTCGCCGAAACATTACACAACGGGCAATCAGTACCGGGCTTTAAACTGGTGACTGGCAAACAGGGTAATCGCACCTGGGGTGATGAGCGTGAAGCCGAAGCGCTGTTAAAAGGCGCCAAACTTAAACAGGAACAAATCTACCACAAGAAAATTATCAGTCCACCACAGGCTGAAAAATTGCTTAAAAAAGACAAACCGAGTCGCTGGGCAAAACTGGAAGCACTTATTGAACGAGCAGACGGTAAACCCGTCATCGCACCGGAATCTGACCCAAGACCTGCCATTATTACTAACCCCTTAAACGACTTTGACGATGTGACCGAAGCATCACTTGTTGATAAATCCATCTAATTAAAAGGTAACGTGATGAAAATCAAATTAAACAACGTACGTCTGGCTTTTCCTGATTTGTTTGAACCCTCTCAATTTAGTGGTCAGAGTGAATTTAAATACCGCGCCACTTTCCTTATCGCTAAAAGTCGTACTGACCTGATTGAGGAAATTAAAACCGGTATCAAACGTGTGATTGGGGAAAAATGGGGCGCCAAGGATATCGAAAAAATCTATAATAACATCTGCAATAATCCTAACCATTTTTGCTTACGCGATGGCGACAATAAAGAATACGACGGCTACGCCGGAAACCTGTATATCAGCGCCAGTAATAAATCCCGCCCATTAGTCATTGACCGCAATACCTCACCGTTAACCGCACAGGATGGTCGCCCCTACTCAGGCTGCTACGTTAACGCCACCATTGAGTTTTATGCCTATGACAATAATGGTAAAGGCGTTTCAGCGTCATTAAGAGGCGTTCAGTTTTTCCGGGATGGTGATGCATTTAGCGGTGGAAGTGTGGCCTCCGTTGACGAATTTGACGACCTGAGCATGGCTGAGGAAGAAGAGTTATTGGCAAGTTAACACCAGGGAAACTACCGCCGCCTGAGGTGGTGAAATAATCAGGCATCGCGCTATATTCCTTGAGGAGAGTTAAACATGAAATTAGATAATATGAGTGAAACCATTGCACTTACTAATCCCAGTAACAACCACCATTATCTGCTTAACCTGGAACAACCCGTTTACGCTGATGAGGAAACCAGAACATTAATCAATATGATCCAACTACTGGCAGAAGAAAACCAGTACCTGAGAAAAGAGAATAAACGATTGGCAAAAAGCCATCGGTAAAATGGTGGGCTATGCAGGACTCGAACCTGCGACCGATGGATTAAGAGTCCACTGCTCTACCCACTGAGCTAATAACCCATGATAGTAACTATAGTGCTGGCATCAAAAACGCTTTTACCACCAGAGAGAGGATACCTAAAATACCCGCGCCTAACATCCAGCGCATTAACTTTTGCTCAGCGCGAATGCCTGACATTTCCAGTTGTAAGTCTTTGCGAACTAGTGATATCTGTGAGTCTATTTTGGCATCAAGCTTATCGAATCTTGTATCTATTTCTTTACGAACATCCTCTAAATCTCTTTTGGTCGCTACATCAGCAACCTCATGTGACTTACGTACAGCAATAGAAATTGCTTTTGCTTGCTCTTTTGGCAAACCTGCATTCTCTAGTGTTTCGACAAACTCTTGTGTATCAAATGCAACTTGACCCATAGGGAATCCTCCTTTTTGGTAAGTATAACCTAACGATATCCATTGACGAAAGAAGAAATCATGCGCTATATTCTATATCAGGTGCTGAACACACCTTTTGATATAGCGGATACCGCTCCCGAAAGTAATGCGGTTTTTTTACGTCCATAGATTGTTATGGTCGGGTAGCGAACAGTATATACAACACCCTATTGGGGAAAACTGTTGGCCGTCTATATCCGGTGTTCAAGTACCCGACCGCCCATCCGAACAATGGGTGATATTGAACAATTGATATAGGATGTAAAAATGAATACTCAACTCAGATCATTTTATTTTAACAATATCTACGATGTGCGTGTTCAGATTATTAATTCTGAACCATGGTTCTGCCTTAATGATGTTTGTAAAGCTTTGACAGTCATAAACTCAAGTGATTTGCTTTCAAAACAGTTAGATAAAGCTGGGGTAGAAAAAATCTACCTTAGGTCAGATGGGCAGAGACGGCAATTTGCTTTTGTAAACGAACCTAATCTTTATCGTGTTATTTTCCGTAGCAATAAGCTGGAAGCAAAACAATTTCAGGATTGGGTGTTTAATGAAGTCCTTCCATCAATCCGCAAAACTGGCAAATATGAGCATCCTCAACCCCATCCAAAAGCCTCAGAGCGTTTTAGCCATTCAGACACCCGTAACCTGACACATTTAGTCTGGTGTATGACAAATGGTTTTCGATTTGAGCGTTCGTGGAGTAATGCGGTGTGGCTGGCGTTGCGCGAAGTAACTGGCACAGCATCACCAGAGCGTTTTCAGGTAGCGCATATCCCGTTAATGGCTGATGAGTGTCGCCGTATTTATTATATTACCGAGTCACTGCACCAAATTATCAACGACGCAGAAAAACAGGTTATCAAACGACTTTTACGTAAGCGTGAGAATATCGATACCGTTTTAGCGGAAATAAAACAGCTTTTTGAGCAATTCCACCATCAACAAATCGGGATAATCACTGCACGCACCGATCAGTGGTACGAAGGTGAGTTGACCCATTTCTTAGAACGCCACTAATTAATCTTAACGCCCCTTTTTATAGGGGCAATCTTTCATCAATTTCATTATTGAGGAATTTTTACATGCAAAATTTAATGAACACACAAAATGTCACTCTGTCCGGCGGTGAAAAAATTGACTCACAACAATTACTGAGCATGGTTAACGAAACACGAAAAGAACACGGCGAACCGCCGATCAGGAATAATAAATTTATTGAAAAAATTAAGGATGAGCTTGAAGGAGAGTACTACACAAAAAGTGTAGTGCAAAAAATGAACAACACAGAATCAGAAGTTATCGAAATGACGCTTAAACAAGCACTTCGTGTTGCCGCGCGTGAATCGAAAGCCGTTCGCCGCTCACTGATTGATAAATTGGAGCAGCAAAGTAAACCACAAAGCGCCAATGAAATTATTGCAGCAATGGCATTAGCGAACGTTGCACAGGAGCGTCGGTTAAAGAGTATCGAGCATCAGGTAGAGCAAGTCTCAGAAGAAATCGAACACATCAAACAAGGCACGATACCCACTGGTTTCCAAGGCTACAACTATTTGAAAACAAAATATGGCTTAAGCGATGCGAAATGTCGGCAGTTAGTAATGGCTTGGAATGTACCTTACAAAAAAGTGCCCCATGTAGCGCCAGGTGGCCAAATTACGCAAATGTCGGTGGTTGATGAAGCGGCATTTAAAAACGCGTTGGATAAGATGATGCTTGAGTCTGAGAAACGCGGCAGTCAGTGGTATCACCCTAAAATGGGGCGTTTTTCCGTTACCGCCTGATAAGGATAGATTATGCAAAATTTACTATTTTGCGATTTAGAAACCTACAGCGATATTCCGATTAATTGTGGCACACATCGCTATGCTGAAAATGCAGAAATATTACTTTTTGCGTATGCGTACAATCATGAACCCGTAAAGGTTTGGGATGTGACTGAAGATAAAACGATGCCAAAGGATTTAAAAGCCTACCTCGATGACCCTGAAATTTTAACCGTTTGGCATAATGGGGGGATGTTTGATACGGTGATTTTAAGCAAAGTGTTAAATATCGACTTACCCTTATCCCGCGTTCACGATACGCTGGTGCAAGCACTGGCACATTGCTTACCTGGCGCACTGGGTTCGCTTTGCGATATCTTCAACGTCAATAGCGATAAAGCCAAAGATAAAGAAGGTAAAGCGCTCATACAGCTATTTTGCAAACCGCGCCCTAAAAACAGCAAAATACAACGCGCCACGGTGTTAACACATTTCGAAGAATGGCAACGTTTTAAGCAATACGCAGGTTCTGATATTTTAGCCATGCGTGAGATTTATCAGCATTTACCGCGTTGGAATATGAGTGTGGACGAAACCCAATTATGGCAGTTAGACCAAAAGATTAATCGCCGTGGAATGGGTATGGACGTTGAGTTGGCCAAAAGCGCCTTAACCGCCGTTGAAAACGAGCAAAAGCGGTTATCAGCCGTCACCCGGCAATTAACGGATAACACCGTACAGTCCGCAACCCAACGTGATGCACTATTACAGCATATTGCCTCGGCATTTGGCATCACGTTACCGGATATGCAAGCCAGCACGCTACAGCGACGCGTTAATGACCCTGATATTCCACGGGCTTTACGTGAACTGCTGTCAGTCCGTCTGCAATCGTGCACAACCAGCACCAGTAAATATAAAGCGCTGTTGAAATCGGTGAGTGTAGATGGACGACTTCGAGGAACCAAACAGTTTTGTGGCGCTTCACGTACTGGACGATGGGCGGGGCGGATTTTTTCAACCGGATAATCTCCCCAGACCCACGCTTGACCAAAAAACCATTGATGAGGGGGTTGAAGCGTTAAAAGCGGGTTGCGCCGAGCTGATTTGCGATGACATTATGCAACTGACCAGTTCTGCGCTTAGAGGATGTATTATTGCCCCGCAGGGTAAGAAGCTGGTTATTTCCGATTTATCCAATATTGAAGGTCGCATGTTGGCATGGCTGGCGGGCGAAAACTGGAAAGTCAAAGCTTTTAGCGAGTTCGATAACGGCAAAGGCGATGACCTCTATAAACTCGCCTATGCGCGCGCGTTTAATCTATTACCTAAAAACGTCACTAAAGCTCAACGACAAATCGGTAAGGTGATGGAGCTTGGATTAGGCTATGGCGGTGGGGTTGCGGCATTTTTGACATTTGCCCTCGCCTATGGCCTTGACTTAGCGGAACTGGCGGAAGCGGCATTACCTAACATCCCGCCTGACGTTAAACGAGAGGCGATACGCTGGTATCAAAAATCTGTTGAAACAGATAAAACTTATGGCCTGAGCGAAAAAGTCTTTGTTACCTGCGATGCCCTTAAGCGCATGTGGCGCAATGCCCATCCACAAACCGTATCATTCTGGTACGATATTGAAGACGCCGTAAAAAAGGCCATTCAATCACCTGAGATACCGTTTAAGTGCCGTAAACTTAACGTCCGGCGAAATAAAGGTTGGCTTAGGATTTGTCTACCATCAGGACGGAGTCTTTGTTACCCTTCTGCGCGAATAGAGAATGGACAGATTACCTACATGGGGACTAACCCCTACAGCCGTAAATGGGAAAGGCTAAAAACCTACGGGGGGAAAATTACAGAAAATATCTGTCAGGCCGCTGCACGCGATGTATTAGCCTATAACATGCCGCCTATTGAAAAGGCGGGTTATGAGATTGTCCTAACCGTCCACGATGAGATTATCAGCGAAGCGCCCGATACCCCACAATTTTCCGCTGAGGGGTTAAGCGCACTGTTAAGTGCCAAGCCTGACTGGGCTTTTGATTTACCGCTTAGTGCAGCGGGGTTTGAGACTTATCGCTATCGCAAGGAATAAATAATACACAGGATAAAATAAACATCATGGCCTTTAGAAAAAACGACAGCCCCCTTTATTGTAATGGTCAACAAATTCTGTAGAAGATCTAAGCGGCATTTTTTAGTTCATGATATTTTTGATGTGGCGTTAAATAACCAATCGTTGAATGGCGTCGATAATAATTGTAAAACTGAATATAATTTTCAACTTCACAGACAACAGATTGATGATTCATAAACGATAAACGGTTAAGTCTTTCTGTCTTTAAACTCCTAAAAAATCTTTCCATCACGGCATTATCGAGGCAATTACCTCGCCGACTCATGCTTTGAGTTATTTTCCGTTCAAAGAGGTGCGCCCTAAACTCCTCCGATGAATATTGGCAACCTTGATCTGAATGGAACATCAAACTTGTCGTATCCGGTAATTGCCGTTCAATTGCGTTATCTAAGGCTTCTTTCACTAATTTCGAATCCGGTTTTGTTGATAAGGCATAACCAATAATTTCTTTGGTGGCTAAATCCAACACACAGGCTAAATAGCTCCACCCATAGTGATGTCTAATATACGTGATATCCCCGACATAATAGTGATTATGCTGTTCAGGGGAAAATTGTCGTTTAAGCAAATTAGGGGCATATCGATGTTCGTTACCCAATGAGTGATAGTAGTGCTTTTTCGTTGGTCTAATTGCAACTAATTGATTTAATTTCATGATGTTCGATATTTTATAAGTGCCAATTTGGTGCCCTAAACCCTTTAACTCGGCTTGAATACGTCTTTTGCCATAAATTTGACCCGATGTATAAAAAATACGTTTGATTTCGCCACACAGTCTTTCATTTTCAACTGTCGGTATTTTCGTTTCATAATAAAAACTACTGCTGCTTACTTCAAAAAGATGGCATAACTCAGTGACCGTAAAATTGGGGTACATGATTTTCAGTTGCTTCACGATTTTGAGTTTTGATTGTCGAGGATGAAGTAAGCCGCGGCTTTTTTTAATATGTCATTATCCCTCTGAGCACGCTTAAGTTGAACTTCTAATTCTTGTATGCGCTGTTGCTCGGGTGTTAACGCTTTTGATTTTACAGGCGTATTCCCATTTAACTCGGCAAGATATTGTTGCTTCCATCGTGATACGGCAGATTTACCCGCACCGGATATTTTTTCAACTTGGATATTGCTATATCCACCTTCAACCATGAGTTTTGCATATTCCAGTTTTTGCTTTCCGCTAAAGGTTACTTTTACTTTTCGGGTCATATTTATACCTATAAGATTTTGCTTAATTATAAGCTATAAATCTCTACAGTTTTATTAGACCACTACATTATTTTAAGGCTGCACAGGACGCGGTACACCTTGAGCAGTCAGGGCAATACCATGAAGCAGCGCGCGCATGGGCACAGGCAAACCGATTGGCGCGCAATCGCAATAACCGTATCTGGAGTGAGAACCGCGCCGATTTTTGCATTATGCAAATAAAACGGGAAGACATAAAAAGGAAGTATCCATGCGGTTAATTAGGGAAGAGAGTATCGAAAAACATTTGGTGCGTGAAGTGCAAAAAATCGGTGGCATTGCCTATAAATTTGTTTCGCCTGGGCGACGAGGCGTACCTGACCGATTAGTCGCCCTGCCCAATGGCAACATTATTTTTGTGGAATGTAAAGCCCCAGGCGAAAAACCTACCCCCTACCAATTACGCGAACACGCACGGCTTTTTGCCCTAGGCCATCAGGTCATCGTACTGGACAGTCAGGATTTAAGCAGCATCTTACCTGTTGTGGATTGATACCTTAAAAACAATTTATTTCTTGTAGAATCCACATATTTTTATTATTTTTTAGTTAATTATTTTTGCATAAGGAGAGCAGTTACACATGCAGCTTAATTTCAGTTCGTTAGATTCTTTTGATCATGTCATATCTCCTTTTGAAGAAATGGCAGCTTATGAAGCTTTGTGGTCTGAAAATGGAGCTACATTCAGGTCTATTGCAGACAGATTTAGAAAATATCCTGATACCATTCCATCAAGAATGGTTACTGAGAATGTAAGAAAAGAATTTAAGGAGATCTTAAAAGATATTTTTGACCGATTTCAGGTTAAGCATTTTGGAATTAGAATACATGGAGCTAATGAATATCCCGAGAAATTAAGGGATGCTAAACATCCGATAGAAGTTTTTTATTATCAGGGATGGTGGGATCTAATAAATACTCGCAGCGTTGCAGTTGTTGGCTCTCGTAGGGTATCTGAAGAAGGTAAGAAAAGAACAAGAAAGCTTGTTAAATGCCTTATAGAAGATAATTTTACCATAGTTTCCGGTCTTGCTGAAGGTGTTGATACTGAGGCTCATAGAACAGCATTGGATGCTGGAGGGAATACTATAGCAGTTATTGGCACGCCGTTATCACATTTTTTATCCAAAACAGAATATTGAGTTACAACAACGGATTAGAGAAAATTATTTATTGATCAGTCAGGTACCGTTCAAACGTTATCTAGATCAAGATTATCGTACTAATAGATTATTTTTTCCTGAGCGCAATGCTACTATGTCTGCTTTATCGGAAGCGACAATTATTGTAGAAGCATCCGATACGTCAGGAACTTTGACTCAAGCCAGAGCAGCTTTGGATCAGGGTAGAAAATTATTTATACTGGATAGCTGTTTCAAAAATAGTACAATATCTTGGCCTGAAAAATATGAAGCTCGTGGTGCAATTAGAGTTAAGAACTACCAAGATATTAAGGATAATCTGTGACATTTCTATTACAAAAGATAGATGAGCTTACTCTTGGTCATCATTTTCATTTAACTGAAGATGATATCTGTCTTTATTTTGGAGAGTATACAGCGGAAAAAGGATTTGCTTTCAGTAATACTAACAATTTGATTCTTAATTTAAAAAAGGATGTTTTAAAAAAAGATAAACCTGAATATAAATACAAGAAAAGAGCGATTAAACAAATAGCTTCTTTTTTATCTGAATATCGTGATTATTTGCTTAAATGTACAGTTGTACCTGTCCCACCATCTAGATGTAAATTAGATCCCAAATATGATGATAGATTAATTAACATCCTTGATGAATGTAAAAAAATAAATTCCACTGTTGACTTTAGAGAGCTAATAACACAAAGAGAAACCTTAACAGCATCACATAATTCTTCAAATAGACCATCTTGTGAAGAATTAGCAAATAATTATGAATTCCATGGCTCTTTAGCCAATGATATTAGATCTACTATAATTATTTTTGATGATATTTTAACCGCTGGTAGTCACTATAAGGCGATGAAAACCGTTATTAAGCAACATATTCCAGATGTTCAAATAATAGGGCTTTTTATCGCAAGAACGGTTAGAAATATTATTGATGATTTTGATGTTATAGATTTTTAATCAAATTTTATATTCAACGCCGATTTTCCCCTGAAGTTTTTTTTGTATCGATACCATGTTAGCGGAGATCAAACAGCTTTTTGAACATTTCCACCATCAACAAATCGGAATAATCACCGCACGCACCGATCACTGGTACGAAGGTGAATTGACCCATTTCTTAGAACGCCACTAATTAATCTTAACGCCCCTTTTTATAGGGGCAATTTTTCATCAATTTAACTATTGAGGAATTTTTATATGCAAGATTTAACCGATGAGCAAATTATTGAGAAATTGAAAAATATCGCCCCTGATTGCCCTAAATGGTTACTCGAGACTGAGCGCTTTAATAAAAATAAAAAACTCACAAAAACAGAACAAATGGAATTTGCAGAATATATGGTGAAAACAAAGCGAAGTATCTTTGCTTCCCGTTACCTTCTTTCTTGTTATGAACGCTTTGGTTTTAGTTCAAATGGTAACTACTTGTTCACATATCACAATGTTTCGATCGAATTAGACAGAGAGGTTATTGAAAACCTACTTGCCCATCAAATTGAAAATCCAATCATGCAAGAAAAGCCAGGTGAAGGATTTTTACCCGTCTGGTTTTTTTACAATGCTAACGATGCAAAAGAACAACAACAAGCAGATGAAAAATGGATACAAAACTTTATCGATGAAGTGATTATCGACGGTCTTAAGCTCTTTGTAACTCAACCTACATCATACACAACTCACTAGAGGACAATCACGATGAAAACTGAATTAATTACTATCGATTCAAATCAATTACCCGTTATTGAGTGGCAAAATGTTCGTGTTGTGACGACTGAAACTCTCGCTTCTGGTTATGGCACTGAAGCCTCAAATATCAGAATGAATTTATCTAATAATAAATCTCGTTTTATTGAAGGTATTCACTATTTCAATGTTACGGGGGAAGCGCTAGCACATTTGCGAGTAAATAATATTTACGCACAAATTTCGAACAAAGCACGGGCTATTACCTTATATACAGAAAAAGGCGCAGCTCGCATGTCAAAAATTGTTGATACCGATGAAGCCTGGTCTTTCTTTGAAAAAATGGAATCTGCTTACTTTAATCAAAAATTACTACCGAATGACCCAACAACTTTAGGCTTACCTAATTTCCTTGACCCTACTGAATCAGCAATCGCATGGGCTGCTCAGCATAAAAAAGTTCAATTATTAGGTGTACAGGTTCAACAACTTGAAACCGAAAACGATTGTCTTAAAAATCTCTTCAAAGAAGGTATGACCCCTACCCAATTTAGCAAAATGCTTAACGGGGTAAACAGTCAGCAGATAAATCATTTTCTGGCAGGACTTAAATGGCTCTATAACGAAAGTAAGTCCGGTAACAATTTACGCTGGCGTGTTGCCGCTACCGCTCGGGATAAATATTTAACCGAAAAGCAAAACGAAATAAGCCCTCATGGTGCGAATAGTTTCATTAGCTATCGCCCTGTTTTGCTGAGAAAGGGGGCACAGCGACTTTATGACCAGTATCTGGCTGACAAACTCCCCATGAAAAAGAACTGGAACGGATTACATACCCATGACAAAACTATCCAGATTGTCGCCTGAACAAAAGACAATCGCTAAAACCTTTGCCCCTCGACCTTACCAAAACCTCATTATCAATCACCTACTCGATATCAAACGCTCAAATGTATGGGCGGGAATGGGGATGGGCAAAACAGCAGCCACACTGACAGCTTTAGAAAATCTCTATCTTGCAGGCAGTGAAACCAAACCCACATTGGTATTAGCCCCTTTACGGGTAGCCCAATCCACCTGGCCGGATGAAGTGCTTAAATGGAACCATCTCCATAATATCGAAGTGCAACCCATCATTGGCCCCACCAAATCACGAATGGCAGCACTCAAAAATACCCATGCCAGCGTATTTACTATCAATTATGACAATCTCGTCTGGCTGGTTGACATCCTCGGAGAAAATTGGCCTTTTGGTACGATTATTGCCGATGAGAGCACTCGGTTAAAATCATTCCGGCTACGCAAAGGGGGTAAACGCACCGCAGCCCTTGCCAAAATCGCCCATAAATCGGTTCATCGATGGGTAAACCTAACAGGCACACCTTCACCCAATGGCCTGATGGACTTATGGGGGCAAGCGTGGTTTGTTGACCAGGGCGAACGGCTAGGCAGAACGCATAATGCGTTTACGTCTCGCTGGTTTAATCGTATCCAATTTCCTGGGCAACAATGGAGCAAATTTGAGCCTTTAGGATTTGCTAATCTACAAATTCAGGCAGCTCTCAGGGATGTCACCTTATCCCTTAACGCCGCTGACTGGTTTGATATCGAAGAGCCGATACACAACGTTATCAACATTACGTTACCTGTAAAAGCACGAGCGCACTATCAGGCGATGGAAAAAGAACTGTTTCTTGAGTTGGGCGATAGCGCTATCGAAGCGTTAAATGCTGCTGCCAAAACAATAAA
The DNA here is from genome assembly GCF_004768525.1 of Arsenophonus nasoniae. Classification (NCBI taxonomy): domain Bacteria; kingdom Pseudomonadati; phylum Pseudomonadota; class Gammaproteobacteria; order Enterobacterales; family Morganellaceae; genus Arsenophonus; species Arsenophonus nasoniae. The sequence goes on from NZ_CP038613.1 coordinate 2,138,084, forward strand.
ATGTTTGCAAATTGCAGCAGGCGCTATTTATAGCGATGACAATCACAACTGGACAGAAATACACGATGCCAAAATCCAGGCGCTGGAAAGTATTGTCAATGAAGCCGGAGGAATGCCTGTACTGGTTGCTTACCACTGGAAACATGATCTTGAAAGACTGTTAAAAGCATTTCCAAAAGGCAAAATGTTAGACGCTAACCCACAAACCCTTACGGACTGGAATAATGGCAAAATCCCGATGCTCTTTGCCCATCCTGCAAGCTGTGGACACGGCTTAAATTTACAGGACGGCGGTAATATTCTGGTTTTTTTCTCCCACTGGTGGGACTTGGAGCAGTACCAGCAAATTATCGAACGTATCGGCCCCACCCGTCAAGCGCAAGCTGGACATAATCGTCCTGTCTTTGTCCACCATATAGTCGCTAAAGATACCCTCGATGAAGTGGTGATGGCGCGCCGTAATTCAAAACGGGCAATACAGGATTTATTACTGGAAGCGATGAGAAGGAAATAAAAAAATGCCAACTCAAACAAGTTGGCGACGACTTAAACCAGGAGAAAATGAGTTTAATCACGAAAAAACGTGAAAGGAATAAAAATTACCATCTGCAATAAGCATAGAAGAGAAATAAAGAATTAACCTTAAATTTACAAAAATTTATATATTAATATCAAATAGTTATCATTAGCATTACTATTCTCATTAACAATGGAGAATTCACCATGTGGATTTTAATCTTAGCCATGTACGCCAGCCCTTATGCCTCAAGTGACTTTGCAAGTGTTCATACTCAGGAATTCGACACTGAAAATATGTGCCAATTCGCCGCTAAACAATTTCAGCGTGAATTGGAAACTTTCAAAGATATAGATGCCAAAGCGATTTGCGTTAAGAAATAAGCTAATTTTACAAAGGTTCAACCATGAAACTTAACATCATCAAATTATTAATCACTACGTTACTTTTTATCAGCGCAGCGTTCGCCTTCGAACTCATTGTTGGTCAGATTGTGTCACCGATCATGCAAAACTGATCCACTAACGATCATCTAAAACTGATCCACTTGGTATTATTCGCACATTTTTGTACGGATAATTTATGTTAACCAAGGAGATATTTGTGGATATTCATGTTCGCTTTGCACAAGGACAAAGCCTTCGAAAAATTGCCAGTGAGTTGGGTATATCCCGTAACACCGTAAAACATCATTTACAACAACAGACAATGCCAACTTATGCTAAAAGAAGTCAACAACCGACTAAATTATCCCCCTTTAAACCTTATTTGCTTCAGTGAATTGAACTGGCTAAACCTGATTGGATCCCTGCAACAGTCTTATTTGATGAGGTAGTTGAAAACGGCTATCAAGGTGGTATTGCTCAATTACGCCGATTTGTTTGTCAATTTAAACCAAGCATTGTTCCCGAAGTAGTCGTCCGTTTTGAAACACAGCCAGGTGAACAAATGCAAATCTACTTCACCAGCATCCGGCGAGGTAAAAAATCGCTGAAAGCGTTTGTTGCAACGCTAGGCTATTCGCGTGCGAGTTATGTAAAGTTCTTTGATAATGAACGAGCAGAATCGTGGCAGCAAGGTTTAAGAGAAGCTTTCGACTACTTTAGTGGTGTACCACAGGAAGTATTGTGTGATAACGCAAAATCCCTCATCATCGAACGGGATGCTTATGCAGAAGGTGATCATAAATTACATGTCGAAATGCTTCAAATGTCGAAAGATTACGGGTTTAAATTGAAGGCTTGCAAGCCCTACAGGGCAAAAACGAAAGGGAAAGTAGAGCGCTTTAACCACTATTTAAAAAATAGCTTTATCGTGCCATTAAACACCGACCTTCGTGCTCATAATCTTGAACTGGATATTGAAATAGCTAATGCAAAAGTGGGTCCATGGTTACAACGCGTTGCCCATCAGCGAATTCATGGAACAACGTTAGAGAAGCCAGCAGATAGATTAGCTAAGGAAGTTAAGTCTCTTCTACCCTTACCAGCAAGGGTTTGCCAATCTATCCCACAGACTAATACGCTTAATATCCCTATCGTACCGCCCCTTGAATCTGTCAGTTTGCAACACTCAATCAGCGTATACGAAGCATTACTGGGAGGTGAACATGTTATTGCATGAACAAATTGAACACCTGTGTGAGTCATTGAAATTAAATTCTATTCCGACTCATTGGTCATCACTTGCCGAAAAATGCATTGCCCAAGACAAAAGCTACGGAGAGTTTTTACTGTCCCTGTTAAAATGTGAGCAACAACAACGAGATGAACGAACTCGTAATCTTTTGAGTCGGATGGCAGGATTCCCAGCACATAAAGAACTTAATACGTTCGATTTTAAGTTTGCAACGGGGATCCCCAAACAACACATACAGGAATTAAGCGCATTAACGTTTATTGAACGTAATGAAAATGTCGTGTTGCTTGGCCCAAGCGGTGTAGGCAAAACGCATTTAGCTATTGGGTTAGGATTAAAAGCAGTACAGGCCAAGAAGAAAACCCGCTTTACCACGGCAGCTGAACTGATGTTGCAACTCTCAACTGCCAAACGACAAAATAAGCTCAAACAATATCTATCACGTTCGGTGATGGCCCCGAAGTTGTTGATTATCGATGAGATTGGATACCTGCCGTTTGGGCGAGAAGAAGCAAACCTGTTTTTCAATGTGATTGCCAAGCGTTATGAGCATGGCAGTGTCATATTGACGAGTAACCTATCATTTGGGCAATGGCCAAGTGCTTTTGCTGATGACGCAACATTAACTGCCGCTATGCTTGATCGTTTACTTCATCATTCGCATGTACTGCAATTAAGCGGTGAAAGCTACCGATTGAAAGATAAGCGGCGCTCAGGAGCAATAACTGAGTAAAACAGTGGATCAATTTTGATTGATCGGATTTAGATAAAAAGTGGATCAGTTTTCGGTGATCGTTGACAAGATTGCCCATGCCGATGTCGTCATTGACCCGCAAATCAGGTTTAAACGTGGCGAATTAGGCAATATTCATTTAGGCGGACAAGAGCTACTAGTTATTGGCACTATCATAGTGCCAGCTCTTATGGTTTATTTGGGGGTATTTCTCGATACCTTGAAGAAGTAGCATAAAGAGAATAAGCATTATCCCACCTGAATTTTCCTACTCTAATTAGCAATATCGAAAGGTAAGCATTTAGCTATTAAAAAAGACCAGCGCAAGGCTGGCCAACACCAGGGAAAATCACGTTGTGAATAGCAAACACACAACAAAGAAAATCGTAACAAAAAAATCAATCACTGTATATAAAAACAGGTGTAAAGATGTAATAAAGGAGAAAATCCTATGAATGAATCCCCTTTTGTCAAAACCAGTGAACTGGCAAAAAGGTACAAAGTGACAATTCACACCATTAGACAGTGGGCGGGTAATGGAAAACAACGGCGTGACGGTTTTCCACGCCCTCGGTTTAGATCTAATGAGCTTAACTTTGCCCAGCAGGATATTCTGGATTGGGAGATGGGTAAACGATTTGATTAACTTTATTCCACCAGCGCTCATAAGCCTCTCGCTGCTCTTCCAGGTAGGTGTGCTTATCGTATACCTGCCAAACCCCCGGTAATTTATGCCCTAACATGATCTCAGCAACATGGGGCTGGGTTAACTCCGCAACCCCCGTGCGCATGGTTTTACGTAAATCATGAATTGACCAGTGAGTATAATTCTCAAATTTGTGAGCCATTTTTTTGTTCAAGCCGTTGACAAAACTAAGGTGCCCACCCATACATAAAGCTTTACCCTCTGATACTGTGAACAAATAATAACTGCCATAACTCAATTTTTTAGCTGTTTTTATCAATACCTCTGCCGCTGGAATAATAGGCCGGATAATGGGCTTTTTGCTTTTCCGCCCTGTTTTATGATTCTCAGGTGGCACTGTCCATATTCCTTTAGTGAAATCGAAATCGGCCATTTTCGCTTTTAGCAATTCCCCTATCCGGCAGCCAAACAACAACGCCAGTTTGATTATCAGGGCATTTCTAGGGTTATAGTCTGGTGCCTCAATTAACGCAAATAATACTCTGAGTTCATCTTCACTTAATACCCTTTCCCCCTGTTGCACTTTTACCCCTAAATCTTGAGGTGTTACATCGATAAGTGGATTTAAAGAAATAATCCCCCTACGTATCCCCCACCGATGGGCTGTTTTGGCATAACGTAAGATCCGCGCGCCAATTGTAGGTTTTACTTTTACCACCTCTTCAATTAGGGATAACCAAACATGCAAATGCGTTTCATCATGAGGCAAATTGCCTATCTTAGGGAAAACATAAATTTCAAATGACCGTAGTATCTCACCCGCTTTTACCTGTGCATTTTTAAGTGACTTCTCCCACCAATCCCTGATAACCGATTCAACCGTGTGTGCATCAATCGACTGTTGCTTTCGAGTGCGTTTAACCACTTTAGGATTTCTGTGCTGCTCCAGTTCACCTCGGTAAAAAAGCGCACTATCACGGGCATCTTTTAAGCTCATTGCAGGATACGTTCCAATATCTATTCGATCACCTTTTCCCCGCCAACGATAGCGATACTGGAAAATCACTTTACCTTTTGGTGTTACGCGAACTGATAAACCCTCTCTGTCTGATTTAGTCACCATTTTAGCTTGTGGCTTACCATTTACCGCTCTTAACCATGAATCACTTACCGCCATCTTTTTTCTCCTTGCGTCTTTTTTATATAATATTTTATGTACACCAATATGTACATAAATTTGATGACACAAGGAATATAATAGGTGACTGAAAACAGCTATTCTATGCTGAGATAAGAAATAAAAATGATATAAAACAGTTTATTATCTATAAAATATCTCCTATCGATGACGGTTAACGGCTATTACTGACATTTTAACTCTATTTATTAACAGAATGAGTTAATTAATTTCAAATCAAATATATATTTACTGTAATTAGGTATTTTTGTTAATTTATTCTGTTCTAACCATCACTTTTTAAAACTTATTACTTGTTTAAAATATGGGTAAAATTAACGGCTTAAACTAAGGAAAGTTATGTTCGCCATTAATAAAATAACCCCCAATCAAATATCGACTTACCAAACCGATATCCAAAGAGCCCCCCCCCTCTTTCATCTATTGAAAAACAGCATATTAACTTTCTGGATTCTCTCTATGCTAATGAGAATATTAGTCAACCTCTACATTCTTATGATGAAGCGTTAGCACTTTTAACCCCCATTTTTGATAAAGATTATGTTGAAAATAAATCTAAAATTAATTTTGTGTCAACAATGAATCGATTTAATCAATTAGAAGGTTATAAGAAGTGTCATTTTATTGATTGGTATAGTATTCAAGATTACCAATATAGCAGCTACACTTATTTAAATAGTATGTTAAAACTCGGGACAGCAGTTAATCATCATCACCCTTTAGTTGCCCAATTGAATTTATCTTTAATGCATTTATCATTATTCGATAACTATCATAGCCAATTTACACCGAGAATGGTTTATCGAGGTGAAGTCAGAAAAACGGCTGATATGATGTTTTTGCAAACTAATAGTTCTTATAAACTAGATACTTTTTTCAGTACCTATGAAATTCAAGATAAAGTCATACCATACCTAAAAGATAAAACAACATTAGCTAATGATAAAATTAATGTCTTATATGAAATTCAATATACTGAACCTTTAGTCGGCGCTAATATTTCCGCTCTATTAAAAAATGGCAAACATGATGTATTATTTTGGCCAAAAACGGAATTTATTATCACCGATATAAAATCTAATCCTAAAGATACAAATATAACTATACGAATGACAACAGCCAATCTTGAGCAATATGAATGGGATAATCATTTGCACTCTCTATTTTGATTCTATGTATAATAAAATTAATAGCTGCTAATATTAAGCCATTAATTTTATTTATAAGGTGGTGCTAACTTAATATGTTAACTTTAGAAAATAGTATAATTTACTCAGTTAGCCAACTTAATCAATCAGTTCGGCAATTACTTGAACTTCAACTTGGTCGAGTTTGGCTTAATGCAGAAATTTCTAATTTTTCTCAGCCTGCTTCCGGCCACTGGTATTTCACTTTAAAAGATGAAAAAGCGCAGCTACGTGCTGCAATGTTTCGTGGCCAAAATATTCGGCTCAATTTTCGACCGCAAAATGGCCAACAAGTGTTAGTTCGAGCGACGGTTACCTTGTACGAACCGAGAGGAGAGTACCAATTAATTATCGAAAATATGCAACCTGCAGGTGATGGATTATTACAACGACAATTTGAAATATTGAAACAGAAACTTTCAGCTGAAGGATTATTTGCTCAACATTACAAACAAGCGCTACCAATGCCGGCCAAACGCTTGGGGGTTATTACGTCAGCAACAGGCGCTGCATTACACGATATTTTAAATATATTAAAACGCCGCGATCCCTCATTACCTGTCATTATTTATCCCACCGCCGTCCAAGGGGAAGATGCTCCGCGACAAATTGTTCGTGCCATTGAGGTGGCCAACCACAGGCAAGAATGTGACGTACTGATTGTCGGCCGGGGTGGTGGTTCATTGGAAGATTTGTGGGCCTTTAACGATGAAAAGGTTGCACGAGCGATTTTTGCCAGTCAATTACCGATTATCGCTGCCGTGGGTCATGAAACCGATGTGACTATTGCTGATTTTGTTGCTGATTTACGTGCCCCGACGCCCTCAGCAGCAGCTGAGCTAGTAAGTCGTAACCAACAAGAATTACTTCGCCAACTACTTGAACAAAAACAGCGACTCGAAATGGCGATGGACTATTTCTTGGCACGTAAACTACGTGTCTTTAGTCAATTACATCATAAACTACAACAACAACATCCTGAACTGCGGATAACACGACAACAAAATTATCTAATCCAATTACAACAAAAACTTGTTAGCGCCACCCAACACTATTTACAGCAAATTAATCGTCAACATTATAGCCTTGAACAACGTTTAATACTGTGTGATCCGCGACCACAATTACAAACTTGTCGTCAACGTTATATTCAACATGAATTCCAACTAAAACAATTGATTAATCAAACATTAAGTCAATATCGAGAAAAATTTGCTATTAACTGTTCCCGCCTTGAAGCAGTAAGTCCATTAGCAACATTAGCACGCGGTTATACTATCAGCGAATTACCTAATGGCAAGGTTTTAACCAATACACAGCAAGTAGATGTCGGAGTAAAATTAAAAACGCGCTTACAAGACGGCTGGCTTGAAAGTAAAATTTTATCTATCAATAAAATTGCTTAACTCAAACAAATCATCATACATAAAAATAGATTTATTAGCCTTATATTAAATTATTATATAAGGCCACAAAAATTTATTGGATATCAAAATCAGGGAAATATTTTTTATTATCATCTAGCATCAAAATAAAAGCATATTCTAGTGCCGTATCCTTTAAGCGGTTAAAACGACCCGATTGTCCACCATGTCCGGCTTTCATATTTGTTTCCAGCAATAAGACAGTATTACCCACTTTATATTCCCTTAATTTAGCCACCCATTTTGCCGGCTCCCAATATTGGACTTGAGAATCATATAGACCTGTCGTAACCAATAAATTGGGATAACGTTGATGCTTAATATTATCATAGGGGCTGTAAGATTTTAGTCGAAAATAAGCTTCTTGTTCAGCAGGATCACCCCACTCATCATATTCTCCAGTTGTTAATGGAATAGAGGGATCAAGCATCGTCGTCACTACATCGACAAAAGGAACTTGAGCAACAATGCCTCGATACAGTTCCGGTGCCTGGTTAATTACCGCCGCCATCAATAAACCACCAGCGCTGCCGCCCATCGCATAAACCCGTTTTGGGTCAGCATAACCCTTGGCAATCAATATCTTAGTTGCATCAATAAAATCACTAAAACTATTAGCCTTATTTTCAACCTTACCTTGCTGATACCAAGTTTTACCTAAATCACCGCCGCCACGAACATGGACTAATGCATATACAAAACCCCTATCTAACAAACTCAAACGTGGTGAACTAAAAACCGGATCTACATTGATACCATAAGCACCATAACCATAAATCAAAATAGGATTTTTGTTTTTTTGCCATAGATCTTTACGATATACTAACGAAATAGGCACTTTTGTCCCATCTTTTACTCGAATCCAGATACGTTCACTGGTATATAGTGACTGATCAAATTTATTAACTTGTTGTTGTTTTAGTAATTCACGTTGCCCTGTTAGCATATTTATCTGCATAACAGATATTGGTGTAGTTAGTGATGAATAGCCATAGCGTAAAGTCTCACTATCAGGCTCTGGATTATAACCAATCCACGCGCTATATACCGGCTCATCAAATTCAACCATTTTTTGCTGTTTTGTCTGCCAGTCTATCTGACGAAGATTAACCAATCCATTGTGACGTTCTTCAACCACCAACCAACGGTTAAAAAGGGCAAAATTTTCTAAATCGATCTCTTTATTTGGTGCAATCACCGTTTGCCATGGCTGTTGAATTGACTGTGTGACATATAAGCCAAATTGCTCCGATTGATGGTTAGAGCGAATATAGAAATTATCACGAAAATGATCTAAGTCGTACTCACGACCTGTTTGACGTGGTGAAAATACTTTAAGCACTTCAGCGGGGTTATTGGCATTAATTAATCGATATTCTGATGTTTCTGTACTGCTAATCGACAGCAAGATATACGCTTTTGAGCTACTTTTAGCGATGCTCAAATAAAATCTATCGTCACTCTCCTGATAAACTTTTTTATCTTCAACACCCTCTTTTCCATATTGATGGCAATAGACTTGATAAGGTAACAATGTTTGAGGATGATTACTAATATAATAGAGTGTTTGATTATCATTAGACCATACAATATTACCAGAAGTATTTTTAATGACTGCATTCTGCCATTTTTTACTATCTAATTGTCTAAATGAAACCTCAAACTGACGACGCCCTTGGAAATCTTCAACAATTGCCAAACGATTATTATCTTCAGAAACAGCAATACCACCCAATGAATAAAATTGATGTCCCTTAGCACGCTCATTACCATCAACTAATATCTGCCAATCACTATTTCGATTAACAGGCTTACGTTGATAAATAGGGTAATCTTGACCTTCTTGATAAAGGGTACGATAAATATAACCATTATAAATATAAGGCACCGATTGATCCTGTTGCTCCATACGAGCGACCATCTCACCGTATAGTTGTTCCCTTAATGCGGTGCCTGATTTTAATACCGTATTGGTATAATGATTTTCCTCAGTCAAATATTTGATAACTTTTTTATTTTTTCTTGTATCATCTCTTAACCAATAATAATTATCAATGCGGGTATCGCCATGTAACACCATTTTATGTGGTTGCTTTTCAGCCATTGGAATTATCATTTTTTCTCCTGCAAAGCTGGTAAACGCGATGATATTTAACAACCAAGTCATTAGTACAAGGTTTAAATATTGATAAGAAAAGTGCTGGTTTAATTGCATCATTATCAAGAACACTCTGTTGGCAATTTCTAAGTTATTTAATAACAAAAATTTAATAAATAAAAGACAGCCAGCGCAATTAATTAACCCACCTTTTAAATAAATATCTAAATAATTAACTTAATTTATAGCGCTATTTTTATTGTCGTCACACAATAAACCTCTGTAATGGATATTACAGAGGTTTAAATCAGTGGCTAATTTTAAACTATAATGGCTGAGTTTGTGCTTCTGCTGCAGCAAGAGCCACCATGTTTACGATACGTCTTACCGATACAACCGGTGTTAATATATGTACTGGTTTTGCTACTCCCATTAATACCGGCCCCACAGTGACTCCATTAGAACTTGTAACACGAAGTAAGTTATAACTAATACGTGCAGCTTCCATATTAGGCATAATCAATAAATTAGCCGATCCTTTTAATGTACTATCCGGCATAATATCTCGTCGAATGCTTTCAACTAACGCTGCATCGCCATGCATTTCACCATCAATTTCCAAGTTAGGATCGGCACGTTTAACTAAGGCCAATGTTTTACGCATTTTTTGCGCCGATGGACAGTCTGATGAACCAAAACTTGAGCGTGATAATAGAGCCACTTTAGGCTCGATGCCAAAACGCCTTACTGCCTGTGCCGCCATTAGTGTAAGTTCTGCCAACTCTTCCGGTGTAGGATTATCATTCACATAGGTATCTGCAATAAAAGTATTTCCTGTTGGCAACATAAGCGCATTCATTGCACCTGCTACCGAACTATTCTGCCGGAAGCCAAGCACATTTTTTATAATGGTAAAATGTTGATGATAACTACCTATAGTACCGCAAATCATACCATCTGCTTCACCTTGGTGGATCATCAATGCACCAATTAACGTTGGATTATTGATAACTTCTCTACGCGCCATTTCTTGCGAAACCCCATAGCGCTTCATTAATTGATAATATTGTTGCCAATAGGTTTTGAAACGCGGATCGTTTTCATTGTTAATCAACTCAAAATCTTCACCAATTCTAATTTGTAACCCAAGCTTCTCAATCCGCTTTTCAATAACACTGGGTCGACCAATTAAAATGGGATAAGCTAAATCTAAAGATATTAATTCCTGTGTTGCATGCAATATGCGCTCTTCCTCACCTTCCGCTAACACAATCCGTTTTTTCTCTTTGCGGGCCAAAGAAAAAATTGGCTTCATAAATAGGTGGGTGCTATAGACAAATTCATTAAGCTTTTCTATATAAGAATTAAAATCTTCAATGGGTCGTGTCGCTACACCTGATTCCATCGCTGCTTTAGCGACTGCCGGCGCAATCTTAACGATTAGCCGAGGATCAAAAGGTTTTGGAATAATATAATCAGCACCAAATTTTAACTCCTGATCACCATAAGCGGAAACAACAACGTCATTCTGTTCAGCTAATGCCAAATCAGCAATAGCCTGAACACAAGCTAGTTTCATCTCTTCATTAATGGTAGTTGCACCAACATCCAATGCGCCACGAAAGATGAAAGGAAAACAGAGTACATTATTTACCTGATTAGGATAATCTGAACGCCCAGTGCAGACAATCGCATCAGGCCGCGCAGCTTTTGCTAATGAGGGGAGAATTTCTGGTTCTGGATTGGCTAATGCTAAGATAAGCGGAGCATTAGCCATCGATTTTACCATTTCTGCCGTCAACACACCTGGCGCTGAACAGCCTAAGAAAATATCCGCACCTGGAATAACATCTGCTAAGGTACGTAATCCATTATCTTCGATTGCATAAGCGGCTTTGGTTTCATCCATCAGTTCATCGCGGCCACGATAGATAACCCTTTTTGAATCACAGACAATAATATTGCTACGATCAAGACCTAATGCAACCAATAAATTCATGCAGGCAATAGACGCTGCACCAGCGCCTGAAACAACTAAACGAACTTGTTCAATTTTTTTATTAACAATGCGCAAACCATTCAATATTGCGGCGGTTGAAATAATGGCCGTACCATGCTGATCATCATGGAACACGGGGATTTGCATTTTTTCCCGCAGCTTTTTCTCGATATAAAAACATTCTGGTGCTTTAATATCTTCCAAATTGATCCCGCCAAAGGTTGGCTCCAATGCAGCAATAACATCTATTAGTTTATCTGGGTTAGATTCGTCTATTTCTATATCAAACACATCAATGCCGGAAAATTTTTTAAATAAAACACCTTTGCCTTCCATAACGGGTTTACCGGCCAAAGCACCTATATTTCCAAGGCCTAATACTGCCGTACCATTAGAAACGACAGCCACTAAATTAGCCTTAGCCGTGTATTTGTAAGCGGCCAAAGGATCTGCGGCAATTTCAAGACAAGGGTAAGCAACACCGGGAGAATAAGCAAGGGCCAGATCGCGTTGTGCCGTTAATGGCTTAGTGGGCGTAACTTCAATTTTACCTGGTTGGGGAAACTCATGAAAATCAAGCGCACTTTGTTTTAATTTTTCATCCATTGTGTGTGTCCTTAGAGAATTTTATTAGCAAAAAACATCCCCATTATAATAATCTCTATCAATGAAATCATGACATATGCAACAATTCCGATAGAAACTAGAAAAACATAAACATCATATCAGCAAAAATAACATAACTAAATAATATTAAAATTAAAATGTAAAACTAATTACATTTATAATATTAATTTTTTCATAATTATAAAATTTAAGATTATTGAATTTAAAATTATTAAATTCCATGTGTTTTTTATTTAAGATAATTACCTTTTGGTTATTTCATTAATATTGTTTTTCTTATATTCTTGCACTGTTTCATTTTTTCAAAAAACTTTTAAGACTAATAATTAAAATCAGTTGTAAAAACACCATTTATTTCTACAGGCTTTTTAAAAAGGAATATACTATGTCTAATCATTCAATAATGTTGGTTGATGAACATCCCCTAATACGTCATAGTTTAAAACAACTCATTAAAGCTGCACATGAATTTAGTGTTGTTGCCGAAGTCAGTAATGGTATTGATGTTATTAATATAGCTAATCAATTAAAACCAGATATTATTATGATGGATATTAATATATCTAATATGTATGGTCCTGAAGTTATTCGTCAAATTCGAAAAGAAGGTATTAAATCTTATATATTAATTCTCTCTTTTTCTGCTAATAGAATTGATGTTTATAATGCTATCGATGCTGGAGCTAATGGTTATTTATTAAAAAATTGCGAATTAGATATGTTAGTTAATAGCCTAAAAAGTGCTGCAAATGGTTTACCGGTTTTTAGCAATCAAATTCATCAGTATTTAAATAATCGTCATCAATATCAAGATCCACTTTCTTCATTAACAAAACGTGAATTTGAAGTATTACGTGAAATTGCTAATGGATTAAAAAATAGAGAAATATCTAAATATCTTTTTATTTCTGAAGAAACAGTCAAAGTACATATTCGTAATTTATTGAAAAAGCTTAATGTGCGTTCTCGCTTAGAAGCCAGCCTAGTTTATATGCGCGCTAAATAAATATAGCATAAACAAAATATCACTAAAGGAAGAAGAAATGATTTATTAATAAAAAATCACATTACACATAGTATATGTATATGCATTACTTAATTAATGCATCATTTTATATGATGTAAAATATATTTTATTAAATATTTTTATATTCGATTTCTCATAAATTTAATAAGTATTGTGCTTAATTGTAGCCTTATATAGATTATTATCGCATTTTGCAGCATTATAGAGATCTTAGTGCTTCATATCCAAAAAGGAAATTATGATGTCAACATCAACAAGTTACGTACTTTATGGTATAAAAAATTGTGATACTATTAAAAAGGCGCGTCAGTGGCTCGATAATCATCATATAATCTATCAATTTCATGATTATCGCACGGATGGGATCTCAATTGAATTACTCGAAATTTTTATTCAATATTTAGGATGGGAAGCCTTGATCAATAAACGTGGTATGACCTGGAAAAAATTGTCCGATGAGCAAAAAGCGAATATTATTGATGCCACAACTGCTAAAGAGTTAATGTTAAAATATCCAGCAATTATTAAACGCCCATTATTAACAACTACCAATAACGATTATCTACTTGGATTTTCAATAGACGAGTATCAACAATTTCTGCATCACAGAGGCTAACTATGATTTGTCCTGTTCTTAAGCTTGCGCAACAACTTATTCAACAACCCTCTGTTAGCCCCAATGATCATGGCTGTCAAACTATTTTAATCAATCGATTGAAAAAAATTGGTTTTTCAATTGAAGTCATGCCCTTTGACGATACCGCCAATCTATGGGCATATCATGGGGAACAAGGTGAAACGCTAGTTTTTGCTGGACATACCGATGTTGTTCCGGCAGGTGCAACTCAGAATTGGCGTTATCCTCCTTTTACACCAACATTAAATAACGGACTGCTCTATGGCCGTGGAGCAGCCGATATGAAAGGTTCCCTTGCGGCAATGATTGTTGCCGCCGAAAGATTTATTATTGATTTTCCCAACCATGCTGGCCGATTAGCCTTTTTAATTACCTCAGACGAAGAGGCTAAAGCGACTAATGGAACGGTAAAAGTGGTTGATAAATTAATGATGCGCAACGAACAAATTGATTATTGCATTGTAGGTGAACCGACTAGCCAGGTTAAGCTTGGTGATATTATCAAGAATGGTCGGCGAGGTTCACTAACCGCCAAACTCACCGTCCAAGGAATCCAAGGGCACATCGCTTATCCACATTTAGCCAATAATGCAATACATAGTTCATTACCTTTTTTAAATGAACTGGTTAATAAAAAATGGGATGACGGTAATGCTTTTTTTCCTCCCACCAGCATGCAAATTTCCAATATCCATGCTGGCACTGGCAGTAATAATATTATTCCTGGTGAATTAGTTATACAATTTAATTTTCGCTTTAGCACCGAGCTCACCGAGCAACAAATTCGCCAGCAAGTTGAAACAATCCTAAAAAAATATCAACTTAATTATAAAATTGAGTGGTCATTATCCGGTCATCCTTTTTTAACAGAAAAAGGCAAATTAATTAATATTGTTAGCCAGGTCATAGCGCAATATTGTGGCTATCAACCTCAGCTATCAACCGATGGCGGCACATCTGATGGCCGTTTTATTGCTAAAATGGGTGCACAAATTGTTGAATTAGGCCCTATAAATGAAACCATTCATAAAGTTGATGAATGTGTAAGCGTTGTTGATCTACAGCAATTAAGCCTTATTTATCAGCAAATTATGCAAAAAATATTATTACCGGCATAAAATTTTAGTTAACTAGCTTTAATCTTAATCCGATAAAAATTGGACTAATTTTTCGACCCATTGATTTCTGGCAATCTTGACATATAACCGAGTAATATCACTAAGATAATTAATAGTCCCCCTCTGATCCACCAAGCTTTTACTAACCAAAGTGAGAACATAAAAGTAAATAAAATAATAATAATTAGCTTAATTTTAACGCCTTTAGGCAACGCTTTATGCTGTTGCCAATGGCGAATATATTGACCAAACCATGAGTGATAAAGTAACCAGTGATGAAAACGTGGCGATGAGCGAGAAAAACACCAGGCAGCTAATAGCAAAAAAGGGGTAGTAGGTAATAAGGGTAAAAGTAAACCAAATGTCGCTAAGACAATACTAATCCAGCCCACAATAATAAGTAAAATTCGTTGTAAATGCATACTGAAATCAATAATAGTTATACGATAAAGAAAAACAGAGTATACTTTTATTTACTACATTTGCTAATGGAAAAAGTTTATGCATTGGTTAGCTGATTACTGGTGGATTATCATTCTGATCCTGATTGGTATTATCTGGAGCGCTGTCAAACAGATGCAAAAAATTGATCCTAAACGTTTTTTAGATAATAAACCCAAACTTCCTCCTCATCGTGATTTTAATAACAAATGGGATGATGAAGATGACTGGCCTAATCAAAAGAAGCATTAACCCATGATTTAAGTTTTTCTGCTCGCTGCCAGTCTAATTCTAATAATGCGTCTGCAATATCATTGCGCACCTGTTTTAACCATATTTTTTGTCCTGTCAATTTTAACTGCTGACAACATATCTCAATAGATAAATTATGTTCACAATGAATTCTAGTCGCTTTTAAAGGCAGTGACGACTGCATTAATAACCGTCGAATTGCTGAATAGCTAGCTGAAAAACTTCTATTGCCGTAAGCAAAGCCGGCCAAAACCTGCCAATCTTCATCATTTAATTGATCATCTTTAATCGCTGCTAGTGTTAAACCAGTTAACTGATTGATATAAAAAGCGTCCCGCTTTAACAAATACTGCGCTCGTGACACCCATTGTCTAGCCTTTGGTGATAAGGGCAATACCGCCATAGCAGTATAAAATCCACTGGTCGCTTCTTTACGGCTACCGACCCTGACCAAATGAAAACCATTTTGCTGCCATAAGGCCTGCAACTGTTCACAATAGCCAAAGCTAACAGAAAGAAAATCTTTTCCCTCGTTAATCGCCTGCTGTTGACAAAAAGTGAGTAATTTTGTTGCTACACCCTGGCGACGGAAAGCAGCAATAACGGCTATACGGCTTATTCGCTGAGAATTCATTTGTGCCGCTTGCGGAAAATAACTGTGTGCTGCTAAAGATTGAGCAACTAAATTACCGCTAGGTCGACGCCGTCCAGCCCATACTTCATGAGCAAGCGATGCAGATAGTCCCCCTTCATCAACTAACCATAATACCGCTAGCAGTTGTTTTTTTTGTTGCGCAACCAATAAGTGCATTCCTTGCGCATCCAATAAACGTCTTAAATCAAGGGGTGAAGTACGATAATGCGCGTTAGTCAGCAAACTATAAATGGCTGATAATAATTGCGGCTTTTCAATCAATAAAGATTGCGTTATGAGTAACAACGTAATGTGATGGTTATTTAATTTAGTTATCGTTGTTGGTTTGGGTAAATATTCTTTTAATAATAAGCTATTATTTAACCAATTTTCCAATGGATCATTCGATGCCCAACGGATCGGAGTGGTTAAAGAGAGAATATGACATTGTGCTAATTGAGCACAAAGTTTTAGCAAAAATCCTCGCCCTGTACCTTCATAACCATCAACAGTCGTCGTAAACAGTAAGCGTGGAAAATAGTGTGTTAATTGATTTAATTGTCCAATCGGGAGCATCGCCGCTTCATCAACAATTAACCAATCAACTTCATGTGGTTTTTGTGATTGGCAATCAGCCAATAAATTATCAATTGACCAATAGCGAATTTTTTTGTTGGTATAGTGAGTTAATATCATTGACGCTGATTTTGCTGGTGCACAAACCCAACATGTCCCCTGCCACCGTTCAATCAGCATACCAGCCAAGGCAGATTTTCCTCTACCACGCGGCGCGACTAATGCCCAAATTCCTGCCTCCACAGTCAGTAGACGCTGCAAAATTTTTTCTTGTTCGATGGTTGGTTGGCCAGTGGGCTGATGCCAAGCCGTTAATTGGGGTAGCGCATCAGCAATAAAAGGTTTACCTTCACGCCATAGCAAGGCATTCGCATCTTGTTGTAGATGATATTTTAACCAAGAAACAAAATTTGGCACTGCTATTATCGACGCCATTTCATTCCAGCGTTGACTATCTTGATCTGGCTGCTGAGACCAGGTTGCCCATTCAGGTAGGCAAATAATAAGATAGCTACCCGCTTTTAGCGTCCCTGCCAACATTAGCAATGCTTCCGTATGAAGTCCCTTTGTGGCATCAAAAACACCATGTAAGAATTCTTGTCCTAATAGTGACGCCGCTTTTTGTGGCGGTATAGCATCAGGCCAATGCGGTGAAATGGTTTGCCAATCCCCAATCATCCCTTGTTTAAGCGCTATTAGCTGTTCAAGGATCCAGTTGCTATGACCACTTAACACCAGTAAGCGGCGTTGACCATGAATGGACAACTGAGATTGTAAATTAATTAGGCTGGTAATTGTCACTAAAACTTGCCAATCAATAAAGAGAGCAGACCTGCTGCGATTAATGGACCAACAGGAACACCACGAAAAGCAGCAACACCTATCACCGTACCAACTAATAATCCAGCAACTGTTGATGGTTGATTCGACATCAAAGAAACGCCTCTACTGCCTAACCAAGAGACTAAAATGCCAATCACTATCGCCAACAACGATTTCCAGTTAAAAAAAGCGTTAACAACCTCATGGGGTGAGATTTTGCCACTTGCGATGGGAGCCATTACACCAACAGTTAAAATCAAAATACCTATGCTCAAGCCATATTTTTCAATCCAAGGGAAAAAATTATTAAGCGGCGTAATGCGAACTACCAGCAAAAATAACATTGCCAGTGTAACCGTCATGTTATGACTAATTATTCCTAAGCCGGCCAACACTAATAAAATCAGCAAGGTTGGATCAAAATTACCCATAAAATTATTTACCAATAAAAATATATAATTAATTATCCTATCAATAAATCATGACTGAGCAAAATAAATAATAAAACTCTATTAGTCGCTACAAGGATGCTAACTTACAGCGACTTTTATCGTACTAAAGTGCGCCAAAAGTATTGCAACTTTTAAAATCACCACTGTCATAGCCTTTTTTAAACCAAGTATAACGCTGCTCTGAGGTACCATGAGTAAAACTATCGGGCACAATACGTCCCTGGCTTTGTTGCTGTAAACGATCATCACCGATTGCCTGAGCGGCAGCTAACGCTTGTTGTAAATCTCCTTCTTCTAGCAGACCTTGCTCGTCCATTTTATTCCCCCAAACGCCAGCAAAACAGTCAGCCTGAAGTTCAAGCTTCACCGAAAGCTTATTCGCTTCGGTACGACTCATACTTTGTTGCGCTTCTCTCACTTTCTGATCAATACCCAATAAATGTTGCACATGATGACCCACTTCATGGGCCACAACATAGCCTTGTGCAAAATCACCACCTGCCCCGAGTTTATTTTTCATCTCTTCATAAAAAGACAAATCAATATAAACTTTCTGATCAGCCGGACAATAAAATGGTCCCATAATTGCCTGACCAGTGCCACAGGCAGTAGTAGTATAACCTCGATAAAGTACTAATTTAGGCTCCGTATAACTACGCCCTACCCGACTAAACTCTTTTTGCCAGACATCTTCAGTTGAAGCCAATATAACTGAAGTAAAATCAGCTAACTGCTGATCTTTAGCACTGATCGGTTGGTAATTGGCTTGTTGAGAGGAATTGATGTTGGAGTCGCCTGTAATAAAACTGGTTAAATCGATACCATAATAGCCGGCAACGAAAACAACTACCAAAATGAATAAACCACTTTTTCCACGTAATGGCAACCGCATTCCACCGCCACCAAAAGGTGATCCCATTCTGCCCGATTGATTTCGTCGGTCTTCAATATTATCGCTTCTACGATGATCCCGCCAGCGCATATCATCTCCCAATATGACATGAATAATTAGCCCTTGATGGGATTATAGCGAATCATCTTGATTATTGTGTAATTATTAACTCTCAATAGGATAAATTTAATAAATTCATTTCAATGCTGCGGAACAAATAGAAAAGAGCTATGTAATAAAAACTAAGCACAAAAATTAATTGCAGGTCAAAGAGAAACGATAAAATATTGATGCACAACCGTATTGAATATTTGCATAATTACTGTTGTAACGGCGAGGATATCGTGACTAATCACTATCATAGCCAAATATGCTAAATTGATTTTTTCATAAGTATTGTAGACATTATTAACTATACTATTATCTAATTAATTTTTAATTTTGCCGTTATTTCAGTTAATAAATGGAATATTAAAATTCATCTATCTTATTGATAAATAACAACATAATTAACGCTAAAGAATTTAAGCCATGCATATAATTTAATTTTTTCATACCTAATTGCTTTATTTAGTTATATTTAACTATTTTAGTTTATTTAATAATAAAAATATTAATTTAACACGATAAAAATCCAGTAAAAACAATCACCAATTAAATTAAAAAGTAGCCAAAAAAAACATAAATTTCATATTTATAAAAAAGATTAAAATTTTACCATAGCAATTTACCCTGTAGTCTATTTATCTCGTTAATCTAATAAAACCCTGCGAGCAGCCAATAAATACATAAGCTGCTCTTACAAATTAATTATTAAAAGTAATAGCCAATATGAGCAATCAATAAAATAATGTTGGTTGTTAAGCAATCCCTTCTTGAGGTTTTTTGCCAAAAACTTCTTTAATCTAAGCAAACACCTATACGCTTAGCAACCTCTTCATAAGCTTCAATTAATCCACCTAGACGCTGACGAAAACGATCTTTATCTAATTTATCCTTGGTTTTTTTATCCCATAAACGACTACCATCTGGTGAAAATTCATCACCTAAGACAACTTGACCATTAAACAGGCCAAATTCAAGTTTAAAATCAACCAGAATCAAGCCTGCTTTATCAAAAATTGTATTTAATACTTCGTTTGCTTTATAACTTAATCGTTTCATCTCACGAAGATGCGCCTTGCTAACCCAGCCAAAAGTTTCACAGTAAGACTCATTAATCATTGGGTCATGCTGGGCATCATTTTTCAAAAACAGATCAAAAATTGGTGGCTCAAGCAACTTACCCTCTTCGATACCCAGCCGTTTAACTAATGAACCGGCTGCTCGATTACGAATTACGCATTCAACGGGGATCATGGTTAATTTTTTTACTAATGATTCAGTATCTGACAGTAAGCGTTCCATTTGGGTTGGAATGCCGGCTTGCGCCAGTTTTTGCATAATGAAATGATTAAATTTATTGTTTATCATTCCCTTACGTTCAAACTGCTCTATACGCTCACCATCTAGTGCCGATGTATCATTGCGAAATTCTAATACTAATAAATTAGGATCATCCGTAAGATATACGGTTTTCGCTTTTCCGCGATACAACTCAGCTTTTTTCTGCATTTTATTGACTCCGAACTTTGATCATTTTAATAAAAAAACGCTTTTATGGGACATTAAAGCAAGACGCAAACGTTTACTTCGTTAGATGAGTGAGAATAACAGATTAACGGTTATATATGTTAATTAAATAACTATAAAGGAAACATTTGTTAGCCCAAAACCCAGAGAATAAATAAAAAAACAGATGATCTATAGTGAATAAACCACTATAAACCATCTATCATTTATTTAGGCAATATTATAAGTAAGCGTAATAAACTCAGTTTTATTAACTAATTACTGCTCACTTTACTAAACGCCACTTTTAATGCCGCGACCATTTCATCATTTTGTTTTTGTGTTAAGGTGGTCCCTTTCACTGCCATAAATTGCAGACTACTACGATTATTCATATCACCCACTTGCAATTTATAATCGCCTTTTGCCATAGTTGGATTATCGACGCCAATCGCTTGCCAATCACTATCACTCATACCATTATAAGTGAGGTTAATCGCTCCCGTTGAACGACTACGATCACCAACTTGCATACCAATACTTTCAAGCACAGAGGGTAATCTATCCCAAACAACATCATAAGGTGCACGCACGATAATTTGCGGTAATCCACTGCTATCACTACCCGTTTGCACATCTATAATGGCATAACGACCCTGGGCATCAGAAAGGGTTGCGTTATTACGTAATTTATTTATTGAATCAATCAGCTCATTTAACATTAAAATATTATAGCGTTGGATTTCTACCGGATCGGCAATTGTCTCTTCACCCTGCTTTATGCCTTCATTAGTGACCGTGATGACTATTTGATTATTTTGTGGAGTCAACTGAATTTTGTGCCGAGTTTGTAGAGGAATATCTTCATCTCCTCGCGGCCAGGTAATCCAATCGGTTATCAAGAAATGGTCAGAATCATTTTTTTGCGTAACGTTAATCGCTTTTTGTGGCAAAATAGCGTTAATTTGCGACCAAAGAGCGCTGTTTTCAGCTGTATTACTTAAAAATAAGCGACTTGCTGTTGGACTATTTTCGGTATGGGTGTCACTAAGTAACGAAAGGGTTTGAATGGGAGGGCGAATATCTAATGCTTTACCTACAGAACCATTTTGATTAGCGGGCGGAATATCATATTCACCGTTTTGTAATGGTAACGACATACCTTGAGGAATAGTCAAATTTTTTAACGGTGGTGTATTTAAATATGACTCGTCACCACTTACTTGACGCTTATAACGTTGATTAGTCGTGCAAGCGACCAAAAATATCGCAAGTGACAGTCCTGCCAGCTTAACAGCTTTTGATTTGTGCAATAATGTTGCCATTAAATTTCCCTAAATTTTTTGTAAATCAGCGATCTTTAGCGCCCTTTGTACCGCTATCTGACCGGTCTGTGTTAATGGTGTCATCGGTAAGCGCAATGTATCAGAATTAATAAGTCCTAACTGATAACAAGCCCATTTAACTGGAATGGGATTAGGCTCAATAAATAATTGATGATGCAATTCACTTAGTCGATAATTTAACTTATGCGCTTCGGCATACTTTCCTGTTAATGCTAGCTTGCAAATTTCAGCCATTAATTTGGCGGCAATATTGGCTGTTACAGAAATTACCCCTTGCCCACCTAATTGTATAAAGTCTAACGCAGTTGCATCATCACCACTTAGCAAAATAAAATTATCATCATTAATTAATCTGCGGATGCGATTCACGCGACTTAAATCACCACTGGCTTCCTTAAGAGCAACAATATTACCTAACTTTGCTAATCTAGCAACTGTCTCAGGTAATAAATCACATCCGGTACGCGAAGGAACATTATATAAGATTTGCGGCAAATCTGTCTGTTCAGCAATGGCTTTAAAATGCTGAAAGAGTCCTTCTTGTGAGGGTTTATTATAGTAAGGTGTTACCGCCAAGCAAGCAACAATACCCGTTTTTTCCAAAGATTTAGTGACTGCAATCGCTTGTTGGGTGGCATTTGCGCCACTACCGGCAATAATCGGGATTCTACCATCAGCATACTCTAAGGTCATCAATACCACCTCCAAGTGCTCTCTATGCTCAAGAGTCGCTGATTCGCCAGTTGTGCCAACAGATACGATCGCGGTTGTACCATTATCCACATGATAATTAACTAGTTTTTTCAGACTAGGTTTATCTATTTGTCCTTTTATGTCCATTGGGGTAACAAGCGCAGCAAGACTTCCACGCAAAAAATTCCGATCTGCAATAGAATTATTAACCATAACCTTTTTCCTAAATGAGATATTAAAATTATGGTACTTTTTCAGTCTAAAGAAAAAAACCTTCTCATACACAATATTTAATGAAATTTATTAATAACTTCTCTATTTTAAGAAAAATAAATAATGATTTATCAGCCTACTTTCCGTTTATTTTTCTCGCCCTATTTATTATTTTATCAGCAAATAAATCTTTTAAAATTAAAAAATTAGTCAAAAAGTGCCTATTTTATTCCATTAAATATCATTTAATCACTCCTCAGTCTGTCAGCGTATTATATTGATATACTTGTTTTTTATCTTGGCATGAGCTTTTTTTTATGGTTACCATACAATATTCAAAGTTATTGTTTATGTCGCTAGGTATAATTAAACAATTTACTTGATTATTTATTAACCATAACTTCAAGCTGGCCGGACTAGTATTAAAAAAGATCAAGCCATAGACAAGTAGGATGAAAACTTGAAATTGCTATAAATGCCCAAAATTTTATTGATGCTAATGTATGAATTAGCAAAAATAGATTTAAACAATTGTGCACAAAATTAAATACCCAAGGTACAATTAGCATTATCAGCAAATCGCAATAACATATAGCATTAAATGGAGAGAATCTAATGAGCCCATTGAAAGCCGGTGATAAGGCCCCTCAATTTAGCCTGCCTGACCAAGATGGCGAAATAATCAATTTATCTGATTATCTTGGTCAAAGAGTTTTGATTTATTTTTATCCCAAAGCAATGACTCCCGGTTGCACAATACAAGCTTGTGGATTACGTGACGAATGGGATAAATTAAAACAAATGGGTGTCGAAGTCTTAGGCATCAGTACTGATAAACCAGAAAAGTTATCACGTTTCGCTGAAAAAGAGATGCTAGAATTTACATTACTATCGGATTACAAGCATGAGGTTGCGGAAAAATTCGGTGTATGGGGAGCAAAACAGTTTATGGGAAAAACGTTTGATGGTATTCATCGTATCAGTTTCCTAATTAATACCAAAGGCGAAATTGAACATGTTTTTGACAAATTCAAAACAGCGGATCATCACCAAATTGTAATGGATTATCTCACTACCCATCCGTGATTAAAATCGATTGTTAATTGCCTTTGCATGTTTTGCTGGCAATTAACAATTAAACACTATTTTTTAGTTACTAGATTATCTTCCGGCCAAACATGCATTACGGCTTTAATTAACGTTGCCAATGGAATGGCAAAAAATACGCCCCAAAAGCCCCAAAGCCCACCAAAGACCACGACAGATAAAATAATAACCAGTGGATGCAAATTAACTGCCTCAGAAAATAGTATGGGCACCAATAAGTTGCCGTCGAGCCCCTGAACAATTAAATAAGCGATGAGTAAAGTCCAAAAATCGGGTCCAATACCCCATTGAAAAAGCGCAACTAATACTACAGGGATAGTAACCACCACTGCGCCAATGTAGGGGATCAAAACAGAAATACCAACCAGTACTGACAGAAATAGCGAATAGCGCAAACCTAAAAAAGCAAATGCAATATATGTACAGATACCAACAATCATCATTTCAATAACTTTACCACGGATATAGTTAGTGATCTGTTGGTTCATCTCCTGCCAAACTTGTCCGACTAATAACCGATCACGAGGTAAAATACGTTGTAATCCACGTATCATTCTCGTTTTATCTTTCAACAGAAAAAATACCATTAGGGGTACTAAAACCAGATATATTGCTATGGTAATAATGCCAATAAGTGAGGCAACAGAGTACTTAACGACAGATTCACCTAACGTTGATAAACGATTGCGTAAATTATCCGCTATCATATCAATAATACCGGCATCGACCAAAGCGGGGTAACGTTCAGGCAAAGCCTTGGCATATTCATTAAAGCTATTCACCATTGAGGGTAAATCAAATAATAAATTCATTCCTTGCTGCCAAACAATGGGCACAATAATTAAAAAAACCATGGCGCTAATACCCATAAATATTGTCAGCACAATGGACGCCGCCGCCAGCCTTGATAAGCCTAACTTACCCAGTTTTTGGGTTGGCCATTCAAGTAAATAAGCCAACACGATAGCAACCAATAGAGGAGCTAAAATATCATGAAAAAAGAAAATGATACAAAAACCGATAATCAGGCTGATAAACAATGCAACGACCTGAGGATCTGAAAATCTTCGACGATACCATTGCAAAAACATCTCCAGCATATATTCACTCCTGAATGTGGTAAATTAGCCTTTTAATCCACGAAATTATACCAATTGACAGATTATCCAGTAAGGTTTGCTATCATAAAAAATGTCATTTAATAATATAATCAATCATAAGGGATACTTTCGGTTTATGAATACAAAATTTACTAAACCACTCATTACTCTTGTAATAACAATAATGTTAGCAGTTCCTATGAAACCTGTTTATACCGCTGTTGACGATAATCTGCCGGATATTGGTACTACAGCAGGTGGTACATTAACTATTGATCAAGAGATCATTATTGGTGACGCATTAACCCGCCAATTACGTGCTAGCACACCACTTATTTACGATCCCTTATTAAATCAATATATTAATCATCTCGGCATGCGCTTAGTAAAAAATGCCCACTCAGTAAAAACACCGTTCCATTTTTACATGATAAATAACCCTAATATCAATGCTTATGCTTATTTTGGTGGTAATGTCGTTCTCCATTCTGCCCTTTTTCGTTATAGCCAGAATGAAAGTCAACTAGCCTCAGTGATCGCGCATGAAATTTCTCATGTAACACAAAGACATCTTGCCCGTATGCTAGAGGATCGTGAACGAAATGCACCCTTGGCCTGGATAGGCGCTATTGGCTCAGCACTGTTAGTGATGGCTAATCCACAAGCAGGTATTGCAGCGCTAACGGGAACATTAGCCGGAGTGCAGCAAGGTATAATAAGCTTTACGCAATCTAACGAGCAAGAAGCTGATCGAATTGGCATACAAACTTTACGTCGAGCCGGATTCGATCCGCGCGCCATGTCTGACTTTATGCAAATTTTAGCCCATCAGAGCCGTTATATGTCAAAACCACCTGAAATGCTATTAACCCATCCATTACCCGATAGTCGTTTAGCTGATGCGCTAAATCGTTCAAATCAATACCCGAAAATTAATCTTCCTCCATCACTGGATTTTATGCTGGCTCGAGTGCGCATTCTTGCCATGTATACAGACGGGCAAAAAACCATTCTTGAACAAATTTTATCACAATATAGTCAGGGTGATGCTAAAGAAAGAATGGCGGCTGATTATGGTCATGCACTACAACTTAATAAAGATAAAAAATATCAGGCTGCGAGTAATATTATGAACTTACTTTTAGCTAAACAACCCACTAATTCCTGGTTTATTGATCTCATGACCGATATAGAGATTGGGTTAAATCAACCCCTAAAGGCGATTTCTCGTTTACAAAGTGCACTAACCAAAACTCCAAACGACCCAGTGTTACAAATCAATTTGGCTAATGCCTACCTTGCTAATAATCAGTATCAACAAGCTAGTCAATTGTTACGTAAATACACCTTTGATAATCCCAATGACTTAAATGGTTGGACTTTGCTGGCTGAAGTTTCAGCTAAACAAGCTAAGCGAAGTGAAGAGTTAGCTGCTTATGCTGAAGGTATGGCTTTACGTGGCAATTATAATACTGCCATTCAATATCTTACTGATGCCAGTCGGTTAACAAAAATTGGCAGTTATGATCAAGCCAGATATGATGCGCGCATTGATGCACTACGCCAGTTACAAATTCGTGATAAACAATTACAAAAACGCTAAGGAACTTATCCAATGACTCACCAAGTGACCATTTATCATAATCCTCGTTGTTCAAAAAGCCGACAAACCCTACAACTATTAGAGGATATGGGGGTTAAACCGCGCATCATTGAATATCTTAAAACACCACCAAGCACCAATAGCTTAAAAACCTTACTTTTACAATTAGGTTTCACTGAACCTCGTCAATTAATGAGGCGCAATGAAACAATTTATCAAACACTTAATTTATCTGACCACTCGTTATCAGACGATATGTTACTCCAAGCAATGCATGATAATCCGATATTGATAGAGCGACCGATTGTTGTTGTCAATGGTCATGCTCAGCTTGGTCGTCCACCAGAATTAGTCAAAAAGCTATTTAAATAGTTTTCTATCTTGAAGAGGTAAAACAAGTTTACCTCTTAAATCAAAGCTTAAGAATATCTTTAACAAAGGGAATAGTCAGTTTACGCTGAGCAACAATCGAAGCATGATCTAACTCATCTAACATAGTAAATAGTGTACGGGTTTTTCTATCCAAACGCTTTAATACAAAACGACTAACCTCTTCAGATAATTCAAAACCGCGTAATTTAGCGCGTAATTGTAGTGCCTGGATCTTATCTTCATCACTAAGTGGATGAAGTTTATAGATCTGCCCCCAATCGAGTCTGGATGCTAAATCAGGTAAAGTTAAATCAATCAACCTTGGCGGCTTATCCCCGGTGATCAATAAACAGCTTTTACCGTTTTCTAAGATACGATTATATAAATTAAAAAGTGCTATTTCCCACTCTTCATCATCGGCAATGCAATGAACATTATCAATGCAAACCAGCGCTAAATGCTCCATACCATCTAAAACATCAGGGACAAAATAGCTACGTTTATCCAGAGGAACATAACCAACCGCCTCGCCTTTTTGTGACAATTCAGTACATGCGGCATGCAATAAATGGCTTTTACCACTACCTTCTTGCTGAGACCAAAAATATATATAGCTACTATGGAATTGATTAATAGCAGATTTAATGGCCGCTAATAAAATACCATTTTCGCCAGTAATAAAACTGGCAAAGGTTTCATCATCGGGCGTAGATAAAGGTAATGAAAGCTGCGACGGCGTATTCAGAAGCACCTCTTTCTGTATAGATAAGAAAACACATACAGCTTAACACAAAAGTTGTAATTAGATGAACTTAAACAATATCATCCGATGAAACTAACAATCTCGTTATTATTCCAACAAAAATAGCTATTTTTTAATCGGGTCAATCGACTCAATCTTAGCGGTGATATAAGTTTTTTCTGGCCGAATAATATTAATTAGGCGAAAAATTAACGACATTATAATACCGATAATGGTAGCAAGTGCCATCCCTTTCAGTTCAGCCGCACCAATATGGATCGTCGCACCACTTACGCCAATAATTAGAATAACTGAAGTCAATATTAAATTTTGTGGTTTGTTGTAGTCTACACGAGAATCAATTAATACTCGAATACCTGATGCTGCGATAACCCCATAAAGTAATAAGGAAACGCCCCCCATCACTGGAACGGGAATAAGCTGAATTGCCGCCGCTAATTTACCAACACAGGAAAGCATGATAGCTAAGATTGCCGCGCCGCCAATTACCCAAGTACTATATACTTTAGTGATCGCCATCACACCAATATTTTCACCATAGGTGGTATTCGGTGTTGAACCAAAAAATCCTGAAATGGTGGTTGATAAACCATTGGCAAACATTGAACGATGTAAACCGGGATCTTTTAATAAATCTCGCCCAACAATATTGGCAGTTACAACCAAATGACCCACATGTTCCGCAATAACAACTAGCGCAGCAGGCAAAATAGTCAAAATAGCAAACCACTCAAATCGTGGAGAATAAAATGTGGGTAATGCAAACCATGGCGCGGTAATAACCGGAGTTAAATCAACTTTTCCCATTAAAAAGGCAAGTAAATAGCCGACAACCACTCCAATCAAAATAGGAATAATCGCTAAGAAACCGCGAAAAACCACCGAACATAAAATGGTCACAATCAACGTCACCACTGAAATAATTAAACTACTTGAATCAACCGGTATATCCGCTTTAGGTAAAAGTCCTGCCAT
Organism: Arsenophonus nasoniae; assembly: GCF_004768525.1. Lineage (NCBI taxonomy): Bacteria > Pseudomonadati > Pseudomonadota > Gammaproteobacteria > Enterobacterales > Morganellaceae > Arsenophonus > Arsenophonus nasoniae. Next base: position 2,166,785 of record NZ_CP038613.1, read on the forward strand.
ACCAGCTGCCGTTTGCGCTAATTCCAGCCCAATAACAGCCACAATCGCACCCATTGCCGCAGGAGGAAAGATAATATTGATCCAATTTCTACCTACTATTTTTACAATGAGTGATACTAAGCAAAAAAGTAGTCCACAAACAATAAATCCACCCAATGCTAACTCATAACCAAGGGGTAATAACAATAAAACTGGCGAAATAAACGCAAAGCTTGAGCCCAGATAAGCAGGAATACGCCCCCGACAAATAACCAAATAGAGCAATGTACCAATACCATTAAACAATAAAACGGTTGCAGGATTGATGTTAAATAAAATAGGGACTAATACTGTCGCACCAAACATAGCAAACAGATGCTGAAAACTTAATGGAATCGTTTCTCTTAACGGCGGCCTTTCTGCTACGCCAATTACGCGGCGGGTCATGAACACTATCCTCTCAGTAACTCATTATTGATATATTATTACTCATCAAAAGTGATCAATAAAGTCCACTTGTTAATATTTTAATTTCATCACAGAAAATTGTATTAAATATTAAGTAAGCTCTGGTAATATAAAAACCATTTCTTTGGACTAATCACTAAGAAAAAGCAAATTTTATTGTCATATAAGATAGCCAGATTAACACTTCATTTTATGGATTTTAACTTATCACCTGAAGATATAAAAAGTATTATTCAGGTTAAATTTACCCTACTTTTTGATTGGTTAGAAAAAATAACACTAAGGTTGAAAATAGCAAATTATTGCATCGCCTTAATTAATATATTTTATTATTTATATCATAAGATAGATAATGAAAATGATTTTTTATCACGCTTTTATAAATTATATAGTGTATTAAATCTAAATAATAATATAACTAATTAAGTTATATTAGCTAATTTAGCAAAATAAAATTGTTAAGATTTATATTAATCTAATGGCTATAAAATTCATTTTAAACACTAATTAAACTAAATTAATTATTTTAATTAAAGGAATCTTTATGATAAATACAAATAAATTTAATAGTATCGATAATTCTATTGATATATCAAAATATAGTAGTGAAAATATTAGTCATTTATTAGGTTGTGCTGAAATATTTGGTCACGGAAAAGAAAAAGCCATCCAAGATGATAATCAATGGAATGAAAATAATGATAGAGACACAAATGCCAAAAAACTGGCCGCTTCACCGACAAATTTCGTTACCACAATAATAACTAATATCCGTGATCAATCAAAATGGGCGCCGACTAATTCATTAGATAATGCATCGCTTTATTTAAGGAACTACTTAGATTATCTCTATCAAATTAGAACCTGTAACTATATTTCAAATTTTAATAGCCGTTCAAGCAGCTTCAAAACGAATAATCCAGACCAATTAGCTGAACATATTATTGCCACGCATAAATTTATTGACAATGATGAACGTGCTAGCTTAACTAAAGAGTTAGCAGCCAATCTAGCAGATTTTGTAAAATTTAATGAAGAGGATCATAATTTTATTCAGTTTATTGAACCAGTAATAAAAGCAGACAAACAAGCTAAACTATTCTATTACAGTTTGTATTCTAATCCCGCTTCCGGCTATGATTTTAATTACATAGCACAAGAGTTTATTTTTGATCCCAATAAACTGACAATAGAAAATGCCAACATCGAACTAAATAAAAATTATGAAGGGCTAAAACGTTGGTTGGATAAAAATAGAGCGAAAAAAACGCCCCAAAATTAACTAATTAAATTTAAAATAATAATTTTCACGCTTAATAAGATTGGTATCGCAGCCAATCTTATTTATTTTCAATGACCATCAATAATAAAAAATAACTTAAACGATAAAAGTTACTTAGTACCAAATATCTTATCGCCCGCATCACCTAAACCCGGAACAATATAACCATGTTCATCCAAATGATCATCAATCGATGCGGTATAGAGTTCAACATCGGGGTGGGCTGCTTCTAGTGCTTTAATACCCTCGGGAGCGGCAACTAATACCAATATTTTGATAACCTGACAGCCTGCTTGTTTAAGTAAATCAATCGTAGCAATCATTGAACCACCGGTGGCCAACATCGGATCAACAACCAATGCCATGCGTTCATTAATATTTGAAGCCAGCTTTTGAAAATATGAAATAGGCTCCAATGTCTTTTCATCACGATAAACACCCACAACACTTATACGGGCACTAGGAATATTTTCCAATACCCCATCCATCATTCCCAATCCAGCACGTAAAATTGGCACAACGGTAATTTTTTTTCCTTTAATTTGCTCGATGTTTACCTGACCACACCAACCTTCGATTGCAATGGTCTCGGTTTCTAAGTTAGCTGTTGCTTCATAAGTTAAAAGACTGCCCACTTCTGAGGCCAATTCACGAAAACGTTTAGTACTAATATCTTTATCCCGCAATAAACCCAATTTATGTTTAACTAACGGGTGTTTTACCTCAACGATTTTCACGCTACTCTCCTTCAGTACAAACTATCTACAAATAAAAAATTAGCAAATTATAGCCCTTTTTCTGCCCTCTTCCACTGCTAGATTAAGGTTCCCCATATATAAAATTTATTTTACGCCCTTTTGCACTTTATTATCAAAACCAATAAAGAGTCTCGCAAACGTTTGCTTAGGCTGGTAGAATTATGCCGTTTCCATCTATTTTACTAAATGCAATCGCCTTGGGAGCTTGCTGTGACAGATAAAATTTCTCTCAGCTATAAAGATGCTGGTGTCAATATCGATGCAGGTAATACACTGGTCGAACGTATTAAAGGGGCAGTTAAAGAAACCCGCCGCCCAGAAGTAATGGGAGGATTAGGGGGATTTGGCGCACTATGTGCCTTACCACAAAAGTATCGTGAGCCAATATTAGTTTCCGGCACCGATGGTGTTGGAACCAAACTGCGATTAGCTATGGACTTAAAACGCCATGATACCATTGGCATTGATTTGGTTGCCATGTGTGTTAATGATTTGATTGTTCAAGGTGCGGAGCCCCTATTTTTTCTCGATTATTATGCAACTGGTAAACTAGATGTAGACACAGCGAGCAGTGTGATCAAAAGCATTGCCGCAGGCTGTAAACAATCAGGCTGTGCTCTGGTCGGTGGCGAAACAGCAGAGATGCCGGGTATGTATCATGGCGACGATTATGATATAGCCGGTTTTTGTGTTGGTGTGGTCGAAAAAACAAAAATTATTGATGGTAGCAAAGTTAAAGCTGGCGATGCCCTGATTGCTTTAGGTTCTAGTGGCCCCCATTCCAATGGCTATTCATTAATTAGAAAAATTCTACAGCTAAGCCAAGTAGATCCAACCACGACACAACTAGAAAATAAGTCACTGGCAGAAAGCTTGTTAGCCCCAACGCGCATTTATGTTAAAAATATTCTAGCGTTAATTGAAAAACTGGATATTCATGCCATTGCCCATATAACCGGTGGTGGTTTTGGGGAAAATATTCCACGGGTTTTACCAGCAAATACCCAAGCACAAATTGATGGTGCGAGCTGGCAATGGCCAGCCATATTTAGTTGGTTACAACAAACCGGTAATGTAACGACGCATGAAATGTACCGCACCTTTAATTGTGGCGTTGGCATGGTAATGGTAATAGCCGCAGAAGAAGTTTCTGACGCGTTACAACTGCTCAATCAACTAGGTGAAAACGCCTGGCTTATTGGTAAAATTGTCGCGAGCAAGGCGAATGAACCACAGGTGACGATCAGCAAATGAAAAATCTCGTGGTTTTAATTTCTGGCAACGGCAGCAATTTACAAGCCATTATTGATGCTTGCCAAAAACAAAATATTACCGCAAAAATTAGTGCAGTTTTCAGTGATAATCCGACGGCCTATGGTTTAGAACGGGCTAAACAAGCCTCGATCCCAACGGTTGTGATGCCAAAAGCGGATTACGTTGATAACCAGACTTATGATGCATCACTCATGACCGAGCTAGCACAATATCAGCCAGATCTGATTGTACTGGCGGGTTACATGCGCATTCTCACACCACGCTTTGTCAGCCATTATTTAGGTAAAATAATTAATATTCATCCTTCTCTATTGCCTAAGTATCCTGGATTAAATACCCACCGTAAAGCGCTGGCAAATGGTGATAAAGAGCATGGTACTTCTATTCATTTTGTCACTGAGAAATTGGATGCAGGCCCGATTATTTTACAAGCTAAAGTGCCTATTTTTGTTGAAGATCAGCCGCAAGACATTATTGCGCGCGTTCAAACACAAGAGCATCGTATTTATCCATTAGTCATTAATTGGTTTGTTGAAGGTCGATTAGTGATGGTTAATAATTCAGCTTTCTTAGATGGTTGTAAACTTCCTGAACAAGGTTACGCCAGTGATGAAGATTAACATTATCCCTCACTATGTGATGCCTATGGCATCACAACGTTGTATACTAATATAATCCATACTTAAACCAATTCTAATTGATTAATTTTGTAGTAATAATCAACCAATACTTAACGAATTAGTTATCGAAAGCTGAGTTTATTGCTAAAATATAGTTGCTCTTATTTATCACTCAGCTTGATTCTGCTATTTTTTTGCCTGATCAAAGTGACTAAAAATACAGAACATCCATAGTGACTATTTTATATGCTAAGTTTTACTTCCAATCGAGGTATCCAATGCCTACTGGCAAAAAAAACGAGTCGATTACACTACGACCGCTAGAACGTGAAGATCTCCCATTTGTCCATCAATTAGATAATAACGCCAGTGTTATGCGTTATTGGTTCGAAGAACCTTATGAAGCCTTTGTTGAATTAAGCGATTTGTATGATAAACATATTCATGATCAGTTAGAACGTCGGTTCATTATAGAAAATGAAGGCACTAAAATTGGTTTAATCGAATTAGTAGAAATAAATTACATTCATCGCCGAGCTGAAATTGGGATTATTATTGATCCGGCATTTCAAGGTAAAGGATACGCAGCAAAAGCCACTAACTTAGCAATGGATTATGCCTTTTCGGTCTTAAACCTCTATAAAGTTTACTTGATTGTCGATAAAGAAAATACCAAAGCGCTGCATATTTATAAAAAGTTGGGTTTTCATATTGAAGGCGATCTGGTGGATGAATTTTTTATTAATGGCAAATATCGTACCGTCATTCGCATGAGTATTTTTCAACATCAATACAGTGAAATGAAAAAAAAATCTCGCGTAGAGAGCAATAAAATACCTGAAAAATCATCAGTAATCAGATAAGCTGGTAAGTATCAATATCCCGTATTACTAAATAACAATATTGGTTATGGAGTAAAGATGTCTCAAGATCGACTCTATACTGAAAAAGAGATCAGTTGGCTATCATTCAATGAGCGAGTTTTGCAAGAAGCAGCAGATAAACGTAATCCGCTGATTGAACGCATGCGATTTTTGGGCATTTATTCCAATAACCTTGAGGAATTTTATAAAATTAGATTTGCCGATGTTAAGCGCCGAATATTAATTAATGAAGAACGAGGAACAGCATCCAGTTCACGCCAGCTACTTAAGAGAATTGAAAGTAAAGTTGCCAAGCTCGATCAAGAATTTGACTCCCTCTATAACGAGCTGTTACTTGAAATGGCGCATAATCAAATTTTTCTCATTAACGAACGGCAAATTTCACCAAACCAACAAATTTGGTTACGACAATTTTTTCGCCAACAACTTCGTCAACATATTACGCCTATTTTGATCACACCAGAAACGGATTTAGTTGAATTCCTAAAAGATGACTATACCTATTTAGCCGTTGAGATTATCCAAGGACAGCATATTCAATATGCCTTACTCGAAATTCCAGCCGGCAAACAGCCTCGATTTATTCACTTACCGCCTGAAATGCCGAAACGCAGGAAATCAATGATTTTGCTAGATAATATTTTGCGTTATTGTCTCGACGAAATATTTAAAGGCTTTTTTGATTACGACCAATTAAACGCCTACGCCATGAAAATGACGCGCGATGCGGAATATGATTTAACTACTGAGATGGAATCTAGCATGATAGAGTTGATGTCATCCAGTTTAAAACAGCGTCTTAATGCCGAACCAGTTCGTTTTGTTTATCAACGCAACATGCCCGATGAAATGGTAGCGCTGCTGAGAAAAAAACTCGGACTATCTAATGATGACTCAGTTATTGCCGGTGGCCGTTATCATAACTTTAAAGATTTCATTAAATTTCCAAATGAAGGTAATAAAAATTTACTTAATAAGCCACTGCCACGCTTACGTCATCGTCGTTTTGATAACTTTCGTAATGGATTTGATGCCATTAGAGAAAAAGATATTCTCCTCTACTACCCTTATTACACTTTTGAACATACGATAGAATTATTACGCCAAGCCTCTTTTGATCCCAATGTATTAACAATTAAAATCAATATTTATCGTGTAGCTAAGGATTCGCGCATCATTGAGTCGATGATTAATGCGGCTCACAACGGCAAAAAAGTCACCGTGGTGGTTGAACTACAAGCTAGATTTGATGAAGAGGCCAATATCCATTGGGCTAAGCATCTTACTGAAGCCGGAGTACATGTTATTTTCTCTGCGCCTGGCCTGAAAATCCACGCTAAACTTTTTATTATTTCTCGCCTCGAACAAGGAGAAATTATTCGTTATGCCCACATTGGCACCGGCAATTTTAACGAAAAAACGGCACGCCTTTATACCGATTATTCCTTATTAACGGCAAATCAACAAATTACCAATGAAGTAAGACGGGTATTTAATTTTATTGAAAATCCTTACCGACCCGTCAGTTTTGAAAATCTCATGGTTTCACCGCAAAATTCACGCACTCGGCTGACGCAATTGATCGATCGGGAAATTGCCAACGCTCAGGCAGGAAAAGCAGCCGCTATCTTGCTAAAAATTAATAACTTAGACGATAAAGAGTTAATTAATCGTCTTTATGATGCCTCCAATGCTGGGGTAAAAATTCGTCTGCTTATCCGCGGCATGTGTTCACTGGTTCCAGGCCAAGCTAATTTTAGTGAAAATATTCAAGTTACTAGCATTGTCGACCGCTTTCTTGAGCATGATAGAGTTTATGTATTTAGTAACAATGGCAACGAAGAAGTCTTTATCTCATCGGCTGATTGGATGACGCGCAATATCGATTTTCGGATTGAAGTAGCGGTTAAATTGGTTGATCAACAACTGAAACAACGCGTGCTCGACATTCTTGAATTACAATTTAACGATACAGTTAAAGCTCGTTATATCGATAAAGAGTTAACTAATCGTTACGTACCACGCGGTAATAAACGCAAAATCCAAGCCCAACTTGCTGTCTACGATTATTTAAAATCACTAGAACATCCAGAGACAAGAGCTTAACACTATGCCATTAACAAAACCTTCAGCATCGAGGCCGATGGAAATTGCTGCCATTGATCTAGGCTCTAATAGCTTTCATATGATTGTCGCGCGAATTGTTAATGGCGCTCTACAAATTTTAACCCGCATAAAAAAACGCGTTCATCTGGCTGATGGCTTAGATGAGCATAACCAATTAAACGAAGAGTCAATTCAGCGTGCCTTAACCTGCTTAGCGCTTTTTGCTGAACGTTTACAAGGTTTTAGCGCAGATAATGTCTGTATTGTTGGCACGCATGCCTTACGAGAAGCAATTAACGTCAAAGCGTTTTTACAACGCGCTAAAGCCATTATACCCTACCCGATCGAAATTATTTCAGGCCAAGAAGAAGCGCGACTCATTTTTATGGGTGTCGAACATACCCAGCCAGAGAAAGGGCGGAAGTTGGTGATTGATGTTGGCGGTGGATCAACGGAACTTATTATTGGTGAAGATTTTAAGCCTTTACTAATGGAAAGCCGTAAAATGGGATGCATCAGTTATGGCCGCCAATTTTTTGCCAATAATATCATTAATGAAACTAATTTTGCGCGCGCCTATTTTGCAAGCCGGCAAAAACTAGAAAATCTGGCTTGCCAATATCAAATGAAAGGTTGGGACTGTGCTTTTGGTGCTTCAGGAACCATCAAAGCAATCCATGAAGTCCTTTGCCAGTTGGGTGACTCAGATGGCATCATCACCCCTGAGCGCTTAACTAAACTAAAAAAATTAGTTCTAAAGTATAAAAATTTTAAATCTCTCGATCTACCTGGATTATCAGCAGAGCGTGCGCACGTTTTTGTGCCAGGGTTGGCCATTTTATGTGGAATATTTGATTCCCTGCAGATCAAACAATTATCTTTATCTGACGGCGCGTTACGTGAAGGCGTTCTATATGAAATGGAAGGACGTTTTCGTCATCAGGACATCCGCCAACGCACCGCATTAAGTTTAGCTGAACACTATAATATTGACCGTGAACAAACCCAGCGAGTGTCAAAAACCATCGAAATTCTTTATCAACAATGGGCTAAACAAAATCCCAAGTTGGCTAATCCACAATTAAAAGTGCTACTTATCTGGGCCGCTATGCTGCACGAGGTCGGATTAAATATAAATCATAATGGTTTACACCGGCATTCTGCCTACATTTTACACAATACTAATCTGCCTGGATTTAACCAAGAGCAACAATTATTATTGGCAACTTTGGTGAGATATCATAAAAAAAGCATCAAGTCTGAAGATATTCCAAAGTTTAATCTGTTTAAGAAAAAACAATTTTTACCCATGATCCAACTCTTACGCTTGGCTACGCTGCTTAATAATCAACGTCAATCAACCACAACGCCAAATTCACTGCGTTTAAAAACTGATCAAAGTCATTGGAGGCTGACCTTTCCTGCTCACTATTTACAGCAAAATGCATTAATGCTGCTAGATTTAGAAAAAGAACAAAAATACTGGCAAGAGGTACCTGGTTGGAAATTAAAAATTAAAGAGGAATCTGCTTGATATTTTGGTATTATAAAAAATAAAATTTACCAAATATAAATCTAATTTAACTGCTTAATTTCTATCTGATAACTTATCTATCCTGCTGCTGATAGTAGTTGTTTAAATAATGTGTGCATTTAATCAAAAGTCTTATAAATGATAATACCTGATAATAGGTTACGACTATTATTATTTAAGGATAACCATGTCTCAACCAGCCTTTTCATCAAATATTACCTCACTTATTAATCCGCATTCCCAAAAGCTGGCCCAAATTAGGCAAGATATTTTAACGCTTTTTATGGAAAATGAAGAGACAATTAAAATATTAGCCACGCAACATAACAAACAGCAAAGCTCATCAATCGTAAAACATGATCAAAAAATCATCCAATTTAAATCACTGTTGAATGCCTTACATGCAGCAGATATTGCTGATCTATTAGAAATGTTACCTTATGATGAACGCTCATCGTTATGGTATTTAATTGATAATAATATACGCGGCCAGGTATTAGTTGAGGCTTCAACCTCAGTCTGGGAAAGTTTACTAAAAAACATGTCGGATAGAGAATTGCTACGTGCTGTTGCTAATCTACATGTTGATGAACAAGCCTATATCGCCGAACATTTGCCTCGCGATACAATGCGTCGGTTATTAACTTATCTTGATCCCAGTCTACGTAATCAGATCCGAGAAGTTTTGCAATATCCAAAAGATAGCGTTGGCCAAATGATGGATTTTGAATTTATTACCGTTAGACCTAACGTTAGCCTGAAAACTGTTCAACGCTATCTCCGGCAACGAGGCAATATTCCTGAAGCAACCGATAAAATTTTTATTGTTGATATGCAAAATCGCTTACAAGGGGAATTACCCTTAACAACAATTTTAACCGCATTACCAACAAAAACCGTGGCTGATGTGATGAAAACCGCCACAGTAAGCTTCTTACCCGACGAAAAAGCGGAAGATGCCGCGAGTGCTTTTGAACGATACGACTTGATCTCTGCTGCTGTGGTTGATAATAATGGGTTATTAATGGGACGGTTAACCGTTGAAGATATAGTTGATAATCTTAATGAAGAGAGTGATAGTAATATTCGGCGAATGGGGGGATTAAGTCCAGCAGAAGATGTTTTTGCGCCCGTTGGGCAAGCGGTAAAAACTCGCTGGACGTGGCTTGCCATTAACCTATGCACCGCTTTTATCGCCTCTCGAGTAATTGGCGTTTTTGAAAATACCATTTCACAACTGGTCGCACTGGCAACATTAATGCCGATTGTAGCCGGCATTGGTGGCAATACTGGCAATCAAACTATTACCATGATTGTGCGGGCGATTGCCTTACATCAGATCCAGACTGGTAATTTCTCATTTCTCTTACTGAGAGAGCTAGGGGTGGCCTTAATTAATGGCATTGTCTGGGGCGGAATAATGGGCATCGTCACCTATTTACTTTATGGTAACCTAGAGATGGGTGCAGTGATGACGTTAGCCATGATACTGAACTTAATGATGGCCGCATTAATGGGTGTTATTATCCCATTAATTATGGTAAAACTGAATCGAGATCCGGCCATTGGCTCAAGTGTGATGATAACCGCAATAACTGATACCGGCGGCTTCTTTATTTTCTTAGGCTTAGCAACTCTTTTTCTAATTTGAAACGCTAGCGCTAATCTATTACTGTAATATTAGAATAGCGCCTTGCAACCTAACTTACTTAAACATCTTTTTTATTTAAATTAGTAAGCAAATTTTTCTCTATGTATGAATTCAAATATAACAATTTAATCTATTTATATTACTAAAATAAAATGCATTCTTATTTAAATTCCATCCTTGATTTTGCTAGTTATCCATTTAATTAAAAACTAATAACCTAATATTTAGCCCATTTAAAGCTCGTTCAAAGTAAGATATTATAAAATCCGCTATTGATGTTTATATAGACAACCGCGATAAATAGAAGATTATGATTATAACTTCCAGATGATAAACGGATAACGATTTCAGTTAAATGAAATATCATTATTACTTTAATCTTTTATGATTGAAAAATAAAAAACAATCAACAAATTGCACCAATTGTTAGAATAATTTATCCCGCATACTCATACACTATTTTCCAATTAATAAAATAAAAAGGATAAAACATGCCATCGCTAACCAACATGCAAAGCCAGCCTGTTGCCAGGCCATTAAATCAACAAGATTATAAAACACTGGGTCTATCTTCGTTAGGTGGCACACTTGAGTTTTATGACTTTGTTATTTTTGTCTTTTACGCCAAGATCATCTCGCAACTTTTTTTTCCGAGTGGCAATCAATTTCTCGCGCTGATGGCAACGCTTGGGTTATTTGCCGCCGGTTATTTGGCTCGTCCGTTAGGTGGCATTATTATGGCGCATTATGGCGATAAAATCGGTCGTAAACGCATGTTCAGCCTGAGTATATTTATGATGGCACTGCCTACTTTAGTCATCGGATCCCTACCCACTTATGCAACAATTGGTAGTGCCGCTCCATTGCTATTACTATTAATGCGTATTATGCAGGGGGCAGCAATTGGTGGGGAAATGCCCGGCGCCTGGGTATTTATCGCTGAACACACACCAAAACAGCGTTATGGTTTAGGTATTGGCATACTGACTTCGGGTATTACCGGCGGTATTTTACTTGGCTCTATGATTGCCATTAGCATTGAATATCACTTTAGCGAACAACAAATTATTGACTTTGCCTGGCGTATCCCATTTATTCTCGGTGGTTTATTTGGCTTAATTTCTGTCTATCTGCGCCGTTTTTTACAGGAAACTCCGATATTCAAAGAGTTAGCGGCACAAAAAGCGCTTAGTAATGAGTTACCGATCAAGACGGTTTTAACTTCACATAAGCAGGCCTGTTTGATCACCGCTGGGTTAACCTGGTCTTTATCTACCGCTATTATCGTGATCATTTTAATGACGCCTGACGTTATTTTACGCGGCATCTACCATATTGATCGGAATAGCGCCTTGCAAGCTAATTGCATTGCGGTATTAATGTTAACCGTTGGCTGTATTTTTTGGGGTTACTTAAGTGATAAAATTGGTTCACGTATCACGATGCTCATTGCCTACAGCGGGCTTATCATTTCAACTAGCTATTTTTATTATATATTATCACCCACCCTCTCATTTTTAGCGTTAAGTAGTTATTATGGTATTATGGGACTGTTTGTCGGCGCAGTGGTTCTAACACCGATTGTGGCTACCAGAGCCTTTCCACCCGCAATCCGCTATTCCGGCCTGTCTTTTGCTTATAATATCGCCTATGCGATTTTTGGTGGCTTAACGCCAATTATTACTGGTTTCTGGCTACAACAGTCTCAGCTGGCGCCCGCTTATTATGTCAGTGCCGTAGCAGTATTAGCTATTTTGATTGGCTTTTTACCCTTGGCTTATAAAGGATGGTCAAATTAGCAACTAGACAAATCCAACTCTGATACTCATAACCCTAAGAAAAATGCATTAAGTCGTTAATAACATCATCGTTAATTAAACAAAAAAGTATTCGTCATAAGACGGATACTTTTGATAAAAAACTGATTATTTCACGATAAAAATGCCAGTATTAACTCCAGGCCGGCGGCATAATACCAGCCAATGTGCTTGGGAAATGGGCTTTTAAATGTTCAATCATAATAGTTGATAACACCGCCGTACAACTAAATGCGTTATTGTAGCCCAGCAATCGGTCGCCCCAGTCTTTATACTGTTCTTTCGAAGCAAATATTTGCGGTGCCAATTGATAGGCCTGCGCCATTAGAGCAAAAGCAAAAGACCTTAATACATTCGGTGACTCAGTTTCCGTACCAAATATGGCACTAGAAGAATATTTGCTAAAAACGGCGGCCAAGCTTAATAAGGTTTGCGCCTGAGTGGTTTTATCCGCAGTGGATAAATTATAAGCTTGCAGCAATTGTTGCGTGTAATCAGCGGTTAAGCGATAACCGGTTACGCCATTTTCCGTATATGGCTCAAGCTTATTGTTAAATATGTCTGTCAGTTTATTCTGACTGGAAAAATCGATTAACTTTTTTTCAGAAAAACCTTGCGTTATCGCAGTTTGAAAAGTGGACAGGAATTCACCTAATTCTAAAGTAGCCAATAATGTGCCAAATTTAGCTTGCTGTTGATGAAATTGGTAATTCGATGCAAATATTTTAAAATGATGATTAAAAAGATCGGTTAATGAAAAATCTTGCCGTTCAGTTGGAATAACCTCTCCGCCCTGAAACAGATAAAAACCATTCCAGATCATATTACTTTTTGTCTCAACATCTAACATACTGCGTAATCGATCTGGTGATATCATCATGGCATAATGACTATTTTGTTCGGCAGAAAGCAGAATAAAATTATTAGCTTCGTTATCAGACCAATCAGCATGGCCGGCATAATTAGCAAAATTAAGGTTCTTGGTATAAGGTTCAACACGGTTATCTTGCAGATAATGATTATATAGCGTTTTTGCCTGCTCTTTATGGCAACTATCACCCGCCATCGCTTGTGAAATCAACTGAATAAAGGCCCCATTATAGCTAAACATCAGCTCTGGCTTGTTTTCAATGTAAGTCAATAAGGTTGCCAAAATAGGGTCTGCGGGTACTGGCATCATGCTGGTATCATACTTAGCCAAATAGAGTGGCAAGATTTTATTATTAAGCCAGTTGATGATTTTCAGATCCTGGTTATAGGGCGCTTTCGCTAATGTATCTAATAAGGGATCTACCACCGATGATAGTGAAACTTTTGTAAGGCATTTGTTTAATGAATCAATTAGTTGGTGAACCAGGGCTATTTTCTGGTCATGATATTTAGCATCAATACTGTCGATAGTTGTCAGTAAACTAGAGTTATTATTGATATGGTTTAGATAACGATCTAAACAATCACCATTGCTCCAATCAGGTAAAGCGATCTCAGTTAGCTTTGCCCCGGCTAAATTAGCGCCCGTTAAATCGGCACCATTTAAATTAGCACCAAGAAAATTAGCATCCTTTAGGTTAGCACCATTTAACTTAGCTTTAGTAAAATTAACAAAATATAGTTTAGTATTACTCAAATTAGCATCTGACAGATTGGCCTCGATAAAAACACTGGATTGCAGATTAGAATTACTAAAATTAGCCTGTTGCAGTTCAGCCTTAAAAAATAGTACTTGCTGTAAATTTGCATTCATTAACTTAGTATTATTCAAAATTGCTTCGTGTAGTTCAACAATATTCAGCTCAGCGTGATTCAAATTCGCATAACTGAGATCCGCCTTTATTAGCTTACTCCTATGTAACTGAGCATGGCTCAATGTTGCCATATTTAATTTAGCATTAGTGAGATTAGTATAATCAAGATTGGCATTAGCCAATCTAGCATATTTTAATGTGGCATCTGACAAATTAGCTATTTGCAGATTGGCCTCACTTAAACAGGCTTTGGCTAAATTCGCTTTTTGCAATTTAGCCCGCTCTAAATTAACAGACCGTAAATTGACACTAGTTAAATCAAGTTCTTTTAGTTCAATTTCCCTCAAATCCAGCTCAGCACCAACCTGACGTTGCTTAATTAATTTATCCAAAATATCGCGCTTTTGCTGTTGTAAATCCCTTTTGTCATCAACACTACAATCATCTGGGATGGCTTGCCTTAAAATGGCTAAATCAGAAAGTGGCTCTGAGGCTGTATCCATTGAGCGAAAGACAGAATTGGCGCCCTTAGAAGGGGAAACGTGCATAATCACTCCTTGATTGATTTATAATTAGAGCGGGTAATATATGAGTGATTGATGGAATATGATTGCACAAAACCGCTATTTAACGACAATTAATGATTATTTTTGCCATTTTTTGCTATTAATTATCTATTTTATCTAACATAAAAACTATTTTCAGCCAATTATGTTGTTTATCTACTAGACAAATTTGTGAACGAACGCAATAGAATTAACGTCCCTAATAACCAGCAATCAGAGACGCATCATCGATTAAGTTTAAGGCAATAAAATCAGCGCGACTAACTCCAGGCCGGCGGCATAATTCCTGTTAAGGTGGTTGGAAAATGTTGTTTGATATGCTCTACCATAATAGTTGATAACACCGCCGTACAACTAAATGCGTTATTGTAGCCCAGCAATCGGTCGCCCCAGTCTTTATACTGTTTTTTCGAAGCAAATGTTTGCGGTGCCAATTGATAGGCCTGCGTCATAAGAGCAAAAGCAAAAGACCTTAATACATTCGGTGACTCAGTTTCCGTACCAAATATGGCACTAGAAGAATATTTGCTAAAAACAGCGGCCAAGCTTAATAAGGTTTGCGCCTGAGTGGTTTTATCCGCAGTAGATAAATTATAAGCTTGCAGCAATTGTTGCGTGTAATCAGCGGTTAAGCGATAACCGGTTACGCCACTTTCCGTATATGGCTCAAGCTTATTGTTGAATATGTCTGTCAGTTTATTCTGACTGGAAAAATCGATTAACTTTTTTTTAGAAAAACCTTGCGTTATCGCAGTTTGAAAAGTGGACTGGAATTCACCTAATTCTAAAGTAGCCAATAATTTGGCAAATTTAGCTTGCTGTTGATGAAAACAATAGTTTGCCATAAATAATTTAAAATGATGTTGAAAAAGGGTATCTAACTGATAATCTGCCGGGCCAATATTCTCCTGTTGTCAACGATCACCGAAAACTGATCCACTTTTTATCTAAATCCGATCAATCAAAATTGATCCACTGTTTTACTCAGTTATTGCTCCTGAGCGCCGCTTATCTTTCAATCGGTAGCTTTCACCGCTTAATTGCAGTACATGCGAATGATGAAGTAAACGATCAAGCATAGCGGCAGTTAATGTTGCGTCATCAGCAAAAGCACTTGGCCATTGCCCAAATGATAGGTTACTCGTCAATATGACACTGCCATGCTCATAACGCTTGGCAATCACATTGAAAAACAGGTTTGCTTCTTCTCGCCCAAACGGCAGGTATCCAATCTCATCGATAATCAACAACTTCGGGGCCATCACCGAACGTGATAGATATTGTTTGAGCTTATTTTGTCGTTTGGCAGTTGAGAGTTGCAACATCAGTTCAGCTGCCGTGGTAAAGCGGGTTTTCTTCTTGGCCTGTACTGCTTTTAATCCTAACCCAATAGCTAAATGCGTTTTGCCTACACCGCTTGGGCCAAGCAACACGACATTTTCATTACGTTCAATAAACGTTAATGCGCTTAATTCCTGTATGTGTTGTTTGGGGATCCCCGTTGCAAACTTAAAATCGAACGTATTAAGTTCTTTATGTGCTGGGAATCCTGCCATCCGACTCAAAAGATTACGAGTTCGTTCATCTCGTTGTTGTTGCTCACATTTTAACAGGGACAGTAAAACTCTCCGTAGCTTTGTCTTGGGCAATGCATTTTCGGCAAGTGATGACCAATGAGTCGGAATAGAATTTAATTTCAATGACTCACACAGGTGTTCAATTTGTTCATGCAATAACATGTTCACCTCCCAGTAATGCTTCGTATACGCTGATTGAGTGTTGCAAACTGACAGATTCAAGGGCGGTACGATAGGGATATTAAGCGTATTAGTCTGTGGGATAGATTGGCAAACCCTTGCTGGTAAGGGTAGAAGAGACTTCACTTCCTTAGCTAATCTATCTGCTGGCTTCTCTAACGTTGTTCCATGAATTCGCTGATGGGCAACGCGTTGTAACCATGGACCCACTTTTGCATTAGCTATTTCAATATCCAGTTCAAGATTATGAGCACGAAGGTCGGTGTTTAATGGCACGATAAAGCTGTTTTTTAAATAGTGGTTAAAGCGCTCTACTTTCCCTTTCGTTTTTGCCCTGTAGGGCTTGCAAGCCTTCAATTTAAACCCGTAATCTTTCGACATTTGAAGCATTTCGACATGTAATTTATGATCACCTTCTGCATAAGCATCCCGTTCGATGATGAGGGATTTTGCGTTATCACACAATACTTCCTGTGGTACACCACCAAAGTAGTCGAAAGCTTCTCTTAAACCTTGCTGCCACGATTCTGCTCGTTCATTATCAAAGAACTTTACATAACTCGCACGCGAATAGCCTAGCGTGGCAACAAACGCTTTCAGCGATTTTACCTCGCCGGATGCTGGTGAAGTCGATTTGCATTTGTTGACCTGGCTGTGTTTCAAAACGGACGACTACTTCGGGAACAATGCTTGGTTTAAATTGACAAACAAATCGGCGTAATTGAGCAATACCACCTTGATAGCCGTTTTCAACTACCTCATCAAATAAGACTGTTGCAGGGATCCAATCAGGTTTAGCCAGTTCAATTCGCTGAAGCAAATAAGGTTTAAAGGGGGATAATTTAGTCGGTTGTTGACTTCTTTTAGCATAAGTTGGCATTGTCTGTTGTTGTAAATGATGTTTTACGGTGTTACGGGATATACCCAACTCACTGGCAATTTTTCGAAGGCTTTGTCCTTGTGCAAAGCGAACATGAATATCCACAAATATCTCCTTGGTTAACATAAATTATCCGTACAAAAATGTGCGAATAATACCAAGTGGATCAGTTTTAGATGATCGTTAGTGGATCAGTTTTGCATGATCGGTGACACTGTTCCTGATAGAGATAAAAACCATACCAATTGATATCTGTTTTTTCCCTTGCGAATCCAACATTTGCTGGAGCTGGTTTTGTGACATCATCATGGCATAGTGACTATTTTGCTGACTAGAGAGCAAAATAAAATTATTAGCCTCTCTATCTGACCAGTCAGGATTGCCAGCATAATTACCAAAATCAGGATTCATTGTATAAAACGCTACACGGTTATCTTGTAGATAATGATTATATAGCGTTTTAGTCTGATGCCTAAGGCAACTATCTCGCGCCATCACTTGTGAAATCAACTGAATAAAGGCTCCATTATGGCTAAACATCAGCTCCTGTTGCTTGTTAATACAACTTAACAACGTTGCCAACAGGGGATCAGCGGGTACTGGCATCATGCTGGTATCATACTTAGCCAAATAGAGCGGCAGTATATTGTTATTGAGCCAGTTGATAATTTTCGGATCCTGATTATAGGGCACAGTAGCCAACGTATCTAACAAGGGCTCTACTACCGATGATAGTGAGATATCTGGAGAACGCTGGTCTAATGAATTAATTAACTGGTGAACCAACGAGATTTTCTCGTTATGATACTTAACGTCAATGCTAGCAATAGTTTTAAGCAAACTAGACCGATTGTTTATGTGATTAAAATAGCGATCCAGATTATCCTCATTCCAGCAAGGTAGCTTTATATCGCATAAGTTTGCACCCGCTAATTTAGCCTGACTTAAATTAGCGCCACATAAATCCACACCACTCAAATTCGTCCCACTTAAATTACTCCCACGCAAATCCATCTTACTTAAGTCCTTGCGACTAAAATTGGCGCAACTTAAATTCATCCCACGTAAGGTCGTGGTATAGAGATCCGTTTCTCTGAAATCCACCTCCCTTAAATCCACTTTCTTTAGATCTATGCCTAATAAATTTACCTTGGCTAAATTTGCCCCACGAAAACTTGTACCCCCTAACATTAACGGCTGTTAATAGCGCATTTGTCAATTTACTGTGATTTAAATCAGCATGTTGCAATTTAGCGTGTGATAAATTGACCCTACTCAGGGGTAGCGATGCCAAATTGGCATGTTGTAAATTAATACCAGACAAATTATTGCCACTGAGACTAATCTTAATTAAAAATTGGCTAACAGAGTTACACTCTTTGTTAACTAATTTCTTAATTCGGTGACAATTATTGCGATGTACTGCCACCTTATAATCATTGTAAATAGTCGAGATTACCTGACTTAATCGTTGAAAACGAGAAGGTGAGTCTAATGAGGTGTGAGCTGAATTAATAGCAGGATCCGCACTCTTACTAGTAGGTACTCGCATAATCATTCCTTGATTAATTTATAATGAAAGCGAGATGGTATGTTAGTTATTGATAAAATAAAATAATAAGTTTAAGAAAACCACTATTTAATTACTGTTAATAATTCTTTTTTGTTATTAAACACTTATCTAGAGGGTGGTATTAAACCGATTTGCTTATGATCACTATTTTAACCTATGCCATTTAGCTAATTTATGCTTGTCGCACACTGACTGGTATAATTTCCACATTTCCTTCATTTTTTTATAGTAAATACTCGCTAAACTATAGAGTGTAAATAATTTATTTAAGCAATTAAAAATACCTACTATTGCCAGCACATTAAGAATGCTAAGGACATGATGAACAAAAATAATCGCCGCCAAAAAGTTGTCATATTTGCTATTGCCATTGTTCTTTTATCCCTTAGTGGGATGTTTGCCTGGCGTTATTTTCAGCCACAAACTACTATGTCAGGTTCCTTATCAACAACCCAAGCACCAAGCCTAAGTTCAACTAAATCGCGTAAAATACCATTGCCACCGGTGCAAGCGGCATTATCAGTGCGTCAAAGTATTCCTCATATTCTGACTGCCCTCGGTACTGTACAAGCCGCCAATACGGTTACCGTAACCAGTCGTGTTCAAGGACAATTAATGGCTCTGCATTTCATTGAAGGACAAGCAGTTAAGGCAGGCGATTTATTAGCGGAAATTGATCCACGACCATTTCAAATTTCGCTGGCACAAGCAGAAGGACAATTGACCAAAGATCAGGCGCTATTACGTAATACCCGACAAGATTTAGCCCGTTATCAAAAGCTGGCGGCCAGTAAGGTTATTTCACAACAAGAATTAGATAAACAGCAAACCTTGGTTCAACAAGCAGAAGGCAGTGTTAAAATCGATCAGGCGGCAATTAGTAATGCTAAACTGCAACTGACCTATAGCCGAATTACCGCGCCCATTGCTGGTCGTGTTGGTTTAAAACAGGTCGATATTGGTAATTTCATCACCAGCAGTTCAACTACCCCCATCGTTATCATTACCCAAACAACCCCGATTGACGCCCTTTTTGCGCTACCTGAGGCCGATATTCCATTGATCAAAATCGCGCAACAGCAAAACACTAAAATTCCAGTGAGCGCCTGGGATCGCAATAATAGCACCCAAATTGCGGCCGGTTATCTGTTAAGTACCGATAATCAGATCGATAGTACAACGGGTACATTAAAAATGAAGGCGCGTTTTCCCAACCAAGATAATAGACTGTTTCCTAACCAATTTATTAATATCCATATGCAAGTTAATACGCTAAAAAATGTAGTAGTGATCCCAACCGCCGCCTTACAGATGGGTAGTATTGGTCACTTTGTCTGGACAATAGATAACAATAATGTTGTTAGCAAGCAGAAAGTCACCGTGGGTTTACATGATGGTCAAAAGACTATTATTAGCACTGGTTTGGACGCAGGTGTTGGTGTTGTTACCGATGGTGTCGATAGGCTTGTTGATGGGGTAAAAGTTCAGGTTGTTACCCCAAACGATCAATTAACTTCCTATGCCAATACGACGGAGAAATCTTAATGCAGTTTGAGACTCCGGTAAAAAGTGGTGGCCCTTCCCGGTTATTTATTTTACGCCCAGTAGCAACCACGCTATTTATGGTTGCCATTTTATTGGCTGGTATTATCGGTTACCGGTTTTTACCAGTCTCTGCCTTGCCACAAGTTGATTATCCGACCATACAAGTGGTCACCCTCTATCCGGGTGCCAACCCTGATGTGATGACTTCCGCTATTACTGCACCATTAGAACGCCAGTTGGGTCAAATGTCAGGACTAAAACAGATGTTTTCCCAAAGCGCTGGCGGCTCTTCAGTCATTACGTTAACTTTTCAATTGTCACTGGCACTGGATATCGCTGAGCAAGAAGTACAAGCAGCCATTAATGCGGCCAGTAACCTATTACCGAAAGATCTGCCCTATCCACCCGTCTATAGCAAAGTTAATCCGGCCGATCCGCCCATTTTAACCTTAGCGGTGACCACCAATGCCCTCCCCATGACCCAACTGCAAGATATGGTTGAAACCCGGGTGGCGCAAAAAATTTCGCAGGTCGATGGCGTAGGATTAGTCACTCTCGCCGGCGGACAACGTCCGGCAGTACGTATTAAATTAAACCCCCAAGCCGTTGCAGCCCAGCAACTGGATAATGAAACTATCCGGCTAGCGATTAACAATGCCAATGTTAATTCAGCTAAAGGTAGCCTCGATGGTCCCGCTCGGGCAATTACGCTTTCTGCTAATGATCAAATGAAATCATTAGCAGATTATCGCTCACTCATTATTGCTTATAAGCAAGGTGGCGCAATTCGGCTAGGGGATATTGCTACGATTTCCCAAGCGGCGGAAAATACGCAATTAGGCGCTTGGGCAAATCAAAAACCGGCCATTGTGATTAATGTACAACGCCAACCTGGGGCGAATGTTATTAAGACAACCGATAACATTCGAAAAATTTTACCTGAATTAGTTAAAAATTTACCCAAGGCGGTTAAAGTGAATATCTTAACCGATCGGACAACGACAATTCGCGCTTCAGTTAAAGATGTGCAATTTGAATTAGTAATGGCTATCGCATTAGTTGTCATGGTGATTTATCTGTTTTTGCGCAATGGTACCGCAACATTAATTCCGAGCATCGCCGTTCCTTTATCACTGGTGGGTACTTTTGCCGTTATGTATTTTTGTGGTTTTTCGATTAATAACCTCACCCTAATGGCCTTAACGGTGGCAACGGGATTTGTGGTCGATGATGCGATTGTGGTAATTGAAAACATCTCTCGCTACCTGGAAAAAGGCGATAAACCGTTAACAGCAGCGCTTAAAGGCGCTGGTGAAATTGGTTTTACTATTATTTCATTAACCTTTTCATTAATTGCTGTGCTAATCCCTCTGTTTTTTATGAGTGATATTGTCGGTCGCTTGTTTCGTGAATTTGCCATTACGCTGGCCGTGGCTATCTTAATTTCGGCGGTTGTCTCCCTGACACTGACACCAATGATGTGTGCCCGCTTACTGAAAGCTGAAGCAAAGATTAAACATAATCGTTTTGAAAAAGGCTGTGAAATAGTATTTGATAAAATGATTGTGATTTATGGCGCCTGGCTTAAACGCATTCTTAATCATGAATGGATAATATTGGCTATCGCCGTCAGCACATTATTACTGACCGCCCTCCTCTATATGATCATTTCAAAGGGTTTTTTCCCCTTACAAGACAATGGATTACTGCAAGGTGTAATCCAAGCACCACAATCGAGCTCTTATGCCGCAATGGCTGACAAGCAGCAACAAGTGGCTGAACGGATATTAGCCGATCCAGCAGTAGAAAATGTGGTTACTTTTGTCGGTGTCGATGGTAGCAATTCGGCCCTCAATAATGCTCGATTGCAAATTACCCTTAAACCATTAAATCAACGTCATGAGCGAATTGACGTTATTATCCCTCGGCTACAACATGCGGTTAATAATATTGCCGGTCTTAAGTTATTTTTACAGCCAATGCAAGATTTAACCATTAATACCCAGATTTCTCGCACCCAATATCAATTTACTTTACAAGCAACATCGTTAGAACAACTTTCATTATGGGTACCTAAGCTTGTCACCGCATTAAAAGCCAATCAACAACTTACTGATGTAAGCAGTGATTGGCAAGATAGAGGCTTAATTGCCAATGTAACAGTTGACCGCGATACAGCCAGTCGTTTAGGCATCAGTATGTCGGCCATTGATAACGCATTATATAATGCTTTTGGCCAGCGAATGATTTCGACCATTTATACCCAAGCCAATCAATACCGAGTTATTCTTGAGCATGGCGTTGAAGGGGGTGTTGGTCTGGCGGCACTAAATAATATTCGTTTGCGAAGCAACCAAAATACTATGGTGCCACTTAATACTCTGGCTAAAGTTGAACAACATTATGGCCCTTTATCAATTAATCACTTAGCCCAGTTTCCCTCGGCCACGTTTTCCTTCAATGTTGCCAAAGGTAGCTCGTTGGAAGAGGCAGTTAAGGCAATCAAACAGATCGAAAATCAAATTAAATTACCCCATGAGATTGTTACTCAATTCCAAGGTGCAACCTTAGCATTTGAAAAAGCACTGGCTAATACTTTATGGCTGATATTAGCCGCCATTATTGCCATGTATATTGTTCTGGGTATCTTATATGAAAGTTTTATTCACCCAATCACCATTCTTTCTACCCTGCCCACCGCAGGGGTTGGCGCGCTATTAGCCTTAATGATGGCAGGTTATGAACTGGATATTATTGCCGTGATCGGCATCATATTATTGATTGGGATCGTCAAGAAAAACGCTATTATGATGATCGACTTTGCCTTAGCCGCAGAGCGAGAACAAGGTTTATCGCCGCAAGAAGCCATTTATCAAGCGTGTTTATTACGCTTCAGACCTATTTTGATGACTACTATGGCCGCTCTGCTTGGCGCTTTGCCTTTAATGTTAAGTAGCGGCGTCGGCGCTGAGTTACGCCGACCACTAGGTACGGGAATGGTCGGTGGCTTAATTTTGAGTCAAATCTTAACCCTTTTTACTACACCCGTGATCTATCTACTTTTTGACAGGCTAGCAAATTATTGGAAATCTGGCCGCCATTATCAGCGGGCATTAAAAGGAGAGGAGCCATTACGGTGAAGTTGTTCGCATTATTTATCGAGCGTCCGGTAACATCAACCTTACTTAGCGTGGCAATTACTCTATGCGGTGTTTTAACGTTTATGCTGCTACCGATCGCACCATTACCACAAGTGGATTTCCCCGTCATTAAAGTCACCGCCTCACTGCCTGGTGCATCACCGGAAACCATGGCATCTTCGGTCGCGACCCCCTTAGAGCGCGCTTTAGGTCAAATTGCGGGTATTAATGAAATGACTTCTAACAGTTCATTGGGTAGTACTAGCATTATGCTGGAATTTGATCTTGATAAAGATATTAATAGTGCTGCCAGAGAAGTACAAGCCGCATTAAATGCAGCGCAAAGTATGCTACCTACCGGCATGCCATCACGGCCACGTTACTACAAAACCAATCCAGCCGATGCGCCAATTATGATCCTAACCTTAACCTCTAAGAGCTACCCAATCGGTGAAATATATGACATTGCTTCGACGCGCCTGGCGCAACGTCTTGCCCAAATAGCCGGCGTCAGTGAAGTTTCTGTTAGCGGTGGTTCACTGCCAGCAGTACGTATTGAACTCAATCCCACTGCACTATTTAATCAAGGAATCGCCCTTGATGCCGTCAGAGAAGCGGTTAATGATGCCAATGTCCGTCGTCCACAAGGCTACCTTCATGATGAACAATCACGCTGGCAAATAAAAACCAATGATGAATTAAAAACCGCTGCCGATTATCAACCGATAATTATTCATTCGCATAATAACTCTGTGGTTAGACTACAAGATGTTGCTAAGATCAAAGACTCGGTACAAGACATTCGCACCGCCGGTATGGCTGCCGGCCAACCGGCGATTATTTTAGTCATTCGCCGTGAAGCGGGCGCCAATATCATTGCTACCGTCGATCGTATTCGTGCCGAGCTACCTGAACTTAGCAAAATGTTACCTGCAAGTATTAATTTAGCCATTGCCCAAGATAGAACACCGACAATTCGAGCCTCCTTGACGGAAGTTGAGCGAGCATTAGCGATTGCAATTGGTTTGGTGATCTTAGTGGTTTTCTTGTTCTTACGCTCTGGCCGGGCAACCATTATTCCCGCGATTGTGGTACCCGTTTCGCTAATTGGTAGCTTTTCAGCTATGTATTTATGTGGCTTTAGCTTGAATAATTTATCGCTGATGGCATTAACGGTCGCGACCGGCTTTGTTGTCGATGATGCCATTGTGGTGATTGAGAACATTATGCGCCACATAGAAAATGGCTTAGCGCCACATAAAGCAGCTATTATCGGCGTTAGTGAAGTTGGTTTTACCGTATTGTCGATGAGTATTTCCTTAATTGCCGTTTTTATTCCACTCTTCTTTATGGGAGGGTTAATTGGCCGATTTTTCCACGAATTTGCCCTTACCTTAGCCACAGCCATTTTAATCTCATTATTTGTTTCCCTTACGCTTACCCCCATGATGTGTGCTTATCTGTTAAAAAAAACCCAAAAACACAGCCCACCTAAAATAAGCGGCGTGGGTCGGCTATTATTAAAAATACAACAAAGTTACGGCGTCACATTAAATTGGGTTTTAGCGCATCAACGTAATGTATCATTAGTTTTACTAACGACTATCGGTTTAAACATTTACCTCTATATCAGTATCCCAAAAACATTCTTCCCCGAACAGGATACCGGCCGACTGTTAGGTTATGTGCGGGCCGATCAGAGCATCTCTTTTCAAGCCATGAAAAGCAAAATGACACAATTCATGACCCAATTGGTAAAAGATTCGAGCATTGATAATGTCACCGGTTTTACTGGTGGCAGCCGAATAAATAGCGGCTTTATGTTTATCTCTTTAAAACCCCAAAATCTGCGGCAAGAAACGGCAAATCAAGTTATTCAGCGATTGCGAACTCAACTGGCAAATGAACCCGGCGCTAACTTATTTCTTATACCGGTGCAAGATATTCGCGCTGGTGGGCGGCAGGCTACGGCCAGTTATCAATTTACCCTACTTGCTGATGATCTTAATGAATTACGTCAGTGGGAACCTCAAGTCCGTAAAGCCCTGGCTCAGCTGCCACAGTTGGCCGATGTTAATTCTGACAAAGAGGACAAAGGTTCTGAAATGGCGATAACTTACGATCGTGACAGAATGGCACAATTAGGTATTAACGTTAAAGATGCTAACAATTTACTTAACGATGCCTTCGGCCAGCGACAAATATCAACGATTTATCAACCGATGAATCAATATAAAGTTGTAATGGAAGTCGCACCTGAATATACCCAAGATGCCAGTTCATTAGAGAAAATGTTTGTAATTAATAAACACGGCAAAGCAATTCCGCTCTCCTTTTTTGCCAAATGGCAACCTGCTAATGCCCCGTTAAGTGTTAATCATCAAGGCTTATCTGCTTCATCAACGATTTCTTTTAATCTTAATGAAGGTTACACCCTTAATGATGCCATGGAGGCCATTGAACTGACTATGATCCAATTAAGTGTGCCACCTACAGTGCGTAGTACCTTCTCGGGTACAGCAAAAATATTTCAAGAAACCTTAAAAACCCAATTATTTTTAATTATTGCCGCCATCGGTGCGGTCTACCTTGTTCTTGGTATCCTTTATGAAAGCTATATCCATCCATTAACCATTATTTCCACTTTACCTTCCGCTGGTTTAGGTGCGTTATTAGCATTAGAACTGTTTAATACCCCTTTCAGTTTAATTGCGCTGATCGGTATTATGTTATTAATTGGTATTGTTAAAAAAAATGCCATCATTATGGTGGATTTTGCCATTCAGGCGCAAAGGCAGGGTCAGCTAAGCGCACACGATGCCATATTTAAAGCCAGCTTATTAAGGTTTCGACCCATATTAATGACAACCATCGCGGCGATTTTTGGCATGCTACCGCTAGCGCTAGGTAATGGTGAGGGTGCAGAATTACGCCAACCGTTAGGTATAACAATTGTTGGCGGCTTAATTGTTAGTCAAATATTAACACTCTATACCACGCCAGTGGTCTATCTCGCTTTCGATAAGCTTCAAGGCTATCTACAACAAAAACGCCAGTTGGCGAGGCTTGAATGAAAATACATTTTAGCGGCGTTACTAGTAAGCTTTTTTTTTGCTATCTTCGCCCTCTGTCTGTTGATCGTTTTTACTATGCATTGGGGAATTAGATTAACTTTTGAGCAAGGTTTTATTGGCTACATAAAACAAACCAATGAATTACGTACCAGCCTAATTGCTCAAGCCCTGACGGAACAATATCAGCAAACCGGTAATTGGACATTTTTGCAACACAATGGCCGCGCAGTAACCAGGATCATTAATACCCTGGAACAAGAAAACTTTCTGCCGACGCAATCTTCAACTAAAAGCTGGCGTACGCAAGTTTGGATTGTTGATCATAATATGGAGAGACTTTCAGGCAGTGGAAAATTACCGACTGTCAGTGAAGATATTATTCAAAAGCCAGTCAAGTATCATAACCAGGTAGTGGGTTGGGTAATGAGTAATGCAGCTGATAAAATCAGTCGTGAAGCGGATATTAATTTTGATCGTCAACAACATATCACCAGTTCTTTGGTAACCATGTTCTCATTGCTGCTGGCGCTGATCACCACCTTTTTACTGGCCAGAAATTTTCTCAAACCAATCAAACATATTGTTGAGGGTACTCACCAACTTACTACTGGTAATTTTGCCGTTCGCGTACGGAACTCAAGCCGCGATGAACTAGGCCAATTGGCTAAAGATTTTAATCAATTAGCCTCAACATTAGAAAAAAATGAACATATGCGGCGTGATTATATGGCAGATATCTCTCATGAATTACGCACCCCATTAGCGATATTACGGGGTGAACTCGAAGCCATTCAGGATGGTGTTCGGCCACTTTCTGTATCAACATTACATTCTTTATTGGCTGAAACAAATATATTAATTAAACTTGTCAATGACTTACATCAGTTATCCCTGTCTGATCGTGGTTCACTGGTTTATCGAAAAAAAAATATCAATTTAGTCCAACAAATTGAGTTAGCTATTAGTAGCTACCATAGCCGATTTATTGATAAACAAATAACGTTAAATATTACTCTGCCTAATAAAATAACGTTAAATGCAGATCCTGATCGTTTAGCGCAACTATGGCATAATTTACTGGAAAATAGCTTGCGTTATACTCACTCACCAGGCTCACTGGTTATTCAAGGTTATGTTTCACAACAGCGGTTTTATCTCATTTGGCAAGACAGCACGCCCGGCTTATTAGACTATCAATATCCTTATATCTTTGAACGCTTTTACCGGGTTGAAAACTCTCGTAATCGCGCCAGTGGCGGTTCAGGACTTGGCTTAGCTATTTGTTACAATATTGTTGAAGCCCATGGCGGCAAAATTATCGCTTCAGCCTCCTCTTTAGGTGGGGTAAAAATTAGCATAGAATTACCGTTAGATAATAACCATAAAAGCCAAAGTGTATGAGTTGCGATAATCACTGCTACCGTATTTTAGTTGTTGAAGATGAACCAAAGTTAGGCCAACTGTTAGTTGATTATCTGCAAGCCGCAGGTTTTCAGAGTGATTGGTTACTCGATGGTAATAGTGTCATTAAACAAGTGAAAAATTTTTTCCCTGATCTGATTTTACTTGATCTGATGTTGCCAGGAACGGATGGTTTATCAATTTGCCGTCAATTACGTCAATTTTCAGACATCCCAATTATCATTGTGACAGCAAAAACCGAAGAGCATGATCGCTTAGTTGGCTTAGAGATTGGCGCTGATGACTATATCTGTAAACCCTTTAGTCCACGTGAAGTGATCGCTAGAATTAAAACCATTTTACGTCGTTGCTATCGGCAAACTGTAGCACAAAATAGCGATCTGAAGCTGATTATTGATGACAGCGCTTATCAGATCCATTTTCAACATCAAACCGTTGAATTAACGCCGGCTGAATTTCGCTTATTAAAATTTTTATCCCAGCATCCCGGTAAAGTTTTTTCCCGTGATAAACTGCTGAATAATCTCTATGATGATTATCGTATCGTTACTGATCGCACGATTGATAGCCATATAAAAAATTTGCGCCGCAAGCTGCAACTATTAGATAAACAACGGCAATTTATTCGTTCAGTATACGGTTTAGGTTATCGTTGGGAACAAATTTAATTAAATTTTGCCAATCCGGCTGCCGGTTAATTTGGCTTTCATCCCATAAGACGTTAGAATTAACGACTTAAAACTTATCCGCTTAAGAATAAGTACTGACTTGTTATCAGATTGAGAACTCATCATGTTTACGCCAGAATTACTTTCTCCCGCAGGTTCGCTAAAGAACATGCGTTATGCTTTTGCCTACGGCGCTGACGCTGTTTACGCTGGGCAGCCTCGCTATAGCCTCCGTGTTCGTAACAACGAATTCAATCATGAGAATTTAGCTATAGGTATTAAAGAAGCCCATGAAATGGGAAAACGTTTTTATGTAGTGGTTAATATTGCGCCGCATAATGCTAAATTAAAAACCTTTATTCGTGATCTTACTCCGGTTATTGAAATGCAACCGGATGCTTTGATTATGTCCGATCCTGGTCTAATCATGCTAGTGAGAGAAACATTTCCAGCCATGGAGATCCATCTTTCGGTCCAAGCAAACGCCGTTAACTGGGCAACAGTAAAATTTTGGCAACAAATGGGATTAAGTCGCATTATTTTGTCTCGTGAACTCTCTATTGAAGAAATTGCGGAAATTCGCCAACAAGTGCCTGATATTGAATTAGAGATTTTTGTTCACGGCGCACTTTGTATGGCCTATTCTGGTCGTTGTTTACTATCAGGTTATATCAATAAACGCGATCCCAATCAGGGTACCTGTACCAATGCTTGTCGTTGGCAATATAAAGTACAGGAAGGAAAAGAAGACGCAATCGGTAATATTGTTCATCACCACCAACCGATCAAGATAAAAAATATTCAGCCAACTTTAGGTAATGGACAACCTACCGACAAAGTTTTTTTGATTGAAGAAACGAAACGTCCCGGTGAATATATGACCGCTTTTGAAGATGAGCACGGCACCTATATTATGAATTCGAAAGATCTACGGGCAATCGAACATGTAGAACGTTTAACTCAAATAGGCGTTCACTCATTAAAAATTGAAGGACGAACCAAATCGTTCTACTATTGTGCTCGTACTGCTCAAGTTTATCGCCGAGCTATTGATAATGCCGTTGCAGGTAAACCTTTCGATCCGACCTTATTAACCACATTAGAAGGCTTAGCTCACCGAGGCTATACCGAAGGCTTTTTACGTCGACATACACATGATGCCTACCAAACCTATGAATACGGTTATTCTGTTTCTGATAGCCAACAATTTGTCGGTGAATTCACCGGCCAACGCAAAGATGGGTTGGCAGAAGTGGACGTAAAAAATAAATTCAGCCTAGGTGATAACTTAGAGTTAATGACACCTGCTGGTAATATCCAATTTACCTTAACTGACTTATTTGATAAAAAAAACCTACCTATTCAAGTGGCACCAGGCAATGGCTATAAAGTTTACCTCGCCATTCCTGCGGACGTTGATCTGCATTTTGCGTTATTAATTCGCAATTTAGCTGGGACAACAACCAGAGATCCCCACGGCAAACAACAACGGCAAACGGTAAAATAGCTGTAAATACTAAAGTAAACAGTAACAAGTTTGCTTTAGTTATAACTCTTTGTTATTAATTTTGGCGATCTTAAATAACAATTTAATGCATAATTTAAGGAAAAAATGCCATTTTTATGTATTAGATCACAGCAACATAATATTTATTATCATAAGATAGTTAGCGAAAAATGTAGAACTAGAAATTAATAGTAAGACTAGGAACCACCTTCTTTGCTAACTCAATCTCCCTTGAGTTAGCTTTTTCTTTTTGTAACTAATAAATTTCTACTGTTTTGTCAGCCAATATTATTAAGCAGAATAACAGTAAATAGTTAATAAAATAGTGCCCCCACTTTAATCAGCAACGCGAAAACTAACCGTAAACTGAAGCGATCCACCTCTCTTAACTAAGGCAATGCTGCTTGTTTTTCAAATGATAATGGATAACAATCAATCACATCGTCAATAAACGGGAGTAAATCATGACCGATATCGAGACACTGCTAGGCTCTGAAGCTGACAGTTTATTACAACATCGCTGCCAAACCATTGCCCAGGAAAAATTATACCTACCCGGCAACGATTTTATTGATCGCGTCATGATAGATAATAACCGCCCAAACTCAGTTTTACGCTCAATGCAAACCCTGTTTGATCACGGCAGACTCGCCGGTAGTGGCTACCTTTCAATTCTGCCAGTAGATCAAGGCGTCGAACATTCAGCGGCGGCCTCTTTCGCAGCTAATCCACTCTATTTCGATCCTAAAAATATTGTTGAACTGGCTATAGAAGCTGGATGTAATTGCGTCGCCTCTACCTATGGTGTTTTAGCCGCCGTTTCACGTCGTTATGCGCATAAAATTCCTTTTTTAGTAAAACTGAATCACAATGAAACACTCAGTTATCCAACTCAATATGATCAAACGCTTTATGCCAGTGTTGAGCAAGCTTTTGCCATGGGTGCGGTTGCGGTTGGTGCGACCATTTACTATGGTTCACTGGAGTCTCGACGCCAGATTGAAGAAATTTCCGCTGCCTTTGAACGCGCCCACGAACTGGGGATGGTGACGGTGCTATGGGAGTATTTACGCAATCCAGCCTTTCAGAAAGGGAAAAATGATTATCATACTAGTGCCGATCTTACTGGGCAAGCAAACCATTTAGCAGCAACAATTGGTGCTGACATTATTAAACAAAAAATGGCAGAAAATAACGGTGGCTTCAAAGCTGTTGGCTTTGGTTACACCGATGAGCGGGTATATAGCCATTTGACAACCGAACATCCGATTGATTTAGTGAGATATCAATTAGCAAATTGCTATATGGGTCGAGCTGGATTAATTAATTCCGGCGGTGCTGCTGGTTCAAATGACCTAAAAGAGACGGTTCGTACCGCCGTGATCAATAAACGTGCCGGTGGTATGGGATTAATTCTTGGCAGAAAAGCATTTAAAAAATCGATGAAAGAAGGGATTGCCCTTATTAATGCAGTGCAAGATGTTTATTTAA
Organism: Arsenophonus nasoniae; assembly: GCF_004768525.1. Classification (NCBI taxonomy): domain Bacteria; kingdom Pseudomonadati; phylum Pseudomonadota; class Gammaproteobacteria; order Enterobacterales; family Morganellaceae; genus Arsenophonus; species Arsenophonus nasoniae. The sequence continues at coordinate 2,198,527 of NZ_CP038613.1, forward strand.
TAAAGAAATAACCATAGCTTAGCCTTTACAATTTAATTATCTACGGTGGTATTATTAATAATAGAAATGTTTACGGTGATAAATGCTAATTTTGTATCACCGTTTATCATTTTTTATTTTATTAAATAGTAACTACAGCAAATCATTTAAGTTCTATCTTCAAATTCTCACTATTGGTTAATATCAATATACAACAAAAAGCCAAATATAGTAGATTCTGACAAAATTAATAACAATAATGCCATAATATCGAAATAAATAAACGAACAAGTTTTATCGCTAATTATCACTTTATTTATTAGTTCTAGTTAGTGATTGATTAATATTATTTAGTTAGCACATAAAATTAATATTTGATCATCATAATATTGATTAAAGATCACAATTTTTATATTTTATAAATTAAATAATATCCAGGCAATACTACAGAAAGGTAAAGATAATGTTAAAATATCCATATAGCTTTGATACTTTTAGCCATTTTTTAGCTAAATGCGGTTTAAGTAAAATAGAACTAATCTCAAAAGGATATTGTTTTTGTTATCAACTACCGCAGGGAGTCAGCATCTATTTGTATAAGAACGGTACCATACTAATACAAGGTAATCCCACAACCAAACAGGCTATTGAAATGACAATAAAAGCATCGCTGCAAAAAAAAGTTAATAGATTCAACTAATGAAAAATATTTATTATACCTACGTAAAATAGTTTATAAATAATGGCTTATTATTAATAAGAATAAACTAGATAAAATAGCAGCCAATAGCTCGATATTAGCGATATTAATTATCATCGCCATTATTCTTATTTCTTTAATATAGCAATTAAATACATCCATTAAAAAAATATTTTTTACTGCCTTCTTAATGACTTTATAAATTTTATTTATAATATAAAATTAAATCGCTAATAATTGTTAATTTATAACCATACTATTTAGAACCCGCTGATCAATAGAAAACCGTTCCTTTCAATAGAACGAATAAGTTTTAGCCATGTTGTTCTTTTTTATACGATAATAAATGTAACGCAGCTAATTATAACTTATTCTATTAGGTACTGTTTTAATAAAACAGTACCTAATGGCAGGCAATTAAACAGTGATATTATTTTCTCAAATAAAACTGTGTCTTAATAATCGATGCTTAGTTGGTACCTATTTAATATTTAAATTTGATGGGTTCATATCTAAATGCTCTATAATTAAATATGTCAAACTTTGAATATGGATTAGTTTTATCAACCCTATAAATATGCCGCGCGGCAAATTTTTCTTGTAAAGCAGAATAAAGATTTGCTCGCTCCGCATCCCGAAAAAGCTCAGTCATACCCTGCTTTTCAGGGGTACCCGTTACTTAAAAGTTACCCGTTACCGGTGCTGTATAGCTTTTTACATCCTTTTGCAACACCTGTCCAAGTCGATAACCAAAAGAATTTTCTCCGCCCACCCCAGAGTAGCAAGCTATTGTTCTGACATTACTATAATCATCAAAATTATAGCGAGATTTTAAAAGCTGAACTAATTCGTCAACATCCATATTTCTCCATCCGTTTCCTTGTGGGACAACGAGCAGTGAACCCTCACCAATCGCTTGACCATGAGAAACAATATTAAGACGGTTGGCATTTTTATAAGTATCCCTAAAGGTATATAAGCCATCAGCTAACAACTCAACTTGCCTCATCGTGCCACCTAAGGTCAATCGCGTATTTTTTATCGCCCCGACACCTTTCGCGATACCTTTACTCAACGTAAATATTCCCATTGCGGCTGAAGGTATACCTAACCCTAATGAGGCCCAGCCATACTGCTCTGAAGCTTGAGGATTTTTTTCTTCCAGCGCACCAGAAATAATGGCGGTTGCTCCACTAGCGGCTTCTAAGGCAGTCAATGCTAAAGCAACTCCTACCCCAAATTTCAGTGATAAGCCAAACGTGAGCGGCGCCAGTAGAAGACCGATACCACCCACAATAATACTCGCCCATCCCCAGCCGCTGATATGGCCACTAGGGTCGCTGAAGTTTATCGGATCACCATCACAATATGCATAAGTATTAAAACCACCAGCACCAAATGGACTCCAGCTATCCGGCGCAGTGAAGCGCATTAAACGACTGTTGTAAGCACGATAGCCATTTCCCAGTAGATAGCTGCCACTAGCGGCATCCCAATGTTCACCATTGAATCTGGGCCCAATAGTTCCTTCTCCAGCGCCATCCCCCCAAGGACTGTAAGATTTAATCGTTGTTTCTTGGCCATTCTAATATAAGGCAAATACACTTCCCATTGCATCGGTAGCTGTTGCTGTATATCGCACGGGTTTATTATTATCATAAAATTGCTGACGAAAACCCAAGCAGGTTTTATCGAAGGTGTTATATCTTATCTGACCGTCTGTATAAAACTCATTGGTTAATATATCTGACTGATAATAAAATTCTCTAAAATCATGATTAGATTGTTTGATTAATAACCTATCCAATCCATCATACCCATAAAATGTGGTATTTTGATCTTTAGAGACAGTTTTAAGCCTTCCTGTTACATCATAACCCAGAGAACGTCCGACTTCGTCGACTGTCATTCTACCATTGGCATCATACTGTAATGATATAGTTTGTTGTTTCTCGAGATATTCAATATCGGTTAACTGACAGGGGTCACTACTATTTAGATATTTATATTCTACCGTTTCATTGCTATTGTTTGCTGTGGTAACACAGCGGGTTAAATTACCCAATGCATCCCAGCGATAATTTTGCTGTTGTATTTTTTTCCCCTCTGGCGTTTCAGGGCAAGTATCGCCGGAACATTGATAATCCGTTAATCGGCCAAAGAGATCATAGGAATATTGCTCTTCACGCAGTAAACGGGTATTCAGATATAATTTTCTATTGGCAATTTTATTATTAGCAGAAATATTTTGTTCAATTTCAAATGAGGTAATTGTTGCTGGGTTATTTTCAATAATTTGCCGCTTGAATTCCCGCCCAAACTCATCCAAACTCAGTTTGGTTTCCACACTATTGCCGCTTGCTTGATAACTGGCTAACTGGCCGATAAAACGACCTAATTTGTCATAATTTAGGCTAACACTTATTCCTGGATCAACAATGTTATTTAGTCTGCCATGAGGATCATAACTATACATCGTCGTCTAATTATCAGCACCAGTATAAGAAGTTAATTGATTGGCGAGTGAATAGCGGTAATAATTTGTTCGTTGCACCTGATTAGGTAATGTAATTTGTTCTTGATTAAGCTGACCGGCAGCGTTATAAATAAAAGTGTGTGACATACCGGTATTTTCACTAATTTTATTTAAACGTCCGCTAACAGCTTCATATTCCAATTTACGGGTTATTTCACCAAACCGAATTTCTGCGATAGCATTATTTAGCGCGGGAATATATTGATAATTTATGACACTGCCATCTGCATTTGTGACCTGATGGGGCGCCGGCGAGGCGCCTTGATAATATAGTGTAACATTGCGCCCACCAATTTGGCTGCTGGTTAATCGGCCAAGGCTATCAAATTGTTGTGTGCCGAGGATTTTTTCTGTACCCTCTTTCGCCGTTAAGGAAATCTGAATTGGTAAACCATCTTTATAGCCTTTTTTAATCGTCGTACCATCAGCTAATATCTGTTTAGTAACACGATCAAATTCATCATATTCAAATAGGGTTATATTGTCTGACTCATCAATTGTTTTACGGATCCGGCCCAGGCCATCATAAAAAAATTGCCATACCGTATATTTTGTAACAGTATCAGTTTTTAATTGCACTAATCTAATAAGTTGGCCACGAGTATTATATTCTTTTTTTATAATACTCGAAACATCACGATTATCTACTAATGATACTATCTGCTGCCAACTTAGATTTTTAACTGGATCGTAAATATCATTCACTAAAGTTTCATTATTGTACTCTTGACTGACATTCTCTTTCCAATGATCATATTTAAGAGACACCGTGGTTTGGCAGATATTTTCACTCGCTTCGCCTGGATTTAATAAATCATAATGAGTCGTACTCGATAATTTGCCAAATAAATTATATTGCCGTGCTTCTATTTTAAAACCATGGGGTACTTGTTGGGTAAAATAATATTTTTCAACTAACCGCCCCTGCCCATCCATGTTTATTTTATATGCGTTACCAAAAGTATCAGTCATCATTACGCTGATTGGTATACCAGATTCACCAAATGACCAGCTATATTCCATTCGGTTCTCATATTGGGTATCAAAATTTAGCGTATTTGAAATAATTTGGCCGAGTTTATTATAACTATATTGAGTGATATTGTTTTGCGTATCCTTTTCCATAATTAAGCGATAAGCACGTGAAGTCCAGCACTGTTCTTTGCTTACCGATAAATTATCTTTTAAGCCGGTCAATTTGGTTATGCAGCGAATTTGGCTGTTATTATTTAACGTTGACCATTGATATTGCTCTTTAAAAGAGGCAGTTTCGTTACCGTTTTCGTTTACCCATACATTTTTTTCTAATAGCCGGCCATGATTTGTTGATGTGGCATCCTTGTAATATTGTATTTCTTCTCTTCTTATGGGGGCATTATCAGAAAAATAATACTCAGCACTCAATAGCACCATTTTATCGGCTAGCAATGAATCACTATTTCTGATGGGATAACTGTCATATTTATACTGTGTTTTTCTAATTGGCGTTTGAAAATCACTTTTTGCCGGATAGATGGTTTGTTCTTTTAGAAATCGCTTAAAACCATTTGGTTCAGCAGGGCATGTACCCGCTTCACCATTAACATCATAGTAAGTAAATAGGGTTTTCGTTTCATCAAAGTCTTGTTGCAAAATAATATTACAATATTCATCATATTCAGACAGGCTTTTTTCGACTCGATAATCGCCATCTGCTCGCCAAGTTACGGTATGCTCTTTTGGCATTTGATATTGAGGAACCTGCTCAGCAAAAGATTTGGTTACATCAGCATAATATTTTATTTGATTCACTTTTTCACACAGAATATTTCCATTATCCGCTTTGGTTTGTTGCTTCTGTTCAATCATTAAATGAAAACTATTATAAGTTCGGATGGTTAAATAAGATTCATTTTCAGTCCAATTATGCTGTATTGCTATCGAGTCATACTGATAGTTATTTTCTACATTATATAAATAATCTTGACCATATAAGGTTAGTTCATTAATTTGCCCGCCATAGCCAAGAAAATTTTTGTCTGAATATTCATAACTGGTAATTTGTTTCAGTACGCCAAAACTGGGTTCGATAATATGGCTTCTTACATAAGGTAGGTAGGGAAGCCGATCAAAAATTATGACTGGACTATGTGCCCCATTATCCAACTGATGATTTTGCGGTAAACGATGGCCATTGCGCTTATATTCAACCCGCTCAACTAACCCGGTTGGCGTAGTGATTTGTGTCAAAAATTTATGCCGTAAACTACTTCTGCCATATTTAGAATAGGCTAGTGACCATGTCAATAACTGTTGCTGGGTGTTTATGGTTACTGTCGACAAAAATATGCCTTTTTGCACAAGCGTTATACTATAGTTTTCATCGGAATATGGCCAAATATCAAAACTAATGCTTTCTCCTGCCGAAGAATAACTGACTGATAATAAAATATCACGCTGATCACTAACAGATATAAGTCGAGGAAATCCGCCAAAATTTTCCCAATCCAGGATCAGCTTATTACCCGCCGGACTATATATTTCACGCACAACTTTGATATTATCTGCCGTATCATAGTCAGTTAATTTTTCACTAATGCCAGTGTTATAAACAACCCATAACGCATTATTTTTTTTTAGCAATTTAAAATTCTTCGGTTCAGCATGACTAAAGGTACATTCTGACTTTTCTTCTTTGACGTGATAGGATTGGCCGGTGGAAAGGGTTAAAATTCTTGATTCAATATTATAACGGGTTAAATTATCAGAAAAACCCAACCCATAAGTGGCATCATTATTATCTAATGGGGAATAAGAAAGGGTAAGCGGTAATTCGGGCCCCATGTGATCATTGCCAATAATATGGGCAATCGGGATATTAACACCAAAAATACCGGGGCGCGGGTCAACCTGGCCAGTAACTGCACTGGTAAAATTGAATGCCTGAGAGTGGTGTATTGCTTCCATATTTTCATCTGAATAAAATGTGAAATAAAATAGTCATTATTAAATAATAAGTGGTGGAAAATAGTTTTTAATATAAATGATTATTTATTTCTGGCTATTAATACTCGACTTTCAAAGCCGGAAAGTGACATAAACTCGGTTGAAATTTTACTATTATTATTTATTGTAAAAACCACACTAATTGGTGCATAGCCATAAAAATTACCTGCGGTTATTTCAATAACATTAATATCATTTTTAATAAAAAAACGACTAGCAAAAAAGTCCTTATTTTCTGCCGCTGATGCACCCAAAGTATATTCCAATCCAGTAAGGAAATTTACTAGTTTAATTTGTTGGTTATAGATGGCGTTTGCTAATACTGTTTCATTAAATGTTATATAATTATTATTTCTGTCGATTGCAGTAAAAAATAGATAAAATTTGGTAGGATAATTTGTTTTATCTTGATAAGAAAAGGCATTTAAATTTTCTTCCAGCATTTCAATTCGGCCAAACCCTGTTACTTCATTCAGTGAATAGATCATGATTTATTTTTACCTTATTTATTGTTGGAGGGAATAAATCATATTATTTTTCAAATAATATGATTTATATTATATTTAATATTATTCATCAGTTAATTTAACGCCGATTACTAAACTATCGGCAAATTTTGCTGAGTCTATTTTAGCTATTTTGCTCTTCGGCAATGAATTAGTACTGGTAAAATTATGCACAAATTGCTCAAAGGTACTAATTCCTGCATATTCTTTATTGAAAGCCGCTTTGACTAAATCGGTTGCAGTAACCGCCTCTAATGAAAAATTAGCTACCACGGATTGCCCAACCGCGAGAAAATTATACATAGGCAAAGAAACAGGCAACATTTCGCCATTATCCATAACCGTAGCGGTAGACCATATACTTTCTTCACTCAATAAATTAATTTCACTGAGCTCTCGATTAAATATGACCATTTCTTCACCTAATTCGGTCGCGGCAGCAACATCTCTAATGGTACGGAGATCGCGCCATGCGGCGACACCGGCTACAATTGAGGTAATAAGGATCAGAACGCCAGCAATTATCTCACCAATGATGGTACCTTTATCCACTTTATTGCTAATATTAATACTGGTTTGTTTGATATTATTTAAATCGGGAATAAATATAATCTCGTTAGGGTTTTTTCTAACCGTTGCAAAACCCATCGATTGATTGATATTGATTGTTGTGGTTATCCCCCCACTTTTTGGTCTGAAAGTGGCGCCGCTAACATTAAGATTGATATTTTCTCCTTGTAGATTAATTTGCAGACCGTGAGCCGGGATCAAGGGCGCGACAGTCTCAGGATTTTGCTCTGATCCTACGACAAAATCTCCCCAGGTTAACGGCACTTTATTGTGAATTGATAAGCCTTGCGCACTGATGGCAAAATCCTCGGCTTTACTGCCTTTGAGTAAATTTAACGCCGCGGGTAAAAGAAAATGTTTAGTATACATTTCTTTACTGACAATAATTAAGCCATTGACATCATTGGAAAAATAATTTCCGATTCTGGCATCTAACGATTGTTGTAAATGCTCGATCGCCGTCTTACCATCAATCCGATTTAAACAACCAAATAAATCATCGGATTTTCCTTTTATCATCGGCTGGACGGCATAGCTAAAAGCTGACGGTTTGATCCATTGCAAATCTTTATCTTTAGCTTCCAGTTCGAGCATTACGATGGTGAAAATTTGGTCAAATTGCTGAATATTGTCATTGAAATAGTTATCAAACAGTTGATCGATAACCGCACTATCTTCGGCTGGAATATTCCTATATTCACTCGCCAGGATAACCACCGCTTTTGAATTTTCCGTTGCCTGACTATTTACCTTTAATACCCAGGCTTTGCCCTCATTGATAGAGGTTGTATCTTTAATTCTTTTTGTTTGATCGTGAAACTTGGCTAAATTAACCTGTATCGTCAGACGCGTAGCTGCTAAGTCGTGAATAACCTCGTTATTATTGTTAAAAAAACTGCCTTCTGAAACAAAACATTCCAGCCAAATATTCTTACCACTACCGCCATTTTTCAACGCCCAACTCGCCCAGCTGCCACTAATACGATACAAACTGCCTACTATTTTTTTTCGGCCGAAAATTGTTTGGGATAACGATGATTTGCCTGAATTGATTGATTAATCATATCGTATTGCATGGCATAAATGACAACCCAACCATAGGTTGCTATTTCATGCATAATTGACTTCCTGTTAAAAATTAGATCGGCTATCCGCGCATAAAGAAGTTTTCTGCTAATCCACACTCTTTATAATCTGCTACAACGTTCATTGTGACGGGGAAAACATCGAACTCAAGGCCATAGTAGCCAAAACTCCATAACAAATATTCCATTTGGCTTTTAATTCCCCGTAACAGGGCATCAACCACCCAGCCACCAAAGATCCAGAAAGCTAAAGCCAGGGGATCATAAACCGAAGCACTAAATGAGGGAGTTGAAACAGAATTTAAGCTGACTTTAATACGGTTATTTTGACGTTGTAACGAAACAGAATAAATGCCGGATAAACTAAAAGTAACGTAGCTACTATTATAAACCACATCGCAGCGCCCACTGGTGTTATTAATAACGATTTTGTCATCAACAATTTGCACTAGGGCATTTTCAAAATAGGGGGTATAGCCGTTGATTGGATTTAACGGGATATTGCCATTATTACGAATAACATTATTTTCAACTAGTTTAAAATGATTGCGATTAGCGCCCTTAAATATTTCCGGTAGCCCTGCTAGGATCACATGTTTTAGAAAAGCCCATTTGGCAATGGCAAAGCCAATTGAGTCGGTACTTCTCATTAGCGCCGGATCAAATTGTAATTGTAAATCAGCTAAGTTAGGTGGATTGGGATTACAATCTAAAATAGCCAGCACCGCTAAGGCGCCCAATTCACCATTAATAGGCTCATTGTAAGTATATTGAATAATATGGGTTTGCAACCAACCATTGTTATCTTCCGGTAAACTAATCAGATCGGAAAAAACAAACTGCAATTGTTCTTTATTGGCTACAATCATTTCAGCCATCAATGCGCTGAACATTTCTGAAATAATTCTTTCATCTGCCGGGAAGATATTATTAATATCATCATCTAATATAACAACGCTGCCAGCACCGGAAAAAACGTCCTTTTTTTCCTGCACCACTTGCTGACAATTAAATTTTAATTGTGTCTTTGTTAAATCATTGCTACCGACAAATTGCAGTTCAACAGCAATTTTTGGACAGATACCATTCACCGCCACCTCTATTCTTTTGCCGGCAATCGTAGTCGATAATCGACCAGATTTTATTGGGGTAATAAAATTAATTCGCTGTGAACTGCCACCCGGAACAATTTGCCAACTATCAAATTCGCCATTAATGGTGCTATTATTTTCATTGGTATAAGAAAAATTTTTAATTAATAAATCTTGCGCGGTTTTTAATTTGTTATTAATTGATGTACAAGAAGCAGCACAAACTAGATCCCAATTAAACATATCCATAAATAGATCCTTATATTTTTATTAAGTTAAGTTAAGGCCAATAACAAAACTGTCAGCTAATGTGGCTGACTTTAATTCGATATTATCGATTTCTGGCCATTTCACGGCGGAAGTAATGTTGCTGGCAAATTGTCGAAAAGCAGGCACATCATCATAAATCTGTTTATAAATAGCGTCTGATAATAGAATGGAACCCCAAGCAATCCCTGTCGTTGCAGCTGTAACATTCGAGGCAATTTTAATCGTATTAAATATCGTCGGATGAGAAGCCACTCCTCGCGCAATCCTAGCTGCTATTGGTGCTAAAATTCGTGTATTGCTAATGCTTTTAAAGAATCTAAAGGAAAAAGTGGCTGTTCTTGTTGCTTCTACACCCTCTACCGTAGCTCGTGCCGCCTTGGCAAGCCCACCAGCAAACCAAGTGCCTAAGGCTAAAACTGATGCAATAAGGGTAATAATGCTCATCACCAATTCATACCATTTCAACCAATCGTCAAGTACAACAGTACAACTAAGCGTTCCGTCACCTAAACCTTCATTATCCGGTACAAAAACCGGCTCACCCTGTTTATTTTTTTCAACTTTGTATTTAAAATTTTGTTCAAGATTCATGTAAAGCGTCATACCAGCCCGTGGCCGATAATGGGCGCCTACAATCGAGATATGGATATAATCCGATTGCAGGGTTAAATTAAAACTTTCCTTTGGTAACATTGGCGACATTTTTTCACCATTAGGCCCGTCAAACTCTTGCCAAAGCATTTCTCGGTTATTGGTAAGGGAAAGCCCGCTTTCACTGATATCAAAATCCGCTGCAGTTGAGCTTTTAACAATGGCAATTGCCGCCGGTAAAAGAATATGCTTAACAAACATTGCCTTACTGACACTTAAAGCCGCATTTGCACCAAATGGCTTAACCAACTGTAAGGCAGCAATATCAACAGTTTGTTGTAAATGACCGATATCCGTTTTGCCATCAATTAAGGTTAAGGCACCAAATGCGGCGGTTTTTTTATCGATCGAGCTATTAGCAGAGTAGCTATAGGCTGAAGGCTTTAACCATTGAAAATCGCCTTTATTGGCTCTTAATCCGATCAGCACGACGGAAAAAATTTGCTTCAACTGGTCAATATTGTTGTTTAACCATAGTTTAAAAGCACTTTCTATTGGCGTTGCTAAACCAACATCTTCAGAATATAACTCTGGATTGGTAAAATTTGCTTGGGTTATGATGATGACTTCTTGCTGATTAATGATCAATTCAAAGCATTGCGTCTGTTCAGTTATAATAGAGGTGTCATCATCCTGGCTAAGCCATTTCTCAGGTAAAGCTTCCAGTCCCGCCAGTGAAATTTGAATCGTGACTGAAGAGAGCTCTTCATTGGCATTGAGAGGATAATTTTTACCGAAAATAGTTGCGCTCCCATTTTGGATGACACATTGCATATAAACATTTTTTCCACTTGCCTCATTGGCTATCCGCCATTCTCCCCACCGTCCTTCGATTTTCAGTTGTTGCCCGATAATTTTGGTTGTTTGTTCGAATTTATCGGGATAAGGATGATTTTCACCCGCTATTTTATTTAATGTGTCAATATCCGTGAGACTGACAACATCCCATCCACTTGTTGATACGGAAGGCATAACTTACCTCGCTTAATTTCATTAATAGAATTGAGATATGTTTTTTACAAATGTCAAGTAATCAAATATTATTGTGAATATTAATATTGATAATTCCCCTGTCGTTTTTATTAAATTGACAAACTTTTATATTGTTAATGTGTGATTTTTATTTTACTAAACTAAAATTAATTTAATAAAATTTAGGCATAATTTACCTCTGTTAATTGTCTGTTTTCATGGTAGTTGAAGCCAGAGATTTGCATCAAAGAAAAATTCCGTCAAGATAAAATTAGCTTAATTTTATTAGAAAAAAATTATTTTCATCGAATTAAGAATAATTATTTTTACCAATTTTATAAATTAATAAAAAAAAGTGACATTTTATTTTTGTTAGCGCAACTGTAATAACCTATTAATTATTTGGTTAATACTAAATAATGTTATTTTTATTTTTTTGCCGTTAATGGTAATGTTCTATTTACTATTTAGTTAATACTAAACAAGGTTATTTTCTTTTTTGTTATTTACAGTAACAATATCTAATTGTAAACCAAACTTAACTAATACTTTTATATTATATATAGCACCATGGCTAAGCTGAATTTACTTTAAATGTTGACCGTTGTCACATCGCTATTCTAAGAAGAATATGGCTATTGTGGTAAAAGCCTAATATATTTTGCTTTGAGAATAGAGTTGATAACTGGCTTTCAATCATTATTTATTTAATTAAGTTAACAACTTACTAAATAAATTTTTCTTTAAATTATGGAGTTCGTAGGTTTTATTAAAGCAAAAGGTTATCATCAGCTGACAACAAGTTGCGACTTTGTATGGACAATTTTATTACTAGACTGAGTTAATTAACTACTGAATGACGATAGTGGGTCGATATTGAATTGTTAATAGCAGCGATAATTACGGCCGTAACAATACTGACAAAAAAGCATATTTAATATTATGCCTACCTCATTAACGCTGTTGTAAACAATAAAATAACACTCAAGCCAAAGAGTCACAGCGATTATTGATGTCTTAATCATTGGTAAAAACAACAACCACAGGACAGAGTGAAATCATTAGTGCTGATGGGCAATATTGAAATAATTAATTACTAATTAAAAGACATTGGCAAATAAATGAAAAATATTTTCCAAATAATTGATTAGATTATAAAAGTTAAAATAAAAATATCCATTGCTGTTAATAATGTTTATTTATAATAACTTTATATAATTATCATTTCTGTTGTTTACAATAAGAAATAGATAAAATTTGCGGGCTTAATTCAGTTTATCTCGATAAAAAAGTAGTTGGATTTTTTCATATATTTTAATTCAGTCAATCTCTATTATTTCATTCAGTGAATAATTCATTTTTATTTTTACCTTAATTTATTAAATGAGATAATAAATCATATTATTTACCAAATAATATGATTTATCTTGTCGTTAATATTAGCCGGTTGCTAATTTAACGCCTATCACTAAACTATCGGCAAATTGCGCTGACTCTATTTTAGCTATTTTGCTGTTTGATAAAGAATGAGTATTGGTAAAATTATGCACGAATTGTTCAAAGGTACTAATTGCTACATACTCTTTATTCAAAGAAGCTTTCACTAAATCGGTTGCGCTTACCGCTGCTCGTGTAAAATTAGCGACCACGGATTGCCTGTAATGGTCAACAAATTCTGTAGAAGATCTAAGCGGCATTTTTTAGTTCATGATATTTTTGATGTGGCGTTAAATAACCAATCGTTGAATGGCGTCGATAATAATTGTAAAACTGAATATAATTTTCAACTTCACAGACAACAGATTGATGATTCATAAACGATAAACGGTTAAGTCTTTCTGTCTTTAAACTCCTAAAAAATCTTTCCATCACGGCATTATCGAGGCAATTACCTCGCCGACTCATGCTTTGAGTTATTTTCCGTTCAAAGAGGTGCGCCCTAAACTCCTCCGATGAATATTGGCAACCTTGATCTGAATGGAACATCAAACTTGTCGTATCCGGTAATTGCCGTTCAATTGCGTTATCTAAGGCTTCTTTCACTAATTTCGAATCCGGTTTTGTTGATAAGGCATAACCAATAATTTCTTTGGTGGCTAAATCCAACACACAGGCTAAATAGCTCCACCCATAGTGATGTCTAATATACGTGATATCCCCGACATAATAGTGATTATGCTGTTCAGGGGAAAATTGTCGTTTAAGCAAATTAGGGGCATATCGATGTTCGTTACCCGATGAGTGATAGTAGTGCTTTTTCGTTGGTCTAATTGCAACTAATTGATTTAATTTCATGATGTTCGATATTTTATAAGTGCCAATTTGGTGCCCTAAACCCTTTAACTCGGCTTGAATACGTCTTTTGCCATAAATTTGACCCGATGTATAAAAAATACGTTTGATTTCGCCACACAGTCTTTCATTTTCAACTGTCGGTATTTTCGTTTCATAATAAAAACTACTGCTGCTTACTTCAAAAAGATGGCATAACTCAGTGACCGTAAAATTGGGGTACATGATTTTCAGTTGCTTCACGATTTTGAGTTTTGATTGTCGAGGATGAAGTAAGCCGCGGCTTTTTTTAATATGTCATTATCCCTCTGAGCACGCTTAAGTTGAACTTCTAATTCTTGTATGCGCTGTTGCTCGGGTGTTAACGCTTTTGATTTTACAGGCGTATTCCCATTTAACTCGGCAAGATATTGTTGCTTCCATCGTGATACGGCAGATTTACCCGCACCGGATATTTTTTCAACTTGGATATTGCTATATCCACCTTCAACCATGAGTTTTGCATATTCCAGTTTTTGCTTTCCGCTAAAGGTTACTTTTACTTTTCGGGTCATATTTATACCTATAAGATTTGGCTTAATTATAAGCTATAAATCTCTACAGTTTTATTAGACCACTACATCCCCTGTGGAAGATTTGCTAGTCCATTCGGTTATACCAATAACCTGTCGCTGAGAATTATAGATTGAGGGCGTTTTACCTAGTGCTTTCATTTTACTGGAAGGCGAAATCGTAGCCTCAGCATTACAGACCACAGGTAATAACCTATCGGTATAACCAAGGACTAAATCGAAGTGCACCCATTCATCAGGTAACGCACCCCATGTTTTTAGGTGATCACGCTCGTCATACGAGCCAGCAACAGCAGGACTCGGGCGCTGATCAGTAACACTACGCCCGACAGAATAATTTATTTGCATGGGTTATTTGGCCTTAGTGTTTGAAGCAACTACCTGTTTATCTTTAGAGTTTTTCGCTTCAATATATAAACTTTCTATAGCTTTCAAAACAGAAATACGAGGATCAGAATTTTTACCAGATAAAAGCCTACTGATTGATGGCTGACTAATACCTGTTTTTTGTTGAATTTGTATTTGAGTTAAACCTGAATTAATTAAGTATTCAATCATATTTTTGGGTGCCATTTTTCACATTTCCTCACATCATTAAATTCATCTATGAATTTATATTAATTCAATATTAAGTTGAAATCCATATTAAAATATTCATATATAAATATTCATCTATGAATAGCGGGGAAATTATGATAACCACAACTGACAGACTGATAAGAAATATACAAGTGCTAATGAAAGAGAGGGATATAGAAAATGTCACAGAATTAGCTCGTAGAACAAGAATACCACAGCCAACGATGCATAGATTAATTTCTGGAGAAATTAAAGAGCCTAAATATGCATTATTAAAACAGGTAGCATCTTATTTTAATATCCCAGTTAGCGAACTAGTCGAAAAAGATATAGGAAGTAGTAAATTATCAAGCAATGTACTAAAGGCCGAAGAAATATTTCAATTTAAAGCAATCCCAGTTTTAGGCAACGCACAATTAGGTAGTGAAGGTTATTGGGAAGAACTGGAATATCCTATAGGTTATGGTGACGGATATATAAATTGGCCAACAAAGGATCCTGATGCGTTTGCTCTAAAATGTATAGGAGATTCAATGAAACCAAGGATAAAAAACGGAGAATATGTAGTTATTGAACCTAACCATACTTATTTGCCCGGAGATGAAGTTTTCATTACAACATCTGAGGGAGAAGCTATGGTTAAAACTTTCCTTTATGAAAGAGATGGGGTAATCGTTGTGATCTCAATAAACGAAAATCACCCCCCTCTCCATTTTGATATAAATAGAATAGAAAAAATACTTTATGTTGGAGGAATCGCTAAACCTTCTCTATATGATTGTTTATAGAGTTTTTTTTGTATTAATCCATCAAATCATAATTTTTTAGCCTTAATAATTCAAATATGAATTGACATGATGGAGAAATTCAATTATAAATTATATGGAAATAAAAATTCAGTTAAATATAAATAACTACCAATACGCTCTTTAACAATTTAGAAAGTCGGAATGTACAGCGCGTTATGTCTGTATGAGTGTAGCGATGCACGTTGCATTGAGTGCGATCCGCTCTTTGCAAGACAGCAATGTCAAGGGACAGGCAGCCATACCAGACTGTACAAACGCAAAAACACTAATTATAGGTCATTTTGCGAAGTGGTCTATGGTGAGTGACGACAGTAATCTATCTCTACCATCTGAGGTTAAGAAAATGCAATCAACCCGTTCAAAGAATCATTATGATGATGATGACTTCAAGCTGAAAAGTGAAGAGGATCAAACACAGGACTATGGTAATGAACCCTTTATTTACACAGCTAGCTTAAGTCTTGAAGCGTTAATTGAGTGGCTGAAAACAGAATTAGCCACCCTTTCTGACTTAAAAGAGCGACTATTTTATATTTCAGGATGTGCAGAACATTTTGAACAACAAATTATGCGTTTAGGGGGGGGGTTAATGAGCGCCTTCCAAGATCACTTCGCCAAAGCCCAATGTCCAGTTTATTTTCAAGCGCCAATCAATACCAGTCGCAGCTTTGTTCAATGTTATTCCATTTACGTAGTTCCGGGCTTAATCCGGAAGATTTTCAGGGGTTAGGTATTTCTGAGAAGCCACTTACAGACGGTGATGACAGTTAAGCCGAGGATATAAATTCATGAATAAAAAACCTTATTTTTTCAACCCGAATTTAAGCAGTGAAGAACTTGAGGATTGGCTGGCTACGCAAAAAACCGCCTTAGCGCATTACAACAACCTATTAATATTTTGGAGTAACCGATAATGGTTGCTAAAAATAAGCACCTATCAATTAGGTTTTTTGATAGAGAATCGGTTAGCACTGTGTTTTTAGTTAGTGCTCATCGGCTTCAGGAGATTGAATGGCGGACTTTTCCCTCAATAAAATAACTTAAATATCTACAAACTTTAAAATATTTTTGTAATAGTTAGTTAGTTTGAAAAGCTGTTTCTCATCCCCAGTAAAAACCATCGGAGCATCAGGATAATCATAATAAGCGATTATGCCTTTTCTTATTAACCCTTTGACAGTTTCGTTTTGCGTTGGCAATTCAACAATCTCGCCAGACCTAACAATATGCTTAAGTAAATCAATTTCATCATGTGTTAATGTATTTAATATTGCAGCCCTGTTTGGACATTCAATCAAATTCCTGAACCTTCGTTTAGTAAACACTGTCAGAAAACTAATTAATTGTGCAATAACATAACTCACAAGAAAGAAAACAAAATAAAGCCAGTAAGATGAAAAAATCTCTGGACTACTGGAATTAATCCAGTCTTTTATTGATGCGGGCGTGATGAATATTAACAACACAAAAATAATAAGCATATAAATCAGCCGATTTAGGGTTATTCCTTGCAGGAAGAAACGAACAAATTCCTGCCACCAAGTGTTGTTCATAGGCTTAATTCTCTCACTCTGTAAGGGGTGAGAGAATTTTAGCTTATTTCTCTCTGTAGGGGTACAAGAGAAACCACTGCGGCCTGAAGTGGCTAAATAATCAGGCATACCTTATCTTGTCACCGATCATGCAAAACTGATCCACTAACGATCATCTAAAACTGATCCACTTGGTATTATTCGCACATTTTTGTACGGATAATTTATGTTAACCAAGGAGATATTTGTGGATATTCATGTTCGCTTTGCACAAGGACAAAGCCTTCGAAAAATTGCCAGTGAGTTGGGTATATCCCGTAACACCGTAAAACATCATTTACAACAACAGACAATGCCAACTTATGCTAAAAGAAGTCAACAACCGACTAAATTATCCCCCTTTAAACCTTATTTGCTTCAGCGAATTGAACTGGCTAAACCTGATTGGATCCCTGCAACAGTCTTATTTGATGAGGTAGTTGAAAACGGCTATCAAGGTGGTATTGCTCAATTACGCCGATTTGTTTGTCAATTTAAACCAAGCATTGTTCCCGAAGTAGTCGTCCGTTTTGAAACACAGCCAGGTCAACAAATGCAAATCGACTTCACCAGCATCCGGCGAGGTAAAAAATCGCTGAAAGCGTTTGTTGCAACGCTAGGCTATTCGCGTGCGAGTTATGTAAAGTTCTTTGATAATGAACGAGCAGAATCGTGGCAGCAAGGTTTAAGAGAAGCTTTCGACTACTTTGGTGGTGTACCACAGGAAGTATTGTGTGATAACGCAAAATCCCTCATCATCGAACGGGATGCTTATGCAGAAGGTGAGCATAAATTACATGTCGAAATGCTTCAAATGTCGAAAGATTACGGGTTTAAATTGAAGGCTTGCAAGCCCTACAGGGCAATGTAGTGGTCTAATAAAACTGTAGAGATTTATAGCTTATAATTAAGCAAAATCTTATAGGTATAAATATGACCCGAAAAGTAAAAGTAACCTTTAGCGGAAAGCAAAAACTGGAATATGCAAAACTCATGGTTGAAGGTGGATATAGCAATATCCAAGTTGAAAAAATATCCGGTGCGGGTAAATCTGCCGTATCACGATGGAAGCAACAATATCTTGCCGAGTTAAATGGGAATACGCCTGTAAAATCAAAAGCGTTAACACCCGAGCAACAGCGCATACAAGAATTAGAAGTTCAACTTAAGCGTGCTCAGAGGGGATAATGACATATTAAAAAAAGCCGCGGCTTACTTCATCCTCGACAATCAAAACTCAAAATCGTGAAGCAACTGAAAATCATGTACCCCAATTTTACGGTCACTGAGTTATGCCATCTTTTTGAAGTAAGCAGCAGTAGTTTTTATTATGAAACGAAAATACCGACAGTTGAAAATGAAAGACTGTGTGGCGAAATCAAACGTATTTTTTATACATCGGGTCAAATTTATGGCAAAAAGACGTATTCAAGCCGAGTTAAAGGGTTTAGGGCACCAAATTGGCACTTATAAAATATCGAACATCATGAAATTAAATCAATTAGTTGCAATTAGACCAACGAAAAAGCACTACTATCACTCATTGGGTAACGAACATCGATATGCCCCTAATTTGCTTAAACGACAATTTTCCCCTGAACAGCATAATCACTATTATGTCGGGGATATCACGTATATTAGACATCACTATGGGTGGAGCTATTTAGCCTGTGTGTTGGATTTAGCCACCAAAGAAATTATTGGTTATGCCTTATCAACAAAACCGGATTCGAAATTAGTGAAAGAAGCCTTAGATAACGCAATTGAACGGCAATTACCGGATACGACAAGTTTGATGTTCCATTCAGATCAAGGTTGCCAATATTCATCGGAGGAGTTTAGGGCGCACCTCTTTGAACGGAAAATAACTCAAAGCATGAGTCGGCGAGGTAATTGCCTCGATAATGCCGTGATGGAAAGATTTTTTAGGAGTTTAAAGACAGAAAGACTTAACCGTTTATCGTTTATGAATCATCAATCTGTTGTCTGTGAAGTTGAAAATTATATTCAGTTTTACAATTATTATCGACGCCATTCAACGATTGGTTATTTAACGCCACATCAAAAATATCATGAACTAAAAAATGCCGCTTAGATCTTCTACAGAATTTGTTGACCATTACACAAAAACGAAAGGGAAAGTAGAGCGCTTTAACCACTATTTAAAAAACAGCTTTATCGTGCCATTAAACACCGACCTTCGTGCTCATAATCTTGAACTGGATATTGAAATAGCTAATGCAAAAGTGGGTCCATGGTTACAACGCGTTGCCCATCAGCGAATTCATGGAACAACGTTAGAGAAGCCAGCAGATAGATTAGCTAAGGAAGTTAAGTCTCTTCTACCCTTACCAGCAAGGGTTTGCCAATCTATCCCACAGACTAATACGCTTAATATCCCTATCGTACCGCCCCTTGAATCTGTCAGTTTGCAACACTCAATCAGCGTATACGAAGCATTACTGGGAGGTGAACATGTTATTGCATGAACAAATTGAACACCTGTGTGAGTCATTGAAATTAAATTCTATTCCGACTCATTGGTCATCACTTGCCGAAAAATGCATTGCCCAAGACAAAAGCTACGGAGAGTTTTTTACTGTCCCTGTTAAAATGTGAGCAACAACAACGAGATGAACGAACTCGTAATCTTTTGAGTCGGATGGCAGGATTCCCAGCACATAAAGAACTTAATACGTTCGATTTTAAGTTTGCAACGGGGATCCCCAAACAACACATACAGGAATTAAGCGCATTAACGTTTATTGAACGTAATGAAAATGTCGTGTTGCTTGGCCCAAGCGGTGTAGGCAAAACGCATTTAGCTATTGGGTTAGGATTAAAAGCAGTACAGGCCAAGAAGAAAACCCGCTTTACCACGGCAGCTGAACTGATGTTGCAACTCTCAACTGCCAAACGACAAAATAAGCTCAAACAATATCTATCACGTTCGGTGATGGCCCCGAAGTTGTTGATTATCGATGAGATTGGATACCTGCCGTTTGGGCGAGAAGAAGCAAACCTGTTTTTCAATGTGATTGCCAAGCGTTATGAGCATGGCAGTGTCATATTGACGAGTAACCTATCATTTGGGCAATGGCCAAGTGCTTTTGCTGATGACGCAACATTAACTGCCGCTATGCTTGATCGTTTACTTCATCATTCGCATGTACTGCAATTAAGCGGTGAAAGCTACCGATTGAAAGATAAGCGGCGCTCAGGAGCAATAACTGAGTAAAACAGTGGATCAATTTTGATTGATCGGATTTAGATAAAAAGTGGATCAGTTTTCGGTGATCGTTGACATCTAACCCATTCCATCGGAAAAACCACCATGCAAAAAGCAAAAATCCTGTCATCGGAGCGATTTCCGATGAACAACAACGTCCGGCGTTTACGCTATTTACAAAAATTAGAAGCGCTAAAGCGCAATGGCAATCACCAGTTCCCTGTCACTATATACCGTTAAGGTCAACGCATAATGCTTACCACAAATACTCCCCTGCTGGCAAGACTGGCAGAAAACCACACGCAAATGATCATGGCGCACAATCAACTGGCCGAAGCCCATAAAATGTTAATTAGTCAGTTGGTCGCACATACTGAACATGACCCGAGTGACCCAAATGAACCGACAAGGGCGAACAAACCAAAACCCTTCACACCGGACGTTAAGCCTCAACCTGTCGTGCCATCAGCTATGGTTGAGCCTCAAGAAGTGATTGAGCCTAAAATTACTATCGAAGTGCCCGCTAGCGCTGAAGACAAACCAGCCACCGTTGTCGCCGAGAAAAAGGTTCAAGCCCCTAAGGCAGAAGCGAAACCTGCTAAAGCCGTTAAACCGATTGTTGAAACCCCTAAAGTAGCGCCTGAACCTGAACCTAAGCCCGAACCGGTTGATATTGAATCGCTTGATTTGCGTCACGTCGTCGCCCTATCCGTCTTGTTTGGTGACAAAGCGCTTAAACCTGACAGTACGCAAGTCGCTAAAGCCACCGCAACGCTTGCATCCGAGAAAGCTGATAGCGTCACTGGGCAAATTGATGCGCTGTATTGTGCCTTGAATGGGTTACCTAAAGTGACATTTCTTCCCAAAGCCAAAATATTTACGATATGCCTAAAAACGTTGGCTAATTGGGATAATCTCTTTGGCATTACCGATCGTCGCGAATTTGCCTTGTCATTAGTGCGTGAATTGCCTACACCGGCGGAAGTGAAATTGGTAGAAGCTGAAGACCCACGAACTAAGTCTTCAAAACTGATCACTGAATTGGCAAAAAAAGGCTATCGGAATGAAGTCGTTAAAATACTCCATGAATTCAACGCTAAAAGGCTAGGTGATATTCCTGATGACAATCTGGTTCAGTTTATCAAGAAAGCCCAACGCGTTTTAGCCGATGATAACGCAGAGGGTAGTGATGGCTGAACATGCAAAACTTTCCCCCTCCTCAGCGCATAGATGGATGAGATGTAGCGCCAGTCTCGCAGTAGAAGCCACCTTACCCGATAAAACATCTCCATTTGCGGAAGAAGGCAGCGCGGCGCATGCTTTAGCAGAAAGTGTCTTAAAAATGCGTCAAAACCCCTATAGTGACGGGTGTAAGCGAACATATGGCTTTGATGCAAAAGATTATATCGGTACATATCCGTTGCTAAAAGCCAACTCACCACAAGTGGGTGAAGAGATGATTGAACACGTCCAGACCTATGTTGATACTGTCTGGCACCTGGCGGACGGGAAAATCTTACAGGTTGAGGAGCGCGTTGACTTTTCAGCCGTCATTGACGTAGAGCATTCGTTTGGTACCGCCGATGCGATTATTATCAGCGAGGATGAGCTACAAATCCATGACCTAAAATACGGTAAAGGCGTTAAAGTATATGCCCCGAACAATGAGCAGCTCATGCTCTACGCGCTAGGGGCGTTACAGCAGTTTGACCTTGTTTATGATTTCAAAACCGTACGGCTTTTCATCCATCAACCCCGCCTTAACCATCTGTCTGAATGGGCGCTATCGGTTGAGGACTTAAAAGACTTTGGTGACCTAGCCCGATTGCGGGCGCAAAAAGCCATGGAGATGGCAACCCTCGCCGAGCGCAACGGGCTTGATGCGCTACCGGATAGTGCCTTTTCACCGGGTATCAAGCAATGCCAGTTCTGCAAAGCAAAAGGCGGATTGTGTTTTGCTCAGGCGCAATTTATCCATAATGAAGTCAGAGGCGATTTTGTCGATTTAACTCGGCCTTTGAACCCCCAACTAAGTGATGCTATCAAACGCATTACGCTGCTAACCCCTGCACAAATGGCAAAACTCTACCAGCATGTTGATTTGATAGAGAGCTTTTGTAAAGCCCTGCGAAATCGGGTCGCCGAAACATTACACAACGGGCAATCGGTACCGGGCTTTAAACTGGTGACTGGCAAACAGGGTAATCGCACCTGGGGTGATGAGCGTGAAGCCGAAGCACTGTTAAAAAATGCCAAACTTAAACAGGAGCAAATCTACCACAAGAAAATTATCAGTCCACCACAGGCTGAAAAATTGCTTAAAAAAGACAAGCCGAGTCGCTGGGCAAAACTGGAAGCACTTATTGAGCGAGCAGACGGTAAACCCGTCATCGCACCAGAATCAGACCCAAGACCTGCCATTATTACTAACCCCTTAAACGACTTCGACGATGTGACCGAAGCGTCACTCGCTGATAAATCCATTTAATTAAAAGGTAACACTATGAAAATCAAATTAAACAACGTACGTCTGGCTTTTCCTGATTTGTTTGAACCCTCTCAGTTTAGTGGTCAGAGTGAATTTAAATACCGTGCCACTTTCCTAATCGCCAAAAATCGTACTCACCTGATTGAGGAAATTAAAACCGGTATCAAACGTGTGATTGGCGAGAAATGGGGCGCCAAGGATATCGAAAAAATCTATAATAACATCTGCAATAATCCTAACCATTTTTGCTTACGCGATGGCGACAATAAAGAATACGACGGCTACGCCGGAAACCTGTATATCAGCGCCAGTAATAAATCCCGCCCATTAGTCATTGACCGTAATACCTCACCATTAACTGCACAGGACGGACGCCCCTACTCAGGCTGCTACGTTAACGCCACCATTGAGTTTTACGCCTATGATAATAACGGTAAAGGCGTTTCAGCATCATTAAGAGGCGTTCAGTTTTTCCGCGATGGTGATGCGTTTAGCGGTGGAAGCGTAGCTTCTGTTGACGAGTTTGACGACCTGAGCATGGCTGAGGAAGAAGCATTATTGGCAAGTTAACACCAGGGAAACTACCGCCGCCTGAGGTGGTGAAATAATCAGGCATCGCGCTATATTCCTTGAGGAGAGTTAAACATGAAATTAGATAATATGAGTGAAACCATTGCACTTACTAATCCCAGTAACAACCACCATTATCTGCTTAACCTGGAACAACCCGTTTACGCTGATGAGGAAACCAGAACATTAATCAATATGATCCAACTACTGGCAGAAGAAAACCAGTACCTGAGAAAAGAGAATAAACGATTGGCAAAAAGCCATCGTTGAGTTGATGGGCTATGCAGGACTCGAACCTACGACCGATGGATTAAGAGTCCACAGCTCTATAATTAATCTAACATCCCGCAATATTTTTTTTTATAACAGTCCTTTTAATAAATACGGTGGGAAGTAATTATCAAACCCTTCAGCTATACCATAATCTCTTAGTTGCTTTCGTGAGTAAATGTCAATCTTTCTATATATCTGTTGTATTATTTGCTCTACAACACAACAATAGGTACCTAATCGCAATGCGATTTCTTGGTTAGTGAATAGCTTCATCGCGAAAAAGAGTACATTCAGTTCTTTAGTCGTAAATAAATTATTCGGTGGGTGATTTGTTAAAAAAGAAGGTGTCGCTGGGTTCTTAAAGAAATGTTCTGATAGTAATCTCGATGGTATTTTTCTTCCATGACAAATAGTACCTGCAATTTTATTCTGATTGTAATAGGGTCTTTTTTCAATAATAAAAGATTGCACCACTTGCTTTTTCGCTGTGAAGTGTGTGTTAATAATAAATATTGGCTTATCAGATTGAATAACAATTTGTTCATGTGCATGAACTGTGTCCGCATATTCACACCATGATATAGGACACTCAGCAATTTTTTTTTCCTTCAATACTGAAGTTCATCGGTAAACAAGAAGTGCTAAAGACTGCTTTATTGGCATAGATAATGCGGGAATCTTTATCTTTAATATCCCAAATATCTTCCTGTTTCTCCATAAACGAAATCAAATGACTTGTTAGTACATCGCGAGTTTTCATAAATATCCTTGTTACAATTTTATTTTTAAGCTTAGTTTCTTAATAAAAAAAAGAAAAATAAATACCGCTTTTTTATTAAATAATCTCGTGTACTGACAACCACGGGTACGAAGGTGAACTGACACACTTCATAAAGGGTAATCATCCATCAATTTCATTATTGAGGCATTTTTACATGCAAAATTTACTGTTTTGCGATTTAGAAACCTACAGCGATATTCCGATTAATTGTGGCACACATCGCTATGCTGAAAATGCAGAAATATTACTTTTTGCGTATGCGTACAATCATGAACCCGTAAAGGTTTGGGATGTGACGCAAGATAAAACGATGCCAAAGGATTTAAAAGCCTACCTCGATGACCCTGAAATTTTAACCGTCTGGCATAACGGCGGGATGTTTGATACGGTAATTTTAAAACACGCGTTAAATATTGACTTACCCTTATCTCGCGTTCACGACACCCTGGTACAAGCACTGGCACATGGCTTACCCGGTGCGCTTGGTTCGCTTTGCGATATCTTCAACGTCAACAGCGATAAAACCAAAGATAAAGAAGGTAAAGCGCTCATACAGTTATTTTGCAAACCACGCCCTAAAAACAGCAAAATACAACGCGCCACGGCGTTAACACATTTCGAAGAATGGCTGCGTTTTAAAACCTACGCAGGTTCAGATATTTTAGCAATGCGCGAGATTTATCAACATTTACCGCGTTGGAATATGAATTTTAATGAAACAACGTTATGGCAGTTAGACCAAAGAATTAATCTCCGGGGGATGTGTATGGATGTTGAACTGGCGAAAAGCGCTTTGACCGCGGTTGAAAGCGAGCAGAAACGGTTATCAACCGTCACACAGCAATTAACAGGTAACGCTGTACAGGCTGCGACCCAACGCGATGCTCTGCTACAGCATATCACCGCGTCATTTGGCATCACATTACCGGATATGCAAGCCAGCACGCTACAGCGACGCGTTAATGACCCTGATATTCCACGGGCTTTACGTGAACTGCTGTCAGTCCGTCTGCAATCGTGCACAACCAGCACCAGTAAATATAAAGCGCTGTTGAAATCGGTGAGTACAGATGGACGACTTCGAGGAACCAAACAGTTTTGTGGCGCTTCACGTACTGGACGATGGGCGGGGCGGATTTTTCAACCGGATAATCTCCCCAGACCCACGCTTGACCAAAAAACCATTGATGAGGGGGTTGAAGCGTTAAAAGCGGGTTGCGCCGAGCTGATTTGTGATGACATTATGCAACTGACCAGTTCTGCGCTTAGAGGATGTATTATTGCCCCACCGGGTAAAAAACTGGTTATCTCCGATTTATCCAATATTGAAGGTCGCATGTTGGCATGGCTGGCGGGCGAAAACTGGAAAGTCAAGGCTTTTAGCGAGTTCGATAACGGTAAAGGTGATGACCTCTATAAACTCGCCTATGCGCGCGCGTTTAATCTATTACCTAAAAACGTCACTAAAGCTCAACGACAAATCGGTAAGGTGATGGAACTCGGCTTAGGCTATGGCGGTGGGGTTGCGGCATTTCTGACATTCGCCCTTGCCTACGGTCTGAATTTAGATGAACTGGCGGAAGCCGCATTACCTAATATACCGCATAACGTTAAGCGAGAGGCAATAAGCTGGTATCAAAAATCTGTTGAAACAGATAAAACTTATGGCCTCAGCGAAAAAGTCTTTGTTACCTGCGATTCCCTTAAGCGCATGTGGCGCAATGCCCATCCACAAACCGTATCATTCTGGTACGATATTGAAAAGGCAGTAAAACAGGCCATTCAGTCACCAGGGATAGTGTTTAAGTGCCGTAAACTTAGCGTTCGTCGCGATAAAGGCTGGCTCAGGATTTGTTTACCATCAGGTCGTAGTCTTTGCTACCCTTCTGCGCGAATAGAGAATGGACAAATTACCTACACGGGGACTAACCCCTACAGCCGTAAATGGGAAAGGCTAAAAACCTACGGGGGGAAAATTACAGAAAATATCTGTCAGGCCGCTGCACGCGATGTATTAGCCTATAACATGCCGCCTATTGAAAAGGCGGGTTATGAGATTGTCCTAACCGTCCACGATGAGATTATCAGCGAAGCGCCCGATACCCCACAATTTTCCGCTGAGGGGTTAAGCGCACTGTTAAGTGCCAGGCCTGACTGGGCTTTTGATTTACCGCTTAGTGCAGCGGGGTTTGAGACTTATCGCTATCGAAAAGAATAAAAAAGTATTCGTCACGATTAACAGGGAAACAATAAGGTTTATCCACTATGCAAGACCAACTAAATATATTACCGCTGAAAAAATACCCTTACCAGATAGCTACGTTTTCCAGTTTTCTAGAAAAATGCGGATTAGGCAAAATTATGCCAAAAATGAAAGGGAATTTTATATGCTATGAATTAGCCTGTGGGGTGTATATTAACCTGTACCGCAATAATACCATTCAACTACAAGGTAACCCCTCAGCAACCTCGGTTATTGAAAAAATACTTAAAACACATTTACCCCACTATTCGCCACCTAAGAGCGATACCCTTTCCGCCGACTAGGAAGAAGTTTATTTTTTGGAGTCATCATGGCCTTTAGAAAAAACGACAGCCCCCTTTATTTTAAGGCTGCACAGGACGCGGTACACCTTGAGCAGTCAGGGCAATACCATGAAGCCGCACGCGCATGGGCACAGGCAAACCGATTGGCACGCAATCGCAATAACCGTATCTGGAGTGAGAACCGCGCCGATTTTTGCTTAATGCAAATAAAACGGGAAAATATTAAAAGGATGTATTCATGCGGTTAATCAGGGAAGAGAGTATCGAAAAACATTTGGTGCGTGAAGTGCAAAAAATCGGCGGCATTGCCTATAAGTTTCTTTCCCCCGGACGACGAGGCGTGCCTGACCGATTAGTCGCCCTGCCCAATGGCAAGATTATTTTTGTGGAGTGCAAAGCACCGGGCGAAAAACCTACCCCCTATCAATTGCGCGAACACGCAAGGCTTTTTGCCCTGGGCCATCAGGTCATCGTACTGGACAGTCAGGATCTAAGCAGCATTTTACCCGCTATCAGTTAAAAATTAACTTATTGACGAAAGAAGAAATCATGCGCTATAGTTTATTTGCATCTGCAAAATCAGATGTCGGGATTGACCTCTCGTTGTAACTAACAAGGCGCATAGCACGCCGATAGCGTGTTTTTTTATGCGTCAGTCTGCCATATCAAGAATCAATGGTGGGCTGGATGGGGGAGCCGTAAGGCTCGCCGGGTCCTTGTTAGCCGGTAAGGTCAACCTCGTCCAGTTCGCCACCCAAGATTGACCTCAAAGGTGGTGATTATCCTCTTAACTAACAAGGTAATCATTACTATGAATACTTTAATTTTCCGTAACACTATTCTTGAAACCATCTCTCGTAATGGGCAGATCTGGTTTACATCTAGCGTGCTTTCTAAAGCATTGGAATACTCACGCATCGACTCTGTTACAAGAATTTATGATCGCAATAAAGACGAATTTACACCTGGCATGTCAATGACCGTCAATTTGACGTTCAATGGAATAAACAATAGCTTACGTGAAAAAACGGTACGAATTTTCTCCCTAAGAGGCGCACATCTGATCGCCATGTTCGCTAATACGCCAGTAGCAAAAGAATTCAGAAAATGGGTGCTGGATATTCTCGATAAACAAACAGTTAATCAGACCAGTAACTTTACCTCAAAATATCAACCAAAAGCCGCAGAACGTTTTAGCCATTCAGACACCCGTAATCTGACGCATTTAGTTTGGTGTATGACAAATGGCTTTCGATTTGAGCGTTCATGGAGTAATGCGGTGTGGCTAGCGTTACGCGAAGTAACTGGCACACCATCACCGGAGCGTTTTCAGGTGGAGCATATACCGTTAATGGCTGACGAATGCAGACGCATTTACTATATTACCGAGTCACTACGCCAAATTATCAATGAGGCTGAAAAGCAAGTTATCAAACGACTTTTACGTAAGCGTGAAAATATCGATACTGTTTTAGCGGAAATAAAGCAGCTTTTTGAACAATTCCACCATCAACAAATCGGGATAATCACCGCTCGCACCGATCAGTGGTACGAAGGTGAATTGACCCATTTCTTAGAACGTCACTAATTAATCTTAACGCCCCTTTTTATAGGGGCAATCTTTCATCAATTTCATTATTGAGGAATATCCTTATGTCAAATTTAATCAACATCGAAACAAAAAACATTAACGGTGGATTAATCCAAACGGTTAATGCTCGTGATCTACATGCATTCTTAGGGGTAAAAAACCATTTTAAAGATTGGATAAAAGATCGCATTGAAAAGTATGGATTCCTTGCGAATGAGGACTTCGTGACTTTCGCGGAAAAAACCGCAAAAGGTAGGCCGTCTATAGAATACGCAATTTCCCTCGACATGGCGAAAGAGCTATCCATGGTTGAGCGTAATGAAAAAGGAAAACAGGCAAGGCAGTATTTTATTGAATGTGAACGACGTGTTTTACAACCTCAAACATTGCTACCAACAGCAAAAGAACTCGCTCTCATGGTTGTTCGTGCCGAGGAAGAGAAAGAACAGTTATTACTGGAAAACAAAAGCCTCTCAACAGAAAACGATTGTCTTAAAAATCTCTTCAAAGAAGGCATGACCCCTACCCAGTTTAGCAAAATGCTTAACGGGGTAAACAGTCAACAGATAAATCATTATCTTGCCGCGAAAAACTGGCTCTATAACGAAAGTAAATCCGGCAACAATTTACGCTGGCGTGTTGCCGCTACCGCTCGGGATAAATATTTAACCGAAAAACAAAACGAAATAAGCCCTCATGGTGCGAATAGCTTCATTAGTTATCGTCCTGTTTTACTTAGAAAAGGCGCACAGCGACTTTATGACCAGTATTTGGCTGACAAACTCCCTATGAAAAAGAACTGGAACGGATTACATACCCATGACAAAACTATCCAGATTGTCGCCTGAACAAAAGACAATCGCTAAAACCTTCACCCCTCGCCCTTACCAAAATCTCATTATCAATCACCTACTCGATATCAAACGCTCAAATGTCTGGGCGGGAATGGGAATGGGTAAAACAGCAGCAACGCTGACGGCGTTAGAAAATCTCTATCTTGCAGGCAGTGAAACCAAAACCACATTGGTATTAGCCCCTTTACGGGTAGCCCAATCCACCTGGCCGGATGAAGTGCTTAAATGGAACCACCTCCATAATATCGAAGTGCAACCCATCATTGGCACTGCCAAATCACGAATGGCAGCACTCAAAAATACCCATGCCAGCGTATTTACTATCAATTATGACAATCTCGTCTGGCTGGTTGACATCCTCGGAGAAAATTGGCCTTTTGGTACGATTATTGCCGATGAGAGCACTCGGTTAAAATCATTCCGGCTACGCAAAGGGGGTAAACGCACCGCAGCCCTTGCCAAAATCGCCCATAAATCGGTTCATCGATGGGTAAACCTAACAGGCACGCCTTCACCCAATGGCCTGATGGACTTATGGGGGCAAGCGTGGTTTGTTGACCAGGGCGAAAGGCTAGGCAGAACGCATAGTGCGTTTACGTCCCGCTGGTTTAATCGTATCCAGTTTCCTGGGCAACAGTGGAGCAGATTTGAGCCTTTAGGATTTGCTAATCTACAAATTCAGTTAGCGCTTAGCGATGTCACCTTATCCCTTAACGCCGCTGACTGGTTTGATATCGAAGAGCCGATACACAACGTTATCAACATTACGTTACCTGTAAAAGCACGAGCGCACTATCAGGCGATGGAAAAAGAACTGTTTCTTGAGTTGGGCGATAGCGCTATCGAAGCGTTAAATACTGCTGCCAAAACAATAAAATGTTTGCAAATTGCAGCAGGCGCTATTTATAGCGATGACAATCACAACTGGACAGAAATACACGATGCCAAAATCCAGGCGCTGGAAAGTATTGTCAATGAAGCCGGAGGAATGCCTGTACTGGTTGCTTACCACTGGAAACATGACCTTGAAAGACTGTTAAAAGCATTTCCAAAAGGCAAAATGTTAGACGCTAACCCACAAACCCTCACCGACTGGAATAATGGCAAAATCCCGCTGCTTTTTGCCCACCCTGCAAGCTGTGGACACGGCTTAAATTTACAGGACGGCGGTAATATTCTGGTCTTTTTCTCCCACTGGTGGGACTTGGAGCAATACCAGCAAATTATCGAGCGTATCGGCCCCACCCGTCAAGCGCAAGCTGGACATAATCGTCCTGTCTTTGTCCACCATATCGTCGCTAAAGATACCCTCGATGAAGTGGTGATGGCGCGCCGTAATTCAAAACGGGCAATACAGGATTTATTACTGGAAGCGATGAGAAGGAAATAAAAAAAAATGCCAACTCAAACAAGTTGGCGACGACTTAAACCAGGAGAAAATGAGTTTAATCACGAAAAAACGTGAAAGGAATAAAAATTATCATCTGCAATAAGCATAGAAGAGAAATAAAGAATTAACCTTAAATTTACAAAAATTTATATATTAATATCAAATAGTTATCATTAGCATTACTATTCTCATTAACAACGGAGAACTCACCATGTGGATTTTAATTTTAGCCATGTACGCCAGCCCTTATGCATCGAGTAACTTTGCAAGTGTTCATACTCAGGAATTTGACACTGAAAATATGTGCCAATTCGCCGCTAAACAGTTTGAGCAGGAATTTGAAACGTTCACGGATATCAACGCCAAAGCGATTTGCGTTAAGAAATAAGCCAATTTTAAAAGGTTCAACCATGAAACTTAACATCATCAAACTATTAATCACGACATTATTGTTTATCAGTGCAGCATTTGCTTTCGAACTGATAGTTGGTCACATTGCGCACGCCGATACCGTCATTGACCCACAAATCAGGTTTAAACGTGGCGAATTAGGCAATATTCAATTAGGCGGACAAGAGCTACTGGTTATTGGCATCATGCTAGTGCCAGCTCTTATGGTTTATTTGGGGGTATTCCTCGACACATTGAAGAAATAGTTAGCGCGAATAGTTATTATCCCCCCTGAATTTATCCCACTTAAATTAGCCATACCGAAAGGTGAACGTTTAGCTATTAAAAAAGACCAGCACAAGGCTAGCCAACACTAGGGAAAATTACATTGTGAGTTTTTCAATGAGGACATAAACGTGAATAATAATTCTATGTTTATTACAGATGAACAGATGAAAGAACTAACAGGTTACCAAAAACCATCCAAACAATGCAAAGTTTTGGAAGAAGCGGGAATATTTTTTATTAAGAGGCCTGATGGTCGCCCCAAAACGACATGGGAGCATTTCAATAACCCCTCTTCAAAAAAATTTGATATTAATTTTGCTGAGAAACCAAATTTCGGAGCTATATAGTTATGTCTGGAAAACGAAAAAATCCTGCTGATAATTGGATGCCCCCACGTGTATTTCGTGGGAGATCTGCATACGAGTTTAAACATCCAAATGGTCGTACAATTCGTTTATGTGCTCTAAATGCAGATAAATCTGTTGTTTGGAGTCACTATGAACAATACGTTAATGACGAAAAACATATTTTTAATTATGAATCGCTGATTAATCAGTTTCTATGTTCAGCAGATTTTATCGAATTATCGAAAGACACACAGAATGACTATCAAAAATATTCCAAAAAAGTTATTCCTGTTTTTGGCAAAATGAATCCGGATAATATTAAACCTGAACATATTAGAAAATATATGGATAAAAGAGGATTAAAGAGTAGAACACAGGCCAACAGAGAAAAATCGTTTATGTCCAGAGTATTTCGATGGGGATATGAACGAGGATTAGTAAAAAATAATCCGTGTAAAGGCGTTAAACAATACAAAGAAATAGCCCGTGATCGTTATGTTACAGATACAGAGTATCACGCATTATATTCTATTTCACCGTTGATTGTTCAGATCGCCATGGAACTAGCATATCTTTGCTGTGCTCGGCAAGGAGATATTTTAGCATTACGCAAAGATCAACTCATGGAAGCAGGAATTTATATCAAACAAGGAAAAACAGGCAAAAGCCAGATAAAAGGTTGGTCTGAAAGATTAACTAAAACTATAAAATTAGCTAAACAATTACCGTTAAAAGAAGGTGTTAATAGCTTATACGTTTTACATCAAGCAAACGGGAAACTATATACCAGAGATGGCTTTAATAGTAGATGGTTAAAAGCTAAAGAAGAAGCCGCTAAAAAATACCCTGAATTGGATTTCAATTTTACCTTTCATGATTTAAAAGCAAAAGGTATATCTGATTTAGATGGAACTTTACAAGAGAAGCAGGCTATTTCGGGTCATAAAAATATTGGGCAGACTGCCAGATATGACAGAAAAATAGAAGTCGTGCCGGTCGTAGGTAATCAGAAGAAATGAATAAATATTTAAATTAACTTAATTTATCTTCTGAAAGCATCTTCTGAAGATGTTCTGAAAGGTGATCTTGGTCACAAAAATTTGGTCTTAAGCGACTAACCTTTTACTTACTAACTTATTGATAATAAATGGAAAATTTCATGGTGCCCAGGGCGGGACTTGAACCCGCACAGCCTTAAGGCCGAGGGATTTTAAATCCCTTGTGTCTACCGATTTCACCACCTGGGCTAAATTCTGGAGGCGCGTCCCGGAGTCGAACCGAGGTAGACGGATTTGCAATCCGCTGCATGGCCACTCTGCCAACGCGCCCTACTTAATCTAGCTTATTTGTAGGGCCGATTTGGAGCGGGAAACGAGACTCGAACTCGCGACCCCGACCTTGGCAAGGTCGTGCTCTACCAACTGAGCTATTCCCGCATTCTTACTATGCTTAGTTAGTTAAACCTAGCATCGTTTGATGCGCTGCATTCTACTTGTTTCCTGTATTGAGTCAATACTATTATTTATTAATTCGGTTCGTTCGCTGTTTTTTCAATCATTTCGATCAAGCTTCATTCAAATTTTTCCATGCGGCAGATAAATATTGAAACATAGACCAAAACGTTAAAGCAGCCGCAAAATAAAGTAATAGAATAGCAATTACCTCAATTTGGATATTAGGATGCCACAGCAATCCTACTAATGAGCCCATCTGGGCAGCTGTTTTAAATTTTCCAATCCAAGAAACAGCCACACAACTACGTTTGCCCACTTCAGCCATCCATTCCCGTAATGAAGAAATAATAATCTCACGCGCAATCATCGTCACTGTTGGTAATGTAATCCACCAAGTATGATAATATTCGGTCACCAATACTAATGCCGTTACTACCATAATTTTATCAGCAACAGGATCTAAAAATGCACCAAATTTAGTTGTTTGCTGCCAGAGTCTGGCAAGAAAACCATCAAACCAGTCGGTCAACGCCGCAACAACAAAAAGAAACGCACAAACAAAAGGCGCCCAATGAAAAGGAAGATAAAAAAATAACACAAAAAACGGAATCAATATGATACGAAAAAGTGTTAACCAAGTTGGGATATTTAATTGCATCATGCTCTATAAATGTCTGGCCAAAATAAAATATATATACAATTCCACTAAGCTTATTGCTTCAACGCATTATGAATTTTTTCTGCTAGTGCATATGAAATCGTTGGCACTTTTGCGATTTCATCAATGCTCGCATTACGCAGAGCTTGTAAGCCCCCCATATATTTAAGTAGCATCTGCCGACGTTTAGGACCTACACCTTCAATAGACTCTAAGGTACTGGTGTTTCTAACTTTCGCCCTACGCTGACGATGTCCGGTAATCGCGTGATTATGTGATTCATCACGAATATTTTGTATTAAGTGTAGCGCCGGTGAATCAGGCGGTAACGAAAGGCCTTCACCATCAGGTTTAAAAAATAATGTTTCTAAGCCGGCTTTGCGATCATGTCCTTTAGCAACGCCTATCAATTTAGGTCGTGTAATGTCCCAATCGACATTTAATGCCTGGAATACACCAATTGCTTGAGCCAGTTGTCCCTTGCCGCCATCAATAAAAATAACATCCGGCACTTTACTTTCATCTACATGTTTCCCATAACGTCTCGTTAAAACTTGATACATAGCAGCATAGTCATCACCAGGCGTAATATCAATTATATTATAACGACGATATTCCGAACGTAATGGCCCATTACTATCAAAAACAACACAAGATGCTACAGTTTGCTGTCCCGAAGTATGACTAATATCAAAACATTCCATTCGATAAATTTTTTCGATTCCTAGCAAGTCAGCTAATGCCTCCATTCTTTGGTGAATAGTAGATTGTTGTGCAACTTTTGTTGCCAATGCTGTCGCTGCATTAGTACGAGCCAGTTTTAAATATTTAGCTTTTATTCCTCTTGGTCGCACTTGAATGTTAATTTTACGTCCCGCTATTTTAGTTAATAAATCAGTAAATAGCGCTTTTTCTGGTAATAAAAAATCTAACAATATTTCTGCAGGTAAAGAGCGAATTTCACTACCCTGTAAATAAAATTGACCTAAAAAGGTTTGCACGACTTCGCTTAATTGGGTATTTGCTGGGATCTTTGGATAATAACTACGACTACCAAGGACTTTTCCTTGTCGAATAAAAAGTACCTGAACACATGCAATGCCTAAGTGATAAGCAACACTAATAGCGTCAAGATCTTGCGTATTACCAGAGACGAATTGTTGCTCAGTTACCGCTCTAACTGCTTGTATTTGATCACGATAACGTGCTGCATTTTCAAATTTAAGCGTTTGACTAGCCTGCTCCATATTTTGGATTAATTGATTGAGAACCTGCTGATCCTTACCCGATAAGAATAAACGAACATATTCTACTTGTTGATAATATTCTTCATCAGTAACCAGCCCGCTAACACAGGGGCCAAGACAGCGATTAATTTGATATTGAAGGCATGGTCTGGATCGGTTTCGATAGACACTATCTTCACACTGACGCAGTGGAAAAAGCTTTTGTAATAAAGCCAGCGTTTCTCTGACGGCATTAACACTAGGAAATGGGCCAAAATAGTCACCCTTTGCCTTCATAGCACCACGATGCATAGCCAAACGTGGATGTTTATCTGCGCTTAAAAAAATATAAGGATAAGATTTATCATCCCTTAGTAAAACATTATACCGAGGTTGGTAAAGTTTAATATAATTATGCTCAAGTAATAAAGCCTCTGTTTCTGTATGTGTTACGGTAATATCAATTTGAGCAATATTTTTAACCAGTTGTTCCGTTTTACGGCTCGTTACTTGCCCTCTAAAATAACTCGCTAAGCGTTTTTTTAAATCCTTCGCTTTACCAACATAAATCACTACCCCAGATGTATCATACATACGATACACACCCGGTTGACTAGTTACTGTTTGCAAAAATACTTTCGGATCAAATAATTCAGGCACTATAATAAAAACTCTCTGTTTGAATCAATCCATTTGTTATAGCTATATGAGTTAATTCTACATCACTACGAACTTTTAGTTTACTAAACATTCTATATCTGTAGCTATTTATTGTTTTTGTATTTAAATTGAGCTGTTTTGCTATCTCGCCAACGGGTACACCACGCGTTACCATAAGCATAATTTGTAATTCACGATCAGATAAAAGGTTTAAAGGGTTACTCATTTCTGTCTCTAATTGATGTAATACAAGCCATTGCGCAATATCAGGCGACAAATATTTTTGCTTTAACTTGACGACACGAATGGCATGCAGTAAATCACTCTCTTTTGCCTTCACACTCAGTATACCTCGTGCTCCAGCTTCTAGCGCCTTCATTAAATAGATATTTTTCTTTTCAGTAGAATACATAATTATGCCTATATCAGGGATCATCCTAATCAAACTTTGTAATTTTTTAATTAACTCATAATCACTTGTTCTCCCATTTAATAAAATAATTTCCGCCGTATGTTTTCGGCACCATTGGATGGCTTGATTCAAAGAGACAACATGCCCAGCTATTTTCATACCTTTTGTTTTATCAAAAATAGACTGCATTCCCAATCGAATAAACTCATTATCTTCGACTAATAAAAGACTGATCAAAGAAATCTCCCTCTTCTAATAAGTAATAAAAATATCATTATCTTTTATATATGAATTTATTTATGCTAGATAACCACTATATTTTATAACTTAAAATAGAAAGTTAATAAAATAAACGTATTATTAATTATGCTAGATACTATTTATCTTTGATATAAAACAACATTAAACATAACTTTATGTTATGGTTTGTATTTTATTTTTTCTGTATTGGTAAAATATAAAGCTAAAACCAATAACAAGATCGCTTCATTATAAATAATAATATCGGTAGCAGATTTATAAAAAATAATAATCAAATAGATAATAGTTGTAATACCAATATAAATAAAATAACGTAAAGGAAAATAATTCTTTGATTGAAAATATTTAATCATTAATGTAATAAATGGAAAATAAAAAATACAAGTAAAGATATTTTCAAGTAAATAGTAAGATGGAGGTGCTAAATTAATACTAAATAATAATGTTAACAGGTAAGTTTTACTTGCTAAAAAGAATACCAGCAATATTGCTAAGATTAGCGAGCTAAAATTCAAAATATAATGACGCAACCTAGATATATTGATATTATATTTAGTTATTTTCATTGAATCTCCTCAATACCATCAACCAAAATTTTACCAAGATACTCATGATTATAGAATTATAAATCTAACAAAAACTGGTTTAATTTATTTTTAAGTATTAAGAATATGTTGTTGTGTAAACAAGGCCTTCTCTTCAATAAGCTTATAATACATAGGATTACAACCAATATAAAACTGAGTAACTAGAAAAGCAATTTGACTCTGTTCAAATAAAGTCACACTAATATAATGACTTTGAGGGTTAAACATCTTAGAAAAAAAATGCGAACATTTATTACAAAATTTTTGCACTAGCCATGCAAAAAAGTGACAATAACTTACATTAGTTTTATCTTCAATTGATAAACCACGCTCAATAATAAAACGCATTAACAGATAGCCATTCCATTTTTGATACATCAGACAATGGCAGGCTGTAATTTCATAACAAGTTTGCTCTGTTTTTAATATAACTCGTCCATATAAACATTGACCCTCATACTGCATAAACATGACCTTTTTATTATTGAAAAACAAATAAAAACATAGCAATTTTTTAAAATCAATAACTATTTTTTAACCAAAAGGTTTGAATAATATATATGTGATCAGGCTCGTTATTATGTTGATTAACTAACACAAAAATGTTAATTTTTTACCAGAGAATTACTTAATAGAACTAATACTTACTTTCCAAAAATTTCTGTCTAAATTGATATGATAACGCAAAAACAATCAATTATCTGAAATTATAATAATAGAAAGCTATTGAACATATTTTCAATAGCTTTCTCTATATAAAATATCTAATTTATACTTGTGTCATGCGATTAAGTAACGGCGCTGTGAGCAACATAATTAATGCAATAACTGCTGTTACTATGCCTATCTTCATGAAAACATCACTATATATGCCTAATGATATTAAAGGGCTTAGTGATTCCCCTTGAGGCGTTGCTGTCATAGAAGCAATAAAACCTGCAATAAAAGCAGCGGCTGAGCTGGTTAAAAACCATGAACCCATAATAAATCCCATCAAACGTTGAGGTACTAGCTGCGCGACCATTGCTAGTCCCAAGCCAGAAATCATCAATTCTCCAATACTTTGTAATCCATAAGACAGTACTAACCAATTAACAGAAACAATACCTGCTTCATTAGCAAATTTAGCACCTAGGGGTAATATAAGAAATGCTGTCGAACAAAGTACCATTCCGATGGCAAATTTATGGGGCATTGGTAAATTATCACCCATCTTATTATATATTGATGCAAGAATCGGGCTAGAAAGCATGATCCAAAGTGGATTCAAAGCTTGGTATTGCGCTGGCTCAATACTAATACCCAAAATATTATGTTCGACATTATGTATAGCAAAGAAATTTAATGACGTTGGCATCTGGCTATATAGTACAAAAAATACAACTGCCTCTATCATTAAAATAAATGCCACAATCATTTTTCGACGAGCTGCACCTTTTAATGCAATAGTTTCCTTAACAAAAACAATTATAATAAAACATGAAATGATTGCTAGGGCGGCTCTTGCCACAGCCATATTATGCAATAACCAATTAGAAAGTATAATCAGTGCCACTATACCGATAATAGTAAATAAATATTTAGACAATTCTATCGATTGAAAATCAGGTTTAGAGCCATAATCTTTAACCCAATTTTTGCATAATAAAAAATTAACTAAAGTAATAATCAAACCAATCACACTCAGTGAAAATGCAATATCCCAACCATAATGCTTTGCCAACCAGGGTGTGGCTAACATAGAAAAGAATGAACCGATATTGACAGCCATGTAGTACATTGTAAATGCACCGTCGAGACGTTGATCATTTTTATCATAACAAGTGGAAAGTAACGAAGAAGGATTTGCCTTAAATAAACCATTACCAACTGCAATAGTTGCTAACCCCAGATACACTAATAAAACATCGTGACTAGAATAAGCAATAAAAGCATAACCGACAATAAGTACGATAGCACCTAATATAATAACCCTTTTAGTGCCTAATACCTTATCACCTAACCATCCACCAATTGCAACAAAACCATAAACTAATGCAGTGAAAGCAGAAAATAAAAAGATTGAGCTTCGGACATTCCTAACATTTGAGTTAAATAAATCGTTAAAATCCCCTGTAAACCACTGAAGCCAAATCTTTCCCATAGCTCAATTGAAAAAATGAGATAAAAAGAACGTGGTTGTTTGAAAGCATTCAAACTGATATTCTTGGTATTATTCGTTGTGGACACAAGTTACCTCTATACAGCCAATACGTTTATATGCACATGCATGAATCATCACCGTGTACTTTGCAGTTATAAATTAAATATCAAATAAAAGCTAAACAATCCCAACGAGTGATCACGGTTAGTTTGTCAATTACTACATAATCATGCGATCATCATCATTTATAACACGCTGTTTTCATGCTTTTAACAACGCGGGATGAAAACTAATATAGCAAATATTTCAATAAGTTAAGACTATTGAATACGCTTCATATTCTGTTTTCAACATCTAACTCCTACATAAGCAAACGAAGCATAAATAGCAATATACGCCATTTATGCATAAAAAATAAAGAATTAATTATTATTAAAGTATAAGAATAGGTAAAATTTAGCAGAAATATGACTATCAACTAATATTTTAGTTTCCATTAGGTATTAAATTTTATGTTAAAAAATTTAAATTATATAATGATAAGCTTATATTTTGTAAGCATGTTATTTTATTGAAGACAATGCATTGATCAATTTGAATATAATAGTTAAAAAAATCAACTTCATTATTTTTCAACAATTCATAAAATAATAATGTAATTGCTAAAAAATTTATAATAAATATCTGATTATATAAGAATGAATGAAAAATATCGTATTTAATAAACACAAATCAGTATAAGTTGCATATCATACTACTTAAAAAACATACACTCAATAGTAGTTAAATTTTATTTTTAAACTAAATAATAGTATACTTAAATGTTCTTAAATAATTTTTTAAATTAGATGAGTATTAATTATAAAATGGTGTTACTAACTAAGTACAATATAAAATATAGTGTTAATATTAACAATTACCTATTTTATAAAAAATAAAATCATATATTAGATGAATATATATTACTAATATTTAAATTATCAATTTATTTTATTGCAACAAAAAAATATACATTAGAAGTAAAATAAAGTAATAAAAGTACTATAAATTCAAAACAATTAGTACTCAACATTAAAATTTTATTATTAGACAGAAATTATTAAATCAATTTATATTTTATATAAATATATCATTTTATGCAAAACAATTAATTATTTTTGCAAAATTTTTTCACTTTTGTGCTTTATGCTTTCTTGCTGAAATTTAATTATTTCTATACACATTGGCAATATTCCAGCCAATTCTGCTAAAAGATCATTAGAATTGCACGAATATGATGATTTGGAAACTATTTGGATAGCAAGATCATAAGCCATTGACTCTAATGTATATTCTAGGCTTTCATTACGCTTCATCATAAATGATTATCCACTTTAGTTAATTTATTAATTATAAGCATAAGCTATAAATTTCAATTTTAAAAATTTTATTTAAAAAAAAATACAGATATACTTTTTTGCAAATAAAAATTAACAAAACAAAAACAATTTATTTAATATGATATATTTATTTAAATCTGGCTGAAAAATAATAATTTGGCTAACTCGTATTTGCAAAACTTTAAAATTACTCATTTAACATAAATTTAAGTTCCAAAATAATTAGAATTAGTTTAATGCCTTAAATTTTTATATGTAACTTAATTTTTAAAAAAGCGCCGATTAATTTGAATAACAATAACAGCGCTAATATTCAAAATTAATAAGAGTTTTTCTTTAATTCTGCCAAAGAACATAAGCACGCCTTTGGCGTGAGCATCGCGGCAAAGGCGCTCTATTTCTAGGCAATTCCCTTCTCGTCTTTTATACTCTGCTCTATGTACATCCCCAGACCTGCAAAACTGCTATTTCAATACGATGACGGATGGAACCTTTTCATCGAAAATAATTACGTGGATGAATGGTGTCACCGATCATGCAAAACTGATCCACTAACGATCATCTAAAACTGATCCACTTGGTATTATTCGCACATTTTTGTACGGATAATTTATGTTAACCAAGGAGATATTTGTGGATATTCATGTTCGCTTTGCACAAGGACAAAGCCTTCGAAAAATTGCCAGTGAGTTGGGTATATCCCGTAACACCGTAAAACATCATTTACAACAACAGACAATGCCAACTTATGCTAAAAGAAGTCAACAACCGACTAAATTATCCCCCTTTAAACCTTATTTGCTTCAGCGAATTGAACTGGCTAAACCTGATTGGATCCCTGCAACAGTCTTATTTGATGAGGTAGTTGAAAACGGCTATCAAGGTGGTATTGCTCAATTACGCCGATTTGTTTGTCAATTTAAACCAAGCATTGTTCCCGAAGTAGTCGTCCGTTTTG
Source organism: Arsenophonus nasoniae (assembly GCF_004768525.1). Lineage (NCBI taxonomy): Bacteria > Pseudomonadati > Pseudomonadota > Gammaproteobacteria > Enterobacterales > Morganellaceae > Arsenophonus > Arsenophonus nasoniae. Next base: position 2,240,181 of record NZ_CP038613.1, read on the forward strand.
AAACACAGCCAGGTCAACAAATGCAAATCGACTTCACCAGCATCCGGCGAGGTAAAAAATCGCTGAAAGCGTTTGTTGCAACGCTAGGCTATTCGCGTGCGAGTTATGTAAAGTTCTTTGATAATGAACGAGCAGAATCGTGGCAGCAAGGTTTAAGAGAAGCTTTCGACTACTTTGGTGGTGTACCACAGGAAGTATTGTGTGATAACGCAAAATCCCTCATCATCGAACGGGATGCTTATGCAGAAGGTGAGCATAAATTACATGTCGAAATGCTTCAAATGTCGAAAGATTACGGGTTTAAATTGAAGGCTTGCAAGCCCTACAGGGCAAAAACGAAAGGGAAAGTAGAGCGCTTTAACCACTATTTAAAAAACAGCTTTATCGTGCCATTAAACACCGACCTTCGTGCTCATAATCTTGAACTGGATATTGAAATAGCTAATGCAAAAGTGGGTCCATGGTTACAACGCGTTGCCCATCAGCGAATTCATGGAACAACGTTAGAGAAGCCAGCAGATAGATTAGCTAAGGAAGTTAAGTCTCTTCTACCCTTACCAGCAAGGGTTTGCCAATCTATCCCACAGACTAATACGCTTAATATCCCTATCGTACCGCCCCTTGAATCTGTCAGTTTGCAACACTCAATCAGCGTATACGAAGCATTACTGGGAGGTGAACATGTTATTGCATGAACAAATTGAACACCTGTGTGAGTCATTGAAATTAAATTCTATTCCGACTCATTGGTCATCACTTGCCGAAAAATGCATTGCCCAAGACAAAAGCTACGGAGAGTTTTTACTGTCCCTGTTAAAATGTGAGCAACAACAACGAGATGAACGAACTCGTAATCTTTTGAGTCGGATGGCAGGATTCCCAGCACATAAAGAACTTAATACGTTCGATTTTAAGTTTGCAACGGGGATCCCCAAACAACACATACAGGAATTAAGCGCATTAACGTTTATTGAACGTAATGAAAATGTCGTGTTGCTTGGCCCAAGCGGTGTAGGCAAAACGCATTTAGCTATTGGGTTAGGATTAAAAGCAGTACAGGCCAAGAAGAAAAACCCGCTTTACCACGGCAGCTGAACTGATGTTGCAACTCTCAACTGCCAAACGACAAAATAAGCTCAAACAATATCTATCACGTTCGGTGATGGCCCCGAAGTTGTTGATTATCGATGAGATTGGATACCTGCCGTTTGGGCGAGAAGAAGCAAACCTGTTTTTCAATGTGATTGCCAAGCGTTATGAGCATGGCAGTGTCATATTGACGAGTAACCTATCATTTGGGCAATGGCCAAGTGCTTTTGCTGATGACGCAACATTAACTGCCGCTATGCTTGATCGTTTACTTCATCATTCGCATGTACTGCAATTAAGCGGTGAAAGCTACCGATTGAAAGATAAGCGGCGCTCAGGAGCAATAACTGAGTAAAACAGTGGATCAATTTTGATTGATCGGATTTAGATAAAAAGTGGATCAGTTTTCGGTGATCGTTGACAATGGCAACTACTCTCTGTCGAAAAGATGCTCGCCTGCAGCACCTGCGCTATGGGCGTTCGCCGTTATTGCTGTTCTTCACCTGAATGCTCTCATTCACGCTTCTTTTGTCAAACCTGTAAATCCAAAGCCTGCAGTGCGTGTGGCCTCAAAGGCACCGAACAGTGGATTGCCCAGCAGCGCCATATTTTGCCGGATTGCGAATGGCAACATATTACCCTCACTATGCCTCACCTACTTTGGCCTTTTTTTAACAATAACTGGTACTTGCTCAACCAACTCTTTCGCTGTGCAACCCGCGCCATGCTCAAACACGCCAAGCGCCAAGGCCTCGAAATTGGCATTTTTTGTGCGCTGCATACTTACGGTCGCCAACTCAATCAACATCCGCATATTCATTTATCCGTCACGCGTGGGGGACTCACTCAATATGACACCTGGAAACCGATTTTCTTTAAAAAGAAAGACGTTGAAAAGGTCTGGCGCAGTGCGGTCATTCGACTCCTTAGGGATAACTATTTTCAGTTACAACCCAATAAATTGCCTGGCTTCGGGCACATTCGCAATTATCAGACCTGGTGTCGTTACCTCAATGCCCAGTTTCAACGTTATTGGAAAGTACATTTTGCCAAAAAGACACGCGGGGCCTGGCATAATGTGAAATATCTGGGCCGTTATCTTAAACGTCCCCCTATCTCCGCTTCTCAATTGAAACACTACAGCGGCGGCACCGTGGTTCATCATTACTATGACCACCACAGCCAACAATACAGACGACAGACCTTATCCCAAGAAGAAATGATACGGCGTTATGTCAGTCATATCCCTGCGCGACATTTTAAGATGATCCGTTATTACGGTTTTTTAGCCAATCGCAAACGCGGGTGCTTATTACCGAAGGTGTATGAGGCGTTAGACATGATATCTCCTAATGTGCCTGAAAAACCTGGGTTTGGGGCCCTTATCAAAGGTTTTTTAAATACTGACCCGTACCAATGTATTTTATGTGGAAACCGATTGCGGTTTATGAGTGCGGAAAAAGGAATACACGCCGTCACTTTACTGTCAGAAAGGCGGGATAAAATGGTCAAAAAACGATGGTTACAAACCGCAGCCTAGGAGCAGTGTGCCTATTATTAGGCTTTTAGATGATAATTTAACCGAATTACTGTTCTCATGGTTAATCAACGAGAAAACTGTCAGAATTTAATAGAAATATTAAGTTCAAAACACCTCCATTAATGCCTTACTGTATTGATTGAGATTCCTAACCATCAAGACTCAACAATTCGTACCATATTTTGCTCAACTTCTGGCGGTGTATAACCATTATCTTTCAATTGGTTATCTAATTGTATAAACTTATTTATGCCATATTTTTTAACTATTTTATCAAACGCACAATTACATACATTAGTGATAAAACTTATATTACCTTCACTTCCTCTTGCAGAACTTGTACAATACTTAGCAAAATTATTCTTGTATTCTTCAATCTTAGACTTCTCATCAGAGCACGCTGAGGTAAATAAAACTTGTATTATAAGTAAAAACCCTAAAAATTTCTTCATAAAATAGTTAAAACTCCAATTTTATTTTAATGACCAGCATTATTTTTACACTCAATTAACAAAGATTGCTTTTTATTTTGCTCAAGTTAATTTTATTCGCATGAGTTATAGTAAATACTTGATATCGAATTAAGATTATCTTCATATGATAACTATTTTTTATCTTATTTACTACTAATTATAGCCTTGGCTTTTCTTTTTAATAACATAATTTCAAGGGGAAATTTAACATAACGACAAAAAAAGTTACGAATTACTAATTTAATCCAATTAGTATTAAAAAAACATTCATTAAATCTTTTTTATTTAAATATAGTTGTATTTTATAAAATATCGCATTATAACAATAATAACTATATAATATAATAAAAATTTAATTTATTATTATCTATAAAACTCATCCTGTTATATTCAGGATGAGTTAAATCATCAATATTGCCAATAAAATAAATTATCTTACCATTAAGTAATTCATAACTTATCATTTTTAATAATAATCAAATAATTGTTACATTATTAGCAGCGGAACCCTTACTGCCTTCTTGAATGTCAAATTCAACCTTCTGACCTACTGTCAATGTTTTAAAACCATTAACATCAATAGCAGTATAATGAACAAATACATCTTTACCACCACCTTCCGGTGTAATAAAACCAAAACCTTTTGTTTCATTAAACCACTTTACTGTACCAGTGATCTTTGTCATTTTTTGTCCTTTAATACTATCAATTAATTTTTGAATAACACAACAGATATTAAACAATATATTATTACTACTTATATTTGTGCTATTACATACTTTATTTACAATAGCAAATTATTTTATATCTCAGAGCGATTAGTTACTTTAAAAAATTAACAGTGAAAAACCTTTTTCACTACTTTCTATCAAGAAAATAAAAAAATTACAATAAAAAATGCGTATGCAACCTTAGCTATTTCAATTGCAAATTCAATAGTTTTAATAGCTTATACATTATGCATTCTCAAATTTAGAAATTGAAATTATATTCATAAACTTGTTATATAAACCTATAATAATTAATTTTATTCTTAATGTTGAGTGCATTACTTTACTATTTTCATTTTTTCTTTATTATTAGTTATAATACTAAAATAAAAAAATTTAATAATATCAAATTAATTCTATATTTCTAACCATATTGGAGGGATATGAATATTTGTTACGTAATAACTGAATATTGGATTTTAGAATCAATCAAAAACGATTTATTAATATTGTTTTTGTTGGTATATTAGTTTCCTGCTGCATATTTCCAACTTATATAATAGCGATATCTAATTCAGCTAACCACATTGATACAAGAAGTAGTAAACCTTTCTCCTTAGGAGAAAGGTTTACTTATAATATTAATAAGATATGGAATTCTTATCATTATGAAATTTATTTGCCTTTTTTAATTTGGCATAACCGATTAACTTATGATAATAAAAAAATTTCCGGCTATAATGAAACGCCTTGGGGATTAGGTATTGGTAAATGCCACTTTGATCAAAATAGTAATTGGCATTCTATCTATGCAATGGCTTTTGCTGATTCCCATAATAAAGTACAACCTATAGTTGGATATGGATTTCAAAAAATTTGGCGGCCAAGTAATTTTGATGAATTTCGTCTAGGAGCAGGTTTTACGCTAAGCATCACTGCTAGAAATGAATATTGGTATCTAGCGATACCATTACCACTTCCTATTGCTTCTATAGAATATAAGCAATTATCAATCCAAGCAACATATGTACCTGGAACATACAATAACGGTAATGTGCTTTTTGCTTGGCTACGCTGGCAATGGAAATAAACTTTTTAGATTCAAGACTAATACCCTGGTATAAACCAAGGCTACCGGTTATTATTTTACCAATTAGATTTATTTTCTTTTCTAATTTTTGTGAATAAAAATCCCATCCATAAAAACATAACCCAAAATGGCATAAGAATAACTGAAATACGAATTCCATCAGTCATTAAAATAATAAGTAAAATAAGAAATAAAAAAACTAAACAGAGATAATTACCAAATGGATACCATAATGCTTTGAATTTAGGTTCAACACCTTCTTTTATTTTTACCGCCCTAAATTTTAAATTAGAGATACAAATCATAACCCAGTTGATTACCAAAGTTGTCACAACTAACGACATTAGTAATTCTAGCGCTTTACCATCTAATAAATAATTGATTAAAATACCGCCTGATGTTGCTAAAGCTGAAATAGCAATCGATACAATAGGCACGCCACGCTTAGTCACTGTATTCAACAGATGTGGTGCGTTACCTTGCTTTGCTAAACCATAAAGCATACGGCTATTACTATATACTCCACTGTTATAAACTGATAATGCCGCTATTAAAACAACAATATTCAAAGAATTAGAAACAAATTTATCGCCAATATCATGAAAAATAAGTACAAACGGGCTTTCACCACTGACTACATTTATCCAAGGATACAATGAGAGCAACACAAATAACGAACCAATATAAAAAATTAAAATACGATAAACGACTTGATTAGTCGCTTTAGGAATACTTTGTGTCGGATTTTCCGCTTCCGCGGCTGTTATGCCAACCAGCTCTAGTCCACCAAAAGAAAACATAATAACAGCCATTGCCATTATCAATCCTGAAATGCCATTGGGAAAGAATCCCCCATATTGCCAAAGATTTGATACCGATGCTTGTGGGCCTCCTTTTCCACTAATTAGCAGATAGCAACCGAAAATAATCATTGCAATAATTGCTAACACCTTGATAATTGCAAACCAAAATTCTGTTTCACCATATAAACGTACATTTGTAAGATTGATTAGATTAATGACTATAAAAAAGAATGCGGCTGAAATCCAGGTTGGAATATCCCACCAATATTGAACATAAATACCTGCTGCGGTTAGTTCAGCCATACCAACTAAAATAAACATTGCCCAATAGTTCCAGCCAGATAAAAAACCAGCAAAAGAGCCCCAATATTTATAAGCAAAGTGACTAAAAGAACCAGCAACAGGTTCTTCAACAATCATCTCTCCTAATTGGCGCATAATTAAGAAAGCAATAAATCCACCTATTGCATAACCCAATAAAACAGATGGCCCCGCCATATTTATAGTTTGTGCAATTCCTAAAAAAAGTCCTGTTCCAACCGCACCACCAAGTGCAATCAATTGGATATGTCTGTTTTTCAACCCGCGCTTAAGCGTTTGCCCAACTTGTTCCGCCATAATTAAACCTTCATTTTATTCTAATTTCCTAATATTTTTATCAATGCAAACCTTAACTAAAAGCGCATGTCAAAACGATTAATTAAAACATTAATTTCTTTTTAAGCCTATATTAAATCATCACATCAGATTAAAACTCTATTAATTTTAGTTAAAATGGTAAATAACCGGTTATTTTACAGATACCAATGGTGAAATTCCCACCATTTTGATCTTGATCACAATAACTGTCTAATGCGACTAAATATAAAAATAAGCAGAGTAAAACGATCATAATCGCAATGACTATTTTTTTAATTTCAATATCTAACCCTTTTCATATTTTTAATACCACATAAGATAAAAAACAATTAGTATGTCACTCTAGGTAAAAAATCAAGTCACTAACTACAGTAACCATAGTGTCATTGCAGAAATCAATAAAATCTCTTTATTAATTTATTGTCTATGCTATTTATCAGTTAACTGCCGAAATTCAAAACAATTATTATAGATAAAAATGGCTTAAACACTCACTGATAAAGAGATAAACTGTTCTCTTTAAAGATCAACATAAATTTTTATATAAATTATTTAAACATCAAGCTATCGAACTTTGCCATCCCTAAAAAAAGTTGTGTATACTTCTTTAACCTATAACTAGTATGATATCACAATGCTACAAGATACCCACTTAGCACTTGTTTGCGAATTAAGTAAATGGATTGAAGAACACATAGGAAGGATAATCTACCTGGAAGAGCTTGCCGCTTACTCAGGTTATTCTCTTTGGCATATGCAAAAAATTTTTAAAGAAATAACAGGAATTTCACTTGGTAAATACATTCGTCAACGTCGTCTTGCCAAAGCGGTTAATCTTCTGAGAAATAGCTCTAAAGCCATTTTTGATATTGCGTTAGATTTTGGCTTTGGTTCGCAATCACATTTCACTTATATGTTTCGTAAAGAATTTGGTATTACACCTTACGATTTCCGCCAAGACCCTAATATTAAATTAAAAATCAAAGAACCACTACATCATATTTACCAACAATCATCAAATATTTAACCATAAGTAAGAAATATGTTAATTAACCTATTGATAGATAAGTAAAACTTCAATCAATAATCCATAAAAAATAATGGTTATTGTCGATGCTAAGATAAAATGACATAAATCTTCAGCTATTTTATTTTAATTTAGCATCTTTATTAATATTCAATATGAATTCACTGTTAAGGGCAAATAATTATTACTCCATTTGTATTAATTTATATGCAATATACTATAAATATATAATTTCCAACCAAAAATATACCTATTTTGGGTAATAATGAATCGCAATTAATTAAAATAAAATTAGAGTAATTAAACTATAAAACCTTTTACTAAAGACAATATTATTATATTTATATTAATTGTTAATATAAAACTAAAATTTAACATCGTAAGCTTTAATTATTATTTTAAATTAAAAATAAAAATTTATAATAAATTATAATTAAATATAAATTTTATTTATCACTATTTAAATAATTTTATCTATTTACTCTTAACAGAAAATTATATTCTATCCAATGTGTTTATATATCTAGTTTTAGAAGTGACCACACTTAATCATTCAATAAATTTCAGGAGACATTATGCCTAATAGTTTTATCCAGAATAATGGAGAAACATTGGATAATATTCAGCCTGCTCATGGTAGAATTATAACCCCAGCATCCCGCGGACACTTTGCTTCGATAAATGGCTGGTGGGGATTAGGGTGGGAAACTAATGAGTTAGAAGGAGGAAAAAACTTTCCAGAAACTAAAAGTGGGCCTTGTATACGCGAACCATCAGACGTAGCAAGTAGTACGCCACCAAAAGATGGATTAATCGTCAGTGGTGGAAGAACTGGAGAAAGAGCTTACTTAAATTCCACGGATAATGAATTAATTACAGAAGGAAAGATACCATGGCCTAAGCACCCAGTTCCAAAAGACGGTTTACAGCACTTTATATGGGAATACACACAACAACATAAAACACGTGGTTATGTAGCCTACATTACTAAGAATGGCTGGGATACTACAACACGATTAACTCGTAACCATTTTGAACTGACACCTTTTTTCGAAGATATTTCACCTGATGTCCCATTCTGGTCATATGATTTACCAGTAAAATACGAACATGATATTCAATTACCAGTGAATAGAAAAAAAGGTCATCATGTTATTGTAGTGTTATGGATTATTGCTGATACTGGTATGGCATTTTATCAAACTTTTGATTTCGAAAACAAATTTAACTAATATTATAAAAACTAACTGAAATACTAAGCTGTATTATCTAGTTTTTGACAGATAATTTATAATAAATAAACTTTTTTATTTTATAACATTGCAGTAGAATACTACTCCATTTTAATTTTGTCACAAATATATTTATTGATAAAAAAATAAATAAAAATTTAGATGAATATAGTGATAAAAACCTTCTTATACGAAGGTTTTTATTATATTAGCTAACTATTAGCGCCTCGTTCATTCCATTGTTTTAAATTGTCCTTTTCCCAAATACCATCCTCTACCTGTTTTTTAATATCAGGATAGGCATCTATATCAAATGTAGGTAATTTGCCAGCTTTGCGTTGTTGATTGTAGTCTTTGGTAAGTTTAAACACGATACCTGAAAGCATTAATATTGCAATTAGATTTGTTAACGCCATTAAGCCCATTGAGAAATCAGCTAATTTCCAAACTAAGGGCATTTCTGCCATTGAGCCAAAAATAACCATCCCCAAAGTAGCAAGCCTAAGAATATATAATCCGGCCGTATGGTTGTTTTCTAAAAAAACCATATTACTTTCTGCATAAGCATAATTTGCAATAATTGAAGTAAAAGCAAAGAAAAAAATAGCTATTGCAATGAAAATTGCTCCCCAATCACCAACAGCTGAAGACAGCGCTCGCTGTGTTAATTCAATTCCACTAATAGTGGCTTCAGCACTATCTAATGCACCAGAAGAAATAATAATAATTGCCGTTGCACTACAAATTACTAAAGTATCCATAAAAACACCTAGCATCTGTACATATCCTTGCGATGCCGGATGTGGCGGGTAAGGTGAAGCTGCCGCCGCTGCATTTGGCGCTGACCCCATACCTGCTTCATTTGAAAATAGCCCTCGCTGTATTCCTTGTGTCATCGCTTGGGCAACACCATAGCCAACAACGCCGCCAACAGCTTCTTGCAAACCAAAAGCATGTTTAATGATCAGTAGAAAAACATCTGGCAAACGTTCAATATTATTGCTCATCACCCAAAATGCTAATATCAAATAAGCGATTGCCATTATAGGAACAACGAGTTCGGCTACCCGAGCAATTGAACGTAGTCCTCCAAAAATAATAATGCCACAAATTATTGTGAGCACAATTCCTACGTAAAGAGGATTAAAACCAAAAGCAACGGCTGTTGCCTGAGCAATTGAATTAGCTTGAACAGAATTGAATACTAGACCAAAAGCGATGATAAGAAAGATAGAAAAAAGTACGCCCATCCAACGCATTTTAAGCCCTTTCTCCATATAATAGGCAGGGCCACCACGATAATTTCCTTGATCATCTTTTGTCTTATATAACTGTGCCAATGTGCTCTCAGCAAAAGAGGTAGCCATACCAATTAAAGCAACAAGCCACATCCAAAAAATGGCACCAGGCCCTCCGGCAGTCAATGCAATGGCTACACCCGTAAGATTTCCAGTTCCAACTCTAGCTGCTAGACTTGTACAAAGAGCTTGAAAAGAAGATATACCTGAACTATCTGATTTATTACTATTTTTTAGTATAGTAAACATATGCCCAAAATGGCGGAATTGAATAAGACCAGTGCCTAACGTAAAATAGATACCTACTCCAAGCAATAAATAGATTAATACACCACTCCATAGAATATTATTAAAATTGTCTATCAGTTCCGTCAAAACATTTCCCCTTATCTGTACTAATAAAAACTGTCCAATAAATCAAATACACTAATAAATAATACTAAACCTTTATTAAAAAATGACCCTTTTATTTGTATAAATTTCACTCTTTTATTGAAAAATAATAACATTACTAAGCAGTAAAACTGCCTTAAAATGTAACATAAACATCCTCTTTAGGTAACCTTTTTATTTTAAAAGTGAGAATCATGATTAGCTACAAACCGACAATATAACAAAAAGGTAAACAAGAATATTTGTCGATTTGCTGAGTTTTAATGTATATGAACAATTATATCAGCATCTAGTAAATCATAGCGATATTAAACACCAATAATTAAATTATCTTCATATTTTTATAAATACTAGTTGATATATTTAATATTAACTCTATAACTGTAGTAATTATTCATATTAAATTTCATCTAATTAAGAATAACATTAAAAAATCAACTAATTAATTATAATTACTAATATGATTAAATTTATCAACCAAACTAAATATAATATTTAACTATAACCTAAATCTCAATTTTGGCAACTTATTCATCAATTTTATTTTAACCTTTTATTTTCTAGTAATATTTTTACATTTAGCAATAATGAAATTACCAATCATCTATTCTTTATATTAAAAGCTAAAATAATAACTTTATTAAAATAAATTATTAATGGTTTTTTTAATAGAAAAGCAGCTAATTGTTTATTATTTTATTAATAAGTTATTTAATATATTATCACTATATTATTTATCTAATATTATTTTTTACTAGTAATAAATTCCCTAATATCTCAAAAGACATGCGATCCTTTTTATAATCTTTTATACAGTATTTTTAACTATTGTAACTGTTATTTTTTATCGTAATTTGTTTTAGTGAAACCATCATAGACTAACATTACTTCAATAACAATTAATAACCCGCATTTCATCACTAAAACATCCAATTAATCACACTAAAAGTGTGACTCGGATCCTTAATACTGCCAAATTTTTGGTTATAACGAAAAACATTAAATGAAAGCTCAACAAAATGAAATAACTTATCTTTTTGTACAATACTCCTTTTTATCTTGTCGCTATTTGTCTAGAATTACTGAGCCAAATAATGGCATTTAACTTTCATTTTAGCGAGGTATTTCTATCGAAATGCATTAACCAAAAATAAGGAGAATATTATGTTTTTGTTAATTCTCGGCCTGATTTGCGCATCTGGCATTTTCGCCGCAATGATGAGCCCCAAATGGGATGATTAAATGAATACTGAAGAGTATCCACCGAGTAAAACGCCCCTTTATTAGATTATTATCTAAAAAAGGGGCATTATTTTTATATTTAAAAATCAAATTCAAAATATTATATAAACCCCTCAACCTACAAAATCTAATTTTATCCAAATAAAATTTGGCTTATTTCCATACTCATGGCAAAAAATTAACAACAAATTTAAATCAAATTTTTGTTAATAATATTATTTTTATGAGAAGTGAATCGAGGTTTTAATGGCATTCTTTCAGCTATCCTAGCTTTATTAATCATAATATCTAACTCAGTAACTTGATAATTATTCCATAAATGAGAATAGTTTTTTACTTTTGCTGGCCATTTATTAGTAACAGAAAATCCTCGATTAAGACACTCCTGATGTAGTGATGTATATCTCAAATACAAAAATAACAATTTATCTCTAAAAAATAGAACATGCCCTTTCCCTAAGGTATAAGAAGTCAACGTCGACAATACAACATGTCCTTCTTTTTTAACAATATAGTTTGGTATACGAGTTAATTCTCTATGTTCAGCCAACAAGTGTTGATCGCATAATTCGTTAGGCGGGATTACATTTATTCTCGTCATAATTAGTTAATAACCAAATTTTTATGTTAAAAGTCTTATTATATCTCCATTTACTATATTAAAATAATTTTATTCATTATTAAATTTATACTAAAAGTGACTTTATCCTAGATTGTTACTGTTAAATCATTTTATGTATTAACTAAAACCTCTATGAGTCAATTATCTTGCACTCGCTACAAACATTTAGCCATGATTTTTATAAGCCAACGACATTATCATATTATTAATCACTGCATATTCATGATGCGGTTTAAAATAGATATATTTTAAGTATTTTGACAATGATATAGCGTAAAAACAATATAAAACTCTAATGAAAAAATCTTAGCAATAACTTGGTAAGAATTTTGCAAAAAACATTGAAATATCAGCTTATTAAATTAGAATTGCCGCTTTATGTATACGAACAATAACGATGAAAATTTTATTTAAAACCTTGACTATTATATCTGTTTTAACAGCTTATTTTGTTAATGTTTGTCATGCTCTGGCTCCACCACCTGCTATCTATGCTTGTGAAAAAATCGTCGAGGGAGTTGAAGATGGCAAACGCCATTGTTTAACCCATGATGTTGATGGTAATGAGTATAATATTATATTAAAGAATTAACTTAACCACTAAGGAATTATCAATTTCCTCTTTTTGCTGCCATCCATTGGCAGCCACGCTTTATTAATTATAATTAGCTATGGCATAAAAAATAAATGCCTCTATTTCAATGACATGCAGCGGATTAACTTTATAAAATCAGCCAAATGTTAATATAATGTTAAAAATAAACTATACTTGATAATGATTTTTATTTTCGAGGGTATAAACTATGCAGTCATTATCAAAAACATCAACCATTATTACAATACTGATCGGACTTAATTCTACCGTTACTATGGCTAAGGGCAACTCACAAAAAAATCCAGCGCCGCGCAACAATGAGCATGTTGTAAACTCCGTTCTTCAAGCCGGTTCAAATATCGCTGATAAAACAATGAGAACAAGTTATAACACGGTTGAAAAAGCAAATACTGCTGCCAATCAGTTAAGCCAATCCGTCGCCAATAATAGCACTAATCTTATTGGCAATGTCGCTAACTCTGGTTTAGATGCCAATCAAAAAACGACCCAAGACAGTTTGAATTTAGCCAATGATACTATGCTAAGAGGGGTAGAAATAGCAGCTGACCTCACCAATAGAACGCTTGGTATGGTAGAATCTGCTGCCAACGAAAGTTTTAAAACTGTCGGCGATGTTCTTGATAAAACAACCACTTTCTCTACGAAAATTTCAAAAATACAATATGGAAATAACACTAATCCTCAAGGATTAATTGTGGCGACCCAAACAATTGACGCAGGGATAGATACTGCCAATAAAACGATAGATAAGACGCTAACACTAGTAGGTAAAACTGCGGAAGGTAGCTTCGATACAACTAATCGTATTCTTGACACAAGCTTTAACGCAGCGGATACAGTACTTAACGAGACTTTTGATTCAAACAAAGCTAATTTTCAAACAACAATAGATGCAGCTAAATATACCGCTAATAATGGTTTAAATATGGCTGCTAACACCGCAAATGCCAGTTCAGAGCTTGTTAATTCAACCACTAATCGAGGTCTTAACATGGCAAATTCTACTACTGAGCGTGCTCTTACGATTGCGGATCCAGCCAATAACACGAGAGCTTTTAGTAACAATGGCGCAGGTACAGCTAGTGCCGCTAATAATAGTAATATCGATAATATCACAGAAGATGAAATTGCCACTAGATACCAAGGATAGCCTTTTTATTAACCACTCTTTATCAATTCGTAAAAAATGCATATCCTATCTCTCTTTCATTTTGCTGGTTACAAAAGAGAGAGAGATATTAATTTAATAATATAGCCTTTCTTTATAACAACTTAATTAATTAGCTAAATGATTCTGTTATAAACAACCGCCTTTTATTAACCATGAAAGAAGCTATAGTCAAAATCTCTTACAAAGTTATCTTTGCTGTCAATTAATTACATTTTTCTAACCATTATCAAGATTATGTAGCCAGGCTGATATTTAAATAACACCATCAAAATGTTAATAAATTGTTAAAATTAACTATACTTAATAAAGATAATTCATATATGAGGAGATAAGCTATGAAATTATTATATAAAGCATCCATTATTATATTATTTGGGTGTTATTCAATATCATCAATAGCCAATAATACTCAGATGCCTCTCACAACTAAAAATACTGATAACATTAGATACCATAAAAATCGCTACCATAGTTACGAACAAATAAACGCGATTATGGGAAGAAATTTTAATGAAGCTAGAGCCATGCTACAGCAAAATCTCGACTTTGCTAAAGAATCTGTTAATGAAAATCTAAAATTAGCTAAATATAGTATCGAGCAAAGTCTTAATTTTGCGCAAGCTGCTCTTCATAACAATAACGTAACAAATAATGATGGGTTGCTAAAATCTAGCCTAGAGCTTTCTAATAATGTAACTAATAAAACCTTAGAAGCGACAATGGCTAACATTGATAAAAGTTTGGCTACTACCCAAACGGGTATCAGCGAGTCTTTTAAGGCAACCAATGTAGCAACCAGAAAAAGTTTAGATACTTATGCCACAACAACTTTCCATAATGGCGTAATTATCATGAATCCTACTGTTAGTGAGAACACTCATATTAAACCCAATAGCCACAATTCAGGCAGTGCTGCTCATAACAGTAATAGCGATATTGAAAATAATGAGGAAACTCTTGCTCATTTCACTAGAGATTATCCTTAATATAAAATGATAATCGCATAAATTTGGTAGCAAAAAAGTAATAATCATTCAAAAACCAGCCCAAATGGCTGGTTAGCAAAATAGGGTAACAACTTAAATCATAAAATATATAATCATGCCATTATCATAGGGTAAATTTTATCGCCGACTGTATGGAGGTACAATAATTTTACCGACGGTACAGTTTAATAAACAGTAGTTTTATAGATAAAATTTCAATCCTAAGTTTTAAATAAAAAAAGTAATATTAAAATCCAATGAGGATTAAAAACTTAAATTAAAAAATACTACTTTACCACCTCATTTTAATATTCTAAAACCATTAATACCAATAAAGGACTTTTTTTCAAACAGATATATTAATGTGACAAAATACCAACTAAGACTTAAAATGGTTAAAGGGGTAAAATGACATCTTCTACTAGCTTTTAACTAAACTATCAATAAGCATCGGTTTAACCAATTTTTTAAACTGGCAAAATTACGATTATATTTTCTGCAGTAACAATTTCACTTTGCTTATATTGAATTGTTGTACTTAAATATAAAAACCATCAAAATTAAATGATAGTTTTTATAAAATAAATCATAACAAGTGATTAAGGAAAATATTTTGCTACTAACGCATAAAGAATAGCCACAGTTTCAATGTCTATGTTGCCATCATAATTTGATTGGCGAAAATGTAACTGAAAAGCTCTGATCAATTTTGTATAATCATTATTATTGGTAGCTTGAGATACATCATAGCCATAGCGCTTTAATTTGGTGACAATCTCCGCTTTTTCCGGCATTTTATTTTTAAATTGTGCCATATACTGCTGTTTTATTTCTTCTTCATACCAAGCACCAATTCCGGCGTTATAAAGCTTTTTCCATGGAAAGGCCGCGCCTGGATCACTTTTACGTCCGGGGGCAATATCTGAGTGAGCAACAATATTGGTTGGTAACATATCTGGATAACGTTGAATGATATTTAATGCTAATTCTTTTACTGCATCAATTTGTTTGTCATTAAACGGCGGAAAAATCATTTTTCCGTTAGCATAACCCGCCTCATTTACTATTTCGATCCCTATTGCAGTATCATTTAAATTGGAGCGTCCAGCCCAAAAGCTGACACCCGCATGCCATGCACGTTCATTTTCATCCACCAAATTAAAAATTCTAACATCTTTAAAACCAGCAGCCTGATATGTTTTATCAGTTGGATCAGGCACTAAATAATGCGCGCTAACACTATTACCTGTTAATGCCGTGATTGAAGCTTGAAAGTTTAAAGCAGTATAATGCATAACAAGAAAACGAGTCCTACGGTTAAAACTTTTGACTGAACGATATGAATTATAATCGATTAAGTACATGTTTTTTTCCTCTTGGCCGCTTAACTATTATCGACAATAAATGAAACGATTATTTAACTCCTTATTTAAAATGTAACAATTAATTTCAAGGCAATATTCATCACAAACAATAAAATTATTATTTAAAATAGGAATAACAAATTTATTTTTGTTTATAAATTTCCTGCCCTCTAGCCCGCAATCCCAAAAATTGAGCTTCTAATGTTTCTAGTTGACGTCTGAGACGAAGATAATTTCGTCCAGCGTCTGGCGCCAATTCGGTGGATCTGACATCATCCAAGCCGGTGGGGCTGGCGGTAACTCCATGGTTCTCGGAACACACGGCTTTGACGAGCAAGCGCTTATGGTTGTTACGCAAATCACTACTAAGCTGACGTATTGCCATTTTTGCATTATTAAGTTCCTGAGTTCGTTTTATATCAATTTGTTGCAACGATTTTATTTCGTATAAATAATTGTCTTTAAGTTCTGTTTGTTGTTGTAATTCATCTTTGAGTTGTTGGTATTGGTACTTTAGATGATTGTAATCGTTATAAATGACCGCAAATATTGCGGATATTAATGTTACAATAATTATTATGATAGAATTTAATTTCATAATAAAAAACGCTTTTTCAAACGTTTCCTCATATGTCAATTCTCGTATTCAATAATAATAAAAGCGGCCTTTCTTATTCAATCAATCAATTAATCAACCGTTTACTATTAATAAAAATACAAATTTAGATTAAGTTTAAAAGCAATCTAACTGTCGCTAATTTGAAATAAAAAATCAAAATAAAAAAGATAACAATTGATTACTTTTCTTTTTGTAAAATTAAATTTAATTAAAATTAATAATATTTAATTTATTTTTTATAACGTTTAATACCTTAAATATAATGGCCGGAACTTAATGCAGATAAAACTTCTCATCTTTGCAATATTTAACACTACTGTTACATAAGATTATCTTGCCATATGACTTGGTCACTGCTGGGTGGTTTGGCAATAATCTCACTATTTTGCAAACGGTTATGAACAAATACTAATGAAGAACTGACACTAAAATGACTAAAATAAATGCCACCCCCATGTTGAGTCAACAAGGTAATATCCCAATGTTTTTCACTATCGCCAGACAGTTGCAGATAAATTGACTCTAACACACAAGCACGTAACGAAAATCGATTTGCCGCTACTTTTAACAGTGTAGTATTTGCCATACCATTGAATTGACAACGCTCAAAACTTAATGGCGCACAACTAGCAAAACTATGCCCATTAAGACCATCAAACACGCTATCTATGATATGTATGGCACTCTTAACGCTAGTTTGCACAATTGGCTGAGTTTCATTTTGCCAGCTAAAATGACAACCATTAATTAGGTTACGACGAACGGATCGCACCGAAACCTGTGTTATGCGCAATTCACGATCAACCTTGCAACCACGCATTTGTAATCCATCTGCATTTACCCATAACATACCAGAACTAGGAATCGCCGAATCAGCGATAACAATAACATCTTCTAGTGTCAAATCGCTGATTTTATATCGAGCCACAAACCAGGGACAAATATGTTGCCGGACATTAATCCGTTTAGCACAACCACCCCACTGGGCACCAGAGTTTGCAAATGTCATCAGCCCAGAGTTACCGGTGTAGGTAAGATCATGTTCATACTGACCATGAGTGACAAATGGGCCTTTTTCTGCACTTTGCCCGGTGGCATGACAATTTTCCACCATACAATAAGCAGAAGCAGTAAAATCATTTAAATGCCTGGCATTTGCAACATAGCAATCACTGACATGCCCATATAAACAATAGATTTGTTGCGTCAAATAACCCGCTCCACCATAAGCCGTGTTGACAGGATTTTGCAACGAACATTGTTTTGTTATGTAATGAGTATTCCATCGACGCATTATTACTGGCCAAAAGCTGCCAATAGCATGAACAGCAAAAACATTGGCATAAATTGCATATTCGAAAGCTATTGGATGACTACCGGTTTTTGCATCAATACCAGCACCGGTAAAATGGAGGTTGCTGATCGTCACATCACACACTGACATGACTTTACGCCAACGGATAACACGCCCTGTATTAAGCTGCCAGCCATTAGAATAATTGATCTGAATATGCTCATTATCAATAATCGCGATTACCTGTACCAATTTTTGCAATTCGCGCTCATCGCTACCGACTAAATGATCAACTTGTAGTGCGTACCAATCTCCAGTCTTAAATTCGGTGGCGTCAGTAACTGGAAAAATATCAGTCTGCTCGTTCAATATTTCAGTCAAGGTAAATTTTCTTTCTTCAGTGCTAATTTTTCCCTGAAAGAACAATACTGCGGCAAATGGATCATCTGCGCCGTCAATAGGAACAATACCTTGTGTTGAAAGATGGTAATGATTAAAATTCAAATTAATACTTGAA
Organism: Arsenophonus nasoniae; assembly: GCF_004768525.1. Classification (NCBI taxonomy): domain Bacteria; kingdom Pseudomonadati; phylum Pseudomonadota; class Gammaproteobacteria; order Enterobacterales; family Morganellaceae; genus Arsenophonus; species Arsenophonus nasoniae. The sequence continues at coordinate 2,258,906 of NZ_CP038613.1, forward strand.
CGATTAAAATGATGACGGCGTTGAAATAATAGATTACTACCTGCTTCTATGCGCATAATAGACAAATCATTGACCATAGCGTCGAGTGCATCATCAGCTGGCGTTGTATCATCCATAATACCAAAGTGGAAAAAATCAGCTCGTCCTCCATGCTGTAATAACCAACGACCACCAGCAATAACGTTAGAAGCAATAACAGTCCCACCATTATCCTCTCTTGCGCAAGCGCTATCCCAAATATAATAACCACCACCACCATCGCCAGGTTGGAAATAACCACTAACATAAAGTGTGCCGGTATATTCACTATTTCTTAATATTGCTATTGAATCAAAATGTTGCATGTTAACCTCATTCCATAAGATTAAAATTATCCACATCTTAAATTAAATAGATGCAAACTCATTACATTGCATAATAATTTTGCAATAGTACTAACAAAAATAACTTGTATCTATTTCCGTTATCAATAATCAAAATTGCAGCGAAATATAATTAGTAGAAAGTGCTCGTGAAAGTAGAGCACAATTTATAATGCGAGACGATGAAAAAACTTTGTTTTAGATGAAATTAATCTTAAAAAATAAAAAAATTCATTTAATCACAGATCACTTTTTATATAAATATATACCCATTGGAAGATTCATTAATTTATAAGAATATGGTTCAAATTTCTCAATAATAAAGCCCCTTATATTCAACTACAATAAAAATAAATGATCCAAGCAATCAGTAGTTACAATATATTCACCACTAGTTTGAATTAATTGCTCGCTAACAAAAGTGTATTAATAATGAGAATCAATGAATTGCAAAAACAATTAAAATCATGATGATCGCGGCAAAGGCTGGATAAAAATTGTTGTTTAATTGAATATTATTTAGCTAGTTTGATAACCATTTCAATGTAAATAATAACAAACGGGAACCATCAAGCTCCCGTTATCAATTAAGTAAAACAGACAATTACATATGGCTGATAACCGCATCGCCAAACTCACTGCATTTCAATAACTTAGAACCCGGCATTAAGCGTTCAAAATCATAGGTGACGGTTTTGGCGGCAATCGCCCCTTGCATACCTTTAATGATTAAGTCGGCCGCCTCTGTCCAGCCCATGTGGCGTAGCATCATCTCAGCAGAGAGGATAATAGAGCCTGGATTTACTTTGTCTTGACCTGCATATTTCGGTGCTGTGCCATGGGTTGCTTCAAATAGTGCACAACTATCACCTATATTCGCGCCAGGGGCGATACCAATGCCGCCAACTTGCGCCGCTAAGGCATCCGAAATGTAATCGCCATTAAGGTTCATACAAGCAATAACGTCATATTCGGCTGGGCGCAACAAAATTTGCTGTAAAAACGCATCAGCTATTACGTCCTTAATAATAATATCTTTACCTGTCTCTGGATGTTTAATTTTCATCCATGGACCACCATCCAGTAATTCAGCACCGAATTCATCTTGTGCTAACTGGTATCCCCAATCTTTAAAAGCACCTTCAGTGAATTTCATTATGTTGCCTTTATGCACTAAAGTGACCGATTGTCGATTATTTTGGATAGCATACTCAATTGCTGCCCGCACTAGCCGCTTAGTTCCCTCTTCTGAACAGGGCTTTATACCGATACCACAGTTGGTCGGGAAACGAATTTTATTTACCTCCATCTCATCTTGTAGAAATTTAATAACTTTATCCGCCTCAGCGCTGCCCGCTTTCCATTCAATACCCGCATAAATATCTTCAGAATTTTCACGAAAAATAACCATATCAGTCAATTCTGGCTGTTTTACTGGGCTAGGGGTACCTTGATAATAACGCACAGGCCGTAAACAAATATAGAGATCGAGTTGTTGACGTAAAGCAACATTTAAAGAACGGATCCCGCCGCCGACAGGTGTAGTTAGCGGTCCTTTAATAGAGACATGATATTGTTGGATCAAATCGAGGGTTTCATCCGGTAACCATACATCTTTGCCATAAATTTGAGTTGATTTTTCACCGGTATAAATTTCCATCCAAGAAATCTTTTTGTCACCGTGATAAGCTTTTTTTACTGCTGCATCAACCACTTTCAACATCACAGGGGTAATATCAGCACCAATACCATCCCCTTCAATAAAAGGAATTATTGGATTATTAGGGACATTCAGCTTACCTGCTGCCAGGGTAATTTTTTCACCTTGTTGAGGAACAACTACTTTGTTTTCCATCAATCTCTCCTTTTAGTTATCTTAGCGCAATACCTATTAACTTATGGTAAGAATATTGCATGGTACTTGAATAATTTTCTACGCCAATGGCTGTTAATTTAAGGTATAATAGGGATCTCATTTTTTATTACTCATTGCTATGACAAATTTGCATCATAAAAAGTCCAAATCGAAACAATACCATGACAAAAATAGCGCAAATTTTGTCAAACATACGATTAATTCACGTAGAATATTACTGTTTAATAAACCGTTCGATGTATTGTCACAATTTACTGACCATATTGGTCGCCAAACATTAAAAAATTACATTCCAGTTACCAATGTCTATGCTGCCGGACGTTTGGATCGCGATAGTGAGGGTTTGTTAATTCTCACTAATGATGGCAAATTACAAGCGAAATTGACCCAGCCAAACAATAAAACAAAAAAATTTACTATGTGCAGGTTGAAGGTATACCGGAAGAAGCAGCATTACAAAAATTTTGTCGAGGCTTGCTATTAAAAGATGGTATGACCAAGCCGGCAAAAGCTGAACTTGTTGCTGAGCCAGATTGGCTTTGGCCGCGTCATCCTCCTATACGCATAAGAAAAAATATTCCAACTAGTTGGCTAAAGATCTCCTTATCAGAAGGCCGCAATCGGCAAATACGTCGTATGACAGCCAATATAGGATTTCCAACCTTAAGATTGATTCTCTATAGTATTGCTAATTTTCAATTAGATAACTTACAACCTGGTGAATGGAAGGAGATTGATCTTGTTTAAACCGCACGTTACCGTTGCTAATGTCGTTCACGTTAACGGTAACTTTTTAATTGTAGAAGAAATTATTAATAATAAATCAGTCTGGAATCAACCGGCTGGGCATTTAGAAGCTAACGAAACTATTTTGGCTGCCGCTAGTCGTGAGCTATATGAAGAGACTGGTATTAATGCGCTTCCACAGCAATTAATAAAAATTCATCAATGGGTAGCACCTGATGGCTGTGCTTTCCTACGCTTTCTTTTTTTGATTGAACTAGATGAAATGCCTGAAACCTCTCCACAAGATAATGATATCCATCAATGTCTATGGCTTACTGCAGATGAAATATTATCCAGCTCGTGCCTTCGTTCACCTTTAGTGGCAGAAAGCATACGCTGTTATATGAGCCGAAAATTTTTTCCGCTAGCATTAATCGATGCTTACCAATTTCATAGCGGCTGATAGAGATTAATCCAATGCTACTATGGTGCAACTTGACACAGCATGTTAAAATATTTGTTTTATGTTTGCCCGCAGTGAGATTTATTCATGTCAGATAACCCGTTGAAAAAAGTCATCGTTGGAATGTCCGGTGGCGTTGACTCATCCGTATCCGCTTACCTATTAAAACAACAAGGTTATCAGGTTGCCGGTCTCTTCATGAAAAACTGGGAAGAAGACGATAATGAAGAGTATTGCGCAGCGGCCACCGATCTTGCCGATGCACAATCCGTATGCGATAAACTCGATATAGAGCTTCATACCGTTAATTTTGCCGCCGAATATTGGGACAATGTTTTTGCTCATTTTCTTGCTGAGTATAAAGCTGGCCGCACGCCAAATCCTGACATTCTATGTAATAAAGAAATTAAATTTAAAGCATTTCTAGAATTTGCGGCAGAAGATCTGGCAGCAGACTATATTGCCACCGGCCACTACGCTCGATGCAAAACTGTTAATGGGCGCCATCAATTACTGCGTGGCCTAGATAATAATAAAGATCAGAGCTATTTTCTTTATACTTTGGATCAAGCGCAACTGGCACAAAGTCTTTTTCCAATCGGTGAACTAGAAAAATCAACCGTTCGCCGTATCGCTGAGGAAATTGGTTTAATTACGGCCAAAAAGAAAGACTCAACAGGAATTTGTTTTATTGGTGAACGTAAATTTCGCGACTTCCTCGCTCGTTACCTGCCGGCTAAACCAGGTGTAATTATAACGGTTGACGGTAAAATTTTAGGTGAACATTCAGGCTTAATGTATCATACGTTAGGTCAACGTAAGGGATTAGGTATCGGTGGTGTAAAAGAAGCTAATGATGATCCCTGGTATGTTGTTGATAAAGATATTAAAAATAATCGCCTAATTGTTGCCCAAGGCCATAATCACCCACGTTTGATGTCGACAGGACTTATCGTCCAACAAATCCATTGGATTAATCCACCAGCATTAAACGAAACCAATCAATACACAGTTAAAACGCGTTACCGGCAGCCAGATATTCCCTGTACAATTAAGCAATTAAGTGACAATAAAATCATCGTGCAATTTGACTACCCTATTGCAGCCGTCACACCAGGTCAATCCGCAGTCTTTTATCAAGGTGAAATTTGTTTAGGCGGTGGTGTTATTGAAACACGTATTCAGGAGTCAATGTGAGCAAAAATTTTTATGATATTACTCTTGCTTTTGCCGGTATCTGCCAAGCATGTCATTTAGTTCAACAAATAGCTCATAACGGAAAGATTGACGATAATGCGACAAACGTTATGATTAATAGCACGCTAAATATTAATCCAACATCCACATTAGATGTTTATGGCAATAGCGAAGCAAATCTTCGTGTTGGTTTAAATACTTTACTTGCTATACTTACCGTCTCAAATAATACCCTTTACTCTAATTTAACCCGCTACTTATTAAGTCTCATCGGATTAGAGCGCCGGCTAAGAAAAAATCCATCAGCAAGTAATGAACTTAGACAACGTATTGAACTCCTTCAACACCAAAAAAATTATTTTGAACCTATGTCCAGTGGTATTTTCAATGCACTGGCGGGTATTTATGTGGATGTGATTAGTCCAATTGGCCCGCGTATTCAGGTAACGGGTTCTCCGGATATCCTACAAAATAGTTCAATACAAGCTAAAGTACGTGCATTACTTTTTACTGGCATTCGTAGCGCTGTTCTCTGGCAACAAATCGGTGGCAACCGCCTACAATTAATGTTTTCGCGACAACGTTTGATCACTCAAGCAAAAGAAATTCTTGCTCATTGTTAATAAATTTGGGAGTCACTAGCAATGGAATTATCTTCACTGACTGCTGTATCGCCGATTGATGGCCGCTACAGTGATAAAGTCAGTCTATTACGTCCAATTTTCAGTGAATTTGGTTTACTAAAATATCGTATCCAAGTAGAAGTACGCTGGCTACAAAAATTAGCAGCATGTGCTGACATTAAAGAAGTGCCCCCATTTAGTGTCGAAGCAAAAACTTATCTTGAGCAAATTGTAACTCGCTTCAATGAAGATGATGCCATTCAGATCAAACAAATTGAACAAACAACGAATCATGATGTAAAAGCGGTTGAATATTTTCTAAAAGAAAAAATGGCTGCCATACCTGAATTAGAAAAAGTGGCAGAATTTATTCATTTTGCCTGTACCTCTGAAGATATTAATAATCTTTCCCATGCGCTAATGTTAAAAACCGCTCGTGATCAAGTAGTTCTGCCAAAATGGCGAAAAATTATTAATAGCCTAAAAGAGATGGCCCATCTTTATCGCGCTTTACCGCTACTATCAAGAACCCATGGCCAACCCGCGACGCCGACTACGATAGGTAAAGAGTTTGCCAATGTTGCTTATCGTATGGAGCGGCAATATCAACAACTTGAGCAAATCGAAATTTTAGGCAAAATTAATGGCGCGGTCGGTAATTATAATGCCCATTTATCCGCTTATCCTGAGATAAATTGGCATCTGTTCAGCGAAGAATTTGTTACTTCGTTAGGTATCAAATGGAATCCGTTCACCACCCAAATTGAACCTCATGACTATATTGCTGAACTATTTAATTGTATTGCTCGTTTTAATACCATTTTGCTCGATTTTAATCGGGATATCTGGGGTTATATTGCCCTTAATCATTTCAGACAAAAAACCGTCGCCGGTGAAATTGGTTCATCAACCATGCCACATAAAGTTAACCCGATTGATTTTGAAAATTCCGAAGGTAATCTTGGACTCGCAAATGCCTTATTAAATCATCTGGCAAATAAATTACCGATTTCACGTTGGCAACGAGATCTAACGGATTCAACAGTATTACGTAATTTAGGAGTCGGCATTGGTTATGCCTTGATAGCCTATCAAGCGACATTGAAAGGCTTGAGTAAGCTAGAAGTGAATGAGCAAAATTTACAAATTGAATTAGATGCAAATTGGGAAGTGCTGGCTGAAGCTATTCAAACGGTTATGCGCCGCTATGGAATTGAAAAGCCTTATGAAAAACTAAAAGCATTAACCCGCGGCAAGCGCACTACAGCAGCTGACATCAAAGCTTTTATTGATGATTTAGATTTACCAGAATCGGAAAAAAATCGTTTAAAAACAATGACTCCAGCTAACTATATTGGTTACTCAATCAAACTAGTGGACTATTTTAAATAGCATTCATCGGTGAGCAATATTCATTGCTCACCCTACTTTTTTATTTAATTAGCCAATCAAACCCCATAATTATTTTCTTTTCATTCACTAATATCTTGCCGTCCTCCAGCTATCCTTCTAACATAGGATTTATTACTGCTTTTTCTAGTAGATTTATTGAGAAATTGAGGTTGTTATGCGGATATTAATTGTAGAAGATAATGCGCTTTTACGTCACCATCTAACTGTCCAGTTAAAAGAGACCGGTCACCAAGTAGATGCAGCAGCAGATGCTAAAGAAGCCGATTATTTTTTACAAGAGAGTAATCCCGATATTGCAATTGTTGACTTAGGATTACCCGGTGAAGATGGATTAAGTATGATCAGGCGTTGGCGGCAAGACAATATTAAATTGCCTATTTTAATATTAACCGCACGTGAGCGCTGGCAAGAAAAAGTAATTGCCTTAAATAGTGGAGCCGATGATTATGTAACGAAACCATTTCACCTGGAAGAGATTTTAGCACGAATTCAAGCATTAATGCGTCGTAACAGTGGGCTTGCTTCACAAATACTTCAACTAGGTGACTTTGTTATTGACATGTCACGTAAGGAATTCACTATTAAAGATAAAAATATAAAGCTCACCGCATTTGAATATACGATTTTAGAAACCTTAATGCGTAATAACAGTAAGGTAGTGAGTAAAGAGTCACTGATGCGCCAGCTCTATCCAGATGCAGAATTGCGTGAAAGTCATACTATCGATGTCCTAATGGGACGATTACGAAAAAAAATTATGCAAGAATGGCCTAATGATGTCATTGTGACCGTTCGTGGGCAAGGTTACCGGTTTGACGCAGAACAGCCCGATGATGCTATTTAATTTTTTAAAACGCAAAAAACCCTTTTCGTTGCGAACACGTTTTTTACTTGCAACTTCAGGGATAATATTAGCATTGACACTCTCCTATGGTGCCGTTGCCATCGTTGGCTATTTAGTGAGTTTTGATAAAACAACCTATACCTTACTACGTAGTCAAAGTAATCTATTTTATAGTTTGGCTCAATGGCGTAATAATAAGTTAGACATTCATGTCCCGACTGACTTCAACTTAAATGCCTCAGCTTTTATTTTAATTTATAATCAACAAGGTGAAATTCTGTGGCGACAACACAACATTCCTGCTATTGAAAAAGCTATCGATAAAGAGTGGCTAAAAAAGGATGGGCTATATGAATTAGACACCGATTTAAATACTACACGCGAATTAATTAAAGTTTCACCTAACGGCAGTAAACCAGCGAAAAAAATCACTGATATTGAAAATCCCTCTTTAACACACTCAGTTTCTGTCAACCACTATCAGGCAACCAAAAATCTACCGCAACTTACCATTGTGGTAATAGATACCTTACCTTTCGATCTACAAAAAACTGGATTAGTTTGGGAATGGTTTGGCTATGTTATATTAACCAATTTTATTCTGGTCATTCCGCTGCTTTGGCTAGTGACTTCCTGGAGTTTATACCCGATTAAATCATTAAGCTCACAAATAAGCGGCATTGAAAAAGGCGAGCAGGAAGCACTGGATGAAAATCCACCATTAGAGCTCAGCGGATTAGTGCGTAACTTGAATAATTTACTGGTAAACGAACAAAAGCGCTATAGCAAATACCGTACTACACTGGCGGATTTGAGCCATAGCCTAAAAACTCCGTTAGCGGTATTACAGTCAACCCTCCGTTCTCTGCGCTCAAGTAAACAAATGACCATTGAACAAGCCGAGCCTATTATGCTGGAACAAATTGGCCGAATTTCACAACAAATAGGTTACTATTTGCACCGTGCAAGTATACATAGTGAAGATCATTTCGCGATCCGAGAAATTTCTTCTGTCTCGGCTTTATTAGATAATTTATGCAGTGCCTTAACAAAAGGGCGTCAATTTGACCCTCGATGTCTCGCCTGAAATTACTTGGCTAGGTCAACCGATAGATTTTATGGAAATTATGGGTAATATTATTGAAAATGCTTGTAAATATTGTCTTGAATTTGTCGAAGTTAGCGCTAATAGCACTGAAAATTCGTTAACCATTATTGTTGATGATGATGGTCCTGGGGTTGCTGAAGATAAACGTGATTTGATTTTTTTGCGAGGTCAACGCATTGATACACTACGACCTGGACAAGGTTTGGGACTCTCTATTGCGGCTGAAATAATTGAACAATATGACGGAGATATTGCTATTACTCATAATCCATTAGGTGGAGCACGAGTGATTGTCACTTTTAGACAACAATTCCCGGTGACAGATAGCTAATATCACTAAATAGCAACGCCATTTTCTTATCTTTTAGCTAACAAATTAAATAAATATGCAGAATAACATGATTGACTATCAACTGAATATCAATTGGCCAGATTTTATCAAAAATTTTTGGCAAAAACGGCCGTTATTAATTAAACAAGGATTGACTAATTTTATTGATCCTATCTCAGCTAATGATTTAGCGGGATTAGCCATGGAAGATGAAGTGGATAGCCGATTAGTAAGCTTTCAAGATGGAAGTTGGCATGTTACTCACGGCCCTTTTGATAACTATGAACAATTGGGCGAGACTGGATGGTCACTGCTAGTACAAGCCGTTAACCATTGGCATTATCCATCAACTGCCTTATTAGCCCCCTTTCGTGTTTTATCTGATTGGCGAATTGATGATTTAATGGTTTCTTATTCTGTCCCAGCAGGTGGCGTTGGCCCCCATATAGATCAATATGATGTTTTTATTATTCAAGGTCTTGGCCGCCGTCATTGGCGAGTAGGTGAAAAAATGACACTGAAACAACATTGTCCACATCCAGATCTACTTCAGGTTGAACCTTTTGCTGCCATTATTGATGAACAACTTGAGCCAGGTGATATTCTTTATATCCCGCCTGGCTTCCCCCATGAAGGTTATTCCATAGAGACTTCACTTAATTACTCGGTCGGTTTTAGATCACCAACGAGCCGTGAATTATTTAGTAGTTTTGCCGATTACCTGATCGCTAATGACTTAGGTAGCTACCATTATCGTGATCCAAATATAGCCACACGTGACAATCCTGCTATCATATTGCCCACTGAATTAACTGAAATACAACATATAATGCAACAATTGCTTGCTCAACCACAAATTTTTACTCATTGGTTTGGCACGTTTATTTCTCAGTCTCGTCATGAGTTAGATATCGCGCCGCCCGATCCATCCTATACCGTTGAGCAAGTTATTCAGCTTCTCCGTCAAGGAAATACGCTTTACAAACTTAATGGCTTACGTACTTTATGTGTAGCGGATCAATACTTTGTTAATGGTGAACAATTAAACTCATCTAAATCAAATATAACTGCCCTTAATATCCTGTTTGAAAAGTTGGAAATTCAAGCTGATATGTTAGGTAACGCATTGAATAATCATTATTTTATGCAATTAGTAACTAAACTAATTAATGATGGATATTGGTATTTTAACGATTAAAATTATTTAGCCTGTATACAATAAAACATGATTGGCTTGACGGGTCGATAATTTTATTTGGTAGCTTAACTATCATTCGTTCACAGCCACTCTGTCAGATTTACCATATTGCGCCGTTAATGTCACAATCCGTAGAATGACCTCAACTGCCTGCTGCATACCTTCTAAAGAGATAAATTCATATTTACTATGAAAATTATATCCACCAGTAAAAATATTAGGACAAGGTATACCATAATCGGTTAACAACAAGCCATGGGTGATATCTCGCATCGGTTGCACAATAGGTTTTAAATGACAGTCAATCATCGCTTGTTTAGCAATCTCAATAACATGTGGATGCTGGCAAACAACTTTATTCATATTGTAACAAATGTCATCGACCGTCAATTCAATGTAACAATCAGGATGCAAATCTTTTCCCAGTTCTTCAGCAATTTGGAACATAGCTCGCTTACGTTTGGCAAAGTTTTGCTTATCAAAATCACAAATAATGTAATTCATTTCAGTTTTTCTACTGTGCCTTTAATACCATTCAGATGATAAAAACCTTGATCCATTATGGTAGACTTGGCTATTTCATGGCTTGGGATCTGATTATGAATACGGGTAGCCAATGTTAAAGCATTTACCATACCCTCTTTAGAACTCTCCTTAAGCGTCCCTTTACCAATAATTTTTATCCTTACGTTAGCGATATTAAAATTCTCGTATTCAAGCCCACCAATTCCCCTTCCAAGCAAACTATAAGCCCACTGAACATTAAATTTTTCTAAATCAATATTATGCGCACCACGACCTATTTTAGCATCGGGTGTAAACACAATATAAATGTCACCATGGGGAATATTTTGCTGTTCTAAATGACTTATCGCCGTCATAATTTCAGCAATACCCGCTTTATTTTCTGCGCCTAATAAGGTTTTACCATCAGTCGTAATTATGGTTTTACCTATCATTTCATGCAGAATGGGAAACATTACTGGCGATAATACCGAATTACCAGTACCTAATGCGATATCTCCGCCACGATAATTTTCAATCAATTGCGGCTTAACATTTTTACCAACGAAATCAGGTGATGTATCAAGATGGGAAATAAAACCAATAGCAGGGACAGAATATTCAATATTAGCGGGTAACTTTGCCATTACACAGCCGTTTTCTAACAGCTCGCTAGTAGAAACTCCTAGCTCTAACAGCTCAGTGAATAATAACTTTGCTAATTTTACCTGGCCAGAGCTGCTAGGCTTAGCTTTTGTATAAGTCTTTGACTGACTATTAATCGCAATATATTCCCAAAAACGCTCTAAAAGCCTATCCATTTCTCCTCCCTCAATGAACTGTTATCGCATTATGCGGAAGGAATTAATGACAATTATTGCGTCAAATCAGCTTTAGCAGCATATACTAATAAAACAAACTAATACTTAATCAGAGTTTGATCTCTGCAACTAAACCGTCAATATACTTTTCAACAATTTTAGTTGCTGAACCATAATATTTTTCATCAAACTGGCTTTCAACTTGACTGGGCTCAAGATTTAATTCAACAGTATGAGCACCAGCAAGTTTAGCTTCATGGACAAATCCAGCGGCAGGATAAACATGCCCCGATGTACCAATTGCGATAAAAATATCCACAGATGATAAAGCTTGGTAAATCATTTCCATACCGAGTGGCATTTCACCAAACCAGACAATATGGGGGCGCAAAGGCTGCGGAAATTGGCAACAGTGACAGCGGTCATTAGTAGTTAAATCACCTTTCCAGTCAATAACCTGACCTGATTGACAACAACGAGCTTTTAATAATTCACCATGCATATGAATAATGCGTCTATTACCCGCTTTTTCATGTAAATTATCGATATTTTGCGTAACTAATAAAAAATTATCACCCAAAAGATGTTCTAATTTTGCCAACGCATAATGGGCTGCGTTGGGTTTTATATCCGGTTGCTGTAATTGATAACGACGCTGATTATAAAAACGTTGTACTAATTCTGGATCTCTCACAAAACCTTCAGGTGTTGCGACATCGTCAACTCGATGCTCTTCCCATAAACCATCCGTAGCTCGAAAAGTACGAATGCCAGACTCAGCTGAAATGCCGGCGCCGGTTAAAATGACAATTTTTTTTCTTTTCATCTTATCAATCAATTGTTTTTCACGGTAAAAAAGACAACAACGAAATCTTTGTCGATGTAAGTTTTTCTTTTTGCGTAACTTTCTAAGCCGGCAATGAAACCGCATCATAGACAGTATCCTTTTTCATGCTCAACGACCCATTACTTTTAATCAAACAATCGCCTCTTTTAGATAATAACAGCAAAAACAACAACAGTTATTGCCCACTTAAAATTCGCGCCGGATCTATTTTTGTTGCCCGTTTAGCGGGATACCAACTAGCGAGTAAACTTAAAATTAATGTTGTTAACATGACATAAAATACATCGGTAATATGCAGCTCAGAGGGTAAAAAATCGATAAAATAAACATCACCTGACAAAATAGAATGACCAACAATATTTTCTATATATTTAATAATAGTCGTTAAATTTAGTGATATAAAAATGCCAACTAGCATACCAATAAAACAACCCACCATTCCCGTTATTAATCCATACCATAAAAAAATAGCGCGAATAAAACTATCTTTAGCACCAAGTGTTCTTAATACCGCAATATCACTGCTTTTATCTTTTACTGCCATTACAAGCGTAGATACAATATTAAAACAGGCAACACCTATGACCAATATCATGGCAAGATACATAATACCCCGCACCATTTGAATATCGCTATACATGTAGCCATAATCCGTTATCCAACTTTTAATAGTGACATAATGGCCAGTATTGATACCCGCATCATAGACAACTTTATTAGCGGCAAAAACATCAGTTACACTGATCTGAAAACCGGTGATACCATCACCATAGGCTAAATATTGCTGAGCATCTTGCAATGGCACGATTGCGAGTTGATGATCTAACATGCCATTTAATTTAAATACACCAATAACTGTGACATTAATTCGATTCGGTTGCTGAATACGTAATTTATCATCATGATTAGGGATCATGATGGTAATATGATCGCCGGGCGAAACTTTTAATGTTTCTGCGACACCTTGACCTAAAATAATTTCGTTATTGCCTGGTTTTAATTTTTGCCATGCATTATTTAAGATAAAATCGGGTAACGAACTGACGGTTTGTTCTGATGATAAATCAACACCAGCTACCTGAATTGCTTTCAAAGCACTGCCTTTTTCAAGTAATCCGGTAAAATTAATATAAGGTGATACACCTACCACACCCGGAGTTTGTCGAACTTTAGCTAAATCAGCTTGCCAATTTAAATAAGGCTGATTGACTGCCGCAATTTGGCCATGAGGGACAACGGAAAGAATGCGATTTTTTAATTCACGTTCAAAACCATTCATCGCACTTAAACCAATAATCAACACTGCAACACCAAGCACAATACCCAATGTAGAAATAATTGATATCAATGAAACCAAGCCAGCTCTTTTTTTGCCTCGACTAAAGCGAAGTGCAATTTTTAAAGCACGGGGTAATTCCACCATGATTATTGCACTCCTATTAAGTCCGATCATCTTGTAAATAACCATCTCGCATTTCTAACTGATGCGTTAAGCGACCTGCAAGTCGCAAATCATGAGTCACCACTAAAAATGCCGTCCCCTTTTGCTGATTAAGCGCCAATAATAGATCAAAAATGACATCTGCATTGTGTAAATCTAAATTACCAGTCGGTTCATCTGCTAGCACTAAAGCGGGTTCGTTCACGATTGCCCGGGCAATCGCAACGCGCTGACGCTCACCACCTGATAACTCAGCCGGGCGATGATTTACTCGATGCGATAAACCGACTGCTGCTAGCATTTCATCGGCTTTTTGCTGCGCTTTCATGTGTGCCATTCCGCCAATTAATAATGGCATCATCACATTTTCCAACGCGGTAAAATCCGGTAGAAGATGATGAAATTGATAAATAAATCCCAACTCTTGATTACGTAGTTCTGCTCTGCCACTGCTAGAAAGTGAACTAATTTTTTTACCATTAAAAATAACATCACCACGAGTTGGTGTATCTAACCCACCCAATAAATGGAGTAGCGTACTTTTGCCAGAACCTGAGCTACCCAAAATTGCCATCATTTCACTTTTGTTGATAGAGAAAGAGATATTTTTAAGTACATTGGTCGCAATTTTGCCATCTTGATAACATTTACAGAGGTCTTGGCAAACTAATAGGGGAGAATTATTCATAACGTAAAGCCTCTGCAGGTTGAACGGTGGCAGCACGCCAAGCTGGATAAAGGGTGGCCAATAATGAGATAGCGATTGAAGATAAAGCAATAAATATAATACGGCCAGGATCAATAGCTATCGGCAATTCGATACCTTTGGCTAATAAACCCAGCATTGGCATTATTATATTAAGCTGGCTAGCGATAAATAGACCTAATAATGTGCCAATAAGGGTACCAATAATCCCAGCTCCAGTTCCCTGTAGCATAAAAATAGCCATAATTTGGCCGCGCTTTAAACCTAATGTCTGCAAAATAGCCACTTCGGACTGTTTTTCCATCACTAATAATGAAAGTGAAGTAACAATATTAAACGCGGCCACGGCAATAATGAGACTTAATAATAAGCCCATCATATTTTTTTCCATTCTAACCGCCTGAAAAAATTCACCTTTTCGTTCTCTCCAATCCTTCCATATCATACCTACCGGTAACGTTTGTTCACTCAAGCTATCCACAGTTAATGGTGAGTCAAGATAAAGACGCCAACCCGTAATATTACCGATTGGATAACGCATTAATCGTGCTGCGTCCTGCTGATTAACCAACAATTCGCTATTATCGGCTTCACCTTGGCTAGCAAAAACGCCGGCTACAGTGAATAAACGCTGACTGGGTATTCTGCCCATTGGGGTAAGCTGACTAACACCAGGCACTATTAATCTCAATTGATCACCTCGCTTTACCTCCAATTGTTCAGCCAATTTTATGCCTAAAATAACATGGTAACTGCCGGCGGTTAATACTGTCGGATCAACATCTTGCAAATGTTTTAATAAAGGCTCGCTCGACGCTTCATCAACGCCAATCATGACCGCAACCCCCACATTTTGCCGGCTTTGTAATACCACATCACTTTCCACAATTGGCGCAATGCGATCGATTCCCTGTAGATAGGTTACATTTTTTGCTGGATATTCACTGGGATTGAGATTTCCTTTAGGTGTCGTTAAAATAGCCTGTGGCATGTATGCCAAAATACTCTGCTGTAATGAACGTTCAAAACCATTCATAACAGCAGTCACAGTAATTAATGCCATAACGCCTAGTGCAATGCCAATTGTAGATAAACTCGATACGAACCGACCAAAGCGGTCACCTGTTCGTCCACGCATGTAACGTAGACCAATATAAAAGATAACAGACTGAGACATGAAATCCGATATACCTCTGTTGCCAAAGCAAAGTGTTTGGCGATAATAAAGGGTAGCGTTACTGAATGGAACCACCCTAAGCCAATGTTTTACGATTTTTTATATCTAACTTAATAGATTAGACTATTTTTCGTTTGTTTTAGTGTCAACAAAACAAGTATTACAATTTCTATCAATGAGAATCAATTAATCCTTATGTCGGCAAAATATTATTACCAACTACCCAAACAAAAAGGTGATACTCGCCATTTGGGGTGTCTAATTGGCGCGGCGGCCGCTGTTGAGTGTGCTGATATTGTCGAACGCCATCCGGGTCTTGTTGTTTTGATCGCTCAAGATACGCATAATGCCTTAAAATTATGTGATGAAATACAACAATTTTCTTCCCATTCAGTGACAATGCTATCGGATTGGGAAACTTTGCCTTATGATAATTTTTCGCCACATCAAGAAATTATTTCAGTGCGGTTAGCCAATCTTTATCGACTGCCAACCCTGACAAAAGGTTTATTAATTGTTCCGGTTAATACCTTAATGCAAAAAGTTTGCCCTATTGATTTTCTAACCAGTAATGCCCTGGTTATGCAAAAGGGAGATAAACTTTCACGTGAAAAATTACGTAATAATCTTGATAAAGCCGGTTATCGACACGTTGAACAAGTGCTGGAACATGGAGAATATGCTACTCGTGGCGCGTTACTTGATCTGTTTCCAATGGGCAGTGACTACCCTTATCGGATTGACTTTTTCGGTGATGAAATCGACAGCTTAAGAACTTTTGATGTTGATAACCAACTTACTATAAGCGAAGTTGAGCAGATAAATTTACTGCCAGCTCACGAATTCCCCACAGATGATAAAGCGATTGAGTTATTCCGTAGCCAATGGCGAGAGCATTTCGACATACGCCGCGATCCTGAACATATTTATCAACAAATCAGTAAAAAAATACTACCCGCAGGAATTGAATACTGGCAACCCCTTTTTTTCAATCAGCCGTTATCTGCGCTATTTGACTATTTCCCCGCTAATACTTTGCTGATTACACAAGATTTAACCGCGGCTGTTGATAGATTTTGGGCTGATACTTATCAGCGTTATGAGAGTCGCCGTGTTGATCCCATGCGTCCTCTACTATTACCTGAAACACTTTGGCTAAATAGCGAACAACTTAATCGAGGTCTTAAGGCATGGCCACGTATCAAAATATCCGCTGAATCAATTGCCCAAAAAGCAGGCCATACTAATCTACCCTACTTAGCCTTACCTGATTTAAGTATCAGTCAGCAAAATAAAGCGCCACTTGATAAACTCGATCAGTTCAGCAGAAATTTCACCGGGCGGATTATTTTTTCTGCACAAAGCGCTGGACGCCGTGAAACTGTACAAGATTTACTAGCACAGATAAAAATTAATCCTAATAGAATTAAAACCCTAAATGAAGCCAACAAACCAGGCTTTTATATCACCGTCGGTGCGGCTGAACAGGGTTTTACTAATCAGGATCAACAAATTGCCTTTATTTGTGAAAGCGATATTTTAGGTGAACGGGTTATTCAACGTCATACTGAACAACGTAAAGCTATCAATACCGACCTATTGATCCGCAATCTGGCAGAATTACGGCCTGGGCAACCCGTTGTTCACCTGGAACATGGGGTTGGACGTTATCAGGGGTTAACCACTTTAGCAGCAGGCGGTATTCAAGCCGAGTACTTAATGCTGAGTTATGCTGGCAATGATAAACTTTATGTGCCGGTTTCATCGCTAAATTTGATTAGTCGTTATAGTGGCAGCAGCGATGAAAATGCGCCACTACATAAATTAGGTAACGATGTTTGGACGAAAGCCAAACAAAAAGCGGCTGAAAAAATTCGTGATGTTGCAGCAGAACTGTTAGATATCCACGCTCAACGTAGTATAAAGCCGGGTTTTGCTTTCAAACACGATAAAATGCAATATCAACTTTTTTGTCAAGGTTTTCCCTTCGAAACAACCGTTGATCAGGAACAAGCAATTAATGCCGTGTTAAGTGATATGTGCCAACCAATTGCTATGGATCGCTTGGTCTGTGGTGATGTTGGCTTTGGTAAAACCGAAGTGGCAATGCGAGCAGCATTTCTGGCAATAACCAATAATCAACAAGTAGCCGTATTGGTGCCAACAACGCTGCTAGCACAACAACATTTTGATAATTTTCGCGACCGTTTTGCTAACTGGCCGGTACGGATTGAAATGCTGTCTCGCTTTCGTAGTGCAAAAGAGCAACAACAGATTATTAACGCAGCGGCTGAAGGCAAAGTTGATATCTTAATTGGTACCCATAAATTATTGCAAAATGATATCCGCTGGCATGCACTCGGGTTATTAATTATTGATGAAGAGCATCGTTTCGGTGTTCGTCATAAAGAGTTAATTAAATCGATGCGAGCGAATGTTGATATTCTCACATTAACGGCAACACCTATTCCTCGAACCCTCAATATGGCAATGAGTGGCATGCGTGATCTGTCTATTATTGCTACCCCTCCTTCTCGTCGATTATCCGTTAAAACCTTTGTTCGTCAATATGATGACTTAATTGTGCGGGAAGCCATTTTGCGTGAGATATTGCGCGGTGGACAAGTTTACTATCTATTTAATGATGTAAAATATATTGAAAAAGCCAAAGAGCGTTTGGAGTCGTTGGTACCTGAAGCGCGTTTTGTAATTGGCCATGGGCAAATGCGTGAAAGAGAGCTGGAGCGTGTGATGACCGATTTCCATCGGCAGCGGTTCAATGTATTAATTTGCACCACCATTATTGAAACGGGCATCGATATTCCTAGCGCTAATACTATCATTATTGAACGCGCAGATCATTTTGGTTTAGCGCAATTACATCAATTACGTGGCAGAGTTGGTCGTTCTTACCATCAAGCTTATGCATATCTTTTAACGCCACATCCTAAAGCGATGACCATCGATGCGCAAAAACGGCTTGAAGCGATCGCAGCGCTAGAAGATCTTGGCGCTGGCTTTGCATTAGCAACCCATGATCTAGAAATTCGGGGCGCAGGGGAGTTGCTTGGTGCAGAACAAAGTGGGCAGCTGACTACTATCGGATTTACACTTTATATGGAACTACTCGAAAATGCTGTTGAGGCATTAAAGCAAGGCAAAGAGCCTTCTTTAGAAGAGCTAACCCGCCAACAGACTGAAATTGAGTTAAGAATGCCGGTATTGCTGCCGAATGATTATATCCCTGACGTCAATCTCAGATTATCTTTTTATAAAAGAATAGCCAGCGCCAAACATGACAAAGAGCTTGATGAGTTAAAAATTGAACTTATCGATCGTTTTGGTAATCTGCCCGATGCAGGCAAACAATTACTACAATCTACTGCCATCCGAATGCATGCGCAAGCATTAGGCATTAAACGCATAGAAGCGCATGAAAAAGGTGGATTTATTGAATTTAGTGAACAAAATAGAGTAAACGCCACTTTTCTTATCGCCTTACTACAAAACTCACCAGAGGTTTATCGACTAGATGGCCCTAATAAATTGAAATTTATTAAACCATTAATTACTTATGCTGAAAGGCTCACTTTCGTTAGCCAATTAATAGCCGATTTTCAATCACATCAAGTATAAATTAATTCATTGCGTCTTATTTTAATTAAATAAGACGCAATGGTTAATATCAAATCTAGCGTTATTAAGCGTGTTCAGCGTAAATTAGTGTAATTTTAATCGAGGTCGAATGATACGATTAATACTACCCACTAACATCATCAATCCCGTTTTAATATAACCGTGTAATGCTATCTGATGCATGCGATAAAGTGAAATATAGACTAGTCGAGCGATTTTCCCTTCAACCATCATATTTCCACGCACTAAATTTCCCATCAGGCTGCCAACGGTACTAAAACGAGACAATGAGACTAAAGAGCCATAATCTTTATAGACATACTCTTTCAACTCTTTACCTTCTAGTAATGCCAGGATATTTTTATAACATAAAGTCGCCATTTGATGAGCAGCTTGTGCCCGCGGAGGCACAAATCCACCCTCTTTTTTAGGACAAGAGGCACAATCACCAATGGCAAAAATAGTACTATCGAGTGTAGTTTGTAGTGTTGGTTTAACGACCAATTGATTAATTCGATTGGTTTCTAAACCGCCAATTTGTTGCATAAAATCAGGTGCTTTAATACCAGCCGCCCAAACCATAAGATCAGCGTTAATTTTTTCTGCCGATTTTGTGTTGAGGCCATCAGCATCGGCTCGGGTTACCATGGTTTGTGTTAAAACACGCACACCCAATTTGGTTAATTCATGATGAGCAGCGGTAGAGATCCGTATAGGCAAAGCCGGTAAGATGCGTTCTCCTGCCTCAACCAGGGTTACGTTAAGTGCTTCCTTATCTAAGCCTTCAAAACCATAACTAGTTAATTGCTCGATAGCATTATAAAGTTCAGCAGACAATTCCACCCCGGTTGCGCCACCACCAACAATCGCGATATTGATCTTATCATCCGGTTTATGTCGCACCGAGTAACTGAGAAATAAATTTAACATTTCATCATAAAAACGATGCGCTTGCTTAGGGTTATCTAAGAAAATACAATGTTTTTTTACACCGGCAGTACCAAAATCATTAGACACACTGCCTAACGCCATGACTAAAATATCAAAATCTAGCTGTCGTTCAGGAACTAATAATTGCCCTTCTTTATCATGTATCGCTGCGAGTTTGATGGTTTTATTTTCACGATCTATATCTATCAAACTACCTAATTGAAAATGAAAATAGTGATTACGGGCATGGGCCAAATAACTCAGTGCATCAACACCGTCGTCTAAAGAGCCAGCCGCAACTTCATGCAGTAATGGTTTCCACAAATGGCTTTGATTACGATCAACTAATATAATTTCAGCTTGATTCTTGCGCCCTAATTTAGTTGCAAGTTCTAATCCTCCTGCCCCACCACCGACAATAATAATCTTGGTTTTTGGCGTCATCATAACTACCTTATCCTAAAATAATTTTTTCTTATTTAAATATATATTTGATATTAGCTTTTAAATAGCATAATTTTTCAAAAAATGTTTATTTTACCTACAGAATAACATAGTTGATTATTTGCTCATACCTAAATTGATTAAAATCAATTTAGCTGGTTATTTTACATCATTACTTATTAATAATAAATAAAACAAAATACTGTCATTGTTGATAATAACAAAAGCTAACTATCTAATTACTATTTATTAATAATCGTGTTTATATCGTTGTTGCAACACTAAAATCGAGATCAATATTAAAGTTAGGTAGATAAGTCATTAAATCGATGCTGCCATTTTCCCCATTAGAATCAAACGCAGCTATAAAATCAATTAAACTATCAAGTTGTCTATTATTAAGCGTTTCTCCCTGCCCGATCGCAGCGTTAATAACAACATTTTGTTGATCATAATCTTCGATTAATATGCCAGATAAACCATCAGCAGAGAGATACGATCGATTGCCATTGTGATCAACAATCTGATAATCAGCAATCCTTTTATCCTGTAAAATAATGGTATCTTTACCACCATTATTAATAATGGTAACGTAGCCATTAAGCTGATTAATAAAAATAATATTGTTACCTTTTCCCGCCGCTAAAGTCACATTTCCGCCGGTAGAGATAAGAATATCATCGCCATCACCGCCATAAAGTGCATCATCACCCTCACCATCGAGCAGAATATTGTTACCTGCCTTTACCGTAATGATATCATTCCCTTTTCCGCCTTTTATAATATGTCCTTTTTCACTAACATCAGTAACAATATCATTACCATCACCGGCATCAAGTAATTTGGCATTCATACGATAATCGAGTGGCAATACAATAATATCATCTTGTTCTGTTGCCAACTTAACAGGATCTAATGGTGCAATAAAGTTACCTTGTTCAGACAGAATTATATTAAATTTTTGCTGATTTTTGTCCTGTATTAGAATATTTAATGATTCTAATCGCTGCCAATTTATAAATTTTATTCTGGCTAGATTATTTTTTTATCTTTGTGTACTAATTCATTATTGTCAAAGAAAAAATCATAACCACTAT
Source organism: Arsenophonus nasoniae (assembly GCF_004768525.1). Lineage (NCBI taxonomy): Bacteria > Pseudomonadati > Pseudomonadota > Gammaproteobacteria > Enterobacterales > Morganellaceae > Arsenophonus > Arsenophonus nasoniae. The sequence continues at coordinate 2,280,650 of NZ_CP038613.1, forward strand.
ATTCAGCAAGATAAATAATGATTCTATCATTGTCAGTGTAATTTTCACTTATTTTGGCATAGTCAAAAGTAATATAAATAGAGACTAAATTTAATATTGATATATCACTAATATAATAATGATCTACTCCTTTGGTTATATAACAATAACTATCACTTTTTATATTATAAAAATAATTATCAAACCGATCACCGGATAATACCGTTCCCAACGCCTCAAAGGTAGTTTGCATAGGCCTAATATTATCTGGTAAATGATAGATCTTTTTATAAGTTTCTATGCTATTTTCAGCCAAATCAATGGCAACAAAATAGGGGCGAGCCGTGGTAACATGGCGCTCAAAACGCCTAACATACATAGCTTCATATAATATTGGTTGATCTATAAGTAAATTGACGGACTGAGGTAGGTAAGGTGCCAATATAAAGCCATCCTGAGTGCGGATATTATATTGATGAGTTAAAAAATGCTTACCATTATCATAATAACCATAGGCATTTTTTAATTTAATTTCGATATCACTTTTGGCAACGTTATTTAGTTCAGATGGCACAGCTATTTCAATTTTTAGGATAATATCACGATCTTTTAATGCAAATGATTTTATCTCATCTAACTGATACTCCAGCTCGACAATAGTTTCACCGTTGTTGCCTTCTTCATCAATAACCACGTTAGAATGATAATTGAACATAAGCACGCCTTTGGCGTGAGCATCGCGGCAAAGGCGCTCTATTTCTAGGCAATTCCCTTCTCGTCTTTTATACTCTGCTCTATGTACATCCCCAGACCTGCAAAACTGCTATTTCAATACGATGACGGATGGAACCTTTTCATCGAAAATAATCACGTAGATGAATGGCAACTACTCTCTGTCGAAAAGATGCTCGCCTGCAGCACCTGCGCTATGGGCGTTCGCCGTTATTGCTGTTCTTCACCTGAATGCTCTCATTCACGCTTCTTTTGTCAAACCTGTAAATCCAAAGCCTACAGTGCGTGTGGCCTCAAAGGCACCGAACAGTGGATTGCCCAGCAGCGCCATATTTTGCCGGATTGCGAATGGCAACATATTACCCTCACTATGCCTCACCTACTTTGGCCTTTTTTTAACAATAACTGGTACTTGCTCAACCAACGATACGGCGTTATGTCAGTCATATCCCTGCGCGACATTTTAAGATGATCCGTTATTACGGTTTTTTAGCCAATCGCAAACGCGGGTGCTTATTACCGAAGGTGTATGAGGCGTTAGACATGATATCTCCTAATGTGCCTGAAAAACCTGGGTTTGGGGCCCTTATCAAAGGTTTTTTAAATACTGACCCGTACCAATGTATTTTATGTGGAAACCGATTGCGGTTTATGAGTGCGGAAAAAGGAATACACGCCGTCACTTTACTGTCAGAAAGGCGGGATAAAATGGTCAAAAAACGATGGTTACAAACCGCAGCCTAGGAGCAGTGTGCCTATTATTAGGCTTTTAGATGATAATTTAACCGAATTACTGTTCTCATGGTTAATCAACGAGAAAACTGTCAGAATTTAATAGAAATATTAAGTTCAAAACACCTCCATTAATGCCTTACTGTATTGATTGAGATTCCTAACCATGAACAATCGAGTAAATTTAAATAATTGCTTTTGTTGGTTTGGGTTAATAAAAATTTGCTGTTCTGCATTCCATTGATTATAAAAACGGTAGTCAGGTAAAATTTTTATATGATCCATCCAGTTATAACGTTGAATAACATACCTATCAACACCACTGCCGCCATTCGCATAGCCCTTGGTTAATAAAAGCGCATCATTACCTTCACCACCATGCAATATTGCATGGCCGTTACCAGCAGATAAAATATTATCTTTTTCATTACCGATAATGATATTATGTGCTTTATCAGGCCCACTCGCATTTTCAAAATTATCAATAGACGCCACAAGCTGAGAAGCATTACTGCCACTATTAATAAAATTTTTCAGTAGATGTTGAGCATATTCAAAGCGCGTAAAAGGTCGCTTTAAATATTTTACACTGCTGTTTTCTAAATCAATATAACAGCCAAAAAAACTAGTATTATTATGTTTATTATAAACAGAAAAATCTGGCTCTATAAGCCCTAAATCTTGTTGAATAGGTAAAGTATTAATAATAATGCTATCATTACCTTCTTTAGCATAAAGATGTTTTATTTCATTAATTGCAAATTGCCTATTATTGAGAATAAAAATATCATCTTTGTTACCGGCAATAAATATTTTTTTTCCGTCATAAATTTCAAATCGATTGGCTAAGGTATCTAATCCAATAATAACATCATTACCATTCGCGGTATTAAAACTTACTGCAGAAATATTCTTTTTATGATAAGTTTCTGCCAGATAGTTTTCAATAAGATCATAATTATGATCATATGGATTATTTAGCGCTGTGAAATGGAGCACTTTTGAATTTTGGCTATTAGAGGTAAATATTCTATTTTGATTAATAACAATATCCTCAAAATTTGACAATATATTATCATGATCTTGTGCCAATAAAATAATTTCATCAGTAGCTGCATAAGTAGAAGGAATATATTCTTTTATTTTTACTCGCTCAACCTCATAACGATTGGGCAATTGTTGTAGAATTAAATTTACTTCTGATGTAGAAAAACGCTTTTTATTCTCTTCTATCTCAAAATCAATATTGTCATTTGCCCATAAAGTCGTTATTGGAATAGTAAATGAATTAATATATTTTGAAATTGACAGCTCTTTAATATCTCGATAGGTTATATATTGACCTGTTTGTTTATCTATTAAATGAAAATAAGGTAGTTCTTCAACCTGCTGTTCTTCTTCAATATAAAAATGTAAATTATAACCTGCCGGTTTAAGTATATCTTCAAATTGATTGCGCTGTTTTTCAAATAATGCTAGCTGAAAAGTATCTGCTATGTGATATTGTTGTAATCTATTTTGTATTGTATAAGTTAGACTCAATCCCAAAGCCGCTCGTAAACCGGTTTCAAATTCTTCCGCTGAAGTTAATTCAACCTTTTGTTTAATTTTCTTTACGATTCGTACCGCATTATATGTCATTCCGCCTAGCATTAATGCGGCACCAATAGCAATGCTAATAGGGCCAGCTGCCGATGAACCAACGAAAAAAGCAAACGCCGTGCCAACGCCAACACCTGCGCTTAGTAATGAAAGTGTACCATTAACTATCAGATCTTGACGAATATCAACAGCTTGCTCTGTCCTCAGTTGACTAAAATTCTCATAGGCATAGTAAACATCAAAACCTGCCGCGGCGATATTTAAAAACATAACTGCTCGCCCAGTAAACGTTCCAGCTACCCGATAACAACCGGTGGTTTTATAAGCGATTTTTAATAGTAACGGTTGTAAAATATCAGTACTAAAATTGGCTCCAGCAGCACTCCAGGCAATAATAATATTTTTATCAATTTCGCTTCGCTGCTCATCACTTAATTGCGGTAACTCTCGCTCCGCTAACATCATCTGGGTAGAGTTAACCAGTTGGAATAGGCCAATAGCCTGAGTACCATAACCGATTTTATTCATCATGCGGGCATAACGAGGTAATTTGACACTATTTTGCTGAAAACGTGGCCAAAGATTTCCATTTATATCATTAGACTGCTTAATATCTGATAGTCTTTCTAATAATAGAGCAGATGAAGCCAAATTTTGTTGATTGGCTAATAACGCATTTGTTGCATTCACCTGATTTAACTGTTGCTTAATTACGCTAACTAGTTTTGAATTCTGCTGTGAACCACTAACAAAAGTTAAATAATCATTAAGTTGTTGAACATCAAAAGTCAATTTATCTGGATGACGAGACAATAAATTAACTGACTGGGAGGTAACGAGTTTGTTATCAATCTGCGCACCTGCTTGCTGTAAGGTTGCCAATTGAATATCAATTGCGCCTATTTTTACAGTTAGTGATTGAGCTGTTGATTCGGATTTATTGGGTAATTGTGATATCAAAGAACTTATTTCATTCTTAATAACAGGATCAAGTTTGAGGCGATAAATATCAAACTCAAATTGATCTACAGCGTTTTTTGCTATCCCCATTTCCGCCGCTCTGGTCGTCTTATTATGGATAATAAAATTTTTAGGCAGTTCCACGGTTAAGTAAGCAGTCAATCCTTTACATAGTTCTGTCGAAATATTCTGTTTATCCTGCCCACTTAGTTTGATCTCGCCACTATTAGGATCAAATAAAGCATATTGATAATTATCTGCCTGTTGAATAATAGACAAAGTAAATACTAAATTGCCCGCTTTTAGTTGATATCTGCCTGCTACTGCCGTAGATAACCATTGCTCCAGTGATTGTCTGGTAATGTATTGTGAAGTGTTACCTATCATCTCTCTATGCTTGATATTATTGAACATATGGTCAAATTGCTGCAAAAAATGCAATTCTTCGCGAGTAAATGAATACTTCAATCTCTGTTCATATAATTTACGATGATAGACCAATAATTGATGAAAATTTTCATTATAATCAATAGAATATGCATATATAGTGCCTAAAGTCGCTGCAATATTAGCGGCAGAAATATTATGGTCATCTAACAAAAAAGCATGGGGAAACAACCTGATCCCCCCTTCAATATCTGAGCTATGACTAATCTGTTGTCTTAATTGAGAAAAATTGATAAATAAGCGTTTATGCCAATGATCACTTTTTTCTAATGCCAGTTGTAACGATAATCCTTCAAGACCACTTCCGGTAGCGAGACCGATCAAATCATTTAATGCAGTCTGTAAATGTAAATATTCAGGATAGTTTGCTATTAAACGTAATATTTCCCCCTGATTTATCTTATCAGCACCTAAAGCAAAATATTGCCTTAATACCCAGCGTGGAATGGTCACTTAAGTGATACAACACGTTATGATCAACATATATTGCATCCAATAATAATAATAATTCATCCGCTTGTTGCCATATTGGTAACCGAATATTTTTAATAAAGATTTTTTGCCAATGATCCATGGCATTAATAGAAATATAATAATTTTGTTGAAAAAAAAGATTTATCTTCTTGTTTATAACCGGATCATACAATGCTTGTTTAAGTTTATTTTCATCGATATTACCTCGCTTATCGGTGAAATAATTTTGTAAGTAAAACGAGCTTTCTTGTGTTGCCTGCCAAATAGAAATTTCCTTTAATGCGATACTCATCAATAAAGCTTGGGTAATTGGAATTTCATTTAATAAAATTTGCTTTGTGGTTCGATCATAACGGCAATTAAAAAAACTATCGTGATAATCTAATAAATTTTGGTTGACCAAAAAACTCTTTTTATGGGTATAAAATGTTAAAATAGTATCAATTTCAGCAGCAGAGAGCTGTTTTGCTAAACCTGATACAATCCAATCAGCACGAAACGGATTACTATATTGTCCAATTCGCGTAGTGCTAATAATAGATATTTCTTGCGGGCTATTAAATGATAATTCCTCTTTCAGACTTATTAAAGATTGTGATAATAATTGTGCGTTTAAACCACTAAATTCTCTACCTGATGGAGAAACGTGGCCTAATAACAACCAATGCTGCTCAGATTGAGGTTGAAAATCAGCCAAGCTACCATATTCAATAAAATATTTTTTCCGCTTCGTATCAAGTTGAACAATTAAAGTATTCTGCGGATCCTGCGCAGCAATTAATTCAGCTTGCTGGCGCGTAGTACCATCTCCAGCAAACCTTAGAATAATGATTTTTTTTGTGGCAACAGGGAAATGACTATTATCTGCTAAAATAAAATCTGCATTCACTTTTCGCCAAATAGGTATTTCAATTATACCATTTGCTCTTAGTCTACTTATTAATATTTGACTATCAAACATAAGATGCTTATTAAGCATTTCATGATAATATGATTTGAAAATTTTATAAGCTTCATTTTCGTAACTAACCAATCTGATTAAGTCAATATCCAATTGATCATTCTTATCTGCAAAATATTTTTTTAAATAATCATGATGTTCTACTAAAACAGTATCATCCAATACATGTTCATGATTAATATTATCTAATAGGACGAAAATATAATCCTGCTCATTGACCAATATAATTCCCGATTTTTGATGATATTGATATACATTTTTATATATATATGCAGGCAAATCTCGCGTTTGTTTGTCCAAAAAAGTTACTCTTGCCATCCTATGACCAGAATCAGAGATATAAATATTTTCTGTATAAGCTGCCATCGTTGAACTAAAACCCTTCGACCACAATGCACGGCTAAATTTAAACCCATTATCATGTAATATATTGTTATTAGCTTGTTTACAACTTAAAAAAATAATTTTTTTCGGATCATGATTATCAAATAGCTTAGACTTCAAATTTTGTAAACTAGTAGCAAAAAACTCCGGTGATAATTTATTAAAATATGAACCATGAGCAGTAATTAACCAACGGACATTATCTTTTTTTGCTAAAACTGTTGAATTATAAATAACCTGGTGTTTATGATTGCGGATATCAAAAAAGATCACAGTAGTATTTTCTGGATGCTTGTTTTTTAATCTTTCAACACCATTACTGATCACGCTATCATCCTGAATCTGAATAATGACTGTATGTTTATTATCTAAAACAGTATCCATTGTAAACACACTTTCATTATCCTCATTATCAATGACATAATCATGCATAAATAAAAAATCATCATTTTTCTTGATCAAATAAGGTAATTTTCTATTATTTGAAATTTCAGAAAGTTGCTGATTAATATTAATCGTATCATTCAACTCATAATAGATGATATTATCGCGATCATATTTTATTAATATCATTTCTCTTTGCAAATAAAATATGTCGCTCACTTCATTACTGAGAATATTTAGTATTTCATCGATAGATAATTCTTGAATAACTATTTTTTTATCACTATTTTATTATCAATAGTGCCCGTTAATTTAATAATAGAAAATTTATTTATGAAATCAATATTTATAAATTCAAAGTCAACTGGATAAAGTTTATGTTCTCTAATAATGTATCGAGTGGCAAATTTTTCTTGTTGTTCAAAAATAATTTTTGCAGCTGTTGTTTCTATCTCTTCATGTGAAATATTTAAGTCAATCAATTGTTGTTTAATATCATTATTATTTTTATACGCAGCTATTTTAAATTGATAATTATTACTTTCATTTTTAATTATGTTATAAGGTTTTTCATGTTCTTGCAAAAAATAAATAAAAAATGATTTAAACTTTTCTTTATTCACAAAATTAAATACACCTATATTACTATCAAAAAAACAGTAATTAATTTTATCCTGTTCACTTTCTATTGAGAGTATCATCATATGATCACCAGCAAAAATCTCAAAATAATGAGCATTGTATTTTGCTGGATCATCAAGATGCTGTTTAAAAAAATAATCAATATCAAAAAAATAATAATGATGATCATCTTTTTCACTAAATTTTATCGCTTGTACACCATTTTCTAAAGTAAATCTAGGCTGTGTCCCTTAATTGCTTGAGCTATAGTATCCATCTGTTTCTACGATACTTTGAATTATGGCTCGCTACGATCTTTCTGATGAAGCATGGGCAATCATTGAGCCCTTGTTGCCAACCATTTTGACATCTTCGCGGGTCGGTCGGCCGTGGGCAGAACATCGCAAAATCGTCAACGGCATGTTCTGGATACTGTGTTCAGGCGCCCCATGGCGTGATTTACCTGAACGTTACGGCCCATGGAAAACCGTTTATAACCGTTTCAACAGATGGTCAAAGGATGGAACTATTAACATTATTTTCAATAAGTTGCTTTCATTTCTTGATGCTCATGAACTGGTTGACTGGTCAGCCATTGCGCTGGATGGCAGTAATATTCGTGCTCTCAAATGTGCGGCTGGTGCTCAAAAAAACATCCCGATATTACCGACGATAACAGCTTGGGTCGCTCACGAGGTGGTTATGGCACCAAAATCCACATGGCGACTGACGGAAGCGGCATCCCGCTAAACATCGTACTGAGTGCTGGGCAGGCTCACGAAAGCCTGTTCGCGCTACGACTCCTGGACGGCATTGGCGTACAACGCCAGAACGGCAGCATGAAGCGTCGTGGTCATACGGTACTGGCTGACAAAGCCTACTCTGGGAATGCGCTACGTAACGAGTTGAAAAGAAAAGGGATGAAAACGGTTATTCCCCGAAAATCAAATGAAAAACTGGCTTCAGATGGACGCTCGCAACTTGATCGTGATGCTTATCGCCATCGCAACGTTGTGGAAAGGTGTTTTGGCCGTTTAAAGGAATATCGCCGGATCGCTACACGTTATGAAAAAACGGCAAGAAACTATCTAGCAATGGTGAAACTGGGCTGCATTCGCTTGTTTTACCGCCGATTACGCAATTAAGGGACACAGCCTAATACTATCAATATAATAATCATATTTTTTTTTGCTTAAGAGTTCATGATAATTACTTTTAATATTATCAATCGAATCGGTATCACTATTTAAATATCTGGCTTTTAAACTAATACAAAGTTCCGCAAACCAGGTGGCATTTTTTAAACTATTATTCAATTTCAAAGCGCGATTTGTTACTCTATCAATATAATGGTGCGCCGTCTCGGCCGGCAACATTTCAAGCCACATATAGGGATCTGACACATAATTATTAATATCAATACGACTAAGATAGCGTTTTTGAATATCAATTACTGCAGCAAGCATGCTATCTAATTTTTCTTTAGCATGAATTTTTTCTGCCATCAATTTTGCCTTCATTAATGATGGCAAATTGTCAGAAAGTGGTGTTTCAATAATATTAATAACATTATTTAAATCAAGTAAAAATTTCTCTCCTTGTTTTTTACCACCTTGCCGAACATGAGCCATATAATAAATTGATAATCCAATATAAAAACTTCCCTTAATATCTTTCAATCTATTTTTATCACCATGTAAAATAAATTTTTCTGTGATATGAACAAGTCTATCTTTTGCCATTAAATAGAGATAGGTATTATGAGAAAAATTAATATCCGCGTTATAATTAGTAGGCATGAATCGTCCTTTATTAGCCAGATTTCCTATAAGTAAATAAATATATTATTTTTTTCTTATTCCACTATATTGATATATTTGATTAATCAAATATTTTTCATTTGTTGTTAACATGGTAGAGTAAAGTTCATAATCATTTTGCTTAAAAGCGGAAGCAGCATTGACTAATAAATTTATCTTTGCATCATCCAAGACTAACCCATTATTTAATAACGTATTAATTTCCAAATTATCTTTATATTTATTATAATTATAAATAGTTATTTTTCTTTCACTTTCTACCGAGGATAAAATTAAATTATCATTTTTATATTCTTGACTATAAGCATTATCCATACCTTGAAGAAAAATTTTATTATTTCCTTCATTCAGATAAACTTTTATATTATACGAAGTATAATTTATAACTATTACATTGTCACCTTTGCCTGCATCTATAATGTTATTACCTTTTGTGGATATAATAATATCATTACCATCACCCGTTGAAATAATATCATTACCATTACCATCAACAACAATATTAGAGCCACCTTTAGCAGTTATAATATCATCACCATCGTCACCAAAAATAATATTACCTAATTCGCTGGTATCAGTAACAATATCATTACCAGATAACATTCTTATGACATTATGATGGTGACTATTTTTAGTATAGGTAATATTATCATTATTTCCGGTTCCAATATACTCTTTAAGCACAGGAGTAATTGAATATTGATTATTGCTAAATGTTATATTAAAATATTCATTATTTTTATCAACCAGATAAATTTTACCATAAAAATTAATAGAATTATTAATAAATTCAATTTCAGATTTATTCTCGCTTTTGCTATACTTCAATCTATTATCACAAAAAATAAAATCATATCCACTATAATTTTTTATTACAATTATAACAATATCTTCATTTGTATAACCGTCAATTATTTTATTAAAGTCAAAAATAATATCTTTATTATTCTCAATGTTTTCAACATCAAGATCGGAAATAATATAAAAATCAACACCATGAGATATATAAATATAAGTATTATTTTTAATTGATAAAAATTGATTATCAAAACGATCGCCATTTAAAATGGTATATTGAGCATTATAAGTCTTAAGTAACGGTTTAATCATCTCAGGCAAAATATAATTTTTTCTAAAATTAGTTATACTATTGTTACTTAAATTAATTTCAATACTAGTGCAAGGTGCAGAGGTCTTTTGTTTATCTAATTTTTCGAAATACATTACATTAAATATTTTTTCTGGTTGCCCCTGTTTTTTTATTTTTTGTGATGGATCCATCGAAAGCAGAAAACCATCAATAGTTTGTAATATATATTCATGATTCACTATTAAACCTTCATTATCCATATTTTTATAGGCATTTTTTAATATTAATTTAATATTATTGTCTTTATCTGTAGTAAATTGACTATCAACTATTGAAAAATGAATATGAATATCATTACCGACTAATTTTAAATTTTTAATTTCATCTAATTTATAATTAAGGTTAACGATACTTTTATCTTTAAATTGTTGTTCATCAATTGTTACTACGACATTAAATTCTTTTTTATCTTCATCAATATAATTCCATTCTTGATTATCAGCATCCCATAAATAATGACTTTGATTCCATAATAGATTCTTTTTATATTCATGTGGATTATAACGTTCAATAACATAAGTATCTTGTTCCTCTCCACCATTAGCATAACCATTATTTAATATAATAGTATCTTCTCCAGCCATACCATATATAATATCAATTCCGCCATTGCCATTTAAAATATTATTTTTTCTATTACCTAAGATAATATCCTGTTTATCTTTTATACCAATAACATGTTCAAAACTAACTAAATCAACATGAACATCAGAAATATAGTGACTATTATTGAAAGATGATATATTTTCAAAATTGTCAAGATAATCTTCATAAAGAAATCGAACAGTGCCTTGTTGTAAATTAATAAAAGTTCCTGTTAGTGATAACAACGCATTAGACAAACCTGCTTCACCATTTGATAACATGTTACTATGATAACGAGGTAAGTGTTCTACGATTATTGTGTCATTACCACCCTTGCCATTAAAATATTTATCTTCACCATAACCTAACTTATTGCCAGCTAAAATAAAAACATCATCTTGTTCACCACCAATAAATATTTTTCTTCCGCTATAGCTAACAAATCTATTTTTAGCTAAAGATAAACCAACTGCAATATCATCGCCATCACCTAAATTAAAATTACTTCCTGTAATATATTTTCTTAATACTCCCTTCATGAAATAACTATCTAAACTTTCAAAAATATATTCTGGTTGTCCATTTCCCGGCAAAGAGTAGATCGCATTTGCTTGACGAAATAAATAATTATCTAAAAAAGGTTTATTTGTTATTCTTTTAATTAAATTATCATATTCTCTATTCAACAAAATTATTTCATTGGTTACTATACTTTGCAATGGAATATAAGTTTTAATTTTATCCACTTCAACTTCATATCGGTCAGGATATTGATGAAAAATCTTTTTAATTTCTTCTGCAGTAAATTTTCTTTTATTTATTTCTATAATATTATCTATTTGTTGCTGTTTCCACAAATTTATTGGTAACGTGAGAATATTAAAATTGTGTTTTAAAGCTTCTAAATCATACTGAACATTTTTATTTTTATTTTTATTTTTATTTTTATTTTTAAATAAATAAAGATTTGTTTTTTTATCAAATAAATGATAGAGAGGGAGTTCTGACACTTGTTCATCTTCATCAACGACAATACTCAAATTATAGCCTGAGGGTTTTAACAGCTCTGTAAATAATTTTTTCTCTTTCTCTATTTTATATTCTTTAATTTCACTGTAAGTTTGCTGCTTTAAAAGTTTATTACGTACCGAATAGTCAGGTTGTAATCCTAATATGGCTCTAAAACCGGTCTCCCATTCCTCACTGGTGGTTAATGCAACCTTTTCCTCTATTTCTTCTACGGTACGGTAAGCATTATAAAATGAATTACTTATCATTAAACCAGTACCAAGAAAAAGCCCTATAGGACCAGCTGACGAAACACCCGCTAATATCGCTAAAGCACTACTAATATTAATGCCAGCACTCAACAAAGACAAAGTGCCATTAACGATTAAATCCTGACGCTTTGCTGGATTGATTTCATCTTGCAATTGATCAAAATTTTGATAAGCATAATAGAGATCAAAACCGCTAGAAGCAATATTAATCCCTAATGACATTCGAACCGCAAATCGACTCGCTGTATCAATTGAGCCAGTCATTTGATAAGCGAGTTTGAGTAATATTGGTTGTAAAAGTTCGGTGCCAAAATTTGTTATTCCAGCTCCCCAAGCAATAATAAGGTTTTTTTCAATATCTTGCCTTTCCTGAATAGAAACTTGAGGATCATTTAAATAAATTAATGCTGATTGAGTCGAAGAAATTAGTTGGATAATATTGGCTAATTGAGTAGCATTAGATAATTTATTAACAATATGCGCATAACGAGGCAATCTTGTCATGCCCTGTTGAAAATTATGCCATAATTCGCCATCTACCGTGTTAGCATCAACATATTGATCAATGGCTGCTAATCGTTGATAAATAGTCGCAACGTCATGCAAATCACCACGATTGAATAAAAAATCTCTATAATTTTCTGACGAATTTATCTTTTCCTTGAGTAATTTTATAATACTTATATTTTCCTCTGTACCCTGAGAAAAAGTAAGGTAATCATTAAGTTGTTCAATATCAAATTTCAATTTAGACCGCCAGTCAGGAATATTTCTAATCATAAAGGGCGAAATTAAATTTTCATTGATATGCGCTCCTGCCCGCTTTAATGCAAATAATCCAATATTTTGTTCGGCTATTGTTACATTTTTATAAAAATCAGTTAGATTTTCTTTAACAGGTAAAAATTCAATTAAATCATTAACTTTTATTTTTATAATATCATTTTCATGTATTTTATGAACTTTAAATTGTCCAGATAACGCGATGTCTTTATTTATATCAAATATTTCGTAACGTTTATAAACAGTATCAAAAACTGTAACATCTTGATTAAGATAATTTGTTAAAAATGATATAACTTCTTCATTTATTTTTTCTTTTGCAATATTGTTGATGACTATTTCACCCATTCTTGGATCAAATATTCGACATTGATAGCTGGCATTTCCTTTATATTTGACAATCAGAGTAAAGGTAACATTATTTATACTTAACTGATATTGAGTAATTGGAGCCAAAGTTAAATTTTCAGGTAAAATAATATTAGCCTGTTCAGTCAATCCGTTTTCATTAACTACCAAATAAGCAGCCCAATCTACTGCTTGATTTAATTTATCCAAAAAAAGTTGTTCATCTATAGATAGTCTTCTGGTTGCTGAAGATTCAAGTAAGCGGTGGTGATATTGCAAAATATCATCAACATTATCTACTTTACTAGATAAAGATGCATAAAAAATACCAATACATTTTTCTAAGTTAGCCCTCTTTTCTAAATAAAAAGCATGTGGCATTGGTTTTATAATTATATTGGCATTGTTATTAGTTATTTTTGTTAACAAAAGGATATTATTAAGATAATAATTATGCCATTTTTGACTTTTTGATAATGCCACACTTAAAGGTAATGTATAAAGACCACTTCGATTATCAATTGCGGAAAGTTCTATTAATGATGTTCGTAGTTGATTTAATCTTGGCTGATCATTAACTAATAGCATTAAACGACCGATATCAGGACTACCATCCGAATATGAATATATTTCACCTAATAATTGATTAGAATAGTCACTAAGGTGATTAATTATTTCTGGTCGATAATAAATATTTTCTAATAAAAGAGAAAGATGATGGGCTTTTACATTTAACATTTCGTTATTATTTGTAAATATTTCCTCCCATTTTACTAATGCATCAGGTTGTTGCTCCATTTTACTATTAAAATAATTATTTACTTTACGGTTAATAATCGGATCATACTTTATATTTTCTATTCTCTTAGTAATCAATTTTCCTTTATTGTCATATAGATAGTTATTTAAATAAAACTGATATTGATCTAAATCTTTTTCGATATTAATATTACCTTTCATAATATCAAAAAATAGTGCATAAGTAGTATCTAATTCATTATAAAATAATTGCTTTGTTGTTTTATCATATCTAAATTTAGTTAATTGATTATTATTTTTAACTAAATCAAAATATTCATTAACTCCATCTAATGATCGCGTTGAGAAAAGATCTGGATTGACTTGATAAGTTGTTATAGCGGTATTTATATTTCTTTCTGCTAATTTAATTGAAAATTCACTGGCAATACCTGAAGTATCATAAGGGCTAGATAATGTTCCTAAGGCTTTTTTACTAAAAAAACATATTTCATCAGGTATCGCTAAAAAATTTTGCTTATGTATATTATCCATAATATCAACTAACTTTTCTACTGTCATTTGCTCAAATAATAAAAAATGATTATGCAGTTCAATTTCACCTACTATCATCCATTTATCAATTACACTATTTTTTAGTTTATCAAGATCACCATATTCTAAAAAAATTTTATTTGTTTTTTTATCTGCTTGAAAAATAAAACTATCATTAGGATTTTCGCTAGCTAATAATTCAGCCTGCTGACAGTATATTTCTGTTTGTCAGAAAAACGGAATATTATTTTTTTTATATTATTTTGTTTTACTGAGTATAAATTTTTCTTTATCACTGTTTGATTAATAGTTTTCCATAATGGGGGATCAAAAATTTTTTCGGCCCATAATTTATTTAAAAAATCATCGATGGTATAATTATGTCTATTTTCATTTATACATTGATAAAATAATTCATATGCCCGAGCATCATATGCTACTAATTTTAATAAATCTATATCTAATTTACCATTAGGTAAATGAAAGTATTTTTTTATATAATCATTATTTTTTATTGTTTCACTATCTAATGAAAGCTCACCTGAATTAATTAATCTGAGAATATAAAAAATTAATATTTCATTATTAATTTGTAGACCGAGTGGTGATAATTGTTTGTCAAAAGTTGTTTTATAATATCTTGCATCTCTCCGGCTACGCTCAAAGTTATTTAAATAAATATTCTTGCGACCATGTGAACCAATATATAAATCGCGGGTATAAGCAGTGATTGTTGAATTGAATCCTTCATTCCAAAGTTGTTGACTAAAATCTAATGCAAAATTATCACCTATTTTTGCTTGTCCGAGTTTACAACCCAATAGTACTATCTTTTCTGGCTCACTATTATTAAATTCAGTCTTTCTTAAATGCATTAATTTATCTGCTATATATTCTGCTGTTTTTCTGGCAAAGGTTCTTTTTTTAGTGATGTCATCCTTTCTGCCATGACCAATCAAAAACCATCTTGTTCGTTCCCCTGCGACTTTATTTATATCACCATAAACAACTCGATAGCGATTTTGTTCAAGATCATATTGAATAACGGTTGTGTTATCAGGATGTTTACCAATTAAATTTGCTGTCGATTGACTGACAATATTTTCTCCTTCTAACTGAATAATCAAATTATGTCGATAATTACTTTCAGCTAATTTTGTCTTTACAGCGCTGGAATGTGACGGAATTTTTTCAGGTTCGACTCTCGGATCCCACCACTGATCAAGCTTAACCGTATCTTGACCTAAAACCTCATTTTTATGTATCTCTAATGACTCTACTGGTAAAGTTTCTAATGTAAATTCAGTAATAGGTTCTGAAAGATCAGAAATTGGTAATGGCTGATTAGCCAATAATTTTACGTTGTGGTTAATTTTATAAACAATACATTTATCATTCTCAATTTTTAAATAGATTTTATCATAATTAAACTTTAAGATATTTTTATATTGATTGGTAATAAGTGCTAAAATGTCACTAGAATCAACCGAATTAATGACTATACTTATCGCCTTATATTGTTCTCCATCAGAAATCAGCTCCAATTCCGTACTAGCGCTTTGTTGATGAAATTTTTTAAATTGCAATTTTTGATTATCAGAAAGATAAAAAAAACTTTGCTCGTCACAAAGAATTTTGGTCGTTGTTATATTAACTAAATCACTTTCAATAATTGGGAAAATATTATTTTTATTAATTACTGGATCATTTTCTAATTCGATAATAGACGTAATATAAGTATTATTATCATAAACTAAAAAGTTATAAATATCTTTTCGCTCTTTTATTATATAAGTCAAAAATTGTTTAAACTTCTCTTTATCATCAAAATAAATAACTCCATAATTGGGATCAAAAAATGCATATTTTACTAGCTCTGTTTGACTATTTTTGTCAATGACTATTGCCATCATATGGTTTTCTGAAGATAATTCAAAATAACGTCTATTGACAGTACTATCTTTATCAAGATAATTTGTTATAAACACGTCAAACTCTATGTCATTTGCTATGCTATTTATATCCTGATCATTTATTTTTAATCCTCTTTCATTATAATAATTAATATATCCTTTAATATACTTTTTCTTAAAATCAAGAAAAATACGATGTACAGTCAATTTGATATCGTCAACATTAACTTTATGTGTGTCAATTCCATGTTCAATCTCTAACATAAGAGTTTTAAACCAAAATCTTTCTATAAATTTATAATTTTTTTTAGTTTCAAAATCAACCACCTTTTTTATAAAGTCTGGTATAGTTTCATTTTTTTCAATTGCAGGCCAATTTGAATAATCAGGTTGATAATTCATCATTTCATATAAATCAAATGATAAACGTTGCCTGCTCACTAAATCTATAAATAGTAAATTTAATTTTTCCTTTGCATGTAATTGCCTGGCTTGATGTCGTGCTTTAATATAGGGTGGATCATAACTTTCCGTATGTGATTCAATTACTTTAACTAGTCTCTTTATTCCTTTAAGATATCTTTCACCTTGTTCTAAGCCACCCTCACGAACTTGAGTTAAATAAGCGGCACTTAATGCCAGACAGATACCTGTAATTTCTTTTGCCAGACCAGGATCATCATAAGAAATAAACTTATCAATAATATGTTTAAAGCGTTTTTCAGATAATTCAAAAATATACTTTTGCTGAGAGAAACCAACATCAAAATAATATTTATTTGTTTTTGGCATAATAAATTTCCTTATATTTTATATTTTATATTTTATATTTTATATTTTATATTTTATATTTTATATTTTATATTTTATATTTTATATTTTATATTTTATATTTTATATTTTATATTTTATATTTTATATTTTATATTTTATATTTTATATTTTATATTTTATATTTTATATTTTATATTTTATATTTTATATAGTATATTTTATATAGTATATTTTATATAGTATATTTTATATAGTATATTTTATATAGTATATTTTATATAGTATATTTTATATAGTATATTTTATATAGTAAAAATATAATATAATTAATTTAATAACAACCAGTTATTTTTGATAAATTACTCTAAAAAATTAATTCATTTTATTATATTGAAATAGCTGATTAACTATATTTTTTTCATTTACAGTCAGATTAGAAATTATAAATTCATTATTTTTTTGCTGAAAAGAAGATGCCACATCGATTAATAAAGCGATATCTTTTTCATCAAATAATATGTCACTATTTAAAGAAGTATTAATTTCAAGCTTGTTTTTATATTTTTCATAATCATAAATTGTTATTTTATTATTATTATTACGTGATGATATAACTAAATCATTATCTCGATAGTCAAATACAGCACCACCACCTAAGCCTTGAATAAAAATTTTATTATTTCCTTCATTGAGCAATACATTTATATCACCTGTACCATGATTTATCGCTAAAATATTATTCCCTTTACCGGCATCAATAATATTATTGCCTTGCGTTGATATAATAATATCATTACCATCACCGGTTGAAATAATATCATTCCCATTACCATCCCCAGCTAAAATAATTTTTCCAGTTTCACTCATATCGGTTAATATATCATTACCTGCAGATAAGTTAACTTTTATCACTTGAGAATAACCTTTAGGATAAAAAATATTGTCATCAAATTCTGACGGTATTTGTACTGTGGTACAAGGCGTAATTTGATATTTATTGTCTTGATAACTAATAAAAAAATATTGATTATTTTTATCTAACAGATAAATTTTACCATAAAAATCACCAAAATTATTAACAAACTTAATGGTTGGTAGTCTTACTGATCCTTGGTAATACAGGTTGTTATTAACAAAATTAAAATCATATCCATTATGATCTTTTAAGATAATAATAAATATATCTTCATTAGTATATGTGTTAGCAATTTCTTTAAAATCAAATATTATGCTGTCATCAATGTTTCCTGTTGTCATTAAATTATCAATAAGATATATATCCAGGCCATGAGAAAAATAAATATAACTATTTTTCTTTATGCTAGTAAAATAATTATTAAATTTATCACCATGAAAAATAGTTTGTAAGGTATCACTCGTCATCAGCATTGGTTTTATCATTGTAGGTAATAAATAACTTTTACCAAACTTCATGATACTATTATTAGCCAAATTGATGTCAAGTGGATCAACGCTATTAATTTTTTTGGCTTTATCCAATGCAGGAAAATACATAATTTCAAAAATTTTATCAATAGATTCTGTTTTTTTTAATACCTTAGGTAAATTTTGTGATAATAAAAAACCGTCTACTGTTTTTATGATATATTCATGATTAATGAGTTGCTTGTCATCTATATTTCGATAGACATTCTTTAATTTTAAATTGGTATAACTCTCTTTCATTTGATCATGAAGCTGAGTTTTTCCTGATAATAATTTAATATGAATATCATTATCAACTAAATTTACTTCTATAATTTCATCAAGTGTGTATTGTAATTCTACGACACTTCCACTCCCTTTTTCAATTTCATCGATTACAATATTAGCATCAAAATTATATCCAGACTGCAACACTACGCTATTTATTGATAAATCTATCCAATCTTGATCTTCTGGGTTCCAAAGATAATTATTATTTCTCCATGGCAATAATTCCTGATAATCTTGCCAATGATAACGTTCAATAATATAAATATCCTCTTTCTCTCCTCCATTGGCATAACCATTATTTAATACCAGAGTATCTTTTCCAGAAAAGCCATATAAAATATCCTTTCCACCATTACCATTCAGTAAATTATCCTCGGCATTGCCTAAAATGAGATCTTGTACATCTTTTGCACCTATAGCATGTTCAATACTGACTAAATCTGCGCAAATCCCCATGGTATAATTTTTCTTTATTAATGATTGCAGATCATCAAAATCATCTAGGTAGACCTGATTGAGATACCTTAATGTACCATGCTCTAAATTAATTACTGTTCCAGCTACTACATTTGAATATTTAGTTAGTTGTTGATGATTATCAGTAGCCATTGATGATTGATAAGGTAATTGTGCAATATACAATGTATCGTTACCTTGACTACCATGAAAATATTTATTTTCATACTTATCTAACTTATCGCTTAATAAAATAAAAAAATCATCTTTATCACCACCAATAAATATTTTTTTGCCGTTATAACAAATAAATTGATTTTTAATTGATGCAAATCCGACAATAATATCATCACCATTAGCAAAATTAAAATTCACCCCTGTTAAATAATTTCTTAGATTATCCTTTGACAGATAATTATTTAAATTATCGTAAACATATACAGGCTGCTGAGTTTGTGGCAACGAATAAATAACTTTACTCTGATCAACATCAAATTGATAATTATTGAATCTATGATGATTAATTAATTTTTTTAGTAAGTTATCAAATTCTCGATTTAATATGAGTATTTCATCCGATGCAATTGAATAATTAGGAATATAAGTTTTTATCTTGGCTACTTGCACTTGATATCGGTTTGGATACTGCTGAATAATTTTCTCTACTTCTTCTTTAGTAAATTTTCGGCTTGTAATCTCTATAGTGTCATCTATCTGCTGTTGTTTCCATAGGTTAATTGAGAGTGTAGCAATATCTAAATTATTCCTTAAATAATCAAAAGTATATTTAGAAAGACTATCTTTATGTTTACTCAAATAAGTGTTATTAATTTTATCAAATAAATAATATAGAGGTAATTCTTCAACTAATTCTGTTTCTGTAATAAAAATACTTAAATTAAAATCATGTGGTCTTAATAGTTGTTGAAAAAAATCTTTTTCTTGCTGTTGCCGATAAGCTTTGATTGCTGACTCAGTTTGTTGTTTCAATAACTTATTTCTCACTGAAGATTGCAATTGCAATCCCAAAGCTGCTGCAAAACCCACTTGCAATGTTTCCGATGTTGTCAATGCAACTTTTTCTTTAATGCGTTCCACAGTTCGATAGGAATTATAAAACATTCCGCCTAACATCAAACCTGTGCCAATAGCTACCCCAATAGGCCCAGCAGAAGAAGAACCCGCAAAAATAGCAAGAGCGGTTGAAACGCTGATTCCGGCATTAAGTAGCGATAACGTCCCATTAATAATCATATCCTGCCGAATAGCCGAATCTTGTTCACGATTTAGTTGATTAAAATTTTCATAGGAGTAATAAAGATCAAATCCTGCTGATGCAAGTGTGATGCCAGCTGATACCCGACTTGCGAAGGTACTGGCTTCACTACCTATGCCTCTCATGCGATAAACAGCTTTAAATAATAATGGCTGGATAGCCTGATCACCAAAATTTGTTATGCTCGCAGCCCAGGCAACAATCAAATTATCTTCCAATATGTTACGTTGATCATCAACTAAATTAGCATTATTAAGTTGCATAATAGTAGATTGGGTTGAAGAAATTAATTGTATGATATTCACTATTTGCATCGTATGAGAAAATTTATTAACAATTGAAGCATAGCGAGGTAAATGAGATAGTTCTTGCTGTAATTTTTGGGCAAAATGTTTATCGATAACTTGTTGTGCTGTATGGTTATCAATATCAGCTAAGCGCCGCATAATAACCGCAAAATCATTTAAATTGTTACGATTAATCAATAGCTGTTGATAATTCTTATTGACACTCAATTTTTGTTTTAAAATTTTGATGAAATTAATATTATCTTTAGTTGGTTGATAAAAACTAAGGTAGTCATTCAACGTGACGACATCAAACTGTATTTTATTTTGCCAATCAGTAACGTTTCTAACTGAGAATAATGTTAGTTTTTTATTATCTATATATGCCCCTGCTTGTTGTAATATTGTAAGAGGAATATCTATCTCACCAATTTTAATTAAAATTTGCTCTTCAAACTGATTTTTTTTATCGGTAATTGTTCAGTCAATTTTGCTAGTTTATAATTTAATATTGCATCATTTTCTACTTCATACCACTTAATAGAATAATTATTTTGGGCATTTTTTTTAATGCCTAACATTTGATAACGATAATATTTTTTATTATTAATAATAATTTCATCATCCAGGTACATCCGCATAAAGTATAATAGTTTTTCATAGGAATTTTCTGTTGTGACAAAATCTAATTTTATTTCTCCCATTCTCGGATCAAATATAGTATAAGAATAAAAATCATCTATTTTTTTCTGCTTCAAAACAGTGAAAACATAATTATCAATGACTAACTGATACTTACCAATTGATAATTCTATTAATTGATTAACATTTTTTTCATTAACAGCCTTAGATTGAGAAAAAAGAAAATTAATATAGTTGAATACATTATCGAAATTTTGTAAAAACATCAATTCTTCATTTGATAATAATCGTTTTGTCGAAATTTCTAATAAGCTATGATGATATTGTAACAATTCACTAAATTTTTTGGTGTTATTTTCACTATAAGCATACAAAAAAGCGAGATTTTTTGCTAATTGATTATTTTGCTCAAAATAAAATGCATGAACCAGAGGATTAAGGGTTATATTAAATGACGGAATTGATTTTGTATCCGTTTTATTAGCTAAACTTACAATATTACTAAAATAATAGTTATGCCATTGCTGGCTTTTTGCTAGGGCCTGCGATAATGATAATTGACTTAATTCGCTACGTTTATCAATAGCTGATAACTCTATTAATACCATTTTTAAGTTTTCTAATGCTTGATGATCATGAATTAGTGTCATCAATTCCCGCATATTAATAGTTCCATCTGAATATAAAAATAGCTGCGACAATAAATTATTTGAATAATTACTCAGTGAATGGATTATTTTTGGCCGATAAGCAATATTTTCTAATAATATTTTTGTATCATAGGCTTGTTGTTGT
Source organism: Arsenophonus nasoniae (assembly GCF_004768525.1). Lineage (NCBI taxonomy): Bacteria > Pseudomonadati > Pseudomonadota > Gammaproteobacteria > Enterobacterales > Morganellaceae > Arsenophonus > Arsenophonus nasoniae. The sequence continues at coordinate 2,303,044 of NZ_CP038613.1, forward strand.
ACTGTTGGTAATTCGCTGTTTAAAAAAAGTTTACGCCATTCAATTAGTCTATTGCTACTACTATATTTATTCTGTTCAAAGTAATTATTTACTTTTTGACTTAAAATTGGATCATATTTAATTTGATTTATTTTATTAATGTCCAGCAAATCATTTTCATCGACTAAATAGCCTTGTAAGTGATAACAATATTTATCATTATTTTTATTGATATCGATTTTATCTGTTACAATATCCATTAAAAGATTTTGCTCAATAGGAACATTGTTTAAATACAGTTGATTTATTTCATTATTATAATTAAATTTAGTTAACCTTCTATTATTGCCTGCTAAAGCATAATATTTATTGATACTATCCGATAATAATGGAAGTAATTGATGATCCCCCTGCTGGTAAGTTGTCACAGTGGCATTTATAGCGCTTCTTGCTAAGTTTATGGCTGTTTCACTAGCAATGCCATTGGGATCATAAGGATTAGCTAGTTCGCCTAATCCCTGTTGAGAAAAAAAGCAAACTTCCTCTGGATTATTTAAACCAAAGTATAATTTTGTTTCAGCAAGAATATCCACTAGGCTGTGTCCCTTAATTGCTTGAGCTATAGTATCCATCTGTTTCTACGATACTTTGAATTATGGCTCGCTACGATCTTTCTGATGAAGCATGGGCAATCATTGAGCCCTTGTTGCCAACCGTTTTGACATCTTCGCGGGTCGGTCGGCCGTGGGCAGAACATCGCAAAATCGTCAACGGCATGTTCTGGATACTGTGTTCAGGCGCCCCATGGCGTGATTTACCTGAACGTTACGGCCCATGGAAAACCGTTTATAACCGTTTCAACAGATGGTCAAAGGATGGAACTATTAACATTATTTTCAATAAGTTGCTTTCATTTCTTGATGCTCATGAACTGGTTGACTGGTCAGCCATTGCGCTGGATGGCAGTAATATTCGTGCTCTCAAATGTGCGGCTGGTGCTCAAAAAAACATCCCGATATTACCGACGATAACAGCTTGGGTCGCTCACGAGGTGGTTATGGCACCAAAATCCACATGGCGACTGACGGAAGCGGCATCCCGCTAAACATCGTACTGAGTGCTGGGCAGGCTCACGAAAGCCTGTTCGCGCTACGACTCCTGGACGGCATTGGCGTGCAACGCCAGAACGGCAGCATGAAGCGTCGTGGTCATACGGTACTGGCTGACAAAGCCTACTCTGGGAATGCGCTACGTAACGAGTTGAAAAGAAAAGGGATGAAAACGGTTATTCCCCGAAAATCAAATGAAAAACTGGCTTCAGATGGACGCTCGCAACTTGATCGTGATGCTTATCGCCATCGCAACGTTGTGGAAAGGTGTTTTGGCCGTTTAAAGGAATATCGCCGGATCGCTACACGTTATGAAAAAACGGCAAGAAACTATCTAGCAATGGTGAAACTGGGCTGCATTCGCTTGTTTTACCGCCGATTACGCAATTAAGGGACACAGCCTAATTTTACTGATAAAAGTCCTTCAAATAAAGATTGTTCAGGAGTCGTGGCTATATTACCTAATAATATCCATTTTTTTATTTTTGTGTTATTTAATTTGTCTAATTCGCCATATTCTAAAATTGCTTTGTTTGAATCTTTGTCCATTTGGAAAATAAAAGTATTTTCTGGGATTTGTCTGGCTAATAATTCTGCCTGTTGCTGATATTTTTTATCACCAGAAAACCGAAAGATTATTTGTGAGCTATTTTCATCTAATGCTTGCGATAATCCTGCTGTGATATTAGCAGCATTGACTTTTGGCCATAAAGGGACATTATCAATATTTTTTCCATGTAAATTATCAATTAATACACCAATGTCATAATTATTTATTATTCTTTCATCGATAGTAAAATTATCGGCAAAAACTTTATAGGCTTCACCATCATAAGCAATTGTTTTGAGTAAATCTAAGTCCAACTCCCCATTAGGATAATAAAAATATTGACTAAGATAGTCTCGATAACGAGTCACTGCTGCAGATAATGTAATATCCGCTGAATTTATTTGCCGTAAAAGATATAAAATTAGTGCTTCTCCATTAATAGTTATTTCACCGCTATTGTTATCTTTTTGATACTGATTTTTATAGTATTTTGCTGGCTGTTTACTATCGTTACTCTCATCCAAATAAACTTCTTTTTTGCCATTATGATAAATCGACAAATCTTTGGTATAAGCCACTAAGGTAGATTTAAATTCTTTTTGCCAAAATTCTTGGCTAATATTTAAGGCAAAATTATCCAGTAAATTACCCTGGCCTAATTTGCAACCTAATAAAACTATTTTGTCTGGTTCATTATTGGCTAATAACGATGTTTTTAATTTTTTTAGTTTATCAACTATGGTATAAGCACTTTGATTAGCAAATAGTCGTTGTTTTTTTTGTTCATCAAAATGACCATGTCCAATTAGTAACCAGCGGCTATTGTTAGTTATGACTTTATCAATATCACCATATACTAGTCGATATTGATCATTTTCCAGATCATATTGAATTAATATGGTGTTATTTGGATGTTTACCAATTAAATTTGCCGCCGCTTTATTAATAATATCTTCACCTTCTAACTGAATGATAACATTATAAAGATTATTAGCTTCTGCTATTAATTGCGTTTTATTTTGCTGAGGAATAAGTTCGGGATTAACACTTGGATCCCACAAATTATCAAGTTTTATTGGTGTTCTACTTCCCAAAACCTCATTATTATGAAGTTCACATATTTCTAAGGGCAATCGTTCACGCGGCAAAGTAACAATTGGATCAGAGAGATAAAATTCTAATCGTTCTCTACTATTTCGCAAACGATAAATAACATCACTGACATCGGTTATTTTACGAATTTCATAATTTTCATTAGTTATACATATGTGAAGATTATTTTCCGCTAATGCTAAAATATTTTTATGTTGGTTAGTAAAGAATACTAGTATTTCATCAGATGAAAGTGAATTCATCAAAATATTAATACTTTTTGGTTTATGTTTTTCACTAATTAATTCAATATGAGTGGTTCTAGTATTATCATTAAAATTTTTAAAAATAATTTTAGTTTTTAAATCAAGAATAAATTTATACTCATTATCACAAAGGATCTTATTGGTTGTTATATTAATTAATTTTTCATCTAATTTAGGTAAAATTGCCTGTTCAGTAATCTTCTCATCATATTCCATTTCAGAAATAAGTACATCCATAGTTCCATCACGTAATCGAATAAAATTATAACTATCACGTCTAATCTTAACAATATAATTTAAAAACTCGATAAATATATCTTTATTTTCTATCTGTATTACCCCATTATTAGGGTCAAAAAAAGCATAAATTAACTTTCCTGTTTTACTATTTTTCTCTATTACAATAGCCATCATATGGTCTACAGAGCAAAATTCATAATATTTATTTTTATCTATATCATCAATGTCTATATTTTTTTTGATAAACTAATCAATATTAATTTCGTTATATATATATCTTTGACTATTATTTATTGTTTTTAATCCTCTATCATTATAATACTTAATATATTTTTCAATATACTTCTTCTTAAGCGAAATAAAGGTATTTTCAGCAAAAAATTTAATTTCCTCAGTATTATAATTCTCATTATCTAAGTGACGTGTTATCTCAATAAATAGTTCTTTGAACCAATATCTATCTTTACGTAAACTTTGCATTTTACTTTCATATGAAATAACTTTTTCCATATAATTGGATATAGTCTCACTTAGATCTTTATTTGGCCAAAAAGGGTAGGCGGGATAATAACTGGCCATATCCATCATATCAAAAGATTCCCGCTGCCGCTTAGCCAAATCAATTAATATACGATTAAATTTTTCTTGCCTGTAGCATGGCTTTAAAAAGAGGAGGATCGTGGGGAGCGATCGGTTTATCTAAAATTTTTGCCAAATATTTTATACTGGCCAGGTAGTTTTTACCTTGTTCTAAACCTCCCTGACGAACATGTGTTAAATATTCAGCACTAAGCGCTGCACATAAACCTGTGATACCTTGGGTAATATTGGTATCGTTAGCGGCGACAAATTTACTAAAAATAAATAATAACTTATCCTCAAATTCATTATAGATATATTTATCCTGTGAAAAACTAATATCAAAAAAATATTTCATCATATTTGGCATAATACCTTACCTTATAAATATTATTTTTTAAAAGTCAAAGTAGATACTATTATTAACAAGAAAAAGCAAAAAATAAAAGAGAGTAATTTATTGTTAACAACCAAATAATTAAATAGAAATTTATGATGTAATATAAAACCTGTTCAATTAAATAATATAATTTTACATATCACCGTCTCGAAAATTAAAATTAAGCCATTAAATTATTATAATTAAATAATCCTACTAACAGATAAGATTTAATAATAAACTTAATTATAAAATGATTTAATGGTTGCTAAATGATATGACAGATCTTTAAATTTATGATTTTGTTTTTCATCCCAAATTATAGGATAATAAGGTTTTAAAATATTGGCACTTTGTTGGCTATCAATAATTTCATCATGACGAGATAATATTAACATACCTTTATGTTTGTTTTTTTGTCTGAAATTATCTACACATTTAGTCATAATGTCTAAATATTCTTCTGGACGAGTAATTTTTCCTATCATGTTTTCATAAGGAAATAAATTTGGATTTATCATTAATTGTTTTATATTACATAAAAATCCTATCCGCTCAGCCCAAAAACCCCCTAAGCCAACACCACAAATTAAAATTGGCTCTTTGCCCAAAGCGTGAATATTTTTATCAACTTCTTTCAGCAAGTGCTGCATATCATGGCGGGGATATAGCGTACTGTAACTGATAAGGCGGACATCTGGATCTATAAATTGTAATTGCATTATTTTTTCGTGGTTACCAGGACTATTTGAATCAAAACCATGTAAATAAATAATCATATCTACCTCTGCCATTCTTCACACAAAGATGTTAATGCTAAATTTGCCGCTTGCCATCGCGGTGTTTTTTGTAATTCAGCTAAAGAGTATCGATGTGCATGATGAAAAAGATTTACTGTTTGGTTATGTTTTTCAATTGCTAAACTATCTAATACATTTATTGCCCCAATACGATTATTGCAAATAAGTAACATATCACAGCCGGCATTAAGGGCTGCCCGTGCCCGCTCGGCATATCCTCCCATAACCGCCGCGCCGGCCATGGAAAGATCATCAGAAAATATTGTCCCACTAAATCCTAACTGTTGGCGCAAGACTGATTTTAGCCAGTAAGCCGAAGCACTCGCTGGCCGTTGGTCAATTTTAGTATAGATAATATGTGCTGGCATAATGGCATCAAGTAAACGCCGTTGGATAAAATAACTGAAGATTTTCATATCATGCGACCTGATCAGGGCTAGTGTACGCTCATCAGTTGGTGTTTGTTTATGGGAATCACTACTAACCGCGCCATGACCTGGGAAATGCTTACCGGTTGTTTTCATACCGGCAGCATGCATACCTGTAATAAAAGCCTCAGCCATCATAATAGCGATATCAAGTTGTTGATGAAAAGAACGATCACCAATCGCAATACAATGATGTCCAATATCTAGCACTGGTGCGAAACTGATATCAATGTCCATCGCAATCATCTCTGCCGCCATTAACCAACCAGCTTCTGCCGCTAATTTAGCCGCTGTATCCTGATCGTTAAGTGCAGCATAGGCTTGTGCGGCAGGTAGCGCAGTAAATCCTGGCCGAAATCTTTGCACGCGGCCACCTTCTTGGTCGACGGCAATAAGTAAGCGGCTATGTGCTGCGTTGCGAATTTGGCGGACAAGCGCTTTCAGTTGCTCAGGATCATGATAATTGCGCGTAAAAAGAATAATCCCCCCAACCAGTGGGTGCTTTAGAATTTCACAGTCCTCAGCTTCTAATTCAAATCCCTTTAGATCTAATATAATGGGCCCCATTAATTACCTACTTAATATATTTTATGATTACTATTTAATAGCAAATATGCTCAAACTAAGCCTAACCATGTTCTAATCGGTTGCGCCAATGCTAAGTATTGTGAATCTTTTGTTTGCATCCAGCGGACTTCATACCACATCATTCTCATATAGTTAACCCATGGTAGCCACAAGGCAATTTGCAGCTTTAATTTATTAAAATCTTTATATGCAGGCTGCTGCTGACAATAATGGTGCAAAAATTGGTTTTGGCCATTTTTATCCCAATCATTGGTCGCGAATAACGTTGCCAGGGCAAAGGCCAGATCACAATCAGTTGCATACTCCCAATCCAAGAGTTTTAAAATTCCATTATCAGCTAATAGAACATTTCCACTATGAATATCAAGATGTGCAAGTACTTTTTTGCTGGTTTTAGGTTGACAGGCATATTGAAAAAAATGATGTAAATTTAACCAATAAGGTGATAGTCTGCGACGGTCAATTTGATACCAATAACTGGCTAAATGTTGTTTAAGAGGTAATGAATAACCCGATAATGGATATGAATGCAATGACGCCAGTATATGACCTAGCGGCTGATATAATTCCTGTAAACTCGTGTCCGTATCAGTAACCACCTCACCTGTAAGCCATTCTAATATTAACCAGTCATTATTAGCCCCCACTATCTGGGGGGCTGCAACAAATTGAGTAAGCTGGCGTAATATTCTACGCTCTCTTTGTCGATTAATACCTAATAAACGCTCATTTTTTCCGGCAAAACGGGCAATTAGTTTAATATTTGGGGTTGCTTTAACACAGAAACTACCACCGCTAGACCCTGGTAACGCTTTAATTTGCCACTTATTAGCGGTTATTGCCGGATATTTTTGTAATAACAATGCTATAAGTGTTTCCTTTTTATTCAATGGGATTTGTTCCCGACCATAGGATCTCACCCGTTTGCGCTCCCATTAACTGCATTTCAATTTCACTCTGTTGTTGATTACCGGAAATAACTGAATAAAGAACATAATCAGCTTGTACATAACGCGCTAAACCGATGGCTTTACTTCGCGTAACTAAACTGTCCTCCTGAGATAAGCCCAACGCTTTACGTGCATTTGCCACCACATCTTGCGGAACTAATTTAAATACATTTTGGTTATTAACTGCATCAATAATCGCATCAGTTGCTTGCATTGATTGAATTGCCATATTGGTATTATTTTTTATTGAATCAATCAATAACACCTTGCCTGACTCAACCCCTGGAGCTTGTACCAATTGATTGGCTAAAGGAATAACTGCTGTTGACCAATCTACTGTTTTTACTTTTGGTAACTGCGGCACAGTTTCTGGCGATGTTGGTGTTGTTGGCTGCTCGGTAGGCTCAGTAGGTTCGATTGTAATGACCGGTGCCGGTTTTTTACCCGTTATCGATGAGCAACCGACTAATAGGAATATCACAACCATAAGTTGAAAAATACGTCTCATTTACTCTTCTCCTGTATACCTTAAATTGCAAGGTAAACTGAATAACAAAACCTGTGCCAAAATAACAATATAAATTGCTTTATAATTAAAGAGTAACCAATAAAACGAGGATTGCCTCTTTAATGACAAATCAACAAAATAACAATTTAAAATTTATCTATCTTTTTTGTTAATAGCGGTCCTAGGGGATGGCCGCCGACTAAATGCATATGAATATGAAAAACTTCCTGCCCGGAATGTCGGTTACAATTCATAATTAAACGGTAGCCATCATCAGCAATACCTTCCTGCTCAGCAATCTTTGCCGCGACTGTGATCATATGACCTAATGTTTGTTCATGCTCAGGTTTCACATCATTGATAGTGGCGATTAAAATATTAGGGATAATTAAAATATGCACGGGAGCCTGAGGTGCTATATCCCTAAATGCTGTCACTAAATCATCCTGATAAACAATATCAGCGGGAATTTCACGGCGTATAATTTTACTAAAAATCGTTTCTGCTGCCATAATTTCATCCTATAAATCTATTTTTATGATGATGCAAGCGGTTTAATCGCGTTTAATGGTTAAATGAAAAAGATCACAAAAATTTTGCGTAGTAGCTCGCGCAATTTCTTCAATATCTACGCCTTTTAATTGGGCTAAAAACTGCGCCACATTTCTTACATAAGCAGGCTGATTTTCTTGGCCACGATGGGGAACTGGCGCCAGATAAGGGGCATCGGTTTCAATCAAAATGCGATCTAAGGGCACCATACGTGCAGCCTGGCGGATCTGTTCGGCATTACGAAATGTCACTATACCGGAAAATGAGATATAAAGCCCTAAATCTAATAATGCTTTAGCCATCTGCTCATCTTCCGTAAAACAGTGTAAAACGCCACCGCAATCAGTAACCTGTTCTTCCTTCAATATCGTTAATGTGTCTTGCTGGGCTTTTCGTGTATGAATAATAACGGGTTTATTTAATTGACAACCGATACGAATATGTTGACGAAAAGCGGTTTGTTGCAATTTAGCATTCTCACTTTGATAGTGATAATCCAAACCTGTTTCACCTAACGCAACAACTTCATTGCCTGACGCTAAACGTGCTAGTTCATCAAAATTATAACCTTTATCAAGATCAAGCGGATGTATGCCACATGAAAATGCCACATTGTCACGCTGACCAATCTGCTTTTTCATACTAACGAAGCCTGGCAATGTTGTCGCGATAGCCAGAATATATTTTACTTCATTGGCCGACGCCTTTGCGATAACATCATCAATATCTTTATGCTTATTTTTATAATCTAAACAATCGAGATGACAGTGAGAATCAACTAAAAACATAATAAACTCTTTTAATTATGGTGATATAGTGCGCGCTGCCAATTAATTAACTGAGATGACAATCGTAATTCCTGATTTAATCCCACCACTGACATTAATTGATGACGACAATTTTGCCATTCCATAGCGCTTTTTAATAAGACATCAGCAGTATTGATAGCTGCCAATTTAGTAATTAATGAGGGCTGATCTTGATTAACACAGTAATTACCTGCTTGCTGTTGATATTTTACTGCATCTAACAATAAACTTATCAACCAATTGATCCGTTCGATTGCATCTGGCTGATCCAATTCAGGTAACCAACTGAAAAGTGTCTTAGTTGCTAAATGTTGCATTAGTGATTGGCAAAATTGCTTTCTTTTTAGCCAATTTTCTGGTTGTAATAGGGTTAAAGCAGCAAGAGGAGCAGCCGCATTGAGTTTTAGGGCTGTTTCAATATCAACTAACGCTAACGATATCTTTTGTTTTTGTAGCCAAGAAATTGCCATTTTATGCTCTGGCACAGAGAGGTAATAATAAAAACATCGACTACGTAAAGTCGCTAGCAATAGTGCTGGATCGCGACACTCTAACAAAAAAAAGGTATTGTTCGTCGGCTCTTCTAACGTTTTCAATAATGCATTGCTTGCGGCTTCCGTTAATGCTTCAATACGAGGAAACCAAATAACTTTAGCGCCACCTTGCTGTGCATGGCCAACTAAAACTTCAGTTAAATAACGAATACTTTCAATACCTATTGTATTTTTACCCTTCTCGGCAACAATTTTATGCCAGTCTGGATGCGTCTGTGCTAACATCAGTTGACAACTATGACAACTACCACAGCTTTTCATATCCTCCGGCTGTTGACACATTAGCCATCGGCTAATAGCATAAACGAGTGCCTCACTGCCCATTCCAGCATTAGCATGTAACAGCAATGCATGATGCCCTTGCTTCTTTTGATGGATAGCAATTATTTGTCTATATGCATGATTTAACCATGGATACCAGTTCATTTTACTCGCCTTGAGCTGTCAACCAATTCGATAATACATGGTGAATGGTTTTTTGCACCTCTTCTAATGATTGGTTAGCATCAATTGTGATGATTGTGTCATCTTCAGCGGCTAACTCAAGGTAGCGCTGACGAGTTCGTTTAAAAAAGTCTAATGACTCTTTTTCTATTCGATCTAGTTCACCACGATCTCGCGCTCGCTGCAAGCCTAGAGCAGGTTCTATATCAAGATAGAGTGTCAGATCAGGTCGAAAATCATCCAGTATGGTATTACGTAATACTTTCATTAATTCGGGGGAAAGCCCACGTCCTCCACCTTGATAAGCTTGTGATGAGAGATCATGGCGATCACCAATAACCCATCTTCCCTTTGCAAGAGCAGGCTTAATAACATTTTCAATTAATTGGATACGCGCGGCATAAAGCATGAGTAGCTCCGCTTTGTCAGTGACTTTTTCCTCGGCAATACCATGCTTAATTAATTGACGCAATTTTTCGGCTAACGGTGTTCCTCCTGGCTCCCGTGTAAAATCAATCTCAGTTATTCCTACCGTAGCGAGTGTTTGTACAACCGTCTTTATCGCAGTAGTTTTTCCTGCGCCTTCAAGACCTTCAATAACTATATAACGACTTTTCATTCATTTTTATCTTTTGTCTGACGATAATGTTTAACCGCTTGATTATGATCATTAATATTGGTAGTAAAGGTATGCCCACCATTACCCGTTGCAACAAAATAATAATAATTGGTTTCATCAGGATGAGCGGCTGCTTTAATTGAAGCTCTGCCGGGCATAGCTATTGGCGAAGGTGGCAAACCCACAATCAAATATGTGTTATAAGGACTCGAATTATTTAAGTCTCTACGATAAAGCACCCCGCGGTATTTATCACCTAAACCATATATAACCGTCGGATCCGTTTGCAACCGCATTTTTTTCTTTAATCGATTAATAAAAACTGATGCTACTTTAGCTCTTTCAGTATCAATACCCGTTTCTTTTTCAATAATTGAAGCCATAATTAACATTTCATATGGCGTTTTGTACGGTAGATTAGCCGCCCGCCCTTGCCATTCATATTCAAGCGCCATTAACATTTTCTGATGTGCACGCTTTAATATATCAATATCACTCATTTCCGCTGTGTAATAATAAGTATCAGGATAAAACCATCCTTCTAATAATTGATTAGAGGGTAACCCTAGATCCTGCGCTAATTTATCCGTAGATTGATTGTCGAGAGTATGTTTTAAATAAGGGGCTTGCTGTAATAATTTTTTCCAGTCTTCGAAGCGAGAACCTTCAATAAATAGCAAACTAAATTGCGCTTCTTTACCAGCAGAGAATATTTCTAACATTGTCCGCAAAGACATGCCAGGATTTAATCGATATGTTCCCGCTTTAAATTGTGCTAATTGTGGTTCCAATTTCAGTAACCATTGAAAAATATTCGCTTGATTTATGATTTTCTGTTCAGTTAACAATAATTCTAATCCTGCTCGCCCTGTACCTGCAGGTAAAATAAAAATTGTTGTTTCATGAATATTAATCGCTGTATTAGCGTAATTTTGTATCTGACGATAAAATGTATAGAGAATACAGCCAGTTAATATTAATAAAAAAATAAACAACCACAACATTCGTCTTGCATACTTCATTTAACACTCGTTTCCTAATATTACACTACAAAAAAGAATCTAATATTAATCGCAAAATTAATTTAACCTCAAACAATATGGCAAAAGAAAATTGAATAATTCACGAGAATAATAGTGCCATACGGGTTGTTTTGGCTGAGTTAAAATACGGTTAACCGATAATATGGGCATTAAAGCATTAGTAATGATTACCTCATCACTATGTGCCAATATATTAGGATAGTCGCTGATATAGAAAAGTTCATAATCAGTATCAGATAAACAAGCAATAACCTGTTTGCGCATTACACCTTCAACACCAGCGTGATCTAAATTTGGCGTATATATTTGTTTACCTTTACGCAAAAAAATATTTGCTGCACAACATCCAATCAATATGCCATTAGTGTCCGTCACTATAGCTTCATCAACATTCAATAATTCAATTTGCTGTTTTATTAATATTTGCTCTAAGCGATTTAGATGTTTAATGCCTGCCAAATAAGGATTATTATTTACTGGTATGGTACTCAATGTTAAATCAATACCCGTTTGCTGTTGATTTAAATAAATAGCTGGATAATCAGTTAACGAAATAATGACTGTGGCTTTGTTGAAGCCCGCTATGCTATACCCTCGCCCACCTTCACCTCGACTAATAATAATTTTAATAACGGCTAAATCCTTTTTATTCAATTGCGCCATCTTGTTTATATCAGCAGTCAATTTTTGCCAATCAGGTGTAGGTAAAAGTAGTCGTTTAACCCCTTTTTGTAATCGATAAATGTGATGCGATAATAAGGCAGGTTGATGTCCAACCACCCGAATTGTTGTAAAACAGCCATCACCAAATTGAACAGCTCTATCCTCGACAGAAATATTATTTCGCTGCTCACCGTTAATCCAACATATCATCATGCTAACTTATTAACCAAACTGAATACCTACTATTTATCGCTACATTTTATGGGAAACTTACCATTTACATCAATAAAAAGGCCTCACCTTGACTTAGGTTGAGGCCTTTTTATAAGAAAATATCAATTAATTGACTTTACGAAAAATAATCGAGCCATTAGTGCCGCCAAAGCCAAAAGAATTGCATAATGCATACTGCATATCTTCAACTCTGCGAGCCTCTCCGGGTACGAAATCTAGATGGCCGTTGTCTACTAGTTCGAGTAATTTACTATCGAGATTTTCAAGGTTAATTGTTGGAGGAATAAGTTGATCTCTTAACGACAAAATCGTAAAGATAGCTTCAATTGCACCTGCCGCCCCTAATAAATGACCGGTCATCGATTTAGTCGAGCTAATCAATATGTTACTCGGTTCTGGATAAATCGATGTAACGGCACGTGCCTCAGCGATATCTCCTGCCAGTGTTGATGTACCATGAGCATTAATGTAACCTACTTTTTTTGCGTCTATACCTGCATCGTGTAATGCATTTGTCATGGCCAATGCTGCACCTTCACCATTCTCTGGTGGTGACGTCATATGATAGGCATCACTACTCATACCAAAACCAGCAAATTCAGCATAAATTTTAGCGCCTCGGGCTTTAGCATGTTCATACTCTTCCAACACCAAAATACCCGCTCCATCACCTAATACAAAACCATCTCGATCCTGATCCCAAGGGCGGCTTGCTCGCTCAGGTTCGTCGTTACGTCTTGATAAGGCTTTAAGAGAGCCAAATCCAGCTATTCCTAAAGATGTACTTGCTTTTTCTGCGCCACCTGCCAGCATGATATCAGCGTCACCATAAGCAATAATACGTGCGGCATGACCGATGTTATGTACCCCCGAAGTACAAGCGGTAGCAATAGAGATAGTAGGACCTTTAAAGCCATAAATAATACTTAAATGTCCAGCCACCATGTTGATAATGGTTGAAGGAACAAAAAAAGGACTTACTTTACGTGGGCCATCAGTCAGTAAATTATTACAGTTTTCCTGGATTAGGCCTAACCCACCAATGCCAGAGCCAATTGCCGCTCCAATACGATGCGCATTTTTTTCTGTGATTTCTATGTCTGCATCTTTGATAGCTTGTTTACCCGCTGCAAGCCCATATTGAATAAATAGATCCATCTTGCGCGCATCTTTGGCCGAAATACCATAATCGTCATGATTAAAATTTTTAACTAAACCGGCAAACTTGGTTGTATAGTTTTCAGTCATAAAATGCTCTATAAGGCAGATGCCACTCTGTCCAGCACATACAGCATTCCAAGATGATTCAACTGTGTTGCCGACAGGAGATAACATGCCGAGTCCAGTCACAACTACTCGACGCTTAGACACGTATATCCTCCAGAAAAAGAAATAAGTTTTGGTGAAAATATAGGCGGTCGATCGACCGCCTGAATATGTGCATAAAAGCTCTCTATAATTAAATTTACAGCTTATCCTTTATGACTATTGATATAATCAATAGCTGCTTGCACTGTCGTGATTTTTTCTGCTTCTTCATCAGGAATTTCGGTATCAAACTCTTCTTCTAATGCCATGACTAGTTCAACAGTGTCAAGAGAATCCGCACCTAAATCCTCAACGAATGAAGCATTATTTGTAACTTCCTCTTTTTTAACACCTAACTGTTCAGCAATTATTTTCTTAACACGTTCTTCTATATCTATAGTACTCATACTATTTAAATTCCTATTAAAACTCGCTTTCACGATGATTTTCGTAGTTTAGATACAGGAAAGGCACAACCCAATCCTGGCTATTCGAACCTGATTTCGCATTATTATATGCTATTTTAGCATTAATCATGCAAATGATTCATTGGTTTTTAAATCATACACATGCCACCATTGACATGTAATGTTTCACCCGTGATGTAAGCCGCCTCATCAGAAGCTAAGAATGCTACAGCACTGGCAATTTCTTTTGCATCACCGAGCCGCCCCACAGGAACATTAGCTAAAATGCCTGCTTGCTGTTCATCTGTCAATGCTCGAGTCATATCCGTTTCTATAAAACCAGGAGAAACAACATTCACTGTAATACCTCGGGTAGCCACTTCACGCGCTAACGATTTACTAAAAGCGATAACACCTGCTTTAGCCGCTGCATAATTTGCCTGTCCTATATTACCCAATGTGCCGATCACCGAACCAACAGATATGATGCGACCATAACGTTTTTTCATCATTGAACGCATTATAGCTTTGGATAAACTAAAGATCGAAGTTAAGTTTGTATCAATAACTTTGTTCCACTCTTCTTTTTTCATTCGCAGCAATAGATTATCACTGGTAATACCTGCATTATTGACTAAAATATCAATTTCACCAAATTCTTCACAAATTTTAGATAGAGTACTATCAATAGATTTAGTATCTGTCACATTCAAGACATAACCTTTGCCTTTATCACCAAGATAGCTACTAATCGCCTTAGCGCCTTCTTCGCTTGTAGCGGTACCAATTACTTTTGCACCACGTTCAGCCAGCAGCTCAGCTATTGATCGCCCGATACCACGACTTGCTCCAGTTACCAAGGCTATTTTTCCATCAAAACTCATGTTTTCCTCAATTATTTATCAATGCAGCGTTTAATGATGCCGTATCATTAATTGCTGCTGAATTAATCGTACTCACAATGCGCTTAGTTAAACCAGTCAATACTTTACCTGGCCCTATTTCTAATAATTGCACGATCCCTTGCTCCGCCATGAATTCGATGGTTTCAACCCAGCGTACAGGATTATACAGCTGCCTGACTAAAGCATGCCGAATACCCTCTACCGAATTTTCGATTTTAACATCGACATTATTTACAACAGTGATGTTAGGTTTATTAAACACAACTGCTTCTAATGCTTGTGCTAATTTCTTTGCTGCGGGCTGCATCAATGCACAATGTGAAGGTACACTGACAGCCAATGGCAAAGTACGTTTTGCCCCAGCAACTTTACATAAGACTGCCGCTCTCTCAACAGCACTCTTTTCGCCCGCAATGACAACCTGACCAGGCGAATTAAAATTAACAGCCGAAACAACTTGACCTTGTGCAGCTTGCTGGCACGATGCTAATACCGATTCATTATCTAAACCAATAATTGCATACATAGCACCCATCCCTGCCGGCACAGACTCTTGCATCAATTGCCCGCGTAGTTCTACTAATTTGACAGCGGACTTAAAATCGATGACATCGGCACAAACCAATGCAGAATATTCACCTAAACTATGGCCTGCCATAAGTTTAGGCATTTTGCTTTTTTTTTCCTGCCATACTCGAAAAATTGCCACAGATGCGGATAAAAGTGCTGGCTGCGTTTTCCAAGTTTTATTTAACTCCTCTTGCGAGCCATTCTGAACCAAATCCCATAAATCATATCCCAAGACATTAGAAGACTCAGCAAACGTTTTCTCTACTACAGCAAACTCTTTCGCTAAATCAGCTAACATGCCTAGAGATTGAGAACCTTGGCCAGGAAAGATCATTGCAAAATTAGACATTTTTATTTTCCTGTATAACTTAAAAACGGATCAGCGCTGAACCCCAAGTAAAACCGCCACCAAATGCTTCAAGTAATACCATTTGCCCTCGCTGAATACGGCCATCTCTGACAGCTTCATCAAATGCTGTCGGTACCGAAGCCGCTGAAGTATTACCATGTCTATCCAGAGTAATAACCACTTTATCAATTGGCATAGCCAATTTTTTTGCTGTTGCTTGAATTATCCGTAAATTAGCTTGATGAGGGACTAACCAATCTAATTTTGATTTATCTAGCGCATTTTTTTCTAATGTTTCATCCACAATATTAGCTAATTCATTCACCGCTACCTTAAAAACCTCATTACCCGCCATTGTCACATAAGTTGGTTCTGAGTGTTCACTATGCTCTTGATGACGTAAAGTTAGCAAATCACCGTAATTACCATTGGCATGTAAATGAGTTGACAAAATCCCTGGCTCTTGTGAACAGCCGACAACGATTGCACCCGCGGCATCACCAAATAAAATGAGTGTACTACGATCATTCGGATCTAATACTCTAGATAATATATCAGAACCGATAACTAATGCCTTCTTTGCCATGCCAGTTCTAATAAACTGATCACTAATACTTAATGCATAAGTGAAGCCAGCACATGCCGCAGCAACATCAAATGCGGCACAGTTTTGAATACCTAATATTTGCTGAATTTGGCAAGCTGCACTGGGAAAAGCATGAGTTGAAGAAGTCGTTGCTACAATGATTAAATCAATTTCATTAGCTGCGATGCCGGCCATTAGCAACGCTTTTTGCGCAGCTTTAGCCCCCATTGTAGATACGTTATCTTCTCCTGTTGCAATGCGGCGTTCTTTAATACCTGTACGGGTAGTTATCCATTCGTCAGAGGTATCTACCATTTTTTCTAAATCAGCATTCGTACGAATCTGTACAGGCAAATAACTGCCAGTACCTAAGATTTTTGTATACATTTTGCTTTAATCACTCTTGGGTAGTAAGGTATTCAAGCGAGTCGCAATTCTATTAGGAATTTGCTTTTCTACCGCCTGAATCGCCTGTTCAATTGCAGCCTTAAATGCTTTTTGGTTTGCCGCTCCATGACTTTTAATTACAATACCCTGTAATCCTAAAAGTGAAGCACCATTATATTGATCAGGATCCAGGTGCCCAAAACGTTTTGTAATACGTTTTTGTAACCAAGGTTTAATCAACTTCATCAGCCACGATGAGATCTTATTTTCTGTAGTTGAAGACTTTACTAAAGATAAAATAACGCGTATTACACCTTCCATTGTTTTCAACGTCACATTACCTGCGAAGCCGTCACAAACGAATACATCAGTTTTACCCGTCAATAACTCATTACCTTCTACATAACCAATATAATTTATAGAAGGTGTTGCTTTTAATATTGAGGCGGCTTCGCGGATATTATCTAAACCCTTACTTTCCTCTTCACCGATATTTAATAATGCTACACGTGGATTGCTTATATGTGCAATCTCTTCAGCCATTACTGATCCCATCACGGCAAATTGCACTAGCATTTGACTATTGCAGTTAACATTAGCACCTAAATCAAGTACAACAGTTTTACCTTGTTTTTGATTTGGCAAAATCGTTGTCAGCGCTGGCCTTTCAATACCATGTATTGTTTTCAATAGGAGTTTTGCTAACCCCATAAGCACAGCAGTATTTCCAGCACTAATACATGCTTGAGCCTGACCAGACTTCACTAATTCTAACGCAATCCGCATTGACGAACCTTTACTTTGTCTAATTGCTTGTAAGGGCTTCATATCATTAGCAATAGCATATTCTGCAGGTATAATTTGCAAACGATCACGCAGCTCAGCACGCTGATCTGCAAGCAGTGGGTTTAAAATCTCGGGAATACCGACCAGTAATAATCTTAATTGTGGGTTAGATGCAAGTGCCTGCAATGCAGCAGGCACAATGATATGAGGACCTTTGTCCCCACTCATCGCATCTAATGCTAAGATTAAATTAGCCAAGGCATTAATCGTTTAATAATTAACAACAATTATTTATTAATAACCTTGCGCCCACGGTAATAGCCATCAGCAGTCACATGATGACGCAAATGGGTTTCACCAGAAGTTTTATCTACTGACACTTCAGCAGTTGTCAATGCATCATGTGAGCGACGCATACCACGTTTAGAACGAGTGGGTTTATTTTGTTGTACGGCCATTGACCTTACTCCTTAAGTACTTTTTTTTAAACTAGCTAATACTGCAAAGGGATTTGGCTTTTCTGCCTCGTTAGGCAACTCACCAAAAACCATATCCGCGTCGGACACTTCACAGCGTTCAGAGTTATGAACCGGGATTACCGGCAAAGAGAGAATTATTTCATCTTCAATCATTGCTAGCAAATCTATTTCACCAAATTGATCAACAGTAATTGGCTCATACTCTTGGGGTAGTAACGCAATCCTCTCATCATCAATGACAGGACTAAAACAATAAGTTACATGAACATGATGGTTAAAATTTTTACCACAACGTTCGCATTTTAACGTGACATCAACATTAGAATCGCCTTTTATGACAACTAAATGTTGATTATCTATTGCAAACGATAGTTCACTAGTTACATCACTATCTATACTTACTACTGATTCTACAACACGCAGAACTTGTTCAGGTGAATAATATCCTGAATAATCCAATTTTTTTTGTGCTGCGCGAAGCGCATCAATCGTTAAGGGTAATTTTACCTTTTGCATAAGGCGCGCATATTATCTTTGTAATGAGACATAGTCAAAGGAAAAGGCTGCTTTTGCTTATTTTTCCATCAAACATTCGCTATTTAAGCTCTATTTAGTTTAAAATGTCTTACCTCATTTAGCTATGCATTTTAGATATTTTATGAAATCAATTGTATTGGCGTCAATGTCATCTTCACGCTATCAGCTGCTGGAAAAGTTAGGCTTACCATTTACTGCTGATGCTCCAAATATTGATGAAACCCCCTTAATCAACGAATCGGCAACTTCTCTCGTCACTCGTTTAGCCACTGAAAAAGCAAAATCATTAGCGATTAAATATCCAAACCATTTAATAATAGGTGCTGATCAAGTAGGTTTGCTAGACCATCAAATAATAGGAAAACCATTAACTCATACTGCGGCTATCAAACAACTTAAGCAAGCTTCTGGCAAAAAAATCACCTTCTATACCGGCCTTTGTTTATTTGATAGTGAAACTGGAAAATACAAGACCAAATGTGAACTTTTCACCGTCTATTTTCGCCATTTGAATGATACGGAAATTGAAAATTATCTGATAAAAGAACAACCTTATCAATGCGCGGGAGCCTTTATGTCAGAAGGGTTAGGCATTACATTATTTGAAAAACTTGTTGGACAGGATCCTAATACGTTAATCGGATTACCGTTAATTAGTTTAATCAATATGTTACGAGCTCACGGCATCAACCCTCTCAGTTAACGATATTACGACATACAAAAAGCAAACCGGTTGGTAAATTCAACCTGGTTTGCTAATTTGATTAGTTATGCACTATTCTATTGCTTACGTAATATTGCCAAACAGCTTTTAAGTTGTTGGTCTAAAGGGGCGTTAAAAGTTAATCTTTCCTCACTGGACGGATGGATAAGTATTAATGAACTCGCATGCAAAAAAAGTCGTTTCAAACCGGTAATCGCTAACTGTTGATCAAAATCGAGATCACCATAACGGTTATCACAGGCAATAGGATGCTTTGCATATTGTGCGTGTACCCTAATCTGATGAGTTCGCCCCGTTATTGGACTGGCTTTGACTAAAGTCGCATTAGAAAAACGTTCTTCAATTTTAAAATGGGTTTCTGAATATTTACCATCGGTACCAACTTTCACTATCCGTTCGCCACTTTGTAAAATATTTTTTAATAAAGGGGCCTGAATAACTTTAATATGCGACGGCCATTGCCCTTTTACCAGCGCAAGATACTGTTTTTGCATCTGTTTCAAACGCAACTGCTGATGTAATACCCTGAGCGCCGAACGTTTTTTAGCGATTAGTAAAACACCCGATGTTTCACGATCTAATCTATGTACAAGTTCCAAAAAACGTGCTTCAGGACGTAATATACGTAAAGCTTCAATAATACCAAAATTAACCCCACTACCACCATGAACAGCCATACCGGAAGGTTTATTTAAAACCAGCAAATGGTCATCTTCGTAAAGTATACAATCGGAAAGTGCGGCTACCTTATCCAATTTTGCCGAAATAACAGTCTGTTGCTTCTCTGCCTGCCGAACAGGTGGGATTCTAATTAAATCGCCCGCTTGAATTTTATATTCAGGTTTGATTCTACCGCTATTTATTCTTACTTCACCCTTGCGAATAATCCGGTAAATCATACTCTTAGGAACGCCTTTTAAACGTGTCAATAAAAAATTATCAATACGTTGGCCTGCTTCATCATTATCGATAGTAACAAATTGAACCTGATTCTGTATTTTCATTATTTAATTATAACATTTTGTTAACATTTGAGTTTGTTAAATAGTGTGACCGAATATTATGATACCTTGTTTCCGCCTTTTTTTCTTAAACTTTGTCAATTCCTTTGTCAAATGCAATTTTTTCACATTTTTCCCTATAAAAAAGCAATAAACAGCAAAAGTTATCTTGATATCTACCCATAAGCAATGGAATAATGGACAGTCGCCATAATGTTTATTAAAACAAGCGTTGGCGTAATTTGAGATCTATCTATTTTATTTTGATGACACATAAACGCAGCAATGGTGTAAGACGGTGTGTAAAATCAAAATAAATTATTGAATTGTGAACAAAGGTTTACTGGATTAGCTAAACTGTACATTGAACGAATAAATTCAGCAACAGTACTAATTTAAGAATGCATCATTTTATTTAAACGTAGCTTCACCGAAAAATTGCGTTTCAATACAACCGACAACCGCGAGGTTGACGATTTTGTAAAAGTCACGAAACCATCGGTCAACAGTAACCATTTTTAGTCGCAACTTTTTTGACTTAGTAGAATAATGAGTATTTATAATGAAAAGAATGTTAATTAACGCAACTCAACAAGAAGAGTTGCGCGTTGCTCTTGTTGATGGGCAACGTCTTTATGACCTAGATATTGAAAATCCCGGACACGAACAAAAAAAAGCAAATATTTACAAAGGCAAAATTACCCGTATAGAACCTAGTCTGGAAGCAGCATTTGTTGACTATGGATCAGAAAGGCACGGTTTTCTCCCAATTAAAGAAATAGCACGTGAATACTTCCCTAGTCATTATCAACCTCATGGTCGTCCTAACATAAAGGATGTTTTAAAAGAAGGCCAGGAAGTTATTATCCAGGTTGATAAAGAAGAACGAGGAAATAAAGGGGCTGCGCTAACCACTTTTATTAGTTTAGCGGGTAGTTATCTTGTTTTAATGCCAAATAACCCTCGCGCAGGTGGAATATCACGCCGGATTGAGGGTGAAGATCGCACAGAACTGAAAGAAGCATTATCTTCATTGGAAATACCCGATGGAATGGGCTTAATTGTCCGTACTGCTGGTGTTGGAAAATCAGCAGAAGCGTTGCAGCAAGATCTACAATATCGTCTCAAACATTGGCAAGCAATAAAAAAAGCAGCGGAAAACCGAGCCGCGCCTTTCCTGATTCATCAAGAAAGTAATGTAATTGTGCGAGCCTTTCGTGATTATCTGCGACCTGATATTGGTGAAATACTGATTGATAATGCGAAAATTGTCGACATGGCTCGCCATCATATTGAAGCGATTGGTCGTGGCGATTTTGCAAGTAAAATCAAATACTATAGCGGAGATGTTCCGCTTTTTAGCCACTATCAAATCGAGTCACAGATCGAGTCCGCTTTTCAACGTGAGGTTCGTTTACCATCCGGTGGTGCATTGGTTATTGACACCACTGAGGCATTAACTGCTATCGATATAAATTCATCACGTTCTACCCGTGGTGGCGATATTGAAGAAACCGCATTCAACACGAATTTAGAAGCCGCTGATGAAATTGCCCGTCAATTACGGTTACGGGATTTAGGTGGACTAATTGTTATCGATTTTATTGATATGACACCCGTTCGCCATCAGCGTGAAGTTGAAAACCGCCTGCGTGAAGCCGTACGCCAAGATCGAGCACGTATCCAAATCGCTCGAATATCACGATTTGGTCTCCTTGAAATGTCACGCCAACGTTTGAGTCCATCACTGGGTGAATCCAGTCATCACGTTTGTCCTCGCTGTAGCGGGACCGGAACAATCCGTGATAATGAATCACTTTCACTCTCTATTTTACGTTTAATCGAAGAAGAAGCATTAAAAGAAAATACCCATGAAGTACATGCGATTGTACCGGTACCCATTGCTTCTTATCTACTGAATGAAAAACGCCAATCTGTCAATGAAATTGAGCGTCGACAACATAATATACGTGTCATTATTGTTCCTAACGATCAGATGCAATCACCGCATTACAATGTGATTCGCATTCGTAAAGGTGAAGAAATTTCAGCATTAAGTTACTATCTCGCGCAATACCACGAAGCTGAAACCAATAATCTAATAGATGATGCTGCCGGTGAGAAAAAGTTACCTGAACAACCTGCTATTTCTACTTTTGCTCTCCAATCACAAGCAGATACAAAAAATGCCGTCGTTGCTAAGAGCAAATCAAGTAAACAGAGTAAATCAACTAACAAGCAGACTTCAAAAAGCCTATTTAGTCGAATTACCGTTTTCTTGAAAAAATTATTTATTGAATCACAACCCCCCATTGAAGAAACAGTAAAAAAATCGAAAAACAGCAATGACAAACGACGTAATAGTGAACGACGTAATAATCGTCGGCCAACTCAACGCCGTGAACAGAATGACAATATAGATAACCGCCAAAATCGTGGACATACCGATGATCTTCAAGCGCGTAAGAGTCGTAATCAGAAAAGTCAATTTAATGAAACTCAAGATAGCGCTGCACGTGAAACTCAACAACAGCGTCGCGAGCAGCGAGCTGAACGTCGGCGTCGTCAGGAAGAAAAACGACAGCAGCAACTTGAAACAAAGACCCAACAATTAGATAAAAAAGAGACTGAGACGGAAAAAACGGTCGTTGTCCCTCCCCGCCGTCAGCAGCGTCAACTGATGCAATCTGTGCGCATCACAAATAGCGTCACTGAACAACAAAAACGACCTACTGATAAAGAATATCAGGATATTAAGTTGCCGATTACAAATGGCGAAGACGCAGTGACTACTTTGTTAACTGCCGCACCTATTATGCCAAGTGAATCAACAGAGAAACAAAAAACAATAGATATACCGCAGGTCCCAGAACAGGCTGAACTTGAAGACGCATCCAGCAATTATACTCATGAACGACAAGACACGATCATTCCACGGCGATCAAGACGATCACCTCGTCACCTACGTGTTAGCGGACAACGACGTCGTCGCTACCGTGATGAACTTCAAGACAAATCATTAGTACCATTAAAAATGGCTGTTGCTTCTCCTGAATTATCTTCAGGTAAAGTCTGGATCCAGTATCCGATTAAATTAAATCAATCCCATGAAATGCCATCAAATAGCAAAAATGTGATGACAATTAGTGAAAAAACAACACCTTCTACTAACTCAATTGTCTGTAATGACATCATCGATAAGGTTGAAGCTAATGAAAAGACGGCGTCAATTAGTGAAATGGTTCAATCAACGGGAATAGTACCTTTGACTGACCAATCAACGATGTCTGAAAGCTCTCTACCGTCTGCGGAAGTATTGCTTATTCCCGTTAAGACTCAAGCTACTGAACAAAATGAAAAAGCTTGTCAACCACTTGATGAAACCAAAGTCATGCCTGAAAACAGTCCTAGTATTGCGGTAGAAAAGCGAGGACAAAGTGAAGGTGCCATAGAGCAGCGACAAAATGGTCAATCTGTTAATGATGAATTTTTTATAGGCGATGAGATTAAAAACGATGAACATTTAATCCATGAAATTAGTCAGGAAAAAATAGCCATCTCATCGGATGAAAATTTTAGCCATGCTGAGCCAAATATATCTTCTGTAACCGATGTTATTGCAAAAAAAACCAATAACTGTAAGGAAAAAACTGCCACGCTAAAATCAGGCAAAAAAACCGGCTTTTCCTTTGCTCCGACTACAAAGGCTCCGGCGCCAGAAGTTACTGAAAGCTATTTAGAAATTAAAGCTTATGTACGACCCGCAATGACTTTCCATGGCAAAAATGGTGCAGGTGGTCATGTTGCAACCAATGTTGCCACTTCCAAAATGTTTAAACCCAAATAATAATCAATGAAAAATGCCCGAATTCGGGCATTTTTCATTCTGAATTTTAATTAAAACTCACTTACGCACCTTTTTATCAAAGTCTTTTTAGTAGAATATATATTCCCTATTATTAAATCAGGAATAAATATGTCTCAATGGATTGTTTTTGGCACAGGCAAAGGTATTGGTTATTTTCTTGTGCAAGATGGCCTTCAGCAAGGTCATCAAGTGATCACTTTTATCCGCAATGTAAAATATAAAAACACAGCTAACACAGATTGGCGCGCAAGTTATTTTAGGAGATGTTTGCCAATATAACGCCATAAAAAATATTTTTGCTAATATTCCTAATAGCGGTATTATCTTTAGTACTATTGGCGCTAATAACTCCCTAACCGGCAATCTTAATATTTTCAAATCGGCCGAAATGTTAAATATTAAACGATTATTACTCGTGACCTCTGTCGGCTATGGTGATGGATGGAAATAACTCTCATCTTAGGCTAAAGCGTTTTTTGGTCTGTCAATTCGCCATAAATCGATGATAGAGAGCTAGCTAAAAACTAGTTCATTAACACCATCCTTAGGCCTGGTAGGTTACTTAATTTAGCTGCCTCAGGTAATCACCAACGGATTCAATTTTCCCAAATAGGCTAAGTTACACGGCAAGATATGGCTATAGAGCTGTCTAATATCGTTGAAAATAAGCTAACTTATCAACAAATCTATACAGTAATAGATCCAAATTTAAGTTTAATTATAAAATAACTGTTAACTAACCCCCTTTAGTAAAATAGTGTTATAGGGGGTAATTAAGTTTAGCCTGTTTTATTGGCTGCCGGTATCAGGGCGGGTTTTTAATTTTTGGGTTAACTCCCTCCGCTCTTTTGATAATTCGGCATTCTTAATATTATAATCATCGATACGATCTTCATAATCGCTACGCATATTAGCAATTATTGCTCTGATCTCTTCTATGGTCATGCCTTCTTTAATATATTCACTTAAATTATCCAACAGTAGAACTCGCTTCTGATTATCACGAATTTTTTTTTCATTATCCGCCAATTCACGTTTGATTTTATTTTTACGACGCAACATACGTACAAACTCCAGTACATTTTGGAATGACTGCTTATTTTTACTTGTCATTTCTTATACCTTTCAATAAAACATATGCATTATGAATAACAAACTATACGATACGGCGATTGACTGATTGAAACAAGCCAATTGCTAGGATTTTTACCCTGTTTTATTATTCTTGCGTTGATAATAAATTCACTCTTTTGCCTTTATTAATTTTCTGTTATCAACAATCCAAATTAAATTAACCCAATAATTACAAATAAGTAAAACCCTTAAGATTAACACCAATACAATAATAATTGATTGCAGAATGGTGATATTCAGTTCGATTATCCGTTAACAGATTATTATTGCGGTTAATTTAAATGCAAAATTGATCTCTAATGGGTTCATTAATGTGTAACTAAAAATAAGTCAACGCGTACAGCAAAAAAACATTCATTGTCAGATTAGAATATTTTAATATTATTAAACAATATATTGCGCTACATAAAATTGGGAAAATATTTTGGCCAATAAGCAAAAATCCTCATTTCTGTTTCATGATTATGAAACCTTTGGGCAGCATCCTGCTCTCGATCGACCGGCACAATTTGCTGGCATCAGGACTGACTCAAATTTCAACATTATCGAAGATCCACAAATTTTTTACTGTGCTCCTGCTGATGACTATCTTCCTCAACCGCAAGCAGTTATGATCACCGGTATTACGCCCCAATATGCAATTGCTCATGGCATAAATGAAGCTGAATTCGCTAAACGTATTCATGGTATATTTAGCATAGCCAATAGTTGTATTCTTGGTTACAACAATATTCGTTTTGATGATGAAGTCACTCGCCATATTTTCTATCGTAATTTTTATGATCCTTATGCTTATAGTTGGCAGCAAGGTAATTCACGTTGGGATTTACTGGATGTGTTACGCGCCTGCTATGCGTTACGTCCTGATGGTATTAATTGGCCTAGCAATGACGAGGGACTCCCCAGTTTTAAACTAGAACATTTAACCGTTGTAAACGGTATTGAGCATGCCAATGCACATGATGCAACAGCGGATGTTTTGGCGACTATCGAAATGGCAAAATTAATTAAGCAAGCACAGCCGAAAATGTTTGATTACTTCTTTCGATTAAGAAATAAAAATGAAGTTAAGCAATTAATTGATATCATTGCAATGACGCCGCTAGTTCATGTTTCTGGCATGTTTGGTGCAATACGAGCCAATACCAGTCTAATTGCCCCACTCGCTTGGCATCCCGAAAACCGTAATGCGATTATTGCCTGTGATCTAGCAGCAGATATTAGTCCACTGCTAACATTAGATAGTGATACACTCAGGCAACGTTTATATACGCCTAAGGACGAGTTAGCCGGTGAATTAGCCATTCCTATCAAACTGATACATATTAATAAATGTCCCATTCTGGCGCCTGCCAACACACTGCGGACCGCAGATGCACAGCGCATAGCACTTGATCTGGATGTTTGTCAGAATAATTTAGCCATATTGCGACAACATAGTGAAGTGCGAGATAAAGTTATTCGGCTTTTTACTGAGGCGCAACCTTTTCCTGCCGCAACTGACGTAGATGCTATGCTATATTCCGGTTTCTTTGGTGATAATGATCGTTCAACAATGGCCATTATCCGGCAAACTTTACCCCAAAATTTACCCGCATTAGATCTCAAATTTGACGATCCGCGCATGAGGCAACTTTTTTTCCGTTACCGGGCGCGAAACTATCCGGCCACCCTGACAGAACAAGAACAACTTGCCTGGTTACACCATCGTCGCGATAGGTTAACCTGCGAGAAAATAAGCCAATATCTGCAAACTATTGAGCAATTATTTGCCGAACATCAAGAAAATAAAGAGAAGTGCCAGCAACTAAAAGCGCTGGTAGATTATGCTAATCAGATCGCTAGTTAATTGTATTAATGCCAGACAATACAAAACTAGTTACCCAATGCAGTAAAGGCCAAATAATTGGCCTTTACTGCATAAAAACTATCAATAGCGTGTATTTTGTGATTACTAAGCGTCATTCATTTGTGGTAATGGTCGACGAAAACGGCGGGTGATAATTGCCATATAAAAAATACCAACTGCTGCCCATACCATCCCTAATAACATGGAAGTTTTCTCTAAATTAATCCAAAGCACAGATACGGTTAAAGCACCCATAATAGGTAAAATTAAGTAATTAAACTTATCCCGCCAAGTATGGCAACGACGCTCTCTAAAATAAAATTGCGAAATAACCGAAAGATTAACAAAGGTAAACGCAATTAATGCACCAAAATTAATCAGAGCTGTCGCAATTTCCATATCGAACCAAATTGCCGTTAATGCCAATATGCCAACTAAAATAACGTTAAAAGCTGGGGTTCGCCATGTTGGATGAACATAACCAAAAAAGCGTTCAGGGAAAACACCATCTCTCCCCATAACATACATGAGTCGCGAAACACCAGCATGGGCAGCCATGCCTGATGCTAAGACGGTTGCACAAGAAAAAACCAAAATAATAGACTGAAAAAGCGCACCAGCAACATATAACATAATTTCCGGTTGTGATTCGTCAGGTTTTTTAAAATGCGAAACATCAGGAAAATACATCTGTAAAAAATAAGAAACGCCAATAAAAATCAAACCACCAATTAATGCCGTCAAAAAAATTGCTTTTGGTATCACTTTTCCTGCATTTGGTGTTTCTTCCGATAGTGAACTGATGCCATCAAAGCCGAGAAATGAAAAACATAAAATCGTCGCCCCGGTGATCATCGGAATTAAATGTGCCTGTTCAGAGGTAAAAGGTCGCCATGACCAAATCTGGCCAGAGCCTTCGCCTTTAGATAATCCATGGATGAGAACCGCTAAAAAAACGAGCATTACGGCGATTTGAATAATAACAATAATAGTATTTAAATTAGCGACTAAATTGATACCACGTAGATTAAAAATAGTCATCAATACAACTAATCCGACAACAAAAATCCAGGGAGCAATGCCCGGGAAAATAGCTTCAAGATAAATTTTCGCTAACAATATATTAATCATCGGCATGAATAAGTAATCAAGCAAAGATGACCATCCCACCATGAAACCTATATGCGGATTCATGGATTTTTGCGCATAGGTATAAGCCGATCCCGCAGAAGGAAACCGTTTTACCAATTTGCCATAACTCAATGCGGTAAAAAGAATTGCAATCAAAGCAATAATATAAGAAGAGGGAACATGCCCATTAGTTTTTAATGACACTAAACCAAAAGTGTCAAAAACCGTCATTGGCTGCAGATAAGCTAGCCCCATCATGACAACCTGGATTAAAGTTAATGTCTTAACCAGTTGAGCACGATTATTTATCTCGGTTGGTTCTTTACTGAGAGCTAATGGGATATTATTTGACATGAGCAAAACCTCCCACAACTTCCGATTTTGTCTTGATATTATGACTTAATCGATAGTTATAAGGAAGACTTCGCTCACGCCTATAGGCTGAGAAAAAAGAGAAATGAGAGAATAAAGTATTTTCGAAGCAGAACGCTCCGTAGTCATTAATAATGCAGCAACCATGACCGATTGGCACAGGTGCAAAAATAGATAATTGCGCCATAATAGCATTCCTCACGACGGTAGTCTGCTCTAGTTTGACTACACGTTTTTTCTAACAGTTGTATCAACCCCGGCCAGTTTTCCGGCCTTATATAAAATTAAAGAAATCAGCTTAAAAATAAAAAAATAACTGATGCAATTATTGAGCATCAGTTATTTCTGATGGCGCATTGTGCCCTTCATCACATGAAATAGCAATATTTTTTTAATTTTTATTAAAAAATTAGTTAACTCTTAGCATGAGTATAGCTAGCTAATTTTTTTACTCAAAATGATTTTAAAAGTTATAATCTAAACCTAAATTATAGCGACGACCATCTAATAAGGCGTTATTATCGTTATCCACTAAACGTCTATCTAAAATATTATAAACCCCGGCTAATAAAGAAAGATTTTTGCTTAGTGCATAATTTATTCCCAGATCAATAAAGGTATAAGATGGCAATTGATTGGCCATCGATGAGCGAGAAAGGTATTGATTAGTTCTACCACGGAAATTTACCCGCGTCCAAGCTTCTAATTCACTTGTTGCCTGCCAGCTTAGCGATGCATTTGCCATATGTTTGGGCTTCTGACTAAAGGCTTGGCCTTTATAATTGCCACTTAGTTGTTCAGAATCGGAATAGGTATAATTAGCTGCTAGTGATAAATTATCCTCAATTTGCCAGTTAAATGTTGCCTCAATACCACGCAAGTTGGCCTTATCAACATTATCTCGGGTACTAATAAAATCATATTGACTACCATCGGGAATAATCGCATTACTACAAGCGGCTAATTTATCGCCACAAAGACGATATTCCATAATCTTATCTTTGAAATCAGTATTAAAAATCGTTACACCAATATTCAGATTATCCTGATTATTCCATAATATACCAATTTCCTGCCCGATACTTTTTTCCGGTTTTAGGTTAGGATTGCCAAGAATGATCCCTTTACTCGTTTGCCCGCCGCTTATTTGTCCCCAATTAGGCGCGACTTGACGTAAATCAGGTGAACGATATCCGGTCGACACGCCCCCTTTAAGTATCCATTGATCATTAATATGCCAAACACCATATAAGCGAGGAGTCCAATGTGAACCAAAATTCTCATCTTTATCCATACGAATGCCAGCTGTTAAGCTGAAATCACTAGTAATAGTCCATTCATCTTCACTAAATAACGCCCAACTCCAACGGGTTAATTTATTAAAATTGGCCGCTGTCGGTAATTGGTTACCTTGATCATGTAAATCTTCATAACGATACTGACCACCAATACTGAGCTTATGTGAATCTAAGTCAAATACTGTCTGATTTTTAAGTAAGCTATCATTATATTGCATCTTTCTACTTGGGTTATCTGATTCATCACGTTGGATAAATGTATCCATTGAACCCCACTGATAATTACCATTGTGCGTCAATGCATAGTTATTACGTCGATAAGTAGCATTATCATCTTCACATGATCGTTTAGTGCAAGCACGGCTTTTACCAATTGTTGAGTCACGTTGCTGTTCATCATGCTTTAAATCCAGATCAAAATTATTCTGCTCATCGGGGGTGAATGAAAATGTTACCCCAGCATTACTCATTAACTGTTTCTTATAACCACCTACAAACTTATCTTCATTACGTTGAGAATAAAGACCACTCGCTTTCATTCCCAACACGCCATCAATTAAGGGGCCGGCCAGATAAAAACTACCCTGACCCGCATTGCCAGAATGACTACGTTCAGCGATAGTTGTATCCGCTCGCAAACTACCATACCAAGTTTTACCTATTTTACGCGTTATAATGTTGATCACTCCGCCCATGGCATCGGAACCATAAAGTGAAGACATTGAACCACGCACAACTTCGATACGTTCAATCGCAACCAATGGCAGCAGCCAACCTTGTTCTATGCCAGAGCCATCACTATTCGGTCGAGTATTACGTGTATCTATCCGTTTGCCATCCACTAAAATCATGGTGTACTTTGCAGGCAGATCTTTTAATGCATCTGTCACATCACGATAAGCTTTATTTTCTAGTTGTTTTCGATCTATGACTGAAATAGATGCAGGCGCATCTTCAATTTTCTGCTGAAAACCGGATGCGGTAGTAACTATAATGGTGTCACTATCTTCAGCCGCATGACCGACAGTAGAAATAAATGCGATAATAATTAATGTTAATTTATTTTTATTAAAAAAATTCATTCCCTATTCTCCAAGAAATAGCAGGATTATTTATTAGCCAGAAAATTGATACAAACTCACATGCCAGTGAAATTAATTTCCCTGTCTTTTTTTATTAATTTTTATTTCACTCGAAAAAGCACAATCTAATTTGCAATTTCAATTAGAATAAATTGGCAACTAATCCATCGATTAATACTTGAGGAACACCTTGCGAACAGCGCTCAATGCGTCCAACGACACCATAAACATTAGCCAGATTTTCAGCTGTTATAACCTCTTCAGCCGCACCTTCGGCAACCAAACGACCCTCTTTTAACATTAATATATGTTCACCATGTCTTAAGGCAATATTAATATCGTGCACGACAACAAGAGGAATAATATCTCTGCGCTTGGTTTCTTTAGCCACTAAGTCCATAACATGAAATTGATAATTTAAATCCAGTGCACTCAATGGTTCATCAAGTAGCAATAATTTTGGTTGCCGAATAAGCGATTGAGCTAAACCCACTAGTTGCTTTTGTCCACCTGATAACTGATCCAGATAACACAATGCCAAATGCTCTATGCCTAATTGCCGTAGCAGTTTCATGATCTCTAATTGGCAGATCTGATGACACTCTCCGCCAGCAGCACGTTGGGCAACAATAATTGATTCCAGCACATGTAAATGAACACCAGCCGGTAATGATTGTGGCAAATAAACGACTTGTTTAGCACGTTGAGCAAAATTCATCGCCATCAGATCCTGCCCATCTAACCATAACTGGCCAGCAGCGCTATTTAATCCCGCTAAAGAACGTAATAGGGTAGATTTACCGCTACCATTTGGCCCAAGCAAAACAGTAATTTTTCCTTTAGGTAAAATACCGGTGAACAAATTTTGGATCACCGGACATTTAGGATAACCTGCATAAAATTGATTTATTTGTAATCCATTTATCATTAAATATTACCTCTATGACGCAGGATCATACTCAAGAAAAAAGGAACGCCGACCAATGAGGTTACAATGCCAACAGGTATAATGACGCTTGGAATAATATTCTTTGACGCAATGGAAGCCATCGATAAAACTAAAGCGCCAATTAAGGCACTGGCGGGTAAATAAAATCGATGATCTTCGCCAAACATCATGCGAGCAATATGGGGAGCAACTAAACCAATAAAAGCAATAGGGCCAACAAAAGCGACGGATAAAGCCGCCAACATGCTAATTCTTAATAATGTTGCCAAACGCAACCGACGAACATCAATACCAAAACTGATTGCGCGATCTTCTCCTAACCGTAACGCAGTTAATTTCCAGGCACTCATGATAGAAATGGGAAAAATAACCGCAAAAACGGTTGCCATAATCGCTAACTTAATCCAAGTTGCTTTTGCCAAACTCCCCATTGTCCAGAAGACTAATCCCTGTAAGGTATCCTCAGTGGCAATAAATTGCATCATCGAAACTAATGCATTAAAGGTAAACACTAATGCAATACCAAACAGTACCACACCAGAAGTTGCAATGCGTGTCCAACGGGTGATCGCATCCAACATTAATACCGCCAGTAAAGCAAAGATAAAGGCATTGACAGAAATAAACCATTGTTCAGAGATACCGGCAATACCAATGCCAGAAACGATGGCTAATGCGGCACCAAAAGAGGCGGCACTAGAAACACCTAATGTAAAAGGGCTGGCTAGCGGATTATTTAATATGGTCTGCATTTCAGCACCCGCCAGTCCAAGTGACATACCAACCATGACAGCCATTAATGCATAAGGTAAGCGAATATCCCAAACAATCACCTGAGTAGCGATATCAACACTAGCTGGTGAGATTAATGTTTGCCATAGCTTAGTTAAAGAAAGACCTGATGGTCCCAAGGTAAAATCAATGACTAAAGACAGCATAATTAACATAACAAGTGATGAAATCAATATAATTCGACGTTTCAATATATATTGATAATGCGCTTTAATATTGATACCATCATGGTTAGCTTGCTGCCTAATAACTGGCATAAGGTTCAGTGGTCATACTCATTGAAAGTAATTACCTGCTTTTTAATGAGTTTTGACTAACCCAATAGACACCCGTTGGCTCTATCGTTAAAAATTGACGATATAACTCTTTCATCGTGGTTTGCGGATCCAGATCGGCAAATTTATCTGGGTAGAACCATTTAGCAAAAATTTGAGTCGCAATAACGTTATAGGGCGAATTATAATAATTGTGCCAAATAGCATAGCTACGTCCATTTTTAACCGCTGAGAGCGTATTAATACCTTTGCGTTCAGTTATTGTGGTTAAACTGGTTATAGCCGCTTTCTCTGTTGATAAAGCACCTAATTGTACGCCTGCTTCTTTGCTGCCAGGCATCTTGGCCCCACTGGCAATATAAATTGCAGGATCATCAGCAATGACTTTCTCAAGGTTCATCATCCCTAATGGTCCAGGTAATGCATTTTTAGCGATATTTATTCCACCGGCGAGATCAATAAAATTGCCCATATTACCATTCCCCGCTGTACCACAGCAGTCTTCGGAGGAACCCGCTCTCAATTCAATGAAAACAGTCGGTTTTTTATCGTTAGGGATTTTATTGGTAATATCCGTTACTAGCTTAAGATTTTTTTGATAGAAATTGGCGTATTTTTCAGCCTGTTGCTCCCGCTGCAACGCCTTACCCAATAAACGAATACTCGGTAAAGTATTTTTCAGTGGCTCACTACGAAAATCAACAAAAATAACCGGCACGCCGGCCTTTTCTAGTTGCATAACCAATTCACTATTTTTGCCCGGGCCGTGTCCAGATAGGCCAAAAATAGCGATATCAGGATTTAGTGTTAGTACTTTTTCCGCACTAACACTTTCGGCACTGGTATTACCAATTAAAGGAATTTTGTCAATTTCTGGAAATTTAGCTTTATAGACAGCATAAGATTGCGGATCAAGTTTACGAAAATCACCTTGCCAACCTACAATACGTGCTAAAGGTTTATTTCCTTCCAGTAAAGCAATAGCATGAAATAAGCGCCCTTCTCCCAACAGAATGCGATTTACTTTATCTGGTACCTGAACAGTGCGGCCCGCTACATCAGTAACCGTTACTGACCATGCTGCAAACGATGTCATTAATGTTATACCCGCTAATAAACAGCTATCAACGCCCTTGCTAATAAGACTGTACGCAAACTTCACTTGATTGCCTCTCCATTCAACTGATCCCATTTGCGCGTAACAATAAAGCAAATAATAATTATTATCAATACGATTATTACTAACGTTACTTTTTTTTATTTGTTTTTTGACCTAGGTAAAAATTAACGCTCAACACACGCATAAAATGCGTGTGTCTTTATAGAAAATAGAGAGGATTATTGACAATTACTTGTTTAGATTTTGATCATATTCAGGAAAATCCATCTGCCGGTAGTGAACAAAATGGGTTTTCTTGATCAGTTTATAACCAAACCATATAACAAGAAATAGAGGAATACCAATATAGGTAGCAATCACACCATACCAATCAATCTTGTCCGCTAAAAATGCCTGATAATTTTGGCCTAATGTAATGACTAAACAGAGAACAAAAGCAAAAATAGGGCCAATTGGAAAAAAGCCTGAACGGTAAGGCAATTTATTCAAATCATAGCCTTGTAACATATAACCTTTACGAAAACGATAATGGCTGATAGCAATCCCTAACCAGGCAATAAATCCGGTCATACCTGAAGTATTCAGTAACCATAAGTAAACAACTTGATTACCAAACATTGAACTTAAAAAACAGAGTGCTGCCACGACGGTAGTCGCAATCAAAGCATAGCGAGGAACCCCTCCCGGTGATAAGTGGGAAAAGATTTTTGGCGCCTTTCCTTCTTTGGCCAAGGTATATAGCATTCGGGTAGAAGCATACATCCCTGAATTACCAGCGGATAATACTGCCGTTAAAATAACCGCGTTCATGACAGCCGCAGCGGATAATAATCCTGCATTTTCAAAAACCAAAGTAAAAGGACTGACACTAATATCACCGACATCATTACGCAACAAGCGTGGATCCATATATGGGATAATTAAACTGATCACCAAGATAGCAAAAACATAAAATAACAAAATCCGCCAAAATACTTGGCGTACCGCTTTAGGAATATTTCTACCCGGATCTTTAGATTCGCCAGCAGCAATACCAATTAATTCCGTACCCTGAAAAGAAAAACCGACGATCATAGCAACCCCAATCATTGCTGAGAAACCCCCAACAAAAGGTGCTTCCCCAATCTGCCAGTTATGCCAGTTATGCCAGTTATGCCAGTTATGCCAGTTATGCCAGTTATGCCAGTTATGCCAGTTATGCCAGCCAGTATTTTCTGCTCCGCGGAAAATACCAATAATCATTAATACGCCAACTACAATAAAAATAATGACGGTAATGACTTTAATTAAAGAAAACCAATACTCTGCCTCACCAAATCCTTTAACAGAAATATAATTAAGCATAAAAATAATAAACAGAAAAATTGCGCTCCAAATCCAGCCATCAATCTCCGGAAACCAATATCCCATAACTAGTTGAGCGGCAACTAAGTCAACAGCTATAGTGACCGCCCAGTTATACCAATAGTTCCAGCCAAGAGCGAAACCAAAACCTTCATCGACATATCGCGAACCATAAGTAGAAAACGAGCCGGAAACGGGTAAATAAGCCGCAAGCTCACCTAAACTGGTCATTAAAAAATAAACCATTAACCCAATAATAATATAAGATAATAAAGCACCACCTGGACCCGCTTGCGCTACTGTTGCACCAGAAGCAACAAATAATCCGGTACCAATAGAGCCGCCAATAGCTATCATTGTCAAATGACGTGCTTTTAGTTCTCGACGCAATTTTGTTGTCGCGCCCTGTGATGTCTGTGTTGATTGTTCTGACATTAATGACCTTTTATTTAACGTGGATCTTAACGCCAGTGATTGTAACAGATAGTGTTAGCAGGAATAAGCAACGATTGTCAGTTATAAGATACCTTCATAATTGACAGATAATTATTAGTTTTGCGCAGGATCTTATTTTTAAAAATTTCATTGAAAATATTCTAACAAATGTAATAACGCCTTAGATAAATGTTTATTTTGATGATGAATTAAACATAATGTCCGTGAAAGTTCAAGTTCATCAATATTTAATGCAACCAATGCGCCATTTTTTAATTGTTCCTTTATAGTGAGATATGATAAACAACTTATTCCCATACCATTCATGACAGCATGCTTAATGGCTTCAGAATTATTAAATTCAATTAAAATATTGCACTGGCTTAGTTTACTCAACAACAGTTGATCAACAATATTACGGGTTCCTGAACCGCTTTCACGCAAAATCCAATTCTCATTTTCGAGTTCCTGTTGTTTTAATTGACGACCTACCAGTGGATTATTCGGCGAACAGAATACCACCAGCTGATCTTTTTTCCATGGTATAGTAATCAATTCTGGTTCATAACAGCTGCCTTCAATTAAACCTAAATCAACCTTGAATTCGAGTACCGCTTTAATCACTTCCTCAGTATTATTTATTGATAATTCAAAAGGGATAGTAGGATTATCATGACGATAATGTATCAACTTCGCGGGCAAAATATAATTACCAATCGTCGTACTTGCCGCCAGTTTTACCGCTGCTAATCCTTTTTTTGCAATCTGTTCAACTTCTGTTGCCTGTTCAAGTAATGCTAATACTTTTGGATATAATAACCGACCATATTCATTAGTTACTAAACGTTTACCAATCCGATCAAATAACTGTATCTCAAGTTGAAACTCCAAATCTGTTAAAGCCGCACTCACCGCCGATTGTGATAATGCCAATGATTGAGCAGCTTGGATTGTTGAGCCACATTGCAAAATTGCAATAAAAACTTCAAGTTGTCTAAAGGTTATTCGCATAACAATGCTCGCTTTATTAATTAACCATATAAGCCAAACTACCATAACAATCTTGCCAAACATTAATATACCACTTTTACTAATTAATAATATAAAAATTATCTATTTTAAAGATATACGCTATTGATATATGCTTATAACAGAGTGAAATAGTGCATATTGCATAAACCAATGGTTAAAAATATTATGACAACACGAATAAAGCATAAAAATTTCAAATATATACCAGGATTATTATTAACAGGCTTTCTAACTACTCTTGCCGTTTTTCTAGGTAATAAAGAATGGTTTGCAAATATTGGTTTAAGTGCTCTAAGCCTGGCGATCCTGTTGGGTATTGTGATTGGAAATACCGTTTATTTTGCCGTAAAACCCTCTTGTGACGAAGGGATTAAATTCGCTAAACACTATTTATTAAGAACAGGGATTATTTTGTACGGTTTTCGTTTAACATTTCAACAAATTATGGAGGTTGGTACGATTGGCATTATGACTGATGTTATTATGCTAACTTCCCATTCTTAATTGCACTGTTAATTGGTAAATATTTTTTAAAGTTAGATAGCCAGACCACCATATTAATTGGCGCCGGTAGTAGCATTTGTGGAGCTGCTGCAGTTTTAGCAACAGAATCTGTCATTAAAACTTCGGCAGATAAAGTTACCATTGCGATTGCAACCGTAGTTATTTTTGGTACCTTAGCTATTTTTATCTATCCATGGTTTTATCATCTAAATCAAATTTATCACTGGTTTTTACTTGATCCGGCTCAGTTTGGTATCTTTGTTGGTTCTACTGTGCATGGAAGTCGCTCAAGTGGTTGCTACTGGCCATGCAATCAGCCCTGAAGCAGAAAATAGTGCAGTGATCAGTAAAATGATCCGCGTTATGATGTTAGCACCATTTTTATTAATATTATCAGCTTATCTAAATCGCAAAATGATAACTAGCAATTTATCCCACTCAAAACCCACTATTGTGATCCCTTGGTTTGCAATATTTTTTATTATCATTGCGTACATAAACTCTTTTCATTTATTGCCACAAATTTTAGTTCAATTCATTATTACTCTTGATACTATTCTATTATCTATGGCGATGGCTGCACTTGGATTAACCACCCATATTAGTGCAATTCGACAGGCAGGGATCAAACCACTCGTTATGGCTATGTGCCTTTTTGGCTGGCTAACTATTGGTGGCCTATTTATCAATTCATCAATGCAATCGATTTTTCACTAACATCCGATAGTAATTTGTTTTTTTCTCCCTTGCCGATAGGGACAGAAATTATTAATAGCTAAATGACTTAAGGCTATACATTTCATTTCTAAGCCAAAAGTGCCATAATTAAAATAAAATCAGGAGAAAAAAATGAAATTTGTTGGAGCTCATGTCAGCGCTGCTGGCGGTGTTGATCAAGCAGTACTGCGCGCCCACGAAATTAATGCCACTGCCTTTGCTCTCTTCACCAAAAATCAGCGTCAATGGCACGCTCCACCAATAAAACCGGAAACTATTGAACAATTCAAATTAAATTGTGAAAAATATGGTTTTGGCAAACAACAAATTCTGCCACACGATAGTTATCTTATTAATTTAGGCCATCCAGAAACTGAAGCACTGAAAAAATCACGTGCCGCTTTTCTGGATGAAATGCAACGTTGTGAGCAATTAGGTATTACTTTGCTTAATTTTCATCCTGGTAGTCATCTGAATAAAATTACCATCGATGCATGTCTGGCCCGTATTGCTGAATCAATCAATATGACTTTAGCGCAAACTAAAAATGTCATCGCTGTAATTGAAAATACTGCCGGTCAAGGCTCCAATTTAGGATTTAAATTTGAACATCTGGCAGCAATAATTGAAGATATCGAAGATAAACAGCGAGTTGGTATTTGTTTGGATACCTGTCATGCTTTTGCCGCAGGTTATGACTTACGAACAAAAGAAGCTTGCGATGATACTTTTGACCAATTTAATAAAGTTGTTGGTTTTCAATATCTACGCGCAATGCATTTAAATGATGCCAAAAGCCAATTTGCCAGTCATGTTGATCGCCACCAAAGCTTAGGACAAGGTAATATCGGTTACACCGCTTTTAGTTATATTATGAAAGATAAGCGCTTCAATAATATACCTTTGATCCTAGAAACCATAAATCCCGAAATCTGGTCTCAAGAAATCAGCTGGTTAAAGTCGCAACAATAATTAACTTTCATCAAATAGATCATTCTGAGAATAGATGAAAATTTTTCTATTGTGGCTAATTTTTAGCAGTAACTAGCGGCTATGATTATGATTTAAAGATGTAAGAAAATAAATCAATCTTGCATTTCTATCTGTTTAATTATTACCTCACTAGGCTATTCTTGATTAAGATAAAAATAAAACAGATCAATAGCTTAAATGGAAGTCACTGCTTAATTTATCAAAACAAAAATTGACCAAGCACGACATTCTAAAACTAAGATTAAAAACAATTTTCATAATTGGAAATAATATTAATTTACTTAAATATCATACATCATGTATCATCATGCTAGTACACAAAAACAATAATATCAGAGGCAATAATGGCTAGTGATGTAATTCAAAATTTTAAACGCCCTTCCTTACTTGGTGGTGCCATGATAATTGCAGGCACAACTGTAGGTGCCGGTATGTTTTCTATTCCTATTGTCACTTCAGGCGTTTGGTTTACAGGCTCAATTATTTTATTAGTTTATACTTGGGCATGTATGTTTTTTTCTGGTTTAATGATCTTAGAAGCCAACATGAATTACCCTTGCGGTGCCAGCTTTCATACTATGGTAAAAGATTTACTTGGCGCACGCTGGAATTTACTAAATAGCATTTCTATTACATTCGTTCTTTATATCTTAACTTATGCTTATATTTCAGCCGGTGGTTCGATCATTACACATAATCTTAATAAGATCATACCCATCAATCATCCTATTGCCGGTTTATTGTTTAGTTTATTGATTGCTTTCGTAGTTTGGCTATCAACTAAAGCCGTTGACCGTCTAAGTACAATTCTAATTGGTGGAATGGTTATTACTTTTATTATGTCTGTGAGTGGCATGCTTAGTAGCGTTTCATCGACTATCTTATTCAATCAAAATAGCCTGGATACGGATTATTTACCTTATGCATTTATTGCTTTACCTTATTTACTAACCTCTTTTGGCTTCCATGGTAATGTACCCGGTTTAGTAAAATATTACCATAAGGAAAGTAAAGCCGTTGTTCGTAGTTTGTTATATGGCACCCTTATTGCTTTAGTCATTTATATCTTATGGCAATATGCTATTCAAGGTAATATACCTCGTACAACCTTTAAACAAATCATTACTGAAGGTGGCAATGTTGACTCGCTATTAAAACAAATGAATCACAGTATCAATAACAATATTGTAAAACAGTGTTTAAATCTGTTTTCATATATGGCACTTGCGAGTTCTTTTTTAGGCGTTACACTTGGACTATTTGATTTCATTGCCGATTTTTTCAAATTTAAAGATAATAATCGGGACCGCTTAAAATCCGCTTTGATAACCTTTATTCCGCCTACCCTTTTAGCTTTATACTATCCTGATGGTTTTATACATGCGATTGGTTTTGCTGGTCTAGCTGCAACTATATGGGCAGTCATAGTGCCAGCAATGATGGCTAAAGCTAGCCGGAAAAAATTCCCGCAAGCTGTTTATCATGCGCCTGGCGGTAATCTATTAATTTATTTTGTCATATTATTCGGCTTGATTAACGCAGTTATTCATATTTTGGCACTATTTAATATTTTGCCTGTATATAAGTAGCTTATCTTTGCTTAAATTAATTTCAACGCCTCATACTTTGTGATCTTAGTTGTTATGGGGCATAATTTTTACTAAGCATTACTTTATATTCTAACTACAGATAATTTTATTATAAAATTAGGATTATAATTATTTAATGAAAGGAATTCATATGGCTAGAGCCAATGAAATAAAAAAAGGTTACGCAGTAAACTTCAATGGTAAATTGCTATTAGTAAAAGATATTGATATTCAAACTCCAAGCGCACGAGGCGCCAGCACCCTCTACAAAATGCGTTTTACTGATATTAGAACCGGACAAAAAGTTGAAGAACGTTTTAAAGGCGATGATAATCTAGAAACAATCCATTTAACTCATCGGGCAGTAAGTTTTTCTTATGTTGATGCTGATGAATATGTCTTTATGGATAATGAAGATTTCACTCCTTACAATTTTAAAAAAACAGATATAGAAGAAGAACTTTTATTTTTTACTGCCTCAGGGATCCCTGGTTTGCAAGTTTTAGTAATGAATAACCAAGCTATCGCGTTAGAACTTCCCCAAACTGTTGATATGGTAATTGTAGAAACAGCACCAAGTATCAAAGGGGCATCAGCTAATGCAAGAACAAAACCAGCTATGATGGCATCTGGGCTAATAATACAAGTTCCTGAATATTTATCAATTGGTGAAAAAATTCGCATTCATATTGCAGAACGCCGTTATATGGGGCGTTGTGACTAAAACCGATAAAAATTAAATAATAGCTGCTCTTAATTAAAGAGCAGTTATACCAATAAAAAATAAAAGTGACTCACTTGAAAATAAAATTAATGATAGCTAATTTCCAGCATGCCCTGCATTTTGCTTATATTAACGTACAAAAAATGCATTTCACCATATTTAGCGAATGATTTTTGTCGCTCTTTTATTAATGAATTAATACTTACCTTCCGAATTACCACTTTGCCAGATTTATGCCAATAATTTGTTTCTAACATATTATCATTTACAATATTTTGACAAGTTGATGCAGTAATAGCACCATAAAAATGAATTACCTCCCCAGTATCTCACTATAAACGTGAGATAATAAAATTAATGCGAGTATAAACAAAAAATTCTTATTTAAATAACAGGGAAGCTTATTCTTAGGCAGAGCATTGCATATTTTTCATGTAAAATCATAAAAAGTTTAATCCTGATCATTAAATATAATCACTATTGAATATTTTTATTAAGTAATTGCGGTGAATTTGCTAATGATTTAGTAAAATTACATTTACACCTATAACTATAACTAAATATTTGGTTGAAACATAAAATATTGCTAACCGCAAAATTCCACATAACATAGTTTTTATGTAATAATAAATTTACTATTTTATTGCTTTTAAGATAATACCTTATTACTCTTTTTTATTAAGATATTTGTTATGTATTAATCATACTAATTTAATACTATTTGAATTTATTACTCTATAGGCATCAGAATTACTAGTTTAATATGATAAATATCATATATCTGACTTATAAAATCAAAAATTTAACGAGTAAAATGAAAACGACTTATTAGCGCAAATTTTTAAAATAATAATTTCTATATTTATATAGAATTAAATAATTTTCTGCTACTGAAAAATAGACTAAATTATTTAAATAACAGACTCACTTTTATTAAAATATTTAACAAAAAAATAACCCTCTATCAATAAGATATTGTTAACCAATTTAACATAAATTTTTATTAATTCGCCAATTTGCATTGCTAATCACCAATAATCTTACGGTCT
The DNA here is from genome assembly GCF_004768525.1 of Arsenophonus nasoniae. NCBI lineage: Bacteria > Pseudomonadati > Pseudomonadota > Gammaproteobacteria > Enterobacterales > Morganellaceae > Arsenophonus > Arsenophonus nasoniae. The sequence goes on from NZ_CP038613.1 coordinate 2,345,726, forward strand.
TAATAGTATACTTAACGCAAATATTAAACCCTTTATGAAATAAGTTTATCTTCATCATCTCTATTTTTTTAAATAAAAAATTTGCTTTTTTGTAAATTAATACAAGAAAACTCGCCATTTTTTATTTCCTTGTATAAACTTGTTATGTTTAACATATCAATGTATTTGAAAAAGCTGTTGAATCATATGCATTTATATAACTAACAATAGCGTTGATATTTTAGCCTTCAACTGGAAAAATAAAATATCTTTAAATTTACTTTATGGCAAAAATCCACATAAGGATAAACAAGGGATAAATCAATAATGGTAAAACTTCAACCGTTACTGAAATACTGTATGAGGCCTATTCCGGCACTAGTCATTCCTTTATTGCTATCCGCTTGTAATTCACCAAATTCATCGCTATATAAAACACAATCTAACTCACTTTATCAGGTATCACAAGCTGAGTTTGAGCAATTAGTACGCAATGTGGAAATTAAAACAAAAATTTTAGAGCAGTATGCAAACTGGAGAGGTGTTGCTTACCGTTTTGGTGGTACAACTAAGAAAGGTATTGATTGATCAGCCTTTACCCAACGTATCTTTAGTGAGAAATTTGGTGTTGATTTACCTCGTTCAACAAACGAACAACAATATACCGGCCACTGGGTCAAGCAACAAAATTTACGCCCTGGCGATCTCGTTTTTTTTAGAACTGGCTCAACTAATCGACATGTCGGTATATATATTGGTAATGATAAATTTGTCCATGCATCAACAAGTAGTGGTGTCACCGTTTCTGCAATAAATGATGATTATTGGAGTAAGCGTTATTATGCCGCTCGTCGAATCATCGATACAAACTAATATCTAATGAGAATAACAACAAGGTAGCGTTATTGATTCCGCAATAGCTACACCTGCTGTCTTAAAATGACAAGTCGCTAAACCTTCATCTTCATAACGAATAAAAAGACAAATTTGACCTTGCCATTCAAGTAAATCATTAGCAATTTGCATTTCATCTAAAGCTGAACTTAGATATTTTAACACCGCCAAATTATCACTAATATCATAACAAAGCACTTTAAAGCCAATTAATATATTAGACTTGGAGCTGGATATATTATCAGGCATTACCTCAATTTTTTTACCTGCATGCCCTGTTAACCATCGATAATTTTGAGGTAAACGATGAATGACAGATAACTTAAAATTACCCACTAAAAACCCTATATTGTAATTAATTATATTATTTTTCTATTTAAGTAAAAAAATAACTTAACATACTAACTTATCAAGCTATTTTATACTTATCTTGGCATTTTACATCATATTAATATGATAAATTTTTGTTATTGTAATATAAAAATCTAGCTTAAACAAAACAAAATATGTTAATAAAGTTAACAAAATATATTATCTTTCTATCGAAACTGTAATTTTTGATTTGATTTTTATAAAAAAGCCATATATCAACCAATTAGCTTAAATAAGCAGTAATAAAAGATAAAATAATGAATAAACTGTTAGGCTCATGATTTGAGCCTATCTAAATTGTGGTTGCTATCGAAGTAAAAGATAAGAAATTACACTGAGTCCATATTAATAAAACGTATTTAAATAACGACATAACACTAATAAAACCTATTTTTTATAAAATAGATAAGTAATTCTAATTATATTAATCTTTACTGTAATTAGCCAATAAAACAAACCCCATTGCAAGACAAACGCATAATCCCATAAATCCTACCATCGACCAAGCTGTCGTTGTTTTGAAACAAGAAAGCAAGTAACCAAAAAATGCGCCAATACCGAAACGTATTGTGCCAACTAAAGATGAAACTGTTCCAGCAATATGGGGATAATTATCTAAAATGACAGACATTGCATTAGAAGAGATCATAGCAATACTACCAACATAAACAGCAACACCAAATATCATAGGAATAAAACCTAAGTCCAATATAGTGCTAAGAATCAGCCACATCCCCATAATAAATTGCAGTGTTAAGCCAATATGTAACATTTTCAATGCGCCAAAATGGCGTACATAACGGCTATTAAGCGTAGTCAGTAAAAACAAAAAAACAATATTTAAGCCAAAATAATAACCAAAATGCTGTGGTGAAACCCCATTTAATTCAATATATACAAACGGTCCGGTATTTAAAAATGAAAACAACCCAGCAAAGGAAAATCCACTAGCAAGAATATAGCAAAAGACTTGTCTAGCACGGAACAAGGTGAAAATTTGTTTTATAGTATTACGTAAATGAAATTTTTGCCTTTTTTCCTTAGGTAAAGTTTCTTGAATAAAAAAAGTAACTAATAAAGCCGCTATGATTGCGGCTAAAGAAATAATCCAAAAAATAGCATGCCAGGAAAACCAAATCATCGCCATACCACCTAAAATCGGTGCTAATAATGGCGCGATTGTCATGACTAACAAAACAAAAGACATGCTACGTGAAAATTCATCACTACTAAACATATCTCTCATCAAAGCAGTGATGACAACACTTGCTGCTGCAGCCGATAATCCTTGTAAAAAACGGACAAAAATAAATTGATCAATATTACTGGCTAGAGCACAAATCCCTGAAGTAATTGCAAAAATGATCACGCCACCCAATATCACAGGCTTTCGCCCTATACTATCTGCCATCGGGCCATAAAACAGTTGACCTATTGCAAAGCCGAAAATATAGCTATTTAAAGTCATCTGAACTTGACCGGTATCAACATTAAAACTTTTTGCAATCGATGGTAAACTAGGCAAATACATGTCAATGGCTAATGGCATCAACATGGATATAAGGCCTAAAATTAGAATTAGGCTGAAATAAGAGGAACGCTGACGTTGCATACTAACATACTCCCAAATAGAGAAAGTAAAAAATATAATTTAAATAGTTTTGATTTCTTCTTGTGTTAAAGAACGATATTCACCAGCCCTTAATGCTGGATCAAGATAAATACCACCGATACGCTCACGATGAAGTGCACAAACATGATTACCCACCGCTGCAAACATTCTTTTGACTTGATGATACCGGCCTTCACTAATTGTCAAGCGCACCTGCTTTGATGAAACTATCGATAGCTTTGCGGGCTTTGTGGGTAATTTTTCACCTTTAAGCCATATCCCTGCTAAAAACTTATCCGCTAGCTCAGTTGAAACCGGTTGTGCCAATGTGACAAGATAAGTTTTCTCACAATGATGTTTTGGCGAGATCATTTTATGTGTCCATTTACCATCATCAGTTATAATCACTAACCCGGTTGTATCTATGTCTAATCTGCCAGCAATATGTAACTTTGTTATAGCAGGTTCATCAATAAACGATAAAATTGTTAGGTTTACGCTATCTACCGTAGAACAAACATAACCTTGTGGTTTATTCAGCATAAAATAGCGCGGGCCGATAATATGTTGCAATACGACACCGTCATAGCTAACTATCATCTCAGGCGTAATTTGATAAGAGCCGGTTTTTATTATTTCATTATCAACCATAACTTTTCCTGCTCGTAATTCTCGTATGACCAAGCCACGGCTGATTGTTAGTTGTTGAGATAAAAACTTATCGAGGCGCATCATAATTTTTAAATCTATATGAAAGGGTTAGAATGCATATGTATTATTATGCTAAATCATTGGATGATTACAATCATTGCTTTTATACAACGCTGATAATAAGTAACGTGAATAACTATAACGCAATCAATTATATCAATAACTTGTTAGAGAAGATATAGCTTGCTACAGTAGATTTTATTTTTAATATAGATTACTTCAATATGAATAAGCGAAAAATGCTAATCTACTTGTTATTTATTTTAATATTTTAGTCAATAATCATGATAGTTACGCTAAGACCATATCAACAAGATGCCGTTCATGCAGCAATAAACTATTTTCGCGGCCATAAAGAACCGGCGGTCATTGTGTTACCTACCGGTGCAGGAAAAAGTCTTGTAATTGCTGAATTAGCTAGATTGGCCCGAGGACGAGTACTGGTATTAGCCCATGTAAAAGAACTTGTTGAACAGAACCATAATAAATACCACTCCTATGGATTAACTGCTGATATTTATGCCGCCGGACTTAATAAAAAACAAAATGAAAATAAAGTTATTTTTGCCAGCGTACAATCTGTGGCAAAAAATTTAGCGGATTTTAATACCCCTTTTTCACTGTTAATTATTGATGAATGCCACCGTATCAGTCTCAATAACGATGGTCAATATCAACAAATCATTCAAAAATTGCAACACAATAACCCTAATTTATGTGTTTTAGGGTTAACGGCAACACCTTATCGTCTGTCGGAAGGCTGGATATATCAGTATCACTACCATGGTATGATAAAAGGCAATGAAAACTGTTTTTTTCGCGATTGTATTTATGAATTACCGTTAAGGTATATGATAAAAAATCATTATCTTGTGCCACCTAAACGCCTAGATATGCCGGTTATTCAATACGACTTTAGTCAATTGCGCCTAAGCCAAGAAGGCATTTTTAATCACGCAGATTTAAATCAGGAAATCAAACGTCAGCAAAGAGTCACTCCCCTGATTATTAAGCAAATTATTGAATATGCCCGTTCCTGTCAGGGCTGTATGATCTTCGCCGCTACCGTTGAGCATGCCAAAGAAATTTTGGCATTATTACCTAATGACGAAGCAGCATTGATTTGCGCAGAGACGACAGCAAGAGCCCGTGAAAAAACTATTTATGCGTTTAAAGCACAAAAAATTCGCTATTTAGTTAACGTATCGGTCTTAACCACTGGCTTTGATGCCCCTCATGTCGATCTGATTGCTATTTTACGTCCCACTGAATCAGTGAGCCTCTATCAACAAATAATTGGTCGCGGACTAAGGCTATTTCCGAACAAAAGTCAATGCATTATTCTTGATTACGCAGGAAATCCCCATGATCTTTATATGCCAGAAATTGGTAGCCCCAAAAGTGATCCACAAAACGTGCCCGTTCAAGTTTTTTGCCCACTTTGTCATTTTGCTAATCTATTCTGGGGAAAAAACGATTCAGACGGTCAAATCATTGAGCATTATGGCCGTCGTTGCCAAGGCTGGGAAGAAAAGCACAACGGACAAAAAAAACAGTGTCAATTTCGCTTTCGTTTTAAACAATGTCCAGACTGTGGTGCTGAAAATGACATTGCAGCACGACGTTGTCATCAATGTCAGGCAATTTTAGTTGATCCGGATGATATGTTAAAAACAGCGTTAAAATTGAAAAATTCCCTGATCCTTCGCTGCGGAGGCATGCAACTGACTGCCGGACATGATAAGAAAGGAGAATGGTTAAAAGTCACTTACTACGATGAAGATGGTAGCAACGTCTCAGAACTGTTTCGATTAACAACGTCAGCTCAGCGCAAAATCTTTCAACAACGTTTTCTGTTGCTACACCAGCGAGCTCCAGGCCTTCCGTTCCAATGGCAAACTGCGGCCGATATCTTACGTCAAAAGACAAGATTACGTCATCCTAACTTTGTTATCGCACGTAAACAAAACCGGTTTTGGCAAATAAGAGAAAAAATTTTTGACTACCAAGGAAAGTATCGTCTGGCTGACGACCTCTATTAGTATAATGATTGCCATTTGTCTTTGTTATCTAGCTGTTGTTCCTTAAAGGAATATAAATTCCTAAAATTAGGAACTTTATTTGCTGTAGCGCGTTTTTTTCGTTAAAATGCCGCCCGCTTGATTAGCAATCACTAACAAGTTTTTATTAACAGATCTGCTACTGGGTCGCCTGTCGCAGAGTCTTTTTACATTATGAGAACAAATCATGCTAACTATTAATGCAGAAATCCGCAAAGAGCAGGGTAAGGGTGCGAGCCGCCGCCTGCGTAAAAACAACAAATTACCGGCTATCGTCTATGGTGGTGATCAAGAGCCCGTTTCTATTGAACTCAACCATGATGAAGTTATCAACCAAGAAAGCAAGCCAGAGTTTTATGAAGTATTAACACTGGTGGTGGGCGGCAAAAAAACCAAAGTTAAAGTACAAGCGGTTCAGCGTCATCCGTTTAAGCCTAAACTAACCCATATCGATTTCTTGCGGGTTTAATAACGCAAAATTGCGCTTTTTTACTAAGCCAATCATCAATAACGCCGCCCTTGCGGCGTTATTTGTTTTTCAGCATCATCAACGGCTTTTCTTACTACGCTCTAATTGCTCACGTAAGTTCGGTGGTGTACCTTTAATTGTTAAAGTATCCGTTGCCGGATCCCAAAAAACACGCTCATCCAATAACAAAGCATCAAAGTTAATGGTCAAGCCACCGCCACTACCTGAATATTTAGTTAATTGTTTGAGAGTCGTACGATCTGGTGGAAAACTTTCTGCCAATTGATAGCCATTTTGTTGAGTAAATTCAACAAAATTCTGCTCTCCTAAAGCGGGTAACTCGTTTGATAAGCGCTTTAATTCAATTTCTTCTCCGGCTTGTTGTTGCTCATTACAATAACGATAAACTTGCTGTCGATATTCCTGCGTTGCTGCCTGGTTTAACTCAGAAGAATCACAATAATCATTTACGGCTTGCAGTAATCCTTTATTCTGTATTTTAGTATTCATGCCTTCGCTAGCTGACAGAAAATCCATAAAAAAATCAGATATTTTACGCCCAACACGTCCTTTTAAAAAAGTTAAATAACGTTCGGAAGCAGGATTTCTTTCCCATTCAGTCAAGTCTATGCGAGCAACAATATCTACATGCGGAATATCAAGATAATGAGTAGTGTTTAATTCTAAATTATCATTAACAAACATACTATTACAGCTATTTAATATGGCTATTAATAAGTAATCTACCACTAAATAACGATATTGACAAAACAGTACCACCCCACCTTCTGCAAATGGATATTTTGCCAGTTCATCCCGCAAACGAATTGTTGCCGCACGACTAAATCCCAAAAAGTTTTCATCTCCTTTTCTTAAAGAAACTAATGCTTCAGCTAATTTGCTCGCTTGATTAAAAGTGGCAAAGGCTTTACTTTTAGCGCCATAAATTCGATGCAATTCTGCCATCATTTCATGCACGATATTATCCGTGCCTAATAAAGAATCACGCAGCACAACCTCTAGTGTTTGTTCATCACGTTTTATCAACTGATGTAAAGCAATCTGGCAAATATCCAGACTCATCATTTACTCCTTATTTTCTTTATGGCATAAAGATCAATGGTATTCAAACATCGATAACCTTTCCCCGCGGCCAAATTGGTATTTATTGATATAACATTTTTGTATTATGGGCATATAATAAGATTTATAAATTATGGAAACGGGTTAATTTAAAATATTACTAAGTGAAATTATCCTGTTAAATTAGACAAAACAACTACAGCAAAAAACGCAACAATACGCTAAAATATAACGCTTTATTCATTCAGGATTTTTATTATGCCACAATCATCCCGTTATAGTGATGAGCAAATTGAACATCTACTCCTAGAATTAGTTAAGGTGCTAGAAAAACATAAAGCACCAACTAATCTATCATTGATAGTATTAGGTAACATGGTAACAAATTTAATTAATACAACGGTTACACTGACTCAGCGTAAAACTATTGCCGAATCTTTCGCTCAGGCGTTACTTTCTTCCGTTAATGAAGAAAAAATTCACTAATCAGCAGATAAAATTAAAACATGGCGACCAACTCTCGAAACTATCGTGAAAAAGTCTCCCAAATGATAAGCTGGGGACACTGGTTTACGTTATTTAATATAGTACTCAGTTTAGTATTAAGTAGCCGATATCTGTTTGTTTTTGATTGGCCGAATACGTTATTCGGCCGTATTTATGCTATTGTTAGTTGGCTTGGGCATTTTAGCTTTGTTATTTTTGCCTGCTATCTTTTAATTATCTTTCCTATCACGTTCATTATCGGTTCACAGCGACTATTAAGATTTCTATACACCATTCTTAGCACAACCTTACTGACTTTTCTCATTTTTGATATCACTTTTTTTTCGCGCTATAACCTACATTTAACGCCATTACTATGGGAATTATTAATAAATCCTAAAAACGGCGAAATGGCACGAGAATGGCAACTGATGTTTATTTGTGTGCCCATCATTTTCTTAATTGAGATGTTATTTGCTACCTGGAGTTGGCAAAAATTACGTAGCCTAAACCGTCAACGATTCACAAAACCCTTGGTAGGTATCTTCATCACGGCATTTATTGCTTCACATTTAATGTATATTTGGGCTGATGCAAATTTTTATCGTCCAATAACTATGCAACGAGCGAACTATCCGCTATCTCATCCAATGACAGCGCGAAAATTTCTTGAACGTTACGGTTATCTCGATCAAGCGGAATATCAACGCAAAATACAACAAGAAGGCAATCCTTCAGCACTGTCTATTGAATATCCACTTAAACCACTTAGCTACCAAAAACAAACACCAAAGTATAATTTATTGTTGCTTGTTGTTAATAACCTTAGCTATCAAGATACCATTGAAGGTATGCCAACATTAAATACTGTTAAAGCAAATAGTACCCAATTCAATCAGCATCTCAGTGCAGGTATTCAAAATCAATTTGCGCTATTTGGTCTATTCTATGGGTTATCGCCTAGTTATTTGGATAGTATTCTTAATAGCAGAACACCCTCCGCTTTGATTGAAGCATTAAAATATCACAACTACCAATTTGGTCTGTTTTCATCAGATGGATTTAGCTCGCCACTTTTCCGTCATGCAATTCTGGCAGATTATTCATTACCCGAACATAGTGCAGGTAATGATTATCAAACCACCAACGAATGGGTTAAATGGCTAAGTAATATACAAAGTGATACCCGATGGTTCTCTTTTCTCAATATCAATGGCTTTGATAATCATAAGTCGCAAAGTGACAATAAAGTACAATTAGATTATGAAATTGAACGTATTCTTGCTGCGTTAAAACAAAAAAATATGTTAAGCAATACGGTTATCGTCATTACGGCAAACCATAGTGGCAATACAGAAACAAATAAAACAACAAAATGGCTCACTAACGGTAAATTCAATCTTAAACAAATAAAGGTGCCTTTATGGGTATATTGGCCTAATACCCCACCACAACAAATTAATAAGTTAACCAGTCATCAAGATATTATGACTACCTTAATGCAACGTTTACTTTATGTTGATAATTCACCGGAAGACTATTCTCAAGGTGAAGATCTTTTCACCCCTAAACGTAACCAACCTTGGGTTTTATCAGGCGATGAACATGTATTGATTATGAATTATTCCAATAAAACCCTTTATCTACATCAAAATGGAGAGGTTTATATCTTTGATGATCAAGGCAACAAAATAAAAGGTGAAAAACCTGATTTGACTCAGCTGCTAAGAGCTTTTGCCGAGTCTACCCGCTTCAATATTAATTAATGCTTAAAAATCAAGCAGTCGTAGCACTTGCTATTGATTTTAACCAAAAAAACGGTAGTATAGCGAACCTGTATCGGCATGTAGCGCAGCCTGGTAGCGCACCGTCATGGGGTGTCGGGGGTCGGAGGTTCAAATCCTCTCATGCCGACCAGCTTTTACCAAGAAAACCAATTAGTTATGATTGGTTTTTTTGTGCCTCGAATTTGTAGGGGGAAAAACTAGGGAAAAAGGGGGGAAAAACCCCGCCAAAAAATGATAAAAAAAACACAATTTCTTAGACAATTTTATGCAATCAAACTACTTTTTTATAAAGTGCTTGCTAGTCGTCATACTTATAAAAATTTTCTCTAAATATATTAAATATTCTTATTTATTTTGGGGTGTAACGCACGAAAACACACTTAGAAAATCTGAGAGCTACTCGTTGCCGATATGGAAACAACAACAAAGGAACTGGTTTAAATACCCATTGACGAAAGAAGAAATCATGCGCTATAGTTTACTTGCATCTACAAAATCAGATGTCGGGTTTCACAGCTCGTTTAAGAATCCACGACAAATGCACGCCGTGAGCGTGTTTTTTAATGTCGTAATCTAGCCACAATTCAATGGTGAGCTGGATAGGGCAGCTGAAAAGCTGGCCGTCTGATAATCGCGGTAGTTTCGAACCCTGTTCAGTTCACCACCCAACGAGATTCGAAACCTCTAGGTGGTGGTAAATTCAGATTATCAATGGAGGTCTTATGACACTTCAATTATCCACTATCACCCCTAAAGTTACTATTCATAATGGTAAAGCGATCACTACAACTGACGATGTAGCTCATTACTTTGGCAAACAACATCATCATGTTGTACAAAAAGTAGAATCGCTTGAATGCTCAGAAGAATTTATCACTCGCAACTTTTCGCGAATGATAAAAAACGTACAACTTGCTAAGGGTGCAACTCGTGAAGTCGTTTACTACGAAATGACCAAAGACGGCTTCGTATTCTTGGTGATGGGATTTACAGGCAAGAAAGCGGCTGCATTTAAAGAAGCCTACATTGCTGAATTTAATCGCATGGAAGCAGAGCTACATTCTGCACCAAAATACCAACCCCAAACAGAAGCTCACGAAAAGTTCAGCAGCAAAGATACCCAAAATCTCGCTCGTATCATTGCATTAATGACGCAAAACTTTCGTTTCAGAGATGCATGGAATAATGCTATCTGGTATGCATTGAGAGAAGTCACCGGTATACCCTCACCTAATCCCTTTGAAGTCAGATATATTCCAGCTATTGCAGAAGAATGTGAGCGTATATGGCAAGTTACTCAACACTTACAAGAATTAATCGTCGAAGCTGAAAAAACTGTAATTAAAAGAATTGTCAGAAAACGTGAAGATGCTAATTTTGTTTTAAAGCAAATTGAAGATATACTCGCGTCTGAAAGTAGCAAAAACCAGTTAACTAATTCGTTATGGAAATGTCACAAAGCAAAGCTGATAGATTTTGAGAAACGTACTTGATTTATGAATACTAAACCTAACTTAAACAAAAAACTAACTAATACTAAAAAACAATAATCAGTTAACTATAATCATGCCCCTGTCGAACAGGGGATTTTTGTGAGTGATGAATTAAGGATAAACTAATGAAAAAAAACACCATACCAAAAAAAATACATTATGTATGGGTAGGTGATAAGCCAAAACCACAAAAAGTCATTGATTGTATTAAGACATGGCAAATGAATTTGCCTGATTATGAAATAATTGAATGGAATAATGATTGTCTAAAAGAAATAAATAATATCTATGTAAAACAAGCATATGATAGTAAAAAATGGGCATTTGTATCTGACTATATAAGACTTTATGCATTATATCATCAAGGCGGTATATATTTAGATACAGATGTTGTTTTATATGATTCTTTTGATAAATTTCTTGGTAATGATTTTTTTAGTTGTTATGAAAATTACAAAGGAACTGTTCTACCTATAATGTCTGCCGTCATGGGGTCAGTTCCTAGAAGTGATTTTATTTATGAGTTATTAAATTATTATAAAAATAAGAAATTCAATAACGGGAAAAAACTTGATTTAGAACCAAATACTTTAAAAATTAGTAGGTTTTTTCAAAAAAAATATAATTTAAACCCTCCTTATGATGAATATGAAAAAACAGAACTAAAAAAAGGAATGGTCATCTATCCATCATATTATTTTTGTTCCCCTAAAGATGGAAAGAAGAATTATGCAATACACTTATTTGAGGGATCATGGATAACAACTTATACACGTAAAGATAAATTAAAATTATTTGGGAAATTAATATTTACTAGATTCACAAAGAAAAATGACAATAATGATTCACTTCCGTTGAATGAAAGAGAATTTATAATTTTAAAGTTTAAAATTTCATCTAATAAAATTTATACTATTTTGTGGTCAAAAAATAAGTAAATATTATCTAATTGAGAAATTTTAATATCCAATGGCAAACCAAGTAAACCCTCTTTAGTAATGAACATATTATATGATTAATTTTATATTGCACAAAACAAATAAAATATTATCAAAACTAAAAGTGATTGATAAAATAGATTTTATCTTGTTAAATAAGAAAAAAATAGCAATTGTATCTAATAATTGCTGGAATATTAGAATATATAAAAATCTAAAACAACCCTACAATACTCCCTTTGTGGGATTGTTTATTTCAACACCTGATTTTATTAATATGTTACCAAATTTACAAAATTTCTTACATTTAGAACTAAAACAATCTCATTTTATAAAAAACGATAATTATCCTATTGCAATTTTAGATGGTGTAAAAATTAACTTTTTGCATTACAAAAACTCCTCTTCATCTATTGAAAAATGGAATAAAAGAAGGTTACGCCTTATAAATTTTATAAATGAAAATGGTTTAGATTCTGTTATTTTTAAGTGTTGTGATAGCGATTCTTTTGATAATAATGATCAATATAAATTTGATAAATTAAAATTTAAAAGAAAAATTTATTTTAAAAATATAAAGAATAGTATGATTATGAATCTTGATGGAACATTTCCTGATGGAATTCAATTATATAAAATCCGAATAGCTTATTACTTTAAATTCATTAAGCTATTTAGAGGGCTTTGATGGCCAAGATATATCATTAATATTTTTTAAGTCAATTTGCTGAAGTTTTTGAGCGTAAATCATCCAATCGGTTAATTTACTTTTATCACTATCTGTTATAATACCGAGAGTTAGTTGGGTTTGCCATATCTGTGTTACATTTTTTACCTCTTTTAATAGAAAATTAATCTTTTCTTTTGTATCTTCAATAAGTTGTCTTTTAGAGATTTTTTCTTCTTCCCATTTGGGGAATCCGTCTTTTCCAGAAACTCTAACTTTATTATCTGATAAATCATATTTTGTAAATTCAAAGTATACAGCGTCATCAACTTCAATCACGTCGGAAGGAAAAGAACCTGCTTCTATGTATATATCTTTCAATTCATTAGGATAAAATAAATTTTCTTTTGGACTATAAAAATACATAATTAATATCCCATAGCTAAAATATTTATATCAGTCATGCCAATCCCTTCACAATAAGTAGTTATATATTGATTATTTTTTGCTCTAACATAAAAGCAATAATAATCAGGATCATTAGATATTCCATTTACTGAAGCTACAGCAGACATGCATTGTGAAGGGAATGGTATTGGAAAATTAAACGTTTTCGTTCCATTTCCACTAGTTTTATATGTTGCTGCCTGGATAATTATCCCCGTATCCCCACATCGCCAATAGCCGTTTTGAGATTTGCTGGCGGTGTTTTGAATCCCTAGCGTTCCCGCGTTGTTAGGAAAATACACATTGTAGCCACCAGTACCAATTTTTTCTAAATATCCGCGTTGGTCATTATTATTAGAACCTACCCGCCAAGTGTTTCCATTAGCTGCAATTAATTCTAAATATCCATGAGTACTAGGAGACTTAACAGTTAATCTACCTGCTGTTAAATTATCTTGAGATGTTTTTAACGCATAATATTCTTTTACAGCATTTTGACTCAACGGGATTGTTGTTGATGAACCAGGCTGCTGAGCTAGTTGTAATGTGTCATAGATACTTCCGGCATTTATCATATTAAAAAATGTTTTAGTTTTATCTAAAACAACAATAAAGGGAACTCCCGCAACAATATCATTTTTAATTAGTTGATTTTTATTTGCTTTATAAACTGGAAAATCTCCAATTAAAAATCCGTTTAACAACAGTTGAATCTTGACATTGCCAGTATTATTGTTAATGGGAGATATCACAATAGGTGATTTTAAATCCCAATTATCAATTGTATAAGTTGATGGCAGATTGACAACGAGATCATTAGCCGTTCCTTTTGCTGTTGTATAAGTAAAATCACCACCTTGCAAATGTTCTATTTGTACAAAATTACCTTCTGATCCTTTTGTAGCAAAGTTGCCGATAAGGCTGCTTGCATTCCACCCTCTTTGCGAAGTGCCCTCTTGTCCCCTTATAACAGTTAGTGTATCTCCATTCACCTCTGTCAAATGACATACTTCCCATATTGTTTGTTCAATATCAGAAATGGTAATCTTAGCGATCACTTTATGTTTTACATCTGGATTACTGATTGATGGGTTTAATAAGCGAGAGAAAATAGTACCAGAACCTGAATCGATAGTTATTGTTGTCTGAGATGATGTAATATCAGATGCTAATCGAGATGTAACATTATTTCCGAATCCTAATATCATATTAATATCCTACTGCTATGTAGCTAAAATCTTTCATTTGCGCAATCCAAGGTGTACCTTGAACTTTAAAATCAGTTATCGTTTTTGATATCACACTAAGTGGATATTGCGTGGTATAGCTTGAATTTGAGATAGGAAGAACAGCAGCACAGAAAAGCAAAAAAGGTGTTTTAAAGATTACTGTCGTTCCCGCTTGATTTGTTAATGTTCCGGTGCCCCACTGGATAGTAAATCCTGTTTTTTCACATCGATAAAAATCATTAGAAGTTTTTCCACCGGCTGGAATAGCACAGGGGTTAAGAATCGTGAAAAAATCATTATTTTTTTCTAATATCACACAAAAAGGAATGCCTGATAAAATATCACCAGGTATCAAATCTTGTTTGTTATATCGATAAACCGGAATAGGACCTATGCTTTTTGATCCTAAGTTTATTGTCAATTTAACTTTATCAGTATTTGTGCTTACTGGAGAAACAACAATGGGAGAGTTAAATGCCAAAGTTGTTTGAAAAGTAGAAGGAATATTTATTGTTATATTATTAGAATCACCAGAAGCGACAGCATAAGTAAAATCACCTCCTTGTAGTTGCTCTATTTGCACAAACCTTTCTTGATTATCTTTTGTAGGTAAATTAGAAATAACCGATCCTACCATCCACGCCTTGGCTCCAGTTCCTTTTTGTGCTCGAGAAACTGTTAACGTATCACCTGAAACACTCAATAAATGAATTATTTCAACTTTCGTTCTGTCAGCATTAGACAACGTAAGCTTTGCCATATAATCATGCTTGACATCAGGGTTTTTTATTTCAAAGTTAAGCGCTTGCTGAAAGTATATTCCTGTCCCATTGCTTATTTTTATTTGTGTGTCAGTTTCAGAAATTCCTAAAGATAATTTTGAAGTTAAATTATTACCAAATCCTAACAGCATTTTTTACTCCATAGGTTGGGTTTGAACTGGCCATGGGGAAACGTTGAATTGATATTGAAAGGGCAAGTTTACTAATCGTTGTTCTATACATATTTTAAAAAATTCAAACCACTCGGGATGTTCAGAATTTGAACCCATATCGTAAGCGAGGGGATTTATCATTATTGTAAATACACCTTTATCAACACTAATTTTGTAATCCCTCAGATCGGGTGAGAAACCTTTTCTCAGAGGATCAATAAAATCGTATCTATTCACATAATCTAAACCATTTCCCATAACACACCTAAAGAACCGAAAAATGCGTTTTTTCAACCAAGGAATACTAAATTGAAAACCATCATCTTTATAAAAATTCCATAGCAAAATTCGTCTAAAAAAATCATCAGACATGTATTGTGTTTTTGTTTTGGCTTTTTCTTTGAATTGATTATAAGCGATAGCGTTATATTCTATCGTATTGTAAACACCTGCTGATTTAAAATCCGACTGATATTGATAAGCGTCAACGTCTTTAGTGTTAAACGGGATCGTATTAAATGGGATGGTGTTTAGCGGTCCTTCTTCAACATGATCTTTAAGAGTAGGAAATTCAATGATGATTATCCTTTCTCTTTTTATTCCATATATCCCTAACGCAATCCAATCAAGCAGCTTTCCAGAGATAATTTCACTTGGCCAAAATCCAAGATTTAGCTGATTAAATTTAGTCAAATATTCTTGAGCTAATACATTATAAGCGTCAAAAAAAGCAACTACATATTCATCATCATTATATTGAACAAAAGGATAAGCAGGTAATATTTTTTCTACTAATCTATCTGTCATGATGCACCAGCTTTTCTAATTGTTATTGCGGTTGACGAGGTAATGAAATAACTATACGGATCGCCGTAAACTAATTGAGTTCCCTCTAAAGGTGGCTTTGCAATATCGTCTATATATACAGTAATAAAAATGTTGGAGATGTTTTTAGGTAACACAACATCCATAATTGATTCAACAAAAACACTTTCAAGATTGATTAAATTTATCGGATCACCTATTTGAATATTAGTTAGATAATCAATAATAGGTTGCGTTGCTAATGATGATACAACATCTTCTGAAACATCAATATTAGAGATAATGCTAAATGTTAAATTTATTGCTACATCTTGAGAATTGGGTATTAAATAAGGAATAGTATAAGTATCAGCTGCATCAATAATGCTAACATTAACAGCCCTGGGAGGATTATCACCAGAACCAGATGGAACTTCATTTGTTAATGTTGAAATGTCTGGAATAGAGCGGTAAATAGCACCAGCAACTTGATAAATATCTCCTCCACCAACTAATATTGTCCAAACCTGAGGTGCAACATTTCGATAAGAAACTAAATTAGCTCTAACACCTATTACTTTTTGTAACTCATTTTTAAGAAAAGATGGCGTTCCAATTGATGTCACCATTCCTGCCTGTAAAACCTGAGCTCGATAAGATTCCCAATTAGGGTTATTACTACCTGGTATACCGTCAGATGGGTTTATACAATTTAATCTTACTTCACTAGAAAATGAAGTTTGTATTTTTGTAACAGTGCCAGCTGGTACTGCCCATATTCCGGTATTAATAGCAATACAATAAACCAATTCTGTTTGACCGGATTCTGGGATTGTTGTTGGTGTTTGCACATCATAGGATTGATTTCCATCTGATACTCTAAACCCTCTTTCTATTGTATAACCCGGTGTTCCTGTGAAAACTACATAGACAGCAGTATTATATCCTCTGCCTTTTTGAACTCCGTATATTTGACCTAATTGCTCTAACATTGGAATATTAGCGCCATACGGAGTTACAGAATTTATCGTTTCCACCATAGCGCTATCATTAATAGTTAAAGCGCCTACAGCTGTGGTGGCTAAATCAGTAATAAGTGCAGGAGGAAGATTTGCTGTGTAATCTGGAACTTGTTTTGAAACAATATCGATGAGTTTTGCTAATAATTCCTGTGGTGATGTGGGTTGTGCTCCTGATTCATCGACTACTACGGGGATATCTGCCATTTCAACCTCGCTAGGTTGCAATTTGTTGTCGGAATGTTGTGCCATTAAAAAATACTACGTTTACGTCATAGGTTGGATTTAATGTATTATCCACTTTATTTATCGTTAATGATGCAAAATAAGGTGCAAATTGCCGCTGCACCTGGTTAACATAATAATCAGGATAAATTTGCGTCACGATCGACTGCTGAGCAGGAATACCGTAATTAATATAAAATGGCGATTCGCCTAAATTTAACTTCAATGTTTGAATAAGCGTTGTTAGCCAAAAGTAAGATGAATCTCCATCGGCGTCAGGTTTAACTTCAACCCATACCTTTTTACCTTTTTCTAAAATTCTTCCCCACGTTCTCATTGCGGCCCCTTACTTACAACAGTAGAACCACCTGTCTGTATACCCTGCACTTGATGCGCATGTTCAGTAAACTTGATTCCTTTAATTTTTGCATCACTCTGAATGTCTATTTCAGCACCTTTATCAGTAACAATAGGGCCGTTTAGATGTATCTTTCCGTTTAAATAAATGTCATTGGCTTTAAGTGTTACACTGTTATTATTAACAGTAACAATTGTTTCTGAGGATTTTAATTCAATCTTGTTCGGATCAACGGTAATGATATTTTTGCCGTCTTTAGTTTTTATAATTGCACCCTCTGGGCCTACTATTACGACTTTTTTATCATCCTCTTTAGACCAAGCAATATTTGAAATGGGAACAAAAAATAAAGGCGTCAGTGATGGTAAAATAGATCTGTTTGCGACACCACCCTGTTTGCTAACATTTCTTAATGAAACATCGGCCGCTAAAGTTACACCCTTGTCGCCTTTTTGAATGGGTATCCGGATATACTCCCAACTTAGAATTGGGATCTTAATCTCAGGATAAACAATATTATCCGGCAACATATCGAAATGAACAGTGACAAACTGATTATCTACATCAACCACGTAACAAGGTAATTGCTTACCTTCGATTGATAAGCGATCATTAATGAGTGAGTTTATCAGTTGGGTTAACGATTCTATGGGAGGGAGTTTTTGTGAATTACTCATGTTTTCATCCTGGTCGAGTTACACCTTTTGGTAGTGGAATAGAGTATCCTCTTAATTTCTGTTCTACAGGTTTACCAACGATATTGGCTTCATAAATCGTTACCCAGGCATTATTGGCATCAGCATTTAAGTACTGTCCTATGTGCCTAACTGATCTAATCTGAAAATATCCTGAGAAATTTATTTTTTCTCTTGCGTAATTGTATACCTGAGAAGAACCACCAAAGAAAACTCTTCCTTGACTTGTATAAGGATTTTTACTTAGCTGGATATAATCACCCACCCTGATGTCAGCCCGCATAGGACATTTAAAGCTAATAGTATTAACCTCAACCCAAGTTGGTTGACCAATTAATTCTTCAAACTTTATTGAAATGGTTTGAATTTTTTGGGGTATATAGGCATTATCCCATAGCTTTATTTTACTATCTTGAATAGTTGTTCTAACACCGTCATAGGCAGCATTTTGATACAATCCTCTGGAATAACTTCTCATCTGACCAGCTAATTGACTAAGTCCACCAGGATAAACACCATCAATATCTTCTGTCAGAACAAGTTCATCTGAGATAGTGATTTCTATTTTGTAATCAGGATAGGCATTTTTTAAAGCATTATTTAAAACATCCGAAAGCTTATCATTTAACTTTCCTGTTATTGTGATAGGTTTGATAGGGAAACTCCCCAATACTTGATCAAACTGTTGAGGTGTTACACTTAACATTAAACATTGATTTGTTCCTAACCAATTAGCATAAGCCGTATATACTTTACCTTGTAAAATAACGCCATTTTGCTTGGGATTTGATAAAGGCAAACCAGCTTGAAATCCTCCTTCTAGTGTTACCTGGCAACCTTCAAAATTGATTGATTGGTTAAGCACTTCAACCGGCAATCCGAAAATAGTAATAACAGTTCCTGATGTGACTGTATTCCATCCTTGAATTAAAATATCAAATTCAATATGTAATCCATAAGACGGAGTTTTACTTGTATCAAATGGCCCAATAGTTACGTTTTGCCCACCAACATTTACAGGAATTGACTTGCCATCTTTTAAAATAGTTAATCGATAATATCGCATTAATTAGCCTCAAAGTGACTCATTGATGAGCGATAAATTAATGTTCCTGGCTCGAAAGGAATTGCCAGATTAATGTCATAATTATCAGGAGAAAACACTAATGGCATGAATACCCTGGTATTACCTGAACTATCATTTATTTTGACATAGTAACGATTTGAATAATTATTGTAGGGAGTAAAAACAGTTACTGTTTCTCCCGCTAAAGAACATTGAAATTGAAATTGCTGCTTATCAGTTGGATTGAATGATATTGTTTGCATTTTTTTATCCAAAAATATTAGAAATGCCATCCGAAACAGCATTTTTTAATCCTGACCAGGCTATTTCACCGCCAGAAGGTAATTCACCTTGAAATTTTTGCAATACGTTCGTTAATGTTTGTTCTAGTTCTCTATAAGCTAACACGGGTTGTTCAAATTCAAGCATCCAGCTATATTGAGTTTGTTTATTTTCACTAGATAATGTTGAACTATCAACAAAATTTCTCATCAAACAGCCAGTGTAAATGTGAGCTGGCGTTAAAATTGTATAGCTTCCTCCGGCCTGATTATGTGAATCTAAAGCCGATTTTAAAGCGCCAAAGGTTAATACTTTTTTTGTGTATTTATTACCAGATGTATTAACAGGCGTTATCATTTGCATGATAATTCTATTTGGTTTTTTTATCACCGCATTGGCTGCGGTTATTTGATTGAAAAAATTGTAATTACCAATGTCTTGCTGTATTAGTGTTGTCCCCGCCATGGGATAAAATTTAGTTGAAGCACTTACATTTCCTTGCAAAACACCGCCAACAATACTTAATGCCTCTGTAAATACTGCAATAGGCAAAGAATTTCCAGGAATATCTTTTGCAATTCCGCCATTTAAAATGATGGGGGGATATTTCGAAGGCAAGAGAAAAAGTACTTTGAATAATATTTGCTGCCATATTATAACCTAATATGCTACTTGTTTCTGAGATCGTATTTGTAAATTACTATCAGCCCCTGGAGTATCAACTGTCTCTAGCTGTATGATAAATCTATTTTTCCCATTACCTGGAATACTGGATTGCGATTGAGCTGAGGTAAGAGCATCGATTAATCCGGGATGTTGAGCAGCAGCTTCAGGAACGGCTCGAAGTATTTTTAATAAATAATTTATAGTTTCATTATTAAGATTAAGACTATTCCCCATAACAGCTTTATTTCCGCCGTTATATTGAGCCAATGATTTAGCGTAATCTCCGTTATATCTTTTTAAGTTATCCTCAAATATTTTTTTGGATGCATAATAATTATACTCAGGATCTGTTTTTAGCCTTTCGATATCAAATCCATATAATTTCGCAGTAGAAGGAAGGATTTGTCCTAATCCAATGGCACCAGATTTTTTATTTATTTTACTATTATTCCAATTCGACTCCGTTCCAATGATATTATTCAAAACCGCGTTAGTTGTAGCCGCTTTAGCGCTTGGGAACAATAAATCTCCAACGTTCTTTAATCCTTTATTTACTAAATCATTTGCATAGTAATAAGATTCTTTAACTCCTTGCCAGATATTTCCTTGAACGAATCCAGAATTTTTAGCTCTATCTACTTCGCCAAAAACACCAGAAATCCATTTAACAGCATCAGAAATAGCCTTTACTAACGCTTTTATCAATTCAACAAAACTTTTTAAGTCTTTTTGGAAATTATCAGATCCTAACCATTTTGCTAAGCTGGACAATCCATTACCAATGGTTTCAAATAAAGCTTCACCATTTGGCCCACTAATAAATGTGGTTAATCCCTTAGTTATTGCGTCTGAAAATTTTTGTAACCCAGGATTTAATTTACTTAATGTGGTTAAAAATGAATTACTTAATTGATAAGTATTTTTGGTAAAATTAGCGACTAAATCCTGATAACCACGGTATGTGCTATCGGGCGCCTGACTTTCAAAAACACCTGCATTTGCTTGCATTTCTTGAATGAATTGCGGTAAACGATTTCTGTTTGCTTGAAGTTGATTAAGTTGATCAGCTGTAATATTGAATCCCATTGATTGTAAGGCATTCAATTGCGCTCCAGCACCTTGATGTTGATCAGCAATTCTCAATACAGATTGAAGATATGGGCCAATATTTTCAAAAGCATTATTGTTGTAATTAATTCCTTGAGATAGCAATGCGCGTCGCGTGGGAGAATTTACATCATATTTAGCCCTACTGAGATCATTTATAATGCTATTTATTCCCGATATTCTACCACCAAAGGCAACATTGATTGCTTGTTGTTGAGCAACAGAAATACCTCTACCTTGAGGGGATAATAAACTATTTGCTGCACCCTTAGCGATTAATCCAAAACCACCAGTTCCAATCGCACCAAAAGCAGCCAGTTTCACACCCCAACTTAATGTTGTAGAGAATAAACCTCCGGCTACGTTAGCAGTTTGCTTGAGTGTTTTATTTAGCTCTTTAAGTGATTTAGAGGCTTCTTTAGATGCTTTGCTTAAATTATTAAAAAATTTATCAAACTCATTTGTCCCAGATTTTTTAAATAATGGACTATATTGAATGTCTTTTTCATGAGCAGAAATCCATTTATTATTCCATTTTTCTTTACCTGGAATATAACCCCCTCTGGGTCTACCAGAAGGTATTGAACCGGAAGGCATTGTATTAAATGCATCATGGAATTGTTTAGCAACGTCTTCTAATCGCTTTATTTTACTATCATCAATATCAATAGTAAGCACTGGCACGGAATTAGCCATTAAACAATCCTCTTGGTTTGCATTTTAATAATTCGCGGAATTGAGATGAAGTTGATATTTTTATAGGCAAGTCAATAAAGAGATCATAAAATCCTAAGCCGGCACAATAGTCGAGGATTGCTGAGATGATGGTTTCTCCATCTCGCCAGTACTGTCTGTAGCACTCGATGTCTTGATAGAAGCAATCCATTCCGTAACATTCAAGGGTGTACTTGCACAATTCCACAGCAAATTTAGCCGCTCCATCCATATTGCAAGTTGAGCGGGTTTGTTGATCACAGAGAAACATGTAAAAAAAACCAGTTCATTAATCGCCTCATCGATATCAATTAGCTCTTTCTCTATCGCAACCTCAAGCGGCATTGTGTCATAGCCTTTTTTCTCTTTAGGGTAAACAAGATTTGAAAGGCGAATAATTTCATTAATTAAGGGATTCTCTACACCATCCTTACCTTCCCAATCTCCCTGACTTTCAGCTATTTGTTTAAGCAAAAAATAGGCAACTCGTGGCCCTGATATCGCATTTAAGTTTTCAGAAAAAATGAATGAGTAAGTTTTAGCTAAAATTAATACATGTTTTTGAAAAATTTCTTTTGATATGGGTGTTGAATGTATAAATCCTGAAGTTTCATCATTTAAATCAACGGGAACAACTAAGTTCAATTTACGATTAATTTTCATTAGATAGCATCCCACATAGAAGAATTAACAAAATAGGTTCCTGTTAATGTGATAACTACGCCAGGATCAGTACCGTTGAATGTCATATCGGCAACATTATTTAATGCAGTATTTATTAAATCAAAATCACCATATTTTGTGCTATCTGTATAAAGTCTTATGTCTCCCAATAAGCAATTTAATTCAGATTGTTTTTTATAAATACTTGCAAGTTCCTGGCTTCTTACTAAATGAATTCTTACACCCAATAAAATGTAAGGTTGAGGTGACTGAACAACACCTGCCATCACCGGCAATGAATCAACAAAATTACCCTGAAACAATAATTCTATCCCTTCTTGTGCTAGATATGAAGCTGATACATTTAACTGCGGATAGTCAACAAACTTAACACTACCCCTTACCCGATTAAGTACACCTGGGTTTATCATTGGATTTGGCATATATAACTCCTTAAGCTGCCTGTAGTGTTACATTGATATTAAATATAATTTTTGTAAATCCACGATTGGGTGCATATTCAACTGAAAAACCAGCATAACGACCTATGGCGTAATCATTGGGATTATTTGTGATATATTCTTTGAATGGAATTGCATTAACCGTTACACCACCTGTAACATCAGGATTGATGAGGCCATAGCTTATGCCACTATTCATCACGTTTTGAGCAACAATTTGTAGTCTATCTATACCATCTTGATTGTAATAAAGCGGATTTATAGGGTTATTACTTCCGTTAATGATTGCATTGGCTAATGCTTGCTTAACATTAATCTGAACCCAATCTACTGAATACCAATACGTTGCATCATTACCATCACTGAACACACCTTTAAGCAAAATTGTGTTGGAAATTCCACCTTCAGCGCCCGTGCCAACATAATTAATAAAATCACTATCATACTTTTGTAAAATTGAATCTTTTTCTTTTAATGCTTCAACGCCGCGTAAATATCGAAAGGACATAGGCGGAACTTTATTAACTTCAGAAGGAGATGGGCTGACATAATTCCACAAAAAAGCACCAGAAGGACATGGATCTTCCAAGCTTCCTGGCGTTAATTTTCGCTTAAATGTCATTGCTGGAGCAGATTTGATTGTTTTGTAAGGATTAGTGTCTTTAACTTTTACAAAAAAGTATTGCATAGCATCCGGCGCTTCATATTGTTTCACAAAAGCACGTGTTTCTTCTAATGAGCTAATTGCTTCCGTTAATTGATAGCTATATATCTTTTCCTCTGGTTCTTGCACATATGCAATAAGTCTTTTTAATTGTTCTTGCGCTATCTCTTCAATAGTAGATTGAATAGGGCCTAGCTCTAAAATATAAGCACCAACATTCGCACCTTGTGAAAAGAAAATCCTTACATCTTCCGTTAATTCATAAGGATTAATTCCTTCTGCATAATCACTTGTAAATGTAAATTTACCTAGAATTGAAGGTGATGTTTCTGAATCCCAAGATCTAAGCCATTTACACACAATAGTGTTAGATAACTCTTCTGATATTTCCCCTGATTGTGCTCCATTCCAAGGTTTTTCAGGATAACATCCAGAAATAATTAACTGAATATTTTCACCTTTTTCGTAGGGTAAATTGACATCTTCAGGATAGGTTATATATAAAGTTGTTTCAGTGTTAGCTGAATTAGTTTCTGCTGTATATGAAACTATTTGTATCTGAGTTATATCATTGTAATCTTTTATATTTGTTATTAAATGTGGTATTCCGATTTGAGCAGAAGTATATCCGTACGACAAAAATGCCGCTTTCTGTTGTAGATTAGACGGCGTGGCGCTAATCGTTTGTGAAACATTTATATCAACAATTTGATAAGACATTTAGTGAACCTCATAATTGCAAATTGCTTCTTTTATTAATTTGTATGCGATCTCTCTCGCCGTCGCTTGGTAATAATTAACTTCAAATTCGATTATTTTTTGTTTTGCTAATACATTGATTTCAACTTGATTAGCTTTGCCGTCTTTAACTACCGGCATATTAGAAACGCCGAAACTTTCATCTTCTAGCGCTGATTGAACAATGTAATCTACATAATCTAATGCTTGCTCATTATTCAATCCGTAAAGTGTCACTCTGACTTTGTCTTGTACCCACTGCCATCGAGTGTTGTTCTTTGAAAATGACCCTATCTGTAGCGGTTTTGTTTCTTTGACGTCGGCGACGATATAAGGAGGATATAAGTTAGCTGGCGACAAAAAGGATGGATAAACTTGTGAAAATTTATTTAAGCTTAGCCAGATAGGAACACTATTAGACAAAACAAGTTTATCGGGAATATCTTCTATTTTATCAATTAACTGCGTCTCCATCGTCGGTAACACAGCTACCCCTTCATAGTGGAAAATTCCAGCCTGAGTATATTTGCTATGCATTAACGAAAAATTAAACCTAGCTGCGTCAAATTCTCCGATATACATTGTTTGGGGATCAACTAAATCGAAATCATCAATTTTTGACAAGGGAGTGAAAATAATTCTATCGACTGAAAATGACGTTGTTTCATCTTGTCTGCTAACCACTTGTCTATGTAGACTACCCTTTACTATCAAACTTTTTGCAGCGGTAACGTTCAATCTTTTTAATTCAGATTGATTTAAAATGTCAGCATTAACCCAGTAAACAAAACCATCTATCGGCAATACTTGCTTAACATAAAGTTTGAATTTGATTGTCTGATCTGACGAGATAGTTTCTACTGCTGAATGTAATACCGATGAAAGTTGTGTATTTGCCACTTTCGCAGCTTCTTCTAAGCTGGCCATTTATTTTTCTACCCATGCTTGAAAACTTGTTTGCAATAGCCCTCCATCGATAAATGAAGGTCTAGGAGGCCCTTTCTTTTTCTTTAATCTAGAATTAACACCTAGTATCGAGGCTTTAGTAGGAACTCCATAAACTTTCCCATCTAATTCTTGGTTTTCTAGGAACTTATGAAATGTTAATTTTGTTTGTTCCAGGTTCATGTCAACATTTGAGTCAATACCATGCTCAATTTGATTCACAATTGAATACAATATTTCAGTTCCTAACTCTTCTATTATCTCATTTTGATGCATGTTGAAAAAATGCGTGAATAATCGATATCGTTGCTCTAGGTCTTGCGCTACTTCATGTGTTGTTTGTCCTGGATTATCACCGTAATCATAAATAACATCGATAACGCCAAGATTGAGTTTCATTTTGTTAATCCCCAAAGTGGGCCCATTTCCATCAGAATTGCTACGACTTGTCTACCATACGGATCTTTCATCAACATCAAATCAGCTAAACTAAGATTCGACAAAGCTTGACTAATCACAATTGAACCTGATGTACCCTGATCTGCTGCTGAGTTCGTTATTCCATAGGATGGAGTGCCTATACCTAAACTCTTTCTAATATCTGACCAATATGTATCAGGCGGCGTATCTTGAGCATAATTAATCAAAAAAGAAGCAGCGCAGTTATAAACAGTTGTTACATAAATATGAGGCAGAAATTCGAGACCTAGGTATTTTGGAATAAATTCTAAGGCGGTGTCATAGCAAAACTTTAAAGCTGGATCATCATCAGAAATAGCCGATTCAGGAACTTTCATAATATTTCTGACAAAATCTAAAAATCCCTCGAATGTCGGTTTAATCATTAACGTTGTGCCTTCAGTTTTTTCTTCATTGGAGTTTTATTGAATTCAGGATCAACCGGCTTTGCTTCTATATCAATTTCTAATACAGAACCGTCGGGAATATTTCCAGTTTCTAATATTTTTTGCTCCAAATTTTGTAATGAAGCAGCGGCAGTATTTTTCATTATCTCTTCTGACATTGACTCTAAATTTTCATTTTTTTGACACTGACCATCTTTTATTTTTGAAACACTAATAGGATTATCGATTGAATAACAAAGACCTGAGAATTTTTTATTTATTCTCTTTACATCAGTCAAACCGTAACTTTCATGTTGTGAGATCACGTATTCAATCTCACTTGAGGTCATTTCTGGTAATTGAATTTGCTGACCTTTATCAATGTCCATCCCAAAAGACTGATAACTCTCTGGTAATTTATAATTAAACTTGTGCTTTTGATGAGTGCAATTAGCAATAAATAATTTCATTTTTCCCTCTGAAAATAGAGAGGACTTCCGTCCTCTTTATTTAACTATATTTTGCAGATAATAAAGTTATACCTTCTGGACGGAAGTTCCACCCAGGCGTTGCTCGACATGTATATAAAGTTGTCAAACCACCATCTGGCGTTGGCGTTGGCACTTCTGTTGGAGCTGCAACATCCATAAACTGAACATTAACTGCTTGTTGATTTGGGGTTGTAGTGGTCTAATAAAACTGTAGAGATTTATAGCTTATAATTAAGCAAAATCTTATAGGTATAAATATGACCCGAAAAGTAAAAGTAACCTTTAGCGGAAAGCAAAAACTGGAATATGCAAAACTCATGGTTGAAGGTGGATATAGCAATATCCAAGTTGAAAAAATATCCGGTGCGGGTAAATCTGCCGTATCACGATGGAAGCAACAATATCTTGCCGAGTTAAATGGGAATACGCCTGTAAAATCAAAAGCGTTAACACCCGAGCAACAGCGCATACAAGAATTAGAAGTTCAACTTAAGCGTGCTCAGAGGGATAATGACATATTAAAAAAAGCCGCGGCTTACTTCATCCTCGACAATTAAAACTCAAAATCGTGAAGCAACTGAAAATCATGTACCCCAATTTTACGGTCACTGAGTTATGCCATCTTTTTGAAGTAAGCAGCAGTAGTTTTTATTATGAAACGAAAATACCGACAGTTGAAAATGAAAGACTGTGTGGCGAAATCAAACGTATTTTTTATACATCGGGTCAAATTTATGGCAAAAGACGTATTCAAGCCGAGTTAAAGGGTTTAGGGCACCAAATTGGCACTTATAAAATATCGAACATCATGAAATTAAATCAATTAGTTGCAATTAGACCAACGAAAAAGCACTACTATCACTCATCGGGTAACGAACATCGATATGCCCCTAATTTGCTTAAACGACAATTTTCCCCTGAACAGCATAATCACTATTATGTCGGGGATATCACGTATATTAGACATCACTATGGGTGGAGCTATTTAGCCTGTGTGTTGGATTTAGCCACCAAAGAAATTATTGGTTATGCCTTATCAACAAAACCGGATTCGAAATTAGTGAAAGAAGCCTTAGATAACGCAATTGAACGGCAATTACCGGATACGACAAGTTTGATGTTCCATTCAGATCAAGGTTGCCAATATTCATCGGAGGAGTTTAGGGCGCACCTCTTTGAACGGAAAATAACTCAAAGCATGAGTCGGCGAGGTAATTGCCTCGATAATGCCGTGATGGAAAGATTTTTTAGGAGTTTAAAGACAGAAAGACTTAACCGTTTATCGTTTATGAATCATCAATCTGTTGTCTGTGAAGTTGAAAATTATATTCAGTTTTACAATTATTATCGACGCCATTCAACGATTGGTTATTTAACGCCACATCAAAAATATCATGAACTAAAAAATGCCGCTTAGATCTTCTACAGAATTTGTTGACCATTACATGGAATACTGCATCAAAATATCTGGATTCATAAAAGAAGGCGATACGAGTGTAACCGCCGGTGCAAAAGTACTCATTTATCGCTCCTTAAATCATAAACAAACCGATAGGCATTGTGGTATCCCAAACTAGCGTGCCATCTGTATTTTTCTTAACAGTTAAATTATTATTCGCTGCAACTACTTTTAATAATTTGATGGGGACTTTAGGGCCTTTACTTTCACTGGAACCTACATCAATGATGAATTTAGTTGTATCCCATACAAAATCTGAAGCATCCACAGGAGTTGGGCTATCTTCATTAGCTAACGCAGCAACTGCGGCCGTGATCGGTAAAGGAATTCTAGCATTAGAACCAAGACGATAATAATGAACTGTTCCTGGTGAGGTGAATTGAGGCACTGGACTGCTAGCAGTGATCAAACCGTGATATGCTTGATTAAATACAGTAAATCCGTTGATTTGTGTAGCTGTAGCAGCGCTTATAATGCTACCTGTAGACGTTGTAGTAATGCCTGGAATTTGCTCTAAAATTCCATAACCACCCCACATAGCTCCTGTGAATTTTTTATCAATATGGCCTGTGCATAATTGTGATTTAACTGCATAATCGTCTTGTGCATCACCTTGAGTCAAACCATCAGATTCAACGTTAAAACTATTAGAAAATCCACCTTGGGTTTTCCATGGATCAAACGATATTGTTGCCATTATGCTGTCATCCTTCCACTTGTATTAAACTTAACAACTTTGCGAGGTTGCTGTTTGAACGCTGACATCCAAGTGTCCGGATCGCCCTCAAAAGTTCTTATTTGTCGATTAGCTGCATCTGTTTTAATCACTTCAAATAAATGACCAGGAGTATTTTGACGTTTTAATTGAATTGCTTGAGCGGCATCTGCATAAATTGTCTTTTCAGCCATTGCTAGTGTTGCAGAATCGGCAATATCTTTAATTTTTACGTCTTTATATTCTGGTGAGTATTTTTGCATTGCTGCTAAAGCACGTTTTCGATAAGCTATTGATGATTCTCCATCAAATGGACGTGGCGCAGTTTTACCGCACGCTGAGAATGCAGAGTCAGCTTTCACGCGAGCATCGATCATTGCGCTGTCTTTCCTTTCATCTTCATCTTTATCTTCCGCTGTCCAGCTAAAGCGATTATCATTTCCAGCTTCGTCTTTGCGATCTTTGCGTTTATCGTTTTCCTTCTCTTTATCTCGTTCCATTTCATGCTCTTTACTTTCGTCTTTTCTATCCTCACGCTTACTTTTTTCTTCTTCAGTGCTGTCTTTACGTTCTTTTTTTTCAGCATCGTTTTCGTCTTTACGATTGTCTTTTTTATCTAATCGGCTTTTTAGTTCCGCAATTTCTTTTTTAAGAGATTCATTTTCATCGGCATCTGATCGTCCTTTGACTTCTTTTATCTCTTTCATTATCTCTTTGTGTTTAGTTTTATCTTCTTCGATGTGCTCATCTTTTTTTGCTGCATCCAGTCTAATTTCAAAATTACTCATTTTCTGTTCAACTGCATCGAATCTTGATGTTACTTGTTCATTAAACGCATCAACTTTAGTGCCAAGTGATCCTGCAAAGGCCTCAAGCATGGCTTTTAACTCTTCTTTTTCCATTTCCGTACCTTTTTTGTTAGAAATTTCGACCCCTTCCGGTATTTGGTTTTTATCCCAGACGCCGATTGAGCCATGCTCTTTAGTGACTAGGGCTATGTGATCAACTAAAGCTGGCTTACCTTCGATTAATAAATGACTTTCTTTGTCATCAATTAGAATATTTCCTGAACTATCATTGAATGAAACAGCGGGGCTAGTAGATACTGTTCCATCTAGTATTTCTTTTATGATTTCGTTGCTATAAATTCTGACAACTGCCCATACTTCCTCGTCTTTGATGTAAGGCAACATGACCGTGCCAAGAATTCTATTTTTAAATTCATCGTCATTTAATAATGATTTATCTGGGTGATCTCGAATAACCGGCAATCCATTTATTCTTTTTAAAAAATTTTCATTTAAATAAATAGCAGGATCACGCCAAACGTGTTCATTTAAACCAGAACGATAAGCCATTCCTGTTCCGGTTATTCTTATATTTACGAGCCACATATTTGAATATTTAAATGGCGAAGGTAAATCGCCATCTTTTATTTTATTGGCAATTTCAAATTCGTTTAAATGCAATTTTACCTTTCTCCGTTAAAAATTCGTCTGGCAATTTTTGTGGCGCATAAATATAAATAGCCTGACAGCTACAATTAACTTCTTCGCCAACAGATGTTATTTCATCATAATAACCATTAATTGGATTTAAATATCCTTTTTCGTCAGCCCATGAACCACGAATTAAATATATTTTTTCATCACGTTCTTTATGATCTTCTCGATAATCATAACCAGGTCTTCGCCAGGGTGAGTGCCATGTCAAAGCAATAGCTTTACCCTCTGTAGCTAAAAGATATTTAACATTAGCTGTTAGCTTATGACCCTGGTCAATCGCTAGTCTTCTATTCACATAATCTATTTCTTGAACAGATTTAACTATTTTATGTTTGTTCTTGCGAGTTTCTTCATCGAAATAACCATTCGGTGGAATAGATGTCACCCACCCATTAAATCGTTGTAATGTTTTTTCTATCGCCTGTTCTCTATTTAATTTAATCAAATTAATGCTGGCAAATATTCTTTTATCTAATTCTTTTCTTAATTTAGGTTTTATTTTATCGAGTGTTATTTTTGTAGGCCCTTCAAACGGTTTGTTTTTTAATGCACCACCATCAATAACCAATCTTTTATATATTTTTTTTAAATTATTTATTACATCATCTTCTTTTGGAAATCTTTTAGTTGCAGCAATTTTTAATTTCTTATTCCATTCAATTAATTTATTTTTCGATTTCCATCCGTATTTTAAATAATAATTAATTGCTTCTGTAACAACTTGATAAAATGTTTTACCAGTGTGGTTTGATAACTTTTCCACTTTGATCGATTTCCTCCTGAGTAGGCTGAAATTCTTTTAAAATGTCTAAATCTAAAATGAATGGGTATTTTTTATAAGTTTCAGTTTCATTGGCAATGCTAACTAACCATTCGGCGGCAATGGCTTTATTTTCTGGATCTAAATTAGGAGATAAAATAGCATAAAGTCGTACCGCATTTTGTATTACAACGCCATCACTTTCTCTACGTTTATTCGGTGATTCTTCAACTAACTCTTGCCAAGATGCGGTAAATTCATCTCTCCATTTATAAAATGTGGTCTTGTAATCTTCTGTAATTATTTCCGGAAACTCTTCCTTCAATGAATTATAAAAATCTTCATTCCAGGCTACGTATTGAATTAATTCCTCAAAATAATTCATCACAGGATCAATAGCTTCTCTAACACCATCAATGTATTGACTGATGGCTTTTGAATCCTCTGTTCCCTCTCCAAATCCTTCAGCAAAAGCTTCTTCTTTTATCAATATTGAAGGTATGTCGCTACCTGATGCAATATCAGAAATAATTTGATCACGACTCTTGCTAAGTGGACCTTCAACATTGGTTAAATTTAAAGATTCAATAGAATCATTTGGTCCAATTTGTAATATGTTTCCATTTTTTCCAGACTTAACGAAAGATCTTTTAATTGCACCAACTTTTTGCATTACACTGCTAATGACGGAGCTATTTTGTGATATTTTAGCAATTATCAATGCTATTTTTTCTGCAATAGTTTCATTAGCTTCCATTGTTTTTAAATAAGAACGAAGCGGATAGAGCGATCTTAAAAAAACACTTCTTCCTGTGTATCCATAAGATGAACTTTGATATTCAAGATAAATAGGAGAACCATTGAATATCTTAATAGTTCTGGAAGGATGCCAATATTGATTAGCAATATTTAAATACAAATCAGCCTGTTGAAAATCAGGACTATTCGGATCCTGGCTTGTCACCATTGAACCTGCTACGTTAAGAGGATCAAATATGTTAATAAATATATTATCTTCTCTTAAATCTTCTCTATCTAAATATTCATCGCTTTTTTTATCTAATGTTCCAACTCCGATAGCTGATGCGCCGTAACATCTGGCTGTAAAAAATCCATCTTTGATTTTTTGCGTGATATTTAGCTTTTCCCAAACTTCTTTGAATCTATTTATTACTCTTTCTTCCGGATCAGTTTTTACACTCCATGATCTGGGTTTGCAAAGTGCCATAGTTATTGGTTTTTCAACTAGCTTTCCACCCAAAGGATGATAAGCCCAAAGTAATTTACAAAGTTGATAGCCCGCACGGGATCCTGGCTTAATATCAGTAGACTCTAATAAGCTTAGTAGCTGTGAATTAGATGAATTTAATGTTTCTATTTCCGCCATTTTTGTTCCCGATTAAATTACTTCATAGTTACCAAATGCCAGCAATAATCCATATACATAACAATCAAACAGGTCGTCAGCTCTTTTATGTGCTTTTTTATCTGCTAGATGAAATCCTGCAATTTGTTTGATTAAATGATTTGCTGTTTTTTGTTTGAAGGATGTTACTTTTTCATAAGCTTCTTTTGTTATTTTGCATTTTTCCAAGTAGTGATACTTAGAAGCCATCACGCCGCGTTCATCCTTTCCTTTTGACGTCAATACAGAAGATATCGGAGTCATATGCCAACCTTCTGTTTCCGCTTTCTGAGCTAAAATGGCGCCCATGGCTGCATCTTCGATATGAATACCACCACTACCGCGTCTTGGCTTACATTTTCTTGCTAGCAGCTCTAGATTATCTAAAACAGAAGGAACAAATTCAGGCAGTAATGATGCTCTTATCTGTGTAACATCCCAGTCAATAACAGTGAGTTTCGGCTCTTCATAAGTCTCTTCATATGCAAAGAAAACTACCCCTGTACCGTCATTTTCTGTTCCACCTTTTAGTGCTGTATCCATAACAGCAAAAACAAGATCACAAGTTGTCGGTGGCTCAACTGGCTCACCTTCAACCAGCATTTTATTGACATCCAATAATGCAGCATCTGACCAATCAATAAATTCAGCTTCAAATTCTTGTTGATATACACGTGGATCGTTATCTTCTTTCTCTTTATCCAGTTCAGACTGAGGAATAAATGGATTTTTAGCGGTTGGTGCATGTAATACATTGAAGCCCAGTGACGGATCATTACAGATAGCATAAAAGAAGTTTTCGTCATCTATACCGTTAGGGGTTGAAAAAACATCTGCACCCCCTTTGGTGGTTAGTAATGTTGGTTTAATCGCTTTTGGCCAAACCTCTTCCAACATTTCTTTGTTTTTTGTAAAAGCAGCTTCGTCGATTAAGATTCTATTATATTCACGACCCCGACCGGCCAACTTATTATCATTAAGCGCCCAAAAGTCTATTTTTGCGCCATTTTCTAAGCGTATTAAGCCCTGATTGCGTGCTTTTCTTGTTATCAGCGGATATAAATATTCTTCAACAGTATCGAAAATCTCAATTTGTTGTTTTACTTCTGGTGTAAATATCCCTACCAACCCAGCATTGGGTATTTTCATTCCATGTCGATAAAAGAATTGCGTTGTAACTGATGCCGTAAGTATTTGTATTAATGCTGTTTTCCCGAATCTCCGGCCACATTTCCAAGCGTTAAATCGATGATTGATTGATTTTTGATATAACTCTTTTTGACCGCTATGTAACTTAGGTAAGTGAATATTAATCGTCATCTTTGTTTTCTATCGAATTCGGAATATGAAGTGAGTTGTGAATGTATATTTTTTTATCGTCGTTATTATTTTCTTTTTTATCTCCCCATTTATCTCTTTGCCTGTTTTTAAGCCAAAAAATAATTGCTGTTGGATCTGGGGGGATAAATTTTTCTGTTATTTCTTTTATTTCTTTATCGCCCTCATTTTTTACTTTCCTCTCTGTATAATTAATGCCCATGGCTCGATTATAAAGAGAGTTTGCTACCTCAGCGTCTGCAACATCTTTTCCGCTTTTAATCGACTCTTTGAACTCAGGGAATTCATTTTTCCAGTTGTATAATGTTGATTCTGCTATATTAAAAAACTTTGCCAGCTCTTCATCTGTAGCTCCCAACAAGCATAGTTTTCTAGCTTGTTCTGCATATTCTTCTTTGTATAATGTTTTTCCTGCCATATCTTATCCATTGTTTATTGGCTTACGTTTAAACGCATAACTACCTATCCCGTCTCTACCAAGATTTGTTTCAATCGTATTATGTTCTTTTAATTCAAATCCTTCCGAGTCAAAGAAATTAATGATTCCTTGATGCGTGAAATACCAGATATGCTCTGTCGGTCTAAAGTGATGTGATCTGATGACATGCTCACCACAACCAAAAATTGGAATTGAAACGAAAACCCATTTTCTGGCTTGTTGAATTGCAATTTGCGGCTCGTCTATATGCTCGAGTGAATCCCAGAAGCTAAGTGCATTATATTTGTGAGTGTATAGATTTCTATATAAGTCTTTTTCTTTCAGCCAAATCAGAGCCTTTTTATTAACATCGAATCCGACTGTATTTTCTCTTTCAGTGACGAATTGACCTGAACCAATACCAACATCTAAAACTAGTCCTTCGTAATGACGAGAAATAAGTTCAATCCGAGACTTTGTTAACTCCTTGCCCAACTTCGTTTCCGACATTTTTTGATATTTATCAAAGTATTTATCATCATAAGGTCGATTATTCGGCACTGGATAATATCCAACACCTATTCTCGGCAGAAAAATAAAGCCGTTTTTGTATTCTTCTTGGAATATTTTCATGTTTTATCTTTTTGTGAATGATAATCGCGCTTTATCGATAAAAGGCTTAACTTTTGGGATTAAATTAGAAATAGTTTTATCGCAGTGATGTTTCATCTGTTGACAAAAACAAAAATTGTCTGGATATATCATCAATGAATTAGACAAATCGGTAACTTTATCGTCTGTTATTTTCTCATGATGATTATTTCCACCATTTCCGCCGAACAAACAGATCATCTTCTTCTTATAAGCTAGTGCGGCGTGAAATATTAAGCATGGGCCAATGACTACGATTTCAGCCATTTCAACAAGTGAAAGCAACTGCAATAAATTAAGCTCACCACGATGAAATTTAGTATGAGAAAAAGGCGTCGGATGTGTGATCCATTCTTTGTCTTGTTCATTATGAGCCACGCTGATAACGTAATATCCCGCCATCGATAATAATCTTGCTACTTCATCGATATACTCATTCTTTGGCCCACGGCTTGCGTTATGCCACTCTGTGCGCTCAGTCGTGGGTCTTATGAGTGCAATGGGTTTCTTATCAACGATATTTAAACTTAACGCACGATAACGAGGTAAATCTAGCTTTTCCGGTTCACATTTAAACTGTTTTTGCATCGTTGAATAAACTGAACCGGTTTGTAAATCTTTCACCCCATAGTGTATTCTTCGTCTTTCAGCATCTTTTGGTGCTTCTTCGAAAAATGTAGGCGTAATACTTTCATGTATTGCTTGTGTTCTTAAAGTTGTATTTGTCTTTACGAAATGTAAGTTTTTTATGCCGTTGTAGATTTCGGGTGTTGCTGTCTTGATCCAGATTTCATGATCTTTGGCCAACGTTTTAACAAAAGGACGCTGACATATGTTGTCGCCAATACCCAACATGCCATCAATAAAAATTTTTTTAGTAGTCACTTTGAAGTTCGCTTTGTAGTGTGTTGCGCGGGAAACAATCTAATTCTGTATATCGTGAGCAGTTGACTATTTTGATATCAATTTTATCTGCTAATTCTTTGAAATCCTGTTGCCATTTTTTTGTCAAATTTTCAGTTGGATTATCTAACTCTTTTATGTGCTTACCGTGAAAATGCATTCCATTTTTTATACTACAATCGTAGCCTATCAATACTATCTTTTTTGGCTTTAATGTCATTGCTAATTCAATTGCCAGCTGTCCGCTGTTGCATACTGTTCTATTGCAGTTATCAAGCAAGTTTAAATTATATTTTGCAGCTGCTAATTTACTACGTGTAAATAGCTGAGCGCTTGTTTCTTTCTTTATCTCATCAAAATGATGCAGCCAGAATTTATAGTCTCCAGCGACTAAATAATCACAGTCTTTAGCCAATTTGTAACTTAAATTAACAGCAATTTTTGTGTAATTTTTAATCAACTCTACATCTTGTGATAGTAAAGATGGGCCGCTAGCAATACATATTGCTGTTTCTTTGTGCATTTTAAGGAATCCAACTATCTATCTATTTTTTGACAATTATCAAATTCAAATATTTCAGAACATTATTCTGCTAACTTTAATAAATCACCGGTATTTTTTGATACCATACGGAATAAAATGCTGGTTATTTAATTTAAACTTACTTTTGATGTAAGTTTTTGATTGTTTTGATAAGCAGTAGTTAATGCCAAAAGTTTATAGGAGCCTCTGAAATTGGAGGCTCATAAATAATTATTAAATCCAGCTCGGATCTCAAATCCTCAATGAACGCCAGGTAAAAATGGTTGAACTTCTTCAATCATTTTTTCTCTTGCTGTCATTAATAACCTTTTTCTTCCTCCAGCTCCCCACCTTCCCATTTTACTCGCGCATTGACTAATCTCTTTGCTTTCTGAATTAATTGTTAAATCAAGTTGATTAAGTCTATACATCGCATCAAATCCATTCATCACCATGTGACGAAATGTATTATAAACTTGTATTTCAAATTCCGGTTTTATCCATGCGGCATACCTAATAGCAACAAGTTCTAGCCCCCATACACCATGGGAACATCCACCATTATTTACAACCACCGCAGGACAATTTTGTCCCGCGCTTAATACTTGAACAAAATTTTTAATCTGAGAACTTCTCATAAATTTGCTTGGCTTTTGAGACTCTGTAGCTTCACCTTTTATTACTGCTGCCGCATGCAAATCATTGAGACTAAAACGTCCTTCTTCATCAACTCTAACAGGAATGCCATAAATATTTACTTTTGGATATTTCATGATGCTAACCTTTCAAAAAAGAGACCTCAGCTCACACAGAACGAACAGACACCGAACGCATCATGATTGACTGACGTTCTCTGAGGTCTATTTTGTGAATTGTCTCGGGTTTATTTAAATGCGCGGTGAGGGCGCGGTAATTGTTAAGATTTGAACGTGCCAATTAACGATTCATTGACACTGTGATTTAATGTACTGCTGTAAGTATTCCGTTTGCTTTTCGTTCTCAACTATCATCGCTCTGAGACGGAAATAATCTTGTCGAGCTGCCTCACTGTCACCGATCATGCAAAACTGATCCACTAACGATCATCTAAAACTGATCCACTTGGTATTATTCGCACATTTTTGTACGGATAATTTATGTTAACCAAGGAGATATTTGTGGATATTCATGTTCGCTTTGCACAAGGACAAAGCCTTCGAAAAATTGCCAGTGAGTTGGGTATATCCCGTAACACCGTAAAACATCATTTACAACAACAGACAATGCCAACTTATGCTAAAAGAAGTCAACAACCGACTAAATTATCCCCCTTTAAACCTTATTTGCTTCAGCGAATTGAACTGGCTAAACCTGATTGGATCCCTGCAACAGTCTTATTTGATGAGGTAGTTGAAAACGGCTATCAAGGTGGTATTGCTCAATTACGCCGATTTGTTTGTCAATTTAAACCAAGCATTGTTCCCGAAGTAGTCGTCCGTTTTGAAACACAGCCAGGTCAACAAATGCAAATCGACTTCACCAGCATCCGGCGAGGTAAAAAATCGCTGAAAGCGTTTGTTGCAACGCTAGGCTATTCGCGTGCGAGTTATGTAAAGTTCTTTGATAATGAACGAGCAGAATCGTGGCAGCAAGGTTTAAGAGAAGCTTTCGACTACTTTGGTGGTGTACCACAGGAAGTATTGTGTGATAACGCAAAATCCCTCATCATCGAACGGGATGCTTATGCAGAAGGTGAGCATAAATTACATGTCGAAATGCTTCAAATGTCGAAAGATTACGGGTTTAAATTGAAGGCTTGCAAGCCCTACAGGGCAAAACGAAAGGAAAGTAGAGCGCTTTAACCACTATTTAAAAACAGCTTTATCGTGCCATTAAACACCGACCTTCGTGCTCATAATCTTGAACTGGATATTGAAATAGCTAATGCAAAAGTGGGTCCATGGTTACAACGCGTTGCCCATCAGCGAATTCATGGAACAACGTTAGAGAAGCCAGCAGATAGATTAGCTAAGGAAGTTAAGTCTCTTCTACCCTTACCAGCAAGGGTTTGCCAATCTATCCCACAGACTAATACGCTTAATATCCCTATCGTACCGCCCTTGAATCTGTCAGTTTGCAACACTCAATCAGCGTATACGAAGCATTACTGGGAGGTGAACATGTTATTGCATGAACAAATTGAACACCTGTGTGAGTCATTGAAATTAAATTCTATTCCGACTCATTGGTCATCACTTGCCGAAAATGCATTGCCCAAGACAAAAGCTACGGAGAGTTTTACTGTCCCTGTTAAAATGTGAGCAACAACAACGAGATGAACGAACTCGTAATCTTTTGAGTCGGATGGCAGGATTCCCAGCACATAAAGAACTTAATACGTTCGATTTTAAGTTTGCAACGGGGATCCCCAAACAACACATACAGGAATTAAGCGCATTAACGTTTATTGAACGTAATGAAAATGTCGTGTTGCTTGGCCCAAGCGGTGTAGGCAAAACGCATTTAGCTATTGGGTTAGGATTAAAAGCAGTACAGGCCAAGAAGAAAACCCGCTTTACCACGGCAGCTGAACTGATGTTGCAACTCTCAACTGCCAAACGACAAAATAAGCTCAAACAATATCTATCACGTTCGGTGATGGCCCCGAAGTTGTTGATTATCGATGAGATTGGATACCTGCCGTTTGGGCGAGAAGAAGCAAACCTGTTTTTCAATGTGATTGCCAAGCGTTATGAGCATGGCAGTGTCATATTGACGAGTAACCTATCATTTGGGCAATGGCCAAGTGCTTTTGCTGATGACGCAACATTAACTGCCGCTATGCTTGATCGTTTACTTCATCATTCGCATGTACTGCAATTAAGCGGTGAAAGCTACCGATTGAAAGATAAGCGGCGCTCAGGAGCAATAACTGAGTAAAACAGTGGATCAATTTTGATTGATCGGATTTAGATAAAAAGTGGATCAGTTTTCGGTGATCGTTGACACCTCACCAAGTTGTGGGGTGGCTTCATCATATCGGCTCTTGGGGGTAGTGGTTTTGGATGCACGACACACGGCATTGACGCGCAACCGTTTAGTGCCAGCACGAACAGCATCATGCAGCTTAGCAATTTCAGCTTTGGCATTATTGAGTTTCTCAGTCTGTTGAATGTCGAGTTGGTGCAAAGCATCGATTTTTTGCTGCTGTAATTTCACCGCTTCAATTTGTGCGTGATATTCCTGTTTTAGCGTGTGGTATTGTGTTTTCAGATTTTTGTAGTTTGATAAGACAACGCTGAGATAAATCATCAATCCAACAATGATTATCAAGATGGGTGTGACAGGTCGCCAAAACATATTACGCTCTCAATTTCCCTGCGGTTCATTAATCCCTTCCACTTTCGGCCATCGACATAAACCCATCGCTTCATCTCATCACAAGCGCCCTTTCGATCATTGGCGTTGAGCTTTTTGAGTAACGTTGATTTGGCGAAATTCCCCACACCCACGTTGTAGGCAAATGAGTAAAGAGCTGCCTGTGTTAGCGTATTGATATTGACCTTAACCAGCGGGTCAACGTAACGTTTTACCGCTTTTAAATCGTCATCAAGCCATTTATCGCAGTCTTTTTGCGTGTACGTCCGGTTACGCTCAATATCGTTACCTGTGTGCCCATAACAGACAGAAAGCACACCGCCACCGTCAAAATAGGGCTTAAGCCTCAATCCCTCAAAATGCGTTATCATGCTTGATGCCAGAAACAATGCGCTACCGCCTGTTGCCATCAATATTTTTTTCGGTATCTTCATACTGACGCTCTTTGAGTTTGTACTCCTTTTTGCGGTAGTACACGTTGATTAAAAATGTCCCTATCGTGCAGCCGATACCCATCACCGCTACCCACTGGTCAAGGGTTAAAAAATCAAAAAACGTTGTTATAACGCCACCGATGGAGGTCATGATGCCCCACAGATAGGCCGCAGGTGTTGAGTATTTTTCTGACATGCGCATATACCCTCCCACTGAGGGTTCCATTGCTTTGGATTAAACAGGGAGCCGCCTTACTCGTTTTGATTATTGTTTGTGTGAGTATTGCGGTGGCGTAAAACAAAAAACCCCGCAAAAAGCGAGGTTCTAATATATGTTTAAGCGCTAACTCAATAGCTTTGCGCTACTATAGCATATAATACTGTACGGATGTGCGGACAGTCAAGTATTTTACTGAGGATTTGATCAGTATTTAACGCCGCTGTAAAAATTGCTGTATCTCTGCTTGTTGCCAGCGTGCTAATGTATCGGTCAAAACAAAAGTATGCTCCTGATTACTCTCTTCAAGTAATTGTTTCATCTCAGCTAACACCTTGTCTGCGTCCTCACGTTTGCGTAGTACTCGCCTTACTGCCTGTTTCTCCGCTTCATAGATCGCTTCTTTAACGCCATTGGTGAAGTTATAAATCTTTTCGCATTCTTTTGCGATTATCGGTATCTGATTAACTTCAAAATTTTGTGGTGACTCTACGCCTGTTACATGACGTAAAGCATACCAGATGCCTTGTGTCCATGAACGCTCAAATCGGAAGCCGTTGGCCATCGTCCAAATTAAACGAGAAAGATGTGAGGTGTCATCTGCGGTTAACAATTCTCTTGCTTCTGGATAGTGTTTAGGCGGATTAAATGTTTTTTCTGAATGGAAATAGTAATCTTCTAACTGTTCAAAGACTTCCCATGCTTGATCAGTTTCAAGCATTTTAGCGTGTCTGGCCGATCCGCGTTCCGTCCATAAGATTAACACTCTGGTTTTTGGTGAAATTTGTAAGTAGTTAAAAGCTACTCGCAAATTTTTAAGCTCATCACCCGAAATTTTAAAATAATGTTTTCCTTCAATGAATCGATCTTTATTTTCATTGTGATTTTGTCTTATTCGTACGGGCTGAGTACCGTAAATTTGCGCCAATAGTTCAGTTGTAATTACGGGTATATTCTTATGGGTGATAATAGAAAGGTTACTAACAGTTATTTGAGCAGTCATAATGACCTCCGTATAATTTTAGTACCAATCACCAATTAGTAGATGGTGATCGGGCGTCAACTAGAGCTTATACGACACTCCGGGCATATTCCCCTTTTGGGTTTTGTATTACGCCTCTCCACCCGATCATTATTTGGATGCAATCATGCCGTATTACAGGCATAAAAAAGCCGCATGGCTATCGGGTGCGGAATCCGCGTATAAATTCTAGTGCGGTCAGCATACGATAGTCGATACGGTGTTGTCAATTTGTTGCTTTAAGGAGTGTGTGAACAGTGCCCGCTATGTAGGATTCAGCCCTACCCATGTAAGCAGTGATATAATCCGGTCTTTTCTTCCAGTTTTTAGCTATCATTCGGCATGAAATATGGTGCTGATAATGTAAGCAAATGATATTGTAGCCATCGATGTCATATCTTTTTAATCCTGCCACGGCCTTATCGACAATTTCGCCTTCTTCATCGCTTAGCCAAGGTCTGTCATCGTCGAATTTAACAGGAGCAATGGAAGACATACCTTTGTATTCGGTTCCAATGCGGCTCATGCTCCAGTTTCCCCATGCTTCCAGTAAATCTTTTACGTGCCTACTCATCTCCCCTCCGGCAAAAATAGAAATAGGGGCATGCTTTCAATGCCCTGCGTTGAATAGTTATGGTGGTTTAAAATGTGTGGGCTTTTTCTTCGCCCATTCGAAAGGTGATACCTGCCTGATACCAATCCGGTAAAAAAAACTCAATGCGCCCTATAAATCCATCAAGTCGCATCGTTTTCATTCGCTTAAGCTCACTTTTCATTTGACGGTAGATT
The DNA here is from genome assembly GCF_004768525.1 of Arsenophonus nasoniae. NCBI lineage: Bacteria > Pseudomonadati > Pseudomonadota > Gammaproteobacteria > Enterobacterales > Morganellaceae > Arsenophonus > Arsenophonus nasoniae. Next base: position 2,388,125 of record NZ_CP038613.1, read on the forward strand.
TCATCCATTTCACCCACCTTGAGCCTTAAAGGGGTATTTGCCAGCCTCGCTATTTCAGCAATAGTCATCTCGCCATACGTTATTTCTGCATGCGCGGTAAATTCATAGGGGTCTTCGCCTAACTTACGATGACAGCCTAGGCAGTGCGAAAAACTATTTAAGGGGTGATAACGGGTGGCTTTGTGTCGCCTTGATTTGAAGTGTGAGCAGTGCAGTTTAGCGCGTTCATGCTGAAAATATCGTCCGCAATAATCACATATCCAGTTGGTTCTTTCGCGGACTAATTCAGAGAACACGGCATCGTATTTATCCCTTTTAAGTGCCATTTAAGTTTCCTGTTCCTGTTTTAATTTCATATACTCCGAGCTTTCCGGTATTGCCACGAAACAATCGATGCCAATCGCCCAGCATTCCACTTTTTGCATAAAAACATGCATCTCACCCGTATCAAGTTTTGATGTCCTCCTGAGCGTTCTGACGCGCTCTGGCTGCTGTGTGGTCACATCGATACGCTCTACAACTTCATAACCTAAGAATGTATGTTTCAACATTTCCTTCACCTGCTCAGCGGTATAATTAGCGTTGTTAGCACACAGATATTTGCTTATCTCAGATGTCCACAAATGAAAAAGTGAATTTTGCGATAGGCTTCGAGTCTGCTTGAAAGGCTTGATAATAAGTTGATGCGGTTGGTTTGTTGCGAGAACAGCTTTTAAGGTTTGCCAGACGGATTGTTTCGTTGATTCGTGGAAGAGTAATTTGTCTTCCAAATGCGCCTCCTGCCTATTATTTTATTTTTATACAACTGAAATTCTTTATTAACACTTTTGGCAATTTGTCACATTTTCCAGCCTTGCCACTGCCAACAGTCCAGTAGTAATCCAGCTCTCTAAATTGCATTTTGAACATGGACGGCTGGGATAACATTTTCAGGCAATCTTTTTCTGATAGTGCTTTGTCGCTAAAGCGCTGCCAATGCACAGGTTCGCCGCCATCCTTAACAAGGGTTGCTTCAATTTGGTATTTCATTGGAGGGTGTCCTGATTAGAATTTCTTATCTGAATAACGCTTAGGTTCTTTTTGTGGTTGGCTTTTTGCTGCGGCTACATGCTGGTCAATAGGGAAAATACTTAGTCCTTTCTGGTCAACGTAAACCGTGCCTGTTTTACCATGTCGATTTAACCGTAGTATGAGTTCTGTTAGCGTTTTATCTGCTTCCGTGTCATAAACCGATTCTCGATGAATCCCTAACCAATAATCGCAATCCTGCTCAATTTGCCCCGTATCGCGGCTGTCACTGGGCATGGGTCTTTTGTTGGTGCGCTGTTCTAAACTTCGGTTTAATTGTGTTAATAACACGACAACAGTATTAAGTTCTTTTGCTAAAACTTTTAACCCTTTAGTGATATTTCCGTAGGCTAAATCGTTTCTGTCAGCTTTTTCAGTCTGCATCAGTGTTAAATAATCAACGCCAATAAACCCAATATCGCCTATTTTACGTTTTATTTTACGACATTCTGATTGTATGTGATGCAAAGTCATAGCTGGCGTATCATCAATCCAGATATTTGGGCACTGTTTGAGTCTACCCATTGCATTACTCAGCTCATCCCATTCGTGCTCTGCCAGTTTCTCATAAAACCGATTTGAATTAAGATTGGATTGTTGACTTAACATGCGCTCGGCTAATTGGCTATCCGTCATTTCCATGCTAAACAACAGCACCACTTTCCCTTGATTTGACACATTTCTCGCCATTTCAGTAAGTACAGTCGTTTTACCCACCTTGGGGCGTGCCCCAATAACAAACAGCGAACCATTAACGATTTGTTTGGGTTTAAGCAAGTCGTCAAAGTCCCTAAATCCTGTTTTGAGTCCACAATCCTTTTCAGGATTATCCTGACGGTTACAAATCTCTGTAAACGTATTGTCCAATACATCATCAATCCGGCTAAGCCCTGTTTTGTAACCCACTTTGCCAAACTTTGCTGCTTCATCAATCAGACGTTGCGCCATATCAATTTTATCACTAAATTCTAGCGTATTAGGCTGAATAAACAGTTGTTGAATCTCAATGGTTTTTTCAACCGTATAGCGTTCTACTGCACACTCTTTGATACTTTTTGCGTAACTGACGATATTTGCGGCACTCGGGATATTTTTGGCTATCTCAGCAAGATAGGCAAATCCACCGGCCTTTTTAGCCATCCCTGATTTAGACAACGCTTCATCCACCGTGATGATATCGATTGCCTGACGTCTCCGGCTCATCGCGCGCATTTCTGCATAAATCAATCGGTGGTGCGTGGCATAAAAATCATCAGGGCTTAGCAGTGAAAACACCTTTGAAGCATTATCGCTCATTGGGTCTATCAACAAACCACCAATAACACTTTGCTCAGCAGCGATGTTATTAGGTACTTGATTAATACTATATCTCATCGGGTCATTCCTTAAATCTAAAACGCGCTGTATCGCATTCTGAGCAGCGATAAAATTTTAGTGGTGAGAATAATACGTTTTTATCGAGAAAACGGTTTAGAATGAAAAGGGGTGTATTTTAAACGGGTATCTGAATAGCAAATTGAGATTGAATTTTAAACCTGAGGTAAAAATGCTAACTTTTAACTTCGGTCATTCGCTCTGTCCTCCTTGACTGAATGACCACTTGATAACTCATAACGCCCCTTCCCTAGTTTTTGTTACCGTGTCAGGCCTTAGCAGATAATCAAAACTTGCTCGCCAGCCTCGGTCATTTTCTCCGAAATACCACGGGTTTGCTGTTTCAACAAATACTTCAAAATAGTTTCTGGCAGCATCAACCGAAGGGTTTTTGAGTTCTTTCCAGAATTTACCAATAGCCCGTTTTCGTTTGTCGTTCAGTGATTCAGCATTGGGTAATCTGTCACCTACCGTCTCGTTGTAAACTTGTAGGATTTCCTGATAGGGGATTTTGGTTTTTCGATTGTTAGAAATTAATTTCTCATCATTCCCCTCGTGAGGGGTTAGGGGAGTATTTTCTTTTTTCTTTAAAATATTTCTTTTGTGTTTAGCTGACTCAGCTAACCTAACATTAGCTAACTTGGCTAAACTTTTATTAGCTGACTTAGCTAATTTATTATCATTAGCTGAATTGGCTAATTTTTTGCTATTTTGGCTAATATTAAAATTCCACTCAAATATTTTTTTGTTAATTCCTATTCTTCCCTTTTCCAGGATTAAGATATTCATTGAAATCATTTCATTCTTTGCTTTACAAACATGGGTATGATGTATACCTGTTATTTCTGCAATTTGTGTATTCGTAATTCGATCAAGCTTTTTGCCGAAGCCATAAGTTTTTCTGACTATAGTGAGTAAGATTTTTATCTGTCTGACAGTTAAATCAGCACCGGCTATCGCTTCAAGTAGCTCATTCGCTACTCTGGTATACCCATTTTCAATCTCAGCCACGGTATTCTCCCTGACTTCGTTTTTAACTCTGTAATCATCAAGACTGGTGACTGTTGCAGCCATTTTTAACTCCTTGTAACTTTCTGAATTCTGATACAAATCGATGTGCGAAACGCTTATTTTTTGATGCAGCAACCAATAGCCCATCAGGACTATCTGGATGGGCTTTTTCTTCATGGTTTTTATTGATAAATCGGCGATTTTTTGGCATAATGACCTCGCTGAAATTGAAAGAAAAAAGGGAAAACTGCCGTTTCCCTTCTCCTTGAAATACTAAACTTTCTTCATCAAACACAAAGCTCATTACAATTCTCAAAAGCTTCATTGTTTTTTAACCTTGAAGCTTCTTTTTTTGGCAGTCTTAAATGCTCCAGCATATCAATCAGCTTTCGTATTTCCTCGCCTGATATATTTGTAATAACAACCTCTTGAGACTGTGAATCAGGCACACTCACCACATGCCTTGGTAAACCGTATTCTGAGACGACCTGACAGGCTAATTTAAATATTCTGGTTTTATCCCGACTCGCTGTTGATGGGTGTATCCCGAGTGACTTAGCAAACCCGTTATTGCCGCCTTCTGATGCCATCTTCTGGTAGAAGTAAGATTCTAAATGCTCAGGTTTGCAGGTGATTTTGATAGTATTTGAATATTCCATGGTTATAATCCTTAAGTAATAAAATTCCCTTCCTCGATATTCCTATGAGGTGGTGGTGGCTCCAAGAAAGCCTAGAGCGAGTCAAAATGTTAAAGAACGGTGTTACTCAGATAGTATTTTGCTTATCAGCAGGGATACCATCTGTTGGGTTTGGGTAAATATCAGGGCGTAACTCGTGGGGAGTTATTCCTGTTAATTCGTAAATTGCTAAAACACGATCGACAGGCACACGACCTTTATACTTATTTTTCCATTGACTAACTGTCATATTTGAAACACCTAATGCAGCAGCTAAACGAGTAGCAGTGCCTGTTACGTTAATAACTTTCTTTAGGGCAGACATGATTGTTCCTCCTTTAGTCTTTATTTAAATAAAAAACTTAATAAAAGTCAACTTTAAACTTATTCCATTATTTAAACTTTAAGTTTAAAATTAATATATGAACAAAATGATAAATAAAAACACAAACAACCCTTTATCAGAAAGGCTCAATAAACTTATTGAGGTAAAATCAATTACAAAATCAGACATGGCAAAAATTTGCGGAGTCACTCCTCAATCTGTTAATGGTTGGTATATAAGGGGAAGCATAGGAAAAGAATCTGCTATAAAATTAGCGGATCATTTAAATGTTTCTGTGGCTTGGATCTTAGGTGAAGGTGATGCTTCAATTGATGACTTAGACCTCCCGAAACCTGAATTATCAGAAAAAGAAAAATTATTATTAAAACTATTCAATGAATTACCAGAAAGTGAATCTAACGAACTTTTAAAAACTTTGACTGAAAAAAAATATTATTACGACAAACTATTAAAAGAACTTTTACAAAAGAAAAACATAAACAAATCCTTGTAAAGGTAAAATTTTAATAAAATCCTCGTCTTTTCCCTCATAAAAAAGCAAAAACCCTCTATCAATCAATTCTAAATTTATTTTTTAAATAAAATCATATTGTTAATCTAACTGATAAGTTTAAAACTTACCTTTAATTAAATTTAATATTAACTTAAATTTAAGTTTCATATTTAATAATTCCATCAACTCACTGCAACAGGCAAAAGTCAGATAATACTCCGAGTTATCTGAAACTGTGCCAGACGTTGCTAAGTAGCCAGCCTGAGGCGTATGAACATGAAGGTAAGTGACGTCATCAGTAACTAAGTATTATTGCTCTTTAACATCTTAGAACGGATTCAGGCACTCTTGAATCAACCATCATTGAGTGAGTTTTGGTGTGGCTATACCACAGCTAAAACTTACTTTGGAGGTCAATATGACACAAATTACCGTCATTAAACGCAGTAACTACGCACAACGTAGATATGAACGTAGAGCTGCATTTCTCGCTAAAAAACGTCAGGAAGCAGAACAAAAATGCCAAGTCCGTTCTACAGAGCAAATCCTTGATTCCATATTTAACAAGCAAGATGACACCGTTAATACCATTGCATCACTCACTCTCAATCTAAAAGACAAAAAGCCTCAGCCTTCATTTGATAACTGTTGTTTGCCTAAATCAACTTTGTATTTAGTCAAAAATAAATATCGACAACCTATTCTGGAATCAAGAGACTTAACAGCAAGAGTTTGATAATGCATAATACCTAACTTTTACTAAGCGAATTAACTTGGAAAATAAAATAAGGTGATTATTTAATGCATAAACTAGCTATAGCACTTTCATTGATTTACATAACATTCCTTAGTGGTTGTGCAACTATAGTAGGCGAAAAAACGCAAAGAATACAAATTGAAAGTAATCCAACTGATGCTGAATTTACTATTAAAGACGAAAGAGGAGCCATCATTTCTCATGGCAAAACCCCACAAGGAGTAACTTTAGAAAAGTCTGACGGTAGTTATTTTGGAAAAAAAAGCTACGAAATAACCTTAACAAAGGATGGATTCAACCAAGTTACTCTACCACTAAAAAATAGTGCTAATGGATGGTATATTGGAGGTAATATAGTCTTTGGTGGATTAATTGGTTGGTTAGTCGTTGATCCATTTAATGGAGGAATGTATACCATTCATCCCAAAGAAATTAATGCTGTTCTACCAATTAAACCTTGATAAACTTCGTAAAATTTTTTGTGTAAACCCTCACTTGAGGGTTTTATTAACTCCATTTGATAACTGTTGCTTACCTAATACTTATCTCTATTCTGCAAGAAAATACTCAAAAACCCGCAAATCAAATAGCATACAGACAAAATGATTTGATAGTCTTTGCAGCAATTCTGTTCTACACTTAATTCCATAAGTTTCAGATAATAGTATTCCCTCCCGATGGGCTGGGAATTTATAAATCTCCCAATTTCAGGGAGGCCAGGTTGTTAAAGAGCGGTTATTGTTTAAAACAATCCATTAATAAAATTAAAGCGAATTATTTTTCAGAGTTCTTATTGTTTTATTTTGATAAAGGTCAGCCTCAAGCATTAGGTTCTTTTTAGTCAACTTTTCAATTAAAAGGGCATATTTCCAAGGGATAACTTCCCCCCAAAGACTAACTGTAGATTTGGAAATGTTAAGAACTTTTGCTGTAGCAACCGTACCTCCAAAATAATCAATCACATTTTTCTTAAGCATAAAAACGGATTTCCATCCACAGGAGATTTAGCTATGTCAGAAAGTTTACACAACAAAACAAATATGATCAACATTCAAAACTAAAAATGTTTAATAATATAAACATGAAAAAAACAACTATTAATGAACGCATCATCTTACGCATGCGACAATTAAAGCTAAAACACAAAGACATTGTCAAAGCTACTAAAGCCTCTAAAGGAGCAGTGAGTCAATGGGTCAATGGCGGGAATAAACCGTCAGCAGATTATGTGGCTGCTTTAGCCCACGTGCTTAAAGTGAGTGAAAAATGGTTATTAGAAGGTGAGTTAAATGATGAAGTAATACCCTATCATAATAAAATGAAAAAAATACCACTACTATCACTTGAGCAGGCAGTAACATGGAGTGATAGTATTATGAATAATGATCATTGGATAGAAACTTCGTCTAATACCAATAACTCTTGTTTTGCGGTTCAAATTAAAGGGGATTCTATGGTAAGTACAACTGGTTCAGGGATTTCCCTTCCTGAAGGAGCATTCTTAATTATTGATCCGAAATATAAAGTTAGCAGTGGTCTTATAGTGGCTGCCCATTTACCTAGTTCTGATGCCATTATAATAAAAAAATTAATTATAGACGGACCAAATATTTATCTTGTTTCTATAAATCCCAATTACAAACCTATTCAAATTGACACTTTAGATTATATCATTGGTGTTGGAACTCGTATTGAGTTTGATCTTGTTTAATCAATTCTTTTCAATAACTCACTGAATTAAAAAATCAAATCTAAAATTCTTTTAACATAAACTGCCTGCCTAAAGTTTAATTAATAAAACATATATTGACACAATAAGTTTTGTTATCTAAACTACATTCCATCAACTCACTGCAACAGGCAAACGCCAGACAATACTTCGAGTTATCTGAAACTTTGCCAGACGTTGCTAAGTAGCCAGCCTGAGGCGTATGAACATGAAGGCAAGTGACGACAGTTAAGCTCTACCGCTCTTTAACACTCTTTCGCTGAAAAAGCGAACCATAAAACACCCAAACAGTCGGTTTTGGGGTGTGTGAAATAACCAAAATACAGTCATTAAGTAAAAGTCAACACCAGGGTACTACCAATATGACTGTCAATATAATCCGGATACCTCCGGCACACACCACCAAAACCCATTGTAGGAGGTAATATGTGTAACTTTCATGGTTATGATAATGCTCGTCGTCGTAGAAATGAGCGTAGAAAAGCCAGACAGGCAGCTTATGAATATAACAAAGCACTTAATATGGCACTGAAAGCAGCCTTAAATCGAAGCAAACCCTCTCAGCAACAAACACCAACAAACACTAAACGCCCTATCCTTTCACTAAAAAGAAAAGTGATTAATCGTGTAGAAAAAGCAATATCAATTCGTCCTACTAAAGTTTATGATTCTTTTGATAATTGTTGTCTGCCAAAAGTAGCTTTGTATTCAGTCAAACCAAAACTACGCCGCCCTTTTCTGATGTCTAGGGAAGCTACAGCAAAATTTTGAAGCAATTAATTAATAGGTTACTCATTAATTTAATAGTAAATTATGTCCATACTTAAAAAAGGCTAAAAGTATGGAAAGAAAAGGGAACTATTTAATAGAACCAGTTGAAGAAATTGGGAATGGTACTTTTGGGAAAGTTGAATTAATAAAATTATTTAATTTGAATGGAAAATTAGCTGGGCAATATGCTAGAAAAACGTTATCCGTTCAAAAAGAATATGTTGGCTCAATATTTACTCATGATGAATTGAGAAGAAGATTTAAACGAGAAGTTTTTTATCAAGCTAATTGTAAACATTCTAATGTTGTCTATATATGCATGCATCACATGGAAATCAAAAATCCTTGGTTTATCATGGAACTTTCGCAAACAGACCTCAGAAAAGAACTCTCTGAAAATATATTAGATATAAATAAAAAAATGGAAATAACAAAAATGATCTTAAAGGGAGTCAATTATGTTCATCAGAAAGGTTATCTTCACAGAGATCTAAAACCCGCTAATATTCTAAAATTTAACAATGATGTTTATAAAGTATCAGATTTTGGCCTAATAAAAAACTCAAATAACGAATCTGAATCAGAGATATTAACAAAGATTCAGATTGCGTTAGGAACTGTAGAGTATATGTCACCTGAAGCGAAGAAGGGAGAATATAGTATACAGTCAGATATCTACGCACTTGGCGTTATAATGGAAGAAATGGATATTTCAGCGATTGACGGTGTTGATGACATTATACGTAAGAGTACTAATCTAAGATGTAAAGATAGGTACCAATCTGTTTCAGAAATGTTAGCTGCTTTAAACAACGTAATTGAAAGGAGGAATCAATGATCGAGCTGTTAAATTGTGGTCTCTTTTCTTATGGTAAAGACGATTTCAAGGAAAATCAGGATTCTATTTTACCTCCTTTAAAAATAGGGAATGGTTATATCTTTGCGATAGCTGATGGTGTCGGTTCATATAAAGGTGCTAAATTAGCTTCTCAAATAGCTATTAATAACCTATCAAAAATGGTTTTAGATCATGATATAGATATAGATATAGATATAGATATAGATATAGATATAGATTCTATATTCAGCACTATCAAAGATGAGATATTAAAAATATCAGATGAAAATCCTGATTTATATCATTCTGCAACAACCCTAACTTTTTGTTATGTTAACAACGATAATGTCCATATAGGTCATATTGGTGATACAAGAATTTATGTAAAAAATAAAAATAAACTAATCCAATTATCTAAAGACCATACCGTACATCAAAGTCTATTAGATGAAAAAATATATACAAAAAAAGAGTTAAAAAATATTAAAGGAAAAAATAAACTCACAACGGCTATATCAAGAATCGTTGAGCTTCAATACCAGAAGCTATGTTATCCAGTTTCTGAACTTACTGAAAATGATGGGCTTTTGAATTTGTACATCATGTCAGATGGTGCTCATCATTTTTGGGAGAAGCGCCCCAGATTTTCTATTGAAACACTAAACAATCCTATACGCTTCGCTTCCAGCTTACAAAGAAGAATAAATAAAAATACTAGTATTGATGATTATTCTCTAATTGCAGTAACTTTCTTGGTCAAATAGTAGGTCGTTTAATCCCTTATCGAATATTACTTAAAATATCCTCCTTATTTAGAGGCTGTCGCAAAAGAGGTAATATCATGTTTTTAATGATTTCAATATTTTAATTTTAAAGAAAAAATTAAATTATTTTTATTATAAATCCCCCTTTTGCGACAGCCTCTTTATAGGGAGGGTAAAATAAAATTAGTGTATTAATAAATTTGCATTATTTTTAACCCACAATCAATTTCAGGATGTGTGAATGCGGCTATGCGCTCGTGGGACAGTCAGCACACTATAAATTATCTATTTATATAGCTAAATATAGTTTGATTGCGTTAACCCGTCCGTGATGACTGTAATCGGACACCAAGAGGCACTTGGGCACACGTCCTAACTTTTCAGCAAATGTTAACAAGGAGTATACATAATGAGACTGGACAATCCACGCATTGTAACAGCAAAACACCCTAATATGGGTAATCTGGTTGGCGTAACTAATGGCAGTCGTGATTTGAGCGATTCAATATACTTAAGCAGTATTGATATTCGTGATGATGATGACAGAGAAGTACGCACTTTTAAGACAATCATACAGTGCTTAACAAATGAAAATGATCGTCTTAAGAAAGAGAATCACAGACTGATGAAGATATACCGTGAAATTGGCGGGCTGTGCAGGATTTGAACCTGCAACCAAAGAATTAAATCCTCTGCTATACCATTAAGCTAACACCACAATGATAATTATAGCGCAAGAATTAGAAGAATTTGAGTATTGCCGTTGCAGCACTAATAGTCACAACAATTACACCACCAAGTTTTAAAAGTAGTCCATTAGCAATATGTTCAACATCCTTACGGACTAGTGCTATCTCAGAAGATAAATCTTTACGGACGTTAGAAATTTCAACAGATAAGTCCTTACGGACATCAGCAATTTCAACAGATAAGTCCTTACGGACATCAGCAATTTCAGCAGATAAGTCTTTACGAACATCAGCAATTTGAGCTTCGCTTTTTTCAAAACGTAAATCCATGTCTTTGCGGACATCAGCAATATTGCGATTTACTTCTGCAATATCTTGCTTGGTTGCTACATCAGCAACCTCATGTGACTTACGTACAGCAATAGAAATAGCTTTTGCCTGCTCTTTTGGCAAACCTGCATTCTCTAATGTTTCAACAAATTCTTGAGTATCAAATGCAACCTGACCCATAGGGAATCCTCCTTTTGGGTAAGTATAACGGGTTTAGGGTTCCATCTGCAAAATCTTTCATCAATTAACTTTGAGGAATTTCTACATGCAAAATTTAACTACTGAGCAAATAATTGAGAAATTGAAAAATATCTCCCCTGATTGCCCTAAATGGTTACTCGAAACTGAGCGATTTAATAAAAATAAAAAACTCACAAAAACAGAACAAATGGAATTTGCAGAATATATGGTGAAAACACAGAGAAGTATATTTTCTTTCCGTTACCTTATTTCTTGTTATCAACGCTTTGGTTTTAGTTCAAATGGTCACTATTTGTTCACACATAAAAATGCTTCAATCGAATTAGACAGTGAGGTTATTGAAAACCTACTCATCCATCAAATTGAAAATCCAATCATGCAAGAAAAACCAGGTGAAGGCTTTTTACCCGTCTGGTTTTTTTACAATGCTAACGACGCAAAAGAACAACAAGCAGATGAAAAATGGATACAAAACTTTATCGATGAAGTGATTATCGACGGTCTTAAGCTCTTTGTAACTCAACCTACATCATACACAACTCACTAGAGGACAATCACGATGAAAAGTGAATTAATTACTATCGATTCAAATCAATTACCCGTTATTGAGTGGCAAAATGTTCGTGTTGTGACGACTGAAACTCTCGCTTCTGGTTATGGCACTGAAGCCTCAAATATCAGAATGAATTTATCTAATAACAAATCTCGTTTTATTGAAGGCATTCACTATTTCAATGTCACGGGTGAAGCGCTAGCACATTTGCGAGTAAATAATATTTACGCACAAATTTCGAACAAAGCACGGGCTATTACCTTATATACAGAAAAAGGCGCTGCCCGTATGTCAAAAATTGTTGATACCGATGAAGCCTGGTCTTTCTTTGAAAAAATGGAATCTGCTTACTTTAATCAAAAATCATTACCTAGTGACCCAACAACTTTAGGCTTACCTAATTTCCTTGACCCTGCTGAATCCGCAATTGCCTGGGCTGAGCAACACAAAAAAGTTCAACTGTTAGGGGTACAGGTTCAACAACTTGAAACCGAAATCGATAGCCTAAAAAATCTATTCCAGGTTGGTATGACACCCGTCCAATTCTGCAAGCAACTTAATGGCGTGAACATTAACCAAGTCAATTTATTTCTAGAATCGCGTCATTTTCTCTACGATGCAGAAAAGGATATCAGCAAGGCTCATGTCTGGCGTGTTCATTCCTATGCGAGAGACACGTATCTAACCGAATCCCCCTTCATCATGACAAACGATTACGGGCAACGTCAGTGTTACAAAATCGTTTTGCTAAAAAAGGGCGCTTCATGGCTATATAACCAATACCTCAAAAGTAAGCTACCGATGAAGAAAGAGTGGAATGGTGAATTCACCCACGACAAATATAGTCAGGTGGCATAAGGGCTAACTATGAACAAAGACAACATCCTGCTAGCGCTGGCAAGACAGGCAGCAAAGTTAGCGATTAATACCCAACGACAAGATATATGGCTCATCGCTTTATCACTGCAACTAAAAGCTTATGGAAAAAATCATCATGCCACTTAAATCAGAAATGGCGAAAAAACGTCATATTAAAGAAAAAATTATCACCCTGCTACTGAACTCACACTTTTCACAAAATGAAATCGAGTTATTACTCACAGAGATTAAAAACAGAAAAAACAGGCTGCTATTTCAGTTCGAGGAGGTCAAATGAATCCTTACGCCATGCAAGACTACTGGTATGAACAGCAACAAGAAATTGCTTATTGGGAAGACAGACTGGACGACGAAATTAACGAACTTGTCCAGCCTGTCTATGATTGCCTTCCTTCCTCAGTGATGCGAAAACTTAATCATGAGGATTTTGAAGATATCTGGAAGGCGCTGTTTGACCATTTTAAAAGTGAAAATCAACATATTTATCACGCACTGAAACAACAATAGAGATCATCATAAATAATTAGCGAGGTTGATTGTGAAACCTGGAATTTATTACAACATGCCAAGCAACGATTATCACGCAAATGAAGCGATAGGTTCAACGACAGTAAAAGCGATTAGCGTGAGTCCGGCAAATTTATATTTCAATCCATTTAAAGGCAGTAAATCAGCGCATATTGGATCTGCTGTTCATGCTGCCCTACTTGAGCCAGATATTTTTGAAAAGGATTTTATTTTAAGGGGGGATATTAAGACAAGAGCATCAAGAGAATATAAAACATTATTACAACATACTGATGCTGAAAAAATTCTTATTAATGGAGAAGTTGAGACGGTAACACAGATGATTGCATCTGCAAAAATGAATACTGATTTTATTGATTACATAAAAAGTTCTGGCCACTCAGAAGTGTCGATGTTCGCAAGCTGTCCTGAAACTGGTCTTAATTTGAAGTGTCGGTTTGACAGATTATCAAACAATTATACTTATCCTCTTGATGTTAAGAGTTGTTGTGATGCAACAGAGCGCGGATTTAGTCAAGCATTTGGAAAGTATCACTATCACGTTCAGGCGGCTTTTTATTTATATGTATTAAAGCTTGTAACAGGAAGAGAGTTAAATGAATTTTGTTTTTTCGCACTGGAAAATACCCCGCCTTATAAAAATTGCATGTACTACATTGGCAAAGACTCGCTGGAACTTGGTTACAAAACTCTGTTTGAGTCTCTGCGTAAGTTAAAAAAATGTATAGAGAATGAATCGCTCAGAACAGAGGGGATTGTTCTTCCACGCAATGAAATTAACGTGCCTAATTATCTTTTAGATAATGAATATGTTGATGAGGTATACATCTAATGGATCTATTAAGAACGGTTATTCCAAAGTCTGATCAGCTCAATTTCGAAGATGTGCAGACTCAAAGCATTACTGCTGTTATTAAGTCAATCCGCGCAGGAACAAAAGAGCAGCCCGTATTCATTGATCTTGTCGGTTATGACGGCAGACCCTACAAGCCCTCAAAATCTATGCGTCGGGTATTAATTGGTGGTTGGGGCTCAGATGGGCATTCATGGGTTGGAAAGACGCTAACGCTCATGGGTGATCCGAGTGTTAAGTTTGGCGGTGTTACTGTCGGCGGTATCAAAATTTATGCCATGAGTGATATCAACGCCGATTTTTCAATGATGCTTTCAGTATCAAGAGGAAGACGAGCAGAACATAGAGTCAAAAAAATTCAAAATGAAAATCATACTAAACCAGAGGAAGTATTATCAAGATTCACAGAAAAAGCAAGTAGTATGAACTCAAAAGAATTACAAGATGCTTTCGATTGGTCTACCAACGCATTGGCTAATTACCCCTCTTATCATCAAGAATTAGCTCAGGTTTATGACGCAAGAAAAAAAGCATTAATGGCATCCGTATAATCTAGCTAAAGATATTCATCCCAATTGCAAAAGGAAAACAAATTATGAACCACAACATTATCTTTACCTACAGCGAAGAGTCAGCCTTATTAACCTATCAGGGCGGTTTCATTAATGAATCAGGCGCATATGTAATCACGATTACTGAGGCAAAATTAACCAAAAGTGATAAAGGCTCAGAGTTTATTGAATTCTCTGGTGAATCGGAGGATGGCAGAAAAGTTAACTATCTGAGTATTTGTTGTAAGAAAAATGACGGCACGGTTAACCCTTTCGGTCAAAATATGGTCAATGCCATTATGGGATGTATCGGTATTCGTCAAGTTACCTCTGTACAACACAATAATAATCTGATTGCCCCTGAATTTCATGACAAGAAAGTAGGACTTGTTTTACAGAAAGTCCTGAGAACCAAGAAAAATGGCGATGAAAGTTACAGCTTTGATATCCGTATGCCATTTGCGGCTAACACTGGGCAAACGCTTTTAGAGAAAGTTGAAAACAAACCCGCTCAAGCAATTAAAAACCTATTGCGCAGCCTGAAAGATAAAGACGAACGTAAACCAACAAACACTTTCGCTAATACTCCGCAGCCAGATACTGACTTCAGCGCCTTTTAATAACAGGAAACCACCATGTGGATTTTAATCTTAGCCATGTACGCCAGCCCTTATGCATCAAGTAACTTTGCAAGTGTTCATACTCAGGAATTTGACACTGAGAACATGTGTCAATTTGCCGCTAAACAGTTTGAGCGTGAGTTTGAAACGTTCAAGGATATCAACGCCAAAGCGATTTGCGTTAAGAAATAAGCCAATTTTAAAAGGTTCAACCATGAAACTTAACATCATCAAATTACTCATCACGACATTACTTTTTATCAGTACAGCGTTTGCCTTTGAAATGCTGGTTGGACATCTCGCGCACGCTGATACCGTCATCGACCCACAAATCAGGTTCAAGCGTGGTGAATTAGGCAATATTCACTTAGGTGGGCAAGAGCTACTGGTTATTGGCATCATGATAGTGCCAGCACTCTTTGTCTATTTTGGGGTATTCCTCGACAGATTGAAGAAATAGTTACAGAACAAGAAGTCATTACCCACCCTAATCTATTCCACTTAATTAATACTCATTCATCAATTTTAATATTGAAGGATAACTATATGCGAAATTTAACAAATGAACATTACCCTATCATTGCTGGCGTAGAAATCACGACAGACTCAGATGGTCGTTTCAACCTGAATGCGTTACATAAAGCCAGTGGCGGCAAAGATGCTAAACGCCCTAAAACATGGCTTGAGACAAAACAAGCCAAAGAGTTAATTGAAGAGCTAAGGCAGAATTCCGCCTTAGGTCAAGAAGTAATCAAAGTTCAAAAAGGCGGCATAAATCCAGGCACTTTTGCTCATGAGCTGTTAGCCATTGAGTATGCTGGCTGGATTTCGCCAAGATTCAGATTGATGGTTAATCAAACCTTCCTGGATTACAAAACAGGAAAATTAGCTCCTGTCACCCCAACAACAGACTGGTTAGATAATCCTGCACAATTACGAAAAGTGCTGATTAGCTATACCGAGCAAGTGGAAAAAATAAGCAGTGAGCGTGATGAAGCTATTAGAACAAAATCACAAATCAGCCGCACTCGTGAAGCTTCTGCAATGGGTAAACTCAGCGTTGCTACCCGTAAAAATCGGGAACTGACAGAACGATTGGGAGAAAGTGTTAAACATGCCACCATCACAGCAGTAAAGAATGCCACAGGGAAAGAATACAAATTTGCCCCACTTCGCAGATGGTGCCGTGAGAACCAGATGGAGGCAACCGAAGTACCCGATATTCGTTATGGTCAGGTTAAGTCATGGCCTGCTGAATCATGGCTACAGGTATACGGTATCAATCTGAAATCGTTATTTGCTAATAGCCAACGTATTCACTAGAGATTGACCACTATTTGGTATTTCTGAATCACTCAAAAAAAGACCAGCGCAAGGCTGGCAATATTAGGGAAATATTAGGGAAATGTTGTGGTTACGAACACACAACGGCATTAATATATCATAATTAACTGAAGTTGATCAAATTTTGATCAGAATGGTAATCATTTGATTGGTAATGGGAGTAACTGTATGAATAACATCCATGAATACCGAACAACGTTACACCATGTCAAAGTAGGGATGCAGGTTATTTATCATGGTGAAAGGATGAAAATAATTAGATTGAAGGAGAAAAAATTAACAAACAAAGGATTGATATATCAATTTGATACCGATGGAGAAAACGGAACATTAACCGGAAATGGCGGTAATAAAATCACTGTGTTAGAAAAAATAGACGACTTGCATAAAAGTAAAAGCGGGTATGTTTAGGAGATGACGTGAAGTATGACCTGATACTCGCAGACCCACCCTGGCAATACCAAAACAAAGCATCAAACGGCGCAGCACACAATCACTACAACACCACTGACTTTTACTCCCTTACTCGACTACCTATAGAAACCATCGTTAATGATAACTCCGTACTCTGCATGTGGTATACGGGTAACTTTGCGCTGGAAGCTATCCGGTTGGCGGAAGCATGGGGATTTAAAGTCAAAACCATGAAGGGATTTACCTGGGTCAAGCTCAATAAGTTAGCCAAAGAGCGGATCTCCAAAGCTATCAAAAAAGCTGAGCTATCTGATGCTGATGACTTTCTGACATTACTCAATGCTGAAACACGCATGAATGGCGGTAACTACACCCGCAGTAATTCAGAAGATTGCTTAATTGCCATCAAGGGAAAAGGACTAGAACGCAAGGACGCTTCCATCAAACAAGTTATCTACGCCTGTCTCGGTGAACATAGCCAAAAACCAAAAGAAGTCCATTACCGATTAGAGAAACTTTACGGTGAGGTGAAACGTATCGAACTTTTTGCTCGTGACAAAGTGCAGGGCTGGGATCTATGGGGCAATGAAGCGCCTGAGAATAGTGTGAGTTTGTATAATACAAGGAGATTAAAAAATGCTCATTAATAATAACAAATTAATGAAAGCTAGTTTATGGGGTTCTCGTGAATTTGAAGAAGGCTCAATACCTGATAATAGAACAATTAAACGATGGATTGAAGTAGGAAAACTCAAGGGTAAGATCGTTGATGGTTCTATATGGGTTGTTTCATCTGAACGGTGGGGAACTGATTCTATTATCTCATCACATGTCAATGAATTAATACGAGATTCATAAAATGGCAGCTCGTCCAAGAAAGAGGGAGTATCGTAATCTCCCTGATTTTCTTTTCTTCGATAAATCAAAAAATATTTACAGATTAGTTTTAATAAATGGAAAAAAGAAAAATATCGGAAATGACAAAGCATTAGCTATTGCCATTGCTAGAGAATATAACAATATAATGCGGCCATTATTAAATATATCTATAAATTCTTTAATTCAAGAGTCAGGCGGTAAATTTGGCGAAGGACTACCATTTTCTGAACATGTTGAACATTTATTTAAGAGAATAGTAAAAGATGAAACCCCATCAATAACAACATTAGCTGATTGGAAGAATGATATAGAAAGAGTAAAAGAATTTTTTATTAATATTCTTTGCACAGAAATATCGCTTGAACATGTTAATGAATATATCAACAAATATCATGGGAACGCATCCGCTAACGTACAAAATAGAAAAGTTTCTTTTTTAAAAAAATTATTTAGCTACGCTATTGATGAATCTTTAATGCTAGATAATCCAGCAGAGCGAAAAAAACGCAGACGTACAGATAAAAAAGTTAGACACCGTTTATCTTTCGATGATTTCAAAAAAATTAGAAATGCCGCTGAACCATGGTTAAGAACTGCTATGGATCTTGCGTTACAAACCACTCAAGCAAGGTTAGAAGTCTCTCGTATAAGATACAATATCAAATCGCCACAAGAAGGTATTTGTGGATGTATATGGTATAAAGAACCTCAAAATAATATTTATGGAATGCTTTATATACATCGTCAAAAAGTTCAAGATAAAGAAGCATCACATATAGCTATACCTATTGGCGCTAAGCTAAAAGAAATAATTGATAATAGTCGTGATTCTATCGCAAGTCCGTATGTTGTCCATAGGCTTCCAATAAAAAGACCAAGCAAAATAAGTAGTGAGATTCATCACCCTACTCAAATCGCGCCTGATTACTTGAGCAGAGCATTTTCTAACTTGAGAGATCAACTAGGGGTAACAGCAAATTTAACATTAGCTGAAAGACCAACATTTCACGAAATTCGCGCATTAGCGGCACACTTGTTTAAAATTAATGGATTAGACCCTCAAGCAAGAATGGCACATAGTGACGCAAAGTCAACCAAAATATATACTCAGAACCATGTAGATTGGGTAGAAGTACCTCACGGAGAGATATCATTATGACGGGGAAAAACTCAATTTAAGTTATTGATGTATATAATGCATATATTGTAATTTATGCACTGTTTGTTTATACAGTCAAACTGCTATTTATATATTAAATATCAATGAGTTACATGATAATTAGTTGCCGTCATGGGGTGTCGGGGGTCGGAGGTTCAAATCCTCTCATGCCGACCAGCTTTTACCAAGAAAACCAATCAGTTATGATTGGTTTTTTTGTGTCTGAAATTTATGGGTGGTAAAACTGGGGTAAAATTGTGGTAAAATGACCGATAATTATTTGTGGTTTCCTGCTCTTTCATTAGCCGATCGCATCAAAGACTTCATATAAATCAATTTTCAAAATTTATAATCAAGTAAAATCAGTCAGTAGACTTGTTTCTGCCTGCTCCTATTTTTAATTAGCATGATGCAAAAATAGTTATCTACTCGATTTAATGATTTTTTCTCACTAGGAACTACTTATGGTTAACTTGTACTATTTTACATCAGCGGTACATGCAATAAGTAATATAGAAAATGACAGAATAAAAATATCTCGCTTTTCAGACCTAAATGACCCATTCGAATTACTAGGTGTCAATCGTGGAGATTTACATACTAGAAAAAAGCTGCAACGTCAGAAGAAAGAAATTAACAAAAAAGAAGGACTAATTTGCTTAAGTAAGAGTTGGCGCAACCCACTAATGTGGGGACACTATGCCGACAGACATAAAGGAATAGTTCTTGGTTTTGAAGTCAAAGATAGATTATGGGATATTAAGTATGAAAGCAAATTGATAGATGCTCCTATAGACTTGACTTACAATTTTGCGAAGAAAAAATTCATAAAAAAGCTTATGACAACTAAATTCAAAGATTGGGAGTACGAAAATGAGGTCAGAGTTTTTCAAAAACTATCTGGAACTGAATGTATAAAAGAGGGAGAAAATTATTTTAGGAACTTTAACGAAGACTTTATACTGAAAGAAGTAATTTTTGGCTCAATGTGCTCGTTATCTGACATGAAAGAAACGCTTAAACTTATTAAAAAACCAAGGTTTTCTTCAGTCGAAATCACAAAAGCTCGTATCGCATTTCAGGACTATAAAGTGGTGGTTAATAAAATTAAAACTAAAGAAATTAATCTGTTAAGGGAACAACTATTGAAAGAATCTACTGCAGTATAATTAAAACCTGTCATTTAATAATCATCATTGACGAAGTAATAAATCCTACCCTGTTTATCAGGGGGTTTGTGAGAAATGGATGAAAAAAATAATAAATATTTTTATGTTATTTTTATTGACTTATTGTTGTTATGCAAATGCTGATGTAAAAACGGGAAATGATTTATATAAATGGTTTAAAGCGTATGAACGTATAGAGAATGGGTCATCATCAATGAATGATGGTTATGATGCGGGATCATATTTAGGTTTTATGATAGGTATAGATGTTGCTAATAATTTATTTTATTGTTCTCCAGTTGATGCCCAAATGGGACAATTTGCAGATATAGTTGGTAAATATTTAAAAGATAATCCGCAAGAAAGAGAAAAACCAGCAATTACATTAGCGATTATGGCATTAAACAAAGTCTGGCCATGTAATACATAATATTTCATCTACATTCTTTTCCTGTCTTTGATGCTAGACAAAATTCGGTAGCCTTTTCACCAGAACATCTAACAAGAATTTATTGTTTATTTTACCTAAACATACTGTAATTAACCGCACAACATCCCTTATAGAATGTAAAAAAAAAGCCAGCTAAGCTGGCCAAAACACACAGGAAAAAATAATGATGTAAGGCAAATAGTTAAAATATAAAGCCAATCAACTGCTGTCAATAACGAAACATAACACAAATTTGCTCGAATATTGATCTGAAAACTAATTAGTATGATATTCATCACAGCTTAATACTCTAAATCACAAAAAAATGTAATTGTTCTGACCTAATGACAAACAACCAATGATAAATTGATATGGAGAATAATCTTCCTAATTTTTAGTATCATTCTGAATAAGACCTTTCATCTAATCAACCTAAGTAAATTATTTATTCGACATTTTAGTCAAACAAATCTTCATTTCATGATTAAAAGAGAAACGACTACAACCATCGTAGCTCGATTAACAGCCAAATGAAAATTGTACACTAAAAACTTTATAATAACGCGGGAGTCAAATCCGATAAACTCAACATTTATGTAACAAAAAAATACCTAAAGTTTTTGTTTGTAATCATGACTAATAAAATACTTGTTGAGATTAAATTATCAACTGCAATATTGCTAACATTAATAAATCTCTCAGAATAGCTTGGCTACTAATAACTAGTGAAAGATGGGTTCAAACCTAACATATAAACATATTATTTTTATTACTTAACAATTGATAGACAGGCTAGTAAAGTAACTAAAAATTATAAATATGAATAATAATCTTTTAATTTTGAGCCATTTTTTCTACATTGATCATTTTTATTATATTAACTTAATAATAATATAAATTTTATACAAAAAGTCGTTATTTCAAAGGCAGTCAGAATATACTTAATATCGCCATTTCATCGAAATTTAATTTATTATTCTTTTATATGAGACAGTCCAACGTATCTCACTCAATTGCTGCTGGCTGTATCCTTCCATATGATTACACAATAAAATCAATAGGTTAATTCAAGCTGTTTTCTTTAACACATTAAATTATTTTTAATGCAACAGAAGTTAATACGTTGCGATAAATTTAACTGCCATGACTGAACGGTATACAAATTAACAGCAAAAAGTATATAATATTGTTTGATGCTTAAACCATCAAACAAGTAATCAATTAACTGATAAAAAGTCTGTGTTCATAGGTGGTTATTATGTCAACATTGCGGAATTGGATTACCAGATATTTTCCGAGTGATCATCAGAAAACGAGCAAAAGACAAAATGATAAAATTTCCGCATTTGTGCGTGTTGACAAAAGTGGTGCCGCTTATATCCCCTCTAATGAAATTGCAGCATTGCCCGAAGTAAAAGAAATGCAAAAGATGGCTAACTTAATAGTAAAACAGAAAAAAACGAGTACAAGGAAATAGCTTGTTAGCATTACTTCTTATTCCCATTTTAGTTAGCGGCTATATTATGATAGTCCAAAATCCCTACCACTACTTTAGATTACATCGGCACGATGGGCAGCTTTTATACCTAAAAGTAGCTACTTACGGTACTTTCTGCCTTTTTTGCGCCACGATAATTGCCGTATTAATTAAATTCTTTTTGCCAAATTTTCATTTGCTAGATCTGATTGCAAAAAACTTTATCCTAACTGGTGATGAAAAAAATGATCATATATATGCATTGTTAACATTATTATCAGTCACATCAATTTTATTTTCATGGGTATATGTTTTTATTGTTTGGATAAAAAACTATATACTTGGTTATTTTTACAGTAAAAAACATTTAGCAACTTACAATAAAATATGCCAAGCTAAAAATGCAAGAGTACTGAGAAAAACATTATCAAATGGTAGTATTGACTGCATGTTACTTGATGCTTTAGAGTCAACACCAAAACGTCCAGTATTGATAAACCTCGCTTCAAAGAAAGTTTACATTGGTATTATCAGCGGATTATCTGATCCAAACGAAAAAGAAGAACCAAATAAATATATCTCTTTCTTTCCCGTTATGTCCGGCTATCGAGACAAGGATACTCTGTTGTTAGAATTTACAAATGTATATCCTAACAAAATAAAGGATTTAAATATTGTTGTTTCTACTGACGAAATTTCTCATATCTCTTGGTTTGATTTTAAACTCTACAATAGTGTCAATAATTCAGCAGCAAAAGAAGAAAAAAGAAACACTAAATCTAATTAAAATATAGGATCAATAATGTCTATTTTTATCGTGTAACAATATTATTAGATTAGTTATAAAATAAGTACCAATAATATAATACACCATATTAGCAATTTATGTTAAACATAAAAGCAACATCATAGGTTATAATATTATTAAAAAATTCAAATAGTTAAATTAAGAAAGACGATAAATTATTAGATTTAAATAAAAATAAATTACTTTTCTCAAAATTATTTATTAAATTTTTTTATAATAAATTAAATTAATTTGTAAAATCTAAAACATATTTTAACCCATTTTAAAATTAATCAGCATAGGAATTTTTAATTATATTTTAACTGATCTAATTAGTAACATAGTATATGTTTAATTATTTTTTTTGAATTTTTAACCTTTGTCAATAAAAAAAGCACATTCGATTACCATATTAAGCAACTACTTTTAATTCTATACTGAATATTAATATGATTTTTCACATTGAAATTTAATATGACAATATTACTCATATTAAATACAAAACTTAATTTTTCTAAGTTTTTAAGATAGTTAAATAGCAAGTAAATAATAATCAATATAAAACTCTGGTAATATCATCTTATAGAGAAGAGTAATAAAATAATTAAAAATAAATTGATATTGTTAGTTTATGGTTGATAAACTTATTTTGTTTATTTCTAGCCTAAACGATAAAAGGAAAAATAGTGAAAAATTGCTTGAAAATATTATCTATCATCTGTTGCTCTCTTATTCAGGCATATTCATTTGCTAATGTGACCACTAGCAATAAAAACGCGGATGAATATATATATCACAAACATGCTTTTATTGCGGCATGTCATTATGATGATGAAATCGGAGAAAAATTTTGTTGGGATAAAAATGGTCTTGTCGATAACAGGGATATAAATATCTTAGCTACGGACCAAAGTAAACAGTGAAATTGCTATAATTATTCATAACAATATTATTACATTACTTTTAATTATACCACCGTGGTGGCAAGCTTAAAATAGAGATTATTTAACATGCCGCTTAACATCAAATTCAAATATTTAACAGCTTCACTTAAATGATTTTAAGATATAAATCAAGATAGCTTAGACAACTAATACTCTTTTCAAGCGTGTGAACTTGATTGAAATGAAACGAAAGACTGAGGGACTTTACAGATATGCCTATCAACTTATATAGGTATCGGCAATAAATAGATATTTATGCTATAAAAGCATCCCAGAAATATCCCACTTACCTTAAGGTATTGTGGGACATACTGAGTAGCTTTGACTTATTTGGTGCCGGCTACCGGAGTCGAACTGGTGACCTACTGATTACAAGTCAGTTGCTCTACCAACTGAGCTAAGCCGGCGAAATTTGGCGGAAGGATAGAGATTCGAACTCTAGGATGGTTTCCCATCGGCGGTTTTCAAGACCGCTGCCTTCGACCGCTCGGCCATCCTTCCATGGCGCGGAATTATGGCGAAATGTGATGACCTTGTCTAGACCTTAATATAAAAAAATATTATTTTTTTTATCATTTGTTCAAAGTTTGATCACTAAAATTATACTATGCGAAATTACCTGTTAAAATAATAAGACAGAATTGTTTAAATAGTAATCAGAACACTGATTTTTTCATGTTTAATAAAAAGGCGCCTCTTCTACCAATGGATTATAATCAACCAAATTTACAACTTTCATCGCTAACTCGCTTTTTTATAATTTTTATCAGCTCGCTTGTATTATTGTTATGTTTATTTGCCTACAATTACTTTCATAACTGGATCAATAATAGTCAAAATGCGCTTAGTAACATCACTAAACAACTTGAATATGAAATTGAAGATTATCGTTATTACGCAAGTCAGCTCTATTATATTGCTAATGATGGTGAAGATGAAACTAAGAGTGATACCCCTTTACCAATAAAATTACGCCCTGATATTTTTTGGATCAATAACTATGAGCGGCATGTCGACGCAATTATTTTTGGCCGCCAAAATAATACGAATATCAATCTGGCATATAAATTATCTAACTATATGGGCATAATATGGGGCGCTAAAAATGAATTTAGTTCGATGTACTATCTTAATGGTCCAGATAATACACTTTTGTTGGTAACTACTCATTCGATACTAAAACCCGAGATACGCTATAAAGAGAGTTATTTAACTTTAACCGCAGAAGAAAAACGCTCTGAAATGTTGACATTATCATCGGCAATAGACAAACGAGAAAGTTTGTCCGATATTCATCCTACACGCCCTGATAATTCATATTATTATACTTACCGCACGATGTTTAACTCACCTTGCCAATTAACCACCATTATAACTTTTGAATTACCGATAAATTTATTACTCTCAAAAAATATAAATCCTGAATATTTATCAATTGCTTTTTCAAATGACATCATGCACAACAATGGAAACCCAGTTGATATTGAATTTAATGGCCTTTCACTACAATTTATGCAGCCTATTCCCGGAACAACTTATCAGATAGTCTATCAATTACCAATTAAGGATGTTTTATGGGATCTTTTATACAATAACTTGTGGGCCATAATTGCCATTTGTTTTTTTGCTACTATTTCTATTGTCGGCAGCTTACACATTAGGACGCGTTTTATTGCTCCTAATCATAATATGTTTCACGAGATACAAATTACAAACACAATTAGCAACTATATTATTTCAAACATTCCTACTGGTTTTCTACTTTATAATTTTTCTACTAATCGCAAAATTATGAGTAATGGAATCGCTGACCTGCTTTTACCCCATATGGACTTGATACGTATTCGTGATATGGCAATCCAGCATCATGGTGCTATTCAAATTTCAATTGAAGATACTATCTATGAAATAAAATTAATAAATAATCAATTATTAGATAATACTTATATGTTTTTTATTCATGATCAAGATAAAGAAGCACTAACAAATAAAAAATTATTGTTGGCTAAACATGAGTATGAAAAAAATATTCAAGTCCGTCGCTCGATGTTGTCTAACATGTGTAAAGAGATCCAGACTCCCATCATAGAAATTAATAGCCTTATTCACCAACTCAAAAACACTGCTGATAATCAAAACATAAAATATTTAATTAATGAATTATTAATTAGGACACATTATATTGTTAACTGGATTGATAATATTGCTCTACTCAATACTATTGAATCTGGTGAGTGGAAGTTAGAGCAGCCAAATGAATTTAAAGCTGCCTCAATCGCTGAGATGATGAATAAAATACTAAAAGAAAAAATATCACTGATTATTAATAAAGGTCTTTCACTTTACTATCATAATAATTTAAATTATGAACAACATATCACCACAAATAATAACGCTTTATTTAAAATAATTTCACTTTTATTGAGTTATTCAATCAATACAACTAATTTTGGTAAAATTACTGTTATTGTGAACTATGAAACTAAGCGTCTATCCTTTGAAATTATTGATAGTGGTATAGGACTTAATGCAATGGATCTGGCAAACATTCACATGCCTTTTGCTAGCTCAACAAATAATGATGAAACCCTATCCAATTCAGGAATGACATTTTATCTCTGTCACCAACTATGTTACCGTATGAAAGGCGAATTTTTCATAAAAAGCAAAGTTGGGATCGGTTCTCATTATACCGTGACATTACCCTTAGAATTAGAAAATGAACAAAGTTCCAAGCCATTACCTCTTCTTGATGGTGTTAATATACTTCTTGATATTAGAAATCCTGAAATTCATAAAATTATCCAGCAACATTTAATGACTTATGGCGCTCATTATTCTGATATAGGCAAAAATAATTGTTATTCGTCCTATGATTTCTTTATAACTGATTATAAAAAAGAATATGATAAACCAATAATTTATCTTGTTGATAATATTATTAATTATAGAGTAGTAAAACAAAATTTGATAAAATGTAATTTCAATTTTAATGATGAACTTATTAATGCAATTTCTATCTTAATCGAAGATAATTTGATTACAGAACAAGAATCAACAGATAAATCAA
Source organism: Arsenophonus nasoniae (assembly GCF_004768525.1). Lineage (NCBI taxonomy): Bacteria > Pseudomonadati > Pseudomonadota > Gammaproteobacteria > Enterobacterales > Morganellaceae > Arsenophonus > Arsenophonus nasoniae. The sequence goes on from NZ_CP038613.1 coordinate 2,414,830, forward strand.
TATTTACTATCATCAATCATAACAATAATTCAGATCCTATAATCCTTGAGGATTATAAAAAAGAGCTTTCTGATAGTGACTATCGTAATTTATTCCTTACTACAGTACCTATAGATATTAATAAGCTGTATACTAACCAAGAAAAAGGTAACTTAAAAAAACTAAAAGATACAGCACATAGACTAAAAGGTGTTTTTGCTATGCTAAACTTCGAGCTTCTAAAAAAAGCATGTGAACAATTAGAACAGCACATAGCAGATAATAATGAATTTGAGATTTTAAATAGCATTAGAGATATTGATATCTTTATCAAAAAACTAATGCCAGAGGGCAACCAATAAAATGAATAACCTTAATGTCATTATCGCTGATGATCATCCTATTGTACTATTTGGTATACGAAAATCTCTTGAGCAAATCGAGGGAATTAATTTGGTTGGTCAATTTGAAGACTCCACATCTCTTATCAATAATATATCTAAACTTAATGCAGATATTCTAATTACTGATCTTTCGATGCCTGGTGATAAATACGGTGATGGAATTACATTAATTAAATATATTAAACGACACTATCCCAATCTATCAATCATTGTCCTTACCATGAATAATAATCCTGCAATATTAAGTGCTGTGTTAGATTTAGATATAGAAGGGATCGTTTTGAAACAAGGAGCACCTGCTGATTTACCAAAAGCATTATCAGCCTTACAAAAAGGAAAAAAATTCACTCCTGAAAATGTATCGAAATTATTGGAGAAAGTTAATGCGAATGGTTATGGCGATAAACGTTTATCCCCGAAAGAAAGTGAAGTGCTGCGCCTATTTGCGGAAGGTTTCTTAGTCACCGAAATTGCAAAAAAACTTAATCGAAGTATTAAAACAATTAGTAGCCAAAAAAAGTCGGCTATGCTAAAACTCGGTGTTGAAAATGATATAGCATTATTAAATTATCTTTCTTCAGTCACAATCGAGAAAGAAATTAACTAGTAATGTGATAGTAAATAAAAAACTGATTGATCCTAATCTTAATAGGTAATGAATAAGATTAATCGGTTTTCCATCAGTTTTTATAAATTAATAACCATTTGAATATTATAATAGTACTTAATTATTATTTTCTTGGGTTGCTAACATGTTAGCATTGCAACACTTCAACAGCGATTGCTTTAGTTTTTTTAATGTAACTGGTTTGGATAGGCAGTCATCCATTCCTACACTTAAACAACGCTGCTTTTCTTCTGCCATTGCATTTGCCGTTAGAGCAACGATAGGGATCGCATACCCTTCTTCTCGAATTAACTTTGTCAAACCATAGCCATCAAGATTAGGCATATTCACATCTGTCAAAACAATATCGATATTATTTTGTCGCACACAATCCAAAGCTATTAGCCCATCTTCAGCGAGTACTATATTAAAGCCTATTGATTTCAGTTGGTCGGCTAGTAAACTCCGATTAATCGGATGATCATCAACAATCAATACCGTAAGAAAACATAATTTTTTATCTGGTAGCGATATTATTGAAGATTGATTAGCAACTTCTTGCTCACTATTTTCCATCACTAATTGATCAATAAAACTAGCCAACATATCAAGTTGGTAAGTATTATGAAACCAATCATTTTTCGCATTTTCCAGTGGTTCACCGATAAAAGTTGAAAATAACCTAAGCATAAACTTACTTTCAGCCACTAAGTTTTCGGAATCGGTGATAATCAAATCATAGAGTTTATCTTTACTGTGTTCATCCCAAATTGTTGTTAAATTAAAACCATTGTAGTTTAAATAAGTTTGAAGATAAGCTCGCAGATGATGATTAAAAAAATACAAACCGATACGAAAATTTTGCCGATATTCCGGCTGCTTATAAGTCACATATTGACTATCAAACAAAGGCAACCTGACGGTAAAACTACTACCGATACCAACCTGACTGTTAACTTCAATATCGCCATCCATTAAGTTAATTAACTTTTCACATATAGGTAAGCCCAAACCGGTTCCCTGGGAAAAACTTTCATTATTGACTTTAATTTGAAAGAAAGGATCAAAAAGTTGCATCAATATATTATCAGGTATACCAATTCCTGTATCCCTAATTTCAATATAAATATAAAAATCTTTTATAAAAATATTTAACAGAATAAAACCAGTTTTTGTAAATTTAATCGCATTACTTAGAATATTAGAGATAATTTGCTGTACTCGAACCGAATCAGCATTAATGATATCGGGTACATCAGGATCGATATAGTAAAAAATGGAAAGACCCTTTTTGCCTATTAGCGGAATATAATTTGAAATAATAAATGAGAAAACTTCACGACAATTAAATGGTGCCGGATCAATATTAAGTTGCTTAGATTCAATTTTTGAAAAATCTAAAATATCATTAATTATTTTTAATAACAATGATGAAGAGTGATCCATTGTCGTCAATAGACGATCAGCTTGAATGGGTAATTCATAAGATTGTAATAACTCTAAATTACCGATAATGCCATAAAGTGGAGTTCGTAATTCATGACTGACTGTTGCTAAAAACATAGATTTGGCTTGATTAGCTTGCTCTGATGCCTGCGCCATATTATGTAAAGAGTTTTCCATTTGAACACGGGCACTGATATCAACCAGAACACAAATGGCGACTTCCTTATTTTGATAACGAGAAATAACATAACTTATTTGTAGATGAGTATGGCTGGTAGTAACTACATCAATATAGCTACTAGATTTATCTTGGATAATTGAGAGGATACGGGTTTTATCGTCATGGCTTAATAATCGAAAATAATCATGGGCAAGTTCATTACTCAATATATTAACACCATCAACCAGGCGTAAAATAATAATACCCACCGGCGCTGACGCTACTATTTTATGATTAAATTGTTCATGTTCTTCTAAACGAATGGCATTATTTTCTGCCGGTAATAACATCTTCCTTTCTAATAGCCAGATTAAAAAAGTAATTATAATAAATGAGATTATATTTAACAGTATGCCGTTTATAATTGACAGCTTAAACTCATTAAGAACATCACTAATAGGCACAGAAAAAACGACACTTAATAACGAAGGTAGTAAGCGGTTTTTATAAATTAATCGACTAAAATCATTATCATAACCAAAATGAAAGGTTTCTAATTGATAAACATAATCATCAGATCTTAAATTGCTATCATAAGGAAAATGTAAAACTAATCTATTATTTGCATTTAAAACAAAGGTACTTATTGGTCTTTCATAGCGTAGATTAAACTGCTCCAAGCGTATTGAGCGTTCTAAACCAATTAAACCAATCAAAGTCCCTTTATCATAAATAGGCGCTAATATGTAGAAAGAACCATTATCAGTTCCTGAGGCTGGTGTGATCCAATAAATATTTTGTTCTCTTCCTTGGGCTCGCAAACTCATATAAGTTCGCATATTTTCATGAATTATTTTTTTTAACGATTGAAGACTGGTAGAACTGTTTCGGATAGCGAGATCAATCATACAGTTACTTTCTGGACCAACAATAAAAACTGTTTTTAAGCCTTGTGGTGGCACAATATTATTTCGCCAAAAAGAGAATAATTGATTAAATGCAATTAAGTAATTCTTTGATGTTTCATGCAATTTACTACAATCTGCATCTGCCGTTAGGGGTAAAAAGGTGAAATTAAGTTGTTTCGGTAATACGGGCATATAATAAGGATCTACCGCTAATTTTTCGATATGGCTATCTACCATATATTGTATTGATCTCAGAGTCTTATCTGTATAATGTACGTATTCAACCATACTGTCATAAGTGGATGTATACTGTTGATGGATATTAGATTTAACTTTATTAAAGATATTAAATAGATAAAAAAGTGTGATTACTGCTCCCATTACCCACAGCATAACGCCCAAAGTACGGAACAAATAGCGAGAAATTTTCAATGACGTTCTAAATGAAGATATATATCTCAAACACTGTCCTAACTATAAAAGAAGTGTATTAATGGTAAAGCATATACGATAAGCGGAATAATAAAAAGTTATCACTAAAGTTGAATTGACATAAATCGTAAAAACGGGCACCTAATGTGCCCGCACAGATAAAGCTAATCTATCATTCATTAAGCGTAAGATTTTCTACGCTATTAATATCAGGTTCTGCTTTTACGCCAATGGTATCTTCTATCAACGTTTGGTTATCTTCTTCCTCTTCTTCAGGATCAACAACACGTTGTAAACCAACTACTTTTTCATCTTCAGCAGTACGAATCAAAGTGACACCCTGAGTATTTCTTCCGACAATGCTAACCTCTGCAACTCGGGTACGCACTAAGGTGCCAGCATCAGTGATCATCATAATTTGATCCGTTTTTTCTACCTGAATTGCCCCGACCACATTACCATTACGTTCGCTAACTTTAATGGAAATAACACCTTGGGTAGCACGCGATTTTGTTGGGTATTCACTCTGCTCAGTTCGTTTACCATAACCATTTTCTGTAACGGTTAAAATATCACCTTCACCACGAGGTACAATTAATGAAACAACCTTATCGCCCGCATGTAACTTAATACCGCGAACACCGGTTGCGGTGCGCCCCATCGGACGAACCGCATTTTCCGCAAAACGAACCACTTTACCACCAGCAGAGAAAAGCATTACCTCATTTTTACCTGCTGTTAAATCAACACCAATCAGTTCATCACCTTCATTAAGGTTAACTGCAATGATCCCAGCGCTTCTAGGGCGACTAAAATCTTTTAGTGATGTCTTTTTAACTGTGCCACTCGCTGTCGCCATAAATACATAATGACCATCATCAAATTCACGTACCGGTAAGATTGCGGTAATACGTTCATTTTGTTCTAACGGTAATAAATTGACGATTGGTCGTCCACGCGCGCCACGGCTAGCTTCCGGTAACTGGTAAACTTTCATCCAATAGAGACGGCCACGACTCGAGAAACATAGAATTGTGTCATGGGTATTGGCAACTAACAAACGCTCAATAAAATCTTCTTCTTTAATTCGCGCTGCCGACTTACCTTTACCTCCGCGTCGCTGTGCTTCGTAATCAGAGAGTGGCTGATATTTAACATAGCCCTGATGTGATAAAGTAACGACCACATCTTCCTGATTAATTAAATCTTCGATATTAATATCTGCACTATTTTCAGTAATTTCGGTGCGACGGACATCACGATACTGTTCTTTAACAGCTTCCAGCTCTTCACGAATGACTTCCATTAACCGTTCTGGGCTGGTTAATATATATAGTAACGCAGCAATTTGTTTTAACAGCTCACGATATTCATCCAATATTTTGTCATGCTCTAAGCTTGTTAATTTTTGCAAACGCAAATCAAGAATTGCCTGAGCTTGCGGTTCAGTCAAATAATATTGACCCTCTCGCACACCATATTGAGGTTCAAGCCATTCAGGACGAGCTGCGTTATCGCCTGCACTTGCTAACATGGCAGAAACATTACCTAGTTGCCAAGGACGAGCAATCAAAGCCAATTTCGCTTCATTAGGTGTTGATGCTTGGCGGATAAGTTCAATAATTGGATCAATATTTGCTAATGCGACGGCGAGCGCTTCCAATATATGAGCCCGCTCACGTGCTTTGCGCAATTCAAAAATAGTCCGCCGAGTGACCACTTCTCTACGGTGGCGAACAAAAGCTTCAAGAATTTCTTTTAAGTTTAAAAGTCTTGGCTGACCATCATATAAGGCGACCATATTAATGCCAAAGGAGACTTGAAGTTGGGTGAGGGAATACAAATTATTTAGTACCACTTCGGCGACTGCATCCCGTTTTACTTCAATAACAATACGCATGCCATCTTTATCAGACTCATCACGTAATGCGCTAATCCCCTCAACACGCTTGTCTTTTACCAATTCAGCAATTTTTTCAATTAGACGGGCTTTATTAACCTGATAAGGGATCTCATTGACGATAATGGTTTCACGACCATTTTTATCATCAACTTCGATGTTAGCACGTGCACGAATATAGACTTTGCCACGCCCGGTCCGGTATGCGTCGATGATACCACGGCGACCATTAATAATCGCGGCAGTTGGAAAATCAGGGCCTGGAATATACTCCAGTAATCCTTCAATACTGATATTTTCATCATCAATATAAGCCAGACAGCCATCAATGACTTCACTAAGGTTATGAGGTGGAATATTGGTAGCCATGCCAACAGCAATACCTGAAGAACCGTTAACCAACAAGTTTGGGATCCGTGTTGGCATAACATCAGGGATCTGCTCAGTACCATCATAGTTAGGGATAAAATCGACAGTTTCCTTATCTAAATCCGCCAACAATTCATGGGCAATTTTTGCCATGCGTACTTCGGTATAACGCATTGCAGCAGCAGAGTCGCCATCAACAGAGCCAAAATTACCTTGCCCATCAACTAGCATATAACGCATTGAAAAAGGTTGTGCCAGACGAACTATCGCATCATAAACAGCACTATCACCATGAGGATGATATTTACCAATGACGTCACCGACTACACGGGCTGATTTTTTGTATGCTTTATTCCAATCATTACCTAACACATTCATCGCATATAATACGCGACGGTGAACAGGTTTTAATCCATCTCGTACATCTGGAAGGGCGCGTCCAACAATTACAGACATCGCATAATCCAAATAAGAGCTTTTCAGCTCCTCTTCGATATTGACTGGGGTAATTTCTCTTGCTATGTCACTCATGGAGCCACTGTCCCTCATACTCCTTATTCATTAAGGAGTAAAATTATACCACAAAATCGCCATTTTATAAAAACACGAAACGCATAATGATCAATAAAACATGTATAATGACCTAATGCCATTATACAGTCTATGTTAATAAAAAAATTAAGGAGTAAATTTTCTGATGAATAATAAGAATTCGCTGAGCCAGGCAAATGTTGATCTAGCTGAAATTGACAAATTTAGCTCTGTTGCCACACGTTGGTGGGATCAAACAAGTGAATTCCAACCTCTTCATCGGATTAATCCATTACGTTTAAATTATATCCTGCAACACGCTAATGGTTTGTTCGGTAAAAAAGTGCTCGATATTGGCTGCGGCGGTGGAATTTTATCAGAAAGTATGGCGAAAGAAGGTGCCCTAGTGACAGGAATTGATATGGCCACAGAGCCCCTTGAGGTCGCAAAACTCCATGCATTAGAAAGCAATATACAAATTGACTATCTAGAAGAAACCGCTGAAAGCCATGCAGAAAAACACCCTAAAACTTACGATATTGTCACCTGTATGGAAATGCTGGAACATGTGCCTGATCCTGAGTCAATAGTTCAATCCTGTGCAAAATTAGTCAAACCGGGCGGTCATGTATTTTTTTCTACCATTAATCGTAATAAAAAAGCCTGGTTATTGGCAATCATTGCCGCTGAACATATTTTAAAAATGGTTCCCAAGGGTACGCATAATGTGAAAAAATTTATTCGACCTTCAGAACTACTTAATTGGATAGATAAAACATCTTTACAAGAACAACATATCATTGGATTACACTATAATCCTATCAGCGACAAATTTTCCTTAGGATCGAATGTTGATGTTAATTATATGTTGCATTTATCAAATGCCAATAATTGTTAACATTTGCTGAATAAAACAGCAATCAGTAGCTCATTACTAATTTATTTTTCACCATTGCCGGTAACATAAATTATAATATTCTCCTATTATCACACAGAGTTATTGGCTAATTGGCAAAATTCAGTGCTGGATTATTGCTAAAACCCCATTTTTTGTAGACTTGATAAAAACAGCAAATACCATTATCTTGTTAGTATAAACGCAATCAAACACTATATATTGTGTTTACTACTCTCCAATTTAGTTCAAAATACAAACTTACTATGCGTTTAACCGCACGCCATTTTGTATTTTTGTTATTAACCCTCGAGGGTAGTGATCAATAAATATTTAGCTAGTTAACTTTAGGTGTATCTACTCATGAACCAAAGTCTGTTAGTCACTAAACGTGATGGACATAAAGAACGCATTGATCTTGATAAAATTCATAAAGTCATTACCTGGGCAGCTGAAGGCCTAAAAGATGTATCCGTTTCCCAAGTCGAGCTACGTTCTCAGATCCAATTTTATGATGGCATCAAAACTTCAGATATTCACGAAACCATGATCAAAGCGGCTGCAGATCTTATTTCAGCTGATACACCTGATTACCAATATCTTGCAGCGCGATTAGCTATTTTTCATCTACGTAAAAAAGCCTATGGCCAATTTGAACCACCTGCACTATATCAACATGTTTTGCATATGGTTAAGATAGGTAAATATGATAAGCATCTGCTTACCGATTATTCAGCAGAAGAATTCGAGCAGATGGATAGTTTTCTGGATCATTGGCGTGATATGAATTTTTCCTACGCGGCAGTTAAACAATTAGAAGGCAAATACTTGGTGCAAAACCGAGTAAGCGGTGAAATTTATGAAAGTGCCCAGTTTCTTTATATTTTGGTTGCAGCTTGCCTTTTTTCACGCTATCCAAAAGAGACACGGTTAGACTATATTCATCGCTTTTATGATGCAATTTCAAATTTTAAAATTTCACTACCTACCCCCATTATGGCGGGGGTACGCACACCAACCCGCCAATTTAGTTCTTGTGTATTAATTGAATGTGGCGATAGCCTTGATTCAATTAATGCCACCTCCAGCGCGATTGTCAAATATGTTTCTCAACGTGCCGGTATTGGTATTAATGCCGGCCACATTCGCGCTCTAGGTAGTCCAATTCGGGGAGGTGAAGCGTTTCATACCGGCTGTATCCCTTTCTATAAACATTTCCAAACCGCGGTGAAATCTTGTTCTCAGGGTGGCGTGCGTGGTGGTGCCGCCACACTATTTTATCCTCTCTGGCATTTAGAGGTTGAAAGCCTATTGGTGCTGAAAAATAACCGTGGCGTTGAAGGCAATCGTGTTCGTCATCTCGATTATGGCGTACAAATTAACAAACTCATGTATGAACGCCTGATCAAAAGTGAAGAAATTACACTCTTTAGCCCTTCTGATGTTGCCGGTTTATATGAAGCATTTTTCGCTGATCAAAGCGAATTTGAACGTTTATATTTAAAATATGAACAAGACGCAAGCATACGCCAGAAACGTGTTAAAGCGCTTGATCTATTTTCACTTATGATGCAAGAGCGAGCATCAACGGGTCGTATCTATATTCAAAATGTAGACCACTGTAATACCCATAGCCCATTTGATCCTAAGGTTGCGCCAATTCGTCAATCAAACCTCTGTCTGGAAATCGCCTTGCCAACCCGACCGTTAAACGATATTAACGACGAAAAGGGTGAAATTGCACTTTGTACTCTTTCCGCTTTTAATTTAGGTGCGATTACCTCATTAGATGAATTGGAAGAGTTAGCAGTATTGGCGGTACGTGCATTAGATTCACTCCTCGATTATCAAAACTATCCGATTATTGCCGCGGAAAAAGGCTCTATGGGTCGCCGTACTTTGGGTATTGGCGTCATTAATTATGCTTATTATTTGGCAAAACATGGTGTTCACTACTCCGATGGTAGTGCCAATAATCTAACCCACAAAACCTTTGAAGCGATCCAATATTATTTATTGAAAGCATCCAATGAACTGGCAAAAGAGCAAGGTGCTTGCCCATGGTTTAATGATACCACTTATGCAAAAGGTATTTTGCCGATTGATAGTTATAAAAAGTCATTAGATGCACTAACATCTGAACCACTACATTATGATTGGCAAACTTTACGCAAAAATATCAAGCAATATGGTTTGCGCAACTCAACGCTTTCCGCCTTGATGCCATCAGAAACTTCCTCCCAAATATCTAATGCCACCAATGGTATTGAACCACCGCGAGGTTATATCAGCATTAAAGCATCAAAAGATGGTATTTTGCGCCAAGTGGTACCTGAATACGAACGCTTAAAAAATGATTATGAATTATTATGGCAAATGCCCAACAATGACGGTTATTTGCAATTGGTCGGTATTATGCAAAAATTTATTGATCAATCTATTTCTGCTAACACTAATTATGATCCAACCCGTTTCCCAAATAATAAAGTTCCAATGAACCAGTTATTGAAAGATTTGTTACTTGCTTATAAATATGGGGTAAAAACGCTTTATTACCATAATACCCGTGATGGTGCAGAAGATACCCAAGTCGATCTGGAAGAAGTTGTTGAATCTGCTGATAGCGATTGTGATGGCGGAGCTTGTAAGATTTAACGTGAGGACGTATGGAATACCAATATACAACATTTTCGCAAACCAAAAATGATCAATTACAAGAACCTATGTTCTTTGGACAGCCTGTTAACGTTGCACGCTATGATCAGCAAAAATATCCCATTTTTGAGCAGTTGATTGAAAAACAACTCTCTTTTTTCTGGCGCCCAGAAGAAATTGATGTTTCTCGTGATCGTATTGATTATCAAGCACTTCCTGAACATGAAAAACACATTTTTATCAGTAATCTAAAATACCAAACATTATTAGATTCTATTCAAGGACGTAGTCCTAACGTGGCGCTGCTACCCCTTATTTCTATTCCTGAGCTTGAAACCTGGGTAGAAACCTGGTCATTTTCAGAAACTATTCATTCACGCTCTTACACCCACATTATTCGTAATATTGTTAATGAGCCATCAATTATTTTTGACGATATTGTCACTAATAACGAAATTTTAAAGCGGGCAAAAGATATTTCAGCTTATTATGATGATTTAATTGAGCTGACCAGTTATTACCATCTGTTAGGTGAAGGCAGTCATACGATTAATGGCAAAAGTGTAATCATTTCTTTACATGAGCTAAAAAAGCAACTCTATTTATGTTTGATGAGTGTTAATGCGCTAGAAGCTATTCGCTTTTATGTTAGCTTTGCTTGCTCATTCGCTTTTGCTGAACGCGAATTGATGGAAGGAAACGCTAAAATTATTAAATTGATTGCGCGGGATGAAGCACTACATCTTACGGGCACTCAACATATGTTAAATCTAATGCGTTCTGGCCAGGATGATCCTGAAATGGCTATTATTGCCAAAGAGTGCGAAGAAGCATGCTACCGATTGTTTGTTCAAGCCGCTGAACAGGAAAAGGAGTGGGCGGAGTATCTGTTCTCTGGTGGTTCAATGATCGGTCTTAATAAAGATATTTTATGTCAATATATCGAATATATTACCAATATTCGCATGCAAGCGGTGGGTTTAAAATTACCCTTTGAAACTCGTTCTAACCCTATTCCATGGATCAACGCCTGGTTAGTTTCTGATAATGTTCAGGTAGCACCACAAGAAGTCGAAGTAAGTTCCTATTTAGTAGGGCAAATTGATGCCCAAGTTGATACCGATGAGCTGCGTAGTTTTGAGTTATAACCGTTATGGCAAGCTATAAAATCACCCTGCGCCACGCGCAGGGTATACAAATTTCTTTTCATTCCGAACAACATACCAGTCTACTTGATGCCCTTGAACAGAGTAAAATTCAAATTGAATTTCAATGCCGAGAAGGCTTTTGTGGTGCATGCCGGGTTCGCCTATGCAAAGGGAAAGTGGGATATCGGCATAAACCGCTCGCATTCATTGATAAAAATGAGATATTAGCATGCAGTTGCCAGCCGCTTACCGATATTGATATTGATATTGATATCAATTAATAACACCATCAGGCACTAATAAGCGTATTTACGCTTTTTTAGCGACCACCAGTAACATCATCGGACGCCGTAGCTCATCTCTCATGCCAGCAATTTTATCTAACAAATAATCAGCCGGCTGAGGCTCAATGAGTTGTTCAATAGAAAAGCCGGCTGTCAATAAACTGGTCAAATAAATTGTTAAGGTTTTATGGTATTTAGTCACTTTATGGCCGAGAAATTCTGCCTGCCGCGCACCTTCGCTAAAATAGTTATCAACCGGCCAATGGAGCTTAGCGCCTGAAGGATCATAACACCAATCTTGTGAACCATCAGCAGTAAAAACCGGGTGCTCAACCGAAAATATAAACTGGCCTTTTTCAGTTAAACAAGCGTGGATTTTATGACATATTTGCGCAAAATTAGCGACATAATGTAATGCTAGCGAACTGACGACCAGATCAAAGCTAGCATCGGCAAACTGCATATCCTCTATCGCTTGTTGCCGATATTCGATGATAGTAGGAAAGCGATTTTTTTCTTTTGCCACCTTTAACATTTTCTGCGAAATGTCGGTGCCAATGACTTTTATCGCCCCCTGTTGTGCGGCATATAAACAATGCCAGCCGTAACCACAGCCCAAATCTAATACTGATTTACCTTGAAAATTAGGTAAGAGACGTTGCAATGCTGGCCATTCACCGGCGGCATTCAATCCTTCAACAGAACGTGGAAATTGGCTATAGGCGATAGGCGATAAAAAAATCATCCTGATCGTAAATATTTTCTTTCATGATTCAATCCCAATAATTGGTATAAAATTAGCTTAACTATCACTTTTTAATCGAATTTTTATATTATGCCTGATCATTATCCTATTCACTAATGCTTACTTCACAATGTAAACATAAAATTCCAAATAATGTAATATTAATTTGACACGCAATAAGCAATCATTTACTCTGCCGCTATAAAAATTTAGCGATAAAACTCAGGATTACATGTGAAAAATCCGACACTGGGTAGTATTTTGATTGTTGCTGGCACCACAATCGGTGCAGGTATGCTGGCGATGCCGCTTGCTGCATCGGGCGTTGGCTTTCCTATGATTGCGCTTATGCTCATTGGACTATGGGCTTTAATGAGTTATACCGCGCTACTACTAGTCGAAGTATATCAATACCATCCCGCACATTTAGGTTTAGGCTCTATTGCCAAACGATATCTTGGCTTAGCTGGAAAAATGATAACCAGTTTAAGTATGCTACTACTGATGTATGCATTAGCGACAGCTTATATCGGCGGAGCAGGTATTTTGATCGCTAATAGCCTTTTATCTTGGATAGGAATAAATATTAGCATCAATTGCGCTATTATTTTATTCACCCTTATTGGCGGTGCAATCGTCTGTATTGGTACGCATTCTGTCGATTTGATAAATCGCATGCTGTTTACCGCAAAAATTGTTTTTCTACTTATCATGCTAGTCGTCATGATGCCGCATGTAGAAAATATCAATCTTATCGCTATGCCAGTAGAAAAAGGGTTAGTTCTATCAGCCATTCCCGTCATTTTTACTTCATTTGGTTTTCACGGTAGTATCCCTAGCCTAGTAAACTATATGGATGGGGATATCAAAAAGTTACGTAAAATTTTTATTATTGGCAGTGCGCTCCCATTATTCGCTTATATTTTATGGCAAATAGCCACCTTAGGCGCTATCCCACAAAACACCTTTATCGGTATATTAGCCGCCCAGTCGGGTTTAAACGGATTACTCATTGCAATTAATGATATCGTTGCCACTTCACAAGTTACTATTGCCGTTAACCTGTTTATGGATCTGGCATTAGCAACCTCTTTTTTGGGTGTTACGCTGGGTTTATTTGACTATTTAGCCGATATGTTTAAGCGTAAAAATAGCGCATTCGGTCGCTTACAAAGTGGATTATTAACCTTCCTACCGCCACTAATTTGCGCACTTTTTTTTAGCAGTTTTGTTAAAGCCTTAACTTATGCAGCCGTTGCTTTATCTATCTTAGCACTCATTCTACCCGCATTGATGGTTATGCAAGCGAGAAAGATTGAAACTAACAAAACTAATTGTTACCGGGTTAAAGGTGGAACAGCGGGGTTGCTGGTAGTATTGATTTGTGGTGTTGGCGTGATTTTAATTCAGATAGCCATTGTTATTGGCATTTTACCTGCTGTTGGCTAACCCAGTTTGACATAAAGGAAAGCACCATAATTTATATGGTGCGCATAATTAAGCAGCTAGAAACTGACGCCTGCGCCAAGATAAAAACCATCGGCAATAGTATTATTAGGATGATGATGTTTACCTTGTACTTTCATGAAGCGATAACCAAAATTAATGGCTAATGGTTTAATTACTTCATATTTAATGCCAACATCGGCTTCCTGATAAGCATAATTACCTGAAGTTAAATCACGCGGCGAGCCATAAATTTCCCCATATAGCGCCAACGATGGCATAATTTGCCAATTAGCGCCAACACCCGCAGCAAAGGCAAAACCGTTATTATTATCCTGTGGTGATAAATAATAAGCTTTGCCACCAATATAAGCGCTAAAAGGCCCCAAAGGTAGACCAAAAGTGGCGCCTAAACTGGTTACTTGACCATCATGATCACTACGTGTCCAATTGCCATTTATGCCCAGGCCTGCCCCTTTACTACCAATGCCCGCCGTAAGTTCAGTAAAATCTTTTCCTACTTGTGCATTAATAGAAGCGGCATTAGAATGGCCTGAGAATAAAAAACATCCAACTGTTACGGGTAATAAAAACCTTTTCATCAAAATAGTTATCCTAAGTCATTAATTATTCTGGTTACTAAAATATCGACAATATATTTCATTTTCTTGCGAATTATTATTATTTTTTTGTAAAAAAAATTTTTGACGCTGATATATCGCAGCAATAGGTATTTTTGATTGGCTATATATCTTATTAGCTTAGATAATTTATTTGATATAACTTTAATAAGATTAATGAAATTATGTAACACCTGCTAATCATTTTTAAATACATTTTTCTATTTCAAAAAAACTGGAGATGTGTAATGGAGAAAAAAGAAGGTCTTACTACCTCTGCAGGCTCACCCGTCGTTGATAATAATAACGTTATCACCGCAGGCCCTCGAGGCCCGATGCTGTTACAAGATGTTTGGTTTTTAGAAAAATTGGCTCACTTTGACCGTGAAGTTATTCCTGAACGCCGTATGCATGCTAAAGGCTCCGGTGCATTTGGTACTTTCACCGTTACCCATGATATTAGCCAATATACACGGGCAAAAATCTTCTCAAAAATAGGTAAAGAAACCAAATTATTTATTCGTTTCTCTACCGTTGCTAGCGAACGAGGAGCTGCTGATGCAGAACGAGATATTCGGGGTTTTGCCTTAAAGTTTTACACCGAAGAAGGTAATTGGGATTTAGTGGGTAACAATACACCGGTTTTTTATTTACGTGATCCATTAAAATTTCCTGATCTTAACCATGTCGTAAAACGTGATCCGCATACGAATTTACGTAACCCTGCTTATAAATGGGATTTCTTCTCACATTTGCCTGAATCTCTTCATCAATTAACTATCGATATGAGTGACCGAGGTATTCCCAAATCTTACCGTCATATGCACGGTTTCGGTAGTCATACCTATAGTTTTATTAATGAAAAAAATGAGCGATTCTGGGTCAAATTTCATTTCCGCTGCCAGCAAGGCATTGAAAATTTAATGGATGACGAAGCGGAAAGAATTGTCGGTAAAGATCGTGAAAGTTCACAACGTGATCTGTTTGATGCCATTAATAACAAAAATTATCCGCGTTGGAAATTGCAAATCCAAGTTATGCCTGAAGCCGATGCCGCTAAACTGCCTTATAATCCATTTGACTTGACTAAAGTATGGCGACATAAAGATTGCCCATTAATCGATGTGGGTGAATTTGAATTAAACCGCAATCCTGATAACTATTTTGCTGATGTGGAACAAGCTGCCTTTAGCCCAGCTAATATTGTGCCAGGTATTAGTTTTTCACCGGATAAAATGTTACAAGGCCGGCTATTCTCTTATGGAGACGCTCATCGTTATCGTTTAGGGGTCAATAATTTTCAAATCCCAGTGAATAAACCACTTGCCACTTGTCCCTTTCATAACTATCACCGTGATGGCGCCATGCGAGTGGATGGTAATAGCGGCAATGGAGTGACTTACGAACCGAATAGCGCTGGCCTATTTCAAGAACAGCCGCAATTTAAAGAACCGCCATTAACGTTGACAGGAGCAGCCGATCACTGGAATCATCGCGAAGATGATGATTATTATAGCCAGCCTCGTGCACTGTTTGAATTGCTGAGTAAACATGAACATAAGCGTATGTTTGAAAGGATCGCCAGTGAATTAGTAGCAGCGTCAATTGAAACCCAGCAACGACAGGTTGCGTTATTTAATAAGGTACACCCTAAATATGGCAAAGGGGTTGAAAAAGCATTAGAAAAACAGCGAAAAAAACACCATAAGTAAAACGATTTAGTCATCAAGGAGAGGGTAAAACCTCTCCGAATCATTTTTACCCTGATGGCAGTCTAAGAAATGTGTTTAAGCAAGGAGCTCCATTACTCTCAACTATTCTCGCCTTAAAGCCAACATCAGACTGGTTTAAACCCGTTTATTATCATCATTATGATGCTGCAAAAGCCATTGTTTGATATTGTGACGTGAAAGCTTAATGCCGGCATTCTCTATTAACATTCTAGGCAATAAATAATAAGCAATAGGCCGTTGAAAAGCAGCTAACCGATTTTCTAACCACTGATTTAAACTGGTTACCAGTTGTTGATTATCAGACTCAATAACCGCAACTGGACGGTGACCAAATTCTCTATCGGCTATTGGGATGATAAAACTCTTTTTAATATCGGGATGGCTATTTAAGATGGCTTCGATATCTTCGGGTTGAATACCTTCCCCGCCACTGAAAAATTGATTATCCAATCGACCTAAGATCCGCCATTCACCTTCCGCAAACGAGCCTTTATCACGGCTAGCAAACCAGCCATTAACTAATGCTAATGGTAGCACTTTACCCTGCCACCAATAGCCTAAGGCCAAGCTATCAGCTTGAATATAAATTTCACTATTGACTAAACGAAGCGACTTACCGGTTAAAGGTAAACCAATCCCTATGCCACTATCTGCTTGTTTAGCGCAAACCGTGGAAGCGGTTTCTGTCATACCATAACCTAACCAACAGCGGATCCCATGCTGTTTAGCCGCAGCAACTAGCTCGTGCGGGATCATCGCGCCGCCTAATAACACATTCTGTAAACTGGCTTTTTGCTCAATATTTTTTATCTGCAATAAACGCCATAATTGAGTAGGTACTAAAGACGCGTGGCTGCATTGCTGTAAAGCATGGGGTAACGAACTGGTTGCTTTTATTGCTAATCTTGCTCCTCGAAATAACCACCGCCAAATAATTCCCTGACCTGAGACATGAAAAAGCGGTAACGATAGCAACCAGCAATCCTCTCGTTGAAATGGCAATAATGCAAGCAGCCCCCTAGCACTGTTGAGATGAGCGGCAATATTATGTACCACTGCTTTCGCTAAACCGGTTGAACCGGAGGTTAATATTAATGTCGCTGGCAGCAATGGCATAAAAGGCACAGCTACAGTGACATCATCTTGAAAATTAGGCGATTTTGTTATGACAGCTCGATAATCTAATGATTTTATATTCGGCAAAGACAACGGCTCTTCTGTAAAATCAATCATATAATCAATCGCCAAACCGGCAGTTAATTCTGTGATGCTACTCTCTGGCAGTTGTGGATTAAGCGGCAAAATACGAGCACCCAATTGTAATAATGCCAACTGACATAACAGCATGGAAAGACCATTTTTACCTCTTAACATCAGAGTCATCTGCTGGGGAGCAAGCAACTGACGTTGAAAATTGGCGGCAATAGCATTAATTTTTGCCACTAATTGGTGCCAGCAATATTGTCTATTCTCGGTTATCAGCGCAATGTCTGTCGGTGATTTTTCCGCCCAATAGAGCCAAGGCCATTGATTAAATATCATTCATGTTGCCATATTCGTTCTAATTCATTTAATCCGATGAGCGGTAATGAACTTTCCGGCCATTGACGAACAAGTTGTGCCTGGTGGAGAGACAAGGTATCTAATCCTGGCACGGTTTGTGGTGTCAACCAGCTGGCTATTCGCGCTAATTGGGTTAAACCAAAACTACTTTCCAGACTAGAGCTAATTACCGTCTCTAATCCCAAAGCCCGTGCGTTATCAATAAGTTGCTTACAACGATTTAAGCTGCCCAGTAAGGTGGGTTTAACAATGATGGCGCTAACGCCTGGCTGTTTTTTAAGTTGAAAAGTAGGCTCACGAACACTTTCATCCCAAGCAATTGCAATCCCCGTTTGATGAGCAAAAGCCAGCGAGTCATGCATGGTTTTGCAAGGCTCTTCAATAAAATCAATTCTAGCGCGATTAGCTGGCTTAATATACTTAGCAAATGCGGCGGCTTGTGAGGGATTCCAACTTCGATTTGCATCCAAGCGTAAACGCAAGCAAGGAACGGCATCAAGTAGCAAATTAACCACCATCCCATCGCGCACTGACTCGTAAAAGCCAACCTTAACCTTAGCCACTTTTTCACTATTAGCCGCATTTAGTTGTAAAATAAGCTCATCCAAATCACCAGTGCAAAGGGGAGCTTTTGGATAATGGGTTATTTCCGGTAATTCAGCCATTAATTCAGCCTGTGCACAACTGAGCCCAAAAGCCACGGATGGAATATCACATTCTTTTATTGCTGCCCCCTGACACCAATCACGCAAGCTCGTTTGTAGTGCCGATCGAGCCGTTTCTAATGTTTCAACACTAAACTGGGGTAAAGGTGAAATTTCACCCCAGCCATGAGAGCTATTTTCCTGTAAATGAATAAGAAAACCATCACGGGATTTTAATCGTTGCTGCCGTAATATAATCCCCGTTTCCAGCGGAAGACTAAATTGATATATTGCCGCCTTACGCATTATGGATTACGCTCAAAAGTTGAAAAATCGGGTTGTCGTTTTTCATTAAAAGCATTTCTGCCTTCCTGACCTTCCTCAGTCATGTAAAACAACATCGTGGCATTACCGGCTAACTCTTGTAAACCTGCTTGGCCATCGCAATCCGCATTCAGCGCTGCTTTCAAACAGCGTAATGCCATTGGGCTGTTTTTTAGCATCTCTCTGCACCAGCTTACCGTTTCCCGCTCAAGTTCAGCATAAGGTACAACCTGATTTACCAATCCCATATCCAATGCAGACCGAGCATCATATTGACGACATAAGAACCAAATTTCGCGCGCTTTTTTTTGTCCAACGATACGTGCCATATAAGAAGCGCCCCAACCACCATCAAATGAACCCACCTTAGGGCCAGTTTGACCAAATATGGCATTGTCAGCAGCAATGGTTAAATCACACATCATATGTAATACATGCCCACCGCCAATCGCATAACCGGCAACCATAGCAACAATCGGCTTTGGGCAGGTCCGAATTTGGCGTTGAAAATCTAAAATATTCAAGTGATGGATGCCATTATCATCTCGGTAGCCACCATAATCACCACGAATTTTCTGATCACCGCCGGCACAAAAGGCTTTCTCTCCCTGACCGGTTAAAATGATGCAGCCTATCGCATTATCGTAACGAGCATCGGATAATGCCTGGATCATCTCTTTGACGGTTTGTGGCCGAAATGCATTACGAACATGGGGACGATTAATCGTAATTTTAGCAATTCCATCTTTGGTTTTATGATAAAGAATATCTTCAAATTGAGCGGAATAATCATGCCATTGTGCAACAGCATAAGATTGTTCTTTATTCAGACACTGCATATTCAATTCCTTCCGTCAGAAAATGTTAAAAAACGCTCCACTGCTGTAGCATAAGCAACAGGATTACTACGATGGGCATTATGCCCAGCCTCAGGTATCCGAATAAGTGGTAACGAAAATTGTTGTGAGAGAGCGCAAAACTTTTCGTCATACTCACCACAGAGGTAGCTGAAAGGGTAGTTTCGCTGTAATAATTTATTGACTAAAAAAGGTTGTTTACCTAATGAAGTCGTTTCCAATAAATGAGCAACATGTTCGCCACAATTATTTGCGCGCTCAGCAATTAATTGTTGCCGTTGCTCAGCGGATAAGTCATGAAAGACGGCTTGTTGATACCAATCAGATAAGACATTATCCATAGGCTCACTTCGAAAGCGTTTTGCCCAAGACTGATCATGCTTTAAACGTAGTAAACGTTCAGCGGGCCGTTTTAAACCAACATTGGCCCCCTCAACAATTAATGCTTTCAATTTAGTAGGTTGAGACTGACAGGCGTAATACATCGCGATCCTTCCACCCAATGAATAGCCAATGAGATAATAACTGTCAATTTGATTAGCCTGAATTGCCTGCTCAATTAGCCGACTTAAATAAGAAAAATTTGCCAACGGAATATGCGGTGAACGTCCGTGCCCCGGTAAATCAATCGTCAGTGATGGGCGATTAGCGTATTGTTCAATAATAGGCAGCCATTCACCGCCTGCGCCAAGTAGACCATGTAACCAAACTAACCATGTCCCAGCACATTTTTCATGGTATCGTCGTGTATATAACCTCATAATTGCATCATCTGGTTAACAAGTTGATTAAGTGTTTTTGCCCCTTCATCACCTTCTACTAGCAATTCGACCATTAACGCCTTACCACCCTGCTGCCAATAATTGTTGATAGTCTCTTTCAACTCATGCCAATTCGACGGTGCAGCGTAAGAGAGACCAAACATGGCAGCCGCATGCTTAAATTGCAGCTGATGAGGCATGCAATAAAACCGTTCTCTTTCCACTTCAGGGGTAGGCAGCATAGAGAAGATTTGACCACCATTATTATTCACCACAATCAACACCATGGGTGCTAAGCCAGCACGTAATAAATTTAGACTATTTAAGTCATAAAGCGCCGAAATATCGCCGATGATCCCTAACGTGGGTTTCGCATTGGCAGTTTGCACACCCGCTAATGTAGCAATCAAACCATCAATACCACTGGCTCCACGATTACTATAAATTGGGTAACTGGCCGGCAATTGGCTGAGAGTATCAATTAATCTGACAATCAAACTATTACCCACAAAAAGTTGCCCATTGGTCGGTAACAATTGTGTAAGTTGATGCGCAATGGCGGCTTCTGAAAATTGGTGTTCAAACTGTTGCGTGACGCCGCTATAAACACTATTGACAATAGCTATCAATGCGTTCGCCCACGGTAAACAGGCAACGGCCGGATGGGCAATTAACCAGTTAGATACGGAACTAACCAATCGCCTACCACGATGATTTGTCGGATCTAGACGACCAGGAATGTGATCAATAATCCAATATTCTTCAGGTTGGCATTGTGCTTGCCATTCCAATAAACGTTTACTGGTTAAACTTGAGCCAAACTGGACGACTAACTGGGCATTTTGCAAAATGTTTTTCACCGCGGTTATGGATAACCAAAGATCCGCACAGGGTAAAGGTTGCCCAGTTTGTGATAAAACATCACTAATTATTGGCCAACCTAGCATTTCTGCCCATTGTGCAACTTGCGCTCCCTCATCAGGCCGCATTCTGCCCGCGATCACCAGACCTTTTTTTTGTCGCCAAACATGCCAATCGGTGACCAATGCTAATGAACGAGAGACATCACCTTGCAACCAGGGTGTGGAAGATTGCCACCAACCCGCGAGTGAATTTTGCCAGTCAATCTGTGTTGAAGCTTCACCATATAAAGGTTCTGCAAATGGGCAATTGATATGTAAAGCGCCATGGGAAAGATTATTCATGGCATTGTCAATGGTACTAACTAACCATTGTGCACTGATATTTTGGGTTGGGCTGGGTAATGTTAATGTTTGTGCCGGATGATCAGCAAAAATAGCGCTTTGTCGGATCGCCTGATTAGCACCACAATCAATTAATTCTGCTGGCCTGTCGGCGGTTAAGAAAATGATATTTTCACCCGTTAAGCCAGCTTCGATTAAAGCAGGATATAAGTTAGCGACTGCGGTACCAGAAGTAACAATAACGGCCACCGGTTTGCTAACTACTTTTGCCAAGCCCAAAGCAAAATAGCCTAAGCCGCGTTCATCATAGTGAGTATGACAAATTAACTTACAATTTGCGGCGGCGGCTAATGTCAATGGTGTAGAGCGAGAGCCTGGTGCAATACAAACATGGCTTAATCCATGTCGGGTTAATGCTTCAAGAATAACTTCCGCCCATTGACGGTTAAAAACACTATGCGACATACATGACTCAAAGCAGAAATAAGAAATAAAATAATAGCAATTTTAAGTAAAATTACGTTATTTTCTTTATTCCAGTTCAATAAAATGACGCTTAAATATTATTTTTGTTGTAAAAATCAACTTTCACAACAAAATGTTTCCTTATTTAGCAATGTTTGTCACCCTGCGGCCTTATTTTCCACCTCAAGCCATTCTTGCCAGGGATCTGAATCGTTAACGATACCGGCACCGGCATAAAGTCGAAGATGATCATCATTCAGGTGTGCACAACGTAAAGAGACAACAAATTCACTTTGATTTAGTGATAAATAGCCGGCACTACCTGCATACCAACCACGACAAATAGGCTCATTTTGCTGTAAAAAATGCTTAGCTGTTTTTCTCGGCACACCAGCAACCGCAGCTGTCGGCTGTAGACGATTTAGACAGTCGCTATCACTAGCATCACGTAGTGTGACGCGAATAAGACGACGCAGATGCTGAATTTTACGTAATAAAATAATATCAGGTGAGGAAACACTAATCTTTTCACAATTATTTTGTAATCTTTGACAAATATCCTCTACCACCAATCGATTTTCATGCTGATTTTTATCATCATTCATTAACCAATCCGAATAGGTTTGCCTGATTGCCTGATCGGATGAATTGACTACCGTTCCAGCTAATGCTTCAGTATAAAGTTGTTGAAATTTACGATAATAAAGTCGCTCAGGCGTTGCTGATAAAAAGGTATGTTGAGCGTTAAAGGACAACATAAAATGATAACATTGACGATTAACCGCTTTACTTGCCGACGTCAGACTGGCCGCATTTAACGGCTTTGTTAATTGAATATCCGTTTGGCGGGCAATAACAACTTTATCCATCACTCCACTATTAATTAGTTGCACTGCCTGAGTAGTTAAATCGCGCCACTGTTGGTATTCAGGAAGATGTTGAACTTGCTTAATGTGACTATTAAGCGGAGAAATGGGTTTAACCAATTGCAATTCGGCTAAAAATTGCAGGGCGTGTGGCAGATCTTGTTGATCAATAATATTGACAGCTAATATCCACCTTTCCTGACAATATCGAAACTCGACCCGCGGTAAGAATAAATAGCTCTCATCACCAACAAAACCAGCATAATATTCATTATCAGGCAGTGGCTGCCAAGCATTCAATCCCCAGATCCGCATAGTTGTGGTAGCGGATTGTTGCTGTAAAAATTGTTCAGCATCGACAATATTAGTAAAATGTTTTACCTCGCCGAGTAAAGCCACTTCCTCATGACCATCACGATGATGCCAATAAAATTGAGGATAAAATTGCTGACTAGCTAGCCAATCTAAGGCAGGAAATTGAATATCAGCGGGTAAAGAAAATTGATATTGTTGCCCACTTTTCCCTTCAATTTGTCGTTCAGATAAAAATTGATAAACACTTGCCATGAACTCGCTAATATTAACCACTATTACTATCCTCTTGACTGCAATAAATCATTTCATCAAACCAATTGGCTAATCTTGTATTTATTCTGCCATTTGTCGCTTTAGCAAACGATCATTAAATTTTTTGCGATTAACAATCTCTAGCATAAAAAACCCAGCGATATTAACGCCAGGCTATTAATACATGAAGATATTTATGCCGCCAAAGCAGCAAGTGCAATCTCAAACAAAGGTTGTGGCCATATTCCCAATAAAATTGTTATAACGGCACACAATAACGCAAATAAAGTGGCTAAATTAACACTTACTTGTTTGTGCGGTTGGTCATTAGCTAGCGGCTCACGGCTATATATACAAGCCATAAAACGTAAATAATAGTATAAACCCATCGCACTACCGATAATAACAACGGCTGTTAACCACCATAATTCGGCATTAATAGCCGTAATAATCAGATAAAATTTACCAATAAAACCTAGCGTAATAGGTATGCCTGCTAACGACAGCATCATGATGGTCAAAATAATCGCCAGCACCGGTTGACGCCAATATAATCCCCGATAAACATTAATATCGTCTTTATCATCACCACAGTAGGGACTAGATAGAATACTGACAACGCCAAAAGCACCTAAACTGGCCAATAAATACCCCATAAAATAGATTGCTACCGTAATTTGCGCTGCAACACTATCAGTTTGTAACGCAATTAACGGCAGCAGTAAATATCCCATATGGGCAATAGATGAGTAACCTAGCAGCCGTTTAATACTCCGTTGCGATATGGCCATTAAATTACCAAACAAGATAGAAGCAATGGCAATAATACTAAGTACTAACAATAATGCCTGACTTTCTGCTATCGGTGATGTCATTAGTAAACGCATTAAAACCGCAAAAATAGCGATCTTACTCGCGGTTGCCAAAAATGTTGCTACAGGTGCAGGTGCACCTTGATAAACATCCGGTGTCCACAATTGAAAAGGGACAAAAGAGAGTTTAAAACCAATTCCGACCAACATCATACCAACACCAACCATAATGACCGGATAGTGAATAATATGCTCATTTAGGCTTAAACCTAATTTGGCAAATAGCAAACTGCCTGATTCAGCATAAAGTAACGCCATACCGAACAATAAAAATGCAGAGGCAGCGGCGGATAGCAACATATATTTAATGCTAGCTTCTAATGAACGCTTCTGGGTAAAGGCATAGCCAACCAAGCCAAATAATGGCAATGAAATTAATTCAATACCAATGAATAAGCTTGCTAAATGGTTGGCCATTGATAACAAAATCCCGCCTGCTCCCGCGATAGCTAATAATAAATAAAACTCTTCTTTATTATCAGGGTATCCGGTAAGCCATCCATAGGCATAAATTGCTGTGCCAATACCAGTAAGCAAAATCAGTGCACTATAAAAGAGTGAATATTTATCTACATAGATTAATGGAGTGACTTCAAGCGGTAATTTATCGCCAATTAAAAAGCAGGTCACTAACGCAATAATAAAACCGGCTATCGTTAAAGTGGCATTGAGTAAATGAAGGCGCCGCCAGGCAATGGATAACATCACAATCACCACTAATAGCCCAACGATCAGAAGTGGTGACAATGCGATCAATTGTTCAAAAGTTATGGTCATGACGAATTATGGCCTTAAGGTTGAAAACGAAATAGAATACAAACTGTGCAGCGATTCCATCACATTTTTTGAAGTATCTAACACGGGTTGCGGATAAAAACCTAATATCACTAATAACAAGGCTAATGTCAGTAAAACCAATATCTCGCGACCATTTAAAGCGGGCAGTGCTTTTTCTGATTTTGCGCTACCATAATAGACCTGTTGCATCATCCAAAGTGCATAAATAGACGCAAATACCACACCGAATACCATAATCGTTGTCACCAATTTAAATTGCCCAAAAGTGCCAAATAGGATCATAAATTCACCAACAAAATTTCCGGTACCCGGCATGCCCAATGTTGCCACAGCAAAAAATAGTGATAGTGCAGGTAGCCACATGATCCGTTTCCATAATCCTCCCATCATGCGCATATCACGGGTTCCGGTACGTTCATAAAGTTGACCACTAATAATGATCAAAGCCGCACCTGACAGGCCATTAGCAATCATTTGTAACACTGCTCCTTGGTAAGCCAGGGTAGAACCGGCATAAATAGCGACGGTAACAAAGCCCATATGCGACAAACTGCTATAAGCCACCAGGCGTTTGATATCTGTCTGTTTGAATGCTAACCATGCACCATAAAATATACTGATCACACCTAGCGTCATCGCGATAGGGGTAAATTGAATCGATGCGGTAGGAAATAGCGGTAATGTGAAACGCAATAAACCATAAGCTGCCGTTTTAAGCATGATACCTGAAATATCAACGGAGCCGGCTGTTGGCGATTGTTCTTGTGTGTCTGCCATCCAGCCATGAAAAGGTACCAAAGGCATTTTCACTGCAAATGCAATAAAAAACCCTAGCATTAACAGATACTGTGTCAGCGCTGACATTTTGGTATTTAATAGATCGTGATAGGCAAATGACCAATTACCCGATGACTGATAATGAATTAACGCCAATGCCACAATTGCTACCAACATAATCAAGCCACTTGCTTGGGTATAAATAAAAAACTTAGTCGCTGCATTGACATGTGCACGTTCTTCCGAGCCTTTATGTCCCCAATTAGCAATCAGAAAATACATTGGGATCAACATCATTTCCCAGAAGAAGAAAAACAAAAACAGATCTACCGCCAGGAAAATTCCCATCACTCCGGCTAGAATCCACATCAAATGAAAGTGATAAGCCCCTTGATTTGGTTGATTTTCACTCCACGAACTCAATACCGAAAAAATCCCCATGATAGCTGTTAGCACTATCATTAGTAATGATAAACCATCAATTGCCAAGGCAATATTAATACCTAATGGCGTGATCCATGGCATGAAAAAGATTGCCTGCCATTGGGGTAATGCTAAAGTATTAGTCAACGAATAATTTCCCTGTAACCAAAGTAGTACAGAGAGGAGCAGTGTTAACCCCATCACAAGCAGTGCTAAATAGCGTGGTGCCCGTTGATTAAATCGTCCGGACTGCCAGCAAAGCACACCACCGATGAAGGGAAGAAGTATTAGCCAAGGTAATAGCATGGCGCAATGTGTCCCTTAATTAAACCAGAAGTAACAGTGCTAACATCAACACTGCCCCAAACCCCATAGAAGCCAAATACCAACGGATCTGCCCATTCTGGCTAAAAGTTAAGCCTTTATTGCCCCAACGCGACATCACAGCTGGAATATTCATGAATGAATTGACCGGATCATTTGCCAATAATTGAGCAATTACTTTAAAGGGTTTTATAAAAATAAGGTTATAAAGTTGGTCAAATCCCCATGCCTGATACCACCAAGCAGTAAAAAAACGTCCCACTGGACTTTTAGCAATAGATTTAACAACCTGACGTTTGCCCAGATAGAGAAATATCGCTAGTGCCAGTCCGAGTAATGCAACAATCGCTGAAACTATTTCTAACCTAACTTTACCCGACTCATCGATTGTTTCACTGACAGGGAATATGCCCGCTAACGGTTGAATAATCAGTGCTCCAACAACCGTGGATAATACGGCTAATACCGCTAACGGCAGGGTATGACTAATACCACCGACAGCTTGAACCCTTGCCTGTTTTTTGCCATGAAAGACAATAAAAATCATACGGAAGGTATAGAGTGCGGTCATAAATGCACCAATTATGCCAGCCCACAGTAAAACCGTTTCTCCTTGCAGGGCGGCTCCCCATAAGATATCGTCTTTACTATAAAAGCCGGCAGTAACTAGCGGTATTGCCGATAACGCTCCCCCGCCAATTAAAAAGCAACCATAAACAAAGGGTAGCGTTTTACGTAAGCCACCCATCTTAAATATGTTTTGTTCATGGTGACAGGCAACAATAACTGAACCTGCGGATAAAAAAAGTAACGCTTTAAAAAACGCGTGGGTCATCAAATGAAAAATAGCCGCATCCCATGCCTGAACCCCTAAAGCTAAAAACATATAACCTATTTGACTCATCGTCGAATAAGCCAGTACGCGTTTGATATCGGTTTGTACTAGAGCCGCAAATCCGGCCAATATAAGGGTAACCGCACCAATAATAGCGACTAAATGCAATATTTCCGGTGCCATTAAGAACAAAATATGCGTACGGGCAATTAAATAACCCCCCGCAGTGACCATGGTTGCGGCATGAATAAGGGCAGATACTGGCGTTGGGCCGGCCATTGCATCGGCTAACCAAGTCTGCAAAGGTAACTGAGCAGATTTACCAACTGCACCGCCAAGGATCATTAACGTTGCCCAATTGATAAGCGGCGAACCCGCGCTAATTTGCTGTGGCACTAATAGGCTCAATTGGTGGAAATTCAGAGTGCCAAATTGGTTATAGAGAATAAACATGCCAATGGCTAAAAAAACATCACCAATTCGTGTGACAAAAAAAGCCTTCATGGCTGCTTTGCCATTTTCTGGCTTGGTATAATAAAAACCAATTAGCAAATAACTACATAAGCCGACGCCTTCCCAACCAAGATACATTAGCAGCATGTTGTCAGCCAAAACGAGAATAACCATACTAGCAATAAATAAATTGGTATAAGCAAAAAAGCGTGAATAACCTTCTTCACCACGCATATACCAAGAAGCGTATAGATGAATCAAAAAGCCAACGCCGGTGACAACCGCTAACATGGTTAACGATAAACCATCAAGTACCAGTGTAATAGGAATGTTAAAGTTATCTACTGCTATCCAATGCCACAATGTCTGACGATAAACATAGCCACCATCAGCATTATTAGCATAAAAATCAATCGCTAGCCAACAGGTTATTAGTGCTGCCAAACCTACCGAACCAACCCCGACGATAGCGGACAAATTTTCCGACCAACGTCCGCGAGAGAATGCGAGCAGTAGAAATCCCAATAGTGGCAGCAGAATGGTTAAATAGAGTAAATTCATCCGCGCATCTCACTGACTTCATCAATATTAAGGTTCTGGCGATGACGATGAAGTTGTAATAACAACGCCAATCCTATACTTGCTTCCGCTGCAGCCAAACTGATGGTTAAAATATACATCACTTGACCATCAGCTTGTCCCCAATAACTACCCGCCACTACAAACGCTAATGCCGCTGAGTTAATCATTATTTCTAATCCAATTAACATAAAGAGAAGATTGCGCCGGATCAGTAAACAACTTAAGCCTAAAACAAATAAAATCGCCGCTAAAATTAAACCATGTTGCAGAAGGATCATACTTGTTCCTCCACTTCAGAATGACTATCAACAGCGTGTAGCCGTTTTTCACGCCCGATATGAAATGCCACGACCAGACCTGCCAATAACAATAAAGAAACCAGTTCAACCGCTAACACATAAGGACCAAATAAACTGATGCCAACCTGTTTAGCACTGATCATTTCGCCTTTGATCTGGCTATGTTTTATTGCCACGATGGCATAAACAATAACGCCAAGTAAAACGGCTGAAAGAATGGCTGGGCCAATCCATGCTTTTGGTTGTAGCCAGACACGTTCCTGATCGACGACTGATTTACCTAAATTAAGCATCATGACAACAAACACAAACAGCACCATGATCGCTCCGGCATAAACGATAATCTCTAAGGCACCAGCAAAATAAGATCCAACAGCAAAGAAAACTATTGCTAAAACTAACAGGGAAACGATCAGATACAACAGCGCATGAACTGGATTGGTATGTGTTATTACCCTTAGCGTCGCCAAAATAGCAACCAATCCGGCGACATAAAATGTAAATTCCATAAACATCGTTCCTTATGGCAACAAATCTTTGACATTAATCGGCTTAGCTTCATTATCTGCTTCACCTTTATCTTTACCATTAATCGCCATACCCGTTTTGTGATAAAAATTATAATCTGGATATTTACCTGGCCCTGAAATCAACAAATCCTGTTTTTCATAAACTAAATCTTGGCGTTGGTATTCCCCCATTTCAAAATCGGGCGTTAGTTGAATAGCGGTAGTCGGACAAGCCTCTTCACATAAACCACAAAAAATACAACGGGAAAAATTAATTTGGAAAAATTCTGGATACCAACGGCCATCTGGCTGTTCCGCTTTTTGCAGTGAAATGCAACCAACAGGGCAAACTACAGCACATAAATTGCATGCCACACATCGCTCTTGACCATCAGGATCACGAGTTAATACAATACGCCCGCGATAGCGAGGAGGTAAATAAACCGGTTCTTCCGGGTACATTTTCGTTTCACGTTTATGAAAAGCGTGTAGCCCAATCATACAAATACTACGTATTTGGGTGGCTAAACCAACCACTAACTCTTTTAATGTCATGGCTCAATCCTCCCTTATTAAGCATTGCATAGAATAACGGCTGCTGTGACTAACAGATTGATCAACGTCAATGGCAAACACACTTTCCAACCAAAAGCCATCACTTGATCATACCGCGGACGTGGTAATGAGGCGCGAACCAGAATAAACATCACCATGAAGAAGGCAGTTTTTAAGGCAAACCAAATAAAGCCAGGTAAAAATGGGCCAAGCCAACCACCGAAAAATAAGGTCACAATTAATGCGGAAACGGTGACAATACTGATATATTCGCCGACGAAAAATAGACCAAATTTCATACCAGAATATTCAATATGATAGCCATCAGCCAGTTCTTGCTCTGATTCAGGTTGATCAAATGGATGACGGTGACAAACTGCAACACCTGCGATAACAAAGGTTAAAAAGCCGAAAAATTGGGGAATAATATTCCATAACCCTACTTGTGAATTGACAATATCGATTAAGTTAAAGGAGCCAGCGCGAGCGACGACCCCCATTAATGAAAGTCCCAAAAAAACTTCATAACTTAAGGTCTGGGCAGAAGCGCGCATCGCGCCTAATAAAGAGTATTTATTATTACTTGACCAACCCGCAAACAGTACCGAATAAACCGCTAATCCGGCCATCATGAAAAAAAACAGTAAGCCAATGTTAAGATCGGCAACATACCAAGTTGCACTAACTGGAATAATGGCAAACACCAATAACATGGAACAAAAAGCAATTACCGGTGCCAACATGAAAATACGCTTATCTGAAAATTGCGGGATCCAATCTTCTTTAAATAGCATTTTTATCATATCAGCAGCAATCTGTAATGAACCTCCCCACCCTACCCGATTAGGTCCATAACGATTCTGGAACAGTGCCAATAAGCGGCGTTCGCCAAAACTCATTAAAGCGCCACAAATAACCACTACCAGCAAAATAACTATCGCTTGTAAAACAGCAATAATCGCAGCAGTGATTTCGGTAGAAAATAGCGTCATCATGTTGCCCTCCGTAAATTTTTCACGGCAACACCTGCCATCGATGGCGCAATACCGGGCATACCTAGTGGTAAGCCAACCTGCCCTCGCGCTAAATGATAACTGACACGAACTGGCAATCGATAAACTTGCCCACCATAACTGAATTCAAGCATGGCACCAACTTTCACCGCTAGGTTTTCAGCATCTTCAATATTGAGCATAATATAAGCTTCTAGCATACGTTGTTGTATTGCTTCCGCGCGCTGGGAGGTTTCATCACTACCAAATAAATGATAGTAAGGAGCAACCGTCCATTGGTCATCTTGGCGCTGCCACGCTGGCGGAATAGCAGTAAAATAATCTAGGCGACTATCGGTTGAATTAAATAATCGGATACCCGGATCACCAAAGCGTAACGGCCCGCCGACTTCAGCTTGAAACTTATTCCATGCTTGAGGTGAATTCCAGCCTGGCGACCAAGCAAATGGAATTTGTTGGCGTTTAGCCATGGGACTGTTGTTGCCTTCCATAGAAAAAGCAAATGGCGTATCAATATCTCTTGGCTGGCCAGGTTCACTGACCGTAATATCAGCCAATATTGCGGTACGACCACTATAACGTTGCGGAGATCGTGCTAGTTTTTGTCCGCGAATACGGAATGTCGCATTAGGTGCTGCATCAACAATAGCGGTAAACTGAGGCATGGCGGTTATACAAGCCTTGATCACATGATCTAATTGTGACCAATCTATTTGACGTGTTTCAAACTCTGCCTGCAATGAATGAAACCAACGCCAACTTTCATTGATGGCAATATTAGGTTGGTAATAAGTCGGATCAAACACTTGAAAATAACGTTGTGCGCGACCTTCATTATTAATCATTGTTCCAGAGCTTTCAGCAAAGCTAGCGGCGGGTAAAATAAGATCTGCATAATCCATAATAGCGGTACGCTGATGATCGGCGACAATCAATTTATTAAGCTTATCCAAAGCATTATTAACGCTGTCAACATCACTATGGCGATAAAGATCATTTTCCATAACAACGGCAGTATCAACCTCACCGGATGCGATACGCTCAATTGCCCTATCTAACGGTTGAGCATTCATTAAAGCCAAACCAAAGCTATTCGCTTCAGCAGCAATATAGGTAATGCCGGCTGCGACATTCTGCCCGGTTAATGCAAAGGCTATATTGGCCGCGGCCTGGATAAGTGCGTCACTACCAGCATTGCTACCACTAATAATAAGTGGCTTTTTGGCCTGCAATAATGCTGCGGCCACTAATTCCGCTTTCGCTTTGACATCTGCCGGTAAATCATTAACGGCTGGCGCCTTACTATCCAAAGCGTGAGCAATAGCAAAAGCAAAGCGAGCTTGATCATCAACTGGTGCCCGATAATTTAATGCAGCAACGTCATCTAACCGGCTATCGTCTATATTGGTGATAAATAGAGGATATTTAGCATGTTGGCCTATATTTAACACTGCGGCGATTTGCCAATCTGCCACTTTTTGTGCTGCAGCCATTGCTCTGGCTTTGCCTTTAACCGCTTGACGAACCGCCAATGCAATACGTGCCCCAGTTTGGGTTAAATCTTCTCCCAAAACCAGTACCGCATCATAATTTTCAATTTCGCGCAATGTCGGCGTATAGACGCCGCCCTTTTGCAAAATGTTGACCATTAATTCGAGACGACGCTGTTGTGCTGCGGAAATACCGGAATAAAAGTTATCTTCGCCAACCAGTGCTCGCAATGCATAATTGCTCTCGATACTGGCTCGTGGTGACCCAATACCAATAGTCTTTTTTGCCTGGCGTAAAATTTTCGCCCCCGCTTGCATCGCCTCTAGCGCCGAAATCGTGTGGCGTTTTCCTTTTTTAACTAATTGAGGCTGGCGAGGACGATCTTTACGATTAACATAACCATAACCAAAGCGGCCACGATCACATAAAAAATAGTGGTTTATCATGCCGTTGTAACGATTTTCAATCCGGCGTAATTCACCATAACGTTCACCAGGGCTTGTGTTACAACCGATACTACACTGTTGACATATTCCTGGCGCAAATTGCATATCCCACTTGCGATTGTAACGTTCAGAATGGGTTTTATCAATAAAAACACCCGTGGGACAGATCTCAACTAAATTGCCAGCAAATTCACTTTCTAGCGTACCGTCTTCCACCCGGCCAAAATAGACATGATTATGCGCGCTATAAACACCTAGATCGGTACCATCAGCATAATCCTTGTAATAACGAACACAGCGATAGCAAGCGATACAACGATTCATTTCGTGCCCAATGAATGGGCCCAGATCCTGATTATAATGAGTGCGTTTAGTAAAACGATATTTACGCATCGTATGACCAGTCATCACTGTCATATCTTGTAAATGACAATTGCCGCCTTCCTCACAAACCGGACAATCATGTGGATGATTTGTCATCAACCACTCAACAACACTTGCACGAAACTGCTTAGCTTCATCATCATCGATGGAAATATAGGTTCCATCAGAAGCCGGGGTCATGCAGGACATGACCAGACGACCTCGGGTGTCGTCAGCGTTTTGATATTGCTTAACTGCGCATTGACGGCAAGCACCAACACTACCCAACGCTGGATGCCAGCAAAAGTAAGGGATATCCAGCCCCAGAGAGAGACAGGCCTGCAATAGGTTTTCAGCCCCATTTACATCATATCGTTTGCCGTCTACATATATTGTAGCCATAGTCAGCATGCTTCCTAATGGCCTGCTTTTTAGCAGGCGTTAATCAAAAATTCAGTCGACTTAAATACGTTTTTATTTAGCTTCGGGTAGATTATTACCAACGTTGCTTTAACAAATTTGGCTGAATACCTGCAATTGGACTCAAGTTGGCCAAATTCTGTTGACTGATGCCAGCTTCAAATTCAGCACGAAAATATTTGATAGCACTCTGCAAAGGTTCCACCGCACCGGGTGCATGCGCACAAAAAGTTTTACCTGGCCCAAGAAAGCGACATAGTTGCTCTAATGTTTCAATATCACCGGGTTGTCCCTCACCCCGCTCTAAAGCCTGTAAAATTTTCACACTCCAAGGTAGGCCATCACGACACGGCGTACACCAACCACACGATTCACGGGCAAAAAATTGCTCTAAATTGCGGGTTAAAGAAACCATATTAATTTTATGATCAACCGCCATGGCCAGTGCGGTTCCTAAACGGCTACCCGCTTTAGCGATACTGTCGAAATCCATCGCTAAATCAAGATGCGCTTCGGTCAGAAAATCGGTACCCGCCCCGCCTGGTTGCCAGGCTTTGAGGGTTAAACCTTCACGCATGCCACCCGCATAATCTTCTAAGATTTCGCGCGCAGTGATACCAAAAGGTAATTCCCACAACCCTGGATTATTAACCCGGCCAGAAAATCCCATCAGCTTGGTACCTGCATCTTTACTTTTACCTTCACTAAGGCCGAGATACCACTCTTTACCATGTGCAATAATCGCAGGCACATTACAGAGTGTTTCCACATTATTGACGCAAGTTGGCTTCCCCCAAACACCGGATGTTGCCGGAAAAGGCGGTTTTGATCGCGGATTTGCTCGGCGTCCTTCAAGGGAGTTAATTAGCGCTGTTTCTTCACCACAAATATAGCGTCCAGCACCGGTATGGACAAAAAGCTCAAAGTTAAAACCAGTAGCCAGAATATTTTTACCTAATAGACCCGCTGCTTTCGCTTCCTCAATCGCTTTACGTAAATGTTTGGCTGCTTCAATATACTCACCGCGTAGGAAGATATATCCACGGTATGCTTTTAATGCATAGGCACCAATTAACATTCCCTCGATCAACAAATGCGGTAGCTGTTCCATTAAAAGACGATCTTTATAGGTTCCTGGCTCCATTTCATCCGCATTGCAAAGTAGATAACGAATATTCATGCTGTCATCTTTCGGCATCAAACTCCATTTCAGACCGGTAGAAAAACCAGCACCACCACGACCTTTAAGACCAGCATCTTTAACTAAGCTAACCACTTGATCTGGCGACATGTTTTTTAAGGCGTTTTTAGCACCTTGATAACCATTTTTACTTAAGTACTCCTCTAACCAGACGGGTTGCTGATCTGCACGTAAACGCCAAGTTAATGGATGCGTCTGTTCATTACGGGTAATTTGTCGCTGTGTTGTCATGGATACTGCTCCAATAGCCGTTGAATATCAGATGGCTTTACATGACTATGCGTATCCTCATCAATCATCATTGTAGGACCTTTGTCACAGTTACCCAGACAACAAGTTGGTAATAAGGTAAAACGGCCATCGGCGGTGGTTTGTCCGGGCGCAATCTGCAATAGTTTGATAATTTCAGTCTCAATACCTTGATAACCAGTAATATGACAAACCACACTGTCACAATAACGGATAATGTGACGACCAACCGGTTGACGATAAATTTGACTATAGAAGGTCGCTACCCCTTCGACATCACTAGCAGGAATACCTAACAGAGAGGCAATCGCATAAATAGCACCATCTTCCACCCAACCGCGCTTTTTTTGCACAATTTTCAATGCTTCAATTGATGCAGCCCTAGCATCTTCATAATGATGTTTTTCTTGTTCGATCGCTTCCCGCTCTTCTTCGGTCAACGCAAAATCATGTTTGGTGTGAGACTCTATCCTATTAGCGACATCAAGCCGCTTTTGCTGTTGATTTGGATTAAATTCATCTTGCATTATTAACGATCCACATCTGACATGACAAAATCAATACTACCAAGGTAGACAATAAGATCAGACACCAGACTGCCTCTGATTACAGCAGGAATTTGCTGTAAATGGGCAAAACTTGGCGTACGAACGCGTGTACGATAGCTCATCGTATTACCATCACTGGTCAGATAGTAACTATTGATCCCTTTTGTTGCTTCAATCATCTGGAAAGCCTCATTTGCAGGCATAACTGGTCCCCATGAAACTTGTAGAAAATGGTTAATCATGGTTTCAATATGCTGTAAGGTGCGCTCTTTGGGTGGTGGGGTCGTGAGTGGATGATCAGCTTTAAATGGTCCAGCCGGCATATTATTTAAGCATTGCTTAAGAATATGCAGGCTTTGCCGTAGCTCTTCTACTTTTAACATCACACGATCATAACAATCGCCGTTGTTGCCGATGGGAACCTCAAATTCAAAGTTTTCATAACCTGAATAGGGACGCCATTTACGAATGTCGAAATCAAGACCCGTTGCCCTTAATCCAGCACCAGTAACCCCCCAATCTAATGCTTCTTTAGTCGTATAAGCGGCAACCCCCACTGAGCGTCCTTTAAGAATACTATTTTGCAATGCTGCCTTTACATAAGAATCGAGACGCTTTGGCATCCAATCCAGGAATTCCTGCAACAGTTTCTGCCAACCTTGTGGTAAATCATGGGCAACGCCACCGATCCGAAACCAAGCAGGGTGCATACGGAAACCAGTGATTGCTTCAATGATGTCATATATTTTTTGCCGATCGGTAAAGGCAAAGAAAACCGGTGTCATCGCACCGACATCCTGAATAAAAGTACTGATATAGAGTAAATGGCTGTTAATACGAAATAACTCTGACAGCATAACGCGGATAGTCATAACGCGCTCAGGGACATCAATACCTGCCAGTTTTTCTACCGCTAATACATAAGGCATTTCATTAACACAGCCACCTAAATACTCAATGCGGTCAGTGTAGGGAATATAACTGTGCCAGGATTGGCGTTCGCCCATTTTCTCTGCACCTCGATGGTGGTAACCAATATCAGGTACACAGTCGATAATCTCTTCACCATCAAGTTGCAGTACAATTCGAAAAGCGCCGTGAGATGAAGGATGATTCGGGCCTAGGTTCAAGAACATAAAATCCTCATGTTCGTTGCCTCTAGCCATCCCCCATTCTTCGGGTTTAAAGGTCAGTGACTCCATCTCTAAATCAAGCTTCTGTTTGGTTAAAACAAAAGGATCAAATTCAGTGGCTCTGGCCGGATAATCTTTACATAATGGATGTCCTTGCCAGGTTACTGGCATTAATAACCGCCGCAAATTCGGATGGCCAGTAAATGTTATGCCAAACATATCCCATACTTCACGTTCATACCAATTAGCATTGGGAAATAAAGAAACTAGAGATGGAACATTAAGATCTTTCTCACTAAGCGCCACTTTCAACATAATATCGCGGTTACGCTCAATGGAAATGAGATGGTAAAAAACGGAAAAATCAGCGTCAGGTAAACCATGCCGATATACTCTTTGCCGTTCATCAACCCCATGTAAGTCAAACAGCATCACATAAGGTTTAGGCTGCTTTTTCAAAAACTCTATCACGGCAAGAAGTTGTTCACGTTTGATCCATATGACTAACATTCCCGTACGAGTTGATTGAATGGTGAAAGCATCTGGACTAAATTGGTTACGCAGTGCCAAAATTATTGGATCATCGCAATGATCATAAGTTTGCCATACTGGCCTGACACTTTCTTGCGTTATCTGATCTGTTATCATTATGCACCACAACACTTGATCAGGTTTATTACGACCGCAACACATTGCTTCTGTTACGCTGAATAGCTTATTTATAAGCCTTATATTTCATCGGGTGTCCGTAGCGTTTTAACCGCTATTCTTTCCCCACGTTTACGCTCTTTTTCAGATTGCATATTCGCGCGATAAACACCCTGATCGCCGACCACCCATGATAATGGACGACGTTCTTTACCAATCGATTCTTGTAATAATAATAAAGCTTGCATATAAGCTTCAGGACGTGGTGGACAACCGGGTATATAAACGTCAACAGGAAGAAATTTATCAACCCCTTGAACAACAGAATAAATATCGTACATACCCCCCGAGTTAGCACAAGCCCCCATCGAAATCACCCATTTAGGCGCTAACATTTGATCATAAAGTCGTTGAATAACAGGAGCCATTTTAGTAAAACAGGTTCCAGCAACAACCATAAAATCAGCCTGTCGCGGTGATGCCCTTAATACTTCAGCACCAAACCGGGCAACATCATGTACCGCCGTGAAAGAGGTCACCATCTCAACATAGCAACAGGAAAGGCCAAAATTGTATGGCCAAAGAGAATTTTTTCTGCCCCAATTCACCATATTATGTAAAGCATGCTCTAATTTACCCATATAAACACTACGATGAACATGCTGTTCTAATGGATCTCCGACAACTTGTTGTGTTTGCAAGGGATAACGGTCATTCTCACCATTTAAGTCAATGCGAGTGAGCGTATAATCCATCTTTAAATGCCTCAATTTTACTAGGGGTGACGATTGTTGGTTTTAATTACTTCACTTGGTTTTGCAACATGGCGACATGAACGCACTGGTGTCCAATT
Source organism: Arsenophonus nasoniae (assembly GCF_004768525.1). Lineage (NCBI taxonomy): Bacteria > Pseudomonadati > Pseudomonadota > Gammaproteobacteria > Enterobacterales > Morganellaceae > Arsenophonus > Arsenophonus nasoniae. The sequence goes on from NZ_CP038613.1 coordinate 2,453,136, forward strand.
AAGTGCCCCAATACGAACCAAGTAGAATAAGCCCACCAATAACACCAAAATAAAAATACTTGCCTCAATAAAGCCTAACCAACCACTTTCTTTAATAGAGACTGCCCACGCATAAAGGAATAACGCTTCAACATCGAAAATAACAAAAAACATGGCAACCAAGTAAAATTTGGCTGATATACGCAAACGGGCACTACCAACAGAATTAATACCCGATTCATAAGGGATATGCTTTGCTCTGGCTTGGGATCTACCACCAAGGTAATAGGCACCAAGTAACATTAAGGAACACAGACCAAGAGCACCGATAAGATAGATTGCAAAAGCCCAATGATGAGCAAATACTTCAATAGATGTAGACATACTCGCTGCTTACTCATTATAAATAAAAACGGTGTCATTGCTTTGCTCTTGAATTAGCGCAATATTACACCACACTAACCATAATTAGATGAGAAGAAAAATTAAAATCGACAGACAAACATCAATTTTCTTCAACTTTGTCCCTCTCACCACTATTTTGTTTATAGAATAATGCCTCTCTTCGCACCTTTTACCGTAAACTATAAATTAAAAAACATCGCTAGCTAAAACGGGACAGCTCATTCAACTAATACTCACAGCTAGTAACTAGTGTAACTGATATTTCGTTTTTTCTACACCATTATCTCAGGAAAAACCTGTTTTAAAACAGCATCAGTTCCGCTATTTTTTGATCATGCGCACAATTCTGTTGAAAAAACACAACTGATTAAAAAATAATCAACTTTATATGATTATATTAACGACTATCATTTTTCACAACTCTATAAATAAACCTAATTTTTAGATGAAATAAAAACCCTTCAAGTCAGAATAGATTTTTTGCTAAAATAAAATTTAGTACTATTGATAAGAAATATTTAAATAATGTTTGTTAAACAATGCCTTTGTTTATCGCAATAATAAAGAATATTTTATGTACTAATATTTTGGCTATTCTCTGCTAAATAAAACAAGCTTTGTGCAGAAAATAAAAAAATACCCTGTTTTTCTATTTAAAATAGAGCAACAGGGCAGGAATAATAGAATTGCTCGCAATATGAAACTTAAATAACAATCTAAACTAAAGGGTAATTTTTTAACCTCCAGATTTATAATATTTCTTTATTAATTGTCTCGCTAAACGGCTCTACTATGTAAGGTGTTTTCTTATTTTTAATGGCACCAAATACCGTTAAAATAGCCTCGTTTTTCTCATCAATATTACGGTATAACCAATAACGAATTTCGGGTAAGCGAGGTAAACCATCACTTTCGCTTAAAATTCTTAAATCGCTATTCTGCATTTCCAAGGGACGCGCAGTGATACCAACTTCAGCATTAACCGCTGCAAGCACTGCCGATAATGAAGCGGCTTCATAAGCAATACGCCATTTGATCCCCGCAGCATTAAGGGTACTTAATGCTATTTCACGAAACGGATTGGTTTCATCCATAACAACCAACGGAATGGGGTCATTTAATTGATACTGATAATCAGGGGCACAATGCCAAAGGATGGGTGCAGAACGCAAAAGCGTGCTGGGATATTGGCTCAATTCTGTGGGTATGAGTGCTAAATCAATTTCACCATTATCCAACATATTTTTAATAAGATGGGCGCGTTTTATATAAATATCAACAGCCATACGCGGATAGACTGACGCAATACGATTAAGCAAAAACGGTAATAATGTATTGGTAGTGTCATCAGAAACACCCACTCGCAACTCGCCTTCAGCATCATTATAAGTTAGTGAAGCTGAAGCATCATCATTAGCCCGTAATATTTGCCGCGCATAACCTAATAACTGCAATCCATGATCCGTTAATAATTTATTTCGGCCGTGGCGCTCAAAGAGCTCACGGCCAACTAACTGTTCTAAACGCTGCATTTGTTGGCTAACAGCTGATTGAGTACGACAAACGGCCGCAGCAGCTGCGGCAAAGGTATTCAGATCGGCAACTGCAACAAAAGTTCTAAGTAAATCAAGATCGAGATTCATAATTGGGCGATTTGAATTTATCATTTTGTTCTCTTATATCATTCCTGGTGTTTTTACGAATTCAATAGATATTAAAATCATTGATAGTTAAAGAAATAAAGATAAAGCCTTACAAATTAAAGTTTATTTCTATTAATGCAGTATTTATTACTGTGTATACACTTTTATTAACTTAAATTGTTTAATAATAAGCATGTTTTACATATTGATAAACAAAATGCCAATGAGAATGTTCCTCTTCTCGTTTTTATTAGAATAATTTTTAATTCCAAATCTATGCCAAAATAACGATTTTCCAAACAGGAAGAAAATACGTTATTCTCAACAAAATAACCGTCAAAGATAATGCAGCTAGGAAAAACTATAAATTGATAATCAGCAGCAAAACTTTATTTGCTTAGATACGGCGATAACATATTAACTTTAATTATATGTTATAAAAAGAATATTTCTATCATGAAACCACCAATGGTTTGTAACAAAAAATGCACTGCCAATGATTACACTAATTAATTTATTTTTTGTTTACTAAAAATTAGCTCATACTTAAAATTTAAGGCCGCCCTATATGATATTTTTGAACTTATTTATCTAGTTAAGTTAGATAAAAAGTTTATTTGACCTAATTTAATTATTCAAATCAACCTTTTCTACTAAAAGTTAGCCTGTATCTTCAAAAATTTTCCAACTAAGAGTAGAGTGTGAAAATAAATATGCAGCGGAATTTCCTCATATTCTATTAACATTGAGGTTTAAACAGAGTAAATGAATACAATCAGTAAATCCAATAAATTGGATAACGTATGTTACGACATAAGAGGGCCAGTTCTTAAAGAAGCCAAGCGTCTTGAAGAAGAAGGCCATAAAGTTCTGAAACTTCATATCGGAAATCCTGCACCTTTTGGTTTCGAAGCGCCGGATGAAATTTTATTTGATGTTCTACGCAATCTTACCCACTCACAAGGTTATAGTGATTCAAAAGGAATTTACTCCGCTCGCAAAGCAATTATGCAACACTATCAAGCCAGAGGAATGCTTGACATTAATATTGAAGATATCTTTATTGGTAATGGTGTTTCTGAACTTATTGTGCAATCGATGCAAGCCTTATTAAATAATAACGATGAAATGTTAGTTCCCGCCCCTGACTATCCGTTATGGACTGCTGCGGTATCGCTTTCTGGCGGCAAAGCGGTGCACTATCGATGTGATGAAGAACAAAATTGGTTTCCCGATTTAAATGATATTCGTAAAAAAATTACGCCACGCACACGTGGTATTGTCATCATTAATCCCAATAATCCTACTGGTTCTGTTTACAGCAAAGCATTATTGACCGAGATCGTCGAAATTGCTCGTCAGCATCAGCTGATTATTTTTGCCGATGAGATCTACGATAAAATTCTTTACGATGATGCACAACATCATTCAATTGCTGCATTAGCACCGGATCTATTAACCATTACTTTTAATGGTTTATCAAAAACTTATCGAGTTGCTGGTTTTCGTCAGGGATGGATGGTGCTTAATGGTCCAAAAGAAAATGCCAAAAGCTATATTGAAGGCTTAGAAATATTAGCCTCCATGCGACTTTGTGCTAACGTTCCTATGCAACATGCAATCCAAACCGCATTAGGTGGCTATCAAAGTATTAACGAATTTATCTGTCCCGGTGGACGATTATATGAACAACGTAATCGTGCCTGGGAACTGATTAATGAAATTCCTGGAGTATCATGTGTTAAACCGCAAGGTGCTTTATATATGTTTCCCAAAATTAATATCAAAAAATTCAATATCTCAAACGACCAAAAAATGGTACTTGATTTATTATTACAAGAAAAAGTTTTATTAGTTCAGGGAACGGCATTTAATTGGCCTGAGCCTGATCACGTCAGAATTGTAACACTACCTTATGTTGGTCAGCTTGAAGCTGCAATTAATAAATTTAGCCAATTCCTGCTAAACTATCGCCAATAGTTGTCCAACAATAGAATATCCTTAATTTACTTAAGGATATTCTATTTTATTATTTACTTGTTTGCCTAGTAAATTCACAATGTTTATCACTATGACAATCGCATGAGGAAAGTCTATGAGTTATTTTTTTGCCCATCTTTCTCGTATGAAATTAATTAATCGTTGGCCACTGATGCGCAAGTACGTACAGAAAATATTTCAGAGCATAGTCTACAAGTTGCCTTTGTCGCTCATGCACTTGCTTGCATTAAAAATCGTAAATTTAATGGCCAAACTAATCCTGAACGCATCGCATTACTGGCTATGTATCATGACGCTAGTGAAGTCATCACCGGTGATTTGCCAACACCGATAAAATATCATAACCCGCAAATTGCGAACGAATACAAAAAAATTGAAAAATTCGCTCAACAAAAACTGGTTGCTATGCTACCAAAAGAATTACAGCAAGATTTTCAGCCGATTTTGGATGATGAATATCATACTGCGGAAGAACGCGCTATTGTTAAACAAGCTGATGCACTTTGTGCCTATTTAAAATGCTTAGAAGAATTATCTGCAGGGAACAGCGAGTTTAATTTAGCTAAAATGCGACTTGAAAAAACACTTTCTGAACGTTATAGCGATGAAATGCAATACTTTATTGAAATTTTTGTTCCAGGATTTAGTTTATCTTTAGATGAAATTAGTAGCTAACACATTATACAGCATATAAATAATATCATTATCTTACTATTTGTTACATATAATAGGGGATGACGTCAAAATGGAAAAAATTCAGGAATAATAATAATAGAAATAGCCATAACTAAAAAAGTAAAAGGAATACCAAATTTAAGAAAATCGCTGAATTTATAGCCACCAGGCGCCAAAATTAGTGTATTAACCGGTGAAGAAACGGGAGTCATAAAAGCCGCAGAAGCAGCAACATTTATCACCATAGCAAATGGCATAGGCGAGATATTCATCTGATTAGCGACAGCAATGGCAATCGGTGCCATTAATATTGCGGTTGCAGTATTAGAAATAAATAATCCAATCACTGCACAAACAATAAATAAACAAAGCAGCATTATCCTTGCTCCCATGCCACCAGCAATATCCATTAGCAAATTAACAATCAAATTGATACCACCGGTTTTTTCTAATGCCAAAGCAAAAGGCATCATACCAACAATCAACATAATACTTGGCCAGTGTATTGCACGATAAGCACTTTCCATATCAATACAGCGAAATTTTCCCATTAAAAGACACGCGATAAGCACAGCAATAAAATTAGGGATTTCATCTATTGCCATCATAGTAACCATTAATACCAAACAAAAAATCGCATGTGGCGCTTGCGAGGTAGCAGGCGCCACCGCTTCTACTTCTGCGGCCAAATTTAACACAATAAAATTACGCCTATCCGTTGACAATAAGCGAATTAATTTCCAGTCACCCACGATCAGTAAAATATCACCTAAACGCATTGGCTGATCAATTAATTTATCATCGATAGTTTTTCCTTCACGGTAAATGCCAACAACATTAAGACCATAACGGGTACGAAATTTAATTTCTCGCAATGTACTGCCTAATAGCTAAGATTGCGGCGCTAAGGAGAACTCAGCCATTCCGACCTCACGCGAGCGAGCAGAGAAATATTCACCTCGCAAAATCATTGGGGCCAATTTTTGCTCATGGCAAAAGTCATTGAGATCAACTTCACTCTCAGAGATATCGACTAATAACACATCTCGTTCATGTAACTCCGTTGCAGCCGTTACACTTAGCATAAGTCGACGAAAACGATGCCAACGCTCAATACCAATAACATTGGCACCATAACGTGAGCGTAAATGTAATTCATCGAGAGAGTAGCCTATTAAGGGGGAACCTGGGCAGATGGCCAAACAGCGAGCGCGACCTGATAGCTTATAGTCGCGAATAAAGTCGTGAAATGTTCGCCGGTGAGGATTAGTACCCGCTGCAATTTCGCGATTACCTAACCAACGACGAACCATCCACATATAAATAATTGCCAGCAACAGTACCGCAATCCCAATCGGCGTAATGGCGAAAAATTTGAATCCCGTATAACCTTCTCTGACTAGTTCACTGTTCACTATCATATTTGGCGGTGTCGCTACTAACGTCATCATACCACTGATGAGTCCAGCAAAGCCTAATGGCATCATAAAGCGCCCTGGTGGAATTCTCATTTGTTTTGCCACATTAAGAACAACGGGAATAAAAATAGCAACAATGCCGGTGGAACTCATAAAAGCGCCTAACCCTGCGACTGTTATCATCAAAAAAATCAGCATCTTATTTTCATTATTACCGGCTACACCAACTAACCAATCACCAACTTGGTAGGCAATACCGGTGCGAACTAATCCCTCACTAAAAACAAAAAGTGCTGCAATTAGCAGCACATTGGGATCACTAAAACCGATTGTTGCTTGTTTAAGGGTCAGCGTTCCACTTAATACTAAAGCCACAATGACTAATAATGCAACCACATCCATACGGATCTTATTAGTCATAAAAAACGTGACCACGATTAGCAGTAAAATTAGTACCCATACCAGCTGGCTATTCAAAATGACCTCAAATTAAGTCTATTCATCGGGCTCATTTGTCATAAATCGTGCAAATTAGCCGGCCTACTCTATGAAATTGACATCTTTTTAACGCTGAGTCACCGTAACAACACCTTGGTTATCTGGTTTTGAAATATTTAATTCAGTAAATGATTTGATAATTAGCGATATTTCTTCTCGCCGCGCCATACCTGCTGGCGCATGAACAGCAATAACCTGGCAACCCGCATCTAAGGCAGAATAGATTCCTGCCTGTGCATCTTCAACCGCAATACACGCTTCTGGCGGTAAATTTAGTAGTTGTGCACCAAGCAAAAACGGATCTGGCTGCGGCTTACCTTGCTCAACCCGTTCAATCGTGACCCAGTGTTTTGGTTCCGGTAAGCCTGCGGCTTTACTCCGATTAAAAGCAATTGGAATGGTGCCAGAAGTCACTATTGCCCATGGAATAGCAAATGTATTTAGTTGTTCAAGTAGATCAATCGCACCGGGTAGGGCCACTATGCCTGTCGTATTGGCGGCTTCCAAATTTTCTAGCCAATAAAAAACTTCATCAATTTTAGTTTCAGTGGCATTTGGCATAAAATGACGGATAGAATTTATTGCCGGTTTGCCATGAATATAGTGCAAAACCTCCGTTTCTGAAACACCGATCCGACGGCTAAATTCTCGCCAACAATGTTCAACGTTTGGTAAAGAATCAACCAGGGTGCCATCCAAATCAAATAGAAATCCCTTACATTTTAATACCATTGATGCTCCTTAGATAAGTCATGCATTAATGATTTGATTAATTTCTACTGCACAAAGATGATACTGACGCGGACAAGATGTCCAAACATTTAACATTCTCAGATACTTATCCCACATGGGTGTTTGAGCATTAAAATCATCGCTACCACGCACAAAATGACGATAACGACCTTCGCTATTCACCAAAAAACGAACATAATGTAGGTAATGTGCTTCCGTCACTGCATCAAAGCCTAAAAAGATAACTCTTTTGTCCGTAATATCCGCTTTAGACGATAGATTTTCCCAAGAAACTTGTAAGGCATGATACATTTCCATAATATCAATGATAATCTGGCAATTTTCTTCTGACAACTCAGCAAAATCTTGTTCTAACTCTTTTATTTGCAAGCCAAAACCAGCTTCAATGATAGTTTGACAACGTCGATAGCGTTTGGCATTATCCGGATCAAGCAGGATCAGCATTTTATACTGGTTAGACAGAATTAAGCGTTGTGCATGGGTCATTTCCATTATGGCTCTCCAATACGAGGAAATTTGTTAAATCATCGCATCACCGCCCTGCCTTTTATAGTGATAACACACCTTTTATTGATCTAAGAAGGCTTTTCAAGCATTAACCTTTAAAAAACTATTTTCTAATGCCTGTTATCTCTATTACTGATTAGCTGACCCACTATCCTTTCAAATTAAGTTAAATACCATCAATAAAAGAGCGATCTAATTGTTTGAAAGCACGTTTTAACAATTCTGCTAATGTTTGATAAGTCGGTGTACCTTTAACTGGCGTAATGGTAATTCCAGCTTGATTAAATTTTTCCCGAATTTCATAAAACCAACTAAGTAATGCAGAAGGTAGCGGCGTAACTGAACGCTTACCTAACCACCATAAACCCTGCAATGGTAAGCTACAAGCAAAAAACGCTGTCGCCACAGCCGGTCCTAGCTGACCACCCAATGCAATCTGCCAGGTAAGTGTAAACACAGCAACAGCAGGCATATAACGAATCGCAAATCGGCTAGCGGTGATCACACGATGCTCGGGAAAAATAGGCATCAAACATTTCTCTAACGGAAATGTCTTGGCATACTGACGACCTAGTTTCAACTTTTGTATGAAACCGGGGGTCGTTTCTGGTGTCGTATTCATCAATACCTCACATGACTTCAATCAATTTTTCATGCAAAATTTAAAATAAATGTATAAAGCATAAAATCTTTTTAGTAGAATTTACAGGGCAACATTGGTTGCCAGAGACTACGATTTCTATAATCTATAGAAAAACTGATATCATATAAAGTTTATATTTGGTCTATTACTATGTTTTCAATCCATAATGTTAATATTATATTGCATCTTTAATATCAACATTGCAAACATAGTTATTTATTCGATAAATACGATTAAAATATCATAATATTGCGTAAATATGATATTAATCATTCAATATGATCCCAGGGATAAGCTAGGCTACTAGCATTCTATTGGATTGATGTTTATTAACCCTAGTCTTCCTGGTTAATCTGACAAAGAAGACTGCATGATAACGATATAGTAGGTAATTCCATGTCAAGTAAGCTGGTACTTGTCCTCAACTGCGGTAGCTCTTCCCTTAAATTTGCTATCATTGATCCTGTTAACGGCGAAGAACAACTATCTGGTTTAGCAGAATGTTTTCATCTACCAGAAGCCCGTATTAAATGGAAAATAGATGGCACGAAAAACGAAGCTGCTTTAGGCGAAGGTGCTGCACACAGTGAAGCAATGACTTTCATAGTCAATCAAATTCTCACCCAAAAACCAGAATTAGCTCAAGCCATTTCTGCTATTGGTCATCGTATTGTTCATGGCGGTGAAAAGTTTACTCAATCAGTTGTTATTAATGATGAAGTTGTTGAAGGCATTAAAGCATCTATTCCATTTGCGCCTTTACATAATCCTGCTGGCATTATTGGACTTGAAGAAGCGAAAAAAGCATTTCCCCATTTAAATGACAAACATGTCGCTGTTTTTGATACTGCCTTTCATCAGACGATGCCGGTTGAAGCTTATTTATATGCGCTGCCTTATAATCTTTACAAAGAACATGGTATCCGTCGTTACGGCGCACATGGAACTAGCCATTATTATGTTTCCCAGCAAGCAGCCAAAGAACTGAATAAATCGATCAATGAACTGAATGTAATCACTTGCCATTTGGGTAATGGCGGATCAGTGACTGCGGTAGTCAATGGGCAATCTGTTGATACCTCAATGGGTCTGACCCCCCTAGAAGGCTTAGTGATGGGAACTCGCAGTGGTGATATTGATCCAGCAATTGTGTTCCACCTTCATGACGCCTTGGGCATGAGTGTTGATAAAATCAATACATTATTAACCAAAGAGTCTGGCATACTTGGATTAACTGAAGTTACCAACGATTGTCGTTATGTCGAAGATAACTATAATACTAAGCCGGATGCAAAACGGGCAATGGATGTCTATTGTCATCGTTTAGCCAAATATATCGCTGCTTACTGCGCATTAATGGAAGGGCGATTAGATGCCATTGTTTTCACCGGTGGTATTGGAGAAAACTCAGCCTTGGTACGTGAATTAACACTTAAAAAATTATCTTTAATTGGTATTAAGTATGATCACGAGCGCAACTTAGCTGCACGGTTTGGCAAATCTGGCAAGATCACGACTGACGATAGCATTCCTGTTCTGGTTATTCCAACTAATGAAGAATTAGTTATTGCTCAGGACGCTAGCCGCCTAACGGCATAAATAGATTAGAAACTGCCAGTTTACCAATTGGCAGTACTAGGTTGAACATCTTGCAATTGTTAAAGAGGTACCTGTGTCCCGTACAATAATGTTAATACCGACTGACATTAGTGTTGGTTTAACCAGCGTTAGTTTAGGGGTCGTCCGTTCAATGGAACAAAAAGGGGTTAGTCTAACGGTTTTTAAGCCCATTGCTCAACCCCGTTTTGGAGATAAAGATCAGACAACTGAAGTGTTACGCTCCCATTCTAGTGTTCAGGTCGCTGAACCACTAAAAATGAGTTATGTTGAATCTTTGCTGGCGAATGATCAAAAAGATGTTTTAATGGAAGAGATTGTTGCGCGTTATCATGATAACACGCAACAGGCTGAAGTTATTCTAATCGAAGGTTTAATGCCTACCCGTAAGCACCCTTTTGCTCAATCGTTAAATTATGATATCGCCAAGACGTTGGGTGCTGACGTAATTTTTGTTACCGCATTAGGTAACAACACACCGGAACAGTTAAAAGAGCGCATTGAATTAGCCCGCGCCGAGTTTGGTGGTATACAAAATAAAAATATCACCGGGGTAATTATTAATAAACTCAACGCACCAGTTGATGAGCATGGCCGTACCCGCCCTGATTTATCGGAGATATTTGATGAGTCGACTAAAGCTACAATCGCAAAAATTGATAGTAAGACGTTAGCTAACAATAGTCCGCTGCCAATATTGGGTTGTATTCCGTGGAATTTTGATCTGATCGCCACTCGTGGTATTGATATTGCTAATCATCTAAATGCCAGCATTATCAATGAAGGTGCACTACAAACCCGGCGCATAAAATCAGTTATTTTCTGCGCTCGCAGTGTGCCCAATATGGTAGAGCTGTTTCGTCCCGGCTCATTGCTAGTGACCTCTTCTGATCGCCCTGATGTTATTGTATCTGCCTGTTTAGCGGCCATGAATGGTGTCGAAATTGGTGCATTACTATTAACGGGTGGTTATCCGATTGCCAAGCCAATACATGAACTCTGTCACCGCGCTTTCGAAACCGGTTTACCGGTATTGATGGTAGATACCAATACCTGGCAAACTTCGTTAAGTCTGCAAAGTTTTAGTTTAGAAGTGCATGCGGATGATCATGAACGGATTGAAAAAATTCAAAACTATGTTGCCTTGCATATCAATCAGCAATGGATTGATTCACTGACGGCTGATTCTGAACGTCCTAAACGGCTATCACCTCCCGCTTTCCGCTATCAATTAACCGAATTAGCACGTAAAGCTAACAAGCGTATCGTACTACCGGAAGGTAATGAACCTCGTACAGTAAAAGCGGCGGCTATTTGTGCAGAAAGGGGCATTGCCACCTGTATCCTGCTAGGGGAACCCGATGAAATAAAACGGGTTGCCGCCGCGCAAGGGATTGAATTAGGCGCCGGAATCGAAATTGTGGCACCTAAATCAGTACGGAAAAACTACGTTGAACGTTTAGTTGAGCTGCGCAAAAATAAAGGCATGACCGAAATTGTGGCGCGTGAACAGTTAGAAGACAATGTGGTGTTAGGCACCATGATGCTGGAAAAAAATGAGGTTGATGGTTTAGTTTCCGGCGCTGTTCATACCACGGCGAATACTATTCGCCCACCGTTACAACTGATCAAAACTGCCCCTGGTAGCTCAATCGTTTCTTCAATATTCTTTATGCTATTACCTGAGCAGGTGTTAGTTTATGGTGACTGTGCAATAAATCCAGATCCAACAGCGGAACAATTATCAGAAATCGCCATCCAGTCGGCTGATTCAGCCAAAGCATTTGGCATTGAGCCGCGAGTAGCAATGATCTCTTATTCTACCGGTAATTCTGGTGCCGGCAGTGACGTGGACAAAGTGCGTGAAGCAACCCGTTTAGCACAAGCAAAACGGCCAGATTTAGTGATTGATGGCCCATTGCAATATGATGCCGCTATTATGGCCGATGTTGCTAAATCTAAAGCGCCAGATTCACCGGTAGCCGGTCAAGCAACGGTGTTTATTTTCCCTGATCTGAATACGGGCAACACCACTTATAAAGCGGTGCAACGCTCAGCCAATCTGGTTTCTATCGGCCCGATGCTACAGGGAATGCGGAAACCGGTTAATGATTTGTCCCGTGGCGCACTGGTTGATGATATTGTTTATACCATTGCCCTTACCGCCATTCAGGCAACGCAAAATTAAAATAATTGACTTATTTGGCTGGCTGAAAAAAAAGCTGAAATACTGAGTATTTCAGCTTTTTTATTGACTAAACGCTAAATCAACAACTCAGCTAATCGATAAAATTAAATTTTATTAACCGCTAACTGAGTAGAAAACTGACAATTAATAGCTAAAAACGGGCTAGCGTTCTCTGCTAGCTAGATTTTATTCAATAACCTGTACCTCAGCGAAAACATTAAAGCGATGTTTTTCCGTTTCAATTAAACGGAAATTACTGCCGCCATTAGCCAATTGGATATCATATTGAGGACAATCTCTTAGCATAGGACTTTCATCGGGTAACCATAAGGCTAGCAGATATTTTCCGCTTTTTATATTACCAAGCTGACAGGCAATACTAAATATATATCCCCGACCTGCGGCGCACAACTCAGCGCCAGCTGGCATAAAGAGTTGCCATTGGATCTCATCTTGCTCATCGAGAAATACAATAGCAATCGGTCTGTTATTTACTGGTCGGGCAAAACCATAATTTTTTAGGCTAAACTTTAAAGCAAAATAATCACCGATTTTGACAAACACTGGATAAGTCGCTTCTTCAAGCGTCAACCTATAGCCAAGATGATCCCTAATATATTCAAAAGCGCTTCTGGTGGTATAACTTTGCTTTGTTTGATCCCAAAAATAATCCCGATCACAGACAAACCCTGCATTTTCAAACTGTTTTAAATCAATAACCGCTTTACGCAGAGCCGCTATACATAAATTTAAATTATGTATAATACTAAAGGTTGAAGCGCCCAATTCCGTAAAGCGCCAAATCGTTCCCCAGCCAAAATCAGCCGGAATAGTATTAAGGCACCAGTGATCACGACCATCATCGTTGTAAGGCATTTCAACGTCATAGATAGAGTTTGCGCCAATTTTTTTTAGATCATTGTATACGGCACTTTGCCAGACAAAGTCATTGCCAACTGCAAACTTATGCGCATCAAGGGTATAATAGTCATTGTTAAAACCAATGCGTAAAGTGTCACTATCCAATAACGGGCTAAGTGCGTTAATCAACATATCTCGATTAGCCTTATAGCGCATGGTTATTTTTCTATTGGCGGGCATAAAATCGGCATAAAATGTCCGGTAGATTGCCTGTTTCTGTTGATCTGTGTAACAACTCCCGTGTTGTTCTCCCCAGGTGCCAATCCAGCCAAACTGAAATGCATATATTACGCCATTAGCCAATACTGATTTTAATTGCCGCATATGTTGTTTTATTTTTTCTACCCCCGGTTCTGGAATATGATTAGCATATTTATAGACAAATCTAACCAAAAGCTTAACCCCGGCAATTTTTGCCTGACTAAAGATATAATTAATTAACTCAATAGCCTTATCATCCAGATCTTTATTTATATATTCTGTCAGATAAATATATTGCTGAACAATTTGATAACGCTCACCAATAATTTCTTTCTTATATAATTTTAATAAAACATTGCCATTTTGTTTATCGCCAGAAAAAGGATTTATTAAATCTTCATTTAATAAAATCATATTTTCATATCTAAAACCCAGTTCCGGGTTCACTATTATTACTTTGCCATTCTCATCTGAAGGATAACGCCCACGATAGCTTGCCTGCTGATATTGCGTTGAGTTATTCATTATTATTCCTTTTCATTCATTATTATTCCTTTCGATTATTATATTTAATATTAATTTATAGATTCATTATCAATTAAAATAATTACAATAACGTATAAAAAATAAATTTAATTATGAGATAATAGATTATAAAATTTTATATTAGCATTTACTTGGTTATAATAATTAAAATTAATATTTTAATTTATAAATATAAAAACAAATTAAAATATATATCCCGAAGGCGCTGATAAAAAATAACACGAATAAATTTATAATACACAAGGTTTCAACAGAAAAAATAGGTGCCACACAAAAAACAAAAATCAATAAGATACAAAAAAACAGAACCGGACAACATAGGAAAAATAAATTTATATTTTATACTAAGATAGATGGCCATATTTAATTTTAATAAAATTAATATTAACAAAATTAACAATAATATCTATACCTCATTTGTTTAATTAAATATTCATAAAAAACCAAATAATTATGCAAAAACCTTGTTGGATTAATCGTTTCAGCTAAAAATATTATCTATTAATTTTTTAATTACAGTTGTAAATAATTAACCGAAATGAAATTACAGTTAATTTATTATCAAAAACCATTGTTAAATTAAAATGTAAAATTACATAGAAGTAGAAAAAAATATAATCACTCAACTAAACTTAGCTAAATCCTTTCGTTCTTTTATTAAAATTTTTATTAAAAATTCAAATAAAAAAACTGCTAGCTTTAAAAAAAAATTATGTTATGATTTTTTTCAATTCATTTCTTATTAAGAATAAATAAATTAAAAAACATGAATATAAATGATCATCAAAAATTTTTATATTCTATTTCATCATATTCCTTTTCTTTAAAAAAACGATAGAGGCATCTAATATAAGTGAGGGTTTTATGCCATACCAAATTAACGAAAATGCAATTCAGAATATTATTAATAAATTAAATGCTAACTCATTCAGTGACCTGGCTAAATATGCTAAAGAAGAACTTTATCAAGTTGCTGATAATCAGTTAAGCTTGCATGATTGTGACCTACTTTTAGCTCAGGCTAAAAAAATCTAGGCCAAAAACAGTACTCAATACCGTCAGCAAATTACTCGTCAAGCCATTCCTAAACAATCAACACACCTCGTCGCGACACAACTGCAGACCAATTTTAGTAACGCTAAAGCGCAACAACTGCAGTATGACCAAACAATGGCTTTTAGTAACGACTTTATCCCCAATCGTGATACTGACTTTGTCAATCAGGGTAACATTGCCTCTATGTTTTCTCCAGCCGCTTATCTGATAAGACTTTATCGCGAAGCACAAAGACTGCATCCAGAAAATTCACCCTATTATATCGATAATCGTCGGCCTGATTTAGCCGATCTGATTTTGAGTCAGGAAAATATGGATACGCCGCTATCCACCCTGTCACTTTCCAATCAAGTACTAGGCGCGCAAATTGGTAAAAAAATTGGTGATAACGATAAGCAAAAAATTCTTGATGCATTAGCGCAAGATACGTTAAACCCCGATGGTCCCTATTATTATTACACTGATGTCATCCAGCAAGTATTGCAAAAGCAGAATGTCACACTGGCCCAATTAATTCAGCCAGAAAATCGTCCTGTTAATACCAATCAAACCTTTATCTTATGCACTGATTTAAAAATATCGCCCCCAATTTATACCTTGTTAACGACGGATATTACGCCAGAAAATCTTGACACTGAATATAAAAAAGTGTTTGGCACCATTGCACCACAAACGCTGATGACAGCAGTTGCGCTGGCAGAACATTACTATTTACCCCCCGAGTTTTTCGAACTATTACTACCCAATAAAGATGATACGGAAGCACAATTAAAACAGCATTTACTGAAAGTACACAAAATCGTTTTATTACATAAAACAACACAAATGACCCCGCTGACCCTGTCTGAATTAATGACAGAATATAGCGATAAAATTACGGATAACACCCTCGTTGATATTTTGCATATCAAACAGTATATGCAATTCTACAACTTGGAAGAACAGCAGGCGCGCGTATGGGTCGGTTTAAAAATCAGTCAAACTGCGGTTAATGGTCAGCTCAGCCAATACGATCAACTATTTAATAACCCGCCTTTATATGGTCAAAAATTCGCTCCAGACGATAAAGAGTATGATGTAGCTCCTAACGCGCAAAACGTCTTTAAATCAAACTTAAAGCAAGCATTTGCCGTGAATGATCAAGAGCTATATCAAATATTCTTAACATATATCTATGATGAAAATGATAATAATGGTAGCTTTTGTAAAAATGATGTTGCTCACACCACTGCATTCTATAGATTTTGTCTACTAGCTACGGCTAATCAACTGACTATTGCGGAATTAAGCATTTTATTTAACTTATTGGATCATCATCTGATCTCAACTGAAGCATTTATTGACAAACTCCATACCACCGTCGAATGGCTTAATAATCAAAATCTTAATGTCGCAAGCTTAGTTGCACTAACAACCGATAATTTTGACACTAATCAATCACCTGAAATCGAAAATCTGATTATTACCCTAAACAGTAATTTACACGACACGACTTTATTAGATAATCCGCTCAAAAAGGCGCTGGCTCCCTATTTTGCCTCTCAATTGACACTCTCTTCAGCAGACATCGCCTATCAATTATTGATTTGGCTAGATAATATAAAAATCCACCCTGAAGATTTGGACACCAATCAATTTTGGCAGCAAGTATCTAAAATCGATATTGATAAGCCTTTTACTCTTAGTCAAGAAGTCATCCGTTATTGTCACCGCATTGCGCAATTAGCGCTTATCACCAATATCTTTAAACTATCCTTAGCTGAAGTCACACTGATTGTTAATCAACCTGACCATTTGAAAAAGAACTTAACTAAAGTTTATCCAACGGTGGAAAATTTGCAGTTTATTACGCTATTCCACAACTGGACAATGCAATTAATGGCTCAAGCGCCGGTCGTCATTACCACACTATCTAAAGATCAACTGACGGTTAGCATGCTGGCTAAAGCCATTAATGCACCGCTTGATGAATACACTGCTGCAGCCCAACAAGTTGATCCTCTTGCCACCAGCGACACCATTATTACTGATGTACAACACTGTTTATTTATTCAGCAATGGTATCAGGCGGGAGAAACCTTAGCCGTTGATGCCACGGTAGTTGGCAGTTTATATGATCCTAGTAATAATTATCCATTATCGCTTTCATCACTGCAGCTACAAACCAAGCTTCCCTTTAATCAATTAAAAACAGGTATTACTAACATAACCAAAGAGTATCATAAGGGAAACTTGTACCAGGCTGCTATTATTGATAACGATGATGATATCGAACTGTGGGATTTAGTACGGCAAAAGATAGATAGTTATTATCTTTACGTAGAAGTTTACCCGCTCGGTAATAATAAATTTAAAATTATCTATCAAACCGAACATCCCGATAGTAGAAAACTGGGTTGGGGCTGGTTATCATCAAAGGGGTTTCAATACTTAGGCAATGTCAAAGACGTTGAGGACCAGCCTGGTTCACACTATGAATTGACCACTTACATTAATTGGCATGAAATTGAAGATACGGATATGCTCACGTTGGTATTATGTGATCATGGTGAACCAATTACCAACATTAGCCCGGTTAAGTTCCAACGACAAGATTATCCAACACAAACCTTTATCGACCAACTAGCGACAGAATTAAAGATTGCTATTCCTACTCAGCCCGAACTGGATCCTTTTTTATTCTCCTTAGCTACATCCCTGTTAAATGCCCTTAACAAGTCGCAACGCAAAACCGTAGACGGCATTCTGGCTGAAAATCTCAGTAGCGCACAATCTTATTATTATCTGGAGCATGTTGCCGATAACAGTCTTGCCCTTACCAACCGAGATCAGTTGTATAGCTACCTGCTAATCGATAACCAAGACAGTTATCAAGTTACTACCAGCCAGATAGCGGCAGCCAATGCTAGTGTGCAACTCTATATAAACCGCTGTATTCAGCAGCCGGAACATGAAGTTGGGGTAAACTATTCTGCACTACAACGGCCATTTTTCCAAAACTGGGAGCAATATAATCGCCGCTATAGCAGTTGGGCAGGGATCAGAGAACTGGACTATTATCCAGAAAATTATATTAATCCCACTCAACGGATCGGCCAAACCCAGATGATGAATAAGCTGTTACAAGCGATTAATCAAAGTCAATTAACCAGCGATATCGTTGAACAAGCTTATCATAGTTATCTGACGGATTTTGAGTTAGTGGCAAATTTAACCATAATTAGTGGCTATCATAATGAATTGAATGTTGAAACAGGTTTAACCTATCTTATCGGTGCCAGCCAAGAGGCTTCGCCTTCTTATTCTTGGCGTAGTCTTAATCATAATATGTTTATCAACCAAGGATTTCCAGCTGATGCTTGGAGTGAATGGCAAGCTATTACCGCCTCAGCCAAACCGTATCGAAATCTTATCCAACCGCTAATATTTAAATCACGGCTCTATCTGTTCTGGTTAGAACAGCGACAAATCAATAGCGAGAAAAAAGATACACCGCAAAAAAACAAACAAGAGACTCTTCCCCAATACACTTATGATTTAAAACATAGTCATATACTTTATGATGGTAATTGGAGTACACCATTTACTTATGCTTCATTAGATATTAATGAAGAACTGCTGGCACTTTTAAATAAAGATAAACCCACCATTGATGACCAAGTGGGTTTTTTTGTGACCTATGATCTTACCCAAAAAGATATATTGGTAATACTATACCATAAACAAGCAAAATATGATGAAACCGCTATTCCTACTGGGCAGTCATGGAAAATTAGCCAAGATTTTTCTCTAACTCATGATAATAGTGAACAGACAAAATTTTTCCTTAGTCTACCGGTTATCTGGCGTGAGTTGAATACAACAACAGCTTTGGGTGTACCTGCACCATTGAGCTATACTATCCAGATTCCAACTAATATTATTGCCACTTTCCACTCTGTTGCCCCGGCCATACCCAGTGGTCTTGCACCATTATCGCAGGGCTTAAGCCAATTATTGCTAACCAAAGAGACAACCAATAATCAATATAACTTAACTGGAACAATTGTTAGTATCGAAGCCAGGGGACAGGACAACCATTACTTGAATACTGGCGATGATGATTTAGATCTCTTCATGGATCATTTACAGCAAATATATCAAACAACCCCTTACGGTCAGGTTTTAGTCAATTATTATAATGTACCTAATTACCCTGTCACATTGGTCATTTTAACCGCCATACTAAAATTGGAAGCCAATAAATACACCGTAATTTCTTATACTAATAACACTTCTTTTTTTGTAAGCTCTATTACTCGTATCTTTAATGGCATAACCCTACCTACTATAAGAGAGAACTCCGGTAACTGGCAAACTGATATTATTGATGCGCCAGATAATTCCACTCTTGCGGAAATCTACACTCAAGCCAATGGCCAGGTATTTACCGTAGATGGTAAAGCTGAACCCACCATGCTTATTCAACGACCGTATAAATATACCCTAACAGCAAAAACAAATAACAATAGTATTATTGATAGTAAAGAAATTATTAATAATGATTCTACCTGGAACACAATATTAGCAAATCAAGCATGGAGTTTTTTGATAAATCAAAACTTAATCGATGAAACAAAAATAATAGATTTCATTATTCATGTAGCCGATCGGGATGGTGGCGATTTAGGCTCAGTAAGCCATCAAATTCCCTTAGAGGCAAAAATAGCCAATGATAGTCAACCTTTATTACTAAAAACCGCCAGTAACAAAGCCCAATATCTGGAAGGTGGGCTAAGTGATATTTATCAAAGCGACACACAGAAAAAACATAGTGGTATTTATCAAGTCCGACTCATACCCTATTTGCGAAAGAACTAACTTCTCGCGCTGATAGAGGATTAGATACTTTACTCAGCCTTGATACCCAATATATGCCAGAGCCTATTCTGCCCCGTACTGGTGTGCAAGTGACTCTAACCCTAAAACCCTATGATGAACTGATTAATGGTAACAATAAAATCTTTAAGCTGAGAGAGGCCGACATTTGGGAGAGTAGTGATTCATTACTAATTTACACAGGCGAACTGAGTGACCAGCCAACCACCGTGACCTGCTTTCTTAATCGTTATAATGATGCCCATGGTAATAAAGATAATCTCTATTTAGAAGCGGAATACCAAAAAGGCACACAGAATAAAATTCGATTTACAAAAGCCACTGACAAGCAAGAGTGGCAATTGGATACCAGTTACAACGGTGGTACCTTCCCTGGTTTACAAAGTATCGATAATGTCGAAAGTTTCTTCAGTACTGAAATAGATAATCAAACCGTACCAATGGACTTCGCCGGCGCTAATGCGCTCTATTTCTGGGAACTATTCTATTACGGGCCAATGTTAGTAATGAAGCGATTGCTGCAAGAGCAAAATTTTGCCGATTCAGCCAACTGGTTAAAATTTATTTTTAGCTCGTCAGGTTATGATCGTGGACGCCAAAATCAGTACTGGAATACCCGTCCGTTGCTAGAGGATACTAGCTGGAATGAAGTGCCCGATGATATCACCGATCCCGATGCGATTGCCCAAGCCGATCCGATGCATTATAAGTTATCCACTTTGATGAATATGATAGAACTGCTCATCGCCCGCGGTGATCAAGATTATCGTCAATTAGAGCGGGATACCTTAGCAGAAGCCAAAATGTGGTATGTGCAAGCGCTAGAATTGATGGGCGAAGATGAACCATCGCTACCAACAAGCTGGCCAAATCCATCCCTAAAGGATGCCGCTGAATTAGAAGAACACACAATATTTAAACCTGAGAAAAATACCAAGTGGCAAGAGCTACGCCTAACGCTGGCACAACGCTTGTATAATTTACGCCACAATCTCACTATCGATGGCAAACCCCTCTCTTTACCTTTATTTGCCACACCAGCTAATCCAGCCGATCTATTAAGTGCCGCGGTTGCCAATGCGCAAGGCGGTATTCCACTGCCAACCGATATTACTTTGGGTTTGTATCGTTTCCCACCAGCACTCGAAAGTGCCAAAGGAGTAGTGACACAACTTACTCAGTACGGTAATACCTTGCTTGCGATTATTGAACGACAAGATGCAGAAAAAATGGCAATGTTATTACAAACCCAAGGTTTAGCCTTGTCTAAGCAAAGCCTGGAAATGCAAAAAACCACCCAAGATGAATTAAACGAGGAAAAAAAGGCGTTAGAAATTGCCATCACTGCGGCCAAACAGCGTAAAGATCACTATAAAGCCCTGTATGATCAAAATATGAATACAGGTGAACAAAAGGCTATCGATTTACATATCGCCGCCGATACTCTAATGACAACAACCAAATCCCTCTATATGGCTGCCGCGTTAGCTAATCTGGCACCCAATATCTTTGGTCTAGCCGATGGTGGCATGCAATATGGTGCTGTTCCTACTGCGGTAGCCTTAGGTATAGAAACTGCATCCAGTGGTATTTTGACGAGTGCCGATAAAACGACCCAATCAGAGATCTATCGTCGTCGTCGTCAGGATTGGCAGCAAATGTATCAAACTGCTGACTATGAAGAGCAACAATTAACTGCCCAATTAACCGCACTAGAAAAACGCATCACCGCAGCCAATCAACAATATAGTGTCAACGATCACCGAAAACTGATCCACTTTTTATCTAAATCCGATCAATCAAAATTGATCCACTGTTTTACTCAGTTATTGCTCCTGAGCGCCGCTTATCTTTCAATCGGTAGCTTTCACCGCTTAATTGCAGTACATGCGAATGATGAAGTAAACGATCAAGCATAGCGGCAGTTAATGTTGCGTCATCAGCAAAAGCACTTGGCCATTGCCCAAATGATAGGTTACTCGTCAATATGACACTGCCATGCTCATAACGCTTGGCAATCACATTGAAAAACAGGTTTGCTTCTTCTCGCCCAAACGGCAGGTATCCAATCTCATCGATAATCAACAACTTCGGGGCCATCACCGAACGTGATAGATATTGTTTGAGCTTATTTTGTCGTTTGGCAGTTGAGAGTTGCAACATCAGTTCAGCTGCCGTGGTAAAGCGGGTTTTCTTCTTGGCCTGTACTGCTTTTAATCCTAACCCAATAGCTAAATGCGTTTTGCCTACACCGCTTGGGCCAAGCAACACGACATTTTCATTACGTTCAATAAACGTTAATGCGCTTAATTCCTGTATGTGTTGTTTGGGGATCCCCGTTGCAAACTTAAAATCGAACGTATTAAGTTCTTTATGTGCTGGGAATCCTGCCATCCGACTCAAAAGATTACGAGTTCGTTCATCTCGTTGTTGTTGCTCACATTTTAACAGGGACAGTAAAAACTCTCCGTAGCTTTTGTCTTGGGCAATGCATTTTTCGGCAAGTGATGACCAATGAGTCGGAATAGAATTTAATTTCAATGACTCACACAGGTGTTCAATTTGTTCATGCAATAACATGTTCACCTCCCAGTAATGCTTCGTATACGCTGATTGAGTGTTGCAAACTGACAGATTCAAGGGGCGGTACGATAGGGATATTAAGCGTATTAGTCTGTGGGATAGATTGGCAAACCCTTGCTGGTAAGGGTAGAAGAGACTTAACTTCCTTAGCTAATCTATCTGCTGGCTTCTCTAACGTTGTTCCATGAATTCGCTGATGGGCAACGCGTTGTAACCATGGACCCACTTTTGCATTAGCTATTTCAATATCCAGTTCAAGATTATGAGCACGAAGGTCGGTGTTTAATGGCACGATAAAGCTATTTTTTAAATAGTGGTTAAAGCGCTCTACTTTCCCTTTCGTTTTTGCCCTGTAGGGCTTGCAAGCCTTCAATTTAAACCCGTAATCTTTCGACATTTGAAGCATTTCGACATGTAATTTATGATCACCTTCTGCATAAGCATCCCGTTCGATGATGAGGGATTTTGCGTTATCACACAATACTTCCTGTGGTACACCACTAAAGTAGTCGAAAGCTTCTCTTAAACCTTGCTGCCACGATTCTGCTCGTTCATTATCAAAGAACTTTACATAACTCGCACGCGAATAGCCTAGCGTTGCAACAAACGCTTTCAGCGATTTTTTACCTCGCCGGATGCTGGTGAAGTCGATTTGCATTTGTTGACCTGGCTGTGTTTCAAAACGGACGACTACTTCGGGAACAATGCTTGGTTTAAATTGACAAACAAATCGGCGTAATTGAGCAATACCACCTTGATAGCCGTTTTCAACTACCTCATCAAATAAGACTGTTGCAGGGATCCAATCAGGTTTAGCCAGTTCAATTCGCTGAAGCAAATAAGGTTTAAAGGGGGATAATTTAGTCGGTTGTTGACTTCTTTTAGCATAAGTTGGCATTGTCTGTTGTTGTAAATGATGTTTTACGGTGTTACGGGATATACCCAACTCACTGGCAATTTTTCGAAGGCTTTGTCCTTGTGCAAAGCGAACATGAATATCCACAAATATCTCCTTGGTTAACATAAATTATCCGTACAAAAATGTGCGAATAATACCAAGTGGATCAGTTTTAGATGATCGTTAGTGGATCAGTTTTGCATGATCGGTGACAATATAGCTATCTAGCAACGCAACAAACCAACACCTTAGACCAATTTAATTTGTTGAAAAGCAAGTTCACTAATGAAGCCTTGTATAACTGGCTACGCGGACGCTTATCTGCTATCTATTTCCAATTCTATGATTTGGTTATTGCTCGCTGTTTACGCGCACAAAGTTCATTCCAGTGGGAAACGCAAAAATCTAGCCAATTTATTAAACCCGGTGCCTGGCAAAGTACCTATGCCGGCTTATTGTGTGGTGAAGCTTTGATGCTCAATTTAGTTACCATGGAAGAAGCTTATCTGCAATGGGAAGCCCGAGCACTCGATGTTGACCGTACCATTTCTTTGGCTGAATTCTATCAGGATATGCCCGATGGATTTGATTTACGGGAAACTATTCGTAAACTGATTAATGGCGAAAGTAGTGGGCCAGTTGGTAATGAGGACAATAAGGTCAGTCTGGATCAAAATACCTTATCCGCCGCCATCAAAATTGCCGATTTAAAAATTCAGGATGACTACCCCAGTGATCTTAACCTCGGTAACGTCCGACGTATCAAGCAAATTAGTGTGTCATTACCTGCGCTACTTGGCCCTTATCAGGATATACAAGCCGTGCTGGAATACACAGGTACGCTACAACTCAGTAATGGCTGCAAAGCCATCGCTATTTCTCGCGGTGTTAATGATAGTGGCCAATTCCAACTGGATTTTAACGACAGTAAATACCTGCCTTTTGAGGGGATCCCAATCGAAGATCAAGGAGGATTAATTTTACAATTCCCGAATGCGACCGAAAAACAGAAAGCGTTATTAAATAGTCTGACCGATATCATCTTACATATTCGTTACACCATTCGTGATAATGGTTAATCACTATTTTCTATCGTTTAATTAATTTCGTTAGGGCCTTATGGGAGTTTAAAATGCCAGATAATCCAAATAATCAAGATAAATTATCTATCACGCCCCTTTCGTTACCGAAAGGTGGCGGAAGTTTACAAGGCATGGGAGAAACCGTTGGCACACCAGGGCCTGATGGTATGGTGCATATTACGCTACCTTTACCTATTTCCAGCGGCCGCGGTTATGCACCTTCATTGAACTTAAATTATAACAGTGGCTCTGGTAACAGTGCCTTTGCTATCGGCTGGAATATTGACTTACCTAGCATTCGGCGCCAAACCAGTCACGGCCGGCCGCTTTATCAGCTAGACGATACCTTTATTGGCATAGATAATGAAGTGCTGGTTGTAGCGGTTGATCAAGCAGGCCAACCTATTCGTTATCAAAAAGATAGCTGGCAAAATATAAAACTAACCGAAAACTATCAAATTACCCAATATCAATCACGTATTGGAACTGGCGCCGAACGCGTCGAATACTGGCAACCCGTAGCGGCGCAATCCAGTCAAATGCCTTTCTGGTTGATTTACTCACCGGATGGGCAGATCCACTGTTTAGGTAAATCGGCCAATGCCAGAATTTTTGACCCTAACGAAGAGCAACACATTGCCGTATGGTTACTAGAAGAATCAGTTTCACCTAACGGAGAGCACATTTTATATCAACATCAAGCGGAAAATGACCAAGGAACTTCTGAGCAGGAACGGCTACAACATCCATCAGCTACAGCACAACGATATTTAACGACGGTAAGTTACGGTAACCTGAGCGCCTATGCGCCACTGTATAGTTTAACCGACACCATACCGCCTCCAACCGATTGGTTATTTTACCTAATATTGGATTATGGCGAGCGGAGTAATCAGACTGATCAAGCGCCTGAATTTCTACCACAACAAGCTTGGTCTATGCGACAAGATCCTTTTTCACGTTTTGAGTATGGCTTTGAAATTCGCACTCGCCGTCTATGCCAACAAGTATTAATGTTTCATGACCTGCAACGACTGCAAGATTTACCTCACGAAAACAGACCACCTGCACTGGTTCGTCGTTTACAGTTACACTATGATCAACAAGCCATCGTTAGCCAGCTAATCCGTTGCCGGCAACTGGCCCACGATGGAAATAATTCGCTATTGTTACCACCGATTGAATTTGATTATCAACTATTTGGTCCACCGCCCGCTCAAGATTGGCAACCTTTAATCGAATTTAATAGCATGAAAGATCAACAACAGTACTATCTGGTTGATCTGTATGGTGAAGGCATTGCCGGCATTCTATATCAAGATAATTATGCCTGGTACTATCGTGACCAGATACGTGGCCAATCACAAACCGATGAAATTACTTATTCGCCACCACAACAGTTACCTAATATACCTACCCTACTCAATGGTGGCACTTTAATGGATATTAATGGTGATGGACGGCTGGAATGGTTTGTAAACCAAATCAATATTAGTGGTTATTATGCCCAACATCCAGATAGAAGCTGGAGTGACTTTATTCCACTGCTAGCTATTCCTACCGAATTACAAAATAATCAAGCCCAATTTGCCGATATTACCGGTGCCGGATTAGCGGACATTACACTCATAGGCCCGAAAAGCGTGCGTTTTTATGCTAATCAACGACAAAGTTTTGCCACGGCAGTCAATTGCCCACAAGCTCCATCAGTAGCATTACCGATTATTGGCAGAGATGAGCGCCAATTAGTCGCCTTTAGTGATCTATTAGGTTCCGGCCAGCAACATTTGGTCAGTATTCGCCATAACGAAGTGACTTGCTGGCCTAACCTTGGCCAAGGTTTATTTGGTGCCCCGATTCAGCTTAGCGGTTTTCAACAACCGCAAGAAAGCTTTGATCCAAAACAACTCTATTTAGCCGATCTAGACGGCTCAGGTACAACCGATATTATTTATCTAATGTCCGATCACCTGTTGATTTACATGAATCAGTCAGGCAATAGCTTCGCCGCACCATTCACCATACCGCTACCTAACAGTGTGGCCTATGATGATACTTGTCAGTTGTGGATTGCGGATATTCAAGGCTTAGGCGTCGCCAGTTTGATCTTGAGCATACCGCATATGCAACAACAACACTGGCGTTATGATCTAGCCAGTCAAAAACCTTACCTGCTTAATCGGCAAAATAATAATTGTGGTACCGATAGCCGTTTTTACTATCGCAGTTCTGTCCAATTTTGGTTGGATGAAAAACAACAAGCAATCCAACAAAATAAAAGCTATGCCAGTCACCTGCCGTTCCCCATCCAACTGCTCAATAAAATTAACCAGCTTGATGAAATTACCATGAGTTGTTTTAGCCAAAGTGTTAATTATTTTCATGGTATGTATGATGGTATCGAGCGCGAATTTCGTGGATTTGGCCGCGTCGATATTGTCGATTCAACCGAAGATGCAACTGGCAATACCGATCAACGTAGTATGCCATCACTTTTACGCCAATGGTTTCATATCGGTAATACCAATGACGAAGTGTCTTTCAGTAGCGAATACTGGCAAGGGGATAAACAGGCGTTTCCAGTCGGTAATACCCGCCTCACCCAATATCAACAAGGTCAGGATATTCCAATCAGCTCGCCTGATGAAGAGCAAAAATTCTGGGCTTATCGATCATTAAAAGGCAGTCCATTACGCAGTGAACTTTATGGTTTAGATCATGCCGCTGACGCCGAAAATCCTTACAGCGTTACCTATTACCGTTATCAAGTTAGGCAAATTCCGGCTGTCACAACCGCCAAAACTGGCTTAGCCATGGCACCAATGTCTTTGGAACAATGGGATTACAATTATGAACGTATTGCTGAAGATCCACTCTTTAGCCAAAACGTTAATCTAGCTTTTGATGAAAACGGCAGCTTAATCCATAATGTTGCCATCAATTATCCTCGTCGACCAGGCAGTATAATACCCCCTTCGCTCTGGTTACCAGAGGGTGCCTTTGAGCAGAGTTATGATCCACAACAACAACTATTACGCATAAGCGAAAATCAAATCCGCTATCACAATTTAAAAACCCAAGAACAATGGCGGTTAAATATTGCTGATGAGCAACGGACAGATATGATTACCTTGCCAGCCAGCGATGTGCCAACTGAAGGATTTTCGCTAGAATCCCTATTAAATCCCGATGGCATATTGAGTGAAAATACACCACGAGAGTACGCCGGACAAAGTAAAATTTACTACCTCGCGGGTGGAGAAAATACACCAATATCGGTCCCCACCCTGCAAGCGTTAGTCGCCTTTACTGAACAAGCCGAGTTTGATCAACTGAGTTTGGCCGCATTTGAGCCGGTACTATCTGAGGCGCAAATTGAAGAATATTTAACCAATGCTGGATATGTCAAAACCGAATACCTGTTCCCACGTCCGGGGGAAGAAAATAAAAATATTTGGGTAACCCGACTTAACTATAGTGAATATTATGGTGCAGAAGGATTTTATTGCCCTTATCTTCAACGACACTCATTATTAACCGGCGCAACCGACTATCAATGGCATACCTATTACTGTGGCATAGTAAGTACAACTGATGCTGCCGGCTACTTTACCCATGCCGATTATGATTACCGTTTTCTGACACCTTATCAGATTATAGATATTAACGATAATATCAGTTATGCCAATTTTGATGCCTTCGGTCGCGTCTCTTCTAGTCGAATTTGAGGTACTGAAGAAGGACAGCCGGCGGGATTTCCGCCACCGGATGTTGCCTTTTATTCCACCTGACTCCATTGATACCGCATTGACTATGCCATCACCCCAACCTGTCGCCCAATTCTATTTCTATGCACCAGAAGCATGGATGAAACCGGCAACAAAAGAGATTATCGCAATAGTGAAAAATTCATCCTATGACGATAAGCAGGTTATTGATGAAAAAGGTAATATCAATGTTATTGGTTACCAACGCTGGTTACGTCATAACAAAACGGCGTTAGATAACACACTGTTTGCAAATGATCCTGAAAGGCAACCTCCCTATATTTTATCTGTCACCACCGATCGTTATTATCCTGACGATCAACAACAGCAACGACAACAAATTAACTTTATCGATGGCGCTGGCCGATCCCTACAAACAGCACTACGGGTACCCGCGGGTGATGCTTATATCGTTACTAAAGCTGGCAATCTAGCCAAAAATAAACGTGGTGCAGCAAAACAGGCACCGACTACAACACGATGGGCAGTCACTGGCCGGGTAGAATATGATAATAAGGGGTTAGTTGTTCGCCAATATCAACCTTTTTTTAGTAATAGCTGGCATTATATTATTGATGATAGCGGCCGTGATGACTACTATGCTGACACTCACTATTACGATCCGTTAGGGCGGGAAATACGAACGGTTACCGCTAAAGGCTATGAGCGACGCCAACAATATTATCCCTGGTTTACTGTCAGCGAAGATGAAAATGATACTGCGGCAGATTTAACCAATTAATCATTTACTCAAACCAATAGCATGTTATCTAAAATAAAAAAGATAATATGCTATTACTTAGCAGATAATAAGCGATTTTCATGGATGAAATGGCATTTTAGCACCAGTGTGCACGGAACCTCCTATCAGACTGTTCACTATTACTGGGATTCTAGCAACAAAATTTAAGGTCAAAATAGCTAAAAACGGATTTTCATTTTGCTAACCATAAACACCATTTTCACAACTTTGACAGACTCTAGCGGTAATTTTTATTCTGCATCAAATGTAATACACGACCAAAACTAACCGAACGGCTACCAATTTTTTGCATTCCATCTTCTGGAAGATAACTAAATTTTACGTAGAGTATATCACCAGCGGATTTTTCTGTACTTTTAAGCGAATTTGTAATGCTATAAAGTTCTTTAAGATCCGCAGGAATACCCGCTGCATCGGTAATCACTGTCCCGACTGGTACAAATTTAAGCAACTGAGCAAGGGTTTGAACTAAAAAATCCTGTAACGGGAAAAGTCCACTAAAACGTTTGCGCGGTATGTACCTTGTGATACCCATGTATATTTCAGGGATTTCCTGTAGATGGTTTTCGATGCCACAGGTTTCATTTTTTTTGAGATATTCAAAAATCTCCACCGGTGAGCCAATGAGTACCAGCGGCTTAACACCTGCTCCTTTTTCTGAAAAAAGAAATTCGTTATTACTACTTTTAACCGCCTTTTGCAAAGTTCCTCGGTCTTGAATGACAGAAAAAAATTTGCCTTCTTTGACAATCGGTGCTGGTTCGCGCCACATATTTATTTCACTGGCTTGCGCAGTAGCGGTAATCACTGTAGCAGCCAACATCATTATAGCCGTTGTTTTATCTTTCATAGGACAACATCCTTGTTGTTTACCATACTATCAGTATGACAATACTATCATCAATATGAACAAAATATAAACAGCTCGTAACTAAAATATAATCCGAATATAACTGAAAAAAGAATGCAAAAATTTGACGCCTAGGATCAGAATACGTGTCTGAGTGGCATATCCGATACAGCCACTATAGCGTCAAGTTTTATTGGTATGTAGAAAGGACAGCATAAAATTTCTTGCCATATAATCTTATAATATCACTAATAAAAATTGATAAATTATGGCTGAGTAACGCTTAACGCTAGGGTGCTATACCATGATTTATAAGTGCTAGCTGATGGCTAATCAACCTTCTGGCACAACTTAGTCTTTTGCAACTCATTATTATTGCGAGCTAACCAAAGTGAAACGGCTTTTAGCGAATCGGGCGTAAATTCATGATTACGGGTATTAATCTCTTCTGGCGTCAACCAAAAAACCGATTCCACTTCGGCTTCCTGTAAAGCAAAAGGGCCATGACTAACACAGCTAAACAAGCCGCCCCATACCCGACACTTAGGGGTTTCATAATAAAAAAGTCCATGCTCAGCAAAAGGTACGTCGGCAATTCCCAACTCTTCTTCTGCTTCTCGCCTTGCAGCAGCTAACATACCTTCACCACGGGTTACCACTCCACCCGCAGTTGCGTCTAGTAAGCCAGGATAAATATCTTTCGTCTTGGTACGACGTTGAACCAAAATTTTGCCCATACCATCATGCACAATAATATAGGCCGCTCGATGACGCAAATTCTCTGCTCTCATCTGCTGACGTGTCGCCTGGGCAATGACTTTATTTTTGTCGTCAACAATATCAATCCATTCTGCATCAACTACTTCGCTTATTACTTGTCCCATCTTAAAACCTTTCTCACTATTAAGTGGTCATCAATCTATTTACTTGAGTCTAAACTCAGCAACATTTTGATGCAAACCAAGTCTCAAACTTAAATAGCCATCTGCGCATTTTTCGCACCACATTTTTAACTACCGCTTAAATAATCATAGTCTGTTATTAGCAGATACAAAAGCGTTTACGCTAATGGTCGTTGATAAATGAAATAAACAACCCACTTAGGCATATAATCACAACGATTAATTTTTATAACCTCTAATAAAATGATAATAAGCGCTAATTTAGTAAAATATAAAAACCAGATAGACTCATTTTAGCCGCTAAATAAAAAGCTAGAAAATAACTGGAATATATTAACCATTTCAATATTAATTATTTTTATCTATACTCTGATTTTTTATAAATAACAACCAACAACAATAGTAATGAATAAAAATATGACTATTATTAAATCGGTATTACCCATTTAATTTCATTTTACACATTAACTATCTATAAAATAACATATTTTTTCATAGTGAATTTATTGATGAATATAATTCTCTTTTCATGAAAATTAAAATAAATAAACTTAACTAATATGATTTTTAGCATGGTTTTAATAATCTCATCAGCCATATGAATAAAAAATCATTATATAACTCATTATTTAATTTGTTTTTGTTTTAATTAAATAATAAACTAACTAAAAATCAATATTAGCAATGCCAATAATATCAATTAACCTAATTTGGCGAAGTTTTATTAACCAATAAATTAGCTACCATCTTTCTAGCCAGTTTATTGATTATAATCACCGTCTAATTATCTGCTGTTTCTTTAAATATCAATGCTATAGTTACTTATAGCGTAAATGAAAACCACGGAGTGATAATGCGGATTTTTATTACTGGCAGTACAGGTTTAATTGGCTCACGGCTGGTGCAACAGCTTGTGATACATTCACACACTATCACCGTCTTGAGCCGATCATGTCAAAAAGTTTACACCCTATTTGGTCGTCATGTTGATTGTCTGACAAACTTAAACGAGATTGATAATCTCGATGGCTTTGATGCCATTATTAACCTTGCCGGTGAACCAATTGCAAATAAACCTTGGACTAAAGAACAAAAAATAATTCTATGTGAAAGCCGCTGGAAAATGACCGAACGCTTAAGCCAACTGATTAAGGCTAGCAAAAAACCAGCAAAAACTTTTATATCTGGCTCAGCAGTTGGCTATTATGGTGATCAGGGACAAACCGTTGTCACTGAATCAGATATGCCCCATGCCGAATTCACTAACCAATTATGCAAAAAATGGGAATCCTTGGCATTACAAGCCGAAAGTGACAAAACTCGCGTTTGTTTGCTACGAACCGGAGTCGTGCTGGCAAAAGAAGGCGGGGTGCTAAGGAAATTGTTACCGATATTTAAAGCCGGATTAGGCGGGCCAATAGGCAAAGGAAAACAGTATATTCCCTAGATTCATATTGATGATGTGGTCAATGCTATTATTTATCTACTGGAGACGCCTGCATTATCTGGCACGTTTAATATTACTTCTCCTTATCCCGTTCATAATGACCAGTTTAGTGCCATCCTGGCTGAGGTTCTTAATCGCCCAGCACTGATTAGAACGCCAGAATTTGTTATTAAATCGATTATGGGAGAATCCGCCGCATTAATGTTAAGTGGACAGCAAGCTATACCAAAGCGGCTTGAAGAAGCTGGATTTAAATTTCACTATGTTGACTTAAAAAAAGCGTTAGAATCATTACTGCTAACTTCATCAGAAGAAACAATTACTTAGCATTCTGCCAACGAGTAAACAACGTTTGGGGTAATGTGATACCATATTGATCTAATACGCGATTGACAGTTTGATCGACAATATCCTGTATTGTTTCTGGCTGATGATAAAAAGCTGGCATCGGTGGAAAAATTATCGCACCAATCTCTATAACATTCATCATTAATCTCAAATGGCCTAAGTGTAAAGGTGTTTCTCTGACACCTAATATTAATTTACGCTTCTCTTTCAAAATCACATCAGCCGCACGCGCAATTAACGTATCGTTGTAACTATTAGCAATGCCAGATAAGGTTTTTATTGAACACGGCATAATAATCATACCGGAGGTAATAAATGAGCCAGAAGAAATGGCTGCAGCAATATCCCTATTATCATAAACAACATCAGCCATTGCTTGAACATCACGTAGACTATAAGTGGTTTCGATTGCTAATGTCTGCTTGGCGGCCGAGCTAACAATTAAATGGGTTTCAATATCAGCAACAGAACGTAAAACCTCGAGTAAGCGAATACCGTAAATCGCACCACTGGCACCTGTTAGTCCGATAATTATTCTCTGCATCATTTTTGCTCAATAATAACGATAAAATAGACTTCAGGATTGTAAACTTAACGATATCCGATGAAGTCTAACTTAATTCAAAATATAACAACAAATTAGCCTTCGTTGTAAATTTCTAAATTTTCAATTTCATTATGTTCTTTTAACTGATCATCCTTACGGAGATTTTCCAGATAATCCAGATAAGCTTGATCAATATCTTTAGTAACATAAATACCATTAAAGACCGAACTTTCAAAAGCAGTAATATCTGGATTTTCCTCTCTAACAGCAGCAATTAAATCAGAAAGATCCTGGAAAATTAAATCATCCGCACCAATAAGTTGACAAATTTCATCGACTTCACGGCCATGAGCAATCAACTCATTAGCTGACAGCATATCAATACCATAAACATTGGGAAAACGAACTTCTGGTGATGCCGAAGCAAAATAGACCTTTTTTGCGCCTGCTTCACGTGCTAACTCAACAATCTGCTCAGAAGTTGTTCCGCGCACAATAGAATCATCGACTAATAAAACATTTTTATCGCGGAATTCGGCCCGATTAACATTGAGCTTACGACGTACCGACTTACGTCTTTCTTGCTGTCCCGGCATGATAAAAGTGCGCCCTACATAACGGTTTTTAACAAAGCCTTGGCGATAAGGTTTACCCAAAATATAAGCAATTTCTAGTGCACTATCACAAGAAGTTTCAGGGATCGGGATCACAACATCAATATCCAAATCCTGCCACTGGCGGGCAATTTTGGCGCCCAACTTTTGCCCCATCCGCAAACGAGCTTTATTAACCGATATTTTATCAATAAAAGAATCGGGTCTAGCTAAATAAACAAACTCAAACAGACAAGGGGTTAGCTGTGGATTTTCTGCACATTGACGGGAAAAAAGTTGCCCCTGTTCAGTAATATAAATTGCTTCCCCTGGTGCCACATCACGCAAAAATTCAAAACCAAGGGTATCTAAAGCGACACTTTCCGAAGCAACCATATACTCATTTTGGCCATCCTCCAATGTGCGCTTGCCAAGCACTAAAGGGCGAATACCAAACGGGTCACGAAACGCCACTAAACCATGCCCAATAATCATTGCGACACAAGCATAAGCACCACGAACTTTGTTATGCATTGCCGCAATTGCGCTAAAAATATCTTCCGCACTCAGCGGAAAATGAGCAAATTGATCGAGTTCGTGAGCCAAGACATTGAGCAAAATTTCTGAATCAGAAGAAGTATTTACATGACGACGAGCCGTTTCAAATAGCGTTTTTCTTAATTCATGCGCATTAGTCAAATTACCATTATGGGTCAATGTAATGCCAAAAGGTGAATTAACATAAAAAGGTTGCGCTTCGGAAGCGCTACAACTACCTGCGGTTGGGTAACGCACATGGCCAATCCCCATTTTGCCCCGCAAGCGCAGCATATGGCGGGCGGCAAACACATCTTTTACTAAGCCATTCGACTTACGTAGACGAAATTGTTTATTTTCATCAATTGTCGCAATACCTGCAGCATCTTGCCCACGATGTTGAAGCACTGTTAGCGCATCATAAATTGATTGGTTAACTGGTGTGAAACCAGCAATACCGACAATACCGCACATCAACTTTTTCCTCATCAGCCAAGCGGAGTGATATTTTCCGGTAAAAAACTTGACGCATTTTTTAAATAATCAAAAAACCATCTAATAATATGACTAAATTGGGGTATCAATTCAGAACGTTGCCAATCTTCACTTTTTGGCAAGGGTGTAAAAGTATCCAGGAAAAACAAGATTGCCGACACAATTAATATACCGCGCAATACACCAAAACAGACGCCTAACACCCGATCAGTGCCTGATAATCCTGTTTTCTCAACTAACGAACTAATTACATAATTGACTACAGCACCTACAATTAACGTTGCAATAAATAAGATCGCAATGGCAATACCATCTTTGATCAGCGGGTCGTCGAAACGAGTCAAATAAGTTGCCAGATAAGGATAAAATTGGCTAGCAACAAAAAAAGCACAACCCCAGGTAATCAATGATAAAGCTTCTCGTACAAAACCACGAATTAAACTAACCAAGGCAGAAAAACCAATAATGGCAATAATAGCGTAATCAATCCAAACCATAATTTTAATCCAAGAAATTAAACATTCAGCATGGTCGAACGCATTTTAGCAGAAAACAAAAACGTTTGCGTTAGATATTTTGCTGAACAGCGGCAAAAATTTGCGGCGAAAAGATAAATCATGATCGCCGCGTAAGTAATTAATATAATCGATTAGTATCAATATGTTTTGTCTATTAGTACATACCCATTTTAAGGCTTATAACTGCGTATTTGACCTTGTAAGCCGGTTAAATCTTTCAATTCCGACAAACTGGACTGCAATTTTTCTTTCGACGCATTTGGGCCAATAAAAATTCGTGTCAATTGACCATTAACGGGTAATGATGGCTCAGTGTAGACCTGATAGCCAGATAAACGTAATCTAGCAATAATCTCTTCCACTTTTGCTGCATTTTTTAGTACGCCCAACTGAATGACATAAGCCCGTCCCTGTGGTGCTTTGCTTTTCTCATTCGACTTAGTACTTTGTTCTGGCTCTAACGCTGGTTTTTCAACTTTAGCTACCGGTTTTGACTTTGCTTGCTGTTGAGTGGACTGACTATCTGCTAATTTGGCTTTTGAATCAGAAATAGCTTCAGAAATCATTGCTTGTGCAGCGCTCTCTGAGGGTGTCACTAGTGGTTTTGGATTAATTGGCGCAATAGGTTCAATTTCATATTCATCGCTGCTTTT
Source organism: Arsenophonus nasoniae (assembly GCF_004768525.1). Classification (NCBI taxonomy): domain Bacteria; kingdom Pseudomonadati; phylum Pseudomonadota; class Gammaproteobacteria; order Enterobacterales; family Morganellaceae; genus Arsenophonus; species Arsenophonus nasoniae. The sequence goes on from NZ_CP038613.1 coordinate 2,489,048, forward strand.
AGGCACCAAAGGGATCGCTGCAAATTCAGTTTCATTGTATTTCTTGTTCCCATCCAATAATACCGGTAATACAATAACCCCAATGGCAACAATAACAATCGTTCCCACTAAACGGTTTTGAAACTTACTGGCCACTTAAGCTTTCCTCTTTTATCTGCAGTTCCATCACTTCAGCGACAGTATGAAATGAGCCACAAACCACGACTATATCCTGTTCATTAGCTTCATTCATTGCTTGCAACCAGGCATCTTTAACCGTATCAAATTGGTAAGGTGAATCAACATATTGTGCTAATTGTGCAGCATCAGCGCCACGTATTTCACTTAATGAAGCGAGATACCATTTATCAACCTGGGGAGCCAGATAAGATAAAGTACTTTTTATATCTTTATCGGCTAACATACCGACAACTGCATAAACTTTAGTATTTTTCTGCCTAGGCAAGCAAGAGAGTCTATCGGCTAAATAAGCCGCTGCATGGGGGTTATGCGCAACATCTAAAATTACACATGGTTGCTGACAGATAATTTGAAAGCGTCCGGGTAATTTGGCCTTGATTAATCCCTGCTGAATCGCTTGCAAAGATATGGCCCGACTAATGGCATCACCCTCTTTGATTAAACAATCAATAATTGCCAATGCTGTTGCAGCATTAGCCAATGGGACATTTGGCAAAGGTAACTGCTTAAAATCATGCTCATGGGATTGCCAATGCCAATGATCATTTTGTGGTTCAAATTGCCAATCTACCCCACAACGAAATAACTTTGCGCCCAATGCTTGAGCTACCTCATTAATCGACTTTGGCATATCGGGTTCACCCACAACCGCATAGCGTCCTGAACGAAAAATACCGGCCTTTTGATAACCAATCTGTTCCCGATCATTACCAAGCCAATCAATGTGATCCAATGCAATGCTGGTGATCGCTGCAATATTCGCATCCACAATATTGGTGGCATCTAATCGTCCACCTAAACCGACTTCTAAAATAACTACATCAAGTTTAGCCTGTTTAAATAATTGCAAAGCTGCTAAGGTACCATATTCAAAGTAGGTCAAGGTTGTTGTGCCGCGTTTAGATTCAATAGCAGCAAAAACGCGGCAAAATTCCTCTTCAGGCAATGTTTTACCTTGGATCCTAACACGCTCAGTATAATCCAGCAGGTGTGGAGAGCTATAAACGCCGACTTTTAATCCGGCTTCAATTAAAATAGTTTCCAGTGTATGGCAGGTAGTTCCTTTACCATTTGTTCCTGCAACCGTAACCACTTTCGGTGCCGGTTGTAAAAGATCCAGTTGACGAGCAACAATACCAACCCGATCCAGCCCCATATCGATAATTTTATTATGCTGATTGGTTAAATAAGTTAACCAGCTAGCTAAAGAAGAGGTCGCCTCTGGTATCATCAAAGGATCAGATATATTGTCATTTTTGATCGGATTTGTTGTCAATTTCGGGTTTCTCACGATAGGGTGGCTCCAGATCATCGTCAACTAAGGTAATTACATCCATTTGGCTTGCGTCTTGAACGGTTTGATGAGTTAACATAGCCAGTATTTCAGCTAATTTATCCCGCATTTCAGGCCGTCTGACAATCATATCAATCGCGCCCTTTTCAATCAGGAATTCACTGCGTTGGAAACCTGCTGGCAATTTTTCACGTACGGTTTGCTCAATAACCCGTGGGCCGGCAAAGCCAATTAGCGCTTTCGGCTCAGCAACATTAATATCCCCTAACATGGCTAAGCTTGCTGATACTCCGCCCATGGTTGGATCGGTAAGTACTGAAATATAGGGAAGCCCTCGCTCCTGCATCTTCGCCAGTGCTGCACTGGTCTTTGCCATTTGCATCAACGACATTAATGCTTCTTGCATACGAGCACCACCACTGGCAGAAAAACAGACTAATGGACAATTATCTTCCAGTGCTTGCTCAACCGCACGTACAAAACGTGCACCAACAACCGAAGCCATTGAGCCACCCATAAAAGCAAATTCAAAAGCTGCCGCAATAACTGGCATACCTTTAAGAGTGCCTTTCATCACAATTAAAGCATCTTTTTCATGTGTCGCTTTTTGCGCCGCTGATATGCGATCTTTGTATTTCTTTGAATCACGAAATTTCAAAATATCTTTCGGTTCTAATTCACTACCTAATTCTGCCGTGGTTGCTTCATCAAGAAAAGAAGCCAGACGTTGGCGAGCCGAAATACGCATATGATGATCACATTTTGGACATACGGCTAAATTACTTTCTAATTCAGCACGATAGAGCACTTGACCGCAGCTATCACATTTTGTCCAAACCCCTTCAGGAATACTCGCTTTGCGAGTCTGGGTAATATTGCTTTTATTAAGAATCTTTTCAATCCAGCTCATTAATAGACCTTTCTGTCTGAAATTACATTATCAGTCTCATTATTATGTTAATCATTAAACCACAATGCCAAAGCATAGTGGATAAAAAACTGATCAAACCTGCTAATGACTATCTATTTTTTTGGTTTAACAACCTGTTTTTCTTTAATTGATGCTCGACGATAGCACCAAATCTCAATAATAGCCGGCAGAATAGAAATTAAAATAATTGCCACAATTAATAATTTTAAATTCTGCTGAACAATTGGCAAATCACCAAAAAAGTAACCCGCATAAGTAAATAATAGAACCCATAATAAAGCCCCTGCCACATTATAAAAAGCAAAATGCCGATAGGACATTTTTCCCATCCCTGCGACAAATGGAGCAAACGTTCTAATAATAGGTATAAATCTAGCTAAAATAATCGCTTTACCGCCATGTTTTTCATAAAATTGGTGCGTTTTTTCTAAATAAATCCGGCGAAAAATTTTTGAATTGGGATTACGAAATAGACGTTCGCCGAATAAGCGGCCAATAGTATAATTAACAGCATCACCAATAATCGCAGCAATAATTATTAATATTACCATTAAATGAACGTTTAAATCATTACTCTCCAGTGCCGTCAATGCACCAGCAACAAATAATAACGAGTCACCTGGTAAAAAAAGCGTAACAATGAGTCCAGTTTCACAAAATACTATCAAAAATAAAATGGCATATAGCCAAATGCCATACTTAGCCACTAACTCAGCTAAATGAAGATCGATGTGTATAATAAAATCAATAATAAAAGTAAAAAGTTCCATAAAAAATCCAATAGTTGGCAACTTTAACACTGCCTATATAAACGCAAAATTAAATTCATTATTCTGGCAAAAAAAGCGGTCCTACGGTCGTTTTAGGTAATTTATATTTTGACGGATAATCGACAGCAACTAAATAAAGCCCTTCTGCTTTTGCAGTTGCCGCCGCTTTGGTTCTATCTTTCAATGCTAAAAGCTCGGCAATCCAGTTAATATCCTGAACACCACACCCTATCGCCAGCAAACTACCAACAATATTGCGAACCATATGATGAACAAAGGCATTAGCTTTGATATCAACCACAATATAGTCACCATAACGGTTGACATGAACATGCTTTATATTACGCCAAGGCGATTTAGATTGACACTGAATAGCTCTAAATGAAGTAAAATCCTGCTCGCCAACCAATGCTTGCGCTGCAATATGCATTTTTTCAGCATCTAAAGGTGCATGATAGTGGGTAACGCCTGCGGCTAATATTGCTGGTCGGTATCGATGATTGAAAATAATATAACGATATCGACGCGCAGTGGCACTAAAACGAGCATGAAAATCCGGCTCAACGTCTTTACTCCAACGTACGGCGATGTCAGCGGGTAAATGGCTATTAACGCCCATCGTCCAGGCTGAATCTTTACGTATCACAGACGTTTCAAAATGGATCACTTGGCCTGTAGCATGGACACCTGCATCCGTGCGTCCAGCGCAACAGACTTGAATAGATTCATGCGCGACTTTAGTTAGCGCAGACTCCACACAAGCTTGAATACTTTTTACCTGTTGTTGACGCTGCCAACCATAATAATGGCTACCATCATACTCAATGCCTAACGCAATTTTAAACATTGGTAAAGGAGATTGCTTTTCCAACATTAATAATATTGCTCCTGCACTAATCGCTCCGCAGTTTCTAGTAACATTCGAGCACCACCAAATCGGGTATTATCGGCAACCGACCAAAACTGTAATATCTCAGGTGCGCCATAATCATTACGCATACAACCGATACTTAATTGATCACTACCGGAAGCATCGGTTACCTGAGTTGGAAAATCATCTTCGCCAACCAGCTGAATATCATCAAATTGAGCAATTTCTTGCCAGGCTTCTTGTACGGTTATTGGACGTAATGTTTCCACATGAACCACTTGTGCATTACCATAAAAAACCGGCGCTTGTAAGCAACTGACAACTATCGATAATCCATCATTCTGTAAAATTTTCCGCGCTTGATCAACTAAACAGCGCTCTTGCGGCACCGAACCTTCAACATCACTTAATAATGGTAATAGATTAAATGCTAACTGTTTAGCAAAATGCTCATTATCAACGGGTAAGCCATTTAATAATCGGGCACTTTGACCGGCCAATTCATCCACTGCACTTTTGCCATGCACAGAAACTGAACATAAATTAGTTAAGATTAAATGATGAATACCGGCAACATTAATTAGCGGTTTAACGGCAACTAACAATTGACTGACATAACTATCAGCAATGGCAACAATATTACGGTTACGATAATCAGTCAGCACATGGGGATTAACATTAGGTACAACTAATGGAATATCCGGTTCCAGCGCAAATAAACCACTACTATCAATGACAATGCAGCCCTCTTGTGCCGCTTGCTCTGCATAACGAGCAGACGCTTCTTTACCGGCAACAAAAAAAGCGATTTGTGCCTGTGCCCAATCAAATAACTGTGCATCTATGACAGAGTGCTGCTTGCCATTAAAACGAATACTTTCTCCGGCACTATTTTCACTGGCTAATAGAAATAACTCACCAACTGGAAACTGGCGCTCTTGTAATAAACTTAATACGGCTTCACCAACCGCACCTGTTGCGCCTAATAATGCAATACTCCAACCTTCTGTCATGTTGGTTTTCTCCAATCTTCTATGCATTTGATCAAATTAATTTACTATCGAAGCCTAGCATTTTTAGTGTATTAGCGGCATCTACATTATCACAACTCACTTTTAGCGATGACCATTCACGGCGTTCTGGATAATATTTGCGTAAATGGTCAAACTGGCCAGTGAGATGAGCAACATTTCTTAATAATGCATCATCACGACGGACATCATAAACTAAATGCACTAAACGTTTTAAATTTGCCTGGGTTAATTCACCGCGAAAGGTAATTTCATTAAACTCGGCAATAGGGAGTAAATCTGCTAGCTCAATTTGCGCCACTTGGCCTAAAAACTGGCTAAATGCAGCAAAAATCTGGGTAGTACCGCGCGCTTTACCTTCCAGAGAATAGCCGGCAATATGTGGTGTACCAATGCGAGTTTTGGCTAACAAAGGTAAGGAAAGAAAGGGCTCATGTTCCCAAACATCTAATATAACGTCGATTTTCTTACCATTTTCTAAGGCTTTTAATAATGCCTGATTATCAATAACAGCCCCACGGCTAGTATTTAGCAAAATACGTCCTGCTGGCATAGCAGCAAGCAACTCTTCATTTAATAAATGATATGATGAATAGCAGCCAGATTTATTTAAAGGGGTATGAAAAGTTAAGATATCCGCCTGACTAACTAATTTTTCCAGTGGCCAAAATTGTTCGCTATTATCAGCAGCCGCCGCCCGTGGCGGATCACAAAGTAACGTATTGACGCCCCAGGCCTTTAAACGCGCATTAAGACGACTGCCAACATTACCAACCCCAACAATACCGACTGTCTTTTCTCGCAAATCAAAGCGATCACGTTCAGCCAGTAACAACAAAGCTGAAAAAACGTACTCTACCACCGCCGTCGCATTACAACCCGGTGCGGCAGAAAAAGCGATGCCAGCTTGCGCTAACCATTGCTTATCAACATGATCAAATCCGGCCGTTGCAGTACCAACAAATTTTACCTTACTCTGTTTAAGTAATGCTTCATTGACTTGCGTAACAGAACGCACCATTAAAGCATCTGCTGTTGCTAGCTGTGACGATGAGATTGAACGCCCAGAAACAGCCTTAACTTCACCCAATGTTGCAAACAATTGAGTTGCGTAAGGCATATTTTCATCAATCAATATTTTCACTTATCTATGCCCAATTATATTTATCAAGATTAACCGATCGCTTTTTACTATTCGATCAGGTAGCAAGCTGCTATTTTGCCATGTTAATGATATAAATCCTAACAACTGGTTTGCTCACCGTCACTTTTTTGGCGAAAACGCTCTGGTGTTGTGCCTGAAATCTGTTGAAACATGGTAATAAATGCGGATGCGGAACTATAACCTACATCAAAAGCCACCTGCTGGACACTGTAACCCTGCTCTAATTTCATTATGGCATGTAAAAAACGTAACCGCTGGCGCCACTCACTAAATGACATTCCCAGTTCCTGCTGACAACGACGTGACAAGGTACGTTCTGAGGTATAAACCCGCTTAGCCCATATCGCTAAAGCGGTATTATCTGCCGGATTTTGTTGTAATTGCGTTAAAATAGGGGCTAAAAATTTATCTTTACTGGCGGGTAAATACGTCTTTTGAATAGGTGAACGTTTTAATTGATCAATCAAAACATGGGCTAATCGAATATCTTCCACCGTCTGCGGTTGGGTTATCTCGCGCGCATAAAAATCTAATAATATAGTATGAAAAATAGGCGTTTGACGAATAATACAAGGTTTTTTACACAGCACATGACTGAATGAGTGAGAAATATCTAAAATATTAAACTTAACACTTTTTTTATTGTAAGTGGCATGCTCAACACCGCTTGGGATCCAAATACAGAATTCAGGAGGTGCAATATAATGCTGGGTAGCAACTTGCATTTCAATAACACCTTTAACCACATAAATTAATTGGCCAAAGGTATGGCGATGTAATTTACACTCAGTATCACCTAACCATTCATTATTAAGAAAAACGATGGTTTCTGGCTCAACAACATTTGGCTCATGTATATATTTGATTTTCTTCATTCCAGTAATGTTGGCAGAAAGAGCGGATCAATTGTCTGATTATAAATATATATAATAAAGCAGACAATGTTAAAATAGCAAAAATAGTTAACTGAAGATAAGTATGACTAAATAATGAAAAATTTTCTTTTCCCCCTGCTGGCGGTTTTATTGTGGTCGATTAATGCAGTGGTAAGTAAAGCCGCAGCAAATGTTATTGATCCTGCGGCTATTTCCTTTTATCGATGGTTACTGGCCTTTTTAATACTCACCCCTTTTATGATCAAAGGGATAATTAAAAATCGCACTGTGCTAAGACAATATGGTTGGAAACTGTTTATATTAGGCGCCCTTGGCATGGTTCTTTACCAAAGTTTGGCTTATTATGCTGCCCATACAGTTAGTGCAACCTTTATGGGGGTATTAAATTCAGTTATTCCTTTGTTAACGGTGATACTCAGCATTTTTGTGCTACGCACTATTCCTACTATTGGTATTGTGATAGGTAGCCTCTTATCCTTAATGGGGCTTATCTGGCTTGTCAGTCAAGGTGAGCCAATGCTATTTTTTAGCCAGGGAATTAATCGAGGGCAATTACTGATGTTTATCGCTGCTCTCTCTTATTCACTCTATGGGGTATTAACCAAACACTGGGCGATCCCATTACCGAATTGGCAATCACTTTATATCCAGATTAGTTTTGCCGTGTTGCTATTATTGCCTAACTTTTTACTGGCTAAAACAGTAGCAATTACCGCAGCAAATATTAATTTGATCTTATTTGCCGGTATTGCAGCCTCGCTGATTGCACCCTATTTATGGATTCAAGGTGTGTTTCGTCTTGGCGCTAATACAACCTCAATATTTATGAATTTAGCACCCGTATTTACGGCTATTATCGCGGTTTTATTTTTAAAAGAAAAAATGCACAGCTACCATTTAATTGGTGGTGGCATTGTGTTACTCGGTGTTATTTTAGCGCAGCAATTACGCACACCATTAACACAACTTTTTAATCACCACCGCTCTAAGGCTAATAAAAAAGTAGAATAACTTATTCAATCACTTGGTTATATTGTAAATAACAAAAAACCTACTGATTGATTATCAGTAGGTAATTATTTCTTCGTGATAAAATAATTATGAATGATATTTGCTCATTACCAACGAAGCATTAGTTCCACCAAACCCAAAACTATTTGACATTACCGTATTTAATTTCTGCTCAGTGGGCTGGGTAATAATATTCATTGCTTGCGCTTTTTCATCTAAATTATCAATATTAATGCTTGGGGCAATAAATCCGTGCTCTAACATTAACAAACTATAAATAGCTTCATGAACCCCAGCCGCCCCTAGAGAATGACCGGTCATTGCTTTAGTTGCTGAAATCGCTGGCGTATTGCTACCAAACACTTCAGTAATTGCTTCTAATTCCTTGGTATCGCCAACTGGCGTTGAAGTGCCATGAGTATTGATATAATCAACCTGTTTAACATCTGCCAATGCCATTTTCATACATCTCACCGCACCTTCTCCAGAAGGAGCAACCATATCATAACCATCTGACGTCGCGCCATAACCGACAATTTCAGCATAAATATGTGCGCCACGCGCCAGAGCATGCTCTAATTCTTCTACCACTACGATACCACCGCCACCAGCAATGACAAAACCATCCCGATCTTGGTCATAGGTGCGTGAAGCTTTTTCTGGAGTGGCATTATATTTAGTCGATAATGCTCCCATTGCGTCAAATTCACAGGTTAATTCCCAACTTAATTCTTCACCACCTCCAGCGAAAATTACATCCTGTTTACCTAATTGGATTAATTCAACAGCATGGCCAATACAATGGGCGGAAGTTGAGCAAGCCGAGCTGATAGAATAATTAACGCCCTTAATTTTAAACGGCGTAGCTAAACAAGCGGAAACACCTGAAGCCATTGCTCTGGTCACCATATAAGGACCAACACCGCGTAATCCCTTTGCTCGCATACCATCAGAGCCAGCCACTTGATTACGTGGTGATCCACCACCAGAGCCAACCACTAAACCGGTACGAGTATTTGAGATTTGCGCCTGCGTCAATTTAGCGTCCGAAATAGCCTCTTCCATCGACAAGTAAGCATAAATAGAACAATCACTCATAAAACGAAGAATTTTACGATCAATTTTTTGTTTAATATACTCTTCGGTCAGTTGAATATTACCCCAGACATGGCTGCGTAAACCCATTTTTTCAAATTCTTCTGAAAACCTGATGCCAGAACGACCCGTTTTCAGAGAAGCCAGTACCTCTTGCTGGTTATTACCTATGCTGGAGACAATGCCCAGACCAGTGATGACTGCACGCTTCATTGATTGTATTACCTCATAGTCGAAATTCATTTACTGGGAGTTTAGCCTGTTACTTTAGCTTACACTTGTAAGCTGAACAAGTCCGATCAGGTAAAAAATTACAGAAAAAATTATCTTTTCTCATTTTTATATTTTAGCGCTAGCTAGCACACTCAGGTTAAATTCGTTAGAATTGGCTAATTATTTAAAATATTGTAGATAATTTTGTGAATACAAATGAGATCAGCCAAGCTAAATTAAGCTGGAATGAACAAGCTATCCCCGTCTCTGAACAGTTTGATGATGTCTATTTTTCTAAGCAAAATGGTTTAGAAGAATCACGTTATGTTTTCTTAGCCGGTAATCAGTTGCCAAATCGCTTTCTGTCTCACTCAGCTAAACAATATGTTATTGCAGAAACCGGTTTTGGCACGGGATTAAATTTTATGGCAGTCTGCCAGTTATTTACTCAGTTTCGCCAACAAGCGCCTAAAAACCAATTACAACGTTTACACTATATCAGTTTTGAAAAATATCCCTTGTCTATTACCGATTTAATAAAGGTTCATCAATTTTGGCCTGAGCTCGCCATTTTTTCTAAACAGCTTTGTCAACAATGGCCTCAATCGTTACCTGGTTGTCATAGAATAGTTATGGAAAATGGAACAATTATTCTCGATCTCTGGTTTGGTGATATAAATAAACAATTACCTCAATTAAAAGCTAATTTTTTCAATAAAATAGATAGTTGGTTTTTAGATGGTTTTGCACCGGCTAAAAATCCCCAAATGTGGAGTGAACAACTGTTCACTGCAATGGCAAATTGGGGACGTGATGGTTGCACTTTTGCCACTTTTACTTCAGCCGGTATTGTTCGTCGTGGATTAGAAAAAGCCGGTTTTCAAGTAAAAAAAATCAAAGGTTTTGGCCGTAAACGTGAAATGCTAGTTGGTCAATTACCCGTGAATCAACAATCTGCGCCACAACCTTGGTTCGCTCGACATGCCGCATCCGCCACCGAGGATATTGCTATTATTGGCGGCGGGATTGCCAGTATGATGACCGCACTTGCTTTATTACAAAGAGGAAGTCGGGTAACTTTATATTGCCAGGATCCCAGCGTGGCACAAAACGCTTCCGGCAACCGTCAAGGTGCACTTTATCCATTATTAACCGGTCGCGACGATAGCTTAGAGCGTTTTTTTATCACTGCTTTTACTTATGCAAAACGTCACTACAGCCAACTTGAGCGATTAGGCATTGCATTTGAACATGATTGGAACGGCTTAGTACAATTAGCTTATGACGCCAAAAACCAGCAAAAAATTGCTCAAATATTGATAAAAAACTGGCCACCTGACTTTGCACGCCATGAAACTCGAAAAACATTACGAACCCTATGTGGCGTTGATGTTAACCATGCTGGCATCTACTATCCAACTGCCGGTTGGCTATGTCCTGCCGAGCTGACATTCAATAGTTGGCAATATGCGCAACAACAAGGTTTAATCAGTTATTTTAATCATCGCCTTATGCAACTTGAAAATACGCCCACTGGCTGGAAATTGATATTCAATCAAGGACAAGCGCAACGGCAAATAACGCATAAAACCGTCATTATCGCTAATGGCCATCAACTCCCCCTATTTTCACAAACAGAAAAATTGCCAGTAAGTGCGGTTCGAGGGCAAGTAAGTCATATTCCGACCACATCGACACTCAACCAACTGCAAACGACACTCTGTTATGCCGGCTATTTAACGCCAGCAAATCATCAATATCACTGCTTAGGCGCGAGTTATAAACGTCATCAACTGACACTAGAATATTCCAAACTAGAACAACAAGAAAACCATTCTCGCTTATTAACTTGTTTGCCTGATGTTGGTTGGACAAAAGATATTGATATCAGCCAAAATGCATCACGTCAAAGTATTCGCTGTGTTACCCGTGATCATTTACCGATGGTCGGTAATGTCCCCGATGTTGATCAACTTATTCTTCAATATGCACAACTAGATAAACAACTCAATGAGCAGCAACCTATTTTGCAAGCGCCAATTCATGCCAATCTATTTGTTATTGGCGCATTGGGAGCAAGAGGGTTGTGTAGTGCGCCAATTTGCGCGGAATTACTTTGCAGCCAAATTTTTGCTGAACCATTACCTTTTGACGACGAAATATTGGCTAATCTCCACCCAAGCCGATTTTGGATCAGAAAATTGTTACAAGGCCGAGCGATTAAACTAGAGAAATAACTTTTTAACAAAAATATTTAATTTCTATTAAACCGTATATTGCATTGCACAACGCGAAGAGGCGATAAATCCATAAGCCACCTCTCTTTTTAAGATAGCTTGTAGTGGCAAAGTAAGCTTTTCGGCCGGAATAATTGTAAAACCCAATTTTTGATAATAAGCGCCATTCCAGGCAACATCACGAAAAGTTGTTAAAGTAACATGATCACAGTTTAGTTGTTTTGCCTGAATAATGGCTTGCTGCAATAAACTCTGACCAATTCCTCTTCTCTGCCATCGGCTATCAACGGATAATTCCCAAATATGCAAAGCTTTATCCATCACTTCAACTTCAATAAAACCAACAAGCTGTTGTTCCTCAACGGCTACCCAACAATCACCATCAACAATAAACTCTAAATGTTGGTTAACGGATTTGCCTTGTTCATCAGCAACCCAAGCAAGCTCTGGAATTTGACGAAATAAAGTTGCTGCTGACCGTTCAATATTGACTAATTTTTCTGCTTCAGTGGGTAGTGCTAATCTTACCAACATCGTTACCCCATTTTAAAAATGCGACAATATATTATTTAAAGTTACTCGCTTTCTGCTTATTGAAGCGCATTTTCTAACAACTTGCGCCAGGTATTTAATATCAATCGCTGATCAGGGGGACTTAATTCACCCGCCTTAATTGCCTTATCAATACTCTGTTCGACACGGTCAGAAAGCGCTGCAATATTATTTTTATTTTCAGCTTCTAGTTCTGCAATAGCCAATATTAAATGGCCACGTAAATAACCACCAGCAAAAAGTTCATCTTGACTAGCATTATCAACATCATTGTCAATTTGCGTTAAAATACGCGTTTCCAATTCCGCAAGCATGGTTTTGTTCCTTTATATTAGCTAAATTTTTTATAGCTCTTCGGGGTAAATAAAATTTTGCTTCACTAAGGGAGGGGTATTATAAAACAACTGTAGCCCTTGAATAAATCTCTTCGCTCGAGCCGGAATACCATTTGCTAGATAGTTCAGTACTTGCTGATAGACTTTGCACTGAAAAGCAAATCGATCCGGTGCAAAATCAGCAGCCAAATTATCGCAACTAACATTAAAGGGAAACGCTGCCGCCACACAAAACATCCATTCAAGTGCTTGTGGTTTAACTTCAACTTTTTCAAAAGCGTTTTGTATTTGCTCATTCCGGCCATCTGGATAATACCAATAACCAAAATCTATTTGTTGGCGCCGAGTTTCTCCGGCTATACACCAGTGGGCAATTTCATGTAAAGCACTCGCATAAAAACCACGTGCAAAAATAATCCGATGGTAGGGTATCTTTTCATCTGCTGGTAGATAGATAGGTTCATCGTCTCCTTTAATTAAACGTGTGCAATATTCTTTCTCAAAACAGACACTAAAAATATTAATAAGGTGATTATAATTATGTTCTTTCATTGATATTTATATCATAAGATCAAAAAACTCATTCACCGCATTGAGCCCGATGACGTAAAAAATGATCGATAAGTACGATTGCCATCATCGCTTCTGCTATCGGTACTGCTCGGATACCAACACAGGGATCATGACGTCCTTTGGTGATTACTTCAATTTCTTCACCTTGCTGATTAATTGTTTTACCCGGTATGGTAATACTCGAAGTCGGCTTTAAAGCCAAATGGACAATAATCGGCTGACTACTACTTATACCACCTAATATACCACCGGCATGATTGCTGACAAATCCGTCACGCGCTATTTCATCCCGATTTTCATTGCCTTTTAAAGTGACCACCTTAAAGCCAGCCCCAATTTCAACACCTTTAACCGCATTGATACTCATCATGGCATGAGCTATATCCGCATCTAATCGATCAAAAACAGGTTCACCTAATCCGGCTGGAACATGCTCAGCAATAACGGTTACTTTAGCACCAATAGAATTACCTTCTTTTTTCAATAAACGTAATAAGCTATCTAAAGCGTCTAATTTTGTTGCATCAGGACAAAAGAAAGGATTCTGTTCAACTAAATCCCAATCCTTTAGTTCACAGCAAATATCACCCATTTGACTTAAATAAGCCCGAACAGTTATGCCTAGTTTTTGTTGCAGATATTTTTTTGCAATTGCACCTGCAGCGACACGCATTGCCGTTTCACGTGCCGAAGATCGCCCGCCACCGCGGTAGTCACGTAAACCATATTTTTGTTGATAGGTGTAATCTGCATGCCCAGGGCGAAAAATATCCTTGATCTCACTATAATCCTGCGACCGTTGATCCTGATTTTCAATCAACAAACCAATAGGGGTTCCTGTCGTTATACCATTAAAAACACCAGACAAAATTTTAACCTGATCAAGTTCACGGCGTGGGGTTGTATAACGAGAAGTGCCAGGCCGACGACGATCTAAATCGGTTTGCAGATCTTTTTCTGATAACGCCATACCAGGAGGAACGCCATCAACAATGCATCCTAATGCCAAACCATGCGACTCACCAAATGTGGTAACACGAAAAAGTTGTCCTATCGAATTTCCCGCCATCCCCTTTGTTTCCTATTTTCCTCATTCATCATAATAATTAATGAATAAATTATTTTATTGTATGAAAAAATATAATTACCCGTTAATCGATATATAATTTAAATTTCTCTTGATGTTCAATAAGTTGTTTCTGCGTTAGCATGAATACCCCATCGCCACCCTGTTCAAACTTCAACCAAGTAAAAGGAATATCCGGATATTGCTCAATAAGGTGTAACATACTATTACCAACTTCACAAATTAGCACCCCATTTTCTGTCAGGAAACGTGAGGCATTGGCTAGAATTCTTCTGACAAGTTTTAAACCATCAGAACCTGCTGCAAGCGCTAATTTAGGCTCCACCAGATATTCAGCTGGTAAATCAGACATATCTTCTGCATCCACATATGGTGGGTTAGTAACCATTACATTATATTTAATCGGTGGCATATTCAAAAACAGGTCTGAACAAATAGGCACTATCCGATCGGCGAATCCATGAGCAGTAATATTTTGTTCAGTTACTGCCAATGCATCAACAGAAATATCAACCGCATCAATTTGCGCTTGCGGAAATTCATGGGCACAGGCAATAGCAATACATCCACTACCTGTGCACATATCTAGAATGGTTGCAGGCTCATAATCAATGATGCCGGCAAAATGTTTATTAATTAGTTCACCTATCGGAGAACGAGGGATCAAAACACGCTCATCAACATAAAATTCATGTCCGCAAAACCAGGCTTTATTGGTTAAATAAGCAACGGGGATATGCTCATTGATACGGCGTAATACGCGTTCAACGATACGATGACGTTCACTGAGTGTTAGACGAGAAACCCACAATTGTTGAGGTATATCCAAGGGCAAAAAAAGTGATGGCAAAACAAGTTGTAAAGCTTCATCCCAACAATTATCCGTTCCATGACCGTAATAAATATTTGCTGCATTAAACCGACTAATTACCCAACGCAACATATCTTGGATGGTATGTAGTTCCGCAACCGCCTCATCAACAAAAATCTTGTCCAAAACGCCTCCTAACCAATAAAAGGTTGATATACTTAATACTGATAGTCTGCCATGAACTACCCAACAAATCAGCTTATTGTTAAGGAATTTATAGCAATAACATTAATTAACATTAGGATACTAGCAATATCTGATAAAGCTTGCTGCTTATAAGGAGGGTAATAACAGAAAAATTAAGATAAACTTAACAGAATAATTGACTAATTGATTGATAGAATGACAATGAAAAATAAGTTCAAATTGAGTGCTGAGGAAATAAAGCTATTTAAGGAAACGATTGCAGGAACTAAACCTTTACTACATGATATCGTTAGTCATCCACCACAACGACATCATCGAATAAAATCGCAATTTGTCGCAAAACGTTTGCTCCAAGAACAACTCGATGTTAGTTATTACTTTTCCGATGAATATCAACCCCTTTTGGAAGTAGAGGGGCCTACCCGTTATCTACGACCCGATATCAATCCTTATGAATTAAAAAAGCTACGTCGGGGTGATTATACGCCTGAACTGTTTCTGGATTTACATGGTTTATCTCAACGACAAGCTAAACAAGAAATTGCAGCACTAATCGCAGCTTGCTACCGAAATAATATCCATTGTGCCTGTATTATGCATGGTCACGGAAAGCACATTTTAAAACAGCAAATTCCCCTTTGGCTTGCTCAACATCCGAATATCACTGCTTTTCATCAAGCCCCCAAAGTTTGGGGTGGTAGTGCCTCGTTGCTACTCCTAGTCGAAACTGACGAAACTCAGCGCAGATAACAACTAAAACCAACGCTAGAAATGTGCCGCTAGTTTATTAACACTTTGCAATATTTGAGAAGGTGCCCGTTGCCATCTATATTCAGCGTGCCGTATTTCCATATTTATCTCTATATAAGCAATTGCAGATGTTGCAAACATAGGTGGAATTTCCTGTGGGCATAAAGCCGATACCAAATAACCGACCAATGGTAAATGAGAAACAATCAATGCTGTTCTTACACCACCTTCGGCGAGTAATTGCAAATAATTAGCTATAGATTGTGGATCTCCGTCAGGAATAAGTTCCGTCAATACTTCGTGTTCACCTGAATATGGCAATAATGGCTGCATGGCCTGATAAGTTTGTACTGCTCTTACATATGGGCTAGTAAACACGCGTTCGAATACTGGATTTTGTTGTGCTAGCCAACCAGCCATTAATTTAGATTCTTCTATTCCTTTAAGAGTAAGTTCTCTTGCTTCATCATTAATCGTATTCAGAGTTGCGTCACCATGACGCATAATAAAAACTTGCATAATCCACCATTTGAGTAAAATATTTTCACTTACCCCCCCCCCCTACATAGGAGCCCTCTTATTACTCGCTAATGTTGTTGTCGGAAAATATGCCGGGCAAGGCAACCCGAGATTCTGCACTAAAATTACAAAAAAAGGAACCGCTTTATTTTCATAAAAAACGAAAAAAAGTTTATTTTATATCAAGTTAAATTGAAATTACGCTTAAGGCCATGATATTAGTAAGGTTTAGAAATACTAATAATAATTCACTACTGATGAAATTTTTTATTTGATTTTGCCATTTGAATTAACCTTTCACAAGGAACAAAATTGTTACCATATTTCTGTGCTAATTGATGCATGATGTTAACGATATTCGATATCCCTTGTTGATCCATATATCGAAATGGTCCACCAGTGAAAGGAGGAAAACCAATTCCAAACACTGCACCAATCTCACCATCATTTACATGACGAATAACCCCTTCATCAAGACAACGAGTAGCTTCATTCAGCATCAGCATAATACAGCGCTGAACAATTTCCTGATCAGATAAAATTGTTTTGGGTTGAATATTAAGTAATTCATAAATGGTTGTGTCGACTTGACGCTGTTTTTTACACCAAGGCCAACTAATCTTATTTTTCTTATAAAGATAAAAACCTCGGCCATTTTTACGTCCCTTTCTATCATCTTCCAATATGATATTAAGTTCTGAAGGAACAGAAAATCGTTCGCCAAACTGTTCAACAAGCACCGGCATGATTTTAGTGCCGACATCAATTCCGACTTCGTCTAACAAGTTCAATGGGCCAATGGGAAAACCAAATTTAACTAAAGCATTATCGATATGCTCAATTGATTCACCCGCTAACAGACAACGGGTCGCTTCAGCAATATAAGGCGCTAATATCCGATTGACATAAAAACCTGCACCATCAGTAACAACAATTGCAGTTTTACCCTTTTTTTTTGCCAGTGCCACAGCAGTAGCAATCGTCTTGTCACTCGTCTTACTATGAGGGATAACTTCAACCAATGGCATTTTATCGACTGGACTAAAGTAATGAAGTCCAATTATACGTTCTGGGTGCTTCGCAAACTCCGCAATTTTATGGATAGGTAACGAAGATGTATTCGAGGCAAAAACAACGTCATTTAAAGTCATTGCCTCTACTTCCTGTACCATTTGACGCTTTAATGCTAAATCTTCAAAAACAGCCTCGACAATAATTTGTGCTTTTTCAAGGCCTTTATAATCTAATGTGCCTGAAATTAACATCATCTGTTGATCGCGCGCTCGTACAGAAATACGTTTACGGTTAACTTGCTCCGTTAAGCGATGCCAACTAAATTTTAATGCCTGACTAAGTCCATTATTGTTAATGTCCTTCACTCGAACAGGCAATTTTCCACGCGTTGCTGTCACATAGGCAATACCGCCTCCCATGAGACCGCCGCCTAACACACCCACCTGATGAATTGTAGCAGATTTTTCAAAACTACCCATTTCACTTTTTAGTAAAGTCGAGCCAAAAAAAAGACCGCGTAAAGCAGCAGATTCTGGTGTCATTGCCAGTTCCCCAAAGGCTTTTGCTTCTGCTTCAAGCCCAACTTGCACACCCTTATCATAGCCAATAGTCACCACTGAAATCGCTTTTTCTAACGCTGGATAATGACCTTTACTTTTTGAATTTGTTTTATTTTTAATTATCGCGAATAGGATATTTCTGATAATGGGTAATTCTGATAAACGCTGCATAACAGGCAAATATGTTTTGCCTTTTCTTCCTTTATCAATCCAGCTAATTGCCGTTTCCAATAAAATTTCTGCTGGCACAATATCATCAACTAAACCTAATTTTAGTGATTGCTTTGGTCTTAATTGTCGGCCAGTCAGAATCAAATTTAATCCATTAATTAAACCAATTAAACGAGGCAAACGCTGTGTTCCTCCAGAACCAGGAATTAAACCTAGTTGCACCTCAGGTAAACCAAGACGCGTTTTCTCGGACAGAGTACAAATTCTTATATGGCAAGCAAGCGCTAATTCTAATCCGCCGCCTAAACATACACCATCAATTGCTGCGACTACCGGTAATGGATAACTTTCAAGCAGGTTAAATAATTTTTGCCCTGTCATAGCAAGCTGTGTTGCTTCTTCTTTTGTTTTACAATTGGAAATCATACTAATATCAGCACCAGCAAGGAAACAGCCTGGTTTATTTGAAATAATAATAATACCTTTTAAACCCGCGATTTCTTGAGCTTGCTGTAATATCACATAAAATTGATCAACAAATTCAGCTTTTAATGTATTAACTTTTTCGCCGGGAACATCAATGGAAATAACGCCAATATTGTTTTGTTTGACGGACAAATGAAACACAGGATAGCGAGTAATTGCAGGTAAGTTCTTTTCTTCATTTTTATTGGTTATCATTACTCAACCTCCAAAATCATTGCTGCACCTAAACCGCCTGCTGCACAAGCGGTTGTTAACGCCAAACCACCACCACGACGATGTAACTCATTAAGCGTCTGTATCACCATACGAGCACCGGTAGCAGCAAATGGATGGCCATACGCAAGAGAACCACCTAATACGTTAAATTTTTCCATATCAATTTCACCAATCGCTTCTGATTGTCCTAATTTTTCTTGCGCAAATTTTTTGCTCGCAAACATTTTTACATTGGCTAATACTTGAGCAGAAAAAGCTTCATGCATATCAATTAAGGTAAGATCTTTTAAACTTAATCCAGCGCGTTTGAGAGCTAATGGTGTTGCATAAGAAGGGCCTAATAGCATGTCTTGCCATACGTCAATAGCCGAAAAAGCATAACTACGAATATAACCTAATGGGGTTATACCTAATGTTTTCGCATTTGATTCAAACATCAACATTACGGCTGCAGCACCATCAGTCATTGGCGTACTATTCGCGGCGGTAACAGTACCATGTCGACGATCAAAGGCGGGTTTTAACTTTGCATAAGAACTAAGCGTTGAGTCTTTTCGAACATTATTGTCTTCCGATAATGACTCTTGGAAAGGCGGTATATGCGCTGTCATGACTTCTTTATGTAATACACCACTATCCCAAGCCTGGGCAGCTAGGATATGGGAACGATGAGCAAAAGCGTCTTGTTCTTCACGACTGATATGATAGGTTTTTGCCATCTGTTCAGCAGTATCTCCCATTCTTAAGCCAGTAGAATATTCGGCTACTGCTGGTGAAACAGGAAGAAAATCACGAAAACCTAATTTGCTTAAGAGTCGCAAACGTTGGCTTATTGATTTTGCTCGATTAAGGTCAATTAAAGTGCTGGCCATTTTTTTAGTTACACCAATAGGCAAAACCGATGATGAATCAGCACCACCAGCAATACCGACCTTGATGGAGCCTGCCATCATACTTTCAATAATATTGGTAATAGCCTGAAAGCTAGTTGCACATGCTCTAGAAATACTATAAGCATCTGTCGAAACGGGTAGTCCTGCCCCTAAAACAATTTCTCTAGCAATATTCGGCGCTTCAGGCATCTGAACAACTTGGCCAAAAACTACTTGATCAATAAATTGAGAATCAATACCACTACGAATAACTAATTCACTTACTACCATTTTGCCTAAATCGACAGCAGGTATATTATGATAAGCCGTTGCCTGTTTAGCAAAAGGAAGGCGTAACCCAGTAACAATTGCGATACGATCAGTATTCTTAACGTTGTAGTTCATAGCAGATCTCGCTTCCCTTTTTATAAAAAATGAAAAATGAAACTATAGCTAATCATTCCCGATACTTCACAGAGGTCTGATCTGATAATCAATTGTTATTCAAATGTAGTAAAAGAAAAATAATATAAATTAAAAACTGAGAGGCGACACGCAAGATATGAATATTTATTTGTCAAACAAGTCAAAATATTGAGAAAAGCTCAACGAACAAATGCCTACAGAATATCTGTAGGCATGGTTAAACTCACTTAACGTAAATTTAATTGAAAAATTAGTGTTTCAGCTTCACAACAAAAGGTAAAATTTGCTATTAATTTAACACCTTCAGCTATAGGCTGAATCTGATGTTCGATCGTACAAGGCTCCGATTCAACTGCCCGCGCTTGTGCCATCAACTGTATTAACATTGTTTTAGCTTCTTGTTGATTTAAAAAATTTTTTTCAAAAGAAGCCGTGCAATTTTGATTATCTATCACTGTACCCACATCAACACAACAGCAAGCAGCAGTTTCTTCAGCATGACAACGATTTTTAGCGTCCGACATAATTCTTTCCAACAATAAACATTAACAAAATATAATCATAACGCCAATTAACAAAAAAACACCAGTCAATATCTAATAATCTATAAAATTTCAAGTAGTTATTTGATCTAATATCCTATTGTTACGCTATCTCAACCACTTTGCATAATTGGAGCACCAATTTATGTTAAATAAATCACATTTTTACAAACAACTAACACATACGCAGTGAACATGTTTGTAATAAAACCGGTATTCAATTCTATACTCAGTCAACTGGTCTGATTTGCCATATTGGCATGGAGCCAATACAATTGCTGGCCTTTCTATTGCGACCAACAATGTCGCTCTTATCATAAATATAATTTAAGGGGTTTTGGTCATGAACCAGAAAAACCTGTTCAAACATACAATTTTGGCAATGGCTGTAAGTTTTGTTTCAACAAATACTAGCGCTGCTGGCTTTCAACTGAACGAATATTCCACTTCTGCGTTGGGACGTGCTTTTTCAGGTGAAGGGGCGATTGGCGATAATGCTAGCGTTGGTAGCCGCAATCCAGCAGCCATGATGTTATTTAATAACCCTGTGCTCTCTTTTGGGGCGATTTATATCAATCCTGACGTTGATATAAAAGGAAAATCACCTGTCACTGGTAACAGTACCACTTCAAGAAATATCGCTCCTCATGCCTGGATACCCAATGCCCATTTTATTTTTCCAGTAAATGACAAATGGGCGGTTGGTTCTTCAATTACCACTAATTACGGCTTAGCCACCGAATTCAATCACAACTATAATGCCGGGCCTATTGGCGGAAAAACCGATCTGACCACACTTAACCTTAATTTAAGTGGAGCTTATCGCTTTAATCAGCATTTCAGTGCTGGTTTAGGCTTTAATGCCGTCTATGCCGATGCAGAAATTACCCGTCATATAGGGGAATTTGGAGCCGCAATAGGGCTAGGGCTGCCTGCATCAACCACTATTGCCAAACTTAAGGGTGATGATTGGGGATATGGCTGGAATGCCGGCATCTTGTATGAATTAGATGAGAATAATCGTTACAGCTTTACCTATCGTTCAGAAGTTAAAATAAAGTTTAACGGCGACTATAGTAATGAGCTTCCCACATTGATACCTGGTGGTTTAGGCGGTAATAGTATTAAAGGCAACCTGGATCTGCATCTGCCCGAAATTTGGGAAATCTCTGGTTATAATAAAGTCGCACCTAAATGGGCTGTTCATTATAGTTTAGCCTATACCAGTTGGAGCCAGTTTAAAGAACTGAAGGCCACCGCAAAAGACAGTGGACAAGTTTTATTTAATAAACATGAAGGCTTTAAAGATGTTTTTCGCATTGCGCTAGGCACGACTTACTATCATGATGATCATTGGACGTTTCGTACCGGTATTGCCTTTGATGATAGCCCGGTGCCAGCTAAAAATCGCTCGATCTCAATTCCTGATCAAGATCGCTTTTGGATCAGTGCCGGTACAACTTATGCCTTTAACGAAAACGCCTCAGTTGACGTAGGTATTTCCTACATGCATGGTCAAAACGTAAAAATCAAAGAAGAAATGCCGCTAATGGCTGGTAGCCCTGCCCTCCCAGCCTATGACTTTAAATCCAGTGGAAGCGCCTGGTTAGCTGGCGTTAACTTTAACTACAAATTTTAATTTTTACTGAAAACACAAAAGGATAGCCACAGCTATCCTTCCTTAAACTGGTTATAGGAAAATATTTAGTGATAATATAATGAATATCCAAATACCGCAGCCATACCAGTATTTACTAATTAAATGATAATAAATAATTTATCGAAAAAATAATTAGCAAACAATTATATTATTAATTGTCTTTTTAATTTATAAAGATTTAAGTCGACCACAAAAATCAATAAATCATCTTACCGTTATTTTTTATCCACTAATATATAAATTAAAATGTATCCCCATTTTACTAATCAATAGAATCCAAATCTTCTTCTATCACAGCAGCGTTAGGGTTAATAGTTGGTTTCAAAACGCCTCCTTGTGCCTTAAAATCTTTATTTTGAAAATAAGCTTCTCTAATCATTAAATAAGGATCGGAGGAGTTTTGTAAAATGCCATCAGAGTCTAATAAAAGTGCTCGCTTTTCAATTCCCTCTAATACCCATTTTCCTGCGGACATCCAAAAAGTAAGATAACTTAGCATCGGATAAGCCTTGTCAGCCCAATCGCCCCCATCTTCTCGTAAAGTAAAACTACCATAACCTGGCAATACTACATATGGACCATAGCCAACCTGATAATATCCCAATGTACTACCAAAACGATTAGATTCTTGTTTAGCAAGTTTAGGATTAGCCATTGAAGCAATATCGATCAATCCTGCCATACCAAAAACACTATTTAGGAAAAAACGATTGAAATGTTTCATTCCTTGATAAATATCGCCGCGTAGAAAATTATTAACCATACTTGCAGGCTCTTCCAGGTTAGCCAAAAAATTGACTAGACCATTACGAGCAGGCATAGGAAGATAATCACGCCAAGCAACCGCAACTGGACGCACCACATAACGATCAAGCACATGGTAATTAAAATCGAACATTGTTCGATTAAAACTCTCTAGCGGATCAGAGCGCTGGTGATTATCTGTAGGTGTGCTCGAACAGCTTGTAATCAATCCCACTGCAAATAATACTCCGCATAACCGATATGTTTTAAATCTTGTTTTTCTATTCAACAAAACACCCTCACATAGATTGTCCATTTATAATTATATATCCACATTAATTTAATCTTACTTACTTTTTTATTTAATGATAAGAATTTAATCACTATTTATCTAAGCATATAATGTGCTAACCGTTATGTTAAATAAGCAGATAGGTTAAAAAACAAATAAATAACACTAAGTTATAGACATAAAATATTAACAAAAACAAAATAATAAAAATTATTCTCAAAATGATGGAAACGGCGCAATGTAAAATAGACAAACAAATTAAATAACAATAATTATTAAATTATTTGTTAAATTGTGATTTACAAAATTATAATTTAACAATTTAATTATTTATGTAACATAATCTACAATCAAATCAATTAAATACAAATCCAGTCATCAGTAATAAAATTAAACTAATTGTATTCAACAAGTTGATTTTAATAGGTATTTAATAGTAGAATCAGCTGCATCGTAAAATAAGTTAGATTGAAAAGATTTTATGTCCTCTTAGTTAAATGGATATAACAAGCCCCTCCTAAGGGCTAATTGTAGGTTCGATTCCTGCAGGGGACGCCAGAATGTAGTTTATAGCTCTCCGTTTTAGTACGCAAACATCAATAAACATCTACATCCATCTTTACATGTCGTTTTTTATAGTTCACTTAAGTTCATTGACATCCGCTGTCTTTTTTGGGTAAATTCTGGGTAAATTTATTTAATAGCAGAGGTTTTACCCAATGCTCACTGTTAAACAAGTAGAATCAGCAAAAGTAAAAGATAAACCTTACCGATTGTCTGACGGAAATGGTTTATATCTTTATATTCCGATTTCTGGGGTTAAAGTGTGGCAAATGCGTTACCAATTTTTGGGTAAAGAAAAGATTTATACATTGGGTAAAGTATCTGAGATCACATTACAAAAAGCCAGAGAAAAATCATTTGAACTAAAAAGAGATCTATCTAATGGAATTGATATATCAAAAAACAAAATAATAAATAAGTCTAAAAAAGGCAATACATTTTCTGAAATATTCACTGAATGGTATGATTTTAAATACGAGGTGTGGTCGATAAAATATCGTAAAGAAATAAAAAGCATGTTTGAAAATGATATTTTACCAATCATTGGTAACAGAATTATTACAGATATTGATCCGATCGAATTGGTTAATGTCATAAGACTATTTGAAAAACGCGGCGCAATGGAAAGAGCAAGTAAAGCTAGAAGGAGATGTGGCGAAGTTTTTCGTTATGCAATTGTTACAGGAAGAGCAAAATATAATCCAGCACCTGACTTAGTTGATGCTGAAAAAGGTTATAGAAAAAAACATTATCCATTCTTGACTGAACCAGAAATACCCGCATTTAACAGAGCATTGCTATCATTCCCAGGTAGTATTATAAGCAAAATAGCCACACAAGTTCTTCAATATACAGCACTAAGAACAAAAGAGTTAAGATCTATGACGTGGGATAATGTTGACTTTAATAAAAGAATTATAACTATTGATAAAGAGGTAATGAAAAACAGAAAAGAACATATAGTGCCAATGTCAGATCAAGTTTATCACTTATTGAAACACTTAGAGCTAATCACTAAAAGTATATCTCACTTCGTTTTTGCCGGTAGAAATAGCAAATATAAACCAATCAGTGAAAATACTGTATTGGGTGTTATTCGTTACATTGGTTTTGACGGAATAGCTAGCGGTCATGGATTTAGACATCAATTTAGTACAATTTTAAATGAACATGGTTTTAACAAAGATTTAATTGAAAGACAGTTAGCTCACGTGGATAGAAATAATATCCGAGGAATATATAATCATGCTCAATATCTAGAAAAACGTAGAGAAATGATGCAATGGTTTGCAAATTATATTGATGAATTAACAAATACAATCGCTGACTGAAGGTGATGCAACACCAACAGCCAGCTAACCTAAACCCTATCTAAACTAGGATCAAGGCTATGAAAAAGTCTATTACCGTTGTACACGTCTGTAAAGTTTTTGCGGAGGTGATTTAATGCTGCCTCTAACCGAACAACAAATAAAAGCTTATAAACAAATCTTCCCTGAACTTGCAAACGATCAACTTGAAACAGCTGTTTTGTATGCCATGGGTATACCAGAGAAAAATATAGCTTTTTTCAGATCTGTTACTTATGCCACAGTTCGCAAATGCATTGAAAGAATAAAGCAGATATACGAAGTTGATTCAATCAGTCATTTACGCTCTGTTTTTCAAGCGAGAATATTTCATTTTAATACAATGAACTGCTATAAACATATTGATAACTCAGTAAATTACTCTGAATACCAATAGTTATTACTTTTCACTTAACACAATTCAAGATAATCAACAACTATCAATATTTGATAGTATCTAACATTTAACTTATGGTGAATAATGTTCCCATTGACGACAAGTTATTATTTATACATTACAACTACATGCAGCTATCTCAACACCAGGGAAAACTAAACCAGCCTAAGAGCTGGTTTTTTATTGTCCAAACTACCTAACCGGAAAATAACAACAAAATAAGAAAATTTCTTTATTTTTCAATAGCAGAATCTAACCGGATTTGATAGTATTTCAATGTCTCCTGCGTTAGTTAGTTTATAACTAATTGACAGGCTTGAAGCCCCAAATGTGGGGCTTTTGTCTTTATATATCCCCATCACTAAATTCCAATCCAACCTCTCTATTCATTTCACTACGGAGATATTCCTATGTCTAAATTTTTATTATCTAAAATTTACTGTAAATAATCACAGTAAATATCGTTTTCCTTATATGGTAAACTTTATAATCAAATTTAAGCATAGATAAATATTGTGACACATTTCACTAAATACTTTTCAATTGGAATTATCAATACGCTTATCCATTGGATTATATTTGCTATTATTATTTCTATAACACATATTCCACAGGCTTATGCTAATTTGATGGCTTTCTTAGTATCAGTGACGTTCTCTTTTTTTGCTAACGCAAAATTTACATTTAAGAAAAAAGCAACAAGTGGTAAGTACACTGTTTTCACTAGTTTTATGGGAATGATGAGTTACCTGATAGGATGTTTCTCGGATAAATTAAATATTCATCCTGTTATCACAATACTCACATTTTCAGCCATTAGTCTTATTTTAGGTTTCTTATATTCAAAATTTGTTGTATTTAAAGGTATTGAATAATGAAAATTTCATTAATTGTCCCTGTATTTAATGAAGAAGAGGCTATCCCCATTTTCTACAAAAAAGTTGGGGAATGCGAGGGATTAAAAAAATACGATGTTGAAATAATTTTTATTAATGACGGGAGTAATGATGCAACAGAAGTTATTATCAACGGATTAGCAAATAATTACAACTTGGTTGTACCTTTGAGCTTTACCCGTAATTTTGGAAAAGAACCTGCACTTTTTGCCGGAATTGAACACGCTACAGGTGATGCGGTAATCCCTATCGATGTGGACTTACAAGACCCCATAGAAATTATCCCATTGTTAATAGAAAAATGGCAAAACGGCGCTGATGTAGTGCTTGCAAAAAGAATAGATCGCTCTACTGATAGCTTGTTAAAACGCAAAACTGCCGAATGGTTTTATAAATTACACAACAAAATAAGTCAGCCAAAAATTGAAGAAAATGTGGGGGACTTTCGTTTGATGTCTCGTGCTACCGTCGAAAATATAAAACTTTTACCCGAAAGTAATTTATTCATGAAAGGTTTGCTTTCTTGGGTTGGTGGCAATGTAGATATAGTAGAATATACCCGTTCTGAACGTGTTGCTGGAAAATCAAAATTTAATGGCTGGAAACTATGGAATTTTGCAATAGAAGGGTTAACCAGCTTCTCTACCTTCCCACTCCGTATGTGGACATATATAGGTTTATCGATTGCAACGATATCCTTTATCTACGGTAGTTGGATGATTATAGATAAACTGTTTTTTGGGAATCCTGTTGCTGGCTATCCTTCCCTTCTCGTTTCTATTCTGTTTATTGGCGGTGTTCAGCTTATTGGTATCGGTGTTCTTGGTGAGTATATCGGAAGAATTTACATTGAGGCTAAAAAAAGACCAAAGTACATAATGAAAAAATAGTATTTATATTAATTAACATAAGGTCTCTTAGAATGAAAATAAAAAACAATGAATTGTTAAAGCAATTAATTATTATAGTCACTACATTCATTCTGATGTTAGCTTTAAACAAGCTAACAATGTATACCTCAGACGATTACAGTTACAGTTACAAATACCAAACAATGCCATCAGATTCAATTGAAAAAATAGATGGTATTGAATCAATACTGCAATCACAAATAAAACACTATAACGTACAGAATGGAAGGTTCGTTGCCCATTCTATAGTTCAATACTTTATGCAATATAATAAGACTGTATTTAATATATTCAATAGTATCGCTTTCATTATTCTTGGCATTCTTATACTGGAAATAGTAAAAACATCAACTCCAATACACAAAAAATCATTTTCACTATTTTTAATATATATATTTCTTTGGTTTATAATACCTGAATTCGGTACATCAGTCCTTTGGCTATCAGGATCATGCAACTACCTTTGGACATCTATCATTTATTTATCTTTTTTTCTTATTTTTTTAAAAAATAAGAAAATATCAATAATATCCTTAGTTTTTTATTCATTCCTTGGGTTTCTGGCTGGAGCTACAAATGAAAATTCAGCACCAGCAATTATATTAATGGCAATTTTATTTACAATTTATAATTATATAAAATATAAAAATATTAAAATAAATAATATTTATGGTATTGCATTTGCGATTACAGGATTTATTGTGATGATGATGTCACCTGGAACTAGAATTAGAGGCGACGTAGATAGAAACTTTGACTTTTTAGTTAATACTGTTAGAAGATCAATAAGTGTTGACGCTCATGTTTTCATGATATCGTATATATTAGTTATTGTGACTATTATCATATGGATAAAATCAAGAAAAATAAATCAAGATAGTGTGATATTTATTTTAATATTGTTCACTGGTCATTTTTCGGCTATATACAGCATGGTATTATCACCTGAAATGCCTTTTCGTACAACTTTTGGGGCTGCAACATTCTTAGTTATAATAGAAATTCATCTTATAAACAAAATTATAGTTTCATATAAATATAAAAACTTTTTGAAACTCTTAGACTCTAAAAAGATAAATTACATTTTATTTACTTGTTTTTTAATAAGTTATTTATACGCTATCAAAGATATAAATAACACATATATTGAAATATCAAAGCAAGTAGAAATACTGAGAGCTTCTAAATCGGATAGTAATGTATTTTTGCCTATGATTTCTAAACCAAAGTCATCATACAATGCATACTTGGGTACAGCAAATCTTACAGAAGATAAGGATTCGTGGTTTAATTCTTGGATGGCATCATACTACGGAGTAAGGTCAATAACCGGAGTATCAGAAAAAAAATAATTTAGCAAAAATCTTTTACTCCCCCTTGTATCTTGAAATTTGTTTAAAATAATAGTGATTAGATTTGGCAAGGTGTATGTAGTCTGATTTTTCCTAGGGTTTATAGCCCGAGAATAAGCTTATTCATTATGGGAACTGAACACGATCGTTCGATTAATTTTTTTCTTCGATAACCGATTTCGTATGTAATCTTTTCTTAGCCCTTGCAGAGTGCAAGGACTTAAACCATATCTCAGAAAATTAATTTTTTCCATTCAACAGGATGGTTTTTTCGGCCAATCAATCTCAGGGGCGGTTGAGGTATCAGTACGATAGACATTTAATCGATAAAGTTTCCAATTCCTGAGCTGTGTTATTTCGTCCTCTGTTGCCATCTCCAAATCAACCGCATCTTGCAAGGGGATAATCACGTCAGTTGCCTCCTGCATTAGCACTCTTTTTTCATTCTCAGCATCCGCGATTAATTCTTTCTTTGGTCTAGGAGGGATATCTATCCAAGTGGGATAGCCATCATCAGTACTACCTAGCATTTTACCAAGTGGGGCCTCCGAAAGCGCAAATTCACGATAAACGCTATAGG
The DNA here is from genome assembly GCF_004768525.1 of Arsenophonus nasoniae. NCBI lineage: Bacteria > Pseudomonadati > Pseudomonadota > Gammaproteobacteria > Enterobacterales > Morganellaceae > Arsenophonus > Arsenophonus nasoniae. Next base: position 2,518,608 of record NZ_CP038613.1, read on the forward strand.
GGACTGCTTTGGCTTTATCATCCCAGCTACCCGCTTCGATATAATCCTTTTTCATTGAAGCGGCGAACCAGGCTAATTCTCTCTGGCCAAAATAATAAGTTTCTTCGTTTACTAAATTCATAATTACCATCCTATTGCTATCCATCTCATATCAGTGAATGGAGAAGCATTAGATCCCTCAGTGACTTTACTCTGACGCATGTTAAATCCAACTCTATCCGCACTCATTATATTAGGTGCATACATTTGAGATAGATTAGAATTTGAATTGAAATTAGCTAATCCCATTCCGGCTAAGGTATTTGGGAAAGCCATCGGAAATAACTTTCTTGAACTATCATTTCTAGGCACGCTACCCCATTGAATAACCATGCCCGTATTCGGATCTTTCAGCCAACCATTTGCCGATTTATTCGCTATCCATTTTACTGAACTTATTTTTGCATCGACTTCTGTTTTAGTATAGTTATCTTCCTGTATTGCCAGCGCGCCATTTTTATTTGATGGAATGGTGACGACGGCTTTATTTTTATTTTTAGCATCTCTATACACGAAATAGGCATCGCCAGGGGCAGTTTCGAGCAACAGTTTATTCCCATCACCTTTGATAAGGGTCAAGCTGGTATAATTACCGTTACTCTTTATATTTATCTGCCCAGCAGTGAATTTTTCCCAGGAATCTTTCTTGGCATAATTGTCGTCACAGGCTTTTTGGCTTATCACATCGGTTGTTGAGTCACCTGTCGTTTGTTTAATCGTTCCCTTTAATTTTTCAATATACTGAATATACTTTTCCGCCTGTTCTTTAAATCTATCAGGGTTATACTTTAATATATTTGGAAAATAGAACTGTTGTGCCCCATAAGCATCATAGAGAGCCATTGAGTGGCCTTCTACTGTGACGAATTTGGATATCTGACCGTTATAAACCGGAAAACCAGCCTGATTAATAATAATAGGTTGCGCAACAGGTACATGTGAACCATCTTCATTTTCAATATAAACCTGAATCTGGTTATCGGGTATGGTTGGATCCATATCGATTTTACCTATGTAAACCTTACCATTACTGACTGCGGCAAATTTTCTTCTCAATGTGAATAATTGACTTGGCATACTCACAACGACATTAGGTATAATATCTGACATTTTTTCTCCAGATGGGAATTAGGTGTTTATTTATTAAATGATGGAATTTAGATAGGTTTATTCGTGGTTGTTACTTTTTGTCATGCCGCTTATCGTTGCAACAAATCCAAGTCTTGCCATTTGCTGAAACTCTTCACTACTCAACGTGTCACGTAGTACTTTCATCACGGATTTATTTTTAAGAAAACGGTTTTCTGCTGCTTTTATTGCTGCATTGCTTGCCCCAGCATTAACGGCTTTTGTTGCCTCTTGAATTGCTTTTTCAATTGCGTATCTACCACTACGTTTGCTGGCTAAATTTGCAAGTCCAGAATACAGAACTGAACTAGCTAATGATCCTAATATTGAACCTGCCAATCCTCCACCTGCATAACCCGCAATTGCACCAACGGCTTTATTTTTAAGTGGATCAGAAACAATCTGTAATATTTTAGGTAATTCTCCGTTTAAGGTTTTTAATGCCGGAACAGATCTACCCGTATGTTCAATGCTTTTTAAAGGTTTTGAAGCAGCTTTTGCTAATATTCCATAAGATTCTGCTAGTTTTCCAAGTTCGGGTGAATATTGTCTAATCACGTTAATATTCTGTGGTGTAAGTATGCTTGCTATATGAGAAATCCCTGCCCCTTCTGATTTTCCACCTCTAACACCCTGTGATGCTGCATCCTGCAAGATCGACGCGATCGTTGGTTCATATTCATCCTTTGGAACAGATTTCATTATTTTGTGAAAATCTTTTAAACCTTTTTTTGATGAACTTTGTAACGCAGAAACACCTTTTGTGATTAGAACATCATTTGATAAGTCTCGTCCAAAAATAGCTTCAGCATCTTTTTGTGCAGTTATTCTTGCTTTAGATAACTCATTAGCTTTCGTCCAGTCTTCAAGAAAACCACCCTGTTGTGCCATTTTCTGCATATCTTGCGTTATGGCTTGCCTAACTTCTCCAGCACGTCTAGCCGCATTTGCTTCACCTCTACGGCTATATTTTTCTGCCGCATCAGCAAATTTAGCTCTCCAGGCTTTCATTCCATCAAATGTAATACCCCCTTTTTTATAAGCAGAAACAAATTGCTTCATTTCAGGAGATAAAGGAACGCCGGCAGAATTTTCTGCTTGAATAACCGCATTAGCATTAGCCATTTTCATCTTCTGATTTGGCATCGTAGATCTAACATCATTCCATGCTTTCCACTCTGCATCTCTCATCTCATCCAGATTTGATATAACTCTTCCTTTAATCGTTGCACTTTTTTCTGATGCAGTTCCAGCTTCAGCGCCTAATTCTTCTAAGTTTTTATTCAACTTACTTTTTATTTCATCAAATGCTTTCATCTGGGCGTCTTGTGCAATACCAGGTGTGGAAGATAGAACACCTTCAGTTTGTGCAATACCTGTACTACCTGAACGCATACCTGGTGTTAAAGCGTTAATATCAACACCTGCAACATCAGCTGCTTTAGCAATATCCGGATCTATTTTTGCAGCCTGAGTTGCAATTGATTGGCGACCAGCTTTAGATCTTGCTAGCTGTACAATATCATTTGCCGTGTTAATGTCATTTGATGCCGGAGATACTGTACGTTGCACAAGTGTATTATAAGCCTTCCCTAATATAGGCGTAATAGCTCTGGCTAATCCACTTCCCGCTAGACCCACACCAAAATCAGTCGCTAAACTTTGGGCGTTATCGCGCTGACTATTCTGTGCTAATGCTCCTACTGTATTCTCAGCCACCATATCCGCTAATTTAGTTGCACCACGCTCTAGTCTTCCTGCGTTAGCAACAGAACCTAATGCTGCTGCTGTTCTTTCTGCTCCAACACCAGGAATAAGATAAGGGGCAATTTCAGCACCCAATTTTGCATACGTATCTTGTGGCTTTAAATTATCTGGTAATGCTAATCGCTGTGTAGGTGTATAAGTACCATCACCAATACCTAACTGATTACCTGCCCATGAAGCACCTGACATGAAAGCATCCGCAATTTCAGGGATGATATTGGCTACATTGACACCTGTTTGCAGAAGTCCTTTTCCAGCCTCAGTAATTGGATTAAGCTCTTGATTTTGAGTAGATCGCCTTTGTTGAATTAATCCAGCAATTCGTTGAGCACCATTTGTGTCACCCGCTGAATCAGCATTTCTTAAAGCAGTAAAAAGCTGTTCTTCTGAATAATCATTGATGGCCATGATTACCTCGGTAAATATTTATTTAACAACTCATCATCTGATATATTTGAACTATCAACATTATTAATTTCAGTTGTTTCTACTGGTTTAAAATCAGGATAATTTCTTTTAAATGCATCGCTAACTCTTTTCTTAACACCTTCAGCATAATTTATTATTTTATTAAGATTTTTACGCATTGCCTCAGTTGATTGCTTTCCTGAAATGTTACCTAGATTAGCCTGTAATTGTTGTACTTCAAAATTACTTACATTACCTAAAGCTCCTCCTGTTTTTGAAGCATCTCGCATTGCCTGCAAAACAGCAAAACCCGTTTGTGATCTTAGTGATTCAAGTTGTGCATCAATATCATCAGCTGCGCTGCCAGGAAAATTATAAAATCTACCTGGAACTCCTGTCGTTCTCCATAAGCTCGGATTATCTCTTATGGCTTTAGCTTCTTGAGCTAATCTATCTAGTTGTTGAACGCCATTATCTAAAGCTAATTTAGCCTGTGTTTGTGTTTGATTTTTTTTCTCTTTTGCTTCATTTAGTTTTTGTTTATTCGCTTCTATTTTCTGCTCTAATTCCTGTCTTCTAAGATCATCCGTTTCTTTTTGTGCCTGTCTGTCTAAAGATTTACTGGCTAGCTCCGCTCTTTTTATTTCTCTATCTAAAGCAGCATTTTGTGCAGAAATGTTCTGTCCTCGCTGAGTTAAACTTTCACTTGCACGATTACTCCGTTCTGTTTCTGCAAGCTTATTTCTATCAATATCACGGCCTTCTATTTTATCTTGAATATCAAAATATTTTTCTGGCCCCAATGCATGCATACCAATTAAATCAGTAATCTGATCAAATTGTTTTGGATCTTGTTTGAAGGATAAAAACGCTTCTTCAGGCGATAATCCCATCTGATTTAATATCGGTGCATTTTTTTGTAATGATGACATTAGTGATTGATCACCACTCTTTGCAGCAAGACGTAGATCCATAGCTGCTTGTCCAATAACTTGATTTCTATTCTGATCAATAAAACCCATACCCTTTTGAATCCGTTCTATTTGCTCAGGATGAGCTATTGCCAGTTGCTTCATTGCATCACGATCATTAGCCGCATAAGCTTGACCAAATGATTTCATAAAATCTGCTTCTGATTTTTGTTTATCGGCAGCTTGAAAAGCATCAACTAAACCTCCAATACCATTAGCTATCATAAGCCCAGTATTCGGTTTTTCAGCATATTGAGGCACTGTTGGTAACCCTAGTCCACCCGCTGTTTGATTGGCCACTTGCAGACTGGGTAAACCAGCCAATTGAAATGTTGCCATAGAAACTCCAGATTAAAATAAACCACCCAATGCGCCTAACCCGCCACCGATAGCGGCACCAAGACCTGTTCCTAATCCAGGAACAACACTGCCCAATTTCGCTCCAGCTATTGCACCACCAAATCCTCCACCTAATGCTCTCTGCCATCCAGAAGGGCTACTTGCCGAAGCTGCATTTGCTGCACCGATATTCTGTAATAATTGACCAACATTATTAGCGTAATTTTGACCTGCTGAAGCTTGTCCTGTTGCTGCATTCATTCCAATACCGACCAAATTACCGTAATTTTGCATCTGGTTAGATAGAAAGTTTTGACCCAATGCTGGTGCAATTGAAGCTAATTGATTACCGATTGCTGTTGATCCCAAACCACCAGTTGCCTCTGCTGCATTCAAACTCTGATATCTTGCTTGACTGGCTAAATCGTTAAATTGTTGAGAGTTGTAAAAATTATTTAATGCTTGTGTTTGACCTTCTGGTGAGATTAAATTTTGCAATTGACTTAAAGCTGGTGCTCCAACCCCCATATACGGTGCCAAATTTTGCATTACACGATTCCATTGCTCTCTTTGAAGGTCAATTGCTTCACGTGATGCTCTGGCCTGTTCTTTAGCACCGTTATCTCCACCGCCTCCACCCATCTTCTAATTCCTCTTTTGTTACTTGATACATTGTCATGTTGATTTGCCGATCACCAGCGGTTAAGGCATTATCAATCACACCCACTCTTCGCATGTTCATTAACTTGCAAATTACTTTTCCCCAAGGCGTTTTTTAACATAAGTAATAACGGTTGAAAAATTGAGATTATCCATCAACCATTTTGAAAAAAATCGGGTTGCTTTCAAAGCATATTTGCCACGGAAACCCGGATCAAACACAGGATGAATTTCAATTAACTTGTTGCGAATAAATTCAATTGAAAAAAACCAACAAGTAGCAAACCTTCATAAACACCGACATAAAGTTGATTATTTTTTAACTGATAATCACCGTTATTTTCCATGGCATAACCGATCTTAGATTTATCAGAAAAAATCGATAAAACTGGTCAATATTTTCGATAATTTTATTTCCATTAGTCAATTAATCCATGTGAACGTAAAGCATCTTCTAATGCTTTAATTCGTTGACGTGATGCTATTAATGCATTAGCTAAAGTTTGAATTTCAGATTGATTATATGTAGCACCGATGGAAAATGATTGATCAGCATTGAAATCGGCTTTTAATGCTGTACCCGTAGCTGAAGTAAATCCTATAACACGTTGTCCAATAACTTTCGTACCGTTAATAGAATAAGAGTTTTTGACGTTAATGGGTGATGATAAGTTTTGTTGACTGACTCGACTCAACGAGACGTAATCAACGATAATTTCAGATACTTTGCCATCCAAGTCTTGTATCTTTATTTTAAGTCCGTTAACGTCGTTCTCAATATTAAGCACCCGAACCTCAAGACTTGCCAAACCCTCCTCAGTTTTTGTTATTCTTTCCTCGTGATTCCCAAGGATAATATCTTGCTCTTCATTTTTAAGTTGCGCAGCATAAGCCTCATATCCTGAGTCGTTGGCTCTGTTAACGACTTTGCCTATATCCTCAGCACCACTTAACACTATCCTGCGGTAAGTCTCACTGAAATTTTTAGGTAAGATATCTGGAGTGACAGATGAAATTTGAACACTAATGGGATTTTCTAAACCAGAGTTAGCATAAGATTTATTAGCCATTATTCAATCCTTAGCGATAGATCGGATAAGGTCACCGGTGATTTGGTAATAATGCGGATTTTAAAGCCAATATTTTTTCTCACTCGCCCAATACGTCGCCAGATAATTCTTTTGTCATACTGAAAAGGGGAGTTTTGCTCTATTAGTTGTTCTCTACCGTAATTAATCCCATCTGTTGTTGCAGAGAGAAATAACTTGTCAGCAATCTGAGCAACACCCGTTAAGGCTTCCAATTCAAAATCAAATAATCTTGCATTATCAGCTTTTATCATTGGTGTATAAAGAATATGTTCAGCGTGTTGTTCATATTGATTTGATGCATTGAAAACTAAATGACCAATAACGCCTTCTTTCTTATCACCCACTGTGATTTGATTCCCATAGAACATAAAATCAATAGCACGATAGGGGTCATCATAAAATCCTGATTTAAGTATTGACCATTGATTATTTGCAGCAACATCAAAGCAAAGCGTATGTTTTGGAAGGTGAATAATTAATAACTCATGGTTATCAAATTTAATGGACTCCATGACTGATGTAGATAATTCATCAGCAGAATAATGGCTCATTATTTTATCAATGGTGGCGGTGGATATTTTGTTTTTCTCACCTGACCCTATGATATAAACTGATGGCTGACCAATAGAATGATGACTGATAATGGCATAATTATCCTGATATCGGCATTGGCAATCACGACCCGCAATACCTATCTGGATCATATAAGCTGGTTGAGCAATATAAATAGGCTGTGAAGTATCAGAAGAACCGGTTAATGAAAAGTATTCTATCGTAGAAGAACCAAAACAAATAAGCATATCTCGCCATGATGCCACTGAAACTATCCCATCTGGCTGAGATTCGGCACGATAGAAGGGGCGATATCTATCCGGTTTAGATTCATCTTCCAGATCAGTCACCCCAAATCGTTCACCGCCTTTTTGTAGCCAGATGTAACGCCCCCGATTTCGACAAACATCAATCACTTCGCCTAAATCATATTGCGGGTATTTATCCTTTGGCCAGTTTGATAATGCTTTCTCTGTACCGTCATATCGATAGAACTTTAGTTTACCGTCAAAACAAACCGCCTGACTATTACTAGAATGTGACATGGAAACTCTGTCATTACCTAAAATGTCAGCAATTTCTTTCCCATTAAGATAAAGCTTATTACCACAGACTCGATAGACAGTGTTATTTTTTGTATTGAATTGAACGCCACGTGATATACCATTAACTCCCTGTTTTTTTTCAATGCCAGGGAATGATCTTAAGTAACCAGCAGCATTTAGAATCTCTTTAGGTGTAGCCAGTATATTTACAGGCAACGCATCAATATAATCTGCTGTCTTAAAATCTTTACCGAGACCTTTAGCAATTGGGATCTGTATCTTTGGCATTTTTATTTATCCGATGAAAATATCGATATCCGTTAGCGGTAGCAAACCTATTCCCTGATCCGACAGGGAAACCATTTGGATAATGTGATCTTGCTTTTCTTGCTCTTTTAATTGAACAATTACGCATTAATAATTCTTTGCCATAGCTAGCAGTATTAATTACTTTATCTAAAGGTTGTATTTGATAATCGGGCGCAATACGAGTAGCCAAGTTATAAATTACCGCATTGATGGCATTTTTATTAATGCCGTGCTCTTCGCCTTGATCTATAGGTATATCATCTGGTGAAAATTTATATCCTATGTGAATTCCCTGTCCATCTTCATACCACTCAACTATCATTGTTTCTAAATCAACAACGCCATCTTCAAGTGATTGTGGCTCGATGTCTGTTAAAGTTGCATCTGAAACAACCCCAATTTTTCTTAATGCAGCAATGACAAGATCACCCTTCGTTGTTGTCTGCATTTTTTACCCTTCTATTATATTTTTTTTGTTTCTTTTCTGGATCTGGCAATATTTTTGTATCATTAGGATTTAAATGCCATCCATCAAAGAGATATTTTTCAACTTCATCAGCATTGACAATTATTGTTTGCAACATCATCCCCCAAACATTAACATCCCCATTTGACTTATAAAGCATTTTTTTCATTATTTAACTCCAAAAGAAAAGAGAGCCTAAGCTCCCTATTTCCTTATCAATCATTTATGCTTTTTGACCTGCTAAACCAATACCAATGGCTTCAGGACGTATAGCACAAGGTTCATACCATAAAGCAATACGGCATTTACCCGCCAAGTTATTAATGTTTCCACTAAAAGCAATGACCCCATTAATACCCACATTATCAATACTAAACGATCTCGCTTTTAATCCAGCAAATATTTCGTGATTTAACGGAATGGGTTGTGATACAAGACGAATAGAATCATCAGCCCAAAATACATTTGCGGTTGCATCTTTAATATTTAAAATATTAATTGCGGTGCCATCTGCTAATGAAATATTGACATTAGCATAGGCTTTTTCTTCGGGTTTTAAACTATCATCATCTAAAGCGATAGGCTTAGGAGCAATCGCAATTTTATTTTTATCCGTAGAAACAACTGTGAAAGTGGCCTCTTTTGTTAAAATATTTTTTGCCATTTGTGCCAAAAACTTAACATCAGCAAAAGAAATCTTATCGCCACGTTTAAATTTAGTCGCATCACTGACGGTTACCCAGGCAATGCGATTATCTACATTCTCTTTACCGCCATCAATCGATCGTTTCCAGGCTTCAGGTTTAAATTTTTGAGCACCAGAAACGGTAACGCCTGTAGCCGTTGAAGCTTTGACTGTTGGAAGTTTAGGCGAGCGCAAAACATCATTAAAACCCGCAACTTGACGCTGAATGGATCCTGATTTATAGGCATCTTCGGGTATTCTTCCGTAAAAGTCCTTACTCGTTAAATCATGCCCTGCCCGTTTATAATCCAATGGATTAAAGAAATAGGATAAACCTGCATTTCTATTTAACTCACGAGAAAAAATAGTTTCTTCCGCATCGGCTACCATATCCCAACCAGTGAAGTCTTTACTACCAATCTGCTCTTTACTTGTTATTACAAGTGAAGCCATATCTGTAGCGACTCGAGCAATACTGACTTCAACATTATTTGCTAATTTTTTTGCGGATGCATTTATTCTGCGGCGATAGGAACGCTCATCACGTAAATCGTCTGCCCGTAATTCAAAGAAATCATTGTCAGGTTCATTTAACGAACACTTAACAGACAGCTCTAAAATTCCTGTTTGCTTGTTTGTTAAGTCCCAACCTTTTTGTGTCGGTGCCTCTTGTTCTAGCGGTAACCAGACTTCGTTACTTGAACGCTGCAATGAGGCTGCATCGGGCTGCCATTTTGTTACCTTCTGAGCCATTGGTGTCATGTTTTCAATTGTTTGAATGACTTCATCAATAGCATAAGTTATTAGTTGACCTTCATTTAAAGCCATTATCTTATTCCTTGCAATTTAGCCTTAATTTTTCGATAAGTATCCACATCACCTTGACTTGATGCTTCATCCATCTGTTTTTGCAGACTAGATATATTAGCTGCCGTGACATCACCACTTAGGGGTTCGTCCGTCATAGGTGCATTTGATATTTGCTTACCGCGTGGCTTGAGAGTTAAACGATCAGCTAGTCGAGTTAATTCGATAGTGACCTGTACTGGATTTTTGCTAAATATTTCACGTGCTTTATCTGGATTAGATCCGAGGTAATAAATGATGGCAGCTGATTTTTCAGGAAAGTTTTGTGCAATAGCAGCATCAACACCTTGTGGTAATATCTGCAATGCTGCATCTTCTTTTTCCTGAAAATCGGCTAAATTAAGCTTATCAGCCGCATCATAGTGAGCACGCATAGCTTTAGCAATTTCTTGACTTTGCTGGGTGTATTCCTGTGTTCTTCTTCCTTGATCTGCTACTGCCTTACTTCTGGCATCTAATGATTTCATTTGCCAATCTTGCAGTGCCGCTTGATACGCAGCCTGTGCTTTATAAGTATCATAATCATACTTTTCTAAAGCATTATCAGATAAATAATCATCAATTTTAGGCTGATCGGGAAGTTCAGGATTAACACGTAATTGCTCAGGAAGTTCACCGTTTTCTATTGCTTTCATTTGTTGTTCTATTTCGTATTGCCTTTTTCTTGCAACACGACGAGCAGCATACTTTGCATTTTCATTTGGCTTACTTTCCGGTTTTTTCTCATCGTTATTCAGTACAATATCGAAACCATCATGTTGTTCATGATTGTCACTTGTTTTATCAATGACTGTCTCGTCTGTTAATGATGTTGTCTGATTATCAGACAGGGAAGTATCTTCAACTTGTTGCTGAATTTCGGTGGTATCACTCATGGTTTAACTCTCTTACATGGTTTGAGGAATCTCGGCTGATTTGCCGGTAGGAATATTACTTTGTTGCTGTTGCGCAACCTTACTCAACAGCTCTATTGCTTCCATCACTGCTTTTTCATCGATATTTTTTGCTTGTGCAAGTTTATAAACGACATTAGCTTGTGATTCAGCTGCTTGCTGTTCAGCAGTAAATGCTTTTATTTGTGTTTCAGCCATTCTATTTTGAGCATTAGCTATCTCTGCTTGAGCTTTCATTTGTTCAGCAATGGCTGCTTCCATTAACGGATCTTGCTGATTTTGTGATGCTTGTTGTGCTTCTGCTAACCATTGCATTTCTTCATCAGTTTCAGGCTTCTTCAATCCACTAGTGATCAGTTCTTTGTTAGCATAATCACGAATATATTCAACACCCTTACCCTCCATCATATTTGCGTAAGTAAGCATCATGACGTTCCAGATTGGATGCTCAGGAGGAACTTTAGTTATTAGCTCATCAATTTCTGCTCTTGCAGCATCTTTTTGCGATTGGAATGATGGGCCAACATCAGTGTAAGTTTCGTATCTTCCACGGATATCGTTTAAAGTAACCACTTTACCTTGATTAAAATCAACAGATTGTGTCATTAAATCAATGCTATTTTCATTTCCGTCTTCGGATGTTGTGATCACTTTTCGTTGTGTATCATAAATTTCATTAGCTATTGACGCATATATTTCACCATCTCTACGCATCGCGATAGCCAAATTATCTTGAAATACATAGGTCTCTAAATCAATTCTGCTGTTGAGTTGATTAACAGTGTCAAATGCCACTTGACCATTGGCTGCTTCAACATCAACACCTACTCTTGCAGTTTCTTTTGCTGCTGTTGTTGCTGCTTCTAACATTCCAGCATCAGCTTGTGATATCTCGGCATTTTCCATATATGAAACAGGGCCAGGAGGAAGATCTCCCTTGTTTTCATCAGTTCTATTAAGTAAGTAATACGGATAATCATCATCTCCGCTATACATTCTTTCATAACCTGCAATTTGCTCAGCATAAAAGAAGGGCTTTTTCTTCGGTGATTTGGCAACCGTATCGGCACCTTTGGATAGTATAAAGTTACGTAAACGTTGAGCGTCTTTTGATAAACGCACAACACCTTCATATAACTCAGTGTCATCAAAAAATGACCATTCACCGAAAACAGGCACAATCGGAATATGTTCACCCGCAATTTTAATTCTATCTTTCAATATTGCTGTATTTGTTATAATTGACTTGTATACTCTACAACGTTTTACTGTTCGCTCACCTACTTTGTTAGCGCCTTCTTGCGCTAAGCGATCCATGTTTTCTTTTACTTCACTTGCATAGTAACTTTGTAAATCACCGGCCATCGGATTGTAATAAACAAAAACCTTCTCTTTTTTTTCTTCTACTTCATAGTACTCTGCAACGTAAACTGTTTTTCCGTTTGACCAGCTAAATAAAAAATCATTGTTTGGTGATTGAAAGGAAGGAGTAATATCTTTATCAATACCATATTTTTCAGCGAAATCTTCCCATCCATCCGTGTTTAAAGCATGGATAATCGTGCAGTTTTTGGCATCAGACTTATCTATTTCTTTTGAATTACAATCCCATATAACATGCGTGCATGATTCGTGAAGTGGAACTCTGCGAATAACCTGATTATTGCTTGTTGGATTTTCGTCTTCATAGTCAGTAACAATACGCCATGCGCCATAACCGCACTCTATTTGTTCTCTCACTGCTACGTTAACAGCTATTTTTGAGCAGTTATTTCGCATATCTGTACGATACATACCCATTAAAATATCTGCTGCATCTGCTGGAGCAGTATCTTTTGGCCGATATTTTACTTCGATTGGATTCTTTCGCATCTCAGCAACAAGTTTTCGCACCATGGGGCGTACAACATCGAATTGACCTCGATATTCTAAAGTGACATAGCTTTCTAACCAGTCATCCCATTGACTAACACGACTAAAAAACAGATCGTTTCTTGCCTCTCTTCTTGCTTTTTCAGATGCACTATAATCAAGGTCGAATTTTCGCAGTATTTTTTCTAGCCGCTCATTTTTATCGACCATTATTTCTCCTTACCGGCCGGATAGGCGCAGGTATTTTTATCTGTTTTGGTTTTTTTATTTCACGTAACATCTTCGCAAAACGTCGCATCATGTATGCATAGCGGACTGCATCTAGAATATCGTCATTTGTTTTAACTATTTTCCCGTTTTCATCTCGATGATAAAGACGAAACTCTTCAAAAAATGGTTCACATGTATTGAATACCTTAAATCGTCCCTCAAGCATTAAGTCACGAAGTTCACTGATTCCTGACTCGACAGAATTTCCACCTTCAGCGAATGTCGCATGATCTTTTAGCATCAAAAAACCAGCATCAACATACTGCAATTTTAATTGCTCACCGCCGCCTTTCTCATGCTGATGACCATCATGTGGCCAAGCTACTGGAATTTTATTAGCCCAAGATTTGACAGCTCCCCAAGCTTGAACAGCTGTGTTTTCTGATTTTTTCCACACTCTTGCCAGATAAAAAACGTCTTCGTCTTTATCCCACCACAATTGAATATGAGCTTGAGGGTGATTCCAACCAAAATCTTGACCATCGATAATGTAGAAGTGCTCTGGACACTCAAATGGCTGACATTTAATTAATTCTTCTGGTATTTGAAATATTCTACCACTTCCCATCGTTGGGATGCCTTTTGCACGAGCATCACGCTCATGCTCAGGATAAGAAGCGATAATCTTTTCTTTTTCTTCTTCGGTGTAGTGATCAGCATCGTGAATAGTCATGTTGACTACTTTTTGATGTTTTGATGGGTTCTTGAGAAACTTAGTGACCACATCAGACATCCCCATCAATGGAGTAAAGGTAAGAATAGAAAATTGTCCATACTTATTGGTACGAGTAAGACCTTCAGAATAGATTGCATAAGGTGGTTCTTCATCAAACCAAACACCATGTACCGTATCCCCTTGCCATCTTGCGCGACCCTGAGAGTACGGTTTGAAATAACAAATAGACATGCCATCTTCAATACCGTCTTTGTTTCTATGCCTAATTAGTAGATGATCTACCAGATTTGGATAAAATGGTGATTTTTTCCAACTGATTATGTCTTCTTTTGGAATGAGTCCATAACCTGGTTCGTTATTTTCTTCTATGCGTCCACATAAGATACGCTGAGTTGTTTTAGTGACTGTTTCATTGGTTTCACCACCGATCCAAAAAACAACCGGTTCCTTGAATATCTTACCTTTCCATATACCTTTCCATGCACCATCATCAGGGTAACCTTTTGTACCAGGATAGCGTCCAGTGAAATGAAATGAAACTTCAGCGCCACCCGTCAAGGATTTACCTAATTGGTTTCCGGCAACAAAACATCTCTCTGTAAATTTATCTCCCGCTTCGATGAATTCACGTTGCTTTTCATAAGGATTATATTCAAATAATTGGTGCGTTCTTTTGTATTCTTCATCTTCTTCAAGTAAATTGAGCAATTCAATTTGTTCTTCATCACTTAATTTATCAAGTATCAGATCCAGATCTTCCACGGTTAAATAACTCTTTTATTCTAGAACGACGTTTATCTCTATCACCTTTATATTTAGTGACATCTTCTACTTGCGATTGTTCTTTCAATCCAAGATCACGAGCAATAATGTTTGCATTCAGTAGATCAGCAGCTGCGCCAGAGAATTTCTGATCGTAGATTACTTCCTCTGTTCGTGTAGTGATGATGGAAAAGCCTTCCTTAGCTTTGTATGCAAGCCATGTTGTTCTGTCGATATCGAGAAATAAGCATAATCCCATTATCGTCATTGCTCGCATTTTTGATATGTTTGTGTGTGTTATCTCTCCCTGATAAGAAAATACTTTTTCTTCTTTTAGCGGGTTATTTTCTATCCATTCGAAATATTCACAACAGGCCTGCCATAGCTGCTCTGGATTTTCAAAAACGGGTTTTCTTCCGTGGCTACTTCTTGCTTCCCAAAAGCGATTTCCCTTTGGCGCTGCCATATTTACTCCTTAAATTACTTCGCAGTTCAAATAATGACATTTGAGTTGACCTACCTTCATTGTGATAATTACCAATCATCTACTCGCTAGATTTACGGGAAAAGAAGTAAAGCCTCTTTCCCTTTTTGAATTGACTTTTGCGCACGGGCAACAGGCGTACTTTCTGCGCCGGACTCGTGCCATAACTCCTTGAATATCTCAAATTTAAGCTTCTCGTCTTTCACAAAATCGATAGTGATTTGTGCTGCTGCTGTATCAAGTAATACCAACCTTAAAATATCAAGCCGCATTTGTTGTTCTGCGGTAATTTCTTTCATCATTTCACCTGTTTCAAATTAATGTTTATGTTTAGTTGCACTCTTCGCCCATCGTTTAGCCTGATTCAGACAATCCGCTAGCATCTTGCCTCTTCTACTCGCTGGCTGTTTGCGGTAATAGCTAATCGCTTCACTGGTGGCTAAGGTGGCAATAGATGTAGAAAAGCCGAGCTTGATTAACTCGGCCTTGACATTGGTTTCGATGAATTGTTCAGGAGTCATGCTAACGATCTACGTTATTCAAATGAGATATGGCTGAATTTCAGGTTTGCCCATTCACTTTCTGGTGGAAAAATAAGCATTCCTCTATCATCTTTAACACCAATATCCGAGACCATGTTGCCAAACTCATGAAGCAATGCGTTCATATACTTGATACCACGACGATTTAACTGTGGAGCTTTGCCAGCGCAAATTATTGCTCGTGGATCTGCTTTTTCGCTGAATGGTGTCATCAATTTCATATAAAACTTAGCTCTCCATTCCGTCGTTTTTCTGTCTCCGAGATAACCATCGAGCAAAGGCATCAAAAAATGACAACTGACTTCGATATCCCCCGTTTCATAGCGGTAGACGGGGCGACGATTCGTTGCCATCAGGTAATACATATAAGCCTCGGCTACTCGCCAGCAAAAGAATTCATGTGTAGTCATTTAATTAAGCCTCTATCAGTCCAGGTATGGTCATTTGCATTTCTTTGATCAACCTTTCTCTTTCTGATTCAAGCTTATGCTTTTCTCCACCAAGACCCCATTGATTCATAATCTTTGCAGCACTACTTACATTACTTTTTTTATTTTGATAGTGAAGTTCTAATCGATTTGCCTGAGCAAACTTATCTAAATGACCGAGAATCGCCGCACGAAATGTTTGATAAACTTTAACTTCAAATGCAGGAGACAACCAGGCAGCATATCTTAATGCAATCAATTCATGAGACCATGTTCCCTTTTCATTTCCACCATTAAATACAGTAAGTATTTGATTTTGTTCCAGAGTGTTTTTTAGCACTCTGGTCACTTCTTCAACAAATTCCTTAATTCCATCAGATTGTAAGAATTGACTCGGTACTTGCCATTTTTTGGCTAAACCACCTGCAATAGCTGCTTTGTGCAAATCATTAAGGTTATAAGTCCCATGCTCATTGCTGCGAACATGAATATTTTCGATATCAATAACCGAGTATTTCATATGATGCTAACCTTTCAAAAAAGAGACCTCAGCTCACACAGAACGCACAGACCCCGAACGCATCATGATTGACTGACGTTCTCTGAGGTCTATTTTGTGAATTGTCTCGGGTTTATTTGGATGCGCGGTGAGTGCGCGTTGAAATAAGAGGACTCCTTGTCGCTAAGGAGTCCCTAATAATTTAAAAAATTTGTTCAAGTATTAATCGCGGGACAAAATTGTCCTGCGGTGGTTGTAAATAAAAGTGGGCTTAGTCCTGAAATGACCTAGGTGGTCAATTTGACCTCTTGTAATAAAAACAATGAGTTAAATGGTTTTATTGACACTGTGTTTTGATGTACTGCTGTAGATATTCTGTTTGCTTTTCGTTCTCAATCATCATATTTCTGAGACGGAAATAATCTTGTCGAGCTGCTTCGCTAAATTGTGGGGTGGCTTCATCATATCGGCTCTGGGCGGTAGTGGTTTTGGATGCACGACACACGGCGTTGACGCGCAGCCGCTTAGTGCCAGTACGCACAGCATCATGCAGCTTAGCAATTTCCTTTTTGGCATTATTTAATTTCTCAGTCTGTTGAATATCGAGCTGCTGTAAAGCATCAATTTTTTGCTGTTGAAATTTTACCGTTTCAATTTGCGCTTGATATTGCTGTTTTAGCGTCTGATAGTTTTGCTTGACGTTTTGATAACGGGCGTTGATGAAAACGAGTGACAAAACCAATGCAGCAATAATCGCTACGACAAATGCGTAAGGTCGCCATAACATATTACACTCTCTATTTCTCGACGGGTCATTAGTCCTTTCCAGACTTCGCCTTTCACATAAACCCATCGCTTCATCTCATCACAAGCGCCCTTTCGGTCATCGGCGTTGAGCTTTTTGAGTAGTGTGGATTTCCCAAAATTCCCCCCACCCACGTTGTAGGCAAATGAGTAAAGGGCTGCTTGGGTCAACGTATTGATATTGACTTTAATCAGTGGGTCAACATAGCGCTTGACCGCGTTTAAATCGTCATCAAGCCACTTGTCACATTCCGCTTTGGTGTACGCCCGATTACGCGCAATATCGTTGCCGGTATGCCCGTAGCAAACAGAAAGCACACCGCCACCATCGAAATAGGGATTAAGTCTCAATCCTTCGAAATGGGTTATCATACTTGATGCTAGAAACAACGCACTACCACCGGTCGCCATCAATATTTTTTTCGGTATTTTCATACTGACGCTCCTTGAGTTTGTACTCCCTTCGGCGGTAGTACACGTTGATAAAAAATGTCCCTATCGTGCAGCCGATACCCATCACCGCAACCCACTGGTCAAGGGTTAAAAAATCAAAAATCGTTGTTATAACGCCACCGATGGTCGTCATGATGCCCCACAGATAGGCAGCCGGTGTTGAGTATTTTTCAGACATACGCATATACCCTCTCGTTGAGGGTTCCATTGCTTTAAATTAAAAAAGGGAGACAGCCGCTTTACTTGTTTATATTGCTGCCTTTTTGAGTATTGCAGTGGCTTATTTTTAAAGTTTATTCAAGCTTTTTGGACGGGTAACATAGCCCAAATAGCGTAATGCCCCTCACCGTGCAGCCTGATATGATTAATGGGATAAATTCAGGTTAATTACTTATTTTTTGACACAAATAGATTCAGCACCGTAACGATAGTATCGCCTGTAATATTTTTTAATCAATTACATAGTTCTGGATCTCATTTTCATCGAAAATCGTTCGACGACTAAGAGAATTCAATTCTGCCCAAGCTTTGTATTTATTTCGAGAAATTATCCCTCTTGAATTCTCAAACCAAAGAAATCTATCATTCCGACCAAAAATAGCTCTAGCCAAAGCATAATCTCCGGATGTCAATATTAATATATATTGTTGCTCTATGTTTTTCTTTTTTGGAGGAATCTCAGGTGAATTAAAAGAATTATGTATACTAAATGACATAGTAATTACCTCATTTTACAGTTTGAGTCAGAACCAAAACGAAAAAACCCCGCAAAAAGCGAGGCTCTATGATTTTTATACAACTGTATCAGCTTACCTTAAAATTATTGGCCATTTGTCCATTAAAGTCAAGACTTAATTAGATATAATTAATCATTTTAGCAACAGTATTTTGATTTTTCATGACAGTTAATAGCCGATTGTGTATTAAATACAGGCTGGCATTGAAAATGTCATCAATCTCCCTTCTGCATGTTCTTGGTGATGGCCTTTTCCGCCGTCCCCCCGCTCTGGTCATCATCCTTCTGGGTTTCGCTATTTTGTGGTAATAGGTGGCTATGCTTAATTTTGATTTTCCATAAACGTAATAACTTAACAGGATCTGGTAGGCTTTTTCATCAATACGCATAACAGCATCAACCACTTGAGAAATGAGCAATCCTTCATCATCGTTACACATTGGCCTGGAAGGTATACCTTCCCCTTTAGCCTTTTGCATGAATCGCCAGATAATATTAAATTGCCATTTATCAAGCTCTCCTGAGCTTACCCAAGCCCCCCATAACTCAAGCCAACCATTTACCCAGTCATACTGTGCTTTTGTTAATTCCAGTGACTTAACCGCTCTCATCTCCCCTCCGGCAAAAATAGGAATAGGGGCATGGTTTCAATGCCCTGCGTTGAATATTAATGGTGGTTTAAAGTGTGTGGGCTTTTTCTTCGCCCATTCGAAAGGTAATACCTGCCTGATACCAATCCGGTAAGAAAAACTCAATGCGCCCTATAAATCCATCAAGTCGCATGGTTTTCATTCTTTTTAGCTCACTTTTCATTTGACGGTAGATTTCATCCATTTCACCCACCTTGAGCCTTACAGGGGTATTTGCTAGCATCGCTATTTTGGCAATGGTCATCTCACCGTAGGTAATTTCTGCATGCGCGGTAAACTCGTAAGGGTCTTCGCCTAACTTACGATGACAGCCTTGACAGTGCGAAAAACTATTTAAGGGGTGATAACGGGTGGCTTTGTGTCGCCTTGATTTGAAGTGTGAGCAGTGCAGCTTAGCGCGTTCATGCTGAAAATGTCGTCCGCAATAATCACATATCCAGTTTGTTCTTTCGCGAACTAATTCAGAGAACACGGCATCGTATTTATCCCTTTTTAGTGCCATTTATTATATTTTTCCAATAAAAAACCCCTCATTTGAGGGGCAATAATTTATTTCAATTTTGGTAATTATTTATCGTATTCTATTTTATATCCTGTAAATTCGATATTAGCATCATCACCAGAATTAATAAAAATAGAGATAACAGAAGTATTATCTGAGTCTACCTTAAAAACAGATGCGGTTCCTTCTGCATTTTTCTCGCTTTCATTATTTATTTCAAAACCATTATTAAGTATTGTTGCTTTTCCTTTTGCAGACTTAATTAATACCTTAATTTTTTCCCCTTCAGGGATATTATCCTTTAAATCTATAAGCATAGAAGTATTAAAGGGTGAAGTATTCTGAAGAATTAATTTGCTGCCCACGAATTTATAGTCTAATGGATAGTCTTCATTATTGATTAAATTATAATCCGATAATGAATGTTTATCGTCAAAATTAAAATCAGCTATTATAGCCATTCTTGCATCCTCCAATAATAAATAATAAATCAGGTTAAAAAAATAAACTCTATAGATCTATAAAATTTTCATTATTTTACTGTTCTTGTTTTAATTTCATATACTCCGAACTCTCCGGTATCGTCACGAAACAACATATGCCAATCGCCCAGCATTCCACTTTTTGCATAAAAACATGCATCTCACCCGTATCAAGTTTTGATGTCCTCCTGAGCGTTCTGACGCGCTCTGGCTGCTGTGTGGTCACATCGATACGCTCTACAACTTCATAACCTAAGAATGTATGTTTCAACATTTCCTTCACTTGCTCTGCGGTAAAGTTAGCGTTGTTAGCACACAGATATTTGCTTATCTCAGATGTCCACAAATGAAAAAGTGAATTTTGCGATAGGCTTCGAGTCTGCTTGAAAGGCTTGATAATAAGTTGATGCGGTTGGTTTGTTGCGAGAACAGCTTTTAAGGTTTGCCAGACGGATTGTTTCGTTGATTCGTGGAAGAGTAATTTGTCTTCCAAATGCGCCTCCTGCCTATTATTTTATTTTTATACAACTGAAATTCTTTATTAACACTTTTGGCAATTTGCCACGCTTTCCAGCCTTGTCACTGACAACAGTCCAGTAGTAATCCAGCTCTCTAAATTGCATTTTGAACATGGACGGCTGGGATAACATTTTCAGGCAATCTTTTTCTGATAGTGCTTTGTCGCTAAAGCGATACCAATGCACAGGCTCGCCACCATCCTTAACAAGGGTTGCTTCAATTTGGTATTTCATTGGGGGCGTCCTGATTAGAATTTCTTCTCGGAATAGCGCTTAGGTTCTTTTTGTGGTTGGCTTTTTGCTGCGGCTACATGCTGGTCAACAGGGAAAATACTTAGTCCTTTCTGGTCAACGTAAACCGTTCCTGTTTTACCATGTCGATTTAACCGTAGTATGAGTTCTGTTAGAGTTTTATCTGCGTCAGGGTCATAAACCGATTCTCGATGAATCCCTAACCAATAATCGCAATCCTGCTCAATTTGTCCCGTATCACGGCTGTCACTGGGCATGGGTCTTTTGTTGGTGCGCTGTTCTAAACTTCGGTTTAATTGTGTTAATAACACGACAACAGTATTAAGTTCTTTTGCCAAGACTTTTAACCCTTTGGTGATATTTCCGTAGGCTAAATCGTTTCTGTCAGCTTTTTCAGTCTGCATCAATGTTAAATAATCAACGCCAATAAACCCAATATCGCCTGTTTTACGTTTTATTTTTCGACATTCTGATTGTATGTGATGCAAAGTCATCGCTGGCGTATCATCAATCCAGATATTTGGGCACTGTTTGAGTCGACCAATCGCACTACATAACTCATCCCATTCATGCTCTTCCAGCTTCTCATAAAACCGATTTGAATTAAGATTGGATTGTTGGCTTAATGTTCGCTCGGCTAACTGACAATCGGTCATTTCCATACTAAATAACAATACTGTTTTCCCTTGATTGGAAACGTTTTTCGCCATTTCAGTCAACACGGTGGTTTTACCCATCTTGGGGCGTGCTCCAACCACGAACAACGAGCCATTAACGATTTGCTTAGGTTTCAGTAAGTCGTCAAAGTCCCTAAAGCCTGTTTTGAGTCCGCAGTGTTTCTCGGGGTTGTCCTGGCGGTCACAAATATCTGTGAATACGCCATCCAGTACGTCATCAATCCGACGCAACCCTGTTTTGTGACCAACCTTGCTAAACTTTGCTGCCTCATCAATCAGACGTTGCGCCATATCGATTTTGTCAGCAAGCCCTAGCGCACTAGGCTGAGTAAATAACTTTTGAATATCCATGGCTTTTTCAACGGTATAACGCCCTGCCGCACACTCTTTGATACTTTTTGCGTAACTGACGATGTTTGCGGCACTCGGGATATTTTTGGCTATCTCAGCAAGATAGGCAAATCCACCCGCTTTTTGAGCGATCCCTGATTTAGACAACGCTTCATCCACCGTGATAATATCGATTGCCTGATGTTTCCGGCTCATCGTGCGCATTTCTGCATAAATCAATCGGTGGTGTGTTGCATAAAAATCATCAGGGCTTAGCAGTGAAAACACCTTCAAGGCATTGTCGCTCATGGGGTCTATCAGCAAGCCGCCGATAACACTTTGTTCAGCAGGTAAGTTATTGGGAACCTGATTTATCATAGCGCACCCTCCCTCGTTTTGGTTACTGTGTCAGGTCTTAGCAGATAATCAAAACTTGCTCGCCAGCCTCGGTCATTTTCACCGAAATACCAAGGATTAGCGGTTTCAACAAATACTTCAAAATAATTTCTGGCAGCATCAACCGAAGGGTTTTTGAGTTCTTTCCAGAATTTACCAATAGCCTGTTTTCGTTTGTCGTTCAGTGATTCAGCATTGGGTAATCTGTCACCTACTGTCTCGTTGTAAACCTGTAGGATTTCCTGATAGGGGATTTTGTTTTTTCGATTGTTAGAAATTAATTTCTCATCATTCCCCTCGTGAGGGGTAAGGGGTGTATTTTCTTTTTTCTTTAAAAGATTTCTTTTGTGTTTAGCTGACTCAGCTAATCTAACATTAGCTAACTTGGCTAAACTTTTATTAGCTGACTTAGCTAATTTATTATCATTAGCTGAATTGGCTAATGTTTTGCTATTTTGGCTAATATTAAAATTCCACTCAGATATTTTTTTGTTAATTCCTATTCTTCCCTTTTCCAAGATTAAGATATTCATTGAAATCATTTCATTCTTTGCTTTACAAACATGGGTATGATGTATACCTGTTATTTCTGCAATTTGTGTATTCGTAATTCGATCAAGCTTTTTGCCGAAGCCATAAGTTTTTCTGACTATAGTGAGTAAGATTTTTATCTGTCTGACAGTTAAATCAGCACCTGCTATCGCTTCAAGTAGCTCATTCGCTATTCTGGTATACCCATTTTCAATCTCAGCCACGGCATTCTCCCTGACTTCGTTTTTAACTCTGTAATCATCAAGACTGGTGACTGTTGCAGCCATTTTTATCTCCTTGTAACTTCCTGAATTCTGATACTAACCGACGGGCAAAATCTTTATTTTTTGATGCAGCAACCAATAGCCCATCAGGACTATCTGGATGAGCTTTTTCTTCATGGTTTTTATTGATAAATCGGCGTTTTTTTGCCATAATGACCTCGCTGAAATTGAAAGAAAAAAGGGAAATTTGGCGTTTCCCTTCTCATTAAACTTCCTGAAATCTCTAATTAAATACAAAGCTCCTTGAAATGTTCACAAGCTTCATTGTTTTTTAACTCTGGAGCTTCTTTTTTTGGCAATCTCAAATGCTCCAGCATATCTATCAGCTGGCGTATCTCTTCACCTGAGATATTTGTTATGACTAAATCCTGCTTCGGTGAATCGTAGCCAATGCAATCAAGCAGTTTTGCCATCTTCGGAATTATCCCATCCTCTGACTGCCATCTCGTGATTTGAGATGGATTGACGCCAATAGCCTGAGCAATTCTTATTGCTGAATGTGCCTGAATGCCATTACGTATTCTAGCTTCAATGTTTTTTGCATTTGATTTGCGTGTAATCGTAGTTTCCATGTCTATACTTAATTCCATAAGTTTCAGATAATAGTTATCCCTCCCGATGGGCTGGGAATTTATAAATCTCCCAATTTCAGGGAGGCCAAGTTGTTAAAGAGCAATAATTTTATTTTTTTCTATAAAACTCAGTTCTGTATTTTAATTTTCCTTTAGTGATGCGCTCCAATTTTAGAGCGGATCTTTCAGGAATAATTGTTCTCCATTGAGAAACAGCTGAATCAGAAATCATTAATTTCAATGCGATTTCTCGATGAGAACCAAAAAAATTCACGACCTCATCTTTTAGCATTAACACCTCCATTAAAGAATACTTTAATTATCATTTTAAAGGAAACTTAAGTCAAGAGGAATTAAGATTACTTAATTATGGAAATGAAATCGATTGGTGAACGCATTAGACTGCGCCGTAAAGAGCTTGAGCTCACTCAAAAACAGCTTGGGAAAAGAGTTGGGGTTTCTCACGTTGCAATTTCCCAATGGGAGAAAGAAGAAACTGAACCAAAGGGAGACAACTTGCTGTCTTTAGCAGATGCGTTAATGTGCACTGCTGAGTATATACTTAGAGGTACAACTTCAGAAAAACCTATTAGATGTGATAATGATACTTATAAATATAGCAGGCTAACCAAAAGAGAAGAAAATCTTCTAGAAATGTTCAATGCATTAACAGAAGATGAACAAAAAAATTATCTGAAAGAGATTACTGAGACTCGGGCTAATCTTGAACGAATCTATAAAGAAATGAAAGAAAAAGAGAAGAAGTCAAAAAGAGCATCGTGAGAATGATAATTGATTGATATTTATAAAGTAAATAATGTTATTTTACCATGTTCATTTAGGAGATAAAGATGAGCAACAACCAGCTCAACAAAATACCACACCAAACGATAGCAAATAACTGAATGCTACCCCGAGGGTTTTTTATTGCCCTCTCACCTTTCTCCTAAGAAGTTCCTCAGCTTTAACCTTCCTCTTTTTTTAACAATCCTTTTTATCGCTGAAAAAACAATTATTCTAAAAATCATCACGTTATAAATTTATATTAAAAATTTTACCTTATTATTTAAGTTATCTTTAGTTTAATGTTGACTTTTTCATTAAGATAACTTAAATTTATATTCATCAACTCACTGCAACAGGCAGACGACAGACAATACCACGAGTTATCTGAAACTGTGCCAGACGTTGCCAAGTAGCCAGCCTGAGGCGTACGAACATGAAGGCAAGTGACGACAGTTAAGCCGAGGATTTAAGATATGACGAATGTAAAAAGCACCTATGAATTTAGGCGCTTTGAACAAAAAGCGGTTAGTACTGTGTTTTTAGTTAGTGGGTATCTCCTTGAGGAGATTGAATGGCAGACTTTTCCAAGGTGTCAATATGTTTGGTTAGATCAGCAATGAGTGTTCGAGCCATCTGTGGATTAATAATAAAGAACTGAGTTTCCTGAGCTTCATTAATTGACTGCATAGGCGACGAAAGAAATTGAAATTTCAACGCCAGCGCATCGTAACCTGGTAAAGGACCGATTTTCCAACCAGCAATAGGAAACGTGGGAATATCATTTTTTTTAGACATAATTTTTTCTTCTTTGTTGTTGTAGAGAACAGCAAGGATACCACCGAGCCTGATGTGGTGAAAAGACAGGCGCAATAAATTTAAATGCAATTAAGCAGTACCGCTCTTTAACACTCTTTCGCTGAAAAAGCGTAACCACAAAACACCCAAACAGTCGGTTTTGGGGTGTGTGAAATAACAAAAATACAGTCGCTAAGTTAAAAACCAACACCAGGGTACTACCAATATGACTGTAAATCTAATCCGGATACCTCCGGCACACACCACCAAAACTTATTGTCAGGAGGTAATATGTGTAACTTTCATGGTTATGATAATGCTCGTAGTAGAAGACATGAGCGTAGAAGAGCCAGGCAAGCAGCCTATAACTATAACAAAGCGCTTAATATGGCACTGAAAGCAGCCTTAAATCGAAGCAAACCCTCTCAGCAACAAACACCAACAAACACTAAACGCCCTGTCCTTTCACTAAAAAGAAAAGTGATTAATCGTGTAGAAAAAGCAATATCAATTCGTCCTACTAAAGTTTATGATTCTTTTGATAATTGTTGTCTGCCAAAAGTAGCTTTGTATTCAGTCAAACCAAAACTACGCCGCCCTTTTCTGATGTCTAGGGAAGCTACAGCAAAATTTTGAAGCAATTAATTAATAGGTTACTCATTAATTTAATAGTAAATTATGTCCATACTTAAAAAAGGCTAAAAGTATGGAAAGAAAAGGGAACTATTTAATAGAACCAGTTGAAGAAATTGGGAATGGTACTTTTGGGAAAGTTGAATTAATAAAATTATTTAATTTGAATGGAAAATTAGCTGGGCAATATGCTAGAAAAACGTTATCCGTTCAAAAAGAATATGTTGGCTCAATATTTACTCATGATGAATTGAGAAGAAGATTTAAACGAGAAGTTTTTTATCAAGCTAATTGTAAACATTCTAATGTTGTCTATATATGCATGCATCACATGGAAATCAAAAATCCTTGATTTATCATGGAACTTTCGCAAACAGACCTCAGAAAAGAACTCTCTGAAAATATATTAGATATAAATAAAAAAATGGAAATAACAAAAATGATCTTAAAGGGAGTCAATTATGTTCATCAGAAAGGTTATCTTCACAGAGATCTAAAACCCGCTAATATTCTAAAATTTAACAATGATGTTTATAAAGTATCAGATTTCGGCCTAATAAAAAACTCAAATAACGAATCTGAATCAGAGATATTAACAAAGATTCAGATTGCGTTAGGAACTGTAGAGTATATGTCACCTGAAGCGAAGAAGGGAGAATATAGTATACAGTCAGATATCTACGCACTTGGCGTTATAATGGAAGAAATGGATATTTCAGCGATTGACGGTGTTGATGACATTATACGTAAGAGTACTAATCTAAGATGTAAAGATAGGTACCAATCTGTTTCAGAAATGTTAGCTGCTTTAAACAACGTAATTGAAAGGAGGAATCAATGATCGAGCTGTTAAATTGTGGTCTCTTTTCTTATGGTAAAGACGATTTCAAGGAAAATCAGGATTCTATTTTACCTCCTTTAAAAATAGGGAATGGTTATATCTTTGCGATAGCTGATGGTGTCGGTTCATATAAAGGTGCTAAATTAGCTTCTCAAATAGCTATTAATAACCTATCAAAAATGGTTTTAGATCATGATATAGATATAGATTCTATATTCAGCACTATCAAAGATGAGATATTAAAAATATCAGATGAAAATCCTGATTTATATCATTCTGCAACAACCCTAACTTTTTGTTATGTTAACAACGATAATGTCCATATAGGTCATATTGGTGATACAAGAATTTATGTAAAAAATAAAAATAAACTAATCCAATTATCTAAAGACCATACCGTACATCAAAGTCTATTAGATGAAAAAATATATACAAAAAAAGAGTTAAAAAATATTAAAGGAAAAAATAAACTCACAACGGCTATATCAAGAATTGTTGAGCTTCAATACCAGAAGCTATGCTATCCAGTTTCTGAACTTATTGAAAATAATGGGCTTTTGAATTTGTACATCATGTCAGATGGTGCCCATCATTTTTGGGAAAAGCGCCCCAGATTCTCTATCGAAACACTAAAAAACCCTATACGCTTTGCTTCCAGCTTACAAAGAAGAATAAATAAAAATACTAGTATTGATGATTATTCTCTAATTGCAGTAACTTTCCTGCCCAAATCACAGCTCGCTTAATCACTTATCGTATATTACACAAAATAACCTCCCTATTTATAGTAAGGTTAAAATTAAATCAGGGTAATTAATAAACTTGCATTATTTTTAACCCATAATCAATTTAAGGATGTGTGAATGCGGCTCTGCGCTCGTGGGACAGTCAACACACTATAAATTATCTATTTATATAGCTAAATATAGTTTGATTGCGTTTACCCGTCCGTGATGACTGTAATCGGACACCGAGAGGCACTCGGCATGCATCCTTAAACTTATTAATATTTAGGAGGAATTGTGAAATTTGAAGAATTAAGTGAGAAATCACAAGACAAAGCACGTGAAGTTTTAGCTAATCTGTTAGAAATTAATTACAAACGCGATTTATCATTAAACGAAGTTGATATTAATACTCTAAGCCACAAGATTAGAGACGCATTTGTAGCCTTAGAAAATAATAAGTTAATTCTTGGTCAATGTGCAAATATGAGTATTCGTGAAAAACAAAATCGCGATTTAACCAGTAACCCACCAGATTGTAGGGGTGCCATTGGAATTGGGTACTAACACAGCAATAAATAATTAGAATAAACAAAGGAGTACAAATGATGAGACTGGACAATCCACGCATTTTAACAGCAAAACACCCTAATATGGGTAATCTGGTTGGCGTAACTAATGGCAGTCGTGATTTGAGCGATTCAATATACTTAAGCAGTATTGATATTCGTGATGATGATGACAGAGAAATACGCACTTTCAAAGAAATTATCAGGTGCTTAACAAATGAAAATGATCGTCTTGAGAAAGAGAATCGTAGGCTGATGAAGATATACCGTGAAATTGGCGGGCTGTGCAGGGCTTAAACCTGCAACCGAGGTTTTAATCCCTCTGCTATACCATTAAGCTAACACCACAATGATAATTATAGCGCAAGAATTAGAAGAATTTCAGTATTGCCGTTGCAGCACTAATAGTCACAACAATTACACCACCAAGTTTTAAAAGTAGTCCAGTAGCAATATGTTCAACATCCTTACGAATCAAGGCTATCTGAGCGTCAGTTTTTTCAAAACGTGCTTGTATCTGGGCTTCGTTCTTCTCAAAACGAGCAGACATATCTTTACGGACATCAGCGATTTCAGCAGATAAGTCCTTACGGACATCAGCAATTTGAGCTTCGCTTTTTTCAAAACGTAAATCCATGTCTTTGCGGACATCAGCAATATTGCGATTTACTTCTGCAATATCTTGCTTGGTTGCTACATCAGCAACCTCATGTGACTTACGTACAGCAATAGAAATAGCTTTTGCCTGCTCTTTTGGCAAACCTGCATTCTCTAATGTTTCAACAAATTCTTGAGTATCAAATGCAACCTGACCCATAGGGAATCCTCCTTTTTGTTAAGTATAACGGGTTTAGGGTTCAATCTGCAAAATCTTTCATCAATTAACCTTGAGGGATACCCTTATGCAAAATTTAATCAATATAGAAACAAAAAACATCAACGGTGAATTAATCCAGACTGTCAATGCCCGTGATTTACATACGTTTTTAGAAAGTAAACAGAAGTTTGCAGACTGGATAAAAGATCGCATTCAACAATACGGTTTTATTGAGAGTCAGGACTTTATCGTAATTTTAGGAAAAACCCCAAATGGCGGCCGTCCAGCAAAGGAATACCACATTTCCCTCGACATGGCGAAAGAACTATCCATGGTTGAGCGCAACGAAAAAGGTAAACAGGCAAGGCAGTATTTTATTGAATGTGAAAGACAGGCAAAAACGGCTACACATGTTATTCCACAAACACTTCCTGATGCACTACGGCTTGCTGCTGAAATGGCAGAGAAAGTTCAACATTTGTCATTAGTTAACAAAGAGCAAAAAACAGAAATTGATTGCTTAAAAAATCTATTCCAAGTTGGTATGACACCCGTTCAGTTTTGCAAGCAGCTTAATGGCGTAAATATTAACCAAGTCAATTTATTTCTAGAATCGCGGCATTTTCTCTACGATGCAGAAAAGGATATCAGCAAGGCTCATGTCTGGCGTGTGCATTCCTATGCGAGAGATACGTATCTAACCGAATCCCCCTTCATCATGACAAACGATTATGGGCAACGTCAGTGTTACAAAATCGTGCTACTAAAAAAGGGAGCTTCATGGCTATATAACCAATACCTCAAAAGTAAGCTACCGATGAAGAAAGACTGGAATGGTGAATTCACTCACGACAAATATAGTCAGGTGGCATAAGGAGTAACGATGAACAAAGACAATATCTTGCTAGCACTGGCAAGACAGGCTGCAAAGTTAGCGATTGATACCCATCGACAAGATATATGGCTCATCGCTTTATCATTGCAACTAAAGGCTTATGGGAAAAATCATCATGCCACTTAAATCAGAAACAGTGAAGAAACGCCATCTTAAAGAAAAAATTACCATCCTGCTACTGGATTCATCCTTTTCACAAAATGAAATCGAGTTATTACTCGAAGAGATTAAAGCCAGAAAAAACAGGATGCTATTCCAGCTCAAGGAGGTCAAATGAATCCTTACGCCATGCAAGATTACTGGTACGAACAACAGCAAGAAATTGCTTATTGGGAAGACAGGCTGGACGATGAAATCAGCGAACTAGTCCAGCCTATTTATGACTGCCTACCTTCCTCAGTGATGCGAAAACTTAATCACGAGGATTTTGACGATATCTGGAAGGCACTGTTTGACCATTTCAAAAATGAGAACATCCATCAGTACAAAGCACTTCGAGCGCCTAAGAGGAAATATCTATGAGCGAAACACAACATACCGAAAATGAAAAAAGTTTTCAACAACAGGTTTGGGAAACGCTGTCGGCGATTAACGTTAACGATAAAGTTGAAAAGAAACTCGGCCTCTCTTATCTCTCATGGGCTTGGGCGTGGGGCGTATTGATGGCGCACTACCCAGAATCCTACTATGTCATTGATGCCGTTAGCTACAACAATGATGGCAGTGCCATGGTCTCATTAACACTCACGGTTAAACAAGGCGATAACGAATTTCCCCGCAAAATGTGGCTACCGGTGATGGATAAAAGAAATCAGGCCATTTCTAGCCCTAACGCCTTTGATATCAACAAAGCACTGATGCGCTGTCTGACTAAAGCGATTTCGATGTTTGGATTAGGGTTTTATATCTATGCAGGTGAAGATTTGCCCGAACAGGAAAAAGTTGTGATACAGCAAGAACAAGCACAACAAAAAGCCCGTTATGAGCAGTTAATTCGTGATTTAAAAACCGCAGCAAAAGGTGGCATTGAATCAATGAAATCCCATTGGGAACAGTTAACACCAGAAGAGAAAGGAATTATTGGCGAAGAAAATAAAGATTTAATTAAAAACGAGGTTAATCATGAAGCAGAAAACGGACGAGTGGTTTCAGGCAAGACTTGGGAAAGTCACCGCCAGCAATTTACACAAGGTGTTATCCAAAGGCAGGGGAACAACGCAACGAAACTACCTCATGCAGTTAGTCTGTGAAACACTTACCGGACAAAGGGAAGACATAAAAACTAATCAGGCCATTGAACGAGGCATTGCCCTTGAACCACAAGCCAGAGCGCGATATTGCCTCAATGAGTTTGATGTCACGGTCACCGAAGTGGGCTTTATTCCCCACCCGTCTATTGCGCTATTTGGGGCAAGTCCTGATGGCTTGGTTAATGATGATGGACTTATCGAAATAAAATGCCCTAACACCACTACCCACATTGAAACCATTCTCACAGGGAAACCCAAATATGAATACCTGTTACAAATGCATGGGCAAATGATGTGTACAGGCAGAAATTGGTGCGATTTTGTCAGCTATGATGACAGACTTCCCCCTAACCTTGCCTACTATAAAATCCGAATTATCAAGGATGATGATTTAGTTAACGAAATTGAACAAGCCGTTCAAGTATTTATCGAAAAGCTGAAATCAGAAATCAACAAAATTAATCAATATGTGGAGACCCCATGGCAAACCAGAACCAGTGTAACTTTACCGGACGCATCGGCAAATTAGAAATCCGCTATACCCAAGATAAAATTCCCATCACGGCATTCTCAATCGCTATCAGCAAATCAAGAAAAGACAACAGCGGTCAATGGATTGATGACACAACATGGATAAACTGCAAGGCATTTAAGCAAATAGCGGAATATATCAATAATTATGCACAAAAAGGTACTTTTGTTCGTATTACTGCTGCCTATCAGGAAAATAAATGGACAGACAAATCCGGTCAGCAAAGGATATCACCGGAATTTCTGGTCAATGACGTTGAAATATTGGGAAATAGGAAAGAGAGAAAACCGCAGGAAAGCCAGGGTAAACTCAATATGCCAACGACAAGCCAGCCAAACAATAACCCTGTTATTGAGCCTGATTTTGATGATGACATCCCCTTTTAGACACAGGAGAAACCAGCATGTGGATTTTAATCTTGGCCATGTACGCCAGCCCTTACGCATCAAGTAACTTTGCAAGTGTTCATACTCAAGAATTTGACACTGAAAATATGTGCCAATTCGCCGCTAAGCAGTTTGAGCGTGAGTTTGAAACGTTCAAGGATATCAACGCCAAAGCGATTTGCGTTAAGAAATAAGCCAATTTTAAAAGGTTCAACCATGAAACTTAACATCATCAAACTATTAATCACGACATTATTGTTTATCAGTGCAGCATTTGCTTTCGAACTGATAGTTGGTCACATTGCGCACGCCGATACCGTCATTGACCCACAAATCAGGTTTAAACGTGGCGAATTAGGCAATATTCAATTAGGCGGACAAGAGCTACTGGTTATTGGCATCATGCTAGTGCCAGCTCTTATGGTTTATTTTGGGGTATTCCTCGACACATTGAAGAAATAGTTACAAAACAAGAAGTCATTACCCACCCTAATCTATTCCACTTAATTAATACCCATTCATCAATTAACTTTGAGGGATCACCTTATGCAAAGTTTTATCAATATCGAAACAAAAAACATCAATGGTGAATTAATCACGATGGTTAATGCACATGATTTACACTACTTTTTGGGAAGTAAGCAAGATTTTAACACATGGATGAAGAAGGGAATTTCAGACTTTAGATTAGTTGAAAATAAAGACTTTATTTGCCTCCACAAAAAAATGGAAGCCAACAACGCTACTATAATTGACTACCACATTTCCCTCGATATGGCGAAAGAACTATCAATGGTTGAGGGTAACGAAAAAGGTAACCTAACAAGGAAGTACTTGCAACAAATTATCTGTTCTTGTTAATGCATCATGCTAAATAAAAAAGACCGGCGCAAGGCGAGCCAACACCAGGGAAATTATATTGTAGTTTTAAGTCTTAATTATAACATAAATTAAACAAAATACTGTAATTATTTACATATATGTAATAATCATCAGTTATATGGGCAATCAGCTTTGAGGTTTTGAAATGAAAACAATGACTGCTAAGAAATATAACGTAATCTTGTGTATAAAACTAAATGCTTACCGAGAGCATATGGAAATATGTTTAGGTTTCACTCAAAAAGATTGGGATGAATTAAGCTCATCAGAGAAAAGTGTAATTATTGATGACGCTATTTATAGCAATTTAGATTATTGAACAAAAAATGACTAACGAAAAAATGCGGGAAGAATTTGAAGAGTGGGCGGTAAAGTCTCAAGGGTACCTTAAATCTACTTTAACTAGATGCCCTACGAGTGGGAGATACCATAATAGGTACGCAAATAGGATGTGGACTGCTTGGCAAGCATCAAGAGAAAATATCGAAGTTGAATTTCCTCCTGCAAACTATACATCCACTCATCGTGCTATTACTAATATTGCAATTGGATATAACGAAGCATTAGCTGATGTTAAACAACTACTAACTGAACAGGGGTTTAATGTGAAATGAAAGAATCACTAAATGACAAATATATTTATTATCTCTGTTTTAGAAAATAATAAAAAGGATAAAGAAAATGTAGAATAAAGCATTAACCTGGAAATATTAAACCCGCCTTAATCAAAAATAATAATTATAAAAATCACCTGCACTCTTATTAATTAAATTAGAGAGTAATACTATGTGTCGATATAAAAGTAATTGCACAACTATTGGATTATTAAAACCAGGAATGATCATTCGTTATCACGATGAGGATTTAAAGATAATTAAATTACTTGAACGTAAATTAACACCCAAAGGTTTAATTTGCAAATATAAAGTCAACGGTGGAGGAGGAGTATTAACTGCCCACAGCGGATTAAGAGTTAATGTATTAACTGAAAGGCATGTTAATGAAAACCGTAGAACTTGGTATATGCAAGGAAAATAAAAAATGAAATTAATTGAAATATGTGAAAAAGAAATAAAGCAGGTTGATTATTTTGGTATTGAATTAACAGTTGATGCTGGCGTTAATTTTTTAGCCGCAGATGATGAAGGTTTCGTTTATGGCTACTTTCATAAACCTATCATATATAGCACGGAAGGTATCTGGATAACTAAAGAAAAAGACCATTTTTACCATTATGTCGCTAAAGTCGATATTGGCGATAAAGACTGGAAAGAAACGCTAGTAGAGGTGTAAATAACATATGAAAACAGACTTTGGTGGTAGTAATACACCAAAAGAAATACGCGATCGCTGGCAAACTCCCTACCTTATATTTAAAGCTCTTGATAATGAATTTAACTTTTGTCTGGATGCTGCGGCAGATATAAATAACGCTCTGTGTTGTCGTTTTATAAGTGAAGAAGATAACGCTTTGGAAATTGAATGGAGTAGCATTGGATCAATCTATTGTAACCCACCCTACTCCAATATCTTACCTTGGATCTATAAGGCAGCAAAGGAATGCAAAGAGCGAGTTAAATCAATCGTCATGCTAGTGCCAGCCGACACATCAGTCGGTTGGTTCAAGGTAGCTATGCAAACAGTAGACGAAGTAAGACTGATCACGGGTGGGCGGATTTCTTTTATTAATGCAGATACGGGTAAACCGGTTAACGGAAATACTAAAGGTTCAATGCTTCTTATCTGGCGGCCATTTATTAATCCAAGAGGGGTAATAACAACTGTCGATAAAGAAGAGTTAATAAAGATCGGAAACAGAACAGGTACACAATTTAAAATTGCGTGAGATTTGCGTGTAATTGAGAGGAATAAAATGAATAGATTACAACCTGACTCGTGGGTAGACATTAAGTTTATCATGCAAGATACCGGATTCGGTAAAACATTTATTTATGACAGAATTAAAGATGGGCTGTTACCTAAAGCAAAACTTATTCATGGAAGAGCACGCTGGTTATACGCTGATCATCTTGAATTTAAAAGAAAATTGATGTCGGATGGAAATGGGTAAAATATTGGGTAAAATTTTATCCATTAATATTTATTAATAAAAATCAATTAATTAAATTATCAATATGATGTTTGCAGGGGACGCCATTAATAAATTGATAACCATTTGTTTTAATCAACAAAAAGTTATCGTTGCTATCTCATATATTTCTTATTATTAATTACCATTCCTACCCTACTTTGCGTAAATATATCATCCCGATGATTTGCAACTCACTTAATATCACTGAACATACGTTAAGCCTACTTGTATAATTAATATACTTTTATTTCGTACTAAAAATAACAAGGAGGTGTTATGCGTTTAGTATATGTCATTGAAAATATCATAAAAAAGTATCATGATCGCCCTGCTATTGGCGAGCGTGTGAAGCGTTGTATAAAAGACGCTAAATCCAAGCGCATTGTTTGCCAATTAACAGCAAAATATCAAACAATCACTTATCAACAATTATGGAGTAGAGCTGAAAGTATTGCTAATGAATGGTATCAGCACGACCAATACCCACTAAAAGCCAGTGATAAAGTGGCTATCCTATCCTTTATTCATAGTGACTATATTGCTATTAATCTCGCCTGTGTACAAATTAATGCAATTATAGTTCCACTACAAACTAATTTATCAATTAAAGAATTAACCCTTATTTTACAAGAAATAGAACCACGAATAATCGCAGCCAGCATAGAATACTTACCTATAGCAGTAGAATTAGCCAAAAATAATAACTCAATAAAACGAATCATTGTTTTCGATTATGACCCTTCCCATGACAATGCAGAAAAACTAGAACAATTACAAAATCAATTAATTATCAAAATCGAAGAATTACCCAATATTATCCGTTTAGGTAGCCAGTTACCGAAAGTACCTTATCCTGAGAATAGTGATGATACATCTTCGATATCGATGATAATTTATACCTCAGGTAGTACTGGTGCGCCCAAAGGCGCTATTTATACAGAAAAATTTGTATCAAATATGTGGGACGCTAGCCTATTTGCCAATAATACTAATAAAGAAAATAGGACTGTCCTATATCTACCGATATGTCATGGTTTAGCAAGCCAACAACTTTACAATCAGTTAGCTAAAGGTGTTACTTGTTATCTGGTCGCTAAAAGTAACTTATCCACGCTATTTGAAGATATTACCTTAGTAAAGCCAACTGAGCTTTTATTAATACCCAGGGTAGCTGAAATGATATTACAACTATATCAAAGTGAATTAGAAGGGAGAAAAAAAACTATCCATGATCCACTGCTTGATAGCAAGCTTAAAAAAGAGATACGTATCAATATTTTTGGCGGTAGAGTTACACAAATATTTTATAGTTCTGCACCATTAACTAACAAGTTAACTGATTTTATTGAATCGCTGTTTGAAGTGAAATTACTAAATATGTACGGTAGCACCGAAACATTGGCTATTTGTATTAATAATAAGATATTAAAACCACCGGTTGAGGATTATAAACTTATTGATGTTCCTGTACTAGGTTATTATTCAACCGATAAACCTTATCCACGAGGTGAATTATTACTTAAAACAGCCACCATTATTCCAGGTTATTACAAACATCCTGAATTATATAGCCAACTTTTTGATGAACAAGGCTATTATATGACTGGAGATATCGTCAAAGAGACAGCAAAAGATCATTTAGTCGTTATAGAAAGAAAAAAAAATGTAATTAAACTTTCTCAAGGTGAGTTTATCACTACAACAATGCTTGAAACTTTATTGAAAGATAGCCCTTTGATAAAGGATATTTTTATTTATGGCAATAGTGAGTGGTCTTATTTATTAGCTGTTATTATTCCTATACCAGAATTATTATATCGCTATAATAAACAACAGCGCGAAATCAAACGATTAATTCACCAATCACTCGAAAAAATTGCTAAGGACTCCGGTTTAAAACCCTATGAAGTGCCACGTGATTTCTTAATCGATACAGAACCGTTCAGTCAGAAAAATGGCTTATTATCGGAACTAGGAAAACCATTAAAGCAAAAAATTGAAGCTCATTATATTGATGATTTGAATAAATTATATCAAGAAATCTGCAATTATGACTTCTCAAAATTTTCACAACAGATCAATAAAGAAAATATATTAGAAACAGTAATAAAATTAACTCAATATCTAGTCGGCTCTCCTGGTATGGTTATTAATTCAGCAGCAACTTTTTGCCAATTTGGCGGCGATTCTTTATCTACATTACAATTTTCATTAGAATTAGAAAAAATTTGGGGGGTTATGATCCCAGTCGATATGATTGCCAATCCAACTTGTACACTGGATGATATTGCTGATTATATAAAATCAAATCAACATATAATAAATTCATGCCCAACTTTTGCTACCATACATGGTATAGATAAAAAGAAAATTTATGCCAGTCAATTAGCTTTAGATAAATTTATCGATCCCGAAATTTTTCAACAAATAAAAAATTCTTCACGATCCTTATCGAGCTTTCATAACGTACTATTGACTGGAGCGAATGGCTATCTAGGAAAATTTCTTTGTTTAGCGCTACTGGAAGAATTAAATAAAACTGATGGTAAATTAATATGTGTGATACGCGAAAAAGATAATGAAAGTGCCAAACAACGTTTAATGAATACTTTTAGTCCACACAACGACCAGCTAGCGCTTAAATTTAAGCAGCTTGCCGATAAACATCTAACGGTATATGCGGGCGACTTAACTAAGCCAAAATTAGGACTTGATGAAAAAACATGGCATTATTTATCGCAGAATATTGATCATATTTTTCATGCTGGCGCTTTAGTTAATCATATACTTCCCTATCAACACCTTTTCGAAACAAATGTGCTAGGCACAGCCGAATTAATTAAATTAGCGCTCGTCAATCACTTAAAACCTTTCATTTTCATTTCCAGCATTATCGTTGCGATACCTTCTGATAATACTAAACCATTAAACGAAGATGCTAATATATGTGAAGCAATACCTTATCAAGAAATTAATAACCAATACGCGAATGGCTATGCTATTAGTAAATGGGCGAGTGAAATTTTGCTCTATGAGGCATATAACCGTTTTAAATTACCTGTTACCATTTTTCGCCCTAGTATGATACTGGCGCATCGCCTATATGATACTGAGTTTAATATTACTGATGTATTTACTCGATTATTATTAAGTATCATTAATACTAAAATTGCGCCAAAATCTTTTTATCAATCAAATAGTAATCTATCCCCTCATTATAATGGATTAGCGGTTGATTTTGTCGTTTCATCAATAATCAAATTATCAAAAAATAATCACAATCAGCGACT
Organism: Arsenophonus nasoniae; assembly: GCF_004768525.1. Classification (NCBI taxonomy): domain Bacteria; kingdom Pseudomonadati; phylum Pseudomonadota; class Gammaproteobacteria; order Enterobacterales; family Morganellaceae; genus Arsenophonus; species Arsenophonus nasoniae. The sequence continues at coordinate 2,556,541 of NZ_CP038613.1, forward strand.
TACTTTCAATATGGTTAATCCACAAAATGATAAAGTTTCTCTTGACACGATTATTGATTGGTTAATTAATTCAGGTATTAATATAAAAAAATCGATGATTATGAAGAATGGTATCAACAATTTAAATTGGCCCCATGGAAAAATTACCTAATAATTTAAAACAGTATTCTATGTTACCTGTTATTAGCCAATTAAAGCAGCCGCAAAAATTAACCAGCAATTTTTGGCTTCTGCCTAATAAGTTCTCTTCTGCTGTTGAAGATACAATACCAGCGATTACACCATCTTTAATTAATAAATATATCGCTGACTTTAAAGCGCTAAATTTATTAATTTAGAATAACTTAATTAATTTTTAACAAATTTATTAAATATGATTCTTAATTATGATTTCTGATTTAATAGCTAGCAGTAAATAATATAGCACCATATATTATGATGGTGCTTTATTGTAATAATTTAGTTGAAGATAAAATAGCCTAATGAAATTTAACGACCCGCTTTTAATCGTTGAAAATAACTTTCATATAAAATATTAGCATTGCCCACATCATTCTGCCATTCTCCTCTTTTTAAGGTTTCTTCATCAGGATAGAGGGTTTTATCTGCCACAAGTTCTGCTGGTAATAATTGCTTGGCGGCTAAATTAGGCGTTGGATAACCAATTTGTTGCGCTACTTGAGCCGCAATATCAGGTCGCAGCAAAAAATTAATTAACTTAAGCGCACCTTCAACATTTTTCGCATTGGCAGGGATCGCTAAACTATCCATCCAAAAAATCCCCCCTTCTTTTGGCCAAATAAATTGTATCGGAGCTCCTGATTGGCGCACGACATAGGCAGAACCATTCCATAGCATACCCACATCGACTTCACCTTGTATAAAAGGATTAGCCGGATTATCAGAGTTAAACGCCATGACATTTGGCATTAATTTTTTTAACTCTTCATAGGCTGTTTTGATTAACATCGGATCGGTTGTATTGCCTGAGTAACCTAGCTTAAGTAGCGCCATTTGAAACACTTCCCGTGCATCATCAGTTAATAACAGCCCATTTTTATATTCAGGTCTCCATAAATCTGCCCAAGAGGTAATGGTTTTAGGATCAATAACCTCACTATTGATACCAATACCTGTCGCTCCCCAAATATAAGGTATTGAATAATCATTTTTAGGATCAAAGGATTTATGTAATAAATTTGGATCCAGGTTTTTAAATTGATTCAATTTACTTTTATCAATTTTTTGTAGCATGCCTTCCTTACTCATTTTCGCCACAAAATAGGTTGAAGGTACCACTAAATCATAAGCACCTTCAGTATAAGTTTTGAGTTTGGTGTACATACTTTCATTAGATTCATAAGTCGAATAAATGACCTTGATACCCGTTTCTTTAGTAAACTGATTAAGTAGCCCAGGAGGAACATATTCTGACCAATTATAAAAATAGACTACCTTATTATCATCAGCTGCTATCGCGGAGCCAATACTCGCGGCTATAATCCCTGCTGCAAGCCATAAGGAGCACTTTTTCATAGAGTGTTTCCTTCATAAAAACATATAGTGAGTGAAAACCCATAGACTTTTTTGTCTAGGTAAAAAAGTTATTATATGGGCACCTGTAATGGGGTAAAGCTTATAAATGCCATTTAGTGACGAATTTTACTAGAAAAAACTATTTCGAGTTTTTTAATAAAATAAAAAACAAATAATCGTCGCTAACCGAAATACACTAATTAACATCCTGGTAATATGCCAATACTTGGGATCCATCACATTTAATTCTGACACTAGTTTAATTTATATTTTTTATCGATTTTATTTTTAACATCCATTGACTCAACAGCACAAGTATTAATGAAAATAATAATAAAACCGTCGCTAGCGCATTAACTTCTGGTGAGATCCCTATTTTTACCATTGAATAAATTTTCAGAGGCAATATTTCATAAGCCGGTCCAGTAACAAAAGAAGACACAACCACATCATCCATTGAAAGAGTAAAACTTAATAACCAACCTGAAATGACAGCAGGCAAGGCTAATGGTAAAATAATTTGCCGTAAAATAGTTAATTCACTCGCACCTAAGTCTCGCGCAGCTTCTAACATTTTCACATCAAAATCCTTCAATCGCGCATAAACCGTAATAACGACAAACGGTAAACAAAAGGTAATATGAGAGAAGAGTAAAGACCAAAAACCTAAAGAAATTCCTAATAACATAAAGACTAATAGTAATGAGATTGCCATCACAATATCAGGAGACATCATGACAACAAATAACATACCACTAACAAATGATTTCCCTCTGAATTGGTAACGAAATAAAGCCACCGCTGCTAATGAACCAATCAAAGTAGTACAACTAGCTGAAATCATCGCTATCGTTAATGAATGACCTGCCGCCTGTAACAAACTATCATTATTCCACAACATGTCATACCATTCGATGGTCAACCCTTGCCACACATTACCAAAGCGTGAGGCATTAAATGAATTGACAATCAAAATAATAATTGGAATATATAAATAGGCATAAATGATGGTGAGAAATCCACTCCGTAAAAAACGTCCAATCATACCAAATCCACCTTTTTATTCAGCAAATTTGCAGCACGATAATAAACATAGAGTAGTAGGCCCATAGCAATAGTTAATACTATACTGGTCGCTGCGCCAAAAGGCCAATCGCGCAAATTAAGAAATTGGCTCTTGATAACGTTACCGATTAATAAATTTTTTGCCCCACCCATTAAATCCGCTACATAAAACAATCCCATTGCTGGTAATAGCACTAATAAGCATCCCGCTATTATACCTGGCATAGTTAGTGGCACTATAATACGTAAAAAAGTTTGAAATTTGTTAGCACCAAGATCCCGTGCAGCCTCAAGACAAGATTTATCCAATTTTTCAATACTGGAATAAAGTGGCATCACCATAAATGGCAACAAAATATAAACTAATCCCATAATGACGGCTTCTTGCGTATACATGATGCGAATAGGTTTATCTATCAACCCAATCCACAGCAAAAAATCATTCAAATAGCCACGGGTACTCAAAAAAATCTTTAACCCATAAATACGAATAAGTGAATTAGTCCAAAATGGCACAATCAATAAAAATAACATTAATGGCTGCAATTTGGGTGGTAATCGCGTCAGAAGAAATGCAAATGGATAGCCAATCAATAAACAACACAAAGTAGCAATAATTGCCATATTTAGTGAGTGAAACATCACCTCTACATATAAGGGATCGAATAGCCGGGTATAATTATCGAGGGTAAAAACCATATCGACTAGATTTGCATCATCACGGGTCAAAAAACTAGTAATAATGATCATCAAATTGGGTAAGAAGGCAAACAAAAGCAACCAGGAAACCAATCCGATAACGATAACATTTTGAAAAAATTTACGATTATTCTTCATCGAGAAGTACGACCTCCCAACTTTCTACCCATGTCACAGCAATTTTTTGTGCTAACGAGTGGTCTACATCCGGATCATCTTCATTGAAAAATTCACTGACCATCACCCGCTTACCGTTGTTCATTTCGACTTCGGTATCAAGCATCATACCCTTATAGTTGCGTTCACGGACATGTCCAATAAGTCCAGCAGGCTGCTGTTCATCATCGATCTCTTTAACGCGTAAATCCTCTGGTCGCAATAAAACTTTTAATGGCTGACCTTCCGATACAGCAAGCTTGGTGTAAATATCACACTCATAGCCTTCAACATTAGCTCGAATACGCTGCGCATCAATACGGTGTAATGCTATCGCATCAAAAATATTAATTTCGCCGATAAACCGGGCGACAAATAAATTCTTTGGCTCTTCATATATTTCACGGGGCGACGCATCTTGTTCAATATGCCCATCTCGCATAACTAAGATACGATCAGACATGGCGAGCGCTTCTTCTTGATCGTGGGTGACATAAATAAAAGTGATCCCTAACTGACGTTGCAAGGCTTTTAATTCACTTTGCATCTTTTTACGTAAGTTATAATCTAGCGCCGATAAGGACTCGTCTAATAAAAGAACTTTAGGTTTATTGATAACTGCACGTGCAATTGCCACTCTTTGCTGCTGTCCACCCGATAACTGATGGGGATATCGCTGGGCAAAGTCTTCTAACTGCACCATACGTAGCACTTCTTCTACTCTCGGTTTGATCTCTTGAAAAGATTTTTTCTGCATACGTAAACCAAATGCAACATTATCAAATACCGACATATGGGGGAATAAAGCATAACTTTGAAAAACAGTGTTTACATGACGCTGTTCAGCCGGAATATCGGTAATATCCTGACCTTCAAGAAAAATATGCCCATTATCAACATGCTCTAATCCAGCAATTAACCGCAAAATAGTCGTTTTACCACATCCTGACGGACCTAATATGGTAAGAAATTGACCATCATTAATCGTAAGATTAAACTGTGAAATAATATTTTTGCCATCGAAACCTTTAGTTAAGGATTTTAATTCGATCAGTGGTGTAAGAGAGGTTGTCTCAGTCATTTAAAGTATCACTCTATCCCTTATAGTAATGCAGATAGAACCGCAACAGGAAAAAGACTGTATTAGCTAATCAGGAAGACTCCCAGCAATAGCCAAAACCAGTTGCGCCAATAGATTGAATAAAGAGAGAATGATAAACGTAGCAACAGAAAATTAAAAGCAATATCATCATAAAAATGACAACATTAATCTTAATATATTAAATTAAACTTAAGTCTAAATAGTTAGCAGTCGAAAATAAATCTAATATTTCTATCTATTGCTTGCCATTGATTAACGCAAAATATGATAAAGTGAACTTGCTATTTTTATTAAAAATTTGCATAAATTATAGCTAATAAGAATAATTTATAAAAACTCAATTTATACTATTAAGCAATTAAAACAATAAGTTAAATTTAACAAATTTGCTCGTGATTATTTATTCGACTGGCTTTTTTATTTAACTAGAATGAAAAATACGCAAAAATCGCTGGTACCAGCAATGGGGGGTAGGATGTACTAGCGCATTCAAGGCGCGAGAATAGTCCATAACTAATCCCGGCGTCCAGGCCATGGATATCGCTCGCTGGCGAATTTGCGATGCAACCCATAATTCCGGCGCCAGCAATAATTTTACCAGCGTTAAAAAATTATTGCTTTTATCAGCCAGTACCCCCTCTAACGCAGCTTCTAGCGCATATGCCACACTACTTGAGCAATTGCGATAAGTTAGATTATAAAGCGCTATTTGCCGATATTTTTGCCAAAAAATTGCCAAAGTAACCGCGTTATAATGATAAAAATGGATCTGAAAATCAGATCGACACCACTGTGAAACTTCAGAGTCATAGTCAGGCTGAAATTCACCTGCAACATTATTTTCTGCGGTAGCTTTTAATTTATTTAAAAATTCAGAAGGAGAACGATCGATATCATCGATTGGATATAAGCTAATATAAATCTGATTTCTGATTTCCAATGCAGCATGCCCGGTAGAAATAATACCATTACGGTCAACAGCTGCAATGTAACGATTAATTACTGGGCGCGGTCTGGGCGGTAAATCAGCCGAGCCTTCTGGCGTCCAAATATGCACAGTAAGCGGTGAAGTGTGAGACAAATTGTTACTCGTTTGCTGCTCTTCAGTTAGTGGCATGACAACATCTATTTTAATTTCTTGCTGCTCAAATTCTCTTTGTGATAATGCGCTATCAGCCATTAAAGTAAATATCGTTTGTCCATGTCGAATAACCCGTAATTTACTGGAAAAACGGATGGCAGAGATTCCACTATGTATCAATAACGCAGCCAAAACGATTGGAAATGTCGATTGGTAACTAAGGGGGTAAGGAAATAAGATTATCATAGCAAAGAATAAATAAAATCCACCTAGCCAAATAGTACGTTTCCATAGGCGATGACGAACCACTAATGCGGACACGATACTAAATATAGCAAGTAATAAATAATTAAAGCCTAACACTATTGATAAGATTAAATGACTATAATTATCATCAATTAAAAGAGAAACTGATACCAGAAAAAATAATCCTCCTTTAAGAAAAAGGATAAATTTTTGGCTACCGATGCCAGTATTGGCGACACTCAGAGTAATTAAACTCTCAATTAATGTGAATATGCTTATCCAGACCACCGGAATATAACGTGTTTGTCCTAATTCATCACACAATATCACTAAGCCCAATAAAGCCCACCAATTAGCAACCAAATCGCCTGCTGGTGCATAAATTTTTTACCTAAAAGTAAACAAGCAATTTGCAACATAAACAATCCGTTATAAATCTACCTTTGATTTTGAAAGAATTTCCCATTCACCTAATAGCATTGGATTAATTTTATCAGCAATAGTGATTAATATTCGATCACGCACGTTAAGCCATTCACCATCTAACCCCTTTAATTGAAAGTTGACCGGCATACCATGATGGGAGCTTACTAATGACCAGTGCTCTTTTAACATTTCATGGGCAGAAATTTCAATCGCTTGTAATATATGGTGAATATCACTTTTCACCGGTAACGATGTGATTAATTTAATTTGCGGATCAAATTTTATTTTGTCTTCTTGAATAAATAATTGGTAACGAATAAGGGATTTTGATGCACGTTTACTCGTTCTTTCTACTTGAGATGCTGCAAGCAGTGAAAGTAGCAACATAAAAATGGCAATAACGGACAGGTAAGTTTGAGCAAGTAATAGAGGTTCTTCTCTTAATAAGCCAGGTAAAAAGAAAGGTCCATAGCCCTGTTCGCTATAGAAAATAACAATGGTTCCCAACACTAATAATCCAATTCCTCGACCAAAATCTTGTAGAAATAGGATCAAAAGAATAATGAAAATAATGGGTATGCAAGCCAATATAATATTTAATGCTGAGCCATAATGATAGTTAATATAACTTTTCAGTCCAGTTATCTGATCAGAAAAAATTAACCAGCTACTGATTGCCAACATCATTAACCAACATAATGTTAATAATATTTTTTTTATACTGTTAAGCTGCTTTAATGACTGTGGTTGCACTAAACCTAATAACATCGCGACAGCAAAATAGATACCTGACATATCAGCCAGCCAACTGGTAAGAAAATCATCTAAAATAATCTTCTCATCAAGAGAGTCCAACAACAGCACACTCAACCAATTATCAATAGCACATATTACGGCTGAAATTATAATCCAAGTTATAATGGTATTTAATGGCGATTGATATTGCGCTAAATATCTTACAATAGAGGCAATTAATAACGGAGAAATAAGTAAACTAACCGCACTAACCATACTCATCATAGAAGAGGCAACATCAAATGGTTCCGGTTCCAGATACCAATTGACCAAACTAAATAAAAACAAAAAAGCCGGCTAGGCACGTATTGGTGATAATAAAAATGCCATAATACTTACGCCAGCAGGAAACCACACCACAACTAGCGATTCATCATACGGTACTTGTACTTCCTTAGAAATAACAGCCGAAATAAAATAAATTAATGTCCAACTTAGGAATGTAAACCACCTAATATGACTGGAAACTTTCACCAGTCCTATCATCAACGCTTCTCCTTTATATTTTGCTAATAAAACCTTTAACTATCAATAAAGAGTGTTTACTGGCAAAATAAACTGTATTTAAATTTCAAGCACTGAAATAATTATATATTAAACAAGTAGCAGAACTAAAAATTATTAATATTAAATTAGATTATTACTTTTTTTACAACAAACAAATGCAGTTGCCGGACGTTTAAAATATATCTTTCACTATTAAAACTAGCCTAATTAAGCATTATTTTATTTAGCAATATTAATAAGGGGCTTGGTTAAGCATAGATTAACAACAACCATCAAATTATTTACTCAATAGCCAATAAATCAGCGTTTTAGCTGTTTAACACTAATTTAATTAAATTTGCTAAAAAATAAACAATAAGTAAGTTTTAATTTTAAGCCTAAAACTAATAATTTTTAGCTAATATTATCCCGCATTGTAAAACTTTTGCAATATTATATGCACAATGCTGTAGATTTAATTCTCCCTGCTCTAAAGCTGCTTGCTGTGATAACACGCGGGGTAAAATACTAAATACGGCATTGACCCCTTGCTGATAAACAGCTGCAATGTTTTTTCCTTGGATACCCACTATGGCGATAACGGGGATACCATATTGAGCCGCAAGCTTAGCAATACCGATTAGCGCTTTTCCATTTAATGTTTGTCCATCCATACTTCCTTCACCTACTATAACTAAATCGGTTGTAGCTAATTCATCTTTAAAGTGCATAGCCTGACAAACTGTTTCAATTCCAGAGCACAATGTTGCATTGAGAAAAGCCAATGCAGCGACAGAAATTCCACCGCCTGCGCCAGAACCTGGCAGATATCGATAATCAGTGCCAGTCATGGATTGAATAATATCGGCGTAATGAAGTAAACCCTGTTCTAGATGGGTAACCATTTCGTCAGTAGCCCCTTTTTGAGGAGCAAATGTTTTTGCCGCACCGTGTTGACCAATTAACGGATTATTAACATCGCAGACTATTTCAATCTGACACTGTTGTAATCTGCTATCTAAAGTTGATAGCTCTATCCGTTCTAGTTCAGCCATTTCTTTAGCAACAAATTCTAATAAATGACCATCCTTACGATAAAAACTGGCGCCCAGCGCCTGCATCATACCAATACCGCCATCCACCGTAGCACTTCCTCCGATGGCTAAAATGATCTTTTTAACGCCGTGATCAAGCGCGGCAAGCATTAATTGACCAGTACCAAAACTGGTTGTTAATAAAGGATTACGCTGGTCTAAAGGAACTTGCATTAAGCCACTCGCTGCCGCCATTTCTATCACAGCAGTATCACCATTATCCAGTAAGCCATAATAAGCTTTCACCAGGGTTTTTAAAGGCCCTGCTACGGCCAACTCAATACGTTGTCCCCCTTTAGCCGCAACTAAAGCGTCAACTGTGCCTTCTCCTCCATCAGCCATCGGAAAACATAAATATTTAGCTGCTGGAAAAACGGCCATGAAGCCAGCTTCGATAGCTCGTGCAGCCTGCTTGGCGGTCAAACTTTCTTTAAATGAATCCGGGGCAATAATTATTTTCATTTTCACTACCATAAAAAAATAAATAACATCACTTGCCATTAGGGATCGTTATGCTTGAGAGCCATTTCATTTATTTGATGATAAAATAAATCTTTGTTTAAAAATAATATTAATAATCAATGAACTAATTAATATTATGGTAATTAAAGTTATTTTTATATACACAGTTATGTACAAATTAATTTTTCACCCCCGTGTGCTATCTTTACCATTATGCTTAGAGCAAAACCGCTATCTCACACAAAGCCACTTACACGCAACTAACAGTTAATGGTTAACAACTTCCACCAATGCTGCTAATAGGATGCCCCTGTGATGGGGCTATTTGGTTTGCGCGTGTTGCTGATTCCAGATTGAATCAACCGGCATCTCTACCCTCACATCTAGCCATGTCGATGGCGGAATATCACACGGCTCACCATCGATATAATAAGTTGGTTTTCCATCAATAATTTCTTTAATCCGCCAGTTCTGAAAATCTTCTTGTAAATGGGGGTGTTGTCGGTGAAATGTTTGAATCTCGATGCTACCATTAGATAAAATTTTGTCTTTGACGTAGATAAGTTCTAATCCATTAATATCTTTAGGTACTGAAACACCTCCATTCACACCCCATGCGCCGTCTGAGTTATAGCCCAATACTCTGGAAATCAAATATTTTCCTGTATCGAGTCGTTGAACAATCGCGCCTTCTGACTCCTCATTCGTTCCAAAATTCCCATTAGGATAAATTTTAATAATCGGTGAGGCTTTTTTGATAAAACCATTACCATCAACCGTTGTGTTATTTTCACTCCATTGCTTTTTTAACTTAAAAGACTGTTTATCCGCCAAATGGATAGCTGTCCATGTGTTCCCATAACCATCTAGAAAGAGAAAATAAAAACTATTCTTATCATACTGGAGTCTAATTCCTGAACCCCATTTACCATCAAAGCGGTCATCATCATAACCAAGATTACTAAAAAAACCACAGCCTCCTGTTATCGATTCATTTCCTCTTTCATAAATAGTTGTACCGCCTAATCCAAAATCACCCATCTGTATCAAGGTACCATCCTTATCCTGAAAGGTATGGGACACAACCTTATCCCCGTGCTTTGAATTTATTTTCCCAGCATTTAATTGCACATCACCGTTAATTTCACCGCCCGTTTTATCAAACTTCTCGTTTAATTTTTTACTGATTGCTTCAACGCTTTTTGTATCTGCTTTACCTTTTACAAGCTCCTGTAATGCTTTAATCGACTCTAACTTAACCGTTTTGCCACTGGGTAGCGTAAGTTCAACGACACCGTTGTCCCCCATCCAGGTATCCATGTTTTGCAGGAAGTAAAGGATATAAGTGTTAGCTGCAACCAGTGCTCTTGCCGCATCACTATTATTATTTGGCTCGGTGAGATTAATGGTGTACGTTGTGTCGGTAGCGCTAAAAGTCGGCTTATCTGCTAACGTTAATTCAGTATCACTGTTAACTGCCATTATCATGTAAGGATAGTTAATATTACCGATTTTAATCAGCATTAACATGCCAGGTGATACCAACGGATTATTACTGTTCAATTTTGTGCCTGTGCCTTTGACAATAGAAGAGCCTGACACGACAGTTACGGTGCCATCTTTATAAATCATGTTTTTTCCTGAAATTTTGATATAGAAAATCGCAATTAAACGATCTCTATGAATTGGTTACTTCCATCTTGGATAAGCGTCAGGCGCATAAGCCATCACCGCACCAAAGTTATTATTGTACCCCCAACCTTTACAGCCAAAACTAGGACCGGTCCATTCTGTGATTGCGATAATGCCATCTTTTGAAACACTATAACCATTAACGAATGCCAATGCTTGATTATCAGGCTCATAAACGGCAGTAATATAGACTAAAGTCATTTGACCGAAATAGCCTGGTTTTGGAAATGGGCCGAAAACGATATCATCTATTTTTAAGGGTAGATGACTGGACGAATAAAATAATTCCTTTTTTTCGTTGTGAATTTTCAAAAAACCTTTGTCATTGCTGTCATTAGGTAGTTGGGGTCTATAAATATAAACATTTGTCGTATTGTGCGCGCGGATAGCAAATACATTTCCTTGCTTGATTGCCTCCGTATAGGTTGAATTTTCACCCTCCCTCCTCGCATTACGATGAAATACCAAATAGCTATTCAAAATGTTTGGATGATTTACGCTATATCTTAAGTTTTTGAACCCTTGCACATTTTGATCTGGCGTACCTTCCCTGGAAAAATCGATTAATCTTTCCAAGACATAAGTGACGGAAGTGAAAATCCCAAGTTCTGCACCATTTACTTTTATTACCGGTTTCATAAATTAACGTTAAATCAGTTTAAAAACATGAATGATAGGTATCGTTGCACATCCAATACAAAAATTCGTATAATTCCAGCTAACGATATTTCCATATATATGGACGTTCTCAATTGCTGGATATTTATTACCGGTATGGGCAATATCAATGCGAGGAACCGCAACTATTTTTCTGCCACCTTTAAGAAAACGCTGATCGAATTGAAAGCTGTTTTTTTTAAAATCAACTTCTTCTGAATGGATAACAAAGCCGAATGATTGAAGAATATTATCTATTTCTCCGCCATCATGATAAATATTAAATTTGGGGATTAGCATCTTATCACTCCAACGCAATTTCTATTCTAACCTGCCCCTTTTCGTCATAAAGACGTAATCCGGTGCCATCAAAGGTAAATCGACTATCTTTACTATTCGAGTTCATCTCAAAGCGATTGTTTTTAGCATCAAGGATGAATCCAGATTTTTCAGGTAGGTAGTTTTTGGATTGTATTTTGTCGATAACGACAACGCTATTGAGCCAAGCTTCATTAATGAACGCTTCATTAATAAAAACCTGTCCGTCTTGCAGATACATAAATAAATCCATTTTCCCGTTGCTAGGATTATAAAAAGCAAATTGTTGCGCATTAAACCCCATCACAGTGGTTACTTTTTCGTTTTTTAATTCCGCACCTATCACCATTCCTGCATCGTAAGAAACGCCATCATAAACAATCTTAACCAAGTTAGTGAAAGTTGCAGAAGCCTCGCCTTTTTTCATGTCATACTTAGCTTGTAGCGAATTCTGAGCGGCTGCCCATGACTTATCCGCTGTCGCTCTGACTTGATGGATAGACTCGGCTAAGGCTTTAGTCTCGGTTACCACATAATTGTCAACCCTGACGATTTTCGCCTTCATCTTGCCGTTTTGACGCATGAAGTACTGCGTATTGCCGTTGAGTCCCTTCGCGTTTTCCAGTATGGCCTCTGTGCTGCTATCTATTCCTTTCTTTAGCTGTTTAATGGCTTCCGTATCGTTAATTTTTTTGTCTATTTCATCAAGAATATCGCTCGCTACGCTATTTGGAAAACCTGATGCTTCAACAAACGCCGATTTACCGTAACTGTTTATCGTGCGAATATAGAAAAAATATTCATGACCAACTTTAAGATTTTCCTGTGTCCAACGTTGGCCCTGGCCGATTTTCTTTGCATTCGTGATAACTTCATTCTCAGACTTATCTTTCAGTTTTTTGTCGCTAAACCAGAATTCAAAGTTACTGCCATAGGCCGCTGAATCGGCAATTGTCGGCACGACCGTTAATGAAGACATACCCGGAGTAACAGACACGCTAACAGGGGAGGGCGGCGCTTCAATCGCAAAATCAAGAATAGTAGGCTGAGAAATTGCGCCAGCCGCGTCAACTGATCTGACTTCAGCACGGTAAGTGCCTCTCGGTAGCCCTGCAATATCAACCCGCTCTCCTGGAACCTGAATTGTCTGTATGACCTGACCATTTTCAATAACATTAACGGTGTTATACCGAACATCTGCTGCGGTGTTTTCCCAGCTCAAATAACCCTGTACAACATCGCCAATCGTCGTTGGCACAAAAGCCAGATTTATAGGTGGGGCGACTCCCCCTATGGGTAATTCAGTAAACGGCGGGGCTTTAGAAGGTTTACCGATAATATCTTCGTAAATATAAGCACCGTCTTCCTCTAACAGAATTTCTACGCCCTCTTGCGGGTGAAATTTCCACTCTGCTATACGAAATTCAGCATCCTTAATACCAAGACTGGGTAAGTTAAGCAAAACAACATCACCAGGCCGATAAGCATAACCATCCAGATTCATGGTAAGCTGAACCCTGCGACCCGCGCGCTTTTTGCGTAAATAAAGATTGGCTAAACGCTGTGCCTGATAAGGACTGGTGACAAAGCGATAATCGATATTTTCTTTAATTTCCAGCCCGTCTTCATCAACCCACTCCTGTACAATCACCGGCGGGAAATCTGTTTTGATATATTGTTGCTCAGCATCAATAAACGTACCGTATATCGCATTAGTCGCTTCGCGCAGGGACAATTCAGGGGTAATATTGACGGTATCAATGATTTGGTTGGCTTCAATACGCAAAGTAGCCGGTCCGTTATAAGACTGCATTAAAATGCCGTGCTTACCCGCGATATAAGTGGGTTCTGCCGCAATGCATTTGTGCATATTATCTAGCACTGAGGCGGGTGACTCGGATAAATCATAAGCACCGTTCAGGGTATAGCGGGGTTCAGTACCATCCGCCGTTTTAGTCGACTCATCACACAAGTCAGCCGCTACTTTAAACGCCGAAAAATCAATATCGGTATCCGGTACCTTTAAGTAACGACGATAGTAATCAAGAATAACCAGTGCCCCATTATTGCTCCATGTCGTTTTATGGGTTCTTGGATCAAAAATCTCTTTGCCCCAAATTTCAACTTTTATATTAGGGATACCTTGTGGGTACTTCTCATCATCATGGTAAAGGGTAAATCTTAACCATGCCAGCCCCCTGCCAATCATATCCTTTTTCCAGCTAGGCGCCTCTCTGAGTAAATAAGGATCGGCATCTTTCCTGTCGTTATGCAGTTCGTACTCAGCCGCTTTACCAAAAGAATCTATCAGATCATCATTAAACCAGATGCGACCAACACGACTGATTTTATGTCCGGCCAGTGCAATGGCCATATAGAGTATGTAATTTATTCCGCCTATAACTGGAATTTTAACTTTTTTAGTTTCAGCAAAAAAGAGTAATCCTGAACAGACTGTTTTACCCATGATGACGACTTCTGATGCGGACGCCGAACGTAATATTTGCTTACGTTCGGCTTGATCGCGCGCAGGATCAGGCGGCTTTTGTTGGAACAACAATGATCCCGCCGTTTGAACGGCAAGACCCGCCGCAATTAACCCCAACCCCAATCCACCGGTAGCAATTACGCCCGCTATCATTAATCCGGCACCAATAATACCGGTAATCGAGTTTCCAACGCTGCCTGGCATTACGTCACCCTCCATGCCATCACGATTTTTTTATCAACCGGTCTTGCGCCATGGTCAGTAACTGCCCAGATTTTACCCGCCCAAATGACTCCCATGGTCAACCCCTCATCACCATCAAACATCACAATGTCCCCCCGTCCTGCTTCCCCATCCTGGAGCACATTGAAAAACAGCCCCCAGAAATACTGAAGTGTGCCAAATTCATTTTTCAATAGCCGAAATGCACTCGCTTTGCTGTTATAACGCCCCCGAACGGATGAACACGGATCAAAGTCACAAATAGCTATTACGCAGTCAGCCGTAAATAAACAGCAGTCATGCTCACCCCATGAAAAAGGGCGACTCATCGCCGCCCTTAAAGTTTGGGGTAATCTGGTTACCCAATTTTTATGTCGCATTTTGATATCAATTAAAATTTAGAACCGGAAACCTGCACCAAGCATCCAGGTGCCGACTTTAAAATCACCGAATCTGGTGTATTCATAAGAGGCATCAATGGCAATATTTTCCACTGGATTAAATTGCAAACCAACACCACCAACTAATCTGCTTTCAGAACCACTTTCGCTATCATTAAATGTTTTTACTTTCGCTTTACCATGTGCAATACCAATTAAGCCATACGCACTCATATATTCATTAAAACGATAAGCGGGCCCGACACTGAGTGAGTAGTAATCGATATCGACGGTTGAATAATCAGAAAAATAATAACCTTTATGCGTATAAGCAAATGAACCCATCACACCCCAGTTATCATTGAACTCATGACGGGCTTTAATATTGAAACCTTTTGCACTATCATTAAGGTCAAAATTTACATCACCAACACTGACCTTAATGTTACTTTGCGCATAACCCATTGATAGGGTATTATTTCCTTCCGCATTAGCGCTAAATGCGATAAATGTAAGAATAGAAGCTATCGATGATATCAATAATATTTTTTTCATTTTTTTCCTGCTATTACTAAAAATAAATGATTAAAACAAAGCAACATAATTTGCATTGCGTATCGCAAATTATCATATAAGTTTATTCGTATTACATTTAAAATCTATTTCAAAATAGATATATTTGAAATTATTTACTTATAAACAAACCCCGGTGAATCCTTTTTACCACCCCAATAAATCGCCCGCTCAGCCATTTGCGCCACATATCTGAAGATACGGTCGTCACTTTTCCGTTTGCGCCATGACTCATCCGTGAATCTGTCCGGTAGCCCCATCGACCAACGTTCAAAACGATTGGATACGGTCACCGCTACTGCATTTTCTTCACCGCTCGAAACGCCAATATGCGAAATTTGTCCGGCAAAAATCACTTCAGCAATCTCTGGTTTTCCTTCCGGATTGATGGCAACCAACATTAAACGAACATTTCTGCCGCGACTGCGTTCATTCATCACATCACCGACCAGCATCGAGTCAAAGCCAGAAAGGGATAATATTAATTGCTGTGGACTGGTTGTATTTTCCTCTTTTACATTTTCAACTGCACCGAATTTTCCAACACCCTCGTAAACTTCACCCGCAATAATGATATTGCCAACACCGGTATGATTTCTAGCTACCCCTGACTTAAAATCTAATCTTGCAGCCATGACTAATTCATATCCGTCATTAATCGCTTTAACCATGTTGTTAGAAAAAGGATGGTATAACATCAGTAAAGCGCCTCCTCAAACTCCAAAGTAACATGAGTAAACACGCCTGGACGATACTGAAAACCACCCTGATCATTAGTCGTCAGTTTAAAAATGCCAAACGGTGACAGGGTTTCTAATTTATCATTAACTTTTGGCGCATATCGCAGCATCGGTGAAATGGGAATTGACGCATTACCGTTAGTATCACTGAAGACATTATCCGTAACTATTTTCAGCTCATCGCCAATCGTTAAATAATCCCCTTTTCTGATGACAATTAAATTTTTTTTCCAGCCTCGGGTAAGCAATATCCTGCCGGTTTGGTTTGCGGTACGAATTGCCGGAACGCCTCTTTCCACCAATCCTTGCCGTAGCCAGTGACTAATTTTAACCCGACCACTTTCGCCATCCAGCTCCGCAGTTAAGGCTTCCAGTTGACGGGAAAGTTTCTCGACCAGATTATTAAATGTCAGCGTGCAACGCCAGCGGCTACCTGGATATCTGACCGTTTGTGCACTGCCGGTAAAAGTTGAAACAAAGGTTTTACTATTGCTAACCAGTTGCCAATTCATTGATGAAGGTACAACCTCTTTTGGCCATTCAATAACCGATGCCATCAGTTAACTCCCTAAAAGTTTCCGTATACGTCCATTAGTCGCAAAATCTCGCTGAATGCGTGCAATCGCATCATCTGCTCCCTGTTTTGCTGCGCGTTGGGTTATTTCTCCAATGACTTTATCGCCATTACCGGTCACATTGATTATCTGATGGATATGAACCGCTGTATTACCTGGTGTCTGCGATGAATCCCCTAGTGACCGTACACCTAGCGAACCATCCCGCCCTCGGGTCAGTGGCATAATGGCCTCCGGCCCTGCTTCACCCATTAACCCGACTCCTTTAGCAAACGGGAATAACGTCGGCGAATCAACAACGGTATTACGGTAGGCACTTAAGCCCGAAGATTGATAAACTCCGCCAAGGGCATTGACTTTTATACCAAGAAAATTACCCAGCCCAGTGCCACCTAAGCTTGATTCCAGGGCTTTAAACACCATCATTTTAACAATCATGCGGGTAATATCATTAACGACAGACTGAGCAAAATCAGAAAAGTTAAATTTGCCTGTCGTCACAAAGTCAGCCAGTGTGTTTGACATGCCGTCGAAAGCGTTTTTAGTAATGTTTCGCATATTATCAAACACGTTTTCTGTTTCCGCACCAAAATCCTGCCAGCCTTTGGCTACACCTTTCCTCCCATCTTGCGCCACCTTCGCCTTACTTAATGCAGCAGCTCTCACTATCTCAATTTGTTTTTGTTCTTCTTGCGTTAAAAACTGCGTCTGTTCTGCATAAAGTTGGGAAGTCTTATCAGATAATTCTTTTTCTAAATGATATCTGCGTTTATCAAAATCCTCATGAATTTGCTCTTCTTTTTGTCTCAATTCATAAGCAGATTCAGACATGGTACTTTTTAAAATTTCATTCTGGGCATCCCGTCGTAACTTTGCGGTTGTACTCGCTATTTCAAAGTTCTGGCCATCAAATTGTTTTCTTAGTTCCTTCAGTTTTAATTCACGCTCCAATCCGGCGTTGATTTGCAACTGCGTCCGAATTTCATCCGCATGAACTAACACGCTCTTCTGCGATGCATTGAGCGTTTGCCCTTTTAATCGAGTGAGTTCTTGCTCAAAGACTGCCAACTTACGCTCTGAATCGAGGAGCTTTTCATTTTCCATTAATTGCGCTTGTAAAGTCGCCGTTTGTTGTTGCAGTTGCTCAATTCGCTGACGCCCTGCATCAAGGGTTTCACCGGACGTTTTTTGCGGGGATGCGTACAGTTTGTCGAGGCCTTTCAGCGCCTGCGCATATTCACTTAACGTTAGGTTACCGGCTTTATAATATTGATTTATTTCCTGCTGTACCCTCGCCCTTTCTTTTAGCGGGTCTTTACCCGCATTAATCGCCGCATTAATTTGTGCAGCGGTTTCGATGGTATGAATGGCGAGCTGACTTTCCGTTTTAATTTGTGCTTTGCGTTCTTCCAGTTGCCTGGCATAAATCGCATTTTCCTTGTCCTTTTCTTTTTGCAACACCTGATTATACAGTGTCAGACTTTGCGTTGATGCCGCCATTAACACGTTAAAACTGCCGCTCAGATCATCGAGTGATCTTTTATGCGCCTGCGTTAAGCGCTCGCTTTCTTTAGTATTTTCCTGATTCTGTTTTTCGTAGGCATTTCTTGCAAGCGCTTTGGCTTCTTCAATTTGTCCCCGTCTTTCCAAGGCAGCAATTTGCTCGTAAATCGATTGCGTTAATATCACACCCTCAGCCGCGTAATTTCGCAAGGCTTTTAACGGTTGGTCACCGATTGCCGATAGCTTGCTGACCAACATATCGACGCTACCGCCCGACTCCTCAAGTTGAGCCCCAAACTCCGCCACGTCTTCCAGTAGCTTACCGCTAAACCCTGCACTTGCGGCAGAAGTCACCGCTTTATAGGCTTCGGCTGTCCCGCCTAGTCGATCTGCTAACAGATTCAATTCAACCGTTGTTGTCGATAAAAATAATCCGCCTTTTTGAAGGGCTGCATAAAAAGACTTCTGCCTTTCTTCCGCTTCCTTAAACTGCGAATACAAATAAAATACTGACCCTGCGGTTGCCATCAAGCCAACATTGAGCGGCCCACCCATCAGATTAATAAGGTTACTGAAAGCGCCCGTTATTCCTCCGGTTACGCGCTGCAAAGTGGATAACTCAGTGTTTGCAGCGGCAAGTTGCTGCTTGGCTAAAGCTAATTGTCGCGTGCCCGTCGTTTCCGCTGCTTGCGCTGTCGTTAATTGCGCAGAAGCGGCGGCGGCTTTTTGATTTGCGCTGACTTCAGCCAGATTTGCTTCGGCGATCGTTCTGGCGTTTGCCGCATTTTGCGCCGCATATGCCTTTTCAATTTCAGCCGTATTCAGTCCATTTTGGGCGTTGACCGCGCGCATCTTCTCAAGGTATTCATCAGAAGCCAACGCCTGTTCACGCTGCGCGATAGCCTGTGCTTTCATGGCTTGCGCGGTTTTTAATCCCTGCTGCGCACGGGTGGCATCTGCTTTGGCAGCCTCAATCGTAGACTGTGCATAATCTACCGCACTTTGTGCAGAGTCTTTCGCCATCTGCCGTTGAGTATCGAAAGTCGTGCCATGCGCTGAGCCAAACAATCGTTCAAAAGCGGGCACCAACGCGTTTGAAATCGTACTGGCAGCTACATTGCTGCCAGAAACCAGCTCAGTTAACACATGGTGAAGTTGCCAAAACCTTGTGCCGCTTGACCGCTAGAACGCTTTGCTTGTGTGGCCATTTGTTAATGGCGCGAGCACTTGCATTGAGCCAGTTTCAACCTGACGGGTGAATTTGCGTGATTCATTCGCGGCGGTACTGTACGCATCCGTTAGCTGCGCTTTGAAGCTGGCGGCATTTAAATGCAATGCTACAGCCAGACTGGCGACATCAGCCATTTAATATCCTCATAACGTTATTACATTGTTGATTAACATCATTATGTGCAATGACTTCATTTTCCGTAATATCTGCGCCTTTGAGTTCACTTTCCAGCAGAAAAAACGCTTGCCAGTGCGTCAGTATTTCGTTCGGTAAAGCTGCGATTTTGCGCGGGTCAGGTTCACCCCATCTATCCGCAAGTTGAAAAAGAAAGCGTAAGCGAGCGGAGTCGGTTAGTTTTTTTTAGCACCATCCAGACTGCCACAGCTAAATTGCTGAACAAATTTGAGGGCTTCAATTAATGATTGCGTGGATTTGGTAGCGATTAACTCCTCTGCGGTAGGCAATTCTTCAGTGGGTAAGGGTTTCCCTGCTTTATCGCAAAGTGTTTTTAAAATCAGGTTTGCTCCCGCAATACTTGCCTGTGTGTTAGAGCCGCTGTCTTGCGCCTGTTTTAACGCTTGCTCATACGTATCAAGCTCAGCAATGGTTAAGCGGCGCAGATAAACATCAACATCAAAAATAGCGTGTTTTTCAACATAACTATCCGGTGCCAATAAGCGTGCTTTAAGTGATGACATGCTATTTACCTTATCCTTTTTCTTCTAGTGCTTTGACACGTTTAGTGAGCGCATCAAGTTCTGATGACAAATCCTTACCCGGTTCGCCTTTATCGCCTTTATCGCCCTTATCTCCTTTTTTGGGTAACGTATTAAGTGCTTCAAAGTTGTCATTGGTTTTACTAAAAGCATCACGTAAGGTGTCACCCGTTCCATCATCCGGTTTTGTGCCAATATTGATTTTTTTGATTTCTATCATCAGTTTACTTTCCTCTTGGTATTATCCGCCGTAAATTTCGTCGTATCGGCGGTTAAGGCTTTGGGGGGGTACTGTTCCCCAGGTGAGATTATTCTGTTTGCCTTTCACCGTAATTTGAATGACTTCACTGGCTGGCGCACTAATCTCATTCATCTCCCAGCCTGACAGGGCCAAGATCATCGTGGCTGTCCGTTTGTTGGGTAGCTCAATATAAAGTTGGACGGTTTCTCTATTTTGTGCCGCATTTAAAAATGCCGTAAAATTTTCATTTTCGGGATCATCAATAAATCCGAGCGATTTCTCAGGGCCTTCAGGCAAATCAGCTATAAACTGCTTGTTCCGATCTATAAGTGTTGTGCAGTCTATAAAGCTTCCTGTTAATCCTGTTGCGCCTATTGCTCTACAGGTATCCAGAAGTTTCATTGCAGTCACTGCATCCCCTACTTTACCAAATTTAACCACTGCGCCTGCGGGGAGCGTAGCATATTCTGGCGAGGTTTTGTTTTCAGACATAATAACTCCTATTCGTTAACGATGTTTTTCAATGCTGGCGCGAATTTCTGAGGCTAAGGTATTAAGGATAAATTCACGGTGATAATCCAATGCGGGTCGAATGAAAGGTCGTGCTATCTGTTTAACTGTGCCAAACTCTTGCGCGCGCGCTTTCATCATGTGTTTTTTTGAAGGCCCCACTCTAACGGTCATCACAGTTTGAGTGTGGCTATCCTTCATTTTATCTGTTGTCCGTATTTTGATACTCTCGCGCATATGCTCACCTAGATTGCCTACATCAAAACCCGCATGGGCTTTCATATCGGCGAGCACGGGTCTCATTGCTTCACTCCCTGCTTTTCGTAAAACCTTAACCGCAATTTGATCGCCTAATTTTTTTAATGCATCTTCAAGCTCACTTAAGCCTTTCACTTCTACTCGATTTCTCATTTTGCATCCTCGGCATAGGTCAGTATGAAATCACGCGTGATCCGATAGCAGGTTCGGTTTTCTGTCAGTTCTTCCCTGTCCTGAATTAAGTTACCGCGTTCAACATGTTGTACCGGATAGTCACCCAGATAACCGTGTTCAATTTTTCCCCATTCCTCCTTGATTTTTTCGCTTAGCCAGAGGGCTTTTTCATAATCATTGAGTAACTGAACTGTTATCTGATATCGCGCCTGTACGAGCGTTGTTTTTGCTAACCCCGTAAATACTTTCGGATCACTGATACGCTGATAAATGACCCCTTCAAGCTGTTTTGAAGGAAGTTGAAGGGGGAAAGCATCTAATCCCGTAATACGGCTTAAGTCTTTTTTAATATCATTTTCTATCATGGCGGATATTTGCTTCTGTGGTAATAATGAGTCGATCAGGTTGATTACGATCTAATGCTCTGACGGTAAAGCGACGTTGCCGATATTCAACCAGCCAATCAATATCAATATCGTTTCGGGGCCTTAACGTAAAACGTAAGGTTTCAATGACCTGTTCTTGATCAGCCGTGCGAATTTTCCGATTAGATATCGACTCCGCATGCGCCCAAACGGTGTTAACCGCTTCCATTTCAGTATACGGATCGCCCAAAGGACGATATTTTGTGATAGGCCGATACAAGGTAATGCGTTTATTAAGTTCGGCGGCTAACATCCTTCCCTCTCATCGGGTATATCCTATAATCGTTTAAAATTTCGTAAAATCCAGGGGGAATTCTTTTTAACTCCCGCGTGTCATACCAAAAGCCTACCGCCAATATCAATGCCTGTTTAATCAACGGCGTTATCACTAATTGGGTTGCGTTTTGCGTATTTTTCTCTGAATCAGATAATGAACGGTTAAGGTAGTTTTCTGCTTTTTCTTTGGCAGCAGCAAGGTACATCAATAAAAGCGCATCTTCCTCATCCGTATCAATACGACACTGAAGATGTAAATCATCAAGCGTAGGTAACATGCCAAACCTCAACTTTTGCAAAAGGGGCATATTGCCCCTCTTAAATTAACCACCTGCTCCACTGGCTTTGCCCTTCAATAATTTAATCGCATTACTATCCACTAACATAGAACCTACTCTTTTTGTCGTATAAAAATGAACAAACGGTTTATTGGTATAGGGATCTCTCAATACCCTGACACCAATACGATCTAAAATGGTATAGCAACGTTTAAAATTACCAAAAGCAACCGGAACATTGCCCGCACCTAAATCCGCAAACTGTTCATTTTCCGCAATACCGTAACCCAATAAAGCGGAGGGTTGTCCTAACTGCAAACCAGGTTGCCACAAATAATTACCTTGTGAATCTTTTAATGTTCTTACCTGAAATAATGTCTTATTATTCATCATAAACCGGGCATTAGTACGATAAGGTTTACGCAAGGTATAAATGAGTTGCATGATTTCATCAGCGGTAATTTCTGATGGTTTTTTAAGCATCAGGTGTTGCAGCGTTCCCCATTCACGTTCCTTATCCGCTTTTTCATCGCTCCCATAGGCTAACAATCCTTTCGGTTTTTTTTGACCATCACCGGATGTAAATGCCTGTTCTTCCTGTTGAGCAAACTCCTGCGTCAATTCTGACACGATAAATTGTTCAACATTAAAAAAACTGTCATCAAGCATTCTTTGGGTAGCAGCTGGATTACCATAAATTTCACCCCAGACAGGTTCAATAACCCCTAATTTCGATGTCGATGTCTCCGGACGCTTATCCGTTTCACCGACCCAACCACTTGTCGTTCCGCCTTTATTAATTAACTTTTTATAATCGGGGGTACCAACCGTTAATACCTGACATTCCTGGCGCATCACAATTTCATCCCCCAACGCCTTGATGATATTGCGGTCTAATTCCTCAGGTACTGCATACCCCCCGTCAGGGTCTGTGGTCGTTTGCATGGCTTTTTTTTCAAGTTCAGCGAGTCCCTCTTCTTTACCTTTGCGGATGAACAGCGAAAAAGCCAATTTATGATCATTTATACTCTGGTTGCTTCTCATTGCCTCAGGACGTTTTAACGCCACTAATTCTTCTTCAAGCGAGGATTTTAACGCATCGAGTTCACTGAGTTTAGCATTCAGTGTTTCAACATTTTCCGATAGCTTACCCTTCTGCGCTTCAATAGCCTCAATACGTTTATCATTTTTTTCTTTAAATTCGTTAAATCGGTTTTGTAGCTCTTGTGCTACCAGTTCAACATCTTTTTTGTCTATTGGCATAATTTACCCTTATCTTTTAAAATATAATGGATTTCAAGGCCGCTAACAGATCGGTTTCAACGTCTCGCTGAGACAACGCAAGGTAGCCTTCCGCCATGAATTTTTTTGCTTGTGTTCGAGAAAGTCCAACATCACGCAGGACTCGTTCAATCTCTTTTGGTGCGGGATTTGACCTTGCGCAAATACTGATTTGATCGTATTAATCCTTGCTTCATCGTTCGCTGGAAAGGTCACTAAACTCACCTCCCATAAATCTATCTCTTTAATCAAAAAGACCCCTTTAGTGCGTTCGTATTCGCCATCTTTAAGCACATACCCAATAGAAAGGCCGGATAGTGATCCGGCCTTCATGTGCGCATGGGCTCGCTTGGCTAAGGGGTCATCTTCAATGAGCAATTTTCCTTTGACAAATAACCCTCTTTCATCCTCCCACATTTCGGTATAGACCCCTATCGGTTCATCCATGCGGTGCTGCCAAAGAAGGGCAGGAAAACTATTTTTACATCGCCAATGCGTTAGTGATGTTTCAAATGCGCCTCGCATTAC
This sequence comes from Arsenophonus nasoniae, assembly GCF_004768525.1. Taxonomy (NCBI): domain Bacteria; kingdom Pseudomonadati; phylum Pseudomonadota; class Gammaproteobacteria; order Enterobacterales; family Morganellaceae; genus Arsenophonus; species Arsenophonus nasoniae. The sequence continues at coordinate 2,580,755 of NZ_CP038613.1, forward strand.
GATGTCATCAAAACTATCTTTACACCAAAACAGAACCATAGCCGGAAAACTCACCCGATTCAGTCACTGATTTTAGACTCAGCGGCATATCAAACCGCTGTTTTATCATTATTGTCATTCGATTTATCCTCGCTAAACTCGGTAAGACTGGGTTTTGTTGTCATGTTCATCGGCGTTAAATAAATATCACCGCCTTCACGGGGTTAAGCTCCTCCAGTTCGCGGCATTCATTTGGGAATAAATTCCCAATTAATTCCCGTTGCGTAAGCTGCAAACCGTGATTTCATATCACCACGTAATAACGCCCCAGTATTGAACTTAGCATAAAAATTTTTCTGTTTTTTTTCAGCGATTAACCCGATATTTATTCGCTGTTCAATGCGCGTTAGATAAGGAACCAGCGAATAGTTGATAAAACCAATACCCAGATTCTCAATATTATTAAACGTGGCTCTATCTGTATTTTGCACCATGTGCAACGGAACGCGAAAAATACGGCAGATTTCTTCCAGTTGAAACTTGCGCGTTTCCAAAAATTGAGCATCCTCCGCTGACAAACTAATTTGTTGCCACTTCAATCCCATTCTAAGGATCATCGGTTTATGCGCATTCTCAAGGCCTTGATGGCGGACTTCAAAGTCATTTTTAATCGCTCATAAGCGTCATCTGTCAAATATTGTTCCGTTTGTAAAACCCCACTTGTCACTGCCCCATTTCCAAATAGACGTGAGCCATGCTCTTCTGTTGCTAGTCCAAGACCGATGGCTTGACGTGCATACGCAATTGGACTCAACCCTATTAATCCATCCAATGTAAAATGCGAACATGCCATATTTCATCCTGACTCAGAATACGGCTTGTTCCATCTGGCAACGTGACTTGATATTCAATACCCCATTGAGGATTTAGCGTTGGTGCGACACTGTCAGGACTTAATGGAAGTAACTCAACCACTTCGCCTAAGGCCTTAACCTTATAGGCATAAAATTGCCCTCAGACACAAACTCGTTATTAATAATTCCCAAAACTCTTGTGAAGTCATATACCCATTTGGTTTTGCTGATAATAGCTGATGAAGCCTTTCTTTCGTGGCGCGTTGATTGCATTGTGTCGTTCGCTCATACAGGGCACAAGGCAGCATGCCGACAGATTCTGCTAATACTCTGACACAGCTAAATACCGCGGTTAGCTGCATAGCCAACCTAGGACTGACTCTACGACCGGCGTAAGTATCGTAAGAAAGCCCCACCAGATGACCAAGTTCCTGTGAAGTTATGTCACTTTTTTTGCTAAAAGTCCTGGAAAACATAATGCCTCTTATTGTTTGATTTTTCGACTCATCATGTACGAAACCAAAAATGACCACAGTAAACAAAGAATACCGCCAACAATAAAACCAGCGGCGGGCAGCAATAACCAGGCACCGAAAGCCAATAAAATGGCACCAATAATGCCTGTGATAAATGAAAGCAGTGTTAATGTCATTGTGTGATCCTTAAAGCGATCCTCAGTCCGTGGGAACTAATAATTTCAGAAAGCGAAGGTTGATGGTTCCCCCATTGACTAATAATCGACTCATTGCGGTAAAAGCGCACAAGGGCCATCAATCTTAGCTTCTGCCGTTGACTTATTTGGGAAGATGTTGTCATTCTTGTCAGGTCTTACCGTCACATTAGACATCATCCAGTTCATTACAGGGTGCTGGTTGTGGTGCAATTACCGGCATATACCAATGCTTCCACTGCTTTCATTGCTTCTGACAGATTTCTGACTGTTTGAGAAACTTCAACCAGTGGTAGGCCTTCTTCTGCGAGCGATAAGCCAAATTGCGTTGCACTCCAGGGATCAAATCCAATTTCTTTTAATGTTTGTCCTGAGACCCACGTAATGATTTCCTCTTTGATTTGATTGTGATCAACCACTTCACCATCAGTCAGGGTTAATACCCCCATCGCTGACCATTTCCGATAGAGTTCTGCGATTTGTCGAGAACAACGCGCTAGCCTGTCTTCTGGCAGCCAGAACTTGGCATCAGTATGAACATGACCATTGTTTGCCTGCCAAACTTTGACGGCCGCACAAATATCAATTTTGTTAGCTAAATCAACACCGACCCACATCGGATAAGTTTTTAACTCGTGCATTGGGGCGACAGCAGAGAGATCTGTCCATTTGAGCATATCCATCCAGGTTGACTCCGCACTCACCCAAACGTTGGCGTGCTTGGTTATAAAATTCGTCCTGGCTGAAACCTGCTCCTGAGCTTTTTTGCAAGGCGGCGCATATCATCCCATCGCTTGCAAATACCTAATCCAGGATTGGCTTTTTGCCACATCTTCTCGTCAAACGGATCATCTTTCTTGTCTAGGGTATAAATAATGCCAAAGAAGGAATCGTCTTCAACCTGCCCCTGTAAAACCTTGATGGCATAATCGCGTAATTCGTAGCATATGCCTTCTTTATTAAATCCAGCGGTGGTAATACCGAAGAGCAAGGATTGTAATCTTGCACCTGTTGCCGTCTCCAATACGTCCCAAACATCGCGCGTTTTGTGTGCGTGCAGTTCATCGACAATACCGCAATGGATATTTAACCCGTCCAAATTATTTGCATCGCTGGATAGTGGTTCGAATTTTGAAGCGGTGACTTCTTGATAAATCGCTAATTTATTGAACTCAAAACATTGACCAAGGGTATGTTTAGCCTTCCTTATCATGTTTTTTTGCATCTTCAAAGACAATGCGAGCCTGATCACGAGTCGTGGCGGCTGAATAAACCTCTGCGCCACCTTCGCCGTCTGATCCGGTCATATAAAGTGCAATACCTGAAGAAAGCGTTGATTTGGCATTCTTACGGGCGACTTCGTTATAGGCGGTACGAAAACGTCTGACCATCACGACTCGTCCACTGCCATCATTACGGATTACCCTTTCCCCCGTTTGTTCATCGACTAAAGGGATAACAAATCCAAAAATATTGATTAGGATAAAAATATGCCAATCCATCAATTTTATAGTTTGACCGGCAAGATTACCTTTTACATGGGGCACAAACTGATAGAAATTAAGGATATGTTGTGCGCGGGGGAAGCTAAAATAGATACCCCGTTCTTCACCATGCTCAAGGTCATTCAAAAAGCGTTGACACGCCAATCGTACATATTCACATGCGATGATATCACCCGACACAACGCGTTGTGCATAGCTAATGCCTTCCGCTACTTTTGCCATTAGTCTATCCTGCTTTTCAAAAAATTCGACAAACGGATTCATTTCGTTTGCAGCCTTACTGTTTACTTTGACCTGCTAGCGGGGTCATGCCGAATTCAGCTTGCATCTGCAATGCGCTTCCACGCATCGGCCATCATGGCTACTTGCGGATGTGGACGGATCATGACGTTACCGTCAGTGGATGTTGTCTTGTAGGTCTCGCCTTCTTTGTCAATAACATCTGGATGTTTTCGCCATTCGACATACGCCCCAACCAGCAATTCCAAAGCCATACCATCGATAGCAGTAATAACACCTATCGCATCTAGCCGTTCGCAAAGAACCTTAAACCAGTAGCGTTCTTGCTTGTTAAAGTGTTTTGGTGTTGGGGAACCCCTTTTCGGTTTTGGGCTCATTTTTATTAATTGCCCTTTTGAAGGATTACCCTTATCAAACGTAGATGTGTCGGTGTTTTGGGGTCCAGACATAATTTAAAATTCCTATTAATCGCGCAATTGGGATACCTATAAAAGGTTTTCTAACCTGCGGTGGTGTAAAAGGCAAATCGGCGGTTCCCAAAGGTAAAGAGAGAGCGATTTTACCCGCCCCTCCCTCGCTTTTCTCTTGCTGTATTCGTGCGATGGCATGGCCAACATAACGCTTGCAAGTTACTTTCTGCATCATTGCCGCCTGTTGCTTTTGCGAGAATATGGTCAACGGTGGTTGCGGTTATCAATCGCCCTTCAACTAAACAGCCCTGACACAAAAATTTATCACGTTTTAATATTTTTTTACGGAGATGATCCCACTTTGTACCATAGCCCCGTTGATGACGGCTTTTACCTTGCTGATAATTTTCCCATCCTTGGTTTCGATGAGCATCACAATAACCACTGCGTTCAGTTGTTGTCTTAGCACAACCGGGTTTGCGACAGGCACGGGGAATACGTGGCGGCATAGTCCTCCTTAAGCATTCACTTCTTCTGCTGACCGATAAATGTAATCTTTTAAATGTATATCAGGCGCATCAACTATCATCTCATCAGTCACAATGAAAGAGGCCTTAACACGTGGAATTTCCTGCGGTTTACTCTCTATAACCGTCGATTCCTGATTAGAGAGTATCTTGCCATTAACGGTAAGTGCATAGCCTTTAAACACACCCCTAATAAACAGTTTTGATAATTTTATCGATGTCTCTTTTTCATCATTGATTTGTTTATCTCTTGCTTTTTTCGCGCCTTCTCGAGCACCTATATTACAAGCCTCTTGTACTGCCATTTGCAAACTGGCTGGATATGTTTTCTTCGTTAATTGACCCCATTTGTTGCATCAAATTAGCAATACCTTCCACACGACCTTCTCATTTAATGAGATCACTATCATCAGCCTTTATTCTTACTCTAATTTCTGGTGCATTTTTTTCAGACATAGCTCACCTATTTCAAATTAATGGTAATCTTTAATAATTATTTCCAACTGAATGGTGGCCAACCTGTTAAACCACCACATAGCAAGCCAAAAATAAACGTAATTATTGGATAAAGGAGCCACCAATATTCATGAATGATTTGATAAAAATCCTGCAACTTTACTCACCTCTGATTAGTTTATTAACATTCTTTTTGGGCTTATATATTGGTAACAAACACGCCATAGGTAGAGATAAAAGACAAGAGTTTAATGAACGTGCTGAACCCATAATTGACTATTTTGATTATATGCAGTCATGGTTTGAACAACGGGTTTTACTACTGCATTCCTCTTACCAGAATCTCCATAACATGCTTAATGCGACGGTTATCTAAAAGACAACAGAAACGCTTCGAAGCTTTAATTTGTCAATATCAATCGACTTTTAATCAGCTCAAGCATGAAAATCCAGAACGGATGAGGCATACAATTTATTATTAAAACAGGTGGCAGATATAAAACTATTTTTACGCTTAAAATAAATCAAAATTAACCACTACACTGTGTTTTGATGTACTGCTGTAGATATTCCGTCTGCTTTTCGTTCTCAGCTATCATCTCTGAGATGGAAATAATCCTGTCGAGCTGCCTCACCAAGTTGTGGGCTGGCTTCATCATATCGGCTCTTGGCGGTAGCGGTTTTGGATGCACGACACACGGCGTTGACACGCAACCGCTTAGTGCCAGCGCGAACAGTATCATGCAGCTTAGCAATTTCAGCTTTGGCATTATTGAGTTTCAGTGTGTTGAATATCCAGTTGGTGCAAAGCATCGATTTTTTGCTGCTGTAATTTCACCGCTTCAATTTGTGCGTGATATTCCTGTTTTAGTGTGTGGTATTGTGTTTTCAGATTTTGTAGTTTGATAAGACAACGCTGAGATAAATCATCAATCCAACAATGATTATCAAGATGGGTGTGACAGGTCGCCAAAACATATTACGCTCTCTATTTCCTGCGGTTCATTAATCCTTTCCATTTTCTACCATCAACATGAACCCATCGTCTCATTTCATCACAAGCGCCTTTTCGGTCATTAGCGTTGAGCTTTTGAGTAATGTCGATTTGGCAAAATTTCCCACGCCCACGTTGTAAGCAAATGAGTAAAGGGCTGCCTGAGTCAGTGTATTGATATTGACCTTAACCAGCGGGTCAACATAGCGTTTAACCGCCCTTAAATCGTCATCGCCATTTATCGCAGTCTTTTGCGTGTACGTCCGATTACGCTCAATATCGTTACCTGTGCCCATAACAGACAGAAAGCACACCGCCACCATCAAAATAGGGCTTAAGTCTCAACCCTTCGAAATGCGTTATCATGCTTGATGCCAGAAACAACGCGCTACCGCCTGTTGCCATCAATATTTTTTTCGGTATCTTCATACTGACGCTCTTTGAGTTTGTACTCCTTTTTGCGGTAGTACACGTTGATAAAAAATGTCCCTATCGTGCAGCCGATACCCATCACCGCAACCCACTGGTCAAGGGTTAAGAAATCAAAAATCGTTGTTATAACGCCACCGATGGAGGTCATGATGCCCCACAGATAGGCCGCAGGTGTTGAGTATTTTTCAGACATGCGCATATACCCTCCCACTGAGGGTTCCATTGCTTTGAATTATTTGTTAAAAAAGAGGAGGGCATAAATTTTTCATGATAATTTTCCAAAAAAGAATTCAAAGCATCAAATAGATATTTGAGATAAACTTTCAATTCAGCCCAGAGTAACCAATCTAAGGGATGGCTAATTTATAATAGCTTCTAATATAAAATTATCCTTTACCAAGACTTTGTCTATGACTGCTTGTTGATAAGTAACTTTACAATTTGGTTTAAAATTGGATGTTGCATTTTCTACATGGGTTAAATCTAAAGCATTTTGAAGAATAGCATTAACACTATGTTCTGATTTAATACAGCAGTTCACCTTATTCATCTCTGTGAACTGTTTTTCCAATTCACCTATTCTACTTTCTAATACTTCCATACGTTCGTCCATACTTTAGCCTCATGTTTAACAATTGAACAGGGAGCCAGCCGCCTTACTCATTTAGGCTATTTTATCTGTCAGTTTTGCGGTGGCGTAAACGAAAAAACCATCATCAGGGAGGAGTTAAAAATTCGTAAGTCGATCTTTTTTTGCTCAAGAATATAATAACGACATATAGTGTATATTTTGAGTAGTAGACACTATATATATATAGGAATCCCTGATAGCGATAACTATCAGGGACAGAAGATAAAACGACAAGGTTTTACATGTGATCACGCATTTAGTTTATTCCACTTGATGATCTGTGTAAAGCCCTGTTTATATACAGGACTAATTATTAATGAATTTCTTACACAAAAGAATGCAATTAAACACAGGTGACACTGTTGTTATAAATTGTACCCATCAATGCAACATACTTATGACAACAGACTCTGAATTTAATAATTATCGTAATGGAAGAACATTTCATCATCATGGCGGTGGCGGATTTTTTAAAAGACTACCTGCTCAACTTACTGTTCCGCATAATGGATATTGGAACATAACACTAGATCTTGGTGGAGGCTCAGCTACCCTCAGACATTCTATATCTGTCATTCCAGCACATTAACTCCGCTCTAGACTGTTCTAGTGCATATTCCAGGGCGGATATAATTTCATGTTGCGTTCCGTCCTTCGTATATCCCTTTGATGCCATGCCTTCACCTTTTTCAATGTTTCTATACCAAACAACTTCATTTTTATTTTTTATAATAATCCGCATACGATACCTGTGACATTACCTTATATGTACCCTACGAGCTTATAAAAAGTAGTGCACAAACAAGATATAACTATTTGGGTAACAACAAAACTAAAAAAGAAAACCCCGCAAAAAGCGAGGTGAGCAAAAAAAAATAATTAATCGAGGTTTTATTTATCAGCGTACATTTCTGCTGGACGCAAAAATTCATCATGGGCACTTTAGCATACCTTTTGCGGCCGCACTAGTGTTTGATAACCGTTTGTGTGATATTTGTACAATATGTCGATATCTAATTGAATATCAAGGGTTTCTAGGCATCCTAGAACAAATCCTTCCGCAATTTGCATTCTTTTTCGCACCTCATCCTCGCGTACCGCAAACTTTCGCGCGATGGCGCGCTTCGATACCCCCCTGATGTAATAATCCTCGATATAATTCAACTCTCTCGCCATACCCACCGTGTTAAGGCGACTGACGCACACATCAATCACCAGCCCGTCCGCATCACTGCACGATAAGCGATTTGCGCCTGTAAACGGCATGAGGCGACTAAAGCCCGCTGCTACAGGCAACCAGCTCACTGCCGCATACGGATTACCCGCACACCAACCGCCCCAGTGGAGTAGTATTTTCTCAATGTCTCTGCTCATGATCTTTTCACTCCTCCTAGAAGTGTGAAAAACGTAGAGGTGGCACAGGGTGGTGCTTAAAATACCTATCAGCCCCCTGTACTAAGCCTTACCGTATCTACATCTTTACAAAAAAGGGGGGAGGTGGCAGATACTTTAAACATATATATATATAAAACACGTATATTATGTAACATAATATTACACTATCTCGCACGTAATATGTTAAAACACATGCCACCTACCACCTTTTAGGGTTTATGCTTTGATTTTATTGATTTTTTTAAGGTGGCAGTTATTCTTTTATATGCCACCACCTGCCACTTTTCTCACTCTTAAAAAAAAATAAAAGTTTTAAAAGTAAGTGCCACCTACCACCTTCTCTTGTAAATTTTCGCATTTTTCTAATTCGGTACGTACTTCTTCGTTTGTTAACTTTCTTTTTTTAACAAGTATCCAAGGACGAACTGTGTCGCCTTTAAATTTTAATTTTGCATATTGCGTCAACCCTTTTGCTCTTAAAATCGCCGTAATTTGTTTAGCGTTGATCTCCACTGCTGAACCCATATCACCAATAATAAAATTAACTATCTGCTGATAGGTCATAACGGGAGAAATAGGCGCATCAATCAAATCGTGCAAGGTTTTGGCAACATCTGAACGGCTACTTTCTATCATGATCTGACGCTCTTCAGTATCAGGTGCTCTTTGCCAATTGAATTGATTCAAATCAATGGATTTTAAGTACCAAAATACCTGTGATATAAAATTAGCGTCTTGTAAATGACGATAAAGGGTTTCATAATACTTGACATCTTGTAAGTGATCAGGCCCCCCAAAGACTGCAATACGTCTGTCTTCTTCGGGGATAATAATGGCATCTATATGGTTTGATAAAAACAGAAAGCTGGTAAAAATGTCTTCAGTTATTTTCTTTCCATATTTATTATTAACTTCAAATCTAGGCTCGGTAAGAATGTCACGTAGTTGATCGCTAATTGAATACCGCTTATCCGTGTTTTCTCTTACTTCATCCACGGTACATAGTAGAGAATGATGTAAATAGTCATGGTATTGATTTTTACAGATAACATCCATTTTCGCCCTTGTACAATTCCAGGAGCCTAGAATTTTTTCCATCAGTTGAATCACCCATCCTCTGCCCGTTCCATGTAACAACGATATATGAAGAATAGTAATAGGGCATCGACGATCGGGGCGTTGGACTATCCAGGCTAAACGCGCAATGAAAAAGTCCCTTTGCTCTTTTTTAGGCAAAAGGTATTCCATGTGTTTAAGAAAGATGTTATCTGATTTATCAAAATTCGAAACCTTCGCATGGTCAGGTAGATAAAACTCATTAATATCAAAGCGCCCATCATGTCGTTTAATTAAACGTCCTTTGCCGGGTTGGTATCCAATACTTTCAGCCACTTGTTTTTTAGGATGCTCTATCCAGCGTTTCGTTGCAGAAGTTGGTTGACCCTTTTTACTTATTGATGGTATTTGAAAAGGCGCCATCAGATTTTTAAATGATTTCATCTCAATAACACAATTATAAGGGGGCCGTGATAAATCACACACCTGATCACCTTTGACTACATAAATGAAACGTTCAAGGAAATGACTTGTCATATCCATATTGATATCGGTAAAACCCTCTTCAGTCTTATTAGACGACAGATCATCAAAATCATCTTTACCAAACCCAATAGCGTGCAAGAAATCGCCATCGTTTCGATGTGCACAACTGGCATGAAGACATTTGAAATGCCCTACTTCAAACCCCGCTGTATTTTTAGGGAAATACGCCGTACTGGTAACCCCACTATCAGTGCTATGTCCGCTTTCAAAAGGGCAAGTGATATAGCGTTCACCATTACGCCCATAGTCTAGTGTTAGCCCCTGGCTATCCAAGAACTCAGCGACTTCATCGGTTGCATTAGGCGTTACGATCGAACGGTCTCTTACTTTACCTAAGCGACTCGATTCAGACGACGACACAACGGGCAATCCATCCGCTAAGTCCTTCCAAAAATCATTCAATTGTTTTTCAGTGATCATAAAAGGTTCAGACGGTAAATCATTATCCCATTGAAGCCGGGCACCAGTAGGATGGGCGCCGATGGCAACAAATTGTTGCCCTTTCGCGAGCAGCTCAACGATCCCCAAATCGTTTTTTAAACGATGTACACGTTTAGAAAACTCACCTTCTACTGCGATGAGGTAAAGGCATTTGTTACTGTTATTTCGAAAACGGCGTGGTGGGATTTGACCAAAGGACTGTAGCATAAAGGCCTGGATACGTGCTTGGACATCAACATCGTCACTATCACAATCCAGTGCTACTATGCCAGAGCCCGTTTTGACACATATACCGTAATCAGGCTCCATCATCCATTTTTCAATATCTGCCCCTGAGGAAGATTTGCTAGTCCATTCGGTTATACCAATAACCTGTCGCTGAGAATTATAGATTGAGGGCGTTTTACCTAGTGCTTTCATTTTACTGGAAGGCGAAATCGTAGCCTCAGCATTACAAACTACAGGTAATAACCTATCGGTATAACCAAGGACTAAATCGAAGTGCACCCATTCATCAGGCACCGCACCCCATGTTTTTAGGTGATCACGCTCGTCATACGAGCCAGCAACAGCAGGACTCGGGCGCTGATCAGTAACACTACGCCCGACAGAATAATTTATTTGCATGGGTTATTTTGCCTTAGTGTTAGTCGGTATTATTGTGTTGTGAATTTTCGGTATGGTGTTTTCTGTATAACTCAGGACTATACTTAAGTGATCCATTGGTTATTTTTTCAATAAGTAATGCAGATTTTTCAGGGATAACATCCCGCCATTGTCCAACAGCCTGTGGAGATATTCCCAAAACTTTAGCAACATTCCTTTTTGAGCGAAAATAACTAACAACAATTGCTTTTAACATTCAGAAACCTCAAAATTATAAATTAAAGTTTACTTTTTATAAATAATATTTTACATAATAAAGAGGAGTTTACAAGTGGCTGAATATGATAGGGAAGCAATAGGCCGTAGAATTTACGAAAGACGAACTGAATTAGGTCTAAGAGCAATAGATTTAGCTGACCTAATCGGGGTCAGTCGCGTAGCGGTGTCTCAATGGGAAAGAGGAGTAAGCGTTTTAGGTGGGGATAAATTAATGAATATATCCGAAGCCTTGAAATGCTCACCTGAATGGATCATTGCTGGTATAGATCGTTTGGAGAAAATACAAGACCTAAACATTGAAGCATCTGATATTAAAATACTTAGACTTGCTCAGCAACTACCTGATACTGAAAAAGATAATCTAATAAAAATGCTTGAAGACAAAGTCGAATATTATAGAAAATTATACACCGAACTCACTCAAAAACTTTCGCCTCAAAAATAAGCTGTTAGATAAAACTACACAACGTATATCTAAGTCTCTTCACTAAAATTATCCATATCAAGATAAGGTAAAATAAAATTTACCTTACATCTTGACATTGATATTTGTGTAAACTAAACTTTATTAAAATTAGTAAGGAGACTTACGAATGGGTAACAACTTTACATTACTAGCTAAGATTTTTGATATATCAGAGCAAATAGAGTTACTACAAAGAATTTCTTTTAGTCTTTCCGGCGAGGAAAGAGATGTTTTGAATGCTTTGGTTCTAGATAAAGCAATTGAATTAAAATCACTTTCAATGAAAGTGCGTGACCAAATCGAGTTAACAAACGATGCTCATACTAATTCAGAAACCATCAACGCAACAAATAAAGCATATCCAGAAAAACAAAAGAAATTTACAGAGTATTTTAGCACTAGAAAAAATAAAAGTTAAAAATGCCCATTAAACATTCTATCAAAAGTACGTTATTTGTGTAAATAGCTACATGTACAGTGTAAGACAAACAAATAACTACTAACACGCTCTTTAACAATTTAGAAAGTCGGAATGTACAGCGCGTTATGTCTGTATGAGTGCAGGTATACACGTTGCATTGAGTGCGATCCGCTCTTTGCAGGACAGCAATGTCAAGGGACAGGCAGCCATACCAGACTGTACAAACGCAAAAACACTAATTATAGGTCATTTTGCGAAGTGGCCTATGGTGAGTGACGACAGTAATTCAAAAGGATTTAAGATATGACGAATGTAAAAAGCACCTATGAAATTAGGCGCTTTGAACAAAAAGCGGTTAGTACTGTGTTTTTAGTTAGTGGGTATCTCCTTGAGGAGATTGAATGGCAGACTTTTCCACGGTGTCAATATGTTTGGTTAGATCAGCAATGAGTGTTCGAGCCATCTGTGGATTAATAATAAAGAACTGAGTCTCCTGAGCTTCATTAATTGACTGCATAGGCGACGAAAGAAATTGAAATTTCAACGCCAGCGCATCGTAACCTGGTAAAGGACCGATTTTCCAACCAGCAATAGGAAACGTGGGAATATCATTTTTTTTAGACATAATTTTTTCTTCTTTGTTGTTGTAGAGAACAGCAAGGATACCACCGAGCCTGATGTGGTGAAAAGACAGGCGCAATAAATTTAAATGCAATTAAGCAGTACCGCTCTTTAACACTCTTTCGCTGAAAAAGCGTAACCACAAAACACCCAAACAGTCGGTTTTGGGGTGTGTGAAATAACCAAAATACAGCCATTAAGTTAAAAGCCAACACCAAGGTACTACCAATATGGCTGTAGATATAAACCGGATACCTCCGGCACACACCGCCAAAATTGATTTGTATTTAGGAGGTCAACCGCATACCAAACGTATAACTTTTTGATAGTAAGATAGTTTTTCTTGAAACTGGAGGTCAACATTCAACCTGATCTGCGTTTTAAGTAGCGCTATCGGTTCCAGACAAGGCCATATGATGTCATCGGTACTTTCCAGTTCTAATAATCTCTCTCTTAATTCACTATCATCAAATTTAGATTCGTTGGTGTAAAGTTTTAGATAATCAAACGCTTTTTTCTTTGCTGCTCCTGATTTTTTGCCAAATTGGTATGTTAATTGAATGGCTGAAAGGACAACGATCGATATACCAAAAAAGAAAGGATTTCCATTCAACACAATCGCTGAACCAAAAATTAACAGTAATACCGAGATAAATCTATCTATGCGTCCAGTGATTATTGCAAACAACTGTTCAAGATAATGACCATAGAGAATTCTATCGGTGATGTCTTCTCGGTTCATAACTATCAATCCTTATTTTTTACTTTCACCCCCTGAGCTTTTTGATGGCGGTGATTTAGGTTGTGGTGTTGGTCTAATCATTTTAGATGCTAGATGATCAATCGTTCTTACCTTTTCTGTAACCGATTTTTTGTCAGACATCATTATCTCTTTTTATGTGTTGCGGGAAACACATAGTAACCTGTTTTGTGTGTTGTGGGAATACACAAAAGGGAGCGAGCCTGACGCGCCAGAAATATCAGGCATACCCTATCTAACCCATTCCATCGGAAAAACCACCATGCAAAAAGCAAAAATCCTGTCATCGGAGCGATTTCCGATGAACAACAACGTCCGGCGTTTACGCTATTTACAAAAATTAGAAGCGCTAAAGCGCAATGGCAATCACCAGTTCCCTGTCACTATATACCGTTGAGGTCACCGCATCATGCTTACCGCAAATACTCCCCTGCTGGCAAGACTGGCAGAAAACCACACGCAAATGATAATGGCGCACAATCAACTAGCCGAAGCCCATAAAATGTTAATCAGTCAGTTGGTCGCACATACTGAAAATGACCCGAGTGACCCAAATGAACCGACAAGGGCGAACAAACCAAAACCCTTCACACCGGACGTTAAGCCTCAACCTGTTGCGCCATCAGCTATGGTTGAGACTAAAGAAGTGATTGAGCCTAAAATTACTATCGAAGTGCCCACTAAAGCCGAAGACAAACCAGCCCCCGTTGTCGCCGAGAAAAAGGTTAAAACCCTTCGGGCAGAAGCGAAACCTGCTAAAGCCGTTAAACCAATTGTTGAAGCACCTAAAGTAGAGCCTAAAGAAGAGCCTAAAGAAGAGCCTAAAGAAGAGCCTAAAGTAGAACTTAAGCCCGAACCGGTTGATATTGAATCGCTTGATTTGCGTCACGTCGTCGCCCTATCCGTCTTGTTTGGTGACAAAGCGCTTAAACCTGACAGTACGCAAATTGCTAGCGCCAGCGCAATGCTTGCATCTGAGAAAGCAAATAGTGTTACCGGACAAATTGATGCACTTTATTGCGCCTTAAATGGATTACCTAAGGTGACATTTCTTCCCAAAGTTAAAATTTTTACGATATGCCTAAAAACGTTGGCTAATTGGGATAATCTCTTTGACATTACCGATCGTCGCGAATTTGCCTTGTCATTAGTGCGTGAATTGCCTACACCGGCGGAAGTGAAATTGGTAGAAGCTGAAGACCCACGAACTAAGTCTTCAAAACTGATCACCGAATTGGCAAAAAAAGGCTATCGGAATGAAGTCGTTAAAATACTCGATGAATTCAACGCTAAAAGGCTAGGTGATATTCCTGATGACAATCTGGTTCAGTTTATCAAGAAAGCCCAACGCGTTTTAGCCGATGATAACGCAGAGGGTAGTGATGGCTGAACATGCAAAACTTTCCCCCTCCTCAGCGCATAGATGGATGAGATGTAGCGCCAGTCTCGCAGTAGAAGCCACCTTACCCGATAAAACATCGCCGTTTGCGGAAGAAGGCAGCGCGGCGCACGCCTTAGCAGAAAGTGTCTTAAAAATGCGTCAAAACCCGTTTAGTGAAGGGTGTAGACGAACATATGGCTTTGATGCAAAGGATTATATCGGCACGTATCCCTTGTTGAAAGCTAATTCGCCACAAGTGGATGAAGAGATGATTGAACACGTCCAGACCTATGTTGATACTGTCTGGCACCTGGCGGACGGGAAAATCTTACAGGTTGAGGAGCGCGTTGACTTTTCAGCCGTCATTGACGTAGAGAATTCTTTTGGTACCGCCGATGCGATTATTATCAGCGAGGATGAGCTACAAATCCATGACCTAAAATACGGTAAAGGCGTTAAAGTCGATGCCCATAACAATGCGCAGCTGATGCTTTATGCTCTGGGAGCCTTACATCAATTTGACCTTATTTATGATTTCAAAACGGTTCGGCTTTTCATCCATCAACCCAGGCTTAACCATCTGTCTGAATGGGCACTATCGGTTGAGGATTTAAAAGAATTTGGCGAACAGGCTAAATCAGGCGCGAAAAAAGCCATGGAGATGGCAACCCTCGCCGAGCGCAACGGGCTTGATGCGCTACCGGATAGTGCGTTTTCACCGGGTATTAAGCAATGCCAGTTCTGCAAAGCAAAAGGCGGATTGTGTTTTGCTCAGGCGCAGTTTGTCCATAATGAAGTCAGAGGCGATTTTGTCGATTTAACTCGGCCTTTGAACCTCCAACTAAGTGATGCTATCAAACGCATTACGCTGCTAACCCCTGCACAAATGGCAAAACTCTACCAGAATGTTGATTTGATAGAGAGCTTTTGTAAAGCCCTGCGAAATCGGGTCGCCGAAACATTACACAACGGGCTGTCGGTACCAGGCTTTAAACTGGTGACTGGCAAACAGGGGAATCGCCTATGGGGTGATGAGCGTGAAGCCGAAACGCTGTTAAAAAATGCCAAACTTAAACAGGAGCAAATCTACCACAAGAAAATTATCAGCCCCCCACAGGCTGAAAAATTGCTTAAAAAAGACAAACCGAGTCGCTGGGCAAAACTGGAAGCGCTTATTGAGCGAGCAGACGGTAAACCCGTCATCGCACCAGAATCAGACCCAAGACCTGCCATTATTACTAACCCCTTAAACGACTTTGACGATGTGACCGAAGCAGCACTCGTTGATAAATCCATTTAATTAAAAGGTAACCCTATGAAAATCAAATTAAACAACGTACGTCTGGCTTTTCCTGAATTATTTGAACCTACACAAGTCAGTGGTCAAGGAGCGTTCAAATACCGAGCAAATTTCCTTATCGCCAAAAATCGTACTGACCTGATTGAGGAAATCAACACGGGGATTAAGGCGGTTATTAAGGAAAAATGGGGAGCCAAAGAGGTAGAAAAAATTTATAACAGCATCTGCCACTCCAACAACCGTTTTTGCTTCCGCGACGGGGACAATAAAGAATACGACGGCTATGCCGGAAACATGTACATCACCGCCAGTAACAAAGATCGACCGTTAGTCATTGACGTAAACCGCACACCACTCACCGCACAGGATGGTCGCCCCTATTCTGGCTGCTACGTTAACGCCACCATTGAGTTTTACGCCTATGACAATAACGGTAAAGGCGTCTCCGCATCATTAAGAGGGGTTCAGTTTTTCCGGGATGGCGATGCATTTAGCGGTGGAAGTGTGGCCTCCGTTGACGAATTTGACGACCTGAGCATGGCTGAGGAAGAGGAGTTATTGGCAAGCTAACACCAGGAACCACTGCCGCCTTAAGTGGTTAAATAATAAGGCACCGCTCAAAAATATGAGTGATTTTTACTCAATTTATCTTAAGGAAAATTTGATATGTAACGTGTAAATAACCCGAGGAGTCTCAAAAATGAAATTAGATAATATGAGTGAAACCATTGCACTTACTAATCCCAGTAACAACCACCATTATCTGCTTAACCTGGAACAACCCGTTTACGCTGATGAGGAAACCAAAACATTAATCAATATGATTCAACTACTGGCAGAAGAAAACCAGTACTTGAGAAAAGAGAATAAACGATTGGCAAAAAACCATCAGTAAAATGGTGAGCTATGCAGGGTTCGAACCTGCGACCGATGGATTAAGAGTCCACTGCTCTACCCACTGAGCTAATAACCCATGATAGTAATTTATAACAATCCTTTTAACAAAAATGGTGGAAAGTAATTATCAAAACCTTCAGCGATACCATAATCTCTCAGTTGTTTTCGTGTGTAAATATCAATCTTTTTATATATCTGTTGTATTATTTGCTCTACAACACAAGAGTATGTACCTAACCGCAATGCTATTTCTTGATTGCTCATAAGTTTCATAACAAAAAAAAACACATTAAGCTCTTCAGTCGTAAATAAATTATTCGGTGGGTGATTGGTTAAAAAAGAAGGTGTCGTGGGATTCTTAAAGAAAGCTTCTGATAGTAATCGAGGGGATATTTTTTTTGAATGGCTTAAGGTACCTATAATTTCATTCTGATGGAAGTAAGGAAATTTTTCAACAAAAAAAGAACGAAATGTCTGCTCTTTTCCTGAGATGTGTGTGACAATAGAATATATTGGCTTACCTAATTTCTGAATAATTTCGGCCTCTCTTTCAAGTATACCACTATTTTCACTCCACGATGCAGGGCATTCAGAAGGGCGACGACCTTCGATATTAAAGTTCATGGGTAAACAGGAATTAAAAAACATAGCTTTGTTGGCGTAAATATAACGAAATTCAATATCTTTTATATTCCAACAATCATGTTCCTGTTTTTCCATAAACGAAATCAAATGACTTGTTAGTACATCGCGAGTTTTCATAAAGATCCCTATTATAATTTAATTTTTATAATTAAGTTTCGTTTTTTAATAAAAAAAAACAAAAATAAAAACCGCTTTCTTATTAAAGCATCTCGTGTACTGATAACTCCTGATACGAAGGTAAACTGACCCACTTCCTAGAACGCCCTTTATTTAATCTTAAAGCTCCTTTTTACAGGGGCAATCATTCATCAATTTCATTATTGAGGAATTTTTACATGCAAAATTTACTATTTTGCGATTTAGAAACCTATAGCAATATTCCGATTAATTGTGGCACGCATCGCTATGCTGAAAATGCAGAAATATTACTTTTTGCGTATGCGTACAATCATGAACCCGTAAAGGTTTGGGATGTGACTGAAGATAAAACGATGCCAAAGGATTTAAAAGCCTACCTCGATGACCCTGAAATTTTAACCGTTTGGCATAATGGGGGGATGTTTGATACGGTGATTTTAAGCAAAGTGTTAAATATCGACTTACCCTTATCCCGCGTTCACGATACGCTGGTGCAAGCACTGGCACATTGCTTACCTGGCGCACTGGGTTCGCTTTGCGATATCTTCAACGTCAATAGCGATAAAGCCAAAGATAAAGAAGGTAAAGCGCTCATACAGCTATTTTGCAAACCGCGCCCTAAAAACAGCAAAATACAACGCGCCACGGTGTTAACACATTTCGAAGAATGGCAACGTTTTAAGCAATACGCAGGTTCTGATATTTTAGCCATGCGTGAGATTTATCAGCATTTACCGCGTTGGAATATGAGTGTGGACGAAACCCAATTATGGCAGTTAGACCAAAAGATTAATCGCCGTGGAATGGGTATGGACGTTGAGTTGGCCAAAAGCGCCTTAACCGCCGTTGAAAACGAGCAAAAGCGGTTATCAGCCGTCACCCGGCAATTAACGGATAACACCGTACAGTCCGCAACCCAACGTGATGCACTATTACAGCATATTGCCTCGGCATTTGGCATCACGTTACCGGATATGCAAGCCAGCACGCTACAGCGACGCGTTAATGACCCTGATATTCCACGGGCTTTACGTGAACTGCTGTCAGTCCGTCTGCAATCGTGCACAACCAGCACCAGTAAATATAAAGCGCTGTTGAAATCGGTGAGTGCAGATGGACGACTTCGAGGAACCAAACAGTTTTGTGGCGCTTCACGTACTGGACGATGGGCGGGGCGGATTTTTCAACCGGATAATCTCCCCAGACCCACGCTTGACCAAAAAACCATTGATGAGGGGGTTGAAGCGTTAAAAGCGGGTTGCGCCGAGCTGATTTGTGATGACATTATGCAACTGACCAGTTCTGCGCTTAGAGGATGTATTATTGCCCCACCGGGTAAAAAACTGGTTATCTCCGATTTGTCGAATATTGAGGGCCGCATGCTGGCATGGCTGGCAGGGGAAAACTGGAAAGTCAACGCTTTTAGCGAGTTTGATAACGGCAAAGGCGATGACCTCTATAAACTCGCTTACGCACGCGCGTTTTATCTTTTACCAGAGAACGTCACTAAAGCCCAACGACAAATCGGTAAGGTAATGGAACTCGGCTTAGGCTATGGCGGTGGGGTTGCGGCATTTTTGACATTTGCCCTCGCCTATGGCCTAGATTTAGATGAATTGGCGGAAGCCGCATTACCTAATATACCGCATAACGTTAAGCGAGAGGCGATAAGCTGGTATCAAAAATCTGTTGAAACAGATAAAACTTATGGCCTCAGCGAAAAAGTCTTTGTTACCTGCGATTCCCTTAAGCGCATGTGGCGCAATGCCCATCCACAAACCGTATCATTCTGGTACGATATTGAAAAGGCAGTAAAACAGGCGATTCAATCACCGGGGATAGCGTTTAGGTGCCGTAAACTTAGCGTCCGTCGCGATAAAGGCTGGCTCAGGATTTGTCTACCATCAGGTCGTAGTCTTTGCTACCCTTCTGCGCGAATAGAGAATGGACAAATCACCTACATGGGGACTAATCCCTACAGCCGAAAATGGGAAAGGCTAAAAACCTATGGCGGGAAAATCACAGAAAATATCTGTCAGGCTGCCGCTCGGGATGTATTAGCCTGTAACATGCCGTCTATTGAAAAGGCGGGTTATGAGATTGTCTTAACCGTCCATGATGAGATTATCAGCGAAGCGCCCGATACCCCACAATTTTCCGCTGAGGGGTTAAGCGCACTGTTAAGTGCCAAGCCTGACTGGGCTTTTGATTTACCGCTTAGTGCAGCGGGGTTTGAGACTTATCGCTATCGAAAAGAATAAATAATACACAGGATAAAATAAACATCATGGCCTTTAGAAAAAACGACAGCCCCCTTTATTTTAAGGCTGCACAGGACGCGGTACACCTTGAGCAGTCAGGGCAATACCATGAAGCAGCGCGCGCATGGGCACAGGCAAACCGATTGGCGCGCAATCGCAATAACCGTATCTGGAGTGAGAACCGCGCCGATTTTTGCTTAATGCAAATAAAACGGGAAAATATTAAAAGGATGTATTCATGCGGTTAATCAGGGAAGAGAGTATCGAAAAACATTTGGTGCGTGAAGTGCAAAAAATCGGTGGCATTGCCTATAAGTTTGTTTCCCCCGGACGACGAGGCGTGCCTGACCGATTAGTCGCCCTGCCCAATGGCAAGATTATTTTTGTGGAGTGCAAAGCACCGGGCGAAAAACCTACCCCCTATCAATTGCGCGAACACGCAAGGCTTTTTGCCCTAGGCCATCAGGTCATCGTACTAGATAGTCAGGATCTAAGCAGTATCTTACCCACTGTTGACTGAAAATTAACTTATTGACGAAAGAAGAAATCATGCGCTATAGTTTACTTGCATCTGCAAAATCAGATGTCAGGTTTCGCAGCCTGCCGTAAGCTACCGCGACATGCACACGCCGCGAGCGTGTTTTTTAATGTCGTAATCTAGCCACAATTCAATGGTGAGCTGGATGGGGCAACCGTAAGGTTGGCCGGTCGGTAGTTCCGGTACTGCGAACCCTGTTCAGTTCACCGCCGATAAGTTTCGCAGCTTTAGCGGTGAGTAAATCCAAATACTACCATCGGAGGTCATATTATGACTACCGCACAAGCTATCTCATTTTCTTTCCAAGAGACCCATAATGTACGTATTCAGATAATCAGCGGTGAACCTTGGTTTTGCCTGAAAGATGTATGTGAAATTTTATCTATTATTGTCGCAAGCCCTGAACGCTTCCGAATGGATGATAAGGGGATTACAAAACATGTAACCCCTACAAAAGGCGGAAACCAACAACTTGTTTATGTGAATGAACCTAACCTTTATCGTGTTATTTTCCGTAGCAATAAGCCCGAAGCAAAACAATTTCAGGACTGGGTATTTAATGAAGTTCTCCCCTCGATCCGCAAAACTGGCAGATATGATCGCCATCAACCACAACCCCAAACGAAAGCCGCAGAGCGTTTTAGCCATTCAGACAGCCGTAACCTGACGCATTTAGTTTGGTGTATGACAAATGGCTTACGGTTTGAGCGTTCGTGGAGTAATGCGGTGTGGCTGGCTTTACGCGAAGTGACTGGCACACCATCACCGGAGCGTTTTCAGGTGGAGCATATACCGTTAATGGCTGATGAGTGTCGCCGTATTTATTATATTACCGAGTCACTACGACAAATTATCAATGACGCTGAAAAACAAGTTATCAAACGCCTTTTGCGTAAACGTGAGAATATCGATACCGTATTAGCAGAAATAAAACAGCTTTTTGAGCAATTCCACCATCAACAAATCGGGATAATTACCGCGCGCACTGACCATTGGTACGAAGGTGAGTTGACCCATTTCTTAGAACGCCACTAATTAATCTTAACGCCCCTTTTTAAAGGGGCAATCTTTTATCAATTTCATTATTGAGGAATACCTTTATGTCAATTTTAATCACTATCGAAACAAAAAACATCAATGACGCATTAATCCAAACGGTTAATGCCCGTGATTTACATGAGTTTTTAGAAAGCAAGCAGAAATTTGCTGATTGGATAAAAGATCGCATTCAACAATATGGATTTATTGAGAGTCAGGACTTTATCGTAATTTTAGGAAAAACCCCAAATGGTGGCCGTCCTACAAAGGAATACGCAATTTCCCTCGATATGGCGAAAGAGTTATCAATGGTTGAGCGTAATGAAAAAGGGAAACAGGCAAGGCAGTACTTTATTGAATGTGAACGACGCGTTTTACAACCTCAAACATTACTACCAACAGCAAAAGAACTCGCTCTCATGGTTGTTCGTGCCGAGGAAGAGAAAGAACAGTTATTACTGGAAAACAAAAGCCTCTCAACAGAAAACGATTGTCTTAAAAATCTCTTCAAAGAAGGTATGACCCCTACCCAATTTAGCAAAATGCTTAACGGGGTAAACAGTCAGCAGATAAATCATTTTCTGGCAGGACTTAAATGGCTCTATAACGAAAGTAAATCCGGCAACAATTTACGCTGGCGTGTTGCCGCTACCGCTCGGGATAAATATTTAACCGAAAAACAAAACGAAATAAGCCCACATGGTGCGAATAGTTTCATTAGTTATCGTCCTGTTTTGCTGAGAAAAGGCGCACAGCGACTTTATGACCAGTATCTGGCTGACAAACTCCCCATGAAAAAGAACTGGAACGGATTACATACCCATGACAAAACTATCCAGATTGTCGCCTGAACAAAAGACAATCGCTAAAACCTTCACCCCTCGCGCTTACCAAAATCTCATTATCAATCACCTACTCGATATAAAACGCTCAAATGTCTGGGCGGGAATGGGAATGGGTAAAACGGCAGCAACGCTGACGGCGTTAGAAAATCTCTATCTTGCAGGCAGTGAAACCAAACCCACATTGGTATTAGCCCCTTTACGGGTAGCCCAATCCACCTGGCCGGATGAAGTGCTTAAATGGAACCATCTCCATAATATCGAAGTGCAACCCATCATTGGCCCCACCAAATCACGAATGGCAGCACTCAAAAATACCCATGCCAGCGTATTTACTATCAATTATGACAATCTCGTCTGGCTGGTTGACATCCTCGGAGAAAATTGGCCTTTTGGTACGATTATTGCCGATGAGAGCACTCGGTTAAAATCATTCCGGCTACGCAAAGGGGGTAAACGCACCGCAGCCCT
Source organism: Arsenophonus nasoniae (assembly GCF_004768525.1). Classification (NCBI taxonomy): domain Bacteria; kingdom Pseudomonadati; phylum Pseudomonadota; class Gammaproteobacteria; order Enterobacterales; family Morganellaceae; genus Arsenophonus; species Arsenophonus nasoniae. The sequence goes on from NZ_CP038613.1 coordinate 2,603,555, forward strand.
TGCCAAAATCGCCCATAAATCGGTTCATCGCTGGGTAAACCTAACAGGCACGCCTTCACCCAATGGCCTGATGGACTTATGGGGGCAAGCGTGGTTTGTTGACCAGGGCGAACGCTTAGGCAGAACGCATAGTGCGTTTACGTCCCGCTGGTTTAATCGTATCCAGTTCCCTGGCCAACAATGGAGCAGGTTTGAGCCTTTAGGGTTTGCGCATCTTCAAATTCAGTCAGCGCTTAGCGATGTCACCTTATCACTTAATGCCGCCGACTGGTTTGATATCGACGAACCGATACACAACGTCATCAACGTTGAACTACCAGCAAAAGCACGAGCGCACTATCAGGCGATGGAAAAAGAACTGTTTCTTGAGTTGGGCGATAGCGCTATCGAAGCGTTAAATGCTGCTGCCAAAACAATAAAATGTTTGCAAATTGCAGCAGGCGCTATTTATAGCGATGACAATCACAACTGGACAGAAATACACGATGCCAAAATCCAGGCGCTGGAAAGTATTGTCAATGAAGCCGGAGGAATGCCTGTACTGGTTGCTTACCACTGGAAACATGACCTTGAAAGACTGTTAAAAGCATTTCCAAAAGGCAAAATGTTAGACGCTAACCCACAAACCCTTACGGACTGGAATAATGGCAAAATTCCGATGCTCTTTGCCCATCCTGCAAGCTGTGGACACGGCTTAAATTTACAGGACGGGGGTAATATTCTGGTTTTTTTCTCCCACTGGTGGGACTTGGAGCAGTACCAGCAAATTATCGAACGTATCGGCCCTACTCGTCAAGCGCAAGCCGGGCATAACCGCCCTGTCTTTATTCACCATATCGTCGCTAAAGATACACTCGATGAAGTGGTCATGGAAAGGCGCAATTCAAAACGGGCAATACAGGATTTATTACTGGAAGCGATGAAAAGGAAATAAAAAAGACCAGCGCTAGGCTGGTCAACACCAGGGAAAAATTGTGAATATCAAACACACAACCAAGTAAATATAGCAGAGAAATAAAGAATCAACCTTAAACTTACAAATATTTATATTTTAAAATCAAATAGTTATCATTCTTATTCGTATTAACAACGGAGAACTCACCATGTGGATTTTAATTTTAGCCATGTACGCCAGCCCTTATGCCTCAAGTGACTTTGCAAGTGTTCATACTCAGGAATTCGACACTGAAAATATGTGCCAATTCGCCGCTAAACAATTTCAGCGTGAATTGGAAACTTTCAAAGATATAGATGCCAAAGCGATTTGCGTTAAGAAATAAGCTAATTTTACAAAGGTTCAACCATGAAACTTAACATCATCAAATTATTAATCACTACGTTACTTTTTATCAGCGCAGCGTTCGCCTTCGAACTCATTGTTGGTCAGATTGCCCATGCCGATGTCGTCATTGACCCGCAAATCAGGTTTAAACGTGGCGAATTAGGCAATATTCATTTAGGCGGACAAGAGCTACTAGTTATTGGCACTATCATAGTGCCAGCTCTTATGGTTTATTTGGGGGTATTTCTCGATACCTTGAAGAAGTAGCATAAAGAGAATAAGCATTATCCCACCTGAATTTTCCTACTCTAATTAGCAATATCGAAAGGTAAGCATTTAGCTATTAAAAAAGACCAGCACAAGGCTGGCCAACACCAGGGAAAATCACGTTGTGAATAGCAAACACACAACAAAGAAAATCGTAACAAAAAAATCAATCACTGTATATAAAAACAGGTGTAAAGATGTAATAAAGGAGAAAATCCTATGAATGAATCCCCTTTTGTCAAAACCAGTGAACTGGCAAAAAGGTATAGAGTGTCAACTCACACTATCAGACTGTGGGCGGGTAACGGATACCAACGGAGGGAAGGTTTTCCACGCCCTCGGTTTAGGTCTGATGAGCTTAATTTTGCCCGGCAGGATATTATGGATTGGGAGATGGGTAAACGATTTGATTAACTTTATTCCACCAGCGCTCATAAGCCTCTCGCTGCTCCTCTAGGTAGGTGTGCTTATCGTATACCTGCCAAACCCCCGGTAATTTATGTCCTAACATGATTTCAGCAACATGGGGTTGAGTTAACTCCGCAACCCCCGTACGCATGGTTTTACGTAAATCGTGAATTGACCAGTGAGTATAGCTTTCAAATTTTAACGCCATTTTTTTGTTGAGATTGCTAATAAAACTAATATGCCCACTGACACACAAAGGTTTCCCTTCCGATACAATAAACAAATAATCGCTGCCATGACTTAATTTTTTAGCCGTTTTTATCAATTCCTCTGCCGCTGGAATAATAGGCCGGATAATGGGCTTTTTGCTTTTTCGCCCTGTTTTATGATTTTCAGGTGGCACTGTCCATATTCCTTTAGTGAAATCGAAATCGGCCATTTTCGCTTTTAGCAATTCCCCTATCCGGCAGCCAAACAACAACGCCAGTTTGATTATCAAGGCGTTTCTAGGGTTATAGTCTGGGGCATCAATTAACGCAAATAACACTCTGAGTTCTTCTTCACTTAATACCCTCTCGCCCTGTTGATTTATCACCCCCAAGTCCTGGGCGGTCACATCGATAAGCGGATTTAAACTGATGACTCCCCTACGTATCCCCCACCGATGCGCGGTTTTGGTATAAAGCAAGATCCGTGCTCCTATAGCCGGTTTTGCTTTTACCACCTCTTCAATTAGCGATAACCAGACATGCAAATGCGTTTCATCATGAGGCAAATTGCCTATCTTGGGGGAAAACATAAATTTCAAATGACCGTAATATTTCACCCGCTTTTATCTGTGCATTTTTTAAGCGATTTTTCCCACCAATCTCTGATAACCGACTCAACGGTTTGCGCATCAATCGACTGTTGCTTCCGAGTGCGTTTAACCACTTTAGGATTTCTATGCTGCTCCAATTCACCACGGTAAAAAAGCGCACTATCCCGCGCATCTTTTAAACTGATTGCCGGATACGTTCCAATATCTATCCGATCACCTTTCCCTTGCCAACGATAGCGATATTGAAAAATCACTTTACCTTTTGGTGTTACGCGAACTGATAACCCCTCTCTGTCTGATTTAGTCACCATTTTAGCTTGTGGCTTACCATTTACCGCTCTTAACCATGAATCACTTACCGCCATCTTTTTTTTCTCCTTGTGTCCAATCTTTTTATGATATTTCATGTACACCAATATGTACATAAATTTCATGACACAAGGATTATAATAGGTGACTAAAAACAGCTATTATATACTGAGATGGAAAATAAAAATGATATAAAACATAGTATTAATTATTAAATATCGACTATCGATGACGGTTAACGGCTATTGTTGATAGATATTTATTATTTGATGATAAAATAATAACGTCTGAAATTTTGTTAAATTATGCCAAGACAGGAGACAATATGTACCAAACTATTTTAGTTCCGATTGATCTGTCTGAAGACACCTTAACGCAAAAAGTTGTTCCGCATATTAATGCGCTAAGCCAAACTGATGATCCTGATTTCTATTTTATCTCTGCAATTTATGCGCCTTCTTTTTTCATTGCTAGTAAAATTGTCTATTCCAAACAGCCAATTCGCGATGACGATGAAATTGTACAGCAAGCTCTACATTCCCTACAAAGTATGACAAAAAAATTTGCTATACCAGAAGAAAAAGTACACTGCTTAATTAAAGCAGAACCACCAAGAGACGCTATTTTAGAAATTGCCGATGAAGTTAACGCTGATTTGATTGTTATTGCCTCTCGCCGGCCTAACTTTAAAACCCATTTATTAGGTTCAACTGCCGCCGCAGTAGTAAATTACGCTAAAATCCCAGTTTTAGTGATTAGATAAATACAGTTATGCGGGAATAATCATCCCGCCTTGCTGGCAATATTACTAATTAATTATTATTCTTATTTTAAGAGGAATCATCCATTGGTAAATATGATTAAATCAGATAATTAATTTTTGCCAAATCTATTACTTGCTTGGCGTTGAATAAGTGAAAGGTGATATATGAAAGAATACAAAGTCGTTATCATCGTGGGTAGCTTACGCAAAGGTTCATATAATAAAAAACTGGCTAACGAATTAATCAAACTAGCTCATCCACAGATACAATTTTTTTTCGCCGAAATAGGAAAACTGCCTCTCTATAATCAAGATGATGATGAACAACCAAGTAAAGTGGTGCTGGATTTTAAGCAACAAATTGCCGATGCTGATGGTGTTATTTTTGTTACCGCAGAATATAATCGTTCTATTCCTGGCGTATTAAAAAATGCTCTCGATCAAGGTTCTCGACCTTATGGAAAAAATGTGTGGGCACAAAAACCAGCTGGGGTTATCGGAACTTCACCTGGCGCCATGGGAAGTGCACTATCACAACAACATTTAAGAAATGTGTTAACTTTTCTGGATATGCCAATACTCAATCAACCAGAAGCTTTTATTCAATGGAATGAGAATATTATAGACAAGCAAGGTAATTTGCTGGAAAGAACGAAGGTTTTCTTGCAAAAGTGGCTGGATGCTTATAGCCATTTTCTAAAAAAACAACTCAATTAATTAAATCAATATTCTAAAGTTGAAGGCGAGTCGATTGCAAAAGTCGCCTTTACTACTTCAGCAATAACAACAAGTTACTAACTAAAAATCAAAATTGATCACTTAATATAAAATAATCTATCATTTTAATAACTTAAACATCTTATTTCTCTTTTATTTAAATTCAATTCCCCACGATATTGATAAATTTTACTTGCTTATTTTGCTAATTTCTTTGGCTAATAAACTATTATCAAAAATCAAAAGGCCATTTTTGTGAGTAACTTAACTTGTTCTTATATAACAACGGATGCAAATTCTGCCGTTGCTTCTGTTGCATATCGACTCAATGAAATTATCGCCATTTATCCTATCACGCCTAGTTCCAGTATGGCTGAACAAGCAGATATATGGGCAGCAAATAATCGAAAAAATATTTGGCAAGACATACCTAAAATAATTGAGATGCAATCCGAAGCCGGTGCCATCGCGACAGTGCATGGTGCTTTGCAAACCGGCGCACTGGCTACCTCATTTACCTCATCTCAGGGATTATTATTGATGATCCCAACCCTTTATAAACTCGCCGGCCAATTACAGCCTTTTGTCTTACATGTCGCCGCCCGAACTGTCGCCACCCATGCATTATCTATTTTTGGCGATCACTCCGATGTGATGGCCGTACGTCAGACAGGTTGTGCTATGCTATGTGCTAATCATGTGCAACAAGCCCAGGATTTTGCCGTTATTGCCCAAATAGCCGCACTGAATAGTCGATTGCCTTTTATCCATTTTTTCGATGGCTTTCGTACTTCTCATGAAATCAACAAAATTCAGTCAATCTCCGATAATGTACTGCAAAAATTAATACCTGACCAAGCAATAAGAGAACATCGACAACGTGCTTTGTCACCAGAGGCACCCACTATCCGAGGAACCGCTGCTAATCCAGACACCTATTTTCAAGCGCGCGAAGCGATTAATCCTTGGTATTTTCAAGCTTACCAGCATGTCTTGGATGCCATGCAGACCTTTGGTAATATCACCGGGCGTTACTACCAACCGTTTGAATATTATGGCCATCCTGATGCTGAGCAAATTATCATTTTGATGGGATCAGCGGCTGGGCCTTGTGAAGAGGTTATTGATCAACAGCTGACACAAAATGAAAAAGTCGGCATGGTAAAAGTGCATCTTTTTCGCCCTTTTTCTGCCCAACATTTTCTTAAAGTAGTACCATTAGCAGTAAAATCGATTGCGGTACTTGATCGAACAAAGGAACCGGGGGCGCAAGCAGAACCGTTGTTCCTGGATATTATGACAGCGTTAGCGGAGTCTTTTAGCCAGGGCCTACGTGATAAGTTACCTAATGTTATCTCGGGTCGCTATGGTTTATCTTCAAAAGAGTTTGATCCTGACTGTGTGATCACTATTTTTCATCAACTTAAACTGGCTAAACCCAAAACGCGTTTTACTATTGGCATTCACGATGATGTCACCGGACTGTCTTTACCGATTATTAAAGCAACACTCCCCACTACCCACAAATTAGCGGCCCTATTTTATGGCTTAGGTAGTGATGGTTCAGTATCCGCAACGAAAAATACGATTAAACTTATTGGCAACCATACCCCTTTATTTCCACAAGGATACTTCGTTTACGACTCTAAAAAAGCTGGCGGGCTAACGGTTTCACATTTACGTATTAACCACCAGCCTTTCTATTCGTCCTATCTTATTAAGCAGGCGGATTTTATCGGCTGTCATCAGTGGCAATTTATCCACAAATATCAGTTAATTGAAAAATTAAAACCCGGTGGTATTTTTTTAATCAATAGTCCTTATAAATCTGATCAAATCTGGCATCATCTGCCGCAAGAAATACAATATTTGTTACGACAAAAACAGGCACAATGCTATACCATTAATGCTTATCAAATTGCCCGACAATGCCAATTGGGTGGCCGTATTAATACCATTATGCAAACGGCTTTTTTCTATTTGACCCAATTATTGCCTATGTCTGAAGCTAAACAGCAATTAAAAGAGGCTATAAGCCAAAGTTATCGCAAAAAAGGGGCTAATGTTGTTGAAAATAACCTTAACGCAATTGATCTTACCATTAAGGCAATAGAAAAAATTGATTTACAGCAGATTGATATCACCAGTCTTTGCCGGAGCGCGACAGTAGCGCATGATGCCCCTGATTTTGTAAAAAACGTTACCGCAAAAATGCTCGCAGATTTAGGTGATACCCTTCCCGTGTCAGTATTTCCTCCCGATGGTTGCTGGCCAACAGGCACGACAAAATGGGAAAAACGCAATATCGCCGAAACGATCCCTATTTGGCTACCAGATCTTTGTACCCAATGCAATTATTGTGTGGCCGCTTGTCCTCATGCTGCCATTCGTGCAAAAGTCACTTCTGCCGAAATACTGAAGGCTGCGCCAGCTAGCTTACCCTCTTTAGCCGTTAAATCTCGAGATATGCGAGGACTCAATTATGTACTCCAAGTTGCGCCAGAAGATTGTACCGGTTGCAATCTTTGTTATGAAGTTTGTCCGGCGAAAGATCGGCAAAATCCACAAATCCGCGCGATTAATATGCAACCACGTGTCGAACATCTAATAGCGGAAAAAATAAATTTTAACTTTTTCCTGCAAATTCCCGATATTGCCCCACATCAACTAGCACGTATAGATATTCGGACTTCACAATTAATTACCCCCTTATTTGAATATTCAGGAGCTTGTGCTTGTTGTGGTGAAACCCCTTATATTAAGTTACTGACTCAGTTATATGGTGACAGACTACTGATTGCCAATGCCACTGGCTGTTCATCTATTTACGGTGGTAATCTCCCGACTACCCCCTATAGCAAGAATAGTGAGGGGCGAGGACCAGCTTGGGCAAATTCACTATTTGAAGATAATGCAGAGTTTGGTCTGGGATTTCGTTTAACTTTAGAGCAGCATAAAAAAAGAGTCTCTCGTCTGCTAAATGACTTCGCTGAACAATTACCGAGCACACTTATTAATCAACTACAGGATGATTCTTTATCAATTGAGTTAAAGCGTCAATTAATTAATCAGTTACAATCATTGCTGACTAAAATCAATAGCGCTGAAGCCCAACAACTAAGCACCGATGCTCACTATTTGATTGATAAATCAGTATGGATCATTGGGGGTGATGGTTGTGCCTACGATATTGGTTATGGTGGCTTGGATCATGTGCTCAATAGTGATGAAAATATCAATGTTTTGGTACTAGATACACAATGCTATTCCAACACCGGTGGCCAACAATCAAAAGCGCCCCCTATTGGTGCAGTGACTAAATTTGGTGAAAATGGCAAACAAAAAAGCCGTAAAGATCTGGGAATTACCATGATGATGTATGGACATGTATATGTGGCACAAATCGCTATTGGCGCCCAAATGAACCAGACTGTTAAGGCTATTCAGGAAGCCGCCCGCTATTCAGGACCATCACTGGTTATTGCTTACAGTCCTTGTGAAGAACATGGTTATGATCTTGCCTATAGTCATGATCAAACCAAACAGCTAACAGCAGCTGGATTTTGGCCGTTATACCGTTTTGATCCACAACGTAGTCAGGCGGGAAAACCGGCGTTGATACTTGATTCAAGAGCACCGACAGCATCGCTGAAGGATATCTTACAAAAAGAGCAGCGCTTTTCTCAGTTAACCAGACAGTTACCTGAACAAGCAGAAATACTGGCAAAACAAGCAGAGATAGCGGCACATAGACGCTACACTCTGCTTGAATTACTGGCTAAACAAGATACTCACTAAGATCGCATAGATCGCCATCTGCTGATTAAAAAAACAGCATTAAGCAATAAAGCCGCTAAACTGATAAGCGGCTTTATTAACATTAATTGATGCTCAATGATTATCCTATTTACCGTTTAGGGATAATTAATACCTGTCCAGGATAAATTTTATTCGGATCTTTTAACATTGGCTTATTTGCTTCAAAGATTTGCTGATATAGATTGGCATCCCCATAAACTTTTTTCGCAATAGCACTCAAGGTATCACCGGCTACTACTGTGTAATGCTGAACATCAACACTACCACCTGCGATATGATCTTCAACTTTTTCAACACCGGCAACATTGCCTAGCGCAACTAAAATCTTATTTTTCATATCAGCAACAATGCCTTCACCCGAAACGGTGACTTTGCCATTATCATCAACATTAACATTGACCTGATCCGCTCCTTTGATCCCTAATGAATCAAGATGTTCTTTCAGTTTTTTTTCTTTATCATCTTTAGTCGCCGCAGCAGGATCCCAGAGTTTGTCGCCCGCGCTTTTTAAAAAATCAAATAATCCCATATAACCTCCATCACTTAGTTTTGAGGAAATAAATCTAAGTCTCAAGCTATTAGATAATAAATCAAGCGCTCTAAGTGTCAACGATCACCGAAAACTGATCCACTTTTTATCTAAATCCGATCAATCAAAATTGATCCACTGTTTTACTCAGTTATTGCTCCTGAGCGCCGCTTATCTTTCAATCGGTAGCTTTCACCGCTTAATTGCAGTACATGCGAATGATGAAGTAAACGATCAAGCATAGCGGCAGTTAATGTTGCGTCATCAGCAAAAGCACTTGGCCATTGCCCAAATGATAGGTTACTCGTCAATATGACACTGCCATGCTCATAACGCTTGGCAATCACATTGAAAAACAGGTTTGCTTCTTCTCGCCCAAACGGCAGGTATCCAATCTCATCGATAATCAACAACTTCGGGGCCATCACCGAACGTGATAGATATTGTTTGAGCTTATTTTGTCGTTTGGCAGTTGAGAGTTGCAACATCAGTTCAGCTGCCGTGGTAAAGCGGGTTTTCTTCTTGGCCTGTACTGCTTTTAATCCTAACCCAATAGCTAAATGCGTTTTGCCTACACCGCTTGGGCCAAGCAACACGACATTTTCATTACGTTCAATAAACGTTAATGCGCTTAATTCCTGTATGTGTTGTTTGGGGATCCCCGTTGCAAACTTAAAATCGAACGTATTAAGTTCTTTATGTGCTGGGAATCCTGCCATCCGACTCAAAAGATTACGAGTTCGTTCATCTCGTTGTTGTTGCTCACATTTTAACAGGGACAGTAAAAACTCTCCGTAGCTTTTGTCTTGGGCAATGCATTTTTCGGCAAGTGATGACCAATGAGTCGGAATAGAATTTAATTTCAATGACTCACACAGGTGTTCAATTTGTTCATGCAATAACATGTTCACCTCCCAGTAATGCTTCGTATACGCTGATTGAGTGTTGCAAACTGACAGATTCAAGGGGCGGTACGATAGGGATATTAAGCGTATTAGTCTGTGGGATAGATTGGCAAACCCTTGCTGGTAAGGGTAGAAGTGTAATGGTCAACAAATTCTGTAGAAGATCTAAGCGGCATTTTTTAGTTCATGATATTTTTGATGTGGCGTTAAATAACCAATCGTTGAATGGCGTCGATAATAATTGTAAAACTGAATATAATTTTCAACTTCACAGACAACAGATTGATGATTCATAAACGATAAACGGTTAAGTCTTTCTGTCTTTAAACTCCTAAAAAATCTTTCCATCACGGCATTATCGAGGCAATTACCTCGCCGACTCATGCTTTGAGTTATTTTCCGTTCAAAGAGGTGCGCCCTAAACTCCTCCGATGAATATTGGCAACCTTGATCTGAATGGAACATCAAACTTGTCGTATCCGGGAATTGCCGTTCAATTGCGTTATCTAAGGCTTCTTTCACTAATTTCGAATCCGGTTTTGTTGATAAGGCATAACCAATAATTTCTTTGGTGGCTAAATCCAACACACAGGCTAAATAGCTCCACCCATAGTGATGTCTAATATACGTGATATCCCCGACATAATAGTGATTATGCTGTTCAGGGGAAAATTGTCGTTTAAGCAAATTAGGGGCATATCGATGTTCGTTACCCGATGAGTGATAGTAGTGCTTTTTCGTTGGTCTAATTGCAACTAATTGATTTAATTTCATGATGTTCGATATTTTATAAGTGCCAATTTGGTGCCCTAAACCCTTTAACTCGGCTTGAATACGTCTTTTGCCATAAATTTGACCCGATGTATAAAAAATACGTTTGATTTCGCCACACAGTCTTTCATTTTCAACTGTCGGTATTTTCGTTTCATAATAAAAACTACTGCTGCTTACTTCAAAAAGATGGCATAACTCAGTGACCGTAAAATTGGGGTACATGATTTTCAGTTGCTTCACGATTTTGAGTTTTGATTGTCGAGGATGAAGTAAGCCGCGGCTTTTTTTAATATGTCATTATCCCTCTGAGCACGCTTAAGTTGAACTTCTAATTCTTGTATGCGCTGTTGCTCGGGTGTTAACGCTTTTGATTTTACAGGCGTATTCCCATTTAACTCGGCAAGATATTGTTGCTTCCATCGTGATACGGCAGATTTACCACCGGATATTTTTCAACTTGGATATTGCTATATCCACCTTCAACCATGAGTTTTGCATATTCCAGTTTTTGCTTTCCGCTAAAGGTTACTTTTACTTTTCGGGTCATATTTATACCTATAAGATTTTGCTTAATTATAAGCTATAAATCTCTACAGTTTTATTAGACCACTACAAAGAGACTTAACTTCCTTAGCTAATCTATCTGCTGGCTTCTCTAACGTTGTTCCATGAATTCGCTGATGGGCAACGCGTTGTAACCATGGACCCACTTTTGCATTAGCTATTTCAATATCCAGTTCAAGATTATGAGCACGAAGGTCGGTGTTTAATGGCACGATAAAGCTGTTTTTTAAATAGTGGTTAAAGCGCTCTACTTTCCCTTTCGTTTTTGCCCTGTAGGGCTTGCAAGCCTTCAATTTAAACCCGTAATCTTTCGACATTTGAAGCATTTCGACATGTAATTTATGCTCACCTTCTGCATAAGCATCCCGTTCGATGATGAGGGATTTTGCGTTATCACACAATACTTCCTGTGGTACACCACCAAAGTAGTCGAAAGCTTCTCTTAAACCTTGCTGCCACGATTCTGCTCGTTCATTATCAAAGAACTTTACATAACTCGCACGCGAATAGCCTAGCGTTGCAACAAACGCTTTCAGCGATTTTTTACCTCGCCGGATGCTGGTGAAGTCGATTTGCATTTGTTGACCTGGCTGTGTTTCAAAACGGACGACTACTTCGGGAACAATGCTTGGTTTAAATTGACAAACAAATCGGCGTAATTGAGCAATACCACCTTGATAGCCGTTTTCAACTACCTCATCAAATAAGACTGTTGCAGGGATCCAATCAGGTTTAGCCAGTTCAATTCGCTGAAGCAAATAAGGTTTAAAGGGGGATAATTTAGTCGGTTGTTAACTTCTTTTAGCATAAGTTGGCATTGTCTGTTGTTGTAAATGATGTTTTACGGTGTTACGGGATATACCCAACTCACTGGCAATTTTTCGAAGGCTTTGTCCTTGTGCAAAGCGAACATGAATATCCACAAATATCTCCTTGGTTAACATAAATTATCCGTACAAAAATGTGCGAATAATACCAAGTGGATCAGTTTTAGATGATCGTTAGTGGATCAGTTTTGCATGATCGGTGACACTCTAACTTACAAGCTATCCCACTTACTCTATTTTTATCTAATAGTTTTTCAAGTAAATAAATATATCTCTATGTTAATGATTGTAGAATGATTTGCGTAATTTCGCCAAAGTTAGGTAGGAAATCATCGTTGATGAGAGCATATCGATGGTGGGTCGTACAGGATTACTCGGCCTATGGCCTCGCCCTGCGGGTCGTTGTGCTTTGCACAACGCTGTCTCGCTACGCTCGGCTCGAACCTACACAGCTTCTCATCCTGTACTCTCATTGCAATATATTATTTTAGTGGCTTTAGAAAGTATGAAGAGATCTTTAGATGGTGGGTCGTACAGGATTACTCGGCCTACGGCCTCGCCCTGCGGGTCGTTGTGCTTTGCACAACGCTGTCTCGCTACGCTCGGCTCGAACCTACACAGCTTCTCATCCTGTACTCTCATTGCAATATATTATTTTAGTGGCTTTAGAAAGTATGAAGAAATCTTTAGATGGTGGGTCGTACAGGATTACTCGGCCTACGGCCTCGCCCTGCGGGTCGTTGTGCTTTGCACAACGCTGTCTCGCTACGCTCGGCTCGAACCTACACAGCTTCTCATCCTGTACTCTTATTGCAATATATTATTTTAGTGGCTTTAGAAAGTATAAAGAGATCTTTAGATGGTGGGTCGTACAGGATTCGAACCTGTGACCAATTGATTAAAAGTCAACTGCTCTACCGACTGAGCTAACGACCCATCTGATGAAACTGGATTATGTTGATCTTGATTATGCTTAGTGAATAGCAAAGAAGATAAACAAAAATCTTATCTGATACTATTAATGGTGGGTCGTACAGGATTCGAACCTGTGACCAATTGATTAAAAGTCAACTGCTCTACCGACTGAGCTAACGACCCTATTAATAGCAAAACATATTATAAATAACTTAAACAAATAATGCTGTATTTCTGACCTGAATGGTGGGCGATACCAGATTCGAACTGATGACCCCCTCCTTGTAAGGGAGATGCTCTACCAACTGAGCTAATCGCCCATTCATAACAAACAGACAACACTTTTACTTAAGCATGATTCTTAATTATGATTGGTGGGCGATACCAGATTCGAACTGATGACCCCCTCCTTGTAAGGGAGATGCTCTACCAACTGAGCTAATCGCCCAATCATAATAAAATCATCACAACAATTGGTGGGCGATACCAGATTCGAACTGATGACCCCCTCCTTGTAAGGGAGATGCTCTACCAACTGAGCTAATCGCCCGTCGTGATGGAGGTGCATTATAGGGATAGTTCTGCATGAGTCAACGGTTTTTCAAAGGAAAATATTCGTTCGTTGCAAAATTAAGCAAGATGCACCTAATATTATCGACGCAAAATAATATTTATTTAAACTTATTTAGTCTAGATCCTATCAGGAAAAATTAAGCATTTTTACTGCTAAATTAGCAAAATAAAGTATGAATATCGTGCTAATAGCATTGAGGAATTAAGTTGCAGTGATAAAATAACGGATTGTAAATTTATCACTGACTAGATTTGATATAAAAAAGGTCATTAAGGCAATCCTAATGAATAAAATAAAAACCCGTTTTGCACCAAGTCCAACTGGTTATCTTCACGTCGGCGGCGCTCGTACTGCACTCTATTCATGGCTATATAGTCGACATAATAACGGCGAGTTTGTCTTACGTATTGAAGACACCGATCTTGAGCGTTCAACACAAGTTGCCATTGACGCCATAATGGATGGAATGAACTGGTTAAGTTTAAATTGGGATGAAGGTCCTTACTACCAAACTAAACGCTTCGACCGTTATCATGCTGTTATCGATCAAATGCTTAGCGCCGGGACAGCTTATCGCTGTTATTGTTCTAAAACACGGCTAGACAATTTACGTGAAGAGCAAATGGCTAGAGGCGAAAAACCTCGTTATGATGGCTGCTGCCGCGATCATGCTCATAATCATACACCGAATGAGCCTCACGTAGTGCGCTTTCGTAACCCCCAAGAAGGCGCTGTGATTTTTGAAGACCAAATCCGTGGCCCTATTGAATTTAGTAATCTTGAGCTTGATGATCTTATTATACGCCGTACCGATGGCTCTCCTACCTATAATTTCTGTGTTGTTATTGATGACTGGGATATGAAAATCACTCATGTGATCCGTGGTGAAGATCATATTAATAATACTCCACGGCAAATTAATATATTAAAAGCCCTTGGCGCGCCAATACCTGTATATGCGCATGTTTCAATGATCTTAGGTGATGATGGTAAAAAATTATCTAAACGTCATGGGGCAGTTAGTGTTATGCAATACCGCGATGACGGTTATCTACCCGAAGCCTTATTAAATTATCTGGTGCGTCTCGGATGGTCCCATGGCGATCAAGAAATTTTTAGCCGTGATGAAATGATCAGTTATTTTTCTCTAGATGCGATTAGCAAATCCGCCAGTGCCTTTAATACCGACAAATTATTATGGCTTAATCATCATTATATCAATTCACTACCTGCCGAATATGTTGCGACTCATTTAGCATGGCACATTGAGCAGCAAGCTATTGATACCCAAATAGGGCCAAGCTTAGCAGATTTAGTCAAGCTTCTCGGTGAACGCTGTAAGACCTTAAAAGAAATAGCCGCATCATGTCACTATTTTTATCAGGATTTTGCTGAGTTCGACGCCGAGGCAGCGAAAAAGCATCTACGCCCAATAGCGTACTTACCTTTAGAAACTGTTCGGGCAAAATTGGCAACGATTAGCAATTGGACATGTGGAAATGTCCATCAGGCAATTGAATCAACGGCGGCAGAACTTGAAATTGGGATGGGAAAAGTGGGTATGCCACTACGGGTTGCCGTGACAGGAACAGGCCAATCACCGAGTGTTGATGCCACTGTACATGCTATTGGCCAGACTCGTTCATTAAAACGCATTGATAATGCTTTGCTTTATATTAAAGAGCGTGAAAATAGCGCTAATTAATGGAATTAAATTAGCTCAAAGGCACATTATTATTGTGCCTTTTTTCTTTATACCCGACTTTATGACCATTTTTTCAACGGTTAAACGCTATTTTCATATTAATCGATTGACAGTTTTATTCAGCTTGCATATCATGCGCTCGCCTAACAGGCTTTGGTTAGGGGCTATAGCTCAGCTGGGAGAGCGCTTGCATGGCATGCAAGAGGTCAGCGGTTCGATCCCGCTTAGCTCCACCAAATTTTTAATGTTATTCAATAAGATAAGAGGCCAAAAGTAGGCCTCATATTTTTTTAACTCTTATTCTGTGTCAAATCTGTGCCACTAGTAACGATGCGTTCAGCGTGTTGCTGCAAAAATTGTGTTGAAAGGTGTGCATATTTACGTACGGTGTCTGCCTTGCTCCAGCCTCCCAGCTCTTGTAAAACGTATAGTGGGGTTCCTGCCATTATGTGGCGAGTTGCCCATGTGTGACGCAGGTCATGAAAATGAAAATCGCCCAGCCCTGCTCGATAAACTGCTTTTCGCCATCCTTTAGCACCTGCGTTTTTTATTCTATTCCCTTGATAAGTAAAAACATACTCTCTGTGATGTCCTTGCTGTTCCCGTATTATTGTTAAAGCAGCTTGATTCAGAGGAATGCCAATAGCTTGGTTTGTTTTTGATTCATCTGCATGAATCCAAGCTTGGCGTCTATTGATATCAACCTGTGACCACTTTAAATTTGTAATATTGGACATACGTAACCCTGTATTCAAAGCAAAGTTAACAATAGGCTTCAGATGCTCCGGTAGTTCTACCATTAAACGTTTTTCTTCATATTCTGTTAACCAACGTATTCTTCGGGTTGGTTCTTTCAACAATTTAATCGGCGGTATTTTATCTAATAATCCATGCTCATATGCACATTTAAGCACAACTCTAATTTGTTGTAACACTGCATTTACAGTGCGATTTTTTACTCCTGAGATTTGTTTTGTTTTTTTGATTTCATCAATTAAATATTTGTTAATGTCAATGAGCTTGGTTTTGCCTAGGTATTGATCTAGCCATCTAAGTCCGTATAACATATTACGATTTTCTTTACGCTCAGGTTTTTCATTAAGCCACAAAAGCACTGCTTCTTGCCATGTATGAAAACTTACATCTCCTAATTTTTCATTTCGCCAATAGCTATTATATTCTAGCGCTGCTAATTCTTTAGCTTCTTGCTGATTGGTAGTTTTAGCAGACTTGCGTATTCGTTGCTTGTTTGGCGTTGTGAAGGAGTACCACCAAATTTCCCCGCGCTTGTATGTTGAAACGATTTGCTTTGACATATATGATCACCTATATATTGATCTGTTTTACAAGACGTGTTTTTTTGGTTCAGGATAAAAGTATCAATTTCATTTCTGCTAAAGCGCCATTCACCAAAAATCTTGTATGCTGGTATTTTTCCATTTACGGCTTTATCTCTAATCGTTTTTTCGGAGACCTTTAATTTTTCACTTGTCTCCTTTACAGTCAGAAATATATCCTCCATATTAAACCTCTCTTCTACTGAAAATACTTACCGACAGCATTTTTTATCGCCTCTAATAAAATGTTTTGCCTTTTGCTTTGCACCGATTCAAGTGTGTGATGGATGCCATAATGACCTCTGCTAAAATAAAGCCACTGCGCCGTTCCTCATGACAATGAGCAGTTGGTGAATTGTAGGAAGGGTGGGTTGTTGTGACGCAATAAAGGAGAGTTGGTCTGTTGCTACCAATCTATTTAATTTGCTATTCTTATGTCTCTGAATTAATGGGATATTATATTGATCTGCCTAATACGGGGGAAAAATAATGCATTTATAAGGACTGTTTCCTAAAATTGCTTTATCAACGTAGTAAAACTAGTTTTTTTGCAGCCATCGCTTAATCGAACGTTTAGACATTCCTAGCGATGTAAAACCGAAATCTCTACTTTGATCTCCAACGTAATCATCAGCAGTACCCTAAAACTGCCATTTTTACTCTGGATGGATTATTTTTGCACTGGTAGCGATAACAACAAACTAAGTTTAACAACTTCCCTCAACGCTGCTAATAGGATGCCCTGTGATGGGGCTATTCGTTTTGCGCTTGATGTTGATTCCAGATTGAATCAACGGGCATCTCTACCCTCACATCTAGCCATGTGGATGCGGGAATATCACATGGCTCACCATCGGTATAGTAAGTTGGACTTTTATCTATAATCTCTTTAATCCGCCAGTTCTGAAAATCTTCTGGTAAATGGGGTGTTGTCGGTGAAAAGTCTGAATTTCAATATTACCATCAGATAAAATTTTATCTTTGATATAAATAAGTTCTAATCCATTAATATCTTTAGGTACTGAAACACCTCCATTCACACCCCATGCACCGTCTGAGTTATAGCCCAATACTCTGGAAATCAAATATTTTCCTGTATCGAGTCGTTGAACAATCGCGCCTTCTGATTATCATTTGTTTCAAAATGCCCATCAGGATAAATTTTAATAATCGGTGAGGCTTTTTTGATAAAACCATTACCATCAACCGTTGTGTTATTTTCATTGCTTGCTTTTCTGTTTTCCTTAAATGGATACTGTTTTCCGCCAAAAAGAGAAGCTGTCCATTATTATTAGAACCTATTCGCAAAGTATTACCATTAGCTGCGATTAATTCTATATATCCATGAGTACTAGGAGACTTAACTACTAATTTAGGTGCGGTTATATCTGTAGGATTATTAGTTAAAGCCAGTGTGCCATTTTTATTTGATGGAATAGTGACAACGGCTTTATTGTTATTTTTAGCATCTCTATACACGAAATAGGCATCGCCAGGGGCAGTTTCGAGTAACAGTTTATTCCCATCACCTTTGATAAGGGTCAAGCTGGTATAATTACCGTTACTCTTTATATTTATCTGCCCAGCAGTGAATTTTTCCCAGGAATCTTTCTTGGCATAGAACTCGTCACAGGCTTTTTGGCTTATCACTTTGTCAGTTGCAGTACCTGTCTCTTGCAAAACACTATTTTTGTCAAATTTATTTCCAATATTTTTGCTTATTTTTTCAATAAGTTCTTGTAGCGCATTAATAGACTCTAATTTAACTGTTTTACCACTCGGCAACGTGATTTCAACGACACCGTTGTCCCCCATCCAGGTATCCATGTTTTGCAGGAAGTAAAGGATATAAGTGTTAGCTGCAACCAGTGCTCTTGCCGCATCACTATTATTATTTGGCTCAGTGAGATTAATGGTGTACGTTGTGTCGGTAGCTGAAAATGTTGCTTCTTCAGCAAGGACTAATTCCGTATCACTGTTAACTGTTAATATCATGTAAGGATAGTTAATATCGCCGTTTTTAATCAGCATTAACATGCCAGGTGATACTAACGGATTATTACTGTTCCATTTTGTGCCTGTGCCTTTGACAATAGAAGAGCCTGACACGACAGTTACGGTGCCATCTTTATAAATCATGTTTTTTCCTGAAATTTTGATATAGAAAATCGCAATTAAACGATCTCTATGAATTGGTTACTTCCATCTTGGATAAGCGTCAGGCGCATAAGCCATCACCGCACCAAAGTTATTATTGTACCCCCAACCTTTACAGCCAAAACTAGGACCGGTCCATTCTGTGATTGCGATAATGCCATCTTTTGAAACACTATAACCATTAACGAATGCCAATGCTTGATTATCAGGCTCATAAACGGCAGTAATATAGACTAAAGTCATTTGACCGAAATAGCCTGGTTTTGGAAATGGGCCGAAAACGATATCATCTATTTTTAAGGGTAGATGACTGGACGAATAAAATAATTCCTTTTTTTCGTTGTGAATTTTCAAAAAACCTTTGTCATTGCTGTCATTAGGTAGTTGGGGTCTATAAATATAAACATTTGTCGTATTGTGCGCGCGGATAGCAAATACATTTCCTTGCTTGATTGCCTCCGTATAGGTTGAATTTTCACCCTCCCTCCTCGCATTACGATGAAATACCAAATAGCTATTCAAAATGTTTGTTTGATTTACGCTATATCTTAAGTTTTTGAACTCTTGCACATTTTGATCTGGCGTACCTTCCCTGGAACAATCGATTAATCTTTCCAAGACATAAGTGACGGAAGTGAAAATCCCAAGTTCTGCACCATTTACTTTTATTACCGGTTTCATAAATTAACGTTAAATCAGTTTAAAACATGAATGATAGGTATCGTTGCACATCCAATACAAAATTCGTATAATTCCAGCTAACGATATTTCCATATATATGGACGTTCTCAATTGCGGGATATTGATTACCGGTATGGGCAATATCAATGCGAGGAACCGCAACTATTTTTCTGCCACCTTTAAGAAAACGCTGATCGAATTGAAAGCTGTTTTTTTTAAAATCAACTTCTTCTGAATGGATAACAAAGCCGAATGATTGAAGAATATTATCTATTTCTCCGCCATCATGATAAATATTAAATTTGGGGATTAGCATCTTATCACTCCAACGCAATTTCTATTCTAACCCGCCCCTTTTCGTCATAAAGACGTAATCCGGTGCCATCAAAGGTAAATCGACTATCTTTACTATTCGAGTTCATCTCAAAGCGATTGTTTTTAGCATCAAGGATGAATCCAGATTTTTCAGGTAGGTAGTTTTTGGATTGTATTTTGTCGATAACGACAACGCTATTGAGCCAAGCTTCATTAATGAACGCTTCATTAATAAAAACCTGTCCGTCTTGCAGATACATAAATAAATCCATTTTCCCGTTGCTAGGATTATAAAAAGCAAATTGTTGCGCATTAAACCCCATCACAGTGGTTACTTTTTCGTTTTTTAATTCCGCACCTATCACCATTCCTGCATCGTAAGAAACGCCATCATAAACAATCTTAACCAAGTTAGTGAAAGTTGCAGAAGCCTCGCCTTTTTTCATGTCATACTTAGCTTGTAGCGAATTCTGAGCGGCTGCCCATGACTTATCCGCTGTCGCTCTGACTTGATGGATAGACTCGGCTAAGGCTTTAGTCTCGGTTACCACATAATTGTCAACCCTGACGATTTTCGCCTTCATCTTGCCGTTTTGACGCATGAAGTACTGCGTATTGCCGTTGAGTCCCTTCGCGTTTTCCAGTATGGCCTCTGTGCTGCTATCTATTCCTTTCTTTAGCTGTTTAATGGCTTCCGTATCGTTAATTTTTTTGTCTATTTCATCAAGAATATCGCTCGCTACGCTATTTGGAAAACCTGATGCTTCAACAAACGCCGATTTACCGTAACTGTTTATCGTGCGAATATAGAAAAAATATTCATGACCAACTTTAAGATTTTCCTGTGTCCAACGTTGGCCCTGGCCGATTTTCTTTGCATTCGTGATAACTTCATTCTCAGACTTATCTTTCAGTTTTTTGTCGCTAAACCAGAATTCAAAGTTACTGCCATAGGCCGCTGAATCGGCAATTGTCGGCACGACCGTTAATGAAGACATACCCGGAGTAACAGACACGCTAACAGGGGAGGGCGGCGCTTCAATCGCAAAATCAAGAATAGTAGGCTGAGAAATTGCGCCAGCCGCGTCAACTGATCTGACTTCAGCACGGTAAGTGCCTCTCGGTAGCCCTGCAATATCAACCCGCTCTCCTGGAACCTGAATTGTCTGTATGACCTGACCATTTTCAATAACATTAACGGTGTTATACCGAACATCTGCTGCGGTGTTTTCCCAGCTCAAATAACCCTGTACAACATCGCCAATCGTCGTTGGCACAAAAGCCAGATTTATAGGTGGGGCGACTCCCCCTATGGGTAATTCAGTAAACGGCGGGGCTTTAGAAGGTTTACCGATAATATCTTCGTAAATATAAGCACCGTCTTCCTCTAACAGAATTTCTACGCCCTCTTGCGGGTGAAATTTCCACTCTGCTATACGAAATTCAGCATCCTTAATACCAAGACTGGGTAAGTTAAGCAAAACAACATCACCAGGCCGATAAGCATAACCATCCAGATTCATGGTAAGCTGAACCCTGCGACCCGCGCGCTTTTTGCGTAAATAAAGATTGGCTAAACGCTGTGCCTGATAAGGACTGGTGACAAAGCGATAATCGATATTTTCTTTAATTTCCAGCCCGTCTTCATCAACCCACTCCTGTACAATCACCGGCGGGAAATCTGTTTTGATATATTGTTGCTCAGCATCAATAAACGTACCGTATATCGCATTAGTCGCTTCGCGCAGGGACAATTCAGGGGTAATATTGACGGTATCAATGATTTGGTTGGCTTCAATACGCAAAGTAGCCGGTCCGTTATAAGACTGCATTAAAATGCCGTGCTTACCCGCGATATAAGTGGGTTCTGCCGCAATGCATTTGTGCATATTATCTAGCACTGAGGCGGGTGACTCGGATAAATCATAAGCACCGTTCAGGGTATAGCGGGGTTCAGTACCATCCGCCGTTTTAGTCGATTCATCACACAAGTCAGCCGCTACTTTAAACGCCGAAAAATCAATATCGGTATCCGGTACCTTTAAGTAACTACGATAGTAATCAAGAATAACCAGTGCCCCATTATTGCTCCATGTCGTTTTATGGGTTCTTGGATCAAAAATCTCTTTGCCCCAAATTTCAACTTTTATATTAGGGATACCTTGTGGGTACTTCTCATCATCATGGTAAAGGGTAAATCTTAACCATGCCAGCCCCCTGCCAATCATATCCTTTTTCCAGCTAGGCGCCTCTCTGAGTAAATAAGGATCGGCATCTTTCCTGTCGTTATGCAGTTCGTACTCAGCCGCTTTACCAAAAGAATCTATCAGATCATCATTAAACCAGATGCGACCAACACGACTGATTTTATGTCCGGCCAGTGCAATGGCCATATAGAGTATGTAATTTATTCCGCCTATAACTGGAATTTTAACTTTTTTAGTTTCAGCAAAAAAGAGTAATCCTGAACAGACTGTTTTACCCATGATGACAACTTCTGATGCGGACGCCGAACGTAATATTTGCTTACGTTCGGCTTGATCGCGCGCAGGATCAGGCGGCTTTTGTTGGAACAACAATGATCCCGCCGTTTGAACGGCAAGACCCGCCGCAATTAACCCCAATCCCAATCCACCGGTAGCAATTACACCCGCTATCATTAATCCGGCACCAATAATACCGGTAATCGAGTTTCCAACGCTGCCTGGCATTACGTCACCCTCCATGCCATCACGATTTTTTTATCAACCGGTCTTGCGCCATGGTCAGTAACTGCCCAGATTTTACCCGCCCAAATGACTCCCATGGTCAACCCCTCATCACCATCAAACATCACAATGTCCCCCCGTCCTGCTTCCCCATCCTGGAGCACATTGAAAAACCGCCCCCAGAAATACTGAAGTGTGCCAAATTCATTTTTCAATAGCCGAAATGCACTCGCTTTGCTGTTATAACGCCCCCGAACGGATGAACACGGATCAAAGTCACAAATAGCGATTACGCAGTCAGCCGTAAATAAACAGCAGTCATGCTCACCCCATGAAAAAGGGCGACTCATCGCCGCCCTTAAAGTTTGAGGTAATCTGGTTACCCAATTTTTATGTCGCATTTTGATATCAATTAAAATTTAGAACCGGAAACCTGCACCAAGCATCCAGGTGCCGACTTTAAAATCACCGAATCTGGTGTATTCATAAGAGGCATCAATGGCAATATTTTCCACTGGATTAAATTGCAAACCAACACCACCAACTAATCTGCTTTCAGAACCACTTTCGCTATCATTAAATGTTTTTACTTTCGCTTTACCATGTGCAATACCAATTAAGCCATACGCACTCATATATTCATTAAAACGATAAGCGGGCCCGACACTGAGTGAGTAGTAATCGATATCGACGGTTGAATAATCAGAAAAATAATAACCTTTATGCGTATAAGCAAATGAACCCATCACACCCCAGTTATCATTGAACTCATGACGGGCTTTAATATTGAAACCTTTTGCACTATCATTAAGGTCAAAATTTACATCACCAACACTGACCTTAATGTTACTTTGCGCATAACCCATTGATAGGGTATTATTTCCTTCCGCATTAGCGCTAAATGCGATAAATGTAAGAATAGAAGCTATCGATGATATCAATAATATTTTTTTCATTTTTTTCCTGCTATTACTAAAAATAAATGATTAAAACAAAGCAACATAATTTGCATTGCGTATCGCAAATTATCATATAAGTTTATTCGTATTACATTTAAAATCTATTTCAAAATAGATATATTTGAAATTATTTACTTATAAACAAACCCCGGTGAATCCTTTTACCACCCCAATAAATCGCCCGCTCAGCCATTTGCGCCACATATCTGAAGATACGGTCGTCACTTTTCCGTTTGCGCCATGACTCATCCGTGAATCTGTCCGGTAGCCCCATCGACCAACGTTCAAAACGATTGGATACGGTCACCGCTACTGCATTTTCTTCACCGCTCGAAACGCCAATATGCGAAATCTGTCCGGCAAAATCACTTCAGCAATCGCAGGCTTTCCTTCCAGATTGATGGCAATCAACATTAAACGAACATTTCTGCCGCGACTGCGTTCATTCATCACATCACCGACCAGCATCGAGTCAAAGCCAGAAAGGGATAATATTAATTGCTGTGGACTGGTTGTATTTTCCTCTTTACATTTTCAACTGCACCGAATTTTCCAACACCCTCGTAAACTTCACCCGCAATAATGATATTGCCAACACCGGTATGATTTCTAGCTACCCTGACTTAAAATCTAATCTTGCAGCCATGACTAATTCATATCCGTCATTAATCGCTTTAACCATGTTGTTAGAAAAGGATGGTATAACATCAGTAAAGCGCCTCCTCAAACTCCAAAGTAACATGAGTAAACACGCCTGGACGATACTGAAAACTACCCTGATCATTAGTCGTCAGTTTAAAAATGCCAAACGGTGACAGGGTTTCTAATTTATCATTAACTTTTGGCGCATATCGCAGCATCGGTGAAATGGGAATTGACGCATTACCGTTAGTATCACTGAAGACATTATCCGTAACTATTTTCAGCTCATCGCCAATCGTTAAATAATCCCCTTTTCTGATGACAATTAAATTTTTTTTCCAGCCTCGGGTAAGCAATATCCTGCCGGTTTGGTTTGCGGTACGAATTGCTGGAACACCTCTTTCCACCAATCCTTGTCGTATCCAGTGACTAATTTTAACCCGACCACTTTCGCCGTCAAGTTCAGCAGTCAATGCTTCAAGTTCACGCGACTTAGTCTCAGACAGGTTATTAAATGTCAGCTACACCGCCAGCGGCTACCTGGATATCTGACCGTTTGTGCGCTGCCGGTAAAAGTTGAAACAAAGGTTTTACTATTACTAACTAGTTGCCAATTCATTGATGAAGGCACAACCTCTTTTGGCCATTCAATAACCGATGCCATCAGTTAACTCCCTAAAAGTTTCCGTATACGTCCATTAGTCGCAAAATCTCGCTGAATGCGTGCGATCGCATCATCTGCTCCCTGTTTTGCTGCGCGTTGGGTTATTTCTCCAATGACTTTATCGCCATTACCGGTCACATTGATAACCTGATGAATATGGATAGTGTATTACCTTGGGTCTCTGATGAGCCACCGACTGCTTTGACACCTAGCGAACCATCACGCCCTCGAGTTAACGGCATAATGGCTTCAGGCCCTGCTTCACCCATTAACCCGATTCCTTTGGCAAATGGGAATAACGTCGGCGAATCCACAACGGTATTACTATAGGCACTTAACCCTGACGAACGATAAACACCGCCCAGTGCATTGGCTCTTATGCCAAGAAAATTACCCAGACCAGAACCACCTAAGCTTGATTCCAACGCTTTAAATATCATCATTTTAACAATCATGCGGGTAATATCATTGACCACCGATTGCGCAAAATCAGAAAAGTTAAATTTACCTGTGGTCACAAAGTCAGCCAGTGTATTTGACATACCATCGAAAGCGTTTTTAGTGATATTACGCATGTTATCAAACACGTTTTCTGTTTCCGCACCAAAATCCTGCCAGCCTTTGGCTACGCCTTTCCCCATCTTGCGCCACCTTCGCCTTACTTAATGCAGCAGCTCTCACTATCTCAATTTGTTTTGTTCTTCTTGCGCTAAAACTGCGTCCGTTCTGCATAAAGTTGTGAGGTCTTATCTGAAATTCCTTATCTAAATGATATCGCGATTATCGAAAGTCATCCCTGACGCGTTGTTCTTCAAGCATCAAGTCATAATCCACTTTGGGCATCGTCATTTGCAGAATTTCATTTTGGGCATCCTGTCGTAACTTTGCGGTTGTACTTTTGTGATTTCAAAGTTCTGATCATCAAATCGTTTTCTTAGTTCTTTCACTGTAATTCACGCTCTAATCCGGCATTGATTTGCAACTGCGTACGAATTTCATCCGCATGCGCTAACACACTCTTCTGTGATGCATTCAGCGTTTGCCCTTTAATCGAGTGAGTTCTTGCTCAAAGACTGCCAACTTACGTTCTGAATCGAGGAGCTTTTCATTTTCCATTAATTGCGCTTGTAAGGTCGCCGTTTGTTGTTGCAGTTGCTCAATTCGCTGACGCCCTGCATCAAGGGTTTCACCGGACGTTTTTTGCGGGGATGCGTACAGTTTGTCGAGTCCTTTCAGCGCCTGCGCATATTCATTTAATGTTAAACTACCGGCTTTATAGCGTTGGTTGATTTCCTGCTGTATTCTGGCTCTTTCTTTCAGCGGATCTTTACCCGCATTAATGGCCGCATTAATTTGTGCAGCGGTTTCGATGGTATGAATGGCGAGCTGACTTTCAGTTTTAATTTGTGCTTTGCGTTCTTCCAGTTGCCTAGCATAAATCGCATTTTCCTTGTCCTTTTCTTTTTGCAACACCTGATTATACAGTGTCAGACTTTGCGTTGATGCCGCCATTAACACGTTAAAACTGCCGCTCAGATCATCGAGTGATCTTTTATGCGCCTGCGTTAAGCGCTCGCTTTCTTTAGTATTTTCCTGATTCTGTTTTTCGTAGGCATTTCTTGCAAGCGCTTTGGCTTCTTCAATTTGTCCCCGTCTTTCCAAGGCAGCAATTTGCTCGTAAATCGATTGCGTTAATACCACACCCTCAGCCGCGTAATTTCGCAAGGCTTTTAACGGTTGGTCACCGATTGCCGATAGCTTGCTGACCAACATATCGACGCTACCGCCCGACTCCTCAAGTTGAGCCCCAAACTCCGCCACGTCTTCCAGTAGCTTACCGCTAAACCCTGCACTTGCGGCAGAAGTCACCGCTTTATAGGCTTCGGCTGTCCCGCCTAGTCGATCTGCTAACAGATTCAATTCAACCGTTGTTGTCGATAAAAATAATCCGCCTTTTTGAAGGGCTGCATAAAAAGACTTCTGCCTTTCTTCCGCTTCCTTAAACTGCGAATACAAATAAAATACTGACCCTGCGGTTGCCATCAAGCCAACATTGAGCGGCCCACCCATCAGATTAATAAGGTTACTGAAAGCGCCCGTTATTCCTCCGGTTACGCGCTGCAAAGTGGATAACTCAGTGTTTGCAGCGGCAAGTTGCTGCTTGGCTAAAGCTAATTGTCGCGTGCCCGTCGTTTCCGCTGCTTGCGCTGTCGTTAATTGCGCAGAAGCGGCGGCGGCTTTTTGATTTGCGCTGACTTCAGCCAGATTTGCTTCGGCGATCGTTCTGGCGTTTGCCGCATTTTGCGCCGCATATGCCTTTTCAATTTCAGCCGTATTCAGTCCATTTTGGGCGTTGACCGCGCGCATCTTCTCAAGGTATTCATCAGAAGCCAACGCCTGTTCACGCTGCGCGATAGCCTGTGCTTTCATGGCTTGCGCGGTTTTTAATCCCTGCTGCGCACGGGTGGCATCTGCTTTGGCAGCCTCAATCGTAGACTGTGCATAATCTACCGCACTTTGTGCAGCGTCTTTCGCCATCTGCCGTTGAGTATCGAAAGTCGTGCCATGCGCTGAGCCAAACAATCGTTCAAAAGCGGGCACCAACGCGTTTGAAATCGTACTGGCAGCTACATTGCTGCCAGAAACCAGCTCAGTTAACACATGGTGAAGTTGCCCAAAACCTTGTGCCGCTTGACCGCTAGAACGCTTTGCTTGTGTGGCCATTTGGTTAATGGCGCGAGCACTTGCATTGGAGCCAGTTTCAACCTGACGGGTGAATTTGCGTGATTCATTCGCGGCGGTACTGTACGCATCCGTTAGCTGCGCTTTGAAGCTGGCGGCATTTAAATGCAATGCTACAGCCAGACTGGCGACATCAGCCATTTAATATCCTCATAACGTTATTACATTGTTGATTAACATCATTATGTGCAATGACTTCATTTTCCGTAATATCTGCGCCTTTGAGTTCACTTTCCAGCAGAAAAAACGCTTGCCAGTGCGTCAGTATTTCGTTCGGTAAAGCTGCGATTTTGCGCGGGTCAGGTTCACCCCATCTATCCGCAAGTTGAAAAAGAAAGCGTAAGCGAGCGGAGTCGGTTAGTTTTTTTTAGCACCATCCAGACTGCCACAGCTAAATTGCTGAACAAATTTGAGGGCTTCAATTAATGATTGCGTGGATTTGGTAGCGATTAACTCCTCTGCGGTAGGCAATTCTTCAGTGGGTAAGGGTTTCCCTGCTTTATCGCAAAGTGTTTTTAAAATCAGGTTTGCTCCCGCAATACTTGCCTGTGTGTTAGAGCCGCTGTCTTGCGCCTGTTTTAACGCTTGCTCATACGTATCAAGCTCAGCAATGGTTAAGCGGCGCAGATAAACATCAACATCAAAAATAGCGTGTTTTTCAACATAACTATCCGGTGCCAATAAGCGTGCTTTAAGTGATGACATGCTATTTACCTTATCCTTTTTCTTCTAGTGCTTTGACACGTTTAGTGAGCGCATCAAGTTCTGATGACAAATCCTTACCCGGTTCGCCTTTATCGCCTTTATCGCCCTTATCTCCTTTTTTGGGTAACGTATTAAGTGCTTCAAAGTTGTCATTGGTTTTACTAAAAGCATCACGTAAGGTGTCACCCGTTCCATCATCCGGTTTTGTGCCAATATTGATTTTTTTGATTTCTATCATCAGTTTACTTTCCTCTTGGTATTATCCGCCGTAAATTTCGTCGTATCGGCGGTTAAGGCTTTGGGGGGGGTACTGTTCCCCAGGTGAGATTATTCTGTTTGCCTTTCACCGTAATTTGAATGACTTCACTGGCTGGCGCACTAATCTCATTCATCTCCCAGCCTGACAGGGCCAAGATCATCGTGGCTGTCCGTTTGTTGGGTAGCTCAATATAAAGTTGGACGGTTTCTCTATTTTGTGCCGCATTTAAAAATGCCGTAAAATTTTCATTTTCGGGATCATCAATAAATCCGAGCGATTTCTCAGGGCCTTCAGGCAAATCAGCTATAAACTGCTTGTTCCGATCTATAAGCGTTGTGCAGTCTATAAAGCTTCCTGTTAATCCTGTTGCGCCTATTGCTCTACAGGTATCCAGAAGTTTCATTGCAGTCACTGCATCCCCTACTTTACCAAATTTAACCACTGCGCCTGCGGGGAGCGTAGCATATTCTGGCGAGGTTTTGTTTTCAGACATAATAACTCCTATTCGTTAACGATGTTTTTCAATGCTGGCGCGAATTTCTGAGGCTAAGGTATTAAGGATAAATTCACGGTGATAATCCAATGCGGGTCGAATGAAAGGTCGTGCTATCTGTTTAACTGTGCCAAACTCTTGCGCGCGCGCTTTCATCATGTGTTTTTTTGAAGGCCCCACTCTAACGGTCATCACAGTTTGAGTGTGGCTATCCTTCATTTTATCTGTTGTCCGTATTTTGATACTCTCGCGCATATGCTCACCTAGATTGCCTACATCAAAACCCGCATGGGCTTTCATATCGGCGAGCACGGGTCTCATTGCTTCACTCCCTGCTTTTCGTAAAACCTTAACCGCAATTTGATCGCCTAATTTTTTTAATGCATCTTCAAGCTCACTTAAGCCTTTCACTTCTACTCGATTTCTCATTTTGCATCCTCGGCATAGGTCAGTATGAAATCACGCGTGATCCGATAGCAGGTTCGGTTTTCTGTCAGTTCTTCCCTGTCCTGAATTAAGTTACCGCGTTCAACATGTTGTACCGGATAGTCACCCAGATAACCGTGTTCAATTTTTCCCCATTCCTCCTTGATTTTTTCGCTTAGCCAGAGGGCTTTTTCATAATCATTGAGTAACTGAACTGTTATCTGATATCGCGCCTGTACGAGCGTTGTTTTTGCTAACCCCGTAAATACTTTCGGATCACTGATACGCTGATAAATGACCCCTTCAAGCTGTTTTGAAGGAAGTTGAAGGGGGAAAGCATCTAATCCCGTAATACGGCTTAAGTCTTTTTTAATATCATTTTCTATCATGGCGGATATTTGCTTCTGTGGTAATAATGAGTCGATCAGGTTGATTACGATCTAATGCTCTGACGGTAAAGCGACGTTGCCGATATTCAACCAGCCAATCAATATCAATATCGTTTCGGGGCCTTAACGTAAAACGTAAGGTTTCAATGACCTGTTCTTGATCAGCCGTGCGAATTTTCCGATTAGATATCGACTCCGCATGCGCCCAAACGGTGTTAACCGCTTCCATTTCAGTATACGGATCGCCCAAAGGACGATATTTTGTGATAGGCCGATACAAGGTAATGCGTTTATTAAGTTCGGCGGCTAACATCCTTCCCTCTCATCGGGTATATCCTATAATCGTTTAAAATTTCGTAAAATCCAGGGGGAATTCTTTTTAACTCCCGCGTGTCATACCAAAAGCCTACCGCCAATATCAATGCCTGTTTAATCAACGGCGTTATCACTAATTGGGTTGCGTTTTGCGTATTTTTCTCTGAATCAGATAATGAACGGTTAAGGTAGTTTTCTGCTTTTTCTTTGGCAGCAGCAAGGTACATCAATAAAAGCGCATCTTCCTCATCCGTATCAATACGACACTGAAGATGTAAATCATCAAGCGTAGGTAACATGCCAAACCTCAACTTTTGCAAAAGGGGCATATTGCCCCTCTTAAATTAACCACCTGCTCCACTGGCTTTGCCCTTCAATAATTTAATCGCATTACTATCCACTAACATAGAACCTACTCTTTTTGTCGTATAAAAATGAACAAACGGTTTATTGGTATAGGGATCTCTCAATACCCTGACACCAATACGATCTAAAATGGTATAGCAACGTTTAAAATTACCAAAAGCAACCGGAACATTGCCCGCACCTAAATCCGCAAACTGTTCATTTTCCGCAATACCGTAACCCAATAAAGCGGAGGGTTGTCCTAACTGCAAACCAGGTTGCCACAAATAATTACCTTGTGAATCTTTTAATGTTCTTACCTGAAATAATGTCTTATTATTCATCATAAACCGGGCATTAGTACGATAAGGTTTACGCAAGGTATAAATGAGTTGCATGATTTCATCAGCGGTAATTTCTGATGGTTTTTTAAGCATCAGGTGTTGCAGCGTTCCCCATTCACGTTCCATATCCGCTTTTTCATCGCTCCCATAGGCTAACAATCCTTTCGGTTTTTTTTGACCATCACCGGATGTAAATGCCTGTTCTTCCTGTTGAGCAAACTCCTGCGTCAACTCTGACACGATAAATTGTTCAACATTAAAAAAACTGTCATCAAGCATTCTTTGGGTAGCAGCGGGATTACCATAAATTTCACCCCAGACAGGTTCAATAACCCCTAATTTCGATGTCGATGTCTCCGGACGCTTATCCGTTTCACCGACCCAACCACTTGTCGTTCCGCCTTTATTAATTAACTTTTTATAATCGGGGGTACCAACCGTTAATACCTGACATTCCTGGCGCATCACAATTTCATCCCCCAACGCCTTGATGATATTGCGGTCTAATTCCTCAGGTACTGCATACCCCCCGTCAGGGTCTGTGGTCGTCTGCATGGCTTTTTTTTCAAGTTCAGCGAGTCCCTCTTCTTTACCTTTGCGGATGAACAGCGAAAAAGCCAATTTATGATCATTTATACTCTGGTTGCTTCTCACTGCCTCAGGACGTTTTAACGCCACTAATTCTTCTTCAAGCGAGGATTTTAACGCATCGAGTTCACTGAGTTTAGCATTCAGTGTTTCAACATTTTCCGATAGCTTACCCTTCTGCGCTTCAATAGCCTCAATACGTTTATCATTTTTTTCTTTAAATTCGTTAAATCGGTTTTGTAGCTCCTGTGCTACCAGTTCAACATCTTTTTTGTCTATTGGCATAATTTACCCTTATCTTTTAAAATATAATGGATTTCAAGGCCGCTAACAGATCGGTTTCAACGTCTCGCTGAGACAACGCAAGGTAGCCTTCCGCCATGAATTTTTTTGCTTGTGTTCGAGAAAGTCCAACATCACGCAGGACTCGTTCAATCTCTTTTGGTGCGGGGATTTGACCTTGGGCAAATACTGATTTGATCGTATTAATCCTTGCTTCATCGTTCGCTGGAAAGGTCACTAAACTCACCTCCCATAAATCTATCTCTTTAATCAAAAAGACCCCTTTAGTGCGTTCGTATTCGCCATCTTTAAGCACATACCCAATAGAAAGGCCGGATAGTGATCCGGCCTTCATGTGCGCATGGGCTCGCTTGGCTAAGGGGTCATCTTCAATGAGCAATTTTCCTTTGACAAATAACCCTCTTTCATCCTCCCACATTTCGGTATAGACCCCTATCGGTTCATCCATGCGGTGCTGCCAAAGAAGGGCAGGAAAACTATTTTTACATCGCCAATGCGTTAGTGATGTTTCAAATGCGCCTCGCATTACGATGTCATCAAAACTATCTTTTACACCAAAAACAGAACCATAGCCGGAAAACTCACCCGATTCAGTCACTGATTTTAGACTCAGCGGCATATCAAACCGCTGTTTTATCATTATTGTCATTCGATTTATCCTCGCTAAACTCGGTAAGACTGGGTTTTGTTGTCATGTTCATCGGCGTTAAATAAATATCACCGCCTTCACGGGGGTTAAGCTCCTCCAGTTCGCGGCATTCATTTGGGGAATAAATTCCCCAATTAATTCCCGTTGCGTAAGCTGCAAACCGTGATTTCATATCACCACGTAATAACGCCCCAGTATTGAACTTAGCATAAAAATTTTTCTGTTTTTTTTCAGCGATTAACCCGATATTTATTCGCTGTTCAATGCGCGTTAGATAAGGAACCAGCGAATAGTTGATAAAACCAATACCCAGATTCTCAATATTATTAAACGTGGCTCTATCTGTATTTTGCACCATGTGCAACGGAACGCGAAAAATACGGCAGATTTCTTCCAGTTGAAACTTGCGCGTTTCCAAAAATTGAGCATCCTCCGCTGACAAACTAATTTGTTGCCACTTCAATCCCATTTCAAGGATCATCGGTTTATGCGCATTCTCAAGGCCTTGATGGCGGACTTCAAAGTCATTTTTTAATCGCTCATAAGCGTCATCTGTCAAATATTGTTCCGTTTGTAAAACCCCACTTGTCACTGCCCCATTTCCAAATAGACGTGAGCCATGCTCTTCTGTTGCTAGTCCAAGACCGATGGCTTGACGTGCATACGCAATTGGACTCAACCCTATTAATCCATCCAATGTAAAAATGCGAACATGCCATATTTCATCCTGACTCAGAATACGGCTTGTTCCATCTGGCAACGTGACTTGATATTCAATACCCCATTGAGGATTTAGCGTTGGTGCGACACTGTCAGGACTTAATGGAAGTAACTCAACCACTTCGCCTAAGGCCTTAACCTTATAGGCATAAAAATTGCCCCTCAGACACAAACTCGTTATTAATAATTCCCAAAACTCTTGTGAAGTCATATACCCATTTGGTTTTGCTGATAATAGCTGATGAAGCCTTTCTTTCGTGGCGCGTTGATTGCATTGTGTCGTTCGCTCATACAGGGCACAAGGCAGCATGCCGACAGATTCTGCTAATACTCTGACACAGCTAAATACCGCGGTTAGCTGCATAGCCAACCTAGGACTGACTCTACGACCGGCGTAAGTATCGTAAGAAAGCCCCACCAGATGACCAAGTTCCTGTGAAGTTATGTCACTTTTTTTGCTAAAAAGTCCTGGAAAAAACATAATGCCTCTTATTGTTTGATTTTTCGACTCATCATGTACGAAACCAAAAATGACCACAGTAAACAAAGAATACCGCCAACAATAAAACCAGCGGCGGGCAGCAATAACCAGGCACCGAAAGCCAATAAAATGGCACCAATAATGCCTGTGATAAATGAAAGCAGTGTTAATGTCATTGTGTGATCCTTAAAGCGATCTCAGTCCGTGGGAACTAATAATTTCAGAAAGCGAAGGTTGATGGTTCCCCCCATTGACTAATAATCGACTCATTGCGGTAAAAAGCGCACAAGGGCCATCAATCTTAGCTTCTGCCGTTGACTTATTTGGGAAGATGTTGTCATTCTTGTCAGGTCTTACCGTCACATTAGACATCATCCAGTTCATTACAGGGTGCTGGTTGTGGTGCAATTTACCGGCATATACCAATGCTTCCACTGCTTTCATTGCTTCTGACAGATTTCTGACTGTTTGAGAAACTTCAACCAGTGGTAGGCCTTCTTCTGCGAGCGATAAGCCAAATTGCGTTGCACTCCAGGGATCAAATCCAATTTCTTTTAATGTTTGTCCTGAGACCCACGTAATGATTTCCTCTTTGATTTGATTGTGATCAACCACTTCACCATCAGTCAGGGTTAATACCCCCATCGCTGACCATTTCCGATAGAGTTCTGCGATTTGTCGAGAACAACGCGCTAGCCTGTCTTCTGGCAGCCAGAACTTGGCATCAGTATGAACATGACCATTGTTTGCCTGCCAAACTTTGACGGCCGCACAAATATCAATTTTGTTAGCTAAATCAACACCGACCCACATCGGATAAGTTTTTAACTCGTGCATTGGGGCGACAGCAGAGAGATCTGTCCATTTGAGCATATCCATCCAGGCTGACTCCGCACTCACCCAAACGTTGGCGTGCTTGGTTATAAAATTCGTCCTGGCTGAAACCTGCTCCTGAGCTTTTTTTGCAAGGCGGCGCATATCATCCCATCGCTTGCAAATACCTAATCCAGGATTGGCTTTTTGCCACATCTTCTCGTCAAACGGATCATCTTTCTTGTCTAGGGTATAAATAATGCCAAAGAAGGAATCGTCTTCAACCTGCCCCTGTAAAACCTTGATGGCATAATCGCGTAATTCGTAGCATATGCCTTCTTTATTAAATCCAGCGGTGGTAATACCGAAGAGCAAGGATTGTAATCTTGCACCTGTTGCCGTCTCCAATACGTCCCAAACATCGCGCGTTTTGTGTGCGTGCAGTTCATCGACAATACCGCAATGGATATTTAACCCGTCCAAATTATTTGCATCGCTGGATAGTGGTTCGAATTTTGAAGCGGTGACTTCTTGATAAATCGCTAATTTATTGAACTCAAAACATTGACCAAGGGTATGTTTAGCCTTCCTTATCATGTTTTTTGCATCTTCAAAGACAATGCGAGCCTGATCACGAGTCGTGGCGGCTGAATAAACCTCTGCGCCACCTTCGCCGTCTGATCCGGTCATATAAAGTGCAATACCTGAAGAAAGCGTTGATTTGGCATTCTTACGGGCGACTTCGTTATAGGCGGTACGAAAACGTCTGACCATCACGACTCGTCCACTGCCATCATTACGGATTACCCTTTCCCCCGTTTGTTCATCGACTAAAGGGATAACAAATCCAAAAATATTGATTAGGATAAAAATATGCCAATCCATCAATTTTATAGTTTGACCGGCAAGATTACCTTTTACATGGGGCACAAACTGATAGAAATTAAGGATATGTTGTGCGCGGGGGAAGCTAAAATAGATACCCCGTTCTTCACCATGCTCAAGGTCATTCAAAAAGCGTTGACACGCCAATCGTACATATTCACATGCGATGATATCACCCGACACAACGCGTTGTGCATAGCTAATGCCTTCCGCTACTTTTGCCATTAGTCTATCCTGCTTTTCAAAAATTCGACAAACGGATCTATTTCGTTTGCAGCCTTACTGTTTACTTTTGACCTGCTAGCGGGGGTCATGCCGAATTCAGCTTGCATTCTGCAAATGCGCTTCCACGCATCGGCCATCATGGCTACTTGCGGATGTGGACGGATCATGACGTTACCGTCAGTGGATGTTGTCTTGTAGGTCTCGCCTTCTTTGTCAATAACATCTCGATGTTTTCGCCATTCGACATACGCCCCAACCAGCAATTCCAAAGCCATACCATCGATAGCAGTAATAACACCTATCGCATCTAGCCGTTCGCAAAGAACCTTAAACCAGTAGCGTTCTTGCTTGTTAAAGTGTTTTGGTGTTGGGGGAACCCCTTTTTCGGGTTTTGGCTCATTTTTATTAATTGCCCTTTTTGAAGGATTACCCCTTATCAAACGTAGATGTGTCGGTGTTTTTGGGGGTCCAGACATAATTTAAAATTCCTATTAATCGCGCAATTGGGATACCTATAAAAAGGTTTTCTAACCTGCGGTGGTGTAAAAAAAGGCAAATCGGCGGTTCCCAAAGGTAAAAGAGAGAGCGATTTTACCCGCCCCTCCCTCGCTTTTCTCTTGCTGTTTTCGTGCGATGGCATGGCCAACATAACGCTTGCAAGTTACTTTCTGCATCATTGCCGCCTGTTGCTTTTGCGAGAATATGGTCAACGGTGGTTGCGGTTATCAATCGCCCTTCAACTAAACAGCCCTGACACAAAAATTTATCACGTTTTAATATTTTTTTACGGAGATGATCCCACTTTGTACCATAGCCCCGTTGATGACGGCTTTTACCTTGCTGATAATTTTCCCATCCTTGGTTTCGATGAGCATCACAATAACCACTGCGTTCAGTTGTTGTCTTGGCACAACCAGGTTTGCGACAGGCGCGAGGAATACGTGGCGGCATAGTCCTCCTTAAGCATTCACTTCTTCTGCTGACCGATAAATGTAATCTTTTAAATATATATCAGGCGCATCAACTAGCATCTCATCAGTCACAATGAAAGAGGCCTTAACACGTGGAATTTCCTGCGGTTTACTCTCTATAACCGTCGATTCCTGATTAGAGAGTATC
Organism: Arsenophonus nasoniae; assembly: GCF_004768525.1. NCBI lineage: Bacteria > Pseudomonadati > Pseudomonadota > Gammaproteobacteria > Enterobacterales > Morganellaceae > Arsenophonus > Arsenophonus nasoniae. The sequence goes on from NZ_CP038613.1 coordinate 2,639,997, forward strand.
TTGCCATTAACGGTAAGTGCATAGCCTTTAAACACACCCCTAATAAACAGTTTTGATAATTTTATCGATGTCTCTTTTTCATCATTGATTTGTTTATCTCTTGCTTTTTTCGCGCCTTCTCGAGCACCTATATTACAAGCCTCTTGTACTGCCATTTGCAAACTGGCTGGATATGTTTTCTCTTCGTTAATTGACCCCATTTGTTGCATCAAATTAGCAATACGTTCCAAGCGATCTTCTAATTTAATGAGATCACTATCATCAGCCTTTATTCTTACTCTAATTTCTGGTGCATTTTTTTCAGACATAGCTCACCTATTTCAAATTAATGGTAATCTTTAATAATTATTTCCAACTGAATGGTGGCCAACCTGTTAAACCACCACATAGCAAGCCAAAAATAAACGTAATTATTGGATAAAGGAGCCACCAATATTCATGAATGATTTGATAAAAATCCTGCAACTTTACTCACCTCTGATTAGTTTATTAACATTCTTTTTGGGCTTATATATTGGTAACAAACACGCCATAGGTAGAGATAAAAGACAAGAGTTTAATGAACGTGCTGAACCCATAATTGACTATTTTGATTATATGCAGTCATGGTTTGAACAACGGGGTTTTACTACTGCATTCCTCTTACCAGAATCTGCCATAACATGCTTAATGCGACGGTTATCTAAAAGACAACAGAAACGCTTCGAAGCTTTAATTTGTCAATATCAATCGACTTTTAATCAGCTCAAGCATGAAAAATCCAGAACGGATGAGGCATACAATTTATTATTAAAACAGGTGGCAGATATAAAACTATTTTTACGCTTAAAATAAATCAAAATTAACCACTACACTGTGTTTTGATGTACTGCTGTAGATATTCCGTCTGCTTTTCGTTCTCAGCTATCATCTCTCTGAGATGGAAATAATCCTGTCGAGCTGCCTCACCAAGTTGTGGGCTGGCTTCATCATATCGGCTCTTGGCGGTAGCGGTTTTGGATGCACGACACACGGCGTTGACACGCAACCGCTTAGTGCCAGCGCGAACAGTATCATGCAGCTTAGCAATTTCAGCTTTGGCATTATTGAGTTTCTCAGTGTGTTGAATATCCAGTTGGTGCAAAGCATCGATTTTTTGCTGCTGTAATTTCACCGCTTCAATTTGTGCGTGATATTCCTGTTTTAGTGTGTGGTATTGTGTTTTCAGATTTTTGTAGTTTGATAAGACAACGCTGAGATAAATCATCAATCCAACAATGATTATCAAGATGGGTGTGACAGGTCGCCAAAACATATTACGCTCTCTATTTCCCTGCGGTTCATTAATCCTTTCCATTTTCTACCATCAACATGAACCCATCGTCTCATTTCATCACAAGCGCCTTTTCGGTCATTAGCGTTGAGCTTTTTGAGTAATGTCGATTTGGCAAAATTTCCCACGCCCACGTTGTAAGCAAATGAGTAAAGGGCTGCCTGAGTCAGTGTATTGATATTGACCTTAACCAGCGGGTCAACATAGCGTTTAACCGCCCTTAAATCGTCATCAAGCCATTTATCGCAGTCTTTTTGCGTGTACGTCCGATTACGCTCAATATCGTTACCTGTGTGCCCATAACAGACAGAAAGCACACCGCCACCATCAAAATAGGGCTTAAGTCTCAACCCTTCGAAATGCGTTATCATGCTTGATGCCAGAAACAACGCGCTACCGCCTGTTGCCATCAATATTTTTTTCGGTATCTTCATACTGACGCTCTTTGAGTTTGTACTCCTTTTTGCGGTAGTACACGTTGATAAAAAATGTCCCTATCGTGCAGCCGATACCCATCACCGCAACCCACTGGTCAAGGGTTAAGAAATCAAAAATCGTTGTTATAACGCCACCGATGGAGGTCATGATGCCCCACAGATAGGCCGCAGGTGTTGAGTATTTTTCAGACATGCGCATATACCCTCCCACTGAGGGTTCCATTGCTTTGAATTATTTGTTAAAAAAGAGGAGGGCATAAATTTTTCATGATAATTTTCCAAAAAAGAATTCAAAGCATCAAATAGATATTTGAGATAAACTTTCAATTCAGCCCAGAGTAACCAATCTAAGGGATGGCTGATTAACTTAGATATGAGGATTTATATGACATATCAAGCCATTGATTTAGTTATTTTAGCAAGAAAAATCGAAGCGATTCAGTCAGCTTTAGCAATTACATTAGCAAGTCTAGACACTGCTAATTTTGCGACTAAAAGTAACGTAATTTCAAATCTGGAAGATTTTGCAGAAAAAAATTCAGACCCGATAGTAAAAGAAGCTTTTTCGGAATTAGCTAGCAGAATAAAGAATCTTCATGTTGATGTGAAAAAGAACTAACCTGTTTATGGCTAATTTATAATAGCTTCTAATATAAAATTATCCTTTACCAAGACTTTGTCTATGACTGCTTGTTGATAAGTAACTTTACAATTTGGTTTAAAATTGGATGTTGCATTTTCTACATGGGTTAAATCTAAAGCATTTTGAAGAATAGCATTAACACTATGTTCTGATTTAATACAGCAGTTCACCTTATTCATCTCTGTGAACTGTTTTTCCAATTCACCTATTCTACTTTCTAATACTTCCATACGTTCGTCCATACTTTAGCCTCATGTTTAACAATTGAACAGGGAGCCAGCCGCCTTACCCATTTTGATGATTGTTTTTGTGAGTATTGCGGTGGCTTATTTTTAATGCTTATTCAGGTTTTTTTGCAGGTAACACCGCCCAGTAAGCGTAATCACCTGGTCTAAAAGTGGTATAATCGCCGTTATCCCAACCCTGGAAATAGAGAAACTTGCCGTCTGAGTCAAAAGCGCCTACCACAACATTGTAATAATCAAAACGATTAACGATGATATATTGACGGGGATATTCTTCGGTACCTGGTTTAACACTGGAAGGTTGTAATTCAAGGTTTAATGTTTTAGTCATAAGATTTCTCTTTGTTATTATTGTTATCAATTATCCCGTTCCCTGATGTTATTAATCCCCTTTCCCTAAAACAAAAAAAAACACCTCAATGGGTGCTATTTTTGTGTATTCAGTTTGTCAGTATTACGGTGGCGTAAACGAAAAAACCATCATCAGGGAGGAGTTAAAAATTCGTAAGTCGATCTTTTTTTGCTCAAGAATATAATAACGACATATAGTGTATATTCTCAGTGCTAAACACTATATATAGGAATCCCTGATAGGGAAAACTATCAGGGATAGAAGATAAAACGACAAGGTTTTACATGTGATCACGCATTTAGTTTATTCCACTTGATGATCTGTGTAAAGCCCTGTTTATATACAGGACTAATTATTAATGAATTTCTTACACAAAAGAATGCAATTAAACACAGGTGACACTGTTGTTATAAATAGTACCCATCAATGCAACATACTTATGACAACGGACTCTGAATTTAATAATTATCGTAATGGAAGAACCTCAGCTACCCTCAGACATTCTATATCTGTCATTCCAGCACATTAACTCCGCTCTAGACTGTTCTAGTGCATATTCCAGGGCGGATATAATTTCATGTTGCGTTCCGTCCTTCATATATCCTTTTGATGCCATGCCTTCACCTTTTTCATTATCTCTATACCAAACGACTTCCTTTTTATTTTTTATAATAATCCGCATAAAATACCTATGACATTACTTGTTTGCATTTTTTCCTTTGATTTTCAACTATTTCTTCAGGGCATCAAGGAATACACTAAAATAAATTAAGATAGCAGGAACTATCATGACACCAATAACCAGGAGTTCTTGTCCACCTAAACGAAGATCGCCTAATTCTCCATGCCTGAATTTAATTTGTGGGTCAATAATGGTATTGGCATGCGCAAGATGTCCAACTATCAGTTCGAAGGCAAACGCTGCACTGATAAACAATAATGTCGTGATTAATAATTTGATGATGTTAAGTTTCATGGTTTGGCCTCCAGATAAGCCCTTACAAATTCTTCCGCAACTGGCGCAACGATGGCATTACCGTAGGCGCGCAATCGTCCCACTCTGGCGGTAATCCCATCAACCAGCGGGCATGTGCAGGGTTCAACTGGCCGCCACTTGCCATCGCGGCAGCAGAGCCAGTCAGCCTTTCGCCAGAAGCCGTTAGTCGGCAAGCTGTTGGTTCCTGCAATTCCAGATACGGGGGCGCACTGTTGATCAGGTAAGGAATGTCTTTCAAATCCTGGCGGTAGCTCCCTTCCAACATTCGATTGCGGTTTCCGTCCTTTTTCAATCTCGGCGCTCTCACCCCAGCGTTGCTGTCTATTGCTTTCGGCGTCGGCCAGCCGACCAACCATACCAAACGTCCTAGCTGGGATTTGATCGCTGCATTGCATTCCCTGCCATCCTTCCAGTCCCGCGCAGTGGGTGTCGGCCACCCAGTAAAGTCGTTGTCTGATATGCGGCGCCCCGAAGCCCGCAGCGCATAAATCGAGCGCTGCTGTGGTGTAGTTCTCTGCTTCCAGGTCAGTTTGTACAAGGTCGAGCCAGCCGAGGCCGTCTTTGCTTGCAACCTGCTCACCAAAAATAACGTCAGGTTTGCACTGCTGGATGAGGTGAAAGAACGCGGGCCACAAGTGCCGCTCATCAGCAAATCCTTTACCTTTGCCTGCTGCGCTGAAAGGTTGACAAGGGCAGCTTCCTGTCCAGACTGGCTTATTATCCGGCCATCCTGCATGACGCAATGCGTATGACCAGACACCAATTCCGGCGAAGAAATGACATTGGGTATATGACTTGAGGTCATCAGGTTTCACATCCTCTATTGAGCGTTCATCGACATCACCCTCGACGATATGGCCAGCAGCGATTAAATTACGCAGCCATTGTGCCGTGTAAGGGTCAATCTCGTTGTAATAAGCAGACAAAATGATTCCTTACCCTTCGGCATGAAATGATTAATTGGGATTAATTCAGGAGGAATAATTAGCGGTTTTTTGCTTTGACTTGAGGCTGATACTTTCCAGCCCAAACTTTGGCCGCATGTAAACAATCTGAAAAGATCTTGCCCTTTGCGCTGGCTGCATTACGGCGATAATGTTCGACTGCGATATCTGCACTAATTCTGGCTACAGATTGCTCGTAACCCTGCTTAACAAGTTCAGTTACCACATGTTTTTCAATGAATTCGACATAGTTCTTCATGTGTTTTTTTCTCCTCGTCTATCTCAGGAAAATCACCCAAGTCGTATAGCTTGAACTGAATAAGATCTCTCACCAGTTGTTCAGCTTTTTTAATTGATTTTTTCTCTTTCCTGCGTAGCGTCATCAAATTGCTACCTTTTTGACTGTGCTCCGTGAAAGAATATTTTTCAGCCAGTGCGACCCGATCTTGCATCTGCTTAATCGTGAGTTCTGTTAATCCGGATAGATCGAGAAGATTAATATCCTTGCGTCCTTCTAGCTCGGTCATGTGATCGAATACCTGCGCCTGAAGTTCATAGCTGTAGCTCATCGCCATCAAACAGGCTTCACGTTTAGGGAATCGGTAACAGGGATAGATTCGTCCCTTGTCATCTGTGTAATCGGCGAAAAATTTCGCTGATTGTTTTTCACCCAATACTTTGGGCACTTTCTTTAGAAAATCTTTATGCTGTAACTTTCGATATTTTTTACAGGGAAACATTAATCCCTCTGCTTCCGCTTTTGATTTCCGGTCAGCGTTAATGTAGTCAACCATTTCAATACTGCTCATGGTTGGCTGTTTAGATATGGGTAGTACGACAACATTTGAATATTGCATTGCGTTTTCCTTTTGAAATGAACCTTTGCGGCACAGAAATCAGCCTATCGAGGCTCCCCAGCACTAACCGACTTCCTCAAAGGTTCATTTCAAATGGTTCAGGTTCGATATGATTATTCGCGCAGCGGGGTGCGGTTGAAAAGATTTAACATGGATAAGGGTCTTTCAATTGGTGTAATGATTGGGACAGATTTTCTATTTCTTTTTTGGTTTGCAAAAATCTATCTGTTTCCAACTCTACGCCGATAGCTTGCCGACCTAATTTAATTGCTGCTTTTACCGTCGAACCAGAACCCATAAAGAAATCCGCTACGGCATGACCTGACCTGCTACTGGCGTTAATAATGTGCTCAAGCAATGCGGCTGGTTTTTCACAAGGATGTTTGCCGGGATAATACAGTACGGGTGGAAAGCTCCACACATCGGTATACGGCACGTCTTTGGTGACAGAAAAAGGTCGGCGCAAGTTTTCATATTGTCGCTTAAGTTCGTCATAGTTTTTCATCAGTTCACTGTAATCACGCTGAAGTTTATTGTTACTTTTGGATAAAAACGGCACTAACATTTTCTCTGCGGCTTTTTGCGAAAATAATTGCTGCAATTTTTCGTATTGTGATTTGTTGGGCAGTTGCCATTGGGAATAAGAGAACCAATGCCGATGCATGTAGCTTCCCATATGCTTCTCTATTTCTTTGCCCGTGATATTGAGTTGATTTTTTGCGGTGATGAAATAATCAATCATAGGAGCGAAGATCTGGCTCTTTAATTCAGCGCATTTTGATGCATATCTCACATGATTTTTTGCAGCACTATCTACCCCGTACTGCTCTGCAAACAATATTCGCTCGGTGCTTGGAAAATATGAACGTAGCGATTCTTTTGAGCATCCAGTCCAACGACCATAGGGTTTAGCCCAAATAATGTGATTTAACACCCTCATGTGATTTCTTAGCATAATCTCAGTATCAGCGGCCAATGCGGCGCTACAAAACAGATAGAGACTGCCGTTTGGCTTTAATACCCGCTGGAATTCAACGAGGTAATCATTTAGCCACGCTAGATATTGCTCGGTTGTTTTCCACTGCCTGTCCCAGGCGCAGGATTTAACACGGTAGTAGGGTGGGTCAGTCAATATCAGGTCGATAGAAGCATCAGGAAGTGTTTTAACGTATGGCAAGGCGTCGCCATTAACCAATATCGGCTGGCTTAAAAAAGTCATTGTTTTACCTTGGATTTTAAATGTGATTGACCTTGTTGGTGTGTTGATGATTTTTCAGGTAGCGACGATTTAACAATATTCATCAATTATGACGACACACTTGCCGCCTTTCAGACCGCCGTTGTTATCCATCTTCTCAACGGTCATCACGCGAATTTGGCTATCATCGTGCCAAATACCCGCCCCAGTTAAAGCATCGAGTACGCCTTTAGAATAATTATCTACATCACGCTTTATCTTGTTGGGCAGATAGAGTTGCATCGATACAGAAACCTCACCTTCAAATTTTTGGCAGCCGGATTTCTGGCGCATTTCATTAACAATTTTTGCCGTTGTTGCTTTAAATTCTTTTGCCTTATTACTTAGGTAAATTCGTTTTGAATTATGTCGCCAATAGGTATTAACACTAGGTGGAAAAGGGAGTTCGATTATCATGTTTTCATTCAAGCCTTATAGGGATAACTCCCATCTGATACTAGGTTTGCTTTCATCAATAACAATAATACCCATTTCACCTCCTGAGAATAGGTTTTGGTGGTGTGTGACGGTGCTATTCGGTTTATATTTACAGTCATGTTGGTAGTGCCCTGGTGTTGGTTATAACTTCATGACTGTATTTTGGTTATTTCATACACCACAAAACCGACTGTTTTGGTGTTTTATGGTTCGTTTTTTTAGCGAAAGGGGGTTAAAGAGCGGTGCTGTTTAACTGCATTTAAATTTATTGCGCCTGTCTTTTTACCACATCAGGCTCGGTGGTTTCTCTTGTACCCCTACAGAGAGAAATAAGCTAAAATAATCTCACCCTTACAGAGTGAGAAAATTAAGCCTATGAATAACACTTGGTGGCAGGAATTTGTTCGTTTCTTCCTGCAAGGAATAACCCTAAATCGGTTGATTTATATGCTTATTATTTTTGTGTTGTTAATATTCATCACTCCCGCATCAATAAAAGACTGGATTAATGCCAGTAGTCCAGAGATTTTTTCATCTTACTGGCTTTATTTTATTTTCTTTCTTGTGAGTTATGTTATTGCACAATTAATTAGTTTTCTGACAGTGTTTACTAAACGAAGGTTCAGGAATTTGATTGAATATCCAAACAGGGCTGTAATATTAAATACATTAACACATGATGAAATTGATTTACTTAAGCATATTGTTAGGTCTGGCGAGATTGTTGAATTGCCAACGCAAAACGAAACTGTCAAAGGGTTAATAAGAAAAGGCATAATCGCTTATTATGATTATCCTGATGCTCCGATGGTTTTTACTGGGGATGAGAAACAGCTTTTCAAACTAACTAACTATTACAAAAATATTTTAAAGTTTGTAGATATTTAAGTTATTTTATTGTGGGAAAAGTCCGCCATTCAATCTCCTGAAGCCGATGAGCACTAACTAAAAACACAGTGCTAACCGATTCTCTATCAAAAAACCTAATTGATAGGTGCTTATTTTTATCAACCATTAACGGTTACTCCAAAATGTGATTTAGGTTTATTATTAAACCGACTAGAAGTATACAAAGCTGCTATAGGCAAACAGCAATTATCAAATGCGTCATACACTTTAGTAGGGCGAATTGATATTGCCTTTTTTACACGATTAATCACCTTTCTTTTTAGTGAAAGAACAGAGCGTTTAGTGTTTATTGGTGTTTGTTGCTGAGAGGGTTTGCTTCGATTTAAGGCTGCTTTCAGTGCCATATTAAGTGCTTTGTTATAGTTATAGGCTGCTTGCCTGGCTCTTCTACGCTCATGTCTTCTACTACGAGCATTATCATAACCATGAAAGTTACACATATTACCTCCTGACAATAAGTTTTGGTGGTGTGTGCCGGAGGTATCCGGTTTAGATTTACAGTCATATTGGTAGTTCCCTGGTGTTGGTTTTAGCTTCATGACTGTATTTTGGTTATTTCACACACCTCAAAATCGACTGTTTGGGTGTTTTATGGTTCTATTTTTCAGCGTAATGGTGTTAAAGAGCGGTACTGCTTAACTGCATTTAAATTTATTGCGTCTGTCTTTTCACCACGTCAAGCTAAGGAGTATCCTTGGAGTTCCAAACAACAACCAGGAAAGTATAAAAATGTCATTTAAAGATATAGTACAAAGTCATACTATTGAGCTAGGCGATCTGCTTCGCCAACTTGAAGGATATCCTCCTGAAACCCGTGTTTATTTCGGTGGTCTTGATTTCTATCGTATAAACAGACAGGGTGAAAACCTGATTCAGATTGAATTCAACCAATCGGTTTATCGGACAACCGAAGATCTCTTGGTGGTTGAAGACCATTCAGAATAGCTGCTGCATATACATTGGCTTTTACATAATTAACGGGGGCGTAGTCTTCATCTATTCTCCCTTTTGTAACCCGCCTAAATGCGACTTCATTTTTACCTAGCTGAATAATCCATGATATCGGATATTTTTCAGCGTTGAAAACATGCTGTGGAACCGTGTCATACTTCGATACCCTGTTTTTTTGCTCAGGAACTTCTTCACCTGTTTTTGGGTCAACTTTATACGGATATGCCACACTATTTTTAAGCGTATCTAACATTTTACGTGCTTTAAGGCTAGCCTCCATCCATTGGTAAATTTCTTCTATCGTATTGTCGTTGGCAATGATTTCAGGTTCTTTCTTCTGCATGATGACCTCTTTAATAATGAGTGAAATTTGCCTGATTATTTAGCCACCAGGCGAGAGTAATTTCTCTTGTACCCCTACAGAGAGCAATAGCGTAAATTATTTTATTTTCTTCAATGTCAGCTCTTGACCAAATACAGCTCCTGTATCTATATATAACTGGTTGCTTCTATGACACACGCCTTTAATCATTGGAGTGTGACCAAAAATAAATAGATCTGCGCCTTTAATTTTCCTGCTTTCTTGCTGTTTGATTCTTTTTCGATTCCAGATAACATCTTTTTTATTAACGTTCTTCCCAAATTCATATTCATCATCAGGATAGTCAGCATGAGCAATAATTATTTTTTTGTTATTAACATTTAATTCGATAATGAGAGGTAATTTTTCAGCTAATTTTAAACATGCTTTAGCTAATATTTCCTTTTCATAATCAAGCATAAAAAACCACTGGCCGCCGTTATATATCCAGTTGTTAACATCGCCTGTTTTTAATGCACTAATAGCCATCGCTTCATGATTACCACGAACAGCCTTAAACCACTTTTCATTTAGCAAACCAAGACATTCAACGCTCTGATTACCTCTATCTATCAAATCACCCACAGATATAATCAAGTCTTTTTCTTTATTAAAATTAACTTTTTGCATTTTATCGATGAGTAAATCATAGCAGCCATGAAGGTCACCTACAGCATAAATATGACGATATTGATCACCGTCTATTCGCTGGTAAATCGGATAGTTTAAATTAATGGTTATCCCTCCTGCATTCAGTTCAATAGTCATTCACATATCGAATGGCACTAAGGTATAAAATGATTGGAAGAACAACGATGAGGAATAATAATCGGATAAAAATATTGATATATTTAATCATGTTGAACAACCTATTGTGAGCGGCAATAATTCTTTTTTGCGTATGTGTGTCATTCTGCACATTTCTCTTTCTAAAGGTCGCCAAATAAATAAAACGCTGCCTTTACTGTTTCCTGATATACCTTGTTCACCTGTTTCAGCTGAAACAAATGACAGTCTACCCTCGGTAATAAAGCGAATTTCGTCAGCCGTATTAAGACCTTCATAAAACCAGGCTGTAGACGTATCGGAAGGGAGTAGCATCACAATAGTCTGATTCTGTTTTCTACACTGCTCAGCCGCTTTTTTCACCCAAGGCATAATCTTGCTGTAGGGCGCATTACAGAAGATAGCACCGTTGCTATTCCAGTCGCATGTCAGTGCGTCTTGCTGTTCAGTTAAAAACGCTTTGCATAGCGCGTTGTTTTTATCGGCGGCAGCATCCAGTTTAAAATTAAATTCAGCATCAAGTGCTCGAAATACTTCAATAGGCGTACGCCAGCGGTCTTTGAATGGTTTCGGTGTATGACTGATTAGCATATTTAAACCACTGTGAGATTTTTGTATAATGGAAAATTCCAGACTTAGTTAATCATGTGGCGTGGGTTGTTTACTTCGGCTTTCTTCCAGTTTGACAGCCACATCCCAGCGTTTTTTATCTGTATTGAGTCTGTTTTGAGTCTTTGTTGAATAATAGGGAGTCATGCCATTTTGCCATATTATTTTTGGTAGAAAATGTTTGTACAGCTTAAGTGTGCCATTTTCTTACGCGACCTAACTACATGATTTTATCTTGCCATGATCAGCGATTTCACTCGAGGAGGAGCATAAAATTTATTTATTCAACAAAGCCCAAATCCGCATGTATCTACAATTTATTTTTAATCAAAAACCGAGGTGCATATCGGTCAAGAGATTCATAATTATCTTTAAAATTATGAATATCCCACGTATCTTTTATATTCCACGTCCAGCCTCCTTTTATATATAGAGATGACAATCCCTTACCTAAGTAACCACTTATTTTATTGGTAATTGTAAGAGCAATGGGCCTACCGTTTTTATCAAAAAACATTTGACCAGCATATATTGTTTCTTTATCGTCTTTAAAGTAATTAGTCCATGTATCATTGTATCCGTATTTCTTTGCATCATCGCTAGTTACACCTACGGAGAAAGAGCCGTCTTCAAATATAAAACCATAGGGTTTAGATGATGCATTTTTTCCTATCTCCGATAAACCGTAATCATAAATACCGGTACCTAATATAGTTTTCCATGCTGAAGAATGATACCATTCTTTCCATGATTTATATTTTTTATTATAAAACCCACTTCCATTTTCTACACGACTCACCGCTAATTCAGCAATAATTAAATTATATTTTTTTAAGTGCCAGTATTCCAACGATAGGTCATTTTCAAATATAATTTTGACTTTTTTATGGCAGAGATAGTTTGCGGCTTTTGCTCCACGAAAAAATGTTGATCCTGTAAAATCATCGTCAGAATCACCATGCTCAAATCTGCAAGCTGCGGTAGATACTGACGAATCATTAGAACTTTCTGATAAAGAAGAAAAATCTGATGAAGCTCCGACATTTTCACTAATAGATATTAATCGCTCTAGTAATTCATTTTCTCTTCTTGGATGCCTATCTATACTTTCAAGTAAAGAGCGAAAGTTACGCGCCCTAATTGCTTGAAGACGCTCAGGAGAATTATAACTTCTAAATTGAGGAATATGCCAATTTAAGTCAATAGCGACTCTTTGCGTAAGTATTTCTGTAGGTCCTAATCTATCCTCATTACTTTCAGGATCTGAAGCACCTGTAAGATGATGGATAAGTTCATGAATTAATGAAGATTGCCAATGATTATAATCACGAGACGTATAGCTTGGAGCAGGACTGATATTTACGTAAGGATGTTCATTTGCATCTTCACCAGCCTCACCATGTATGATTATTGGCATGTTTTCAGCGTTAGATTCTTCAATCTCTTGGATGCTAATACTACGCAATCTTCTATCTTCTGAATTTTCACTTAGCTCATAAACATTCCTGTAATTAATAAATCCTAATTGCTCGTTGTCTTCCCTAATACTAAAGTCTATTATGCGTTGAAACGCTTGAGACATTAATAATGCTTCTCGAATTGTATCTTCAATGGCATAAGCAGTATGTCTGTCTAACAAATTATGATAACTACGAGATACGGCAGTACGTAATTCTATTGTCAATCTTGTTAACACATCATCAGAAAGTGAAAATTCATGATCATTACCACAAACGTAGCTCGCATAGGCATCCTCATTTCTATTTTTCATTTTTTAATCTCATAAGATTGTTTTGTTTAATTTCAGCATCTGCAGTGCGTTAAAACTGCTATTTTTACTCTTGGTGGATCATTTTTGTATTGATAGCGACAACAATTATTTGTAAGCATTTTAAAGTTGCTTAGCTATATCGATTTATGCAGCCATGCGTGAACGGTAACTGCTCCACGTGAACGTCAACGTGCAACCGCCACCGTCGTTCATACGATCGATAACGCGCTCTCCGATAAATCCGGCCAGTTCGTTCAATGCCAGATTGCTGATGATTATCGTTGGCTTCATGCTCTCGTAGCGCGTGTTAATGACCTCGAATAAGATCATTTTTTCCGCCTCGCTACCAAACTGAACGCCTACCTCGTCGATGATGAGCAAGTCCGGTTGCGTATATCGCTTGATAACCTCAGCTTCTGAACATTCTGCGTTTTTGCTCCAGGTTGATTTAAATTCGCGGGCAATTCGTAAAACTGTCGTGAATAGCGCTGAACTTTGATGTTCGTTGATAACGTGTTTCGCAATCGACAGTGCCAGATGATTCTTGCCTGTACCGGGCTTGCCACACATCACCAAGCCGCCACCCCGCTTAAGACGTTCAGGCCAATGGGTGGCATAGGCATTGCAGAATTTTAAGCAACGTGCCGCATCAGGATTCACTGGCTCGTAGTTATTCAGGGTGACATCGGCAAAGCGTTCCGGCAGGTTCAGGTTATCCATGAGCGTTTTAATTTTTGAGCGCTTGCGGTGTTTTTCCTGCTCTGCTGCGGCTTGCTCCAACTGGGTTAATTTTTCGGTCAGGCAAGCAGGGCATTCGGTTTTTGTCTCAATCCCCTTGCCGTACAGTGCCATCCTGCGGCAACGTTGTTTGAATAAGCCGTGCCTGTCACAGATGGCCTCCTTCTCCTCGTAAACCGTGTGCTCTAGTGGCTTGGGTGGCGCGTTCAGGTCTGCCAGTTTTTGACGCACGGTAGTAATTTCTGCGCTGTAGTTCATAGCCCCTCCCTTGCTAGACAGTCCCTCGCCCAATCAGGTAGCGGCGGTTCCCCATAGTCCTTGTCAGCAAAGCTATCTGCGACAGAGTGAGGTTTCGTCTGCTGAGTTCTTCCGGGTTGATTAGGTTCGAAGAGTCCTTGCCAACCGTTGGCGATACTGACGTTGATAATCTCTTCCGGCTGATGTCCTTTATCGCGGCACTTGCCTAGCAGCTTGATAGCCTGAGTCACCGTCATCTGGGATTTAATCGGCTTGTTGATTTCCCTGCGGTACTGCACCCAGGAATCCCAGGTTGGTTTTGGTAGCCAAGTGGGAAGTTCTACCGAGCTTGGGTCAAACGGTTTTGATTTTGCCAAAGAAGGGGGTTGGGGTAGTTTATGTTTTAATATCTTTCTTTCCTGTTTTTCCTTTCTTTGGTGTTTAGCTGACTTGGCTAAACTCTCATTAGCCGATTTAGCTAAACTCATATTAGCCATTTCAGCTAATGTGTAGCTGTTTTGGCAACCTTTAGCCAACTTGGTAATGTTTAGCTGATTTGGCTCATTTTTGTTAGCCGTTTTAGCTAATGTTTCATCATCATTAGCTGTTTCGGCTAAACCTTGCTGATTTGGCTTATTTTTATTAGCTGATTCAGCTAAACCTTTATTAAAACGCCAATCATGATAATTTTGATTTATAGCCACCTCATTTCTGAGTTTTAATATCATATTCATATCTTCAAGTTCTTTTCTAACCTTACAGACATGCGTATGATGAATACCCGTCATTTTTCCTAACTGTGTATTAGTGATACGATCGGATTTTTTATTCCAGCCAAGAGTAAGTCTGTGTATTGCATCAAATATTTTGTATTGCCTCAATGTAATTGGCGCAAGTAGTAGCGCTTCCTTGAGTTCATTATTCCACTGAGTAAATCCAATATCATTTCCAGTCATGAGAAACGCCTGTTCCTCATCTTTTGATTTAAAATAGGCATAGGTAACGTTAGTCATGACAAGGCTCCTTTAAATTATTTTCTTTAAATAAATAGGCGTTTGATAAGCTATTTTTCAATTCCCATTTATCGATTTCATGCAAAATGACATCAATGTCTTTGCACAGATAATCCAGAATTTCAGGGAGCCACGGAATAGGCTTAAATTCAGCTTCTCCAGCTTCAAGATACTTATAAATGCTAGCAGCGACTTCTCTTGCTCTAATCAGTCTGCTATGACTTTCGTAAGTGATTTCTAGCTTTATTTTTTCCTGTTGGGCACTGGAGATATCAACAATTCTCATGTTAATTTTCCTCCATGCCAGTGTGCACTGGTTGACGACCAGCCCAGATTAGGCGGCTGTCTTTGAACAAGCTGATGAAGATACGGCGATCTTGGCGTGTAAACGACACTTTGCCGTAAGGGGTAGTGGAGTATTCTGGAATGATCCAGTAGGTATCAATAAACTCAGGGCGAGTTTGGGTTGTAGCAACCATAGTGGTAGCCTCTCGTATAAGGTTTTGCAACCTCACCAACCCGATCTCAAACGGGGTGGCGAGACGTAATGGGGTTGAGATACCGGCATACGAGAAACCAGCGAGCGCGAAGGCTCCCCCGTTACATCCCGCCATTATGGGGCGTAACGCTGATTTCGGACGTAAAAAAACCGCACTTTAGAGCGGCCTATCTTGTCCGCCCGTATATTCGGGATCTCAAACCCGACACCCGTTTTCTTAAGGTGCTAGGTCTAAATATAACAGATTGACGGGAGTGTGCAAGTTTAAATATCCGCAAGTGGAGTATTGTTGACAATTAACCTACCTCCGCATTTTGGACAGTAGGTCATGTCGTTTTCTTTCGGCCCATCATCCATGAACTGCCATTGAAGCCCACAACTTGACACCCAGAAGTAATCCTCGGCGTCTTCTGACCATTTGCATTCTCTGTGCTCTTTATCAAAAAGAGCCAGTGAAAAATAAGCAAGTAATTGCGCGTCGGACTGCGGAATGATAGTTTGCTGATAAGCATAATCATTTAATACACCTACTTCTTGCATTTGATGAATAGACTGAATTATTTTTGCTAGGTTATTCATGATTTATCCAAAAAAAACATCATCACCGGGATATTCTGACTGATATTGTTGATGGTAGGTTGCTGGGGCGTTCTTGCGTTCGTCTTTATCCTGTAGTCTGGCAAACTTTTTATCGATTATTTCAGGAGGTAAACCTTTTAATTTCTCTTCTAATGTCTGACGAGTTTGCGCAACAAAAGACAAGAGAATATCGAAACTGTAAGTATTTTGTCCGTTCGTTTTTGTCTTTAGTGTTTTTTGCAAGACAAGACCAATACGCTTATTGGTAAGCTCTGGGGCTATATGAGTATGGGCATTAATCATTTTCGTCGTTAATTGTCCTACGTCAGCACAACCCATAATGGCGTGGATCATGTTAATACCATATTGATTTGGCGAGCCGTCTTTTTTCTTGCAGTAGACGTTGAGGTAGTTTGCTTTTTTGCCATCATCCGCCTCAACCGAAAATTCAATCGATTCAGCGCCGCTGCTGCTGGTGACATATTTTGCTTCCTGAATCGTAACAACATAAGCGCCCGATTCCGTAATAAATCCGCTTTTACCCGCAGCCAACGCAGATTCTGCATTGTAAGTGAACGTAATGTTATTCATCATGGGTTACTCCCCTCAGTGGAATTGATGATGCTTAATCTTCACCAGAACCTCTTTTTGGCTGTTCTGTTTCCAGTGCAATAAAGCTATTTCTAATAGCATGAGTGAGATACTTCGCCCTGTTACTGGCAATATCGCCTCTTGAATCTATTTCTTTTTTTAATGTATACACTAAAACTTCACGTGCAGCTTCTTGTGACTGTTCACTTAATTCTTCAAATTTCATTTTAGAATCCCTGTTATCTCATCAATAAAATTAAGAAAATCTTTCCGCCTCTTGCGAAGTTGATTGATTTCTTCTTGATAGTTTCTCCTCTCCAAATGGCAAACAATCAGCTGTTTGTCTTCTGGAAAGTCGCTGCAATAGCTGACAAAATCGACCCAATCACGTCCTGTACAATCAAGGTGGCCTATAAGCTGCCATTTGTAGGCTGGGTCAAAAGATTCACGTTGCAAAGTGGCATAATGCACGGGTGCGGTAACGGACTTAATTTCAATAACACCGTCATTTCCAACTAATCCGTCTGGACTATCGCCATACTCACCGCAATCAAAAAATCCGCCGTTAGTTACGTCAATAAAATTTGTTTCTTCGTATAACCTTCTGGCGATTGGCTCCTGTTCGTGTCCGCGTAACATATGCTCATTAGTGAAACTAAATTCTGATTTTTGCCCTGTAATAATTTCCAGGGCAATTTGTAACGCATATCGCTTGGCGGGTTCGCCGAAAGTTTTTCCCTGGTTGGCCATAAAACAGCTAAACTGTGATGCTGTCACCTTTCCTAAACGAAGTGCATCCCACACTTCCGTATTTTGCTGCACATCATGCCATTGCATTAGCGCACTCCTGCTTGAGGCGTTCCTGGTCTTCCTGCGACATCTCAACATGTGCTAATACTTTTTCTAGCGATCCAGTATTAAGATAACTTTGTTTGGCTCTTTCCCATGACTCTACCTGGCTTGGTGTTAATATTTTTTTCTTGGTGATAGCGGGATAAATTCTTAATCCATCAACATATTCTTGGCGATTTTTTACCCGTTCAACGCAAATCATGACTTTTACATTTTGCCAATCTTCAAGAAACGGCGAGCCCGTTATTTGTCTAACCATTTTGCTATTGGTTGCATTGAGAATCATCGGCTTAACTGTATCACCGGGTCTAATTTCTTTCTC
Organism: Arsenophonus nasoniae; assembly: GCF_004768525.1. NCBI lineage: Bacteria > Pseudomonadati > Pseudomonadota > Gammaproteobacteria > Enterobacterales > Morganellaceae > Arsenophonus > Arsenophonus nasoniae. The sequence continues at coordinate 2,657,677 of NZ_CP038613.1, forward strand.
TTTAAAATAAGCCGTGTTAAAAACGTCTTTTGTTCTTCTGGTCTTATCCGCTTCAAATAAAACCTCAGAAATGGTTAATACTGTCGGCTCAACAATATCGGCGCTGCTCAAATAAGGTGAATCGAACGCCTTTCTATAATGAGTTTTTTCAGTCATTAAGCAGGCACCTCATAATAGGAATCTTGACACTTCTTCGCATAAAGAATTTTGGCGAGTTGTTGACCTAGGTCATAGAGTGCATTATTGAAACTAGGGGTAGTTTGGATTGCGAGAAGAGACTCATCATAATTATCTTCGTAAATAAAGATTTGCTTTGATAAGACGTGAGCAAGATACCCGTCACTTAACGATTCATAAATGCGTTCGCCTTCTTTATCGCAGGCCTCGCGTTGTTCCTGTGTGAAGTTTTTGATTATTCGTAAAATGTTGTTCTCGGTTGCCAGATCCATTACGTCTCCTTCTGCGAGGATAACGGTTCTTCACCGTATAAAGATAAGTTTTTGTTAGACAGCGGTTGTCGATACTGTCTGCGGTGTGTCTGTCTAATTGATTTTTAAATGCAACAAGCAGGTTCACAACGTCATTTTCTTGTGTATGATGTTCGCTCCATACACTATCAATGATTTCTTCGGTGGAGCGTTTTTTGAGTAAATTTAATCTTATTGTGCGTATTCTACACTGATCTCTATAGTGCATTTGCCTACGTTCACGGCAACGTTGTCGAGCATTCATGGATAAATGTCTCCCTCTATAAGAAGATTTATGCTAAGCACGAAAAGTACTTACTACAAATCCACCTATTGGTTATTTGGGGTTTGTGTACACCTGTATCGGCATACTCCGGCTGGAAAGTCCCTACGATAGTAGGCTCAACTCCGCTTCGCATAAACAACCTACGAAGCTATCAGCAAATTACAGGCGCAATTTCCCTGCCATCCGTTTCACAGACTTTTTTTGCTGATACCAAAATGTTAAGGAACTTTCACAGCCGGAAAACTTGCTGTAGAGGGCCACAGCCCTTTCGTACAATTACTTCTTAAACCACTTAATCCAAGCGTCTCGTTCTTCTGCGGGACGGTTAAAGTAGGCTTCTCGGACTATGCGATTGAATTCAGGGAGGTATATCCACGTTTCGCTTACCCGTGAATTAGGTTTGTTCGGGTCTTGAAAATCCACCACAGGTAATTTTTCTCGTTTAATCATCACTCTAACGGCTTCATCTGTCTTACCGATCAACTCGGCAAACTTTTCTATCGTTACCGCGTCAACGGGATATTGCCCTGTGTAGTCACTCTTAATCATTCGTGCCTCATGTGTTTTAGACCCTTCTAGACCGCTGTAGACCGTTCCTGACCTTTTAAACATCAAAAATAGAGCTTTAATCTGTTATGCTTAACACTGGGTGCATTTGCCGCTATTTTTCCGGTTTTAGGTGGATTTGACGGCATTTGTGTTTTTTTACACCTAATTAAGTATATAAATCGGAACCTATAATTATGAGTATAGAATACAAATCGGAACCTCGTCAAATGTTAATTTCTGAAAAACTTAAAGCTATCCGTAAAGCAGAAAGACTGAGTCAAGCAGAACTATGTAAGATTATCGGGATATCGATAAGTACATTGAAAAAACTAGAAGGGAATCATAATGAACCAGGGTGGACGACTCTTCAAATAATTACAAAACATCCTAGATTTGAAAAATATACCCTCTGGTTAATGACTGATAAAGTAGCTCCAGAATCCGGCCAAATCGAGCCGGCTTTCTCTCTCGATGGCTTAAACATTTCGAAGAAGAAGGGTCAAAAAAAATCTTCCCATCCGGAGGCCAATGGTTGCTAGATTTACATGATTATTGGATGATCGCAGAAACAATAGTAATGTAACCAATGGTACGTTAGTAGTTTCTGGGAGTTCTTACTGAAAGTTATTGGGTGCTGAAAGGAAAAATAGGATATACTATAAAAATCAATAAGTTATTATTTATATTAAGATTAACCTATAACCTAGAGGCAAGCTAGCTTCTTGCCTCATAGTTTATCTAGTTCATTATCTGAAAGGCCGGTATAGCGCTTAATATTTTTACGTTCTACACCATCGGCTAAAAGCTGCTTTACTAGCTCCTTATTTGCATCCTGCCAGTTTCACATTTAAATTCAACAGTAATTTTTTTCACTCATTACCGGCACCTATAAAAATTATGAGGTAAGCATATCTCTTCAACTTAGGTGGCCTAATTGACCAGGCCACTACATTTTAACTAGGGAAAGTTGTGTGTCAATTTTGTGACAGTGCTTTGGCACATCAACGAGTACATAAGGATAAATTTTTGTAACTTATAGGATAAAAAAACAAATAACCATTTGATATAAAAACAAAAATAAAAAAAACAATGCTGCATGGCATGCAAGAGGTCAGCGGTTCGATCCCGCTTAGCTCCACCAAATTTGAATTCCAGCCAAATATGTTTAAACGATCTTAAAATCCCATTGCTTACTATAAACGCTTTAGTGGTTTAACTAAATTGTCTAACCCTTCTACCTTAACGGTTAATGTCATTTCCATTAAATAACCTAATCTCCCTTGAGGAAATTCACCTTTACGCGCAAACCAAAGTAAATATTCTTCTGGTAAGTCGATCAAAACCCGTCCTTTGTATTTACCGAATGGGATAACAGTATTAGCAATATCGATCAGATCCTGTTTCTGCATGCAGCATTCCAATATATTCATTGATTGAACCAAACGCGACATTCTTTAATAAAGAACGTCGCTTGGTAAAATACGCAGTTAAATTATCACAAAACTAAGCCCGTTATCGCTGCAGATAAGAAACTTACTAGCGTGGAACCATATAATAATCTTAAGCCAAAACTAGAAACAACATTTCCCTGCTTTTCATCGAGACCTTTGATTGCGCCGGCAACAATTCCTATTGATGAAAAGTTAGCAAAAGAGACTAAAAAGACCGACAAAATGCCCACTGAACGAGGGGATAACTCAGCAGCAACTTGTTTTAAATATCCCATCGCCACAAATTCATTAGACACTAATTTGGTGGCCATAATACTCCCTACTTTAAGTGCATCTTCAGCAGGAATACCCAAGATCCATGCTAATGGATAAAACACATAGCCCAAACAATCCTGAAAACTTATTCCTATCACTGCACTGAAAATGGCATTAATTCCGGCAATAATGGCAATAAAACCAATCAGCATGGCTGCGACTATTAAAGCAACTTTAAAACCGGCCAGAATATATTCGCCTAACATTTCAAAAAAACTTTGTCCATCATGCAGATGACTGACTTAAATATCCTCTTCTTCTTTAACTGAATAAGGATTAATTAACGAGAGGATAATGAATGTACTAAACATATTCAGGATGAGTGCTGCAACAACATACTTAGGATCAAGCATTCCCATATAAGCGCCAACAATCGCCATAGACACCGTCGACATGGCCGTTGCTGCCATCGTATACATACGACGTGGTGATATTTGACTCAATATATCTTTATATGCAATAAAGTTTTCTGACTGACCAAGAATCAATGAACTGACCGCATTAAAAGATTCCAACTTTCCCATACCATTAACTTTAGCCAGTAACGTGCCTATTATTTTAATAATAAAAGGTAGCACTTTGATATGTTGCAAGATGCCAATTAACGCTGAAACAAAAATAATTGGACACAATACGCGTAGAAAGAAGGTCGCGAGATTTGCATCCATCATGCCACCAAATACAAAATCGGTTCCTGCCGCCGCATAAACTAATAAATAGTCAAAAAATTTAGCAAATCTAGCAACAAATCCCTGTCCAATATCCGAATTTAGGAAGAACCAAGCCAATAGTAACTCAATAATTAATAGTTGCAAAACGTAGCGAATGCGAATACTAGCCCGATCGCTACTGGTTAAAATCGATAACCCACCAATCAGAATAATGGATAAAAGAAAGTGAAAAACTGTAGACATAAATATTTCCAAATCGGTTTTTAATTTAACAAATAGTTATATTATTTTATGTAATAGAAAATAATCGGGTGTGATTTTAATCACTAAAAATAGCATTAAATGAGTAAGTTAATGATTTAACTTGCAGATAGCTAATTGATAATGAATAAAAGCATTGCAAAATTAAAGCAGCCAATATACTGCGAATTACTACGCCAAAAAGCGATAAAATATTAATGATCTTCGAGTAATGCGATTAATTCATCCTCATTGATAATTTTTATTCCTAACTCATTGGCCTTGGTCAATTTAGAACCAGCGGCCTCACCAGCAATCACTAGATCGGTTTTTTTCGAAACACTGCCCGTGACTTTTGCGCCAAGTAATATTAATTTATCTTTTAGCTCATCACGCGTTAAACGATTTAATGTGCCGGTTAAAACTATCGTTTTGCCAGTAAATGGACTATCCGTTTTTTTAGCCGGCATTCTTGGCCAGCTAATACCAATTTCGTTCACTAATTGATTAACAACATCCCGGTTATGCTGTTCGTGAAAAAAATTGACAATATGCTTCGCCACTATCTCGCCAACATCTTGGACCTTTTTGAGCGACTCTATATCAGCAGCCATAAGAGAAGTTAACGTGGTATAATGTGCCGCCAAATTGCTTGCCGTTGCTTCCCCAACCTCCCGAATACCCAACGCATAAATAAAGCGGGCTAATGTGGTTTGTTTGGATTTATCAAGCGCATTAATTAAGTTTTGTGCCGACTTTGGCCCCATACGCTCTAATCTGGCTAAAATATCCAGATTTAGACGGTAAAGATCAGCCGCTGTTGTTACATACTCTTTAGCAACTAATTGATCAATAATCTTATCACCCATTCCATCAATATCCATTGCTCGGCGCGAAACAAAGTGCTTTAAGGCGCCTTTACGTTGGGCCGCACAAATTAACCCGCCAGTACAACGGATCACCGCCTCACCTTCAATACGCTCAATGGCTGAACCACAAACCGGACAGTGAATAGGGAACCGAATTTCTCGGCTATCAATAGGACGACGATCAGTAAGTACATTAACAATCTGTGGGATCACATCACCTGCTCGACGAATAACGACGGTATCCCCAATGCGTACGCCTAATCGTTCTATCTCATCAGCATTGTGCAATGTTGCATTACTTACGATAACGCCTGCAACTAGAACTGGCGCTAATCGAGCAACCGGCGTAATAGCACCGGTACGTCCTACTTGAAATTCAACATCATGTAATAAAGTGATCTGTTCTTGAGCAGGAAATTTAAATGCCGTCGCCCATCGTGGAGCGCGAGCAACAAAACCGAGCTCTTCTTGCAGCTGCAATGGATCCACTTTAATAACAACACCATCAATATCAAAACCTAAGCCTAAACGTGCATGCTCAATTTGGTGATAATAGGCTAAAACTTGTTGGCTATTTTGGCAAAGCGCTATCTTATCACTAACGGGTAATCCCCATTTTTTAAACTGCATTAGACATTGATAGTGGCTAGCAGGCAATTGACCACCCGCCAGTAAGCCAAAACCATAACAAAAAAAGGCTAATGGTCTTTTGGCAGTAATACGGGGATCTAGCTGACGCAATGAGCCTGCCGCAGCATTACGTGGATTGGCAAAAATTTTACCATCATTACGCCGAGCTTCTTCATTCAGTTTTTCAAACCCCCGATGAGTCATAAAAACTTCACCGCGAATTTCAATCCGCTCAGGAATATTATCGCCGGTTAAACGCAGCGGAATTGCTCGAATAGTACGAATATTAGCCGTAATATTTTCGCCGGTTGTACCATCACCCCGCGTAGCTGCTTGTACCAGTTCACCCTGTTCATATAACAAGCTGACCGCTAAACCATCTAATTTAAGCTCACAACAAAATGTCAACTGGCTATTATTTTTTAAACGATCATGCACTCGTTTATCAAAAGCTAAATAACTCTCTTCATCAAAAACGTTATCTAATGACAGCATCGGTATTTCATGGCGTACCTGCTCAAAAGCCGTCAATGGCGCAGCACCAACTCGTTGTGTTGGCGAATCAGCCGTGATCCATTCTGGATGCTCAGCCTCTAATTTTTTCAATTCTTGCATCAACCGATCATATTCTGCATCAGGTATTTCTGGGGTATCTAATACATGATAAAGATATTCATGATGCCGTAATTGCTGTTTAAGCCGCGCAAGATAATTTTGTTGTTCTTTCATTATTCACCATACAACTAAAGACAAAACCCCCGTTATCACGGGGGTCAATTACTAATCAAGCTATGATTTAAGTTAATGCATTTCTAATTCGGCTATGATATACCTCGATCATTTGGGGAGTCAGCATTTTGCGATCCTCATCAAGCACAACACCACCAACATCAGCCGCAATACGTTGTGCTGCTTGCAACATCAACTTGAAGTTTTGTGCTGAATCACCGTAGGAGGGTACCATCATAAATATAGAAACACCGGGCGTGGTGAAATCAGACATGGCCTCTGGCTCAAAAGAACCGGGTTTGACCATATTGGCTAAGCTAAATAAAATCTGCCCAGAACCAGAAGGATCAACATGACGATGAAATATCTGTTTTTCACCAAACTGAAAACCGGATTGAAAAATACTTTGTAACAACAGATCACCACCTAAAACTTGACCTTGCAGTGCCGCAACATGTAAAACAACCACAATATCTTTTTTATTAGCTTCAGGGGCTAAGTTACTGTGTTGTTTTCCTCCATCAGGATGTTCAACTTCACCAACCACCTGTTGGTTGCCCTCTACTGCGTTTGCTACGAAAGGTCCTTTTATTTCTTCACTACTCATTGAATTTGGCGCAGGCTGCGAAATTTCCAGTTCAAGCTGTTTAGTTTGAACACTTTTTTCTTGCTTAGCACCAGATCCAATTACGACGTCAGTATCAGCTAAATGTGGATCATCATTAGGTGTTTTAACGACCTTAGATGATTCAGATTTTTGGGAAGCAAATTGTTCATTTGCCTCCTGACGTGTCAATTTAGATGCTGATTGTTGTGCCTCCACTGTTTTATCGCCAAGCGATGGCGAGCTTACACTCTCAGCTGTATCCTGAGTAGGTTGCTTACGGCGCTTCATAGGGCGATCTTTAAATAGCTTCGAACGCTCTTTACGACTTGTCCAAAAGCCATGTAACAGTAAAGCTATTATAGCTATCGCACCAACGACCACTAATATTAGACGCAAATCCTGCATCGCTCTATCTCTGTTGTTTGAAAATAATCGCCACCATGGCGCTATCATTATATTAAGAGTATTTGCCAATAACGTTAAGTGCAACCCTCTACATAATTTTCTTACAAAAAGTTAGATATTTATTCTTTTTTTGCTGTTTTTTTAGCCAAAAAAATACTAGCCAGCTAAAAATCCTATCTATATGATACAAGATCAAACCTAAAGGAGAAAATATGAAGTATGATTAATTCAATAAAATCACTAAAAACTGCGAACGGTTTCTATTATTTTGCTCAAGGATGGCAGCTAGTTACTCGCCCTAGTATAAGACGTTTCGTTATTTTACCTCTATTAGCAAATATTATTCTACTTGGTAGTGCCTTTTGGTGGCTTTATAGTAAATTAGGCGGCTGGATCCAAACGTTACTCTCTTATGTTCCCAGTTGGATGCAGTGGTTGAGTTATCTAATATGGCCTATTGCGGTGATCTCGATTTTGCTTATATTTGGCTACTTCTTTAGCACCATCGCCAATTTTATTGCTTCTCCTTTTAATGGCTGGTTAGCAGAAAAATTGGAAGCGGAATTAACGGGAACACCGGCACCTGATACCAGTTTTGCGGTACTTATTGCAGACATACCGCGAATCTTAGCACGGGAAGTAACCAAATTATGCTACTATCTTATTCGCGTTATTCCGTTGCTTATCCTGTTTTTTATTCCCGGTATTGCGCAGACAGTCGCTCCGATTTTATGGTTTTTATTTGGTGCTTGGATGATGGCAATTCAATACTGTGATTATCCTTTTGATAATCATAAAGTAAAATTTGATCAAATGAAGTTGGCACTTGCCAAGAATCGAACAACCAGTATCCAGTTTGGTGCATTAGTCAATTTGTTGACCATGATCCCAATTATTAATTTGGTTATCATGCCTGTTGCAATCTGTGGTGCAACAGCAATGTGGGTTGATCTTTACCGTCTGCGACATAGCAGCTATTAACTCAAACGCTGAAGTTAGCTAAAATTTCTTACCCTGACTTCAGCTATTTTCAGATGGCAACAATAATCATAAAAATGATGATTGGCTATTTGATGCTAATAACCACAATCAGCTAAAAAATTGCGCTTAATTTGCTGAAAGATAATCATTAACGACCATTCAATATTCCGTTATAACAGTTAGTAAAATTCATCAAAGTGCGATAACTACCTATCCAATAGAACAATAGTATAAATTTTTATTTCCAAAATAATTCGCTTAGCGTATGGTGATTAGTACTATATTTAGCCATGTTTATCGCTTCTGAAAAATACTAAGGACGATCGATGAGTAACATCTATGAAGATAACTCGCTAACTATTGGTCATACTCCATTAGTTCGTTTGAAACACTTTGGTAACGGAAATTTGTTAGCAAAAATCGAATCACGTAATCCGAGTTTTAGCGTAAAATGCCGCATTGGGGCAAATATGATTTGGGATGCAGAAAAAAAAGGCCTGTTAACCCCAAAACTATCCAAATTAGCAACCAATAAAACGTTAATTGAGCCGACCAGTGGCAATACCGGGATTGCCCTGGCTTACGTAGCCGCTGCACGCGGATATAAGCTTACCTTGACTATGCCTGAAACAATGAGTCTTGAGCGACGTAAATTATTAAAAGCGCTTGGTGCTAATCTAGTCTTAACTGAAGGCGCTAAAGGCATGAAGGGAGCTATTGAAAAAGCAATCGAAATTGTTGCCGGTGCGCCCGATCAATACCTTCTTTTTCAACAATTTAATAATCCAGCCAATCCTGAAATTCATCAAAAAACAACCGGACCTGAAATTTGGCAAGATACTGACGGTGAAATCGCCGCTGTCGTCGCTGGAGTGGGCACCGGTGGTACAATTACTGGCATTGGCCGTTATCTAAAAAAAACAGCAGGCGGTGAAGCCATTAAAATGATTGCTGTCGAGCCCGCCGCATCACCAGTAATAAGTCAGACATTAGCGGGTAAAGAAATAAAACCTGGTCCACATAAAATCCAAGGTATAGGCGCTGGTTTTATCCCTGATAATCTTGATCTTTCGCTTATTGATGATGTATTTGCTATTAGCGATGACGAAGCGATACAAACCGCTCGTCTAATTATGCAGAAAGAAGGTATTTTAGCCGGTATATCATCCGGCGCAGCGGTTGCTGCAGCGGTAAAATTAGCCGCAAAACCAGAATTTCAAAATAAGAATATAGTGGTTATTTTACCTTCTTCCGGTGAACGTTATTTAAGTACCGATTTATTTTCTGCTGCCAAACCGAGCTAATGACTTTTTTTGAGCACAATTAGCTAAAAAAGCACTTTAAAAGTGCTTTTTTTGTGTCATAGATCAAAGTTTAGTGTGTATTAAGATGATTTCTTGAAACGAGTTTAGTATTTAAGTCATTAATTATTTCGACAATCGAAATTAATCAAAAAATGAGCAGTGAAAAATTTAACAACAGGACATAAACTAGGCAAATTATCATGCCTGGCTATAATGTCGATATAGATAAAATTTATGATTGATAATCGAATGAAAACATTTTTCTTTTATTATCACTGAAAAGTAATACGCAAATCCAAATTATTTCAGCTAAAATATTTTGGATTTACTAATAAAAAATATTAAGTTTGTTGAGGGAAACAATATGTTCCAACAAGAAGTCACCATCACAGCACCTAATGGTCTTCACACTCGCCCGGCGGCTCAATTTGTCAAAGAGGCAAAAAGTTTTTCTTCTGAAATTACGCTTACTTATAACGGCAAATCGGCAAGCGCAAAAAGTCTATTTAAACTGCAAACACTCGGCCTGACTCAGGGAACTGTTGTCACTATTTCTGCCGAAGGTGAAGATGAGCAGAAAGCAGTAGAACATCTAGTTAAGCTGATGGCTGAATTGGAGTAATGACATACGGGCAATATAGCATTTATCTTCTATTTTTTATCCCTGGATACCTTTATCCAGGGATATCTATTTAACCGTAAGTATTAAAGCCATAGTCCTATGAGCTAACTATTTTTCGCCCATTGGTAGTAAGGTAACATTTATGATTTTAGGAATTTCAGTATCACTAGGTATCGCCTTCGGCAAGGCATTAATTCTTAAAGAAGCGCCAATTGTTGTCAATCAAAAGAAAATTTCTGATGAGCAAATTGACAGTGAAATTAACCGCTTTATTGCTGGACGCGAAAAAGCAATAGAACAATTAAAAACGATAAAAAAAACCGCAGAAAAAAATCTTGGTGAAGAAAAAGCGGAAATATTTGAAGGTCATATAATGCTGCTTGAAGATGAAGAACTTGAGCAGGAAATTCTTTCTTTCATAAAAAAAGAGCACAAAACTGCAGATGCAGCAACCCAAAAAGTGATTGAAGAACAGGCCACAGCCTTAGAAGAACTGGATGACGAATACCTCAAAGAGCGTGCCGCTGACGTCAGAGATATTGGTAAACGCCTACTAAAAAATATTCTAGAATTGCCTATTGTTGATCTTGGTTCAATTACAGAAGAAGTCATTTTAGTTGCAGCCGATCTTACCCCCTCTGAAACAGCACAATTAAACTTGCAGAAAGTGCTTGGTTTTATTACCGATTTAGGCGGACGCACTTCTCATACTTCAATTATGGCCAGATCGCTGGAAATTCCGGCTATTGTTGGCACCAGCAATGCAACCAAGCACATCCAACAAAATGATTATATTATTTTAGATGCTATCAATAATCATATTTATCAAAATCCATCTGATAGTGAAATTGACAAGCTTAAACAAATTAAAGAAGAATATTTACGTGAAAAAAGCGAGCTCGCAAAATTAAAAGATTTGCCAGCAATAACTTTAGATGGTCATCAAGTTGAAGTTTGCGCCAATATTGGTACTGTACGTGATGTAGAAGGCGCTGAGCGTAATGGCGCTGAAGGTGTAGGCCTATATCGTACTGAATTTCTGTTTATGGATCGCAATAATTTACCTAGCGAAGAAGAACAATTTCAGGCTTATAAAGCGGTCGCAGAAGCCATGGATCCACAAGCTATTATTATTCGTACCATGGATATTGGTGGGGATAAAGACCTTCCCTATATGAACCTACCGAAAGAAGAGAATCCTTTTCTTGGCTGGCGAGCAATTCGTATTTCTCTTGATCGCAAAGAAATCCTTCATGCTCAATTACGTGCTATTTTAAGAGCTTCTGCTTTCGGTAAACTACGCATTATGTTTCCTATGGTTATTTCTGTGGAAGAAATTCGTACCTTGAAAGAAGAATTAGCAATACTTAAAAAGCAGTTAAGCGAGGAAAAGCACGCTTTCGATCAATCGATTGAAGTAGGAATAATGATTGAAACACCAGCGGCTGCGGTTATTGCTCATCATTTAGCAAAAGAAGTTGATTTTTTCAGTATTGGAACCAATGATCTAACACAGTATACCTTAGCCGTGGATCGCGGAAATGATCTGATTTCTCATCTTTATAATCCAATGTCTCCTTCGGTGTTAAAACTTATTAAACAAGTTATTGATGCTTCTCATTCAGAAGGCAAATGGACAGGTATGTGTGGTGAGCTTGCTGGTGATGAACGTGCTACACTATTATTACTTGGTATGGGATTAGATGAGTTTAGTATGAGTGCAATCTCAATCCCAAGTATTAAAAAAATTATTCGAAATGCAAATTTCAAAGATGCAAAAACATTAGCAGAACAAGCTCTTAATCAACCGACAGCGAAGGAATTGATGGATTTGGTTGAAACATTTATTAAAGAAAAAACACTTTGCTAAAATCATCAACCAACTCTTGACCCCATAAGAAAACAATTAATTAGGAGAAGATCCATGGGTCTGTTTGACAAACTCAAATCACTGGTTTCAGATGATAAAAATAGCACTGGTAATATTGATATTATTGCCCCAATTTCAGGTGAAATTGTTAATATAGAAGATGTTCCAGATGTTGTTTTTGCCGAGAAAATTGTTGGTGATGGTATTGCTATCAAGCCTACTGGTAACAAAATTGTGGCTCCAGTTGATGGGACGATTGGTAAAATATTTGAAACCAACCATGCATTTTCTATTGAGTCAGATAATGGTATTGAGTTATTTGTCCATTTTGGTATTGATACAGTTGAGTTAAAGGGCGAAGGATTCACTCGCCTAGCAGAGGAAGGACAAAAAGTACAAAAAGGTGATTTAGTACTTGAACTTGATCTTCCTCTATTAGAAGAAAAAGCAAAATCGACATTAACACCTGTGGTCATTTCTAATATGGATGAAATAAAAGAGCTAACTAAACTAACTGGCTCTGTCGTGGTAGGTGAAACCGTTATTATGCAGATCAAAAAATAAACTATAATTCTTCCCTTCATTAATTATTTATGAAGGGAATTTCTTTTCTATTTCACTACTTAGTAACAAGAACGGTTTCCTATAAGCAACAATTTGTCTTTAATGTTATTTAATTCAATTAAATAACCCGGTGGAAAGATAGCGATCCCCTCTATCACAAATAATCGTCACAATAACCGCCCCAGGATTTTGTTTAGCGACGCGCAATGCGCCAGCCACTGCGGCCCCTGAACTAACACCACAAAAGATGCCTTCATCTATTGCTAGATTTTTCATCATCTGTTGTGCTTCTATCTGAGTGATATCCAATATTCTATCAACTTGTTCAGCTTTGAATATACTTGGAATATAATCTCGAGACCAGCGCCGAATTCCTGGAATATAGCTATTTTCAGCTGGCTGCAAACCAATAATTTCTATTTTATTTGATTTAGATTTTAAATATTGGCTGACACCAGTAATTGTCCCGGTTGTACCCATGCTTGAAACAAAATGCGTGATCCGCCCCGCTGTTTGGCACCAGATTTCAGGGCCTGTCGTCATAAAATGGGCTAACGGATTATCAAGATTATTAAATTGATCAAGTACCTTTCCTTCAGATCGAGCTTGCATCCGTAATGCAAGATCACGTGCCCCTTCCATTCCTTCCACTTCACTAACCAAAACTATCTCAGCACCATAAGCTCGCATCACTGACTGACGTTCAATACTCATATTTTCTGGCATTAATAATTTTAGTTTATATCCTTTTATGGTGGCTATCATTGCCAATGCAATCCCAGTATTACCACTAGTTGCTTCAATTAAGGTATCACCAGGGGTAATTTGACCGCGCTTTTCTGCTTGCTGGATCATAAATAGGGCAGCTCTATCTTTGACAGAACCGGCAGGATTATTACCCTCTAGTTTTACCCAAATTTCAGCATCCCTATTTTTAGTCAATCTTTTTAGTTTAACTAATGGCGTATTACCAATAAAATTTTCCAAATAATTCACATTATTTACCCAATTATTTTTATTATAAAGAATAAAACAACGCTAATATTATCATACGCAACAAAAATAGCTGATAATCCCTGCGATAAATTTATAATATGCCACTTTGATTAAAGGATTTAATAATTCAATTTTTATGTCATGTTTTGATATAATTTATGACTAAATTAAAGCGTTATTGAGCTGACCAAATAATACCACTGACCTTCCAATTAGCTAAAACATCATTTGATGGCACTAAATTTTTAGGTCCACTCCATTTGCCAGTAAAACGATATATGACATGGCTAGATTGGGGAGAAACACAATTTATGGTTAACATATTGGTTTGATTAGGATCAGGGTAACAACTACCTTGCACCGCATTTTGGTAGATTTGCGAAAATGGTGTGCCTATTTGTGTATCCCACACTGTTTTAATATCTTCATCCATAATTTCAATTCGTTTAACTTCGCCCTTTTCAATACCATAAATGACTATCTTTTCTTGATCATTTTTTATACCTTGAAAAAGAGACATTAACTGCCCCTGTTCAATTTGCATTCCAGAACGAAAATAGTATCGGTCATCTAACGCTGCAACAATAATCTGTTCTTTCATCGGGGTCATTTTATTAATCTGACCAACACCAGTTGCAGAAATTTTAACTGAACTAGCAAACCAATTCATGGGATATAAACTTGACCATGAAATACTGCTACATCCGGTTAGTGATAATAGACTTGTTACAAATGACACTCTTAACCAATTTACTCGGCTGTTCCCAAAAAGTTGTGGCATAAAACCCCTTAAATCAATTTGCAATATAATAAAAAAATTAATAATTTTATTTAAAATATGTTTATAATATGCAAAGTTAACAGCATGATAGAATACAAGTCAATAATCTACCCAAAAGCAAGTAAAACAAGCCTTTTTCAACGATAAGGGCAAATTAATTTTTATTAATCTGACAATTTTGAAATAACTCAGCAATACCGATAAAAAAGTTTTCCAAAAAATAAATTAATAATAATTTTGTATCAAAAAAGAGAAATATTGCTATCATCAAATTAATCGAATTGCTCACTCAAATGCCTGATCATCAATTAATCGTTTAGTATATAAAATATTTTCCTGCTGTAACTCTTCGTAAGCCATTTTCTCACACATACAGATGGTAGCATCATTTTCTTCGGGTACTAAAAACATAATTTGTGGGCAACCTTTAGCAATTAATTTTTTTTCTAAACGACTAATTAATGCATTGGCAATCCCTCTACCACGATATTCAGGGTGAACAGCTAAATAATATGCAGAGCCTTGATAACCATCGTATCCTCCCATGACAGTACCAACAACTTCACCTGCCATTTCAGCAACTAAAAAAAGATCTGCGCCCGATAGCATTTTACGCTCGATATCCGCGAGGGATAAAGATTTGCATTCTTATTATTTAAACAAGAATGATAGTAGCAAAATAAAATGAATTAGATAGCGCCGAAAATGTTGATTTTATGCCCCATAAATCATTATTTCACTTTTAAATAATTTAATTTATTTAAAATAAATCAAAGGGTTATAACTTAAACCTATTATTCTATTCACTTAACTCCGTGTTCGATAGCTTTTTAATACCAAGTAATTTAAATTTACTAAAATAATAATACCAGTACTAAATAATGATAGAATTTTATTCTTTAAAATTAATTTTATATTAAATCCATTCTGACGATAAGAAAATAGATAAATACTTCCGCTTTTTAACTGAAATTGTTGAGACTAACTTTATTACCCAATAATTATAGTATTAACCATAGACTCAAACTGGCAACAACGACAGTTTTTAAATAGACTGCGATTTGCATACTTAACTAACGGAAACATGCATCACTCTACTATTAGTATCAATAAGCAATCATGTTTAATATTTTGCTAGCGTTATTGCCATACTATCAGATCCAATCAATAACAAAATGCACTCAGACAGCATTAAGTGTATAATTAAACGCTAATCTCCTGCTCTAATAATAATCAAAATTAAACTTATGAATATACCTGATATTAATGCAGTGAAAGCATTTCTTCTCACTTTGCAAGATAAGCTGTGTCAACAACTTGAACATGTCGATAACAACGCTAAATTTGCCGAACAAAGCTGGCAACATAAACACAAAGGAGGAGGCCGTAGTCGTATATTAAAACATGGGACAATTTTTGAGCAGGCGGGAGTTAATTTTTCACATATAAGTGGTAAACAATTACCTGCTTCTGCTTCAGAAAATCGCCCACTGCTAGCAGGACGACGCTATCAAGCGATGGGCGTTTCTTTAGTGACTCATCCACTCAACCCATATATTCCAACAGCTCATGCTAATGTCCGTTTTTTCATTGCAGAAAAACCAGGTGAACCATCTATATGGTGGTTTGGCGGTGGATTTGATTTAACTCCCTATTATGGTTTTGAAGAAGATATTATACACTGGCATAAGACGGCACAGTCTGTCTGTTTACCTTATGGAAAAGAGATTTATCCGCACTATAAAAAATGGTGTGATCGCTATTTTTTTATCGAACATCGCAATGAACCACGGGGAGTTGGTGGTCTTTTCTTTGATGATTTAAACCAACCTGATTTTACTACCTGCTTTCACTTTGCTCAGGATGTAGGTAATGGTTTTCTTAATGCCTATTTGCCCATTGTTGAAAAAAGAAAAGAGATAGCTTGGGGTGAGCGCGAACGCCAATTTCAATTATATCGTCGTGGACGTTATGCAGAATTTAATTTGGTATGCGATCGAGGAACCCTATTCGGGTTACAAACTGGCGGTAGAACAGAGTCAATTTTAATGTCCTTACCACCACTGGTTCGCTGGGAATATAATTATCATCCTGAATCCAATTCAGATGAAGAAAAACTTTATAACCAGTTTTTAATTGCAAAAGAATGGGTATAAACCCGAACAGCACACTTATTTTTTAGCGTGCTGTTTGTTATTAACGTTTTTTAAGATGGGCGATTAGACGTTTGCGCTTACGCAGCTGCGTTGGCGTCAATTTATTTTTTTTACCGGCATAAGGGTTATCACCTTCTTTAAATTGGATACGTATCGGCGTCCCCATAACCTGTAATGTACGGCGAAAATAGTTCATTAAATAACGTTTGTAAGAATCGGGTAAATCAGCGACTTGATTGCCATGAATAACCACTATCGGTGGATTATAACCACCGGCATGCGCATATTTCATTTTCACTCTGCGGCCTCGAATTAGTGGTGGCTGATGTTCTTCTTCAGCCATCTTCATTATACGCGTTAATAATGCTGTACCCACTCGCCGTGTTGCCGATTCATAAGCTTCTTGAATAGACTCAAATAGATTACCCACACCACTACCATGCAACGCTGAAATAAAATGAACTTTAGCAAAATCAATAAAACCTAATCGTAAATCCAGCATATCTTTTACTGATTGTCGATCTTCCTGTGACATACCATCCCACTTATTGACTGCAATCACCAGAGAACGTCCCGCATTCAAAATAAAACCGAGTAATGATAAGTCTTGATCAGAAATTCCTTGCCGAGCATCAATAACAAGTAAAACAACATTAGCATCTTCAATTGATTGTAATGTTTTGATCACCGAGAATTTTTCGACGGTTTCAGTTATTTTTCCCCGTTTACGAACACCAGCGGTATCAATCAGTACATATTCACATCCATCCCGTTCCATCGGAATATAAATGCTGTCACGGGTAGTACCAGGCAGATCGTAAACAACGACCCGTTCCTCGCCCAAAATACGGTTAGTTAATGTCGATTTACCCACATTTGGCCGACCAACAATCGCTAATTTAATGGGTAGTGACCGCGGATCAAAGGCTTCTTCTTCACTACTTTCAAGCGCTACTTTCTCTTCCTGAGCCAGCCAATAAGCCGCATTGGCCTCCTCTTCCGATAATTCCATATCATTGGCTAATGTTTGCGGAGAATAGGGAGCAACCACTTTTTCAATCAGTTGAGTAACACCACGGCCATGGGATGCGGCAATCGGATAAATATCTCGCATACCAAGTGCATAAAAATCACCTAATACCGTATCAATATCCAAACCATCGGTTTTATTTGCTAGCAGGTAAGTCTCCTTCTTGCGACTGCGCAAATGTTTAGCAATCGCATGATCTGCCGGCATCAAGCCTGAGCGCACATCAACCATAAAAAAAACAATATCAGCTTCTTCAATCGCCAGTAAGGATTGGGAAGCCATATGGTTTTCTATTCCCTCTTCTGAACCATCGATACCGCCGGTATCGATAATAATGAATTCCTGCCCTGCAAACTCTGCTTTACCGTATTTTCGGTCACGCGTTAGACCCGGAAAATCAGCAACCAGTGCATCCCTAGTGCGAGTTAATCGGTTAAATAAGGTAGATTTTCCTACATTTGGACGCCCTACCAGCGCAATGACAGGTATCATTTTTAAGATGCCCCATAAAAATTAAAATCGGTATTCTGATTTCAATCTTCAGAATACTAAAAAAATAAAACGGCCGCGAAAATTAGCAGCCGTTAATTCTATCTGGAAAATAACAAAATGTCAGGAAATTAACGTTCAATCAGATATATGGTTCCATCTTTTGCCTGAATAAGCAATTTATCACCGGCAATAACCGGACGGCTGCGTAACCCCGAACTATCAACTTTATTTTGTGCCACAAATTGACCATCTTGGGTATCTAGCCAATGAAGATAACCTTCGCCATCGCCAACCACTAAATAACCATCATAAATAGCTGGTGCGGTTAAATTACGATGTAATAATGCATCTTGCGCCCATACAGTGACACCATCACTTTTACGAATTGCTAACACGCGATCATTTTGATCAACCAAGTAGATTATATCATTGGCAACAATAATATCATTCACCGATCCTAGATCACGCTTCCAGATAATTTGGCTAGAACGCATATCCATAGCCACTAAATCACCATTGTAGGCAATAGCAAAAATAGCGCCTGAATTGATATCAATAACTGGCGTCATATTGATATCGTGTAAACGATCAATTTCAGTTGCACCACGGATCTGAGAAATATATTGTTGCCAAGCAATCTGTCCTTGAGCAAGCATTACAGCACTAATACGACCACCATCACTACCTACAATCGCGACGCCATAAGCAGTAGCAGGCGCTGACTTTCCTCTGACTGATAATGTTGAAGTGTCTAAATTAATACTCCATTTACTCTGTCCTGTGTGCGCATCTAATGCTTGTAACACACCATTACTGGTATGGATCAATACCAAACCATCACTAACTACTGGCTGCGAAAGCGCTTCTCCGGCAACATCCGTTTCCCATGCCATTTCCCCATCAGCTTTATTCAGTGCAATAACTTTGCCGGTCTCTGTTCCTATATAAAGCTTATCCCCTGAAACCGTTAGTCCGCTGGAAAGTAATGCCGGCAAATTAGCGGTGAAAAAACCAACTTGTTGTGATAAATCAATTGACCATAATATCTCACCTGAATCAGCATCCATTGCTTTGACCGTTCCTTTACGATCTGCTGCATAAACAACAGAATCATCGTAAGCCGGCGAAAGTTGAGAATAATATTTTCCACTACCATCGCCTATCGAGCGGTGCCAAGTGATAGAAGGTCTAAATTGATTGTCAACCTCAGGTAGAGGAGACATCACTATGGAATCTTTTTCCGTTGAGCATCCCATTAATAATGTCACTGCCAATAAACCCACCAAGAGTGTTCTACCCAATTGCATATTAATATTCCTCTTAGTTTGGCAAGCTATTAATTTTTATTTTTAATATTGTCTTCATCATGTCAGCTCCACTTGATTCAATTCCTTTAGAATAAGCTGCGCGAGCACTGGCAATATCACCTTTTTTCAGTAAAATATCGCCACGAATATCTTCAACGATGCTACTCCATCCTTTATCCTGCACTTGCGTCAAACTAATCAGAGCCTGATCTGGCTTGTTCAATGCTAACTGTACGCGTGCCAATCTGACATTGAGTAAATCCTTAAGATCATCTACTTTGGCTATTGTTAATGCCTTTAGTAATGCTTTTTCTGCACCAGCAATATCATTTTTTTCCACCGCAATTTTAGCTAGCTCAATATTGGTCAATACACCATAAATATTATTTGTTTCATTAGCAAATTGCTCGGCAGCGGCCAGTGCTTGATTTGAACCGGTCTGCAATTGAGAAGAAATTTGCTCAAAAGATTGGGCACTTTCTTGCAAACTATTTGCCTGATGTGATTGCCAATAATTCCAACCAATAATCGCACCAACTCCGATAACTAGCCCAATTAATAACGCTTTGCCCTTATTGACAAAAAAACGTTTAATAGCATCGATCTGCTCGTTTTCAGTGGTATAGACTTCCACAGAGTCTCCTTTAACCTAAAAGTTCAACCAAACGTACAGCAATATTCTGCTGAGAAAGTTTTTCCTGTTCACCCGTGCGTAAATCTTTTATCGTGACTTCACCAGATTGATACTCATCTTCACCTAAAATTAAGGCAATTTTTGCCTGGTATTTATTTGCTCGAGCTAACTGTTTCTTAAAATTACCGCCACCGTGATGAGTCATTAATTTCAAAGCTGGCAGTTGATCGCGAATTTTTTCCGCCAGAACTAATATTGCCTGTTGACTTGCTTCACCACAAGCAACCAAATAAACATCAACTAAGGTACATTCAGCAACAAAATCGGGATTAATTTGGCGCACCAATAACACCATGCGCTCCATTCCCATCGCAAAACCTACTGCCGATGTCGCTTTTCCACCAAGCTGTTCAACCAGACCATCATAACGCCCACCAGCACATATCGTTCCCTGTGCACCTAATGCATCAGTAACCCACTCAAATACAGTGCGATTATAATAATCTAAACCACGAACTAAACGTTGATTAATTCGATATTGAACGCCTGCAGTATCAAGTAATTTGCAAAGTCCGATAAAGTGTTGTTTCGAGTCATCATCAAGATAATCAGCCAGTAATGGCGCATCATTAAGCAGTTTTTGCACGTCAGGATTTTTTGAATCAAGAATGCGTAATGGATTAGTCGATAATCGACGTCGGCAATCCTCATCCAATTTATCTTCATATTGTTGCAAAAAAGTGACTAATGCCTGACGATACTTTGCTCGTGCTGCTAATGAGCCAATCGAATTTAATTCCAGTGAAACATGTTTAGCAATCCCCAACTCACGCCACCAACGTGCCGTCATAATGATAAGTTCGGCATCAATATCCGGACCGGCTAAACCAAAAACTTCAGCACCCAACTGATGGAATTGGCGATAACGTCCTTTTTGTGGCCGCTCATAACGAAACATTGGGCCTAAATACCAAAGACGTTGTTGCTGATTGTACAATAAACCATGTTCGATCCCAGCACGCACACAACCCGCTGTATTCTCGGGACGCAATGTTATACTGTCGCCATCCCGATCATCAAAACTATACATCTCTTTTTCAACCACATCAGTGACTTCACCTATTGCGCGCGAAAATAATGCGGTTTGCTCTACAATGGGGGTTCGTATCTCACTAAAACTATAACTAGCAAGGATTTGTTTTAATTTGTTTTCAATTTTTTGCCAGAATTGAATATCGGCAGGAAGACAGTCATTCATACCGCGAATAGATTGAATGTTTTTAGCCACGTTATTTCTCTATTTAAAAATCTACCATAATATGGATTATAAAAGTGAATATTAACAGGGTGCAATCCATAAACAAAATTGGCTCACCATAATATTGAGCCAATATTACTAAACTACATATCTATTCGTTTGATATCAATCCGCTGATTTTCATCCAACATAGCAGCCTTTGCCCGAATTTTAGCTTCCAACTGTTCAATCATATCAGTATTATCTAAACGTTCTTTTTGACGAACACCGTCTTCATAAAATCCACTCTTTGCCCTTGCTCCGGTTACACCAAGGGTAGAAACCTCAGCTTCACCTGGGCCATTAACAACGCAACCAATAATGGAAACATCCATTGGGGTAATAATATCTTCCAATCGCTCTTCTAAAGCATTAACGGTACCAATGACATCAAATTCTTGTCGTGAACAGGTTGGACAGGCAATAAAATTAATACCTCGTGAGCGAATACGCAGTGATTTTAAAATATCAAAACCAACTTTAACCTCTTCAACGGGATCTGCAGCTAAAGAAATACGTAATGTATCACCAATCCCTTCAGCCAATAACATTCCTAGTCCAATAGCAGATTTGACCGAACCTGCTCGCGCGCCACCCGCTTCGGTAATACCTAAATGTAAAGGCTGATCAATTTTATCAGCCAATAAACGGTAAGCGCCTACGGCCAAAAAAACATCTGAAGCTTTAACACTAATTTTAAACTGATCAAAATTCAATCTATCCAATATATCCACATGGCGCATTGCCGATTCAACTAACGCTGCCGGCGTTGGCTCACCATATTTTTCTTGAATATCTTTTTCTAATGAACCACCATTAACACCGATCCGAATAGGAATATTTTTATCGCGTGCACAGTCAACAACCTGACAAATACGTTCTTCATTACCAATATTACCTGGATTGATACGTAAACAATCCGCACCATATTCAGCAACTTTTAGTGCAATACGATAATCAAAATGAATATCAGCAATAACCGGAACATTAACTTGTTGCTTAATGAGCTTAAACGCTTCTGCTGCATCCATTGTGGGTACAGAAACACGTACAATATCAACGCCCACTCGTTCTAAAGATTTAATCTGTTTGACTGTCGCTGCAACATCCGTTGTACGCGTGTTGGTCATTGATTGAACTGTGATTGGTGCACTATCACCAACAGGAACATTACCTACATAAATTCGTGTTGATTTACGCCTTTTTATCGGTGATTGATTATGCATATTACTCTCCCTCAACATCCATGTTTAATAATTTACGCTATTTCTATAATTGAAGCCATCGGATTGACGATGGCTTCTTATTTGTTCACAATTTATCATTATTTATAGATGTTGTCTTACAATATTCATTTACAATCCAGGCAATTTAAATTTAGCTGGACGATTAGCTTTAATAAAGCGATTTAGATCAACCGAATTACCTTTGAATAACAAATTAACATTGGCGGGTATGCCAATATTAAACTCATAAGGAGGTTCACCATTTAATTCAAGTTTCTGGCCTGCATTTTTCATACCGCTAAATAAAATCTTACCTTTAGCATCACGAACTTCTAACCAGCATTGCCCTTTAAAGTTCATCACAATCCCATCGTCCGATTCTAAACTAGCAGCATCAGTATCAGCAGGGGTTTCTTCTGCCCTACTCCGCTCTGGATGACTATTATTGGTCATACTGCCTGGCAAGGGTACTGTTTTTACTTCTGTCGGATTGACTGACTCAGTATTAACATTTTTATCACTATTTTTTAGTGTTTCAGAAGTTAATGGAGATTGAGGTGCCGGAGAGATGACATTATTCGCTATCGCTGAAGTTACCGGTGGGATACTAGTTTCTGTTGACGATGTATTAACATTATTTTGTTCAATAGCGTTTGCGGTGCCAGCGGTAGAAGAAGGTGGATCTGACGGTATTTGTATAGCATTCGAGCGATTCTGTTCAGCCATAGTGGCAATTTCTTGTTTTTGTACTTTATATCCCTGCCACCACCAAATACCTACCATAGCAATACAAATAATGATAATAAGCCAGGTAAATTTCATTAACCAGCCTTCCCGTTTTTTGCGGGTCTTTCCTAGGGAATAACTTTGCATAGGAGAAACTACTGCCGCTTTTGCTGGTGTATGTTTATCCAATAATTCAAGAATTTCTTTTTCTGGAATTTTCACTAATTTTGCATAAGAACGAATGTAGCCACGCAAGAAAGTAGGATCAACACTATGGGAGTTGCTGTCTTCCTCTATCTCACGTACGGTGCATACTTTTAAGCAAAGTCGTTCGGCAACGATTTCTCGGGAAAGACCTAGCGTTTCCCGTGCCTGCAATAAACGTTGGCCAACGGTGATTTCTGTTTTTTCTGTTTTAGGTTTGCTATTCATTCGCGGAACTATTGGTCTTTTCTGAGTTTTAACATCATGAAGGCTTTATAAAAACTTCATCTATCAAGTTAATCAAAAACCTTCATACCGATAATATTTCTTAGCTTATTTTGGAAATATTTTGACAATTAAGCCCTCTACGTTCTTCTTCTTTCCTCAGTTTAATCATCTCCTCAGATATATTTTTAGAGCATAAAAAGTCTAAATAATACGCTCGCATACTTGTATTATTGATTGCGGATGAACGAATTGCCACTTTAAAATATTTTAATGCTAAGCCTGATTGCTTTTGCTGACGCATAATGACCGCCATTCCTAAATTAGCAATCCCATTTTTTGGTTCTGCCAGCAGTATTTTGTCAAAATGATAAGATGCTGCTGGATAATTCCCTGCTGATAGATAAGCAATGCCTAGCTGTGTTCGTGTCACAATCGCAATATCAACGTCTTTATTAATACTAGTACATCCTATTAATAAACCCACTAACAATAGAATATTAATGATAGATATCCTTATCATATCACTCTCATTTATTTATATAGCTGGTAATAAAAGGAATTCTGCTATCTAATTTCCTTCATTTACATAATGAACATTCAGACTGCTTTTACTATAATTGGTTCACCACCCAGGCGTTTTTTCAATGTTCGTTTAGTTCGATCAATAACATCACCCGCTAATTGACCGCAGGCCGCATCAATATCATCACCACGCGTTTTACGCACAATAGTAGTAAAACCATATTTCATCAATACTTTGGCAAAACGATCAATACGGCTATTGGAACTGCGACTGTAAGGTGCTCCAGGAAATGGGTTCCAAGGAATTAAATTAATTTTGCTAGGTGTATGCTTAAGACATTCAGCTAGCTGATGCGCATGCTCAATACTATCATTCACACCATTTAGCATGACATACTCAACAGTAACACGTCCCTGATTAGCATTAGATTTAGTTAGATAGCGCCGAACACTCGCCAGAAAAGTTTCAATGTTGTATTTTTTATTAATAGGTACAATCTCGTCACGAATTTCGTCAGTCGGTGCATGCAAGGAAATGGCTAAAGCAACATCAATCATATCACCTAATTTATCCAGGGCAGGTACAACACCAGAAGTCGATAAAGTCACTCGCCGTTTTGACAAGCCAAAGCCAAAATCATCCATCATAATCTCCATTGCTGGAATAACATTGTTGAGATTTAATAGCGGCTCTCCCATTCCCATCATCACAACATTAGTAATTGGCCGCCGACCACTGGATTTCAAAGAACCAATAACTTTAGCAGCGCGCCACACTTGGCCTATGATTTCTGAAACGCGTAAGTTACGATTAAAACCTTGCTGCGCCGTTGAGCAAAATTTACATTCAAGCGCACAGCCAACTTGAGAAGATACACAAAGTGTCGCGCGATCATCTTCAGGAATATAGACTGTTTCGACTTGTTGCTCACCGACGGTTATTGCCCATTTGATGGTGCCGTCAGTAGAACGCTGCTCTTGCGCAATTTCAGGTGCCCGAATTTCAGCAGCTTGCTTTAATTTATTCCGCAGCACCTTATTGATATCTGTCATCAAATCAAAATCATCATAACAGTGGTGATAAATCCATTTCATTACCTGATCGGCGCGAAATGGTTTTTCCCCCGTATCACTAAAGAACTGCCGCATCTGTTTACGATCCATATCCAGCAAATTGACTTTTGTTGATTTACTGACAGGAGAAAAAGAAGGCACACACTGCGCTGCTGTTTTAGATTGAAACATTTTTATTGCCTCGTTATTACACTTTTCGGCGAAAGCTGTAGGTTTTATAACAATTAACTTTATTTATGGGACTAAATATTATTTTTAATAGCATTATATGCCATAACCTTGCCAATAAATCACTTAACAAGGTATGGCATTTTACAAACTTTATTAATATTTTGCTAATGATATCCTATTTCTGTTTGTTAACAGGGACATATTTCGTCGTCAGTAAAGAAAAAAGCAATTTCTCGTTCTGCGGACGCGACAGAATCAGAACCATGTACTGCATTTGCGGTAAAACTATCTGCATAATCAGCACGTAGTGTTCCTGCCAATGCCTTAGAGGGATCCGTTGCTCCCATTAAATCACGATAACGCTGTATAGCATCTTTGCCCGCTAAGACTTGCAACATAATGGGGCCTGAGATCATAAATTCGACTAATCCAGCAAAAAAAGGCTTATCTTTATGCTCAGCATAAAAACCTTCAGCCTGTTCACGATTTAAATGCACCATTTTAGCTGCAATAATTTCGAATCCAGCTTGCTCAAAACGGTTATAAATCGCACCAATTACATTTTTTTTAACCGCATTTGGCTTAATAATTGAAAACGTACGTTGCATCGTCATTAGAAATCCTCTTAGCTATTATTTTTCATCATGATATTTTTGCCTTGCATCCATACTGCCTGCCAAGAAAAAGATTTATCATCATTTTTATTAAGGCAAAATAGCTGGCTATTATAGATATTGGCAATTCAATTGCCCACTTGACGACAAATTTTGTTAATTTTTTTTATACAATTTTTTTATTTTTTTAGCTTAAATCACATTTTTCTAAAATTTAAAACGATAAATACGATTAAAAAGATAATCAGCCCAATTCTTTTTTTTATGTTGTAGGCTTAGATAAATTTAAATATAAAAATTAGCTAGGTATAAATAAGGGAATAATAATAGGTAGCCAAATTTAACAATTTTTAATAGCAATCATGTTATTACGCAACCAACCACCTATTTTACGTTGATAAAATGGTTGCGTATGATGAATAATAAAATGATCAATACCTGTGCCGTTAGGTTGCAAAAAATAAAAATCAACTGACTGATTATCTTCAAGATAATTAAGTACTAAGTTCCCTAACTGCGGAATTAATTGTTGCCCTTCCTTTTCATAGCCAAGACTAATTTCTAAAGCAATCAGCATAACCGGCACCCCTGCTGTTGTATCATCTTTCGCTTGGAGTAAAAAAGCACGGCGTATGATTTTATATTGTTGGAAAAAATGACACAGCCCACTAATTAATTTTGGCGGTAACGTTTCAAATATGCTCAATTTAATAGTACTATCGCCTGGCACTGTAATTGTTGTCATCAGTGCAGATTGATTAATTTTATCAGCCGCCATTTCAGCTTCCTTCATAATTAATACTCTCTTGCTAACTAATTATTTACCAAAAAAATAAATTTCTTGGTAAATAATCATAAAAAAAGCTATTTTGCCTTTTTCAGTAATAAACTAGCAATAGTTCTGACACCAATGCCGGTTGCGCCTTCCGCCCATAAACTCATGGCAGATTTACGATAAGTCGCTGAACAATCGATATGCAACCATCCCTTATGATAATTTTCAACAAAATGTGATAAGAAAGCCGCGGCGGTGCTGGCGCCAGCAGTATGAGAAGGTGATGCAATATTATTGAGATCGGCAAAAGCAGAAGGTAATTGGCGACGATGAAATTCCGCTAAAGGTAAACGCCAGAAGAGTTCATTTTCCATTTCTGCCGCAGACATCAATTCAGCCACCAATTTGTCATCAAAACTTAATACTGACTGATAATCGTTGCCTACTGCCATTTTGGCTGCACCGGTTAATGTTGCAGCGTCAATAATTAATGCTGGTTTTTCTTTACTTGCATCAATCAATCCATCAGCCAAAACCAGTCTTCCTTCCGCATCAGTATTCATAATTTCAACAGACTGGCCGTTACGGTAGCGAATAATATCACCTAATTTAAAGGCATTACCACTCACCATATTATCAGCAATACAGAGGAAAAGTTTTACTCGTTGTTTTAAACCTCGACTTATTGCTAAGGCTAACGCCCCAGTTAGCATAGCTGCTCCGCCCATATCTGCTTTCATTGAATTCATAGATGAAGAGGGTTTTATGCTATAACCACCAGAATCAAACGTAATACCTTTTCCAACCAAACAAGCAAATACCGGCGTTTTTAAATTGCCAGTTGGATTATAATCCAGCACGAGTAATGCAGGTGGGCGGCTTGAGCCACGACCTACGGTATAAATTCCACTATATTTCTGTTTTGCTAACTCGTCACCCTGAATGATACGGTAGTTAATATTATCCTTTATTGTTTCACATAATAAGTCGGCGCTGCGCTGCGCTAGCTGCGCTGGCGCTAATTCTTCAGCCGGTGTGTTAATAATATCGCGTACCCAATCAATAATTCGTATGCGGTACTGGAGCTCTTTTTTTTCATTTGCTGATAAATTTGGCCATTCAATAGAACGCGCTCCTTTAGGTGCTCTAAAACCTTGCCAAAATGCCCAGCTTTTTTCCAAGTCCCAGTCATTCCCTACTAACATGACGTGATGAATACCTTGGCTATCCAATCTACGACCGGCACTTTGGATCGCACACAATTTTGCTTGTGGCTTCAAATGAATGACTATCCCTTGCTCACTGGAACTAATTAATGCATTCTTTCCCCAACAAGGCGCCGCTGCTTGATAAGATAGCGAGACCTGCATGATCTGCTTTTCCATTCCCTCTTCCCACCTTAGTTTGTCATATGTGTTTATGGAATAATTGATGAATATAGGATATTAATAATAGAGGTTATCATGAGTTAATACATTGCACGATGAATGATAGTAATAAAAAAGCTGGCAATTCCAGCTTTGTAGATAATTGTTAGTTTAATCAGTCATTATTGATACTCATCAAGCCATACTAATAGAATAGCTTCCAGGATCTTTTCATTTGAAGCTTGCGGATTGTCATTAAATCCGTCTAGTTGGCAAATCCACTGATGCATATCGGTAAAACGAACCGTTTGCGGGTCAATATTAGGATATTTATCATAGAGTGCCTCTGCAATTGTACGGCTATCAGTCCACTTTAAACTCACCATCCCCTCCTGCAATTAAATGTAAGGATCAATGTTCTCTGGCATGATTAATCGTATATTTAGGAATTTCTATGACCAGATCTTCATTAGTCACGATGGCCTGACAACTTAACCGGCTCTCAGGCTCTAACCCCCATGCTTTGTCCAACATGTCATCCTCTAGTTCAGAACTTTCTTCCAGTGAATCAAAGCCTTCACGCACAATACAGTGGCAAGTTGTACAGGCACAAGATTTTTCACAAGCATGTTCAATATCAATGCCACTACGTAAAGCAGCATCAAGAATAGATTCACCTTTCTCTACTTCCACAACCGCCCCTTCCGGGCATAACTCTTTATGCGGTAAAAAAATTATCTTTGGCATTATCATATCTCGTCCACAGAATGACCCGATAATGCTTGACGAATAGAGATATCCATACGTCTAGCAGCGAAATCCTGTGTTTGCTTATCCAGTTGTTTAATTGCATTTTCAATTGCCACAGAGGAGCTTCCCTGTGTACAGTTAATTAATTCATTTACAGCCTTATCAATCGCTGCTTTTTCTTCTTTATTCAATAAATGAGCATCTTTTTTCAATGCGATCATTAAACTTTCTATTAGCCGGTTGGCTTCAACTTTCTGCTCGGCAAGACGACGCTCTAGCATATCATCTTGCGCATTAACGATTGAGTCAGTGATCATATTAGCAATTTCTTCGTCAGTTAAACCATATGAAGGTTTAACTTGAATCGAAGCACTGACACCCGTTGATTTTTCTACTGCGCTGACACTCAATAATCCATCGGCATCTATTTGAAAAACGACCCGAATATGCGTGCTTCCGGCAGGTAATGGCGGTATTCCACGTAGGGTAAAACGCGCTAAGGAACGGCAATCATTAACCATTTCACGTTCGCCTTGTACAACATGAAATGTCATGGCTGTTTGCCCATCTTTGAAGGTAGTAAATTCCTGCGCCTTAGCAATAGGCAGTGTCGTATTGCGTGGGATCACTTTTTCAACCAATCCTCCCATGGTTTCTAAGCCAAGTGACAAAGGGGTAACATCGAGTAACAATATTTCACTATCCGGTTTATTACCGACTAAAATATCAGCCTGAATAGCCGCACCAATAGCAACAACTTTATCCGGATCAATTGAAGTTAAGGGGGTGAGGCCAAAAAATTCCTCAACCATAGAAAGTACCAACGGTACCCGCGTCGAACCACCCACCATCACAATCTGCAAAATATCATCAATATCAATTGCGGCATCTTTCAATGCACGACGACTGGTTAATAAAGTGCGTTTGACCAATGGCTGAATTAATGTGTTCAACTGCTCTCTTGATAAGGTTCCTCGCCAACCATTGATTTCAATGTCAGTATAATTAACATCCGTTAATGCTATTTTAGCCTGACTAGCGATATTTAAAATTTGCCGCTGTAAGCAATGGTCTTGGCGATCTGTTATACCCGCTTGTTGATATATCCAATCCACCAGAAGATGATCAAAATCATCTCCGCCGAGCGCTGTGTCTCCGCCCGTTGCTAACACTTCAAATACGCCACGCTGCAACCTAAGAATGGAAATATCAAAAGTCCCACCACCCAAATCATAAACAGCAATTACGCCCTCTTGTTGTGAATCTAAACCATAGGCAATAGCCGCCGCAGTAGGTTCATTCAATAAACGTAAAATCTGTAATCCGGCCAAACGCGCTGCATCTTTAGTTCCTTGACGTTGCGCATCATCAAAATAAGCAGGCACGGTGATCACCACACCTTCTAATCTACCATTCAATGTTTCTTCTGCCCGCTGTACCAACGACTTTAGTATCTCAGAAGAAACTTGAATAGGATCAACTTGCCCTATGGCTGTGTGGATCAGCGGTAAGCCATTTTTACTTGCTGTCAATTGATAAGGTAAATTAGGATAACGTTGCTGGATCTCAGTCAATGAGCGCCCCAATAAGCGCTTAGCTGAAATAATGGTATTAGCCGGATCTTGTTCCACTTTTGCTTTCGCTTGCTTACCGACTGTAATCGCGGTTGGTTGGTAACTGACGATAGAGGGTAGCAATTCACATCCGGCTGAATCAGGTAGTGTTTCTGCTTTTTTGTTGCGAACCGTTGCAATCAAGGAATTTGTTGTACCTAAATCAATACCAGCCGCTAAACGGCGTTGATGCGGCATCGACGACATGCCCGGCTCTCTAATTTGTAATAATGCCATAAAATTTACTCTAAAAACGATTGAATAAACGCTCTTCCAATTGTTCAACTTGTTGCTGCAACTTATCGAGAAATCGAAGTTTGCGAACAGTATCTGCTGCCTTTACCCACTGTTCTTCATTTAGTTGTTTTTCCATTTCCTGTAAGTAACTTTTTATTGTTTTAGCTAAACCAGAGGAAAATAAGGCTAATGCCTCTTCTGCTTGCTCACTGGTTTCGATACACGCCAATTCTTCACGCAGCGCAAGCTGCTCCATTAAAAACGCCGTATCATGCATAGTATATTGCTCATTATTGATATCAATATCATATAAAGTCAGCATATATTCAGCACGTTTCAAAGGGTGTTTTAAGGCTTGATAAGCAGCATTAATTGTCGCAGCCTGTTGAAGTGCACCTAGTTTGTCACTCTCAGGTTGGTTAGCAAAGCGATCAGGATGATATTGACGCTGTAATTCCTGATAACGGTAAGTTAATTGTTCAAGGTCAATAGAATATGAAAATGCCAGACCGAAAAGGGTAAAATAATCCATAAATGCTCTAGATTGAAAATATCAAACAGACGGTAGGAAATTTATGTCACAGCCGTCGTCTATTCAGTTTTAGGCTTATCAAATAATAAACAAACTCTCATACGTTAAAGCTTTCACCGCAGCCACATTCATTTTTGCTATTCGGATTGTTAAACTTAAAACCTTCATTAAGACCTTCTTTAACAAAATCCAATTCTGTCCCATTGAGATAAATCATACTTTTACCATCAATGATAACTTTCACGCCTTTGTCTTCAAATACGGTATCATCTTCATTAATCACATCAACAAATTCAAGCACATAAGCCATACCTGAACAGCCAGAAGTCCTAACGCCCAAACGTAAACCTTCACCTTTTCCTCGGTTATGTAAGAAAGTCAGAATACGCTCTGCCGCATTTTCTGTCAGAGAAATTGACATACAACACCTCACAATCAAAACCAGTACAGGCGGATACGGTAAACAAAAGCAAACCGGTAGTATCACGCCTAAAAGGAATTTTTATATTAATTATTTGCTTTGCTGTTTATTTTTATAGTCCGCAATAGCCGCTTTAATCGCATCTTCTGCCAAAATAGAACAGTGAATTTTAACGGGTGGCAACTCTAATTCTTCTGCAATAGCCGTATTTTTGATAGTCTCTGCTTCATCCAGTGTCTTACCTTTCATCCATTCCGTTACTAATGAACTAGAGGCAATTGCTGAACCACAACCATAAGTTTTAAAACGCGCATCTTCAATAATACCTGCGTCATTAACTTTGATCTGAAGTTTCATGACATCACCACAAGCTGGTGCGCCTACCATCCCACTCCCGACCATTGGGTCATTATTATCAAACGAACCTACGTTACGTGGATTTTCATAATGATCAATCACTTTTTCACTATATGCCATATTGTCAACTCCTGAAACCGTCTATTCGTTTATTAATGATGAGCCCATTCAATGCTATTAAGATCGACACCCTGTTTATACATCTCCCATAGGGGAGAAAGATCACGCAGCCGACCTATCGCATTATGAATTAGCTGGATGGCATAATCGATTTCTTCTTCTGTCGTAAATCGACCAAAGGAGAAACGAATTGAACTGTGTGCTAACTCATCATTCATTCCTAAAGCTCTTAGTACATATGAAGGTTCAAGACTTGCCGATGTACATGCAGAACCTGATGAGACAGCCAAATCTTTAAGCGCCATCATCAATGATTCACCTTCCACATAGTTAAAACTAACATTGAGAATATGAGGAGCTCCGTTGGCCAGATCCCCATTAAGATAAACCTCTTCAATATTCTTAATACCGTTCCATAAGCGTTGGCGTAAGGCGCGTAATCGAAGAGATTCTACTGCCATTTCTGCTTTAGCAATCCGATAAGCTTCGCCCATTCCTACAATCTGGTGTACTGGTAATGTCCCTGAGCGCATCCCTCGTTCATGACCACCGCCATGTTGTTGGGCTTCAAGTCGAATACGGGGTTTACGACGTACATAAAGTGCGCCTATTCCCATCGGTCCATACAGTTTATGTGCTGAGAAAGACATTAAATCAATTTTTAGTTCATTTAAATCAATCGGTAATTTACCTACTGACTGGGTCGCATCAACATGAAAAACAATACCACGATTGCGGCAAAGCTCACCCATAGCGGCAATATCTTGAATAATACCGATCTCATTATTAACATGCATGATAGAAACCAGAATTGTGTCATCACGCATAGCGGCTTCAAGCTCTTGTAAATCAATAAGACCACTACTTTTTGGCGCAAGGTAAGTCACGGCAAAACCTTCACGCTCAAGTTGACGGCATGTATCCAAAACCGCTTTATGCTCGGTTTTGCTGGTAATGATATGTTTACCTTTTTTCTGATAGAAATTGGCAACCCCTTTCACAGCCAGGTTATCTGATTCAGTCGCTCCAGAAGTAAAAACAATCTCACGCGGATCCGCATTGATTAACTCAGCAATCTGATTACGTGCAATATCCACAGCTTCTTCAGCTTGCCAGCCAAAAATATGAGAGCGCGATGACGGATTACCAAAATTGCCATCCATAGTCATACACTGCATCATTTTTTCAGCGACACGAATATCAACCGGTGTGGTCGCCGAGTAGTCTAAATAAATCGGTAGTTTCATTAACTCACTAGCTCCATAAGACGAAAAACGTCTCAAAATTTTATTACTTTGCAATTACTCTATTTTGCAGAACCTTTTAATTTATGCTCGCATATTAATAATGGGTTCGGATTGAGGAGTCACTCTCACATGATGTTTATCGCTATCTTGACGATCAGCAACTTCTTGTACTTCTTGATTATTGACCAATTCTTCTAAGCTAATATTACTAAGAAAACTGGTAATACGGTCACTTAAATCACGCCACAGTGCATGGGTCAAACAACGCTCTCCACCTTGGCATCCTTCTCTTCTTCCGTGACAGCGAGTTGCATCAACAGACTCATCAACAGCCGAAATAACTTGAGCGATAAAAATAGTTTTCGCGTCGCGACCTAATAAATATCCGCCGCCAGGGCCACGGACACTGGCAACCAGTTCGTTTTTGCGAAGTCGAGAAAACAGTTGCTCAAGATAAGAAAGCGAAATTCCTTGGCGTTCCGATATATCAGCCAATGGCACCGGCCCAGTCTTTGAATGCAATGCCACATCCAGCATGGCTGTTACTGCATAGCGTCCTTTAGATGTGAGTCTCATAATATATCCCCATAGTTAAATGTGACAAAAATTGTGTCATTCCTGAGTATTTTAGTCAACTATTTAACCTAGTAATTTACTCAACTATTATTTATGCCATTTTTCAATTGATGTGAGAACACCACGTAAAATATGGAGTTCCTGCACTTCAGGATGCGCTCGAGTAAATAAACGCCGCAATTTATTCATGATTTGTCCAGGGTGACGCTTTCTGATAAATCCAGATGCATTGAGCACTGCTTCAAGGTGGATATAAAAACGTTCTATATCCTCAATTGGCGGATATTGTACCTTATCTTTATTATCTACCGCGGATTTTTTTTCATTTATTGCCAGGTATGCCATACGAATTTCATAACTGATCAATTGAACAGCCATTGCCAAATTGAGTGAACCATATTCAGGATTTGTTGGAATGTGAAGATGATATTGACATTTCTGTAGTTCT
Source organism: Arsenophonus nasoniae (assembly GCF_004768525.1). Classification (NCBI taxonomy): domain Bacteria; kingdom Pseudomonadati; phylum Pseudomonadota; class Gammaproteobacteria; order Enterobacterales; family Morganellaceae; genus Arsenophonus; species Arsenophonus nasoniae. The sequence continues at coordinate 2,692,138 of NZ_CP038613.1, forward strand.
TCATTGGTTAAACCAACACGTTCGCGGCCAAAAATAATAGCCACCGGAGAATTTATTGCCTGATGGATGGTTTTTTCGCCACATTCTCGCGGCGTTACTTGTGGCCATGATAAAGTACGAGCACGCACACTGGTTCCAATTACCAAATTGCATCCAAGTAAAGCTTGCTCTAATGTCTCCACGATAGTCGCTTGACCAATAACATCACTGGCGCCAGCAGATAATGCAATGGCTTGTGAATCGGGCAAAATGAGTGGATTAACTAAGTATAAATTAGTCAGTCCCATCGTTTTCATCGCACGGGCAGTTGAACCCATATTTCCGGTATGCGAGGTTTCAACCAAAATAATGCGAATATTTTTTAACATGATTGTCTTTATTTGGCGTTGATCATTAGGCTATTCTACCACAATCATAGTCATGTTGACGAATCTCTGTTATACTGCCGGCTTCGCTTAATCCTTGTTCTTTAACATTCCAGTGGAAATAACCCATGCATCCAATGCTAACTATTGCTATACGAGCAGCTCGCCAAACAGGTAACTTTATTGCTAAAAGCTATGAAAAACCCGATTCTATCGAAATAATGGCAAAAGGCCAAAATGATTTTGTGACCAACATTGATAAAAAAGCAGAACAAATTATTATTGAAGTCATCCAGAAATCTTATCCTACTCATACCATTATTACGGAAGAAAGTGGTCAAATAGTTGGTGAGAAAAATGATATTCAGTGGGTTATTGATCCGTTGGATGGCACAACCAATTTTACTAAACGTTTACCCCATTTTTCCGTTTCTATCGCGGTACGTATTAACGGTCGTACAGAAGTCGCCGTCGTTTATAATCCTATGCTTAATGAGCTATTTACTGCAGTACGTGGGCAAGGAGCACAATTAAACGGTTACCGCCTGCGTCTTAAAAATAGCCATGAATTAGAAGGGGCAATCATTGCCACGGCTTTTCCTTTCAAAGCGAAACAACATTCAGCCGCATATATTAATATTATCGCTAAACTGTTTAAAAAATGCGCCGATTTTCGCCGTACTGGTTCAGCCGCTTTAGACTTAGCTTATGTTGCTGCTGGTCGCGTCGATGCCTTTTTTGAAATTGGCTTAAAACCTTGGGATTTTATGGCTGGAGAACTATTAGTACGTGAAGCAGGTGGGGTTATAACTGACTTTGTTGGCGGTCATAATTATCTATCATCGGGCAATTTGCTGGCAGGCAGTCCACGTATGGTGAAAAAAATGGTACTAGAAATGCAGAGTGAGTTAAGCGATTTATTAAAAAGCTAAAAAATAAGAATAGCTATAGCCAATATTTATATTTAATTAATAATGTCTGGATAGCGTGGTTATATCATTAACTCGTTTGTGGCAGTTCTCAAAATAGTAGGAATTTGCCACAACGTTACTGGTTAGAGAAACTGGCAAATATTTTCCAGATTGGCTGTTATTGTTGATGCCGCCTTACCCCTTGATTGTCTACTTAAACCCCCTATCCCTATTTAGGTATTAAGGGGTATTTAATAAATGTTTTTAGTTAATTTTAATGAGCTGAAAGTTCATCACATCGTTGAGTATGTATTTTCTGATTAGCATCACTAGACGCTTGTAAGTCCTTTCCTATTATCTTGATAGCTAATAGCTTAGCATTATCTTCATTAGCAGCAGTCACAGGCTGATCAAATAAATTCATTTCCTTGTTTGGATAACCGTGCCAGCCGTGACACATATATTGCTTATCTTTTTTATCATTGGCCGCCATTGCCATGGAAGGGAATAAAATTGAAATCATGTAACTAATTGATAATATTAACAATCCATATTTTACTGAATAATTCATTTCAATCTCCTAGGGGTTATTGTGACGCCTAATTAATAGATGATCTTATTCATTACGATTGAGTTTAATAATCTAAATCGCAATATTGCAAATGATAAAACAAATGATAATCATTTTCATAATTTTTTAATACATTTTTGCAATATATATATAAATAATATTAAATAACCTTTTTATTAAGCAACCAAAATCATTTTGAATAAAAAACACTTTTGTAATAGGTTATATCTTTCAATATTGCGCGAAAGATTTAATTAACAATTTCATCATTAAGGTTATAAGCAATGCAGGTAATGAGGGAATATTGTATTGCTGTTTGTTACAAAGACGGATTTTACTGATTGACCAACTTACTTATTTTAATATAAAAATATTTATTGGCATCCTTGGTTAATATTTATCTGTTATTCAAGTTAAATCAACAAGTTTAGCTTACTCGTTCGGCTATAACATCGAATTTAATGATGTGAATTTTCACGCGGTCGAATAAATAGCGCTGGAATGGCAATCAATGACATTAACCAAAATACCCAGTTATGGTGAAAAGGAAAATGTTCATAAACAAAACCTACAACGATTGTCACTATCGCTAACCCGGCTCCTAAGGCCAATGCCGAATAAAATGCCTGTAGACGAATAATTTCATCTTCGTTACGGGCGCTAATAAAACGCATCGCCGCAAGATGACAAACAGTAAAAGTACCACTATGTAAAAGTTGGCTCATTATCAGTATCGGTAAAGCGGTAAAACTGGCCATTAAGCTCCAACGAATCACCGCACAACTCGCTGCTAACAATAATAATCCACTCGCCTGCCAATGACGAAAAAGGACATAACTAAAGGTAAACACAATCACTTCAGCAACAATACTTAAAGACCATAATAGACCGATAATAGCATCGGAATAACCTACTTCTTTCCAATAAATTGAAGAAAAGCCATAATAAGCTGCATGAGAGCTCTGTAATAAGGTAATACAGAGTAAAAAGCGCCAGACTGAGCTATCAAGCAATAATTGTTTCAATGAGATTGTTGTATTGGCGATCTGGCGATAAGTGGCTTTAGGCAGAACAGTAGGTTGTAATAACATCGTCAACAGCATAATGACTATGCTGGCAAGTAATGCATAGATAATTATTTTATGCCCCCAGTTATTGGCTAAATAACCCATCGAAGAAGCGCTAATTATAAATGCAAGCGAACCCCAAGCCCTTACTTTACCATAATCAAATGTTATCTGTTTTTGCCAACTAGCGGCTAAAGCATCGGTTAAAGGTACCATTGGTGAAAAAAAAAGATTGAAAGCCAACATGATAAATAATAACCATAACCAGTTTGAACTGACGATAAATCCTATAGCAAAGATCAACGTTAAACCAGCAAATAGACGCAAAGTGGTAATTAGGTGACGAGATCCTTTTACTATCGGTGCGATCATCAAAGAACCAATAAAACGTGCGCTAAGGCCGGTTGCTAACAAAATACCGATTATATCAGCCTCAAGCCCTTCACCATTTAGCCACATTGCGATAAAAGGCAAAAAAATGCCATAAGCAAAAAAATAAGTGAAATAATCTAACGCAAGCCAACGTGTTGATGGAATAATCATTATTTATTCCCATTTGATTATCATGTAAAAAGCCCGATTCATTTAACAACTAAAACGGGCTAAAACAAATCACTAAATTTTACTTATTTATGCATAGAACAGGAAACTGCTGGCACATCAACAATACTTTTTGTTTTACATTTTGGATCACACTTTCATCATCAATCTTGTCCAAAATATCACATATCCAATTGGCCAATTCAGCTGATTCTTTTTCCTTAAACCCACGACGAGTAATGGCAGGTGACCCTATACGAATACCGGAAGTAACAAATGGGCCCTTAGGATCATTCGGTACACTATTTTTATTGACAGTAATATTAGCACGACCCAGTGCGGCATCTGCCTCTTTACCGGTGATCCCTTTATCCACTAAATCTAATAAAAATAAATGATTTTCAGTTCCACCAGAAACAACCTTGTAGCCACGCTTGATAAAAACTTCAACCATCGTTTTCGCATTTTTAGCCACTTGCTGTTGATAAGTTTTAAATTCAGGCTCCATCGCTTCTTTTAATGCAACCGCTTTACCCGCAATAACATGCATTAATGGACCGCCTTGAGCGCCAGGGAATACAGCAGAATTTAGCTTTTTGTAAAACGCTTCATCACCACCTTTAGCCAAAATCAAACCACCACGAGGGCCGGCCAAAGTCTTATGGGTAGTAGTCGTCACAACATGCGCATGAGGAACAGGATTAGGATAAACACCAGCAGCGATCAAACCCGCGACATGCGCCATATCAACAAATAAATAAGCACCTACACTATCTGCAATTTGACGCATCTTAGCCCAATCTACCACGCCGGAATAAGCAGAAAAACCGCCAATAATCATTTTAGGTTTATATTTTTGTGCCTGAGTAGCTATATCGTCGTAATCAATTTTTCCTTTTTCATCGATACCATAAGGAACGATATTATAAAGTTTACCGGAAAAATTGACGGGTGAGCCGTGGGTTAAATGTCCACCATGTGCCAAATTCATGCCTAACACAGTATCACCGGGTTGCAATAAGGCCATATAAACAGCAGTATTAGCTTGCGAACCTGAGTGTGGCTGAACATTAGCAAAATCCGCATCAAATAAAGTTTTCGCCCGATCAATAGCAAGTTGTTCAACAATATCAACATATTCACAACCACCATAATAGCGCTTACCTGGATAGCCTTCAGCGTATTTATTCGTAAGTTGGGAACCTTGAGCCTGCATGACTCTTGGACTGGTATAATTTTCTGAAGCGATTAACTCAATATGCTCTTCCTGACGCTTAACTTCATTTTCCATTGCTTGCCATAGTTCTTGGTCATAATCTGCAATACTCATTTCACGCTTTAACATTTACTTCTCCTGACTCAGCCACATTTTAAATCGCTATTCAATTAAATGAATAGCACACAGTGTAAACTCTTTTAGCTCACTGAGATAGCCCCAAAATAAAAAATTACGCAAACGATTGCTATGTATGTATTATCAAATATAGACATTTCTCAATAGCGATTTGATCGCCAATTAAAATACGCTAACTCAATCTCATTTTTACAATTAATTATTTACTTTTAACCTGAAACAATTTAAGTTGCATTTAAAATGCAACTTTAAGCCCTCAGTTAACTTTAGGAATTTTATATGATTGATTCTCAAACTATCGCCACCGTTAAATCAACTATTCCTCTTATTGTTTCCACTGGTCCTAAATTAACCGCTCATTTTTATCAACGGATGTTTCAACATAACCCTGAATTAAAAGATATTTTCAATATGAGTCATCAAATTAATGGTGATCAAAGAGAAGCTTTGTTTAATGCCATTTGCGCCTATGCTGCCAATATTGATAATGTTTCGGCCTTACTACCTGCGGTTGAAAAAATTGCCCACAAACATGCTAGCCTAAATATAAAACCTGAACATTATTCGATAGTTGGTCGACATCTATTACATACCATTGATGAGTTATTTCAGCCTGGAAAAGAAATTATTGATGCCTGGGCTAAAGCTTTTGATGTGCTGGCCGATATCTTTATTAACCGTGAAGAACAAATCTATAAAACAAATGAAGAAAATATCGGCGGTTGGCGTGGTTTGCGTCGCTTCAAAGTGGCTAAAAAGATCCCGCGTAGCGAAACGATCACCAGTTTTCAATTTATTCCAGCAGATGGTAATGAGATAGTCGATTTTCTTCCTGGACAATATTTAACCATTTATTTACAGGATCGTGAAAAACTAACCAATCAACAAATTCGGCAATACTCATTAACCAATGCACCTAATGGTGAAAGTTATTGTATCGCGGTAAAGCGTGAAGAAAATGGCAGTGTGTCAAACTATCTGCATAACAATATAAAAGAAGGTGATATCGTCAAATTGGCACCACCTTGCGGAGATTTTTTTTGGCAGTGAATACTGATACACCAGTAACGTTGATTTCAGCCGGTGTCGGCTTAACGCCAATGATAAGCATGTTGGAAAAGCTACATCAACAACAACATAAAGCGCCATTAAATTGGCTACATGCGACAGAGCATGGTGGACATCACGCTTTTGCTAATGAAGTAAAAAATAAATTAACCGATTTTATCCATGGCTTCAGTGCCGTTTGGTATAACAATCCACGTGAGCAAGACAGACAAGCTGAACAGTATCAATACCAAGGACTAATGAATCTGTCAGAAGTAAGACAACAACTTAATATTAACAATATGCATTACTATTTCTGTGGCCCTGTCAACTTTATGCAATTTATTGCCAAGCAGTTGCTCACCATGGGAGTAAATACCAGTCACATCCACTATGAGTGTTTTGGACCACATAAAGTTATTGAGGGAAATGAACAATAACCCTTGAAACTCTCACTAAAACCAAGATAAGTGGTAACAGGTGGAATAGGAGGTTACAGATTCCATATCAACTCCTTTGTAACTTTCAACCATCTGTTACCCTTTAAAATCAAATAGCTGCTTCATCCTGCTCGCCGGTGCGAATCCGGATCACATGAGCAATATCATAAACAAAGATTTTACCATCACCAATTTTTCCCGTCTGAGCCGTTTGCGTTATCGTCTCGACACAACTGTCAACAATATCGTCTGGAACAACAATTTCAATTTTTACTTTAGGCAAAAAATCAACCATATATTCTGCGCCGCGATAAAGCTCTGTATGACCTTTTTGGCGTCCAAACCCTTTTACTTCCGTGACTGTCATTCCGGTTATGCCGACATCTGCTAAAGCTTCTCTTACATCATCTAGCTTGAACGGTTTGATAATTGCATCAATTTTCTTCATCAAATTATCCTATTATCACCAGTTTTTACGACCAAAAGCCGAAGTAATTGGGTAACGCCTATCCTTATTGAAATTTCGAATAGTAATGCGTGGACCTATCGGTGCTTGACGTCGTTTATATTCATTAATATCAACTAGCTTAATCACCTTACGTACTGTTACTTCATCAAATCCAGCCGCAACTAATTCACTGACCGATTTATCCTGTTCAACATAACCTTCAAGGATCGCGTCCAGCACAGGATAAGGTGGTAAACTATCTTGATCGAGTTGCCCTGGTGCCAGCTCAGCAGTAGGCGGCCGCTCGATAACGCGCTGAGGGATGTTTGGTGAAATCGTATTACGATATTTTGCCAACTCAAATACTAACGTCTTTGGTACATCTTTAAGCACCGCAAAACCGCCGGCCATATCACCATAAAGACTAGTATAACCTACCGCCGATTCACTTTTGTTGCTGGTCGTTAATACTAAACGGCCACTCTTATTTGATATTGCCATCAAAATGATAGCCCGACAGCGAGCCTGCAAATTTTCTTCGGTTGTGTCGGGAGCCATGTCTGCAAATAAGGGCGACAAACCAGCCATAAATGCATCATACATAGCTTCAATAGATACTATCGCAAATTCAATACCTAACAATGTAGCCTGTTCTCTGGCATCATGGATGCTTATCTCAGCGGTATATTTAAAAGGCATCATGACTGCCTGAACGTTATCTTTTCCTAAAGCATCCACTGCAATAGCTAAGGTTAAAGCTGAATCAATTCCGCCTGATAATCCCAAAATAACACCTGAGAAGCCATTTTTATTAATATAGTCACGGGTTGCCATGACTAATGCTTCATAAACTTGTGCGGTAGAAGATAAAGTTTTAGCTAAATTAGCTACTGGTAGCGGTTCGCCATCATTAAATTTACACTGGATAACCTGCTCAGCAAACTGCGCTAAATAATGCGTTATCTCACCCTGGCCATTAAATACTTTTGACCCACCATCAAATATAAGTTCATCCTGCCCGCCCACCTGGTTTAAATAGACAATTGGCAAATGCGTTCTTTGACTATGAGATTTTAATAACCTTGTACGGATATGGAGTTTTTCGCGATTATAAGGTGAAGCATTAATGATAATCAGCACATCAGCGCCTAGTGCTTTAATTCTATCAACCGGTTCATCAAACCAAACATCTTCACAAATTAAAAAACCTAGCTTATAACCTTTAAAAGATAAGACACAGCTTTCGTGACCAGCATAAAAATAGCGCTTTTCATCAAAAACACCATAATTAGGCAATTGTTGCTTAAAATAACGCGCCACCATTTGCCCCTGCCAGAAAAATGACAATGCATTATAACATTTTTCATTTTGCTGCCATGGATGACCAACGACAATGGCTATATTTTGACTCGCTTCTTTAAGGCGATCTAGCTGTTTACTACAGCGTTGGTGAAAATCCGACCGAAAAAGTAAATCCTCCGGCGGATAGCCAGTTAAAGACAATTCCGAAAACAGAATAAGATCCGCACCCTGCAACTGTTGAGCCTTAGCTTCCTGCAACATGCGTTCACAGTTGCCTTCAATATCACCTACCAGCCAATTTAATTGTGCTAGTGCAATATTCAGCGTTCGGTTCATAAAATTTCACTCTCCAGACATAATAATAATTATTCTTTAAAATCATTAGCATCCAGTTTATGCCTGGCTAATAATTTATAAAATTCTGTTCGGTTTCGACCTGCCATACGCGCTGCGTGGGTAACATTGCCTTTTGTCATTTGTAACAATTTGCGCAAATAATTAAGCTCAAATTGGTTACGAGCCTCAACAAAAGTAGGTAATGCGGTATTCTCGCCTTGCAGTGCCTGAATGACTAGCGCTTCACTAATAACCGGCGCCGTTGTTAATGCAACACACTGCTCAATAACATTTACTAATTGCCTTACATTGCCCGGCCAACTGGCGGCCATTAAACATTTTATCGCATCCCTCGATAGGCTACGCACAAAAGGTTTATGACGCTTTATTAATTCCCTTAACAAGTGATTAGCTAACAAAGGAATATCTTCTGAACGTTCATTAAGGGCAGGAATTTTAATATTTACCACATTCAAACGGTAATAGAGATCTTCACGAAATTCATTCTTTTCCATCGCCTTTGGTAAATCACGATGAGTCGCTGAAATAATTCGAACATCAATATCTAGATCACGATTACTACCTAAAGGGCGAACTTTACGTTCTTGCAAAACCCGTAATAGTTTCACTTGAAGTGATAAAGGCATATCACCAATTTCATCAAGGAATAATGTTCCACCTTGCGCAGCAAGAAACAACCCCTCACGATGGGTAACCGCACCGGTAAAAGCGCCCTTGGCATGCCCAAACAACTCAGATTCTAAAAGCTGCTCAGGTAAAGCCCCACAGTTAATTGCAATAAATGGCTTTTTAGCTCTAGGGCTAGCACGATGAATTGCTCGAGCCAATACTTCTTTACCGGTACCACTTTGGCCATTGATTAATATACTAACATCAGATTGAGCCACCATACGTGCCTGTTCTAATAAACGAAGCATTATCGGGCTACGAGTGACAATTTCCTCACTCCAATTTTCATCAGAAACCGAAATTGACATGGCCAAAGCTTCACCGATCGCTTTATAAAGAGCATCACGATCAACCGGCTTAGTAAGAAAACTCGATACCCCTCTTTGGGTTGCAGCTACCGCATCAGGGATTGAACCATGCGCCGTTAAAATAATAACCGGCATGCCTGGCTGCTGTTTCTGTATCTCAGCAAAAAGTGCCATGCCATCCATTTCATCCATACGTAAATCACTGATAACCAGATCAATTTTATCTTTTGCTAGAATTTTCAAGGCATCCGCGCCATTTTCTGCGGTAACCACCTTAAATCCTTCGCTGGTCAAGCGCATACCCAATAATTTCAACAGACCGGGATCATCATCTACCAAAAGTAGGTTAGCTGATTTATGCACTGTCATTGCGCATTTTCTCCGCTGTTATCAGCCTGATGCGACTCTTTAGTTACATCGGTTGTTTTCGGCTCGGCACTATTTGATGCTGAATTGGCACTACTTTTATCCATTTTTCCGCTTGAAATAGCTTGTTCCTGTTTACGCGAAGAAAGTTGTCGTTCAATATCTTTCAAATTTTCCAACTTACGCGAGACAATATTTAATTCATAGGTTAGATGAGCATTTTGTTCAGCAAGCCTATCTAGTTTATTATCGCTTTCTTGTTGTAAACGTAAATATTTAGTATTGGCTTCTTCAAGATTAACAATCTGTATTTGCTTTTCACGCCATAATTCTAATAGTGGTCGAATAGATGAAGGGAACTGCAAACTATAAATATTAAAATTATCAATCATCTTACGCCGAACGATGACGGTTGGTTCGGCAACATCGAGTAAAATACTATGACGAAAAACATTCTGCCAATTAATTAACTGGATCGTTTTAGCCATCAAACGCGATTGCTCTTTATTCAACCTATTAGCGCAATCAACTATTCTCAACCAGTAAAGCGGATTATCTGAAGCACTCTCACTCTCTATACTCCATATTTTTTCACAATTTACATAGCGATAATCTGTTATACGTTCTTCTATTGGCATAGATTCATTTATCATATCCAGAGGTAATGGATGGTGAGATTTACTACATGCTGTTAATAAAAATGGTAAAAAAAGTGTGATTAAGTTTACTTTCCATTTAGTGGAAAAAAATCCCTCACAACTTAGCCTCGCTGATACAATATGCCATGTTTTCCGCATTATCCCTGCGGCTATTAGGATGTTGTAATTAGACCAATTTGGCATTATTCATACTCTGTGGTTAGTGGTAGTTCAATACGAAAACAGACATCAGCAAACTGACAGTCAATAAGCAATAATTGACCATTCATTCTCTTAATACAATCTTGGGCAATACTTAATCCTAACCCGCTACCCTTTACTGCCCCTTTACGCAATAAAGATCCCTGAAAAAAAGGCTCATAAATCATATTTTGTTCAGATTCTGGAATGGGAGTTCCTGTATTAGCGATATCTATCTGGAGTTTATCATCAGTTTCATTACTTAGTATCCAAATCTTACCCGATTCAGAACCGTAGTGCACTGCATTAGAATAGAGATTATCGATCACTCTGGCCAAAAAAGTAGGCTCTGCACGACAGTGAGTAATATTCAACTCAATTTCAGTTTGCATATTTTTAGCTCTAGCCGTTAGGTTATGTGAAGAAACGACATTTGCCACCAACTTGGTTAAATCAATTTGCTGAATTTGTGCTGGCCCATCGGCTAACTGACGATTATAGTCTAATAATTGCTCAATGAGTTGTTGCAAATGTTTACTACTATTATCCAAAATAGCGACCACTTCTCGTTGATCTAAAGTTAGAGGCCCTGCTACTTCATCAGCTAACAGTTCAGCCCCTTCACGCATGCTGGCTAAAGGTGTTTTTAATTCATGAGAAATATGACGTAAAAATTCATGACGTTGTGACTCCAGCCAACGAAGCCGCTCACTCAACCAAACAATGCGCTGAGCCAATGAACGTAACTCACTGGGGCCTTTAAAACGCTCAAGTCTGGTAAGAAGTGTTCCTCCAGCCCCAAGATGATTAATCATACGCTCAATAGCTTTAACTGGACCAATAATCATTCTAGTAAATAACACAACTAATAATACACTTAATAAAAAGACAATTAGTGTTTGCCAACCAAAATATTGCCCTTTTTCAGCAATAGCATTCTGCAATTGAGTACCACGTCCAAATACTACATCACGTGTTAATTGTACTAATTGGTTATTGGTAACCGAAAAACGTTCAAGCGCCGTTGCCATTTCCGGAATAGGCGAATTATTTTCGCATTTTAAATCGGAGAGCTCTTCCAGTAGGGTTTGAATAGTCGTGATTTGGTTTTTATCAGGCAAAATAGTTAGTTGACGAGCTAGCATCTCACTATATTCTTGCCGTTTTTTCTTATAAAGCGCAGCAAAAGTTTGATCGTTTAACACACAATATTGGCGATAACTACGCTCCATTTCAAGCGCAGTACTGGTCATAATTTCACTTCGCCTGGCATCAAGCAAGGTAGTGCGATTGATATCAGCTGCTTGATTACTCAACTCATCTAAACTTTGATAAGCCTGATATGCCAATATTAATAACGGCAAAAGAACCAATAAAAAAGCCATCACCACCAGTTGGCGTAGTGAGCGCGGAAAAGAATGCCACTTATTCAAAGAAATCATCTCATTACCTATTCATACTATTATGGTAACAGAACTTTTATGCGATAGTGAATTTGCCTAGCAATTTAATAAAATATCTAATCGATTGTTATGTTAAAAACAGCCTTTTAATCACGAAAATCAAGGGTGAAATGTTAAATAATTAATAAGGAAATAAAGCAAGGAAGGTAAATAATATTGCATCTAAGCAACAATAAATATTTTATCGAATAACCCACTGCCTGCACCCCGCCCATATCGGCGAGGAGAGCAGCGAATTTTTATAGATGGTGCCTCACTCCACGTGTCGCCCGATGTTTGATAAAGCAGATTAATTTAAGCTATATCATGCTGTTGGACGATAGGCACCTTACTTTTGGCATCATTCCTGGCTTATGTGGTATGCATCCATCGCTATAGGATCCGACATAAAAAGTTGAATGAGCAACTACCTAATATGATATGCATTTTATATGCTATCTTTTTCAAATTAATTATAATCAATTGAAATATAATAAAAAATAAATTTTATAAGGCTTTAAAATGGTTTTTGATTAAATTTAATGCCTTAATTTTAGTAAAAATGTCGCCTATTAGCGACATTTCATCAAGTAAATTAGATACTAATAAAAAATCATATAATTAAATGTCTCCATTTAGAGACAATTTATTTTACTTACTTTGCTAATTAGCGACAGTTATGTAATCTAATAGATAATTTTAATAATAATTAATATTAAATTTCAGCTAAATTTAGCTCATAATCAAATTCATTTTTTACTTGTTTTCAATCAAAAGATTAAAGCTACATTTTATCTGCTATTACTAACCAAGTTTTATCACTTTAATTAGCTATAGGAGAAAATATCTAATCAACCCAGCTGCCGACGAGCATTACGGAAAATACGCATCCAGGGGCTATCTTCGCCCCACTCTTGCGGATGCCAGGAATGACTAACCGTACGAAATACGCGCTCCGGATGCGGCATCATGATAGTCGCCCGCCCATCTAAGCTCGTTACCGCAGTAATACCGTTAATCGATCCATTTGGATTTGCTGGATACTGTTGAGTAACCTGACCATAATTATCAACAAAGCGTAGCGCGACTAAATGATTTTTTTCCAACAGGTCAAGATGAGCCATGTTTCGCATCTCGACTTGTCCCTCACCATGAGAAACCGCTATTGGTAGTTGGCAACCGGCCATATCTTGTAAAAATAGCGAAGGACTTTCCATCACTTTTACCAAGCTAAAACGCGCTTCAAAGCGTTCTGAACGATTACGAACAAATCGTGGCCAATGTTCAGCACCTGGAATTAATTGATTGAGATTAGACATCATTTGACAACCATTACATATGCCTAAAGATAAAGTATCTGCGCGAGTAAAAAAGCCAGCGAATTGGTCATGTACTCGTGAATTGAATAAAATTGATTTTGCCCAGCCTTCTCCCGCACCCAATACATCACCATAAGAAAAACCACCACAGGCAACTAATAGCTGAAAATTTGCGAGTGTTACTCTGTCTGCTAACAAATCACTCATATGCACATCGATGGCAGTAAAACCTGCACGGTGAAATGCAGCCGCCATTTCAACATGGGAATTGACCCCCTGTTCACGTAAAACAGCCACTTTCGGTGCGCGGTTTGTCATAATATAGGGCGCCGCAATGTCATCTGCTGGATCAAAGTTTAATTTTACATTTAAACCCGGATCTGTCAGATCTTGTTTAGCCTGATGTTCTTGATCAGCACACTCAGGATTATCACGTAAACGTTGCATTTGCCAGCTGGTCTCAGCCCACCATAAACGCAATTGGCTACGCTTTTCACGATAAATTTCTTTGCCGACACTGTTGATAGCAACAATATCGTCTTTAATTGCCATACCAATATAGTGTACACACTCAGACAAACCATGCTCAGCTAAACAAGCTTCCACCTTTTCCCTATCTGCTTGTTTGATTTGGATAACTGCACCTAATTCTTCACTGAATAAAGCCGCAAGAATATCTTTATCATAATGACCAATATCAATATTCAACCCACAGTGACCGGCAAATGCCATTTCGGTTAATGTCACAAATAGGCCACCATCAGAACGATCATGATAAGCTAATAATTTTTGTTCTTTAATAAGTGCCTGAATCCCATTAAAGAAACCGGTTAATAATTTAGCATCACGGACATCGGGTGGATAATCACCTAATTGCCGGTATACCTGCGCCAATGCTGAACCACCCAACGCATTATGACCCTGCCCGAGATCTATTAATAATAATGCATTATCTTGATCACTTTTCAGCTCAGGTGTAACCGTTAAACGAACATCTTCAACCCGTGAAAAAGCAGTAATCACAACAGAAAGTGGCGCGGTCATTTCACAAACCTGTTCGCCTTCATGCCAGGTGGTTTTCATTGACATAGAATCTTTACCAACCGGGATGGTTAGACCTAATGCTGGACATAGCTCCTCACCAATCGCCTTTACAGCTTGATACAAACCTGCATCTTCACCAGGATGTCCGGCGGCTACCATCCAATTAGCGGAAAGTTTCACCCGTTTTAGATCCTGAACATAAGCAGAAGCGATATTGGTCAATGCTTCTCCAACTGCCATCCGGCTGGATGCTGCATAATTCAATAGTGCTATTGGTGAGCGCTCACCGATAGACATAGCTTCGCCATAATAACTGTCTAAACTCGCTGTCGTGACCGCACAATCAGCAACCGGGATCTGCCAAGGACCAACCATTTGATCTCGCGCTACCATTCCGGTAACACTACGATCGCCAATAGTAATCAGAAAAGTTTTCTCTGCCACTGCGGGTAAATGTAATACCCGTTTAACCGCTTCTGTTAAGGTTATCGTCTTTCGATTAATCGGCTTACCAGCTGCATGTTGAGAACTAACATCACGTCGCATTTTGGGTGTTTTACCTAACAAAACATCCAGTGGCATGCAAATAGGCTGGTTAGTAAAATAACTATCATTAAGTAGCAAATCCCGATTTTCCGTTGCTTCACCAATAACGGCATAGGGTGCGCGTTCTCGACGACAAATAGACTCAAATAAAGGAAGTTGTTCAGGTAACACAGCCAATACATAACGCTCTTGAGATTCATTACACCAAATCTCACGTGGATCCATGCCTGGTTCATCATTCAATATTTGGCGTAGTTCAAATATCCCCCCTCGACCCGCATCATTTACTAGCTCAGGCATGGCATTAGAAAGCCCTCCCGCACCAACATCATGAATAAATAGAATCGGATTATCGTCACCTAACTGCCAACAGCGATCAATAACCTCTTGGCAACGACGCTCCATTTCAGGGTTGTCACGTTGCACTGAGGCGAAATCAAGATCAATATCAGATTGCCCTGAAGTCATCGATGAAACTGCGCCGCCTCCCAGCCCAATATTCATTGACGGGCCACCTAGTACAATTAATTTAGCGCCAACCGGAATATTGCCCTTTTGAATATGTTCTGCCCGAATATTACCTATACCACCTGCTAACATAATTGGTTTGTGATAGCCGCGTAATTCTGCGCCATTATGACTATTCACTTGTTCTTCATAAGTACGAAAATAACCTAACAAAGCGGGTCGGCCAAATTCATTATTAAAAGCCGCGCCTCCTAATGGCCCATCCAGCATAATATCAAGCGCACTAACAATACGCTGCGGTTTACCAAAATCTTGTTCCCAAGGTTGTTTAAAACCTGGAATGCGTAAGTTAGAAACAGCAAATCCGACTAAGCCTGCTTTAGGCTTTGCACCACGTCCTGTGGCGCCTTCATCGCGTATTTCTCCACCCGAGCCAGTTGCAGCGCCTGGCCAAGGAGAAATAGCTGTCGGGTGGTTATGGGTTTCTACTTTCATCAAAATATGGGTATTTTCATGATGATAATCATACTTACCGCTTACCGGATCAGGAAAAAAACGCCCAATATTCGATCCTTCCATCACGGCAGCGTTATCTTTATAAGCAGATAAAATATAATCTGGCGTTTGTTGATAAGTATTTTTTATCATACTAAACAAAGAATTAGGTTGTTTTTTACCATCAATAATCCAACTGGCATTAAATATTTTATGCCGACAATGTTCTGAATTAGCTTGCGCAAACATATAGAGCTCAACATCGGTTGGATTCCGCCCTAATGTTTGGAAGGCATGCATCAAATAATCAATTTCATCTGTGGCTAGCGCTAACCCTAATTCAGTATTTGCCAATTCAAGTGCGCGACGACCATTTTTTAATATTTCTATTGTTACCATCGGCGCTGGCTTATGATGCACAAAGAGTGATTCTACCTGCTCAAAAGAAGTCCAAACCGCTTCAACCATTCGATCATGCAAAATGACAGATAAATCATCCAATTGTGATATATCCAGTGGTGCAGAATAAATAATATAATAAGCAATCCCACGCTCAAGCCGGATCACCTGCTGTAATCCACAGTTATGAGCAATATCCGTTGCCTTTGAAGACCAAGGTGAAATAGTGCCTGGCCGTGGAGTAACCAAGAGTAACTGGCCTGTAGGCTGTTGCTCAGTTAATGAAGGGCCATAATGAAGCAACTTACTCAGTTTTTGTCGGTCATCCTGATTTAATGGCGCACCAAGTTCAGCAAAGTGTACATATTCAGCATAAATGTCAATAACCGGCAGTTGTTGCTGTTGGCATAAAGATAGAAGCTTAGTAATGCGAAATGTCGATAAAGCGGGTGAGCCACGCAGGATTTCCATAGTAATAGTTTCTCTTAACTTATAAAGCTGGCCTGAAGCATAGGTATCAGGAAAACTGGCCGACTATTATAAAGCATCATGAGCCATTACGAAACCGTTTGCGTGAACATTTATCACTCACTAGGGAATGTTAAAGATATGTAAAATAGATTAAATTACGTTGCAAATCATTTTTTTGTTAAGCAAAATATCGGGCTCTTAAAAAATTGGCCATAATTTGGTCATTTTAATTAAGATAATCTGTTTAACTAACGAGATATAACCATTTGATTAATATTAGAATTAATTATCTTGTTATCGTTATTGTCTCTATAATTTCTGTTGGTGTCATTGCACTTAATATTGAGTGGCCCAACCAGCAGCAAGACCAGGTAAAGAGAATTATTTCTCGTGGTGAACTACGTGTAAGTACCATTAATTCACCACTTATGTCCTTTAACGATAAGCAAGAAGCAAGCGGATTTGATTACGAACTGACCAAACGCTTTGCCGATTACCTTGGCGTAAAGCTACGTATCAATGTACGTTCAAATATCAATCAGCTTTTTAATGATCTAGAAAACGGTAATAGTGACTTCATTACTGCAGGACTTCTCTACAATGAGAAGCGCCTCGATAGAGCACAGCCGGGACCTGCCTACTATACCGTTTCACAACAACTGATTTATCGCAAAGGGATAAATCGTCCACGCTCTTTGAATGATATAAAAGGGAAGTTTGTCGTTGCCACAGATTCAGTACACGCTAGTACACTGCAACGGTTGAAGCAAAAATACCCTAATCTCCAGTGGGAAGAAACCAGTCATTATAATGCGACTGAGTTATTACAACTGCTAGCTGAAGGAAAAATTGATTATACCTTAGAAAACTCTATTGTCGTCGCCATGCAGCAACGCATTCATCCAAACATTGCAGTTGCTTTTAATGTTAGCGACGATCATAGCCTTAATTGGTATATGAAACGCTCAAAAGATAATAGTCTAAATGCAGCAATGTTAGACTTCTTCAATAAAAGCAAAGAAGAAGAACTTTTAACCCGCTTAGATGAAAAATATTTTGGCCATGTTGCTAGCTTTGATTATTTTGATACGCTTTCATTTATTACTGCGATTAATAAAACTTTGCCAACCTATAAACATCTGTTCAAAAAATATGCAGAAGATATGGATTGGCGGCTACTCGCAGCAATTTCCTGGCAAGAATCCCACTGGGATCCACTTGCCACATCACCAACGGGTGTTCGTGGTTTAATGATGCTTACCGTACCTACCGCACAAACTATGGGTGTGTCAGATAGGCTGGATCCAGAGGAAAGTATTAAAGGTGGCGCTGCTTATTTACAATATCTGATGTCACGCTTACCAACCACTATTGCGCCTGATGATCGTATTTGGTTTGCATTATCAGCTTATAATATGGGATTGGGTCATATGCTTGATGCCAGGAAACTGACACTCCTACAAGGTGGTGATCCAGACAGTTGGTTAGATGTAAAAGCTAGACTTCCCTTACTCAGTAAGAAAAAATATTTTGCTAAATTAACCTACGGTTATGCACGTGGCTATGAAGCCTATCGTTATGTGGAAAATATTCGCCGTTATCACCAAAGCTTGGTGGGTTACCTACAGAATAAGGAAATGAATCAAAATATGCAGCTTGCCGCCAGGGATCCGCTTTTATTCTCTAGAGCCAGCAGTAAAAAAGAAAGTAGTGATTAATTTTGCCAATCATTACTAAAATAGTATTAGCCTTTACTTCTGCCTAAGTAGCCTCACTAAGCTGCTTAGGCAGATTTAATTTAACAGCGCGGCACTTTGTTGCCCAATTTTTTTTCTGCTCGCCGCTGTTTAAAAAAACGACTTAACATCGCCGAACATTCATCAGACAAAATCCCTCCCAATACCAGAATACGATGATTCATATCAGGATGATTAAAAACATCAATTATTGAGCCCGCAGCACCGGTTTTTTGATCACAGGCACCATAAACTAAGCGACTGATGCGCGCATGGATCATGGCCCCAGCACACATAATACATGGTTCTAAGGTCACATAAAGAGTAGTGTTAAGTAAGCGATAATTTTGTAAATATTGGCCACCTGCCCGCAAAGCTATAATTTCTGCATGAGCACATGGATCATGATCCGAAATAGGCTGATTCCAACCTTCTGCAATCAATTTATCTTCATGAACCAATACCGCACCTACCGGAATTTCACCTTTTGCTTGCGCCTTTTCTGCGAGTAAAATAGCTTTTCGCATCCAATAAACATCTTTTTTGGCTTGTTCCACGAATAAAAAACCTCAAAAAATTAACTTATAGGGTAAAAGTTGTTATAACATAATATCAATCTATGGTTTAATAACACTGGAACAGATAATAGATTACCTTGCTAAATCATCTGTAACATAAGCTATGCTATTACATAAATTTAGTCTATTCGACCCTGCTCATCTTTCATTAAAGATAGTAACCTAATTAACACGTGTATATTAAATGATAAAAAAATTAATAAATAACAATCAGTATTTTTTGCTAAAAATATTGCTACTTACTATATTATTTAGCTTAATTCATTACGCTTTAGGTTATCCACCAAGGCTAAACTATACAGCGGGTATCGTTGCATTACTCATCGTTATCAGTCCATTACGGATAATATATTGTGGATTTATTATCATATTTACAATTATTGCAGCGCTATATTTTCCGGCCAGGTTTCTATATGGTGCGCCCTCACTCACCATAGCAACATCAGTTACTTACACCAATTTACATGAAGCAATAGAATTTATTACTAATATTCCATATTATCTTTATATTGGATCATTATTTATTTTACTGTTCGGTTTTTTCTGTGCAAAATTCAAGCTTAATAGCGCAAAAAAAATAAAGGTTTGGGCTTTTATTACTTTTCTGCTGTTTCTTTTCTATGGCCCAATAAAAGATTATAAAGAAATAGGTGAATTTGATATTTTAAATAGTGGTTATCCAGAAATTAAATTTATCAAAGATACCTATGAGGCGAAAGGCGAGACGGAAAAGCTTTTTAGCTTAATTGCACAAAAAGATGATTTCCAGCCAAACAATGCTGCCACACCCTATGATACCTATGTTATGGTGATTGGTGAAAGCGCTAGACGCGACTTTATGCATGTTTATGGCTTTCCAATTAATGATACCCCATTTATGGATGCTGCTAATGGTATTATATTCAATCATTATATTTCAGCCGCCTCAACAACCGTACCATCATTAACTCATTCGCTAACTCAGCCTCCTAAATTAGCTAATAGCGTTATTGCGCTCACTAAAAAGTGGGGATTTACTACTTATTGGCTGTCAAATCAGGGAGCGGTTGGTATCTATGACACACCGATTGCCTCGCTGGGGAAAAAAGCCGACCAGCCATTTTTCCTTAAAAGAGGAAGTTATAATAATAGCAAAGAGAGCAATGATGATGAATTACTACCGCAAATTGCAGCAGCAATCAAAGCCCCTCAGGCCAAAAAATTGATTATTGTTCATTTAATGGGTAGTCATCCTCGCGCCTGCGCCAGAACTGATAATCATTATGATATTTTTTATAAAAGTAAAGAGATCTCATGTTATATCCAGAGCATAAAAAATACGGATCAGCTACTGGCAACTATTCATCAATATTTAACTGACAGCCACTCAAAATGGAGCATGATATACTTTTCTGATCATGGTTTGGGTTTCGTCAATAAAAACAATCCGAGTGACCTTAAACTCACCCATAATGACCAATATCGTCAAGATTATGAAGTACCACTATTTATTAGCTCTCATAATTCTATCAACCGGCAGTACATCAACGCTGGCAGAAGTGGAATTAACTTTTTAAGTCTATTTTCTGAATGGTCAGGTATTGACGATCCCAGTATTGACCACTCCTGTCATATGATTTCAAACGATATTTGTTCACAACAAAATAGTGTCATTGACTTTAGTAATAAACGCATTGACTATAGAAAATTACCGGCCGATATGGCGCCATAACAGAATGCAAAATACCAAAACAACTAATAGGGTATAATATTATTGTTTTAGTCTGATAATTTATTGTGTACAATATAAAATAAGTTGTGTTTATTTTCGCTACAAAGCTAAAAATAAATGCAGCTTTTTACTAATTTGATGATCTAACTAATATTTTAAATAAAACTTTAAATGTCACTATTAATTACTCCAAATATATTATAGAGTGTGATAAAGAATAAAATAATAAACTTATAGTCTTATATTATCTTTTAGTTTTTGAATTAGCATTAATTGTTAGTAATCTCATTTGATCTTAGTAATACAAAAATACTAAGCATGCATGGAGGCACTAACCTGCTATTGAAGCACATTAAAATATTTTCTACGTAATTAACAGAAAAAATTCTTTTTTTGTTACATAGTTAGCTTAACCATATGAAAAAATACATTAACTATATAATCTTATTATTATTATTTATATTTTCGCTTTTATTAAATATTTTTATTTTTAAAGTTGATGCAAGGTTACCGCATATATCTACTTTTACTATTCTCTTAATAACTCTCTTTTTAATACTGAGTAATAATAATTTACGAAAATTAATAGGGTTAACTTTTCTATTTCTTATCAACATAAAAGTTATATATTCGTTAAATTTTAACGGAAATATAACAATTTCCGTTCTTCATTCCATTCTTGAAACAAACATAAATGAAGCGCTATTTATGTTAGGCAGTTTATTTTTAAAATTAATTTTACCTTCATTGATATTTACTGCTTTTTTATTTTATCTGATAACCATAATTAAGAAAAATTTAGCGAATACGTCTCTATTATTGTACTCAGTACTATCGTTTACAACACTTTCTATTATCTTAGTTATTATAGATATAAAAGATGAAAACAGATTAATTTCTGATATCAAAGAAGATAAAAAACAACTTGGGATTTTTTTTCATGATAAAGTCCCTTTAATATTTGGTGATGCGGTTTATTTATTAATTTCATCATATGATAATAATAAATATGCAAATATAGCAGAGATTGAAAAATTTAATCATGCAATAGTGGCAAAAAAAGACAATGATAACAAAAACATTATATTAATCATGGGTGAAGCTTCACTATACTCACGTTATAGTGCTTATGGTTATCATTTTGATACCACACCCCATATGACAAAACTATTTTCTACCTCAAATAGTTGCATCGTGAATAATGCCCATTCTAGTTCACCGATAACCCGTGATTCCTTGTCAATGACACTAGCTTTCCATACGCCTGAAAATGAAGATAACCTGTTCAACAATAAATCTATTATTGAAATGGCAAAAGCCAATGGATATAAAACATATTGGTTAGGTTCGCAAGAAATACAAGGGCTGCATGGTTCTAAATATGGTTTTATCGCTCAAAAAAGCAATGATTTAAAATTAACCGATTATAATGATAATAAATTAGCTAACCTGTTAGTAAAAGTGTTGTCTGATAATGCCCAAAAGCGATTTATTATTATTCATCTTTATGGTAATCATTTACCCTATAACAACTATGATGAAATAGATAAAAAAGCATTACCAAACGCAGAAAATTATGATCTTACCATTCATCATACTGACCGAATCATTAATGATATTTTTAAAGTCATTAATGAAAAGAAAATAGATTTTAATTTAATTTATACCGCCGATCATGGTGAGATTGTTAATGTGGGTCATGGATTAGAAAAGGGAAGAGAACAATATTTGATCCCCTTTATGTATAAATCAACCAATAATCGTTTCAATTGTGATTTTATTGAATCTTTTCGTAATAAAGACGGATATTTGAGTGGTTTGATGAATAAATATATCTTATCAGAACTTCTTGGCTATGAAATTGATAAAAATATTCTTAGAAACGAAAGGGAATATGATAGAATATTAACAGCCAATGAAAATATTTTACCATTCTCATTAATGGAATAACAATTACCCAGTAAATATATTGCTGGATTTCAATTTGAAATCCAGCCTTAGATTATATTTTTTGCTATTTAGATCGACACGATTTAGCTAAATGTTTAAAATAGGCTTAGCTGCTGCAATAATAGATTTCATGTATGAGTTTATGTAAAGGATTTACACGAAACTTTCAGCGCTCTAAAACATCTCAATATTCATCAGAATCAGTTTTTTGTCTTTGTATTATTCTGACTAGCATTGAATTTGTTTTTAGCACAAAAACAATAAATTTAATGCTCATATCCCTTTACATAGTTAAGATAGTAAAAGCGATATGTTTGGCTACTATTGTATTACTGAATTGTTTTTTTCAAAATAGACTGTACGAAATTATCAATTATAGATAAAATTAACTAATGTTTTTCATACATAACTTACTGATATTTATCCAAATTACTTATAATATATTGATATGTCCTTATTAATAACAAAACGCTGTATCAACTGTGATATGTGTGAACCAGAATGTCCTAATGAAGCAATTTCAATGGGAGAAGCGTTTTACCAGATCAATCCCAATCTTTGTACTGAATGTATTGGCCACTATGATAAGCCAACTTGCCAATCCGTTTGTCCGATCAGCAATACCATTGTCAAAGATCCTGATAATCCTGAAACAGAAGAACAATTATGGGATAAATTTGTCTTATTACATCATGCCGATAAAATTTAACTTTCCATAATCACCGTGGCACAAGCATAATTTTGTTCATCAGATAATGATACATGAATATGTTGCACGCCTAATGAACCAGCCAATATTTTTGCTTGCCCTAACAAATTCAGCCCAGGCTTTCCTAACTCATCATTAAAAACTTCAAATTGATTAAGTGCTAAACCATTTCGGATCCCCGTTCCTAAAGCTTTTGCGGCTGCTTCTTTAACAGCAAAGCGCTTAGCCAAAAAACGGACTGGCTGAGAGTGATTTTGATATTGCCACCATTCTTGAGCGGACAATATACGCTTTGCCAGACGCTCCTCTAGACGCTCAATAATTTGCTCAATCCGTACAATTTCAACCAGGTCTGTACCCAATCCAATAATCGCCATTAACTACGTGCCTCACGAAGAATTTTCTTCATATCACTCACTGCCGCCGCCATGCCACTAAAAAGGGCTCGCCCAATAATTGCATGACCAATATTAAGTTCATAGATATCTGGCAACTGGGCAATAGGTTGAACATTATGGTAAGTTAGCCCATGACCCGCATTGACCTTAAGGTTTTTCGCAGTGGCATGGCTTACGGCTTGCTTAATACGTTTAAACTCTTCTTCCTGCTTTAACTGGCTCTTAGCGTTGGCATAGGCACCGGTATGAATTTCAATAAAGGGCGCTCCAATTTCCACTGCTGCATCAATTTGTTTATCGTTAGGATCAATGAACAACGAAACCGTGATACCTGCTTTAGCTAGTTGTTTTACCGCCGTTGCGACTAACGCTTGTTGCCCAAAAACGTCAAGCCCACCTTCCGTCGTAACTTCTTCACGTCGCTCTGGTACCAGGCAGCAAAATTGAGGTTTTATCAGACAGGCAAAATTGACCATCTCATCCGTTATTGCCATCTCCAGATTCATTCGGGTTTGTAAAGTCTGGCGAAGTAACTGAACATCACGATCAGTAATATGGCGGCGATCTTCGCGCAAATGAACCGTGATCCCATCTGCACCAGCTTGTTCAGCAAGAAATGCAGCATGTACCGGATCCGGATATTGGGTTCCCCGTGCATTGCGCACTGTGGCAACATGATCAATATTAACGCCTAATAATAACTCTGCCATATTAAACTCCTGTTATCCATCTCATAGTTTGAATTTCATTTATCCATGCAATCATAATATCTTCAAATAGGTTTATGTCCCAGCTTCAACGCGTTTTAGGCAATATGAGCTGGTAAAAAAGCTCGCGGCTTTTTAATGGAGTTCCCCCCAAATAAGGTTTCAGCGCAATACGCGTAAAACGCTTGGCTGCTTTTAGTGTATCAACATCAGGAAACTCACGACAGGCAAATGCCTTAAGTTGCTTGCCGGTAAAACTCAAATGATCAATAACCAAACTGGCAATAAAACCTTTCTCTTCCCGATAACGGTAAGTCATGCCATTTATTACCGGTTCACCACTACCGGAACAATGTAAAAAATCAACACCATAACCTAAATGCGATAACAATGATAATTCAAAACGGCGTAATGCATGTTCCGGCGTAGATTCACTGCCAGCTAATATTTGCAAACAGGTAAGGTATTCAAAAAATAGGCTTTGATAGGGAATATTTTGGGCTAAAACTCGTGCAAGCAATTCATTAACATATAGACCGCTGTACAGCACAGTACCGGTAAATGGAAGCGCTAAAGAAATCGGTTCTGCACTACGCAACGTTTTCATTTCTCCCTTGCCTCCCCAACGGATCAGCAAGGGCGTAAAAGGTTGTAAACAGCCTTTTAAATTAGAACGACGGCTACGAGCACCTTTAGCCAATAGTCGAATTCGCCCCTCATTTTCGGTGAAAAAATCTAATAATAAACTCGTTTCACTATAAGGGCGAGTATGAAGTACAAATGCACGTTGCCAACCGTCCACGGAAATCCACCTTAATGAAGATCATCCATGTAGCCTAAACTACGCAGTGCACGTTCATCATCGGCCCATCCAGCTTTAACTTTCACCCAAAGTTCAAGATGAACTTTAGTCGAAAAAAGTTTTTCCATATCCATCCGAGCTTCGATGCCAATTTTCTTAATTTTGCTACCTTTATTGCCAATAACCATTTTTTTCTGGCCATCTCTTTTAACCAAAATCAGGCCATGAATATTATAGCCACCACGTTCATTTACCACGAATTGCTCAATTTCAACTGTGACTGAATAGGGTAGTTCATCGCCAAGAAAACGCATTAACTTTTCACGAATAATTTCAGAAGCCATAAAGCGTTGTGAACGATCGGTAATATAGTCTGCTGGAAAATGATGTGCTGCTTCTGGCATATGTTGACGGACAATTTTAGTAATAATATCGATACCGGTACCTTTTTCCGCACTAATCGGCACAATATCCAGAAAATTCATTTGCTTGCTAAGAAATTCAATATGAGGTAGTAAGTGAGTTTTATTCACCACATTATCAATTTTATTGATCACTAATAATACCGGACAAGGCAAATGACGCAGTTTATTTATCACCATTTCATCATCAGTTGTCCAATGTGTACCTTCAACAACAAAAATAATGAGTTCCACATCACCAATTGAACTACTTGCTGCCCGATTCATTAAACGATTTATTGCGCGCTTTTCTTCTACATGCAATCCGGGTGTATCGACATAAATCGTTTGATAATTATTTTCTGTCTCAATTCCCATGATGCGATGACGGGTTGTCTGTGGTTTACGAGAAGTAATAGAAACCTTTTGCCCGAGTAATTGGTTCAGTAATGTTGATTTACCCACATTTGGACGCCCTACAATAGCGACAAATCCACAATAAGTTTTTGGTTTGCTCATTCAAGCTCCAATATTTTTAATGCCTGCTCAGCGGCTGCTTGTTCAGCCTTACGACGACTTGAACCCACGCCTTCAACAGGTTCCTTTATACCACTAACCTGACAATGAATAGTAAATTCCTGATCGTGCGCTTCACCGCGAACTCGAACTACCAAATAACTAGGTAAAGGTAGATGGCGTCCCTGTAAATACTCTTGTAAACGTGTTTTAGGATCTTTTTGCTTATCACCGGGGCTAATTTCTATTAATCGAGTGTCATACCAAGCCAAAACAATTCGTTCAGTGGTTTGAATATCACTATCTAAAAAAATACTGCCAATTAAAGCTTCGATAGTATCTGCCAATATTGATTCTCGACGAAAACCACCACTTTTTAATTCACCTGGCCCTAAACGCAAACATTCGCCCAAATCAAATTCTCGTGCAAGCTCAGCCAGGGTATTACCTCTGACCAATGTTGCTCGCATACGACTCATATCGCCTTCATCAACTTTAGGAAAACGATGGTAAAGATCATTAGCAATCACAAAACTAAGGATTGAATCGCCTAAAAACTCCAATCTCTCATTGTGACCACTGCTAGCACTACGATGAGTTAATGCTTGCTTCAATAATTCAATTTGTTTAAAAGCATAGCCAAGCTTACGCTGTAGCTGTTTAATTTCTTGCCGCTCTGACCACTCAATTAAAGAAGAATTCATGTGCTACCAATTATTTTATTATCAAATTACAAAAAGCATACGCAACAGATCTGTAAAATTAATTTTTACAAAGCTGTTGCGTTGGCAGGTTTCCTGATATCGTTCAAGAAACCATCATTTTTGGTTATCTCGCTATATTCTATATCGATTGCTATATAAATCAATTTAGCATCAATGATTAGTTTATCTTATTATTTTCTTAATTAATTGCACCAATACGACTTAAACGTACCCCTGTTGGCCATTCACCCTCGTGTTTATCAAGGCTAAACCAGATAATAACGGCACGACCAACTAAATTTTCTTCTGGGACAAAACCCCACATACGGCTATCTGCACTATTATCCCGATTATCTCCCATCATAAAATAGTGTTTAGGCGGAACTATCCATTCATTGTCTGGTAAACCAGGCTGTTGATAACGTGACTGGGTATACACTTGTGGGATCACTAAGATTTCATGGCTAGTTTCATCTAATTTTTCGATTCTTTCCGCTTGACGTAATGCATTAGTTGGAACTGGTTCACCCAACGGAATTTGATAACTCCCTTTTTGGCTTTCTACCATAGAATCAATATTAAAAAATAGCGCCCATTCACTCTCTTTTAATGAAGAATAGATAATTGGTAACGCTCGCGCACAGTTTGAAATTGAACAATTCGGGTATATACGTAACTCTTTTTGTTCTGGATCATAAACAATTTTATCACCAGGTAGACCAATAACACGCTTAACAAAATCTACACTAGGATCTTTAGGATATTTAAATACCGCAATATCACCACGTTTAGGTTTTCCTGTTTCCAATAATGTTGTTTGTGTAACAGGATCTTTTAATCCATAAGCAAACTTTTCTACTAGTATAAAATCACCGACCAACAAAGTAGGCATCATTGAACCTGATGGGATTTGAAACGGCTCATAAATAAATGAGCGTATTACTAATACAATCGCTAATATCGGAAAAATAGATGAACAAGTATCAACCCATGATGGTTTATGTATGCTTTCTGCTAAATGCGACTGCTCTATGCTTCCCTCAATAACCTTTTGCTGCTGCGCCATTTTTTTCTTACGAGCAGGTGCTAATTTAAAACGATCAATAAGCCAGATAATCCCTGTGATTAAAGTCGCCAGCGTTAAAATCAAAGAAAAAGTGTTAGCCATTATGACTCCTTATAACGGTTAGTTATCCTTACCTACATGAAGGATTGCAAGAAATGCTTCCTGCGGTAGTTCAACATTACCAACCTGCTTCATTCGTTTCTTACCTTCTTTCTGTTTCTGTAGTAATTTTTTCTTACGGCTAACATCACCACCATAACATTTAGCTAATACATTTTTACGTAATTGTTTCACCGTTGAACGCGCTATAATATGGGTACCAATAGCAGCCTGAATTGCTATATCAAACTGCTGGCGCGGGATCAGATCTTTCATTTTATCTACCAACTCACGACCACGGTATGGCGCATTCGCACGGTGCGTAATCAATGCTAAGGCATCCACTCTTTCGCCATTAATTAACACATCTACACGCACCATATCTGCCGCTTGGAAACGGACAAAACCATAATCCAATGAAGCATATCCCCGTGAAGTCGATTTCAAACGATCAAAGAAATCTAACACGACCTCAGCCATAGGAATTTCATAGGTTAATGCGACCTGATTACCATGATAGACCATATTCGTCTGCACGCCGCGTTTTTCTACGCATAACGTAATGACATTACCAAGATATTCCTTAGGCATTAACATGTTACATTCTGCAATCGGTTCGCGTAATTCATTTATGTTATTAAGCGCTGGTAACTTAGAAGGACTATCGACATAGATGACATCACCATTTGTTAACTCAACTTCATAAATAACGGTAGGTGCAGTTGTTATAAGATCCAGATCATATTCACGTTCCAAACGCTCCTGAATAATCTCCATATGAAGTAAACCAAGAAAACCACAACGAAATCCAAAACCTAATGCAGTCGAACTCTCTGGTTCATAAAATAACGAAGCATCATTCAAACTTAATTTAGCTAAAGCGTCACGAAATGCTTCATAATCATCAGAACTAATGGGGAATAAACCAGCGTAAACCTGTGGTTTTACTTTTTTAAAGCCAGGCAACGCCTGTTCAGCCGGATGACGAGCACCGGTCAATGTATCGCCAACCGGCGCGCCGTGAATATCTTTTATAGCACAAACCAACCATCCTACTTCGCCACAATTTAGCTGCTGGCGATCAATTCGTTTGGGTGTGAAAATACCTAAGCGATCAACATTGTAGAGCTGACCAGAGCTCATCACTTTAATTTTATCGCCTTTGCTAAGCGTACCATTTTTAATCCGTACCAGCGAAACAACACCTAAGTAATTATCAAACCACGAATCGATAATCAATGCCTGCAAAGGGGCGGCCGGATCACCCTCTGGCGGAGGGATCTCTTTAACCAGACGTTCAATTACTTCCTGTACTCCTAACCCAGTTTTTGCCGAACAACGAACCGCGTCATGGGCATCTATGCCAACAATATCTTCAATTTCTTCAGCTACCCGATCAGGCTCAGCCGCAGGTAAATCGATTTTATTTAGCACAGGAACAACTTCTAAATCCATCTCAATCGCAGTATAACAATTAGCAAGGGTTTGCGCTTCGACACCTTGCCCGGCATCAACAACGAGTAATGCACCTTCGCAAGCAGCTAATGAACGGGATACTTCATAAGAGAAGTCTACATGGCCAGGTGTATCAATAAAATTAAGCTGATAAGTTTCGCCGTCACTGGCTTTATAATCAAGGGTAACACTCTGCGCTTTTATCGTGATCCCTCGTTCCCGCTCCAAATCCATCGAGTCTAATACCTGGGCGGCCATTTCACGATCAGAAAGGCCGCCGCAAATCTGAATAATACGATCTGACAGCGTTGATTTACCATGATCAATATGAGCGATGATGGAAAAATTTCTTATATGTTTGATTTTCAAGGTTATATCTTCTTCTAAATGGCCTTATAAAATCAGTTTTAGCGATAGTTTAGCCTACAAAGCTAAAACTAATAAAAGCTGTTATAACAATCTTGGGAATGCATTTTACATATAAGCGACAAACAACTCAAAGAATCATTAATAATGAAAAGTCGTTTTTATAAATAAGACGTTCATGCGCATAGATTAGTGACAATTTGTTATTACTAACGATAGGCATTCAGACTTACTATGTCATTCAAACTTGCTCTTTTAATTCATCAGGCGGTAAACCGATTTGCAAAATGGTAGGTTGATATAGAGTCTCTTTTTCCCAATAACGCGCAATTTTTTTTGCTAGGAAAAAACCAACACTTGCGCCAATAACAGCACCTAAAAAAATAATAAATTGATTTAAAAAGAGAAATTGCATAACCCCACTGCCGATAAAAAGGCCAACTAGTGGGGTAAGGTAAACAAGCATCGCGGAACGTAATAGACTACCTTCTGGGATCCCTACTTCAACTTTCTGACCAACAACCAGAGGCTGACTGACCTCAAGTTCTAATTGATACTCAGTTTTCGGTCCTATTTTATTGAGAATATAAGATCCGCAGGTTGAACGAGCAGCGCAACTACCACAACCGGAATTAGAACCATAGCGCAAAACAGCACGACCATTATGCCAACGCACTACCGTTGCCCACTCTTTAACCATTAGTTTGCCTCTTTAAAACTAACATTAGCTGCAATCTGGCTAGCAGTTAGCAATGGTAATTGACCAATAACTGTAATTTCGTATTGTCCCTTTATTAGCGTGTAAATGGTTAAACCACCTTTACGAAAGGGCTGTTCAAGAAGTTTATGATCGCCTGCCTTAGTGACATTAATAGAAAAACTAAATAACCCGTCACTAAATATCATGGTCTCTAAAGATTCATTCGTGGCTATCTCTTTACAGCGACGAGATATTTCTTCAAATCCCAACGGAAGTTGGTTTACTTGCCAGTTAAATTGCTTAGTAATTGATTGGGGAATAAGTAATAAAGGAGGCATATTCAACGATGCAATCACATGCATCGATTTCAGCAACGCTTGACTATTAAAAACCACAGAAATAACTCTAAATTGTTCCAATATTTCATTTTTACTATCTAATAGATCAATGCGCATTGGTAACTTGGTTTTTTCATCAATTAATAAGATATAACTAAAGCGTGAACTATCTTTTGGTATAACCCGAATAACTTGACAGCTTATATCACCAATATGCGTTCTGCCGAGCTTAATAAAATTGTAATAGGATAGCAGTTTAGTAAAATTAGCAAAAACGACTGATGGCAAATAATCAACGATATAAGTGCCCTCTAAGCTAAAAGAATCAAAGCCGGGTTCAAAATAGCTAATTTGATTACCTTTTTGAATAATTTCACGACGAGAACTATCCATCTGCATTATTTGAGCGATGGGCTTATTGTTAATAATGACATGACGATATCTAATCGGCGTTATGCCTTGAGGATTGACAATAATAAATGACAATTCGTAAGGTAAAGATTTTACCGCATTACCCATATCAGTTAATAAAATTTCAGCCGATAATCCTTTGGCATAGGAATGTAAAGGCAACAATAAACCGCCCAACAAAAAAATGAGGGCGGATAACCAATGCTTCATTACTGCTATTTTGCTCCTGAGTGAGGTTTTTCTACGATTGCTGAAGACGATGTTACACTTTGATTCAGCGTTGAACGACGCTCAAGCTCATATTGCTGTAACATCAAACCAAGTCGGCGATTACGTTGTTCTAACTGCTCGGTTTGCGGTTGAGCAAACAATTGATCATTAGAAACATTTAAACTCACAGGCGACGCAGCACCCATGATAGGTACTGTATTAAATATGGGTGAGTCAGATTTGCCATCCGTTTCTATATTAGACGTATTATAATTCTGAACACCAGCAATAACAGCTACGGCAACGCTAGCTGCTACACCAACTTGTGTTATCTGATTAGCCCAAGGGCGAAGCTTACGCCAAAAAGGCATTAAACGCCAGGTAGCTGGCTCAGGTTGTGACTCCGGTATTGCATCAGGCGCAATTTGGATAGGCTCACTTGCCAGCGCCTGCTCTACTTTACCTGTAATATCAAGATGGATAACTTCGTTGATATCACCTCTCAGACTGTCGCGGATAAGATGGTAGCTCTCCCATCGTTTCTGTAACGAAACATCTTGTAAAATGGTATGGATCAATTCTGAATCAAAGATCTCTCCATCCATTAAAGCGGAAAGTCTCTCTCTATGCATGCCAAAGTACCCTTCAGTAAAATGTGAACCACCTTTAATTTCGTATTAGTGGTTGCACTTTATTATCAATAGCTTCCCTTGCCCGAAAAATGCGCGAACGAACTGTACCAACAGGGCAATCCATAATAAGCGCTATCTCCTCATAACTCAGTCCATCTAACTCCCTCAGCGTAATTGCCAGGCGTAAATCTTCAGGAAGTGACTCAATGGTCCGGAAAACTACTTTTTTCAATTCTTCTGACAACATTAAATTCTCAGGGTTCGAAATTTCTTTTAATGCATTAGAAGCTTCAAAATTCTCTGCATTAACTACATCTAGATCATTCGATGGCGGTCGACGTCCTTGGGATATAAGATAATTTTTAGCTGTATTTACTGAGATTCGGTAAAGCCAAGTATAAAATGCGCTTTCTCCACGAAATGAACCGATAGCGCGATAAGCTTTAATAAAGGACTCTTGGGCTACATCCGGTACATCTCCCTGCGGTACATAACGAGAAACAAGGCTCACAACTTTATTCTGGTATCGAATAACCAGTAAATTAAAAGCTTTTTTATCCCCTTTTTGTACCCGTTCAACCAGCACCTGGTCTGTCAACTGCTCGCTCATCCGAGATCACTTCTCCCGAAAATAAGCCTCATATTTTCCTTTTTTGAACCCGCCATGTTTTCTCTCATTTGTAAGCAAGCATTTTTTTGAGTGACAAAAACTTGCAAAGTTCCAGTCAATTTAAATTATTTTATATTTAATTTAAGCTAAACCATAAGAAAAGTTCTTTCGAGGTCACCATATTTACTCTAAATAAAAGAATAGGCTAACATGGTAATTTACTCTATTCCCAAACCTTAGTAATAAAATATTATGCCATCAACACAACATTATACGGATATTTTAATCATTGGTAGTGGCATCGCCGGTCTATCGTTAGCGCTTCGATTAGCGGCACAATACCAAATAACCATACTTAGTAAAAACATTTCAACTGAAGGCGCATCTTACTATGCCCAAGGTGGAATTGCAGCGGTTTTTGATCAAACTGATAGTATAGAAGCCCATATTAAAGATACTTTAATTGCCGGTGCCGGGCTATGTGATAAAAAAATCGCTGAATTTGTCACCTGCAATGCTCACCACTGTATCCAGTGGCTGATTGAGCAAGGTGTTTTATTTGATAAAGAGATTAATCAAGCAGGTAATGAACAATATCATCTGACAAAAGAAGGTGGCCATAGCCATCGGCGTATTCTTCATTATGCCGACGCAACAGGTAAACAGGTAGAAACAACCTTGGTTGAAAAAGCCATCCAGCATCCAAATATCACAATTAAGGAGCAACATAATGCTATCGATTTGATCCGTTCAGATAAAGATCCAGCGACAATTATTGGTGCTTACATTTGGGATCTCGACCACCAACAGATTGTTATTTGTCAGGCAAAAGTGACTGTTTTAGCAACCGGGGGAGCCGCAAAAGTATATCAATATACCACTAATCCCGATATTTCATCAGGTGATGGAATTGCAATGGCCTGGCGAGCCGGTTGTCGGGTGGCTAATCTTGAATTTAATCAATTTCATCCGACTTGTCTTTATCATCCACAAGCACGCAATTTTCTACTAACTGAAGCTTTACGAGGTGAAGGTGCCTATCTTAAACGACCTGATGGAAGCCGTTTTATGCCTGATTTTGATAAAAGAGCAGAACTCGCCCCTCGTGATATCGTTGCCCGTGCCATTGATCATGAAATGAAACGCTTAGGTGCAGATTGTATGTTTCTTGATATTAGCCATCAGCCCGAAAGCGCGATAAAACAACATTTCCCAACTATCTATCAGAAATTAGCCACATTAGGTATTGACATGACTAATGAGCCAATTCCAATTGTACCGGCTGCCCATTATACTTGCGGTGGTGTTATGGTGGATCAGTATGGTCAAACCGATCTTCGACATCTCTATGCTATTGGTGAAGTTAGTTATACTGGGTTACATGGCGCCAACCGACTAGCATCAAATTCATTATTAGAGTGTCTCGTCTATGGATGGTCTGCGGCAAAACAGATTAAACAACAAATCGAACAAATTGATAAGCCATCAATATCCACAAAATGGGATGAAAATCAATGTCATAATTTAGATGAACAAGTTGTTATCCAACATAACTGGCATGAATTAAGATTGTTTATGTGGGATTATATGGGCATTGTTAGAACAACTAAACGACTGAAACGCGCATTACGCCGCATCCATTTACTCCAACAAGAAATAGCTGAATACTATTCAAATTTCTGTATATCAAGTAATTTATTGGAACTGCGTAATCTCGTTCAAGTGGCTGAATTGATGATTCTTTGTGCACTTAAGCGTAAAGAGAGTCGTGGTTTGCATTACACATTAGATTATCCGCAACAACAACCGGATGCTAAACCGACTATTTTAACCCCTTTCAATTAAATGACTAAAGAGGGGAATATGATTACCCCTCTTTTATATATACTGGACAAAGCTGCTACCCGATTTGTCATTGATTGTTAATAATTATTTATATCATCACTCAATAAACCATTTTAATAGATGAACAATTTGGGCGTTCTGTTTATAATCCATTGCCTAACCAGAGGTATACAATGACTGCAACCACATTTTCTGAACTTGAGTTAGATCAAAGTCTGCTCAATGCACTGGATGATAAAGGCTATGAGCGCCCGACAGCCATTCAGCTTGCAACTATCCCTGCTGCTATGGAAGGACGCGATATTCTAGGTTCATCGCCTACAGGAACAGGAAAAACCGCCGCTTATTTACTACCGGTGATCCAACATTTACTTGATTTTCCGCGTAAACGTTCTGGACCACCCCGTATTCTAATTCTAACGCCAACCCGTGAACTGGCAATGCAAGTGGCAGAACAGGCAAAAGCGTTAGCCAAATACACTCATCTTGATATCGCAACCATTACCGGCGGAGTGTCCTATGTTAACCACGCTGAAATTTTTAGTGAAAACCAAGATATTGTCGTCGCCACCACAGGGCGCTTATTGCAGTATATTAAAGAAGAAAATTTTGATTGCCGGGCAATCGAAACCTTAATTCTAGATGAAGCCGATCGAATGCTTGATATGGGATTTGCCAACGACATTGAAACCATTGCCGGTGAAACACGCTGGCGCAAACAGACCATGTTATTTTCAGCAACACTCGCAGGTGAAGCCATTCACGATTTTGCTGAGCGGTTACTGAATAATCCTCATGAAATTGATGCTGATCCTTCAAGACGTGAACGAAAAAAGATCCAACAATACTATTATCGCGCGGATAACCTCGAACATAAAACCGCACTACTTTGCCATCTATTAAAACAACCCGATGCCAGCAAATCGATTATCTTTGTCCGTAAACGTGAAAGAGCGCATGAGTTGGTTCAATGGTTACAACAGGCCAATATAAAAACCTGGTTACTTGAAGGGGAAATGGTTCAAGCAAAGCGGACTGAAGCGGTTAAACGTCTAAATAGCGGACAAATTAATGTCTTAGTGGCAACCGATGTAGCCTCACGTGGCCTAGATATTGACGATATTAGTCATGTGTTCAATTTCGACTTACCGCGTACTGCTGATGTCTATTTGCACCGTATTGGTAGAACCGCACGCGCAGGGCGAAAAGGAATCGCAATTAGCTTAGTAGAAGCCCATGATCAGCCACTATTAGGTAAAATCAATCGTTATCTTAATGAACCATTAAAAATACGCGTCATCGATAGCCTACGGCCAACTACAAAAGCACCGTCTGAAAGTTCGCTACGTAAAACCAAACCGTCGAAAAAAATTCGGCTAAAACGACAAGAAAAGAAAAAAATTGACCAGCAACAAAAGAAAAAAACCAAACAGCGCCATCGCGACAGTAAAAATATTGGCAAACGTCGTAAACCCTCAGTAAAGCAAAGTGATAACAGCTAATGACGCTACTCACTACTCTATAATTTTTCTGCTTAACTAACAAAAAATTAACAGCCTGGTACCTTTATCAAGCTGTTAATTATTATTTATCAATTAATTAAGTACTATTTGATTATAAACTTTGCGTAAAAGTACGCGTAATAACATCGCGTTGCTGTTCAGGGGTTAAGGAATTAAAACGCACCGCATAACCTGAAACCCGAATGGTTAATTGTGGATATTTTTCCGGATTTTCAATCGCATCTTCTAAAGTTTCACGAGACAGAACATTAACATTAAGATGTTGTCCTCCTTCTACCGCTATTTGTGGTTTAACTTCAAGGGGGATTTCACGATATTCAAATGAACCTAACATCTCCTTGGCAACAATTTGTCCTTCATTAAAATCAGTTTTAGCGCAAATACAGCGAGCTTCATTTTTTTCGTCATCCAATAACCAAAAAGAATTTAATAATGCTGCATTATCTGCCTGAGTAATCTGAATACCAATAACCATGTCGACCTCCAAATTCGAACAAGATTGAAATAACAATTTGAAATTATTTTCAAATTAGCTATTTGCTATAACCATTATTTCTATAAACTATATAACAATTAAATATCGGTAATTCATTGATATAAATCAATAATTTCGCCGTGTAATTAATAATCAGATCGACAACTTTCTGTTTTAAATCAATTTTTTGTTTAAAAAAAATTTATATTTTTTAGAAAAAATTTTTAATCCGAAAATTATAATGAAAAACAAGCGATTTCCGTTTTAAAATTTACCTCACATAACGTAAATGTTAAGTTAAACCTTATATTAATCAAAATCTAAAGGAATGGTTATGTCCGCTTTGCCCACCTGGCACGATGTCATCGGTTCAGAAAAAGAACAAGATTACTTCTGTCACACTCTGGCTTATGTAGCTAAAGCTCGCCAACAAGGTATAACAATTTACCCTCCGCAAAAAGATGTCTTCAATGCTTTCCGCTATACCGAACTGAGTGAAGTAAAAGTCGTGATACTGGGACAAGATCCTTACCATGGTCCTAATCAAGCACACGGTCTCTCTTTTTCCGTGCGACCAGGGGTTCCCGCACCGCCTTCACTGGTCAATATGTATAAAGAACTTGCAAAAGATATTCCGGATTTTCAATATCCCAATCACGGTTATCTCGTCAGTTGGGCACAGCAAGGAGTATTATTATTAAACACGGTTTTAACAGTTGAACAAGGTAAAGCGCATTCTCACGCGCATCTTGGTTGGGAAACCTTTACCGATAAGGTGATTGCGGCAATTAATCAACATCGTACTGGTGTCGTTTTTTTACTGTGGGGAGCCCATGCGCAGAAAAAAGGCCAATTTATTGATAATCAAAAACATTTTGTCCTTAAAGCGCCTCATCCATCTCCCCTTTCTGCCCATAGAGGTTTTTTCGGTTGCCAACATTTTTCTAAAACGAATGAAATACTCATAAGACAGGGATTAAGCCCCATTGACTGGACGCCGATCATTCCTGAATAATAAACTGAATGCCACCCCATTATATGGGTGGCATTATTTCAGCTTATTTTGCTTTTGATACAATCACCATCGCCGGACGCAATAAACGACCATTTAAGGTATAGCCTTTCTGCATAACATCAATAACTTGGTTAGGTTCATGCTCTTTGGAATCGATCATGGTCATCGCTTGATGCAGTTCTGGATTGAAAGGAACATTCTTCTCCGCTACCACTTTAATACCATATTTGCCAACGGTAGCTAAAAAAGATTTTAACGTTAATTCAAGTCCTTCTAGCATTGGTATCAATTCTGCTTGTTCCTTATCAACAAGTTCGATGGCTCTTTCCAGATTATCAATCACAGGTAGCAATTCATTAGCAAACCGCTCTAGAGCAAACTTATGCGCTTTTTCAACATCTTGCTCAGTACGGCGACGAATATTTTCCACTTCAGCTTTGGCGCGCAACAAAGCTTCACGCTCACGTTTTTGCGCTTCAAGCAACTGCTGCTCTAATTCAGTAATCCGTGGATCAATTAATACTTCTTCCGTAGAACTCACTGGTTGCTCGGTCTCAATTGCTGGCTCTTTTGCCTCACTTTTTAGTGATTTTTTTGATTCTTTTTGTTTAGAGGCTTGCTCATCATGCACTTTATGATCTTTACTACTCATGAGTATCTCCACATTCTTTTTAGCATTAATCCAGATTATTAGCTTATTATGGGGATAAAAGTTTGGGATTCAAGAGAGCACGCCAACTTGTAAGAGGAAATAAACCATGCTGACCGGAAAAGCAGCAAAAAAGGCATTATTTAAATATATTGGCATTGTCGGTCACCCTAGACATCCAGAGGCCTTGGCAACTCATGAACAACTTTATAACTGGCTACGAGCGCAAAAATATAAAGTTATTGTTGAACAACAAATTGCCCAACAGCTTAAGTTAAAAAATGCCACCATCGGTAGATTAACAGACATTGGTAAAACTGCTGATTTAATTATCGTTGTTGGTGGTGACGGTAACATGTTAGGCGCTGCTCGCGTCCTATCCCGCTATGAAAATAAAGTTATTGGCATCAATCGCGGTAATCTTGGTTTTTTAACCGATCTTGGGCCAGATAACGCGCTACAACAGTTAACAGAAGTATTAGCTGGCCATTACTATGAAGAGCAACGCTTCTTATTGGAAACCCAGATCAGCAAAAAAAATCACAAACCACGCATGAGTACGGCAATTAATGAAGTCATTTTACACCCAGGAAAAGTAGCTCATATGATCGAATTTGAAGTTTATATCGATGACCGCTTTGCCTTTTCTCAACGTTCCGATGGACTGATTATTACTACACCGACTGGCTCAACCGCTTATTCACTGTCAGCCGGTGGCCCAATACTCACCCCTGACCTTGAAGCTATCGCGTTAGTTCCAATGTTTCCGCATACCCTTTCATCGCGCCCACTCGTCATCAGCAGTGACAGTAGTATTAAATTAAAATTTAGACAAAAAAACATCAATTATGAAATCAGCTGTGACAGCCAAATTATTTTACCTATCCAAGATGATGATGAAGTTTTAATCAAACGAAGTAATAAAAAACTCAATCTCATCCACCCAAAAGATTATAATTATTTCAATACATTAAGTTCAAAATTAGGCTGGTCAAAGAAAACCTTTTGATTTTTTTTAATTACTACTTTACTGTATAAAAAACCAGTTTATACTGTATTTATTAACAGTTGTGTTTTTACATACAGGAGAAGCACATGCTTATTCAATTAACCATCAATAATTTTGCCATTGTCCGCAAACTGGAAATTGATTTTTATCCCGGTATGACTACCATTACCGGCGAAACAGGCGCTGGCAAATCAATCGCAATCGATGCATTGGGTTTATGTTTAGGCAACCGAGCTGATACCAATATCGTTCGTCCTGGTGCTTCTCGTACCGATATTTGTGCCCATTTTTCCCTTACTGACACTCCCTCAGCGCAAGACTGGCTAAAAAATTACCAATTAGATAACCATAATGAATGTTTGTTGCGCAGAACTATCACGGCTGATGGACGATCACGCGGTTTTATTAACGGCACCGCAGTTCCCTTATCCCAATTACGTGAACTGGGGACGTTACTTATTCAAATACATGGCCAACACGCTCACCAATTACTATTAGATAATCAGCATCAAAAATATCTGTTGGATACTTACGCCAACCAAACGGCTACCTTAGCTGAAATGAAACTGGCCTGGAAAAATTGGCATCAAAGCTGTCAAGAATTAACAAAATTTCAACAGCAAGCCACTGAACGCCTATCACGCCAACAACTTATTGAATATCATCTTAAAGAATTAGATGAACTGAAACCGCAAGCGGATGAATATCAAAAACTCGAACAAGAATATAAGCAATTGGCCAATCGTGAACAATTTCTTTCCTTAAGTCAAAATGCATTACAAATTCTCAATGACAACGAAGAACAAAATATTATCAGTATGCTAAATCATGTAAAGCAAGAGATTAATGAACTTACTTCGGTAAGTAATCAATTCAGTCATTTACTTGATATGCTTGAAGAAGCATCGATCCAAATTCATGAAGTGAGTAATGAATTACGTCATTATGGTGACCGGACTGAGCTAGATCCTAGCCAACTATTTGAATTAGAACAACGCATCGCAAAATATGTCAATTTAGCCCGCAAACATCGTGTTGCCCCTGAATTACTGTTTGAATTACATCAACAACTGCTGACAGAACAAGAAAAACTTAATCAGCAACAAGATGATTGTGACCACTTAACGACTCAGGTCGAAGCTCAACATCAATACGCATTAGAAATAGCCGGCAAACTCCATCAAATACGGCAACAATATGCCAGTGAATTAAGTCAATTAATCACCAACAGTATGCATCAACTTTCAATGCCGCATGGCTATTTTACGGTTGATGTCAATTTTAATCCTGAACATTTACAAATTGATGGTGCAAGCCAAGTAGAGTTCAACGTTACAACCAATCCGGGACAACCTCATCAAGCATTAATAAAAGTTGCCTCAGGTGGTGAACTTTCACGTATCGCACTGGCCATACAAGTGATAACAGCCAAAAAAATGGATACGCCTGCCCTTATTTTCGATGAAGTTGATGTGGGTATTAGTGGCCCCACCGCAGCGGTGGTTGGAAAACTCTTACGTGAATTAGGCAATTCAACTCAGGTTATGTGCGTTACCCATTTACCTCAAGTTGCAGCGTGTGGTCATCACCATTTTTATGTGAGCAAACAAACTAATGGTTGTGAAACAGAAACGCAAATGCAATTATTAGATAAAAAAAACCGCTTACAAGAAATTGCCCGTTTACTGGGTGGTAGTGAAGTCACTAAAAACATCCTAGCTAGCGCAAAAGATCTACTTGCTGCTTAAAAACATCCTCAACTTTATTGTATATTATGGCTCATAGAAAAATGAGGAAAGGTTTTCAATTTCATCAATGTCGATTATTATCGATATTCTGACTCTCAAAGGAATATATGACCATGCGTTGTAAACTGTTAATTGCTGCTGCGTTGTCTGTTGTTTTAACAGCGGGTTGTTCTATGGCAGAACGGCTTGTTTACCGTCCTGACATTAATCAAGGCAACTATCTTTCTACCAGTGATGTTGCAAAAATCCAGAAAGGAATGACTCAACAGCAAGTCGCCTATACATTAGGCACACCCATGCTAAAGGATCCGTTTGGCCAGCAAGTTTGGTATTATATTTTCCGTCAACAACCAGGGCATGAAGAGGTTAAACAGCAAACATTAACCCTCACTTTTGATCAAAATGGTATTTTAGTCGATATCAAAAATAACGATAGCTTAGCAGCCCAAAAAGCATCAACGCTCATGTAGCATCTACCCAACGCTATTGATATTTATTTAAAAACTATCAATAGACCGCCAATGAGGCAACAACTCAATTGGCGGTCACTCTAGTTGATTACAAATACGTTATTAAGATTTTTGTTTGGCTTTTTCTGCCCGCTTACGGCGTATCTCTTTCGGATCAGCCAGTAACGGACGATAAATTTCAACCCGATCACCATCAGATAAAATATCGGATAATTTAGCGGGTCGACTATAAATACCCACTTTATTTTTACTTAAATCAATGTCATCACGAAGCGACAAAATACCTGATTGCACAATCGCCTCTTCAACAGTTGCGCCTTCCGCTAGCTTGACGTGCAACAGAAACTGCCTATCTGGCAATGCAAAAACCACTTCAATATTTATATCAGCCACGATAAACCTCGTGCGCACGTTGAGTAAAAGCTTGCACCATATTTCCAGCCAGCTCTTTAAAAATGCGACCAAAAGCCAATTCGATCAGTTTATTAGTAAATTCAAAATCAAGGTATAACTCAACCTTACAGGCATTTTCATTTAATGGTGTAAATAACCAATTACCCATTAACTTACGAAATGGCCCTTTTACCAACTGTATTTTTATACTCTTATTATCTTTTAATATATTATGCGTAACAAAAGTTTTACTAATACCTGCTTTAGCAACCTCAACTGACGCGGTCATTTCATTATTAGCATAATTCAACACCCGACTCCCCACACAACCCGGCAAAAATTGCGGATATGAATCTACATCATTGACTAAATTGTACATTTTCTCCGCACTATATGGCACTAATGCAGAACGACTAATTTGCGGCATAACCATTCTCACCAAATAAATCAAAAACAATAATAACATCGAAATACACTTAAATAAAAATTATGGCCGACAACTTAGCCTAATAAATGCTCACTTAACACCAAATAATGGATCCTTACCGTGCCATTTATTGATACATACAGTATAATCGCCAATTATGACAAAGAAAAAAGCACATAAGCCTGGTTCGGCAACGATTACGCTAAATACAAGAGCGCGCCATGAATACTTCATCAATGAAGAAATCGAGGCGGGCTTAGCTTTGCAAGGTTGGGAAGTTAAAGCACTACGTGCAGGCAAAGCCAATATTAGTGACAGTTATGTTTTACTGAAAGAGGGTGAGGCATATCTTTTTGGCGCAACAATTACCCCACTAAATGTAGCTTCTTCCCATGTGGTGTGTGATCCAATGCGTACCCGAAAGTTATTGTTAAATCAGCGTGAACTTGATTCCCTGTTTGGTAAAATCAATCGCGAAGGACACACAGCGGTAGCATTATCCCTTTACTGGAAAAATGCCTGGTGTAAAGTCAAAATTGGTGTCGCCAAGGGTAAAAAAGAGCATGACAAGCGTTCAGACATTAAAGAGCGCGAATGGAAGTTAGACAAAGCAAGAATTATGAAAAATGCTGGCCGTTAATGAGCTAAGTGCTAGCATTATTAAGTTTTTTTCTGATATAATTGATTAATCAACTTGGGGCTGATTCTGGATTCGACGGGATTTGCGAAACCCAAGGTGCATGCCGAGGGGCGGTTGGCCTCGTAAAAAGCCGCAAAAAAATAGTCGCAAACGACGATAACTACGCTCTAGCAGCTTAATAACCTGCGCAGAGCCCTCTCTCCCTAGCCTCCGCTCTTAGGACGGGGATCAAGAGAGGTCAAACCTAAAAGAGATCGCGTGGATGCCTAGCTTGGGGTTGAAGCGTTAAACTTAATCAGGCTAGTCTGTTAGTAGTGTGTCTGTCCACAGCTAGCTGGCGAATGTAAAGACTAGACTAAGCATGTAGTACCGAGGATGTAGAAATTTCGGACGCGGGTTCAACTCCCGCCAGCTCCACCAAATTTACATGGTCAGCAGTAGGACAATAGTTTTAAAAACAGGAAGTTATAAAAATTAAGTTGACATCGATATGACAACAATTGGACTTGAAAGTGCACTTTAAATGCACGTGAAAGTTAGTTACTAAAAATTAAAGAGTATAGCGATACCTATCTCGATAAATCGCTCTACAGTAACAAGCAGGTTGAAACATTTCGATACAATGATAAAACGATTAGAAAATTTGAGGAAATTCTTGTTGCCGAAATGGAAGCAGCAACAAGCTAACTAGTGTGAATAACAACTAGTGGTGGGCTATGCAGGGCTCGAACCTGCGACCGATGGATTAAGAGTCCACTGCTCTACCAACTGAGCTAATAAGCCATTACCACGCAATTATAACCACAAAATACCCATTGACGAAAGAAGAAATCATGCGCTATAGTTTACTTGCACCTGATAAATCAGGTGTCGGGATTCGCATCCTGCCGTGATTACCGCGACATGTACACGCTGCGAGCGTGTTTTTTAATGTCGTAATCTAGCTACACCTTTCAACGGTGGACTGGATGGTGCAGCTGAAAAGCTGGCCGGATGGTAATCCCGGTAATGCGAACTCCGTTCCGTCCACCACCCATGAGGTTCGCGTCTCTAAGTGGTGAATAATTTCAGATTACCATTGGAGGTCGATCATTATGACGACTCTTATTTTCCGTAGCACCAAGCTTGAAACTATAACTTATAAAGGGCACATTTGGTTTACATCGTCACAATTGGCCAAAGCCTTGGAATATGCCAATCCTAAAGCTGTTACGATGATTTATAACAAGCATTATGATGAATTTACAGAAGCTATGTCATTGGTACTCAAAACGAGTACCAACGGAATAAACAATAGTTTGCGCGAACTCAATACCCGCATGTTCTCCCTACGTGGTGCTCACCTTGTTGCCATGTTTGCGCGTACTCCAGTAGCAAAAGAATTCAGGAAATGGGTGCTGGATATATTAGACAAGGAAGCTGGTAATCCTCAGCCCACACCCGAAGCTCATGAAAAGTTCAGCAATAAAGATAACCAAAATCTCGCTCGTATCATTGCATTAATGACGCAAAACTTTCGTTTCAGAGATGCATGGAATAATGCTATCTGGTATGCATTGAGAGAAGTCACCGGCATTCCCTCACCTTATCCTATGGAAGTCCGGCTAGTCCCTTCTATCGCTTCTGAATGTGAGCGTATCTGGCATGTCACGGAAGCGCTTCAAGATGTAATAGCCGATGCTGAAAAAACAGCGATTAAGCGCATTATTCGCAAACGTGAGAATGCAGATAGAGTTATCGCTGAGATTGAAACTTTGTTATCTCAGACTACACAGGATAACCAGCTAATGTTAAATGGTGCGCTAT
This sequence comes from Arsenophonus nasoniae, assembly GCF_004768525.1. Taxonomy (NCBI): domain Bacteria; kingdom Pseudomonadati; phylum Pseudomonadota; class Gammaproteobacteria; order Enterobacterales; family Morganellaceae; genus Arsenophonus; species Arsenophonus nasoniae. Next base: position 2,737,005 of record NZ_CP038613.1, read on the forward strand.
CAAACTGGCATAAAGCGGAATTGACCCACTTCCTCCAACGCTGCTAATATGATGCCCCTGTGATAGGGCTGTTTGTTTACGGGTCAATAATGGTTACAGAAAATTGAAGCAACAAAAACGGCGAAGTCTGGATGGCAAGACTCGTAAATGGAACAGGGGACGCGTGGCGATTCCCAGACGGTGAAATCGTCCACGGATTTTTCGAGGCTGAGAAAAAATCGAAAGAGATAGGCGAGGTGCTGTAAAAACGTAGCAAATACCGATTTAGTCTGAGTCATTAAGCATAGTGAAAAAAATGATTAACAGAAACAACAAATTTATTGAATTACTGGTTAAGTATTTTTCTGTTGGAGTGATAAACACTTTAATCCATTGGCTTGTTTTTGTTTTTCTGATTCACTTTTTGAACTTTCAGCAGGCATCCTGCAATTTTTTTGCTTTCAGTTTTGCTGTCACGTTCTCTTTCTTCGCTAATGCAAGATTTACTTTCCGCAAAAAAGCGACGAGAAAAAGATATATTTCTTTTGTCATATTTATGGGAATTATAAGTTATTTTATCGGTTTTATTGCTGACAGATTCAATTATGACCCTATTTTTACATTAATTATTTTTTCGGCTATTAGTTTTGTTTTAGGGTTTTTATATTCAAAATTTGTTGTATTCAAGGACATTGAATGTTGAAAATTTCACTAATTGTTCCGGTATTTAATGAAGAGGAAGCTGTACCTATTTTTTATAAAGCGGTTCGTGAATTCAACGAATTAAAACAGCATGAAGTTGAGATAGTCTTCATCAACGATGGAAGCAAGGACGCAACAGAATCAATTATCAACGCGCTTGCTGTTTCCGACCCTCTCGTCATACCATTGTCATTTACTCGTAATTTTGGAAAAGAGCCCGCCCTTTTTGCTGGTATCGATTACGCGACAGGCGATGCAGTAATCCCCATCGATGTGGACTTACAAGACCCAATAGAAGTTATCCCCTTGTTAATAGAAAAATGGCAAAACGGTGCTGATGTAGTGCTTGCAAAAAGAATAGATCGCTCTACTGACGGCGTGTTAAAGCGCAAAACTGCCCAATGGTTTTATAAATTACACAACAAAATCAGCACGCCAAAGATTGAAGAAAACGTGGGCGACTTTCGTTTGATGTCTCGTGCTAGCGTCGAAAATATTAAACTTTTACCCGAGCGAAATTTATTTATGAAAGGTTTGCTTTCTTGGGTTGGGGGCAATGTAGATATAGTGGAATATACGCGCTCTGAACGTGTTGCTGGTAAATCAAAATTTAACGGCTGGAAATTGTGGAATCTTGCACTTGAAGGTATAACCAGCTTCTCTACCTTCCCACTCCGTATGTGGACATATATCGGCTTATTTGTTGCCACGCTTTCATTTGTGTACGGTGGGTGGATGATCATTGATAAGCTGATATGGGATAATCCCGTGCCAGGCTATCCGTCACTATTAGTATCAATACTATTTCTTGGTGGTGTTCAGCTTATAGGAATTGGCGTTTTAGGTGAGTATATAGGCCGTATATATACCGAAAGCAAACAAAGACCAAAATACTTACTTAAAGGGAGAAAAGATGATTTATGATAGAAAGTGCTTTCTGGTCAGCTTAGGCATAATCGGACTCACAGTATTCCCACTGCTTATTTCAAATATCTATTATCTGGATGATTTATATCGGGTAGTATGGGGGTTTACTGGTTGGGATGGTGATGGGCGACCGTTTTCTCAGTTTTTTTATCGCATATTAACTTTACGTAGCCATATGCTTCCTGATCTGTTTCCTGCTCCCCTAATACTATCGATTGTATTTTTATGCTTTGTATTCTCTTTACTATCAGAAAAATTCGGGAATAGGAAAAGCATTCTGTTTGCACTCTGTATATGCTCTTTGATACTAAACCCACTCTTCAATGCTAATCTGCATTTCAGATATGATTCATCATTCATGGTGTTATCTATAGCATTTGCATTATTGCCTTTCTGTGTTTTATCAAAGAATAAAATAATTTCATTTTTCCTTTCATGTTTATTTATTACTTTATCCTTGTCAAGCTATCAAGTATCAATAAATATTTTTATTACATTTTCACTTATTGAGTTATTGCATGGCGCTACTCGAGGAGATATCAAGGGTTCGGTAGTGATGACAGTCAATAGAATGGGAGGCCTTATTGTTGGGTATATTTTCTATTCGAAGATAATTATTGGTCTCACATCTGTTAATGCATACTTTTCCGAATATAGCAGAATCATTAGCTTTGATAAGGACGGTGGATCAAAATTAGCTGAAAACTTATCATCTTCATTTTCATTATTATATGAAAATCAAAACTTCGGTTTCAAAATATTCATTTTGTCAATCATTCTTGTTTATGTATTATCACTGATCGATATAATTTTCAGAAATCACAAAATTATTAATGTGCCATTTTTACTGCTTTCATGGGTAATCACACTATTGTTGTCTATTTTTTTTATTCCCGGCGTCACGGTATTTAGTGAAAACCCACTGTTTATGGCACGCGGTTATGTTGGATTTGGCGGATTTATCGCAGCTATGTTAATCCCTGTCTGCTGGGTTTCATTTAAATACATACGTTATCTAATATTAATTAGTTATATCTATATGATTGGTTTTTCATACGCCGCAAACAATGCCATGAAATTAGAAAACGCCCACATAGAAAATGTTGCAATTCGTATAATCAATGATATTGAAAACAATAGTAATGGAAATGAAATTAAATATATAAATGTTGATGGTGAGCTTCAGCACAACGAAAGCGCCAAAGTAGCAGTAGTAACATATCCATTGATAAATAGCATGTTACCACGAGCTTTTTACTATAAGTATGACGTTGGTCAGTTTGTGCTTAACAGACTTGGATTGCCAGATATAAGGTACACAAATTCAGATTCACGTGATGGTTTTAAAGAATGCTCATCCAAAAAATCAAGATACTACTACGACATTTGTTTTGGAGGCAATAATACAGCTTACATCACATTCAAATAGCGCCATTACGGCGCTATTCGTCTATCAAAGCTTTCCGATAGACAACCATTTTCCTGGGTTGCCACTCTCAACGCAAATCCAACCAATGTCACCACCAGCTACGGGGCTTAGTGTTATAACTCTATCTCCCGCTCTCCAATCAAGGCCATTATCAGGACGGCCTCCTTTAGGGACTCTGCCGAAAGCCCAATCCCCATTAATGCTCACATCATAGCTTGATGGCTTAATGTTTAAGCGAGGAACAGTGCCGCATATTCTTAGCGTTTCACCAGAAAAATCAACTCCGCCATTCATGTCATTATTTAATAATTTCAATACACCTCTTGGCACATTTTCCACATTATTACCATCAGCAGAGATGCTTCCTATGAAACTGCATTCTGATATTTCTATTGATGAATAACGCTTAATCCAAGGTGCAATCAATACTATATTGTTAAAACTTACTTTATTAAATCTGACAGCATGAACATTTGACTCAGAGCCAATAGTAAACACAGATGGTTTTTTATCATCATTATCACTATTTAGAATACAGTGATTAAAGGTAAAGTCAGCCCCATACATCCCACCATTGCCAGATCTTTGTGATAAAGTACAGTTATTAAATTCAATTTTCCCTCCAAATCCGGCAGCGTTACCAGCAGTGAAAAACTCCCCTTCATGGGATAGGGTAATATTACATCCATTAAATATTGCTTTTCCACCTGACGGCTTGAGAAAATTAAAATCAGAGCGGAATACGCAGTTAATAAACTCAGTTACCTCCAGCGTATTCCAAACAATAGCGACACATTTAAATTTTTTATGATTATCATAATTTGAACTATACTCAAATACACTGTTGCTTATAATGACAACGCCGCATAGCTCTGTATGTACCGGTCTGTCATAACCAAAAGCGTAAGCATTATTGATACTTATTATTCTAGTATCAGGCTGATTAGGCGGTGCATAGCCATCAACCACTATACCACAACGCCCACTTCTTAATTTGTCTGCATTCTGTACTTTTATATTATCAACAGCCACATGCGTACTGCCGTACCAAATAATAATTCCATCGCCTCTATGTTCTTCAATGGAGTCTGATGTAAATCCTTTTGATGTAAGTGGCGCACAGTTAGTTAAAGCAATATTTTTAATATCGCCAAAATGACTGTTAGAGATATCTATCCCTGTTTTCTGTGTATTATTAATTTCAATGTTGATTAGTGAAAACCTGGTTACATTCCTCATGGCAATACCAATTGCATACTCATTGGCATTGATGATTAAATTTGATAGATGAATATTCCTTGATGAGCCAGTTGTTCCTCCGCCATAGTCTTCAGTATCAAAAATACACATAGTAGCAGATTTAGACTTATCTAATATTTCCATCTGCTCACCTTTCCAGTAAATTACTGAACCCTGAAAATTTATAGATAAATCAGAACGGAGGTTCCATGTCTGAGCAATATTGATAGTGCTGCCGGAAGGAAATGTCATATTGAAAAACGGGCTTTCCATCATTGCGATAATGATAGGTGATGCCTCTTCCATCCCGTCAGTAAAGCCAAAGTTTTGAGCATCACGTACAGGGAATCCATTCAGCAAACCAACACACCGCCATTTTTTATCATCAGCAGGACTTCTTTCTGAAATTTTATGCGGAAGAGCACCTGTCCATATGTACCACATATTATCAGAGTGTTTTACAGCCTGTCGTTGCAAGGTAACTGTGGTAGGTTCTTCTGATAAAAATTCTGCATATTTTATAAATTCAGAAAGGTCATAATCCGAATAAACAGTACCACCATGACTGCTGGATACAATTTTATCCCCATAAGACAAGAGCTCCTGCCTTAACTGATCAGGATCATACTTTAAGATATTTCGAAAATAGAACTGTTGAACGCCGTAGCTATCATAGACAGCCATAGAATGACCTTCTACTGTGACAAACTTCGCAATTTGACCATTGTAAACGGGATAACCAGCTTGATTAATAATGATGGGTTGAGCAACAGGGACATGTGAACCGTCTTCATTTTCAAGATATACCTGAATCTGATTCTCAGGTAGAGTTGGATCCATATCGATTTTACCTATGTAAACCTTACCATTACTGACTGCGGCAAATTTTCTTCTCAATGTGAATAATTGACTTGGCATACTCACAACGACATTAGGTATAATATCTGACATTTTTTCTCCAGATGGGAATTAGGTGTTTATTTATTAAATGATGGAATTTAGATAGGTTTATTCGTGGTTGTTACTTTTTGTCATGCCGCTTATCGTTGCAACAAATCCAAGTCTTGCCATTTGCTGAAACTCTTCACTACTCAACGTGTCACGTAGTACTTTCATCACAGCTTTATTTTTAATAAAACGTCTTTCTGCAGCTTCAATGGCTGTTTGACTTGCTCCGGCATTAACAGCCTTAGTTGCTTCCTGAATGGCTTTCTCAATTGCGTATCTACCACTACGTTTGCTGGCTAAATTTGCAAGTCCAGAATACAGAACTGAACTAGCTAATGATCCTAATATTGAACCTGCCAATCCTCCACCTGCATAACCCGCAATTGCACCAACGGCTTTATTTTTAAGTGGATCAGAAACAATCTGTAATATTTTAGGTAATTCTCCGTTTAAGGTTTTTAATGCCGGAACAGATCTACCCGTATGTTCAATGCTTTTTAAAGGTTTTGAAGCAGCTTTTGCTAATATTCCATAAGATTCTGCTAGTTTTCCAAGTTCGGGTGAATATTGTCTAATCACGTTAATATTCTGTGGTGTAAGTATGCTTGCTATATGAGAAATCCCTGCCCCTTCTGATTTTCCACCTCTAACACCCTGTGATGCTGCATCCTGCAAGATCGACGCGATCGTTGGTTCATATTCATCCTTTGGAACAGATTTCATTATTTTGTGAAAATCTTTTAAACCTTTTTTTGATGAACTTTGTAACGCAGAAACACCTTTTGTGATTAGAACATCATTTGATAAGTCTCGTCCAAAAATAGCTTCAGCATCTTTTTGTGCAGTTATTCTTGCTTTAGATAACTCATTAGCTTTCGTCCAGTCTTCAAGAAAACCACCCTGTTGTGCCATTTTCTGCATATCTTGCGTTATGGCTTGCCTAACTTCTCCAGCACGTCTAGCCGCATTTGCTTCACCTCTACGGCTATATTTTTCTGCCGCATCAGCAAATTTAGCTCTCCAGGCTTTCATTCCATCAAATGTAATACCCCCTTTTTTATAAGCAGAAACAAATTGCTTCATTTCAGGAGATAAAGGAACGCCGGCAGAATTTTCTGCTTGAATAACCGCATTAGCATTAGCCATTTTCATCTTCTGATTTGGCATCGTAGATCTAACATCATTCCATGCTTTCCACTCTGCATCTCTCATCTCATCCAGATTTGATATAACTCTTCCTTTAATCGTTGCACTTTTTTCTGATGCAGTTCCAGCTTCAGCGCCTAATTCTTCTAAGTTTTTATTCAACTTACTTTTTATTTCATCAAATGCTTTCATCTGGGCGTCTTGTGCAATACCAGGTGTGGAAGATAGAACACCTTCAGTTTGTGCAATACCTGTACTACCTGAACGCATACCTGGTGTTAAAGCGTTAATATCAACACCTGCAACATCAGCTGCTTTAGCAATATCCGGATCTATTTTTGCAGCCTGAGTTGCAATTGATTGGCGACCAGCTTTAGATCTTGCTAGCTGTACAATATCATTTGCCGTGTTAATGTCATTTGATGCCGGAGATACTGTACGTTGCACAAGTGTATTATAAGCCTTCCCTAATATAGGCGTAATAGCTCTGGCTAATCCACTTCCCGCTAGACCCACACCAAAATCAGTCGCTAAACTTTGGGCGTTATCGCGCTGACTATTCTGTGCTAATGCTCCTACTGTATTCTCAGCCACCATATCCGCTAATTTAGTTGCACCACGCTCTAGTCTTCCTGCGTTAGCAACAGAACCTAATGCTGCTGCTGTTCTTTCTGCTCCAACACCAGGAATAAGATAAGGGGCAATTTCAGCACCCAATTTTGCATACGTATCTTGTGGCTTTAAATTATCTGGTAATGCTAATCGCTGTGTAGGTGTATAAGTACCATCACCAATACCTAACTGATTACCTGCCCATGAAGCACCTGACATGAAAGCATCCGCAATTTCAGGGATGATATTGGCTACATTGACACCTGTTTGCAGAAGTCCTTTTCCAGCCTCAGTAATTGGATTAAGCTCTTGATTTTGAGTAGATCGCCTTTGTTGAATTAATCCAGCAATTCGTTGAGCACCATTTGTGTCACCCGCTGAATCAGCATTTCTTAAAGCAGTAAAAAGCTGTTCTTCTGAATAATCATTGATGGCCATGATTACCTCGGTAAATATTTATTTAACAACTCATCATCTGATATATTTGAACTATCAACATTATTAATTTCAGTTGTTTCTACTGGTTTAAAATCAGGATAATTTCTTTTAAATGCATCGCTAACTCTTTTCTTAACACCTTCAGCATAATTTATTATTTTATTAAGATTTTTACGCATTGCCTCAGTTGATTGCTTTCCTGAAATGTTACCTAGATTAGCCTGTAATTGTTGTACTTCAAAATTACTTACATTACCTAAAGCTCCTCCTGTTTTTGAAGCATCTCGCATTGCCTGCAAAACAGCAAAACCCGTTTGTGATCTTAGTGATTCAAGTTGTGCATCAATATCATCAGCTGCGCTGCCAGGAAAATTATAAAATCTACCTGGAACTCCTGTCGTTCTCCATAAGCTCGGATTATCTCTTATGGCTTTAGCTTCTTGAGCTAATCTATCTAGTTGTTGAACGCCATTATCTAAAGCTAATTTAGCCTGTGTTTGTGTTTGATTTTTTTTCTCTTTTGCTTCATTTAGTTTTTGTTTATTCGCTTCTATTTTCTGCTCTAATTCCTGTCTTCTAAGATCATCCGTTTCTTTTTGTGCCTGTCTGTCTAAAGATTTACTGGCTAGCTCCGCTCTTTTTATTTCTCTATCTAAAGCAGCATTTTGTGCAGAAATGTTCTGTCCTCGCTGAGTTAAACTTTCACTTGCACGATTACTCCGTTCTGTTTCTGCAAGCTTATTTCTATCAATATCACGGCCTTCTATTTTATCTTGAATATCAAAATATTTTTCTGGCCCCAATGCATGCATACCAATTAAATCAGTAATCTGATCAAATTGTTTTGGATCTTGTTTGAAGGATAAAAACGCTTCTTCAGGCGATAATCCCATTTGATTTAATATTGGCGCATTTTTTTGTAATGATGACATTAACGATTGATCACCGCTTTTCGCAGCAAGACGTAAATCCATTGCTGCCTGACCAATCATCTGATTTCTATCCTGATCAATAAAACCCATCCCTTTTTGAAGGCGCTCGATTTGTTCAGGATGCGCCGCTGCCAATTGTTTCATTGCATCACGATCATTAACCGCATAAGCCTGACCAAATGATTTCATAAAATCCGCTTCTGACTGCTTTTTTTCTCTTGCTTGCAAATTGTCGTAAATTGACCCTATACCTTGTGCCAACATAACACCCGTATTAGGGCTTTCCGCATATTGAGGTGCTACTGGCAAGCCTAATCCACCCGCAGTTTGATTAGATACTTGCATACTAGGTAAACCAGCAAGTTGAAACGTTGCCATAGAAACTCCAATTAAAATAAACTACCCAATGCACCTAAACCACCCCCAATTACGGCGCCCCATGGGCCACCAATACTTGCCCCTGTTGCAGCTCCTGCCATGCCACCTCCTAATGCTTTCTGCCATCCAGAAGGACTGCTTGCCGAAGCTGCATTTGCTGCACCGATATTCTGTAATAATTGACCCACATTGTTCGCATAATTTTGACCAGCAGAAGTCTGGCCTGTTGCTGCATTCATCCCAATGCCAACCAGATTACCGTAATTTTGTAATTGATTAGATAAAAAATTCTGACCTAATGCTGGAGCAATTGTTGCTAATTGATTTCCTACTGCTGTTGAACCTAAACCACCGGTTGCCTCTGCGGCATTTAGGCTTTGATATCTAGCTTGACTAGCTAAATCATTAAATTGTTGAGAGTTGTAAAAATTATTTAATGCTTGTGTTTGACCTTCTGGTGAGATTAAATTTTGCAATTGACTTAAAGCTGGTGCTCCAACCCCCATATACGGTGCCAAATTTTGCATTACACGATTCCATTGCTCTCTTTGTAGGTCTATTGCTTCACGTGATGCTCTGGCTTGTTCTTTAGCGCCATTATCTCCACCGCCTCCACCCATTTTCTAATTCCTCTTTTGTTACCTGATACATTGTCATATCTATTTGTTGATTACCTGCGGTTAATGCATTGTCAATCACACCAACTCTTCGCATGTTCATTAACTTGCAAATTACTTTTCCCCAAGGCGTTTTTTCAGGAACATAAGTAATAACGGTTGAAAAATTGAGATTATCCATCAACCATTTTGAAAAAAATCGGGTTGCTTTCAAAGCATATTTGCCACGGAAACCAGGATCAAACACTGGATGAACTTCAATTAACTTATTGCGAATAAACTCTATTGAAAAAAATCCAACCAGCAGTAATCCTTCATAAACACCGACATAAAGTTGATTATTTTTTAATTGATAATCACCGTTATCTTCCATGGCATAACCAATCTTAGATTTATCAGAAAAAAATCGATAAAACTGTTCAATATTTTCGATAACTTTGATTTCCATTAATCAATTAATCCATGTGAACGTAAAGCATCTTCTAATGCTTTAATGCGTTGACGCGTGGCTATTAATGCATTTGCCAGAGTTTGAATTTCAGATTGGTTGTAATCTTCCCCGATTGAGAATGACTGATCGACGTTGAAATCTGACTTTAAAGATGTTCCAGTTGCAGCGGTAAAGCCAGTAACTCGATTTCCTATGACTTTTGTGCCATTAACAGAATAAGACAAAGTTACATCTAAAGAAGATGATAAAGATTGCTGTTCTTTTTTACTTAAAGATACATAATCGACTAGTATTTCTGATACTTTTCCATCAATATCCTGTATCTTTATCTTTAGTCCATCTACATCATTTTCGATATTTAGCACTCTAACTTCAAGACTAGCTAAACTTTCCTCAGTTTTTGTTATTCTTTCTTCATGATTATCGAGAACAATATCTTGTTCTTCATTTTTAATTTGAGCTGCATAAGCCTCATATCCTGCATCATTAGCTCTATTAACTATCTTTCCAATATCTTCTGCACCACTCAAAACGATTCTGCGGTAAGTATCACTGAAATTTTTAGGTAGAATATCTGGAGTTACATATGAAATTTGAACACTAATGGGATTTTCTAAACCAGAGTTAGCATAATATTTATTAGCCATCATTCAATCCTTAGTGATAGATCGGATAAGGTCACCGGTGATTTGGTAATAATGCGGATTTTAAAGCCAATATTTTTTCTCACTCGCCCAATACGTCGCCAGATAATTCTTTTGTCATACTGAAAAGGGGAGTTTTGCTCTATTAGTTGTTCTCTACCGTAATTAATCCCATCTGTTGTTGCAGAGAGAAATAACTTGTCAGCAATCTGAGCAACACCCGTTAAGGCTTCCAATTCAAAATCAAATAATCTTGCATTATCAGCTTTTATCATTGGTGTATAAAGAATATGTTCAGCGTGTTGTTCATATTGATTTGATGCATTGAAAACTAAATGACCAATAACGCCTTCTTTCTTATCACCCACTGTGATTTGATTCCCATAGAACATAAAATCAATAGCACGATAGGGGTCATCATAAAATCCTGATTTAAGTATTGACCATTGATTATTTGCAGCAACATCAAAGCAAAGCGTATGTTTTGGAAGGTGAATAATTAATAACTCATGGTTATCAAATTTAATGGACTCCATGACTGATGTAGATAATTCATCAGCAGAATAATGGCTCATTATTTTATCAATAGTGGCGGTGGATATTTTGTTTTTCTCACCTGAACCTATGATATAAACTGATGGCTGACCAATAGAATGATGACTGATAATGGCATAATTATCCTGATATCCGCATTGGCAATCACGACCCGCAATACCTATCTTGATCATATAAGCTGGTTGAGCAATATAAATAGGCTGTGAAGTATCAGAAGAACCGGTTAATGAAAAGTATTCTATCGTAGAAGAACCAAAACAAATAAGCATATCTCGCCATGATGCCACTGAAACTATCCCATCTGGCTGAGATTCGGCACGATAGAAGGGGCGATATCTATCCGGTTTAGATTCATCTTCCAGATCAGTCACCCCAAATCGTTCACCGCCTTTTTGTAGCCAGATGTAACGCCCCCGATTTCGACAAACATCAATCACTTCGCCTAAATCATATTGCGGGTATTTATCCTTTGGCCAGTTTGATAATGTTTTCTCTTTTCCATCATAGCGATAAAATTTTAATTTCCCTTCAAAACAAACCGCCTGACTATTACCTGAATGTGATAGCGAAACTCTACCCTTACCTGATATATCAGCTATTTCTTTGTCATTAAGATAAAGTTTATTGCCACAGACTCGATAGACAGTGTTGTTTTTTGTATTAAATTGTACACCACGGGATACCCCGTTAACTTCCTGTTTTTTTTCTATTCCAGGGAATGATCTTAAATAACCGGCCGCATTCAGTATCTCTTTGGGTGTTGCCAGCATATTTACTGGCAATGCATCAATATAATCCGCTGTCCTAAAATCTTTGCCAAGACCTTTAGCAATTGGAATCTGTATCTTTGGCATGAAAATTTCTCTCAACATAATAACTATCATTGCTTAATGAGGTATATTTATTACCCTGACCGATAGGCATATCGCCACGCCTTTCTATCGATGGAACATTTAATGTATCCGTTAGAAGCGAATCATAAGATGAATATGCAGATGCTTCTTGCCTTGGAGTTGGTTCAATACCGTAATCAGATAACATTCTTAACATTAATTGATATCCAATAGCATGCTTATATTTGCTTGGAAGACCTGATTCATCATCTGTCGATGGTTTTTCATCTAATGAAAACTGATAACCAAAATCACCAAATTTAATTTGTAACTCAGCCATTAAATCTTCAAGATCATTAATACCATCTTCCATTGAAGGAGGTTCTACTTCTGTTTGAGTTGCATCGGAAGCAATAGCTGCTTTACGCAAGGCAAATAAAACAATATCGCCTTTAGTTAACTGTTTCGTCATCTTTAGCACCTTTATCTTTTTTAGATGCCTTTGGTTTTTTTACTTCATCGACAGATGAAACAAAACCCATTTTTTCGAATACTGATAGATCACTAGCTTTTATAACAGCTTGTACATAACCTATTTCATTGTCTGCCCAATAAAAAATACTCTTTCTTTCCATTTTCGAATTCCAAATAAAAAGGGAGCAAAAGCTCCCTTATTGTTAAAAAGATGGTTAAGGATTACCAAAAAATTGTCCACCCATATGCGGATTAAAACAGACATAAGAAGGTAATAAATCAAATCTCATCATCTGTTTATTTGCATCACCATCGGAATATTTGTGAACACGAATAGAAAAACCTTCATATGTTGCTACTGCTGAATCAAGACTATGCAATTTAGGCAAAGGTATTGTTCCTAAACCACAGAAAAACTTGTTGTAAAACAAATTTGGTTTCATTTGTTGTTTGGATGTACCAATGATGGAGACCTCATCTCCCGCCTTAACTTTTACATCAACAGCATTGTATTGAGCGTTTTTTTCGTCATAAATCGGAACGCCAGACAATTTTACAGTAACATCTCCTGAGCCATTTGAATCAACATCCTCAAGTACAGTTGCTGTAAAACTAATTGCTGTTGATCCATTATATAAAGTTTGCTTGCTTTGCTGATTTAACCAACTAATGGAGGTAAATTTTAGTTGATCACCTGCCTTTAAAAATCCAGTCTTGCTAGGTGTTGCGCCTGTCAATGTTATCGTAAACTGATAGGAATCCTTAACTGAAATATAATCAACTTTAGGATCTGACTTAACCGTTATTGTTCCACCAAAATCACCTTGTTCTCTTGATGCAAGCCCATTAGACATTAACGCCCGAATACCACCAAAATTACCTGATATTTGAGCATTTTCCCATGCTGTACGAACTAATTGATCTGCAGCATGTAAACCAGATTGCGCATCTGCAAGACGTTGTGCAGACCACGGATCCATAACTGCATAATTTTCACCAGTTTTAATGCCAATATCTTTCATAAATGAAGCGGTTTGAGCAACATCAGACCACTTATTTATTGGTGTATTTGGTGAACCTAATGATAAAGCGCCATTATTCATCATAAAATGCGCTAATTCTGTCTCAAGATCGGTTACCATACGTTCATGAATCGGTGATAAAATTTGCTCAAGTTGATTTAACTTTAATGCCTCTTCAATTTGAAGCCATTCCACTGCTACAGTAATGTATTCACCTACACGACCTGTTGCTTTACCAGAAATAAGATTATTTTTATCTTTTCCTGTGATATCACCTGTCTCTGTTCTTTCAGATCTAAATTGATGTGGACGTTTAAAACTAACACTATCACCTGTGCTTGAATTTATTTCTCCAGATAATAATTGCCTGTCAACGGTTTTACACAAAACAAGATCTGACATAAAGCCAGGTAAAAATTTCTTTAAAACAATTTGACTAACATTGGAATCTAAATTATTTGCCATATTTTTATACCATTATTCAATAATTGCACCTGGGCACAATTTGTTAAACTCATCTGATTTAACGTTTCCTGCTCCACCTTTTAGCTCAGGTTCTGGCTTAGATGTTTTTTTAGGTTTAGGTGCCAGTTTTACTTTCTGACTAATTTGACCTAATAGAAACGCTGCACGTATAGGATCATTCTCAGCTATTAACTGCTGGCGTAATTCTTTGTTTTTACCAAGCGCATAGGCGATAAGTTCTGTTCCTTCATCAGCAGCATGAATTAAAATTTCCTGCTGTAATATTGGAACTTCTGAACGTACAACTTCCTCCATCTCCGTATAATCTTTTACAGGTAATTTAGCTGCACGTTGTTGATGAGATTTTAAACGTTGAATAAATCGTTCCTGAATTTCTTGTTGCTGCCTTTGTTGCGCTTGTTTCTTTTGTTCGACATGGCTTTTTTTCTCATGCCAATCTGTAAGTGCTTTTTCATATATCTCTTCATCATAATCACATGATTCCAGCGTAGGTTTAGTAGGAATAACGTCATTATGGTTAACTTGCGGCTGATAAGCATGCTTGGTTGCTAATTCCTCAAGCTGACGCTTCAAGTCGCGATTTTCTTTCTGTGTCTCTTTAAAACCTTTTCTCAGGTCTTTAACCCACTTAGGCGCTGAATTTCCTTCTATTGAGTCATCTTCTTCACTTAGTGATATTTCTTCATCACCAATTTGTAGAGAATAATCTGATTCTAAATCTACTTCCTGATTTTTAGTTTCAACATTTGACTCTTGAATAGTACTGCTGTCACTATCCAGCGTTTGTTTATCTATTATATTTTGCTGTTGTGTTTCCTTATTTTCAGGCATAGTAATAACCTGATTATCGATAGTCAGTTCATTTTCCATTTATTATTCCTTAACTCTGCGAGAAGTTCGCAGGAGACTGTTAACTGTTTTGTGATTGAATTGTTTTAGCAACATCTAAGTTTTGCTTATGTTGCGTATCAGCTGCTTTTAGCATTAACTCGGCATCAGCTCTGGAAGCGTCACCTTGTTCTTTTTGAAATTGATGAAGCATTTTAAGAGCCTCTCTAATTTCTGCTCTCTTATTGCTGTCAGCAGATGCAAGAATCTGGACAACTTTAGCTTCTGCTACTCTAGCTTCAGTCTGAGCCTGAAACGCTTTAACCTGAATAGCAAGTTCTTCGTTTTTTGCTTTTTGAACCTCTGCTTGCCCCTGCATTAACACCCCTTGAGCTGCCACAAGTTCAGCGTTAGGCTGCTGTGATTGCTGTA
The DNA here is from genome assembly GCF_004768525.1 of Arsenophonus nasoniae. Lineage (NCBI taxonomy): Bacteria > Pseudomonadati > Pseudomonadota > Gammaproteobacteria > Enterobacterales > Morganellaceae > Arsenophonus > Arsenophonus nasoniae. The sequence continues at coordinate 2,752,077 of NZ_CP038613.1, forward strand.
TTGCCTGCGTAACAATTTGCTCTTCTTCGGTATTGCGGGGCTTAATGACACCCTGAGTTAATAACTGTTTGCGGTTATATTCCTTAAATTCGTCAAGTCCTTCTCCATCCATATTATCTAGAATAATTCCTTGGACAACTCCACGCATTGGATCTTGAGGCAACATACCGTTCAGTAGATTAGTTAAAACTGAAACGGTAGCATCACGCCTTGCTGTATAAGATGGGCCTACATCAACAGTGACATCATAACGACCAACTGATAAATCATTCATCGCTATAATGCTCCCTGTCTGCTCATCTCTAATAGCAACTGACATTAATGCTATATCGTCCGTCCCATCTTCATTAACTATTCTAACTTGTCTATCTGATCCATAAACTTCTCTTGCCATCGATAACCAAACTTCTCCCGCCCTTTTGAGACTTTTAGCCATGTTATCTAAATAGATAAATGAAGACATATCTGAACGATTCATCAGATTATTAACTGTTTCTTTTGCTATATTACTCGGCATCTGCTGCATTGCTTGGCTTGATCCAGTGACTTCTTGAATATCATTACTAGTTTGTTGCAATAATGCAGCCATTGATTGACTAAGAGGCTGTGGTTGGGTATAGCCAGCAGGAACAGCAGGCGCAATAACATTACCTTGCTTATCCTTTACTTCTCTCAGCGGTAAGTAAGCTGGTCTTTTTTTATTTCTATCTGCCCAGTGTTTTTCTAAACCCCTAATTTGTTCCATTCCAACAATCGGAATAGAGGCTTGATCTTGCGCTGCCGAGTCTGCAAGCATAGATACCTGTAAGTTATAGAGACGCTGGGCATCCATGGCTTTTGCTATGTGACCTTCTACTCTCTCAATATCATCAATAAACCAGCGTTTACCATAAACAGGAATGAGCGGAATGTGTTCACCAGGTATTAGCTGTTCTTTTTCTAAGAAGTCATCACCGTCAACAACAGAAACATAAACACGTTTACGTTTTATTGTTCTTCTTGCTTCTTCAACAAAACCAATTTCTAACAATTCATCAAAAACTTGTTTAATTTGATCACTATCATATGTAACTATTTCACTAGTGATAGGATTTATAAAGCTGATAACTTCAATAGATTCTTTTTTTACTTCATAGTATTTAGCAATATAAACAATATCATTATCAAACCACTCATAATTCCATAATCTGTCAATTCTGTTATCTAAAGTGGCAGGATCTTTGTTGTATTCTGCTTTGTATTTATCAACTGACATTGAATACATGCAAAAAGCCCACGTTGCATCAGACTTATCATACTTTTTAGCGTCTGGATCAAACCAAACGGAACGGGAGGGATCATAAATTGGCTCTATAGATATCCGCTGCCTTTCATCAGTTGGATCAAGTTCATTAATTAAACTAGTAGTTAACCTAAAACATCCAAATCCACCTGTCGCTGCATCATCGAAGGCATTATCACATGCCTCACCACCGTCGGTTTCTTCATAATCAGCGCGAAATAAACCATTTAATTTGCTTGATAGTTCTTCACTAGCCTCTTTATCGCCAGGCCTGAATTTAACCGTAATCCGATTATTTCGATATTCACTAATAATCCGATTGAGCTCAGTAGCGATTTTGTTGATTTCAAACTTCGGATACTTCTCGAAATGATCGCTTATTTTTGTGCCTGATACTGTAGCGCCTTCCCATTGCCCACCAGGAACTCTGGCAAACCTTGTCGCTTCTATACATTTTTCTCTTACATATTTCTGCGATGAATCTGCACGGTCGAACCTGAGCATTATGAGCTCATGTTTTTTTTGTAATGTTTCAGCCATAATTACCAACTGGAAGATGAGGGGACAATTATTTCGGTGTCTTCTTTTATACGGAAAGGATTAGCAAATGACATCATTAGTGTATCAGCCATATTGGGTGATTTTATTCCTTTTGATCTCATTTCCTCTTTACTAATCAACTGAATTAATCGATTACCAGGTGTGCGTTTTCGTTGTTGTTTTACTAATTCAGATTTAAGTTGTGATAATTTATCTATTTTTGATGATAGACTTATCAGTTCCTCAGGATCAATATATTCTTTCTTTTCAACTGCACACCACGTTTTATAAAATCTATCTGCTAAATAAACCCAATATTGAGCTCGTTTATTTCTAAACGTATCGCGGTTAGTTCTGTCATCATTATTTAAAGATGGAATATATTCTCCATTGCCAGGAACATATATTTCATCAGGATAATCAGGTGAATCTCCAGCACCAAATCCAGTTACAACCATCTTATTACCGTCATTGCTAGATCTTAAATAGGTTTTTACTGTGCCAGCACCTAAGCCAATGTTGTCATAAATAAAATCATCAGCCCGATAGTCAAATGCTTCATCAAATGCCTTTATGGTAGCGTCTGCCACATCACCTTCTGACCAACTTACGCAATCCTCAACAAGAACTCCATATCGTTTTGATAGCGCCTTTTCATCCTGTCCAGAATCAGCGGGATCAAAGGTAATAACACGAATGCCTTTGGGCTTAAATCCTAACTTAATGTGCGCATCAATAGCCGCATCAACCCACTCGGGCTGAATTATCGCATCATCATAATTAGCATCACACTCGCCTCCATAAACATGAAGCCATTTTTTATAGTTATCACGCTTCATTTTCTCTGCATCATTTTTGAGTTCCTCTGGTAACCACGGATTATCTAGATAACTCACTTTGCCAACATACAAGTCATCGTCTTCGTAATAGCCTTTATCATCAATTATGTCCTTGTATGGCTTAACAAAACGCTTATATACAGCACCATCTTCTTCTGCCGGATTAAATGAAAACCATAGCTCAGAACCAGGCTTACGGATTGTTGGAATGAGTATATCAAGACTCTTTTCTGATACTGTTTCTGCTTCTTCTACCCATGCAACATCAAAATCATGCTTTGACTTGATAGAAGCAATATTACGCGCTAGCTGTCCATATTTGAAAATAGAATCATTGATGCCTTTAATGCAATTATCAAGAATACGAAACCGATTTTGTAACCTCAGCGTTTCTATTTCTGCTTGCAAAACAGCGTGTACAGAATCTTCAATTGAATTCATAAACTCACGTAAGCATAAAAACCTACGTTTATTAATAGATGCTGTTATTAATGCTATCTTAGCAAAAGAAACCGTTTTCATGCCGCCACGGCCACCAAAGTAAACTTTTATGCGCTTCGATTTAAACATCGGGGCAAACTTTTCGCTAATTTGCACCTTCACTTTTAGGTATTCCTATAAATTCAATGCTGATTTTGTTGTCCGTCTCAATCGCACCGCCATCTTTACCCGTAAGGGCGGTTTCTTGTTTTTCTGCGTAGCCGTGATTAGATAACATTAACTTAACAATTGTTGGATTGAAATCACCCTTAAGCCCATTATTTATCAGGCTATTTTCTTGGATAGTTTTTATGGCCTCTAACGTGCCCGAAAATTCTTGATTTTCTTTAGCATATTCCTGGGCGGTAGACCTGCTAATACCTAAGTAACAGGCTAGGCCAGCTACACTGGGTACCACATCGCCTACCGTTTTATATTCGCCCATTAAATAGTCTTTGGCCTTGTTAAGACTCACGACTAATTTACTTGGACGTCCAACTTTCTTTTTACTCACCATAAGTTACTCGCCAGATTTACTGGAAAAGGAGTAAAGCCTCTTTCCCTTTTTGAATTGACTTTTGCGCACGGGCAACAGGCGTACTTTCCGCACCGGACTCATGCCATAAATCCCGAAATATCTCAAATTTAAGCTTCTCGTCTTTCACAAAATCGATAGTTATTTGTGCTGCTGCTGTATCAAGTAATACCAACCTTAAAATATCAAGCCGCATTTGTTGTTCTGCGGTAATTTCTTTCATCATTTCACCTGTTTCAAATTAATGTTTATGTTTAGTTGCACTCTTCGCCCATCGTTTAGCCTGATTCAGACAATCTTCTAGCATCTTACCTCTTCTACTCACTGGCTGTTTGCGGTAGTACCGGATAGCTTCACTTGTGGCTAAGCTGGCGACAGAGTTAGAAAAACCGAGCTTCATTAACTCGGCCTTGACATTGGTTTGGATGAATTGTTCAGGGGTCATGCTAATGCTCTACGTTATTCAAATGAGATAAATTATAGGTTTGTACATTCTCTTTCTCGTGGAAGAATAAGCATTCCACTATTATCTTTAACACCAATATCCGAGAGCATATTGCTAAATTCATGAAGCAATGCGTTCATATACTTGATACCACGACGATTTAACTGTGGAACTTTGCCAGCGCAAATTATTGCTCGTGGATCTGCTTTTTCGCTGAATGGTGTCATCAATTTCATATAAAACTTAGCTCTCCATTCCGGCGGTTTTCTGTCCCCAAGATAACCATCAAGCAAAGGCATTAAAAAATGACGACTGACTTCGATATCCCCCGTCTCATAGCGGTAGACAGGGCGACGATTCGTTGCCATCAGGTAATACATATAAGCCTCGGCTACTCGCCAGCAAAAGAATTCATGTGTAGTCATTTAATTAAGCCTCTATCAGTCCAGGTATGGTCATTTGCATTTCTTTGATCAACCTTTTTCTTTCTGATTCAAGCTTATGCTTTTCTCCACCAAGACCCCATTGATTCATAATCTTTGCAGCACTACTTACATTACTTTTTTTATTTTGATAGTGAAGTTCTAATCGATTTGCCTGAGCAAACTTATCTAAATGACCGAGAATCGCCGCACGAAATGTTTGATAAACTTTAACTTCAAATGCAGGAGACAACCAGGCAGCATATCTTAATGCAATCAATTCATGAGACCATGTTCCCTTCTCATTTCCACCATTAAATACAGTAAGTATTTGATTTTGTTCCAGAGTGTTTTTTAGCACTCTGGTCACTTCTTCAACAAATTCCTTAATTCCATCAGATTGTAAGAATTGACTCGGTACTTGCCATTTTTTGGCTAAACCACCTGCAATAGCTGCTTTGTGCAAATCATTAAGGTTATAAGTCCCATGCTCATTGCTGCGAACATGAATATTTTCGATATCAATAACCGAGTATTTCATATGATGCTAACCTTTCAAAAAAGAGACCTCAGCTCACACAGAACGCACAGACCCCGAACGCATCATGATTGACTGACGTTCTCTGAGGTCTATTTTGTGAATTGTCTCGGGTTTATTTGGATGCGCGGTGAGTGCGCGTTGAAATAAGAGGACTCCTTGTCGCTAAGGAGTCCCTAATAATTTAAAAAATTTCTTCAAGTATTAATCGCGGGACAAAATTGTCCTGCGGTGGTTGTAAATAAAAGTGGGCTTAGTCCTGAAATGACCTAGGTGGTCAATTTGACCTCTTGCAATAAAAACAATGAGTTAAATGGTTTTATTGACACTGCGTTTTAATGTACTGCTGTAAATACTCCGTCTGCTTTTCGTTATCAACTATCATTTCTCTGAGACGGAAATAATCTTCTCGAGCTGATGCGCTAAGTTGTGGGCTGGCTTCATCATGTCGGCTCTCGGTGGTAGTGGTTTTGGTTTCACGACACACAGCGTTGACGCGCAACCGCTTAATGCCAGTACGTACAGCATCATGCAGCTTAGCAATTTCCTTTTTGGCATTATTTAATTTCTCAGTCTGTTGAATATCGAGCTGCTGTAAAGCATCAATTTTTTGCTGTTGAAATTTTACCGTTTCAATTTGCGCTTGATATTGCTGTTTTAGCGTCTGATAGTTTTGCTTGACGTTTTGATAACGGGCGTTGATGAAAACGAGTGACAAAACCAATGCAGCAATAATCGCTACGACAAATGCGTAAGGTCGCCATAACATATTACACTCTCTATTTCTCGACGGGTCATTAACCCTTTCCAGACTTCACCTTTCACATAAACCCATCCCTTCATCTCATCACAAGCGCCCGTTCGGTCATTGGCGTTGAGCTTTTTGAGCAATGTAGATTTGGCAAAATTGCCCACACCCACGTTATAAGCAAATGAGTAAAGTGCGGCCTGTGTGAGCGTATTGATATTGACCTTAACCAGCGGGTCAACGTAACGTTTTACCGCTTTTAAATCGTCATCAAGCCATTTATCGCAGTCTTTTTGCGTGTACGTCCGATTACGCTCAATATCCTTACCGGTATGGCCATAGCAAACGGAAAGCACTCCACCACCGTCAAAATACGGCTTAAGTCTCAATCCTTCGAAATGGGTTATCATGTTTGAGGCCAAAAACAACGCACTACCGCCCATTGCCATCAATATTTTTTTCGGTATTTTCATACTGACGTTCTTTGAGTTTGTACTCCTTTTTGCGGTAGTACACGTTGATAAAAAATGTCCCTATCGTGCAGCCGATACCCATCACCGCAACCCACTGGTCAAGGGTTAAAAAATCAAAAATCGTTGTTATAACGCCACCGATGGTCGTCATGATGCCCCACAGATAGGCAGCCGGTGTTGAGTATTTTTCAGACATGCGCATATACCCTCCCACTGAGGGTTCCATTGCTTTAAATTAAAAAAGGGAGACAGCTGCTTTACTTGTTTATGTTGCTGCCTTTTTGAGTATTGCAGTAGCTTATTTTTAACGTTTATTCAAGCTTTTTGGACGGGTAACATAGCCCAAATAGCGTAATGCCCCTCACCGTGCAGCCTGATATGATTAATGGGATAAATTCAGGTTAATTACTTATTTTTTGACACAAATAGATTCAGCACCGTAACGATAGTATCGCCTGTAATATTTTTTAATCAATTACATAGTTCTGGATCTCATTTTCATCGAAAATCGTTCGACGACTAAGAGAATTCAATTCTGCCCAAGCTTTGTATTTATTTCGAGAAATTATCCCTCTTGAATTCTCAAACCAAAGAAATCTATCATTCCGATCAAAAATAGCTCTAGCCAAAGCATAATCTCCGGATGTCAATATTAATATATATTGTTGCTCAATGTTTTTCTTTTTTGGAGGAATCTCAGGTGAATTAAAAGAATTATGTATACTAAATGACATAGTAATTACCTCATTTTACAGTTTGAGTCAGAACCAAAACGAAAAAACCCCGCAAAAAGCGAGGCTCTATGATTTTTTTATACAACTGTATCAGCTTACCTTGAAATTGTTGCTCATTTGCTCATTAAAGTCAAGCCATAATTAGGTAGAATTAATCATTTTATCAACAGTGTTTGGATTTTTCATGACTGTTATTAGCCGATTGTGTATTAAATACACGCTGGCATTGAGAATGTCATTAATCTCCCTTCTGCATGTTATGCGTGATGGCTTTTTCCACCTGCCCCCCGCTCTGGTCATCATCCTTCTGGGTTTCGCTATATTGTGATAATAGGTGGCTATGCTTAATTTTGATTTTCCGTAAACGTAATAACTTAACAGGATCTGGTAGGCTTTTTCATCAATACGCATAACAGCATCAACCACTTGAGAAATGAGCAATCCTTCATCATCGTTACACATTGGCCTGGAAGGTATACCTTCCCCTTTCGCCTTTTGCATGAATCGCCAGATAATATTAAATTGCCATTTATCAAGCTCTCCTGAGCTTACCCAAGCCCCCCATAACTCAAGCCAACCATTTACCCAGTCATACTGTGCTTTTGTTAATTCCAGTGACTTAACCGCTCTCATCTCTCCTCCGGCAAAAACAGGAATAGGGGCATGGTTTCAATGCCCTGCGTTGAATAGTTATGGTGGTTTAAAATGTGTGGGCTTTTTCTTCGCCCATTCGAAAGGTGATACCTGCCTGATACCAATCCGGTAAGAAAAACTCAATTCGCCCTGAAAAACCTTGAAGTCGCATGGTTTTCATTCTTTTTAGCTCACTTTTCATTTGACGGTAGATTTCATCCATTTCACCCACCTTGAGCCTTACAGGGGTATTCGCTAGCATAGCTATCTTGGCAATGGTCATCTCACCGTAGGTAATTTCTGCATGCGCGGTAAACTCGTAAGGGTCTTCGCCTAACTTACGATGACAGCCTTGACAGTGCGAAAAACTATTTAAGGGGTGATAACGGGTGGCTTTGTGTCGCCTTGATTTGAAGTGTGAGCAGTGCAGCTTAGCGCGTTCATGCTGAAAATATCGTCCGCAATAATCACATATCCAGTTGGTTCTTTCGCGGACTAATTCAGAGAAAACGGCATCGTATTTATCCCTTTTTAGTGCCATTTAATTTTCCTGTTCCTGTTTTAATTTCATATACTCCGAACTCTCCGGTATCGTCACGAAACAACATATGCCAATCGCCCAGCATTCCACTTTTTGCATAAAAACATGCATCTCACCCGTATCAAGTTTTGATGTCCTCCTGAGCGCTCTGACGCGCTCTGGCTGCTGTGTGGTTACATCAATGCGCTCAACTACCTCATAGCCAAGAAAAGTGTGCTTAAGCATCTCTTTGACCTGCTCTGGAGTGTAATTAGCATCATTTGCACACAGATATTTGCTTATCTCAGATGTCCACAAATGAAAAAGTGCATTTTGCGATAGGCTTCGAGTCTGCTTGAAAGGCTTGATAATAAGTTGATGCGGTTGGTTTGTTGCGAGAACAGCTTTTAAGGTTTGCCAGACGGATTGTTTCGTTGATTCGTGGAAGAGTAGTTTGTCTTCCATCAGCTAATCTCTCTCATCTCCACCCCTTTAGCGGTATAACCGGTTAACTGTTTACCTGCTATCCGTTGACGTTTTTTTGTTAGAAAATGGATATGGTCTTCATAAACATAACGGTATTCACCATCGACAAGGATGTGTTTAAACGCTTTCATTGGTTGATTTACATACTGCACAAATCGTATTAACCTATTGTTTTTAAATGTTTCTTTTGTGCGCACCTCTCTAATAGCTTTTGAGTTTCTCAATTGCATTTGTCTCCCCTAATCTGTTGAGATGGGGTCATTAGGGTGGCAAACATATCTATGCGTTTACTGACTTCTCGCACTGCTTGAGTAGGTGACATGCCTGATTCAATGGCTGACTGTCACCGATCATGCAAAACTGATCCACTAACGATCATCTAAAACTGATCCACTTGGTATTATTCGCACATTTTTGTACGGATAATTTATGTTAACCAAGGAGATATTTGTGGATATTCATGTTCGCTTTGCACAAGGACAAAGCCTTCGAAAAATTGCCAGTGAGTTGGGTATATCCCGTAACACCGTAAAACATCATTTACAACAACAGACAATGCCAACTTATGCTAAAAGAAGTCAACAACCGACTAAATTATCCCCCTTTAAACCTTATTTGCTTCAGCGAATTGAACTGGCTAAACCTGATTGGATCCCTGCAACAGTCTTATTTGATGAGGTAGTTGAAAACGGCTATCAAGGTGGTATTGCTCAATTACGCCGATTTGTTTGTCAATTTAAACCAAGCATTGTTCCCGAAGTAGTCGTCCGTTTTGAAACACAGCCAGGTCAACAAATGCAAATCGACTTCACCAGCATCCGGCGAGGTAAAAAATCGCTGAAAGCGTTTGTTGCAACGCTAGGCTATTCGCGTGCGAGTTATGTAAAGTTCTTTGATAATGAACGAGCAGAATCGTGGCAGCAAGGTTTAAGAGAAGCTTTCGACTACTTTGGTGGTGTACCACAGGAAGTATTGTGTGATAACGCAAAATCCCTCATCATCGAACGGGATGCTTATGCAGAAGGTGAGCATAAATTACATGTCGAAATGCTTCAAATGTCGAAAGATTACGGGTTTAAATTGAAGGCTTGCAAGCCCTACAGGGCAAAAACGAAAGGGAAAGTAGAGCGCTTTAACCACTATTTAAAAAACAGCTTTATCGTGCCATTAAACACCGACCTTCGTGCTCATAATCTTGAACTGGATATTGAAATAGCTAATGCAAAAGTGGGTCCATGGTTACAACGCGTTGCCCATCAGCGAATTCATGGAACAACGTTAGAGAAGCCAGCAGATAGATTAGCTAAGGAAGTTAAGTCTCTTCTACCCTTACCAGCAAGGGTTTGCCAATCTATCCCACAGACTAATACGCTTAATATCCCTATCGTACCGCCCCTTGAATCTGTCAGTTTGCAACACTCAATCAGCGTATACGAAGCATTACTGGGAGGTGAACATGTTATTGCATGAACAAATTGAACACCTGTGTGAGTCATTGAAATTAAATTCTATTCCGACTCATTGGTCATCACTTGCCGAAAAATGCATTGCCCAAGACAAAAGCTACGGAGAGTTTTTACTGTCCCTGTTAAAATGTGAGCAACAACAACGAGATGAACGAACTCGTAATCTTTTGAGTCGGATGGCAGGATTCCCAGCACATAAAGAACTTAATACGTTCGATTTTAAGTTTGCAACGGGGATCCCCAAACAACACATACAGGAATTAAGCGCATTAACGTTTATTGAACGTAATGAAAATGTCGTGTTGCTTGGCCCAAGCGGTGTAGGCAAAACGCATTTAGCTATTGGGTTAGGATTAAAAGCAGTACAGGCCAAGAAGAAAACCCGCTTTACCACGGCAGCTGAACTGATGTTGCAACTCTCAACTGCCAAACGACAAAATAAGCTCAAACAATATCTATCACGTTCGGTGATGGCCCCGAAGTTGTTGATTATCGATGAGATTGGATACCTGCCGTTTGGGCGAGAAGAAGCAAACCTGTTTTTCAATGTGATTGCCAAGCGTTATGAGCATGGCAGTGTCATATTGACGAGTAACCTATCATTTGGGCAATGGCCAAGTGCTTTTGCTGATGACGCAACATTAACTGCCGCTATGCTTGATCGTTTACTTCATCATTCGCATGTACTGCAATTAAGCGGTGAAAGCTACCGATTGAAAGATAAGCGGCGCTCAGGAGCAATAACTGAGTAAAACAGTGGATCAATTTTGATTGATCGGATTTAGATAAAAAGTGGATCAGTTTTCGGTGATCGTTGACAGCTGACTGAAACGTTGCTTGCTCTATCTTCTGCATACAAAGCAAAATACCAAGCTGTTGGTCATTGGCTTTACTTCGCTCACCTGAACATAAACCCGCTAAACGGTTCTCAATGTTTGCCAGATTGATGTAGTGATGTTTCTCCGCACCTAAATCACGTAAAGCATCACGGGACTCATGGTAATGCGGTAAATACTCCCTTCTAATAGGTTCAGCGGCTCGTTTTTTAGCAAATGCTTTTGTGACATCCAGTTTAAATTGCGTCATTTTCTCGTGATTACGTCCACGAACAATGCGACACATAAAATCAAACTGGTTTTCATTGAGTAGAACATACTTATGTTCACGCACACCCAGTTGAACAGTATTTAATCGCTCCGTTTGAAACGGAAGGATGCCAAACTCACGTAAGTTTTTTGAATTCTTTCTAATTAATTCATAAAGATGTTTATGTTTAATACTTAGCCTTTTGGCAAACAGACGGCTATCTATTCTTGGCTCCGTTCTATGTTGAATTAAAATACCGGAGTCCTCACTTTGGGCACAAAGAAGCACTTCACGGTTATTCACCATGTTTTGCATGTTCATATTTTTGCCTATTTGATTTTTATTTGGTGGGATTTAGCGGATTACAGGTGAAATTTTCTATGACCACTTTTGGCAATTTGTCACATTTTCCAGCCTTGCCACTGCCAACAGTCCAGTAGTAATCCAGCTCTCTAAATTGCATTTTGAACATGGACGGCTGGGATAACATTTTCAGGCAATCTTTTTCTGATAGTGCTTTGTCGCTAAAGCGATACCAATGCACAGGCTCGCCACCATCCTTAACAAGGGTTGCTTCAATTTGGTATTTCATTGGGGGCGTCCTGATTAGAATTTCTTCTCGGAATAGCGCTTAGGTTCTTTTTGTGGTTGGCTTTTTGCTGCGGCTACATGCTGGTCAACAGGGAAAATACTTAGTCCTTTCTGGTCAACGTAAACCGTTCCTGTTTTACCATGTCGATTTAACCGTAGTATGAGTTCTGTTAGAGTTTTATCTGCTTCCGTGTCATAAACCGATTCCCGATGAATCCCTAACCAATAATCGCAATCCTGCTCAATTTGCCCCGTATCGCGGCTGTCACTGGGCATGGGTCTTTTGTTGGTGCGCTGTTCTAAACTTCGGTTTAATTGTGTTAATAACACGACAACAGTATTGAGTTCTTTTGCCAAGACTTTTAACCCTTTGGTGATATTTCCGTAGGCTAAATCGTTTCTGTCCGCTTTTTCAGTCTGCATCAATGTTAAATAATCAACGCCAATAAACCCAATATCGCCTGTTTTACGTTTTATTTTTCGACATTCTGATTGTATGTGATGCAAAGTCATCGCTGGCGTATCATCAATCCAGATATTTGGGCACTGTTTGAGTCGACCAATCGCACTACATAACTCATCCCATTCATGCTCTTCCAGCTTCTCATAAAACCGATTTGAATTAAGATTGGATTGTTGGCTTAATGTTCGCTCGGCTAACTGACAATCGGTCATTTCCATACTAAATAACAATACTGTTTTCCCTTGATTGGAAACGTTTTTCGCCATTTCAGTCAACACGGTGGTTTTACCCATCTTTGGGCGTGCGCCAACCACGAACAACGAGCCATTAACGATTTGCTTAGGTTTCAGTAAGTCATCAAAGTCCCTAAACCCTGTTTTGAGTCCACAGTGTTTCTCAGGGTTGTCCTGACGGTCACAAATATCTGTGAATACGCCATCCAGTACGTCATCAATCCGACGAAGTCCTGCCTTATTTCCAATCTTGCCAAACTTTGCCGCTTCATCAATTAGACGTTGCGCCATGTCGATTTTATCAGTAAATCCTAAAGCATTAGGCTGAATAAACAGTTTTTGTATCTCAATGGCTTTTTCAACGGTATAACGCCCTGCCGCACACTCTTTGATACTTTTTGCGTAACTGACGATGTTTGCGGCACTCGGGATATTTTTGGCTATCTCAGCAAGATAGGCAAATCCACCCACTTTTTGCGCCATCCCTGATTTAGACAACGCTTCATCCACTGTGATAATATCAATTGCCTGACGTTTCCGGCTCATCGCGCTCATTTCTGCATAAATCAATCGGTGGTGTGTTGCATAAAAATCATCAGGGCTTAGCAGTGAAAACACCTTCAAGGCATTGTCGCTCATGGGGTCTATCAGCAAGCCGCCGATAACACTTTGTTCAGCAGGTAAGTTATTGGGAACCTGATTTATCATAGCGCACCCTCCCTCGTTTTGGTTACTGTGTCAGGTCTTAGCAGATAATCAAAACTTGCTCGCCAGCCTCGGTCATTTTCACCGAAATACCAAGGATTAGCGGTTTCAACAAATACTTCAAAATAATTTCTGGCAGCATCAACCGAAGGGTTTTTGAGTTCTTTCCAGAATTTACCAATAGCCTGTTTTCGTTTGTCGTTCAGTGATTCAGCATTGGGTAATCTGTCACCTACTGTCTCGTTGTAAACCTGTAGAATTTCCTGATAGGGGATTTTGTTTTTTCGATTGTTAGAAATTAATTTCTCATCATTCCCTCGTGAGGGGTAAGGGTATTTTCTTTTCTTTAAAAGATTTCTTTTGTGTTTAGCTGACTCAGCTAATCTAACATTAGCTAACTCGGCTAAACTTTTATTAGCTGACTTAGCTAATTTATTATCATTAGCTGAATTGGCTAATGTTTTGCTATTTTGGCTAATATTAAAATTCCACTCAGATATTTTTTTGTTAATTCCTATTCTTCCCTTTTCCAAGATTAAGATATTCATTGAAATCATTTCATTCTTTGCTTTACAAACATGGGTATGATGTATACCTGTTATTTCTGCAATTTGTGTATTCGTAATTCGATCAAGCTTTTTGCCGAAGCCATAAGTTTTTCTGACTATAGTGAGTAAGATTTTTATCTGTCTGACAGTTAAATCAGCACCTGCTATCGCTTCAAGTAGCTCATTCGCTATTCTGGTATACCCATTTTCAATCTCAGCCACGGCATTCTCCCTGACTTCGTTTTTAACTCTGTAATCATCAAGACTGGTGACTGTTGCAGCCATTTTTATCTCCTTGTAACTTCCTGAATTCTGATACTAACCGACGGGCAAAATCTTTATTTTTTGATGCAGCAACCAATAGCCCATCAGGACTATCTGGATGAGCTTTTTCTTCATGGTTTTTATTGATAAATCGGCGTTTTTTTGCCATAATGACCTCGCTGAAATTGAAAGAAAAAAGGGAAATTTGCAGTTTCCCTTCTCATTAAACTTCCTGAAATCTCTAATTAAATACAAAGCTCCTTGAAATATTCACAAGCTTCATCGTTTTTTAGCCTTGAAGCTTCTTTTTTTGGCAATCTCAAATGCTCCAGCATGTCAATCAGCTTGCGTATCTCTTCACCTGAGATATTTGTTATGACTAAATCTTGCTTCGGTGAATCGTAGCCAATGCAATCAAGCAGTTTTGCCATCTTCGGAATTATTCCATCCTCTGACTGCCATCTCGTGATTTGAGATGGATTTACGCCAATAGCCTCAGCAATTCTTATTGCTGAATGTGCCTGAATGCCATTACGTATTTTGGCTTCAATGTTTTTTGCATTTGATTTGCGTGTAATCGTGGTTTCCATGTCTATAATTACTTCCATAAGTTTCAGATAATAGTTATCCCTCCCGATGGGCTGGGAATTTAAAATCTCCCAATTTCAGGGAGGCCAGGTTGTTAAAGAGCGGTTGTTTTTATATAAAGTCTAAATCTCAAAAATTTTATCTAATAACTCATTAATTTTTATGAAAATACTCGTCTATTTTTTATATAAAAAAGAATCATATTTAAGCTTTTCTTTAGTCAAGCGCTCTAATTGCATGGCTCTTTTTTCAGGGATAACTAATGGCCACCGTGAAACAGCAACATGTGTTATCCCTAATACTTTTGCTGTATTACGAACGCCCCCAAAGTATCTAATTACTTCATTCTTTTTCACTCCTTCCCTCCTGAATTACTTAGCTGAGAAAATGGTAACAGTAGTTACATTAATATGTCAATACATGTTACAAGCAATAATGGTAACATTGATTACATGAAAACCAGTACCAGCATCAGCAACCGCATTCGCGATAGGCGAAAAGAATTAAGACTAACCCAAAACGAGATAGCAAAAGCTCTCGGTGTCAGTCGTGTTTCAGTAACAAAATGGGAAAATGGAGACACAAAACCTGATGGAGAAAATCTTCATATACTGACAAAAGTATTAGCATGCAATATAGAGTGGCTGCTTTATGGCAAAGATTCACGCTCTGAAGATGATACAAAGTTATATCGCTTATCTTCTGCAACCTTTAAAAGGATCCCTTTATTAACAGGGGAGCAGATCAGCAAGTGGGATGGAATAACTCCTTTTGCTGAAATAAGTGACGTAACAGTTTGGAGTGAAGTCATGTCTGATGTATCAGCCAATACTTTTATGATGTTAGTAAAAGGCGACTCAATGGCAAACCCTCACGGATCACCCTCAATACCAGATGGTTCTAAGGTTTTAGTAGATCCTGATTATGGTGATATTGATGATCTCAATGGTAAGATTATTGTTATTCAGTTAGAGGACTCGAAAGAGCCAACCATAAAAAAACTATCTATAGATGGACCTAATAAATATTTAATCCCTCTAAATCCCTCATTTAAAATAATTGAACTAGAAGGTAACTACACCATTAAAGGACGTGTTACTAAAATAATTCAAGAATTACAATAGAATAAAAATTAAAAGCTTCTTCGAAAGGAGCTTTTTTATTCCTTGCTGTGTAATTATTATTACTTAAAGATTGACATAAAATGTAATTTAAATTACATTTATCACATCAACTCACTGCAACAGGCAAACGCCAGACAAGACTCCGAGTTATCTGAAACCTTGCCAGACGTTGCTAAGTAGCCAGCCTGAGGCATATGAACATGAAGGCAAGTGACGACAGTAATTCAAAAGGATTTAAGATATGACGAATGTAAAAAGCACCTATGAAATTAGGCGCTTTGAACAAAAAGCGGTTAGTACTGTGTTTTTAGTTAGTGGGTATCTCCTTGAGGAGATTGAATGGCAGCCTTTTCCAAGGTGTCAATATGTTTGGTTAGATCAGCAATGAGTGTTCGAGCCATCTGTGGATTAATAATAAAGAACTGAGTTTCCTGAGCTTCATTAATTGACTGCATAGGCGACGAAAGAAATTGAAATTTCAACGCCAGCGCATCGTAACCTGGTAAAGGACCGATTTTCCAACCAGCAATAGGAAACGTGGGAATATCATTTTTTTTAGACATAATTTTTTCTTCTTTGTTGTTGTAGAGAACAGCAAGGATACCACCGAGCCTGATGTGGTGAAAAGACAGGCGCAATAAATTTAAATGCAATTAAGCAGTACCGCTCTTTAACACTCTTTCGCTGAAAAAGCGTAACCACAAAACACCCAAACAGTCGGTTTTGGGGTGTGTGAAATAACCAAAATACAGCCGCTAAGTTAAAAACCAACACCAGGGTACTACCAATATGACTGTAAATATAATCCGGATACCTCCGGCACACACCACCAAAACCCATTGTCAGGAGGTAATATGTGTAACTTTCATGGTTATGATAATGCTCGTAGTCGAAGACATGAGCGTAGAAAAGCCAGACAGGCAGCTTATGAATATAACAAAGCACTTAATATGGCACTGAAAGCAGCCTTAAATCGAAGCAAACCCTCTCAGCAACAAACACCAACAAACACTAAACGCCCTATCCTTTCACTAAAAAGAAAAGTGATTAATCGTGTAGAAAAGGCAATTTCAATTCGTCCTACTAAAGTTTATGATTCTTTTGATAATTGTTGTCTGCCAAAAGTAGCTTTGTATTCAGTCAAACCAAAACTACGCCGCCCTTTTCTGATGTCTAGGGAAGCTACAGCAAAATTTTGAAGCAATTAATTAACAGGTTACTCATTAATTTAATAGTAAATTATGTCCATACTTAAAAAAGGCTAAAAGTATGGAAAGAAAAGGGAACTATTTAATAGAACCAGTTGAAGAAATTGGGAATGGTACTTTTGGGAAAGTTGAATTAATAAAATTATTTAATTTGAATGGAAAATTAGCTGGGCAATATGCTAGAAAAACGTTATCCGTTCAAAAAGAATATGTTGGCTCAATATTTACTCATGATGAATTGAGAAGAAGATTTAAACGAGAAGTTTTTTATCAAGCTAATTGTAAACATTCTAATGTTGTCTATATATGCATGCATCACATGGAAATCAAAAATCCTTGGTTTATCATGGAACTTTCGCAAACAGACCTCAGAAAAGAACTCTCTGAAAATATATTAGATATAAATAAAAAAATGGAAATAACAAAAATGATCTTAAAGGGAGTCAATTATGTTCATCAGAAAGGTTATCTTCACAGAGATCTAAAACCCGCTAATATTCTAAAATTTAACAATGATGTTTATAAAGTATCAGATTTCGGCCTAATAAAAAACTCAAATAACGAATCTGAATCAGAGATATTAACAAAGATTCAGATTGCGTTAGGAACTGTAGAGTATATGTCACCTGAAGCGAAGAAGGGAGAATATAGTATACAGTCAGATATCTACGCACTTGGCGTTATAATGGAAGAAATGGATATTTCAGCGATTGACGGTGTTGATGACATTATACGTAAGAGTACTAATCTAAGATGTAAAGATAGGTACCAATCTGTTTCAGAAATGTTAGCTGCTTTAAACAACGTAATTGAAAGGAGGAATCAATGATCGAGCTGTTAAATTGTGGTCTCTTTTCTTATGGTAAAGACGATTTCAAGGAAAATCAGGATTCTATTTTACCTCCTTTAAAAATAGGGAATGGTTATATCTTTGCGATAGCTGATGGTGTCGGTTCATATAAAGGTGCTAAATTAGCTTCTCAAATAGCTATTAATAACCTATCAAAAATGGTTTTAGATCATGATATAGATATAGATTCTATATTCAGCACTATCAAAGATGAGATATTAAAAATATCAGATGAAAATCCTGATTTATATCATTCTGCAACAACCCTAACTTTTTGTTATGTTAACAACGATAATGTCCATATAGGTCATATTGGTGATACAAGAATTTATGTAAAAAATAAAAATAAACTAATCCAATTATCTAAAGACCATACCGTACATCAAAGTCTATTAGATGAAAAAATATATACAAAAAAAGAGTTAAAAAATATTAAAGGAAAAAATAAACTCACAACGGCTATATCAAGAATTGTTGAGCTTCAATACCAGAAGCTATGCTATCCAGTTTCTGAACTTATTGAAAATAATGGGCTTTTGAATTTGTACATCATGTCAGATGGTGCCCATCATTTTTGGGAAAAGCGCCCCAGATTCTCTATCGAAACACTAAAAAACCCTATACGCTTTGCTTCCAGCTTACAAAGAAGAATAAATAAAAATACTAGTATTGATGATTATTCTCTAATTGCAGTAACTTTCCTGCCCAAATCACAGCTCGCTTAATCACTTATCGTATATTACACAAAATAACCTCCCTATTTATAGTAAGGTTAAAATTAAATCAGGGTAATTAATAAACTTGCATTATTTTTAACCCATAATCAATTTAAGGATGTGTGAATGCGGCTCTGCGCTCGTGGGACAGTCAACACACTATAAATTATCTATTTATATAGCTAAATATAGTTTGATTGCGTTTACCCGTCCGTGATGACTGTAAGCGGACACCAAGAGGCACTTGGGCACACATCCTTAAGCTTATTAATATTTAAGAGGAAGTATGAAATTTGAAGAATTAAGTGAGAAATCACAAGACAAAGCACGTGAAGTTTTAGCTAATCTGTTAGAAATTAATTACAAACGCGATTTATCATTAAACGAAGTTGATATTAATACTCTAAGCCACAAGATTAGAGACGCATTTGTAGCCTTAGAAAATAATAAGTTAATTCTTGGTCAATGTGCAAATATGAGTATTCGTGAAAAACAAAATCGCGATTTAACCAGTAACCCACCAGATTGTAGGGGTGCCATTGGAATTGGGTACTAACACAGCAATAAATAATTAGAATAAACAAAGGAGTACAAATGATGAGACTGGACAATCCACGCATTTTAACAGCAAAACACCCTAATATGGGTAATCTGGTTGGCGTAACTAATGGCAGTCGTGATTTGAGCGATTCAATATACTTAAGCAGTATTGATATTCGTGATGATGATGACAGAGAAATACGCACTTTCAAAGAAATTATCAGGTGCTTAACAAATGAAAATGATCGTCTTGAGAAAGAGAATCGTAGGCTGATGAAGATATATCGTGAAATTGGCGGGCTGTGCAGGATTTGAACCTGCAATCGAAGAATTAGAAGAATTAGAAGAATTTGAGTATTGCCGTTGCAGCACTAATAGTCACAACGATTACACCACCAAGTTTTAAAAGTAGTCCAGTAGCAATAGTTTCAACGTCTTTACGAATCAACGCTATCTGACCATCAGTTTTCTCGAAACGCACCGCCATATCTTTACGAACATCAGATATTTGAGCGTCTACTCTTTCGAAACGTAAATTCATCTCAGCAGATAAGTCTTTACGAACATCAGCAATATTGCGATTTACTTCAGCAATATCAGCTTTAGTCGCTACATCAACTGCTTCATGTGATTCACGTACAGCTAAAGAAATCGCTTTAGCCTGATTTTTTGGTAAACCAGCACTTTCAAGCGTTTCAACAAATTTTAATGTATCAAATGCAACCTGACCCATAGGAAATCCTCCTTTTTGGTAAGTATAACGGGTTTAGGGGTCAATCTGCAAAATCTTTCACGTTAACACCTTAATTCGTTTAATTACGGAGAAATATTTTTATGTCTAAATTACATCAACTGATTGCAATAGAAACTAAAAACATTAACGGCGAATTAATCCAAACAGTCAATGCTCGTGACTTACATCAATTTCTAGAAGTTGGCAAGGATTTTTCAAATTGGATTAAAGACCGTATTAAGCAGTACGGATTTGTAGAAAATATCGACTATATAGTTTTCGCCAATTCTGGCGAAAACCCCTTCGGAGGTCGTCCAGCGAAGGAATACCACATTTCCTTCGATATGGCGAAAGAGTTATCAATGGTTGAGCGTAATGAAAAAGGCAAACAGGCCAGACAGTATTTCATTGAATGCGAAAGACAGGCAAAAACGGCTACACATGTTATTCCACAAACACTTCCTGATGCACTACGGCTTGCTGCTGAAATGGCAGAGAAAGTTCAACACTTATCGTTAGTTAACAAGGAACAAAAAACCGAAATTGATTGTTTAAAAAACCTGTTTCAGGCTGGGATGACACCCGTTCAGTTTTGCAAGCAGCTTAATGGCGTAAACATTAACCAGGTTAATTTATTTCTCGAATCGCGTCATTTTCTCTACGATGCAGAAAAGGATATCAGCAAGGCTCATGTCTGGCGTGTTCATTCCTATGCGAGAGACACGTATCTAACCGAATCCCCCTTCATCATGACAAACGATTACGGGCAACGTCAGTGTTACAAAATCGTTCTGCTAAAAAAGGGGGCTACATGGCTATATAACCAATACTTTAAAGGTAAGCTACCGATGAAGAAAGACTGGAATGGTGAATTCACCCACGACAAATATAGTCAGGTGGCCTAAGATGACGATGAATCAGGACGTTATTATTGCTCGTATCATTGCGGCATCCAAAGATATTTTTGCTTGCGAAAAAGCCATCGTGACGCTGAAAGATATTTATCATTCTGCCATACGCCAATATTTACTCAAAAATGGTGACCCTAGAGCGCATTGTGGTTCACTTAGCCCAGAAAAACCAGAATACGAAGGCGTCATCGAGCATACAAAGCCCCACTATAGGGCGTTAATGAAGAAAAAGCGTGAACTCTATAACGCACATCGTCGACACCGCAGAGCAACACAGGCACTACTTAAATATCAATCAAAGAAATCGGACGAATAAAGACCGTATTCTACAAATTAATCACATCTGAATATCAATTAAGAGCCAAAAACATGAACCAGCTTAAGCAGCAGGAGCTTCGCTACGTCTTAAATAGTGACAGCTTCGCCAGAAAAGACGCCATAAAAATTATCCCCACCGTGCTAATCATCGCATTGGCAACCCTCGTTTTACTGTTAGCAAGATAGGAATAACCGATGACTTTATTTGAGTTGACTCAGTTGCTCAAGGTGCAAAGAAAAAGCAATGAGCTTAAGGAGCATAACAAATATGAACATCAACGTGAAGTACTTGGACACCTAAACGTCCCTGTTAGCTGGCAGGATTTTCGAGGAGATTTTACATGAAAATGCCGAGGCTAACGGATAAAAGGAGATGCCTATCAAAAGAAGACGCTATTGCCTATGCAATACAACAGATGGACGCAATCAGGCAAGGAAAAGAACCTTTATCGCCATCGATGAAAGAAAAACGTCAAGCAATGGAAATGTACGATAAAGAAGCAAAAGCGCTAGAAAAATTAATAAGTCAGTCATCGATAAATACTCACCAAACGATAGAAACTAAAAATAAAGAATACAATCCTTTTATTGGTCAGGAACTAAGAGATGGACCATTAGGCGGAAAAATAAGGGGTGATTAAAATGGGAACAGCAACTTTAATCCTAGGTGAATCAGGAACAGGTAAAAGCACTAGTTTAAGAAATCTTGATGCAAGTAAAACGTTAATCGTTCAATGCATAAATAAACCGCTGCCATTTCCCACAAAACAATGGAAATTAAGAAATAGCGACAATCCTGATGGCAATATATATCGCACTGACCAAACCGATAATATCGTAGCCGTTCTTAAAAAAGCTCCACATGAAATTATTGTTATTGATGACTATCAGGCTGTGATGGTTAATGAACTCATGGCTAAATGTAATGAACGAGGATACGACAAATTCACTTCTATTGGTAAGAATGCCTGGGATGTGTTTAGAGCTGCTGGTGAGGGTTCTGAGCATCGGCGGGTTTACATCCTGTCTCACACTCAAACCGATGACTTCGGCAGCGTTCGGATGAAAACGGTCGGTAAATTAGTTGATTCAACGCTTGTACCCGAAGGATATTTTACTATCGTTTTACGAACACATGTATCAAACGGCTCTTACTCTTTTTCAACTCAATCAAATGGCAGTGATTGCTGCAAAAGCCCTATGGGAATGTTTGATTCTCAACTCATTGAAAATGACTTAAATAAAATAGATAAAGTCATCTGCAACTATTATGGCATTACATCACAACAAGAGGAAAATAAAGTATGAATCACAACATTATTTTTACTTATACAGAAGAATCTGCCCTTGCTGCTTATCAAGGAGGTTTCATTAATGAATCAGGCGCATATGTAATCACGATTACTGAGGCAAAATTAAGCAAAAGTGAAAAAGGCGCTGAGTTTATTGAATTCTCTGGTGAATCGGAGGATGGCAGAAAAGTTAACTATCTAAGTATTTGTTGTAAGAAAAATGACGGCACGGTAAACCCTTTCGGTCAAAATATGGTCAATGCCATGATGGGATGTATTGGAATTCAGCGAGTAACCTCGGTTGTCCACAACAATAACCTGGTTGCGCCAGAATTCCATGGCAAAAAAGTAGGACTTGTTTTGCTAAAAGTTCTAAGAACGAAGAAAAATGGCGATGAAAGTTACAGCTTTGATATCCGTATGCCATTTGTAGCAAACACTGGACAAACGCTTTTAGAAAAAGTTGAAAACAAACCCGCTCAAGCAGTTAAAAACCTGTTGCGTACTCTAAAAGATAGAGACGAGCGTAGACCAACCCATACGCCAGTAAATAATGAGTTTAATCCTTTTTAGACAAGGAGTTCCTACCATGTGGGTTTTAATCCTATCCATGTACGCCAGCCCTTACGCGTCAAATGACTTTGCAAGTGTTCATACTCAAGAATTTGACACTGAAAATATGTGCCAATTCGCCGCTAAGCAGTTTGAACGTGAATTTGAGACTTTCAAAGATATAGATGCCAAAGCGATTTGCGTTAAGAAGTAATTACCCCACCTTACCTATTCCACTGAGTCAACATCTATATTCATTCATCAATTTTAACTATTGAGGAATTGCTATATGCAAAATTTAATTACTATCGATTCAAATCAATTACCCGTTATCGAGTGGCAAAATGTTCGAGTGGTAACTACTGAAACCCTTGCTAAGGGGTATGCTATATCAGAAGCAGGAATTAGAAAAAATCTGTCACGTAATCGAAATAGATTTATAGAAGGAGTTCATGTATTTAAGCTGGAAGGTAAGGAATTACATGAATTTAGAAACCGCGTGACTATTAACGACTCGGTTAATAAACATACAACATCGTTGACATTATGGACAGAGAAAGGCGCAGCTCGTATGTCAAAAATTGTTGATACTGACGAAGCGTGGGCTTTCTTTGAAAAAATGGAAAACGCCTATTTCCGTCCTATCCAATACCAAAAAACATTACCTGGAAATTATATTCAAGCATTGGAAGCGCTAGTTGAGTCAGAAAAAGAAAAACTGGTTATTTCAGATGAACGTGATAAAGCAATTAGGACAAAATCACAAATCAGTCGCACTCGTGAAGCTTCTGCAATGGGTAAACTCAGTGTTGCTACACGTAAAAATCAGGAACTGACAGAACGACTAGGAGAAAGTGTTAAACATGCCACTATCACAGCAGTAAAGAATGCCACAGGAAAAGAGTATAAATTTGCCCCACTTCGCAGATGGTGCCGTGAGAACCAGATGGAGGCAACCGAAGTACCCGATATTCGTTATGGTCAGGTTAAGTCATGGCCTGCTGAATCATGGCTACAGGTATACGGTATCAATCTGAAATCGTTATTTGCTAATAGCCAACGTATTCACTAGAGATTGACCACTATTTGGTATTTCTGAATCACTCAAAAAAAGACCAGCGCAAGGCTGGCAATATTAGGGAAATGTTGTGGTTACGAACACACAACGGTATGAATATATCATAATTAACTGAAGTTGATCAAATTTTGATCAGAATGGTAATCATTTGATTGGTAATGGGCGTAACTGTATGAATAACACCCAGGAATACAGAACAACGTTACACCATGTCAAAGCAGGGATGCAGGTTATTTATCATGGTGAAAGGATGAAAATAATTAGATTGAAGGAGAAAAAATTAACAAACAAAGGATTGATATATCAATTTGATACCGATGGAGAAAACGGAACATTAACCGGAAATGGCGGTAATAAAATCACTGTGTTAGAAAAAATAGACGACTTGCATAAAAGTAAAAGCGGGTATGTTTAGGAGATGACGTGAAGTATGACCTGATACTCGCAGACCCACCCTGGCAATACCAAAACAAAGCATCAAACGGCGCAGCACACAATCACTACAACACCACTGACTTTTACTCCCTTACTCGACTACCTATAGAAACCATCGTTAATGATAACTCCGTACTCTGCATGTGGTATACGGGTAACTTTGCGCTGGAAGCTATCCGGTTGGCGGAAGCATGGGGATTTAAAGTCAAAACCATGAAGGGATTTACCTGGGTCAAGCTCAATAAGTTAGCCAAAGAGCGGATCTCCAAAGCTATCAAAAAAGCTGAGCTATCTGATGCTGATGACTTTCTGACATTACTCAATGCTGAAACACGCATGAATGGCGGTAACTACACCCGCAGTAATTCAGAAGATTGTTTAATTGCCATCAAGGGAAAAGGACTAGAACGCAAGGACGCTTCCATCAAACAAGTTATCTACGCCTGTCTCGGTGAACATAGCCAAAAACCAAAAGAAGTCCATTACCGATTAGAGAAGCTCTACGGTGATGTGAAGCGTATCGAACTTTTTGCTTGTGACAAAGTACAGGGCTGGGATCTATGGGGCAATGAAGCGCCTGAGAATAGTGTGAGTTTTTGAATGATATACATCTGAAAATGTACAGAGGTAAATATGTTTTACGAATGCGTACCAATCTCAAAATATTGTGAGTTATTTGGTGAATCAACCGAAGCAATAAATAAACGTTTGCAAAGGCAATTTTGGCAAGAAGGTGTGCAAGTCTTAAAAGTTGAAGGTTCAAAAGAGCGCTGGATTGATATTAGGGAGGTAAACAAATGGGCCAGAAAGAACAAAATAAATTGCCAAGAGGTATAACTATTCGTCAACATAAAAAAGGCGAAACCATAGTTTTAACTTTTACATATAAAGGGATTTTATGTAGAGAACCTCTTTCAGGGTTACAGGTAAATAATAAAAATATAAAGTACGCAGAAAGGCTATTAGGAGAAATACAGAATAATATAAAGCTTAATAATTTTAATTATGTTAAATATTTTCCTCATTCAAAAAAATTAATTTTATTTGGAATATCAACCAAGGAAAAGCGTGTTATCGATTATTTAAATGAATATATTATGATCTGTAAAAAAAGACAACTATCACCATCAACAATTAATGGGTATAAAAAATGTATTAATGCTTTAATGGAATTACATAACATACAAGTAAGATCGCTAACTCCAGCTGTAATAAAAAACTGGATACAGAGAAAAAATACAACATTGAAAACAATTAGAAATCAACTGTCGTTTCTTCGTAGTGCTATAGATGAGGCAATAACTGATGGACTTATCAATATAAATCCTGTTAGTCAAGTTACCGCAGCAAGATATCACTCAAACAATACAAGTAAAGAAAGTATATATGTTATTGATCCACTTTCCCCAAGCGAAGTGGAGCTTCTATTATCAGCAACAAAATACAAGCAATGGGAAAATTTATTCCAGTTTGCAATAAATACTGGATTACGTAGTTCCGAATTATGCGCTTTACGTTGGGATGATATCGATTTCGTTCAAAGATTAGCTTATATCTCATCTGCTAGTGTTGTAGGTATTATTAAGGGAACAAAAACTAAATCAGGGACAAGAAAAGTAGAATTAAATGATCAGGCAATTTTAGCTTTACAAAATCAGAAACCATTCACTTTTCTCAAGACAAAAGAAATATTTGAAGATCCAAAAACAAAAAAACCTTGGGCTGGAGCGGACGCGATTAGAAAGAAGGCATGGATGCCAACTTTAAGGAAAGCTGGAATTAGATATCGTAACCCTTATCAAACAAGACATACTTTTGCTACCAGACATATTAGCCAAGGTGCAAATTTATTTTGGCTAGCTGCGCAAATGGGACATAAGGGACCTGAAATGTTATTCAGACACTATGGATCATATCTAAAAGAATATGATGGCAATGCTACAAAAAGCGTAAAAGCATCAGCAAAAAAATGACTATGATACACCTACAAACAGACTATATAATGCACGTCAAATTCACTTACAATATATTTTTTATATAAAAACTTTTAATATCAATAAGATATATGATTTTACCCTCGGGTTCAACTCCCGCCAGCTCCACCAAATAAATCAAGGGGTTGCGTGAAAACGTAGCCCTTTTGCATTATATAATGCCCACTTTGTTTCCACTACTTATACTCAAATGGACACTACCAATCAACTCAATAGCATATTAAGCGCAACGGTTCTATCCATTTTGCTCATAAACATTATTGTTTTTTTAACTTTGTCTTTGTCGGGATATAATAAAATTTCTCTAAGCTGAGTATCTATTAATACAGTAGTCAAACAATGCTTTTTCGTACACTCATATCACTGTATATTAAAAGAAAGGGAGTAGGTCAACCAAACCTATCTGATCTTTTTCAGTGTAAAAAACTGACCGCCGAACCTGAGGACCTTTAATACTAACTGTCCCAGACCCTGAATGATGAGACGTCTTGTAGTAGGCGTTGTTCACTGTGGTTTTGGAAAAGCACAGACTGACAGCCTGCACTTTTTTCTGTAGCATCAATGATTTTTACCACTAAGCTATCTCTCGAGAGAACCTGTGCCATTTCCATTGTAACCACCACTACCGGATTTCTCGGAATTTCCGTTTTCCCAGAAACCACTTGCACCAGCACCGCTACCATAAGGGTTGCTGTAATATACAGAAACAGCTCTGTCTAAAAGGGATGAGGCCCCCTTGTCGTTACCGCCATCACCGGAGCGAGATCCGCCATCGTCTGCTGAACTGTGACTACTTCCATCCTTATCTGCCCAACCACCAGATACGTCGTCATACTGGTTACTTAAAATTTCTTTCATAATACATTTCCTTATGTTGATTTACCTGTTCCAATTACATTTATTCGCCCAGTAGTGTATCAGGTGAAAATATAAAAACTTTTTTGTGATTTCGATCACGGAATATAGTTTTGGATTTCTTCTGATTAAGGAGGGTATTCTGTATCTTGACTACTTAAACCCTAAAAGGGATGGTAAATTTCACGAACAATACTTACTAAAAGGTTATTTTTTCTCGCTGGAGAAAAAAGAGTCGGGAGCTGGGTAACTTTTACTGCCTGGGGATCCGCTTCAGATAAAAAATGTCTTTAACGGCGATCTTAAAGATAATACAAACAGTAGTGCTTGTTCAGAGGGTTGTTGGATAATATTTTCTGGTATTAGGTGGGACGATGAATAACTATATAATTTTTATTAAAGACAAAGAATCAAAAGTAATTACAGCGGATCTTGTGACGCGTGAGCTTTCCAAGGAAATGAAAAGCAAGGGATTTACTAAATATCCTTACACAATAGAAGCAAATAATGAAAAAGATGCTATTCAAAAACTAAAAAAGCAAGGTAGCGCGCATCTGAATGCCCTATCTCAATACTCAGGTAACATCCTTTTCTACTGTGCCGTTTTAGTTTTCAGTTTAGTGGTAGCGTTCATTTTCTCTCGCTGAGCATGGTTTTAGGGCTATACTTTTAACAGCAACCTAACCATATACTGAACTGGTTTTGCCGGATTCTAATTTGATTTTATTGTCAATACAGAACAGTTGTGGCTGTCTTTCTAAGTCAGTCTGCTCAGGTGCTGACACCTCGATCGCAAAAATTTATTAATATTAACATGAATACTTTAAAATCAATAAGTTAATAAAATCCAGTCGTATAAACCGCTGTCCCGCACTGTTTATAGGATGTATTCCCTATACTTTTTTAGGTATTTTAATTGACGGGCAGTGCATTAAGCGAGATCACCCTGTCTACTGATGAAATAGTAGTTTCTCTGTGGGCGATTATCACGCGCGTTATGTTTAACTCTTTTATTGCCTGGTTTACATAATTCTGGCTTTCTGACTTTGCACTAGTCTTTAGCGCCACTGAGACTAAAAGTATCTACTTCAGCTAATATTAGACCAGATTCACATTAAAATAATTGCTTACTACTCATCATTAAAATAATAAATTGATTTTCGATTAATATTTTCAATTTATCAGTTTTAAAAATTTCGCCATAAATAGAAAAAAAACATAGTAGTTAAAACATCTCCCCCCTAATACCAAATTACCCATGCACCACCAAAAACCCCCATAACCCACCCCACTAAATCCAATACAGAAATATATACCAAAAATAACAATAACCACCAAAACAATTAACATAAATGTTAATTTTATGTTAAAATTATAAGTGTGATATATATCATAATTTTTACCTATCTATCGGAGGATTAATTATGAAATCAACCATCAAAATTCTTATTCTTACTATGCTTTTGTCCGCTAACTTTTTTGCTTTAGCCGGTGACAAAACACCTAGCAACAGCACTGTAACAGATAGTGATGCAATCATTTTTAAAGATGATGATGATAAAGATACCATTGTCTTTAAGGATGATGATAAAGCCGTAGAGGCAAGTTGTAATTCTGCCACTAAAGAATATGGCGGCGAAGGCTGTATTGATGTTCGGATAGCAGAGTAAATTGCTTTGCTATGTGCTAGCAAAAAACTCATTTAAGATTAAATAATATTAAGCAATCTTTTAACAGAGATAAGGCAAAACTTATCTCTGTTTTAAGCGTTAATTGCTGGTAACCTAATGAGCTATCGCTATTTAACTTGTTGAGTACTATGTTCTATTTTTCGCTTGTAAAACTAGCCACACACCAAAATAGTAATGAAAATGTTAAAAATATAATTATTATCAATATTCATTTTTACTCTTTTAGGAGGATAGACGATGAAATGGCGATTGAAAATTTTTACCATTAGTTTGTTAGTCGGTTTTAGCTCACTTTCTTCGGCAAATAATAACGATAGTAGATTCATTTATACTACCGAAAATCAAAATGACGACTTAGTAGAGATAATAAACTTACAAGAAAATAAACACGACAAAATTAAAGACATATGTATGAAGAAATTTAATAATTCACCACAATGTGATAACCCCAAATTTATTAACCGCTTTGCCTTATTTTTAAAAAACTTTCCTGACAAGAAAGAGAACAATTAAACCAATGCAAAGGGGGAAAAAGCAAATTGGGTCAGTATTTGGCTAACTTTATTAATAGCGGTCGATATAATTTAAACCCACAAACATAAACAACCCCAATTGGGGTTGTTTATCTGACTAAATAAAACAACCAATCTTTATCTAACCTAAAGCGCTTTCACGCAGTTGTCTTTTCAACTTATGATATTCATCAATCACATATTGTTCAGCAGCTCGTTGATCGGCGATAGGCTCCAGCCGAACAGCGCTGAATTTAAACTCCGGTGTTTTAGTTATCGGGCTTAAATTTTCTGCCACCAATTCATTGCAAGCCCCAATCCACCACTGATAAGTCATATATACTGCACCTTTATTAGGACGCTCACTGACTTGCGCGCGGGTGATCACTTTCCCTTTCCGTGACTGGATCCAAACCAAGGTTTGATCTTCAATACCCAGTTTTTTAGCATCCGCCGTATTGATTTGTACATAACCCGGTTCATCGGCTAAAGCGGCCAATGCCGCACAGTTACCGGTCATCGAGCGGCAGGAGTAGTGCCCCACTTCACGCACGGTGGATAGTACCAGCGGATACTCTTCGTTGATGCGATCTAAGGGTGGTGCCCAGTCACAAGTAAAGAACTGCCCCAAGCCATTGGGTGTGGAAAAGGTTTTTTCAAACAGATAATCCGTTCCCTGATCATCATCAGATTCACTACGGCATGGCCATTGAATATAGCCTAGTTCACCCATTTTTTCATAAGTAGCACCATAGAAATCAGGACACAAACGCCGCAATTCATCCCAAATTTGTTGCGTATTGTTATAGTGCATCGGATAACCCATGCGAGTAGCAATTTCGCAAATAATTTGCCAGTCAGTTTTTAGATCCCATTTTGGTTCTACCGCTTTGAAAAAACGCTGAAAACCCCGATCTGCCGCAGTATAAACGCCTTCATGCTCGCCCCAAGAAGTCGCAGGCAGGATCACATCGGCCGCAGCAGCAGTTTTGGTCATAAAGATATCCTGTACAATGACCAATTCTAAATCAGCAAATGCTTTACGTACCGCAGGTAACTCAGCATCGGTTTGTAATGGATCTTCACCCATAATATAAGCAGCACGAACTTCGCCATGTTCTACCCGATGAGGTAACTCACTAATGCGATAACCCACATTTGCCGGTAGACTCTCAACACCCCAAGCTTCGGCAAATTTGTTACGATGTTCTGCTACATTAATATACTGATAACCGGGATAGGTGTCCGGCAATGCCCCCATATCACAGGCACCTTGCACATTGTTTTGCCCACGTACTGGATTGACACCGACACTGGGTTTGCCCAGATTACCCGTTAGCAGTGCCAGGCTGGTCAGTGAACGCACGGTTTCCACTCCTTGATAGAACTGGGTTACCCCCATGCCCCAGAGGATGGTGGCTCGTTCCGCTTGCGCATAAAGTCGCGCGGCCTGGCGAATATCCTGCGCGCTAACCCCCGTGATCGCTTCTACTGAATCTGGCGTATAACCGGCAACAATCTTACAATATTCGGCAAAACCTTCCGTTCGCGCAGCGACAAAGGCATGATCATAAAGATCTTCTTCAATGATGACATGTCCTATTGCATTCAATAACGCGATGTTAGAGCCGTTTTTTAAAGCTAAATGCATATCAGCGATACGGGCAGTTTCGATTTTGCGCGGATCGCAAACAATAATTTTGGCACCTTTTTGCTTGGCTTTGATCACCCGATTAGCCACAATAGGGTGAGAATCAGCTGGGTTATAACCAAAAACAAAAACTAAATCAGTATCTTCGATACCGACAATCGAATTACTCATTGCGCCATTTCCGACCGACTGGTGCAGACCTGCAACCGATGGGCCATGTCAGACGCGCGCGCAGCAATCAACATTATTGGTTCCGATAACCGCCCGGGCAAATTTTTGCATAATGTAATTGGTTTCATTGCCAGTGCCACGGGAGGAACCCGTTGTCATAATGGCATCCGGCCCATATTGGGCTTTAATTGCACCCAACTTGTTAGCCACATAGTTCAGTGCTTCATCCCATGAAACAGCCTCCAGCTTAGCGCCTCGTTGACGGCGGATCATCGGTGATTTCAAGCGCGGGGTAAGGATTTGGGTATCATTGATAAAATCCCAACCGTAATAACCTTTTAGGCATAAAGTACCTTGATTGGTTTTCCCCTGCGCCGCCTCCGCTTTGACAATTTTGCCTTTATCAACCATCAGGTTGATTTTGCAACCTGATGCACAGTAGGGGCAAACCGTGACGACTTTTTTCATCCGCATTACTCCTGTTAACTTCATAATTGGAAAAGGATTAAGCATTAAGATGCATGAAGCGTGCCACTCATACCAAAATGATTAACTAGCTGGAAAATAAAGAAAAAATATTAATTCTGACTGATAGTGTCATTCGTTCGACATAAATGACATGACAAACAAGTCACTAACAAACTACCGTTATGACAGCGTGAATAAAACTGCTGTTGTCACCGCAATGGATGGGTAATCTTTTGACGTTTAGCACCGGCGATTAAGAAAATTTTGCTGCGGCAATCAACGCTTGACCAAAAGCAATGGCGCCATCACCAGCAGGTAAATTCATTGGTAACAATAGTTGAAAATCAGTTAACCAAAACTGTAGCCGTTGACGCAGTAAGCGATTATGCAATACACCGCCACTACAAACAATGGTGGTGATTTTTCGCAACAGCGCATGATAGGTGGCCAGTTCAGCCAATCCTCTAGCTAACGCGTCGTGAAAGGCCCAGGCGCGCCAAGCATCGGGTGCCTGCCAATCGAGCCATTGTTGCCAAAATGTCATCATATCTAATTGGTTATCTTTAACCGGTAGCGTTACTGGGTGGTTGATATGATTGACGGTTAGCGCCAAAGCCTCTAATCTGCTAGCGGCTTCGCCTTGATAACTTTGTTGCGCCGGCGCATAGCCAAGCGCTGTCGCAATCGCGTCAAATAAGCGTCCGGCAGAAGAAGCAAGTGGTGCGTTAATGCCTCGTTCTATCGCTCGTGCTAATGGCTGCCAGGGTTTATCTGCCAATATTTTGGCTTCCGAACGCATTTGCCAGTCTGGTACAAATGCTAGCCACTGGGCCAATAAATTCCGCCAGGGCTAGCGTGCAGCCAAATCACCCCCTGGCAACGCTACTGCAGGCAATCCCGCCAATTTTTCACATTCATTATAATTGACACGCAAACATTCCCCACCCCATAGCTGATCATCATCTCCCCAACCAATACCATCGAGGATCAATGCAATAACATCGCCTGCATGCCTTGGCCAAAGATGCTCAGCCAAACAGGCGACAGCATGGGCATGATGATGCTGCACTGTGACTATCGGCAAAGACATTTGCTGCGCCAGTTGTCGTGTACGATAGGCCGGATGTTTATCAGTCACGATTTTTTGTGGCGTGAACTGCCAAATCTGCTGCATCCTGGTCACGACCTGCCACCACTGAGCTTCAATATTTTGCTCATTGAGATCGCCCAGATGCTGACTGAGAATCGCCTGTTGATCCCTGATCAGACAGAAAGTATTTTTTAGATCGGCACCTAAGCATAACAACGGGGGTACTTTGCTAAAACCGGGCGGTAAAGGCAAGCTGTCGGGCACAAAACCTCTGGCTCGACGTAGCATTTCACCCGAGACGCGCATAACGGAATCATCCATCCGCTGTAAAATATCCCGATTGTGTAATAGCCAGCCGTCCGCAATATCAACTAGGTCAGTCAATGCTTGTTCATTATTCAATGCCGGCGGACAACCACTGAGATTGCCTGAAGTCATCACTAAGGGACGCGCGACAGTCTGTATTAATAGATGTTGTAACGGATTTGCCGCCAGCATGACACCGACCTCGTTAAGCTGTGGTGCGATCTCATCAACTAACGATAGCCATTGTTTATCCACTAATACAATTGGCGCCGCAGGTAACTGCAAAAGTGACTGAGCCTGTTTAGGCAGAAGGCTGGCCATTGCATCAGTGATCATCACAGCTAAGGGTTTTGACGGTCGCTGTTTACGCTGACGCAAACGCTTTACTGCTATTGGATTATTAGCATCACAAGCCAGATGGAAACCACCTATCCCTTTAATCGCTATAATTTTACCCTTTTGCAATGCGTTAATGGCGGCCTGAATTGCCGCCTCTTTTTCTTGTCGCTCATTTTCTGCCAGCCAGAGCACCTGCGGCCCACAATCAGCACAAGCAATAGGTTGGGCATGGAAACGCCTGTCAGCAGGATCACGATATTCTGCTGCACAAGGCGCACATAGCGGAAAAGCCGCCATAACGGTAAACGGACGATCATAGGGTATCGCGCGAATAATGGTAAAACGCGGCCCACAGTGAGTACAATTAATGAATGGGTAGCGATAGCGACGTTGGTTTGGATCATTCATTTCTCGCAAACATGCCTGGCAAGTAGCTGCATCAGGAGCAACTTGGGTTGCCATCGTTGCTGGCACGCTATGCTGAATAGTGAAATCCTGCGGCAATTGACGCCAGTGCCAGGGAAATTGCTGCACTTGATCAATACGAGCCAGTGGCGGGCAATCGATTGGCAATTGAGCAAGTAACCTGCTGGCATCGCCAACAATACGCACAACTACACCGGCACCGTCGTTATAAACATCCCCTTTAAGGGCTAGTCGTTGCGCCAATTGCCAAATCCAGGGCCGAAATCCGACCCCTTGAACTTTGCCATAGATCCGCAATAAGGTACCATTTTCACTTATCATGTTGGTTAATGCCGCGCTGACTAGTTAGAAAATTTGATTAGCTATACCATTTAACGCTGCCCGCCGGCGCTTCTCAAAATTGAGTTGTTCCAGTTTGTTACGATCAACACACATAATTGCGTTGGTAGGACAAGCCTGAATACAAGCCGGCCCTTCCGCGCGATGATGGCAAAGATCACATTTATTTGCCTCAGCCTTCTCGACGACAAGATTCAACCCAGCCCCACTATTGCGTACGACTGGCCGTGAAACCACTTCCATCGCACCATAAGGACAAGCAACAACACAAGTTTTACAGCCAATACAACGCGCTTGATGAACGTGGACAAAATCGCTTTCACGAGTAATCGCACCATTAGGACAAACGTTGGCACAGGGCGCATCTTCACATTGGCGGCAGGTCGTGGCGGTTGAGACACTAACCCCTTTAATAACATGGATACGTGGCAAGAAAGTCTTCGGTGTGAGTGAAGCACAGTCCTGGGTTTCCTGATGAGATACCACACAAGCCACTTCGCAGGTACGACAACCAATACATTTATTGGCATTAGTAATAATGAAACAATTCATTCACTTCTCCAGCAATGACAGTCAATAGCGAAATATATTCATAAACTGTGCCAATTTTAAGTTAACAAAAAATTGGCACGTGCCTGTCATTATCACGATTGACAATGACAAATATTGGCGCAATACAGTTAGATCGTATGAGTAGAATAAAATGCGGGCCTGAAACCAGAAAATTGCGTTAGCCAAGCCCATTTTTGCTACTCAATGCGATGCAATATTTATAGTGGCCGGAACTGCCTTAGCTGCTGATTATCAGCCAGACTGGCATAAACTGTTTCAACGGCTATTTTTACCGCTGCCGTCATCGGGTAATAGAAGCCGACAATATCTGGCTGAATACCTAAGAAAATCACCTCGTTAGTATCCTCTTTTAGCTGCTCAATAAGATAATTAAGTGGCATATTATGGGTCGACATAATAAACATATCAGCGATATCTTGTGGATCGATCAGCCGAATTTCACCCGCCGCCAGTCCCATATCAGTCGCATCAACAATCAACAAACGATTTGGCTGTAATTCGCGAATAACCCCGATATCATTTTCTGGCGCACTACCGCCATCAATGACTATCCATGCCCCTTGGGGTGTATTACGACACATCTCTGCCAGCAATGGCCCTGCGCCGTCATCACCCATCATACTATTGCCGACACAGAGTAAGACATCAGCCACGCTCCCTCCTTACCATCAAATAGATAGCACTCTCTTGGTGAATATTAGCTAGCATGTTCCGCATCTGCTGGCTCCAACTTTGCTGTTGGTTAGTCTGTTTGCTTAGCGCCGCGCTAAAAGCCTTTGCCAGCATTGCCACATGGCTATTATCAATAACAATTTCGCCATAACGAGCAACACCCGCCATTTTTCGCTGCGCTTCACTTCCTGCTTCGAGAGTAGCAATCCAGAGCTGATATTCTGGCCAGGGACAGCTAAGTACAGCTTGTAAACAATCTATCACGCCTAAATGGTGACCAATGGCAAGTCCATAATAGATAACTTGCTGTGCCTACGGTGGCGTGCCCTCATTTTCATCAATAAATTTACGGCTTAGCTGACTGAACACCACCTTATCACTCATTTAATCCGCTCCTGCTCAACAATTTGGCTAAGATTGGCAACAATTTCATTTAAGCGCGGATCATTTTCGTCAGCCAACCATTGCGCCACGCAATCTTCACCCTGCATGAGATAATTGATAAAATTGTCAGCAATCTGACGACCATAGCGATAGCCAGCTAAACGTCGGGCAGCACGATCGATACGGACTCGCAACGGTTGTAACATATCTGAATGGAGAATTTCTGCCGGTTGATTATCCTCTTCAAAGGGTTCACGCAGATGAATTTTTTGCTCCAGCAAGCCTAAAGCCATGGCAAAACCATATAAGGTCGCAGCCGGTGTCGGTGGACAGCCAGGAATATAAACATCGACAGGCACGATCTTATCCGTGCCGCCCCAAACACAATACAGATCGTGAAAAATGCCACCTGAATTACCACATGCGCCATAGGATATGGCAATTTTGGGATCAGGAGCTGAATGCCAGGCGCGTAATGCTGGCGTCCGCATTGCGCGCGTAACCGCCCCAGTAAACAGCAATATATCAGCGTGACGTGGGGAAGGAACGACTTTAATGCCAAAACGCTCGGCATCAAACATGGGAGAAAGGGTGGCAAAAATTTCAATTTCACAGCCATTACAACCGCCACAGTCAACCCGATAAACATAAGCAGAGCGTTTAATTTTCTTCAACAATAATGCTTTCATACTTGCGATAGACTCTTCTATTGCTACCGGTACCGGCATACCTTGCTGATCACGCGATGCCAAAAACTGGCTCATCAAATAGTCTCCTTCATTTCACGGCTTAAATCGATTTTATCTGCCGGAGTCAATCCCTGTAAGCGTTTGCAATTAGGGCAAGTTTCAAAGCTTTCTCGATGGTGTTCAGCGCGTTGATCGCCATTATGTTTCAGTATCTCGATAACATAGTTGATCGCTTTTTTAACTGCCAAAGGACGCTGACATACCCGGCAATAACAGATAGCAAATCGTGCCTGCTGGCAAAGATCTTCTTTCCGCCATACTGCTAGTTCATATTCCTGTGACAAACGAATGGCCGCCGTTGGACAAACCTCTTCACAACGACCACAGAAAATGCAACGACCAAGGTTCAATTGCCAGAACAGTTGGCCTTTTGGCAAATCAATTTCGGCGGTCAGTGCATTAGATGGACAAGCGTTGACGCATGCCCCACAACCGATACATTGTTGCGGATTATGTTGCGGTTTACCGCGAAAGTTTTTATCCACTTTAATTGGCGTCAGTGGATAATCTTCGGTAACTATCCCAGTTTTTAAAGCTTTCTTAATAAAATTAAACATGATAACTCCAGTTGGCTTTTACTGACTGTACGCAACTGACGAAAGAGATTGCGCTAGTTAGCCATAAACGGCTTGCCATAACCCTAATACGTTCAGGGGTAAACCGCCGCCGCAAAAGCAAAAGTTATTTCAGCGGTGAATTCTTACGTTCAATGCTGTAACGTTCTAGTTCTTTATAAGGCACCACTTGACTCTTTTTCTTACGCACGTCGACAACAGTC
The DNA here is from genome assembly GCF_004768525.1 of Arsenophonus nasoniae. Taxonomy (NCBI): domain Bacteria; kingdom Pseudomonadati; phylum Pseudomonadota; class Gammaproteobacteria; order Enterobacterales; family Morganellaceae; genus Arsenophonus; species Arsenophonus nasoniae. Next base: position 2,789,451 of record NZ_CP038613.1, read on the forward strand.
ATACGATCAGTACAGGAATAACACGGATCAAGACTGCCAATTATCAGTGGGGCATCAGACACAGTATTGCCACGTAGCATATAGCGCAGTGTCGGCCAATTGGCATAAGTTGCCGCCCGACAGCGCCAACGCCATAGTTTTTGATTGTCGCCGGTCATACTCCAGTGAATATCATCGCCGCGGGGTGCTTCAGTAAAACCTAAAGCAAAACGGTGCGGAATATAGGTAAATCCTTCTACCATTAATGCACCACCAGGTAGATTATCTAAACCAAAATCGATCATATTGAGTGAGGTAAAGACTTCGTTGATACGAACTTTAAGGCGAGCAAGTACATCGCATTCCTGTTCACTATGCACCTCTAGCGGTAGTAAACCATAACCGATAAAAGGATGATCCCTGCGCGTATAACGCGCATGGCCACTGGCGCGTACCATAGGGCCAACATTACTAAAATCGCGCGCGACTTGCGGATCTAAACGTCCGATGCCGACGGTACGTTGCTCAATATTGGGGGTCGTTAATAATATCTCTACTAGTTCTTGCACTTCACGCCGCATCTGCTGGGCCAATTGGCGGTTTTTTTTCATGTCATCTTTCAGCAGATCACGGCGAATACCGCCAATTAGATTAAGTCCATAGGTTTTACGTGCCCCGGTCAGGATTTCAGCCATCTTCATCGAAGATTCACGTACCCGAAAAAATTGCATAAAACCTGAATCAAAGCCAACAAAATGGCAGGCTAAGCCTAAGTTAAGCAAATGGGAATGCAACCGCTCGATCTCCAGCAATATGGCGCGGATCATCTGAGCTCGCTCTGGAACCACAATTCCCATTGCATTTTCAATAGAGGTGGCATAAGCCGTACTGTGAGCAAAACCACAAATACCACAGACCCGATCAGACAAAAATGTCACTTCGTTATAACCCATCCGTGTTTCCGCCAGTTTTTCCATCCCACGGTGGACATAAAACAGACGATAATCAGCGTCAATAATATTTTCGCCGTCAACAAATAAACGAAAATGCCCAGGTTCATCAGAAGTGACGTGTAATGGGCCAATGGGCAGCACATTATTTTTCTTATTACCCAACTCATTAATGAATTGGTAAGTTTCACTGTCAGTGGTCGGTGCAGGACGCTGACGATAATCCATACTATCCTCACGCAATGGATAGAGATCATCCGGCCAGTCATCAGGTAATACCAGACGACGCTCATCGGGCAAACCAACGGGGATCAAACCGTACATATCGCGGACTTCACGTTCACCCCATACTGCTGCCGGAACGCGTGGTGTCACCGATGGAAACTCGGGTTTATCGGCATCCACCTCAACCCGAACAGTGAGCCAACATTTGCTTCCCTGCTCCATAGAAAGTACATAATAAACCGCGTAGTGACCGCATAATTTGCGTTCATCATTACCGAATAATACCGATAACCAGCCGCCTTGCTGGTAGTAAAGATAGGCTATCACATCAGGTAATGCGTTGATTTTTATCGTAATGGTTAATTGATCTTTAGTCTGCCAACCTTCCTCCAACACAACGCCGGGAAATGCCTGGCACAAAGCCGTAAGATAATGTTGACCTAATTTTTCTTCAGACATGGTAATTCTCTAAAATCCTATCGCTAACAAAGAGACGAAAGCTAAAAAGGCAAAGCCAAAACCGAACCAGGTAACTTGTGATGTGGCTAAAAAACGTAACCGCGCCATGCTATTTTCCAACAACGCAATCACCAATATTCCGGCCAACAGTTTTATCAACGCCACCACCAGTGCCAGTAGCAAACCTGCTATCGACATATGCTCAATTTGTCCCCACGGTATAAATACGCCAACAAACAGCTGCAATATCACTAGCTGTTTCAGGCTAATGCCCCATTTTAACAACGCGAAACTGGCACCACTGTACTCAGAAAGCGGCCCTTCCTGTAGCTCTTGCTCAGCCTCGGCAAGATCAAACGGTAACTTAGCCATTTCAATAAACGTGGCAAAAGCACAGGCGCAAAATGCCAGCACTAAAGGTATGCTTTGTTCTACTGGCCAATGGTAAATCGCCGCGGTGATTAAACTGATGTGGGTTGAACCTGCCAGTTGGGCAACCACCCACAAGCTCAATAGTAAAATTGGCTCAACTAATACCCCAAACATCGCTTCACGGCTGGCACCAATCCCCGTGAATGGACTACCGGTATCCAGACCGGCCACCGCAAAAAAGAAACGGCCGATAGCAAACAGGTAAATTAATGTGATCAGATCACCCACCGCAGGTAATGGTGATGCTATTGTCACCACGGGCAGTGCGGTCGCGATGGTAAGCATTACTCCGATCATTAAAAATGGCATAAGTCGAAATAGCCAACCTGATGCTGTCGGTGCGATACTTTGGCGACCAAGTAACTTAATGAGATCCCGATACTCCTGTAACACTCCGGGCCCTTTGCGGTTATGTAGACGAGCACGCGCCATTCGACTGACACCGGATAGTAGTGGCGCTAACGCAAATAGCACTAAAGCCTGCACAAGGGCAAAAAACAGCGAATTCATATTAGGCTCCCTAAGAAATCACAACCACCAGCAGTACCGCTAGTTCGATAAAAGCCACACGACGAAACAACACAGGCAGGCTAGCTGTTTGCCAACCGGGTAACAACGACGCTGGGTTGAGTATCCGTCCTAATTTAAATACCAAAGCAAACATCACTTTTACCGGTTGGGCAAAACCGGATGCAGTGATACTCATCGCCTGTTCATATTGATAACCACAAACCCACGCCGAACCACGAGAGTGAAATGGCAAACGTCCATCTTTGCAAATAATTAATAGAACAACCGGCAATAGCGTTGCCGCAATCAACAATAGCGTGATCATCGGCTGCGACACCATTGTTTGATTAGTCACTAACGGTAGGGGAACGGCGTAGCTGAGCAATGGCATAATCCAAGGCGCAGCTACCCCACCGACAACGCAACAAAATGCTAATGCAACGAGCGAAATATTCATTAACCAGGGGGCAGGATAGGCTTTTTCAGCTGCTTGCGTGCGAGGCGCACCACAAAACATAACGCCATACACTTTTGCCATACACATCACCGCTAAGGCGCCGGTAATGGCAAGCCCCGTCGCTAATAACGGCCCTAGCAAACGGCTGATAAACGCTGGCTGTTCACCCAGGCGGAAAAAGGATTGATAAATAATCCACTCGCCGGCAAAACCGTTGAGAGGAGGGAGCGCTGCCATTGACATTAAACCAACCAGCATCGCCAACGCGAGAAGCGGCATACGTTTACCAATGCCACCCAATTTTTCAATATCCAGATAACCAGTACGGAACCATACTGCTCCCGCACCAAGCAGTAACGTAGTTTTAAATAGGCTATGGCTAAATAGATGATATAATCCCCCGACCATGCCAAGTGCTATCAAAAGGGGGTCATGCAGGGAGACACCAACAAGTCCGGCTCCAAGCCCTAACAGTATGATGCCGATATTCTCAAGGCTGTGATAAGCCAGTAATCGGTTAATATTGTGCTCCATTAATGCATAAAGTCCACCAACAAATGCCGTGACCATACCCAGCAATAACACCACAATTGCCCACCATAATGGTAATGTCGCATTGAGTAATGAAAGTAGCAAAATGCCATACACACCCACTTTCAATACCACAGTAGAAAATAGCGCTGCCGCTGGCGCAGTAGCATTGTCACCGATCATGCAAAACTGATCCACTAACGATCATCTAAAACTGATCCACTTGGTATTATTCGCACATTTTTGTACGGATAATTTATGTTAACCAAGGAGATATTTGTGGATATTCATGTTCGCTTTGCACAAGGACAAAGCCTTCGAAAAATTGCCAGTGAGTTGGGTATATCCCGTAACACCGTAAAACATCATTTACAACAACAGACAATGCCAACTTATGCTAAAAGAAGTCAACAACCGACTAAATTATCCCCCTTTAAACCTTATTTGCTTCAGCGAATTGAACTGGCTAAACCTGATTGGATCCCTGCAACAGTCTTATTTGATGAGGTAGTTGAAAACGGCTATCAAGGTGGTATTGCTCAATTACGCCGATTTGTTTGTCAATTTAAACCAAGCATTGTTCCCGAAGTAGTCGTCCGTTTTGAAACACAGCCAGGTCAACAAATGCAAATCGACTTCACCAGCATCCGGCGAGGTAAAAAATCGCTGAAAGCGTTTGTTGCAACGCTAGGCTATTCGCGTGCGAGTTATGTAAAGTTCTTTGATAATGAACGAGCAGAATCGTGGCAGCAAGGTTTAAGAGAAGCTTTCGACTACTTTGGTGGTGTACCACAGGAAGTATTGTGTGATAACGCAAAATCCCTCATCATCGAACGGGATGCTTATGCAGAAGGTGAGCATAAATTACATGTCGAAATGCTTCAAATGTCGAAAGATTACGGGTTTAAATTGAAGGCTTGCAAGCCCTACAGGGCAAAAACGAAAGGGAAAGTAGAGCGCTTTAACCACTATTTAAAAAACAGCTTTATCGTGCCATTAAACACCGACCTTCGTGCTCATAATCTTGAACTGGATATTGAAATAGCTAATGCAAAAGTGGGTCCATGGTTACAACGCGTTGCCCATCAGCGAATTCATGGAACAACGTTAGAGAAGCCAGCAGATAGATTAGCTAAGGAAGTTAAGTCTCTTCTACCCTTACCAGCAAGGGTTTGCCAATCTATCCCACAGACTAATACGCTTAATATCCCTATCGTACCGCCCCTTGAATCTGTCAGTTTGCAACACTCAATCAGCGTATACGAAGCATTACTGGGAGGTGAACATGTTATTGCATGAACAAATTGAACACCTGTGTGAGTCATTGAAATTAAATTCTATTCCGACTCATTGGTCATCACTTGCCGAAAAATGCATTGCCCAAGACAAAAGCTACGGAGAGTTTTTACTGTCCCTGTTAAAATGTGAGCAACAACAACGAGATGAACGAACTCGTAATCTTTTGAGTCGGATGGCAGGATTCCCAGCACATAAAGAACTTAATACGTTCGATTTTAAGTTTGCAACGGGGATCCCCAAACAACACATACAGGAATTAAGCGCATTAACGTTTATTGAACGTAATGAAAATGTCGTGTTGCTTGGCCCAAGCGGTGTAGGCAAAACGCATTTAGCTATTGGGTTAGGATTAAAAGCAGTACAGGCCAAGAAGAAAACCCGCTTTACCACGGCAGCTGAACTGATGTTGCAACTCTCAACTGCCAAACGACAAAATAAGCTCAAACAATATCTATCACGTTCGGTGATGGCCCCGAAGTTGTTGATTATCGATGAGATTGGATACCTGCCGTTTGGGCGAGAAGAAGCAAACCTGTTTTTCAATGTGATTGCCAAGCGTTATGAGCATGGCAGTGTCATATTGACGAGTAACCTATCATTTGGGCAATGGCCAAGTGCTTTTGCTGATGACGCAACATTAACTGCCGCTATGCTTGATCGTTTACTTCATCATTCGCATGTACTGCAATTAAGCGGTGAAAGCTACCGATTGAAAGATAAGCGGCGCTCAGGAGCAATAACTGAGTAAAACAGTGGATCAATTTTGATTGATCGGATTTAGATAAAAAGTGGATCAGTTTTCGGTGATCGTTGACAGCATTAGCATGAGCTGGCACCACCCAGCCATGCAGAGGAATAATACCGGCTAATAAGCCAAACCCAATTAGCCCCAATATCCAAGTTACACTACTCATTGGTAGCGTTACCATTAACAGACGCAGCTCAGCAATATTTAAGGTGCCATAAGTTCGCCAGATCATGACGCACATCATAACCAATAGCAGCGTACCCAACCGTCCTAACACAAACCACACTTTACTCGCCTGCTGGCAACCGGTCAGAAATAGCGCACATAGCATCATAATTTCTGCCATCATCACCAACATAGCAAGATGCCCAGCCACCACCGCCAATGTTGCCGCTGCCAATAACAGATTTATTAACCACCCATTAGGCTGCGTTGCATGATGTCGATGCCAACTGATATTAAACAAGCTGACAAAAATTCCTGGCAAACCAAAAACCACTAACCATAATCCATTAAGTGCCGTGATATGCAGTGACCAGTTACCGACAGCTAACATAAAATCGCTGGCATTGGCGATGCCCAACAGCACTTGTCCGCCGGCCAATAGCATAGCAAGATTAGCTAAAACACCACCAAGCCCTGCGATTAACCCACTTAACGACTTGTTGAACATCAGTAATGCGGCTAACAACCCGCTGATGACAAAGGTAAAAATTGCTGCGTTAATTAACATCTCGACACTCATTACAACTCTCCATTTTGACCGTTAATTAACGACAAATCGCCTAACGCCATTTGGATAGTCCGCTCACGCTTACGTTTATTGGCGTTGGCAATATCATGGTTATCAATCAGACGTAGCGCTTTGGTCGGGCAGGTGCGTACACACGCTGGCCCTCGTTGATCGAAATAGCACAGATCACATTTAACAGCGATGGCGCGAACACCAGCTATCCAGTCTAAAAAGGGACTAACACGTGCCGGTTCCGGTGGTGCCGGCGGGGCCATCGGCGTATTACTATCAGCAGGAATACCCTGTGGGCGACTGCCACAAAATTCGATAGTACCAAACGGGCATGCGAGACCACACAATTTACAACTGACACACAAACTTTCGTTTAATTGAATAGCATTATTGATACGGTTAATGGCATTAACCGGACAAACCTGCGCACAAGGCGCATCTTCACATTGGTGACAAAGTTGAGGGGCTGATTGTTTTTCATTTCGCATCACTTTCAGACGCGCTTGCATTTGTAGCCCTTGTAAGCGGTGATTTTCCGAGCAAGAAGCTTCACAAGTACGACAGCCAATGCAAAGCGTAGAGTCAGCAATAACAAAACGATTCACCGGTGATCCTGTGGTGATAGTCATTTTTGATCCTTTAGTGATAGTCATTTTTGACTAAACCATGTCGAAATAGTCACTTCCGACATTATCCAATAACCTAGTTAGCTAGCTGTAAATTAACTCAACATGATCATTTGCCGTAACCTAGTTTGCCAGGCCTTGCCAGTTTCAATGGTATGCTGCAAAGTATGACGAATGGCAGTTAATGGCGAGATGATAAGAATCAAAATGCCAGTAAATAAACGGTAAATTAATCCATCCCAAAAACCACAAAAGCTAAGGCGCTGAGGCTCTACTTTTGCAAGCGCGATAAATTGGCGCATAATATAACCGTCATAGTTGTGATAGCGCGCCACCAGACGAGCAAGAAGGTGTTTAGCCATAACATCGGTTTTCTGGCTTAATGATGAAAAGATCATAGTGATTGACTCAATTTATAAAAAATAACCTCACTAAGCAGATCTCATGCCAAAATATAATTATTTTATTTTCATATAATTAAATAATAAAACAGCCAAAAAGCTGGCCCATTTAAGTTGTTATTTAGATATCAGAGACATGAAATGCCAGCGGCTGCTAATGGCCCTTTAGCTGTTCATTTTGTTTTGAGCAATAAACTAAGCATAGCGGCTACACAATCGTTGGATAGCACTTTTGAATCCCCATTTATGTCAATAAAAAGCCTATGATTGCTAAGCAATGGCATCCATATTGCATTAATCAATATAAACAGATGCTGGAGGCTTTATGCACGAAATCACCCTCTGCCAGCAGGCATTGGAACTTATTGAGCAACAAGTAGCACAAAGCAATGCAAAACGCGTCACCCAGGTGTGGTTTAAAATTGGCGCATTTGCCTGCGTAGAAAGCAGTGCGCTGCAATTTTGCTTTGAGTTAGTCTGCCGGGATACGGTCGCTGAAGGTTGCGAACTTCATTTAGAACAACAGCAGGCAGAATGCTGGTGCCGTCAATGTCAGCAATTTATAAAACTCTTAACCCATCGTGTAAGGCTCTGTCCAAAATGTAATAGCCATAATCTCCATATTGTTGCGGATGATGGGCTACAAATTATGCGGTTAGAAATAGAATAGGAGTAAACCATGTGCACCATCTGCGGTTGCGAACAAGGCAACCAATATATTGAAGGCGATGAACGCAATCCACATTCTGCTTTTCGCAGCGCCCCATTCTCTCTCGTGCCTCGTCAATCATTACAAATAAAAGCCATTCATAAAACTAGCCTCAGTGCTAGTGAGCCAAAGGCCACTAACCTGGATTATGGCCAAGGTGAAGCCGGTGCCCATGCGCCCGGTTTAAGTCAGCGCAAAATGTTGGAAATTGAAATCGATGTACTGGACAAAAACAACCGATTAGCGCAGCGTAATCATCGCCAACAAACAGCTAGCGCTAAATCTGGTTTCCAGTCCAGGATCAGGTAAAACAACGCTGTTGACAGAAACACTTACGCGGTTACAAAACGATATTCCTTGCGCAGTTATTGAAGGCGATCAACAAACCACTAACGACGCCGAAAGGATCCGCGCCACAGGAACCCCAGCTATTCAGGTAAATACCGGTAAAGGGTGTCATCTTGATGCACAGATGATCTTTGATGCCATGCAACGACTTCCCCTTGCCGCAGGCGGGATCATGTTTATCGAAAATGTTGGCAATTTGGTCTGTCCTGCCGGGTTTGATTTAGGCGAACAACACAAAATTGCCGTTTTATCGGTAACAGAAGGTGAAGACAAACCACTCAAATATCCACATATGTTTGCGGCCGCCTCGCTAATGTTGCTTAATAAGGTCGATTTACTGCCCTATGTTAATTTTGACCTAAAAAAATGTTTAGCTTACGCCCATCAAGTGAATCCGCAGATTGAAATTTTGCTGGTATCGGCCACTACGGGTAAAGGTATGGACAACTGGTTAGCCTGGTTGGAGAATCAGCGATGTGTATAGGTATTCCCGGAAAAATTAGTCAACTAACTGACACTATGTTAGCCAAAGTAGTGATCGGTGGGGTGAGCCGTGATGTGGATTTAACGCTTGTTGGTAAGCATGACGAAAGGGGTAATAGCCGCCTAGGCCAATGGGTGCTAATCCACGTTGGCTTTGCCATGAGCGTAATCGATGAACAGGAAGCGTTAGATACACTGGCTGCATTACAAAATATGCACGCCGTAGAGCCTGATGTGGGTGCTTTACTATATGGTGAGGAGAAGGGCTAATGCGTTTTATTGATGAATATCGTGATCAACAAAAAGTGATGTCGCTTATTGAAATCATTAACCAGCGCGCTAAGCATCTACCCTACAGTGAACAACGACCTTTTCGCATTATGGAAGTCTGCGGTGGGCACACCCATGCTATTTTTAAATTTGGTCTCGATCAACTATTACCGAAAAATGTTGAGTTTATCCATGGCCCAGGCTGTCCTGTTTGTGTACTGCCAATGGCCCGTATTGATAGCTGCCTGGAAATTGCTAACCAACCACAAGTCATATTCTGCACTTTTGGTGATGCCATGCGCGTACCGGGCAAAAATGGCTCATTGCTAACAGCCAGAGCTGGCGGAGCTGACGTACGGATTATCTACTCACCAATGGATGCACTAAAACTTGCCCAACAAAATCCGACCAAAAAAGTGGTTCTATTTGGTCTTGGATTTGAAACAACCATGCCAACCACCGCGCTCACCTTAATACAAGCAAAAGCAGCTAACATTGATAACTTTTATTTCTTTTGTCAGCACATAACCTTGATCCCGGTACTAAAAAATTTATTACAACAGCCTGATAATAGTATTGATGCATTTTTAGCGCCTGGACACGTCAGTATGATTATTGGTATTTACGCTTACAACTTTATCGCCACACAATATCAACGCCCGCTTGTTGTCGCCGGTTTTGAACCAGTTGATTTGCTGCAAGGGGTATTAATGTTAATTGAACAAAAAATAGCGGCTAATAGTCGGGTAGAAAATCAGTATCGCCGTGTGGTACCTGACGCCGGCAATAGTAAAGCGCAGACAGTAATGCAACAAGTATTCTCTATTAAAGGCACCAGCGAGTGGCGTGGCCTTGGTATGATAGAGCACTCTGGTGTTTACCTTAATAAAAAATATCAGCAATTTGATGCTGAGCAGCATTTTCACTTACGTCCACCAACCGGTTATGATGATCCGCAGACTTATTGTGGCCAAGTACTAACCGGGCGTTGTAAACCTGTTCAATGTCCACGCTTTGGTCGACAATGTAACCCCCAAAATGCATTAGGGGCGTTGATGGTTTCGTCCGAAGGTGCTTGCAGTGCTTGGTACCAGTATCGTTCTCAGGAGTATGAAGTATGAAAACTGTCACTCTCGCCCATGGTAGTGGTGGGCAAGCTATGCAGCAACTCATCAATCAGCTTTTTATTCAAGCCTTTGATAACCCGTTACTTAATGAGCAGGAAGATCAGGCGCGGATCCCATTGCATTTATTAACTCAGCAAGGGGATAGACTGGCTTTTTCCACTGACAGTTATGTTATTGATCCGTTATTTTTTCCTGGTGGAGACATTGGTAAACTGGCAGTTTGTGGCACTAGCAATGATGTGGCGGTGAGTGGTGCTTTTCCTCGTTGGCTTTCTTGTAGTTTTATCCTGGAAGAAGGATTAACCATCGCCACATTGGAACGCATTGTCGATAGTATGGCGGCAACGGCCAAGGCAGCAGGATTAAGCATCGTAACCGGTGATACCAAAGTAGTTCCTCGTGGGGCGGCCGATAAGGTATTTATTAATACGGCCGGCATCGGTATGATCCCCTGCCATTTGAACTGGGGTATGCGTCAGATCCAAGCTGGCGATCGGTTACTGATAACGGGTTCGCTAGGCGATCATGGTGCAACTATTCTCAACCTACGAGAGCAACTTGGGATGGAAGGCGATTTACAAAGCGATTGCGCCATGCTAACCCCGCTAATCAAAACATTGCATAATGAACCTGGGATCAAAGCAATGCGAGATGCGACTCGCGGCGGCGTAAATGCCGTGGTTCACGAATTTGCTGCCAGTTGCGGCTACGGGATTGAACTCAATGAAAGCACGCTACCGATAAAACCTGCTGTGCGCGGTATTTGTGAGCTATTAGGTCTGGATCCTCTCAATTTTGCTAATGAAGGAAAGCTGGTCATCGCAGTCGAACGCAATGCGGCAGAACGTATTTTGACGCACATACAACAACATCCTTTGGGCTTAGACGCGGCAATTATTGGCGAAGTCGTTAGCCAAAAAGGCGTGAAGCTAACCGGACTTTATGGTATCAAACGTACACTTGATCTACCCTACAGTGAACCATTACCCAGAATTTGCTAACCAATCACGCCACTCATTGGCCATTAACTTTCGGAATATGAGGTATGTCGTATACACCGACGAGTATAAGCAACGAACAAGGTTTATTTGATATTACTCGTACCTTACTGCAACAACCTGATCTCTGTGCGCTAACCCAAGCCGTCAAAACCCATGTCAGGCAACTGAAACTGGCCGATCACGTTAATATCCTGCTGTGGCAATTTGAACGCCGGAGAGTCTGCCTATTTAGTGTTGACGAACAGCAACATGATATTCGCTATGAAGATGAAACTTTGCTAGCCTGTGGCCCAATCCGCCATATGCTGTCACGTCCAGATGTACTCCATTGCCGCTACCAAGAATTTAATCAAACCTGGCCCCAACTTAATGAATTAAAACTCTATCCAGTCTTCAATTATTACAGTCTGATGCCGTTGACCGCTGAAGGCAAAATATTTGGTGGCTGCGAATTTCTGCGCACCACAAATGAACCCTGGACGGAACACGCCTTCTCGCGCCTACAAACACTTGCTCAAATCATCAGCCTGGCAGTGGAACAGATCCAATCGCGGTTGAACAATAATATTAATTATGGCCAACTATGTCGTGAACGTGACGATTATCGCTTGTTGGTGGCTATCACTAATGCCGTCTTATCCAAGCTAAATTTGGATGAACTGATCACCGAGGTTGCGCAAGAAATTCAGACTAATTTTGCTATCGATTCAATTAGCATCGTATTACGCAGTAACCATAAAGGGAAACTTAGCGTATATTCAATCCATTATGTCGATAAAAATATTCCGCTACATGATCAACGTGAGATAGATGAAAAAGGGACTTTATACCAAAAAGTCATGCAAAAGAAAGAGATGCTTTTGCTAAATCTTCACCACTACGACAAACACTCAGCATGCGTTCGCATGCTATTTGAATTATGGGATAAGCAGGAGCAAACCTTATGTTTGTTGCCACTAATTTTTAGCGATCGGGTACTGGGTGTATTAAAACTGGCACACGTTCAAGCGCCGGTTTTTACCTCCTCGACGCTGAAACTGCTGCGCCAAATCGCAGAACGCGTTGCGATTGCGGTAGATAACGCACTTGCTTATCAAGAAATCCGCCGTTTAAAGGAGCGACTGATTGATGAAAATTTAGCGCTGACAGAACAAATTAATAATGTCAGCACAGATTTTGGTGAAATCGTTGGTCAAAGTGACGCCATGATAACGGTCATGAAACAGGTTGAAATGGTAGCGCACAGCAATAGTACCGTACTGATTTTAGGCGAAACAGGCACCGGCAAAGAGCTGATTGCACGTGCCATTCATAAACTCAGTGGTCGTAATAATCGTCGGATGGTAAAACTTAATTGTGCCGCCATGCCAGCGGGCTTACTTGAAAGTGATCTGTTTGGTCATGAGCGTGGTGCATTTACTGGCGCTAATACCCAGCGTATTGGTCGGTTTGAATTAGCAGATAAAAGCACGCTATTTTTAGATGAAGTGGGTGATATGCCACTAGAACTTCAACCTAAGTTGTTAAGGGTATTGCAAGAACAAGAATTTGAACGCCTGGGTAGCAATAGGATCATTCGGACAGATGTACGTCTTATCGCTGCTACTAACCGTGACCTTAGACAAATGGTTGCAGATCGTGAATTTAGAGCTGATCTCTATTATCGACTAAATGTTTTTCCTATCTACCTGCCCCCACTACGCGAGCGGGCAAAAGACATTCCATTATTAGTGAAAGCGTTTACTTTTAAAATTGCCAACCGTCTTGGACGCAAGATTGATAGTATTCCTGCACAAACTTTACAGCTATTAAGTAAAATGGATTGGCCGGGCAATATACGCGAACTAGAAAACGTCATTGAACGTGCTGTTTTATTGACACGAGGCAATGTACTTCAGCTTTCATTAGCTGAAATGTGCTTCAACACCAATGAAACAAAAATTCCGACAAAGTGTGAAAATCGTGATTTTCATCCGCTAGAAGATGAGTTTCAACGTATTGTCCGTGTACTAAAAGAGACGAATGGTGTTATTGCTGGCCCTAAAGGTGCAGCGCTACGGCTGGGGCTAAAACGCACGACATTACTATCACGCATGAAACGGCTTGGAATTGATAAAAACAGCCTTGTGTAACGCTTTTTATTTAACAGAAAAGTTGTTAATCAATCTCACTGCCATATTAGCAACACTGCGTGGCAAGTTTGTTTTGCCTTTTAACTTAATCACTATAAATCATAAAAACTTGCATACCCTCTCCGCTAACTATCAATGATACCTAACTCAATACGCTTATTCTTCAATCTATAAAATTTAATCAATTGAATGTTATTGAAATGTTAAATAATAAGCGTATTATTAATATCGATTTATGTCACTTCCTAATCGAGGTAATTTATGCCACTTTTTAAAGAAGCACTTATTGCTCTTTTTTTCTCAAATTTTAGTTGTTTTTCCCTTGCCAATGATCATCCCAATAAAGACTACATTCACTGCGTACCAGCAAAGGAGGGACATAATTGTATAGAAACGATAAATGGGAAAGCTAGGCAAAGTGTTTACGTTATTGGTTTAAAATTTTAATTTAATAGTCATAAAAGAGGGGTCATTAATAATTTAAGTAGAGTTATTTTCTATTTTGCCTACTTTTTTATGCCATGAGCCACTTGTTTTTCACAGATAAGCAAATTCAGATAATCATTCATAAAAATATTATCAATATTTAATTATGTTAGGAGAATAACTTATGAAATCACCCGTTCAAATCTTCATTATTATCATGCTGTTACTATTCTATTCTCTGCCTTCCTATGCGAACTTTGCTCAATGTTGTCACGGGTTTTCAACAGCCTATACAGTTAATAGATTATTAACTAGCAATAATAAAATAACGGCCGTTAATTGTAATGAAGAACCTGAATTATACACTATTCATGCGAATGATAATGATAGTACAAAATAAATTTGGCCTAGATTCACTTTTCATTAGCCATTTATTTTAAAATGACTTCGTTAAGTTAAGATAAATTATTATTAAAATTTCCGTTTGGTTAATCCTTTAACATATCGATAAAATGGAATTAAAGTTACATCAAACTATTACTTCACTTACGCTAACTAAGCTATTGATCTTTAGCAATGCTTTCTACTTCATATTGCTATGATTAATTTAATAAAATCCTTAATATAAGAAACCATCAAATGAAAATATGATGGTTCTTATATTAAAAATTTAGTGATGTTCATTTAATTTTTAATCTCTATTATCGACAATATAAAGAATTTTACCTCTAACAGAACGGATATATTGTATTGGGTCAACCTCTTTTACGACTAAATATCCTTGATTTAACTGTTTAGACTCATAAATATCTGGAATTTCTGTTAATTCTTTTTCTAACAATTTAATTTGCTGTGGAGAAAAAATACCTGTAGGAACCCACACCGTGATCACTTCCCTGGTATCTTTTGCAACCGATAAATGGATTTGGATACTAATATCCGCTGGATGAAATTTATGGACAACTGCAACAATCGTTTCATATTCAATAATATATCCCATAAAATTAAAACTAATATTATTTCTTTTAATATTTGTTAATCGAATAATATTACCTTTTAGACTAATATCTGCGCTATCGCCCAAATTATAACGTAATAATGGAATAACATTCATATTATCGAGGCTGGTTATTAATAATCGATCCTGATCACGCTCAATAAAAAATTGGTTTGTCAGTAATTCATAACTATTGTTATCCTCACCCAAACTAAAAGCGATTATCCCCGCTTCTGAACAAGCATAAGCACCAATAATATGCACATCATTACCAAAAGTATTTTTTATTATTTCCCTTTGATAAGCTTTCAGCGCCTCGCCGGCAAAAATAACTTTATTAATAGCAAGAAGTTTTTCTTTCTTTTGCATAACTTGAATAAATTGAATAATTTCACAAGGAATACCGATTAAAACATTCGTATTCACATCAATTAATGCATCAAAATGCTCACTTGCTAATACATTAAAATCACCGATCGAAATAATATTAGCACCACAAGCGCTCGCTACATTACTAAATAAGCAATGAGCGGAAAAAAGTAAGTTAATGGTAAAAAGATTAGCGCATGTATCGGTTGAGCAAAATATATTATATTCTTCACATCCTTTTACGTTATAAACATCACCACTCATTTTATAAAGACAACGTTTCAAGGTGCCACTGGTGCCACTAGTAAATCCAATAAGATAACTATTTTTACTATTAAGCAGATGGAGACTTTGATCATTTTTAGCCAAATAGCCTTTCTTTTCCATAACCGGGATAGATTGGCTAAATTGCTGATAAGTCCATTGACTTATTGCAGGTAACTGAAACAGAGTGGCTATTTTATCTTTTACGGTATTCCATACCATTTCTTCTTTATATATAGATAACATTTTTTCTCTCCATAAATGATTGTATTATTGTTTTTTATTTAAATTCGAAGATTAAATTCACTATGTTAATTTAAAATAATAAAAATAATTTATTACTAGGTAAAAATTAATTTTAAATATTTGATTATTATTTTATTATAAATTTAAATTTGTTAATAAAACTAACTTTTAGCCATATTAATGATATTTAAATATACCTGTTAATGTTGGTATATTAAATACTTTATTGTAGCACCCATTTATAATAGAAATCACTCCCAACAATGGTAATTTCATATAAAAAAAGATTAACTCATTATTAAATTTAATAAAGATGTTATTCAATCTAGACAAAATAATAAATTGTTATTAAAGTTATTAACTTTGCAGAATGACTTATTTAACCCATTTATTTATATTTCTGGCATACCTGATAAAAATTATATACTAAAGAATAAATAAATAATATTAATGTTGCTAGAGTTAGTGACATATTTTATATTAAAGGATCTGAGTGGTTACCTCTCAAAAATAAACAGCAACTAATAAAAAATAATAATAAAATAAATATGTTATAAAAATTTGTTTATTAGGCAAATTGATAAATCACTATAGTCGCCTAACATGATAATTTAATTAATCCTTATTAGTAAAAAAGAAGACAGATAACTTTGTAACTTACAATACAAATAATAAGGATCAATTTTGATAAATAATCCATACAAAAACCCAGCTAAAATGCTGGGCATTGATATTTACCATTACAAAATTAAACCACAATTTAGCTATTATTTTTTACCATACCCATGTGGATTCTGACATTGCCAACGCCATGCATCAGCAGCCATCTCTTGAATCGAGCGAGTGGCTTTCCATCCAAAATCACTCTCGGCTTTCAGTGGGCTTGACCAACATTCAGCAATATCACCTAGTCGGCGGGATTTAATTTCATAAGCGATTTTTTTACCACAAGCTTCTTCAAATGCTTTCAGCATCGCTAATACACTTGTGCCTTTACCAGTGCCTAAATTGTAGATATGTAAACCGGATTTTAAACCAACCGTTTTAAGCGCCGCAATATGCCCATCAGCGAGATCCATGACATGAATATAATCACGCACGCCTGTGCCATCTGGTGTAGGATAATCGTCACCAAAAATCATTAGTTTCTGCTGCCGGCCAATGGCTACCTGAGTAATATAGGGAGTTAAATTATTAGGTATACCTTGCGGATCTTCCCCCATGGTGCCGGACGGATGGGCTCCAACCGGATTAAAATAGCGAAGCAATGTAACCGACCAGCTATTATCAGCAAACTGTAGATCCGATAAACAACGCTCAACCATATATTTACTGCTACCATACGGATTGGTGGTATTGCCAATCGGAAATTCTTCGGTGATAGGAACCGTTGCTGGATCACCATAAACAGTGGCAGAAGAACTAAAAATAATATTTTTTATACCAGCTCGCTGCATACTACGCGCTAATACCAGTGTACCATTTACATTGTTATCATAATATTCAAGAGGTTTTGTGACAGATTCACCAACCGCTTTTAACCCAGCAAAATGGATAACGGCTTGAATAGAATGGTTGGAAAAAATGGTGTCTAACAATTTTTCATCACGCACATCCCCCTGATAAAAAACCGGACGACAACCGGTTAATGTTTCCATTCGCGTCAATACTTCACTGCTGGCATTACACAAATTATCTAAAATAACAGGCTGCATACCTGCTGCACACATCTGAACACAAGTATGACTACCAATATAACCCATACCGCCTGTTACTAATATTTCCACATTAACCTCTTTTTTCATTCATAATTAAATAAATTAGCCTACCGCTTGTTTGTCTCTATAACCGACAATAAGCATAATATTATACTCTTTGAGTCAATTATTTATCGATATAGCGGGCATTTTAGCGAATTAATCTGTCTCGCTATTCAGCAAGATAATCTCTTATACTTATAAATTAGCTATTATATTCATCAATCTTGTAACGGCCAGTATAAACTCAGTAGGCGACAATAATATTTATGGGATCACCATTGCTTATTAGTAAGGAAATGATTTATTGAATTTCAACCGGATCGATATGAATCATGACATTTAAGATAGTAGGATTTTCAAGTAATTTTTTTCTCGCGGCAACAGCAATTTGATGGCCTTGTTCTACCGTTAAAAGACCATTCACTTCAAGATGAACATCAACCAACAAATAATCACCAGATTTACGCGTCTTAAGATCATGAATATCAATCACCCCTTCCATTGCCAACAGCTGTTTACGGATAGCCGCAAGTGTCTGTTCATCAGCCCTCTTATCCATCAGATCGTTAAACGCTTGATAAGTAAATTTATACCCCATTTTAATAACCAGAGCACCAACAATTAAGGCCGCAATAGGGTCAAAGATCTTAATACCACATAAACTACCAACGATACCAATAGCAACCACTAAAGAAGAAGCTGCGTCTGAACGTGCATGCCAGGCATTAGCAACTAACATACTTGAATTAACCCTATTTGCCACACAAAGCATATAACGAAACAGACCTTCTTTAACAATAAGTGATAATAGCGCGACAACCAAAGCAATAATATGCACATCGGGAATTTCAGCTGGATTTAGTATTTTTTCAATCGCTTTCCATACCATGCCACCACCAACCACGAGCAAAATCGTTCCCAGTACTAAAGATGCCCCATTTTCATAGCGGAAATGGCCATAAGGATGATCGGCATCTGGTTGCTTATGGCTATGTTTATTAGCAATCAACACCACAAAATCTGCTAATAAATCTGATAATGAGTGAAGTCCATCAGCAATTAAACCTTGTGAGTGTGCCAAAAAGCCGATAATAATTTGCCATAAAGAGAGAAAAAAATTCACAACGATACTAATAATAGTGCTTTTTTTGGCAGCTTTAAATTTTATTTGTTGCTCATCGGAAACAAAAAGTGGATGTTTTTCTTTGCGGGGTTTAGTTTGTGTCATATTCAAATTCTAAAGTTAATTATTTTCAGTAAAATAAGGGAAAAATTAATAGTAAACCTTAAAAACAATATTGTTATTATTAATACTAATTTTATTCAAAAAAAATATTAATCTAGTTTTCTATAATATGACATAAAAAATGATATTTGTCTTGGTTTTTCATTTTAACATTCATGGAGTTCAATAAAGTATAATTGATAATTATTCGCTTATTTATTTCTACTACTATTTATAATTAAATAGAAATAATATTTATTTTCAATTAGGTTAATTTAGCCAATATAAATTACTTATTTTAAATATGCTTTGTTCATATTAAGTTAATTATGCAAAATAATAAGCAAATAAAAATATTACGACATCATTTTTTACTATTGCTACAATATAATTAAATAACAATATGATGCGAGGGTATCATGTATAATAAGATCTTAGTTCCTATCGATATTGTTGAGGATGAATTAAATCAGAAAGTGATTAAGCATGTTGAAACGCTGGTTTCGTTTAACCAATCCAACAAGCCAGAAGTCCACTTTCTAGCCGTGCTACCCAATTTAGAAATATTTTTTGGTATTGAAATTGCGGCCTTACCAGAGACTCAACAAGATTGCCAAGAACGCAGCCGAGTAGCACTCGAACTACTCAAACAGATCATCAAAAAAGTAAACATTCCGACTAAGCAAATTACCTACAAAATTGGCATTGGCCCGACAAAAGAGGAAATTCTAAGCTATGCGTCAGATATTGACGCCGATTTAATTCTTATTGCCTCTCATAGCCCCAATTCTTCTAGTTACCTACTAGGATCAACCGCAGCTAGCATTGTTCGTCATGCAAAAATAACGGTTTTAGTGGCTCGCTGAAACAAATCAACAATGACTGTAGCCATCTTAATTAAGATGGCTTATTGGTTAAATTAAAACGTTATTTGATCTCTGCACTATTTAATTTTTCCGGTGCTGACCATATGCGATATTTAACTTCCATATCCTTAGGCACATATACCACAATCGGTAATTTACTATTATAACGAACAATATTGCCATCACCGAGATGAGTGGTAATAAACTTCTTGGTTTGCTGTTTATCTGGGCAAGCCAGTAAGGTTGCTGCTGGACCGGATACTTTTTTTAATTCGTAATAGTCATAACCCCAACCTTTCAGCTCTTTTTTCTCAAAATCCCCACCAAACCAATGGTGATTACAATCTACCAGCATGGATTTACCAATAACCAGTTCCACCATAAAATTATTTTCATTTTCTTTTTTGGCGAGCTGAATAACATAACGGTGCATATCTTTCTCAGCGGTTGGATATGGTGCTATTTTGGTCAAATTATCATTTGCCATCGCATAGGGTGCTGCTAGGATAATTGCCAGTAATGGAAAGGTATATTTATTCATTGCCACATCCTACTTTATAAATAGTGATAAAAGAGATATTAACTATAACTGATAACAATAAGTTTTATGCTTAGCTAAATCAAAGTTCTATTTTAGTATAACTGTCGGGCCAGAAAGTAAAAAATCGTAAAGAGTAAATCAGTCCTTTATTTTGTAAATATTTTTAAAAATCAAATAATTATGTATAGCATTTAACAATGTAAATTATTGTGATTATGGTTATTAAATTTTAATTATTGTTATACTTAAATTGCCCCTCAATAATTTTGCCGGAGGTTATATGTTGTTGTCCGATCAAGAGTTGTTTTCCCACCTAAAACGCTTTCATCCACGCTTCCAATCACTATTTGAAAAACACCATCAACTGGATAAACAGATCACTGAATTAGAAGGCCCAAATGGCGCAGGCTATAATGATAAAGTCATCAAATTAAAAAAAGAAAAGCTTCATTTAAAAGATGAAATACAGCGTATTATTCACCAACAAATTAGACTTAAATAACGCCAATCCGCCTGCTGAAACAGCAGGCGTGTTAATCCTCACGACGTGTTTACCTATCAATTAGCGCGCTTTTTTAACCATTGCTGCTGATTGAGCCGATAAAGAATATGTTCCTGTAAGGGATGAGCCGATGGTAACGCCGGATGTAAAAAATTATGCGCATCTTTTTCCATGGCTAATTTTTTCATCAAACATTCAGAAGGGTGATTAATCTTAGCGGTAAAAGAGATAATTTCCTGCATTTGTCGCTGTCGAAAAGCAAAATCTAATACGTGATGGGCGGCTTCATAAGCCAAGCCTTGCCGCCAAAATGGCTTAGCAAGCCGCCAACCAATTTCAATGCAAGGCATAAAAGGAAGAGCATAAGCAGGAATATTGAGTCCAACAAAACCAATAAATTGTTTCTTTGCTCGTAACTCGACTGCCCACAATCCCCAACCTTGCTGTTGGATAAACTTTTGCCTAATACTGTCAATGAATGCATCACTTTGTATTTTTGAAAGTAAGTGTGGAAAATAACGCATAACATCAGGATCGCTATTAAGACGATGGAAAGGATGTCGATCCGCTTCTCGCCATTCCCTTAATATTAGACGAGGAGTGTTTAAGATAATAACCATGCACTAACTACCGATTGAAAAAGATTTTACCATCAATATGACATGGCATTTTATCGTGTTAGCAGAAAAATGCTCATTTACTTTTAGGTAGATCTTCAATGGTTTCTAATTTAATCACTTTTTCAGAGTGATGCTCAATTTTTTCAGACTGACCAATAAATATGCCACCACGCTTAATTGACATATGACTGACACGACTGATCCCGCGCAATTCGCCATGTTCCAGGATATCTAGATTAATTCCCAAGCAAGCGCCATCAACTAAACCATCAATAATCATATCAGGCGCTTCAATTTCACCTTCAATTTTACCACCCTGCATGATGTGAATTGTCCCTTCCGTTACTGTGACATTACCTTTAATATGTCCCCAGATATGAATATCACCTGAAATAGTAATGTTACCTTTAAAAAAGCTCTCTTCTGAAATAATTGTTACATCTTTTTGTTTAGGATCGCTTTTTTTATCACCTTTCATCACAAATATATTTGTATCTGAAGTATCTGACTTTTTATTTCTAAACATCGAGATCAACCTCACTCTTATAACGATAAATTGCAGGATGAGAACGAATGAAAAAACTAAAACAAAAAACCATGTCTTCGCAATCATATTTGTTATATACAAGACCACGACTAGTACCCATAGGAACCAGATAAAATAAAGACACAAATTTTCTCTATCGCTAAATGTTTTCATTCTTATCTAATAAACTCATTAATGATACCTAACCAGAAATTATGCAACTGAACTACTAGTATAGAATATCAACTGGCGCTGGTATTGATATAGTGATTAACACGACAGAAAGGCAATTTATATTGAAATTAATAGCAGACCAAGGCGTTATTGAAACTAACGGTAAACAAAGTAAAAATCCGCATTCCCTATTAGGATATACATAAATCCTTATGCCTTATTTAGCTCTGAATACCGTTAGGGCACTCACTATAAGATGATATTATGCAATGAAATATCAAGTTTACGGTAAAGATTTATTACATTCCGCTGGCTTTAGTCAAATTAGCTAAAAATTGATCTAACTAGTCCTGTTAGTTAATAAAAATAGTTAAAATAATACTAATCAAGGATAAATATTCACCTTCTTACTGAGTCAGCCGTATGGCAAAAGATAAACAAGATGAAAGCTACTATCGTGCATTCATGTCACATCGTTATGTGAGCCGTCGCGGATTGTTGCGAGGATTATTCAGCGCCAGTAAGACATTTATCCCTGACCTCACCAATAAGACTATCGCTCGCCAAGTTGGCCGCCCACCACAAGCGATTAGTGAAACTGATTTTCTGCAACAATGTATTGGCTGCGACAAATGCCTGCAAGCTTGTCCCTATGGCCTAATCTCAATTAATCATAATCTGGCCGAGATCAATATTGATTTTTGCTACTGCACGACAGACAACTGTTTAGCCTGTACGCCAGTTTGCCCTACCGGCGCGCTCAATCAGCAAATAAAACCCGATACCGCACTTTGGCCAGATATCGCTCAATTTTGCTTCGGTCGCCTTGATAATAGTTGCCGTTTATGTGTCCATAATTGTCCACAACAAGCGCTCTCGTTTTCAGTAGCAAATGAGCCGATAATTGATGAAGTAAAGTGTGATGGTTGCGGTCAATGTAAAATTGCTTGTATACATGGATTGCTGACCTTAAAACCCAGTCTACCACAATTAACGAAAATTTAACTTAAAAGAACATAAACTAAAATCATAGACTGTAATATAACTAACTTTATAGCAAGGTAAAACATATGCATATTAAACGAGCAACTACCAACGACTTTGCTCAATTAATCTTAATTTGGGAAAATTCGGTACGGGCTACCCATGATTTTCTGCTAGAAAAAATGATCGCCACATTACGACCGCTAATTTTAAATAATTATCTACCCAATTTGCAGGTTTATATGTCTGTGGATGAGCAAAACAGTATTACCGGTTTTATGGCTATTGAACAGAATCGGTTAGAAATGCTATTTATCGCGCCCACTTTACGCAGAAAAGGCATTGGCAAAGCACTGCTGCAATATGCGGTAACCCATTTCGCCGTCAATGAAGTCGATGTTAATGAACAAAATAAACAAGCGATAGATTTTTATCAACAGCAAGGTTTTAAGGTTTATGATCGCTCTGAATTAGATGGCGAAGGCAACCCTTTTCCATTATTACATCTGCGGCTGGGAGATTCTAATATTGGCAATCTGGAAAACAGGGTTTCGGCTGCAAATTGATAGTGAGCTTTTTTTTATTCTCAATAACTTGCTGATAAGTTGCCTGGATAAATTGACTATCCGACCAGGCTAAGGTTGCCTGTAGATAAATTTTTTGCTGCGCTTGGTAGATTTCAGATGCAGTAAAAGTAAAAGCGAGCGGTAGTAAATCTAAGCGGTATTGTAAATGATTAATGAGCAATAACCGCCCATTAGTTTGGGCGTAAAAGCGAATATTAACCTCTGCGGTTTTATATAATCGCACAGGCATTGTGACTTTACCCGTTACAACTTTTTGTAACGGATCATTTGGTTGATAATGAATACAACCATTTAAACAGCATAGAGCAACTAATATAGCGTAATGCTTCATAATACTTCTATGTGGCGTGTAGCCAGAGATGGGTGATCTCCTTGCTGTAAACGTGCCAAATGCTGTTGTTGCTGTATAGTTAGATCAAGCATCAGCGCAGATAATTGGCCTCTACTTTGATTTACCTGTCTATCTACCGATACACTTCTGCCATTGAAAGGCTGAGATGAAATAACCGACTCACTATAAGATGCATTCTTTAAAGTTACTGGCTTGATTAGCATAATTATTATACCTTCATTCCTTGAAATTGACCTTTATAAACTGCCTTTTTTACCGGTTCACACAATAATTCCTGCCAAAATTCGGCATGATCCAGTATTGACGTCAAACGATGTTCAAATTTATCTAATGTCAAATTGGCTATCGTTATTTGACTATATAATTGTATTTTTAAACTGGTTTCGTCGAAACCAAAATGCAGATTAAATTGATACCAGTAGCGATTAAAACTGGCTAACTGACGAAAAATTCCCTCACTAACTTCTGATAAATCAGCAATATCTATCTGCAACGCAAGCAATTCTTGTTCTTGCAGAAAGATACAACAAACCTGTAATTTTTCATCAAAGCGTAACGCCGCAATTCCTTCTTGATTAAGCATCAATAGTGGCAATTGATATTTCTGACTAAACTGGCCAAAAATTTGATCAATGCAATCTTTAACGTCCATATTTCTCTCCCGGCAATTTAGTCATAAGCTAACCTGTGAATTGTCATTTTTCTGTCAAATATTGCTACTTTTTTACTAAAAAAAGGCAGAATATATTGATATTCTGCCTTTAACTGATATTAATAAATATTAAGCAGCCGGAGTGGCAGCCCGTAATGCCTGAGATTGTCCTTGAGAAAGCTGAATCATCAATTGATTTAGTTTCGTGGTTAAACCGTTCAAATAATCGGTTTCATTACGACTTTTTTGCTGCACTTGCTGAGCACTATTTTCTTTAGCCTGTTCTTGCGTGACGGTCTGTTGAGTTTTTATCTCCTTTGCGCTACTAAATTTATCAACGAATGAGCTTCCTTGCTGAAGTGCCGAGTTAGCTAAATCAAACCACTTTTGACTCGCTGCGCTAGCATCATTCAACGTTTTCAATTGCAGGTTATCAGCTTTATTCAGATCCTTTAATTTAGCTATTTCAACTTTCAAATTATCTTTTTGCTTGACTGATAATGTTTTATCTTTCAGTTGGCTGGTTTTGGTCTTAACCAGTTCGGTACGTTCATTAATTGATTGCTGTAACGTATTTTTCTGCTGCTGGGTTTTATTGGCTTTAAAAGTTGATATCGCACTTAATGCGGTCATGCCAAAGTTTAATACCCCAGAAACAATCGATAAGGCTAACTGCCAATCTGAGTTTTTGTCCATCTCCTGCGCTTGTTTTTTCTGACTTTCTGCTGCCGCAGTGGCCTGATTACTGGCAACAGCATCATTTGATTGGCGAACCTGTTGCTGGGCTTTAACCAGCAAAGCAATACAATCCATCATTTGCGTGGCAGTACTTAACAATTGACTGGCATTAATTAGATCCAATTTAGGCGCCGCTAATTTGACACCGTCAGTTGATTGTTTTGCCGCTGGCTGAGTTTTTGGTAACGTCTGTATTTCGATTTTGTTTACAGCCTCACTTTTTTTGCCGCTGTACTTTTTACCACGGGTGCAGCATCGTGAGTATTAGCCAGTGGACGTTGGTGCACATTATTATTGATAGTAGCCATATTAATCTCCTTATTAACAGCTAATGACAGCCAATTAATTTCTATTAAATTGTTTTCGGGCGCACTGCTAACTCACGCAATACTTCACCTTTTTCATGGATCATCTGCGTCAGTGTTTCCATCACCTGCTGATAATCATCGGTCATTTTTGCTAACTCACTATTGAGTTTATCTAAAATACTTTGACTCATGGTCATCACACTTTCGAGCATTTTAGCATCGGCTATTTTGTCACTGGCAATACTATGCGTGATGGAACTGGCCAGTTGTGACGCAGTTTCTCCAACATCAGCGACTAAGTTACCGACCTCTAAACCTGTCTTAACATTATTGGCCACCGACTGAGTTGTCGCCGTTACACCGGAAGAGAGCATACCAGGCAATTTAGCGGTAACCTCAGCCGCTTTACCGCCAATTTTGGCGCCAACTTGGGCAATGGCGGTCGCAGCTGGCCCGCCAAAACTAACCGCAATGGAAGCAATACCCACGGCAATTTGTATTCCCATCAAGGTCGGCCCTAACCATTTCATCGTTTCAGGACTGATCAACCCAGCGGCAGCCGCTTCTTGGACAATTTGGTTAGCCGCAC
Source organism: Arsenophonus nasoniae (assembly GCF_004768525.1). Classification (NCBI taxonomy): domain Bacteria; kingdom Pseudomonadati; phylum Pseudomonadota; class Gammaproteobacteria; order Enterobacterales; family Morganellaceae; genus Arsenophonus; species Arsenophonus nasoniae. The sequence continues at coordinate 2,815,609 of NZ_CP038613.1, forward strand.
TGACCACCGCACCGGCAATCATTAATGCGCCAGCAACCGCACCGACACCCGTGGCGACCAAAATAGCACCGACAACGGCCGAAACAGCGGTACTGATCCAACCAAATATTTTGGCGGCCAAACCCGATTTTTGCGACTGCTTTACGGCATCTTCCGATTCTTGAATTTTAGTCTGATTTTCATCCATTTTTAACGCATTTTGCTGTTTAATACGTTGAATATCTTCTAATTTCAATTTTTGTTGGTTAGTCTGTAATTCACTGGTCACTTTACTTAATTCCACCTCGAACGAGGCGGGTGAAGTTAATGCCAGCGAAAGTAGTTTCAGTGATGATTTCACATCAATTGCCGGTACTACCTCCTGTTGCAAAACATTCAATTTTGCTAACAGTGTGTCACTATTAGTTGATTTTGCAGCTAAATTGGCATTCGGTTCTGGCAGTAATACACGATTAGGTTGCAATGATGGCTTTGTTGCTGATAAAGCTGGACTTTTTTCCAATGCAATATTAGCTGTGCTCTTTTTTGCTATTGGCGTAATAGGGCTACTATTAACCAGGCTTTGAACACTACTGGTATCCGGTTTAGTGGTGATTGCGCTCATTTTGCTGCTCCCTTTTTATATTAATCACTTCCAACATGGTTTCAACCTGTAAGATAATATCCTCATATTCCGGCTTATCGGTGGCTAATAAACGCGCAGATTCAAAACCACATTGCGCGCCATCGAAATCACTCAATTGCATTAAACATTCGGCGGCGTGAAACGGAAATCGGGGATCATTAACATCTAAAAAAGTGGCGAAGCTATAAGTTTCTAATGCCGCACTCCAATTTTCTGTTGCTTGGCGACAAGCGCCTAGACCTAAAAAGAAACGGCTATCATAATGATCTAACATACACAGCAGTTGAAAAACCGCCATTGCATCTTGTTGTTTACCGGATTGATAAAGATTATAAGCTAGGGTATAAAATTGCTCTAGCTCGTCAGCAGAAACCTCTTTCAACATCGCGAGGGTGCCACCGCTAGTTAGAAAAGACTCAATTTCCTGTTCCATATTGCCTGCTGTGGTTTCCATTTGCTGTTCCATATGCTTTCCTTAAATTGCTCTCAGAATATCCTGGATAACTGAGTCATATTTTTGAATAAAACGATTGAGTGCTTCGATGGCGGCGTTATAACGCCCACTGATATCACTCAATCGAGTGGTTTTTTCATTAATACTGTCAGACAATGGCCGAGAACGATCACTGACCATAGTAGAAAAATTAGCCAGACGATTATTATCCTTATCATATTTATAAGAATTCTCTACCCGACCCATCGCGCCACTCTTTTTATCGGCACTGAGTAAAAACTGTTTTATCGTCACTGTCGTTGAGGATGGCGCGATTTTTTGCAATAACTGGTATTCAGCTTTAGTTTTAAATTCTGCCATTGATGAATAGCCATAAAGCTGATAATTCATTAAATTGATACCATTCTGATCGGTATTAATTGTTTGTGAACTGGCTGCTGATAACGCGCTATTAATTTCCGACTGAATAACACTATAAATTTTCATCTCAGCGGAAATTTCTTCCAGTTCAATTTTTAATTCTTTACGTTTATCATCGTGATACACCATGTTTTTGGCAAACACAGCAATAATATCTTCATCCAAATTGGCATAAGAAAAGTAGCTTTCAATCACGGTTAACAACATATTTGCTGATACCAAGGAAGCACCTTGTCGTTGATTATCTAACTTGGCCATAAAATCTTGAATATCATTTTCGGCGTCAGTTAAATTTTTTATATTGCGTGGCAGCGCCAATTGAAAAATCTGACTAAATAATTGTTTTAATTTATCTCTGTCGGCAGCAATATTGGCATCTAAGGTTTGCTTACCACCAGCCACAGATTGATCTAATTCTACTTTTACGCCTGATTGAGCTAATTTATTGATAATTGCATTGGTTATTTTATTAATATCCGGCGTCGCGGTTGTCGGTGCAAAAAGATTATTGATATAATTTTGGTTTGTTACGTTATTAGAAGATCCATTTATGGTAGCCATAATTATTCCCTGTGATTAAATAATAAAATCATCCTCACATTAAATTTTATTAAAATAAGTAAGATTAAAATCTATTTATTATTTCAATCTAACGTAAATTTAATAACTATTCTGTCAGTTAGCGGATAATATTTTTTTAATTTTATTATCTTTTAAACTAATCACTTTACCCACTGCTAATTCAAACCAGCCGCTCTCAACTTCAATGGCGCCGGTCCAGCGTTGATAAAATTGTTGTAATCGCTGTTGCGTTAAAGGTGATCGGCTTAATACATTAACTTGACCATATAAAGTATAGTGTTCACCTAATACTGCTTTTACAATATCGGCCAAAATATATAATGGTTTAAATGCATTACCTAAGCCTAAATTTTTTTCTTTTCGTCTTAACATTAAAATCCATATTCGGCTGCCTTCACAACGCCAGGCAATTTCAATATTATTAATTACGGTAAAATAACCTATAGGCCAATGGCTTTTTTGCCAATAATAGGGAGCGATAAAATAGCCTTGTTGTTTAAAATAATTATTTAAGGGATCGCTATTCATAATAATATTTTCCCCAATGGCTGAATATTAATTTTATTAGTTAATTCTTGATAAGATAAAATCGGTAATTCATTAAATTCATTTTCTAATAATTTACGCACATAACGACGAATATCCATTGAAACAATTACCACCGGTTTATTAGCCAATTTTTGGATATTACCCACGGTATTGCGTACATTTTCAATCAGCTTTTCACTGACATTAGGTTCCAGTGCTAAATAACTGCCAGCATTGGTTTGCCTTATACTGTCGCGAATAATTTCTTCCAGTTGTTGATCAAAGAGATAAGCCGGTAAAAAATTATTACCACTGGCATATTTATAACAAATATACCTTTTCAAACTACTGCGAATATATTCCGTCAATTGCACAATATCTTTCTCTTTTTGTCCCCATTCAACGAGTGCCTCTAATATGGTGCGCATATTTCGAATAGAAATATTTTCACTGACTAAACGTTGTAATACTTCAGTGATCCGATAAAGCGGTAGTAGACGTTGTACCTCCTTGACCAATTCACTATAGTGAGACTCCATCTTCTCCAGTAAATAACGCGTTTCTTGGATGCCAATAAAATCAGCAGCATACTCTTTCAACACAAAAGATAAGTGCCAGGTTAATACCTGTGACATAGTGAGCACCGATAGATTTGAGCGTACTAATCGCTCTAAATATTGTTCTTCCACCCAAAGCGCTCTTTTGCCCGTTAACAGCATGTCGCCTTTTTCATAGGGAATAGCTAACAAATTGAGCTGTTTCTCATTCTCTTGTACCAACAATTTACCCGCTTTTAATATCCCTCGCGTCACAGGTACTTCCTGTAATTCAAAAATATACTCGCCCTCTGCCATGCCATCATTAAATCTTAAGTAAATACCGGGAAAGGGTACCCCCAGATCTAAATAAAGCGCCCTTCTTACTCGCATTAATTCTTCATTAAACGCCACGGCTTCTAACTGTTCTTTTAATTTAATATCCAAATCAATTAATAGCGGTACCGTTAAAGCAAATTCTTCCTGTCGTTCTAATTTATCGTTTTTTAACGGCGCACTATTTTTCTTTTTGATCGCCGGTGCGCCGGCACCTTGTTTGATCAAGGTATTAATATCACTCGGTGGTTTTTCCGCGCTTTGCTTATTTTGCCTAATTAACCAGTAACCACCCGCTGTCATCAATGCCGCTAAAATAAAAAAAGTGATGGTCGGAAAGCCGGGGATCAAGCCAAATAACACTAATAACACGCCGCCAATAAAAATCGCTTTTGGTTGCGCGATAATCTGTTCGCCAATATCTGAGCCCAAATCGGCGGAGTTTTCTGATGAGACGCGGGTAACGATAATGCCAGAAGTGATGGCGATCAATAACGCAGGTACCTGCGAAACCATACCATCCCCAACCGTCAAGATGGAATAAAGGCTTAGCGCATCTGAAGCACTCATACCACGCTGGCTGACCCCAATGGCAATACCGCCTAGAATATTGACTAAAATAATGACAAGACCGGCAATGGCATCACCCTTGACAAACTTCATGGCGCCATCCATTGAACCAAACATCTGACTCTCTTTCTCAACCTGACTGCGCCTTTCGCGAGCTTCGTCCATATCAATAACGCCTGCCCGCATATCACCATCAATACTCATTTGTTTACCCGGCATCGCATCAAGGGAAAAACGAGCACTCACTTCGGCAACACGCTCTGAACCTTTGGTAATGACTAAAAATTGCACAATAGTAATAATTAAAAAGATCACAATACCGACGATCAAATTACCGCCAACCACGAATTGACCAAAGGTATAAACAATTTGTCCTGCATCGGCTTGTAATAAAATCATTCGCGTCGTACTGACCGCTAAAGCTAAACGAAACAGGGTGGTGACTAATAATAAAACCGGAAAAACCGAAAACTGTAATGGCGAAGTGATATAAACCGAGACCATCAACAACACGACTGAGATAGTCATATTAATCGCGATTAGGACATCCAGGATCACCGTCGGCAATGGCAATACCATCATAAATACGACAGCAAGTAGTAAAATAGCTAACATAATATCTTTACGTTGGCCAAGCTGTTGCAACAGCTTTATTCCTTTATTCATCAGTTAGATTTCCATAACAGATAATTCTGATAGGCCTGTTGCGCCTTTTCCTGTTGTTCCATCATCAAATAGGCCTGTGATTCACATAACCATAGTTCAGCCTCATTGATGTTAGCGTTTTTTAGCTTTACACAATGCGTCAACACCTGTTCAGGCAGATCAAGTTTTAATAACTCTACAATAAGCATTTTTCTGGCTTGATAATCATCTGGTGCCATTTTTAACAATGCTTCAAGCAATATTTGACTACGAGTCAACTGGCCATATTGCAGTGCTAGCCATCCCTGGAGTAACAAGGCATTTTGGGTAATAGGATCTAAAATCAACTTTATCCTCGATGCAGTAAGCCGGTTGCCAGTTCCAATTGCCGTTCTAGACTGGCCAGTTCCATTAATAGGTCATAAGCGACCTCCACTTCTGGCAAATTAACAGCGGCTAATTGTTGTTTGAGACGTGCCATGGTTAATTTAAAAAAAATAGGTGTCATTAATAACGGCGTAATTAACTTAGGTGTTACATAATTTAATAATGTCGCCTCTACACAAAAAGTCGGATATAGATGGGAAAAATGTGCCTCTACCGCTTGACCATTCGGCAATAACAAAACTTGTTCTATTTCGTTATGCTCGACAATTTCGCTGGAAAAATGGTCGCTAATGGCCGTTATTGCTGATGGTGAATCTAACCTATTTATTTTTCTCATATGCATTGTTCATTATTTATTTTTTGGATATGAGTATAGAGTTAGATAATCTCGCTGGATGTCATTAGAAGTCGCTATTTTTAATAGCTGGCCGGAATAAAAAAAACGCGCCAAAAACTAAACATTTATTGCTGTTGTTCCGATATGTTTTGCATTGAGGTAAACAATGCAAAGCAAGCTTAATCTTTATTCTATTCCAGAAAAAATGCTAGCGGCACTGAGAACATGCCGGCCAGTACTGCTTAGAGGGCGTGTAACAGAAGTTACAGGTACCTTGATCACTGCTCAATTGCCTGGTGTTAAAGTGGGTGAGCTATGTAAATTATACAATAGTGATACCGGTGAATCGTTAGATGCAGAGATTATCGGTTTTAAACAACAACAAGCTATCCTTACTCCGTTTGGCGATACGCGCGGATTATCTATTTATACGGAAGTATGCCCAACAGGAACTAGTCACTTAGTTGGCGTTGGCCGCCATCTATTAGGCAAAGTACTTGATGGATTAGGTAATCCCTTTACGGCCGAAAATTATATTGAACCTGAACAATGGTATCCTATCTACCGTGATGCTCCCGCCCCCATGCAACGAAAATTAATCGAAAAACCACTTTCCCTGGGTATCAGGGCGATTGATGGTTTATTAACCTGCGCAGAAGGGCAAAGAATGGGCATTTTTGCCGCTGCCGGCGGTGGCAAAAGTACCCTGTTCGCCTCTCTCATTCGTAGTGCCGATGTGGATGTAATAGTCCTGGCATTGATTGGTGAGCGCGGGCGCGAAGTGCGCGAATTTATTGAGGAGGATTTGGGTGAAGAAGGATTAAAGCGCAGCGTTTTAATTGTAGCAACCTCTGATCGCCCAGCCATTGAACGCGCCAAAGCTGGTTTTGTCGCGACCAGTATCGCCGAATATTTTCGTGACCAAAATATGCGCGTATTGTTGTTGATGGATTCAGTGACTCGTTTTGCCAGAGCGCAACGAGAAATCGGACTCGCTGCCGGTGAACCTCCAACCCGACGAGGTTTTCCACCTTCCGTTTTTGCTGAACTACCACGCTTAATGGAGCGTGCCGGCCAGTCTGATAAAGGCTCGATCACGGCCCTTTATACGGTGTTGGTTGAAGGTGATGATATGACTGAACCGATTGCCGATGAAACCCGTTCAATTTTAGATGGGCATATTATTCTGTCACGAAAATTGGCCGCTGCCAGCCACTATCCTGCTATTGATGTTTTACGCTCAGTCAGTCGCGTGATGGATCGGGTTATTAGTCGAAAACATCAACAACAAGCACAACAGCTAAGAAAATGGTTAGCCAAATACGAAGAAATAGAATTATTGCTACAAATTGGTGAATATCAGCCAGGTAATGATCAATTGGCCGATGAAGCGATCAAACGTTATCCACAAATTCAAAGCTGGCTTTGTCAATCTACTGATGAAAAAAGTCGCTATGAACAAACCCTTAGCCAATTAGATGCAATCAATCAATGATATTTTCCCATTTATTAAAAATTAAACATTTAAGAAAGCAAAAAGCAGAAAAACAGGTTTTACAGGATAAAAAACAACTGACTGAACAACAACAACAATTAAAAATAACTAAGCAACAATTACATATGCTGTACCACAACCATAAAGAGCGGGAAGAAAAATTTTTTCAAGCGCATCAGCAAAAGGCTATTTCTGCCGCCCAATGGCATCACTGGCTGGCACAACTGCAATACTTTCAATGGCAAAAAGACAATTTAATTAAAGATATGGCAATACATACCGATAAAGTTAATCAATTAGAAAATCAACTTATAGAATCAAGAAAAAAGCTCAATTTTTGTATACAGCAAACAGAAAAATTTACTCAACTAACACAACAAGAAAAATGTGCGGTTGAGCAATTAAACGAACAACGAGAAGAACAAGAGCAGGAAGAGTTTGTTAGGTTATCTATAGGGAAATAATATGAAAAAACAGCAGGTCAGTCATATATTACATGATCGACAACCGCAGTCTTTGCCGCTACCATCAACGACCAAATTACCATTAGAAAGTGATCCTGTTTTAAAAAAGAGATTTGAATCAGCGCTCAAATTAGCCGGTTCAGCGACGCCTGTCTCCCCTTTAGAAGCGGATAAAAACCTCTCCGCAGTGAGTTATTTATTAGTTGAGCATTCCTCAGAGGACGCTCACCCGTTCAGCCAGGGAATTAAAAAAAAATCAACCGCAAAGGCAGAAGATAAAGCACGCCACAGATTATCTATCGCTACTGAGGAAATAGCGGACAATTGCGATCAAGCCTATGACAATCCACCCTACACCATTATTGCCCATACAACGGCAACTAAAATCGACAATAATGACAAATTACCGCCATCTTCTAGCAAACAGAAGCAGCCAATAACACATTTGGCTAATCCGCCAACGGATAAAGCGGGGCGAAATAAGCCGCTAAAAGCACCACTATCAGCGAATACGTTATCTGCCAATCCAATAACCAATCAACCAATCAACCAATAACATCGGCTGATTTAGCAAAACCTATCGTAAACTTGCCAACAGGTGAGCAAATAGTGCTGACTTATCCAGCCAACAAACAACAACCACTTAGCACAAAAAAAATATCATCGGTCGCTGATCCAAATAAAATCATTGATCCAATGGCGGCGCTTTTCCCGCCAGAAAAAAAACCGCATTCAGCTAATAAAGCGCAAGATAAAGGCAAACGGCAGGAAAATAGGATTGAACCACCCAGTTTACCCGCCGTCTTATCGGCGGCAACGACAACAGAAAAAATGTTGGCCACCGTCGATAATGAAAAAGCCCCAGCTTCGTTACTTAATACCCTCTTTAACAAACTCAATGCGGTAATCAATGTCGATGTCAACAAAAACTATCAGCCACCAATTATCCAATTAAACTTACCTCAGATTGGACATCTACAAATTAAAATTCAACAAGAACAACAAAATATTATGATCGAATTTGTCGCTCAGACAATGGGACAAAAGATATTACTTGACCATCGACAAGATCTCATTGACAAGTTACAACGCATTCATCCTGATCAACATATCCAACTCGTCATTTTAAATGATCAACAGTCAAAAGAGCGTTCAAAAGATCAGCCACAATCATCCGATGACATTGAAGAAGAGATGATTTAATGCAGACACCCACATTGCCTATTATCAATGAACAAGAGTTTCAGCTTAGAAAATGTTTTATGCAATATCGTCATCATTTTAAATTTGCTGAACAATTATTAACATTAACACTGGAACAAGCAGATGCTAACTATAATCTAAAGCTAACAATACTATTAAAAAATACCACGATTATCGCTTACTGCCATCAATCTAGCTTAGTTTACTGGTTATCTGAAGCATTAGACAGCGCCGATTTCAGTTACCTACCGCTCGAGTTACAACTGAGTTTATTAAAAGAACATGGAAAATTTTTTCCCTCCTTACAGTGGCTGAATATTGAGTCACTGCATATCACCGAAGCTAAATTAGGCATTAAAGGCCATTTCAATATGGCAGGTAAAGCGCTTTCACTCTGGTTTCCGCAAATCGAAGCTATTCAGCGCTTATTACCTAAACGGCGATGGGCAGAAAAATATCCGCTGGTAGTCAGTTTATCAATATGCATGGTTCCCATTTACCTAACGATAAATACCCTTAACACGTTGGAAATAGGCGATATCCTGTTACAACCTCATTACGTAAAAAAACATCAACAACTGGCTTATATTGAACATTTACCCTGGGCATGGGTTTCTTTGTCTTCTCACCAATTGGAACTTATTAATATGTATTCTGAAACCGATAATTTAGCTAATCAGTCACTAACTAACTTAGAAGAAATACAAATTCCTATTCGTTTTGAAGTGGGGAGACAATATATTGAATTACAAGCTCTCACTCATCTTAGCGAGGGATCATTGATTGATCTTGCAGTGCCCGTTAATGGCGACGTCAGAATCATCGCCAATCAACAACCGCTAGGCACAGGACAGTTGGTCGAAATTCAAGGAAGATTAGGTATCAAAGTCGTCGAATTATTTGCTAAAAAAACCGAACCCTTATTTACACAGAGCGAAGAGTTAAGCCCGTTAACAAATCTAAGCGATGAAAATGGGGAACTCTCCTCATGAACCAACTACCTGATGAATTATCGCTGATTATTGGTTTAATTTTATTAGCATTAATTCCGTTTATTGCTGTCATGGCCACTTCGTTTGTCAAAATGGCGATGGTTTTTTCATTGCTACGCAATGCACTAGGTGTGCAACAAATACCCCCTAATATGGCGATTTATGGTTTATCCATCATCCTTACACTTTATGTTATGGCACCTGTCGCACTCGCAACCAAAGATTTTCTTAACGAAAATCCGATCTCTTTATCGGCAAACGCTTCTCTCGAATATTTTTTTGAGGAAGGTACTAAACCTTATAAATCTTTCCTGACCAAACATATTAACCCCAGAGAAAAAGAATTTTTTAACGAAAATATTGCTAAATATTGGCCCGCCAAATATGCCAATAGCGTGTCATCAGATAGTTTATTTATCTTATTACCTGCTTTTACTATTAGTGAGCTGACTCGGGCCTTTGAAATTGGTTTTTTACTCTATCTACCCTTTATTGCTATCGATTTAATTGTGTCAAATATTCTATTAGCAATGGGAATGATGATGGTTTCACCGATGACAATTTCCTTACCCTTCAAATTACTTCTTTTCGTTATGTTTGATGGCTGGAGCCGTCTGAGTCACGGGTTAGTATTAAGTTATGCTGGGTAACATTAAGATGAATAGCCTAGATTTTATTTATTTATCAGAACAGTCATTATGGTTAGTTTTTATGCTCTCCATGCCGCCTATTGTGGTTGCTGCTATTGTCGGCACTTTAGTCTCATTAATTCAAGCTTTAACCCAGATCCAGGAACAAACATTAGGTTTTTTATTTAAACTAACCAGTGTCATTGTCACTTTGCTGATGATTGCCGATTGGTTGGGAAATGAAATTTATCGTTTTACTGAGCTGATCTTTCAACGGATTATAAACTTATAATGCTTTTTCAAGAGTTACAACACTACTTATTAACATATTCGCTGTTTATTCCTCGGTTATTGGGATGTTTCACCACATTACCTATTTTGAGTAAAAAATTATTAGGCGGAACCCTATTGAGAAATGGTATCCTATTTTCTTTATTATTTTTTTTAATACCTACCATTGATGCACAATTAATCCTCAATATCAGTGGCAATGAATATATTTTACTCATTATTAAAGAAATATTATTGGGCTTTTTTTTCGGCTTTATTGCCGCAATACCTTTTTGGATGATGCAATCTATCGGTTTTATGATCGATAATCAACGCGGTACCACAATGGCTTCTATTGTTAACCCTTTGTTTGATGAACAAACCTCACCAATGGGATTATTTTTTAGTCAAGCTTTTACCACGCTGTTCTTTATTAGTGGCAATTTTCTATTACTAATACAAACTCTCTATCACAGTTTTTCCATTTGGCCTATCTATCACTTTTTACCGGGTTTTAATCAGCAATTATGCGTATTTTTCGTTCAGCAATTTAAATTGATGTTAGATAACTTTCTGCTATTAGCAGCACCTTTAGTGATTGCGATGTTTATTGTTGAATGGGGATTAGCACTCATTAGCCGTTTTGCCCCTTCACTAAATGTTTTTATCTTATCCATGCCCTTGAAGGGGGCCATTTCGAGTTTATTGTTAGTCAGTTATTTTAGTGTATTAATTTTTAATGCAGAAAGAATACAAAATCAAATAAATAAAAGTTTTAAAACATTACTTCTAATTATGAGCTAACTAATGAGTGGCGAAAAAACCGAAACCCCAACAGCAAAAAAAATAAAAGATGCACGCAAAAAAGGACAAATACTTAAAAGTAAAGAAATTGTTTCCAGTTGTATCATTGTTATTTTGTTATCACTGCTATTAAGTTTATCCTCTTTCTTTATTGAACATTTTTTATCACTGTTTGCTTATCTACAAGACAGTAGTTTGCTGGATTTTCAAACGGCAAAAGCGAGGATTGTGCCCCATATCTGGCATATTACGATTAATATTTTATTACCAATTATCATCATAACAATACTTATTATCGTATTATCTCATCTTGCTCAGTTTGGTTTTTTACTTAGCCCATCATCGCTAAAACCTGATATTAAACATATTAATCCAATTGCCGGTGCAAAAAAAATATTTTCACTTAAAATTTTACTTGAATTTTTTAAATCATTATTAAAAGTTATTTTTATTGGTTTTATTGTCTGGTTTGTTATTAAAGGAAATATTAATTTTTTTTTCCACTTGCCAAAATGTGGATTAAAATGTATTCCAATATTTATTGGACAATTACTTACTCAACTGACTATTATTTGTATATTAGGATTAATTATCATTTCGATATTAGACTATTGTCTCGAATATCATTTTTATATTAAACAGTTAAAAATGAGTAAAGAAGAAATAAAAAAAGAATATAAAGAAATGGATGGCAATCCAGAAATTAAAGGGAGAAGAAAACAATTACATAAAGAACTACTTGTTAATAACATCCGCAAACAAGTTAAACAGTCTTCAGTCATTATTACTAATCCAACTCATATTGCAATTGGTATACGTTATATTAAACATGAAACCCCTTTACCTATCGTCACCTTAAAACAAACAGATGCCTTAGCACAATTAGTAAAAAGAATTGCTATCCAAGAAAATATTCCTATTATTCAACGAATTCCATTAGCCCGCAGCTTATATGCTGAAGGTATTATTGATCAATATATTCCAGAAAATACCATTGAGACCATGGCTGAAGTGCTACATTGGTTAATCCAAATCAATCAAACAAACAAATGATTATCGTTAATATCATCAAGTAGGTGATTATTTACCTGTTAGAAATTCTTATCGTTAATTTTTTTACTATTATGAAGCTAACACCTAATACGAGTAAAAATAAAATTTAAATCTTATTTTTTACCAAAAAAACATACTTTATTAACATAAATTTAACTTAACTTATTAATCAGCAACTGGATAAACCAGTCAAATTATAAAAAAAACTTATCAATTGATTAAATCATAAGCAAAAACAACTATTTATTGCCGTTAAAACCCTTTTTTAAAAATTTTTTAGCCTAAAAATGCAATTTTAGTCTAATTTTACATGTTAAAATCGATCAAATTTTTAATAAAAAAAGATCAATATTAACAAAAAATAAACAATAATAGTATTTTCATTAACCTGGCTCGTGTAATTATCGATCATTAAAAACGGAAAAAACGAATGATAACATAGCATCCAATCAATTAAGTGAATAAGGACATATTTTTTAATATTTGGAAATATATTCTGACAATTAGAAAAATAAAATATATAATTATTTATAACTCACAAACATAGTGAGATATTTAAATATTACTTAAACCCTATAAATAATTGACTAATTTAATATGGCATTATTCTTGTGTCTAGGACCACTATTATCGGTGGTACCTATACTAAGATATTTTACAGTAATATAAAAAATCGGAATATTATATGATATGAAAGACAATATCAGTTTTGATGAAGGCTTTGTGAGCACAATAGTGTGGAATATGCCTAATTATAATATTATAGAACACCGGAACAAGGGGCTTTATATTGTGTTAGATGGGAAAGTTAGCTGGCAAGATCCCTCCAACACTTATCAAGTATTGAGTAATGAAATTATCTTCATTAGACAAGGGAGTTATACAGTAAAAACCGAAGAAAAAGCCTGCACACTTCTTTGGATACCTTTGTATGACGATTTCTTAAGAAATTTTATGGGTCTATTTGGCACTTTATTAAGTGAAATAAAGCGGGATGAAAATAATACCGCTAGTTTAATTGCCTTTAGCCATTCATCCTTATTGGAAGAAAGTATTAAGGGATTAAAAACACTATTAAGTTATGATTGCCATAGCGCCTTAATTGATTTACGCCTTAATTGATTTACGCATTAAAGAATTACTATTATTGCTTGCTCATGGTCAACAAGGTGCAAGTCTGTTATCAGTATTTCGCCAACTCAGCAATCGACAAGCTGAGCGTTTACAATCTTTTATGGAAAATAATTACTTAAAAGAATGGAAACTTAATGAATTTGCCAAAGAATTTGGTATGGGATTAACGACTTTTAAAGAGTTATTCAGTACCATTTATAACACCTCTCCACGTGCATGGATCAGTGAAAGACGCATTATGTATGCCCACCAATTATTGATAAATACCGATCTGAGTATTGTAGATATCTCAATGGAAGCCGGTTTCTCCAGCCAGTCCTATTTTACCCAAAGTTATCGTAAAAGATTTGGCTTTACACCGAGTCGTGCCCGAGGTGATCATGACGAATAATTAAAAATTATTGGCTAGTATTACAATCTGAAAAAAAAATGTTTAATTAAGATAAAGCGATATTATGCAATATTAAATAACGGACAATAAGGTAAATAACGATGGGATCTATTAACAATCGCTTGCATTCTAACCCTGTATTGTCTAATAGAAAGATTACTATAATAAATCCAAATAACTTGAATCGTAATCATTTATTAGGAAATGAGGTCATTACTCATTATAAGCATGCTGAACCCATTCATGCACATCAAATTGAGCTACTAAGACGCTTACTACCGCGAGCCCTATTTGAATCGTTTTTTGCTTCAACATGGTTCAGACGTCGAGTGGAATGCAATATTCCGCTTAAACGTGAAGAATTAAAATTTATTATTCGAACTGCATCTCAACAATCCATTAATTGGGATCATCTTTTAGGCGATACCATTAATTTAACTGAACCCCATTTTTTACGTTACTGGCTATTAGAGCCAGTTTATCAATGGTGGTTAACTAGCTTAGCGCCCTCTTATCCGATGCTGAAAAATGAATTAATACAGCTACAAGTGCATATTAATCAACTGAAAGCCCAGTCTGAATTTTGGACAATAACCCACACTGAATTAGTCAATAAATCATCAATTCAACAAGAAATTGAGCAAAAAAAGCGTTTATCTTTAGATCAAGAGCGAGATTATCAGCATAAAATTCACCAAATAGAACAAACAGCAACGCAGATGTGGCCAAATTGGTTCGTTGGCATTGAACAAATGAGTCAACAGATCAATCTGACGACATTTATGGAAGTACCTGAAAATATCCGTGATCTATGGCTATTACTAACTCAACTGGCCAAAGGGAAAGATGTTTCAGCACTGATACATGATTGGTTGTATGTTCGTCATCTATGCTTGGAGAACGACAGTTTTTACTGGTGTTCAGATCAATAACAAAGGTAAATAGAGTAGACAATTTATGTGCCCCGATCATCGTTATCATGGAATGGGCGGACCATTTCTTTTTTTTTCCTTTTTTTCGCTATTAATAGCTATGCACAAGATCTAGATTGGCTACCTATCCCCTATAGTTATATTGCTAAAGATGAAAGTTTAACGGACATTCTGGTTAATTTCGGCGCTAATTATGATAGCGCCGTCATTGTTAGTCACAAAGTAAACGAACAAGTGAGTGGCCACTTTGCTCAAGAGACACCAAAAGCGTTCCTGCAACAACTGACTAATCTTTATAATCTTACTTGGTATTATGATGGTAGTGTACTTTATGTTTTTAAAAACAGTGAAGTGCAATCAAAGTTGATCAAATTAGAAAATACTACCGTTAAAACATTAAGAAAAACATTAATTGACTCTGGCATATGGGATAAAAAATTTAGTTGGAAGCCTGATCCGCATCATCAATTAGTTTATGTTTCTGGCCCACCTCGCTACATTGAATTAGTTATGCAAACTGTATCAGCGCTAGAACAACAAGCGACAATGCAACAAGAACAGGGTCTACCCTTAGCGATTCAAGTTTTCAGTTTAAAATATGCTTCTGCTGTTGATCGGATCATCAAATATCGTGACGAACAAATTCAAGTACCTGGCCTGGCTACCATCTTAGCGAATATGGTCAGTGCGGCGGAAATTAGCCAAATCAATGATGACAAAATAATATCACAAAAACCCAATGGTCATAAGGCTATGATCCAACCAGAGCCGTCTATTAATGCCATTATTGTGCGCGATCTGCCTGAAAGAATGCCAATGTATCAACGCCTGATCCATTCGCTCGACAAACCAACTGCCAGAATTGAAGTTGCGCTATCAATTATTGATGTGAATGCCGATAATCTCTCGGAATTAGGCATTGATTGGGGTGTCGGACTCAAGGCTGGACAACATCATCAAATAAATATTGCCTCCACTTTAACTCAAGCCGCCTCGCCGGTACTCGGTAGCCTGCTGGATAAACAAGGGTTAAATTATTTAGTGGCTAAAGTCAGTTTATTGCAAAGTCAGGGTATTGCTCAAGTTGTCTCTAAACCCACTTTACTTACCCAAGAAAATACTCAAGCCATCATCGATCACAATGAAACCTACTATATCAAAGTCAATGGAGAACGGGTTGCCGAATTAAAAGGCATTACTTATGGCACACTACTACAGATGACACCAAGGGTAATTCAAATCGGTGATAAACCTGAAATTCATCTGGTTTTACATATTGAAGATGGCAATCAAAAACCCAATAGCTCAGGGGTCGATGGCATTCCGACCATCAATAGAACCATTATCGATACGGTTGCTCGAGTTGAACAGGGTCAAAGCCTCGTTATTGGCGGTATATTCCGTGACGAAGTGATTAAAACTAGCAGAAAAGTGCCTTTACTCGGTGATATTCCGTTATTAGGCGCACTATTTCGTAGTCAAAGCAACCAAACCCGCCGAGTGGTCAGGATTTTCATTGTCGAGCCAAAAATAATTGATAAAGGTTTAGCCAAATACTTATCGGTCGGTAATCAAAGAATATTACCCAAGCGATTATTAAATATTGATGAAATTTCCAATCAGAACCTACCATTAAGCAAAATTTTAAGCGACGCCCAATGCCAATCCCTTGCTCAAGCTAAACGCATTCAAAGCATGTTTAAACAAGCTAATAAAGAGGCGATTATTGCCAGTTGCAATAAAGCTGATCAGCCAGGCTGGCGAGTTATTGATCTCTCTTGCAGTGAAGATCAAATAGAATGTATTTATAAGGCATACCAATGAATTGGAAAATACGCTTTTACAGTGGCTTAAATAAGGGCGTTGAGACAGAACTGGCTAATGGGCGCTTTATTATTGGCTCAGATCCTGTACAAGCCGATTTAATTCTGATTGATGCAGGTATTGAAGCCGTTCATTTAATACTGGAAATTGAAGAAGAAGGCATTCGAGTTATCGACTGGTCTTGTGAAGAAACACCACAACAAAATGGCCAGGCGATAAATCAGGGTGAAATGCTGCTTCCTTGTAACCGACAAGATGCAGGTATGCTAATTTGGAGCTATAGCACGGTCAAACAGCAACTGCCTGCTAATCCAGATGAGTTAACTGATAATCATATTAAGCTGATTAATAGTCAACAACAGCATACACACAAAAAAAGAGTTATTTTTATTGTTATTGCTATTTTTTCGATATTATTCGTCAGTTTGTATCTACTGTTTTTAGCCGGCCCGGCTGAGATTGATTATATTCAGGAACAACATAAACTACAAAATTACCTAAATAAAGAAGAATACAAATATATTACCATGCGCATTGAGCAAGATAAGCAACTCTTTATTGTCGGTGGTTATGTACAAAATAACCAGCAACGTTTGCTGATAAAGCGTTACCTGGATAATAACAACTTAAATCATCAATTGAATATTTATTCGATTGAAGAAATTAAGCAAAGCGTAAAATATATTCTACATACGATGGGTTATAATCACATTGAAGTGAACAACAGCGAAAAAGTCGGTTGGATCGATCTATTTGGTGAAGTACGTTTTATTAATAATAAATCCTGGAGTAACTTAGCAACGATTTTCAAACGGGATGTTGTCGGCTTAAAAGGAATTAACAATCATGTCAAAATAAACGACGATCACCTAAAAAAATTAGTCGAATTACTAGAGCAATACGAATTGATAAATGTTCTTATTTATAATGAAAAAGAGAATAATATTATTGAATTATATGGTTATTTAAATGAAAAACAGCGACAACAATTTATTGAATTACAGCAAACATTTAATATTGAATTTAAACAAAGGTATAAACTTAAATTAATCAAAGCCGATAATCATATTAAAAAAAAAGAGAGCAGATTGGATATTAAAGGTATTTCACTGGGACGTTCACCTTATCTTATTCTAAGAAATAATATGAAATATTCGATAAATTCAATCCTACCCACAGGAGAAACAATTACCGCAATCGAAGATAATAAAATTATCCTTAAAAAAAATAGTCAGGAAATTATCATTACGCTAAAGGAATAAACGATGTTGACAGAGCTGGAAAAAATAGTCAGCGATAACACTGAATATATTAAAATTCAACATTATCTTTATGACCAATTAAATAATTGTCGTAAAAAGCTTAATAAACCACTATTACCTAATGAGCATCAGCAAGTCGCCCAGCAGCAAACAGCCATTTGGGCAGGGATCACTGTTTTAGAAAAGATTAAACGGAGTTAATATGGCCGCTATTTTTGATCATAATAAAGGCATAAAACTAGATGATGTTGCAGATAAACTAAAAGGCGTTGCAGATACAACATCTGAAGATGTCAAAACCGCTATTGACGCGCTCAATACTTCCCCGGACAACCCAGCCTTAGTGGCTGAACTACAGCATAAAATTAATAAATGGTCAGCCATTTTTAATATGAATTCAACGATTACCCGCTCAATGCGCGATATGATCCAGAGTATTTTACAAAAAATCTAATGATGGCCATGCAAATAGAAAAACTATTAATTGAACTGGCAATTATCGCCGTAGAAAAAGCGTATTTAACAGAAGCTAATGATATTTATTGCTGGCTAAAACAATTAGATAAAAAATATCTGGAATCAGCATTACTGATAAAAATACTTATTTTTCTGCGCCAGGAGCAATATCAAACTATTTTAGAGCTGGCACAACACCATCAGCAACTAAATTTAATGCCTTTTTTTATTTTATCTGCCCATCAGTTAGGGTTAGCAAAACAAGAAAGTGATTTTTTTACTAAACTCACTATTAATAAAAATGAACATGCTGATTTAATTAATTTAACCACATCATTAATAGAAATTACACAGAATAATTAACATGAATATAAATAACGATTTTTATCATTACAATTTTGAAATAACACAGCAACCAACAGATAATAACCAGATTATGGCTACAACAGATAATATCGCGATTAAAAAACAAAAAATTTTATTTAATGGATTAATAAGAAATTTAAGTCAACACACACATCAAATTGACAAGGATGAATAATGGATATTAAACAGCTCAATAACAACATAAAATTTAATTTAGATGAAATTAATCAATCGATAGAAAATGGTAATCCAACCAATAATCAATTCGTAACCACATCGAGCTCAACAACGCATGGTGACAGTTTTATCGACCAAATAGAAACGGTACGCCGAAATATGAGTCAAGCAAAAAGCGAATTCCAGCAAAATATCAATAATGAAGAGTTATCACCGCAAAAATTAATGCAAGTACAATGGTCGCTGATGAGAATTACCCTACAGGAAGAATTGATTGCTAAAACAGCTGGTAAGGTCACGCAAAGTATGGAAACTTTATTAAAGGCACAATAGTAATATGAAGAAAACGCCGATTAACTTAACGTTGTTATTATTCCTGCTGCTAACTGGCTGTAAAACGGATCTCTATACTGGCCTAGCACAAAAAGAGGCTAATGAGATGTATGCATTACTCAGAAATGAGGGAATTGCTATTCATAAAGAAGCTGATAAAGATAATACGATCAAATTGTTGGTTGATGAATCAGACATCGCTCAGGCAACTGAAATCTTGAAGCAACATGGTTATCCGAGAGAAGTTTTTTCTTCGTTAAAAGACGTTTTTCCAAAAGAAAGTTTAATTTCTTCTCCCGTTGAAGAACAAGCTCGACTTAATTTTGTCAAAGAGCAGGCGCTGGCAAAAACAATATTCACAAATAGATGGTGTCCTTAATGCCAGGGTTCACGTGGTGTTGCCAGATAGCAATGACAAAAAAAGCCACTCTTCAGCTTCTGTATTTATAAAATATGCACCCAATGCTCAATTGGACAATTATACTCCACAAATAAAGCGATTAATTAATAACAGTATTGCTGGTTTAGATTATGATAGAATTAGCGTGGCACTGATACCCGGCAATGAGATATTACCCAGCAATACATTTAGTCAAGATAAACATTTTCTAGGTATTGAGGTTAATGAAAATTCTTATAATAAATTTATTATTCTTGTCAGTTTACTCATTTTTTTACTTATTAGCACTAATTTACTGCAATATTTGCTTAATAAAAGGAAATCGTAATAAAATATGCTGACACTTTTCCAATTACAATATTGCCCTGCACTTTACATTAATATTGAAAATTTCCCTAATCTTTGGCAAAAAACGCTGCAATATCTACCTCATTGGCGCCACTCAAAAAATATAAATAAAATTATTTTTAAACATTATAAATTAACTAACAATATTATAAAAATTGAGAAAAGTGAAAATATTGCCCTTTTCCCCGAATATGAATTTAATCAAATTTTAGCTTTATTAGGTATAATGTTACATATCAAATCGCTTTCTCATTGCATTAATAGTAAACAAATTGGTCTTATTATTAATGAGATCGGTAAAGAGAAATATCGCTTTTGTTTAGCCAATGCGAATTTTATTATTGGTAATTGGCCAGAAGGTTGGCAACAAAAATTACCCCTTGAGATGCATATAGACTATTTTCGTCAAGTTGGACTTAATTTTTGGTTAGAAACGATCAACCAAAATAATGTCGATTTAATTAAACGCCTAAAACTACGGTTACCCAAAAAAAAGATAGAGAAAAATATTACCCTATCCGATAAGTATAAACCCGTTGCAGAGATACTATGTCAAAAGATAACCAAAGAAGTCAATTTACAATGCTACCATTTACTCAAATAGATGGTCAGATTGAAATTAATGATGAAATAAAAATTTTAAAAAAAGCCGATTATCAATCCTACCTTAATGGCCAAGAATTTATTGATATTGCTAAACAACATGCTAGAAAAATTGAAAATGATGCGGATAGTATTTATGAAGTTCGTTATACCGCAGGCTGGCAAGAAGGCTTGGCACAATCAACCCAACAACAAGCAGAAATCATTCATCAAACTTTAATAAATTGCCAAATTTTTTATCAACAAGTAGAAAGCCAATTAGTTAACATTACGATAGAAGCGATGCGCAAAATTATTGCTAATTATGAACCTGATGCACTTTTATATAAAAATATCAGCCAAAATCTTGCGTTAGTACATCAACATAAAAAAGTTATCTTACGCATTTCACCTAAGCAAGTTAATTTTTTGCAAACTAAATTAAGCGAACTACATAAAATACAACCAGAAATTGAGTATATCGATATTGTTGAAGATCCGAGATTAGAAGAGAAAGATTGTATTTTAGAAACCGAAGTCGGTATGTTAAATGCCACTATTGAGAGTCAACTCAATGCAATAAAGCAAGCCTTACTAGGAAAATAAGTATTATATTAATTTATACCAATAGATAAAAAATTAAATAATATTATTCTGCTGTAAAAATTCATTTTTCACACCTGACAATGATAAAAAGCAATCAGGCTTATAGTAAATTTGTTATAAGAAAATTCCTATATTTTGTTTGTTTTTTAATAATTCAAAATAGACGATTACTAAATAGTGAATTAATTTTTTATTATAGATATTAATAGGTTAAATTATCATTTTCAGTTAAAATTAATCAAGTAAAATATTGATTGAAATATATTTCACTATCTAGTCAGTTAGTTTAAATAAATGGCAACAATTAAACATTGCTGGCATAAAAGCATAATTTTATCTATATTGGAAAATTATTAAACTACTTTGTTCGTTTAATTTAGATAACATGCAAGGCATAATAGGAGAACGCATGATCACCTTTGATAAAAAAGTTTTATGGATGACATTTTTTATTAGTCCGCTTGCGATAGGTAATGATAGCCTATTTACCGTTATGGATGATCCTGCAACGGCAAAAAAAGATATTGAAATGTCAATATCAGGTGGTTATCAAGTACAAACAGGAAACTCCAAGAACTCAAATCTAACAGCAAAAACGGCACTAACGCTTTATTCTTCAAACTTAGCTTATAGTTTTTGGGGAAATGCCACCAATAACTCCTCCAATGATAAAAGATCATCGGAAACCTATCAGTTAGGTGCCAGGGCACGATACAATTTAACTAAATTTGATTATCTATTCACTCAGGCTAGCTGGTTAACGGATAGATATAATGGCTTTGATTCTAAAGACGTATTTGCTGTCGGTTATGGTCGACAAATCTTCGATGACCCCATTCATTCACTGAAAGTTGAAGCTGGTCCAAGTGTTAGATATGAACATTTTACTAATGGTGGCCATGAAATAACAGGATTAGGTTACATTGGTGCAAGCTATGAGTGGAAAATTAGTGACAATACTAAATTTAAACAAGGTATATCATTTTTTACCCGACTCACTGATGACTCTTCCGCTATTTCAGAAACTGCTTTGCAAGTTGCCATGAGTGAACGCCTATCACTTAATTTGATTTACAATATTAACTGGAATGACAATCCTCCACTCTCGGCACCAAAGCGGATTAGTACCAAAACATCCATCCAACTCGGTTATGCTTTCTGATAAATAGATTAGTAATGCTAGTTTACTAACAAACTTATTTATTCGTAATTAATAAAATAAATAGACCTATCTAACTTAGGTCTATTGAAATTATTATTAAAATTCTTGCCGGGTTGGACGAAATAAAATTTCATTAATATCAACATTTTCTGGTTGTTTTATAGCAAAAATCACCGCTCTAGCATAGGAATCTGCCGGAATGGCATAATCGTTATAAAAAGATCGCATTCTGGCAGCAATATCAGGATCTATAATACTATCAAGTAATTCACTCGTGATTGCCCCGGGCGAAATCACGGTTGTTCTAATATGATACGGTATCATTTCTTGACGCAAACCTTCTGAGACCACCCGCACCGCCGCTTTGCTAGCGGAATAAACTGCACTGCCTGGCTTTACCTTATGTCCTGCGACTGACGAGGTATTAATAATATGGCCACTCATCTGTTTTTTCATATAGGGTAGCGCCGCTGCTATGCCATAAAGCACCCCTTTTAAATTAATATCAATCATCTCATTCCATTCATCTATATGACAATCTTCTAATAGTGATTGCGGCATAATACCGGCATTATTAACTATCGCATCAATTCGGTTATACAAAGCAATTGCTCTATCAACTAATGCCTGCACTTGTTCAGGTTTCGTCACATCAGTTGTGACAACAGCTTCTTTATCAAGATTTAATTCTTCGGCTAATGATTGCAAGCGATCTAGACGACGCGCCCCTAAAACCAGCTTGGCGCCCTCTTTAACTAAATGGCGAGCCAACTCTTCACCTATTCCACTACTTGCTCCGACCACGACAATAACTTTATTTGCAATTCCTCGTGTCATAATCTTTATCCTTTTTATAAACTCTTCATTAGGATGCTTGTCTCAGCAGTTGACCGTTTTTCAATTTAATCTATTGAAAAAATATCTTTATGAGCCATGTAGCGGCGCTATACCTTAAGGTTACTTATCCGACTGTGATAAATGATGCAGATAAAATGTTCAATGTCCTTAATGTACTCAGCAGCTTATTGTTCAACAGCCGTATTTCCCTCTACTCACCGTTAGGGAAATTTTGCCAGCGATTTGATCTTGCTCATTAGATAAAAATAGCCTGCAATGAACAATCGTTAATTCTAACTATAGTAAAAAATAGGCCACTAATGTTGATAAAAAAATAAAAGACCTTACATACTTATGGCAGCTATTTGATTTTTTTAAAACTAAAATAATATGCCATCAAACACATCAAATAAGATTAATATTTTATTTTTTCACAAAAATAAAAATCTTGTTATCTATTTAGTATTATTATCTGTAATTATATAAAAAAAATTAATTAAAAAAATTGATATTATTTTTACACCGATAACAGATAAACTTTAATATTAAGCCAACTTGTTTTTTAACAATTATAATAATCTACCAATCAATTTAATTTAATCGTTAATGCTATTAATTATGATCAATAAAATAACAAATATGGTATTTTGATAATATTTCAAATAATCCTTTTATTTTCTTTTCACTGAAAGTGTAAATATCTACTTTGTTCATAGACTAAGTATTTTTTATTTTGTGATCGCTATCACTAGCCCGACTGTATAAGCGATGATACTGTGATTAAATAAAATATCTTTCGTTTTAATTGTGCCTGGTTTTTTATCAAATGCCATATTATCTGGCTTAAATTTCATTAATAAAAAAATCATCACAATATTATTACTTTCGATATGTCATAAATCGAAAGTAATATAAGGCCAATATGCTATAAAAATGAACTTTAATCATGATCACAGTTTCGTTTACTTGCTTTTGTTGTAATTACTAATGCGTTGTTTGTGTAATTAACTTTAGTTGCTATTGTTTACCACCACGATTTAATAACGTAACAGGAGTTAAAATGAGTACTGATACAATAAAACGCCGAGAAACTATTATCGACATGTTATACCATGATGGTAGTGTAAAAGTGACAACTCTTAGCCAGCGTTTTAATGTCTCCCTGGTGACCATTCGTAATGATCTACGTTATTTAGAAAAAAAAGGCTGTGCCTTACGCTCGTATGGTGGTGCAATGGCAAATAATAAATTTGCTTTTGACAGACCTTTTCAAATAAAAGGTCAAATAGATAGAGCACTAAAAATATTAATCGCAGCAAAAGCGGCTGAGTTTGTGCAAGATGGCGATTCGCTAATTATCGACTCAGGCTCTACAACTGCTGAAATGGTGCCTTTTTTACGTAATCATCACGCCTTGGTGGTTATGACTAACGCACTTAACATCGCTTACCAATTAGCCAATTTTGAGCAAATTGATGTGATCGTTCTAGGCGGTAATACGCGTAAAAACTCCTATTCAATTTATGGTTCTGTGGCAGAACAACAACTTGCTCAATATCGTTTCAATACCTTGTTTCTTGGGGTTGATGGTTTTGATCTTGAAGCTGGCATCACAACGCCTCATCCTGGTGAGGCCCATCTTAATCGTATTATGTGTGATGTAGCACAGCAGATTATTGTAGTAACGGATGGCAGTAAATTTGGCCGTAAAAGCTTTTGTTTAATTTGTGAAACAAAGCAAATTCATCATCTTATTACTGATAGTCGGATCCCAAAACAGTATCGTGAAAAACTAGCTGAACTTGGGGTTAATGTCATTATTGTCGACGAATAACACCCTATTGATTTAATTCTAAATATAAATATACATCAGCTAGCAGGGAAATATTATGCAGTCGCTATTACAACTGATTCATCGTCACAAATCAGGTGATGCAGTCGGGATCTATTCGGTCTGTTCCGCCCACCCTTGGGTATTAGAAAGTGCTTTACAGGTTGCAAAAGAAAGAAAAACAGCGGTATTAATTGAAGCTACCTCCAATCAAGTCAATCAATTTGGCGGCTATACTGGCATGCAACCCAGCGATTTTCGCGATAAAATATTTAACATCGCGAATAAACTGGAGTTTCCCACCCAACAAATTTGGCTAGGGGGTGATCATCTAGGACCTAATGTCTGGCAGAAACTTAGTGCAGAACACGCCATGACATTTTCAGAAACACTGATTTATGACTATGTCAAAGCAGGATTTCGAAAAATCCATCTTGATTGTTCAATGGCTTGTGCCGATGATGCAACACCGTTAACCGACGACATTGTTGCGCAACGAGCAGCCCGTTTGTGCGCAGTGGCGGAACGCAGTTGGCGAGAAAATGGCGGTGAAGCACCGGTTTATGTTATTGGTACTGAAGTTCCTATCCCTGGTGGCGTTAAATCAGCGCTTGCTAAAATACAAATCACATCAGCTCAAGCCGCCGCTAAGACCCTTAATATTCATCAAAATACTTGGCACAATATAGGACTCACCGACGTTTGGCCTAGAGTCATCGCTTTAGTTGTTCAGCCAGGCGTTGAATTTGGCCATCACCAAGTAGAACACTATCAGCCAGAAAAAGCGAAAGTGCTTAGCCAATATATTGAAAGCCATCCTCATATCGTTTACGAAGCCCACTCAACAGATTATCAAACACCACAAACCTACCAAAATTTGGTACGCGATCATTTTGCTATTTTAAAAGTGGGGCCGGCATTAACCTTTGCCTTGCGCGAAGGTCTGTTTGCACTTGATAAATTAGATCGTGAATGGAATGGAGAGCTTGCAGCCGCGCATCTTAGTGAAACCCTTGAACAAGTGATGATGGAACAACCAAATTACTGGCGACCTTATTACCAAGGCAGTGCCCATCAGCAATATATTGCTCGCCAATACAGTTTAAGCGATCGCATTCGTTATTATTGGGCAAATCCCAAAGTCGAGGCGGCAGTTGAAAAGTTATTAACCAACTTACGTCAGCATCCAGTGCCCCTCTCCATGTTAAGCCAATATCTGCCAGAACAAATGGCAGCCATTAATGCAGGTCGCTTATCAGCGACGGATCCGAAAGCATGGGTAAAGGATAAAATTCGTTCGGTATTAATGCATTATGCCATCGCTTGTGAGACAAAAACAGAAGGAGCCGTTGTATTATGATCCCTTTTTTCTCATATGATCCCCTATGGCTTAAAAACCATAAGGCGCAATATACAGTACAAGAAATCCAGCAACAACCTCAGTTATGGCGTAACTTATATCAGACGCTAACAGATAATTCAGCAATGTGGCAAAACTTCCTTCAGCCATTACTAAAACAAACTAATTTACAGATTATTCTGTGTGGCGCCGGCTCTTCAGCCTTTGTTGGCAAATCAATCCACCTTGGTTACGTGAACATAGACATTTAAACGTTTATGCCTTTGCGTCAACGGATATTGTACCGACACCAGGGCAATATCTGGACAAAAGTAAACCCACTTTATTTGTCTCTTATGCCCGTTCAGGTAATAGTCTGGAGAGTGTTGCAGCCATAAAGCTCGCCGATCAATGCCTAACAGAGTGCCATCATTTAATATTAACCTGTAACCTCCAAAGCACACTGACAGACTATGCAAAAAACAGAGCAAATGTCTGTTTACTCACTATGCCTGAAGGATCAAACGATCGTGGCTTTGCAATGACATCCAGTTTTAGTTGTATGGCATTAGCAACCATATTGCTATTAGGCAATTCAAGTTTAAGTCATGCGCAACAAAATTTAACCACATTAACCACTTTGTGTGAAAAGCAAGCGGCCAACTGGCAAAGGATTATTCAACCTGTCATTCAACAAGGTTTCAAGCGCATGATAGTTTTGGGCTCCCACTGTTTTACCGGTATTAGCGAGGAAGCTGCGCTTAAAATGCTAGAGTTAACCGCAGGGTAAGTGGCCACCCGTTATGACTCAACGATGGGAGTACGCCATGGGCCAAAGTTTTTTATTGATAAAGAAACCTTAGTCATTATTCTCCTTTCTCAACAAGCCTATTGCCGACGTTATGATCTGGATCTGCTTAATGAATTAAAACAGGATGGACGGGCAAAAAATATCCTGGCTTTAAGTAGTCTACCTGATAGCAATGCCATTGAACTTAACACCAAGCTTGCTGATATTTGGCTTATTTTTCCCTACCTACTATTTTTGCAATTAATCGCAGTCGAAACTTCACTATTTTTAGGGCTATCACCTGATAATCCCTGTCCAACCGGTGAAGTAAATCGGGTAGTAAAAGGTGTCCATATTTATCCCTACATGCAAGTAGAACAATAATAAGGAGCATATATGTCCCCCCCAAACATTTTAATGACTCGAATTGACAATCGTCTGATCCATGGCCAAGTCGGTATCACTTGGACCAATTCACTGGGGGCCAACTTAGTTGTGGTTGCCAATGATGAAGCCGCCAATGATCCAGTTCAGCAATCACTAATGGACATGGTGGTATCCGATGGCGTCCAAACCCGCTATTTTACCTTACAAAAAACGATCGACATTATTCATAAGGCAGCACAGCGGCAGAAAATTTTCATTGTTTGCAAAACCCCGCAAGATGTTTTGACGCTAGTAAAAGGCGAGGTACCCATCAATTTTGTCAATATTGGTAATATGCATTTCTGCGAAGGAAAAAAACAGATCCATAAAACCGTTTCCGTTGATCACAGTGACATAGAGGCTTTTCGTCAGCTTAGTCAATTAGGCATCCCCTGTGAAATTCGCCGCGTGCCAGACGAAACGGGTGAAAATATTACCAATCTGCTGAATTAATGGAGGCAAATATGTTCACTGATGCATTATTGATCGCCTTATTAGCAGGCATTGCCGGCGTTGATCTATTTGATGGGCTCACTCATCTTCATCGTCCGATTGTTATAGGACCCATTGTCGGGTTAATTTTAGGTGATGTGCAGACCGGTCTATTAGTTGGCGGAACATTAGAACTTGTTTGGATGGGGATGGTGCCACTTGCTGGTGCGCAACCCCCTAATGTGGTTATCGGCGGTATTATTGGCACTGCTTTTGCGATTCTCACCCAGTCTGATCCTAAAGTTGCTATTGGCATTGCCATTCCTTTTTCGATTGCGGTGCAAGGTTGCATTACCCTATTATTTACGCTTTATTCACCCATGATGCATAAATGCGATCAAATGGTCAAAAATCTCAATTGGCGCGGCGTTGAGTGGGTAAACTATCTTGGCATTATTATTCTATTCTGTTTTTACTTTATCGTTGCCTTCTTACCGATTTATTACGGCGCTGCCGCCGCCAGTACTATGGTACAAAAAGCCCCACAATGGCTACTCGATGGGCTGGCAGTTGCTGGTGGTATGATGCCGGCAATCGGCTTCGCTTTGCTAATGAAAATCATGATGAAAAAAACTTATGTCGCTTATTTTATCTTAGGTTTTCTCGCAGTTACCTTCCTTAATCTACCGATTATCGCCATCGCTTTAGGCGCCTTTGCTATCGCTTTAATCGATTTCTTTAACCGCACTCGTAATAATGATGGCGAGACAGCAAACATGCCATCACAAACCAATCAGCAGGAGATGAATGATGGCATTTAATGGCTCTGATGAAGAAATGGCAAAAAAAAGCGAAAAACGCATGGCACAAGCTCTTGCTACCAGCCAGGTAGAAAGTGATGACTATATTGATACCACCCCTGTAATGGTCAACAAATTCTGTAGAAGATCTAAGCGGCATTTTTTAGTTCATGATATTTTTGATGTGGCGTTAAATAACCAATCGTTGAATGGCGTCGATAATAATTGTAAAACTGAATATAATTTTCAACTTCACAGACAACAGATTGATGATTCATAAACGATAAACGGTTAAGTCTTTCTGTCTTTAAACTCCTAAAAAATCTTTCCATCACGGCATTATCGAGGCAATTACCTCGCCGACTCATGCTTTGAGTTATTTTCCGTTCAAAGAGGTGCGCCCTAAACTCCTCCGATGAATATTGGCAACCTTGATCTGAATGGAACATCAAACTTGTCGTATCCGGTAATTGCCGTTCAATTGCGTTATCTAAGGCTTCTTTCACTAATTTCGAATCCGGTTTTGTTGATAAGGCATAACCAATAATTTCTTTGGTGGCTAAATCCAACACACAGGCTAAATAGCTCCACCCATAGTGATGTCTAATATACGTGATATCCCCGACATAATAGTGATTATGCTGTTCAGGGGAAAATTGTCGTTTAAGCAAATTAGGGGCATATCGATGTTCGTTACCCGATGAGTGATAGTAGTGCTTTTTCGTTGGTCTAATTGCAACTAATTGATTTAATTTCATGATGTTCGATATTTTATAAGTGCCAATTTGGTGCCCTAAACCCTTTAACTCGGCTTGAATACGTCTTTTGCCATAAATTTGACCCGATGTATAAAAAATACGTTTGATTTCGCCACACAGTCTTTCATTTTCAACTGTCGGTATTTTCGTTTCATAATAAAAACTACTGCTGCTTACTTCAAAAAGATGGCATAACTCAGTGACCGTAAAATTGGGGTACATGATTTTCAGTTGCTTCACGATTTTGAGTTTTGATTGTCGAGGATGAAGTAAGCCGCGGCTTTTTTTAATATGTCATTATCCCTCTGAGCACGCTTAAGTTGAACTTCTAATTCTTGTATGCGCTGTTGCTCGGGTGTTAACGCTTTTGATTTTACAGGCGTATTCCCATTTAACTCGGCAAGATATTGTTGCTTCCATCGTGATACGGCAGATTTACCCGCACCGGATATTTTTTCAACTTGGATATTGCTATATCCACCTTCAACCATGAGTTTTGCATATTCCAGTTTTTGCTTTCCGCTAAAGGTTACTTTTACTTTTCGGGTCATATTTATACCTATAAGATTTTGCTTAATTATAAGCTATAAATCTCTACAGTTTTATTAGACCACTACACCCTCGGTAAAGCATTAACTTCCTATGACATCAATGTTATGGCATTACGTTCTCTCCTTTTACAAGCTTCTTTTAACTATGAACGTATGCAAGCCGGTGGATGGTTATATACGCTAATTCCCGCTTTACGTAAAATTCATAAAAATCCACAAGATCTTGCCAATTCCATGAAAATGCATATGGAATTTATTAATGTTCACCCGTTTGATGTCACTTTTTTATCCGGCCTAGTATTAGCAATGGAGCGCAGTAAAGAGAAAATTTCGACTATTCGCGCAGTTAAAGTTGCCTTGATGGGGCCATTAGGGGGAATAGGTGATGCCTTATTTTGGCTGACTCTACTACCAATCTGTGCTGGTATTGGTGCTTCACTTGCTTTACAGGGTAGTATTTTTGGCCCGATCGTTTTCTTATTGTTATTTAATATTGTTCATTTTGCCTTACGATTTGGTTTAGCGCATTACGGTTATCAAGCAGGGACTAAAGCAATTGCGATACTAAAAACGCATACCAAAAATATTTCTCATGCTGCCTCTATTGTCGGTATGACGGTAATTGGGGCATTAGTAGCTTCCTATGTTCATCTCTCTACGCCGTTAGTACTAAAAGCCGGTGAGGCTAAGGTAGCATTACAAACAGATGTGCTGGATAAATTAATGCCCAATTTATTACCACTGGCTTTCACACTGATCGTCTACGGTTTTTTGAAACGAGGCTTTTCACCAGTAAAAATGATCGGCATTACCATTCTATTTGGGCTGGCCGGTAAATTAGTTGGATTCTTATAAGGAGTAAATATGTTAGGCATTGTCATTACTGGCCATGGAAGCTTTGCTAGTGGTTTAATGCAAGCAATGGAGCAAATTGTTGGCAAACAATTGCAATGTACTGCCATTGATTTTACTGAAGGCATGACAACAGAAGATCTATATGAAGCACTAAATCAAGCCAGTAAAATTTGTGATGAGGGTGATGGCTTAGTATTTCTTACTGATTTACTAGGCGGCACACCCTTTTATCAAGCCGCGCAGTTAACATTGCCCCATCCACAATGGCAAGTCCTAACCGGAACAAATATGCAAATGGCAGTTGAAATGATGCTAGAACGACAAAGTCTCGATGCAGAAAAATTTCGTGATATGGCGCTGGATTGTGGCCATCAAGGATTAACCAGTTTATGGCATCAACAACAGCAAAATAAAGGATCCCATAATAATGATGGTATTTAAGGAGTTACCATGTATTTAATTTCTACCCGAGAAATGCTAAAAAATGCCCAACGGGGGCGATATGCGATACCGGCGTTTAATGTTCACAATTTAGAAACTATT
Organism: Arsenophonus nasoniae; assembly: GCF_004768525.1. NCBI lineage: Bacteria > Pseudomonadati > Pseudomonadota > Gammaproteobacteria > Enterobacterales > Morganellaceae > Arsenophonus > Arsenophonus nasoniae. The sequence continues at coordinate 2,847,074 of NZ_CP038613.1, forward strand.
CAAGTTGTGGTAGAAACTGCGGCCAACATGGCTTCACCGGTCATTCTGGCCGGTACACCGAGTACCTTTACCTATGCCGGCCTTGAATACATAGTATCTATTTGCACCCAGGCCGCTTCATTAAACAAACTACCCCTTGCGCTTCATCTGGATCATCATGAAGAATTGACCGATATCTGCCATAAAGTTAAAGCCGGAGTTCGCTCGGTGATGATCGATGCCTCCCATCTACCCTTTGCAGAAAACATCGATACAGTAGCTAATGTTGTTCAATTTTGCCACCGCTACGATGTAAGTGTCGAAGCCGAATTAGGACGCTTAGGGGGGCAAGAAGATGAATTAATCGTTGATAGTAAAGAGAGTTTTTATACCGACCCAAGTGCCGCTAAAAAATATGTTGCACAAACTGGCATAGACTCACTGGCCGTTGCTATTGGATCGGCTCACGGACTCTACCACGATGAACCTCACCTTGATTTTAAACGCCTGGCGGAGATCCAGCGTCAAGTTGATATTCCATTAGTGTTACATGGAGCATCAGGTATATCTGAAGAGATGATACGTCAATCTATTTCATTGGGGATCTGTAAAGTCAATGTGGCCACCGACTTAAAGATTGCCTTTGCTGATGCAGTAAAACAATATTTATCTGAACATCCTGATGCTAACGATCCGCGCAAATATATCACACCAGGAAAACAAGCAATGCAGCAAGTCGTAGAGAATAAGATTCTGATGTGTAATAGTGCCGGTAAAATCTAGCGCGATATTGCCACATCCAGCCACTAGTATTTAACAAAATCCGATGATTAATTATCTGTTAAGAGCCTATTGCAACCCTATTAAATAACAAAGCTGGCTTAATCTTCATTAAAACAGATAAAAAACAGCAATGATAAAAATAAATCATCCAATTACTGACCAAATATTTACGTTCAAATAAATTGATATTCGACAGAGCTAACTAAATAATTAAAATCAGTTTTTGTTTGATAACAAAACAACAATGGTCTGAAAAGTAGACTAAGCAAAAGTGGCCCATAAAGGATCAGCTGGAATATCTGAGATCAAGAGCCCGCTTTCTGTCGGCGTCAAGGTGACGATGGCGGGCTGCAAAAAACGATATTGCTGTTGTTCATCATTATCATAAATCAATGCTTCCCGCCGATCTTCTGATAGCCCTAAATAAACCAGATCATGATTCGCATCTACACTGCTTCCAGCCTGGACTATCCGACCAGCTATACTATCATACCAAGCTCTTATCGGATCCCCCGCCTGATCCTGCAATCCATGCAACATTAAGTAATCAGTTGAGTATGGCATCGCTTTAATAAGCTTATCCAACTCTAACTTAGCATCGTCATGATGCTGACGTAACCACTCCTGTGAAACCCCGAGTAAGACATTTTTACCCTGGTTATCCAACAAACTAAATGCCCCATCATCACGCAGACTAAATAACTTATTATTGATAGGAAAAAGTGATTTAATATTGCTCGCAACTAATTGCGCCTGATTATGGGATAAACCATCATCTGATTGAAAGTAGAGTTCATGTTTTTGTGGATTGTAAAAATAATAACTGGGCGCATCACCGGTTGTGTTCGCCGCAAGAATAAATTCTGTCATCGCAGTTAATGACGGCAACTGACTTTCTGGCAGCTCATTTGCAGGGTCTAGTGGATCAGTCGTTTGCGGCTTGACTTTGGGCAGGTTTAAGCTGATCGTTTTATGGACATGCTTATCTTTCGTTATTATCCAATAATACTTTTCCTGTCCATCAAGATAACCGGATAAATAGAGTGTATCAGCCACCTGACTCGGAACAAGCGCCGTTGGTTAAACAAGTTCATATCGGGTGTCTAGCGCCAAAAAAGGAATTTTATTGCGTTCAGCTAATAACTGCCCACTATTGTGATCCTCAATGATAAAATCTACCGGCTTTTTCATCTCATCTAGAATTGCCAATAGACGTTGATCATTATTAATGGCAACCAATTTTAACGCCGTATCCTCAACAATATAGACACTACGCATATTCTTTCCCTGTTCAATCACAAAAAGTAATTGGCCATTTCCCTGTATAGTATAGCTACGAATCATGTCATGACTTTCAGTTGCAAAGCTAAATGGCTGATATTGTTTCATAATCTTTCCACTGCTAATTTCTACCTGCCAAATAGCAGTATCGCGATAAAACCAGGCTTTATCACCGTCAACTTTAGCTAACACCGCTTGACTTAGAAATTCTGCCTCACCTGGCCGATTAGTATAAATCATACGACTACGAGCGGTTTCATAATAAGCTCTGCCTACCTGTCCCACCGCATTATCCGGTTGATAGTGATCGATAATGACAAATGGCGTCGGATGCTCCTGAATATTAGCTAACATTTTTAGATATTCATCCAGCGAATTATTATTGAAACGCATTGCATCCATATGAATGATATGCATTTGCTGACTTTTTTCATCAAAAACAAAAATCCCTTCTTTATTTATCACCGAAATCTGACTAGCATTTTTCGGTAACGTGACGATAACATTATCAATATAAAGATAGTCACCCTCTTCACTAACCTGCATATTAGTGCCCGATTTAAGGTAACGCGCATCCAATACCCAACGCGTATTGGCATGATTTGATACTAAGGTTATTGGCACACCTTTCGCTAAGCTAATCCGATATTCTCCCTCACCACCAATTAACTGATAACTCATATAGCGCTGAAAATCGATCGGCAATGCAGGGATCACCAATTCCCTATCGCGATCGTCCAAAATGACTTTGATGGGTGTCGAAACATAATCGGGTATAATTTTATAGATCGCGCGCTCGCCGGGAAAAGCATAAAAATCGAAGTCAAACCGACCATCTTGTTCCAGTTTTCTTAATAGATCAAAGCCTCTATCATCGCGTGTGGTGACAAAAGGTAAAATCATATAGGCATAATCCAGGTAAGTAATCGGCGTACCTGGCAGGATTAGAACATCATCACCTGGCTTAAAGTTAGATTGACTACTTTGATAGCCCAATCCCTGTCGAATATTGATCGCCTGGCTTTTATCTCGATTTACGCCTCGATTGGGCCAGAACAAGAAATAATTACTGTGACCTGATCCGCTGGAATAAGTAGGATCATTACGATAGAGATACTGACTATCAAAAGTGAGTTTATTTTGGCGTAAATCCAGCTCGGTAATAACTGCACCCGGGATCGGCTCCATAATAATGACCGCATCGCTGTCAGCTATTTTTTTCTTTATCTGCCGATAACCACCCTGCTTATAAGCCAAATCGACATCGGCAAAATAGTTACCGACTATCTGTACATTATGGGTTACCTTGCCAAACGCTTCTGCCAACGCGCTAACCCCTATCCCTAGTCCTGCCAGTGGGACAGATAGAGCGCCAGTAAACGCAGCCGTCGTCTGTGCTCCAGCCATCCACGCACCTATCCCTACACCAGCAACCGCTAAATTAGTGCTATCAACCCCTAACTGAGCACTAAAAACCGCACGTTGCAGATCATTTTGCGCATTAGCTAACTCAATACTATCCAAAGCAATGCTACTAAAATTTAATATAAAATCAGTCGCACGATGAAAATGAAAGACTTCGCCTAGTAATCCTTTCGTTGCCTGTTTGCCCTGATTTACCGCCATGTGATACAAACTGGCCAATTTCAGGGTATCCTCCACTGTCCCATGCGCTATCTGAGTCAAATTAAGATAAGCGTGGATATTAATTGCCGTACTAAGGGTTTCTGATAACTCATTATCCACCACCCCAAACCGATGGTTATTGGCAAACCAAGGGATCAGCTCTTTTATCAGGAAAGCGGCATTTAATCCATGTACCCCCTCCGCATCAGTGATATTATCCCGCAGAGCTAATGTTTTACCATTGTAATGATAAGCTTTGCTAACTATTGCTAGGTATTCATTATATTTGTTAATAAAATCAATAATATATTTATTATTGATAATCAATTTTTTTAGTAGATGAGTCTCTTGATGAATGAACTGTAAAACATAACTACCTGGCTGCGTTTTACTTTTGCTAAAACTGGTGAAAAGCGGTAACCACTTTTGTAGCGACAATTGGTGATAATGATAAAATTGGATCATAGTCGATTGAAATTGCTCTGCCAGCTTAATAAAAGACAAAAATTTATAAGAGACAGACCCCAGCCCGAGCGGATCACCTAAAGTCGATTTTTCCATCCCATTTTTTATCCGGCTATCGACTGTTTTAGCGGCTGTTTTCTCAATATGCCAATCATTTGTCTCATGATTAAAAAGCAGCGTGGTTTTATTACCCGCTTCCATCAACCGTTTTCTGCCTTCATCATTGACTATCAGCTTAGATGAGTAGGCAGAAACAGAATAAGGTCGAATCGTTTCATCTAAGGCCTCAGCAAATTGTTGGACATAACTGGTTTGCTGCTTATCATCAGCCAACGAGCAACCAACCAGATTGATGTGTTTTGGCGAAACCGTCATGCCTAAATCAGCCACCAACTGTTTTAATTGCAGTGCCAACGGTTTAGGCTCACGCCAGGCCAGGCTGACCTGATCACCATCAAGCTGATTATCGCGTCCATGACCCACTAACTGCCAACGCAGCTTAGCTTGCTCTCGTAAACCTTTTGTATTGCCATACACAACATAACTATTTCCATGACTATCAAGCTGAATTAAAACCGATATTTGCGGATGTTTTTTCAGTAATTGGAGCGCAGCTTCAGTTACTATCGGATCATTTTCCAGCTGGATAATTAATTGACCATCAAACTGGCTACTTTCCCCTTCATTATCAAAATGAATAGGCGAAATTTTCCAATCTGATACATTACGGTCAGAGGCTATGGTATCAGCATCTCCGCTTGATGCCGTCAAGGTAAACTTATTAGGTAGCGAGATCAATTTGTCAAACACGGGATTATTATTAAAAATAATTTCTTTTAACGTATTCGGTAGATCAGTTGGAATGCTTGCCAACTGATTATTACTTACATCTAGCTTTATTAATCCTTGTGGTAGCTGATCTGGTAATTTAACAATTTGATTATTATAAACATTTATATATTGCAGTTCATTTGACAGAACTTTAGGCAAATGACTCAATTGGTTACTATAAGCATCAAGCGTATTTAACGCTGGTGGTAGCTTATCCGGTAACCTATTTAATTGGTTATTACTGACATCTAATACTAATAATGAATGAGGCAGATTAATTGGTAATAAACACAATTGGTTACCACTAACATCTAATCTCAATAACATTTGTGGCAATTGATTAGTTAAATAAGTTAATTGATTGTTGCGAACATGCAAATCTTCGATTTTATAAGGTAAACTAACCGGCAAAAGCGTCAAATGGTTATTATTAGCGGTAAGATATCTTAATTTTTCTGGCAAATGATCAGGTAAATTATCCAATTGATTGTTGCTAACATTAAGGCTTACTAAACTACTTGGCAACTGTTCGGGCAAGCTTGTTAGCCGATTATCATGTGCAGCCAGTTTTTCTAACTTATCTGGCAACTTATCTGGCAAATCACTCAATCGATTATTACTAACATCAAGTGTTGTTAAGTTATTAGACAAATCAGTTAGCAAATTTGTTAATTTATTATGACTAAGATCAAGGCTGGTAAGCTTATAGGGTAAATAGATAGGTATTTTAACAAGTTGATTATTATGCGCATCAAGTACATTTAAATCAGCGGGGAGATTATCGGCTATGACAGACAAATGATTATTGTCAACCAATAAAATTTTGAGTTGATTTGGTAAATGATCAGGCAGATTTCTCAGCAGATTACCACTGACATTTAGATGCTGTAATGCATCGGGTAAGCTATTAGATAACGTCTTCAATTTGTTATTGCTAACAGAAAGAAATTGTAAAAATTTTGGCCACTTATCAGGCAAAACCGCTAACCAATTACTATGTACATCAATATTTCTTAAATCATCCGGTAAATTATCAGGTAAAAAAGTGAGTTTATTACGATGAATATAAAGATTTTCTAATCCAGCAGGCAAACTAGTTGGCAATTCAGTTAACTGATTATTACCAGCATTAAAATAAACTAACTGATCGGGTAATTGTTCAGGCAACACTTTTAATTGATTACCACTAACATTAAGATAGCGTAATGAATCTGGCAGATAATCTGGTAAGTGAGTTAATTGATTATTACCCAGTGCCAAATAGGTTAAAGTATTGGGTAAAAGGGTCGGTAAAGAAATTAATTGATTATTCCGCGCATCAAGATGCTTTAAGTTATCGGGCAAATTATCGGCAAACGTTGTCAGTTGATTATTGTGAACGTCTAAATTTTCAACACTATTTGGTATATGATTAGGTAAAGTCGTTAGTGCCAAACCGGATAAATCAAGCGACTTCTCGCCGTTTTTAAGACAACTGATCAACCGCTGTAATGCGATGTCTCTATATTCTCCCGAATCTTTATCAACTAAACTCGTCCATTTCATCCATTCTGTAATCGCTGATACGGTAATAGAATTCGAATGGTTGCTGGTATTTTGGGATATTAACCGATGCAATACTTTCTCTGGAAGCGGTAAGGTAGAATCAATGACCAGATCTTGTAATGTGGCTGGAAAATCATCAGGCAGCTTAATTAACGGGTTATTATAAACATCGAGTTTCACCAACTGTTCATGGTTAGGAATCTCAATCAATACAGTAAGGCATTAATGGAGGTGTTTTGAACTCAATATTTCTATTAAATTCTGACAGTTTTCTCGTTGATTAACCATGAGAACAGTAATTCGGTTAAATTATCATCTAAAAGCCTAATAATAGGCACACTGCTCCTAGGCTGCGGTTTGTAACCATCGTTTTTTGACCATTTTATCCCGCCTTTCTGACAGTAAAGTGACGGCGTGTATTCCTTTTTCCGCACTCATAAACCGCAATCGGTTTCCACATAAAATACATTGGTACGGGTCAGTGTCAACGATCACCGAAAACTGATCCACTTTTTATCTAAATCCGATCAATCAAAATTGATCCACTGTTTTACTCAGTTATTGCTCCTGAGCGCCGCTTATCTTTCAATCGGTAGCTTTCACCGCTTAATTGCAGTACATGCGAATGATGAAGTAAACGATCAAGCATAGCGGCAGTTAATGTTGCGTCATCAGCAAAAGCACTTGGCCATTGCCCAAATGATAGGTTACTCGTCAATATGACACTGCCATGCTCATAACGCTTGGCAATCACATTGAAAAACAGGTTTGCTTCTTCTCGCCCAAACGGCAGGTATCCAATCTCATCGATAATCAACAACTTCGGGGCCATCACCGAACGTGATAGATATTGTTTGAGCTTATTTTGTCGTTTGGCAGTTGAGAGTTGCAACATCAGTTCAGCTGCTGTGGTAAAGCGGGTTTTCTTCTTGGCCTGTACTGCTTTTAATCCTAACCCAATAGCTAAATGCTTTTTGCCTACACCGCTTGGGCCAAGCAACACGACATTTTCATTACGTTCAATAAACGTTAATGCGCTTAATTCCTGTATGTGTTGTTTGGGGATCCCCGTTGCAAACTTAAAATCGAACGTATTAAGTTCTTTATGTGCTGGGAATCCTGCCATCCGACTCAAAAGATTACGAGTTCGTTCATCTCGTTGTTGTTGCTCACATTTTAACAGGGACAGTAAAACTCTCCGTAGCTTTTGTCTTGGGCAATGCATTTTCGGCAAGTGATGACCAATGAGTCGGAATAGAATTTAATTTCAATGACTCACACAGGTGTTCAATTTGTTCATGCAATAACATGTTCACCTCCCAGTAATGCTTCGTATACGCTGATTGAGTGTTGCAAACTGACAGATTCAAGGGCGGTACGATAGGGATATTAAGCGTATTAGTCTGTGGGATAGATTGGCAAACCCTTGCTGGTAAGGGTAGAAGAGACTTAACTTCCTTAGCTAATCTATCTGCTGGCTTCTCTAACGTTGTTCCATGAATTCGCTGATGGGCAACGCGTTGTAACCATGGACCCACTTTTGCATTAGCTATTTCAATATCCAGTTCAAGATTATGAGCACGAAGGTCGGTGTTTAATGGCACGATAAAGCTGTTTTAAATAGTGGTTAAAGCGCTCTACTTTCCCTTTCGTTTTGCCCTGTAGGGCTTGCAAGCCTTCAATTTAAACCCGTAATCTTTCGACATTTGAAGCATTTCGACATGTAATTTATGATCACCTTCTGCATAAGCATCCCGTTCGATGATGAGGGATTTTGCGTTATCACACAATACTTCCTGTGGTACACCACCAAAGTAGTCGAAAGCTTCTCTTAAACCTTGCTGCCACGATTCTGCTCGTTCATTATCAAAGAACTTTACATAACTCGCACGCGAATAGCCTAGCGTTGCAACAAACGCTTTCAGCGATTTTACCTCGCCGGATGCTGGTGAAGTCGATTTGCATTTGTTGACCTGGCTGTGTTTCAAAACGGACGACTACTTCGGGAACAATGCTTGGTTTAAATTGACAAACAAATCGGCGTAATTGAGCAATACCACCTTGATAGCCGTTTTCAACTACCTCATCAAATAAGACTGTTGCAGGGATCCAATCAGGTTTAGCCAGTTCAATTCGCTGAAGCAAATAAGGTTTAAAGGGGATAATTTAGTCGGTTGTTGACTTCTTTTAGCATAAGTTGGCATTGTCTGTTGTTGTAAATGATGTTTTACGGTGTTACGGGATATACCCAACTCACTGGCAATTTTTCGAAGGCTTTGTCCTTGTGCAAAGCGAACATGAATATCCACAAATATCTCCTTGGTTAACATAAATTATCCGTACAAAAATGTGCGAATAATACCAAGTGGATCAGTTTTAGATGATCGTTAGTGGATCAGTTTTGCATGATCGGTGACAGTCAGTATTTAAAAAACCTTTGATAAGGGCCCCAAACCCAGGTTTTTCAGGCACATTAGGAGATATCATGTCTAACGCCTCATACACCTTCGGTAATAAGCACCCGCGTTTGCGATTGGCTAAAAAACCGTAATAACGGATTATCTTAAAATGTCGCGCAGGGATATGACTGACATAACGCCGTATCATTTCTTCTTGGGATAAGGTCTGTCGTCTGTATTGTTGGCTGTGGTGGTCATAGTAATGATGAACCACGGTGCCGCCGCTGTAGTGTTTCAATTGAGAAGCGGAGATAGGGGGACGTTTAAGATAACGGCCCAGATATTTCACATTATGCCAGGCCCCGCGTGTCTTTTTGGCAAAATGTACTTTCAATAACGTTGAAACTGGGCATTGAGGTAACGGCACCAGGTCTGATAATTGCGAATGTGCCCGAAGCCAGGCAATTTATTGGGTTGTAACTGAAAATAGTTATCCCTAAGGAGTCGAATGACCGCACTGCGCCAGACCTTTTCAACGTCTTTCTTTTAAAGAAAATCGGTTTCCAGGTGTCATATTGAGTGAGTCCCCACGCGTGACGGATAAATGAATATGCGGATGTTGATTGAGTTGGCGACCGTAAGTATGCAGCGCACAAAATGCCAATTTCTAGGCCTTGGCGCTTGGCGTGTTTGAGCATGGCGCGGGTTGCACAGCGAAAGAGTTGGTTGAGCAAGTACCAGTTATTGTTAAAAAAAAGCCAAAGTAGGTGAGGCATAGTGAGGGTAATATGTTGCCATTCGCAATCCGGCAAAATATGGCGCTGCTGGGCAATCCACTGTTCGGTGCCTTTGAGGCCACACGCACTGCAGGCTTTGGATTTACAGGTTTGACAAAAGAAGCGTGAATGAGAGCATTCAGGTGAAGAACAGCAATAACGGCGAACGCCCATAGCGCAGGTGCTGCAGGCGAGCATCTTTTCGACAGAGAGTAGTTGCCATTCATCCACGTAATTATTTTCGATGAAAAGGTTCCATCCGTCATCGTATTGAAATAGCAGTTTTGCAGGTCTGGGGATGTACATAGAGCAGAGTATAAAAGACGAGAAGGGAATTGCCTAGAAATAGAGCGCCTTTGCCGCGATGCTCACGCCAAAGGCGTGCTTATGTTCTGGTAAATGATTGGGAATAGATGTTAATAAATTATCATTCACATAGAGTTCGATTAACTTAGCGGGTAGTTTATCCGTTAAAGTCGCCAATTTATTGTATGAAACATTAAGAAAAGCTAACTCATCAGGCAAATTATCGGGTAAATAAGTTAGTTTGTTATGAGTAAGTTTCAGTTCTGCTAATTTTTTAGGTAAGTGATCGGGTAAAGCAAACAGTTTATTTTGGCTCGCGTCAAGTACCTGTAAATCGTTGGGTAAATTATTAGGTAATGCTATCAAGCGATTATCACTAACATCAAGTTTAAGCAAAAGACGAGGCAAATTAACTGACAAATTTGCCAACTTATTGCTGCTAATATCCAGCACAGATAAGGCATACGGTAAACTCACTGGCAAAGCTTCGAGTAGATTATTATGAACATCGAGCTGTCTTACCGTTCCCGGTAAACTATCGGGTAATGCAATTAATTGATTATTGCTAACATTAATATATTTTAATGTTTTTGATAGATTATTAGGTATAACTGTCAACTGATTATTGTTAGCGGTTAGATATTCTAATTTATTAGGTAATTGCGCAGGTAATGCCTTTAACTTATTATTTCTAACAATAAGTTCAGATAAATCATTTGGTAAATGATGCGGTAAGGTCACTAACTGATTACCATCAACATCCAAACCTAATAAGCTATCAGGCAAATTATCGGTTAACTCAGTCAATCGGTTGTGACTAAGATAAAAATACTGTAGAGCATCGGGTAGATGGTCTGGTAATAAATTGAGTTGGTTATGACTAACATCTAAATTTTTTAATTTATTCGGTAGCGTGTTGGGCAACGTCTTCAATCGGTTATTACGAATATAAAGATTTTCTAACATGCCTGGCATAATCAGCGGCAAACTGGTTAATTGATTATTACTGACATCAAGAATTTTTATACTATCAGGTAAGTGTTTAGGTAAGACTGGTAGCTGGTTATTATTCACATCCAGTAATATCAATGAATCTGGCAAATTAACGGGCAGTTTAATTAATCGATTATTATAAACTTCCAACACATTTAACGTGGTCGGTAGTTTACTCGGCAATTCAGTTAACCATGCAGAATTAACAATAAGATTTTTTAATGTATTGGGTAGCGTATCCGGTAACTTAACTAAAGGATTATGACTGACGGTAAGCTCAATTAACTCATTCGGCAAAGAGCTCGGTAACTCAGTAAGTTGATTATTAGCAACCGTAAGATACTTTATCGAAGCAGGCAAATTATCGGGTAGGCTACTTAGTTGGTTATTATTAGCAGTAAGATACCTTAAAGAATTAGGTAATTTATCCGGCAATTGAGTAAATTGATTATGACTGATAATTAGATACTTTAAAGAATCAGGTAAATTATTCGATAGCGTCGTCAATTGATTATGAGTAACCGTAAGATCAATTAACCCATTAGGCAATTGATCAGGTAAATGCCTTAATTCATTATGACTCGCATTAAGCGTTATTAACTTATCTGCTAGTTTATTTGGCAGCTGCGTTAATCGATTGTTGCTAACATTGAGGGTTATTAACTTATCAGGCAGTATATCCGGTAACTGAGTTAGTTGATTATTATTAGCAATAATTTCATTTAATGTCGCGGGTAAGTAATTAGGCAAAGAAGTGAGTGCTAAATCTGATAAATCAAGCACGGTATGCTTGTTATTCAAGCAATCAACAATTCTTTGCAAGGCAATATCTCTTTGTTCGCCTGCTGATGCTTGTTTTACCCACACCGACCATTCAGTCTGAGGTTGGCCTTCTGTATTGTAACGTGCAAGCATCCCCAATTGTTCCGAAGATAGCGTGACTAATGGGTTACCACTAACATCAAATTCTACTAACTGATTGGGCAGATGTTTGGGCAAACTAGTTATTTGATTATCTTGCGCAATCAGGCTTTTTAATGAATTGGGTAACTTATTCGGCAAACTAATTAATTTGTTATCGCTAATATTCAATTTTTCAAGTTTAGCTGGCCAAACATAGTCCAAAACATTTAATGAATTATGTTCAATGAGTAGATTTTTCAATGTTGTTGGTAAATTGAGCGGTAACATTTTTAATTGGTTATTGCTAGCGGTGAGATATTTTAAAGCAGCAGGTAAATCATTAGGTAAATGACTCAATTGATTATTGCTAACATCGATGGTAACTAACCAGTGAGGTAAAGTTTCGGGTAAGGCTGTCAGTTTATTATTACTGACAATCAGGCTTTTTAATTTATAAGGCAATTTATCAGTCAAATGATCCAAATGATTATTACTGGCATCGAGTAATACTAAGTTATAGGGTAAATTATTAGGCAAATCAGTTAACTTATTCTTTCGTACTTCAAGACCTTCTAAAAAATCGGGTAAATGATTAGGTAACTTGCTAATAAAATTACCATTAATATTAATATGTTTTAATTTATTTGGTAAATTATCAGCTAATTTAGTCAATTGATTATTACTAACATTCAGATATTCCAATTCTGCCGGCAAATATTTTGGTAAAGCGGCTAGCTGATTATCATTGGCATTAAGATAAATTAACATGTTTGGCAACTCATTAGGCAAACCAAGTAATTTGTTATTGCTGACGCTCAAACTCATTAAATTCGCTGGCAAAATAGCAGGTAATTTTTGCAATTGATTACCATGCACATCAAGTCTTTTTAAATCAGTCGGCAGTGTATCGGGTAAAAAAGATAATTGGCTATTTGTAACACTAAGGGCAATTAGATTACTGGGTAAATGATTAGGTAACGAAATTAAACTGGCTCCATTGATAGCTAAATGCTTTAAATTATCGGGTAGCTTATCGGATATGGCGATTAACGGATTATTATTTACATAAAGATCAACTAAATTAGCCGGTAAAGTCTCAGGTAAATTGACCAATTGATTATTATTAATTAACAGATAAGCCAAAGATCCTGGCAAACTCTCTGGCAAACTTACCAACTGATTATTATTAGCAATAAGATAGGTTAACGAATCAGGTAAATTATCAGGTAAAATTTTCAGCCGATTATTAGTCACATCCAGATTTTGCAACCGCTCGGGTAAATGAGTGGGTAAATCAGTTATTTGATTATCATTAAGTTTTAATTCTATTAATCCATTCGGTAGGCTATTAGGTAGTGTAATTAATTTATTATTGCTGGCAATTAACCGGTTTAAAGCTGTAGGCAAATGATTAGGTAAACTACCTAACTGGTTATTATCAACATTTATAATTTCTAATCCATCGGGTAAATGATTCGGTAATACCGTTAGTTTGTTACTACTGAGAGAAATATATTTTAAAGCAGTAGGTAAACTAGCAGGTAAATCAGTGAGCAGATTATTATGAACATCAAGTAAATCTAAATTACCAGGTAAGTTAGTCGGTAAACTTGCTAGCTTATTATTATGAACATCAAGCTTAGTTAAATTCTCTGGCAAATAATCAGGTAAATCAATTAATTGATTATTACTTGCAACCAGACTTTTTAATGCGTTGGGTAAAGTACTCGGTAACTGAGTTAATTGATTACTATAAATATCAAGAAAGCGTATATTATTCGGTAAATGATCAGGTAAAGAAGTTAACCCTAAACCCGATAAATCAAGAAAGATACTTTTATTTTTTAAACAATCAATTATTCTCTGTAAAGCAATATCTCTATATTCTGTTGGTTCTAAATGCGCTTGATTCGCCCATTTTTTCCACTCGATCATATGCAACTTAATATTATTTTCTGCATTCATTTTATTTATTATCTCAGTAATAAGTATTCTTTCAGAAATAAGTCTCCAATATGAACATGGCATTACATGTTGCGATAAAGGAAAATTTATTGATAAAGAAATTGAGTATAGCAGTGATATATAAGTAGTAGAGTGAGTTAAGACAGTTTAAAAATAAACCGGCTCAATGTTGAAAATAAATATTAATGTAAACAATTACAATAACAAGTGAATAATATATCGAATGGAAGCATTTAATTAACTAGTAAATATTTAACATATTAAAATAGTTAGTTATTTTTAAAATAAACTCGCCAATATAAATATTCTCTCTTAATCTGAAAATTTTCTAGCGTCAATATAAAACTAACCATTGATAACGGAAATATCAATGGTTTTATTTCAATCACAACCTAATTATTATGTCAATATAGCTAAGCAAAAGTGGCCCATAAAGGATCGGCCGGAATATCTGAGATCAAAAGTCCTGTTTCTGTCGGCGTCAATGTAACGTTGGTGGGTTGTAAAAAACGATATTGCTGTTGCTCATCATTATCATAAATTAATGCTTCCCGTCGATCGTTTGATAACCCTAAGTAAATCAGTTCATGATTACTATCTAAACTGCTTGCCGCTTGTACTATGCAACCAACGTTACTATCATACCAAGCTCTTACCGGATTTCCCTCTCGATCCTGTAAGCCCTGCAATATGAGGTAATCGGCTGCGTGTGGCACCGCATCAATCAGCTTATTCAAATCTAATATAACCCTGTCACTATGCTGATGTAACCAGTCCTGTGAAACGCCGATTAATACGTTTTTCCCCTGGTTATCCAGTAAACTAAATATCCCATCTTCTCGCTGACAAAATAATTTATTATTAATCGGAAAAAGTGAGCGAATATTGCTGGCAACCAATTGCGCCTGGCTATTGGAGAAACCATTATCTGGTTGAAAATAGAGCGCATGGGTTTGTGGATTATAAAAGTAATAACCGGTTGACTCACCTGTCGCGGTCGCCACAAGAATAAATTCTGCCAGCGATGCTGACCTCTGCGCTGGGTTGGCAATTACCTCATCGGCATGGGGTAGCGCATCACGCTCTGATTGAGCGACTAAATTTAAGTGGATCACATTATTTTCATACTGACCCTTGGTTATTAACCAGTAATGTTGCCTTTGGCCGTCATTATAACCAGATAAATAGACTATTTCTGCCAACTGACTGGGAATAAGAGTAGCTGATGAAACATGCTTATCTAATTGGTCGATATCAAGGGATGGGGAAGCGTCAAATTGGTTAGCCTCAGATAACAGCAACACCGGATTTTTATTTTGCCCAATAAAATCTACCAGCTGTTTGAGACTATTTAACAGGTTCAACATAGCCTTACTGCCATGAATCGCAACCAAATACAGCGCTGCATCCTCAACGGTATAAACACAACGCATGCCATTCTGCTCAATTACAAACAGCAATTGGCCATTTTCCTGGATCGTATAGCTACGGATGTCTGTGTGACTCGCAGCCGAAAAATCAAATGGCAGATATTGCCGCAATAACTGTCCCGTACTAATTTCGACCTGCCAAATTGTGGTATCGCGATAAAACCAGGCTTTATCGCCTTCAACTTTGGCTAAAATCGCTTTGTTCAGAAAGTCGGCCGAAACCGGCAGATTAGTATAAATCATACGGTCACGAGCGGTCTCATAATAGGCTCTCCCCACGTTACCTCCGCCAATATCCGGTTGATAGTCATCGATGATCACAAATGCCGAAGAGTGGTACTGACTATCGGCTAGCGTTTTAAGATATTTATCCAGTGCATCACTATTATTGAAATAGCGGCCATCCACATGAGTGAGATGCATTTGTTTACTCTTTTCATCAAAGACATAAGTTCCCTGTTTATTTACCACCACAATCTGTTTGGCTCTTTTCGGTAACGTTACCGTTACATTATCAATATAGAGACAGTTATCTACCTCACTAACCTGTAGATTGGTGCCCGGGCTAAGATAACGGGCATCCAATAGCCAACGCGTATTGGCATTATCGGATAGCAAGGTTACTGATCCCTCTTTCGCTAAACTAATCCGATATTCTCCCTCACCTCCAACCAACTGATAACTAATATAGAGCTGAAAATCCACTGGCAATGTTGGCATCACCAAATCCCTGTCGCGATCGTCCAAAATCACTTTAATCGGAGTTGCAACATAATCGGGTATAAGCCTATAGATTGCGCGTTCACCAGGAAAAGCATAAAAATCAAAGTCAAAGCGACCATCTTCTTCCAGTTTTCTTAATAGCTCAAATCCCCTATCACCTCGCGCAGTGACAAAGGGTAAGGTCATATAATGATAATATAAGTAGCTGATAGGCGTGCCTGGTAGGAGCAACGCGTGCTCACCAGGTTTAAAATTCTGACTATCTTGATAGCCCAATCCCTGTCGAACATTGATCGCCTGACTTTTATCTCGATTTAGGTCACGATTGGGCCAGAAGAAGAAATAATTACTATGACCTGAACCAACCGAGTGCGTAGGATCATTACGATAAAGATATTGGCTATCATAAGTCAGTGTATTGTGGCGTAAGTCCAGCTCGGTAATGACGGCCTCCGGTAGCGGCTGCATAATCGTAATCGTCATATCACTGCCAGGTATTTTTTTCGTTACCAACCGATAACCACCCGCTTTATAAGCTAAATCAACATCGGCAAAATAGTTGCCAACTATCTGAACATGATGGCTTACATTACCAAATGCTTCAGCCAACGCGGTGATACCCACCCCTACCCCGGCCAATGGGACAGCTAACGCACCAGCAAAGGTTGCAACCGTAGTTGCCCCTAGCATACTAGCCCCTATTCCTATACCAATAACTGCTAAATTAACAATATCAACCCCTAACTGAGCACTAAAAACCGCTCGTTGCAGATCATTTTGCGCATGCGCTAATTCAATGCTATCCAAAACGATACTGGCAATATTAAATACTCCACCTAAGAAGTAGCTGCCATAAAACAAGGGGCTCAATAATCCTTTCGTTGCCTGCTGCCCCTGGTAGGCAACCATTTGATATAAATTAACCAACCGCACGGTATCTTCCACTGTCCCATGCACCATTTGCGTTAAATTGAGATAAGTGTGTATATTCAGTGCCATACTTAAGGTGTCTGATAACTCACCATCCACTACACCAAGCCGATGTTTATTGGCAAACCAAGGGATCAATTCTTTGATTAGGAAAGCCGCATTTAATCCATGTACACTATCAACATCCGTTATATTACTATTACTGCGTAGAGCCAATGTTTTACCATTGTAATAATAAACTTTGATAATCATTTCCAGATATTGATTACATTTATTAATAAAATCAATAATATGTTTATTATTAGTGACTAATTTCTTTAATTGATTGGTCTCATTATGAATAAAATGTAAATCATAACTGCCCGGCTGTACTTTACTTTTGTTAAAACTGGTAAAAAGTGGTAGCCACTTTTGTAGCGATAAACGATGATAATGATAAAACTGACTCATAGTCGACTGAAATTGCTCAGCCTGCTTAATGAAAGAGATTAATTTATAAGAGATAGCCTCCAGCCTGGCAGGCGCCCCTAAAGTCGCTGGTTCAATCCCTGTTTTTGTCAGGTTATTAACTGTTTTGCCAGCCACTTTCTCTATATGCCATTCACTTTTCTCGTTATTAAAAAACAGCGTGGTTTTATTACCCGCTTCAGTCAACCGTTTTCTGCCCTCATCATTGACCATCAACTTAGCCGAATAGGCAGAGACAGTATAGGGCCGAATCGTTTCATCTAAAGCATCAGCAAATTGTCTGACATAACTGGTTTGCTGCTTATCGTCAGCCAACGAACAGCCAACCAGATTGATATGTTTCGGCGAAACCGTTATCCCAAAATCCGTCGCCAATTGTTTTAACTGCTGTGCCAACGATTTAGCTTCACGCCAGGCCAGGTTGATATGTTCTCCATCAAGAAGGCTTTCCCGGCCATGACCGACTAACTGCCAACGCTGCATTGTTTGCGGCCGCAAATGTTCGATATTGCCATGTACAATAAAAGTATCACCCTGGCTATCTAACTGGACTAAAACCGATATTTGCGGATGTTTTTTGGTTAATTGGATCGCCGCCTCTCTCACTAGCGGATCATTTTCCAACTGAATAATTAATTGGCCATTAAAACGACTGCTTTCCCCCTCATGCTGAAAATTCACCGCGGGTAGTTGCCAACCTGACACCTTACGATCAGAGGTCAAGCTGGCATAATCCCATCTTGAACCGGCCGCCAGGGTAAGATTAATCGGCTGTTGCATTAATTCAGCACTCAGTCGATTGCCGGTAAAGTTAAATTTTACTAATTTATTGGGCATATGATCAGGCAGCGCAGTAAGTTGATTATTACTGACATCAATCCTCATTATTGAATTTGGCAAATGATTGGTTAATGTTTTTAATTGATTATTACTAACCGCCAAATTGGTTAAACCGGCCGGCAGGCTATCAGGCAAGAAGGTTAACTGGTTATGATCAGCATTGAGTAATAGTAAACCAGCCGGTAAATGATCCGGTAACCGAAGCAATTGATTGTAACTAATATCTATACCGAGCAACGTGGTGGGTAAATTATTGGTTAACTCCACCAACTGGTTATGGCTAATATCTAATTGTATTAATCCAGCAGGCAAGCTAGCAGGCAGAGAAGTTAACTGATTATTATCCGCATAAAGCTTTTGGAGAGTAGATCGGAGTTTCGCCGGCAACGCTGTCAGCTGGTTATCGTTAACATTTAATGCTATCAGATTGTTGGGTAAATGATCGGGTAGGCTAGTGAGCTTTAAGTTTGATAAATCAAACGATTTTTCTTGCAAACGAAGACAATCACTCATGCGCATAAAAGCAGTTTTTCTGGAATGTATTTCATTTTTTGGTGCTTTTCTTAACCATTCAAGCCATTCTAAAATTAATTCATATTTAGAGCGGGGTAACTCAGATAATTGTGGATGCGACTTCATTTCAGTAGCAGCAATGGAAATAGGGGCATGGCCCATAGAGACTGGATTATTGTCAATATCAAGAAAAAGCAGTTTATTAGGAAAGTGAGCCGGTAATTCTTTCAGTTGATTACTGCTAACATTGAAATATTTTAATTGAGTGGGCAGATTAGGCGGCAAAAACGTTAGCTGATTATCACTGACATTCAGGTATCTTAGCACATCAGGCAAATGATTAGATAATGCAAATAATTTATTATGACTAGCATCTAAATATTTTAATTTAGCAGAGAAACTTGCTGGCCGTATTTCTTCCAATTGATTATCACTGACATTAAGATGCCCTAACTGATTGGGCAAACTGTCGGGAAAAGCAGTGAATTGATTACTACTAATGTCAAGTTTTTTTAATTTATTGGATAAATTATTTGGCAGGGATACCAGCTGATTATGACTAACATTCAACGTCATTAAAATATCGGGTATATAAGTTGGCAAATTAGTCAATAAATTATTATGTGCATCTAAATGTTGTAACATCATAGGCAAAGTATTCGGCAAAGCCGTCAATTGATTACTACTAATATCAAGGTAAACCAATGAATCAGGCAGATTGCCGGGTAAAGCATTTAACTGATTATCGGCCGCATATAAATATTTTAGCTTAGCTGGCAAATGGCTAGGTAAAATTGACAGTTGATTGTTATTTATTCTAAGTTCGCTAATAGTCGCGGGTAAATGAGCGGGTAAACGGGTTAAATGTAAACCGGATAAATCAAGTGAATTACTATTATTATCAATGCAAGCTGTTATTCTTTCTACGGCAATCGCCCTGCCGTTAGCTTCGTCAACAGTAATATTGCTATCAGCCGCCCAATTACCTAACGCCTCCGCTGAAATGTCGATGCTATGCTCAGCAGCGAACCATTGAGGGAATTGCAATGGAAAACGAGTCGGGATTGCGTCCAATGGATTACCACTAAAATCACAGTACTCTAACATTAAAGGCAGATGTTCAGGTAAGGTGGCTATCTGATTATTATGCACATCAAAAAAGGTTAGATCTTCAGATAAATCAGCAGGTAAAGCATGCAACTGATTATTATGCAAAATAAGAGTATCCAAATCCTCAGGTATACCAACGGGAAACGCAGTTAATCGGTTGTAACTGGCATCAAGGTAGATTAAATCTGCAAAAAAATGCGGTAACTCAGTTAATTGATTATTACCTAACACGATATGGGTTAAAAACCTAGGCATAATAGCAGGTAATTGGGATAATTGATTATCTTGCACATAGAGAAACTGAAGGCTATTAGGAAATTCATTAGGCAGTGAAGTGAGTTGGTTATAGCTAACATCAAGAAAAAGTAAATTAGTCGGTAACCTACCCGGCAATTCAGTGAGTTTATTATAGGCAGCATGTAAAGCTTCGAGTGATGTGGGTAAATCAACAGGTAATACGGTTAATTGATTGTGTCTTACATCTAATTAAGTGATCCCATTCGGTAACTCGGGTAACGCCGTTAATTGATTGCGCTTAACATCTAATTTAATGATCCCAGGCGGCAAATCTATCGATAATGAAGTTAATTGATTGCCAGCAATAAATAAGTGCTCTAACGAGTTAGGCAAATTATTGGCTATTAAATTTAACTTATTAAAACTGGCATGAAGTACTATTAATGAATTCGGTAAATGGTCAGGTAATTTTGTCAATTGATTTCGATTAACATATAACTGTTCTAATTTAACCGGCAAATTGTCAGGTAAGAATTTTAATCGGTTATCACCAACATCTAATATTGTTAACTTTGGTGGTAATTTATCAGGTAAAAATTTCAACTGATTGCAGTAAACATTGAGATTAGTTAATTCACTTGGTAAATCCAATGGCAAGAAAGTAAGTTGATTGTCATCAACGAGTAAAGTACGTAATGTATTGGGTAAAATTTGCGGCAGCTTTTTTAATTGATTATGACTAGCAGCCAATATACTTAGTTTACTTGGTAACACCTCCGTTAAGTTAGTTAATTGATTAGATGCCACATTCAGCTCTCTTAGCTCTTCTGGCAGTTGATTGGGTAATACACTTAACTTATTTTTATCGATTTTGAGTACTTGCAAGTTAAGTGGAAGTTTAGCAGGCAGCGCGGTTATCTGATTATTGCTGACCTTAAGATTCCATAATGTGTCAGGAAGAGAATTTGGTAATGCGGTCAAAAATGCATTTTTAACTTCTAATGTTTGTAGCATAGATGGCAACTGATTAGGCAAAGCAGTCAATGGATTATCGCTAACTTTAAGATACCAGAGACTATTGGGCAGCTTATTCGGCAAGCTCTCCAAGTTGTTTTTATCTACAAACAAAACGCCCAATGATGAGGGTAAATTATCAGGTAAAGCGGACAATTTATTATCACCAACATTTAATAATCTTAAGTTTGCAGGCAGCTCACTAGGCAAACTAATTATTTGATTTTCTGAAATATTTAAAGACATTAGGTTTTTTGGCAGATGATCAGATAGCGCCGTCAGCTTATTAGCATTAGCACGCAATGCTAATAATTCCTCAGGCAGATACTCAGGCAAGCTAGTTAATTGATTTTGACCTACATACAAATGAGTTAATGCTTTGGGTAAATTATTGGGCAAGTTAGTTAACTGATTATCACTAACATCTAATTCTATTACCCATTCCGGTATAGTAGGCAACGAAGTTAAAGACAAGTCGGATAAGTCAAGAGATGAATTTTTATCCTCAACACAGTCAAAAAATTTCCTTAGCGCAACACTTCTCTGTTCCGCTGGATCGATGTTTGGTTGTGATGCCCAATCACGCCATTCAGTGGTCAGATTCAATAAAGCAGGTGTAATATCCATTGTGCCGCCATCCTAATGCAGGTTAATTGTTAAAAATAACTTATAAATTTAGTAAAATTTAATAATTAGGCTATTTTATTAACAACGCAAAATGTTAACTGCAACAAATATTGCATAAAATAATGGCTAGAAAACCGAAAGCATTAGCAAATAACGGGATGAACAAAAAGAGAATTGTTGCCAGCCGCAAGAGCGTTAATTTGTGGCTGGCAGTTGCATTGCGCGAATAAAAAATAGGTGTGAATAAACGTTATTAAATCATTATCACTCCACTTGATCGAGATAGATAATCATAAATAGCGGCATGCTTGCCAAGGATTCAAGCTCTGGTGCCTTTGGATATTATTTAACAACCCCCAATGATCCATTATTTGGTAATAACGTATTCCAACAATACTAAATAACCAAGCTAACTTAATCTTCATTAAAACAGATAAAAAATAGCAATGATAAAAATAAATCATCCAACGATTAACCGAATAGATGCGTTCAAATAAATTGATATTCAACAGAGCTAACTAAATAATTAAAATCAGTTTTTGTTTGATAATAAGACAATGATGATCTAAAAAGACGACTAAGCAAAAGTTGCCCATAAAGGATCAGTCGGAATATCTGAGATCAAAAGTCCACTTTCAGACGGCGTCAATGTGACATTGGCGGGTTGCAAAAAACGATATTGCTGTTGCTCATCATTATCGTAAATTAATGCTTCCTGCCGATCTTCTGATAAACCTAAATAAACCAGATCATGATTAGCATTTAAACTACTTCCGCCCTGGACTATCCGACCGGCTTTACTATCATACCAAGCTCTTACCGGATTTCCCTCTCGATCCTGTAAACCCTGCAACATGAGGTAATCGGCAGAATTTGGCATCGCATCAATCAGCTTATTCAAATCTAATATAACATCGTCACTATGCTGACGTAACCAATCTTGTGAAACGCCGAGTAAGACGTTTTTCCCCTGGTTATCCAGTAAACTAAATATCCCACCCTCTTGCTGACAAAATAATTTATTATTAATCGGAAAAAGTGACTGAATATTGCTGGCAACCAATTGCGCCTGGCTATTAGACAAACCATTATCTGGTTGAAAATAGAGTGCATGGGTTTGTGGATTATAAAAATAATAACCGGTTGACTCCCCTACCGTAGTCGCCACAAGTATAAATTCTGACAGTGGTGCTGATAACTGCGTTTGGTTGGCAATCACCATATCGGTATGGGGTTGCGCATCACGCTCTGATTGAGCGACTAAGTTTAAGCGGATCACATTATTTACATACTTACCCTTGGTTATTAACCAGTAATGCTGCTCTTGGCCGTCCTTATAGCCAGATAAATAGACAATTTCTGCCAGCCGACTGGGGATAAGAGTAGCTGATGAAACATGCTTATCTAAGTGGTCGATATTAAGGGATGGGGAAGCGTCAAATTGGTTAGACTCAGATAACAACAACCTCGGATTTTTATTTTGCCCTGCAAAATCTACCAGCTGTTTTATCCTATTTAACAATGTTAAAAGATCTTTACTGCCATTAATTGCAACCAATTTCAGCGCTGCATCCTCAACGATATAAACACAGCGCATGCCATTCTGCTCAATCACAAACAGCAATTTACCATTTCCCTGGATCGTATAGCTACGAATAGCGGCATCATTTACCACAGGAAAACTAAATGGCAAATATTGCCGCAATAACTGGCCCGTGCTAATTTCGACCTGCCAAATAGCGGTATCGCGATAAAACCAGGCTTTATCACCATCAACTTTGGCTAACATTGCTTGGCTGAGAAATTCCGCTGCATCTGGCCGATTGGTATAAATAATTCGGCTACGAGCGATTTCATAATAAGCTCTGCCGACCTGTCCCACTGCATTATCTGGTTGATAGTGATCGATGATAACAAATGGCGTCGAATGATCCTGAATATTGGCTAACATTTTTAGATATTCATCCAGTGAATTACTATTATTGAAATGCATTGCATCCATATGGATAATATGCATTTGCTTACTCTTTTCATCAAAGACGAAGGTTCCCTGTTTATTTATTACCGTAATCCGACTGGCATTTTTCGGTAACGTGACGATAACATTATCTATATTGAGATAGTTACCCTCTTCGCTAACCTGCATACTAGTGCCTAACTTAAGATAACGCGCATCCAATAGCCAACGTGTATTGGCATGATTTGATTGTAAGGTTATTGATACACCTTTCGTTAAGCTAATCCGATATTCTCCTTCACCACCAATCAACTGATAACTTATATAGCGCTGAAACTCGACCGGTAATATAGGGAGCACCAAATCCCTGTCGCGATCGTCCAAAATCACTTTAATCGGGGTTGCCACATAATTTGGTATAAGCCGATAGATTGCCCGTTCACCGGGAAAAGCATAAAAATCGAAATCAAACCGACCATCTTCTTCCAGTTTTCTTAATAGAGCAAAACCTCTATCATCACGTGTGGTGACAAAAGGTAAAATCATATAGGCATAATCTAGGTAAGTAATCGGCGTACCTGGCAGGATCAGAACATCATCACCTGGCTTAAAGTTGGATTGACTACTTTGATAGCCCAATCCCTGTCGAATATTGATCGCCTGGCTTTTATCTCGATTTACGCCTCGATTGGGCCAGAACAAGAAATAATTACTGTGACCTGATCCACTGGAATAAGTAGGATCATTACGATAAAGATATTGGCTATCATAAGTCAGTGTATTGTGGCGTAAGTTCAGTTCAGTAATGACGGCGCCTG
Source organism: Arsenophonus nasoniae (assembly GCF_004768525.1). NCBI lineage: Bacteria > Pseudomonadati > Pseudomonadota > Gammaproteobacteria > Enterobacterales > Morganellaceae > Arsenophonus > Arsenophonus nasoniae. The sequence goes on from NZ_CP038613.1 coordinate 2,871,593, forward strand.
GAATCGGCTGCATAATTGTGATAACCGCATCACTATCAGCGATTTTTTTCGTTATCCGCCGATAGCCACCTTCTTGATAAGCCAAATCGATATCGGCAAAATAGTTGCCAACTATCTGAACATTATGGGTGACATTACCAAACGCTTCAGCCAACGCGGTGATACCAATCTCTATCCCTAGCAACGGGACAGATAGCGCACCAGTAAAGGTAGCAACCGTGGTTGCCCCTAACATGCTAGCGCCTATTCCTGTGCCAACAACCACTAAATTAGTAATATCAACCCCTAACTGAGCACTAAAAACTGCTCGTTGCAGATCATTTTGCGCATGCGCTAATTCAATACTATCCAAAACGATACTAGCAATATTAAATACACCTGCTAAAACATAGCTGCCATAAAACAACGGGCTCAATAATCCTTTTGTTGCCTGCTGCCCCTAGTAGGCAGCCATTTGATATAAATTAACCAACTTTAAGGTATCTTCCACTGTCCCGTGCACTATTTGCGTCAAATTGAGATAAGAGTGTATATTTAGTGCCACACTGAGGGTGTCTGATAACTCATTATCTACTACGCCAAGCCGATGTTTATTGGCAAACCAGGGGATCAGCTCTTTGAGCAGAAAAGCGGCATTTAATCCACGCACACTATCAACATCCGTCATATTAGTCCGTAAAACTAATGTTTTACCGTTGTAATAATAAACTTTAATAATCATTTCCAGATATTGATTACATTTATTAATAAAATCAACAATATGTTTATTATTAGTGACTAATTTCTTTAATTGATGGGTCTCATTATGAATAAAATGTAAATCATAACTGCCCGGCTGCACTTTACTTTTGCTAAAACTGGCAAAAAGTGGTACCCACTTTTGTAGCGACAAGCGATGATATTGATAAAACTGACTCATAATCGACTGAAATTGTTCAGCCTCTTTAATGAAAGACATTAATTTATAAGAGATAGACCCCAACCTAGCAGGAGCACCTAAGGTCGCTGGTTCAATCGCTGTTTTTGCCAGATGATTAACGGTTTTACCGGCCACCTTCTCTATATGCCAGTCATTTTTCTCGTTATTAAAAAACAGCGTGGTTTTATTACCCGTTTCAAACAAGCGTTTTCTGCCCTCATCATTGACCATCAGCTTAGAAGAGTAGGCAGAAACTGAATAGGGGCGAATCGTTTCATCTAAAGCAGCAGCAAATTGCCTGACATAACTGGTTTGCTGCTTATCGTCAGCCAATGAACAGCCAACTAAATTAATATGTTTCGGCGAAACCGCCAACGCCAGATCTGTCGCTAATTTTTTTAATTGCTGTGCCAGTGGTTTAGCCTCACGCCAGGCCAAGCTGACATGCTCTCCATCAAGCAGGCTTTCCCGACCATGGCCAACTAACTGCCAGCGCTGTCTTGTTTGCTGCTGCAAATGCTCGATATTACCATGCACCGTAAAACTATTTCCCTGACTATCAAGCTGCACTAACACCGATATTTGCGGATGTTTTTTGACTAATTGACTCGCCGCCTCTCTCACTAGCGGATCATTTTCCAGTTGGATAATTAATTGGCCATCAAAACGACTGCTTTCACCTTCATGCTGAAAACTCACCGCTGGCAGTTGCCAATCTGACACCTTACGAACAGAGGTCAAGCTTGCATCATTCTGACTTGAACTAGCCAAGCTAAGGTTAATAGGTAGATGAATCGATTTGGTTTTAAGTTGATTTCCGGTAAAGTTAATTTTTATTAATTTATCAGGAATATAATCAAGCAGGTTAGTAAGTTGATTATTACTGACATCAATCCTGATTAATGAATTTGGCAAATAGTTAGTTAATGTTTTTAATTGATTATTGCTCACAATCAGGTGCGTTAAATTAGCCGGCAGGCTATCAGGTAAGAAGGTTAACTGGTTATGATCGGCATCGAGTAATAATAAACCCGCCGGTAAATGATCCGCTAAGCGAAGCAATTGATTGTGACTGATATCTATACCGAGCAATGTAGTTGGTAAAGTATTGCCTAACGCCATCAACTGGTTATGGTTAACATCCAATAGTATTAACCTTTCAGGTAGGCTAACCGGCAGAGAAGTTAACTGATTATTATTAGCATAAAGCTTTTGGATAGTGGATGGGAGTTCCGCCGGCAACGCTGTCAGCTGATTATCGTTAACATTTAATACTATCAGATTGTTGGGTAAATGATCGGGTAGGCTAGTTAGCTTTAAGTTTGATAAATCAAGCGATCTTTCTTGCAAGCAAAGACAATCAATCATTCGATGAACAGCAGTGTTTCTAGCCTTGGCTTCCGTTGTGGGGGCTTGATCTAACCATTTGAACCATTCTGGAATTAATTCATACGTATCGCTAAAAAATTTAGGTAATTGTGCAGTCTGCTTTTCAATAGTAGCAATGGAAATAGCGGTATGATCCCTAGTGAGCGGATTGTTGTCAATATCAAGAAAAAGTAGTTTATCAGGAAAGTGAGCCGGTAATTCTTTCAGCTGGTTACCGCTAACATTCAAATATTTTAATTTAGCCGGCAGATTAGGCGGCAAAACCATTAGCTGATTATCACTGACATTCAGGTATCTTAGCACATCAGGCAAATGATTAGATAATGCAGATAATTTATTATGACTAATATTTAAATATTTTAATTTAGCAGAGAAAATTACTGGCAGCATTTCCAATTGATTATCACTGACATTAAGATGCCCTAATTGATTTGGCAAACTGTCGGGCAAAGCAGTTAATTGATTACTACTAATGTCGAGTTTCTTTAATTTATTGGATAAATTATTTGGTAGGGATATCAGTTGATTATGACTTACATTCAACGTAATTAAAATATTGGGTAGATTAGTTGGCAAAGAGGTTAATAAATTATTATGTCCATCTAAATGTTTTAACATAATAGGCAAACTATTCGGTAAAGCCGTCAATTGATTGTTACTAATATCAAGATAAACTAATGAATTAGGCAGATTGCCCGGTAAAGCATTTAACTGATTATCGGCCGCATATAAATATTTTAGCTTAGCTGGCAAATGGCTAGGTAAAATTGACAGTTGATTGTTATTTATTCTAAGTTCGCTAATAGTCGCGGGTAAATGAGCGGGTAAACGGGTTAAATGTAAACCGGATAAATCAAGTGAATTACTATTATTATCAATGCAAGCTGTTATTCTTTCTACGGCAATCGCCCTGCCGTTAGCCTAGTCAACAGTAATATTGCTATCAGCCGCCCAATTACCTAACGCCTCCTCTGAAATGTCGATGCTATGCTCAGCAGCGTGCCATTGAGGGAATTGTAATGGAAAGCGAGTCGGAATGGCGTCCAATGGATTAGCACTAAAATCACTGTACTCTAACATTAAAGGCAGATATTCAGGTAAGGTGGCTATCTGATTATTATGTACATCTAAAAAGATCAGTTCTTCGAATAAATGAGTCGGTAAAGCCCGCAACTGATTATTATGCAGAATAAGAGTCACCACATCACTAGGAAAGTGGGCAGGAAACTCAGTTAATTGGTTATAACTGGCATCAAGATAGGATAAATCTTCAAAAAAATGTGGCAATTCAGTTAATTGATTATTATGTACCACGATCTGCTGTAAAAAAACAGGCATAACTTCAGGCAATTGAGTTAATTCATTATTATTAACAATCAGAATCTTGAGGTAAAGAGGTAATGGATTGGGCAACAAATTGAGTTGGTTATGGTGAGCAACAATATATTGTAAGCTTAGCGGTAAATGAGCAGGCAAGCTAATAAATTTGTTATAGCTGACATCCAAAATTTCAAGTGACTCGGGTATATGATTAGGAAATTCCCTCAATTGATTGTGGCTAACATCTAATTCAGTGATCCCATCCGGTAAGTCCTCGGGTAACGCTTTTAATTGATTGCGTTTAACATCTAATTGGGTGATCCCACGCGGCAAATTCCAGCCTAGCCAAGTTAATTGATTGCCGGCAATCAGTAAGCGGTTTAACGCAACAGGCAATTTATCAGGTAGTGAAACTAGTTCATTATAACTCGCATCAATTTCTACTAAAGAATCTGATAAATGGTCAGGCAATTTTTTTAGTTGATTTCGACTAACATTTAACACTTCTAATTCAACCGGTAAACTGCCTTCAATTGCCGTTAATTGGTTATCACCAATATCTAATACTGTTAACCAAGGTGGTAGTTCATCGGGTATATTTTTTAACTGATTACCATAAATTTTAACAATATTTAATTCTGTTGGTAAAAATGGTAGTGAGGCCAGTTGATTGTCATTAGCGAGTAAGGTAAGTAAGTTGTTTGGTAAATTTTTAGGTAGTGCTTTTAATTGATTATGACTAACATCCAACAAAATTAAATCTTCGGGCAATACTTCCGGTAAGCATGTTAATTTATTAGATGCTACATTCAGCATTCTTAGTAGTGCTGGCAGTTGATTGGGTAATACGCTTAACTGATTGATATCGATTGTCAGCGCTTGTAACTTAGGCGGAAGTTTAGCAGGCAGCGCGGTTATTTGATTGTTGCTGACACTTAGATGGTATAACTCGTCAGGCAGTGTATTTGGTAATGCGGTCAAAAATGCGTTATTGACCATTAATTTTTCTAGCTTGAAGGGTAATTTATTAGGTAAAGCAGTCAATGGATTGTCGCTGGCATCAAGATAAAATAGCTCATTCGGTAGATTATCAGACAAACTTTCGAGGTTATTTTTATTAATATATAAAATGGTTAATGATGGGGGTAAATTATGAGGTATAGCCGTCAATTGGTTATCACTAACATCAAATACTGATAATCTGTCAGGCAGATGCTCTGGCAAGCTACTTAATCGATTATGATCAGCATTCAACATAGATAAGTTTTTTGGCAGATTATCAGGTAGCCTAGTCAACTTATTATGATCAACCCTTATTTCTATTAATGTTTCAGGTAGACGCTCAGGTAAGCTAGTTAATTGATTTTTACCTGCATCCAAATGAGTTAATGTTTTAGGTAGATTATCAGGCAATGTGGTTAACTGATTATCATGAATATCTAATGTTATTAACCATTCTGGTAAAGTAGGCAACGAAGTTAAAGACAAGTGGGATAAATCAAGATGTGGATCTTTTTTAATAATACAGGCAAAAACTCTGTTTAATGCGGTCTCTCTCTGTTCCGATGGATTAATATTTGGTTCTGATGCCCAATCACGCCATTCAGTGATTAAACTCCATAAAGCAGGTGATAGATCCATTATGCACCATCCTAATCTAAGCAAATTGTTAAAAATGACTTATTAATTTAGCAAAATTTAACAATTCAGCTATTCAAGAATGTTAACTACATCAAATATTACATAAAATGATTGATAGAAAATGATTGCTAGAAAATAGTAAGCGTTAGCAAACATCTGAATGAACAAAAGGAGAATTGCTGCCAGCCGCAAGATTGTTAATTTGCCACTGGCAGTTGCATTGCGTTAATAAAAGATAAGGGTCAAAATTTATCGAATCATCATTACTCCTTTTGATCGAGATAGCTAATAATAAAGAGTGGTTTGCTTGCCAGTGATTCAAGCTCCGGCTCCTCAGGATATTGTGATAAGAGCGGCAGAAAAACGGATTGGCCAATGATGCTGCGACTCGGTGGCGCTGCGGGTCTTAATGCCCATACATTATGGTAGATTATCGGTACTGTCTGTCCTTGCCAATCGGAGTTACCAACATACAGCATAATATGACCTTTTATATAAACTAATGTTTTAAATGGCTGGCCATATTTCATCAAATAATTAATCCGTTCATTGGTTGAATGATGACTCAGGTCAATTCGCTTGCCACTTAACGATTGGGGCAGTGAATCTCTTGGCAGAAAAATACCAAAAGGCAACATAAGATTTCTCACTTCAGCAGAACAGTCATTAAAACCATAAAGATTTCCCCAGCCATAATTCTTGCCTTGCATATATTGGATGATATGAGCCATATTTTCTGCGGTTGGTAAGATAGGTATCTGACGCACTTGTTGCTCAGACTGTGCTGTATAACGAATACTGGCATAACCATCGTCACCGGATGCTGGTAATGCAATTTTTGCCTTACCATTAATCGATTTTATTGGCAATAATGTGCCTGTACGGGCGGTAAATCTAAATATGCCCTGTTCATCAGTGAAACTGGCATTATCATTAATGACTGCAGCCAACTTTTTGTTTGCCATGGCTGTCCACTGCTGGATAAAATGATCATTTACTTTAGCAATATGTGAACTATCCACCCATCCCATGACCGTTGATGAAACAATGAAACTCCAGGATTTATCTGCTGTTACTGCCGCAATGTAAATCGGTTCAGCTGGATGAAGGGCTGAATTTTGCAGCATATCGAAAGGATAACCTTGACCTGCCCCACGCGGATCTTCAAAAGCAGGATAGGCAGTTGGTAGGAATCTTACCGCGGTTTCACGCAAAGTGATCGCTCGGGCAGCAGGAGTATATTGATCAGCTATCGGTACGGATACCCGATGTTGCATTTTTGCTTTCCAGTTAGCATCTAATAAGCGAAAATTTTCACCATAGTGACTCACATTAGGCGCAGTAAACTCTTCCGCAAAATGGGATAAATTTCTTTTCGCACCTTTTGCATCCTGTAAAACTGACTGAATGTAATTCTCATTCCAGGGAGAGTGTTCCCCAAAATAGTGTGCCAACAGGTTATCAAGCGCTTCTTTTTGTTGTACTTTAGTTAAAAATGGTTGTCGATAGCTCGGTTCATTAGGCGGGATCCAGCGAGCGCTATTTTGGGGATAATTAGCTATCGGAAAAAGTTTTTTCGTTTGATCAATAAAGATAATATCTTGCTTATTGCTAAATGATGACGATGTAGGCGGCGTTTTACTGCCACAGCCAATCAATAATAATAGAATGCTAAAGCTAATAATCTTTTTCATTAATGCCAGCTCCTCGAGATTTATTACTTTTTATTATATCCATGTCATGCTAACTTATTTGATTTTTAATATTAAGCGTAATTAAAATGACTACTTAAATTATATTACATCATTTATTATTAATAATAAAAAAATAAAGTGTAAATTTTTAACATTCAGCCGCTTAATAATAATTCATTTATAGTAATTATCGTTAATTTGTTAACAACGATAGTTCTTATATATATTTTTAATGATTTAAAATTAATATTAACAATATTATTAATCATAAATATTTGTAAAATTAACTGATCTTTAATACCCTATCATTAGTAATGATAAAAAAATAAATATTCATATATTTTGTAATTTAATATTTAACTTATAAATAATTTATTAATTTCATACTAAATTATTGCCATGTTAAGACAGGCTTTAATTCTGTTATTTTATATCTAGAAAGTTGATATAATGGATAAAATAAAAAATTATTAAATAAAATAGTAGCTGAATATTAAATTTCAACATTTATCACCATTAATGCAAGTTTATTTTTTACCATTTACTTACCTTTATTTAATAAATAAATATAATTAGACAAAATATTAACAAATGGATTACCTTTTCATGGTTATTGTTTGTACTATCGATGCATAAGTGAATGAGTAAATACTCAATTAACATAAGGAACTTAATATGAATATTGTTATAAAACGTGGGTTATTAATATTATCAGTAACTTCTGCAATAGCAGCAACCTTTTCATCGAGTGTATTTGCAGAACCTGCAGGAAAACAACAATATTACTGCAAAGGAAACTACGGTAATAAAGATGATCAAGGAGTATGGGATTGGATTTTCACTGCCTCTAGCGAACAAGAGGCTAGAGAACAAGCCAAGGAGCAATATAAAGTTGATGGCCCCAATTCTTTTGTTAGTATCAGAGAATGTACACTTGAAAAGTAAATTTACGCAATGAACCTGTAATATCCTCCATGCCAACAATGGCAAGGAGGCTCTTATATGTCGATATTAATTAACTGGATCATGCTATTTAAGCTAAAATTCTAACCAATATTTTATCGCCCCTTTTTACCATTATCAGGCGCTAATAACATAACAACTGTTTCAAAAGGTGCTAAGGTCACTAATGCCGATTTATTAATCTTAGCCGGTTTTTTACTACCATTTTTACTAATATAATTCAGGCTAACTTGATAACTTTGTGGCGCGCCAGCCGGTAATTCTAAATCATGCTGTAAATCCAAATAATAAACTTGGAGTTTATCCGATGGGTTTCTTAAACTAATAATCGATTTATTGTTACTCCAGGCAGCCCAACCATAGATCGCTAATTTGGTCGGATCACTACCTATCCAATGGCTGTCAAATAAAATAGCTTGATTTTCACGTGCCCAATTTGCTGCAGTAGCTAATACATGCCAATTATTATCGCTCAACAGCTCAGGCGTAATATACAATTCTTGTAACTGAGTACCGCTAGCGAAATAACTCCAAACTTGATCAGCAAAGTCCTGCTCTGATTGTCGAGCAAGATATTTGGCTTGCTTAGCATAAATAATACCATGTAACATCAAGGAATTAAGGGGAAATAATGGCCCTTTCATCACAACTGAACGATAGGTTTCAGCATCACGATAAGTCAGCCATTGTTGTACTTTAGTACCCGGGCCATAAAAATTAACATCATCACCCCCACGCCAAATCGAATCAGCGTAAAAAAGCCAGGAAGGTGTCGCTTGAGTGCCTGTGGTCAAGTTAATATAAAGTTTATTATTGGCTTTTCGCATATCACTAATCATATGGATTGCCGCAGCAAAATCACTGGTAAATGGACTACCTGGAATTACCTTATCCGCATTGCCGGTACCATCCAGTTTAAACATAGTAATATTTTGTTGTTTAATTAACTCTAAAATACGTTTATGAAAGTTGGCATAATAATTAGCACCGGATAAAGCCAATTTACCATCCATGATCTCATAACCAAATTCAGCAGCATGTGAAACGCGAATATCGCGTGGTTTGTTATATCCGCCCCAAGGTGATAACCAAATGCCTAAGGCGGCATGATATTTTTCAGCCGCTAATTTTAATTTATTAAACTCATTAGGAAAATTGGCACTGAATCCCCAATTACCTTTTAAATTATCCCAACCATCATCAAATAAATAGCCATTTAATTTTACACCGCGTTTATTGACCAGCTCTTCGCCATACTGTTCAATACGTAATAATGCTTGCTTTTCGGTATAAGGATTAAAAAAACCAATATCAAGCCAAGAGTTATAGTGCAAATATGGATGATAAGGACGAGCACGGACAACATTTAAAAACTGATTGACATGACGACGCAATTGACCGCTTTCATAAGTGCCAATATAAGTTTTATAACTGAGTGTATGAGCGGGTTGTAGAGGAATGGCCTGCACTATTTTTTGTGTCACTCCGCCCTCATAAGCCGTCGTATTGGTTAACGGATTTTCTGGAATAATAAAAAATGAATCACTAATAATTGGAGAACTGACAACCGAACCATAAACAAAAGGCGCTTGGGTCTTAAAAGGCATTAATGACACCAGACTCATGTTTAAGGGTTCATTTGCAGCTGTGATGCGGATTTCATAACGAGCAAAATCTGCTTGGTCATATAAAGTAAGTATCGTTGTTACTTTAATATTATTCCTAATATAATTGATTGTAATGGTCTCTTTATCCTGCTTTATAGCTTGCAAGTTAAAATCTTTTTCAGTTAATTTTATTCCTGAATTAAAACTAATTTCAAATAAATTATTAGTTTTAATGACATCATTATCTTTATTATTTTTAAAGCACAATAATAAACCTTTAGTATTATTGGATAATAGAATATTAATATTTTTACCCGATAGTTGATACTCTTTTGCCTGTAAAGATTTTACTAAACATAAAGTTATAAACACACTTAATATAATAACCCTCAATGCTCTCATGCAATAAACTCCTATTGACTGCTTAATTATTTTATTTTGCAAAAATCAAGTCCAAAAGCATGTAATACGCGTTATTACAGCAAAAACTTTATCAAGAAATTGTGAACAGTTTAGCAATTGTTGGTTTATTTAACTAAAATCAATCCTATAAAGTAATATTTATCGATGCAAAAATAGATAATAGGCGGATTTTTTAACAAAAAATCCTGTCATTAAAAACATTTAACAACTTATTTAATATTTTTTACAGCTTGCTATTTTAATTTATTACATTCAATATCAGCATAAATTTTTACAATTTATTTATGATTAACTTACCCTATTTTTAGCAAAAATTTTTATACTAAATATTGATTATTAAATTTTATTTACGATCCTTTATTCTATTTTTTTCATTTGTTGACATACTATCTTATTGCAATATTACAAATAAAAAACATTTTAATTTAATTAGACAGTTATATTAGTTAATACCATAATAAAAAATTATCTAATATTGTATTAATATCTGATAAAATAAATTTTTATCGCAATTCTGGTCGATTTAAAATCAGCTTAAGTCAAATGTAGTGGATGCTTTTACCGTTAATCATCAGTGGTAAATATAAATATCCTCTGCCTCTTAGCAAACAAATTTGACCCAAAAAATAAAAAGACTATTATATATGTCTTGCTAGCTGTTATTATTAGCCCTATTATCGATTACTATAAAAATTTGCAACCATGGATAAATTTACCCGTCCTACACTAACGCTGCCTAATGGCGCTAATAAATTATTACTGCACTCTTGTTGCGCTCCCTGCTCAGGTGAAGTAATGGAAGCACTAAGTGCTTCAGGTATTGATTATACTATTTTTTTCTATAATCCAAATATTCATCCACAACGAGAATATGAGATCCGTAAAAACGAAAATATTCGTTTCGCTGAGCAACATAATGTACCGTTTGTTGATGCTGATTATGATAGTGATAACTGGTTTAGCCGCGCTAAAGGAATGGAGCAAGAACCTGAGCGTGGAATTCGTTGCACTATGTGTTTTGATATGCGATTTGAGCGTACCGCGCTCTACGCTGCTGAGCATGGTTTTAGCATTATCTCCAGTTCATTAGGTATTTCCCGCTGGAAGAATATGCAACAGATCAATGACTGCGGTAAGCGAGCCGCCAGCCACTACGATGGCCTTACTTATTGGGACTATAACTGGCGTAAACAAGGCGGTTCAGCCCGAATGGTGGAAATTAGTAAGCGCGAACAATTTTATCAACAAGAATATTGCGGTTGTATCTATTCTCTGCGTGATACTAATAAACATAGGCGCTCACAAGGACGCGAGATTATCCGCATCGGGGTTAAATATTACACTGCCGACAAATAATAGCTCGAACAAAAATAGCAATGCCTGGCTTTAGCCAGGCATTTTTTATGCAATTTGATAAGCTATTTACCAGGCCGCAAGGCTGGAAACAGAATAACATCACGAATTGTATGGCTATCGGTTAATAACATGATCATCCGATCAATACCAATACCTAAACCGGCCGTTGGTGGCAATCCATGCTCCAGTGCAGTGATATAATCCTCATCATAAAACATGGCTTCATCATCACCTTCATCTTTCTGACGAACCTGCTGTGCGAAGCGCTCAGCTTGATCTTCTGCATCATTAAGCTCAGAAAAACCATTACCAATTTCACGACCACCAATGAAGAATTCAAATCGATCGGTAATAAATGGATTATTATCATTCCGACGAGCCAACGGAGAAACTTCTGCTGGGTATTCAGTAATAAATGTCGGTTGGATCAAATGGCTTTCCGCCACTGCCTCAAAAATCTCACATTGTAAGCGACCTAATCCCCAACCTTTTTCTGGCTCAATATTCAGTGATTTTGCGATCGCTGTCGCTTTAGTCATATCATCTAAATCAGCCAGAACCGTTTCAGCACGATATTTAACTATCGCTTCTTTCATGGTCATTTTGCTAAAAGGCTGCCCGAAATCAAATAAATGCTCACCATATTTTACCTGAGTTGTGCCTAATACTTCTTGTGTTACCGTTCGGAATAACTCTTCAGTTAACACAATAAGATCTTTATAATCAGCATAGGCCATATAAAGTTCCATCATGGTAAACTCTGGATTATGCCGCGGTGAAATACCTTCATTACGAAAATTACGATTAATTTCAAAAACTCGCTCAAATCCACCTACAACTAAACGTTTCAAATAAAGTTCTGGCGCAATACGCAGATACATATCAATATCTAACGCATTATGATGAGTAATAAATGGACGAGCTGCTGCACCACCTGGTATAACCTGCATCATGGGTGTTTCAACTTCCATGAAATCTTTACTAACCATGAAGTTACGTAAGGCAGACAGCACACGTGAACGCGTAATAAAAGTTTGCCGTGAACGATCATTGGCAATAAGATCGAGATAACGTTGGCGATAACGCGTTTCTTGATCTGCCAGTCCATGGAATTTATCCGGCAAAGGACGCAATGCTTTGGTTAACAAATAAACTTCATAACCATGAATGGTTAACTCACCGGTTTTGGTCTTAAATAATTTACCTTTAACACCGAGGATATCGCCCAGATCCCATTTCTTAAACTGTTCGTTATAAATCCCTTCCGGTAAATCATCACGAGAAATATAAATCTGAATACGACCGCCCATATCTTGTAAGGTAGCAAAAGAGGCTTTACCCATGATACGGCGTGTGATCATTCGCCCGGCAACAGAGACATCAATATCCAGATCAATAAGCTGCTCCGCCTCCTGATCCGCATACTTACCATGTAAATCACTAGATAAATACTCGCGGCGGAAATCATTAGGAAAAGCAATGCCATTACCTCGCAATCCCGCCAGTTTTTCTCGACGAGTTTTTAATTCATTATTTAAATCAAGGGACTGCTCAGTACCCTGTTGTTGTTGAGACATCTTTTTTCCTCATAGGCCAGCTTTTAAGCTTGCTTCAATGAATTTGTCCAGATCACCATCCAGTACCGCTTGGGTGTTGCGATTTTCAACCCCTGTACGTAGATCTTTAATTCGAGAATCATCCAGCACATAAGAACGAATTTGGCTACCCCAGCCAATATCAGATTTATTTTCTTCTAATGCTTGTTTATCGGCATTTTTCTTTTGCATCTCTAGCTCATATAATTTTGCTTTAAGTTGCTTAAAAGCCTGATCTTTATTTTTATGTTGTGAACGGTCATTCTGACATTGAGTCACAATGCCAGTTGGAATATGGGTTATACGTACCGCTGATTCTGTTTTATTAACATGTTGACCACCAGCCCCTGATGCTCGATAAACATCAATACGCAAATCTGCCGGATTGATTTCAATATCAATATCATCATCCACTTCAGGATAAATAAAAGCTGAGCTAAAAGAGGTATGGCGACGACCGCCTGAATCAAAAGGGCTTTTACGCACTAATCGATGAACACCCGTTTCAGTACGTAACCAACCATAAGCATATTCACCAATAATTTTTATCGTGGCAGATTTTAAGCCAGCAACATCACCATCTGACGCTTCAATAATCTCTGTTTTAAAACCTTTTGACTCAGCCCAACGCAGATACATACGCATTAACATGCTAGCCCAATCTTGCGCCTCCGTTCCCCCTGAACCTGCCTGTAAATCAAGATAACAATTAGCACTGTCATACTGGCCTGAAAACATACGACGAAATTCCAATTGACCCAGTTTTCCTTCTAACTGCGCTAACTCTGCTACCGCCTCATGAAAAGTGTCTTCATCATCGGCTTCAATTGCCAGATCGAGCAAACCAGATACATCATCTAAACCTTGTATTAACGCATCAATAGTTTCGACTATTGCTTCAAGAGAAGAACGTTCCTTACCCAACGCTTGGGCTCGCTCGGGTTCATTCCATACATCAGGCTGCTCAAGTTCGGCGTTTACTTCTTCCAAACGCTCTTTCTTGGCATCATAGTCAAAGATACCCCCTCAAGATCTTCGTCCGCTCAGACAGATCCTGAATTTGATTTTTTATTGGATTAATTTCAAACATAACCTTGTATCTTATTTATGTTATTTTCATTAAAAAAGTCATAAAAATATAAACCGCCTATTGTAGCGGATCTGATTGCTGGATTATAGTTTTTCAGTCAATATGCTCGATAATAATCCCTTTTTACCAATCAATTAGCCGCTTTTAGTCAGTAAATGCCTCTATGAGAATCATGCTTTAAATCCAAATATTAGCAAGTAAGTGATAGAAAAATGTTGGCTATAAGTAAGGCATACCTACCACTTTCAGTGAAAAATAATGGTTAGAATAAGTTAAATACTATTCACAAGGCCACAAATGCTGAATGAGTAACTGGATGTTACGATTACCGCGATACTCATTGACATCAAGTTTATAAGCTAATTGAACCATTTTAATACTATTGTCAGGCCAATAAGCAGTATCAATATTAAAGGCGATGCCATCTATCATCGGGCCACCAGCCAGTGGTTCTAACATCACTTTTAGATGACAATCACCAACAAGACGTTGTTGCAGTAACCTAAATTTGCCATCAAAGATAGGCTCGGGAAAAGCCTGTCCCCATGGTCCGCCATTTCTAATTAGTTCAGCAATATCCAGCGACAACTCTTCATTATTAAGCTCACCATCACTCCAAATAACCCCTTCAAGCATATCGTTATCCAGCAGTTCTGCCATTAGATTAGAAAAGTTCTCTTGAAACTGAGTAAATTTTTGTTCCTCCAACGTTAATCCTGCTGCCATAGCATGGCCACCAAACTTTAAAATTAATCCCGGATTAAGCGTATCTAAGCGCTCAAGTGCATCTCGTAAATGTAAACCATTAATGGAACGCCCTGAACCCTTTAAAATCCCTTCGCCTGCTGGCGCAAAGGCGATAACCGGACGATGAAAACGTTCTTTGATGCGAGAAGCCAATATTCCTACTACTCCCTGATGCCATTCTGGATGATAGAGTGCTAGACCATTAGGTATTTGATGACGTTTTTTTTCTATTTGTGAAAAAATATGCCAAGCCTCTTGCTGCATATCTTGTTCAATTTCGCGCCGGGTACGATTTAAGCTGTCTAATTCATTAGCCAATTTTCTGGCGTGAACGATATCATCAGTCAATAGCAGCTCCACACCAATTGACATATCATCTAATCTTCCTGCAGCATTTAGCCGTGGCCCAATTGAGAAACCTAAATCATTAGCAACCAGACGACTAACATCACGCTTGGAAACTTCAATCAAAGCTTTGATCCCAACACAGCTGCGACCTGCCCGAATACGATTTAAACCTTGATAGACTAAAATACGATTATTACTATCCAAGGGAACAACATCTGCCACCGTCCCTAATGCCACCAAATCTAATAATTCAGCCAGATTAGGCATCTTACGCGACTGTTGCTCAAACCAACCCGTCTGACGCAACGCGGCGCGTAAGGCTGACATCAAATAAAAACTGACACCAACACCCGCTAATGCTTTTGATGGAAAGTGACAATCAGCTAAATTAGGATTAATAATTGCTTCTGCGCAAGGCAAGTTTTCTCCTGGCAAATGGTGGTCGGTAATAATCACTTTTATACCATGTCGATGCGCAACAGCAACGCCTTCATGGGAGGATATGCCATTATCAACAGTAATAATAAGTTGCGCTTTTCTTTTAATAACTTCATCAACAACCTGCGGGCTAAGCCCATAACCATCTTCAAATCGGTTAGGAACCAAATAATCAAAATGACGATATCCCATCGCGCTCAGCGCTCGCAGTGTCAATGCGGTACTCGTTGCACCATCGGCATCGAAATCACCGACCACAATAATCTGCCAATGTTCATTCAGGGCAGTGATTAACAATTGAACCGCAGTTTCAATACCATTAAGTGATTGGTAATTAAGTAATCCTTTAGCTCCTGTTTCTAACTCATTTTCTGACAACACACCTCTCATGGCATACAAACGGCGTAATATCGGAGACAAATGAGTAGGGAGGTGGCTATCATCTGCTTTTGGTCGGCGACGAAGCTGTATTTTCATATTTATTGTTAACTCATTATTATTTTTTTCTTAAGTTTTTCTAACCCTTTAACTAAATCATCGGCTGTCATATAACCCGGTATTACTGTGCCATCTTCCAATACCAAAGCGGGTGTTCCATTGATACCAAGCATATGACCGATATTAAATTGAGCAGCAATATCAACCGTTTGGCATTTTTCAATTGGAGAAATCGTTTCACCTTTAAAAGCGTCTGTTAATGCTTTTTGTCGATCAGCGCTACACCAGATAGATGTCATTGTTTTAGCTGACTCATGGTGAAGACCATTGCGAGGGAATGCCAAATAACGTACTGTGATACCCTTTTTATTATATTCTGCTATATCTTGATGAAATTTCTTGCAATAACCACAGGTAACATCGGTAAACACGGTAATAGCATATTTTTCCTCTGGTGCCTTAAATATGATCATTTGGTCACTCATCGCTTCTATTTTTTTTGCCAAGATCTGATTTGTGACATTAACCGGCATTTGTCCACTTAAATCATAAATAGGTCCTTCTAATAAATACTTACCGTCTTCGGTGACATAAACCAACCCTTGGTTAGTGATCACTGTACTCAGACCAACAATAGGTGACGGATGGATATTCTCAGTTTCTATGCCCATTTTATTCAATGTTCTTTTAATAGCCACATCATCAGCCAAAACAGAATGTGACACTGCGACCAGCAGACTAATTAACCATACAATATTTTTTTTCATTTAAAATTTCCTTGAACCTCAATCAACCTCGAGGATGATGTTGTTGATGCAATTGCCTTAACCGCTCTGTAGCAACATGGGTATAGATCTGTGTGGTAGAAAGATCACTATGTCCAAGCAACATTTGTACTACCCGTAGATCGGCGCCATGATTTAGCAAATGGGTTGCAAATGCATGTCTTAATACGTGAGGAGAAAGTTTTGCACTATCAATTCCAGCAATTGCTGCATAATATTTAATTCGATGCCAAAAAGTCTGACGCGTCATTTGAGTACCTCTTTTACTCGGAAATAACACATCATTGGTCAATCCATTAAGTAAGATTGGACGGCTCTCCGTTAAATAAGTTTCCAACCAATAAATAGCCTCTTCACCCAAGGGTACCAACCGTTCTTTATTACCTTTTCCCACTACCCGAATAACACCCTGACGCAAACTAATATCTGTTAATGTTAGCCCAACCAGTTCAGAAACACGCAACCCACAAGCATACAACACCTCAAGCATTGTTTTATCTCTTAATTCAATCGGATCCTGCGTAGTAGGCGCATGCAGTAAATCTTCAACTTGTTTCTCATTAAGATCTTTAGGTAGCCGTTTTGGCAACTTAGGTGCCGACAATTGTGCCGTTGGATCATCGGTGCGTAATTTTTCACGATAGAAATACTGGAATAAGCGCCGCATGGCACTAAGTAAACGAGCAGAACTCGTTGCTTTATAACCGCCCTCTACGCGTTCTGCCAAAAAAGATTGTAAATCCATGACGCCAACCGTAAGCAGATCATAACCTTGGCGTGACAACCAACCAACTAATGTTTGTAAATCAGTACGATAAGAAGAAAGTGTATTAGCCGCTAAATCATGCTCAAGCCAAATAGTATCGAGAAATTGTTCTATCAACGGATGACTGTCTCTATTTTTTTCAGTTGACACAACAGCACTCCTAGTAAATTAATTGCACCCTATTATGCCTCAAAAAATACTTTCTGCCACAATGGCATACTAACATTTATGCAGGTTGTTTCTTTATTAATTAAATTAGAATAATAATTTATATAACTAATTAAAATTAATAAGTTAAATCAATATCCACTGATTAATTATAGTATTTAATATTGTGAATTAGGAATCAGTAATGCTCAATTCATCTTAGTTTTTTATCAATTAATAACTATTATCTACATTAATCGTTATTAAATTTGCTAAAAAATAAAAATCATGATGATGTTATTATAATCATCCTGTTTCAAAAAATATAAAAAAACAACTACGCTATTATTCAATTAATTTTACTATAACCAATTGATATTTTGATAAGTTGTTATTTCAATAACATATTAGCTAAAAAAACACTATACAAAATAAAACAAAAAATAATTTAATGTTATAAACAGATGAGTTACATTACAAATGATTAAGTTGTTTATTTAATAATGAATATAAATTTTTAATAACAATTAAATATATAATTAAAAAGGATAATAAATATGCCAGTAAATATTATCTATTCTGCCATTCCAACAACTAAAAATTCACATGGTGTTGAAAAAAGAGCAATTGGCAAATCAATTTTTCTAAATCAAGCTAATGGTACACCTATTTCTTTAGCGCCTGGCTTACCAAATCTAGAACAACAATTTGCTGAAATGGGAATTGTTGATCTTCGTACTCATGATTGGTATGGCGTATGCTATATTGATAGTTACTTTGATACAACCGCTACGAATTACCTGGATCAGATAACAAACAATGCCCCTAGTGATGTTAAAGAACAAATAAACCATTATGCTGATGATTTTTTTAATCGAAGAACTATTTGCTTAAATGCTCCACAATATTTTTCTGCTAAAGAAGAGCCACAATTCAATTGGCAACCAACCGATGCCTATCTTAAAAACTCTTTATCAAATAAATATTATCAAGGTAAACAAAAACCGAATATATTATTTAGAATAGGCAGAATGCTTAATGGCGGGAAACATAAACCAACCAATATTGAAAAATATTGTCAATTAGTAAAAAAATTAGTAGAAAGATATAGTATTAATTATCATTTGATAGGTCTTGCTTATCCGATTTCTGAATACGAAATTTGGAATGAACCCGATCTTGGTTTCTTCTGGACAACTCCCGAAGATAATCAGCTCGCAGTTGTCGAGTTTTATGATTTTTATCGTGCCGTTGCCAATACAATTCGAGCAACCGCACCTTGGGTAAAAATTGGTAGTTGTGGAACTACTTTTGTTTTTAAAAATGAAAATTTTGTCGATAACTTTATTGCCTATATAAAAAACAAACATGTTCCTTTTGATTTTTACTCATATCATTATTACGCAATTCATACTGCCAACCCGAAAAATATTTATGAAATCCAAGATTATGTGCGTAGTAGACTCGATAAACATGGCTTTCAGCAGGTAAAATGCTATATCACTGAATGGGCATTAACCGCTTATGCCAGTAAAATTAACAATACTAAGAACCAAAGTCATGTTGCTGCTGCCTATTTACTCTCTTTTTTGATTCACGCAGAACAAGCTGGCGTAGATAAAGCCTATCTATATCGAGCTGATGGCGCAGAATTTGGTTTATTTAATAGCAACAGTTACGCTAGCTATGCCGCCCAAGCATTTTGGTTATATAATCAATTTGCATCCCATCGTGATTCATCGATTATTAAATTAACAGATACTTCTAAAACTGGCATAACGACAACTGGCGCAATTAATGCCAACAATCAAATAAACATACTTATTGCCAATTATACAGCCGATCCCACTATTGTTGGCGAAAGTGGTCAAACAAAACTACCCACAGGCGTCAAACTGCAATCACAATATTATATTGATACCGCGATCCCTGCTAACCTACTCGATAGTGAGCGTTGGTATGGCAGCAATATTGTACCACCACGTAATAGAAATAAAGTGCTATATAATGGTAAGCCGGTGCCAAATGGCCCAAATTGGCCAAATAAAAATGACCAATTAAAATACGACGATGCCAACTATCAGCAATCGAGTACAGGATATATTGTTACCGTAACAGATATCCCCGCTAATTTTAATCACTATAAGATTATTTTACATAAAGTTTTTAATGGCGGGCAACGTCAATCACTTAATGGAGAAACCTTTATTTATGAACATAAGCACGCCTTTGGCGTGAGCATCGCGGCAAAGGCGCTCTATTTCTAGGCAATTCCCTTCTCGTCTTTTATACTCTGCTCTATGTACATCCCCAGACCTGCAAAACTGCTATTTCAATACGATGACGGATGGAACCTTTTCATCGAAAATAATCACGTAGATGAATGGCAACTACTCTCTGTCGAAAAGATGCTCGCCTGCAGCACCTGCGCTATGGGCGTTCGCCGTTATTGCTGTTCTTCACCTGAATGCTCTCATTCACGCTTCTTTTGTCAAACCTGTAAATCCAAAGCCTGCAGTGCGTGTGGCCTCAAAGGCACCGAACAGTGGATTGCCCAGCAGCGCCATATTTTGCCGGATTGCGAATGGCAACATATTACCCTCACTATGCCTCACCTGCTTTGGCCTTTTTTTAACAATAACTGGTGCTTGCTCAACCAACTCTTTCGCTGTGCAACCCGCGCCATGCTCAAAAACGCCAAGCGCCAAGGCCTCGAAATTGGCATTTTTTGTGCGCTGCATACTTACGGTCGCCAACTCAATCAACATCCGCATATTCATTTATCCGTCACGCGTGGGGGACTCACTCAATATGACACCTGGAAACCGATTTTCTTTAAAAAGAAAGACGTTGAAAAGGTCTGGCGCAGTGCGGTCATTCGACTCCTTAGGGATAACTATTTTCAGTTACAACCCAATAAATTGCCTGGCTTCGGGCACATTCGCAATTATCAGACCTGGTGCCGTTACCTCAATGCCCAGTTTCAACGTTATTGGAAAGTACATTTTGCCAAAAAGACACGCGGGGCCTGGCATAATGTGAAATATCTGGGCCGTTATCTTAAACGTCCCCCTATCTCCGCTTCTCAATTGAAACACTACAGCGGCGGCACCGTGGTTCATCATTACTATGACCACCACAGCCAACAATACAGACGACAGACCTTATCCCAAGAAGAAATGATACAGCGTTATGTCAGTCATATCCCTGCGCGACATTTTAAGATGATCCGTTATTACGGTTTTTTAGCCAATCGCAAACGCGGGTGCTTATTACCGAAGGTGTATGAGGCGTTAGACATGATATCTCCTAATGTGCCTGAAAAACCTGGGTTTGGGGCCCTTATCAAAGGTTTTTTAAATACTGACCCGTACCAATGTATTTTATGTGGAAACCGATTGCGGTTTATGAGTGCGGAAAAAGGAATACACGCCGTCACTTTACTGTCAGAAAGGCGGGATAAAATGGTCAAAAAACGATGGTTACAAACCGCAGCCTAGGAGCAGTGTGCCTATTATTAGGCTTTTAGATGATAATTTAACCGAATTACTGTTCTCATGGTTAATCAACGAGAAAACTGTCAGAATTTAATAGAAATATTAAGTTCAAAACACCTCCATTAATGCCTTACTGTATTGATTGAGATTCCTAACCATGAACCCGATGGCATTATTCCACAATCCCGACAGATAGTTATTAAAGATAATGATCCTGACACAGCAGGAAATAACACATTAGCTTTAATAACAATCGAATTATACTAGCTTAATATGAGTTTCCGTTATTAGAAAAAATTTTAAACCTATTATAAATAATAGGTTTTTACTAATCCTGAATTCAATAACCTTTTTACTGATTAGATATTACTATTTATTTAAATAATAGTTTTATTTTTAATAAATTTTATTATTCAAATAATGATAAACAATTATTTAATTTGTAATAAGATAAAAATTTATGCTTATAACAAGAAAACTTTTCTTATGCCCTTTTAGCATATCAAAATGATAAATTAAAAAATTATTTTTCCCTGCTTCATTAACATTAATTTATTTAATTATTAAATTCCTTTTATAACATATTTTAGTTATAAAAAAACTTCTTCCATTAATTTTGCAAAACAATTATCAGAATGAAAATAACTTAATTCTCATTACTTAACTAGCAAAAAAAATATTCATTAATTTTAATTATCTTAAATAAAATTTATTATGTTAAATTTTTTATTCGCTAAATAAGCGAAATAATAATGATAAATCATCTTTTACAATATGGAGCTTAACAATGAAAGAACATAAATTTATTATAAAATTTAATAAATCTGTTATCCAAGAAAGAAAAGATAATAATAAATTAATTTTAAAACCTGCTGTGTTAAAAGATAGCTTTCTAAATAACTTTAATTATTATTCGATTGTTGATGATGATTTAATCACAATGAAAAACCAGCTAATCAATTGCCAAAACCTTACTGGTATTTGCTATATTGAAGAAGCGGACAATATGCCATTGGAAGAACTACAACGTTTAGTGGATAAAATAAATAGTCATGATTGTGTTGAATATGCCTATATTGAACATACCGATACACCACCGCCATTTAGGCCATTATCAGATCATAAGCCAGGACAAATTTACAATACGCCTAATTTTAATCCCCTCCAGGGCTATCAAGGTGGAACAACTACAGATCATATAGGTATTGATATCGAGTATGCCTGGTCACTTGGTATCACAGGACAAGGGATCCGCTGTGCAGATATAGAAGGAGGATTTGATTTTAACCATGTTAATTTACAAAGAAAAAGTTTTATTAATCTTTCACCTGAATATCCGTTTAAAAATGAACATGGTACTGCAGTTGCTGGAATAATGTACGCCAAAGATATGGGATTGGGGATAAAAGGATTAGTACATGGCGCAGATATTTTTTATGGCGTTTCGGAAGCGCCAGCCGGGCGCGTTAATGGAATTGCTAAAGCATTAAAATATTTAAGGCCCGGAGATATATTTATCTACGAATTACAATCTATGGGCCCACGTAATAAATATGTTCCCGCCGATTACCAAAAAGCAGTTTGGGATATCACAAAAGCAGCCACAGATGCAGGTATTATTGTCATTATGGCAGCCGGCAATGGCGCTGAAGATTTAGATCATAAATTATACAATGAATATAGAAACCGTAATGACGATGGCGATAACGGTGCAATTCGTGTTGGTGCGGGGGATAAAAAATACCTGATACCAACAGATTTCACCACTTATGGCAGCATGATACATGTACAAGGATGGGGTCTAAATGTCGTCACAACCGGCTATAACGATCTATACGATAGCGGTGAGCATCATAATTATACCCATACTTTCTCGGGTACATCATCTGCTACACCGATTGTTGCATCCGCTGTCGTGGCGATCCAGTCATGGTATAAACAGCATATTGGTGATGTCATTAAACCAAAAGACATGCGTGCACTTTTAATCGAAACAGGCACACCACAAGGGTTTCATCAAACTAGCAATAGATGGTTAAATATTGGCCCATTACCTAATGTACGCCGAGCAATTAATACGCTAAAGAGGCGTTTACAATAAATAAGCGTTAACCATGCGTTATTAATAACGAAATAGATTGCCATTTAGCAAATTAACTTAAAACCAGATCGCAAACTTTCTTTTTAACTGATCAAGATCTGGTTTTTTATCGCATTATCTAAAAATAGCAATATTAAATACTATATAAAATGGCAAATAACATAAAAAAAAAGCCAGTTTAAACTGGCAAACATATCAAACACAACACCAGGGAAAGTCTCTATCTAACAAGAATAAAATGAACAAATAAGGCGTAGAAATTGCAAGGACTAATTAGAGAATAGGTTAAAAATAATTATTTTCTATCTTTATTGATGATAATATGAGGCATATCAAAAAAACAGCCATATCTATTAACGTTAATGAAATAATATAACTAATAGTTATATCTATAAATTAACCTTAATTAACTGAATTACAATATTTTTTTAAAATTTTTTGCTATAATGCTTTATTATTACTCGCAAGATGACAACCCGTTGCAAAATGAAAATAGGTCTTTTTTATGGCTCCAGTACCTGCTACACCGAAATGGTTGCAGAGAAAATCCAATATAATCTAGGTGAAGAGTTAGTTGATTTATATAATATTAAAGATATTTCGCCGCAATTAATGGAAAATTATCAAATCTTAATTTTAGGTATTCCTACTTGGGATTTTGGCGAACTACAAGAAGATTGGCAAACAATTTGGGATGAACTCTGTTCGTTAAATCTCGCCGGCAAAATTGTATCCCTATATGGTTTAGGTGATCAAATTGATTATGGCGATTGGTTTCTTGATGCACTAGGTATGCTTTATCAACAATTATCCAGAATGCAAGTTAAATTTGTCGGTTTTTGGCCAACAACAGGCTATAACTTTAGCAGCCTTAAACCATTAACCACTGATGGTAACCAGTTTGTCGGGTTAGCGCTTGATGAAACCAACCAATTCGAGCAAACAGACGAACGAATAGAACAGTGGTGTATGCAAATATTAAATGAAATAGAAGCCTTATTATAAGGCTTCTATTTCATATCAAATATCAGGGTACTGCAACAGCAATTGATTTAAATTCCGCCATTCCTCTTCTGGCATACTATCTGAAGCAATCCATAACCGAATCCGCTTATTACATTGCCATGAACGAAGAGTAAGTTTTACACCAAAAAAACAAAACCAAGGTTTTTTAACAATCAGCCATTCGCTTTTTTTCCACTGTATCTTATTACCATTAAGTAAAACTATGCTACCTTTACAACGACTAATATTTTTTTGACTCCTTACCCAACTTGCCACAATCAATAAGGTCGCTATCAACCAAGTGACCAGATTATTTGGTGGCCAAGATGAAAAGAAAACTAACAAGCCAATTCCCACATGAACACCCGTTGAAAAAAGCTGCGTCAGCCACGAAACATTGATATTAAATTTCCAAAGAACCACGTTGTTTATTTCTACTCTGTATCAATTGAATCATATGATAAAGACCATCATCATCAGGACGCCCATGATTCATCAACCAGTTGAACAAATCAGGATCTGCACACTCTAGTAAACGAACAAACAGACATTTCTCATCCTCTGTGAGTGAATCATATTCATACTCAAAAAAAGGCATAATGGCGATGTCCAACTCACGCATTCCTCTGCGACATGCCCAGTGGATCCTGGGTTTATGATTGATATCCATAAGATAAAATAACCTTAAATACTTTTGTGAATAATTTTTGTTTCCATATCAGAATTTAGCGTAGCAAATTCTAATCAATATCGAAATGATTTAAGTAACATTTTTGTAAAAACCACAACTAATCACTAACTAAAAACTTTATATAGAAAAATTATTCGACATAAACTTTGTTAGTTAATTTTGATAATATTACTTGCTTTGTCAGCTAGCTATTTTACCATTATGACTACTCTTATCCAGGTTACTAACGGATGAACACATGATAAGCCTAAATAAATTTACACCCACGATTGGCAAAACAGAGCATCAATTACCACTAACCTTAATGACACTTAACGACTGGAGTTTCATCACAGCAACAGGAGTCGATGCCGAAAAATATTTACAGGGTCAATTAACCGCCGATATTACCACGTTAACGCCACAACAACATATACTCACCGCCCACTGTGATGCCAAAGGAAAAATGTGGAGCACACTACGTTTATTTCATTATAACGAAGGCTTTGGTTATATTTTACGTACCAGCGTGGCAGCAAAACAACTGAGTGAACTGAAAAAATACGCAGTTTTCTCGCAAATAACACTCAGCCAACAGCCTAATATTATGTTGTTAGGTGTTGCCGGCCAAGGGGCTCGCGACAGATTAAACAACCACTTTTCTCAATTACCCGATCAGGAAAAAGCAGTTATACATCTTGAGCAAACGACTTTACTACACTTTAGTGTACCATCCGAACGTTTTTTAATTGTTACCGATAGCGCGACTGCTACTGAATTGACAAAGCATTTCCCCCAGCATGGTGATAGTCAGCAATGGCTAGCTTTCGATATTGCCGCCGGTATTGCTAATATTGATGTTGAGAATAGTGAACAATTTATTCCACAAGCCGTTAATCTACAAGCATTACCCGCCAGCATCAGTTTTCACAAAGGCTGCTACAGCGGGCAGGAAACGGTCGCTCGAGCAAAATATCGCGGTGCCAATAAGCGCGCCATGTTTTGGTTAGCAGGGACAGCAAATACGTTGCCAAAAACCGGAGAAGCTATTGAATGGAAAATCGGTGATAACTGGCGGCGCACTGGAACAGTATTGGCTGCTGTTAATTTAGCAAAGGGTTTTATTAGTGTTCAAGTCGTTATGAATAATGATATGGCTAAAGAGAGTGTTTTCCGTGTGGCCGGAGAAGAACAAAGCCAACTGACTATTCAACCCTTGCCTTATTTATTGACGGAAGAGGAATAGCATATCCGTTGGTTGCTAATAAATTTATTCAGTTGAGCACTTTTCATATAGCAAAACGGGTGTTTTGAAAACAACGCTATTATAAAATTGGTGCTTAATTAAGTTATTTTATTCATTTCATCGGTAAAAACCAAAGCAGCATCACAATTGCTGACTATAGCATTACAGTTTAATGATCCAAAATGACTTTCATTAACGCGTTGATTTCACCATTACTTCAGTCAGCTGGTTAATATTAGATAGTTTGAAGAGACGTATCTGTTTTACTTCAATTTCTTTTCAATGTAAAACCTTTAATAACTCTATAAAAAGTTTTGGGTATGACTTGCCAATTTCTGTTGCTTGATAATAAGGAGCCGTCAATATAGCAGTAATTTCACCCTCCTTGTGCTATTTAGCATGCAAACTACGATCTAATGTGTTTTTCCTGTTGTTATCTATTTTCATGACCATAAGCAACGCGAAATTTATTCGCAACTACTGCAAATTGCACTAATGTTATTTAGTCTGGCTATTTACTATCAAACCTGAGGCAACGTTATTATTAATATTAAACACATATATGCTATATAAATTATTTTGTTTAATAATTTTAATAATTACAAAGATATATATTTTAGATCATAACAACCTGATACTTGCATAAAGTCATGAATGCTTATCGGAAAATAACGCTAAATCATAAAATAATAATTCGCGACATAACAGAATAATATTCATCCCTACATCTCTTTCACATCATTCTCACTTTGATTAAATTGGACTAAAATAGGCAAGAAACCAATAACAATAGCGCTAAGATATAGCTCTAGCGCTATTATTACTGGTATGAGAAAAAATATCGGTTATTGCTGTTAATTCATTTTTAATATTGGAGTAATTACAGTTGCAAGGGAAATAATAGCTTCTGATTCTGTCTGAATAATATTACTCATTATTGCTACTACGCTTTCATTACTAGCAGTAAAAGTAACTGTAGCATCAGTCAAAATATTAGCTATTTTGTCAATATTATCTACCATTTGTAGTGCTGATTCGGTTATCTCCTTTACGAACAATTTATCAAGTTCATCACCAAAAACACAATCTGTCATTAATGGTTTAGAATGTGAATATGATTGAAACAATTCGTCTAGAGATTCATCTGATGTTTTACCATAATTGTTAGTTTGAGAAGTAATTATACTTTCCTTGATTAAATAACAGTATAAATCTTACATACAAAATAGTGTTACAAAACATAACAATAAATCTTGCTCTAATGATACATTACCTAACTATATAAGTAACAATCAATTACTGCTTAGATAACTTTAAATTTAAATTCGATATTATTTCTATTAGTTACTTTATAGCATTTATAAAATTTATTAATAATTATTTTTTATATTACAAATACACTGATTACTATTTTTTATATACTACCAATCTATACATGATTTATGATTTGTTTTTTTAGGTAGCATATTATGCTGTGTCAACCAATCAGAAAGAACAACAAATCGAAGACCAATAATTAGCTTTATATCATCATGAGATAACGTCGAATTTAAAAATTTAAGTTCTATTTTTGATATCTCAATTTTCTGCTCTGATTCCTCAACAGGCTTATATTTTTTGTTCTCTTCATCATAAGATATTTTTATTTCAGCTGAATATAAATATAATCTTATAACATTAGATTCTGAGCTTAATACAGTATGAGTAAACAAAATACCATTATTTTTGTCAGTAATATTCGAAATAGAATGATTTACCAGTGTCTTTAATGATGAATTGATATATTGTTTTACTTGCTCTGATATATTTTGATATTGCTGTAATACTTTTTCTAATATATCTTTATAATTATTATTATCATAATAAATTTTATGATTAGATGAAGTTTCGACTAGAAACATACTACTAGATAAGAGTATTGAAAGATATTTATGGTAATTTTCATCATTATTTTTTTTATTTGGATCAAGCGGATCCCAATCACAAATTTCCTTAATAAAAGAGAGATAAGATGTTACAAAGTGTTGTGGATAATCAGTTAATGTTGATAATAATTTTTCTATTTCATTATTACTATGCATCTCTTTTAATAAATATTCTTCTGCTAATACCTTTTCTATATCATTACCAACGGCAATTGCTCCACTAGTCACTAAATCTGATTTTGAATGTTCATTTTTAATTATATAGTTATTAAGAATAGAATTATATGCACCACTAAGAATTGAATATAATTTTTTATCTTTAAATATTTTCATAAAATATCCTTTTTTATTAGGATGTAATATGGTCAAGAATAATTAATTTTTACGCTTAACAGTAAGTAAAAATAAGAAAAGATGAGATTTATTATTTATTACCAAAACAGTAGTTCATTACTTCTTTATTATCTTTTGCTTTTGTTTTCATTTTTCTTATCCATTCTTCTAAATCACTTCTGGTCGTATCAAGTAGAATTTCAGCAATTTTCTTGTCATAAATAAAAGTATGCATTTTTAGCACAATACTTTTTATTTGTATGCGAGAAACATATTTATCCGTAGGCTCACTTTTAGTTTTGCCTGTCTGTCTTTCAAATAGAATATGCGAAGAATTTATATAAAATTTGACATCATCTTTATTTGCCGATGCGATAACACCTTGGGTAAATAATACACTGTCATTTTTTTGTTCAGAATAAGATAATGCAGCTTTAGCTAACTGAGTAACAGAATTTTTAATTTTCTGCTTATCAGCACCAGTAATACTATCATATATATCCACAATCTTATCAATGAGATCATCATAATTCTCTTCTCGATAATTAAGATCAAGTAACTTATCTTCTTCCACCATCATTAGCACATTTTTTTTCATTTCTTCGGCATAAGTTATATATGCTTCGGAATTACCTGGCATGCTAGCTTTTTGTGGATCATAACCAATACCACCCATTGCTATGGTACTTATAATAGCAAGACCATTGGCTGGCGATTCCGCTAATTTTTCGGCTGTAATATCCGTTGATTTTCCATCTCTAGTCATTTCATTAAGTTGTTGAGCAATAATCAAATCTTTATCTTGATGAGCGCCAATAATATCCCCTGTCGATACTGTAAGTTTTGAGTCATTAACATAGTCTTCGTTTAATGATGCAGATACTGGTTTTAACGATTTAATCCAATCAATTAGTTTTTTATATTGCTCTTCCATATTTATTTCACTCATAAACACTCCATATTTATTAATGATAAATTTATATAAATAATATTCATTTTAAGCTAGCAAAAATAATCTAATAAAAACATTTAAATTTAAATAAATAAGACAATTACCCTACAATTGCTATAAAAACTCAATCCGCTGATCACCAACATCATATTTTATTCTGCTGTTTATTTTAATTTGCATTTTATCACGAATAATTACAATGTAATCAATAACAACTGTCATTAATTATATCTGATTTTATTAAATTGAAATAATTGATTAAAGTAGTATTTATCTAATTATGTTCGTTGCCATTTTATTATTGTTTATCTACTAATTTTTAATAAAAAAACGTAAAAAATAAAATAACTTTAGTTAATTAATGCTTTGCCATAACGAACAAAGCTAGGTTTTACAACCTGGACTGGCATCTCATGTTTTTTTATTTGCACAACTGCTTGCATGCCAATATTCAATGGTACTCGTGCTAACGCAATACTCAACCCTAGGGTTGGCGAAAATGTGCCACTGGTGATGATCCCTTGACACAACTTACCTGCCGTATCAATAAAACGAACCGGTAAATCAGCCTGCAATGTCCCTCTATCACGCATCACTAAACCAACCAATTTTTCTGTACCTACCTGACGTTGCCTTTCTAACGCCTCTCGTCCGATAAAATCGCGCTCTTCCGGCTGCCAAGCAATTGTCCATTCCATATTAGCAGCCAGTGGTGATACCAATTCATTCATTTCTTGTCCATAAAAATTCATCCCCGCTTCCAGACGAAGAGTATCACGCGCCGCCAATCCTGCCGGCTTAATATTTAAATCAAGTAATTTTTGCCAAAAATTGACAGCTTGCTCTTTCGGTAGTGCTATCTCATAACCTAATTCGCCGGTATAACCTACAGTAGTAATAAACCAGTCATTGATCTGTTTACCATGAAAAAGTGGCATATTAATAACCGCGATTTTCTGTTGTTCATCAAGCAGAGATTGCACTTTTTGTTGCGCATCTGGCCCCTGTATCGCAATGAATGCCAAATCATCACGTACCTGCACATCAATTAGATAATTTTTAATATGTTCATTGATCCAAGCTAAATCTTTTTGCCGCGTGGCGGAATTAGCAATTAAACGATAGTAGTCATCATCAAAATAGTAGACAACTAAATCATCGATCACGCCGCCAGAAGCATTTAACATACCAGTGTAGAGCGCTTCACCGGGCTCTTTCAGTTTTGCTACATCATTGGCTAATAAATAACGTAAAAAATCTCGACACAATTCACCATGTAGATCAATAATTGTCTGATAAGAAATATCAAACATGCCAGCGGCCGTACGAACAGCATGGTGTTCATCAATTTGAGAGCCATAATGCAATGGCATCATCCAACCATGAAAATCAATCATCGTTGCATTGCACGCCAAGTGCTGATCATATAATGCAGTCTGTTTTACCGTCATTGCTTTGTATTCCTCATTAATAGGTATAGACAAATTAAGT
The DNA here is from genome assembly GCF_004768525.1 of Arsenophonus nasoniae. Taxonomy (NCBI): domain Bacteria; kingdom Pseudomonadati; phylum Pseudomonadota; class Gammaproteobacteria; order Enterobacterales; family Morganellaceae; genus Arsenophonus; species Arsenophonus nasoniae. Next base: position 2,902,479 of record NZ_CP038613.1, read on the forward strand.
TGTTAAATCAAAATACCTATGGATGGAGGTAACACATTAACCCTAAAAAGAGCCGCGACATGGCAAAATAATAGACAAACTTACTGAATTAATTGAAATAACTATTCAAGCCGGCAGAATTATTTCCTATAAAACGATAGATTAGGAAGAATGCAGCGATAATTTACACTATCTCTGAGGAGTTTGTCGTCACCTTTGCTAACCATTCAGGCATATCATGTGATCCTAACGCATAACTTAGCAACTTTGGTTTTATGCCTGGTACTTTATTCGTCAACAGTAATCCAACATCACGAATCATTTTTTTGATTGGATTATGGCCTTCAAATAATTGGCGCAACCCCTGCATACCAGCCAACATCATTACAGCGCTATATTTACGTTTACGTTCATAACTTTGTAGATAAAGATACTGCCCAATATCTTTACCTGCGCTATTTAAACGTCGTAATTGCCCAATCAACTCTGCAACATCCATAAAGCCTAAATTTACCCCTTGCCCTGCTAAAGGATGTATCGTGTGGGCTGCATCACCTATTAAGGCGATACGTTGACCGGCGAAATTTCGTGCATACTGGCCAATCAGTGGAAAAATCTGCCGCTCACTAATTAACTGACAAAAACCGAGGCGCATATCTAAAGCTACGCTTAACTCTTTTTCAAAGGCAGAAACTTCTAAATCCAAGCGTCTATGCGCTTGCATTGCCGGCATTGACCAAACAATTGAGCAAAGATAAGGATCGTGTAACGGTAAAAAAGCTAAAATGCTATCGCTATGAAAAGATTGACGAGCAGTATGTATATGGGGCAGCTCAGTTCGAATGGTGGCGATTAATGCCGTATGTTCATAATCCCAAAAGCTAAGTGGAATATCCGCTTTTTCCCTTAGCCATGATTTTGCCCCATCCGCACCAACAACTAACCTTGCCGTCAACATCTGCTCATTATCAAAAGTCATAAATACTTCATTCTCACCCCAAGCAACTTTTTTCAATCTACTCTCTGTGAATAAGGTAATATCTGTGCTTGATTGAGCCTGTTGCCATAAAGATCCGCGCATAATCGAATTTTCAATGATATGTCCGAGACCGGGTAAATAATGATCCTGGGCATCAAATTCAATATGACCAAAGCTATCCTGCTGCCAAACCTCCATGTGCTGATAACTACCAACTCTTTTTTGCACGATTGTTTGCCAAACGCCTAAATGATCGAGTAATTTCTGACTCGCTGCATTAATAGCGGACACTCTAAGCGAAGGAGTCTGTTGCGGATCAAATTGATGATGCGGGGGTGAATTTTCAATAATGGCAATCCTCATACCACTGCCGCTCAATCCACAAGCTAGAGCAAGGCCAACCATACCACCACCCACAATAACCACATCAAACGATTGCATAGTTAAAATATTCCTTCTTAAATAGCTAGAGATGAAACGATCGCCCCATTGCTTGGTGGGCTAAAATGTCACGCATAAGTGGTAGTGTTTCCATTGCCATTAATCCAACATTACGGCAGATAGCAAAAAACAAATGATTATTTGAAAATAAATGAACCAGATTATCGGTTAACTTTATGGTGCAATGTCTATCATCACAACGCTGCATTTGATACTGACTAAGAACTGAATAAGCCCCCATATCACCACCATAATTGCCTACTTCACTAATTATCGTGGCAAGAAGCATGACATCACGCATCGCCAGATTAAACCCCTGACCGGCAATAGGATGTAAAGTTTGTGCCGCATTGCCAACCAAGACTAATCGATGGCTTATAACTCTTTTTGCTTGAGAAAGTGTCAATGGAAAACAGTAACGCTCGCTAACAGCCTTAATTTCACCTAACCGCCAGCCAAACCATTTTTGTAGTTCTGCCATAAATTGGTCATTATTCCATTGCATAATATGCTGCTGGTTTTCCAACGGATGACACCAAACCAATGAACTACGCCCTTTAGTCATAGGTAACATTGCCAGCGGGCCATATTGAGTAAAACGCTCAAAAGCTCGACCATGTGGCGCAATACTGGTCAAAACATTAGCAATAATTGCACACTGTTGGGATGAATCTCGCTGCCATTCAATTTGACTGGCCTTACCTATCATTGAATCGCTGCCATCAGCAGCAACTAATAACTGTCCAGTTAGAACTTTACCCGTCGTTAATTTGACTGATACCTGCTCAATCGTGCGCTCAACAGAGATGACTTCATCTGGACAATATAACTCAATATTTGGCGCTTTTTTAAGCTGTTCAAATAAGTAATTTCCCGCATCATGTAATTCAACCACATAACCGAGTGCAGGCAGGCAATAGTCTTTAGCGTGTATATTCACTGCGCCAGCATGGCCATATTCAGAAACATGAACATCGGTAATTGGCGTTACATACTTTTTTAATCCGTTCCATATACCCATTTGATTAAACTGTTGACAAGTGCCATAAGCCAATGCAATTGTTCTGGCATCAAAACCAGCATGTGCCTTATTAGGTAACCGCGCTTCAATTAATGAAACCTGAACCTTTCCCTGACTGAAGACCGAAATAGCAAGTGCTAATGACGCACCGGTCATACCACCGCCAACAATAATCACTTTCATTATTTCACATCTCCCAGCCTACTTCGCTGCTGCCATCAGTGCCTCTATCTCATCAGGATCTTTAATAACAGCCGCTGTCAGGTTTTCATTACCCTCTTCGGTGATCACAATATCATCTTCAATACGGATACCAATTCCTCGATAAGCTTCAGGCACATTAGCATCAGGTGCAATATAAAGCCCGGGTTCGACGGTCAATACCATACCCGGCTCTAACAGGCGATCGCGATTACTACCATAATCACCAACATCATGGACATCAAGCCCTAACCAATGACTTAAACCATGCATAAAAAAAGGCAAATGCGCTTTACTTTCAATGAGTTTATCTATCTCACCTTGTAAAATACCCAACTTAATTAAACCTTCGATCTTAATTTTTATCACCGCCGCCATCACTTGGTGAATTGTCGTCCCAGGTCGATATAAGGCTAAAGCAGTATTCAAGGCCATTAATACAATGTCATAAATTTCACGTTGGGGTTGACTAAATTTACCATTTACAGGATAGGTACGAGTAATATCACTGGCATAACCTTGATATTCTGCCCCAGCATCGACTAAGACTAAATTGCCCGCTTTCATCACAGCATCATTTTCTGTGTAATGCAGAATACAGGCATTTTCTCCACTGCCTACAATGGTAGTATAAGCCGGCGATTTTGCGCCTCGACTGGCAAAACAATGTTCAATTTCTGCCGCCAACTGATATTCATACATATCAGGCTGGCAGGTTTGCATCGCTCTAAGATGTGCATCAGCAGAAATCTTGCTAGCTTCACGCATTAGAGCAAGTTCTTCCGATGATTTAAATAATCGCATTTCGTGCAGCATTGGCCGCCAGTCAATTTGCGTAGATGGGGCTTTTAATTTTTGCCGGCGACCTTGTCTTAATCGATTAAGTGCTGCAAAAACGATTTGATCAGCATACGCAAATTCACCTTGAGCATGATAAACAACAGATAAACCATTCAATAATTGATAAAGCTGTTGATCAATTTCAGCAAAAGGTAATGCTTGATCGACGCCCAGTTTTGCCAGCGCGGCTTGCTGGCCTAAACGACGACCAAACCAGGTTTCCATCGCTTGATCACGCACACGATTAAAAAGTATGCTCTCACTGGAGGTTTCATTATATTTAATAATAACCAACACAGCTTCTGGTTCACTAAAGCCCGTTAAATAGAGAAAATCACTGTGTTGCCGATAAGGATATTCACAATCTGCATTGCGCAAAACAGACGGAGCGGCAAAAAAAATTGCTGCACTGGCAGGTGCCATTTTTTTTAATAATCGATGACGACGAGATATAAATGGTTGTTGAGTCATGCCTTCTCCTGCAAGCAATTAAGCAATAAAATAAGTTAGAGTATTATTCCTATCAATGTAATGTTGGTTTATTATTTTTTGCTTTCATTCGCCGATCTTTTACCTCCATAAAGGCAATAAAACAGAGCTGAACTGCGACCTTTACATACTCAATGATCTCTTCCAAAGCCTGTTCTAACTCATTTTGATCATCATTTTTGTCATAACCCAGCATACCAATATTACGTAAATCCGTAACAAGTTCTTTTAATTCTTTTTTTTCCATTAACTTTGGTTGTGTAACACCCAAGCCTAATAAAAAATGGTTAACCCAACCGGCTAAGGCATCAGCCCGCTCAAACACTTTACCATCTTCAGGTAACAACAAATTAAAAATGAAATCATTATTATCTAACGATGCAAGTGTAAAGTCATAAAGCTCACGTAGTGGGTTAGTCAATATTTGTGAAAAAGCTAATCCATCATTGGTTAGTTCATAAACCGACTTTTTCCAGTTATAATCGTGATTACCTCCACAAATTAAGCCCGTAATTAAGCCATGCATTTCTGCGGCCGTTAAAGCAACATTCTGTTGTTGCAATAGTAGCTCAAGAGTTTGATAATTAGGTAAAGATTTCTGTATTGGCATGTCTGCTCAGTTGCGTTAATAATATTGATATGTAATATGCTACCATCAAGGACGGTCGCTATACTAGATAAGTGCACAAATTGCACACGTATTACTCATAATTATTTTGATAGCATCAATAGAATTATGGGCAGCGAAATGTTAGTACCATATTTCGTCTCCCCACATAATCAGGAAGGTATAATGTCTGCACAACCTGTTGATATTCAAATTTTAGGACGAACATTAAGGGTTAATTGCCCAAAAGAACAACAAGATGCCTTAAAATCGTCTGCGGCTGAGCTTGAGCAACGGCTAAAAGATCTCAAAAATCGAACTGGCGTCACAAATACCGAACAACTTATTTTTATCGTCGCATTAAACATTTGCCATGAACTGGCGCAAGAAAAAATCAAAACACAGGACTACACTGATAATATGGAACAAAAAATCCGCGTATTGCAACATACAATTGAACAGGCATTGCAAGAGCAAGCGCGTATTACGGGACGAACAATTACTCCATTAGAATAAAAAGGTGAACAAAACAACATTAGTACCAAAATAGAGTAAGAATAGGTTGCTTTCTGTATTTACTTTCATACAATAGATACTAAGATATAGTTTAGAATTCTCTGAGATGCTCGTCAGTGGGTGAGTCCCCTGAGCCGATATTTCAAAACATTTAGAATGTGGTTATCTGTTTATGGTGTGCATGCCGGGTCAGCTAGGGAGAACCTAGCCACCAGGAAGCCTAAAGTTAACGATGCTGCGTTCACCTTGAACCCCGGGTTCAAGGGTTACAGCCCGCAACGGCATCTTGGAGTTCCTTAATTGGTTACACTACTATACTCATAATGTTACCATCCAAATATACCGCGCTTTAGTAAATAAAAGCTGAATGATACGATAATAAGTCATCGCATTATTTTATCCTGCTAGATTGATAATTCTAAATTTTATGTCTAATAACGTACAAAAACGACAGAAAATTATCCGACAAACAGTACGACAATACCGTCGACAATTAACATGTGAACAACAAAATAGCGCAGCAGATAAAATAACTCACCTTGCGTTAGCTCACGAAATTATACGATCTGCTTCCCATCTGGGATTATTTCTTTCATTTGATGGCGAAATAAATACTAATCCATTAATTAAAAATCTCTGGGCACAAAACAAGAAAGTTTATCTGCCGGTTTTACATCCCTTTAGTCGCTATCAGCTACTATTTCTAAACTATCGCCCTGACACTTTACTGATAAAAAATCGCTTTAATATTGCAGAGCCAACACTTAATGTTATGGATGTTATACCAATAACACAATTAGATGTTCTGTTTGTGCCATTAGTGGCATTTGATAAACAAGGTCAGCGATTAGGTATGGGAGGCGGATTTTACGATAGATTGCTGTCCGATTGGCACAAAAAACATTTTTATCCGATTGGATTAGCCCATGATTGCCAATTGGTTGATAAAATCCCCACTGCACCATGGGATATCCCATTACCAGAAATTATCACTCCATCAAAAAGATGGCGAATAATTTAACAGTAATTAACCCAATGTTATATCAAGATCACCATATGTTTTTATGATTAAATTGTTTTTAGCGGCTGTTTTTTTCCCTTGATAATATTTTGTTGCAAAACAGCAATATTATGCTCATAAGAATTACGATAAACATCGTAATGACCGTTACTTTTATTTAAATATATTCGTTTACCCTGATATTTATGCAAATTTTGTTTATGCTGTTGGATAAAATGCTTTATTTCATCCACAGACTGGCAATCAATAGTTAATTTTATTTTTTTATTAAAGTGTTTTTTATGATTAATAATTTCCAACTGGGTTGTTTGTGTTTTTTCATCTATCGCAATAAATTTTAATGATATTTTTTCATCAATTTTTATTATGTTTTGATTATCGATAAGTTTAGCTAATGCAATAATCGATATTTCTTTATTGTTAACCAAAAAACGATTTAACTGCCTCTCTTTCTGTTGATCTTGTTGTTGCGTTATGTGACTCTTTTTAACAAAACTTCCCATGGCAAAAGTGAAATTTCCATCAGCTTGTTTTTCCACTGCATAGATAGAAGCCAGCTGATTAAAAAACTCGGTTAATTTTTGCTTATCAGTAAAATGATAAACCCCTATATTTGAATCAAATACAGTAAAAATTGGTTTATGATTCTCATCATTTTCAATTGTTAGCATCACTGAATGCGCTTTTAAACCAATATTCAAATAAATACCATCAGAATTAACTTGGAATCTATCCAATATATCAGCAAAAAATTGTGAAGAAGTCTCTAACAAACAATAGCGTTCTGTTCCAGTTATATTATCGTATCCGATATTATAGTTAGACAGAAAAAATTCAATATCCTTAGAATATGAATTAATAACATTTGATTTTGCCTGTTTAAATTTGAAAAGGATATCTTGTATAGATAAAATATTTTCTACTTTACAAATACGCTGCCATTCTACATAAATGTCCCTATGCCATTTAAATTGGACCAACTCATTATTTTGATTAATACTTTCTGCATAAAATTTATCAATAAAACAATTAACATCGTTTATATTGATAAAATGTTTATTACCTCTGCATACCTCCATAATATCTTTATTATTTTGATTAATAACTTGCCTTAAATTAACCAATTTTGTTGTATAAAGTAAAGTATATTTATTAATAAAATTATGCAAATAAATGGCTTCATTAAGTAAATCATGGATTTTGGCATTAGCATGTAGTTTTTTAGATTCAATAATGATTTTGTCATAATCATCCATATTATGCGTAATTGTTAAATTACTTAACTGATTTAATTCTTTAATTGATTCTAAGAATTTATCACCTTGCGCATAACCACCCTGTGCAAACTGGCACATATACATTAAAGACAGGCCATAACATATTCCTTCATCAATTTGAAAGCGCTTATCAGTTAAGTCCAATCTAAAATACTTCTTTTTTAATAGTGCTATTTTTTGATTAAAATCTTCAAAAATATGTTTATTTTGAGAAAAAATAACATCTGGATTTTTAATTCCATTAATTGCCATAATAGCTTCCTTAAAATATATCTTGCCAAGTTAATTAGATAATATTTTAAATAAATTAATGTTAGGATGAAACTAATAATAAGCACTTTTTTATAAAATATTACTAATTGATAGTATTTTATATTGAGAAAAAATACATTAAATATATTAATTGATAAATAATATCATCAATTATAGAAATACCCCTCTTTTGTAAAATAAATATATTAATAGACAATAAAAATCAGCCCGCTTTAACGGGCTATTTATTAGAAAAATAAATCAGTAAAATTTATCAGTACAGCAAGCGTGTACGAATAGTACCAGGTAAAGATTTTAATTTTTGTAATAAACTTTTTGCTGTCTTTTCCGGTTGACTTGTAATATCAATCACAACATAACCAATATTTCCCTTAGTTTGCAAATATTGTGCCGCTATATTAATTTCGTCTTCCATAAAGAGCTGATTAATACGATTTAACATCCCTGGGCGATTTTCATGAATATGTAATAAACGATTAGTCTCTTCTGTGTGGATAGGTAATGAAACCTCAGGAAAATTGACCGCCGATAAAGTAGAACCATTATCAGAATATTTTACTAACTTACTAGCCACTTCGTAACCAATATTCTCCTGTGCTTCTTGGGTAGAACCGCCAATATGAGGAGTTAAAATAACATTATCAAATCCAATTAACGGCGAGCTAAAAGGATCACCATTACTGGCCGGTTCTTTAGGAAAGACATCAATTGCCGCACCAGAGATATGCTGACTTTTCAATGCCTCACTTAATGCCGGAATATCAACTACGCTACCACGTGAAGCATTGATCAAAATCGCGCCAGGTTTCATCAAGGTCAGTTGTTCTTTGGCAAACATATTCTTAGTACTTGCTGTTTCAGGAACATGTAAGCTAATTACATCACTCATATTGAGTAATTCGATCATAGTCGGAACTTGGCAAGCGTTACCTAACGGTAACTTATTTTCAATATCATAGAAATAAACGTTCATTCCAATGTTTTCCGCTAAGATACCTAATTGGGTACCAATATGGCCATAACCAATAATACCTAATTTCTTACTTCGTGCTTCATAGCTTCCTTTGGCTTGTTTATTCCATATTCCACGATGCGCTTTCATACTCGCTTCAGGAATACGACGCAAAAGTAATAATAATTCGCCAAGAACCATTTCTGCCACTGAGCGGGTATTGGAAAAAGGAGCATTAAAAACCGGAATACCACGCTTAGCCGCAGCTTCAATATCAACTTGATTGGTGCCGATGCAAAAACAACCGACAGCAATCAATTTTTCCGCCGCGGCCAAAACTTGTTCGCTAAGATAAGTGCGGGAGCGAATACCGATAAAATGGACATCAGGGATCACTGCGATTAATTCTTCTGTTGATAATGCACCTTCATGATATTCAATATTTTCATAACCTGCTGCCCGCAGATTATTAATTGCACTTTGATGCACCCCCTCTAAAAGCAAAAATTTAATTTTCTGTTTTTGTAAAGATACATTAACCATTTACCCATCCTGTCATTAAGATTGCGGCTATCACCGATTTTTTATACCACCATAACAAAAATTTTCTCACTAGTAACATTATCATTTATGCAAACAATAAAATTCATCGCAACAAAAAACGCTATAACGAACAAAAGGAAACTAAATAGGCAAAAATAGGATTTTTATCATACTAAATCAATGATTATGATATAACTGGCTAAATTTGATAGAAAAAAATTTAAATTTAATCGAGGCAATATATACCGCCTCTCTAACCGCTCAACGCTTTAAAAACTAGCAAACTATGGTTTTTTAGCCGTCAATTTTTCTACTCCAGTCGGCGTTGCCAGCAAAACAATATCCGCCGCGCGAATAGCAAATAAGCCTACCGTAACCACACCAGCAATTGCATTAATTTTATTTTCTAACTCTATCGGATCGAGAATCTTTAGATTGTGAACATCAAGAATAACATTACCATTATCCGTAACCACATTTTGCCGATATTCTGGCAGGCCACCTAACTTTACTAATTCACGAGCGACGTAAGCGCGTGCCATCGGAATTACTTCAACGGGTAATGGAAATGCGCCTAAAATATCAACTTGCTTAGATTTATCAGCAATAGCGATAAATTGCTTAGCCATTGCAGCAATAACTTTTTCACGCGTCAAAGCCGCTCCACCACCTTTGATCATCATTAAGTCTGGATTAAATTCATCGGCACCATCAATATAAATATCCACGCCATCCACCTCATTACTATCAAGAATGGGAATGGCTAACGCGGTTAATTTGTCGGTAGAAGCAACTGAACTCGAGACTGCACCTTTGATTAAATGCTTTTGTGTCGCTAAACTATCAATAAAATGCGCAACGGTAGAGCCTGTTCCAACACCAACCACCATATCGGGTTTGATATATTCCACAGCGGCCCAGCCAACCATTTTTTTTAATTCATCCTGTGTCATAATTAGTTGCCTTATTATTTTTTATTGCTAAAACCTACTAATTAATTAGTATAACGAAATTTCCGCAGCTATCGATTGGAAAAATATTGCATAGTAAGATATAGAATAACATCTGAATTGAATTTTAAAGAGATTTTTTCGTGATTAAACGCCCTGACTATCGAGCACTACAAGCATTGGATACCGTGATTCGTGAACGTGGCTTTGAGCGCGCAGCGCAAAAGTTATGTATCACTCAATCTGCCGTTTCTCAAAGAATTAAGCAGCTTGAAAACCTCTTTGGTCAGCCATTGTTAGTAAGAACGATCCCTCCTCAACCGACTGAGCAAGGACAAAAACTACTTGCTCTGTTACATCAAGTTGAATTATTAGAAGAGCAATGGCTTGGTGACGAAAGCAGTGGTGCAACCCCGTTGCTGCTATCAATGGCAGTCAATGCTGATAGTTTAGCAACCTGGTTTCTGCCTGCCCTTAATCCAGTACTTCATGACACGCCTATTCGCCTTAATATTCAAGTCGAGGATGAAACCCGGACACAAGAGCTTTTACGTAGAGGAGAAGTCGTTGGCGCGATTAGTATTCAATCGGAACCCTTGCCTGGCTGCCTGGTAGATAAACTAGGTGCGCTAGATTATCTATTCGTTTCGTCACCCACCTTTGCTGAGCGCTATTTTCCTACCGGGGTGACAAAAACCTCACTATTAAGAGCGCCGGCTGTTGCTTTTGATCATCTGGATGATATGCATCAAGCTTTTGTGCAACAGAATTTTAATCTATCTCCAGGTAGTGTTCCTTGTCATATTGTGAACTCATCAGAGGCATTTGTTCAACTTGCTAAGCAGGGCTCAACTTGTTGTATGATCCCACATTTACAAATTATCGATGAATTAAATTCAGGTCAACTAGTCGATCTTACTCCCGGACTATATCAGCGTAGAATGCTATATTGGCACCGCTTTTCCCCTGAAAGCAGGACAATGAAAAAGGTGACTGACGCGCTTGTAAAAACCGGACGCCAGCTATTAAAACAAGAAGATAATCGTTTAGAAAACAACAAGTAACGTTACCATGCAAAACAACGTCAATTTGGTCGGAAAATCAATACGCTGTTGTTCTTCAGTTTGATTGCTATCACTGGCAGCGGTAGCAACCCATTATGTCATCGCCTTCATTATTAGCATTAGGTAAGGGGTTACATTAGGTAGCCGAATAAATACTATAAACTGTACCTAATTTAACATTAAATTCTACTACTACGACTTCGCATGCGTGTTGTCAATGCCTAATTACTACTTTATACTCATTTGAATACCTACTCTGGGTTGAATATTGCAGAGATAGAGCATCAGTTAAATTTTATTACAATGAAAAACTTAAATTCTAATAGTTTATTAATTTATTATATGAGCTATTTTTATTTATTGTTAAATTAGCTAGTAAATTATTTCAATAAAAAATAAAAATGACAAGTAATTAAAAAATTATTGCAAAATAATAAATATACTTAATTGAAAGAATAAATTCTTATTTTTAATATCAGTGAAAATATTCTCATACCCTATAAAAAATTAATTTATATTTTATTATAATTAAATCAAAATAGTAAAAAGCAAAGAAATGTTCTCTTTGCTTTAATCATATTAAAAAATAGTTAATTTTATTTAATAACTATACTGCGATGCCCCAAAAATATTTTGCTCAACTCCATTGTTAATAAACTCAATCAAATTTAATGATGCTCTATCTTTTCTTTTATTAAAATCTGATAGCTTATCTATTAAGATATTTATGTTATCACTATCCAGATAATTACCATTATTTATTCCTCTATAAATTTTTACTTTATCATCATTCGCTACTGCATTTTTAATAGTAATACTGGATTTCTTATCTTTTGATTTAATAAAATAATCTTGTTGATTATCTGCTATATAATATCTTATATTTCCATCAGAAAAATAGTGATCAAAATTTTGAATATAAATCGTATCAGAACCACCAGCACAATTAATAGTTATATGCCCAACTTGATGATTAATAAATATCGCATTATTACCTTTACCGCAATTAATTTCATCATTTCCATTGGTAGTAATAATAGTATCATCACCTATACCACTATTAACAATATCATTCCCTTCACCTGGTAAAATAATATTATTGCCCTTTGCGGTAGCAACAATATCATCCCCTGGTCCAGCATCAATAATATTATTGCCCTTTATTACTGTCACCATATCATCTCCAGAGCCAGCATTAATTATATTATCTATATTATCTCTTCCACTTAAATCAGTAATAATATCATTACCTGCCATAGCATCTAATCGATTTTCATTCAAGCGATAACCTACTGGCAACTCAATTATATCATGACCTGACGTAGGTTCTTTAATTGCAATCATTGGAACAATTTTATTTTCGCCCTTTTTTAATGCCATCATAAAAAGTTGCTGATATTTATCCTGTACAATGACATTTTTTATTTCTTTTTTAGGTAAATTTTTAAAAACAATATTAACAATTTTGCCAACTTTATCTTTATGAATAAGACGATCACCATCAAATTCAAAATCATAGCCACTATATTCTTGTATTGCGATAATAATCTTATCATTACTATCAAAACTGTTTTTTACTTTACTAAAGTCAAAAATAATATCTTCATTAAGATTAAAAGTAGTATCAACGTCAGGTAAATTTTTTAATGCCATGCTCTTAATAAGATAGAAATCATTACCTTTTGAAATATAAATATAATACTGTGCGGCCAGAGCAATAATTTGATCATCGTTATCACCAATAATAGTCATTCCATCTGATGCTAAAAATTTTGCCATCACTTTAATGCCAGCAGGCATTTCATAGATATCTTTGCTAAAAACCTTAAAACTATTTTGAGCAAAATTAACCTCAACATCATTGGTATAGACATTTCCTTCATTACGATATTTTGGTCTGACATATGCCGCTTTAAAATATTCAGTTGGATTTTTATTTTTATCTGCTTTTGCAAGTAATATAGGTGATAGTAAAAAGCTATTTTGGCATTTCACATTATATTCATGATTAGTAAAATAGTTGCCTTTTTCATCCTGCGCATAAACGTTTTTTAATCTTATTGAGATATTACTTATTATATTATTTTTAAAAAATTTGGCGTTATTGATAATTTCAACTTCAATAACAATATCATTGCCTGATTTGAAAACAGATTTTATTTCATTAATATCATAATTCAGGTAAACCATACTCTGTTGATTAATATTTTGATGACTGTCATCAATGACAATTAGTGCATTATAAGAATAGCCGTTGTTAAAGCGAAACTTGGGATTGGTTGAAGATGCAATTTCTTCACTATTGCTGTTATCAGCAAAAATAAAAGCGCCTTTTATTGGATCCCAACGCTGATATTTCAAATTATCATCGGCAAATATCTCAATATGATCTTGCCAGTTATAGCGCTTAATGCGATAAACATCATGACCTTCACCACCATCAGCAATGCCTTGAGTTAAAATTAAAGTATCATTACCTTTACCACCATACAATCTATCATTACCCAGGTTACCATCTAAAACATTATCTCGCGCATCACCAACAATAATATCTGCACTATTCGCTACTACGGTGACATTTTCCATGTTTTTAATAGTAGCAAGCCGCTGTGATCGCATAAATGAAGAGAATTTTTCATTATCATAATTATTAACAACATACTGATGATCATCAATCATCCAAATCTTTTCTTGCTTTAAATTAACCAATACACCAACCTGTCTGGTAAAGTTATCCTTATCAATCCCCAGTAGATTGGTACTATTTTTTTCTGTATTGACAGCAGAATTAGATTTAATTACTGGTAATTGATGAATAATTATAGAATTACTACCTGCATATCCATCTAAATATCGACTCTCATTCGGATAATGTGCATCAAACTTTAAAACGAAAGTGTCATTTTTTTCACCACCGACAAAGATTTTATTACCGTTATAGATCTCAAATCTATTTTTATACTGTTTAAAACCAACAATGGTATCATTACCATTAGCCGTGTTAAAAATAATACCCGCATTCTCTCCTGCTACCGACAACTGATGTAGTAGCTGATTTCTATCAAACGGAATGGTTTTAACCTCTCCCTTGTCAGTTAAATAAATAAATTGCGTATTTTTTTCAATATAAGAATAAATCGATTCTATTTTTTTTCCTGCCAGATAAAAATCTAAATCCTTTCTCTCTGGATCAAATATAAAAATTTCATTGCTTGTAGAACTCATTACTGGGGCGTAATTTTTTATTACAACAGATTCGGCTGCATATTTATCAGGATATGCTGTGGTAATTCTACTGAGTTGATCTTCAGTAAATCGGTATTTAGGAAAAGTGAAGAAAGAATTGCCCAAAGATTTATAGCCGACAGTACCTTCCAAAAGGGACATATCAAGGTAATTGTAATTTTCTGTTGCTTGTTCATGGGCAGAAACTTGTATTTTAGAACCATTTAATTTTTCAAGGGTTAATGCTTTTGCTTGCTCCTTAGTTGTCAAACACAAACCTGAACTAATATCCCGTATATTAAATAGCGGTACTTCTGCCATTTGATAACTCTCTTTTACATAGAGAGCTCGGCCATAGCCTTCTGTGCGAAAAATGCTAATTTGGTTCTTAATGCGTTGTAATAGTGACTTCTCGTAACCTTCTTCTTCATTATATGCTTGCAACTTGTTAAGAACACTGGTGGGTGGCTGTTCACCAAAAGCGGCGCTAATTCCTGTCGCAAACTCTTCCCATCCCGTAAGCTTGACCTTTTCCTCAATACGTTCAACGGCTCTAATGCCATTATAAATTATGCCACCAACCATTAATCCAGCCCCTACAGCAATGCCTATTGGCCCGGCAGCAGAAAAACCGGCCAAAAGAGCAACCGAAACTGCGATACTGACCGCCGCACTCACGACCGCAAGTGTTCCATTCACGATCAAATCTTGTCGCACCTCAGGATCAGTTTCGGTCGATAATTGGTGAAATGACTGATAAGCATTGTAAATATCAAATCCAGCCGACAAAGCATTTAATACTGCGGTTGCACGCCCGGCAAATTTGGCCGCAATCTCTGTTGAATCAGTTATTTTAGTTACTGATTTAAATATGATAGGTTGCAGGATATCGGTACCAAAATTGGCCGCAGCGGCGCCATACGCCAACGCAAGTTGCCGCCTAATTTCAGCTTTTTGTTCATCGGATAAACGCGGATCCTGTAATTGATCTGCCGCCCGGTTTGTTAAAATCCAAAGCTGAGCAATCCCTATAGCTTGTGAACCATAGCCTACTTTACTCATTATTCGTGCATAACGGGGCAACTTAAAGGTGGTATTTTTCATTTCATGCCACATTGCAGCATCAATTACCTCACCTTTAACATAGCGATCAACATAGCCTAATTGCTGTTTTATCATTCCAACATCAGCCAATTCCGCTCGCGTGGCAATCAGGTTATCTTGCCCTCTTTGATCAATTAGTGATTTAATTAATTTAATAAATTGCGCATCATCATGACTAGTATCAAGTAGCATCAAATGATGGCTTAACATAGCGGCATCAAACGTCAATCGCTCACGCCAGTCTGGCAATGATTGAAGATGTCTGACTGATAGCGATTGACCATCAATTTGTGCTCCAGCCCGTATTAATAATGGCAAACTGATCTCAATATTATTTATTTTAACCAAATAAGTGTTAGTATCTAACTTAGGGGGGAGTAAATTGCCAAAAAAGGTGTGTTTTTTCAACTGCCTGATGAGTAAGTGTTAATTCATAGATGTCAAAGCGATAATCACCATTCATGTTTTCGATCATCAAATCAACTTTCCGCGCTGTATTCTCTTTGCGGTATCGGGTCTCCCTATCTAAATACGTTTGAAATACACGGAAAAAATCCTTTTGTGCTTGTTTTTGCTTACTATTACTAATAACAAGCTCACCGGCTTTCGGATCATAAAGCTGATATTGAAAAATATCAGCTTGCCGCTTAATCACGACAGTAAAAGCATGCTTACCTGATTGCAAATAGTAAGCACCATCCGATGCTTGCATTAACCAGCTTTTTAGTGATTGATTTTCAATGCGTGGAGCATAATTAATATCTTGCAGCTGGCTAAGAGCTGCGTCAAACTCGGTTAAAAATTGCTGATCCTGGATGCTAAGATCACTTTTGCTACTAAGCTCAAGCAAAGCCTGATGATATGCTAATATTTTAATAAATTGTGCTTGCTTCCCTTGCTGACACGCTATGACATAAAGAGCACCCAATGCTTGTTCAATACGCAGACTATTGGTATTTATCTTATGCAAATAATATCCATGGCTAACGGCAGATATGGTTGCCTCACTCTGCGAACATTGTGCTGATTTAGTTAAACTGACTATATTATCCAAAACTCGTTGGCGCCAAGTAGAACTCTTCATCAAAGCTTGTTTTAATGAAAGTCCATCAAACTCCTTGCTAATTTTTAAACCAGAAAACTCCTGTAATTGAGTCTGAATAAATTCAACATATTCTGGATGTGCTAATGCCTGCATTAAATAAATTGTATCAAGTTCACCATTATTTAATGAAAAATATTGTCCTAATAGATAGCGACTATGATCGCTTAAATAGCGAACAGCATAGGGATTTGCCTGTAATTCACCAACCAGAAAAGATAATTCTGCCGATTGCTGGCTTAAGGGTAAGCTTTTCTGCGCAATAAAAAGGGCATTCCAGCGTAACCGAGCATCATGAGCAAGATAATCACCATGGGCAAAATACTGGTTAACCTTGATACTTAATAGCGGATCATAAATTGTTTGCTTAAGTTTCTTAATATCAAGTTTACCCTGCTGATCAGCAAAACTAGGCAACAATATTGCAGGATTTTTAGCAGTAATTTCTGCTAGCGTTATTTTCCCTGTTACAATATCGAGTAGCAAAGCCTTAATGGGTGGTTCACCATTAATCATCAATTTCTGCGTTGTAATATCAAACTGAAAAGTGTTTTTTTGTTGTTCATGATAATCATCCAGAAAAATACCGAGTTCGTAATCTGGCGACATAAATTCTGATTTTGGCTGGGAAATTGAAACCGAAGAATTCAGCCCTTTTTCCGCCAATTTTTGGCATAAACGTGCGGCTAAATGCTGAGGATCATAAATAGCAGTATTTTCTATTTTGCCATTATCATTAAATAGTTTTATCTCCATAGGCACTTTAAGCGGGTATTTTTGGCGTAAAGCCAGTAATGATTGTGATAAAGTGTCAGGATCCAATAACGATAACTCATTGCCATCTAAAATCGTCCAACTATGATTGCTGATTAATGTTAAACTTGGCAAATCGCCATATTCTATAAATGATTGGTTATTTTTAACATCACACTGAATAATAAGGGTATTTTCAGGTTTAAATATGGCATACAATTGCGCTTTAGTCAGATTCTCTTTATCACTAGTTAGACGCATAATGACATTCAATTTATCATTACGATTATGGGAAAAATTTAATTTATTTTCATTAATATAGTTTTTATTTACGGTCTTCCATATAGGCGCTTCATTAATGCCGTTATTAACCATTTCATCAATTATCTTATTATAGAAAGCCTCATAATTATTGTAGTCTGGCTCATTAATTGCATTTTTGAATAGATCATAAGCTCGTTGGTCATAGGCAATTTTTTTGATGAGATCAATATTTAATTCTCCGCTGGGAGCAGAAAATAATGGGATTAATAATTGCTGATTATCAGTAATAAACCGTTCAAAGGAGACTTTGTCTGCCTGCAAATCATTTAATAAAGATAAAATGACGGGTTTACCGTTAATTGTGATACTGTCTGTTGCATGATGATATCGGTAGGTTTTTTTATAAATTCGGGCCGGCTGAGATTCATCACTTTCATTATTGATATAACCAATCCGTTTACCATGGCTATCAATAAACAAATCATTAGTATAAGCAATAATATCAGCATCAAACGCATTTTTATTGAGTAATTGGGTCATATTAAAAGCAAAGTCTTCTTTTGCTGTTCCTTCAGCTAATTCACAACCCATTAGCACAATTTTATTTGGCGTTTGCTTTATTGCCAGATCATTTTTAAGCCATTGCAATCCATTAGCAACAGCCTTTGGTGAGTGCTGAGCAAATTGAGAAACTTTTCCATTGCCTTGATAATCTCCATGACCAACAACTATCCAACGTGTTTGACCTGCTGACAATAAATCTTCATGGCGACCATAAGCAAGCCGCCTTTTCTTTGTCGCAATATCAAATTGCAATAAAATGGTTTTTTCCGGATGCTTAGCAATTAAACCTGAGACAATCTGGTCAAGAATAGTATTAGATTGAATTTGAATAATAATCGTTCGTTCATATGCTAAAGATAAGTTGTTCTGATGACTATTATTAGTTATCAACTCCGACTGAATTATTGGCAGCCTCCACTTATCAAAATCAATATTGAGATTATTATTGCTATGTATTCTTGGCGCTCGACTAACCATTTCATAGCTTTGTGTGGTGCTATCTGGCACTACTTTATATGCAGGCGTTGGCAGTTTGTCATAAATATCCTTTATATTAGCCGAAAGATCAAAGTTATCCGGTAATTGGTAAACCTGAATATTACCTTTATCAAAACGAGTAAATAAATTCTGATGGGACAGTGCAAATAAATTATCTTGTTCTTTATTAACCAAGTAGATTATTGTTCTTATATCAATATGATCAGTACTCATAATAATTTTTTTATTTCCATGATCAATATTTGATTTTTCTTCTATCGAAAATGTGACGATATTATTATGTTGATTCAACTGCAAAAATTTTATTTCTACATCCTCATTAGTTTGAATAATATCACCGTGAGTGATCATTTTATTAATAACCATCGAGCTAATTTGATATTTTGGTGGCGTCAAATCAATTAATTTATCACTAAAATCGCTAGCTTTAGCAAAAAAACCTATATGTATTTCTGGATTATCAATTTTTCTAAATTCCATTGATATTTTTCGCTAGTATATTTACTAAATTCAATAATAAAATTCTTTGCCTCAGCAAGATCATTAAAAAGATATAACCCTTTATTAGAATCAAAGAATGTTATATTTTTCTCATTATTACTCGGATTTACGGTAACCGTTAATACCACAACATGATTACCAGTATAAATTTCATAAAATGCATTCTGATGTTTGTTTGTCATATGTGAAAATAAATTATCAATATCTATATAATAATTATTATTGATATCAGATACACTTTTTTTTAGATAAAGAACACCTCGATTTTTCAGATAATTAATTTCATCATCTACATAAATCTTATAAATTTTAATCTTAGCGGCTTCAATTGCTGATTGTATTTCCATAATAGATTTTTTATCGAAGGCTGTAAAATTTTTTTCTGCTATTAAGAAAATATCAACAAACCATCTCTCTTTAACTAAATCATGATTTTTAATGAATTCATTTCTATAAATCCGCTTAATTATTTTATGTGCATTGACAGCAGTAGGATCCTCTTTAGTACGTAAGTAGCTTTTTACTTGTGGAATACGATAACTCTGCAATAAATTTATGCTATTTGCATAAGTATGTTCATTAAGTATATCAAAAAGCACTTTATCTAAAATAGTATTTGCATATCGCCTTTCCGCTTCTATTTGATAACGTTCAATAATGCTGGCATTAATAGGAATTTCTCTATTCGCCAATCCAATTAAACGTTTAAATTTAATAAAAAACACCGCTGAATTTTGTTGTCCATTTTGAGCGATATGTGTCATATAGTAACGTGTTAATCCCCAACATAGACCACCGTATATCATTTTTTTCCTTTCATCACTACTGCGAATAAAGAATTTATTACTATTATAATCTAACCATTTTTCCGCAAATTTAAAAATTATTCCTTTTTGGTTGAAATCAATATCCATACGTTTTATTTCATTTACCCGCATAATAAACAACCTGTTATCAATAATTATTTTTAATATAGATTCACACTTGATATTAATAATATATAAATCATATTTTAATTTTTTTAGTAAAAAAAGCTTTATTATTTACAACAATTAATTTATCTTAAATTATATAAAATATTAAAGGGTTCTTTATCTGTATTCAATAAAATTTAAATAATAATTATAAATATTACCCAATTATTTTAATATCAGCGAATATTCATTTTATTAATTAATAGATAAATAAAACTCCATGCCATAACAAACGTATAAATTAAGGGATGGTAAATAAATAAAAGGATAAAAAAGAGTTATATAAATAAATATAAATTATATTATTATTAGCATATTAATGATATAAAATATAATTACATTAATCTTATACACTACTATATTTGTAATATTTACTTATAATTCTTTAATAATATTATTAATATTTAATCAACACATAATAACTGATTTAGCTTTTGGTTCACATATTGTTTTATAACAATCAGAAAAAAGTATAATCAATATCGATAATGAAACTAATTTCATTAGCAAATAATTTTAAGATCAGAAATATAAGCACTAATTCCTGCTCCTCAATTTTTACAATCCATTTCTCTGCTAGTCGATATCCCTGTCTGCTTGCCATAAAAAATTTAATCCTTATGACAATAAGCTCAGTGTGGCACTCTGAGATGATGAACTCATTATAGTCTGGGTAAATAAAATACGACTATCTTTATCATTCATATTTCAATCGAATGACTGACGCCCTAGTAAAAACCGGACGCCAGATATTAAGACAAGAAAATAATAATGTAGAAAACAAAAATTAACGTTTCAACTCAAAAACAACGTCAATTTGATCGGTAAAATCAATACTCTGTTGTACATAAGTTTGATTGCTATCACTGGCAGCGGCAGCTACCATTTGCGTCATCGCCTTCATTCTTGGCATTGGGTAAGGGGTTGCATCAGGTGCTCGATAATTAACACTATAAACTTTACCTAATTTAACATTAAATCCTGCCGCTAGCGCCTCTGCTTGCGCTTTAGCATTATCAATTGCTCTATTGCGTGCTTCATCACGATAATGTTTAGGATCCTTAACGCCAAATTGCACCGCATTGATTTCATTTAAACCTGCCGCTAACGCACCATCCAATAACGTATTTAGCTGATCCAGTTTATATACTTTAACTTCTACTGAACGTTCTGCGGTATAACCAATTATTTTAGATTTCTCTGCTGCTTTATCATATTCATATTTTGGCTGAGTGGTGATATTTGCTGCATTAATATCGCTACTCGCTATCCCTTTATTATTGAGAAAATCAAAATATTCTTTAACACGTTTATCAACTGCCGCTTTAGCTGATGCAGCATTTTTTTCAGTCACAGCAACATTAATTAATAAAGTTACCATGTCTGGTGTGGCTTTAATGGTTGCATTGCCTGATGTCACAATATGTGGCCCATTAGGTAAGGAGTTAGCTTGAGCAAGTAAAGGGAATGAACTCACTGACATCATCGCTAAAAATATAATCGAACTAAGCTTCACGAGACCTCCTGCACATAATTAATCAACTCTAGATAGACTATTTTCTAGCCAATAATTGTTTATTCTTAACATGATAGAATATTAAAAAACATAATAGGAAAGATTAATCATAATGAATAATTTTAATTAACGCTAACTAATGCAAGTCAATAAATTGAGAAATAGTTTACTAACCAATAAAAATATTGGTGTGAAGCCTAATCCACACCAATGTGATTGGTTAGCCATTTTGGGTTTGATATAAATGAACATCCATTTGTGGGAAAGGTATGCCAATATTATGTGCATCTAGCTGTTTTTTAAAATTTTCCATTAAGTCCCAATAAACATTCCATGCATCAGCGTTAGTCGTCCAAACACGTACGACAAAATTAAGAGAAGAAGGCGCCATTTCATGTAAACGGATAGTAACCCCTTTATCCTGCTGAATACGTTCATCTGCCGCAATAACATCGCCTAACACTTTTTTAACACTGTCAATATCCGCATTATAAGCTACACCAACCATAATTTGCGTACGCCTATTAGGTTCACGAGAGGTGTTAATAATATTGTCATTGATGACTTTACTATTGGGGATGACAACGATGCGATCATCGGCAGTGCGTAATGAGGTTGAGAAAATCTGGACATGCTCAACTGTTCCTTCTACCGAGCCTAAAATAACATATTCCCCTGACCGTAATGGTCTAAAAATAACCAATAACACGCCAGCAGCAAAATTAGATAAAGATCCCTGTAAGGCTAAACCAATCGCCAAACCGGCAGCACCTAAAACGGCGATGACAGAGGCCGTTTGCACGCCTAACTTACTTAATACTGCAATTAAGGTAAATGCAATAATGCCATAACGCACAATTGCCGATAAAAAATCTCTGACCGTCTTGTCAATACCGCGTAATGACATTAATCGATTAGTGATATGACTGATCCATCTGGCAACGATCAAACCAGCAAATAAAATAACTAATGCAGAAACGATATTTACTGCATACTGAATTAATAGATCTTGATGATTAATAAACCAACTCTTTGCCTGATCAATTGTTTCAACTACACCATTTTCATCCATCTCAATCCCTCCTTTAGGAATTAATCAATAACTAATCATAAATCAAAAACTGTCTAATCTTAGATATGAAATTGACAAAATAAAATAGCCATTTTGTCACCCTTTACTTGATGCTATTTGATAAAAAAAGTTACGATAGTTTTCCAGCATGTTAATAAAATCATCTAAACCACAAAATGCAATACTCTCACTATCGTAATAACACATCCCTTCTTCTAAATCTTCCGTCTGAAAATGTAACTGGTTAGCTCGGATCATGATTTCCTCATCATCCATGAACAATGTGTATTCACGCCCAATTTTTTTCCATTGACGACCACTACCTTTAATAGAATGATAACCTGCCTGTATCTGTTCTAACTGACATAAATCTCCTTTAATTTCCTCGTTTAACCAGTAACCAATTGCTTCATGATCCATTGAAAATCGAGCAATGACATGGCCAGTGACATCCTGCTGAAATTCATAATCCATATCGCATCCTCATCCTTTTACTCTTGTGCAACTTTTATTCGTCATTTAACAGCTCAAGATATTAATAATTAAAATAAAATACTTTATTTTTGCAATAATATAAATGCGAAGTTATTTATAGAAGTATTCACTGAAAAGTGAAGATTAGTAAGCAATGACCTGTTACCAATAACTGGGCCCAGCTTAGCTTATTCTATACCACAGTGCCATATTTAAGAGAATTTATAACCATGTTTTGTTGTAGCTATACTTCTTAATGTGTAAGCTTTAATTAAGTGTGTGAAAAACTATTTTTTCGTGAAATGGCTAAATGACTATTATTTACTATATGGAATATATCATTTTATAAAAGGATCTAAATTATGGATACAAAAGAAATTAATAATAGATTATATAAAGTTATAAATGAAGTATATATAAACGAAGCCTATAAGGATGGTAAAATTAATAATGAAGAGATTCAGAATATTCGTGACATAGCCGATCTTATTTTTGAAAAACTCGTCATTGAAGCGGCTAACACTGGTAAAAATAACGCTATAACAGCATTCCAAAAATCATGTGATGTAACAGTTCAATTAATGCAAGATTCTTTTTTTAAATTGAAAAAAGAAAATCTTAATAGCTGTCAAAAAGATCTGGTTAAAACTGCATTTAATGCACAACTTACTTATATAAAAGCAAATTTTGATCGCTTTTTTAATTCACTTTAAGCTATCTAACCTGACATTGCCTGGAAAATTAGCAACTACATAAGTAATAAGTAATAGATATAACTGTTAAAGCGGGCATAAAACTTTAGATAGCAAAATAGAATAATCTAAATCTTATACCTTATTTCTGATTACTTATAGTAAGAAATAGGGTATAAGAAAAGTCATTGTTTTAAACTGCAGACTGAAAAATTATTGTATCTGCTTTATCGGTATATTGAGGTAGTAAGTCAAAATTTAAGTATTGATAAATATTTTGGCTATTATTACCCATGCCATTTATAAATTGCAAATACTCCTCCACTGTTGGTAAATAGCCCAATAATGAAGCTACCGCTGCAAGCTCTGCTGATGCAAGAAAAACTTTGGCGCCTGTTCCTAATCGATTAGGAAAATTACGGGTAGAGGTCGAAACCACGGTTGCGCCATCCATCACACGTGCCTGATTACCCATACAGAGTGAACAACCAGGAATTTCAATTCGTGCACCACTTTTACCAAAAATATTATAATAACCTTCTTCGATTAACTTGGTCGCATCCATTTTCGTCGGCGGAGCAATCCATAAGCGAGTGGGAATTTGCCCTTTATATTGCTCTAAAAGCTCACCTGCTGCACGGAAATGGCCAATATTTGTCATACAAGAGCCAATGAAAACTTCATCAATTTTTTCATGTGCCACTGAAGATAATAAACGCGCATCATCAGGATCATTCGGCGCACATAAAATGGGTTCGATTATTTCATTTAAATTAATTTCAATGATAGCTGCATAATCTGCATCGGTATCTGCCGTTAATAATTGCGGATCAGCCAACCATTTATTCATTGAATTAATGCGACGTTCGAGAGTACGGCGATCACCATATCCCTCAGCAATCATCCATTTCAATAATACAATATTAGATTGTAAATATTCGATAATCGGTTGTTTATCTAACTTGATAGTACAGCCCGCTGCTGATCGTTCCGCCGAGGCATCTGCTAATTCAAACGCTTGTTCAACTTTTAATTGTGGTAAACCTTCAATTTCCAATATTCGACCGGAAAAAATATTTTTTTTACCTTGCTTTTCGACTGTTAATAATCCCTGCTCAATAGCATAGTATGGGATCGCATGAACTAAATCGCGTAATGTGATACCCGGCTGCATCTGACCTTTAAAGCGGACTAATACCGATTCAGGCATATCTAAAGGCATAACTCCCGTCGCCGCAGCAAAAGCAACTAAACCGGAGCCTGCCGGGAATGAAATACCGATAGGAAAACGCGTGTGTGAATCCCCTCCCGTTCCTACTGTATCTGGCAGCAACATGCGATTTAACCAAGAATGAATAATGCCATCACCGGGACGCAAAGAAACTCCGCCTCGATCCATAACAAAATCAGGTAAAGTATCATGAGTTGTCACATCGATAGGCTTTGGATAAGCAGCGGTATGACAAAATGACTGCATAACCAAATCGGCTGAAAAACCTAAACAAGCTAAATCTTTAAGTTCATCTCGTGTCATTGGCCCAGTAGTATCCTGCGAGCCAACCGATGTCATCTTAGGTTCACAATATTCGCCAGGGCGAATTCCAAGCTTATTACAAGCACGACCAACCATTTTTTGTGCTAGGGTAAAACCTCGATCACTTTGTATAACTGATTTTGCCTGACGAAATACTTCGCTGTTAGGCAAGCCCAAAGACTCTCGCGCTTTTGCTGTCAGTCCGCGACCGATAATCAACGCAATCCGCCCGCCTGCTCGAACTTCATCAAGTAAAACTTCAGTTTTTAACGCAAAGGTTGCTAATAAAGCATTAGTGGCATGACTGCGGATTTCTCCTTTATAGGGATAAATATCAATTACATCTCCCATATTAAGTGAAGTCACATCAACTTCAATCGGCAGGGCGCCCGCATCTTGCATGGTATTAAAAAATATTGGCGCAATTTTTCCGCCCAACACAACGCCACCATTACGTTTATTAGGTACAAAAGGAATGTCTTTGCCCATAAACCATATTACTGAATTGGCTGCTGATTTTCGTGAAGAGCCTGTACCGACAACATCACCCACATAAGCTAAGGGAAAACTTTTTTTATTCAATGTTTCAATCTGCTTGATGGGCCCAATAACACCAAGCTCATCGGGTATAATGCCATCACGGGCATTTTTAAGCATTGCTTGTGCATGTAGCGGAATATCGGGTCGTGACCAAGCATCGGGTGCTGGTGATAAATCATCAGTATTCGTTTCCCCTGTTACCTTAAAGACAGTTATAGTTAGTTTTTCTGCTAATGCAGGTCGCTCAAGAAACCATTCGGCATTTGCCCATGAGCATAACACTTGACGCGCATATGGGTTGCCCATGTTTGCTTTTTGTTCTACATCATAGAAGTTATCAAACATTAATAAAGTATGGGATAAGGCTTTGGCTGCTATTGGTGCCAATTGTTCATCATCCAACACATCAATTAATGGATAGATATTATAACCACCCTGCATAGTACCTAATAACTCTATCGCTTTTGTTGGGGTAAGTAAGGGGGAATATGTTTTTCCTTTTGCGATAGCAGCCAAGAAGTCAGCTTTTACATAAGCGGCTTCATCAACACCAGGAGGAATACGATTACTTAACAGATCCAATAGAAAATTTTCTTCAGTTTCAGGCGGGTTTTTTATTAATTCAACTAACTTAGCAACTTGGGTAGCATTCAGTGGCTTAGGTATTATTCCTTGTGCCGCACGTTCAGCTACGTGCTCACGGTACTCTTTTAGCACGACGTTCTCCTCAATTGATTTTAATTTATATACCTGGCTATCAATATCTCAAATAGAAAATAAAGTGCCTGGTCAGAGGAATTGGCTTAACATAATTTTACATTTATCAATTATGCCCAGTATGGAACATCCAGAATAACAGAATTTAATTATACTGTTAATTTATTTACATACCTCCAACATTCATCAAGATCAATATATATTGATACATTCTTTATCCTATCTTATTCCTATTTTACGTAAAAAAATTTATCTATTAATAGCAAAAATAGTTTGTTTTTTATAATAATTTGTAATAACTAGTTAATTTTATTAAATCACAAACTTTTCAATTGAATAAACGATTAATCTTACTTTTCAATCAAAAAAATAGCTCCCTTATTTAAATCAAATAAAGGAGCTAGTAAAAAATCAAATAATCTTCACAACAAATTTATTTTATTGAAATAAAAATAAATTATTTTTTCTTCGCCTTAGGATTAGGTAAATCAGTAATACTTCCTTCAAATACTTCAGCAGCCATACCAATTGACTCGTATAATGTAGGGTGAGCATGAATGGTCAATGCAATATCTTCTGCATCACAGCCCATTTCAATCGCTAAACCAATTTCACCGAGTAATTCACCACCATTAACACCAACGACCGCTCCACCAATAACACGATGAGTTTCTTTATCAAAAATAAGCTTAGTCATACCCTCTGAACAATCAGATGCGATAGCACGACCAGAAGCAGCCCATGGGAAAGTGGCCACTTCATAACTAATACCTTTTTCTTTAGCTTCTTTTTCCGTCAAACCAACCCAGGCAACCTCAGGCTCAGTATAAGCAATTGAAGGGATAACTTTTGGATCAAAATAGTGTTTCAAACCAGAAATCACTTCAGCTGCCACATGACCTTCATGGACACCTTTATGGGCCAACATGGGTTGACCAACAATGTCACCAATCGCATAAATATGGGGCACATTGGTACGCATTTGTTTGTCTGTGTGGATAAAACCGCGCTCATCCACTTCTACTCCCGCTCTACCCGCATCAATCAATTTACCATTGGGTACACGACCAATTGCCACTAAAACTGCATCATAGCGCTGTGGTTTTGCCGGCGCCTTTTTGCCTTCCATTGTGACATAGATGCCATCTTTTTTAGCTTCAACCGCAGTCACTTTAGTCTCAAGCATTAAATTAAACTTCTTACTTATCTGTTTAGTAAAAAGTTTAACAATATCCTTATCGGCTGCCGGGATAACCTGGTCGAACATTTCCACAACATCAATTTCCGATCCTAATGCATGATAAACCGTACCCATTTCTAAACCGATGATACCTCCGCCCATAACTAACATACGTTTGGGAACTTTTTTTAGTTGTAGAGCATCAGTAGAATCCCACACACGCGGATCATCATGTGGAATAAATGGAAGTTGGATCGGACGTGAACCTGCTGCAATAATGGCATTGTCAAAGTTTATCGTCGTTACTTCTTTTTCTCCTTCAACGACCAGTGTATTAGCGCCGGTAAATTTACCTAAGCCATTAACAACTTTAACTTTACGGGCTTTTGCCATTCCTGCTAGACCCGTTGTCAATTGACCAATCACTTTTTCTTTCCACAACCTTACTTTATCGATATCGGTTTTCGGTTCACCAAATACGATCCCATGTGCCGCCAAGGCCTTGGCTTCCTCAATAACTTTTGCAACATGTAATAATGCTTTGGAAGGAATACAACCAACATTGAGACAAACACCGCCTAATGTTGCATAACGCTCGACTAAAACTGTTTCTAAACCCAGATCTGCACAGCGAAAAGCTGCTGAATAACCCGCAGGGCCCGCACCTAGAACCACTACTTGGGTTTTAATTTCAGTACTCATCATGACCTCTTACTTTTGTTGTCCGGCGGGTCAGACGAAAAAATTTATAACCACCGAGACGTGTGTACTACAGGCAGTTTACAGAATTGTTAACATTCTTGAAAGCACTCGAACGTGATAGAACTCTCAACCTATAGGATGAAATAGAAAAAATTCTGTAACTACTAATAATAAAATAGACCGACATTCTGCCGGTCTATAAATCACATAACCAAACGGCGAATATCACTCATTAACTGTGCAATACGAGTGACGAAACGCGCTCCATCTGCTCCATCAATAACACGATGATCAAAGGAAAGTGACATAGGTAACATCAGACGAGAAATAAATTCACTACCATTCCATACTGGTTTTATTGATGAGCGAGATAGCCCCATAATAGCCACTTCTGGCGCATTAATAATGGGTGTAAAACTCGTTGTACCAATACCACCTAAGCTAGAAATGGTAAAGCTGCCACCTTGCATATCAGACGCAGTCAACTTGCCGGCACGCGCTTTTTTCGATACTTCCATCAATTCTTTTGAAAGCTCGATAATGCCTTTCTTATTAACATCACGAATAACAGGCACCACTAAACCATTTGGTGTATCAACGGCGATACCAATATGAACATATTTTTTTAATGTTAAACGCTGAGCATCCTCAGAAATCGAACTATTGAAACGAGGCATTTCCTCTAATGCTCGAGCCACCGCTTTCATGACAAAAACTAACGGTGTAATTTTTATCCCCGTTTGCAACTTTTCCATCTCTTTATTTTGCTGCTTACGGAAAGCTTCTACTTCGGTAATATCAGCATCTTCCATTACGGTCACATGCGGGATCATTACCCAGTTACGACTCAAATTAGCACTAGATATCTTTTGAATGCGACCGAGTTCAACTTCTTCAACTTCACCAAATTTACTAAAATCAACTTTTGGCCATGGTAGCATGCCTGGCAAGCCACCCGCTGTTGCCGCTCCAGCTTCAGAACGTTTTATCGCTTCTTTCACATAAGCCTGAACGTCTTCACGCAGAATGCGACCTTTACGCCCAGTTCCGTTTACCTTAGCCAAATTGATACCAAATTCACGCGCTAAACGGCGAATAAGCGGTGTTGCATGCACATACGCATCATTTTCGATAAATTCATTCTTAGTCTCAGAAATACCACTTACCCTTGCAGTAGATGAGACTTGAGGCGCTTCAGTAGATAGGGTTGCAGATTTCGTTGCTGTTTCAGCACTGCTAACTTCTGCACTGGCAGTTGGCGAAGCTACGGTGGCATCAACTGCAAAAATCATAATAAGAGAACCAGTTTTAACTTTATCACCTTTTGCAATTTTGATCTCTTTGACTTCACCAGCGAACGGTGCAGGCACTTCCATCGATGCCTTTTCGCCTTCTACAGTAATTAGTGATTGCTCAAAGGAAATTTTATCACCAACGTTAACCATTACATCAGTAACTTCAACTTCATCATTACCAATATCCGGTACAATAACTTCCTTTAATTCACTTTTTGTTCGAGCTGCATCTTTGCTATCTGCTTTCTCTGAGTTTGTATCGGAGGCTGTTTTAGCACTAGCTTCCGGTGCTTTTTCCGCTGTATCAAAAACCATGATTAACTTGCCGGTTGCCACTTTATCACCAACAGCGACTTTAATTTCTTTCACAACCCCAGCCTGTGGTGACGGAACTTCCATTGACGCCTTTTCACCTTCTACGGTAATTAACGATTGCTCAACATCAACTTTATCGCCCACTTTTACCATAATTTCGGTAACTTCAACTTCATCTGCACCAATATCAGGAACGTTAATTTCAATAGACATTGATTTTACCTCTTATGCCAGACGCGGGTTAATTTTTTCTGGGTTGATGTTGTATTTTTTGATAGCTTCATCCACCAATTTTACATCCATTTCACCACGTTTTACTAATTCACCCAACGCCGCTACTACTACATAGGAAGTATCAACCTCAAAATGATGACGGAGGTTTTCACGGCTATCTGAACGACCAAAACCATCAGTACCCAAAACACGATAATCACTTGCAGGAATATAGGAGCGGATTTGTTCTGCAAATAATTTCATATAATCTGTTGATGCAACCGCAGGCGCATCATTCATGATTTTAGCAACATAAGGTACACGAGGTGTATCAGATGGATGTAACATATTCCAACGCTCACAATCTTGTCCTTCACGAGCTAATTCGGTAAATGACGTTACACTATAAACATCAGAACCAATACCGTACTCACTAGACAAAATTTTTGCCGCTTCGCGGACGTGACGCATCATTGAACCTGATCCTAATAATTGAACTTTGCCTTTTTTGCCTTTTAGTGATTCAAGTTTATAGATACCTTTACGAATACCTTCCTCGACACCAGCAGGCATCGCTGGCATATGATAATTTTCGTTCAAGGTAGTAATATAATAGTAAACATTTTCTTGTTTCTCACCATACATACGAACTAAACCATCGTGCATAATAACAGCAACTTCATAAGCATAAGCTGGATCATAAGAGATACAGTTAGGTATGGTTAGTGACTGGATATGGCTATGCCCATCCTCATGCTGCAAACCTTCACCATTCAATGTGGTGCGCCCTGAAGTCCCGCCAATCAGGAAGCCACGCGCTTGCTGGTCTCCCGCCGCCCATAGCAGATCACCAATACGCTGAAAGCCAAACATGGAATAATAAATATAAAATGGGATCATTGGCAGGTTATTCGTACTATATGATGTAGCGGCAGCTAACCAAGAGGCACCCGCTCCCAATTCATTGATACCTTCTTGAAGAATTTGACCTTTTTCATCTTCTTTGTAGTAGGCAACTTGTTCCCGATCCTGAGGAGTGTACTGCTGTCCATTTGGACTATAGATCCCAATCTGACGGAATAAACCTTCCATACCAAAAGTACGTGCTTCATCAGCAATAATTGGCACTAGACGATCTTTAATTGAGTTATTTTTTAACATTACGTTCAAAGCACGTACAAATGCGATCGTAGTAGAGATCTCTTTATTTTGCTCAGCTAATAATTGACTAAAATCTTCTAGGCTAGGAATATCTAATTTTTCATCAAAGGTAGGATTTCGTGCCGGTAAATATCCGCCTAATGCCTGACGACGTTCATGCAAATATTTATATTCATCTGAATCTTCTTTAAAAGTAACAAAAGGCAATTTTTCTACTTGATCATCCGCTACCGGCACATTAAAGCGATCACGGAAATAACGAACCCCTTCCAGATTCATTTTTTTCACCTGATGGGCAATATTTTTACCTTCAGCAGTATCGCCCATGCCATAGCCTTTAACAGTTTGCGCTAAAATGACTGTTGGCTTACCTTTGGTGTCTTGCGCTAGCTTAAAAGCGGCATAAACTTTTTTCGGATCATGGCCACCACGGTTTAACGACCAAATTTCATCATCGGTCATATCCTTGACGAGTGAACTTGTCTCAGGATAACGATTGAAGAAGTGTTCACGAACATAAGCGCCATCTTTAGATTTAAATGTTTGATAGTCACCGTCTAAAGTTTCATTCATCAACTGAATGAGTTTACCTGATGTATCCTTGCGCAATAATTCATCCCAGCGGCCACCCCACAGAACTTTAATAACCTGCCATCCTGCACCGCTAAAGATACCTTCTAATTCATTAACAATCTTACCATTACCAGTAACTGGCCCATCAAGGCGTTGTAAGTTACAGTTGATCACAAAAACAAGGTTATCTAACTTTTCACGAGTCGCAATGGTGATGGCACCTTTCGATTCAGGCTCATCCATTTCACCGTCACCAAGGAAAGCATAAACTGTCTGATCTGCGGTATCCTTTAAACCTCGGTGTTGCAAGTATTTTAAGAATTTTGCTTGATAAATAGCACCAATTGGACCTAATCCCATCGACACGGTAGGAAATTGCCAAAACTCAGGCATCAATTTAGGATGAGGGTAAGAGGAAAGACCTTTGCCACCAATTTCTTGCCGGAAATTGTCCATTTGCTCTTCAGTGAGACGGCCTTCCAAAAACGCACGTGCATAGATACCAGGTGAAATATGCCCTTGGAAATAAACTAAATCTCCACCATTTTTATTGTTTTTTGCCCGGAAGAAGTAATTAAAACAGACTTCATATAAAGTCGCAGAAGACTGGAAGGAAGCCATATGACCACCTAACTCCAAATCTTTTTTAGAAGCTCGTAAAACTGCCATTACAGCATTCCAACGAATCGCAGAGCGAATACGACGCTCTAAATCCATGTTGCCTGGATAATCAGGCTCATCCTCTACGGAAATAGTGTTGATATAATCACAGTTTCCAGAACCTGCTGCGATATTAACGCCGCCCTTACGTGCTTGTTGTAATACTTGATCAATAAGATACTGAGCACGATCAACACCTTCTTCACGGATGACCGATTCGATCGCCTGTAACCAGTCGCGAGTTTCGATCGGATCCACGTCATTCTTCGACATATCTGACATGGTCTATTCCTTATCTATTATCTGTTTCTAATATAGTTACTGAGCCATCTTTTGAACATATTTACTAAAACCAGAAAAAAGAACAAAAGATAGTTCCTATTGCCGCAACTTTGTCTCTAATAAATCAGAGTGATAATGCAGACGCAGCAACAAAAATCTGCACTATTAAATTAAATTTTGGTATTGTTGTATTCGACGTAAAGAACGCTCACGACGTGTATGCTCACGGCTGATGTCCAGCAAAATCTCCTCAATAAATGCTAAATGACGATGTGAAGCTTCCTGTGCTTTTTCAGGTTCACGTGCGATAATCGCTTCAAAAATTTGAGTTCTATGTTTACTTACTGCGGTATGCATTTCTTTACGTGTATATAAACACTCAAAATTTTGTCTAATATTCTGCTCTAACATTGGAACCATACAACGAAGTATATGAAGTAATACGATATTATGCGCCGCTTCAGTAACAACCAGCTGATATTGCAAAACAGCCTCAACTTCAGCATTAACATCTCCACGCTTTTGGATATCCTGAATTTGTAGATGACTTATCTTAATTCGAGCCAGATCCTCATCAGTACCTCTTAAAGCAGCATAATAAGCAGCAATACCTTCAAGTGCGTGACGTGTTTCCAAAAGATCAAATTGTGATTCCATATGGCCAGATAATAACTGGGTAAGCGGATCACTAAAGCTTTGCCATAAATTTGTTTGGACAAATGTACCTCCTCCCTGTCGGCGAAGAAGAAAACCTTTTGCTTCTAGCTTCTGAATCGCCTCACGCAAAGAAGGACGAGAAACATCAAATTGCTTAGCCAACTCGCGTTCAGGTAGCAATTTTTCTCCTGGGCGCAATATTCCTTCAAGAATTAAATGCTCAAGGCGCTGTTCAATGACATCAGATAATTTAGGTTGGCGAATTTTGCTATAAACCATATTTACAATTGGCCACTCATATTTTGCGTAAATATTTATTTAACACTACCAAAGTCAATTGGTAATACCAATTTATCCTAGATGTACATAAAGTAACAAAGTATTCACCAGCTGTCCATAAAAGCTTAAATTTAACCTTAAAAAACTTGTACTTTTTGATAAGGATTTTTAAAAATTCAAAAAAATGATAGTTTCAGTTTATTTTTAAGCAGCAATGTTAATTTTTTATATATATAATTAATCAACTGAAACATTAATATTTGCATTTAATCAAAAAAATTAATCAATATTAATGAATGAATATTTAATGTAGCAATTAAAAACACAACAAGTTTTTATAAATTATATTAATGTTTTTCAGTAAAAATGATTGATAGAATTGATGTTAAAAAATACTTAATTCAAAAAATAGATACAGTAATTAAGAAAGTTTAATTAATGTCAGTATATCATCTTGATATTTATATAAGTTAACTTACTAAATACTTAACTACATAATGTTGAATTAAGGTAAATTAATTGCTATCTCATTATTATGCTTGAATAAATAGCTAAGATATTTTAGCAATACCATCCAGCGTCTGATTAAATCTCATAGAAAGATCTATTGCGGTAATATTTTTAGTTAATGCACCAACAGAAATATAATCTACCCCCGTCTTAGCATACTCTTTTAATGTTTTTAGCGTGATATTACCAGATACTTCGAGAGCTACCCTTCCCTTAGCAATCACTACCGCTTCTTTCATCATAGGAATAGTAAAATTATCCAACATAACAATATCTGCTTTTGCTTCTACTGCTTCAATTAATTCATTTATATTTTCAACTTCAACTTCGATAGGAACATTTGTATGCGCTAAACGCGCTTTTTTAATTGCTGAAGTAATATCACCTGCTGCAATAATATGGTTTTCTTTAATTAAATAAGCATCAAATAAGCCTAACCTGTGATTAAAACCACCACCACAAAGCACTGCATATTTGAGCGCGGTTCTTAAACAAGGTATAGTCTTACGCGTATCTAACAACTTTACTTCTGTGCCTTGCAATATATCAACATAACAAGCTGTTTTGGTAGCAACACCAGATAAAGTTTGGAGGAAATTAAGCGTAGTCCTTTCAGCGATTAACAGTACATGGGCATCGCCCTCAATCGTACAAAGCATCTGACCAGATTTTATTTTATCGCCATCCCTAACCTGCCATCTAAGCTGAACAGATTGATCAAGTTGGTTAAATATCTCCTCGACCCAACGCATTCCACAAAAAATACCATCTTCACGGGTAATTATTTTAGCAAAAGCCAACTGATTTTTTGCTAACAATTGCCCACTAATATCACTCTCTATATTTATACTTCCACCTAAATCCTCTTGTAATGCGAAAGTAACATTAGCAGGTATATCTTGGTGTAAACGTTCTAATAATTGTTCCTTACGTCGCTTCACATCATGATTGATAAGTACCATTACAACTCCTCAATATTTATAGTAATAATTTATTACTAAAATTTACCCCACAGTATTGTATAAATATTTCTAGTAAATTTTTTTATTAATTTACGTCAACCTAATACGTTACTACAACATATAAAATCTAAATAGAGATTTTTTCTGCACAATTAATATAAATACTTTGCTAATAAAAACGCTTTATCTTAAAAGTAAATAAATAATACATTTTACAAAATATATGACAAATATATATTCCAGATGAGCTATCATAAATTTTTATTTATTTCTGCCATAAGCAAACTTACAAATGATGGCTAATATTAGGAAATTTATTTCAATAAAAAATAGCCAAACTAATTATTTGTGAGATTGCTCGAATTTATTTTTTTTATTTTCAACATATAAAAATAATATTTAGAACAATATTCTAATATTTTATTTTCTCATTGTTATTTTTTCTTACCCTTGTACATCATCACGTTATCTTCAATCGATAATGGAAAATATGATGAAACAACAAGGATTTTCACTAATGGAAATAATGGTAGCAATTGCAATTATTGCAGTTCTTAGCGCAATTAGTATTCCGAGCTACAAAAGTTATATGCAAAAAGCTTCTCTAACTGACATGTTGCAGTTCATTGTGCCTTATAAAATGCATACCGAACTGTGTGGATTTGAAAATGGGCATTTTACAGGTTGTCACAATGGCGTATCTTCAATTCCAACAAGTAAGACCGGAAAATATGTCAGTGATATTGAAATGAAAGACGGAATAATTAAAGTTGTTGGTACAAAATCACTAAAAGATTTAACTATAACGTTAGAGCCAACGTTATCTACAACCGAAAATCAAGTGAGCTGGAAAGTTTCTTGTGAAAGTATAGATTCCGGATTAAAAAAACATTGTGCAGACACTTTTAGATTCTAAAAAATAGGGCTCAATTATGACTTTTATAACAGCTATTCCTAAGAATTTTAATCTTATCGAAGATGAATTAAAAAAACTTTGTTATCGTCACGATATTGTAATGATAGAATTCAATTCAAAAAAACTTTCCATTGCAAGTTATAAAAAACCTAATGACAAACTGTTAACAGCACTGCGTTTTATTTCTAGTGTGCCTGTTTGTTATGATATCTGGCCAAAAGAAAAAATTGAGCATTATTTTAATCGCTGTAATCATGAAGTTGAAATACAAGAAGAACCTATACGTTATGATCCATCAATCAATAATGAAGACAAACCTAATTCACCAGCAGTAAACTATGTTGATTATCTTATTGCATCTGCCATTGAAAAACGTGCATCAGATATTCATATAGAGCCCTTTAAGAGCGCTACCAAAATCCGTATTAGAGTTGATGGTAAATTATTTTATGTTCCTTCTCCGCCAGTTGAAAATTGTGCAGAAATATTTGCTCGATTAAAAATATTAGCAAAATTGAATATTGCAGAAAAACGCTTGCCTCAAGATGGGCAACTTGAATGGATAAGCTATGATATCCACTATGCTATTCGCATTTCAACATTGCCAACACTCTATGGTGAAAAAATAGTTTTAAGAATATTAAATACTAAAAACCATTATTCTTTAGAACAATTAGGTATAAAAAATAATTTACTCTCAATTTTGAAACAAAAACTTTCTTTGCCGCAAGGAATGATTCTTATTACCGGGCCAACAGGAAGTGGTAAAACCGTAACGCTTTATAGCTGTCTTGAATATCTTAATCAAAGTGAATTAAATATTTCAACAATTGAGGATCCTGTCGAAATCCCGATAAAAGGAGTTAATCAAATACCTGTAAACGAAAAAATAGGTTTAAATTTTTCAACTATTTTAAGAGCATTACTTCGCCAAGATCCTGATATTATTATGGTAGGTGAAATACGCGATCAAAAAACAGCTGAAATTGCTATAAAAGCCGCCCAAACCGGCCATTTAGTATTATCAACACTTCATACAAATTCAACGAAAAACACATTAGAACGACTAGAAAATTTAAATGTATCTCCACATTTAATAAATTCTTGTGTGAAGTTGATTATTGCTCAGAGACTTGTTAGAAAATTATGCCCTAGCTGTAAACGTCATGAAGAAAAGCCTATTACAATTCAAAATGATAACATTGAAACTGAAATTACGTCCTGGCAGGCTATTGGATGTGATCATTGTTTTGGTGGATATTTAGGTCGAACCGCAATTTATGAATTTTTAGAGCTTAAAGAAGAAACTGTAGCTACACAATTTTATCAGCTACCAGTAAAAACAGAGAAAATACCTTTTGTTAGTTTATTTGCTTCTGGATTACTTCTAGTCAAAGCCGGCATAACAACACTAAAAGAAGTATATGAAGTAACCGGACAGGAGATAATTTAGTGAATTTTATCTATAAATATCTAGCAATTAACACGCGGGGAATATTAATAGAAAATTATAAAATATCTCATTCTAAACAGGAGGTTTTTGAATATATTCTCAAAAACAATTTAATACCTATTTCAATTAAAATCAGAGAAATTGCGCTATATACCACAAAAATTCTTAGCTATCGATTGCATTTTATGTATCAACTTAGTGTATTACTTAAATCCAATATTTCTTTAATTCAAAGTCTAAATATTATTCAAAAAGAATGTCATATGTCGGTCTGGAAATGTATATTAGCAGAAATCATTAAACGTATTAATCAAGGGGAAGCATTCTCTGCGACATTAAAATGTTATCCTAAACTTTTTCCAGAAATAATTTATCGCCTAATAGAAATAGGTGAACATACCAATAGCCTCGAAAAAAATTGCCAACTTATTTACCAACAACTTCAACAACAACAAATATTAAAACAAAAAATAACTAAAGCGTTACAGTATCCTTGCATTATTTTAATTATTGCTTCAATCGTGGTTTCACTAATGCTATTTTTCGTTTTACCTGAATTTAAAGCAATATATCAAACGTTTAATGCCCAACTTCCAATAGCAACTAGATTACTTATCATCATTTCTGATAAAATTGCTGATAATGCTTTGTATATTGTTGTTACCTTAGTTTGTATTTTTTGGGGGTATTTTATACATAGGAAATATTCGCCAAATTTAATTAAACGAGAACAAAAATTCATCTTACATTTACCATTACTTAATAAACTCATTTGTTGGCAACAACTTTACTATTTTTTTCAAACTCTCCATATTACACAAAAATCAGGATTAACATTATTAGAAGGATTCGAGTATGTATTAAAAACACTAAAACATCCCGTTTATCATGATGCTATTCATTCTATATATCAAAAAATTCAGCGAGGTATTTCTTTTAGCGAAAGTATAAAAAGAGAAAAACTATTCCCATATTTATGCTTGCAATTTATTACTGCCGGAGAATTATCAGGCAATTTAACATTATTTTTAGAAAAATTGGCTAACTGGTATCAAGAAAATCTGCTTAACTATGTAAATAAAAAGATAAAATTAATTGAACCTATGCTAATACTAATACTCGCAGTTGTAATCACTGGATTATTATTCACTATGTATTTGCCGATTTTTAATTTAGGTAATATTATTTCTTAAGTAATCAATGTAACAATAAAATAAAAAATATTATGATGTTCAAACCCGTTATGATAAACATAAAAAATTAACGGCCTTTGTTTGGAGTCTTTAATTTATATTTATTGAAAGAGAGGATGCATGAGCTATATTGTTGCTCTGACAGGCGGGATCGGAAGTGGAAAAAGCACCGTTTCAGATAAATTTGCATCCTTAGGAGTACCAATTATTGATGCAGATATTATTTCAAGACAAATTGTTATGCCTAATACTTATGCCCTTAATATGATAAAACAACATTTCGGTTCGACTATTCTCAATAACGATGGCTCTTTAAATCGTGCTAAATTAAGAAAAAAAATATTTAGTGATCCAGTAGAAAAAAATTGGTTAAATGATTTGCTTCATCCATTAATACATCAAGAAACACAACGCCAGCTAACTTTACTTGACTCCCCTTATGTAATTTGGGTTGTCCCGTTATTAATTGAAAATAATCTAGCACACCTTGCCAATCGCGTGCTAGTCATTGACGTAACACCTGAAGAACAAATTGCTCGAATAATTAAACGTGACGGTATTAGTCAGCAAGAAGCAAAAAATATTTTATCTAACCAAGTTAGCCGAACAAGGCGCTTACAAAAAGCTGATGATATAATTATCAATTACGATAACAACTTAACACTTGATGAAACTATAGCGAAATTACATCAGAAATATTTGCAATTAGCTATGAATGCTTGTCAGGAAACACATAATGAGTAATACTATTTCTACTATTATTTATGAACATCCATTAAATGAGAAAATGCGCTCTTGGCTACGCATGGAGTGTTTACTTCAGCAACTTATTGACTTAAAGAACATCAACTCATTAGCTACTGGGTTAGCTTTTTTTCGTGCAGTTTCTGAATTAATCGAAGTATTAGATCGCAGCGATATACGTGCAGACATTATCAAAGAATTAGATAAACAAAAAAATAAACTTAATCAATGGTGCAGTGATCCCCACGCAGATAAAACATTGATTAAAAATCTTCTAAAAGAACTCCAAGAAAATCTCACACTATTAAGAGAAGCACCACGCATTGGTCAGCACTTACGGCAAGATAAAGTTATTAGTATTGCTCGCCAGCGTTTAAGTATACCTGGAGGTTGTTGTAGCTTTGATTTACCGGCCTTACATTTATGGTTAAATACTCATAAAAAAGAAATTGAGACTAGAATTAACTTTTGGATTGATGGCATCCTTCCATTACGTTCTGCTTTAAATATGCTATTAAATTTGATCCGCAAGTCTAATACATTTACTAATCAAAAAAGCTATAATGGTTTCTATCAAGGCAGCGTAGAAAATGCGGATCTTATCCGAATAAAATTACCGATAAATCTATCCTTATATCCTCAGATTTCTGGGCATAAAACACGTTTTGCTATCCGCTTCTTACATGAAGACAGCGAAAATGGTATTGTACCTGATGAATTACCATTTAAATTAGCCTGTTGTTAGGAGTCATTATGCCAGATAAGTTCACGGTAAAATGTCCAACTTGCCATAAAATTGTTATTTGGCAAGAGAGTAGCCTTTATCGCCCCTTTTGCAGTAAACGTTGTCGATTAATCGATCTTGGTGAATGGGCTGGTGAAGAAAAAAGGATTTCAAGCCAACAAAATATTTCTGAAATAGATGATTGGAATGAAACCTCCGATGATCCTAACATTAAAAAATAAATTTAAAATCAAAAACACTATGATCTTATCTACATCATTACATAACTCTTAAATACAATAATATAACAAACTTATTTATTTTAACTTATTTGTCGGATAGCAACTCAAATCACATTATTGATTAACATATCAACAATTACTCGGTTCGCAGGTGGAAATTCTTCAGCTACCAGTGATTTTTGTAAAAGCCAACGTGAAGATTGGCCTTCTTTTCCATACGGCTGGCAATCCCATTGTTCCACAAGAAAAAAATGCAACGTTATTCTACGATCTGGCAATTCATGTTCAACAACCTGCAACAATTGACTGTTAATAACATCTATCCCAATTTCTTCTTTAAGCTCACGAAACAATGCTTCTACCGGTGTTTCGCCAACTTCTAATTTACCACCAGGAAATTCCCAAAAACCCCCCATATGGGAATTAGCTGCCCGTTGGGTAATAAAAATTTCTTGTTGTGCATTTCTAATAATACCAACAGCAATGTGTAATTGTTTTTTTTTCATAAAATAATTTAATTATTTTTTAGTTGTACAGTAAAAAAGCGGATATATTCTCCGCTCTTATTTTTAATTGTTTTAGCCAATTCGCTTTAACCTAAGCTACCATGGCAATGCTTATATTTTTTACCTGAGCCACATGGACAAGGTTCATTTCGACCAATTTTATGGCCTTGGGCCGCCATTTGAGCTTCCGTTTTTGACATCAATGATTCATTTTCAATTTCATGGCTAAGCCGCTGCTTTTTCATAAGACGTTCTGCCTCTTCTCGTCTTTGCTGATCAAGTACAGTGACTTCCTCTGGTAATCGAACTTCCACTTTGCTTAATGTACTAATTACTTCATATTTCAAAGTTTCTAACATATTTGCAAACATACCAAAAGATTCGCGCTTATATTCCTGTTTTGGATCTCTTTGGGCGTAGCCTCGTAAATGAATACCCTGGCGCAAATAATCCATTGCAGCCAAATGCTCTTTCCATAATGTATCAAGAGTTTGTAGCATGATGCCCTTCTCAAAATTACGCATCATCTCGCTGCCAACAATGTCTTCTTTTTCTCTATAAGCTGCAATCGTTTTTTCTAGAATACGTTCACGCAAAGTTTCTTCATGTAATTCGGGTTCTTTATCCAACCACTCCTGAATAGGTAATTCTAAACTAAAATCGTTACTTAACCGCTTTTGTAAACCATCAATATCCCACATTTCTTCCAAAGATTGGGGAGGGATATAAGCATCAATAGTTGCGGTTATAACGTCTTCACGAATACTGTCAATTGTTTCACTAACATCACCACCATCTAATAGATCATTGCGCTGTGAAT
The DNA here is from genome assembly GCF_004768525.1 of Arsenophonus nasoniae. NCBI lineage: Bacteria > Pseudomonadati > Pseudomonadota > Gammaproteobacteria > Enterobacterales > Morganellaceae > Arsenophonus > Arsenophonus nasoniae. Next base: position 2,944,549 of record NZ_CP038613.1, read on the forward strand.
AGATAGCTCGGCGTTGATCGTTAGCGACATCATCATATTCTAAAAGTTGTTTTCGAATATCAAAGTTACGGCTTTCAACCTTACGCTGTGCATTCGCAATAGCTTTTGTTACCCAAGGATGTTCAATTGCTTCACCAGGTTTCATACCCAATTTACGCATCATACCTGCCACTCGATCAGAGGCAAAAATACGCATCAAAGAATCTTCCATTGAAAGATAAAAACGGGATGAACCGGGATCACCCTGGCGTCCAGAACGTCCGCGTAATTGGTTATCAATACGACGAGATTCATGGCGTTCTGTACCAATGATATGCAAACCACCAGCAGCAATTACCGCCTCATGACGCTCTTGCCACGCTGTCTTGATTTTATCAATTTGCTCCTGACTAGCGTCCTCTAGTTTATTGATTTCTGCCTGCCAACTACCTCCTAATACAATATCTGTACCTCGCCCGGCCATATTAGTGGCAATAGTCACTGAACTTGCCTGCCCTGCTTCAGCAATAATATCGGCTTCCATCGCATGGAACTTAGCATTTAAAACATTATGCGCAATTTTAGCTTTAGTAAGTTCCCGAGAAATTAGCTCTGATTTTTCGATTGAAATAGTACCTACTAATACCGGTTGGCCTCTGCTAGTACATTCACGAATATCATCGATAATGGCAGCAAATTTGTCCGCCTCAGTCATATAAACTAAATCAGGTAAATCATTACGGATCATCGGACGATTAGTTGGAATAACAATGGTATCCAATTTATAGATAGATCTAAATTCGAAAGCTTCTGTATCAGCGGTACCGGTCATACCCGCGAGTTTTTCGTATAGCCGAAAATAATTCTGGAAGGTAATTGATGCTAATGTCTGATTCTCATTTTGAATTTCAACCCCTTCTTTTGCCTCAACGGCTTGATGCAATCCATCTGACCAACGACGTCCTTCCATTGTACGTCCGGTATGTTCATCAACAATAATAATCTGACCGTCTTTAACAATATAATCCACGTCTCGACTGAAAAGTGCATGCGCGCGTAGGGCAGCCATAACGTGGTGCATAAGCATAATATTAGCCGGAGAATAAAGTGATTCGCCCTCTTCCATTAAATTGGCTTTTGCTAATAATTGTTCAATTAATTCCAAACCACGTTCTGTCAAGGTAACTTGACGCGATTTTTCATCAACAGAAAAATGTCCTTCACCTTGAAAAGTATCTGAATCTTCTTTCTCTTGCTGCTTAAGATGAGGAATTAATTTATCCACTTTTTTATATAGATCTGAACTATCTTCCGCTGGTCCTGAAATAATCAATGGAGTACGAGCTTCATCAATTAAAATAGAATCAACCTCATCGACTAATGCATAGTGGAGTTTACGCTGCACACGCTCTTCTGGACTAAAAGCCATATTGTCACGCAGATAATCAAAACCATATTCATTGTTAGTCCCATAGGTAATATCCGCAGCATAGGCTTCGCGCTTCATTGTCGCAGGCATACCGGGTAAATTAATACCGACTGTCATACCAAGAAATTCGAACAGTAATCGATTATTTTCTGCGTCACGCTTAGCCAAATAGTCATTTACGGTAACAATATGGACACCCTTACCCGTTAAAGCATTTAAATAAGCAGGTAATGTTGACGTTAATGTTTTGCCCTCACCAGTACGCATCTCTGCAATACAGCGCTCATTAAGTACCATACCACCTAGCAACTGAACATCAAAATGCCGCATATTAAATACACGTTTACTGGCTTCGCGAACGGTTGCAAATGCCTCAGGGATCAAATCATCTAATGTTGCTCCTGATTTTAGGCGCTGCCGAAATTCATCAGTTTTGGCTTTAAGCTCTTGGTCGGAAAATTTTTCAAATTCAGGCTCTAACTTATTAATAATATGAACAAATTTATCTAAACGACGTAAAGTACGATCATTACGACTACCAAAAATTTTTGTTAGTAACTTAGTTAACATAAATATTTTTTCTCAATTCAGGCGGTGCTGTTATTAAAATCCGCCTATATTATCTGGTTTCAACCAATATAATTAATATATTTAGTTGAACAATGGTTGCTATAAGAATCAACGAAAAGTCTATGAAATTTTTGTTACGGTCCGGCTCGAATACCCTGACCCCAAGCAACCCATAGCGCAGTTTGGTAGGCAATGTGATAAGAAGATTGTGTTAATGAATTGGTAAAATTTTGCTCATTAGGATAAAAAACACTCAAATTAACCATAGAGTAAAGAGTGTCAAGCATATTATAAAGCGAAATTGATTTTTTACGCACGCTTAAATTGGCCGCCAATTGCTTTTGTGTCTCATAAGCTGAGAAAACAAAAGTCAGTTGGCGGATCATATTTCGTAAAGCATGCTGATGCCAATAATTTGCGCCACAATTATAAAAAATACGATATTTACTGACTGCTTGTAGATGATCTAATGCTAAATTTTGCTGATAATTTGGTAATAATTGGCTAGTATGTGACATATTTTCAGTCACTTTTGCCAAAGTTGTAGGTATACCAATACTGGCCGTTACAATACCTAATAACAAGTGCGGCCAAAAATATCGTTTACCAAAATGTCGCCAAAGATCTAATATATTCATTGAATATCATATAATATAAGAATTGGAGTAAAAAAATGCGCGATAGTTATCCCCAATCTTTAAATATTTTGTTAAAAGAAAACAACCATGATTCAAATACCTTACAAACCATTCAACAGCGCGCGCAGGCATTAATTAAACTCAATAATACTGTTATCAGCCTACTTCCTATCGAATTAAAGGCTTGGTGTCGAGTCGCTAATTATCGTCAACATATTCTTATTCTAGAAGTTACCAATGCTAGCCGAAAAGCACGATTAAGCTATGAACTTCCTACGCTACTTTCAACATTACGTAACACTATTTTACCATCTTTATCTTCAATCAACATAATGATTAATCCATCATTATCATCTAAAAATTTAAAAAATTGCTTATCAATTCATCAAATAGCTATAAAACCATCAAAACAGATAATAAGCAAACTAAGCAAAGAGAGTGCAAAGACAATACGTAACCTGGCAAAAAGAAGTCCAAAAAAGCTAAAGGAAAAATTAGAGCGACTAGCTGCATTGGCCGGAGAGAGTACCAAAGCAACTAGCAATAAAGATTAATTTTGAGTAAAAAACATCAACGAAAGTAATGTAAGAGCGAGAATAATCCACTGATGTACCATAGATAGAATATCCTGCTTAAAATAATATATCTCAGATTATTATTGTCGAAGGTGTTTTAAATGCGACAGGCATTTCAGATTCATCTTCGAACGTCACCATATCCCAAGCAGATTCAGCTGCTAAAACAGCTTGCAATAATTTATTATTCAATGCATGGCCTGATTTATACGCGGTGAAAGCACCAACAATATTATGTCCACACATAAATAAATCACCAATAGCATCTAGCGTTTTATGACGCACAAATTCATCCTCAAAACGCAAACCATCTTCATTTAGTACGCGATAATCATCAACAACAATCGCACAATCAAAGCTGCCGCCTAAACATAAGCCTTTAGATTGTAAGTATTCAATATCACGCATGAAGCCAAAGGTACGCGCACGGCTAATATCTCTAACAAAAGATTTGGCCGAAAAATCTAGTTTATAACGTTGAGTACTACTATTAATAGCAGGATGATTGAAATCGATAGTGAAATCTAAGCTAAATCCGTTATAAGGCGCTAACTCAGCCCATTTATCACCATCTGTAACTCGGACATTTTCTTTAATACGAAGAAATTTCTTGGCGCTGTTTAACTCTTCAATGCCTGCATCTAACAATAAAAATACAAAAGGTGCAGCACTTCCATCCATTATTGGGATTTCAGGTGCATCTACCTCAATGATAATATTGTCAATTCCTAGCCCTGCTAATGCAGCATTCAGATGTTCTACCGTTGAAATACGTACATCATCTTCATTGACCAAGCAGGTGCATAGCATGGTATCACGTACCGATTTTGCCTCAGCCGGGAAATCAACCGGTGGATTTAAATCTGTACGGCGGTAGATGACCCCGGTATTTGCCGGTGCTGGACGCAATGATAAAGTGACTTTCTTGCCGGTATGTAAACCGACGCCCGTCGCTTGAACAATACGTTTTAGTGTCCTTTGTTTGATCATCGTTTTTTCTCACATCGTTAACTGTCTTGCTAACCCTCATTCCGTTAACTGTCTTGCTAACCCTCATTCCAGGATTAGCAAGATATTTTAGCACAAAAAGCAGAGAAACCAATCAATTGTTAACTAATCAGCCTGTTTTCTTAAAAAAGCTGGAATATCAAGATAGTCCGGCTCCTTATTTGACGGCATATTTTGTTCATTCACCACTTTAGCAGCCGTTTTTTCTTCCGTTAACGGAGTCATGCCAGGCATTGAGCCTTGCATCTGCTGATAACGCTGCTCTAGCGATGATTTTTGGGCTGTTTTGTTAGTAACCAACGTGATTTCTGGCCGCTTATCCATACCAATCCCTGTGGCAACCACGGTCACACGTAACTCATCATTCATTTCAGGATCTAGTGAAGTACCGATAACAACCGTTGCATTATCCGATGCAAATGCACGAATGGTATTACCCACTGTTTCAAATTCATCCAGTCGTAAATCAAAACCTGCGGTAATATTAACCAATACACCACGAGCGCCCGATAAATCAATGTCTTCCAATAAGGGGCTAGAAATTGCCATTTCTGCCGCTTCTTCAGCGCGATCTTCACCTCGTGCCACGCCAGATCCCATCATGGCATAACCCATTTCAGACATGACGGTACGAACATCAGCAAAATCCACATTCATTAAACCTGGACGAGTGATAAGCTCAGCGATGCCTTGAACCGCACCTTTTAGCACATCATTGGCAGCACCGAATGCATCGAGCAAAGAAATACCTCGCCCTAGCACTTTTAATAATTTATCATTCGGAATAGTAATCAACGAATCGACATGCTTAGACAGCTCTGAGATCCCTGTTTCAGCAAATGCCATGCGTTTTTTACCTTCAAAGTTGAAAGGTTTGGTCACAACTGCTACCGTCAGGATACCAAGCTCTTTAGCAACTTCGGCCACAACTGGGGCTGCGCCGGTGCCCGTACCACCACCCATACCAGCAGCAATAAAGACCATGTCTGCCCCATCAAGCGCATTGCGCAAGGCTTCACGATCTTCTTCAGCGGCATTACGACCAACTTCAGGATTTGCTCCTGCTCCCAAGCCTTTTGTAATACCATTGCCGATCTGAATAGTTTGTCCTACTGCTGTTTTACGTAATGCCTGAGCATCCGTATTAACAGCAAAGAATTCAACACCTTCGATGCGTTCACGCACCATGTGTTCAACGGCATTGCCACCGCCACCGCCAACGCCGATGACTTTAATCACCGCGTCATTGGTTAATTCCATTGGTTCAAACATAATCTCTCTCCGTTTTGTGCCTTATATAGAAGCGAAGATTTGCTTCTTACAAAATTAAAATTCTTTTCTCAGCCAACTAGTGATTTTATGAAACCAACTACTCACTGATGTACGCTTATCCATTTCGGCTTCATTCCCAAAATGAGTCTGTTTGCCGTAATGCAGGAGCCCAACAGCTGTGGAGTAATAAGGCTCCTGTGCATTGTCCGTTAAACCAGTTATATTTAATGGCTTACCGATGCGTACCTGAGTATGAAATACTCTTTGGGCACATTCGACTAGACCATCAATCTGAGCACCGCCTCCTGTTAAGACAATACCCGCCGCCAGATGATGTTTAACACCTTGCTGGCGTAATTGTTCTTGCAATTTTAAAATCTCTTCATTTACTAAGTTTAGCAACTCTGTGTAACGTGGCTCGATTACTTCAGCTAATGTTTGACGTTGTAAACTTCTTGGCGGCCGACCACCTACACTGGGTACCTCAACATTTTCGTCTTTACTAACAATAGTACCTAATGCGCAACCATGGCGAACTTTTATTGTTTCCGCATCGCTGGGAGGGGTACCAAATGCATAGGCAATATCACTGGTCACGACATTCCCTGCATAGGGTATAACCTTGGTATGACGCAGTGCACCGCCAGTATAAACCGCTATATCCATGGTTCCACCGCCAATATCGACAACACATACCCCCAATTCACGCTCATCTTCCGTTAAAACGGAATAACTTGACGCTAAACCGGCAAAAATCAATTGATCTACTTTTAAACCACAGCGTTCAACTGCTTTGACAATATTTTTGGCCATATCATTATGGCAAGTAATTAGATGTACCTTAGTTTGCATACGTACACCTGAAAGTCCGACCGGATTTTTAATTCCTTCTTGATAATCAATAGCATACTCTTGTGGAATAACGTGTAAAATTCTATGTTCATCACGAACTCGGACAGATTTAGCTGTATGAACAACGCTATCTACGTCATCTTGAGTAACTTCATCTTCAGAAATAGGTACCATACCTATTTCATTCTGGCAGCTAACATGCTTGCCAGAAAGCGCCAGATAAACCGATGATATTTGGCAATCCGCCATCAATTCAGCTTGATCAATAGCTCGCTGCACACATTTAACGACAGATTCCAAATCATTCACGCCGCCTTTATCCATCCCTCGAGATGGACAATTGCCGACACCAATAATATTTACCATACCATCAGGCAAAATTTCACCAACCAGCGCAGAAACCTTGGAAGTTCCAATTTCAAGACCAACTACTAATTTTCTGTCCGTCGTTTTAATCATCGTTAATTTGCCTGTATCTGATCAATCAGCAGTTCCAAACTCTTTCAACTCAGTGTGTAGTAGATTCGGCTAAAAGTGGTAACCAACCTACCGCTGCACCGCTACCATATCGCAAATCTATATATCCAATACGTTTATCTGTAACTTGTTTTAATAGTGGATAAAGCTCAACAAAACGGTTCAATCGCTCTTTAATATCCTGTTTACCAATATTTAATCGAATATCATTGGCTAAAACTAATTGCCACGCGCGGCGTGCAGTCATCGATACTGATTTAATGCTAAAATTATGTGGCGCCAGTTGCTGTTGCATAACACGATACATTTCTAAAACTTCTTGCTGACTGCCTTGTGGACCATATAACATCAGGAAATTACCTTTAACATTTAGTAACACTGGTAAACTAAAAACTGTTCCTTCAGCATTAATAAAAAAAGTATCATTCCATTTGGCATAAGGTTTATATTCTACTAGATGAATTTTTAGTTCATCAGGCCATTGCTTACGGACCGTAACTTGTCTTATCCACGGCATGGTTTTTATTTGATTCTGGATCGCATTCACATCAATTGTCATAAATGTACCCGGCATACCCAGTGCCAATATTGCTTTTCTAACATTATCGTCACGGGTGTAATGGCGTTCGCCAGTGATCACCAGCTTGGAAATCGGCAATCTATTGGCATCTTTCATCCAATTTAACACCATCCACCCACTCCCTATAATAGTACCCAATACTATTAAGAAGAAAATAATGCCTGCCAAATAAGAACCATTACTTCGGCCACCATCGTTCCGACGCTCTTTAGGCTCTTTATTACGAACGTTCAGTGATGCCTGCGGCATATTAGTCCGCCAATTCCAAAATCTTTTTAACTAACTGTGAAAAAGTCATTCCTGCTTGTTTCGCAGCCATGGGTACCAAACTATGGCCAGTCATTCCCGGTGAGGTATTAATTTCTAATAAATAAAAAACACCATCGTTATCTCTCATGACATCAACACGCCCCCAACCAGCACAACCAACCGCCTTATAAGCCGCTAGCGCTAATTTATTCAATTGCTCTTCTTCTTCAGCTTTCAACCCACTAGGACAGAAATATTGTGTCTCATTAGAGAGATATTTTGCATCATAATCATAAAAAACGCCTACCGGTTGAATACGAATCGAAGGCAATACCTGTTCCCCTACAATTGCCACGGTATATTCCGGCCCATTTAGCCATTTCTCAATCAGCACATCTTTGTCATAACGAAAAGCGAACTCTAGCGCTATTCTTAATTCAGACAAAGTGGTTACTTTGCTCATACCAACGCTTGAACCTTCAAGACTTGGTTTTACAATAAGCGGTAAACCCAAATGACAAACAGACTCAAAAAGCATTTCATCTGACATCATGGCTAACTGTTGCTTGTCCAGTGCTATATAGGGTGCAATCGGCAAACCTATACCCGCCCATAACTGTTTAGTACGTAACTTATCCATTGAAAGTGATGAAGCTAAAACCCCACTCCCGGTATAGGGTAAGCCTAAAAATTCTAAAACCCCTTGTACTGTCCCATCTTCACCACCGCGTCCATGTAAGGCAATAAAAACTTTATTATAACCAGCCTCTTTTAATTTGATGACAGCAAAATCTTTAATATCAACTGGATATGCAGCTATGCCAGCGTCACGTAAGCCATTTACTACCGCATCGCCAGATTGCAGCGACACTTCTCTTTCGGCTGAATTTCCGCCTAAAAGCACGGCAACTTTATCAGCCATGATACTTTTCCTTACTCGTTAGCATTGGCCGTAAATCTGTGTCAGCCAAATTACGTGCTATTTTGCCAATATTTCCAGCTCCCTGTATAAGTATCAGGTCGTTATCTTCTATAATTTTTGCTAAGGTTTCGCCAATTTGGTCATGCTCAGCGATAAAAATAGGATCTAATTTGCCTCGATTGCGAATTGTCCGACATAATGATCGACTATCTGCACCAGGGATAGGTTCCTCTCCTGCCGGATAGACATCTAGCATCAACAACACATCGACCTGCTCTAAAATATTGGCAAAATCATCATACAAATCACGCGTGCGAGTATATCTGTGAGGTTGAAAAACCATCACGATACGTTTATTTGGCCATCCTTCTTTTGCTGCTTTAATAGTAGCATCAACTTCTGTTGGATGGTGACCATAATCATCCACCAGCATAACGCTACCTTTTTTGCCATTAACATCCGCTAAAGGGAAATTACCTAACAAATCAAAACGTCTCCCAGTCCCTTGAAATTTTTTTAACGCCGTCAAGATAGCGCTATCATCAATACCTTCTTCGGTTGCTACCGCAATGGCCGCAGTCGCATTTAATGCATTATGACGCCCTGGTGCATTCAAGATGAAAGCTAAATCGGCTCTGTTTTCGCGCGCTACAGTAAAGAAACCTTGATTACCTCGTTGCTTGTAAGATGTAATCCGGACATCTGCGTCATCGCTAAAGCCATAAGTGGTAATATAACGACCTATTTGCGGTAACAACGAACGCACCACCGGATCATCAATACATAATACCACCCGACCGTAAAATGGTAGATTATGTAAGAAACTGATGAAGGTCTGTTTTAATTTCTCAAAATCACCATCATAAGTTTCCATGTGATCTGCTTCGATATTTGTTATAACAGCAACTAACGGTTGTAAATGTAAGAAAGAAGCATCACTCTCATCAGCTTCGGCAATCAAATAGCGGCTAGTACCTAAACGTGCATGAACACCTGCCGCTTTCACCAGTCCACCATTGATAAACGTCGGGTCTAACCCTGCCTGTGCATAAATACTGGCAATCATCGCAGTGGTAGTCGTTTTGCCATGAGTTCCTGCGATAGCAATCCCATGACGAAAACGCATCAATTCTGCCAACATTTCAGCGCGTCGAATGACTGGAATACGTGCTTCACGTGCTGCAATAATTTCTGGATTATCCGCCGCAATTGCCGTAGAGACGACGACGACACAAGCATTTGCGACATTCTCTGGTCGGTGATTAAAATAAATTTTTGCCCCAAGCTCTATTAATTGCTCAGTAACCGTATTAGGTAACAAATCAGACCCACTAATTTCATAACCTTCGTTAGCCAATACTTCAGCAATACCGCCCATGCCAGCACCGCCAATGCCAACAAAATGGATATGCTTAACCCGACGCATTTCGGGCACTGTTGCTCTTAATTTGGCTAATTGTTGTGTATTCACTATATTCTCTTCACTATTTTTATCGCTGATTTCAACATTATTCAATGCAAAATCGATTTCATTTAGCAACTTCAATTAAGGCTGCCGCCACACGTTTAGTTGCATCAGTAACTGATGCCGCTCTAGCTTTTTTCGCCATGTCTAATAACTGCGGGCGCGACCATTGATTTAAAAGTTTTACCAACACATCGGTTGAAAATTGCCGCTGCTCAACAATTTTCGCTGCGCCTGCCTTTTCTAACGGTAATGCATTCCAATACTGCTGCCGATCTTTATGCTGGAAAGGAATAAAAATTGCCGGTAAGCCGGCAACAGCGACCTCACTAACCGTTAAAGCACCAGCGCGGCAAATGATGATATCAGCCCAGGCATAAGCCTCCGCCATATCATCAATAAATTCAGTTACTTTATAATTATCTGATTTACCGCATAACTTTTTATATAAAGTTTCCGTCATTTGTTGAGCACCTTTACCTGCTTGATGCCAAATGGTCACTTTTCCATCTAATTGAGCAGCGACTTCGGGTAATATTTGGTTTAAAACTCTTGCTCCTTGACTACCACCTATCACTAATATTCGAATAGCGCCATCACGATCAATTAAACGTTCTTCAGGCTCAGGTAATGCTAATACTGCTTCACGAACTGGGTTTCCGACTACCGTAGCATTAGGAAACGCACTTGGAAATGCCTGTAAAACACGCTTGGCAATTTTTGCTAACCAACGATTGGTTAAGCCTGCTACCCCATTTTGCTCATGCAGTACAATTGGAATATTACATAACCATGCAGCCACGCCGCCTGGGCCAGAAACATATCCCCCCATACCTAATACCACATCAGGTTGATAACGCTGCATAATCACTTTTGCCTGCTTTATTGCTTTAATAATTTTAAACGGCGCGATCAGCAATGCTTTAATACCCTTACCACGTAAACCTGAAATGTTTATAAATTCAATTTCAATGCCGTGCTTTGGAACTAAATCTGCCTCCATCCGGTCAGCAGTTCCTAACCAACGTACATCCCAGCCTTGTTGCTTTAGATAATCAGCCACCGCCAGTCCCGGAAAAACATGTCCTCCGGTACCACCTGCCATCACCATGAGGCGTTTTGGTTGGCTCATTTCGTTCTCCTTACAAATGCTTGCGCTCTCTTAAGGCGTGTTTCAAAATCGATACGTAACAAGATAGCAATGGCAATAAACATAATTAATAGGCTAGAGCCACCATAGCTAATTAACGGTAATGTCAATCCTTTAGTTGGTAACATGCCTGCTGCTGCGCCAACATTAACCAATGCTTGGAAAGTGAACCAGATACCAATTGAACAAGCTAAATAACCCGAAAAATGTTGCGTTGCATCTAACGCCCGTTTGCCAATCATCATGCTGCGAAAAGCAACGAAAAATAACATTAAAAGTACTAACACAACACCGATATAACCGAGTTCTTCGGCTAAAACCGAGAAAATAAAATCAGTATGTGCTTCAGGCAAATATTCTAATTTTTGAATAGAATTACCTAAACCTTGGCCCCATAATTCACCACGCCCAAAAGCCATCAAAGATTGTGTTAATTGATAGCCGCTGCCAAAAGGATCTGCCCATGGATTGAGAAAAGAGGTTATTCGACGTAAACGATAAGGTTCAAAATAAATCAAGCCAATAACACCTACCGCACAAATAACAATACCAATAATAAACGGCGCTAATCTAGCGCCCGCAAGGAATAGCAATGCTAAAGTGGTCACAACCAATACAATTACTGTACCTAAATCAGGTTGCAATAGCAGCAAAATAGCCATCAATATTAGAATGCACATCGGCTTAATAAAGCCCAAAAATCGTGTTCGTACTTCATCAGTTTTTCTAACTAAATAACTGGAGACATAGCAAAACAGGGCTAATTTTGCGACCTCAGCCGGCTGTATACGAACAATCCCGGTATTAATCCAACGAGAAGCACCATTAACTGAGCTTCCGGCAACCAGTACCACTAATAACAGTATTAAGGCGGTGATTAATAATAAAAAGTTATATTTTTCCCACCATATCATTGGCATATTTAAGACTAATAAAGCTAAAGCAAATGATAAAATAAGATAGATAACATCTCGTTTTGCAAAGAAAAAAGGATCTTGAGTTAAACGCTGCCCAACCGGCATCGAAGCTGATGTCACCATAATAAAACCGATTATAGCTAGACCTAATGTTAGCCAAACTAAAGTACGATCATAAAGGATCGTATCCAGCACATCGTTATCAGGCTCACCGTTGGCCCAATTTTTCAGCTGTTTGAAGTTGAATATCATCATTGACCTAATTCCTTCGCTAATTGGCTAAACCGTTCACCCCGTTGCTCAAAATTACGAAATTGGTCGAAGCTGGCACAAGCCGGTGAAAGAAGTACCATATCACCGGCTTTCAATTCAGGTACGATGACCCGTAGACATTGCTCCATTGTATCTAGTAGCAAACTATTTGCTTTTAACTGTGCCAATTGATAACCATCACGGCCAAAACAGCATAATTTAATATTTTTTGCTGAGATATAAGGTTTTAATGGTGAAAAATCTGCCGATTTCCCCTCCCCACCCAATAATAAATAAAGCGTACCAGCGACTTGTAAACCTTTTAAAGCTGCTTCCGTACTGCCAACATTGGTTGCTTTAGAATCATTTACCCATTGAATACCTAGATGCTGATGAACTAATTGGCAACGATGGGGCAAGCCTGCATATTGAGTTAATGCCGCTAAACTGGCTTTACGCGGAATATTCACTGCATCAGCTAAAGCCAGGGCAGCCACTCCATTAAGATAGTTATGCTGCCCAACTAACCGTATTTCAGCGGTATTAATAATAGGCTGCCCTTTTATTTGTAATTCTTGGCAACGGGTATTCAATTGATAATCGCCGCTATTAATGCCAAAACTGATACAACGAGCATCACGACCGCGCAATGGCCAGGTTTGTGGATCTTGTTGATTAATAATACAAATTTTAGCGCCAGCATAAATTCGTAACTTAGCTACACGATATTGTTGAATGCCAGACGGATATCGATCCATATGATCTTCTGTCACATTCAATATGGTTGCTACCGCTGCCTTTAAACTGGATGTTGTTTCAAGTTGAAAACTGGAAAGCTCTAATACATATAAATCATAATCTTTGGCTAATAATGTCAGAGCCGGCGTCCCAATGTTACCACCAATTGCCACTCGCCAATTAGCTGCTTTTGCCATTTCGCCAACTAGTGCTGTAACCGTACTTTTACCATTAGAGCCAGTAATAGCCACGATAGGTTTGTGCGTTTCGCGACAAAAAAGCTCAATATCACCAATAATTTCAATCCCTTTATCTGCTGCTATTTTTAATTCTGGGGTAGCAAGGGAAATACCTGGGCTAACGACGATCAAATCAGCTGCCATCAGCCATTCATTATTCCAACTGCCACAGTGACAGTCGACTTCGGCAGGCAATTTGTCTTTACCTGGTGGTGTTATTCGGGTATCAATCACGCGTGGTACAACCTGGCGAGAGAGAAAAAAGTCGACACAAGATAGACCTGTCTGGCCTAACCCGATTATGACAACTTTTTTGCCCTGATAATTAACCATTATTAACGTACCTTTAATGTCACTAATCCAATCAATACCAACATTAATGAAATGATCCAAAAACGCACAATAACTCGAGGTTCAGGCCAGCCTTTTAATTCGTAATGATGATGGATCGGTGCCATGCGAAAAATGCGTTGGCCACGCAGTTTAAATGATCCCACTTGTAAAATGACCGATAAGGTTTCAACGACAAACACCCCACCCATAATCAATAATAAAAATTCTTGCCGTAGTAAAACTGCAATCGTTCCTAATGCACCGCCTAATGCTAAAGAGCCAACATCACCCATAAAAACTTGCGCAGGATAGGTGTTAAACCATAAAAATCCCAAACCGGCACCAACAATTGCCGTACAAACCACGACTAATTCACCTGCATGATTGATATAAGGAATTTTTAAATAGTTAGCAAAATTGAAATTACCCGTTGCCCAAGCCACTAGTGCAAAGCCGGCGGAAATAAAAACCGTTGGCATAATCGCTAAACCGTCTAATCCATCAGTTAAATTAACTGCATTACTTGTGCCGACAATGACAAAATAAGTCAGTAAAATATAAAACAGACCCAGTTGTGGCATGACATCTTTAAAAAAGGGTACAACCAATTGCGTGACTGCCGTATCCTTACCTGTGCTATATAAAACAAATGCGACACCCAGAGCTAATAAGGATTGCCAGAAATATTTCCAACGAGCTATCAACCCTTTAGCGTTTTTACGCACCACTTTACGATAATCATCAATAAAACCAATAACGCCATATCCCAATAAAACAACTAGTACGCACCAAACATAGGGATTATTTAACCGCGCCCATAGCATGACTGAAATTACAATAGAAGATAAAATCAATACGCCTCCCATGGTAGGCGTACCACGCTTACTAAAATGCGATTCGGGACCTTCATCACGCACAACCTGACCTATTTGTAATTTTTGCAAATAGAAAATCAAATGGGGTCCCATCCATAGCGCAATCACCAAAGCCGTTAACAAACTGGTAATAGCCCGAAATGTCAAATAGGAGAAAAGATTAAAGCCAGAAAAATATTTAACTAAATATTCGGCTAACCAGACTAACATAAAAAGCACTCCTGTAAGGCGTGTACAACTTCTTCCATTGCTGTACTGCGCGAACCTTTAACTAAAACTGATACGGTTTCGTGTTCTTTTATTAATGGGATCAGTTTCGCAATTAACTCTTTTTTAGAAGCAAAATGCTCACCACAACCACTCTGTTGGCTAATAATGACACTTTGTTGACCGACACTTAACACTCGGTCAAGCTTCATTTGGCGAGTCGCCACGCCGACCTCCTGATGACATTTTTCAGTCTTATCGCCTAATTCCCCCATATCACCAACAACCAAGATACGGTAGCCTGGCATTTGGGACAAAACATCGGCGGCGGCAATCATAGAGCCGGTATTAGCATTGTAAGTGTCATCTAAAATAAGCTTACCGGGCGCTAAATAAATCGGGTATAAACGACCTGATACTGGCTGAACATGTGCCAATCCAAGACTAACTTGCTCAAGGGTTGCCCCCACTGACATTGCTAACGCGCTAGCCGCTAATGCATTGGCAATATTATGTTTACCTGGCAAGGCTAAAAATATTGAGGCCACACCGATCGGTGTATGCAACTCAAATTCGCTACCTGTTGATTTAATTGCAATATTTTCCGCATAAAAATCAGCCTGTTGCTGTTTTGTTAGCGAAAAACGCCATAGGGTTTGCTGTTGTTTAAAATACGATTGCCAATTTTTCCAATCATGGCTAGCCAAATTAATAACCGCCGTTCCTTGTTCCGCTAATCCTTGAAAAATCTCGCCTTTTGCTTTAGCAACACCCGTTAATGAACCAAAACCTTCAAGATGGGCAGCAAATAAATTATTGACTAATACGCTATCCGGTCTAACCATATTAGTTGTATAGGCAATTTCACCAATATGATTAGCTCCCATTTCAATCACTGCATACTCGTGCTCTGCCGTCAAACGAAATAACGTTAATGGTACACCAATATCATTATTGAAATTACCTTCAGTAAAAAGTGTCATGCCGGATTGAGTTAGAATGGCGGCCACCATCTCTTTAACCGAGGTTTTGCCAGAAGAACCCGTTAGTCCAATAACTTTAGCCTTGCTTTGCGATCGAACCCAAGCGGCTAATTTTCCCATTGCTAAGCGCGTATCTTCAACTATAACTTGTGGGCAGTGAATGGTTAGCGGTCGCTCAACTAACAATGCGCTAGCACCCGCTATAGTAGCCTGTTCAGCAAAATGATGACCATCAAAATGTTTACCCTTTAAAGCAATAAACAAACCCTTAATGGGCCGCTGGCGACTATTCGTTGTTACCGCATTAAGCCATAAGCTGCCAGCCTGCTGTTCATCTATTTGCTGCAGAGTGCCTTGTGTCACAGTAGCCAATTGCTTTAATGAAATAGGGATCATGCCATCACCCCCAATAATCGTGCTACCGTCAAGCGATCGGAATAATCAAGCCGCCGATCACCAATAATTTGATAATCTTCATGCCCTTTACCGGCAATTAATATGACATCATCAGCATTTGCCTGCATAATCGCACTGGTAACCGCTTCCACGCGCCCGACAATCGGCATTGCCCGACCCGCGTCAAGAAAACCGCTTAAAATATCATTAATGATGGCTTTTGGCTCTTCACTACGTGGATTATCATCGGTTACTACCACAATATCAGCATACTGTTCAGCCACACTCCCCATCAATGCACGTTTACCCTTGTCGCGATCACCGCCACAACCAAATACACACCAAAGTCTGCCACGACAATGCAGACGTAGCGCACTTAATGCTTTTTCGAGCGCATCAGGAGTGTGAGCATAATCGACCACAACAGTTGGCCGTCCAGGTGAAGTGAAGACTTCCATTCGTCCACAAACTGGTTGTATGGCATGCGATGATTTTATTACCGCTTCAAATGGGTAACCCATCATTAACAGTGTTGCCATAGCCAACATAACATTATTGACATTAAAAGCCCCCATCAAGGGACTTTTAAGCGAGCCTTTTCCCCAAGTTGAATTAAAATGAATAGTCGCTCCACGATCATGATAATCAACTTGCTCTACTAACATCCAAGCACCTTGCCAATCAGTAGGTATACGATTTTCCATCGAAACGGCACATGCCTGTGGTAATTTTTCAAGCCACTGCAAACCCGTCTCATCATCCACATTAATAATCTGTTTATCAGATTTATGGGTTGAAAATAATAACCATTTTGCCGCTGCATAATTTTGCATATCACCATGATAATCAAGGTGATCACGACTTAAATTAGTAAATACAGCCGCGGTAAAAGGAATAGCCGCAACACGGCTTTGCACTAAACCATGGGAGGAAACTTCCATCGCAACTAAAGTAGCCTGTTTATCCAGCAACAACTGCAATTCAGCCTGAACATCAACCGCTGAGCTGGTGGTATTTTCACTAAGTACAATCTGTCCTAATATTCCGTTACCCACTGTGCCCATTACGGCACTAACTTCGCCCAATCCCTTTGCCCACTGAGCAATTAGCTGAGTAGTTGTTGTTTTACCATTAGTTCCTGTTACACCAATCAATCGCAACTTTGCCGCTGGATGTTGATAAAATTCGCCTGCTAACAGTGATAATTGATTATTTAGATCATTAATATAAATGACAGGAACGCCATGCATATATCGAATCGTCCCAGCTTCTGTCTCTCCTTTTGCTTCAGCAATAATGGCGGCAACACCTTGCGCTATCGCTTGAGAAATATATTGCCGTCCATCTTTTTGATGGCCCTTAACTGCTAAAAATAGGTCTCCTGCCGCTACCTTACGGCTATCAAGCGTCATTTCTCGTAACACCTTATCTGGCGCGTTAACACCCAGTGGTGCAAGTAAATCGCGTAGATTACGATCTGCCACCTGTATCCTCTTTTATCTTGTTAATTACTAATTCATTATCATCTGAGGTCAATGCATCAGGCTCTACATTCATTAAACGTAAAACGCCACCCATAATGGTTCCAAATACGGGTGCAGAAACAGCACCACCGTAATATTTCCCCGCAGTGGGTTCATTGATAATCACAACCAGGGCATAGCGAGGGTTACTTGCCGGTGCAACTCCAGCCGTATAAGCAATATATTGATTAATATAATGACCATCATTGCCGACTTTTTTTACTGTACCTGTCTTAATCGCTATTCGATAACCCTTCACTGCGGCTCGGACGCCCCCACCACCAGGCAATGCGACGCTTTCCATCATGCGAACCACTGTCCGCATAATTCCCTCAGGGAAAATACGCGCACCTGATACCGGCGGATCAACTTTTGTTATTGATAGCGGACGATAAATACCAAAACTACCAATTGTTGCATAAACTCGCGCTAACTGTAATGGTGTAACCATTAACCCATAACCAAAAGAAAAGGTGGCCCTTTCAAATTCAGACCACCGCGTTTTTTTATTAGGAAAGATGCCACTACTTTCCCCAATTAATCCTAAATTTGTTGGTTTACCTAAACCAAAACGAGCATAAACATCCACCACCTCATCCGCAGGCATCGCTAATGCTAATTTTGAAACACCAACATTACTTGATTTTTGTAAAATACCGGTAACAGATAACTCACTATACCTTGCTACATCTTTAATTTCATGACCACTAATCATATAGGGCTGAGTATTTAACACACTATTGGCTTTAATAATTCCATTATTCAATGCACTGACAATCACCATCGGTTTAACCGTTGAGCCGGGCTCAAATACATCGGTGATCGCACGGTTACGCATGACTTCAGTTGGGGTACCCGCAAGATTATTCGGGTTATAGGATGGGCTATTGGCCATTGCCAATACCTCACCCGTGTGAACATCTACCAAAATAGCGGTACCCGATTCGGCTTTATTTTCCATTACACTGCGGGTTAATTCACGATAAACCAACGACTGTATGCGTTCATCAATACTTAATACCAAGTCGTGGGCAACCTGACTATCAATGGAAGAAATATCTTCGATAACTTTCCCATAACGATCTTTACGCACTATCCTTTCACCTGGCGCTCCAGTTAACAGATAGTTAAAGCTTTTTTCAATTCCTTCAATTCCCTGCCCATCAATATCAGTCACTCCAATCAAATGTGCGGCAACTGGACCAGATGGGTAATAACGACGCGACTCTTTACGTAAATAAATACCCGCTATTTTTAATTTACCAACATATTCACCAACCGATGGATTGACTTGACGAGCTAAATAGACAAACCGACTGTTAGAATTAAGACTAATTTTATGGTTGACTTGTTCAAGTGGTATCCTTAACTCATCCGCTAAAGCTTGCCAACGTTCATCATTGGTTAATCCACCATTTTCATAAATTATTTTCGGATCAGCCCAAATAGCATAAACCGGAACACTTACTGCCAACTGTCGCCCCTCACGATCACTTATCATGCCGCGTGCAGCCGTCACTTTCTGAACGCGAAGCGAGCGCATGTCACCTTCCCTAACAAGCTCTTCCGGATTAATAACTTGCAGGTAAGTAACACGAACAATCAGACCAATTAATGCCAATCCTATGCCCGCGCACAATAGCAAGAAACGCCAGCTAACATAGCTAACTTTTTCTTCGTACCGTCTTCTATACTTCACTGAGCGCGCAGGCTTCATGTTGTTTACCTATTTACTAAACTATTTTGCAATCACAATATGTTCTTGCGTCGGATCTACATGGATCATTTGTAGCTTTTCTACCGAAAGGCGCTCAACTCGACTATGATTTCCTAAGGAGTTCTCTTCCAAAATCAAATTGCGCCATTCTATATCTAATGATTCTTTTTCTTCTGTCATCAAATCCTTTTGCGCCGTTAATAACCGTGTTTGGTGACTGACTGTAACAATTGAAATCGCTGATATAATAATCACTATCAACAGAATCAATGGGACAGCTCCGTGGCGAAAAATATCATAAGCAATGATCCTAATTAAGCTATATTTTTCCGCTGTCATTATCATTCCAACATTTCAGCAAAACGCACAACGGAGCTTCTTGCTCGTGGGTTTTCAATAATTTCTCTTTCGGTCGGTTTCATTTTGCCTAACACTTTCAATATAGGGCTACCAATTGCTTTTAATTGCACATCGGTTAATGGTAATCCGACTGGGACTTTTGGTCCCCGGCTATGCTCTCGGATAAAACGCTTAACCAATCTATCTTCCAATGAGTGAAAACTAATAATCGATAGCCGTCCCTGTGGTGCCAATATATTTAATGAACCCTCTAGCGCTTTTGCAATTTCCTCCAATTCACTATTGATATATATGCGGATTGCCTGGAACGATCGCGTTGCTGGATGCTTATGTTTTTCCTTAAACGGGCTGACTTGTGCTATCAATTCTGCGAGTTGCTTTGTCCGTGTTAATGGTTCCTCCGCTGAATGATGGTTACGAGCCACAATCGCTTTTGCAATTCTTTTGGCAAATCGTTCTTCACCATAAGTTTTCAATACCCAGGCTATATCTGCTTCATCCGCCTTCATCAACCATTGTGCAGCAGATTGACCTGTTGTCGGATCCATCCTCATATCTAATGGTCCATCACGCATAAAAGAAAAACCTCGCTCTGGATCATCTAGTTGCGGTGATGAAACACCTAAATCAAGCAGTACGCCATCAATCTTGCCAACTAATCCCTCTTGTGCAATAAATGTTTGTAACTGAGAAAAAGAACCATGTTTAATTGAAAATCTGTTATCAGTAATCATTTCTTCAGCGGCTGCCACTGCATGTGGATCACGATCTATCGCTATCAAACGCCCTTTACTGCCTAACCGAGAGAGAATTAATTGCGAGTGCCCTCCCCGGCCAAATGTACCATCAACATAAATACCATTTGCTTTTATATTCAATCCATTGACTGCTTCATCAAGAAGCACACTGATATGTTTAAATCGACTGTCTGCCATATTAAAGAGATAGATCCTGTAACCGCGTTGATAATGGTTCATTTGCGCTCTGCTCAGCCTCAATATCTGCTTGTACTTGCTGATACCAAGTCTGCTCATCCCATAACTCAAATTTATTAATTTGACCAACCAGCATGACTGCCTTCTTGAGCCCTGCATGTTGTCGCAAGGTATTAGCGAGCAAAAGACGACCTGCACTATCCATCTGACATTCACTGGCATGTCCAAGTAATAAACGCTGAACACGACGTTCAGCCGGATTCATAGTAGAAAGTTGTGATAGTTTTTTTTCAATAATTTCCCATTCAGGTAATGTATAAAGTAATAGGCATGGCTGATGAAGGTCGATAGTAAAAACCATCTGCCCTTCCGACTCCTCGCTCAGCATACCGCGATAACGCGTAGGCACAGTTAATCGCCCTTTGCTGTCGAGATTGACGAGTGTTGCGCCACGAAACATATCTCTTCAACCCTTATATTACAAAAATCACCACATTACACCACAATTTCCCACTTACTATAGAGTTTACGAAGGGTATGAAAATCTTGTCAAGCAAGAGCAACAGAGCTTTAGTTTTATTTACAGAATAATGTTGGAAGATGATTAGGTGGGTTTTCTGACGAGTAAAAAATTAAAAACAATTAACATTATGATAAAATTGAATAAATTAATTTTTATACTTATATTCACTGCCGAAACTTATTTATTTCGCAAAAAATGAATTAAAAACTAAGATATACAACCAATGCTTCATTTTAAATCAACTTTCAGATAACACTTTATCCATATAAATAACAATTAATCAAACTTCCCCAAAATTATTTTCAGCGCAATTTTAAAATTTGTATTATTTATCAGTATATTACACATACTGATAAATACACAGTAATTTTTTATTTTGCTAATCGTATAAATTCCATACGTTGAATAGAAAAATATTCTATATCTGTCCGTGACTATTTTATGTCTAAATCTTAATATTCGAAACAATTTTATTAAGAATTATCTGAATTATTGCCATTTATTGTTATTAGTTTATTAATTTTTTAAAAATACGCCATTTTAATAGCGCATTTTTAAAATTTGATTAGATATTTTCAACTTAAGTTAAATTTTACGACTTAAGCTACCTCTTCGACATAAGTCACGTTGAATACGTGTTATACCAATACTTGGCTTGTTATTTTCACTTAAACTCGCTAATACCAATTCTATTACTTTATCAGCAATAGCTTGGTGACGTTGCACAACAGATAATACTGGGCAGGTTAAAAAATCTAACAATTCATTATCACCAAAAGTTGCAATCACAATATCACTAGCTAATCGTCCATCACGCTTTAACATCACGTCCATTACGCCCTGTAACAGAGAAAATGATGTGGTAAAAAATGCTTTCGGCATTTCATTATAATGTAGCCACTGCGCAAATATTTCTTCAGCAGCATGGCGTTCGTAACTACTAGCATATAAATAAGTGACTGAATTTGAATTTTCTTGCCAAGATTCTCTAAATCCCTGTTCACGTAATAGACTAACTGAAAGCTCAGGTAACGCGCCTAAATAGAGAACTTTTTCAACTGAAAATTTATGTAATTCAGTTGCTAACATTTTGGCATCTTGTAAATCATCGCCTACAACACTAATAAAATGCTGCGGTTCTAATGCGCGATCTAAAGCAATAATGGGTAATGAACGATTAGCCCAGCGCTGATAAAAAGGATGTTCAGGTGCTAAAGCGGTAGAAACAATGATTGCATCCACCTGACGCTTTAATAAGTGCTCTATACACCGTGTTTCGTTATCAGGTTGATCTTCAGAGCAGGCAATAAGTAACTGATAACCACATTGACGCGCATTGCGCTCAAGATAATTGGCAATCCGAGTATAACTGCTATTTTCTAAGTCCGGGATCACTAAGCCAATTGAATTGGTACGGCCAGCTCGCAACCCAGCAGCGACCGCATTTGGATAATAGTTATGTTCCTTAACAACAGACATCACTCTTTCAACAGTTTTATCGCTGACTCGATACTGTTTAGCTTTACCATTGATAACGTAACTGGCGGTTGTACGGGAAACTCCAGCTAGACGGGCAATTTCATCCAATTTCACGTTGATGACCCCTTTTGCTAACAGGAAAAGTCCCAAAAGCTTGAGACAATAAATGTTGCTCTATTTTAACTTGCTGAAGAGATATTTTCACCGCAAAATTTGTTTTTTCCACCATGAAAAAATTAGCAGAATTTAGTCTTGATACATGGATTCAATTTCACGCTGATATCGTTGGGCGATGATTTTACGCCTTAATTTTAAGGTAGGGGTTAACTCACCATTTTCCATAGAAAAACCAATGGGTAATAGAGTAAAACGTTTTACCTGATGAAAGTTAGCGAAATTCTTTTGCATTTCTTTAAGGCGTAAATCAAAAAGTTCAACAATACGGCTATTACGTAATAGTTCTAATCGACAGTGATATTTCAAATTAATTGAATGGGCATACTCTTCCAGCGAATCAAAACAAGGAACAATAAGTGCAGAAACAAATTTACGGGCATCAGCAATTACTGCAATGTGTTCAATAAAACGATCTTGACCTAATGCACCTTCAATCAGCTGAGGAGCAATATATTTACCATTAGAGGTTTTCATTAAATCCTTTAACCGTTCGGTAATGAACAAGTTGCCGACTGCATCAAGCCTACCCGCATCTCCTGTTTTGAACCAACCATCTTGGGTGAATGCCTGTGCTGTTTCTATTGGTTTATTAAAATAACCTCTCATCACAATAGGCCCTTTAACCTGGATCTCATTTTCCTGACCAATACGCACCTGAATATCAGATAATGGCGTACCAATCGAACCTAAGCAATAACTATTCTCTTCCCAGCAAGAAATCGTTGCACAAGTTTCAGTCATACCATAACCATATTTGATATTAATCCCGACCGCTAAAAAGAAACGAATAACCTCATCATCAAGATGAGCACCAGCGGCAGGTAAAAAACGCAATTTGCCACCTAAAATCATTTTTAATTTAGTTAATACCCATTTATCTGCATTACGATAAAAAAAACGATGTAACAAGTTGCCTTTTTTTCCTTGTTGAACTAAGGCTACTTGACGCTTACCTTGACGAAGCGCCCAATTGAAAAGTGCTCTTCTTAGCCAAGATGCTTTGGAAACTTTCTGATTTATAGCGGCATAAACTTTTTCATAAAAACGGGGCACCGCGCACATCACCGTAGGTTTTACCGCAACCATCGCTTCTCGAACACTGTGGGCATCTGTTAAATAGATGTTTTGTGCGCCAATATGCATAACATAAAAACTCCAGGCTCGCTCAAAAACATGAGAAAGTGGTAAAAAGCAGAGTGAAATATCCGACTCAGTTAAGGTCAAACGTTCATCATGTAAATAAAGCTGTGCCGCCATATTAGCATAATCAAGCATCACTCCTTTTGGCTCACCTGTTGTGCCCGAAGTATAAATTAATGTAAATAAATCACTTAATTGATATTGTGCAATCCGTTGTTTCAATTCGGTTAAAAATTGGGGGGAAGATTTCTGCATTAATGTCGATAGAGAGTAAGCTTTTGGGCAGTCAGAAATATCAATATATTCATTAAAAACAATGATATCGGTCAATTTAGGGCATAATTTAAATAACAATTTAGCAACATCATATTGAACTTGATCGCCAACAAATAGAATACGAATATTAGCATTATTTAAGATATAGGAAGCTTGAGTGACATTACTGGTTGAATAGAGAGGCACCGTCACTGCCCGGATTTGTAAAATAGCCAGATCGGTTAAAGACCAATTCATACTATTATCCGCGAAAATAGCAACATTTTCTTGTACATTCACCCCTAATTCAAGTAATGCTAAAGAAATAGATTCTGTTTTTTGGCCAATTTCTTGCCAAGTTAATTGACTTTGATGAGTTGCTGACCATTGCCTAAAAGCAACTCTATTAGACAAAATTGGCGAATTAATCTTTTGCTGAAACTGGTTAACTAAATGATAAGAATGCAAATTCTCAATAGTCAAAATAACTTCCCTTAGTGAACTTTATTTACCAAATATGATTATTTAATGACAACAGGTCATATTAGCTAAAGTTATAAAAAATAATTTCAGCGTACAGCTGTTAGCTAATAGCGGCATTATACATAATTGTTAGATAAAAAAAGAGGTTTTAATGAAATTAAAAAACACATTCACACCAAATCCATACTAACGTAACAATGACTTGGCATAAAAGTGCTTTTATAAAAGAAAAATATTTTATATATCAATTTGATAATTGTAATAGGATAATTTACAAGCTATCTTTAATTCAAACGTTATTATCTGTTCCTGTCGACTTATTTACTGATTATACGAAAAAATATTCTATTTATTAGTTACTCAGTTGTCCTAATTGCGTTTTCATCCACTTATGTCCTTTGTCTCGCGTTGTTGATTCATGCCAGATCAAATAACAAGGACGTGTTGTTCTTTCCCAGGGTAATTCAACCGATCTTAAATTTAACTGACTCTAATAATATTCAACAAGCCATTTTGGTGCAATAGCGACAAAATGAGTCTGAGAAACAATATTTAATACGCTATTTAAATCTGTTCCTTGGTAAATAATAGAATGAAAAAGATCGCTATTATGATAATAGGGTTTACTAAAAGAACCCATATTATCCATGGAGACAACAGCATGTTTTTCATGCTGTAATATATCATTAGAAATTGTATTTTTAATATTGGGGTGATTATTAGACACAGCTAGAACTAATTCATCATTAAATAATGGATGGTGATGATATTCAGGTTTATCAAATTCGTTATAGCTAATAACAAATTCTGTTTCTTGGTATTTTAATTGATGGGCAATATTATCATCAAGATAAGATTGGATAATTACGTCAATATTTGGTGCATTCTGCTTAACTCGAGCAACAATACTAGCTGCCAAACGAATATCTAGTGGGCTACATATTGATAATTTAAATACTCGTTCACTCTGCTCTGGTTCGAATCCTGCGCCAGGTAATTCATTATGTACTAATTGTAATGCCTGTCTAACTGGACCAAATAATTGCTTAGCACGTGAAGTTGGCTGAATACCTCGGCCATAACGAACAAAAAGCTCATCATTGAACATCACTTTCAGACGCGATACAGCATTACTGACAGCAGGCTGTGACATCCCTAAAATTTGTGCTGCACGGGTCACATTCTGCATCTGCATCTGCATCTGCATAACTACATCAAAAACCGTTAATAAATTTAAATCAACATTTCGCAAATGAATATCGCTTGGCTCTTTTTTCGTTGCTGAAACTGTGTTGTAGTCAGTCATTATTTTACCCCTCTTGATATATATGTATATTTAATGAATAAAAATAAAAAATTAACCTAATTAATTATTAACTTAGGTATCTTGTTTTATTCTTAAATTCATTAAAATAAATTAAGCGAACCATTTAACTTTTTAAATGATTTTAGCTTCCATGCCTTAACATTAACTGATCAGTTTAAAAATCATTTCTACCAAAGCCCTAATTATAAAATTATTATCCTTCAACATTCACATAATCAATAAATAATAAAATTAAATATCCATCTATTAATCCTTCAATTAGATGATAAAACAAAGCGTGGTAGAATTCATAATAAAATTATTCAATTCTTATTATTCACAACAAATTATCAGATTCATCACAGAATAAATTATTGCTTATTCAATATTTCCTTTACTCATTTTTATAACAAACACTTCCTAATATATTTTTATTAAACTAATTTTACACTTCATAATTAAGAAACATTACTGAAATAAATTAAAACAACAAAATTAATCTTTTACGAAATCTTATCAGTTTTTTGAATCAAAAGAATAGATAAAAACCGTATTAAAAATATAAAAATTAGCCATATATCCTAGTAAAAAATTTACCATGTAACAAAATTAATTTTTATTTAATATTGACATAATGGTTAAGATAAGTTAGTTATAAAAAATATGATAATATTTTTGATATTAATAAGGTCAATGTTTTATGTCACGTTTTATTCACCTACTAAGCCTACTACTTCTCGCATTTTCAGTGCGCGGTATGCTTATGGGTGAACGAAGTTATTAATATCTACCCACATAAAAGAACCCGCGCACAAGCGCGGGTTTTTTTATGCGCCCAATCTTACTAAATAGCACTTTCTATAAACTTACTAACCCAAAAACCGATAACAACCAAGAAGTCGATAAAGGAACCAACAGTATGAGCAATAATATCATTATCTTTGATACAACATTACGTGATGGCGAACAAGCTTTACAAGCCAGTTTAAGCATCAAAGAAAAACTACAAATTGCTTATGCTTTGGAACGTCTAGGCGTTGATGTCATTGAAGCTGGCTTTCCTGTCTCTTCACCAGGAGATTTTAAATCGGTTCAAGCCATCGCCAAAGAAATTAAAAATAGCCGTATATGTGGTTTGGCACGCTGTGTTGATAACGACATTAATATTGCCGCTGAAGCACTTAACGTTGCCAATAGTTTCCGGTTACATCTTTTTTTAGCAACGTCATCATTACATATTGAACATAAATTAAAGCGTTCATTTAATGATATTTTAGCCCTCACTAGCCACTCAATTAAGCATGCCAGAAACTATACAGACGACATAGAGTTTTCCTGTGAAGATGCCGGCCGCACTGAGCCTGATAATTTATGTCGGATAGTGGAAATGGCGATCAATGCCGGTGCAACAACGATTAATATTCCTGATACCGTTGGTTATACTATCCCTTCCCAGTTTGGCAATATTATTAAAGATCTTTTTAATCGGGTACCAAACATCGATAAAGCCATTATTTCTGTCCACTGTCATGATGATTTAGGTATGTCGGTAGCCAATTCTATTGCTGCAATTCAAGCCGGTGCTCGACAAGTAGAAGGAACAATTAATGGGTTAGGAGAACGCGCTGGCAACTGTGCCTTAGAAGAAATTATTATGGCAATTAAAGTGCGCCAAAAAATGTTAGCCGTCACGACAAATATTAATCATCAAGAAATTTATCGTACCAGCCAATTAGTCAGCAAGTTATGTAATGCCCCTATACCTGCCAATAAAGCGATCGTTGGAAGTAATGCTTTCTCACATTCTTCAGGTATCCATCAAGATGGTGTACTTAAGAATCGAGAAACTTATGAAATTATGGCACCAGCATCAATTGGTATAAAAGAGACGCAATTAAATCTGACTTCCCGTTCTGGTCGCGCTGCAGTAATGCATCGAATGACAGAGATGGGATATCAAGCTACAGATTACAATTTAGAACAGTTATATGCAGCATTTTTGCGCTTAGCAGATAAAAAAGGCCAGATCTTTGACTATGACTTAGAAGCTTTAGCTTTTATCAATCAACAACAACAAGAGCCTGAATTTTTCCGTTTAACCTATTTCAGTGTCCAATCCGGCTCAAATGTGGTTGCCACTGCCACGATAAAAATAATCTGTGGCGGTCAGGAAAAATCTGACGTAGCAACAGGCAATGGGCCAGTTGATGCGATTTATCAGGCAATTAATAAAATAGCAAATTATCCTATTAAACTGATCTCTTACCAGTTATCCGCTAATGGTCAAGGTAATGAAGCTTTAGGTCAAGTTGATATTGTCGCTGAATGTTTCGACCGTCGTTTTCATGGTATCGGATTGGAAACCGATATTATCGGCTCATCTACCATGGCAATGATCCATGTGTTAAATAATATTTGGCGTGCCGAATTGGTCAAAAAACAAAAAAATCACTGCAATACAGAGGTAGCTCAATAATATGGCTAATAATTATAATATCGCTGTTTTACCGGGTGATGGTATTGGCCCGGAAGTTATGGCCCAAGCCTATAAGGTGTTAGCTGCTATTGGCCAACAGTTTAATTTGACTATCATAACGCATGAATATGATGTCGGCGGAATTGCTATTGATCGCCATGGTCAGCCATTGCCCGTTGAAACACTTTCAGGTTGCCAACAAGCAGATGCGATACTCTTTGGTTCAGTCGGTGGCCCACAATGGGAACACCTGCCACCAGATAGTCAACCAGAGCGCGGTGCATTGTTACCTTTACGCAAGCATTTTCAATTATTTAGCAACCTACGACCTGCCCGTCTTTATCCTAGTTTAAATAACTTTTGTCCATTACGGGCAGATACGGCAGCAAAAGGTTTTGATATTCTTTGTGTGCGTGAATTAACAGGTGGGATCTATTTTGGTCAACCTAAAGGACGTGTCGGGGCAGGCATTGATGAAAAAGCCTTTGATACTGAAATTTATCATCGCTTTGAAATTGAACGCATTGCGCATACCGCTTTTCAAGCAGCACGTAAACGAAGCTATAAAGTAACATCAATAGACAAAGCTAATGTATTGCAGAGTTCGATTTTATGGCGAGAGGTTGTTAATGATACTGCCAAAATTTACCCTGATGTCGAAATCAACCATATGTATATTGATAATGCCACTATGCAGTTGATTAAAAATCCTGCGCAATTTGATGTTTTGCTCTGCTCTAATATTTTTGGTGATATTATTTCCGATGAATGTGCAATGATTACCGGTTCAATGGGGATGTTACCTTCCGCCAGTTTAAATCAGCAAAATTTTGGCTTATACGAACCAGCTGGCGGCTCAGCACCGGATATCGCCGGTAAAAATATTGCTAATCCAATTGCGCAAATTTTATCAGTAGCGCTAATGATGCGTTATAGCCTGCATCAACCACATATTGCCGATGCGATAGAAAATGCCGTCAATAAAACCTTATTACAAGGTTATCGAACGCAGGATTTGGCATTAGATAAGCAATTTGTCAGTACTGATCAAATGGGCAGTATTATTGCCCGTTATATTATGCAAGAGGCTTAGATTATGGCGAAAACTTTATATCAAAAATTGTACGATGCACACATTGTCCATGAAACGGCAAATGAAACACCATTAATTTATGTCGATCGCCACCTATTGCATGAAGTTACTTCACCCCAAGCATTTGATGGTTTGCGAGCTCATAACCGTTTGGTCAGACAACCTAATAAAACCTTTGCCACCATGGATCACAATGTCTCTACTCAAACTAAAGATATTAATGCTAGTGGTGAAATGGCCCGCATTCAAATGCAAACCTTAATAAAAAATTGTCAGCAATTTGCTATCACACTTTACGATTTAAAACATCCTTTCCAAGGTATTGTCCATGTTATGGGACCAGAACAAGGCATCACTTTACCCGGCATGACTATCGTTTGTGGTGATTCTCATACCGCAACCCATGGTGCCTTCGGCGCATTAGCTTTTGGTATTGGCACATCGGAAGTTGAGCATGTTTTGGCCAGCCAAACCTTAAAACAAGCTCGAGCTAAAACGATGAAAATTGAAGTTATCGGTGAACTGGCTAATGGCATCACAGCAAAAGATCTGGTGCTGGCGATGATTGGCAAAATAGGTAGTGCCGGTGGGACGGGTTATGTTATTGAATTTTGTGGTAAGGCAATTGAAAACTTAACCATGGAAGGCCGAATGACTATCTGTAACATGGCGATTGAAATGGGTGCTAAAGCGGGAATTATTGCACCCGATGAAACCACATTTAATTATATTAAAGGCCGTCGATTTGCACCAACCGGAGAACATTGGCAACAAGCTGTTAACTATTGGAAAACGTTAAAGTCTGATCCGAATGCCAATTATGATGCCATTAAAACGATTGATGCAGCGGAAATTGCGCCTCAGGTTACTTGGGGGACCAATCCAGCGCAAGTAATTGCCATTGATCATCCTATACCGTCACCTAGCTCATTGCCTGATCCAATTGAGCGCGCATCCGCTGAGAAAGCATTAAATTATATGGGATTACAAGCTGGCAGCAAATTGACTGACATAAAAATTGATAAAGTATTTATCGGTTCTTGCACTAATTCCCGTATTGAAGATTTGCGTTCTGCTGCCGCTATTGCAAAAGGCAATAAAGTGGCCATTAATGTACAAGCTATTGTTGTTCCCGGTTCAGAGCCAGTAAAAGCACAAGCAGAGCACGAAGGTTTAGACAAAATATTTATCGATGCCGGTTTTGAATGGCGTTTACCCGGTTGTTCAATGTGTTTGGCAATGAATAGTGATCGCCTCGCTGCTGGTGAACGTTGTGCCTCTACCAGTAACCGTAACTTTGAAGGGCGTCAAGGGCGAGGTGGTCGAACTCACTTAGTCAGTCCCGCTATGGCGGCCGCTGCAGCTATCTACGGCCATTTTATCGATATACGTAAGATCAACAATGATCAAACAAAATAGGAATTGGTAAATGAAAAAATTTATCCAACATACTGGCTTAGTGGCTGCTTTAGATATGGCCAATATTGATACTGATGTGATCATTCCAAAACAATTTTTACAAAAAGTCACTCGAGTCGGTTTTGGTCAACACCTTTTTCACGATTGGCGTTTCCTGGATGATCTTGGTCTACAACCTGATCCGGATTTTGTCCTTAATAAACTACGTTATCAAGGTGCTACTATTTTATTAACTCGTGAAAATTTCGGTTGTGGATCATCGCGCGAACATGCGCCGTGGGCATTAACAGATTATGGTTTTTGCACCATTATTGCGCCGAGTTTTGCCGACATTTTCTATAACAATGCCTTTAACAACCAATTATTACCGATTAAATTAAAGGAAACAGAAATTAATCAACTAGTTAACTTTGTTGAACAGCATGAGGGTTGTCAATTCACTATTGATTTGATGAGCCAAACTGTCATAGCTAAGGATAAAACTTATTTTTTTACCATTGATAATTTTCATCGTTATTGTTTGATGAATGGTTTAGATAATATTGGACTGACTTTACAATATGAAGCAGAAATTAGCCGCTATGAAGAGCAGCAACCACTATTTTTACGATAACAGTTCAAACAACAGGCTCTACGTCTCTATGATGGTAGGGTCTGCTATTTTTTCTTTTTAATTAATTATAAGCTTAGAAAATGTCGTGATATTCACTTTCATTGCATGACTAAATCTTATATTCCATCTTATTTAGTAAAAAACCATTTAATTCATCTATTAAATAATGAAAAATTATCCACATAGAAAGCTATATTTAATAATTTATTCACTTTTTCTGTGGATATCCATGTGAAGAAAGCAAGAGTAAACAGGGTATAATTTCATGAATTATTCAATCGATAGATTGCCAAATATAAAATTAATAGTTTTTTTTCATAGAGATAAATGAATTTAATTGATCAGATAGAGATTAAATTAGTTCAAATAGCTATCAATCAAAACAGGATGAACAAAGATTCAGCAATATCTATTTTATCCACAGGATACGTTGTTTTGTTAAGCAAGCTAACCGAGTTTTTTAGTAAAAACCGACCTGTCAAGACTGTAAATTAAACCAGTAAAGGTCTTTTGTTAGAGTTATCCAGTGAAATTGTGGATAACTATAGCTAAGATCCTGTTTATTACCTATGCGATTAAACGGATAACAGAAAAAAAATTCGCCCACCTTAGATAAAATGATTTGATTATCAATGAATTGTTCTTATTTATGCGATCTATGTTAAGATTTTTACTGTGTGTACAAATTTAATTGTCTATTTTTTATACAGGTATAATTTATGCAATTTTCTCCCCAGATCCCAGGTGATGAACAAAGTTTACTCAATAAAGCCAAAAGTCTGGCGGGCTATACAATGGCTGAACTGGCTTATCATGCAAGTATCGCTATGCCAAACGATCTTAGGCGCGCAAAGGGTTGGGTAGGTCAGTTATTAGAATATTGTTTAGGTGCTAATGCCGGCAGCAAAGCAGAACAAGATTTTGCTCATCTTGGTATTGAGCTTAAAACCATTCCTATTAACCGCTATGGTGAACCATTAGAAACAACCTTCGTTTGTGTGGCGCCTTTAACTGGTAATACTGGAGTAACCTGGCTTTCTAGCCATGTACGTCATAAGCTATCACGGGTTTTATGGATACCAATTGAAGGTGAGCGCCAAATTCCATTAGCAAAGAGAAGAGTCGCTTCACCACTACTGTGGAGTCCAAATCCAATAGAAGAGCAATTGCTTAAAAGAGATTGGGAAGAATTGATGGATATGATCGTGTTAGGCCAGGTGGAAAACATTACCGCCCGCCATGGCCAAGTTTTACAAATTCGTCCTAAAGCCGCTAACAATAAAGCACTAACAGAAGGGATAGGTAAACACGGGCAACCAATAATGACCATGCCGCGTGGATTTTACCTTAAGAAAGATTTTACCGCTCCAATACTGGCTCGTCATTTTGATTTACCCACTCATAAGTAATAACTTAAGACTGCTAGTTGCCAACTGTTGTCTTATAATGACAATTTACGATAATACTGCTCAATCTTATAACGAGTCTCTTCATAAGAAGCACGGCGAATATTTTGCATTCCTTGCCAACGTTCATTGATCGGTACTTGATAACCTTCATTTTTAGCGGCTTGAACAAACTCAGCAAATGCCTCTTCTGAATCCAGCACCGTTATTTTATAGCGCTACCCATTAACAAATGGTCAAAATTATTGTTAAAATAAAATACTTTAATAAGTATAAAACAATGTCATATAGCGTAGATCTAAGAGAACGTGCAGTGAAAGCGGTTCATGAAGGAATGAACAAAATAAAAGTATGCAAAATTTTTAATATAGCAAGACAAACGCTGTATAACTGGCTTTATTTAGAAAAAATTCAAGGTCATTTAAACCCACAAACAGGTTTTCAAAAAGGACATAGCCATGGAATAAAAGATTTAAATGAATTTCGTGAATTTGTTGCCCACCATGGAGATTATACGCAAGTAGAAATGGCCGAAATTTATCGTGTAGGCTCATCAACGATAGGAAGAGCGATGAAAAAAATAGGTTATTCTAGAAAAAAAAGAGCCAAACTTATGCCGAAAGAAGCGAAGAAAAACGCGCGGCCTATTTAGCTGAAATAAAAGCTGTTTGCCTTGAGCAAAGGGTCTTTGTCGATGAATCAGGGATGAATGATAATGATTTTTATCCCTATGGTTACAGCGCTATTGGTAAAAGATATTATGAAGCACAGCCAGGCCATTATAAAAAAAGAATTAGCATGATAGGCGCGTTATGCAATCAAGATTTTATGGCGCCCTTCATGTTTCAAGGTCACTGTAATACACAGGTATTTGAACTATATATTGAAAATATTTTGATCCCTAAATTAACGAAAGGAAAAACGGTTATCATTGATAATGCCTCTTTCCATAAATCAGAAAAAATTAAAAACTTAATGCAAGCAGCTGGAATAAAGCTTATTTACTTGCCTCCCTATTCTCCCGATTTAAATCCTATAGAACATTATTGGCATAAAATTAAAAATTCAATTAGAAAATTAATGCGTAATTCTAAATTATTATTAGAAAATGCTATGGAGCAGACTCTTAAAGAAACGTCTATTTTTTAGTGGTCATAGCTATACTATATTTTCCAATCACTTTAGGCAAAAATAGCGTCACTGGAAAATTGTCTGTCAATTCTGATGACTCATTATTCACATCTCATCCATGATGAATAAGTTTATGCTGTTCATCGCGATCCAATGCGTGATGAATATCATCGGCTAATTTCAGCAAACGCTGGTTTGCGGTTCCTAATTTGACATCATTACGTTCACTCGGTACCACAGTATCAAGCGTGCCATAATCGCCAATATGAGGAGCGACTAATAATAAATCATAGTCAGGCACAAAGGGTTCGTGTATTTCCGGTTCACTTAAGACATAAATGGGTTTCCCAGCTATTTCTATTCGATAGTAATTATTACTATTAGATTGATAAATAGCTTCAAATTGATATTCCTGTCCAGTTGGTGATCGCGCTAACAAAACCATTTTATCACCATACGGTTGAGATAAGTCGAGGCAAGTTAACTTAATCAATTCATTGATCCTGTCACGGGTTATCGTTAAAGGTACATATACCGCCTCGCCATTTTCTATGTTTTTTCGGATCAAGGCATTATACTTTTCCACTCGCTCTGGCTGTCCGACGAGCTTGCTAAAATTTTGATCAACACAAATAAATCCGGCTTGAGGCCCCCAATCGGCGCTCTTTCCTTTAATGCTAAGTGGCTTAGTCGGATAACCGGCTTCTATTAAAGATGTCGCTAAGGGACTAATCGGTCTAATACCATAAATGAGATTTTTTTGAATGGCATAATTAGAAAGCGTTTTTAAATGTGTTGCTGGAATGCCTGTTATTGGCTGACTTTCCTGATAACCAGCAGAATCAGCAGATTCGACTGCCATTTGTCGATGATAGGTGGCATTTAAGATTGAATTATTAGATACACTAAGCATTTATACTTCATTTTTATCACAAAAAGAGTAATAGATTACCTAATTTATTACAAAAAATATAACCAAATAGCTACCTTTAATAAGTAAAAAATAAATTTAGATTGATTGCATGACTTAACGAATACTGTTTCAATTTAATAGATAACTAGTTGACTTAAGTACAAATAAAAATGTGCCATAAATGGCACATTTTTGTTGTAAAATTATGTGGTTGAGTTAGGATTTTTTAGTCGCCTGAATATAAAGCATATCCAATGCGATGGTCGCCGCTGCTAAGGCAGTGATTTGAGATTGATCATAAGCTGGAGCCACTTCAACAATATCCATACCAACAATATTTAATGGCTGCAAACCCCGCAATAATTTTAAGGCACGATCACTGGTTAATCCACCGACAACGGGTGTTCCTGTACCCGGCGCAAAAGCCGGATCCAGACAATCGATATCAAAGGTTAAATATATAGGTAATTCACCCACTGTAGACTTTATCTGGGCAATAATATCTTCCGGCCGTGCGTCATTCACATAAGCCGCATCCAACACCGTAAAACCATTGTCTTTATCATATTCAGTCCGAATACCAATCTGAATGGAGTGAGTCGCATCAATGAGCCCTTCACTAGGCGCATGATAAAACATAGTACCATGATCAAATTTACTACCATTGCTATAGGTATCGGTATGTGCGTCAAAATGAACCAACGCCATTTTACCAAAATGCTTAGCATGGGCACGTAATAAAGGTAAAGTAACGAAGTGATCGCCACCAAAGGTTAAACATCTTTTGCCGGCTGCCAATAACTTTTCGATATGGGCTTGCAACTTATCACTCATATCTTGTGCATCGCCAAAAGCAAAAACCAGATCACCACAATCAACTATTTTTAACTGCTCTCTGAGATCAAACTGCCATGGCCAACGTTTACCTTCCCATGCCAGGTTTGCTGATACTTGTCGAATAGCAGCCGGCCCATGCCGGCTGCCGGCACGGCCTGATGTCGCCATATCAAAAGGAACACCGGTGATCACCCATTCTGCATCACTATCATAAGGTGAAAAATGAAGTGGAAAACGCATGAAACCAAAGGCATTAGAAACTAAAGAGTTATCTTCCTGATTATTTAATGTATTATTAATCATATAATTTATCTCAAACTGTTTATTAGTGAGTAACCTTTACTATATAAGACTACTGCGCTTTTCCTTGGCATCCTCCCCGCGCTAAAGAAC
Source organism: Arsenophonus nasoniae (assembly GCF_004768525.1). Classification (NCBI taxonomy): domain Bacteria; kingdom Pseudomonadati; phylum Pseudomonadota; class Gammaproteobacteria; order Enterobacterales; family Morganellaceae; genus Arsenophonus; species Arsenophonus nasoniae. Next base: position 2,980,834 of record NZ_CP038613.1, read on the forward strand.
CAGGTTTTACAGCGCACCGGATAAAATTATTTCACTTTGCTAAATCACCTTGGCTAACTTATATTGACTCACCTTCTAAATAGGTATAACCATATAATCCTGTCTCAAATTCAGCCAGAAACTGTTCCTTTAAACTTTTCGTCAAATCCTTACTATTAACTTGATCACGAAAAAGCGTCAATAGCATTTTAGGATCTAACTTGACGTAATGGAGCATATCCGCCACTGAATCTCCCTCTTCACTTTGTAAATATCTGACTTCACCTGAATTATCAATATAGACATCAATCGCCGCTGTATCGCCAAACAAATTATGCATATTACCTAATATTTTTTGATAAGCTCCTACCATAAAAAATCCTATCATTGGCGGCTCTTCCGGATCGTAATTAGGCATTGGCATGGTAGCAGCGATACCCTCACCATCAATATAATGGTCAATAATACCATCTGAATCACAGGTAATATCTAATAATACCGCTCGACGCTCTAATGGCGCATTTAATCCTTGAATTGGCAATACGGGGAAAAGTTGGTCAATACCCCATGCATCCGGCATAGATTGAAATAGCGAAAAGTTCACATATAGCTTATCAGCCATCCGCTCTTGTAATTCATCGATAATAGGACGATGAGCGCGATTACTGGGATCTAAATCCTGCTGAATACGACGACAAATATTAAGATAGAGCTCCTCAGCCCAAGCACGCTCTGTCAAATTCAACATGCCATGGGCATATTGGGTATGCACGTCATATAATGAAAGTTGACTATCATGCAGCCATTCACGCAATGAACGACCATTTCCCTGTTGCATTTCATTCCAAGTTTCCCACAAAGAAATAAGCGATAACTCGGTATCTTTTGGTGGTGGCGTGATCTTAGTAAACTCATTACGTTCAACACCAATGACATTGGAAACTAATACGGTATGATGAGCGGTTAGCGCTCGACCTGACTCGGTGATGACCGTTGGATGCCCTAGCCCATGTTCATCACAAGCTTCACCTATCGCCCAGATAACATTATTGGCATATTCATTTAAACCATAGTTAACAGAACAATCCGACTGCGAACGCGTACCTTCATAATCAACGCCAAGACCACCGCCAACATCAAAACACTCAATCTTGACACCTAATTTATGTAGCTCAACATAAAAACGAGCTGACTCTCTAGCGCCTGTCGCAATATCACGGATATTAGACATCTGAGAACCTAAATGGAAATGTAATAATTGCAAACTTTCCAAACGCCCGACACTTCTTAATGTATCAACCAACTGTAAAACCTGAGCGGCTGCCAAACCAAATTTTGATTTTTCACCACCACTCGCTTGCCATTTCCCCGAACCTTGTGATGCCAAACGCGCTCTTACTCCCAAACGAGGAATCACATCTAATCTTTTCGCTTCATCCAGAACTAGGTCAATCTCAGTCATTTTTTCAATCACTAAGTAGACTTTATGCCCAAGTTTTTCGCCAATCAACGCTAAACGAATATATTCCCGATCTTTATAACCATTACAAACAATTACTGATTTTGTCATACCAGCATGGGCTAATACAGCCATTAATTCTGCTTTGGAGCCCGCTTCTAAACCTAAAGGTTCTCCTGATCGCACTAAAGTTTCAATCACTCGCCGCTGCTGATTTACTTTAATTGGGTAGACAAGAAAGTAATCACCTTGATAACCGTAATCACGACGCGCCCGTTCAAATGCAGCATTAATTGATCGCAATCGATGTTGTAAAATTTGCGGAAAACAAAAAAGTGCCGGCAAACGTAGATGTTGCTGTTCTTCCTGTACTTGTTCAACTAATGCGGCTAAATCAATTTTTGCTTCAGGTTGGTCAAGATTTGGGCACACACTAATATTACCTTGTTCATTAACTTGGTAATAGCCACCTCCCCAATATGCAATATTGTAGGTTTGTTGCATTTTACGCGCGATATTATTCTTCATAGTTATCTCCTGAAATGGAGTATGAGTTTCACTTCTTTCCTAACTTAGCAGATCTAACAAGGTAATATTCTGTGCAAATTTTAAAACTGCAGGAAACAGCAATAACTCTATTTAAAAGGATTAATGACAATTCAACAATCATTCTGTTATTGAAAGTTACAAAATAACTTATCAATAAATGATTTTAGTCTGTCTCGAGTACGACCTATAATTTCGTCTAGCAGCCGTAATATAGAGAAAGGAAATAGAAGCGGGTACACAGACATTAAGCTGTGATAATTGGTAATTTGCTATTTGCTGATAATGGAACATTACCCATTCACCTCAAAATATGGCTTAAGAACATTCAATCTCAGAACGTAACCATTTTAAATTGAGAAGTAGCATCAATATCGATACTACCGCATAACGCTGATGAGAAAAAAAGTTCATCAGTTATCGCGCTGTTTATACCTCTATTAAAAGAAAAATGCAAAATCAAATTGAATAAAACATCAACAAATTTATCTCTATTTTGCGAATCCGTTTTTTAACGATAAACAAATATAAAAAACCGCTAGCCATAGCGCCAAATTAACATTAAAATGGACGTCTGGATGGTAATACATCTAATTCAGTTTCTCCGAATTTTTAAGGTAATAAAACATCTATGACCACACATCTTTTCACTTCTGAATCAGTCTCAGAAGGTCATCCTGATAAAATTGCTGACCAAATTTCAGACGCAGTTCTCGATGCAATTCTTGAACAAGATCCAAATGCACGCGTTGCCTGTGAAACCTATGTAAAAACAGGTATGGTAATGGTTGGCGGTGAAATTACGACCAGCGCCTGGGTAGATATAGAAGAAATTACGCGGCGTACAATACGCGAAATCGGCTATACCAGCTCCGATATGGGCTTTGATGCCAACTCCTGTGCTGTTATCAGTGCAATTGGCAAACAATCGCCTGATATTAATCAAGGCGTAGATCGCGCAAATCCTTCGGAACAAGGCGCTGGCGATCAAGGGATCATGTTTGGCTATGCTAATAACGAAACCGATGTTCTTATGCCGGCGCCAATTACTTATGCCCACCGCTTAGTGGAACGGCAAGCTGAAATGCGAAAAAATGGTACTTTGCCCTGGTTACGCCCAGATGCTAAAAGTCAAATTACTTTCCAATATGAAAATAATAAAATAGTGGGCATTGATACCATTGTCTTATCTACGCAGCATGCTGAGGAAATTAAACAAAACACCTTATCAGAAGCCGTAATGGACGAAATTATTAAGCCAGTATTACCGACAGAATGGCTCCACAAAAATACCAAATATTTTATTAATCCCACAGGTCGTTTTGTTATAGGTGGCCCAATGGGCGATTGTGGCTTAACCGGCCGTAAAATTATCGTCGATACTTATGGTGGCATGGCTCGCCATGGTGGTGGTGCTTTTTCTGGTAAAGATCCCTCTAAAGTCGATCGTTCTGCTGCCTATGCAGCGCGCTATGTAGCAAAGAATATTGTTGCCGCAGGACTGGCTGATCGCTGTGAAATTCAAATTTCTTATGCAATTGGTATCGCTGAACCAACATCCATCATGATCGAAACTTTCGGTACAGAAAAAATAGCCAATGACACGCTTGTTCATTTAGTACATGAAATTTTTGATCTACGTCCCTATGGTCTAGTGAAAATGCTCAATTTATTACAACCTATTTACCGTCAAACCGCAGCATATGGACATTTTGGCCGTTCTCAATTTCCATGGGAAAAAACAGATAAAGTTGCTGAACTTCGTGCAGCCGCAGGTTTAACTAACGAGTAGTCGATTTTATCTTGTTAAAACAGCAAAGGGACAGTTAGATAACTCTCCCTTTTGCTGTTTTAGATCTAGATAAAAATAACAATTGGTTATTGAATTTTTCCAATACTTATTTAATAAAGACCATAATAAATTAATTTCTTTTATTCTGAGCTGACTCTTTGTCCATTTAACTATGTTAATAATATGAAATCACAGCGAGTACCGATCGCTTTACAACAGATTGTCATGCGAGTATTGCGCAACAAACTGGCTACAGCGAGTACTAAATTGGAAAAAACCTTTACAGAACCATTGATCAATTACCGACAGCGAGGAACCATTGCCGGTAGTGCCCATCTACAAGCATGGGAAATTCGGCTTAACCCGATTTTACTGATTGAAAATGGTGAGATTTTTATCAATCAAGTTATTCCCCATGAGTTAGCCCACTTATTGGTTTATCACTGTTTTGGTAAAACAGCCCCGCATGGTAAAGAATGGAAATGGATGATGGCCGTGATCCTGGAAGTTCTACCGCAGACAACACATCAGTTTGCTTTAACCTCTATTCGTAAGCAGATCTTTCATTACCATTGCCAGTGCGACCTATCACATCAATTAACCCTACGCCGGCACAACAAAATCCAACACGGTAAAGGGGAGTATATTTGCAAAAAATGTGGTCAATATCTCGTTTGGCAAAATCAATAGGAGAGCAATTCACTCTCCCTGATTGATCAAGCTAAATCAGTCATAATCAACTTCGCAATTTCAAAGTAAATAATTAATCCTGTGCCATCTATAAAAGTAGCAATAAAAGGCGCAGAAACAATAGCAGGATCAATATTCAATCGTTTTAGTACCATTGGAATAATAGAAGAAACGATCGCACTCCATACAGTAATTGCCATCATAGTCAAACCAACAACAAGGGTAACTTGATAGCCAACATCCAGGATCCAAGCACGAAATATGCCAACACAACCTATCGTTAATGCCACTAAAAAGGACGTAGATATCTCTTTTTTAAGCACTGCACCTAGATTACGTAAACTCACTTCTCCTAGCGCCATTGCCCTAACTAAAGTAGAAGTTATTTGAGTACCACTATTGCCACCAGTGCCAATTAATAAGGGAATAAAAAAAGCTAATGAAATAGCCGATTCCAGCTGATCGGAAAAAGCTTTCAATACTGTACCAGTATAAGCTTCAGCCACAAATAACATCAATAACCAAACAACGCGTTTACGCCATAATGTTATTGGGCTGGTTGACATATAAGGCACTTCTAAAGGTAGAGTTGCTCCTTGCAGGTGGGCATCTTGGGTGTTCTCATCCTCAATTAATTCAGCGATATCTTGCGCGCGCAATACCCCTTTTAGTTTAGAAAACTCCACAACCGGAATAGAATCAACATCACAATGATTAAGTAGAGCAAAAACCTCTTCACGTGATTGTTCTGGTGAAACAGAAAAGAAATCACGTCGCATAATATCTGAGACTAGTAGTTCATCCGATGAGGTTAATAATGTTTTCATCAATAACAGACCATTTAGATATTTATCTTTATCAATAACATAAAGATAAGTCGGGATCTGATCGCCGGTAAGTATATTAGCCAGATTATTTTTAATAGCAGCAACAGAATCATTCATAGAAACAGCGATATAGGATTGACTCATATAAGCACTAACTTTTACTTCATCAAAATTATTATGCTGCTGCTCATTGAAATTTTCTGCATGACTATTTGCCGGACACACCACACTGGGTGCCGTTTTTTGTAGGGATGTTAACTTCATTTTCGAAACCCTATCACTGTTATAAACTGCAAACAGTTCTCAAATAGGGGCAAAACCAGATGCGAGAATATTAAGCTATCTCAACGTCTCAGTTTTAGCACTATACAACGTATCCTGCAACCAGCAGGAAGTTACATGGGGATACACCTTGACTCGATATATCCTGTCCTGATCTTGGGCGTCTCTCGACGTCGTCAGATCAGCAACCTATGTTTGTATAGGAGCCTCGCCTAACGAGATACTGCACCGTGCTTAATATTAAAATTAATATTAACTCGGGCAGATTATAATGAAGCTAAATAACTTTTCCAATTATAGTGTTACTTATGGTTTAGTTTTTGTTTAAGTTGATAAATAATAGAATCGATCAGCTAAATTAATAAACGAAAATATATTTAAAATCGTAAGTTATTTAATTAAAAAAGCAAATGTTCATCAAACGCCAGACGATCTATTTTTATCTTTTTTGCTTCATTAATAACTTGTTCTGCTGTTTTACCATCTAAGGTGCGGCAAATCCGTTTTTCCAATGCTCTTGAAGCAGCTCTTTCACCAAGTTGACGATATTCATCAAAATTAATACTATTAAACATAGTAATATCAATAGCTTCATCAAATTGCTGCTGTTTTTCAAAAGAGAGAGAATCTCGTACTTCAGCAATAGAAGAACGTAATAATTGCTTATTTTTGCCATTTAGTTTTAATTGTTGTTCACAACCCAGCAACAAAAAACTGATGAAGAAAATTAATAGATTAAATCTCATTATATAACGCCCTTCTCTCTGTTTTTAATTATCAGCATAGCAAAATTAAAACCAATAAACTTGAGTATAATGAAAATTTAAAGAGAATAATTGTAAAAAAAATTTTCATATTGCTGGTGAAAATTAACAGCAATACCTTATTGCTTATTAGTTGTTACAGAGTAAAAATAAAATTTAAATACAATCAAGTTACTATTCATTAAATAGCCATAAATTAAAATAGTTTATTTAATATACTGTTATTTTTTCAAAATAATTGAAAGAGCCAATACAGGCTCTTTCGATATTACTTTTATTTTATGGTAATTTAACACCTTCAAGAGAAATAATAAGTTCAGCTTCTTGCGATTTAGGCCCGAGATCTTTTTGAAAATTAAAATCTTTCAATTTAATTTTTCCAGTTGCCTCAAAACCTACACGATAGCCCCCCCATGGATCGTCACCTTTTCCGATTAAGATAGCATTAAGTACTAATGGTTTTGTTACCCCATTTAACGTCAATTGCCCCTCTATATGATAAGCACCCTTGACTTGACTGACCTTAGTGGAAATAAAAGTTGCCTCAGGATATTTTTTTACATTAAAAAAATCGGCACTACGCAAATGTTTATCGCGTTCTGCATGATTAGTATCAATGCTTGCAGTATTGATCACCACCTTGACTTGATCATTTTGTGGATTTTTTTCATCAAAGGTGAAACTACCGGTAAAATTCTTAAAACTACCATAAACCCAACTGTAACCTAAATGTTGGATGCGAAACTGAATAAAAGCATGTTGACCTTCATTATCAATTTTATAATTTGCGGCTATTGCTGAATTAATGCTCAATAGCAAAATTGTGGTGACTAGCGTTAAAAAAATTTTTTTCAACATAACTATCTCCAATAAGTTAGTTTCTTGAACGTAGCACGCTACGCGTGAGCGGCGCAGCGGTGCTGCTTCGGGGATGTTAATGAGTTGAGTACTGTTTTATACTCTGCAGTAGGTTAATTTTTTTCAGGGATTCATCTCGATGGCTCGCAATAAATCTCCCAGAAAGCGTAAACCGGTTAAATCAGGCAGGCTGCCCGTCACTTCACGTGCCACAGCGCCTGTTTATCCGAAACGTTTTATGATCTCTCTCCCACCCGAAAATGATGATGACAGACCGCCTGAATTTTTTTATGACACCCTAAAAGAAGCCATACGCCACTGCGTCCGACTCGGCCCCCAATTTTTTCTCGACACGCAGTATTACCCGCCGCTAGTCACGATTATCAGGGGTTTTGAACAACGCCAAGACCAAGCTGATGACGCTGGATACGACTACACTGAGGGGGGAATAACTGAAAGTCTGCCTGCCGATGAATTCATCACCTATACGGAGCTAGGAATAATCCCTGTTTCCTTTGAACCCTGGGATAAACACACCGATAACTGGGCTGACGAATCTGACAATTTCTGTTTCTTTGGCAAGATGCCCATAAGGTAATTGAGTCAGATGTATATCCCTCGTCCTGCTAAACTACTTTTCACCATTGATGACGGTTGGAATAAATTCCTCGAAAAATACGGCGATAGCGTTAGTTCGTGGACGAGTTTATCTGTGGAGCGCATGCTTGCCTGCGGCACTTGTGCCATGGGTGTCCGGCGCTATTGTTGCGCTTCGTCTGATTGTTCTCACAGCCGTTTTTTCTGCCAAAGCTGTAAGTCAAAAGCCTGCAGTTCATGTGGCTTTAAAGCCACCGAGCAGTGGTTAGCACAGCAGGTTCATATTTTACCCGACTGCGACTGGCAACACATTACTTTCACCATGCCACATCTCCTTTGGCCTTTTTTTAACAATAACTGGCCGCTACTTAATGCTCTGTTTCGGGCAGCCACTCGAGCTATGCTGCAGTTGGCTCGCAAACAGGGTATCGAAATTGGTATTTTCTGTGCCTTGCATACTTATGGCCGGCAACTCAATCAACATCCGCATGTTCATGTTTCCGTCACTCGAGGGGGTTTGGATAGTAAACATAGTGTATGGCGAAAGCTGTTTTTCAAAAAAAAGGATGTCGAAGAAATCTGGCGAGGGGCTGTTATCCGACTACTGCGTCACAGTTATGATTTAATTAACCCTGGCCTTCTTCCCGGTCTTGGCCATATCCGTGACAAAAAACATTGGCGGCGTTACTTGAGGGCGCAGTACGGACGTTATTGGAAAGTGCACTTTGCTAAAAAAACGAAAGGGGCATGGCATAGTGTTAAGTACCTCGGTCGCTACCTTAAACGCCCACCGGTATCTGCGTCAAAACTGCGGCATTACCGAGGGGTGCCGTTGTTCATCACTACCATGACCACCGAACTGGCCAGCATCGGCAGCAGACTCTGCCGCAGGAAGAGATGATTAGACGCTATATAAGCCATATTCCGGCCAGGCATTTTAAAATGGTGCGTTACTCTGGTTTTTTGTCGAATCGTAAACGGGGAAAACTATTGCCGAAAGTGTATAAGGCACTTGAGATGACGGCACGTAAAAAACCGGAGAACCCAGGTTTTTCTGTGCTGATGAAAGGATTTCTGCGTACCGATCCGTACAAATGTATTCTGTGTGGCGACAGGCTGCTTTTCACCGGGGCGCAAATGGGTAAAAAAGCAACGGAATTGTTGTCAGAAAGACTGCATAACCTGGAGAAAAAGCGATGGTTACGCAGCTAAACGCAGGATCAATGTGTCTAAAATAAGGAAATCAGGTTAGAAATTACACTCTCTGAGGAAATGTTAACTGGCACTAAACACAATAAATCGATCCCCATCTCCTTTTTGCAATAAGGGATGGCTTTTGCTACTCACTTTAAAAGCGATTCAATTTCCTAACCATGAACGAATGCCAAGTATGCGTTTTAAGGTAACATCACGATCAATAAAATGATGTTTCAATGCTGCAATCGCATGAAGAATTGAAAGAATAATAAGTGTCCAAGCCAAATAAAGATGTACAACACCTGCACTATCAGCCTGAATGCCCTCATCTGACCATATTGCCGGGATCTCAAAATAACCGAATATTGATATAGGCTGACCATCAGCAGTAGAAATTAAATAACCGCTAAGAAATATGCCAAATAAAAGTAAATAAAGAGAAATTTTGACGAGAGTAGAACTTATTTTTACTAAGTTGCTATAGCTATCTAATGCTTTTGGTGGCGGTGAAATAAAGCGCCATAGAACACGAAATATCATCAGCAAAAACAAAACAAAACCGATACTCTTATGAATTTCTGGCGCTTTGTGATACCAAGCGTCATAATAATTCAAAGATACCATCCAAAGCCCCAACGCAAACATTCCATACACACTAAGCGCGACCAACCAGTGAATTAAAATTGATATATGACCAAACTGGGTGGAAGTATTCTTCCAAAGCATATCAATATTCCTTTCGTTAAGATTAAGAATAATAATAGTCAATTTTGATGCAATATTAATAATAAACGAATTTTTAAATGATTAATTGCCAAACAAGAAGAAATAATTTGTTAAAGATAATCAAAAAAAATCATTAAGTTACTCTATGAAATAGTTCATCATCATGATGAACAAAAGAACATTGGAAAAATAAATATTTATAATATTTTTATTTTAATATTTTCTTTGCATGAGAAATCTGTGTAATAGAAGTTAGTGGTATTATGGCAGAATAAAATTTCACTAATAAAGAATAAGTTAATAGCATTAACTCAATCGTGACGACAGGGTATCACACCATAATTCGGTTAAAAATGTTGCATTTTAGTTAAATGGTATAATAGATAATTTTCAAATATTAATAATAGGTTAATCTAGTTATCTTTAGTTTCTACGTTAACTCTGATAATAGTTATCAATATGAATTATCTAAATAAAAAATAGTATCCCCTATAATAGAGGATACTAAGAAACGAAGGGTAAATAATAGGCACACACAACTAATTATTTATTTTCCTCTATGATAGCACTTGCTCTAACGTAATTTTGTCCTCCTGCAGAAGTTATTTTCACAATAGTAGAATCTTTCTCTTTCGCTTTATTCTCTAAATTTTCAATGGCCTCATTAAGACTAATTGCTGAGGCAGTAATAACCTCTTGAGCGAAAACACCAAATGAAATTACAAAAAGAAAAACATTACTATAAGATTTTTCATTTTTATCATAAACCATCTCCTAAAATTAATATCTGAGACTAATTTAGAACCATAACTCAATACAAAAAAATATATTAATAAAAAAAATGTGTAAGCTTTCAAAATAACTATCTGTCTGCTTTAAATAAATATTTATAAAAGTCTTAACAAATAAATAATCTAATTAATTTTATCTATAGGGAATATTAGAGTTATAAAAATAAAGTCAATTTTAAACTATAATCAAAGTTTCATTATTGATACTTTATGGCAGAATATTGTCCAACAAATAATATGAAAAGAGAAATATATTTTATTGTAAAGAAAAGAAACAAAATAAAAAAACATTGAAAAAATAACTGCCATATTTATCCTTTCGTCAATTTATCATAATAAATTCTATTTTAATTCTAAATAAAAATTCATTATAATTAAAATAGAGTATATAAAATTAATTTATGAAAATAAAAATAATAGGAAATATAATTCCAATGTAAAAATCCAATTTATTATAATATTAATATGTTATTTTTGTTGCTTCTTTATTTAACAAATTATACCAATTAGCTATAAATTTTGCGCCTGATCATAAATATATATATTTTTATTGTCTTTATATGAAACAAAAACATAAAATATTTACAACATACTAAATTACTTAAAATTAACAAAAACAAAACAACAAGAGAAGAGGATGAATAGAATGAAAATAAGGCGTATTGCATTGTTAACGTTAGTATTTTCCATAAATAATATTGCCAATGCCGCTGAAATATATAATCAAGATGGAAATAAGTTAGATCTGTATGGAAAAATTGATGTACGAAATCATATTGGTAAAGGTAAAAGTGGCGGGGATGATTCAAGAGTTCGTGTTGGAATCAAAGGCAGCACCGAAATTTCCGCTAACCTCACTGGATTTGGTCAATTTGAATGGGAAACAATGACTAATAAAACTGAGGATAACCATATAGATAAAAATCGATTAGCCTATGTTGGAATTAATCATAAATATTTAGGTTCTATTGATTATGGCCTTAATTATGGTGTGTTATATCACATTGACGGTTGGATTGATGTTTTGCCGATGTTTTGGGATGATGGCATTTCAATGGCTGATAATTACATGAACGGTAGAAATAGAAACCTACTTACCTATCGAAACAACAATTTCTTTGGCTATATTGATGGATTAAACATTGCATTACAATACCAAGGGAAAAATACAACTAATAATAAATCAGGTGTAAGTGCAGCCAAGCAAAATAACGGTGACGGCTACGGTCTATCAGTGATTTATAATACCGATTTTGGGCTAAGTTTTGGCGGAAGTTATAGTAATTCACATAATGTCAATAATGACATGGCCAATTACTATGCTAATGGAAAACGCGCAGAAGCTTGGAGTATTGGTACCAAATATAATGCCAATAACGTCTACTTGGCATCAACTTATATTGAAACTCGTAATATGACGCCTTTTGGTTCGACCAATACCAATATTGCGCCTAAAACACAAACTTTTGAAATTGTCGCTCAATATACATTTGATTATGGTTTGAAACCATCATTAGCTTATATTCAAGCTAAAGGAAAAGATCTTGGCGAATATGGAGATAATTACTTAAACAAATTCATATCGCTAGGTTCATTCTACTATTTTAATAAGAATTTTGCTGCATTGTTAGATTATAAAATTAATTTATTAGATAAGAATAAATTTACCGAAAATTATGGCATTAGTACCGACAATGTTTTAGGTTTAGGATTAGTCTATTATTTTTAATAAATTTTAATATTAATCCCAGATAAAAATTATCTGGGATATTTTTATAAAAAAATATACTATCTTTAATAACCAAACCGCCCTTTTAAAGCAGCTAAGGTAGCATTTATAATACTCTAAAAAATCAAGCCTATTCTTTAATAGCGTATCAAAGAATGAATATTATCAAATTTTAGTAAGATAATATCGAAACCTTCTAGACGACCAAATAATAACATTGGCCTTGCGATATACTGAGGAACGTAGGTAATATGCAGTCCTTAATCTGTAAAAATCAAACATGATAAATAGTTTTTAGTTAAAATAATTTCACTGCATGGAATTAAATTAATATGTTGATTTTAATGTTAAGCTGAAAGGCGGGAAAAATTAATCTCAGATCATAAATATTGTCTATTTATCAAAAAAGTTATTAACCGTATAGTCATTAGGATGAGCCATCCTAGGCTATAAATCGCAAGCTATATTGTAACTAATCCCTGCGGCCATATTGTTTATCAGTGATCCTATATAAAATTTGCATGTATAACTAACAGTACAGAATTCATTTCATATAAATTCGTACCAACAATATTTATTCCAATATAAGATAAAATAGCTTTTATTTTGCTAATAATCTCCGCTATCGAGTTAGCAGAAATTAATTAATTCTAAGCCAGTTTTATAATTGAAAATTATTTTTTCCCTCAGTAAAAATGCAAAATTCCTTAACCGATAATAAGAATATATTAATATTTCACGCAGGAAAAAATTTTTCTATTTTCATTTATTTCTAATATCTAACTATTGGAATTTTATCAAATAATTCACAACCAATTATCTCTCCTAACTTAGCAATTCATCGACTTAATATTGAATTAGATTTTTAAACGCAGCTAACCTATGATAATTTTTCTTTATACTAAATTTTACATAAATAATTCCATCAATTTTATATCAAGATAGGGTTTATATTTTCCACATTAAAAAATTTTCACCTTATAACTTAAGATGAATATTTATATCTATTTTAAAAAATATAATAAAATAATAATTATTTCATATAAAATAAAATTTATTATTTTTATATAGCAAGAAAGAAATATTCATCATATGCATTAATAATAATCAATAAAATAAAAATCATTAATCAATAGTTAACAATATCAGTATTAGTTACTATCATCATCAATAACTTTTAATTTTTTTATATAAGGATAAATACAAAAATAAAGGCCGCTTTTATAGACGGCCATTATTTTAATTTTTGTTCTGATCGCCAAAAATTAATTTGCTTTAGTCATGACTTTACTTGGTGCTTTTTTTGCTCCAGATTTAATATGAGAAGCTTTTTTCGCTTTTACTTTACTAGTATGAGATATTTGTTTATTTTTGACTTGTTTCTGTCCAACATTAGTTTGACTACTTGTGTTCATTGGAGTAGAAGCAGCCATACTACCAAATGAAATTAATGCTATTGATAATAGTGCATATTTTACAAATTTCATTATTACTACCTTCAAGTTGGTTTAAATACGTTATCATTATAATAAATGTAAAATAAATTACTGTTATGAATGTTTATTTTATTCATAAATTTTATTATCAATGTTATTTAATATTTGGAATATGCAGAATTTGAAAAAAACTGTAAATATAAGAAAATGTTGCAACTATATTTGACAGAATTCTAAGCAAAAATCAATAACAACGTTTATAAAGTACTCTTTTAATAACGTATTGGCTAAATAACAACATAATATTAGATGAATAAAAAATAGCCAATATATCTCTATTAATTATAAAAACTCCTGACAATCAATATTCTATTGTCAGGGGCTTAATTTATAAAATACAATTAGGTTATATAAAACCGTTAATCTTTTTTAGCGACTAGCTACTCTGATTTCTATATTTTTCAACTAACGCACGGACAATAGCCTCGGTTTCAGCATCCGCATTACCGCTTATATTAGCTGGACGGAAATGAAGCTGAAATGCACTAATTGTTCTACGAGTTTCCTCATCAAGCTCGCCTGATTGTGGAATTTTATCATAACCATATTTCTGTAAATATTTTTGGATAGTTGACACACTAGCCGGCGCATAGCGTGATCGCCCTGCCAGATATTTCTTAACCGTCATTTCATCTGGCCAAGCTCCAATACCAAGATCAGCTAAACGTTTCCATGGAAAATTTTTACCTGGATCATACTTTCTCAATGGAGCAATATCACTATGTGCTAAAACATTATCTGGAGTTATGTTATATCTTTTTATGATATCTTTAGCTAAAACGATGATAGCGGAAATTTGCTGTTCATTAAAAGGATACCAGACCTTATCGCCGAGCATATCTTCAGTAAACCCTTTATTGACTATTTCTATGCCGATAGAACTATCATTAAGGTTAAGCCTACCATTCCAATTACTTAAACCTGCATGCCATGCTCGTTTATTCTCGGGAACAAGATTAAATATAACCGGTTTTCCACTTTTTATTTTCGGTATTTCTGGAATAAGATAATGAGCACTTACTTTAGCCTGAGTTAAAATCTGTAATGAGCGAGCATCATTTACTGCCGTATAATGAAATATTAAAAATTTCACTCTATCATCTTGGCTTATCGATGAAAAAGATTTATCGATATAATAATCACCTCTATCAACGATAGGGGCCTTAGAAGAACAACCCACTATCATCAGCATCAATAACATCATAAATAACTTTTGCATATCATCTCCATATAAGTGTTTGATACTACCCTTACAAAAGCATTACTTCTCATACACTCTACTTCTTACACCTAAATAATTGAGGTCAAAACTTTTGGCTATACGCTTACTTTTCATTACCAACTTTTTTATAGCTCCATTTTTATAATTTAGCAGAATAAACTATCCAGAATCGCTCAGTTTATTTATATAATTTATTATTTTTTTATCACAATAAATAATAGCAATAATCCTAATCAATAAAGCGTTACAACATATCAATTATATATAATTAATAATAAATTCACAATTAATTGTAATTGTTAATTTTTTTAATGAATTGTAAATTTTATAACGCAATAGCTTTGTAGTGAACATAAGCACGCCTTTGGCGTGAGCATCGCGGCAAAGGCGCTCTATTTCTAGGCAATTCCCTTCTCGTCTTTTATACTCTGCTCTATGTACATCCCCAGACCTGCAAAACTGCTATTTCAATACGATGACGGATGGAACCTTTTCATCGAAAATAATCACGTGGATGAATGGCAACTACTCTCTGTCGAAAAGATGCTCGCCTGCAGCACCTGCGCTATGGGCGTTCGCCGTTATTGCTGTTCTTCACCTGAATGCTCTCATTCACGCTTCTTTTGTTGTCACCGATCATGCAAAACTGATCCACTAACGATCATCTAAAACTGATCCACTTGGTATTATTCGCACATTTTTGTACGGATAATTTATGTTAACCAAGGAGATATTTGTGGATATTCATGTTCGCTTTGCACAAGGACAAAGCCTTCGAAAAATTGCCAGTGAGTTGGGTATATCCCGTAACACCGTAAAACATCATTTACAACAACAGACAATGCCAACTTATGCTAAAAGAAGTCAACAACCGACTAAATTATCCCCCTTTAAACCTTATTTGCTTCAGCGAATTGAACTGGCTAAACCTGATTGGATCCCTGCAACAGTCTTATTTGATGAGGTAGTTGAAAACGGCTATCAAGGTGGTATTGCTCAATTACGCCGATTTGTTTGTCAATTTAAACCAAGCATTGTTCCCGAAGTAGTCGTCCGTTTTGAAACACAGCCAGGTCAACAAATGCAAATCGACTTCACCAGCATCCGGCGAGGTAAAAAATCGCTGAAAGCGTTTGTTGCAACGCTAGGCTATTCGCGTGCGAGTTATGTAAAGTTCTTTGATAATGAACGAGCAGAATCGTGGCAGCAAGGTTTAAGAGAAGCTTTCGACTACTTTGGTGGTGTACCACAGGAAGTATTGTGTGATAACGCAAAATCCCTCATCATCGAACGGGATGCTTAGGCAGAAGGTGATCATAAATTACATGTCGAAATGCTTCAAATGTCGAAAGATTACGGGTTTAAATTGAAGGCTTGCAAGCCCTACAGGGCAAAAACGAAAGGGAAAGTAGAGCGCTTTAACCACTATTTAAAAAACAGCTTTATCGTGCCATTAAACACCGACCTTCGTGCTCATAATCTTGAACTGGATATTGAAATAGCTAATGCAAAAGTGGGTCCATGGTTACAACGCGTTGCCCATCAGCGAATTCATGGAACAACGTTAGAGAAGCCAGCAGATAGATTAGCTAAGGAAGTGAAGTCTCTTCTACCCTTACCAGCAAGGGTTTGCCAATCTATCCCACAGACTAATACGCTTAATATCCCTATCGTACCGCCCCTTGAATCTGTCAGTTTGCAACACTCAATCAGCGTATACGAAGCATTACTGGGAGGTGAACATGTTATTGCATGAACAAATTGAACACCTGTGTGAGTCATTGAAATTAAATTCTATTCCGACTCATTGGTCATCACTTGCCGAAAAATGCATTGCCCAAGACAAAAGCTACGGAGAGTTTTTACTGTCCCTGTTAAAATGTGAGCAACAACAACGAGATGAACGAACTCGTAATCTTTTGAGTCGGATGGCAGGATTCCCAGCACATAAAGAACTTAATACGTTCGATTTTAAGTTTGCAACGGGGATCCCCAAACAACACATACAGGAATTAAGCGCATTAACGTTTATTGAACGTAATGAAAATGTCGTGTTGCTTGGCCCAAGCGGTGTAGGCAAAACGCATTTAGCTATTGGGTTAGGATTAAAAGCAGTACAGGCCAAGAAGAAAACCCGCTTTACCACGGCAGCTGAACTGATGTTGCAACTCTCAACTGCCAAACGACAAAATAAGCTCAAACAATATCTATCACGTTCGGTGATGGCCCCGAAGTTGTTGATTATCGATGAGATTGGATACCTGCCGTTTGGGCGAGAAGAAGCAAACCTGTTTTTCAATGTGATTGCCAAGCGTTATGAGCATGGCAGTGTCATATTGACGAGTAACCTATCATTTGGGCAATGGCCAAGTGCTTTTGCTGATGACGCAACATTAACTGCCGCTATGCTTGATCGTTTACTTCATCATTCGCATGTACTGCAATTAAGCGGTGAAAGCTACCGATTGAAAGATAAGCGGCGCTCAGGAGCAATAACTGAGTAAAACAGTGGATCAATTTTGATTGATCGGATTTAGATAAAAAGTGGATCAGTTTTCGGTGATCGTTGACATTTTGTCAAACCTGTAAATCCAAAGCCTGCAGTGCGTGTGGCCTCAAAGGCACCGAACAGTGGATTGCCCAGCAGCGCCATATTTTGCCGGATTGCGAATGGCAACATATTACCCTCACTATGCCTCACCTACTTTGGCCTTTTTTTAACAATAACTGGTACTTGCTCAACCAACTCTTTCGCTGTGCAACCCGCGCCATGCTCAAACACGCCAAGCGCCAAGGCCTCGAAATTGGCATTTTTTGTGCGCTGCATACTTACGGTCGCCAACTCAATCAACATCCGCATATTCATTTATCCGTCACGCGTGGGGACTCACCAATATGACACCTGGAAACCGATTTTCTTTAAAAGAAAGACGTTGAAAAGGTCTGGCGCAGTGCGGTCATTCGACTCCTTAGGGATAACTATTTTCAGTTACAACCCAATAAATTGCTTGGCTTCGGGCACATTCGCAATTATCAGACCTGGTGCCGTTACCTTTAATGCCCAGTTTCAACGTTATTGGAAAGTACATTTTGCCAAAAAGACACGCGGGGCCTGGCATAATGTGAAATATCTGGGCCGTTATCTTAAACGTCCCCCTATCTCCGCTTCTCAATTGAAACACTACAGCGGCGGCACCGTGGTTCATCATTACTATGACCACCACAGCCAACAATACAGACGACAGACCTTATCCCAAGAAGAAATGATACGGCGTTATGTCAGTCATATCCCTGCGCGACATTTTAAGATGATCCGTTATTACGGTTTTTTAGCCAATCGCAAACGCGGGTGCTTATTACCGAAGGTGTATGAGGCGTTAGACATGATATCTCCTAATGTGCCTGAAAAACCTGGGTTTGGGGCCCTTATCAAAGGTTTTTTAAATACTGACCCGTACCAATGTATTTTATGTGGAAACCGATTGCGGTTTATGAGTGCGGAAAAAGGAATACACGCCGTCACTTTACTGTCAGAAAGGCGGGATAAAATGGTCAAAAAACGATGGTTACAAACCGCAGCCTAGGAGCAGTGTGCCTATTATTAGGCTTTTAGATGATAATTTAACCGAATTACTGTTCTCATGGTTAATCAACGAGAAAACTGTCAGAATTTAATAGAAATATTGAGTTCAAAACACCTCCATTAATGCCTTACTGTATTGATTGAGATTCCTAACCATGAACCAATATTTTTTATAGTGTAATTTA
Source organism: Arsenophonus nasoniae (assembly GCF_004768525.1). NCBI lineage: Bacteria > Pseudomonadati > Pseudomonadota > Gammaproteobacteria > Enterobacterales > Morganellaceae > Arsenophonus > Arsenophonus nasoniae. The sequence continues at coordinate 2,999,557 of NZ_CP038613.1, forward strand.
ATAAAATTATTAATAATGGTATAACAACTGTTTTTATCAATTATTCAGAATTTAGAATCAATAACGTTATCAAATCGCAAGGGATTACACTTAAAAGAAAATAATCTTACAACCATATCGATTAAAAGAGAATTTAGCGTGACTTTTATGCTACTTTAACACAATCATACCATTTCTAGTCATACTATTTTAATAAATAATCGCTACCGCTCTTTTATTAAAACACGGTCTAGAAAAAGAGACAAACATACGATTAGTTTAGCTTAACTAACATTTATATTTATTTTTATACTTTGTTATATTATGGTCACTTTTTATATTCACCAAACTGCTCCTGACTTTGATAGCCTGATTAACAATAGTTAAAATTTTATCTGTATAAAATTAGCTGTTCGAAAGGACTGATATCTTTCAATTGACAATAAATAATGAGCACTAACTTAATTTTTTGTTAATGCTCAAAATAAAATTGAAAAATTGGAGTAATATAGTAAAGAAAAGTATTCAATGATTAAATATTTTACTAAATATAATTAATAGAAAAATGTATTATCTTTATTTCTGTTAATAATAAAATATTTTCTAAGTCTATAATTTTTAATTATACATAATTATTTTATTGAAAATCATACTAATAAAAAACAAAAAACCATATTTAGCTATAATCTTACAGTGAATATATTTTTATTTACAGAATAAAATTTATTTTGTTATAAAATAGGATTAATGATATTTAATTATATTATGTTATACGCTTTATCAAAGATTGCATCATTATAAGGCTGTTGACCATTTTCATAAAATATTATAGCTTTCACTAAACTAATTAATGTTGCTTTATCTTTTATATTAACAACTGACTTAGGTGATAAATTCATGCTATTGGAAACATTTATAATATATGCGCTAGTATTATTTTCATTATTTGGCGCCCATCGATTAATTAAATCGGATATAGTTTTTAAACCATACTTTTGTTGATATGTTCTCAGTAAAATCATTATAGCGCGAATACCACATTCAGGAGATTCAAATCGGCAAAATCTTTTTTCAATTGAAGGATCATGAGGTAAAGCACCCTGCCATTTATTAATAGGATTATAGTCAATATTTCCTGGATTATTATTACGAATACCACGTTGAATGGCCATAATTTATTTACTCCATATTTATTTTTTAATAATATCAATATTGAATCAAGAGTATCTTTAAATTTATTTTTTAAAATAACAATATTAACACTAAAAAACAAAATTAATAAATTACCAAATTTAAGGTTTTTTAAAAAACATTATTTATATACAAAACATACTATATATAGCAACCAATAAAATATATTTAATCACTATTTATTTAATATATAGCATTCAAAAAATCCATAATGATAGCAACAGTAAAATAAATTTTTCATCAAGGTTGTCATGAGATTTAATTATAAAAAGAAACATAATAGAAAATATTATAATTTATCTGTAAAAAATAATATCTATTTTACATCTGGTAATTATATTAATGAGTAAGCACTAATTTATTAAATTTTTATCGAAAATGACAAAATTTTACTTACTATTGGACTATTATTTATCTGATATATTCACATCTATAACTTGATAAAAAGCTGAATCAGTATCAGCTATTGTCCATAAACCTAAAATAATTTGATAGCCACTGCGTTTTGGCACATGGCATTCGATTTTCATCTCATCAACAGTTAATCTTTTTCCATCATTTGATCGTAAACAAAATGGTTTTGATTCAAACGAATTGCGTGTTAATGGAGCATTTGGATCCCAGTCCTGCTTCGTAATATAAAACTCCCAACTTATTGTATGATTTGGCTGTGTTAGAAACCATTCAAATATATTTTTACCTACTTTAATATTATTTTTTTGCCAGCGATCGATATTTTGCTGATCTAATTGGTTAAACCAAAAATTATCACCGCTGGCTATTCTACCATCTTTGGCACCATATTGTGGAAAACCACTCGTCCCTTCAATCGACATTGGATCGCTACTAGCGCTACCACAATCTTTATTCTGCTCTATCCAGCATAAAACCGAACGGCTTTTAGGTGTATAAATAAATCCATGCATTGATTCACGATTAGAACTGACACTTGAAAATGCAGTTACAACAATTAATATAAATAGTATTAATAAGAAATTATTTTTCATCTTATAAATCCCTTAATTAATCATATGATTTAACAAAGTATCTGTCAGAAAAATATTTCATTAACAAAATAAATATAAATAATTAGAAGACCATTGAGATTATTAAATTAATAACGACATTTAATCAAGTAAAATAAAATTATTTTTTTATTGAGACATTTTTTATTTTCATATAATGCATTAATTTATAAATAATTTAAATTATAAATTTTTTAATTTGAAAAATTTTCACTTAAAAACAATTAAATATCATTAAAAATATTCATACTTAAATTAAAAATCAATTTCTTAATTGAGTGAGTTTAATATTTTTTTAGTAATTGACATTATACTAAATAAAAAATTTTCTTATATAAAAAAATAATTTCACATAATAGCAAGGCAGCCAAATTTTATTTCTTAATAACAAAAATATTCAGTGGAATACAATACCAAAGCTTTTCTTAATAATTAAACAGTTTAGATTGTCAGTAAAATATTATTAACTGTGCATCAAAATACTCTTTTCAATGCACAACAGATAAGAGAAATATTTAGAATTAATTATATAGTCTATTTAATTTTTTTTAGATACCCGAGATTCTGGTAATTCTGACCAATCAGGCTTTTCACCTGACATGATAGCCCTTCGTTGACTGTCTGTTCTTACTACACCGACCCCCATGTGATACTCTTCTCGCTTCTTTTTATAATACTGTTGTTGATAATCATCTGAGCTGACACAACCGACCAATAAGAAAAAAGGCATTATTGCAAAAAAATAATTTTTCATTGTCATATTCTCCTTCGTACAAAACTAAAGTTTAATATAAAAATTTTTTACCGAATATAGTTTATATCTGAACATAAGCACGCCTTTGGCGTGAGCATCGCGGCAAAGGCGCTCTATTTCTAGGCAATTCCCTTCTCGTCTTTTATACTCTGCTCTATGTACATCCCCAGACCTGCAAAACTGCTATTTCAATACGATGACGGATGGAACCTTTTCATCGAAAATAATCACGTAGATGAATGGCAACTACTCTCTGTCGAAAAGATGCTCGCCTGCAGCACCTGCGCTATGGGCGTTCGCCGTTATTGCTGTTCTTCACCTGAATGCTCTCATTCACGCTTCTTTGTCAAACCTGTAAATCCAAAGCCTGCGTGCGTGTGGCCTCAAAGGCACCGAACAGTGGATTGCCCAGCAGCGCCATATTTTGCCGGATTGCGAATGGCAACATATTACCCTCACTATGCCTCACCTGCTTTGGCCTTTTTAACAATAACTGGTGCTTGCTCAACCAACTCTTTCGCTGTGCAACCCGCGCCATGCTCAAACACGCCAAGCGCCAAGGCCTCGAAATTGGCATTTTATTGCGCTGCATACTTACGGTCGCCAACTCAATCAACATCCGCATATTCATTTATCCGTCACGCGTGGGGGATTCACTCAATATGACACCTGGAAACCGATTTTCTTTAAAAGAAAGACGTTGAAAAGGTCTGGCGCAGTACGGTCATTCGACTCCTTAGGATAACTATTTTCAGTTACAACCCAATAAATTGCCTGGCTTCGGGCGCATTCGCAATTATCAGACCTGGTGTCGTTACCTCAATGCCCAGTTTCAACGTTATTGGAAAGTACATTTTGCCAAAAAGACACGCGGGGCCTGGCATAATGTGAAATATCTGGGCCGTTATCTTAAACGTCCCTATCTCCGCTTCTCAATTGAAACACTACAGCGGCGGCACCGTGGTTCATCATTACTATGACCACCACAGCCAACAATACAGACGACAGACCTTATCCCAAGAAGAAATGATACGGCGTTATGTCAGTCATATCCCTGCGCGACATTTTAAGATGATCCGTTATTACGGTTTTTTAGCCAATCGCAAACGCGGGTGCTTATTACCGAAGGTGTATGAGGCGTTAGACATGATATCTCCTAATGTGCCTGAAAAACCTGGGTTTGGGGCCCTTATCAAAGGTTTTTTAAATACTGACCCGTACCAATGTATTTTATGTGGAAACCGATTGCGGTTTATGAGTGCGGAAAAAGGAATACACGCCGTCACTTTACTGTCAGAAAGGCGGGATAAAATGGTCAAAAAACGATGGTTACAAACCGCAGCCTAGGAGCAGTGTGCCTATTATTAGGCTTTTAGATGATAATTTAACCGAATTACTGTTCTCATGGTTAATCAACGAGAAAACTGTCAGAATTTAATAGAAATATTAAGTTCAAAACACCTCCATTAATGCCTTACTGTATTGATTGAGATTCCTAACCATGAACTATAAGAGAAATAATTAGAAAATTTTTTCTGCTAAGTTCAATTACACTTTATTTAACCGCTTCTTACGAGCAATCAATGTGGCAAAATTCAATTTGATGCGATTACCAAATTTATCAGTTTTATGTAAATGCCCTGGTTCTTCATTGTATTTGATGATTTCCCAATCTTTATAATAATTTATTAATTCACTAGGTGCTAAAAAACTATTAAAAGGTAAAATTTCATAAGGAGTATCATCAGTTTCAACTGCACAAACAATTAAATTGTACCCATCAACATTTGTATGATTTTGCATATCCTCAATAATCTTAGCGATTTTATTTCTCTGTAAAAACATCAATACCACGGTTGAAATAATTATATCGTAATTTTCTGTCAAAGCATGATCATTAATGTCATAGATTGCTGTTTTTATCTGCTTGAAATCAGCGGTTTTTTTGACTATTTCAATGGCATTAATATGTTGAGGATTGATATCCATTGCAGTCACAGCATAACCTTGTAATGCCAAAAAAAAAGCTATTACGACCCCGACCTGAGCCCAAATCTAATACTTTACATGGTTTGGTAATTTGAGAAAGAATACAAACTTCTGAATGTGGAAGTGTAAGACCATTTCTTTTATAAAAAAATGCTTCTTCGCGGCAATAAAAATAGAGTTGACACTCAATATCATCACTAACAGATTCTATTTTATGCCATATTTGAGGCTGAATTTGCATTGGTTGACACTTTACATCAAAATGGTGCTGCTGCTCATTACCATTCTCATCAAATATCACAAACTGCATACTACCTCAATATATCGTCAATTGAGCCCATGTACCTTCTTGGGTATTATGACGTTTCATTAGTGCTAAAGGGATTGTGGACTTATTCCAATTAGTAAATTGTTTGTAACAAATAAGTTTGCTCATAATCATTTCTTTATAAGTTGCATTTTAAATGCATTTTAATTTTTTTTTCTGTATTGGTAAATTCCGCTGACAAATAAAATTGAATATATTTATTCTTAATTATTTTTGCTAAACAATCAGCTTGCTGTCCTCTCTCAGATAGAAAAATACTAGATAAGAAGCTAATCATCATGATGAAAGTAAATTGACTAGTTAGTAGACTACAAAAGAAACGGCTACCATTTGGTAGCCACTTTAGATGATATGCCATAACAAATAAATTTTTAACATTAAGTAAATTCAAGTTTTAAGCAAATACTTTATCAGGGCATAATAAAATTATGGATAAATCAAAAATCATAACTGACAGAAACCTTTAAAGTACGCGGAGTACCCTGAAAAATATAGGTACCATAGTCTTCAACGCCAGACCAATATTTTTCATTAGTTAAGTTATCAATACCAACCCGCCAAACTATCTCATTTTGATTATGATTAACTTGCATATTGTAACGCATTGCCAAATCCAAAGTGGTATAGCTAGCAAGTTTTTTACTATTTTCTATATTTACATATTGGGAGCCAGAATGATTTATCCGCATAATTGCCGTTAAACCGTCTATTGATTCAATGTCATATTCAGCACCTATAACCATGTAAAAACGTGGTACTCCAATCGCATCATTACCATCATTGACTCTATCTTGTGTCTTTGTTAACACTGGATTTAACCAAGTTGCACTAGTATTCAATCGCAAACCTAATACCGGTTCACCAAATATGTTTAATTCCATACCTCGATTACGTTGTTGACCAGTAAGGCTATAACGTTTTGTGACACTATCCAAAAGTGCAGACGGTTTTTTAATTTCAAATAAGGCTAATGTACCGCCGATCCGGTCAAAATCCATTTTCATCCCTATCTCATTTTGCTGGGAATAAGCAATACCTGTACTTTGACCATAATTTGATGCGTTCTTTGGTGCTATGCTTCCCGGTTGCAAGGCTTCTGTATGATTGGCATATAAAGCAACTTGCTGCCATGGTTTGTAAACTATCCCATAGGTAGGCATCCAATGGCCCTTGCTATACCGTGCATCACGCTCTTCAGCACCGGTTTCATTATTATAATTGCGAACCTCTACTTTCTGATGACGTGCAGCTATCAATAATTGTAATTTATCATCAAAGGCACTCAATGTATCACTTAATAACCAACCCTGAGTAAAGGCACGACCCGTTGTTAATGGATCAGAATAGTTGCCACCAAAAATGGTATTATCCGGCATAGCAACATAACGAGTATGATAAATATTAGTAATAGGATTATTAGTAGACATTCGCCATGCCATTCTATTACGTTTATTCTGTGCAGAATATCCCATATTCAAGCGATGAGTAATAAAAGCGGTTGCAAGCTGCCCCCTTACGCCGACCATAGCACTAAACGAATCAATAAAAAGTTTGGTATCAAGCCGGCTTACTGTTGCATCACCTTTGCGATTTATTACTTTCGGTGAGCTATAGGTACCTATTTCTTGGCTATGTTGACCACCCGCCCCAGCATACATTATCCAGTTATCAGCTAGATCATATTCAACTCGTGCGAGACCAAACTAGTTCTCTATATTACTATAACCCCACTTTTGACTATAATTGTGTCTGTTATTGGGTACTAGTGGAATAAAATTGACTTCACTAATATTTACACCCATGGTACCACCGTGAAAAGTTTTCTTTTGATAACCGAAATCCAATGAACTTCTAACTCGGTTACTATGATAATCCAAAGCAAGCGTGGCTAACGTGGTTCGGCGCTTATCATTTTTTACCGCAGTTTCTCCCTCGCGGTGAACTAAATTAAGACGCGCACCAAACTGATTATCTTCACCAAAACGACGACCAACATCTAATGTTCCACCCACTTGCGATATTGAAGTGTAGTCTAAGCCTAAACGGGTAATAGGTATATCCTCTGCTCGTTTGGGTTCAAGGTTAATTATGCCACCAACGCCAGAAGAAGCGGCACCATTGACTAATGCGTTAGCACCCTTGAAAATTTCAACCCGCTCAATCATTGCAGTATCCACCATCTGACGAGGTAGAATGCCAGGCAGTCCCCCGAGCGTCATATCATCGCCATCTAACTTAAAGCCTCTGATACGATAAGTTTCGGCAAAATTACCAAACCCTTGTATACTCTGAACTCCGGCATCGTTATTGACGACCTCAGCAACAGTTTTTGCCTGTTGATCGCTGACCATTTTCGCCGTATAACCAATGACATTAAATGGAACATCCATGGCATTTTGCTCACCCAACATACCAAGACGACCACCATGTGCAATATGGCCATTTAAATGGGCTGGCACAAGGGAATCTCCGCCAGATTGAAAGTCATTTTGCGACTTTGCATGCACGACAATGATATCTTGTTGATTTTTTATATTATTGATTTCAGCAGTTGCTGTTTGCGCTGTAGTATTCATTGTCAGCATCAATAACGAGCCACAAAATGGTACCTTCATGTATTTAATATTTTTCATATTTTATTCAAACAAAAGACTGGTGTTGTAAATAATGACCGCCTGGAAAGTTAATTTTTTATAAATCAGCAAAAACTGAACTGAGCAAAAAGCAGCCAACACTCATTTCATAGCCATGATGAATTGGAAATAACTTGCCATTATTCGGTCATGATAAAAAAACAGAAACCCTATATAATAAAATATATTTTTTATCATATAGTTACTGATGCGAACTCTTTACGTTTAACGCTTTACCTAAAATGATATATATTCCCTGTCAAATATAAAAAAGCAATTACTGAAATAGGAATTCATGCAAACGAAAATGAGAATTATACTCATTTGATTGAGGTAATCAAGAATCTATATAAAATATTAATAACGAAATAAATGTATATTTTAGCGTAAGTAATTAGCTAAAAATATTTTTTATTTATAAAATTCAATCTATTAACTCACTACTCGTTTAATTAAAATTAATTAAAATGGGTGTGTTAATATATTTTATACAAACCCATTTTCAAAATTTAATATAAGTAAATAATAAATATATAAAACCATATAAAAACTTAACTAATATAAAATAGCTTTAATAAAAAACCACCAGCATTAACCAGTGGCTATTAATAAAAATACTTTGCAATGAAAAATTATTGTATAATCCATTCATTACCATCAGAAACAAACATTAATTTTTCAGATTTATTTATTCTAAGCTGCTTATTATCAAAATAGAGGGTTGAAGGATAACTAGCATTAGATTTAATATATATTGATTTAAATTTATATTTGTTTGCATCTGGGAAATAAATTTTAGGTGCCCAGCTTCCATCATAAGTTTTTATGGCAATTAACGCATTATAATTTAAAGCGGCAGCTACTTCTTCTACCAAAATATTTTGACTATTCCTGATAGTAACTTTATGAATATTAGGAGGAATAGATACATTAAGATTACTAATAGTGTTAATACATTCTCCATCATTACATGCTGCATGAACGACAAATATATTATTACAGTTACCACTAGTGTAAGTACGTTGTTTAGCTAGAATGCGATTATCGCCTAAAGGATTGCGAAACATAGAAGCTTGCGCACCGATATCATAACAAGACTTTAATTGATTATGACCATGAGAATATTCGTCGACAAATCCTTTAGAATTATTTAATTTGCCATAATTATTTGGTACTTCAATAATACCGATCGTAGTTGATGTTCCATCCATTAAATCAGTAATCAAACCAGTAACTAAATTTCCATCTTTGCTAACATCCAGTCGATACAAATGTCCTGCTATCCATTGAATAACAACATCACACTGTACACCTGAACCAGCATAATAAAAATAACGGCAATTCCCACTTCGCCACCCTTTAGCCTGTTTAATTGAATAATTAAATGCATGAACGCCATTTTGTCTATTTTGTAATCCAATAAAACCAGTACCTCCATTTATAAAATTAAATTGATTCGCCCAATAATAATTTGACCTCGAGCCGCCATCATTATTAACTTGTAGGAAAAAGGATATTTTATTGAATGCAGCATTGTCAGGCCATTTATGTTGAATTGTTACAATATCACCGACTACAATCGCATTAGATAAACTACTCCATAAAAATACCAAAAATAATAAATAAATTTTCTTCATATAGTTATTCCTATTTATTTTATATTATTTATTAAATGATGAAATAATTGAGGTTTATTTAATTATTATCCACAAAAAAATATTTTATAACATATTGAATATAATATATTTCTGCTATTGCAAAAAAAATAAAAAATTATAAAATAGTTATATTTAAAATTAAGTTTAATTGACTAAATAGTACTAATTTTAGCAAAATGTAATTATGATTTAGTTATAATTAATATTTAGGTTGAATTATACTACAGCCCATTCTTTCAACTAATTTTCCTGGTTTTGATTTTATTGCTTGCTGAATATTTTCTGGTAACCCACTCCAAATAATTAACCCAGTTCTCTGTTCAATTTCTTTTACTGTGACTTGATATTGACAAAAATTCCCACTCAGTGGCGTATTTTGTTCCATAATAAATGCAGCATAAGAAGATTTTTCAGGACTGTCATTTATATATGTCACTTTCCAGTATCCACTAGGGATAAGATGTTTTTTGTCGCTATTAGGTAGCTTACCAATATTTTTTTCATATAAAGGACCTGTTACTGAAAACACCTTATTACCTACTCTGGCTAGCGCTCTTTCTTGATCTTCTAAACGCGCCCATGCGCCTTGATTAAGCTCTGCGACTTGTGGGGTGATATTAGATAAATAATTAAGTGCCGGCCAGTCCGCCAAACCTGCCAAAGAAGCTAATGGCGCCTGATGGCCTCTATCCACTTTTAATGCTTTATTGGCACCAATATAATCTGCTGGAGACAAGGTTGCATTATTACTTAAATCTGGATCTTTTTTCCAATTTCTATCCTTACCGCTGCCTAAGCTATCCATCGTTATTAAGTAGGCAACCCAATTTGCAAATTTAGTATTACTGTTATTATTTAGCGTATAGACTACACGTTGTATCGTGGTATTACTTCCTCCTATTGGACAACCTATTCCACAATTTTGTCTAACTTGAGGCGTAATTTTTTCAATAGACTTAACAGGTGCTGGTTCATGTTGAACAATATTACAGCCAGAAATAAGTAAAAATAAATGGTAAAAATATTTTCATATGATAATTTCTCATCTTAATAGTCGATTTTTTTATATAAATTTTACTATAATATTTAAACCAGCAAACAAGCTATTTGACAACAAGATAAAACAGTAAAAATAAATATAAAATACAATAAATACTCTTATATAAATAAAATTTACAATATTTCACAAATGTTATTGCAATGTTGAAAAATATAGCGCACAATTAATCGTCATTTTTACTTATCATTGGAGGATAATTTTATGACAGGGTTATTGAAAACTTTAGCTATTATCATCTCTATTTTTAGTATTAATTGTGGCTATGCTGCAGCTGATATATTAAATGACAATATAAAAAGCACTGATATAACTACCAACATAGGTTTCAATCCACCTTTTGAAAAAATAATTACAAATATCATTGATGCCACGACAGAAATCAAGAATAGCGCTCCTCAGTTATCTAACTGAATTAGACATACCTCTTCAGTAAGAAGAGGTGTATTATCTCTAATTTAATAATTACGTTTTTTGTTAAGGATCACAAGATTAAATTCTGAATAACATTAGCAAAATTTGACAATACATGATTTATTAATATAAATAGTTTTATTAAAAAATTTAAATTAAAATATAGCAATATTTATTAACTAATAGTTTCAAATAAAACATTTAAATTCGTTTTATATTGTAGAAATATTACTCTATCAGTTAGGCGTTATTCCAATATATTATAAATTTATTCTAAAATGTTTTCTATTATTTTATCTAATTTCAATTATCAAGCCTTAGTCATTAATAAACAATTTTTATACTTATAAATGATAAAAACGCCACAGCTGACCAAGTAATTTGAAAACTCTACAGATTGTCATCTAATGACGACAGTATTAGAGATATTTCAACATTCTTTTTCTAATGATAGAGTATCTATTCTTGCAAACAAAAAAATATGATTGATTAATATTATCACTAATAACAAATATTCCTTAGACATAACTATCAATAACTAAATAATTTAGAAAACACAATATAAGAAACAAAATTTCAGATTAATATACTATGATAAATATTGTTATTTAATTTATAATCGATAGCGAATTTCACAAAAATAAAGGTTAAAAATGAATAGATTAAAATTAACGATTGCTCTTTCTTCCTGTTTATTATTAGCTGCTTGTGATAAGCAAACAGAAACAACTATGTCAGATAATGAAAATAAACCCATCCCGCTAGCAATTAAAATGATGGGAAATAGTTTCCAGCCTGATGTTAGTAATGTTGTTATTACTCAACGTACTAATCGTATTGAGTCTCCTGATTCAGTTGAAGTAAGTATTGTAGAGTCCGGCCTTTTAGACGATTCTGTCGAAGCAATCAAAACCATTTTTACTTTTATTCTTAAAGATGACAAATGGATCTTAGAAAAACCGCAAGATGTATTAATTAAATGCTATGAAGGTAGAGGACATAAGGATTTTTCACCTGAAACATGTGCCTAATCTATAGTTAAATATTAGCCAAAATGCGATAAAATTCTTAAGGTACCGTAACCAATTACGGTACCTTATAAGGTGCGATTAGCAGACAAGAAATTATTAGCAAATAAAATTAATGTTTATAGCAAATGTTAGTAAATGACAATATTTTAACTCTAGTTAATTTTATCTATCTTATTTATTCAATATGAGATATTGAATAGTAAATAAATATTTTATAACAAAAATCAAATATTATGTTTAAGCCTCTTTTCTTAGTATAAATAGCCTACTATTTTCATTCATTAGCATATTATGTTAATGAATTTTATTATGCTAATTTGGCGGAAATAACATAATCTGCACCATGTTTTAAACTTCCCTGTTGGGCAATACATAAAAGTGCCTGTTGTTCTAATTGATTGATATGCTCAAGCATCGACATGGCTAATTGTCGATCAACGAATGTATTAACCCGCTGGCGGCACATTTCCATTTGGCCTGTCAACCAATTGTGACCATAATTAATTGGATAATGTTTAAGATCTACTATTTCAAATCCCATTTGTTGTAAATGATAGATCACCCAATCGGCCGGATATTCTCGATATGGACGTTCACCAGCAAGTAATAAACATGCGTCACGCAAACGGCCAATACTTACCACAAGATGCCCCGCTCGGCAATTTGCATTGTAAGGGACATAAGGCTCCAAACCAGTAAAATAAAGCCGATTAAGGGTTAATGCTTTTAAAGAGGTATTTGCCAGTAAGGCACAAAGCCGTCTACCGCGCCTAATAAATAATCAGCTATAACAGTATCAAATCGTTCATTAACCATGAAATCACTATCAGCCCAATTACCTAATAAAAGACGATCCTGAGGTCTTTGTCTGGCAGAGATAATTTGCTGAATATCGGCTTTCATATTAATTGCACAAGTTACTGCAGTCCAACTTTCACTCTTAAGCTGGCTGATCCAGCTTAGTGAATTAATACCTGTACCCGCATCTAATATCTTGCCCCAGGGGTTATTACCATGAATCATTTCAATATGACGAAATAGTGTTGATACCAAATCAATTCCCCTAGAAATTTAGAAAGATAAACTTGCTCCAATAACAAAATTACGACCAGGCAAATACATTTCATTTTTAATATACGAGGTATGATCCCGAGCTGCGCCATTAAATAGATTCTCAATGCGCCCATACAGCATATAATCTAAGTCATTAAAATGATTTTGCCAGGTTAGGCCAATATCAACTCGGTTATAACCGGCTGTTGATGTTTCATATTGCGCTGTTTTATGTTGGCTACCAACATGAGTAAGTCGCAACCGGCCGTTTAAGGATTCAAACCATTGATGTTCAATGGTAGCTGAGATGCGGTAAGCCGGGATACGTGGCAAATAACCGCCACTACGAAGCTTGGCTTTAACAATATCACCCTGGACAGAGAACTTGGTATTATCCGTGAGTTGATATGATGCTTCAGCTTCAATCCCATTAAAAACAGCATCTTGCTGTACATAGTGTAGATGGCGATAACCCGCACCAGGTGAATAACCTGCATCCTTACCATAAATATATCCATCAATATGGTTATAGTAAGTATTTAAGCCAAATTGGAAATCGCCGGCAAATTTGGTAAAACCAATATCAAAATTAGTTGCTGATTCAGCTTTAAGATGTTCATTACCTGTTTCAATCGTCCTTGTTGCAGCATGGATCCCATTTGCATAAAGTTCTTCAGCAATAGGTAAACGTTTAGAATGTGATAATGAGGCCGTCAATGCATATTCAGGAGCCAATGTCCATGTTACAACGGCCGATCCGGAAGTACCACTATGTTGGCTAGAACGACTACCTTTTGTTACATCAATTTTTTGCCACTCATGACGAACGCCTAATTCATAACGTAATGGGCCGGCCTCAAATTCCTCAATTAAAAAAAGCGCCTGATTACGGGTCAAAGTAGCAGGAACATACGCTTCTAAACCTTCAGCAGAAAAATTACGCTGAGTAAACTGTCCACCTATTACCCCGTGCCAACCTAAAATAGGTGCATGGGTTAATTCTAGCCGTCCTTCTGTTGCTTTATTATTAAATGTCGTTTCAACTGTCTGACCTTCAATTTCATCATGACTATAATTCGTATGTGCCGCACGTAATCGGATACGCTCAAAACCGCTAAAAGGATCCAGATATTCGCTACGGATTTCCCAACGTTGCTGTTTCATATTCACAAAGGGAACACCATGGCTATGATTGTGTTGATGATCGTGCGCATGAGTAAGCCCATGATGCATATGACCATGATGATGCGTATGATCATCTTTCTCACAATGCCAATTTCCTGAAGAACTATGTTCATGGCAATGAGCATGGCTGTGACCCGGTAAACCATATTCATTATGTTGAATACCATACGCCAGACCAATATAGCCCTTTTCCCCAATCAAACTGGCACCAATATTAAAATTATTAGTACGATTATAAGAGCCCTGCAAGCGATAAGAATCTAGTTCACCGGCACGCTTTGGCATACGATAATCTTGCGCATGACGTTTTAATCCTTCCAATCGAAGCGCAAAATTCTCTTTACCTAATGTTAATCCGACCGCTCCAGTATTTTCATAAGCGACACTATTGGTCCGTAGATCAATCTGTCCCGCATAACCTTTTTCTGGTACTGAAGTGGGGATCCGATCATCTAGCACATTAATAACACCACCCATTGCACCACCACCATAAAGTAATGTTGCTGGCCCTTTTAAAACTTCAATTCGATTAGCTAAGAAAGGTTCGCTGGTGATCGCGTGATCAGGTCCAGCAATCGAAGCATCCAGTACATCAATGCCATCATTCAGTACCTTAACGCGTGCGCCCGACATACCACGAATAATTGGCTTTACTGCGCCTGCTCCAAAATGGCTACCATTAATACCTGGTATTTCCTCTAATGTTTCAGCAATAGAAGCCTTACGCTGCTGCGTTAACTCCTCTCCCGACAAAACCTTGGTTGGCGTTGTCATCAATAAAGAAGGGCGATTTAATGGATCGGTTTTTACAACGATAACATCCTTGTTCTTTTTTTCCGTACTTAGTTTTGCATCTGCCATTACGCCAGATGAAATAGCCATCCCAATTGCTGTTGTCAAACTGGACAATAAAATTTTCTTCATTTTGTTTACATTTCCTATAAACGAGTGCTCTTTAATTCCATTAATTGTATTATGTTATAATATAACATTAACTGTAGTGAAAAAATAGCCCATTTCTTAACAAATGAAATGATTATTAATAATTTCTGTAATTAATAATTTTTTAGGAGGGCTCATTAAGCTAATCGGGATATTAATTTGTTAATTAATATTTATAGAATTTTACACAAGTAATTTAGAGACTAACCACATATCATGTTAAAAGTACCAACATCACTACCAACAACAAGTTTTACCCACGCCGATTAGTCGTTCCTCTTGATCCAGCTCAATCCAGAAGTATGGTGAATTATTAAAATCTGCTTACCTTGATTAGCGATTTATCCACTGAGGAAAAAATTTTGTCTATCTTACGCCGCACGTTAATTGTCTTACTTAGTTGTACCTCGTTCTATATTTATGCGGCTTCCAATAAAGAATTAAATATTGCCTGGCCAGTGAATGTTGGGCCACTTAATCCCCATCTCTACACCCCAAACCAAATTTTTGCCCAAAGTATGATTTATGAGCCCTTAGTTAAATATCAAGCTAATGGGCAAGTAACACCGTGGCTCGCAAAAAGTTGGCAACATTCCGAAGATAGAAGAGTTTGGATTTTTACCTTACGCGATGATGTTACTTTTTCTAACGGTGAACCCTTTAATGCACAAGCCGCTGAAAAAAATTTTCGTGCTGTACTCAATAACCGCCAACGTCATGCTTGGCTAGAATTGACTAATCAGATAACCAATGTTAAAGCGTTAAATAACAATCAGTTACAAATCACACTTAAAAGTGCTTATTACCCTTTCCTACAGGAGCTATCTTTACCTCGACCTTTCCGTTTTATCGCACCTTCGCAGTTTAAAAAAAATGAAACTATGGATGGTATCATTGCCCCAATTGGTACTGGGCCATGGAAGTTACAAACGTCAAAACTTAATCAATATGATGTCCTGTTACGTAATGATCATTATTGGGGCAAAAAACCGATACTAGAAAAAATAACCATCAAAGTGATCCCCGATCCAATCAGCCGTGCTGTCGCATTTGAAGCTGGCGATATCGATCTACTATATGGTAATGACGGACTCTTACCACCCGAGATTTTCGCTTACTTAAGCCGTAATCCACAGTACCAGTCCCAACTCTCTGCTCCGATTGAAACGATAATGTTAGCCTTAAATTCTGCGCGAACACCAACTAAAGAGTTAGCGGTACGCGAAGCACTTAATTATGCTGTTGATAAAAAAAAGCTGATTGCCAATACGTTTGATGGTACCCAAAAAGTAGCCAATACCTTGTTTGCGCCAACGGTACCTTACGCCAATATCAAACTCCCTGCACGAGAGTATGACCCGCAGAAAGCTAAAGCATTATTGGATAGTGCTGGCTGGATATTACCAGCAGACAAAACAATTCGTGAGAAGGCAGGCGAACCATTAAGAATAGAACTCGCTTTTATTGCAACCGACGCCCTCAATAAATCAATGGCTGAAGTTATTCAGGCTAACCTACAGCAAATTGGTGTAGACACAAGACTAATAGGCGAAGAAGAAAGCAGCTTTTATGCCCGTCAACGAGATGGCAGATTTAGCATGATTTTTAATCGCACCTGGGGTACGCCTTACGATCCATACGCTTTTATGAGCTCAATGCGGGTACCTTCACATGCTGATTATCAAGCTCAATTAGGCTTATCGGACAAAAAGATCATTGACAATGAAATCACCCAGATCCTGACAACAACCGATGAGCAACAGCGCAAAATGTTATACGTTGATGTACTAACTCGATTACATCATTCAGCGGTTTATTTGCCAATTAGTTACATATCACTCATGACCATTTCACGTCCGCAATTGGGCCATATCCCGTTTGCACCTATATCGACAGAAATTGCATTTGAGCAAATCAACCCGGAGAAATCATAATGTTGCGCTATATTTTACGGCGTATTCTACTACTAATACCGTTGCTATTAGCCGCCTCAGTTATTGTTTTCGTACTGCTGCGTTATGGCACGGGCGATCCAGCCATGGACTATTTACGACTGTCAAATCTACCACCTACACCAGAAATGTTGGCATCAACACGCATAATGCTTGGCCTTGATCAACCCCTGACTGTGCAATATGGAACATGGTTATGGAAAGCACTGCATCTAGATTTTGGCAAATCATATGCAACTCAACGTCCTGTACTAAATGATCTTTTACAATTTTTGCCAGCAACTTTGCAACTCGCTGGAGCGGCATTATTCATTATTTTATTTACCTCTATCCCCTTAGGAATCTGGGCAGCGCGTCATCGAAATCGCTTACCTGATTTTGTCGTACGCATCATCGCATTTTTAGGCGTTTCCATGCCAAACTTCTGGCTAGCCTTCCTATTAATCATGTTATTTTCAGTTTGGCTAAAATGGTTACCTGCTCTAGGTTATGGTAGCTGGCAACATATTATCCTACCGGCATTTTCTATTGCTTTTATGTCACTAGCAATTAATGCCAGACTGCTACGTGCGAGTATGTTAGAGGTTGCCGGACAACGACACGTTAGCTGGGCAAGATTACGAGGACTCACCGAGAAACAAACTGAAAGACGACATATTTTACGTAATGCGTCACTACCGATAGTAACCGCTCTTGGGATGCACATTGGTGAGCTGATTGGCGGCACCATGATTATTGAAAGCATATTTGCCTGGCCCGGTATAGGTCGATATGCAGTATCGGCAATTTTTAATCGAGACTATCCGGTGATCCAATGTTTCACCTTAATGATGGTGGTGGTTTATGTGCTATGCAATCTGTTGGTTGATCTGCTTAATGCCGTTCTTGACCCACGGTTCCGACATCAAGAAAGGGGAAATGCATGAATTTTTACCTTTCAACTCGTTGGTCTGTACGCTTAGCGATCATCATTATTGCGCTACTGATTATAACAGCCCTTACCAGCCATTGGTGGCTACCTTACGATCCACAAGCGATTGAGCTAACACAACGGCTACTACCACCAAATCAGCAACACTGGCTTGGCACCGACCATTTAGGTCGCGATATTTTCTCTCGTTTATTAGCCGCAACACGCGTGTCACTTGGCTCAGTCATACTGTGTCTTATATTAATCTTGGCATTGGGGTTAAGCATTGGTGCAAGCGCTGGGTTATTGGGTGGCAAAATAGATCAAATTCTGATGCGTATTACTGAGCTTTTTATGACGTTTCCTACTTCAATTCTATCATTTTTTATGGTTGGCGTTTTAGGAACAGGGCTAACCAATGTCATCATTGCTATTGCTTTATCGCACTGGGCTTGGTATGCACGTATGGTGCGTAGTATTGTTATTTCTCTGCGTCAACGTGAATTTATTCTAATAGCAAAAATGTATGGCGCCAATAGCGGTCGTTTATTTATCGATCACCTAGCTGGTGCAATCATCCCATCGTTATTAGTTTTGGCAACCTTAGATCTTGGTCATATGATGCTACATGTGGCAGGCATGTCTTTTCTTGGACTGGGTGTTACTGCACCAACAGCTGAATGGGGAGTCATGATTAATGATGCTCGCCAATATATCTGGACTCAACCACTACAAATATTGTGGCCAGGCTTAGCCCTGTTTTTAACGGTGATGGCTTTTAACCTAGTTGGAGATGCCCTACGCGATCACCTTGATCCTTATCTGGTAGCGGAGCGTAACGACTAATGTCAGAGAGAATTGAATTGCAGAATATAACGCTTAAAGCCCAACGACTGCTGGTACAAGCTGTGTCGCTAACGATCAATAAAGGCAAAGTGCTAGCATTAGTCGGCAGCAGTGGTTGTGGCAAATCATTAACTTGCGCCGCCATGCTCGGCATATTACCTGCGGGCGTAAATCAAACTGACGGAAACTTACTGCTGGATGGGCAAATTATCTCTCCCCAACAGTTACGTGGCACACATATCGCAACTATCATGCAAAATCCACGTAGTGCTTTCAATCCGCTTAATACAATGATTAGCCATATTCAAGAAACCTGCCACGCTCTCGGCAAACCCGTTGATATTGCCATGATAAAAGCAACATTAAAGTCAGTTGGATTAGAAAATGCCGACCATATACTTTCACTTTATCCTTTTGAAATGAGCGGTGGAATGTTACAACGAATGATGATGCAATAGCTATACTCAGTGATACGCCATTTATCATTGCGGATGAACCAACGACTGACCTTGATACAGTTGCTCAAACTCATCTTCTGGATCTACTAGAAAATATTATCCAAACTCGTGCAATTGGCATGTTATTGGTCACTCATGATATGGGGATAGTTGCTCGTTTAGCTGATGACGTCGCCGTTATGCATGCTGGTAAAATTGTCGAATATAGCAACGTTAACGCCATTTTCAATAGACCTAAGCAGCAAATTACGCGTAATTTACTGGCGGCACATCTGGCATTATATGATCTGGGGTTATCTGTATGACATTACTTGATATTGACAAAGTCACTTTTGGCTATCCTCATCAGCCTCTACTTTTTAACCAAATAACACTAACTCTAAAGGCTGGAGAAAGCGTTGCATTATTGGGGCGCAGTGGTTGTGGAAAAAGCACGTTAGCGCGTTTATTGGTAGGTCTAATCTCACCTTGTTCAGGCGAGATCCGCTGGGGCGGAACTTCTCTAACAAAGCTAAAGGGAAAAGCTATGAGCCAGTTTCGTAAAGATATTCAGATCGTATTTCAAGATCCAATAACCGCCGTTAACCCACGTAAAACCATAGACGAAATTATTCGTGAACCCATTCGCCACCTTTTATCACTAACTAAAAAGGAAGAACAGGCACGCATAGCTAAAATGCTAAATGCGGTTGAATTGGATAGTTACCTACTCAATCAACGCCCATCTCAATTAAGTGGTGGTCAGTTACAGCGTGTATGCCTAGCACGTGCCATGGCTGTCGAGCCTAAATTGTTAATCCTTGATGAGGCCGTTTCTAATCTCGATCTGATACTACAAGCGGAAATTATTCAGTTACTTAAAAATCTTCAGCAACAATTCTACACGGCATGTTTATTCATTACCCATGACTTACGATTAGTTGAACGCCTCTGTCAACAACTCATGATAATGGAAAATGGCCAAATTATTGAAACTTCAGTGGTAAAAACGCCATTGATCTTACACTCGAAGACCGGTAAGGCACTACAGAATGCAGTTTTGCCAGCATTTCCTGTATATAATGACAATTCTATAGCAGAGGTATTTTTCTAATTGAATCACAGACTGTCCAGGTAAATTTTCAGCAAATCCGTGATGATTTGCTGAAAATATTTTTTAATTTGCCGACTTTCACT
Organism: Arsenophonus nasoniae; assembly: GCF_004768525.1. Lineage (NCBI taxonomy): Bacteria > Pseudomonadati > Pseudomonadota > Gammaproteobacteria > Enterobacterales > Morganellaceae > Arsenophonus > Arsenophonus nasoniae. The sequence continues at coordinate 3,020,138 of NZ_CP038613.1, forward strand.
ATTTATTTTCCTTACTGATAAATGACTAACTAATATATTTAATAATGGACTTTGATAAAAATTAGCATATTTTTAAATAATAATACTTAAGACTTTATTAACCGTTAAGGAAAAAATATGGCTTATTATGGTTGGGTTCTTATCAAATTTATTATTGGATTTGTCATTGTTATTACACATTTAAACCTTTCAGGTAAAACACAACTATCGCAAATGACGCCGATTGATTTTATAGGTAATTTTGTTTTAGGAGGTATAATTGGCGGGGTAATTTACACAGATTCAATTCCTCTATATCAATACATTATCGTTTTGCTCATTGGTGTTTCATTGGTTTCCTTATTGAATTTTATAAGCAAACATATCCACTGCATTCGTTCTGTCACCATTGGTGATCCAATTCCAATTATTAAACATGGCAAATTTTTAATGGAAAACATTCTGCAAAACAAAAATAAAATAGATATTTTAAAAATCTCCTCACAGCTGAGAGCACAAGGGATACATTCTTTTCAAGAAGTTGTTTATGCGCAGATTGAGCCAGATGGACAGATAACCGCTGTTTGTGAGGGCGCAAAAATGCCATCGGTGATCTTAATGAAAGATGGTGAAATAAGAAAAGCGGGGCTTAACGAAATTGAAAAAGATAAAGACTGGCTATTAAAAAAAATGAAAAAATTCAAAATCGAAGAAAAAAATGTATTTATTGCTGAATTCTGGCAAGGTAATTTATTATTTATATTAAAAAATGGTGACATTAAAAAACTACCCGCTGACTTGCTTAAAAAGCAGCTAAAATAATTTATTTACACTACAATAAACAACCAAATTCAATTTTTAAACTTCTAAATAAAATTTTCTAATAAATCAATCGTACAGGCATCAAAAAATACTTTTTAATTAACCGGCTGATTAAAATATTTTTAGCTGTCAATTGGGCTAACTTAAAAATAGTTATAAAGGATCCGACTATTTTAATATTTTCATTCATTAAAACTTATATAATGATTATAAAACTTAAATTTATCATCATCATATTAATAAAAAATAGTAAACCAGATTAAATGAAAAATTTCTTTTATAAAATATATAGATTAACTCTACTACACTATCTCTGTTTTTTACTAACTCACTAAATTCGTTGACACAGCTCACTTTATATCAACATAGCAACAATTAATCTTTCCCATTACCACTGAAATATTATACCCATAAGCCGATATCGACACTGCTGTCTCTTTTGCGTTAATTGCTTAAGATCAAAAAAAGCCAGCATTCAAGCTGGCCAACACCAGGGAAAACAACAACTTCGACATTAAGTTTGATAATTATAATACAGCAAAAAATTATTAAAAATAACAAATATAACGTTTAATGCTCAAATAATAACCATCCCATTAACTACTTTGATGTTAATCAAAATGTAATATGTGGTTAGCCAAAAGTGAACAATAAATAATTTAATTTTAAATGACAAACAGACATCGGAATGACACGGCACCTACTCTAATTGAGATATGGAATTCAAGTGAATATCGAGGCAAATTGCCAGATATTTACAGCTCGCGTTGGGATGACGGCGGTAAGCTAGTGCAATGGAATGGAATAGCACAAGTGATTCGTTCATTGTTTATGCCTACTTTATTGGCAAAATTGGTGTCCATCACTTTTATATTATTGATTTAGGGTATGACAAAGCACATACCCTAATAGAAAATAACCGCCAAATCCCCAAATGGGTCGCTATTGCTAAACAATTTCGGCTGCAAAATATCTGATATAGTGTTAATAACACCAAAATCCCGTGCTTACCTTGATCTACTGGACGATAAAAGAACCTAGATTTTGATATACTAATTGAAATAAAATGACTCCAATCCGTTATTGACTATCGTATCAATGCTCAAATCGGGCAATACGGTTATCTATTTTAATAAGAATAAATTCATGCACACATCCTGTTTGTCAAAGTCTGAACGTATACTCTTTCCGTTAAGTTTAACCTTATTTGAATTTAGCGTTTATATCGCTAATGATATGATCCAACCCGCCATGTTAGAAGTGGTAGCAAATTTTAATGCTGGCGTAAAATGGATCCCCACTTCCATGACCGCTTATCTAGCCGGGGGCGTCTTCTTACAATGGTTATTTGGCCCGTTATCAGATAAACGTGGTCGACGTCCCATTATGCTTATTGGCGTCTTGTTCTTTACTATTAGTTGTTTAGCCATTTTACTCGTTTCGAATATCGAGCAGTTTATTGCCATGCGATTCTTACAAGGCATCGGGCTATGCTTTATTGGTTCAGTTGGCTATGCAACTATTCAAGAGGCATTTAACGAAACAGTCTGCGTTAAAATTATTGCGCTAATGGCCAATGTCGCTTTGATTGCGCCCTTATTGGGGCCATTGGCCGGGGCTACATTAATTAATATCCTTCCCTGGCAAGGCATATTTGTTATTTTTGCTGTTTTAGCGTTAATCTCATTTGTCGGTTTGTTTTTCTTCATGCCGGAAACAGTAAAGCAAAAAGGGGAAACATTATCTTTTCCCCATTTATGGTGTGATTATAAACAAGTATTAAAAAATCGACGTTTTATCAGCGGCGCAATGGCGATAGGATTTGCCGCCGTACCGCTCCTTGCTTGGATAGCGCTCTCCCCCGTTATTCTTATCAGTGGAGAACAACTGTCAATGCTCACCTATGCGCTGTTACAAATACCGGTTTTTGGTGGATTAATTATTGGTAACTTAACGCTAAGCCATTTAACTGGAAAAAAAACTTTAGTTCAACTAATTAAATTTGGTGGAAAACCGATAATCATTGGTTTAATTGTGGCGGCTAGTTCAGCATTTTTCTCATTAGGCACTTACCTATGGATAACAGTGGGTCTATCTATATATGCGTTCGGGCTTGGTATGACTAACGCCTGTTTAATCCGACTAACTTTATTTTCCAGTGATGTTAGCAAAGGCACTGTTTCTGCCGCTATGGGTATCATTAACATGGTAATATTTATTTTAGGCATAGAGCTTGCCAAAATAGTTTATCTATGGAGAGATGCAAATGCTTTTAATCTGCTAAATTTACTTTGCGGCTTATGCTGGTTACTGTTAGTCATGTTTTTTACTTATAAACTCCCCCAAAAAGAAGAAGCATCCACAGTTAAACAACTCTGACGATTTTCGCTTATTCAGATAGCCACAACTGCATGCAACTGTGGCTAATGATATTTTTATAACCAACAATTCCGCTAACTTATTCTTCAATGAACTAGCTAACCAAGATAATTTTTTAGCACTAAAAATTATAACGACAAATTTTAAAACTAATTAAAATACGCTAAATTTAGAAATTAATTTAATCCAATCAATAATAAACCCTAACGAATACAGAGTAACCTCTCAAGAATTAAGCATCATCTCCTACGATTAATCGCTGCTATTAAATTTAATTAGGCAATTGCAAAAATTACCAACAATTCACATATAAATTATAATTATATATTATTTAAAATGACGTTAATTAACAAATGAAACAAATTCTTTTCATAAAAAATATCTGTTATGATTAGTTTCTATTAAATACTTAATAGCTATATTATAGGTCAATATGTGTTCAATAAAGTATTAAATATTTTCCATCATGATAAATTCAGTATGTCTGCTGCATTATTGGAAAAAAATGATATAGAAAATAAAAATATGAAACTAGGAAAGTTAATTGCAAGTGGTACAGAGGGAAAAGTATATCAAGATGCCAATAATAAACATTTTTATATAAAAAAACCGTATATTAATGATAGCTATATAGAATCCAAAATGAAAAAACAGGTAAACTGTTTTAATAAATATTATGGCGAAGGATCAGCGGCTTTCATAGAAAATGAGGGTATATTTTATATTAGAATGTATAAAGTGCCTGGAATACCCATTAGTAATATTGATGACAAAATATTCCCAGCAAGTGCACAAGAGCGCTTTCAGCATATGATCTGCGATTTAGGTGATAGAGGCATTATGCATGTTGATTTAAACTTTAAAAATATTCTTTATGATAAAAAAACAAATACATTTTATCCGATAGATTTTTCTAACGGGCATGAAACGTATCACAGTGGAAGCAAAAACATCAAAAATTCAATAAATAGTGTTTCAGAAATGATGTATGGTTGGGCGCTTAAGTATATTATCGAACACACATACTAACTTGCCAAAAATCAAAATAACCCATTATCAATCTCGCTGAGTATAAGCAATAACAAACCGCTCTCAGCGTTTTGCAATATCAATTCAACAAACTTTTATACTAAAGTGTTAGAGCACCAACAAAAGTAATAAACCCAATAATGCATCAACCTTCAAAAATTAAGTGTCACATCCTGCGGTCTCCACCAGTAGGTTTGGTTAAACTCTCGCTTTTAGCTTACCGCCATTCTTTAATCGTTTTCTTTTCAATCACTACATTGATGCGGGTAATTTCGCCCACCTTGTGTAATACCAGCTTGATGATGACTTTTTACCTTATAAATGGTTTTGCTATCCTGAATTAGTGTGCCGTACAATAAGCCCTGCATTCGGCAGTTGTCTTAGCGCAACCATGTTTACCACAGGCACAACTAATGCGAGTTAACATGAGATTTATCCTTTAGTTATATTTAGTATTAAGCAAACTTCTGTTTAATATCTAGTCAATAATTTTTAACACTAATTGTGTGAAGACTTATATAAAAAATACAATTCAAGCATCTCGACACAATTTTATTGCCTTTACACTAATGCTATTGAGTTACTACATAAATCAACTATTGTTAGTAATTCTTATTTAAGTTTGGAAAATAAAATATGAAATCATTATGCAAAGTTGTTGTTATTACAGTTTTTCTAACATTTAGTTATTCAGCAGGAGCAGCAAATAACAATATAAACATTGATACAAATAAAAAACCAACCAATAAATATTTTAAACCTTTTAACGAACCTAGTAAATGTATTCCAGTAAACTCCATCATCGATGGTTTACCTGCTGCTGAGTAATTTTCATTTTCAACAGTAGTAAAATGACAAAAAGTATTTTGTAATTCATTTTAAATATTTTTTATTTAATGATCAGAGAATAAATTATGAAATTATTACTTAAGATATTCACTGTTTTTTCTTTTCTGGGACTTAGCTTTCTTTCTTTAGCAGATAATAACAAAACTAAACAACACCTAAAAAATGAAACAGGAGGTATATGTCGCACAAACTTAGGCGATAATGCTATACCGACAATTTGTCTCAATCCTACCACCATGGTAAAATTTCCCACCTTTAATTACAAAATTTAAATACCCCAGCTATACCTCTTCACTTCAAGAAGAGGTAAATAACAAACCACTGCTATTGTATTAAATATAAATCTGTTTAATTTCTTACTGCATTTAGGTAATTATTTTTTATAAACATCTGTCACGTTTTTCCTCAATTCAAAAACAGCCTACTAAATGTTTATTTAAAAAAATTTGTTTGATATCTAGTAGATAATATTTCACACTCACTGTGTGAAAACTTATATAAAAAAACAAAAATATTCTATTTATAATATTTTATTGCATTTACATTAATGCTATTGAATAGTTTATCATCAAGGTTAATATTGATAATGATTTTCATTAATAGTTAAGGAATAAATTATGAATAGATTATTTAAAATATTTACGGCGGCATTTATTTTAGGGTTGAGTTCTTATTCGTTCGCTCAAGATGGAAATTCATCTGATAATAAAACTGATTTTGGAAAAGCAGAATTCACAGGCGGCATCCCATCAGAATCGCTTATAACCGACTATTCTGTAGACGAAAATGATCAACTTATATCTGTAGCGCCAAGAATGTAAAATTATTGCTGTTTTTTATAAAGCATATATTAAGGTTACTTCTTCATAATAGAATAGGTAACCTTAAAATCACCGCTTAGCAAATACCACTCTATTTACCAATCTTTTTAAAACAAATAGATAATTATTTTTTTGCTGATAAACTTATTCCCCCTAACAACTGTACCTTTAAAATTTCGAATTGAGTTCTAAGACGAAAATAATTTCGTTTAGCACCAGGCAAAAATCGATTGAATCTTGTATCATCTAACGGTTAGTCTTTGCACGTATGGCTTTGACAAGCAACCGAATAAAACATTTTTTAGTTGGTGACAAAAACCTTATACTATCAATGGGTTAAAAGTGAAAAACATAGCCAGACAATTGACTGGCGGCGTTAATAAACAATTTATTTATTTTTTAATACAATCCCTCAATTAACTGGTATGTCCGACAGGATTGGAAGCTATCAGTCTTTATACTAATCCAGTAAAAAGTAATTAGTCAGCTTCGATAAAATTACTTATTTAATCTTTATTAAATCTTTTTGCTATGTTTTATTTTAGTTTTTAATGCTTAAATTGATCACGCCAAAACCACTGTAAACATTCTTTAACTAAAGCGTATTTTTTATTATTAAAAACGGCTAAGGAAACGCTGTCGCTATAATCAATCTAATTTAGCGACAGGGTTAAATAATTTTTACTTTTAGCCAGTAATCATTTGGCGAATTTATAGGTTAGTTATTTTTACATCTAAAATACGATATGAAAAAAAATTTTCATCACTAGAATAATCAAATTTTATTATAGTTTCCCATCTATTATCTTTTAATTCAAAAACTTTAATTTTTTCGCCATAATTATCATGGTAGCAATATTCTAGAAAATGGTTTTTATACTCTTCAGAGGCTAAATCTTTTAATGTCAAAAAATGTTTTTTTGCTTCAATAGAATTTAATTCTGTTAGAGCGTTATTTAATTTTGCTATACAAGAATATGCTTTTTCTTTTCCCGTAGAAAAAAAGAAATCTTTTATTTTTTCCCATAAAGTTAATTGAATAGGTGAATTATTTTTTTGTATTTCTTTAATATCTCCAATACTGATCTTTTCTCTTATAAAAAAATTTTTTCCAATAGATAAACTCATGATTAAATCTCTACTAACTCTCTGATGTTAAAATTATATTCTTTATAATTTAAAACAAATAAATTGTTTTATTTATACAGTATTACCCTATCTATATTCTCTCAAGTGTTCAACCAAAATTGGTTTTTATTGGCTTAGCTGTTGCAGCAATTATGCAAGTACCATCTTGTTTTTAATAAACCAATCAAGCAAATCTACATCTTTTGCGAGAGTAAAAACCGACGCATCATTTTTTTAACCCATGTTTACCTGAATTGCCTGCCAGCTTTTTTTGGCTACCAGTTTTGGGCGACGACCCAATTTTCCCATCGTGCCTGCCATAGTAATAGCTTTCCCATCTTTAATTTCGATTTACTTCAAAATAGCTACTGCGTTCGGTCGTTGTCTGTCTTTGCCTAGCCGCTTTTATGGCAGGAGCGGAGGTTTCGGCCTAGCATGAGATTTATTCTCAGATTATACTTTTTCTGCTAATTGTATTAATAAATTAGCGGTATTTTTGCTACACATTTATATAAAATTCTATTAATTGTAATTTTATGGAATTTTTATTTACTTACACGAATGTTTCTTAAATGTTAATTATGCAAAGTATTATAATTAATACTTTTCACTTATCCATGAAAAATAAACGATGAACAAATTACTCAAAATATTGATTGTATCTTTCCCAGCGTTTGGCTTTGTCAGTATTTGCCATGCTATGGCTACACCTACACCGATATAGGTTTGTCAGAATATCGTTGTCAACAAAGAAGATAGTAAACGCCATTGTTATACATTTGACACTAAAGGCCAACGCTATAACATTGTTTTGCAAGATGATAATTGATTTATTTTTTACCAGATACCATACCGCCCACTTCTTAGCGACCTTAAGGCAGTGAGCCATCATTTTACCGTATTATGATGTTTTTGATTTGCAGTAATATCTGATGGTTTTACTTGAAGCCATTACTGCTATCGATAAAAAAAGTCTTCCACAACGCCTATTGGATGGCTCTTGCGTCCGGCAAAATTGCGCTAATACATTGATTTAAAATCAAAATTTTAATTTATTGTTATGTTATTTAAATATTAAATTTATTGTCTATTATTAATCATTCTTATATATATTTGGAGAATAAATTATGAAATCATTACTTAAAACAGCTATTGTTACATCGTTTTTAGCGTTTAGCTCATTTTCTATTGCTAATACCAATATACCTTGGCAATGTACCATAAATACTTTCATGACAGACACGGCTAAATCCATTAGATGGCAAAAAGAAAACTGTCTGCCACCATCAAACGAATCTACACCGCAAACTTCAAATGAAATAAATATATCCAATACACATGGATAAATTTACTTTTTCAAATTCGTTTTTCGATCTATAAATTTCTTTTATCCTTTCTCGAAACCCTAGAAACTATGTCTCTAAGGTTTCGAGCTGGCGTCTGAGACGGAGATAATTTCGCTCAGCGTCAGGCGCCAGCCAATTGGGTAGCCTTACATCAACCACATTAATATCTATTGATAATGATTAAGTCTAATTAGTGTAAAAACTTATATAAAAAATTAAAAAAATTCTATTGGTGATATTTTGTTGCATTTACATAAATGTTATTGAATTGTTAAGAATAAGTGTAAATACTAATAAAGATTATTATTTACTTCCGGAGAAACAATTATGAAATCACTATTCAAAGTATTGACTATTACATCACTTTTAGGATTTAGCTCACTTACTATCGCTCAATTCAAATGCACTTCACTGAATATTTTAATTGCAAGAACTGCTGAAGAGGAAAATGCGAGAAAGCAATGGGAAAAAGAAAACTGCGAATTGCAAGAAATTTGTCGTAACATATCCTACGAGGGAAAAGAATTTGAGGTATGTAGTCCACCCCTTGTAAGAAAAACGTCTACCGATGAAAAACGATAGCATGCATTTTTCAGATTAATTTTATGCTTATAAATCTCGCCCAGCCTTTCTTTTAACCCCAAATACTGCACCTCTATGGTTTCGAGCTGACGTCTGAGATGGAGATAATTTCGCTCAGCGTCAGGCGCCAATTGGGTGGGTTTTGCATCATCTAAGTTGGTGGCGGTAATATTGTCGGACTTTACACACCACTTTGACATACCACCGCTTAGTAACATTATAAAAATCGTTAGCAAACTTAGTAATTTCAGCTTTTGCATGAGTCAGTCGCTGTGTCCATATAGTAGTTAATTGATGCAGTAATTTTAGTTCTTTTAATAACTGTTCTTGAGTTCTGTCGCTTATCGAATTCATCCACCAGCCGATTATATTGATACTTAAATTGGGCATAATGGTTATATAAAAACCTGAGTAATACTGAGGCTAGTATGACGATTTATGCTATTGTTAATAACGTTTTATATCAGAAAGTGGGCAGAAAAAATATTATTTATTCAGTTGTGACAAATGATTCAAAAACTTCAGAAAACATACAAATGTCTGACTTTTTGCTTGGTGCAATTATAAATTCATAGTAAAAGAAAATATCTTCCAATAATAAAGAAGAATTAGTAAAAAAATTGCGCATAAGCTTGGATGGAATAGCTTATATCATGATACATGGCCGACGGAAAGGAAATTTAATATATAGCTTTCCATGATAAAACACTTGAGCCAAGAGATATTGAAACAAAAAATGTAAAATTATCTGTTCCACTTAACCGCTTTTTTATTACAGATAGGGCCCTTAATACTTGCATTACTTATGCTAAATGGACAACAAAGGAAATTTTGTGTTAGTGACCTTATGTGTGGTTAAAATAAAAAAAGATCTAACGATTGTCAGTATTGATTTAGGCCAGATTTAAAAAACCGATTGTCCTTTTCTTGTTACCCTGAAAAACCATTGAACTAAAGCCTCAACAGTTGTTAAACATAAAACGCTATTTTTCTATGCCTTATAAGAACAGCTAATATTTAATTAAACAAAAATTATCTGTTTAACGTAAGAAAATTATATGGGATGAGGTATGTCTATTAGCTACATCAAACGTAATGAAATGGTAAAATTAACAGGTAAAAGCAAAACGACACTATGGCGTATGTATGCAATAAGAAATGAGTTTCCAAAGCCAGAAAAAACAAAAAATGGAACATTTCTCGGTTGGCCAGAAAATATAGGCGATAAATAGGTTAGAAGTGAAAAACTAAGCTAGTAACTTGACCTGTGTTAATCATCAATTTATTTATTTTTAATGTAACTCATTGAAATAACTGGCACGCCCTACAGGATTCGAACCTGTGACCTACGGCTTAGAAGGCCACGACCACGCTTTTTCACCCTGTTTCATTCTGTTTCAAATACAAGCATCAAGTTGTTTTTAAATGGTTTTATTGCATTGCAATGTTTCATCGGGTTGCATATCATTGCATCATAACTTGACCCGTAACTTGACCTCAAAATCATGGCTAGCTCACTACTCACAGATACTAAAATTCGAGGCTTGAAACCCAAACAATCGGCTTACTATGCTTGGCAAGCCTCATCCTCTAGAGGCACTGGCCGCCTTGGTGTAAAAGTGTACCCATCGGGACGTAAAACATTCATATACCGATATTTCATTAACGGTAAAGCCTCTTTCATTACTTTAGGTGACTATCCAGCTTTATGCTTGTCTGATGCGAGCTCACGATGCAAAGAAGAAGCTCAAAAGCTACAACAGGGGCAACCAATCATAAGCCCTTATGCCAGCTTAAAAATGTTGTTTAAAAACTATATCACAGATCAACGACTACGGGGAAAACGTTCTTATGAGAAAACCAATAATCGGCTAAAACAAGTACTCGGCAGTCAACATATCAACGGTGATACACCTGCTCGTGACATTACACCCGAACATATTAAAAAAGTATTATCTGAATTTATTGAAAGAGGCGCTTTGGCTGGCGCAAATAAGGTTCGCGCTAATCTACATGCCGTTTTTAATTTTGGGTTATTTTCTGATAACGATCCGGCTAAGCTGGGAGGAAAAATACTGTACGGAATAACAAGTAATCCCGTAACAGTAGTACCCTCTCAACGCGGTGCAGATAAAGCGTTAGATCGCTTTCTATCTTGGAAAGAATTACGTATATTGTTAGAAACTATAAATGTACCCACTGAAGTATGCTCATTAAACCCTGATTATGCTCAACTGTTAATGCTTTGTATTTTTACTGGTGGGCAGCGACCTTGGGAGCTAATGACAAATACGCATGATAATTGGGATAAAAATAATAACACGCTAACAATTCCACCTCATATATCAAAAACTGGGGATTATCATGTAGTGCCTCTGTGCCCTACTGCCGTTAAGATTTTGACGGAGATGGAACAACGTTATCCGAATAATACTTTCTTATTTCCTTCTGATACCCAAGAAGGACATTTACTACCGAGTGAATACGCCAAACAATTAAGAAAATTTTGTGTGCGAGAAAAGTTCACTAAATTTACGCCCAGAGATATACGCAGAACATTTAAGACCTTAGCGGGTGAAATGGGGATCAGAGCTGAAATGCGTGATAGATTGCAGAATCATAAAATGCCTGGAGTATCTGCTCGACACTATGATCGATATGACTATCTAAAAGAAAAAAGTGAGATCATTGAGCTATGGGAGAAAAAGTTACTTAGCTTGTAATTTATCAATTTTTGTTACCCTTCCAACAGAAGTGACATAATTTTTTGAGTCGTTACATGTTGGGCTTATTACTTCGATTGGTATTTATTAACTTAGCTCGGTATACTACGCCCATGACAAAATCTTCACTATCCCAACATGACGCCGTGTTCAAAAAGTTCCTTGGCGATATCGCTGTAGCTCGGGACTTTCTTGAAGTGCATTTGCCACCCCATCTACGCGAGCGCTGCGATTTCAGTACTCTTGCAATGGAATCAGGCAGCTTTATCGAAGACGACTTGCGCACCCAGTGTTCAGATATGCTCTACTCTGTGCAGACGAATGCGGGGAAAGGTTATATCTACACAGTAGTCGAGCACCAGAGCCGCCCTGAAAAGCTAATGGCATTCAGGCTTCTACGGTACAGTGTGGCAGCCATGCAGCGGCATCTTGAACAAGGCAACGATACCTTACCGGTAGTGATCCCCGTATTGTTCTATCACGGTGCTACGTCACCTTATCCTTATAGCACGCACTTCCTAGATTGTTTTGCCGATCCAGAACTGGCAGCTACGGTGTACCAACAAGCATTCCCGCTGGTTGATATTACCACGATACCGGATGAGGAGATCCTGACGCACCGCCGAGTAGCACTCCTGCAATTGGTACAAAAGCACATCAGAACGCGCGATATGTTGGAACTTGCCGTAGAATTAGCTACTCTAATAGAAAAATGGCAGTATTCCAAAGAACAATGCAAGAGTTTATTATATTATATAGCTAAAGCAGGAAATACGATTGACGGCGAGGGATTCATACGCACCCTTGCAGAAAAAGCACCGACTTATCGGGAGGATTTTATGACGATTGCAGAACAGCTTGAAGCTAAAGGCCGCGAAAAAGGTAAGCATGAAGGCTACCAGCTAGGCCGACAGGATGCCATTCGTCAACTAGCCAAACAATTATTTGCTAATGGTGTTGATCGGCAAATTATCAAAATATCTACTGGCCTAACAGATGATGAATTAAATATACTACTAGTTTGATATAGTCCCCACCTTCAGATAACTAGCTGAAGATGGGGGTATGTTAACCAACTGTTTTTTTTGTAAATACATTCATTTCTTCTTGAGGTAAGTCTGTATTTCCCTCAATTTTGGATAAAATCTCTCTGAACTGTTCATCGTCCATAGATTCTAGTCGCAGAGCTGCCCGCTTTTTCTTATCTGGCAAATTCAAAAGTGACTGATTGTCTGGATCTAATAATTTTAGTAATAATCTAAAGCCTTCTTTAGAAAGAAGTTTTGCCAATTCTAGACGTTCCTCATCAGTCATGTTTTTTACAATGCTATTAATGACAAGTGTATTATCGTCTTCTTTTACATTATTCAAAGCATACTTTTTTTTTCTTGTTTTTGGGGATGCTTTTAGCAGATCGGATTCGCAATTTACTAATATTGGTGTGATTTGATTACTTGCATCTGTATCTTCATCGTGCAACAACCACATAGTATACTTTTTAAACATTTCTGTTTTTAATACTTTTTCCATTACCTCTGCTCTAGCTGGTTTTTGACCAGTTTCATAATTTTTCAGCGTACCTAAAGATATTCCTGTAATAGCTGAAAACCGCATTTGGGTTAAACCTTCTAATTTTCTCAGAGCTAGTAGTTTTTTTGAGTAATCACTTGACTTAGTCACCATGATACGACTATCCTTAAATTAGTCACCATAAGGTGACTTATGTATAAAACAAAAGCACGCGTATTGCGGCTAATGCACCCAACTTAAGAATACCAGAAATTGGGTTTTTAAGCGGTTAGAAGCGGTACGAAGCGGTTGGAAAGGATTAATCAGGGGGCGAAGTGAGCAACGACGACTACGAGATCAGATATCCGATAGACGCAGTGAACATAAAAAAATTTGCTGATCTGATCGGTAAAACTCCTAGTGCGGTCAAGGATATGGCTGAAGACCAAAAGTTACCTGTCATTTTCTTGAAAGATCCAACCAAACCCAACGCCAGAAGTGAACGGTGGATATATCTCCCTGAATTCAACCGCATAGTCCGAGAAGCCTACTTTAACCGTCCCGCAGAAGAACGAGACGCTTGGATTAAGTGGTTTAAGAAGTAATTGTACGAAAGGGCTGTGGCCCTCTACAGCAAGTTTTCCGGCTGTGAAAGTTCCTTAACATTTTGGTATCAGCAAAAAAAGTCTGTGAAACGGATGGCAGGGAAATTGCGCCTGTAATTTGCTGATAGCTTCGTAGGTTATTTATGCGAAGCGGAGTTGAGCCTACTTTCGTAGGGACTTTCCAGCCGGGGTACGCTGACGCTAGCGTACACAAACACCAAATAACCAATAGGTGGATTTGTAGTAAGCACCGTTTGTGCTTAGCATAAATCTTCTTGTTGAAGGATTTTTATCATGAATTCAAGGGTTAAAAGAAATTTTCTGCGAAAAACAAATTATATAGAAAAGTGTAAAAAGGAAGATGAAATCCGTTTATTCCGATTACATCTAATAAAAACACGCTCAACCGAAGAAATCATTAATCGTGTATGGGGCGAACATCATACACAAGAAAATGACGTTGTGAACCTGCTTGTTGCATTTAAAAATCAATTAGACAGACATCCCACAGATAGTGTCAACAATCGCTGTCTAACAAAAACTTATCTTTATACGGTGAAGAACCGTTATCCTCGCAGAAGGAGACGTAATGGATCTGGCAACCGAGAACAAAATTTTACGAATAATCAAAAACTTCACACAAGAGCAACTCGAGGCCTGCGATAAAGAAGGCGAACGCATTTATGAATCGTTAAGTGACGGGTATCTTGCTCACGTCTTATCAAAGCAAATCTTTATTTACGAAGATAATTATGATGAGTCTCTTCTCGCAATCCAAACTACCCCTGGTTTCAATAATGCACTCTATGACCTAGGTCAACAACTCGCCAAAATTCTTTATGCGAAGAAGTTTCAAGATTCCTATTACGAGGTACCCGCTTAATGACTGAAAAAACGCATTATAGAAAGGCGTTCGATTCACCTTATTTGAGCAGCGCTGATATCGTTGAGCCGACAGTGTTAACTATCTCTGAAGTTTTATTTGAAGCGGATAAGACCAGAAGAACAAAAGATGTTTTTAACACTGCTTATTTTAAAGAAAAGGAAATTAGACCCGGTGAGACAGTTAAGCCGATGATTCTCAATGCGACCAATAGCAAAATGGTGAAACAAATAACCGGTTCGCCATTTCTTGAAGATTGGCAAAATGTAAAAGTCATGATTTGCGTTGAACGGGTAAAAAATCGACAGGAGTATGTCGATGGATTAAGAATTTATCCTGCCATTACTCAGAAAAAAACATTAACACCTACTCAGGTTGAAATGTGGGAAAAGGCCAAACAAAGCTACATCAATAATGGGTCACTCGATAAAGTATTAGCACATGTTGAGATGTCTCAGGAAGACCAGGAACGCCTCAGGAAGGAGTGCGCTAATGCAATGGCATGATGTGCAGCAAAATACGGAAGTGTGGGATGCGCTTCGTTTAGGAAAGGTGACAGCATCGCAATTTAACTGTTTTATGGCCAACAAGGGAAAAGCTTTTGGCGAACCGGCCAAGCGATATGCGTTACAAATTGCTCTAGAAATTATTACAGGGAAAAAATCAGAATTTAGTTTCACTAATGAGCACATGTTACGCGGACATGAACAGGAGCCAATCGCCAGAAGGTTATACGAAGAAACAAATTTTGTTGATGTAACCAATGGCGGATTTTTTGATTGCGGTGATTATGGCGATAGTCCAGACGGATTAGTTGGAAATGATGGTGTTATTGAAATTAAGTCCGTTACCGCACCCGTGCATTATGCCACTTTGCAACGTGAATCTTTTGACCCAGCCTACAAATGGCAGCTTATAGGCCACCTTGATTGCACAGGAAGGGATTGGGTGGATTTTATTAGTTATTGCAGCGACTTTCCAGAAGACAAACAGCTGATTGTTTGCCGTTTGGAGAGGAGAAACTATCAAGAAGAAATCAATCAACTTCGCAAGAGGCGGAAAGATTTTCTTAATTTTATTGATGAGATAACAGGGATTCTAAAATGAAATTTGAAGAATTAAGTGAACAGTCACAAGAAGCTGCACGTGAAGTTTTAGTGTATACATTGAAAAAAGAAATAGATTCAAGAGGCGATATTGCCAGTAACAGGGCGAAGTATCTCACCCATGCTATTAGAAATAGCTTTATTGCACTGGAAGCAGAACAGCCAAAAAGAGGTTCTGGTGAAGATTGAGCATCATCAATTCCACTGAGGGGAGCAACCCATGATGAATAACATTATGTTCACTTACAATGCAGAATCAGCGTTGGCTGCGGGTAAAAGCGGATTTATTACGGAATCGGGCGCTTATGTTGTTACGATTCAGGAAGCAAAATATGTCACCAGCAGCAGCGGCGCTGAATCGATTGAATTTTCGGTTGAGGCGGATGATGGCAAAAAAGCAAACTACCTCAACGTCTACTGTAAGAAAAAAGACGGCTCGCCAAATCAATATGGTATTAACATGATCCACGCCATTATGGGCTGTGCTGACGTAGGACAATTAACGACGAAAATGATTAATGCCCATACCCATATAGCTCCAGAGCTTACTAATAAGCGTATTGGTCTTGTCTTGCAAAAAACACTAAAGACAAAAACAAACGGACAAGATACTTACAGTTTCGATATTTTCTTGCCTTTCGTGGCGCAAACTCGTCAGACATTAGAAGAGAAATTAAAAGGACTCCCTGCTCAAACAATCGATAAAAAGATTTCTACTCTACAGGATAAAGACGAACGCAAGAACGCCCCAGTAACCTACCATCAACAATATCAATCAGAATATCCAGGTGATGATGTTTTTTTTAGTGGATAAAATTTAATAGTATGAAATCTAAAGAAATTTCATGATTGCTATACCAATACCAAATAATGTAACGATAAGCCCACCAAGTTTAAAAAGCAGATCCTTGCTAACCATGCTAATGTCCTTACGGACATCTAGTATTTGTAATTCTACTTTCTCAAAACGATGCTCCATATCCTTACGAACATCGGCAATCTGAGTCTCAACTTTTTCAAAGCGATGCTCCATGTCCTTACGGACATTGGCAATCTCATGTCTAACATTAGCTATTTCATGTTGAACATCTTTTATGTCTGACTTAGTAGCAAAGTCAGAGACTTCATGCGATTGACGCACGACAAGGGTTATCGCCTTGGCTTGCTCCCTGTTTAAGCCGGAATTTTCTAGCTTTTCGACGAATTCTTGTGTGTCAAATGCAACTTGGCCCATCGTGAAATTTCTCCTTTTAGGTCAAGTGTAACCTTTTTTAATGCCAATCTGCAAAATTTTGCTAGCCCTCTAAGCATTTTGACAACATCTAGTAGATGAAGAAATCAATATGAACAAATTAATTGTAATCGAAAATACCGTCGTCCGTCAGGATGCTTTCGGACGTTACAGCCTGAATGATTTACATCGTGCGGCAGTTGCGCAAGGTAAAGCGACAGAATCGCAACGGCCATCAAATTTTTTACGAGGCGATGGAATCGCTTCATTTGTACAATCTTTAAGCAATGCTCAAAAAAGAGCTTCGGTTAATGTCATTAAAGGTGGTTCAGAATCAGGAACTTGGGCAGATGAACTTGTTGCGATTCGCTATGCTGCATGGATTGAACCAGAGTTCGAGGTTCAAGTATATGAGCAATTTCGTAATTCGGTGAAATCCAGTAACGGCGTATTAGTCGAAAAAGTTCAGGCTGGCTTGGCAATGCTGGCCTTTTACAAGCAGGAGCTACGTATAGCACCTTCGGCCATGTTGGGCGCAATGAAAAAGCTGCAATCTTCCCTCGGCATGCCAGATATTCTACCAGCCTACGCCGTAGATGCACCAGAGAGCAATGTAACAGGATCAAGTGAAGTCACACATTCACTCACTGAGCTTTTACTACTACATGGGAAACCCTATACGGCCCAATCTGGTTATCGGCGACTGCAACTGCTCGGACTTGCTGAACGTAAATCGCGGCCCAGTAGCAAGCATCCTGATAAAGAGAAGCTGTTCTGGTCACTCACTGAGAAAGGTTTGCAGTTCGGTAAGAATCTAACTGACCCGAATAATCCGCGCCAGACACAGCCACACTTCTATGACAGCCTGTTTCCGCGGCTCTTAGGCGTCATGATGAACGGAGGAATTGCAGCATAAACCCATGTACGCATTGACGAAAGAGCAAAGCATGAGTTATATTGTACTCAGCACCTTAACAAAACGGGTGCCGGGTTTGAGATCCCGATTCAACAAGCGGACATTAGCCGCTAAAAGCGGTTTTTTTGCGTTCGTTACACCAACGTTGCGCCCCTAAATTATGGTGGGACGTAGCGGGGGAGACGCAAGTCTCGCCGGGGTTCTTGTTGGCCGGTATCTCAACTCCGTTACGTCTCGCCACCCCGTTTGAGATCGGGTTGGTGAGGTTTGAAATAACTTCCAACAAGAGGCAACCGAGATGGTTACTACCCCAACCCAAACTCACCCTGAATTTATTGATACCTACTGGATTATCCCAGAATACTCAACTACCCCTTACGGCAAAGTGTCGTTTACACGCCAAGATCGCCGTATCTTCATCAGCTTGTTCAAAGACAGCCGCCTTATCTGGGCTGGTCGTAAACCTGTGCATGCAAGTATGGAGGGAAATTAATATGAGAATTGTTGATATCTCCCCTGCCCAACAGGAAAAAATAAAGCTAGAAATCACTTACGAAAGTCATAGCAGATTAATTAGAGCAAGAGAAGTCGCCGCTAACATTTACAAGTACTTTGATGCGGGTGAATGTTACAGCAAACCGAATCCCTGGCTTCCTGAAATACTCGACTATCTCTGCGCGGATATGGATTGTATTTTGCAAGAAATCGATAAGTACAGTTGAACGACAACTTATCTAACTATCTATTTTTCTTAAAATAATTAAAGGATTGTCGTTATGACTAACGTTACTTATGCTGATTTTGAAGCTCAGAAAGAAGAAAATAAAATTAATGTGTTTGAATTAGAAGAAGGCTACACCCGAATTTCAAATAATATCCTTGAAGCAATATTAACAGCAGGTTTAACACAGCATCAACTTTTAATAGTGATGGCTGTTCTTAGAAAAACTTATGGGTACAACAAAAAAATAGATTGGGTGAGTAATTGGCAATTATCGGAATTGACTGGACTATTGCCACATAAATGCTCCGCCGCTAAAAGTGCATTACTTAAAAGAAAAATTCTTATCTCATCAGGACGGTTTGTCGGAATCAATCAATGTATACAGGAGTGGCAAGGTAAAACCAACGCAGATAATGAGGTCTTGCCCGAATTTGATAACAAAAAAGACGACAACACACGTCAGATGAAATCATCCCAATTCGGGGACAGTCACTTACCTGAATCAGGTAACAACATAGAACCTTACCCAAATGAGGTAAATTTACCTCAATCAGGTAAAAAAAGTTTACCCGAATTAGGTAAGAAAAATACTTACCCGAATCCGGTAATTTACCCGAATCAGGTAAGAAAGAGTTTACCCGAATCAGGTAAACACAAAAGACAAACTACAAAAGAAAATAAAATAATAAATAAATATATATCCCCTATAGTCCCCTTAACGAAAAAATCTGAACTGGATTTGTCGAAGTTTGAGCAACTACCCAGCGAATCCGTTTGGGCGGATTATCTCCAGCATCGAAAAAACAAAAAGGCTCACCTCACCCAAACCGCCCTGAATCGACTAGCAACCGCTGTCAACGAAGCCAACGCGCTAGGATATTCCACCGATAACATACTGGCTGAATGCATGTTGCGAAACTGGCAAGGTTTTAACGTTGCCTGGTTGGAAAATAAAAAATCTTCAACCCGTCGTCGTGATGAGCTTGAGGCTGCCTGGAACGATACGAGTTGGGCTAATGGACTGGAGGGTGTTTTATGCAATGCGTTTCAACACTAACCGCTCAAATTCGTCG
This sequence comes from Arsenophonus nasoniae, assembly GCF_004768525.1. Lineage (NCBI taxonomy): Bacteria > Pseudomonadati > Pseudomonadota > Gammaproteobacteria > Enterobacterales > Morganellaceae > Arsenophonus > Arsenophonus nasoniae. Next base: position 3,039,843 of record NZ_CP038613.1, read on the forward strand.
TCAACCGTCGTTTGCTCAACCGACTGAAAATCCGATTAATCCACAGTTCATCAAACTGTTTAATCGATTTTTTGAGCGTCTTAAAGTGATTTTTCCGGCCAGTATTTCAGTGCTAAAAACATCAGCAGAAATCGAAATATTCAAGCAACAATGGATCACTGCATTCGCTGAAAACAAAATCAATTCTGACCGTCACATCAACGCGGGGTTGCGGATTGCCAGACAACAAAAATCGCCGTTTTTACCGTCTGTCGGGCAATTTATCGACTGGTGTCAGCAAGGTTTGGCCGAGGAATACGGACTACCCACGCCTCAACAACTGAGCGAAAAATTACAAGCCTACTGCCGCCAACGAGGGCACGATGATATTCATGAATTTGACTATGGCTCGAATGCCAATTATTGGCTGGTTCATGAACTCTATCGGGCGATGATTGCTGAATCATTAAACGCAAGGCAGGTTGAAGACAGAGCAAGGCTGTTGATTGATGGCTTAACCAAAAAATTGCGTACCGGCTATGTGATACCCAAGCCACAATTGTCATTACCGCAAAAGACTTGCATGAATCCAACGAGCCAATCTGTAGCGCTGGAAAAAATCAGCGCCATCAAGGCAAAGTTCGGTTTTGGAAAAAGTCATTCTCAACAATTGCAAAAATCGGTTTGATGGATAGTATCAGAAATCAATTTTAACCACGATAAAACGCCCGTAGCGGCGTTTTCACTCTCTACAATACCTTAAACTACCACCTAATCGATAAAAGCGCTCATAGTGGCGTAAGGGTGGGATTTGTTAAATTTTCAAGAATAGTAAAATAATATGCTCAAAAAAAGCTGGTTTCGACATGAAGCCATGAGTACAAAACAAGCCAACAGGCTGGTTAAGCAATACACCCAGAAGGGCTATCATGTTGAGAAAACACTTAACAGCGATCCTGAATTATGGGATGTCGCCGTTAAACTGGTAGAAAGCGGTAATAATCACCCCACCCCACGCTGTATGATTAACAAACTCTGGAACTCTCCGTTATACAAAAATTCTACTGTGGTTTAGAAATTATGCTAATCAGTCATACACCGAAACCATTCAAAGATCGCTGGCGTACACCTATTGGCGTTTTTAAAACACTTGATGCTGAATTTAATTTCAAACTGGATGCTGCCGCCGATAAAAACAACGCGCTATGCAAAGCGTTTTTAACTGAACAGCAAGACGCACTGACATGCGACTGGAATAGCAACGGTGCTATCTTCTGTAATCCGCCCTACAGCAAGATTATGCCTTGGGTGAAAAAAGCGGCTGAGCAGTGTAGAAAACAGAATCAGACTATTGTGATGCTACTCCCTTCCGATACGTCTACAGCCTGGTTTTATGAAGGTCTTAATACGGCTGACGAAATTCGCTTTATTACCGAGGGTAGACTGTCATTTGTTTCAGCTGAAACAGGTGAACAAGGTATATCAGGAAACAGTAAAGGCAGCGTTTTATTTATTTGGCGGCCTTTAGGAAGAGAGATGTGCAGAATGACACACATACGCAAAAAAGAATTATTGCCGCTCACAATAGGTTGTTCAACATGATTAAATATATCAATATTTTTATCCGATTATTATTCCTCATCGTTGTTCTTCCAATCATTTTATACCTTAGTGCCATTCGATATGTGAATGACTATTGAACTGAATGCAGGAGGGATAACCATTAATTTAAACTATCCGATTTACCAGCGAATAGACGGTGATCAATATCGTCATATTTATGCTGTAGGTGACCTTCATGGCTGCTATGATTTACTCATCGATAAAATGCAAAAAGTTAATTTTAATAAAGAAAAAGACTTGATTATATCTGTGGGTGATTTGATAGATAGAGGTAATCAGAGCGTTGAATGTCTTGGTTTGCTAAATGAAAAGTGGTTTAAGGCTGTTCGTGGTAATCATGAAGCGATGGCTATTAGTGCATTAAAAACAGGCGATGTTAACAACTGGATATATAACGGCGGCCAGTGGTTTTTTATGCTTGATTATGAAAAGGAAATATTAGCTAAAGCATGTTTAAAATTAGCTGAAAAATTACCTCTCATTATCGAATTAAATGTTAATAACAAAAAAATAATTATTGCTCATGCTGACTATCCTGATGATGAATATGAATTTGGGAAGAACGTTAATAAAAAAGATGTTATCTGGAATCGAAAAAGAATCAAACAGCAAGAAAGCAGGAAAATTAAAGGCGCAGATCTATTTATTTTTGGTCACACTCCAATGATTAAAGGCGTGTGTCATAGAAGCAACCAGTTATATATAGATACAGGAGCTGTATTTGGTCAAGAGCTGACATTGAAGAAAATAAAATAATTTACGCTATTGCTCTCTGTAGGGGTACAAGAGAAATTACTCTCGCCTGGTGGCTAAATAATCAGGCAAATTTCACTCATTATTAAAGAGGTCATCATGCAGAAGAAAGAACCTGAAATCATTGCCAACGACAATACGATAGAAGAAATTTACCAATGGATGGAGGCTAGCCTTAAAGCACGTAAAATGTTAGATACGCTTAAAAATAGTGTGGCATATCCGTATAAAGTTGACCCAAAAACAGGTGAAGAAGTTCCTGAGCAAAAAAACAGGGTATCGAAGTATGACACGGTTCCACAGCATGTTTTCAACGCTGAAAAATATCCGATATCATGGATTATTCAGCTAGGTAAAAATGAAGTCGCATTTAGGCGGGTTACAAAAGGGAGAATAGATGAAGACTACGCCCCCGTTAATTATATAAAAGCCAATGTATATGCAGCAGCTATTCTGAATGGTCTTCAACCACCAAGAGATCTTCGGTTGTCCGATAAACCGATTGGTTGAATTCAATCTGAATCAGGTTTTCACCCTGTCTGTTTATACGATAGAAATCAAGACCACCGAAATAAACACGGGTTTCAGGAGGATATCCTTCAAGTTGGCGAAGCAGATCGCCTAGCTCAATAGTATGACTTTGTACTATATCTTTAAATGACATTTTTATACTTTCCTGGTTGTTGTTTGGAACTCCAAGGATACTCCTTAGCTTGACGTGGTGAAAAGACAGACGCAATAAATTTAAATGCAGTTAAGCAGTACCGCTCTTTAACACCATTACGCTGAAAAATAGAACCATAAAACACCCAAACAGTCGATTTTGAGGTGTGTGAAATAACCAAAATACAGTCATGAAGCTAAAACCAACACCAGGGAACTACCAATATGACTGTAAATCTAAACCGGATACCTTCGGCACACACCACCAAAACTTATTGTCAGGAGGTAATATGTGTAACTTTCATGGTTATGATAATGCTCGTAGTAGAAGACATGAGCGTAGAAGAGCCAGGCAAGCAGCCTATAACTATAACAAAGCACTTAATATGGCACTGAAAGCAGCCTTAAATCGAAGCAAACCCTCTCAGCAACAAACACCAACAAACACTAAACGCTCTGTTCTTTCACTAAAAAGAAAGGTGATTAATCGTGTAAAAAAGGCAATATCAATTCGCCCTACTAAAGTGTATGACGCATTTGATAATTGCTGTTTGCCTATAGCAGCTTTGTATACTTCTAGTCGGTTTAATAATAAACCTAAATCACATTTTGGAGTAACCGTTAATGGTTGATAAAAATAAGCACCTATCAATTAGGTTTTTTGATAGAGAATCGGTTAGCACTGTGTTTTTAGTTAATGCTCATCTGCTTCAGGAGATTGAATGGCGAACTTTTCCCACAATAAAATAACTTAAATATTTACACACTTTAAAATATTTTTGTAATAGTTAGTTAGTTTGAAAAGCTGTTTCTCATCCCCAGTAAAAACCATCGGCGCATCAGGATAATCATAATAAGCGATTATGCCTTTTCTTATTAACCTTTCGCTAAAAAAACGAACCATAAAACACCAAAACAGTCGGTTTTGGGGTGTATGAAATAACCAAAATACAGTCATGAAGTTACAACCAACACCAGGGCACTACCAACATGACTGTAAATATAAACCGAATAGCACCGTCACACACCACCAAAACCTATTCTCAGGAGGTGAAATGGGTATTATTGTTATTGATGAAAGCAAACCTAGTATCAGATGGGAGTTATCCCTATAAGGCTTGAATGAAAACATGATAATCGAACTCCCTTTTCCACCTAGTGTTAATACCTATTGGCGACATAATTCAAAACGAATTTACCTAAGTAATAAGGCAAAAGAATTTAAAGCAACAACGGCAAAAATTGTTAATGAAATGCGCCAGAAATCCGGCTGCCAAAAATTTGAAGGTGAGGTCTCTGTATCGATGCAACTCTATCTGCCCAACAAGATAAAGCGTGATGTGGACAATTATTCCAAAGGCGTACTCGATTCTTTAACTGGAGCGGACGTTTGGAATGATGATAGCCAGGTTCGCGTGATGACCGTTGAAAAAATTAACAACACCGGCGGCGTGAAAGGTGGTAAGTGTGTCGTCGTCATTGATGAATATTGTTAACCGTCGCTGACTAAAAAATCATCAATACCCAACAAGGTAAATCTCATTTTAAATCCAAGGTAAAACGATGACTTTTTCAAACCAGCCGATATTGGTTAACGGCGATGCTTTACCATACGTCAAAACACTTCCTGATGATTCTATCGACCTGATATTGACTGACCCGCCATACTACCGTGTTAAATCCTGTTCATGGGACAGGCAATGGAAAACGACCGAACAATATCTAGCGTGGCTAGATGATTATCTTGTTGAATTCCAGCGGATATTAAAGCCAAACGGCAGTCTCTATCTGTTTTGTAGCTCAACGTTAGCCGCTGATACGGAAATTATGCTGAGAAACCACATGAAGGTGTTAAATCATATTATTTGGGCTAAACCTTATGGTCGTTGGACTGGATGCTCAAAAGAATCGCTACGCGCATTTTTTCCAAGCACTGAGCGAATATTGTTTGCCGAGCAGTACGGGGTAGAGGATACAGCAAAAAGCGAAGTGTTCGCCCCACTGATTGATTATTTCATCAACGCAAAAAATCAACTCAATATCACGGGCAAAGAAATTGAACAGTATATGGGAAGCTACATGCACCGGCATTGGTTCTCGTATTCTCAGTGGCAGCTACCGAACGAAACACAGTATGAACGTTTGCAACAATTCTTTTCACAAAAAGCAGCAGAGAAAAGGTTAGTGCCGTCTTTCTCCAAAAGTTACAATGAACTTCAGCGTGATTACGGTGAACTGACGAAAAGCTATGGCGATCTTAAGCGACAATATGAAAACTTGCGCCGACCTTTTTCTGTCACCAAAGACGTGCCGTATACCGATGTGTGGAATTTTCCACCCGTACTGTATTATCCCGGCAAACATCCCTGTGAAAAACCAGCCGCATTGCTTGAACACATTATTAACGCCAGTAGCAAGTCGGGACATACCGTAGCGGATTTCTTTATGGGATCAGGCTCAACGGTGAAAGCCGCAATTAAATTAGGTCGGCAAGCTATCGGCGTGGAATTGGAAACAGATCGATTTATGCAGACCAAAAAAGAAATAGAAAACCTCTCCCAATCATTACACCAATTGAAAGGCAGCATATACGAAGAAGGTTAAGGGTTTAATTGAAGAAGCTCAATTATTGTTAACTTTTTAAGGAAGCACAGTAGCGATCATTATGAACAACATAGAATTCATTGAAAATCATGTGGTAAATGAACTTGTTAAGCAGGGTTACGAGCAATCTGTAGCCAGAATCAGTGCAGATATCGCCGTGGAACATTATTGCCGAAATTCAGCGAGTACAAAGGGCAGGATTTTTGCAGATTGTCTACATGCTGCCAAAGTATGGGCTGGAAAGTATCAGCCTCAAATCAAAAGATAACGAGGAGTACCCCATGTGGATATTAATCCTGGCTATGTATGCCAGTCCTTACTCATCCAGTAACGTAGCCAGCCTTCATACACAGGAATTTGATACTGAAAATATGTGTCAATTCGCTGCTAAACAGTTTGAGCGGGAATTTGAGACTTTCAAGGATATCAACGCCAAAGCGATTTGCGTTAAAAAGTAATTCCCTCCTCCTGATGTTTTCTACAAATAAAAATAAAACTTCAAGTTAAGGAATTATTTTGCCTGCTTATTACAACGAAATTGACCCTTACGCGGCGCAATGGCTGCGTAATTTAATCGTTGCGGGTCATATTGCCGATGGTGATGTCGATGAACGCTCAATAGAGGATGTTAAACCCGATGACCTTAAACCCTACACACAATGCCATTTCTTCGCCGGAATGGGTGTCTGGTCATACGCATTGCGTAATGCAGGATGGCCCGATAACAAGCCAGTCTGGACAGGAAGCTGCCCTTGCCAACCTTTCAGCGCGGCAGGCAAAGGTAAAGGATTTGCTGATGAGCGGCACTTGTGGCCCGCGTTCTTTCACCTCATCCAGCAGTGCAAACCTGACGTTATTTTTGGTGAGCAGGTTGCAAGCAAAGACGGCCTCAACTGGCTCGACCTTGTACAAACTGACCTGGAAGCAGAGAACTACACCACAGCAGCGCTTGATTTATGCGCTGCGGGCTTCGGTGCGCCGCATATCAGACAGAGACTGTATTGGGTGGCCAACACCGACTTCGCGCGACTGGAAAGATGGCAGGGAATGCAATGCAGCAATCAAATCTCAATTGGGTCGTCTGGTCTGGCTGACGGGCTGGGGCACGCCGAAAGCAATAGACAGCAACGCTGGGGTGAGAGCGCCGAGATTGAAAAAGGACGGAAACCGCAATCGAATGTTGGAAGGGAGCTACCGCCAGGATTTGAAAGACATTCCTTACCTGATCAACAGTGCGCCCCCGTATCTGGAATTGCAGGAACCAACAGCTTGCCGACTAACGGCTTCTGGCGAAAGGCTGACTGGCTCTGCTGCCGCGATGGCAAGTGGCGGCCAGTTGAACCCTGCACATGCCCGCTGGTTGATGGGATTACCGCCAGAGTGGGACGATTGCGCGCCTACGGTAATGCCATCGTTGCGCCAGTTGCGGAAGAATTTGTAAGGGCTTATCTAGAGGCCAAACCATGAAACTTAACATCATCAAATTATTAATCACGACATTATTGTTTATCAGTGCAGCGTTTGCCTTCGAACTGATAGTTGGACATCTTGCGCATGCCAATACCATTATTGACCCACAAATTAAATTCAGGCATGGAGAATTAGGCGATCTTCGTTTAGGTGGACAAGAACTCCTGGTTATTGGTGTCATGATAGTTCCTGCTATCTTAATTTATTTTAGTGTATTCCTTGATGCCCTGAAGAAATAGTTGAAAATCAAAGGAAAAAATGCAAACAAGTAATGTCATAGGTATTTTATGCGGATTATTATAAAAAATAAAAAGGAAGTCGTTTGGTATAGAGATAACGAAAAAGGTGAAGGCATGGCATCAAAAGGATATATGAAGGACGGAACGCAACATGAAATTATATCCGCCCTGGAATATGCACTAGAACAGTCTAGAGCGGAGTTAATGTGCTGGAATGACAGATATAGAATGTCTGAGGGTAGCTGAGGTTCTTCCATTACGATAATTATTAAATTCAGAGTCCGTTGTCATAAGTATGTTGCATTGATGGGTACTATTTATAACAACAGTGTCACCTGTGTTTAATTGCATTCTTTTGTGTAAGAAATTCATTAATAATTAGTCCTGTATATAAACAGGGCTTTACACAGATCATCAAGTGGAATAAACTAAATGCGTGATCACATGTAAAACCTTGTCGTTTTATCTTCTATCCCTGATAGTTTTCCCTATCAGGGATTCCTATATATAGTGTTTAGCACTGAGAATATACACTATATGTCGTTATTATATTCTTGAGCAAAAAAAGATCGACTTACGAATTTTTAACTCCTCCCTGATGATGGTTTTTTCGTTTACGCCACCGTAATACTGACAAACTGAATACACAAAAATAGCACCCATTGAGGTGTTTTTTTTTGTTTTAGGGAAAGGGGATTAATAACATCAGGGAACGGGATAATTGATAACAATAATAACAAAGAGAAATCTTATGACTAAAACATTAAACCTTGAATTAAAACCTTCCAGAGTTAAACCAGGTACCGAAGAATATCCCCGTCAATATATCATCGTTAATCGTTTTGATTATTACAATGTTGTGGTAGGCGCTTTTTGACTCAGACGGCAAGTTTCTCTCTATTTCCAGGGTTGGGATAACGGCGATTATACCACTTTTAGACCAGGTGATTACGCTTACTGGGCGGTGTTACCTGCAAAAAAACCTGAATAAGCATTAAAAATAAGCCACCGCAATACTCACAAAAACAATCATCAAAATGGGTAAGGCGGCTGGCTCCCTGTTCAATTGTTAAACATGAGGTTAAAGTATGGACGAACGTATGGAAGTATTAGAAAGTAGAATAGGTGAATTGGAAAAACAGTTCACAGAGATGAATAAAGTGAACTACTGTACTAAATCAGAACATAGTGTTAATGCTATTCTTCAAAATGCTTTAGATTTAACCCATGTAAAAAAGGCTACATCCAATTTTAAAACAAATTGTAAAGTTACTTATCAACAAGCAGTCATAGACAAAGTCTTGGTAAAAGATAATTTTATATTAGAAGCTATTATAAATTAGCCATAAACAGGTTAGTTCTTTTTCACATCAACATGAAGATTCTTTATTCTGCTAGCTAATTCCGAAAAAGCTTCTTTTACTATCGGGTCTGAATTTTTTTCTGCAAAATCTTCCAGATTTGAAATTACGTTACTTTTAGTCGCAAAATTAGCAGTGTCTAGACTTGCTAATGTAATTGCTAAAGCTGACTGAATCGCTTCGATTTTTCTTGCTAAAATAACTAAATCAATGGCTTGATATGTCATATAAATCCTCACATCTAAGTTAATCAGCCATCCCTTAGATTGGTTACTCTGGGCTGAATTGAAAGTTTATCTCAAATATCTATTTGATGCTTTGAATTCTTTTTTGGAAAATTATCATGAAAAATTTATGCCCTCCTCTTTTTTAACAAATAATTCAAAGCAATGGAACCCTCAGTAGGAGGGTATATGCGCATGTCAGAAAAATATTCAACACCCGCTGCCTATCTGTGGGGCATCATGACCTCCATCGGTGGCGTTATAACAACGTTTTTTGATTTTTTAACCCTTGACCAGTGGGTTGCGGTGATGGGTATCGGCTGCACGATAGGGACATTTTTTATCAACGTGTACTACCGCAAAAAGGAGTACAGACTCAAAGAGCGTCAGTATGAAAATACCGAAAAAAATAGTGATGGCAACAGGGGGTAGTGCGGTGTTTTTAGCCTCAAGTATGATAACCCATTTCGAAGGATTAAGACTTAAACCCTATTTTGACGGGGGTGGTATTCTTTCTGTTTGCTACGGTCACACAGGCAACGATATTGAACGTAATCGTAAGTACACACAAAAAGATTGTGATAAGTGGCTTGATGACGATTTGAACGCCGTTAAGCGCTATGTTGACCCACTGGTTAAGGTGAGTATCAATACACTGACTCAAGCAGCCCTTTACTCATTTGCTTACAACGTGGGCGTGGGGAATTTTGGGAAATCCACACTACTCAAAAAGCTCAACGCTGATGACCGAACGGGCGCTTGTGATGAGATGAAGCGATGGGTTTATGTCGATGGCAGAAAGTGGAAAGGGTTAATGACCCGTCGAGAAATAGAGAGTGTAATATGTTATGGCGACCTCACGCATTTGTCGTAGTGATTATTGTTGCATTAATCTTATGGGCATCTTGGTTGTTGACGTCCTTAAACGAAGTCAGGTCATTGAATAAAAAACTCACCGTTGAACTCAATAACCAGATAGCCATTACGACTAATGCTTTTCAGTCAATGAGGGTAATCAATGATATTGCACGAATTAATAGTGAGACCCGTCAGCGTAAAGCAGTTGACTCTGAGGCAACACAAGCAGCAATTAAAACGCATGTCGTCAATCTGGACTGCGCCAGTCGCATTATCCCTAATGGCGCTGTTGTCGAGTTGCAGCAGCACACGAACCGAATACGTTCAGGCTCCTCACATTCCGATACCCCCTCACCTACTCGCTGACTGCTTGCCGCCAGCCATCACAGATATGATGACATGGCGTGATAGTCTGGTACTCAATGAGCAGTTACTGACAGTGATTGAGCAGTGTAATCTTGACAAACAGGCAATTAAGCGAATTGAAGCGCAGAGAAATAATAGTTGAGAACGAAAAGCAGACGGAATATCTACAGCAGTACATCAAAACACAGTGTCAATAGGAAAAATAAGTGAAAAAAATAATAGATAGCGTTAAGGAAACTTGGGTGCATTGCATTCTCTCTATGTTGATTTTTTCCGGTGTTGTTTTTAAAAATAATCCGTTTTTTAACGTTGGTGTTGCACTGGTTTGGTGTTTTATTGTATTGGCGGTAGCAATGTCAACCTTGAACATTAATTTTGTCAAAATACTTAATTTGTCTAGAGGTGAAGCTAGAGAAGGATTTATTAACTATGCAAAAAGAATTAGGCTGTGTCCCTTAATTGCTTGAGCTATAGTATCCATCTGTTTCTACGATACTTTGAATTATGGCTCGCTACGATCTTTCTGATGAAGCATGGGCAATCATTGAGCCCTTGTTGCCAACCGTTTTGACATCTTCGCGGGTCGGTCGGCCGTGGGCAGAACATCGCAAAATCGTCAACGGCATGTTCTGGATACTGTGTTCAGGCGCCCCATGGCGTGATTTACCTGAACGTTACGGCCCATGGAAAACCGTTTATAACCGTTTCAACAGATGGTCAAAGGATGGAACTATTAACATTATTTTCAATAAGTTGCTTTCATTTCTTGATGCTCATGAACTGGTTGACTGGTCAGCCATTGCGCTGGATGGCAGTAATATTCGTGCTCTCAAATGTGCGGCTGGTGCTCAAAAAAACATCCCGATATTACCGACGATAACAGCTTGGGTCGCTCACGAGGTGGTTATGGCACCAAAATCCACATGGCGACTGACGGAAGCGGCATCCCGCTAAACATCGTACTGAGTGCTGGGCAGGCTCACGAAAGCCTGTTCGCGCTACGACTCCTGGACGGCATTGGCGTGCAACGCCAGAACGGCAGCATGAAGCGTCGTGGTCATACGGTACTGGCTGACAAAGCCTACTCTGGGAATGCGCTACGTAACGAGTTGAAAAGAAAAGGGATGAAAACGGTTATTCCCCGAAAATCAAATGAAAAACTGGCTTCAGATGGACGCTCGCAACTTGATCGTGATGCTTATCGCCATCGCAACGTTGTGGAAAGGTGTTTTGGCCGTTTAAAGGAATATCGCCGGATCGCTACACGTTATGAAAAAACGGCAAGAAACTATCTAGCAATGGTGAAACTGGGCTGCATTCGCTTGTTTTACCGCCGATTACGCAATTAAGGGACACAGCCTAACAATCAAACAAATTTTAGCAAAATGCTGAATAAAGTTCTGATTTGCATTGAGTTCGTCAGTTTGGCTTATTGTGGTTGGATAGCGACAGGAATTATTTTTTTTATCACTATTTTTGTGATGAAAATGTCTGTTAAGTTTTTATCTCCCAGCGATGATAATTGAGAATGAGAAGCAGACGGAATACTTACAGAGTTATATCAAAACACAGTGTATTGGTTAGCTTTGATTTATTTTAAGCGTAAAAATTGTTTTATATCTGCAAGTTGTTTTAACAATAAAGTGTATGCCTCTTCAGTTCTGGATTTTTCATGTTTGAGCTGATTAAAAGTCGATTGATATTGACGAATTAAAGCATCGAAACGTTTCTGTTTTCTTTTAGATAACCGTCGCATTAAGCGGGTTATCGCGAATTCTGGTAAAAGGAATGCCGTAGTAAAACCCCGTTGTTCAAACCATGACTGCATATAATCGAAATAGTCAATTATGGGTTCAGCACGTTCATTAAACTCTTGTCTTTTGTCTCTACCAATGGCGTGTTTGTTACCAATATATAACCCTAGGAAAAATGTTAATAAACTAATCAGAGGTGAGTAAAGTTGCAGGATTTTTATCAAATCATTCATGAATATTGGTGGCTCCTTTATCCAATAATTACGTTTATTTTTGGCTTGCTATGTGGTGGTTTAACAGGTTGGCCACCATTCAGTTGGAAATAATTATTAAAGATTACCATTAATTTGAAATAGGTGAGCTATGTCTGAAAAAAATGCACCAGAAATTAGAGTAAGAATAAAGGCTGATGATAGTGATCTCATTAAATTAGAAGATCGCTTGGAACGTATTGCTAATTTGATGCAACAAATGGGGTCAATTAACGAAGAGAAAACATATCCAGCCAGTTTGCAAATGGCAGTACAAGAGGCTTGTAATATAGGTGCTCGAGAAGGCGCGAAAAAAGCAAGAGATAAACAAATCAATGATGAAAAAGAGACATCGATAAAATTATCAAAACTGTTTATTAGGGGTGTGTTTAAAGGCTATGCACTTACCGTTAATGGCAAGATACTCTCTAATCAGGAATCGACGGTTATAGAGAGTAAACCGCAGGAAATTCCACGTGTTAAGGCCTCTTTCATTGTGACTGATGAGATGATAGTTGATGCGCCTGATATATATTTAAAAGATTACATTTATCGGTCAGCAGAAGAAGTGAATGCTTAAGGAGGACTATGCCGCCACGTATTCCTCGTGCCTGTCGCAAACCCGGTTGTGCCAAGACAACAACTGAATGCAGTGGGTACTGTGACGCACATCGAAACCAAAGTTGGAAAGATTATCAACAAGGTAAAAGCCGTCATCAGCGTGGCTATGGTACAAAGTGGGATCATCTCCGTAAAAAAATATTAAAACGTGATAAATTTTTGTGTCAGGGATGTTTAGTTGAAGGGCGATTGATAACCGCAACCACCGTTGACCATATTCTCGCAAAAGCAACAGGCGGCAATGATGCAGAAAGTAACTTGCAAGCGTTATGTTGGCCATGCCATCGCACGAAGACCGCAAGAGAAAAGCGAGGGAGGGGCGGGTAAAATCGCTCCCTCTTTTACCTTTGGGAACCGCCGATTTGCCTTTTTTTACACCACCGCAGGTTAGAAAACCTTTTTATAGGTATCCCAATTGCGCGATTAATAGGAATTTTAAATTATGTCTGGACCCCCAAAAACACCGACACATCTACGTTTGATAAGGGGTAATCCTTCAAAAAGGGCAATTAATAAAAATGAGCCAAAACCCGAAAAAGGGGTTCCCCCAACACCAAAACACTTTAACAAGCAAGAACGCTACTGGTTTAAGGTTCTTTGCGAACGGCTAGATGCGATAGGCGTTATTACTGCTATCGATGGTATGGCTCTGGAATTGCTGGTTGGGGCGTATGTCGAATGGCGAAAACATCGAGATGTTATTGACAAAGAAGGCGAGACCTACAAGACAACATCCACTGACGGCAACGTCATGATCCGTCCACATCCGCAAGTTGCCATGATGGCCGATGCGTGGAAGCGCATTTGCAGAATGCAAGCTGAATTCGGCATGACCCCCGCTAGCAGGTCAAAAGTAAACGGTAAGGCTTCAAACGAAATAGATCCGTTTGTCGAATTTTTGAAAAGCAGGATAGACTAATGGCAAAAGTAGCGGAAGGCATTAGCTATGCACAACGCGCTGTGTCGGGTGATATCATCGCGTGTGAATATGTACGATTGGCGTGTCAACGCTTTTTGAATGACCTTGAGCATGGTGAAGAACGGGGTATCTATTTTAGCTTCCCCCGCGCACAACATATCCTTAATTTCTATCAGTTTGTGCCCCATGTAAAAGGTAATCTTGCCGGTCAAACTATAAAATTGATGGATTGGCATATTTTTATCCTGATCAATATTTTTGGATTTGTTATCCCTTTAGTCGATGAACAAACGGGGGAAAGGGTAATCCGTAATGATGGCAGTGGACGAGTCGTGATGGTCAGACGTTTTCGTACCGCCTATAACGAAGTTGCCCGTAAGAATGCCAAATCAACGCTTTCTTCAGGTATTGCACTTTATATGACCGGATCAGACGGCGAAGGTGGCGCAGAGGTTTATTCAGCCGCCACGACTCGTGATCAGGCTCGCATTGTCTTTGAAGATGCAAAAAACATGATAAGGAAGGCTAAACATACCCTTGGTCAATGTTTTGAGTTCAATAAATTAGCGATTTATCAAGAAGTCACCGCTTCAAAATTCGAACCACTATCCAGCGATGCAAATAATTTGGACGGGTTAAATATCCATTGCGGTATTGTCGATGAACTGCACGCACACAAAACGCGTGATGTTTGGGACGTATTAGAGACGGCAACAGGTGCAAGATTACAATCCTTGCTCTTCGGTATTACCACCGCTGGATTTAATAAAGAAGGCATATGCTACGAATTACGCGATTATGCCATCAAGGTTTTACAGGGGCAGGTTGAAGACGATTCCTTCTTTGGCATTATTTATACCCTAGACAAGAAAGATGATCCGTTTGACGAGAAGATGTGGCAAAAAGCCAATCCTGGATTAGGTATTTGCAAGCGATGGGATGATATGCGCCGCCTTGCAAAAAAAGCACAGGAGCAGGTTTCAGCTAGGACGAATTTTATAACAAAGAATGTAATATCTGCTAATTATAATGGATTAGCCGTCCTCGTGTTGTTTGTAAGATACTGATATAAAATAGATTATTCATTTTTTATTGTTCTCGTGTTTTTTCGTGTTTTCTGGTTTTTACACAACTCTGTGTATTGCAATGTGTATTGCAAATTGAAAAAAGGGCGCTACATGGCAGTCAACAAGCTCAGTGATAAAAAGTTAAGATCCTTACATGGTAAATTAAGCGAAAAACAACAAACTATTGCTGATGGTAATGGGTTAGCTATAAGAATAAGTAAAACAGGTACGATAAGTTTTGTTTTTTTCTTTCGCCTTTACGGGAGAAAGAGCGCGCCTATATGGTTAACATTAGGCAAGTACCCAGATTTAAGTTTAAAAGCCGCAAGGGAGCAGAGAGATAATTGTCGAATATGGTTAGCTGGGGGTAAAGATCCGAGAATACAAATCAAAATAACCAAAGATGATTTACTGAAACCTGTTACAGTCAAAGATAGCTTAGAATACTGGATTAATAATTATGCTCAAGATAAAAGAAAAGGCGCAAAATATATTCAAAGTTGTTTCATGAAACATATTTATTCCGATATTGGAGATATTCCATTGAATGATTGTTCGTTGTCTATGTGGGTTAACTGTTTCGATAGAATAAAAAAAGTTGCTCCGGTACAAGCAGGCGCAATGTTAAAAACAACAAAACAGGCTTTAAAATTTTGTAGGGTTAGAAAATATGCAATCAGCCATGAAATTGACGATTTAGATGTAAGTGATGTAGGAAAAAAATCAAATAAAAGAGAGAGAGTGTTAACAAAGGATGAATTAAAAGCGCTGTGGCATTATGTGAATAAAGAATATGATAATCATATTATCTCATATGAAAATAGAATTATTTTAAAATTTCTTATTGTCTTTGGTTGTCGTCTTTCTGAAATAATATTATCAACATGGGATGAATGGGACTTAGAAAATGATATATGGCGAGTCCCCCCTCATCATAGTAAAAATGGTAGAGAAATTATTAGACCCATTCCCTATAATTTTAAACAATGGCTATCACTATTAAACAAAGCAACTTGTAATAGAGAGAGGGTAATTGGTTTTAACATGCGTCAGAGTGCAGCCAGTATCAGCATGATAAAAATATGGAAAAGGCTTAATCATTTAGAAAAATGGACTCCACATGATATGCGAAGAGTAATCGCTACAAATCTTAGTGATAACGGATTTGAACATAATGTTATTGAACAATTACTTGGTCACACATTAACTGGTGTAGCGGGAATATACAATCGAAGTAAATATATGAATAGGAAAAGAGAAGCGCTTGTTTGGTGGGTAGATTATTTAAACGCATTATAAAAAGAAGATGGTTTTATGATACTAATATTAACTCGTGCTGAGATAGAAAATATGGATGAAATTGACCGATTAATTAAAGAAGAAGAATGTGAATGGTTAACTTCGCTAGGTAGAAATCATAGATATTATTTAGAAAAAAGGGGCAGATTTCCTTTAAAAATAAATATAGGACTACAAACCAGATTATACCGATTATCCGAAGTTCAGGCTTGGATAAAAGGCACATGGAAACCTGAATAACTAGAACGTATAAAAATTAAATGTCATGAATTGAACCCCGTTAATCGGGGTTTTTTTATTATGGAGAAGAAATAATGATAACGGTTAAATTTACTGAACCTACCAGAGAAGAAAGACAATTTATTTTAGATGAATATGGTCAAAAGTATGATCGCCGAATCAGGGAAGCCGAATGTAAGCAGATATCTGGTTTATCCCGTTCCCGTCGATGGGTGTTAGAGGAAGAAGGAAAATTTCCTAAGCGTATACCTATGGGAAAGAACTCCGTCTCATGGCTATTAAGCGATGTTCTATGGTGGGCACGCAATCCGCCAGAGGTGAAGAACGTGAATAATCCTTACAGCCGTCAATCTCACTGATGAGGGGAAAAGTCCCCTTTTTGGCAGAAAACCTAAAAAACCTGTATCACCTGTACCAATTACATTTAATCCGTTTAATATCAATTAGTTAATTAGGTATAGGTAGATAAAATACCTCTAAAAACCTATAAAGACCTGTAACAACTTAAAGAGGAAGTCGGTTAGAAAAAAATTCTTTCCTTTCCCTGGCAGGCAGTGATTACCGAAAGTCCCCTTTTTCTGACCAAGCAGCATGACTCACCGCTCAATTAATTAAATAAGGTTCAATATGAACATTCAAAACACGGTGAATAACCGTGAAGGGCTTCTTTATGCCAAAAATCAGGGGGGCGATATATTTAATCGCCTGAACAAGTCGACCTACAAAAAAAGTGTAGGTCACTACACAAAAAGTGTAGTTCAGAAATTAAACAACATGGGTGTACAAGCCATTAGAGAGGTGCGCACAAAAGAAAGCATTAAAAACAATAGGTTGATTCAATTTGTGCAGTATACAAAACAACCATCTAACCGCAGCTTAAAATACCTCATCTACTCAAATTTGAGTAGTGCAAAAAATAACCATTCATCATTAAGAGGAACGGTTAATAAACAAACAAAGCGAGTGGCTCATGGTCACTCAGAACATCAAGGAAATTTTTCTCTGATGATGAGGCTACCCGATAATATCGGGTTGGTTGGGTTGGCTGGATTGGCTCAGAAGCAATCAGCGGAATATGTATCTAAGCGATTTCAGCCTTTAGGGGGGGATGCCAAAGATTTTTTCACAAATTGGACGCAAAAGATCTCCTTCATTTTTTCCGCATGGGATCATTGATGGTGCACATGATTTGATAAATAACAAAACTACAAGTACAGCCAATATAATTAAAGGAATTTTATGCATCATTTACCCCTTGGATTCTAAGTTGATACCCCGTGATTTTAATTCTTTCCTTATTATTCGTTTAATCCAAGCTGAAACAGAAGCATCGCCGTCTTCTAATAATGCTGTTTTTATTCCTTGCTCCAATGGCGGTTCAACTCTTAGTGCTATTTGTTTATTTCCTTTTCCTGACATACTAATGGTTGACACTTGGTTTACTCCTATCTATACTTTATTTGTACACAAAGTGTATGGCATGTGTAGTAATAAAACAACGCCCCCGAATGGTATTCGTCGTACCACACGAGGGCTAACCACCAACGATAGATTATTTATCGAGGTAGCTATGTATAAATATACCTTCCTAATTGGAAAGGGTAAAACCCGTTTATCTGAAATTAACCCTATTCGTCTAATAAGTGTTCTAGCTAAAAGTGAAAATGAAGCTCGTCTCTTGGCTGGCAATCGTCATTTAGTCTTTGTTGCTCGTCAGGGGGTGGCTCATGCGTAATAGCCCATGCGCTACGCTCTATCCGCACCCTCTAGACAGATTAAGTGTCATAGCGACATTGCTTGAGACGATGGAATATTTATTTAACGACCCTCAGTCACAAGACATTGCTTTCGCCCTACTGGAATATGCCAGGGACTTGGCTAAATCTCGTCAGGATTTAGAGGAGGTGACATTATGAATAGCGCTTATGTCAATAATGACAATCTTCTTCACTATGCAACCATAACGGCATCTTTGCTTAATTGTATCAATCAGATAGCAGTAGAAAAGGATAATAGCCTAGCCTTTTATCTATCTGATTTAGTGTTTTTGGCGTCTGAAAGGGCTAATACCCTCGTGACCATGCTAGACATGGGTAAGGAGGGACAACATGTCTAATTTTGTCGCTATCCATAATCGGGCGATGCCTGTTGTGGAGTACCAAGGTAAGCGTGTTGTTACTTTTGCCATGATTGATAAGGCACATGATCGCCCTAAAGGAACTACACGAGTCGCATTTAACCGCCATAGAGAACATTTTGTCTATGAGGAAGATTATTTATCGATTCCAGTATCTCTAAAGTATCAATTAGATACTTTAGGAATTTCTGTGCCAAACAGGGGGCTAACGGTTCTAACTGAATCAGGTTATTTGTTAATCGTTAAGTCATTTCGTGATGAGCTTTCTTGGAAAATACAAAAAGAGCTAGTCAATGTTTATTTCCGCCGTAACACCTTAGGTGAACTCCGTCATGTTGATATTCCTTCGCTTGAAGAGTTAAGCCAGATGAAACCGGAGGAAGCGCAACATCTTGTCGTTAAGGCAGAGAAGGACTCTTATCTTGGTCATGGTAAGCCAGGCAGTGCAGCGATGACCCTACGCCGTAGAGAGCTTAAGCGCCTTCGTCCAGCCATCAAAACCGTTATTGAACTTTCCCAACTGTCTATCTGTGATTTAGGTGATTTCACCAAGGGGGTACATCATGGCTGATATTCAGCATTACCTCATAGCGGATAATTTACAGGCGATGAGCACTAAAGATCTAAGAGAAATGAAAGGTGCTTGTGAGGCAGGGTTTGATGGGATTATGTCAGGGCTAAAAGCCTTTGGTGAATGCGCATATTGGGCATGTAGCAATGAAAACTATGCCGATAGTCAGGCGAAAGCGGATTTATGCCGGATGAGTGAGGCGTTGATGTGCTTACCTAAAATTGCTCAGGCACTCATTATCAACGCAGAAAACGCCCAGTTCACACTCTATCAGCGTGAAGGATTCCCTGTATCGGAGGGCGTGAGATGAACATGACACAATATGACGAACAACCATTAATTACTTTTAGCGATGGCTATAACTCAGGGCGGGATAATACCTTTAACGCTAAGAATACACGGGCTTTTCTTAAGGGAAAAGTGAAGCCCCAATTTATAAGAAATCCTGGGATTAACACTTATGTCAGTGGCTCAAAGCACACAGGCACTAAGTCGAAAAAGTGTAAGCGCAAACAGGCTAAAAAAAGGAAGGGGTCAAGATGAGCTATAAAATAAAAACCATTGGCAAAAATGTATGCCTTACACATTTAAACGAACAGGGGCATATTGAAAAAATAACGATTCCTGTGGCGGATATCCCTAATCGTGTTAATGAGGGTCATTGGGATGATGACCCTAAGTTAATCCTGAAATTAATCGATGAATACTGGAAAAAAGACGATTTTAACAAAGCCGATGTGATCACGTCCGTACGCTGTGTTATTTCGGCTATTTTCGTTATGCAATGCAACGTTAAAAATGGTCAGCCTTACTACACCCATAAAAACTATCACCTTCCTATTTTTCTGGCGACTGAACGCATGGGCATGGAGAATAATATTGAAGGCGCTTTTTATTCTAGGGAGACCAAGGAAGACGCAGAGCAATATATTCTGACGTTTTATCGAAACATGCTAGAAGTCAGTAATGCTAAGTGTTTAAAACTTTCCTTTATGGGGCAAGAAATTTTAGCCCAACTCCATAACCTATTTATCGATGATGTGCTTAACGGCAATGTTCAGCCCGTTGCTGTGGTGCATTAAGGGGGAAAGATGACATTAATCACTTTAAACTTTCGCCTGAATGCACGGGCTAACGCTTTTGCTAAGGCAATCTATCAGGATGTAAGAGCAGAAAACGGCGGAGACTGGTTTACCTTATACACCGAAGATGACGCTATTCATGTTGATATTATCGACGGCGTAAAAGGGATTCGGAAGCTGGTTGATACTTATGCATTAAAACCGTTGAAAGATGAATACAAATCTTGGGAATCTGTCGCTGAACAAATACTTGACCTGTGCGTTGAGAACGGCAAGTTGTCAGGGATGGGGCTTGATATGTGGGTTGACATGATGAATGACATGGCGGATAGCGCTGCTGCTCAGGAGGATAAATCATGAGAAATATTGATTTAATCCGTCAGGTTAAGCAGCAGGCCACAGGACGTTGGCAAGGTATATTAGCATCACTGGGGGCAGAAGTCCCCTTGAATCGTCATACCGCTTGTCCAGCTTGTGGGGGTAAAGACCGCTTTCGCTTTGATGATAAGGAAGGTAACGGCACATTTATCTGTAATCAGTGTGGTAGTGGTGACGGACTGGATTTAGTGAGACGGTTATTTAATGTTGATGTCACGGAAGCGGCTAAGGAAGTGGCTAAGGTTATTTCAATACCTGTCCAAAAAGAAACGACTATATCAGATAAACCGCCTTTAACGGATGCTATTAAAAAATCCGCAAAGTTATTAGAAGAAGCCACATTAGGTCAATCTCAGTACTTAATACTCAAAGGTCATACCTGTTCAGTTAAGCTATTAAAAGATGGCTCGATGATATTACCCGTAAAACAGGGTGATAAATTACTGGGTGCTCAGATTATCAGAGCTAACGGTGAAAAGCGCTTTATCTCAGGCACAAAGAAAAAAGGTGGCTATATTCCCGTCGTTGATTTCACTGGAACGCCCGATACGGTGTTAATTGCCGAAGGATATGCAACCGCTTTAACCGTGAGCCAGTTGCATGAAGGCGTGGTACTGGCAGCGCTTGATGAAGGTAATTTATTACCCGTTGCTACATGGGTCAGGAAGCATTACCCTCAATCAAAAATCATTATTGCGGCGGATAATGATGTTAAGCCCGATGAAGCCAATATTGGCAAGATTAAAGCGGAGAAAACCGCAAAAGTGGTTAATGGTTGGGTCACCATACCGCCAACCAAAGAAAAAGCTGATTGGGATGATTACCGTCAGCAACATGGGATTGAGGCAGCAAAACAGGCGTTTATAGAGGGGGCGTATCAAGTTGAGCCTGACAAGCAAAAGACGGGTAACAATCTTTCTCAAATGGCAGACAATGAAAAAGCCTTGTTGCTGGCTGAACGTTATGAGGGGATCGCTGTACACAGTGATAGTAAGGTATTTTATCGCTACGTATCAGGGATATGGGAAAAAATTTCCCACCTTGATCTGGCTCGTGAAATGGGCAATATCTATTGTCAACATAACACCAACTTTAGCAACCGAGCGGTTAATAATGCGGTGGAGGCATTGAAAATTATTGTCCCTAAGTTGGGTAAGCCTTGTAACGATGTTATTCCTTTTGCTAATGGTGTCTTTAATATTAAAACTAAAGTATTTTCACCACACCAGCCCGATAACTGGTTATTAAATCACAATGGGATTGAATATAGACCCGCCCCACCCGATGAAAATTTACGGGATCATGCTCCACATTTTCATAAATGGTTAGATCATGCTGCTAATCGTGACCCGTATAAAATGAAACGGATTTTTGCAGGGTTATATATGATTTTAGCTAACCGCTATGACTGGGAACTGTTTTTAGAAATTACAGGAATAGGCGGAAGCGGTAAAAGTGTTTTTGCCCAAATAGCCACTTTACTCGTAGGTGAAGATAATACCGGAAGTAGCAATATGGCCGCTTTAGATACCGCGAGAGGGCGAGCACAATTCGTTAGTAAACGATTGATCACCCTCCCCGATCAACCGAAGTACATAGGAGAAGCCACGGGAGCAAAAGCCATAACAGGCGGTGATTTAATTGAAATTGACCCTAAATATGAACATCAGTATAGCACTGTAATAAGAGCCGTTGTTATTGCAACAAATAATACCCCTATGATATTCACTGAACGTGCAGACGGTGTAGCCCGTAGGCGAGTGATATTCCAGTTCAATAACAAGGTAAAAGACGAAGATAAAGATTCTAGGTTAGCGGAAAAGATTTCAAGTGAGATCGCTGTCATTGTACGTCGATTGTTGGCAACTTTTGATGATCCAGAAGACGCAAAAGCGTTATTACTTGAACAAAGGGGATCAGGGGAAGCGATAGAAATCAAACGGGAAAGTGACCCCCTCATCGATTTTTGCGCCTATCTCATTACATTAGAAGCTGCTAGCGGTATGTTGATGGGGAACGCCAATATTTACCCGCCAGTGCCAAGGAAATATTTATACCATGCTTACACGGCTTATATGCAAGGGAACGGTAATAAAAACGCCTTGAGTTTAACCGCCTTTGGACGCTCGATTAATAATGCGCTTAAAGAACTGGGTAAAAGGTATATTAGAGAAAGAACAAAACATGGATATAGAACAAATCTGGAATTAAATGAAGTGGAGGCCGAAGATTGGTTGCCAAGTGTACCTTAACATAAATTATAGACACCGTAATATCAAACCAGCATCAGCCAATACTAAACAAACAACGCCAGCCAGTAAAAGGCTGGCTTTTTTATCTGCCTACCAGGGAAAGGAAAGAATTTTTTATTTAAGTCGCGTTAGACAAAAAATAGATGCGTATAAAACTTTTTGGTAAAAACTGTTCATACTGTTCACCAATTCAATAAAAGATATATATATCAATAAATTATGTGGTGAATAGTTTTGTGTTAAGTGTTCACCACTGTTCACCCTTTCAATAAAGTGTTCACCTTTTTATGGATTGCTTTAGTTCAGGCAATAATAGTATAACGTATTGATATATAATATATTTATTTGCAATCATTAACAATCAAAACACTTTTTATTAAATATTAATAAACACTTCCATCTTTTATTTTTCTTACAAGATTAAAAAATTATTTTATTAACCAACTTAAATAAATATTAATTTTATTTATAAATAAATTGAAGTTAGAAAACTTTTTGTTCATTACCCCTCCCATAAAAAGGTGAACAGTGGTGAACACTTGGTGAATAGTTTTAAGTTAAGTGTTCACCCTTTAATTTATTGATATATATATCTTTTATTGAATTGGTGAACAGTATGAACAGTTTTCCAGTTTTTTTTAATTATATAAAACGCACGCTAAAATATTTTTATTTTTTTCTCTGACATGAGAAATATTATTAAATAAATTTTATCTTTTCGAAAGAGAACAAGGATCATCATAAAAAATTCTTTCTTTTTCCTGGTAGGCAGTGATTACCGATTGTCCAAAATAGCTCATGATGTTTTCACTAAAACGGGTGCAACCCTTATTAATGTTTTAATAAATAATTAATGTAAAGTTATGTAAATTATTGGTTCTCATGTTTTCTCATCTTTTTTGCCTTCCTGTGAGGTTGTTTCCTGTTATTTTTCATCATGTTAAATTGAGGTTCCTGATTCATGCAGGTGTATTTTGAAATATTCATGGTTACTAAAAGCGGTTAAGGTTTATATCACCTTCCCTTAGCTGCTTTTTTTCTGCATGTTCAGTCAAGACAATCACTGCATGCAGGAGCCAACCTTGAAAAGACTACTTGAATTACGTCAGCAAAAAGCCGATTTAACGGCACAAATGCGATCAATGCTGACATTAGCAGAAACAGAAAAACGAACACTGACCGAAGATGAAGCTAAAAACTTTGATGCGTTGCGTCATCAGTCGGAAACCCTCAATACTGAAATCGCCCGTTATGAAAGTCTCGCTGATGAAGAAAGAACATTAGCGGCAAAGCCTGTACAAAAAGAACAGGGAAATGATGCATTAAGGCATTATGTTTTGACAGGGGAAACACGCGGGCTTTCGACTGGGGTTCCGGCTGATGGTGGCTATACCGTTATCCCTGAACTGAATAAACAGATTATGCAACGTCTCAGTGATGAGTCCGTCATGCGTAAAATCTGTACTATCAAGACCACTCACAGCAACGAATATAAGCAACTGGTGTCTGTTGGTGGTGCCGTGATCAATCACGGTGAAGAAGGCAAAGCCAGAACCGAAACCGCTACCCCTAAACTGGAAGAAGTGAGTATCAAGTTATTTCCTGTCTATGCCTATCCCAAGACAACACAGGAAATTCTGGATTTTAGTGATGTCGATATTTTAGGCTGGTTGACCCGTGAAATCGCTGACACCTTTGTTGATACCGAAGAAACCGATTTAGTCAGTGGTAACGGTACAAAGAAAGCAAAAGGATTTCTATCCTATCCCCGTGATACGAAAGCCGATAAAGCGCGTAGTTTTGGCACATTGCAAAAGCAGGAAGTGACCAAACTGGAAGCCGATAGCCTGATTGACCTGAAATTCACGCTAAAAAATAAATACCGTAAAAATGCTGTCTGGGTGATGAACTCAAACACCGCTGCCAAAGTACAAAAATTGAAAAATGGCAATGGTGATTATATCTGGCGTGAACGGTTACAAGTGGGTGATCCTGATAGTCTGTTGGGTTTATCGGTTCATTACCTTGAATTTATGAATGATGATGTGATAGCGCTGGGTGACTTTAAACGTGGCTACACCATTGTTGACCATCAGACAGGCACCCGTACACGACCTGACAATATTACTGAGCCTGGCTTTATCAAAATTCATACTGATAAATATCTCGGTGGTGGATTAGTCGATTCCAATGCGATTAAAGTGCTTGAGGTTAAGGCATAACGCCATGAAATCAACCGATTTTGAAATACGCACGGCAGGCATCACCGCTGATGAAAAAAAACTAATGGGCTATGCGGTTAAATGGAATAGCCGTTCACAACTGTTGTGGGGTGAATTTATTGAAACCTTTGCCCCCTATGCGTTTAAAAACAGTCTGGGAAAAGGAACAGATGTAAGGTGTCTGTTTGAACATGACGTAACTAATCTATTAGGGCGTACCGCGTCGAGTACGTTACAACTGGCTGAAGATGAAACGGGGTTACGGTTTGCGCTTACCCCGCCTGATACCCAATTAGGCCGAGATGTTCTAACACTGGTTGAACGGGGGGATATATCCGGTATGAGCTTTGCGTTTAGGACGATAAAAGACCATTGGGAAATTGGTGAAAAGCCTTATCTCAGAACGGTTATTGAGGCTGAATTGCTAGAAATCACGATCACCAGTTTACCCGCTTACCCTGAAAGTGGTGTCGAAATTGCCAAGCGTTCACTCAATGCTAATCGCTCCAAACCCACGCATTTGTACAATCGGTGGCTACAATTATCTGAGGTGGAATAATGTGGCCATTCAGACATAAAAAGGCAGAAGAACGCAGCCTTAGTATTGATGAGTTCCTGTCACTGGCTGGCATTCCTAACAGTCGGTCAGGCGAATATGTCTCACCGATAACCGCAGAAGGCTTACCCGCTGTTATCAATGCCGTTACGGTGATTAGTGAAGCGGTGGCGACGATGCCCTGTTTTTTATATCGGGTACACAATGATAAAGGTATGGAATCACGGGAATGGCTAAGTAACCACGTGGTAGATTATTTGCTCAATGAAAAACCAAATGATTGTCAAACACCTTTCCAGTTTAAACGAACCCTAATGCGCCATTGCTTACTCAATGGTAATGCCTATGCGCTTATCACATGGGGTAAAGACGGACAGCCCGCTTCATTACATCCTTATCCGCCGAGTGCGGTTGTACCTGAACGATTAAGTGAGCACCGTTACCGTTATACGATAACCGAGCCATACAGTGGTCAAGTCCGTATCTGTCTGCAAGAAGAAATCTTACATTTACGTTACGCCACGGATGATGGGTTTATGGGACGTTCACCGATTACGATTTGTCGGGAGACATTAGGTTTAGGACTAGCCCAACAGCGCCACGGCGCGAGTGTGATGAAAGATGGCATGATGGCAGCAGGGATTATTAAATCCAATGAGTGGCTGAATGATGCCAAAGGGCAAAAAGCCCTTGACGCGCTTGAACGTTATCGAGGCGCAAAAAATGCGGGTAAAGTGCCAATCCTTGAAGGTGGAATGGGATATGAAAAATTAGGCATGAGTAATCAGGATGCAGAATGGTTAGCTTCCCGCCGTTTTACGATAGAAGATATCGCCCGCATGTTCAATGTCAGCCCTATTTTTCTGCAAGAATATTCCAACAGTACCTACAGTAATTTTAGTGAAGCCAGCCGCGCGTTTTTAACCATTACCATGCGCCCTTGGTTAGCGAATTTCGAACAGCAAATCAAATCGGCACTACTACTTAATGTTCCGCAATCCGGTATGCGTTACCAAGTGGAATTTGACACCGCCGATTTACTCAGAGCCAACCCAAGAGAGCGTTTCTTAAGTTATGAAACGGCGATTAAATCCGGTGTGATGTGCCCCAATGAAGCCCGTGAACGGGAAGGCTTACCGCCTCGTGATGGCGGTGATGAATTTAGTCAGGCGTGGAAACAGCATATTGAGGTTAAGAAACATGCGGAGGACAACGCATGAGAGCAGGACGATTAAGACATCGTGTGACGATTCAGAAACAAGAGATTACATACGGTAATCTAGGTGACCAGCGAGTAACCTGGGTAGATGTTGAAGATGTCTGGGCAGAAGTAAAAGCGCTACGCGGTCAGGAGTTATTAACCTTTGGTACTCGCTATCCTCAAGCCATCGTCAAGATTTGGATGCGTTATCGTCCTGATATCACGATTGACAACGCCATTGTGTATAAAGGTGCTAATACACTGGGTTCTCGATTTGAGATAGCCGTTGTTTTATCCGATGCACGCCAATCAAGATTAGAATTGATTTGCAAGGGAGGAGGACGATTTGATTAATGTAAAAATCCCTTTAAATGAAATCAAACAGCATTGTCGATTAGAAGAGAGTTTTACGCTGGATGATAAATTATTAACCACGTATGCCGAAGCAGCACTTGAAGCCTGTCAACAACATATCGGCAAACGGTTTGATGAAGGATTGACATTCACGCCAGCAATTAAGGTTGGGTGTTTGCTCTATATCGGATTGCTCTATGAGAATCGGGAAATGGCAACAGATGTTGAGCTTAAAGAAGTCCCCTTTACGATTAAATCGTTATGGTCAGTGTATCGAGATATTGGAGTGTATTAAATGCCGTATCAACCATTAAAAAGATGTACAGAGCCAGGCTGTAGTACCCGAGTGAAATCGGGTAAGTGCGAGGCGCATAAACGAGCAGCCAGACGCAGAGTAGAAAAACAACGTGGAACGCATACCCAGCGTGGCTACTCCAGCCAATGGGCTAAATATCGTCTGATTTATTTGAAGGAGCATCCTCTTTGCGTGAAGTGCGAAAGTCAGGGGATATATACACCCGCTAAAATCGTTGACCATATCATCCCAATCGATGGAGATAGCGATGTACTGTTCTGGTGGCAAGATAACCATCAATCATTGTGTCAGGGATGTCATAACCGCAAAATTATTCAGCAAGATCCAATAACTAAAGCACAGCGTAAAGCTGGCATGTTCCGTGAGCAGGAAGAAAAAGCTGCTCATCGTAATGACTGGATACACGAGTATAACCTTAATGGACGAATATCAGATAAATCAATTGATTAAGGGATTACTTAGACATAGCCAAGGTTATCGACGCGTTAAGCCAAGCGCGAATAAATCCTACGTTAAACGATTGACTCAGCGTGACCGTGAGCTAATGGAATGTTTTAGGAATCAGCCTTGGAAGTAGGGGGTGGGGGAGTTAAATATGACAACCCCCTATTGCGCTGGGACCGCACGTCAATCGAATTTTTATGCGCGGTCATTTTTTTGAAAATAAAACAATAAGGAAAACAGTAGATTATGGCAAGAGCACCCAAAGCCCCTAGCTATCTTGATGAGATTGCTACTACAGAATGGAAAGCTAAGGCAAAATTCGTTGCAGAGCGTAACGACCTGAACCCCACTGATTGGAGTAGCTTTGAGCTGTATTGCGTCAACTATTCCATTTACCGAAAAGCCGTTGCAGACCTCGCAGAACGCGGATTTAGTATCGCCAACAGTCAGGGAAGCGAAAGTAGGAACCCCGCATTAAGCGCCAAAGCTGAGGCAGAAAAAACCATGATAAAAATGGCCTCCCTATTAGGTTTTGACCCCGTATCACGTCGCCGTAATCCGGTAGAAATGCAAGAAGAAGATGAACTTGACCGATTGGCATCAATACGCTGAGCGCGTCAGAAATAGCGATATTCCGGCCTGTAAGCGCTTAAAACAGGCGGTTAATCGTTATTTTAATGACCGCAATAATCCCGTTTATACCTTCGATACGCCAACGGTAGCACGTTTTATCGCTTTTTCCCGTCTCTGCCCCCATGTAAAAGGACATCTTCGAGGTAAGCCCATTCAATTAGAACCTTGGCAGCAATTTGCTATAGCGAATATTTTAGGATTCAAAGAAGTTAGCACGGGAAGAAGAAAATATCGTAGTGCGTATATCCAAGTGCCAAGAAAGAACGCTAAGTCTACATTGGCTGCAATACTGGCTAATTGGTTTTTAATCATGGAAGGGGGGCAACAGGATATTTATACGGCAGCCGTGAGTCGAGACCAGGCACGCATTGTTTTTGATGATGCCCGTCAGATGTGTTTGCTATCCCCTAGCCTAAAGAAACGGCTGACTATCCAGCAACATAAAATAATTTATCCTAAAAATAACAGTTTGCTAAAGCCGCTTGCTGCCAAAGCTGCCACCATTGAGGGCACTAATCCGAGTCTGGCGATCGTCGATGAGTACCATCTACACCCTGATAATGCGGTTTATTCCGCGCTTGAGTTAGGGATGGGGGCACGCCCTGAAGCACTACTTTTTGCCATTACCACCGCAGGGAGCAATGTTATTTCAGCCTGTAAACAGCACTATGATTATTGTTGTCAGATATTGGACGGTGAAGCGCAGAATGAATCACTCTTTGCCCTGATTTATGAACTAGACGAAGACGGTGAGCTTGATGATGAGCATAACTGGGTTAAAGCCAATCCTAATCTTAATGTCTCTGTAGAAAGTCATGCCCTGAACGATACGATTAAAAAAGCAAGGGGAATTCCCTCACAATGGACAGAGATGTTAACCAAACGATTTAATATCTGGTGTCAGGGTCAAACGCCGTGGATGGGTGAAGGGGCTTGGGCTGCCTGTCAACGGGACTACAAGGAAACGGATTTAAAGGGACAAACCTGTTATGCAGGGATGGATTTATCCTCAACAAACGATATTACTAGCGTCTGTTATACCTTCCCACAAGAGAATGCGCTCTTGCTATTGAGCCGTCACTATATCCCCGAAGCGCAATTACAGAGTCCAGCGAATAAAAATAGAGCAATCTATCATCAATGGGTGCGGTTAGGCTGGCTGAGAACCACCAAAGGCGATTGTATTGATTATGACCGTATCAGAGATGATATTCTCAAAGACAGTGAGCAGTTTGAGATTAAGCTCATTGGCTTTGATACGTGGAATGCGACTCATCTTAGAACGCAATTACAGGGTGCAGGTTTAGATGTTGAACCCTTCCCACAAACCTATATGCGTTTAAGCCCTGTCGCCAAGTCAGCAGAAGTGTTTGTTAATCGTCAGAATATCCACCATAACGGCGACCCTGTTTTAACATGGGCGATCGCAAATGTAGTGATGGAAACCGATGCAAACGCCAATATTAAACCGAACAAGAAGAAATCGGCTAATAAAATCGACCCGGCCTTAGCGTTTCTGATGAGTTTTGGCACATGGCAGATAGAGCATGAGGACTTTACCTTTAGTTTGACCGATGAGCAGAAACAACGATTAGCTTCATTTGATGGGGTGTAGCGGGTTTTTATTAGCGCCCCGGATAATCTTAAACAAATTTCTCTTCTGATTAAAACCTGTGTATTGCAATGTGTATTGCAGATAGCTATAAATAAATAATAAATATTCATTAACTTATTGATATATAGTTAAATTATAATTGTTTGTAATTTTATAACAAAGCACGCCAACGTTTGGGTGAGTGCAGAGTCAGCCTGGATGGATATGCTCAAATGGACAGATCTCTCTGCTGTCGCCCCAATGCACGAGCTAAAAACCTATCCGATGTGGGTCGGTGTTGATTTGGCTAACAAAATTGATATTTGTGCGGCCGTCAAAGTCTGGCAGGCAAACAATGGTCATGTTCATACTGATGCCAGGTTCTGGCTGCCAGAGGACAGGCTAGCGCGTTGTTCTCGACAAATTGCAGAACTCTATCGGAAATGGTCAGCGATGGGGGTATTAACCCTGACTGATGGTGAAGTGGTTGATCACAATCAAATCAAAGAGGAAATCATTACGTGGGTCTCAGGACAAACATTAAAAGAAATAGGATTTGATCCCTGGAGTGCAACGCAATTTGGCTTATCACTCGCAGAAGAAGGCCTACCACTGGTTGAAGTTTCTCAAACAGTCAGAAATCTGTCAGAAGCAATGAAAGCAGTGGAAGCATTGGTATACGCCGGGAAACTGCACCACAACCAACACCCAGTAATGAACTGGATGATGTCTAATGTGACGGTAAGACCTGACAAAAATGACAACATCTTCCCAAATAAGTCAACGGCGGAAGCTAAGATTGATGGCCCTTGTGCGCTTTTTACCGCAATGAGTCGATTATTAGTCAATGGGGAACCATCAACCTTCGCTTTCTGAAATTATTAGTTCCCACGGACTGAGATCGCTTTAAGGATCACACAATGATATTAACACTGCTTTCATTTATCACAGGCATTATTGGTGCCATTTTATTGGCTTTCGGTGCCTGGTTATTGCTGCCCGCCGCTGGTTTTATTGTTGGCGGTATTCTTTGTTTGCTGTGGTCATTTTTGGTTTCGTACATGATGAGTCGAAAAATCAAACAATAAGAGGCATTATGTTTTTTCCAGGACTTTTTAGCAAAAAAAGTGACATAACTTCACAGGAACTTGGTCATCTGATGGGGCTTTCTTACGATACTTACGCCGGTCGTAGAGTCAGTCCTAGGTTGGCTATGCAGCTAACCGCGGTATTTAGCTGTGTCAGAGTATTAGCAGAATCTGTCGGCATGCTGCCTTGTGCCCTGTATGAACGAACGGCACAATGCAATCAACGCGCCACGAAAGAAAGGCTTCATCAGCTATTATCAGCCAAACCAAATGGGTATATGACTTCACAAGAGTTTTGGGAATTATTAATAACGAGTTTGTGTCTGAGGGGCAATTTTTATGCCTATAAGGTTAAGGCCTTAGGCGAAGTGGTTGAATTACTTCCATTAAGTCCTGACAGTGTCGCACCAACGCTAAATCCTCAATGGGGTATTGAATATCAAGTCACGTTGCCAGATGGAACAAGCCGTATTCTGAGTCAGGATGAAATATGGCATGTTCGCATTTTTACATTGGATGGATTAATAGGGTTGAGTCCAATTGCGTATGCACGTCAAGCCATCGGTCTTGGACTAGCAACAGAAGAGCATGGCTCACGTCTATTTGGAAATGGGGCAGTGACAAGTGGGGTTTTACAAACGGAACAATATTTGACAGATGACGCTTATGAGCGATTAAAAAATGACTTTGAAGTCCGCCATCAAGGCCTTGAGAATGCCCATAAACCGATGATCCTTGAAATGGGATTGAAGTGGCAACAAATTAGTTTGTCAGCGGAAGATGCTCAGTTTTTGGAAACACGCAAGTTTCAACTGGAAGAAATCTGCCGTATTTTTCGCGTTCCGTTGCACATGGTGCAAAATACAGATAGAGCCACGTTTAATAATATTGAGAATCTGGGCATTGGTTTTATCAACTATTCGCTGGTTCCTTATCTAACGCGCATTGAACAGCGAATCAATATCGGGTTAATCGCTGAAAAAAAAGCAGAAAAATTTTTATGCTAAGTTCAATACTGGGGCGTTATTACGTGGTGATATGAAATCACGGTTTGCAGCTTACGCAACGGGAATTAATTGGGGAATTTATTCCCCAAATGAATGCCGCGAACTGGAGGAGCTTAACCCTCGTGAAGGCGGTGATATTTATTTAACGCCGATGAATATGACAACAAAACCCAGTCTTACCGAGTTTAGCGAGGATAAATCGAATGACAATAATGATAAAACAGCGGTTTGATATGCCGCTGAGTCTAAAATCAGTGACTGAATCGGGTGAGTTTTCCGGCTATGGTTCTGTTTTTGGGGTAAAAGACAGTTTTGATGACATCGTAATGCGAGGCGCATTTGAAACATCACTAACGCATTGGCGATGTAAAAATAGTTTTCCTGCCCTTCTTTGGCAGCACCGCATGGATGAACCGATAGGGGTCTATACCGAAATGTGGGAGGATGAAAGAGGGTTATTTGTCAAAGGAAAATTGCTCATTGAAGATGACCCTTTAGCCAAGCGAGCCCATGCGCACATGAAGGCCGGATCACTATCCGGCCTTTCTATTGGGTATGTGCTTAAAGATGGCGAATACGAACGCACTAAAGGGGTCTTTTTGATTAAAGAGATAGATTTATGGGAGGTGAGTTTAGTGACCTTTCCAGCGAATGATGAAGCGAGGATTAATACGATCAAATCAGTATTTGCGCAAGGTCAAATTCCCGCACCAAAAGAGATTGAACGAGTCCTGCGTGATGTTGGACTTTCTCGAACACAAGCAAAAAAATTCATGGCGGAAGGCTACCTTGCTTTGTCTCAGCGAGACGTTGAAACCGATCTGTTAGCAGCCTTGAAATCCATTATATTTTAAAAGATAAGGGTAAATTATGCCAATAGACAAGAAAGATGTTGAACTGGTAGCACAAGAGCTACAAAACCGATTTAACGAATTTAAAGAAAAAAATGATAAACGTATTGAAGCCATTGAAGCGCAGAAGGGTAAGCTATCGGAAAATGTTGAAACACTGAATGCTAAACTCAGTGAACTCGATGCGTTAAAATCCTCGCTTGAAGAAGAATTAGTGGCGTTAAAACGCCCTGCGGCAATGAAAAGCAGCCAGAGTATAAATGATCATAAATTGGCTTTTTCGCTGTTCATCCGCAAAGGCAAAGAAGAGGGACTCGCTGAACTTGAAAAAAAAGCCATGCAAACGACCACAGACCCTGACGGGGGGTATGCAGTACCTGAGGAATTAGACCGCAATATCATCAAGGCGTTGGGGGATGAAATTGTGATGCGCCAGGAATGTCAGGTATTAACGGTTGGTACCCCCGATTATAAAAAGCTAATTAATAAAGGCGGAACGACAAGTGGTTGGGTCGGTGAAACGGATAAGCGTCCGGAGACATCGACATCGAAATTAGGGGTTATTGAGCCTGTCTGGGGTGAAATTTATGGTAATCCAGCTGCCACCCAAAGAATGCTTGATGATAGTTTTTTTAATGTTGAACAATTTATCGTGTCAGAATTGACGCAGGAGTTTGCTCAACAGGAAGAGTTGGCATTTACATCCGGTGATGGTCAAAAAAAACCAAAAGGATTGTTAGCCTATGGGAGCGATGAAAAAGCGGATAAGGAGCGTGAATGGGGAACGCTGCAACACCTGATGCTTAAAAAACCATCAGAAATTACCGCTGATGAAATCATGCAACTCATTTATACCTTGCGTAAACCTTATCGTACTAATGCCCGGTTTATGATGAATAATAAGACATTATTTCAGGTAAGAACATTAAAAGATTCACAAGGTAATTATTTGTGGCAACCTGGTTTGCAGTTAGGACAACCCTCCGCCTTATTAGGTTACGGTATTGCAGAAAATGAACAGTTTGCGGATTTAGGCGCGGGCAATGTTCCGGTTGCTTTTGGTAATTTTAAACGTTGCTATACCATTTTAGATCGTATTGGTGTCAGGGTATTGAGAGATCCCTATACCAATAAACCGTTTGTTCATTTTTATACGACAAAAAGAGTGGGGTCTATGTTAGTGGATAGTAATGCGATTAAATTATTGAAGGGCAAAGCCAGTGGAGCAGGCGGTTAATTTAAGAGGGGGCAATATGCCCCTCTTTTGCAAAAGTTGAGGTTTGGCATGTTACCTACGCTTGATGATTTACATCTTCAGTGTCGTATTGATACGGATGAGGAAGATGCGCTTTTATTGATGTACCTTGCCGCTGCCAAAGAAAAAGCAGAAAACTACCTTAACCGTTCATTATCTGATTCAGAGAAAAAGACGCAAAACGCAACCCAATTAGTGATAACGCCGTTGATTAAACAGGCATTGATATTGGCGGTAGGCTTTTGGTATGACACGCGGGAGTTAAAAAGAATTCCCCCTGGATTTTACGAAATATTAAACGATTATCGGATATACCCGATGAGAGGGAAGGATGTTAGCCGCCGAATTGACTAAACGCATTACCTTGTATCGGCCTATCACAAAATATCGTCCTTTGGGCGATCCGTATACTGAAATGGAAGCGGTTAACACCGTTTGGGCCCATGCGGAGTCGATATCTAATCGGAAAATTCGCACGGCTGATCAAGAACAGGTGATTGAAACTTTGCGTTTTACGTTAAGGCCAAGAAACGATATTGATATTGATTGGCTGGTTGAATATCGGCAACGTCGCTTTACCGTCAGAGCATTAGATCGTAATCAACCTGATCGACTCATTATTACCACAGAAGCAAATATCCGCCATGATAGAAAATGATATTAAAAAAGACTTAAGCCGTATTACGGGATTAGATGCTTTCCCCCTTCAACTTCCTTCAAAACAGCTTGAAGGGGTCATTTATCAGCGTATCAGTGATCCGAAAGTATTTACGGGGTTAGCAAAAACAACGCTCGTACAGGCGCGATATCAGATAACAGTTCAGTTACTCAATGATTATGAAAAAGCCCTCTGGCTAAGCGAAAAAATCAAGGAGGAATGGGAAAAAATTGAACACGGTTATCTGGGTGACTATCCGGTACAACATATTGAACGCGGTAACTTAATTCAGGACAGGGAAGAACTGACAGAAAACCGTATATGTTATCGGATCACGCGGGATTTTATTTTGACCTATGCGGAGGATGCTAAATGAGAAATCGAGTAGAAGTGAAGGGATTAAGCGATCTTGAATCGGTATTAAAAAAATTGGGCGATGAAGTTGCGGTTGAGGTTTTACGCAAAGCAGGGAGTGAAGTAATGAAACCGGTGCTCGCCGATATGAAAGGCCATTCGGGATTTGATGCGATTCATTCAGGCGAACATATGCGAGATAGCATTAAAATCCGCACTAACAGCAGAATAAAGGACAAAAAAACACAAACCGTCGTCACAGTGAGAGTTGGCCCTTCAAAACAACAGGCGATAAAAGCACGCGCCCAAGAGTTTGGTACGGTTAAACAGATAGCGCGCCCTTTTATCCGACCCGCATTGGATTATCACCGTGAATTTATCCTTAATACCTTAGCATCAGAAATTCGCGCCAGCATTGAAAAACATCGTTAATACAACAGGAAAATACTATGGCTAAAAGAAAAAGTTCGCCGGAATACGCTAAGTTACCCGAAAATACCGTAGTGAAATTTGGCAAAGTGGGGGATGCAGTGACTGCAATGAAACTTCTGGATACCTGTAGAGCAATAGGCGCAACAGGATTAACAGGAAGCTTTATAGACTGCACCACATTACTTGACACCAACAAACAATATATAGCCGATTTACCGGAAGGGCCGGAAAAGACGCTAGGTTTTATCGATGACCCCGAAAATGAAGATTTTACTGAATTTTTAAATTTGGCACAAAATAGAGAAACCGTTCAGCTTTATATTGAGCTACCCAATAAACGGACAGCCACGATGATCTTGGCCCTGTCAGGCTGGGAGATGAATGAGATTAGTGCGCCAGCAAGTGAAGTCATTCAAATTACGGTAAAAGGGAAACAGAATAATCTCACCTGGGGAACAGTACCCCCAAAGCCTTAACCGCCGATGCGACAAAATTCACGGCGGATAGCACCAAGAGGAAAGTAAACTGATGGCAGAAATCAAAAAAATCAATATTGGCACAAAACCGGATGATGGAACGGGTGATACTTTACGTGATGCTTTTAGTAAAACAAATGACAACTTTGAAGCACTTAATACCTTACCCGAAAAAGGGGATAAGGGCGATAAAGGAGAAAAAGGCGAACCCGGTAAGGATTTGTCATCAGAACTTGATGCGCTCACCAAACGTGTCAGAGCATTAGAAGAAAAAGAATAAGGTAAATAGCATGTCATCACTTAAATCACGTTTATTAGCACCGGATAGTTATGTTGAAAAACACGCTATTTTTGATGTTGATGTTTATCTACGCCGCTTAACCATTGCAGAGCTAGATACCTATGAGCAAGCGTTAAAACAGGCGCAAGACAGTGGCTCTAACACACAGGCAAGTATTGCGGGAGCAAACCTGATTTTGCAAACGATTTGCGATAAAGCAGGGCAACCCTTACCCACAGAAGAATTGCCCACCGCAGAGGAATTAATTGCTACCAAATCCACGCAATCATTGATTGAAGCCCTCAAGTTTGTTCAGCAATTTAGCTGTGGCAGTCTGGATGGCGCTAAAAAAAACTAACCGACTCCGCTCGCTTACGCTTTATTTTCCAACTGGCTGATAGATGGGGTCAACCTGACCCGCGTAAAATCGCCGCTTTACCGAACGAAATATTGACGCACTGGCAAGCGTTTTTTTCTGCTGGAAAGTGAACTCAAAGGCGCAGATATTACGGAAAATGAAGTCATTGCACATAATGATGTTAATCAACAATGTAATAACGTTATGAGGGTTTTAAATGGCTGATGTCGCAAGTCTGGCCGTAGCGTTACACTTGAATTCTGCTAGTTTTAAATCGCAAATTCATGATGCTTATAGTTCTGCGGCTAATGAATCTAAAATTTGCTCAGCAGATTGAATCTGGCTCAAGTCAAAGTGAACGTGCAGTGACAAGGATGTCAAATCAGATAAGAAAATCCAGTGGACAGGCAGCAGTTGGCTTTGGAAATTTGCATCATGTGTTAACGGAGCTGGTTTCTGGCAGCAATGTTGCTGCCAGTACGATTTCAAATGCGTTAGTACCCGCTTTTGAACGATTGTTTGCGCTACGCATGGCACGACTTTCGATACTCAACGGCAGATGGCGAAAGAAGCCGCGCAAAGTGCGGTAGATTATGCACAGTCTAGCATTGAAGCGGCCAAAGCAGATGCCACCAGAGCACAGCAGGGATTAAAAACCGCGCAAGTAATGAAAGCACAGGCCATCGCGCAGCGTGAACAGGCGTTTGCCTCTGATGAATACCTTGAAAAAATGCGCGCGGTCAACGCCCAAAATGGACTGAATACGGCTGAAATTGAAAAGGCATATGCGGCGCAAAATGCGGCAAACGCCAGAACGATCGCCGAAGCAAATCTGGCTGAAGTCAGCGCAAATCAAAAAAAGCTGCCGCCGCTTCTGCGCAATTAACGACAGCGCAAGCAGCGGAAACGGCGGGCACGCGACAATTAGCTTTAGCCAAGCAGCAGCTTGCCGTTGCAAATACTGAGTTGTCCGCTTTGCAGCGCGTAACCGGAGGAATAACGGGCGCTTTCAGTAACCTTATTAATCTCATGGGTGGGCCGCTCAATGTTGGCTTGATGGCAACCGCAGGGTCAGTATTTTATTTGTATTCGCAGTTTAAGGAAGCGGAAGAAAGGCAGAAGTCTTTTTATGCAGCCATTCAAAAAGGCGGATTATTTTTATCGACAACAACGGTTGAATTGAATCTGTTAGCAGATCGACTAGGCGGGACAGCCGAAGCCTATAAAGCGGTGACTTCTGCCGCAAGTGCAGGGTTTAGCGGTAAGCTACTGGAAGACGTGGCGGAGTTTGGGGCTCAACTTGAGGAGTCGGGCGGTAGCGTCGATATGTTGGTCAGCAAGCTATCGGCAATCGGTGACCAACCGTTAAAAGCCTGCGAAATTACGCGGCTGAGGGTGTGGTATTAACGCAATCGATTTACGAGCAAATTGCTGCCTTGGAAAGACGGGGACAAATTGAAGAAGCCAAAGCGCTTGCAAGAAATGCCTACGAAAAACAGAATCAGGAAAATACTAAAGAAAGCGAGCGCTTAACGCAGGCGCATAAAAGATCACTCGATGATCTGACCGGTAGTTTTAACGTGTTAATGGCGGCATCAACGCAAAGTCTGACACTGTATAATCAGGTGTTGCAAAAAGAAAAGGACAAGGAAAATGCGATTTATGCTAGGCAACTGGAAGAACGCAAAGCACAAATTAAAACTGAAAGTCAGTTCGCCATTCATACCATCGAAACCGCTGCACAAATTAATGCGGCCATTAATGCGGGTAAAGATCCGCTGAAAGAAAGAGCCAGAATTCAGCAGGAAATCAACCAACGCTATAAAGAGGGCAGTTTAACATTAAATGAGTACACCCAAGCGCTTAAAGGACTCGACAAACTGTACGCCCCGCAAAAACGTCCGGGAAACCCTTGATGCGGGGCGTCAGCGAATTGAGCAACTGCAACAACAAACAGCGACCTTACAAGCGCAGTTAATGGAAAATGAAAACTCCTCGATTCAGAACGGAAATTGGCAGCCTTTGAGCAAGAAATCACTCGATTAAAGGGCGAACGCTGAATGCATCACAGAAGAGTGTGTTAGCGCATGCGGATGAAATTCGTACACAGTTGCAAATCAATGCCGGATTAGAGCGTGAATTACAGTTAAAAGCATTAAGGCAACGATTTGCAGATCAGGATTTTGAAATCACAAAACGTACGACTCAAATGCAGCAGGAAGCCCAAAATCAGATTCTGCAAATGACGATGCCCAAAGTGGATTATGACTTGATGCTTGAAGAACAACGCGTCAGGGATGACTTTCGTAATCGGCGATATCAGCTTGATAAGGAAGTTTCAGATAAGACCTCACAACTTTATGCAGAACGGACGCAGTTTTTAGCGCAAGAAGAACAAAAACAGATTGAGATAGTGAGAGCTGCTGCATTAAGTAAGGCGAAGGTGGCGCAAGATGGGGAAAGGCGTAGCCAAAGGCTGGCAGGATTTCGGTGCGGAAACAGAAAACGTGTTTGATAACATGCGTAATATCACTAAAAACGCTTTCGATGGTATGTCAAATACCCTGGCAGACTTTGTGACCACAGGTAAATTTAATTTTTCTGATTTTGCGCAATCGGTGGTCAATGATATAACGCGCATGATTGTTAAAATGATGATATTTAAAGCGTTGGAGTCAAGTTTGGTGGTTCTGGTCTTGGCAGTTTTCTTGGCATAAGAGCCAATGCACTGGGCGGTGTTTATCGTTCGTCAGGGTTAAGTGCCTATAGTAATCGTGTTGTGGATTCGCCGACGTTATTCCCATTTGCCAAAGGAATCGGGTTAATGGGTGAAGCGGGGCCTGAAGCCATTATGCCGTTAACTCGAGGGCGTGATGGTTCGCTGGGTGTCAAAGCAGTCGGTGGCTCATCAGAGACCCAAGATGTAAGCACTATCCATATTCATCAGGTTATCAATGTGACCGGTAATGGCGATAAAGTCATTGGAGAAATAACCCAACGCGCAGCAAAACAGGGAGCAGATGATGCCCTCGCACGCATTCAGCGAGATTTTGCGACTAATGGACG
Source organism: Arsenophonus nasoniae (assembly GCF_004768525.1). Taxonomy (NCBI): domain Bacteria; kingdom Pseudomonadati; phylum Pseudomonadota; class Gammaproteobacteria; order Enterobacterales; family Morganellaceae; genus Arsenophonus; species Arsenophonus nasoniae. The sequence continues at coordinate 3,079,699 of NZ_CP038613.1, forward strand.
TATACGGAAACTTTTAGGGAGTTAACTGATGGCATCGGTTATTGAATGGCCAAAAGAGGTTGTGCCTTCATCAATGAATTGGCAACTAGTTAGTAATAGTAAAACCTTTGTTTCAACTTTTACCGGCAGCGCACAAACGGTCAGATATCCCGGTAGCCGCTGGCGGTGTAGCTTAACTTTCAATAACCTGACTGAGACTAAGTCGCGTGAACTTGAAGCATTGACTGCTGAACTTGACGGCGAAAGTGGTCGGGTTAAAATTAGTCACTGGATACGACAAGGATTGGTGGAAAGAGGTGTTCCAGCAATTCGTACCGCAAACCAAACCGGCAGGATATTGCTTACCCGAGGCTGGAAAAAAAATTTAATTGTCATCAGAAAAGGGGATTATTTAACGATTGGCGATGAGCTGAAAATAGTTACGGATAATGTCTTCAGTGATACTAACGGTAATGCGTCAATTCCCATTTCACCGATGCTGCGATATGCGCCAAAAGTTAATGATAAATTAGAAACCCTGTCACCGTTTGGCATTTTTAAACTGACGACTAATGATCAGGGTAGTTTTCAGTATCGTCCAGGCGTGTTTACTCATGTTACTTTGGAGTTTGAGGAGGCGCTTTACTGATGTTATACCATCCTTTTTCTAACAACATGGTTAAAGCGATTAATGACGGATATGAATTAGTCATGGCTGCAAGATTAGATTTTAAGTCAGGGGTAGCTAGAAATCATACCGGTGTTGGCAATATCATTATTGCGGGTGAAGTTTACGAGGGTGTTGGAAAATTCGGTGCAGTTGAAAATGTAAAAGAGGAAAATACAACCAGTCCACAGCAATTAATATTATCCCTTTCTGGCTTTGACTCGATGCTGGTCGGTGATGTGATGAATGAACGCAGTCGCGGCAGAAATGTTCGTTTAATGTTGATTGCCATCAATCTGGAAGGAAAGCCTGCGATTGCTGAGGTGATTTTTGCCGGACAGATTTCGCATATTGGCGTTTCGAGCGGTGAAGAAAATGCAGTAGCGGTGACCGTATCCAATCGTTTTGAACGTTGGTCGATGGGGCTACCGGACAGATTCACGGATGAGTCATGGCGCAAACGGAAAAGTGACGACCGTATCTTCAGATATGTGGCGCAAATGGCTGAGCGGGCGATTTATTGGGGTGGTAAAAAGGATTCACCGGGGTTTGTTTATAAGTAAATAATTTCAAATATATCTATTTTGAAATAGATTTTAAATGTAATACGAATAAACTTATATGATAATTTGCGATACGCAATGCAAATTATGTTGCTTTGTTTTAATCATTTATTTTTAGTAATAGCAGGAAAAAAATGAAAAAAATATTATTGATATCATCGATAGCTTCTATTCTTACATTTATCGCATTTAGCGCTAATGCGGAAGGAAATAATACCCTATCAATGGGTTATGCGCAAAGTAACATTAAGGTCAGTGTTGGTGATGTAAATTTTGACCTTAATGATAGTGCAAAAGGTTTCAATATTAAAGCCCGTCATGAGTTCAATGATAACTGGGGTGTGATGGGTTCATTTGCTTATACGCATAAAGGTTATTATTTTTCTGATTATTCAACCGTCGATATCGATTACTACTCACTCAGTGTCGGGCCCGCTTATCGTTTTAATGAATATATGAGTGCGTATGGCTTAATTGGTATTGCACATGGTAAAGCGAAAGTAAAAACATTTAATGATAGCGAAAGTGGTTCTGAAAGCAGATTAGTTGGTGGTGTTGGTTTGCAATTTAATCCAGTGGAAAATATTGCCATTGATGCCTCTTATGAATACACCAGATTCGGTGATTTTAAAGTCGGCACCTGGATGCTTGGTGCAGGTTTCCGGTTCTAAATTTTAATTGATATCAAAATGCGACATAAAAATTGGGTAACCAGATTACCCCAAACTTTAAGGGCGGCGATGAGTCGCCCTTTTTCATGGGGTGAGCATGACTGCTGTTTATTTACGGCTGACTGCGTAATAGCTATTTGTGACTTTGATCCGTGTTCATCCGTTCGGGGGCGTTATAACAGCAAAGCGAGTGCATTTCGGCTATTGAAAAATGAATTTGGCACACTTCAGTATTTCTGGGGGCTGTTTTTCAATGTGCTCCAGGATGGGGAAGCAGGACGGGGGGACATTGTGATGTTTGATGGTGATGAGGGGTTGACCATGGGAGTCATTTGGGCGGGTAAAATCTGGGCAGTTACTGACCATGGCGCAAGACCGGTTGATAAAAAAATCGTGATGGCATGGAGGGTGACGTAATGCCAGGCAGCATTGGAAACTCGATTACCGGTATTATTGGTGCCGGATTAATGATAGCGGGCGTAATTGCTACCGGTGGATTGGGGTTGGGGTTAATTGCGGCGGGTCTTGCCGTTCAAACGGCGGGATCATTGTTGTTCCAACAAAAGCCGCCTGATCCTGCGCGCGATCAAGCCGAACGTAAGCAAATATTACGTTCGGCGTCCGCATCAGAAGTCGTCATCATGGGTAAAACAGTCTGTTCAGGATTACTCTTTTGCTGAAACTAAAAGTTAAAATTCCAGTTATAGGCGGAATAAATTACATACTCTATATGGCCATTGCACTGGCCGGACATAAAATCAGTCGTGTTGGTCGCATCTGGTTTAATGATGATCTGATAGATTCTTTTGGTAAAGCGGCTGAGTACGAACTGCATAACGACAGGAAAGATGCCGATCCTTATTTACTCAGAGGCTCCTAGCTGGAAAAAGGATATGATTGGCAGGGGCTGGCATGGTTAAGATTTACCCTTTACCATGATGATGAGAAGTACCCACAAGGTATCCCTAATATAAAAGTTGAAATTTGGGGCAAAGAGATTTTGATCCAAGAACCCATAAAACGACATGGAGCAATAATGGGGCACTGGTTATTCTTGATTACTATCGTCGTTACTTAAAGGTACCGGATACCGATATTGATTTTCGGCGTTTAAAGTAGCGGCTGACTTGTGTGATGAGTCGACTAAAACGGCGGATGGTACTGAACCCCGCTATACCCTGAACGGTGCTTATGATTTATCCGAGTCACCCGCCTCAGTACTAGATAATATGCACAAATGCATTGCGGCAGAACCCACTTATATGGTGATGAAGCACGGCATTTTAATGCAGTCTTATAACGGACCGGCTACTTTGCGTATTGAAGCCAACCAAATCATTGATACCGTCAATATTACCCCTGAATTGTCCCTGCGCGAAGCGACTAATGCGATATACGGTACGTTTATTGATGCTGAGCAACAATATATCAAAACAGATTTCCCGCCGGTGATTGTACAGGAGTGGGTTGATGAAGACGGGCTGGAAATTAAAGAAAATATCGATTATCGCTTTGTCACCAGTCCTTATCAGGCACAGCGTTTAGCCAATCTTTATTTACGCAAAAAGCGCGCGGGTCGCAGGGTTCAGCTTACCATGAATCTGGATGGTTATGCTTATCGGCCTGGTGATGTTGTTTTGCTTAACTTACCCAGTCTTGGTATTAAGGATGCTGAATTTCGTATAGCAGAGTGGAAATTTCACCCGCAAGAGGGCGTAGAAATTCTGTTAGAGGAAGACGGTGCTTATATTTACGAAGATATTATCGGTAAACCTTCTAAAGCCCCGCCGTTTACTGAATTACCCATAGGGGGAGTCGCCCCACCTATAAATCTGGCTTTTGTGCCAACGACGATTGGCGATGTTGTACAGGGTTATTTGAGCTGGGAAAACACCGCAGCAGATGTTCGGTATAACACCGTTAATGTTATTGAAAATGGTCAGGTCATACAGACAATTCAGGTTCCAGGAGAGCGGGTTGATATTGCAGGGCTACCGAGAGGCACTTACCGTGCTGAAGTCAGATCAGTTGACGCGGCTGGCGCAATTTCTCAGCCTACTATTCTTGATTTTGCGATTGAAGCGCCGCCCTCCCCTGTTAGCGTGTCTGTTACTCCGGGTATGTCTTTATTAACGGTCGTGCCGACAATTGCCGATTCAGCGGCCTATGGCAGTAACTTTGAATTCTGGTTTAGCGACAAAAAACTGAAAGATAAGTCTGAGAATGAAGTTATCACGAATGCAAAGAAAATCGGCCAGGGCCAACGTTGGACACAGGAAAATCTTAAAGTTGGTCATGAATATTTTTTCTATATTCGCACGATAAACAGTTACGGTAAATCGGCGTTTGTTGAAGCATCAGGTTTTCCAAATAGCGTAGCGAGCGATATTCTTGATGAAATAGACAAAAAAATTAACGATACGGAAGCCATTAAACAGCTAAAGAAAGGAATAGATAGCAGCACAGAGGCCATACTGGAAAACGCGAAGGGACTCAACGGCAATACGCAGTACTTCATGCGTCAAAACGGCAAGATGAAGGCGAAAATCGTCAGGGTTGACAATTATGTGGTAACCGAGACTAAAGCCTTAGCCGAGTCTATCCATCAAGTCAGAGCGACAGCGGATAAGTCATGGGCAGCCGCTCAGAATTCGCTACAAGCTAAGTATGACATGAAAAAAGGCGAGGCTTCTGCAACTTTCACTAACTTGGTTAAGATTGTTTATGATGGCGTTTCTTACGATGCAGGAATGGTGATAGGTGCGGAATTAAAAAACGAAAAAGTAACCACTGTGATGGGGTTTAATGCGCAACAATTTGCTTTTTATAATCCTAGCAACGGGAAAATGGATTTATTTATGTATCTGCAAGATGGACAGGTTTTTATTAATGAAGCGTTCATTAATGAAGCCTGGCTCAATAGCGTTGTCGTTATCGACAAAATACAATCCCAAAACTACCTACCTGAAAAATCTGGATTCATCCTTGATGCTAAAAACAATCGCTTTGAGATGAACTCGAATAGTAAAGATAGTCGATTTACCTTTGATGGCACCGGATTACGTCTTTATGACGAAAAGGGGCAGGTTAGAATAGAAATTGCGTTGGAGTGATAAGATGCTAATCCCCAAATTTAATATTTATCATGATGGCGGAGAAATAGATAATATTCTTCAATCATTCGGCTTTGTTATCCATTCAGAAGAAGTTGATTTTAAAAAAAACAGCTTTCAATTCGATCAGCGTTTTCTTAAAGGTGGCAGAAAAATAGTTGCGGTTCCTCGCATTGATATTGCCCATACCGGTAATAAATATCCCGCAATTGAGAACGTCCATATATATGGAAATATCGTTAGCTGGAATTATACGAATTTTTGTATTGGATGTGCAACGATACCTATCATTCATGTTTTTAAACTGATTTAACGTTAATTTATGAAACCGGTAATAAAAGTAAATGGTGCAGAACTTGGGATTTTCACTTCCGTCACTTATGTCTTGGAAAGATTAATCGATTTTTCCAGGGAAGGTACGCCAGATCAAAATGTGCAAGGGTTCAAAAACTTAAGATATAGCGTAAATCATCCAAACATTTTGAATAGCTATTTGGTATTTCATCGTAATGCGAGGAGGGAGGGTGAAAATTCAACCTATACGGAGGCAATCAAGCAAGGAAATGTGTTTGCTATCCGCGCGCACAATACGACAAATGTTTATATTTATAGACCCCAACTACCTAATGACAGCAATGACAAAGGTTTTTTGAAAATTCACAACGAAAAAAAGGAATTATTTTATTCGTCCAGTCATCTACCCTTAAAAATAGATGATATCGTTTTCGGCCCATTTCCAAAACCAGGCTATTTCGGTCAAATGACTTTAGTCTATATTACTGCCGTTTATGAGCCTGATAATCAAGCCTTGGCATTCGTTAATAGTTATAACGTTTCGAAAGATGGTTATATTTCCGTGACCAACTGGACTGGGCCTAGTTTTGGTTGTAAAGGTTGGGGATACAATAATAACTTTGGTGCGGTGATGGCTTATGCGCCTGACGCTTATCCAAGATGGAAGTAATTGCTTATCTGATAACACTTAGTCGTCTTTTTTTATATCAAAATTTCAGGAAATAAATATGATTTATTCAGATGGCACCGTAACTGTCGTGTCAGGCTCTTCTATTGTCAAAGGCACTGACACAAAATGGAACAGCAATAACCCCCTCGTATCACCCGGCATGTTAATGCTGATTAAAAACGGTAATATTAACTATCCGTACATGATATTAGCCGTTAACAGCGACACTGAATTAACGCTAGCAGATAAGCCGACTTTTAGCGCAACAGACACCACTTACAGCATTAATCTCACTGAGCCAAATAATAATAGTGATGCGGCAAGAGCACTGGTTGCAGCTAACACTTACATCATCTATTTCCTACAAAATATGGATTTGTGGATGACTGAGACTGGTGTCGTTGAAATAAGTACACCCAGCGGTAAAACAGTCAAGTTAGAGTCAATCAAGGCACTGCAAGAATTAGTCGAAGGAAAAGCAGACTCAAGTGCTATCGATGAAATCAAGGAAACAGTAAAAGGCAAAGCAGATGCTAAAGATGTTGTAGAAATAAGCGAAAAGTTAGATAAAAAATTTGATAAAACGGGCGGTGAGATTAACGGTGATGTGCAATTAAATACTGGGAAAATAAACTCAAAGCACGGGGATAAGGTTGTGTCCCATGCCTTTCAGGATAAGGATGGTACCTTGATACAGATGGGTGATTTTGGATTAGGCGGTACAACTATTTATGAAAGAGGAAATGAATCGATAACAGGAGGCTGTGGTTTTTTTAGTAATCTTGGTTATGATGATGACCGCTTTGATGGTAAATGGGGTTCAGGAATTAGACTCCAGTATGATAAGAATAGTTTTTATTTTCTCTTTCTAGATGGTTATGGGAACACATGGACAGCTATCCATTTGGCGGATAAACAGTCTTTTAAGTTAAAAAAGCAATGGAGTGAAAATAACACAACGGTTGATGGTAATGGTTTTATCAAAAAAGCCTCACCGATTATTAAAATTTATCCTGATGGGCATTTTGAAACAAATGATAAGTCCGAAGGTGCGATTGTTCAACGAATCGATACAGGGAAATATTTAATTAATGGGGTGTTGGGGTATAATGCAGACGGTGCTTGGGGTGTGAATGGAGGTATTTCAGTGCCTAAAGATATTAATGGGTTAGAGCTTATTTATATCAAAGATAAAGTATTATCTGACGGTAATATTGAAATCCAGACTTTTCACCGACAACACCCCCATTTACCAGAAGATTTTCAGAACTGGCGGATTAAAGAGATTATAGATAAAAGTCCTGTTTACTATACCGATGGTGAGCCATGTGATATTCCCGCATCCACATGGCTAGATGTGAGGGTGGAGATGCCCGTTGATTCAATCTGGAATCAACATCAAGCACAAAACGAATAGCCCCATCACAGGGGCATCCTATTAGCAGCGTTGAGGGAAGTTGTTAACCTTAGTTTGTTGTTATCGCTACCAGTGCAAAAATAATCCATCCAGAGTAAAAATGGCAGTTTTAGGGTACTGCTGATGATTACGTTGGAGATCAAAGTAGAGATTTCGGTTTTACATCGCTAGGAATGTCTAAACGTTCGATTAAGCGATGGCTGCAAAAAAACTAGTTTTACTACGTTGATAAAGCAATTTTAGGAAACAGTCCTTATAAATGCATTATTTTTCCCCCGTATTAGGCAGATCAATATAATATCCCATTAATTCAGAGACATAAGAATAGCAAATTAAATAGATTGGTAGCAACAGACCAACTCTCCTTTATTGCGTCACAACAACCCACCCTTCCTACAATTCACCAACTGCTCATTGTCATGAGGAACGGCGCAGTGGCTTTATTTTAGCAGAGGTCATTATGGCATACATCACCTTATTTAAGTTGAATCGACGTAACTCAAAAAGTGAAGTACAAAATATTCTACTCGAGATAATGAAAAATAGAGGTTTGAAATGATTGAAACCTTCGATGATTTTCTGAGTGAAACTGTACCAGACGGTTTTGGCGGTATGTCAGAACGTCGTTATGTTTGGAGCCATCTACGTATTGAACAGGCTAGAAAGGTATGGTTAGCGGCACAACGCGCCGCTAAAGCTAACAGACAGCAAACAGAGGCGACATTTGATGCTACAAGATTTATGGGGTATGAAGAGATGGAAAAAAGATTGAATAAAAGCAGAACAACAATTTGGAGGATGATAAAAAAGGGTGAATTCCCCAAGCCTAAGGTGACGAAAGGTGGACTTTTTCTTGGCTGGTCAGAAGAAAGTTACAACAGATGGGTTGAACTACAGAATAACTAACTTGACCCGTCATTTGACCTTGATTTTTAACTTAACCTCGTGGTAATCTTCGTAATCCCTTGATTTTATTGGCGCGCCCTGTAGGACTCGAACCTACGACCTACGGCTTAGAAGGCCGTTGCTCTATCCAGCTGAGCTAAGGGCGCATAGAAAATAGAAAAATGCTGATTCAATAATAAAAATAATGTCGTTGGATTATACGGTTGCTGAGCACTGAGTCAATGTCTTTTCAGTGACAAATTATCTATCTGCTCATTTTCTGGCTACTAATAAAACTGACAGCATCGCTTTCTTCTGACAAAATAGCAGTAACGCAATATTTTTATGGATTAACTAAATAATGTCAGCAAAAATTATTGATGGAAAAATGATTTCCGAAACAATCAGACAGGAAGTTGCCGAAAAAGTTAAATTGAGACTTTCACTAGGCAAGCGAGCTCCTGGGCTTGCGGTCATTTTAGTCGGTAATGATCCGGCTTCACAGATCTACGTAAACAGTAAACGTCGTACTTGTGAAGCGGTCGGCTTTATTTCTCGCTCATACGATTTAGCGGAAAAAACTACCGAGTCTGAACTTTTGCAATTAATTGATCAACTTAATAATGATAAGGCAATTGATGGGATCCTGGTGCAATTACCGCTACCTAAGACTATTGACTATATCAAGATATTAGAACATATCCATCCAGATAAAGATGTTGACGGTTTTCATCCTTATAACATAGGTCGCCTTTGTCAACGTGCCCCAAGATTACGACCTTGTACACCTCGCGGTATTATTACCTTACTTGAACGCTACCAAATTAAACTTCTTGGTTTAAATGCGGTTATTGTTGGTGCTTCAAATATCGTAGGCCGTCCTATGAGTCTGGAATTGCTACTTGCCGGTTGTACAACTACTGTTGCCCACCGTTTTACCACTAATTTACGTCATCATGTAGAGCAAGCTGATTTGCTAGTCGTGGCTATTGGTAAAGCAAATTTTATTCCCGGTGAATGGATAAAACCGGGTGCGGTTGTTATGGATGTGGGCATTAATCGGCTTGAAAATGGAAAAGTCACCGGCGATGTCTGTTATCAAGAAGCACAACAACGCGCTAGTTGGATCACCCCTGTGCCTGGTGGTGTTGGGCCAATGACAGTGGCTACACTAATGCAAAATACCTTACAAGCCTGTGAAGAATATCATGACACTCAAAATACTTGCCCATAGGCGATAAAATGGAAATTTTTCATCTTGATGGCCAACCCTATATTAAATTATGTGATTTATTAAAATTGCAAGGTTTGGTGGAAAGCGGAGCCGCAGCCAAAACGCTTATCGCCCAAGGTGAGGTAAAAGTTGATGGTAAAGTTGAAACCCGCAAACGATGTAAAATTAGCAAAAATAATATTGTCACTTTAGCTAATGACTGCGTCATAGTTAAAGAGTAATTATCAATCATAAAAAATATCTAATAATGCCCCTTATAGCGGGGCTAAATTTTCACTCGTTTTTAAATAATCACTTACTGTTTTATTAATCTAATGAATAAATATTTTATAATATTATTCTTATTAGGTAACAATGGTAATATTTTCTTCTGTCTCTGGGGCAGAAATTATTCTGGCCAAACTTTCTAATGTTTTAAAGGTACAAGAACATCTTATGTTTTGATATTGATAATAAGATTCCTTCGTTTTGTTAGTTAAGTAACGGCTCGTTCTAGTATGAGCGTTATTTTTACAAACTGGGCAACGCATCATATACACCTCCTAAAACTTAAGATTGAATAATTTATATAGAGGTAAAATGATCTGTTTTCTTTATAAATCTCTGCCTTTTACTTCAATATTAACACTATTCAAACCAGTATCCATTGAAAAATGGAGCATCAATTCGTTATACCAAGGTTAGATAACAAGAACCATCTATTTTTTGTTATTTTTTGTTGATTATTTGATATTTCAATATAGTTACCACTACCTACATCACTACTAGCTTATCTTCTTTTAAGCAACAAACGGGCGTTTTTATCCCTTTTTGTTGTGTGGTTGACGACAGATTTTTTTAACATTAAATATTTGTTTTTTTATTGTTAAATTAAAGACTCCTATAAAGAAAGGAGATTAAATTACATCATGGACATATTAAGAGATAGGGTTATTACTAGTTGTTGGACTCGAGCTGATGCGCTTAAGGTTCATTTCGATGATCCAACAACAACTCAACCCAAGGTCAGTATTGACTTTCCAGTTATGAGTGAAAAGTTATTTATCTGGGATACCATGCCATTACGAGATCTTGACGGCAATATTGTTTCAGTGAATGGTTGGTCAATTATTTTTACCCTCACGGCAGTCAAGCAACCTGACCGATTTAAAGACAAAAATGGTAATTACGATATTGTAAAAGACTGGAATGATCGACATGGTCGAGCTCGCATGTGCTTTTGGTATGCCAAAGATAGCAAGAGTTGGCAATACGGTGGACGAGTAATGAACGATGGTGTATCACCAACGGAGCGTGAATGGGCTGGTACACCTATTTTACTAAACGATAACGGGGATATTGATCTTTATTATACCTGTGTTACCCCTGGCGCAACTATCGCTAAAGTTAGTGGTAAAGTGCAAACTGACAAAAATAGTGTAAAATTAAGTGGCTTTGACAAGGTTATTTCGCTGTTTTCTGCCGATGGTGTTTATTACCAGACAGAAGAACAGAATGAGTATTGGAATTTCCGCGATCCCTGTCCTTTTATTGATCCCAATGATGGCAATCTTTATATGGTCTTTGAAGGTAATGTCGCTGGCGACAGAGGCTCTCACATTATTTCTAGCGATGATATGGGCGATGTACCGCCAGGTTTTCAGGATGTGGGCGGCGCTAAGTATCAAGTTGGTTGCATTGGTTTTGCAGTGGCAAAAGACAGTATGGGAAATAGTTGGGAAATCCTTCCTCCGTTGATCACTGCCGTGGGGGTGAATGATCAAACAGAACGGCCACATTTTGTGTTTAAAGATGAAAAATATTATCTTTTTACTATTAGTCATCAATATACCTATGCCGATGGTTTGAAAGGCCCGGATGGTGTTTATGGTTTTGTCAGCGATTCATTATTCGGCCCCTACACACCACTTAACGGCTCTGGTTTAGTGTTAGGTAACCCATCTTCCCAACCATTTCAAACTTACTCACATTATGTCATGCCTAATGGTCTTGTCACTTCATTTATCGATAATGTTCCTGGCCGTGGTGACAAATTTCGTGTAGGTGGTACCGAAGCGCCGACTGTTCAAATTAAAATTGTCGGCAATAGAACTTTTGTCGTCAAACAGTTTGATTATGGTTTTATTCCACCGATAAAAAACGTAGTTATCAGATAAATAAATTATAACTATATTGAGCGATATTTTCGATTTACTTTTTTATTATAAAATATCGCTTATGACCGCTAATAAAGTGTATAATAATACGCTTTATTTTTGCACTCAAATGTCAACCCATATTCTGAATAACACAACTAAATAAACGAAAAGATCATTAGCAATCATGAAGATAATATTTTTGTGTTTAATTCTATTATTCCTTAATAAAATAGATTGTTGTTATGCATTAACCAATGGCAAAAAAGGTAATGATATGAAAGATACGATACAATTAGTTACTATTGAAGAAGACGAGCACGATATATTACTTGAGTCAACAACATCTGTAATATTCCCACTAAATAGCAACCAACAAAAATTTATTTCTACTTTTCAAAAATTTTTCCATAATTTAAAAAGCCCTTTAGGAAAACCCGCCGGTTTAGCCGCACCTCAAGTTGGTTATCCATTTAAAATCGTAATTATTCAGATACCTCCAGAGGCAAAAGAAAAGCGTAAAGATGTTTATGATACTTTATCACCAACTATACTAATAAATCCGGTTTATACTCCTATATTAAATGCAGGGCAAATTAAAGATTGGGAAGGTTGTTTTTCAATACCAAATAAAATGGGGGAAGTTTATCGCTATAATGAAATATATTATGAGGCTTATACATTAGAAGGTAAGAAAATAAGTGCTCATGCAAAAGGCTTTTTAGCAAGACTTATTCAACATGAAATAGATCATTTAAATGGTAAATTATACATTGATTATTTATGTGATGATTGCCGATTTGTTTCAACCACCGAAGCTTTGAACATAATGAAAATAGAAGAATAGAGATAGTGTCGTATTAACGGGAAAAGCTTAGCTGCCGCTCTGCTTTCCGCCCATTCTACAATTTCAATAACTCACATAAGAAAACATTCATGCACACAGCAAATCAAACTCACCTAAAGATAATCAATCTAACAACAACAGATAGATAGACTAAAATTAGCTACTGTTGTTTACTTACGACGCCATACGGTTCCTTGCGGACTATCTTCTAATATAATACCCATTCTAGTCAGTTCATCACGCGCCGAATCAGCCTGTGCCCAGAATTTATTTTTGCGAGCATCATTACGTTGCTTAATTAATGCCTCAATTTTTTCTATTTCAGCACTATGAGAAACTTGTGCGCGACTTTGCAAGAATTGTTCCGGATTTTGCGTTAATAACCCTAATATATTTGCTAATTGACGTAATTGTACGGCTAACTCATTCGCCATTGCCATATCATCGACTTTCAAACGATTAATTTCTCTTGCCAAATCAAATAGCACTGAATAGGCCTCCGGCGTATTAAAATCATCGTTCATGGCTGCCATAAAACGCTGCTTAAATATTTCATTATCAGCAGATTTAACATGATTAGCATCCGTATCTCGTAAAGCGGTATAAAGACGCTCAAGTGATGTGCGAGCTTGCTTTAAATTTTCTTCGGTATAATTTAATTGGCTACGATAATGCCCTGATAATAAGAAATAACGCACCGTTTCGGCATCATAATGCGCCAATACATCACGAATGGTAAAGAAATTATTTAATGATTTTGACATTTTCTCTCGATCAACCATAACCATTCCAGTATGCATCCAATAGTTTACATATGGCCCATCATTAGCACAGGTTGATTGCGCTATTTCATTTTCATGATGCGGAAACATTAAATCTGCCCCACCACCATGAATATCAAAATGTTCACCCAATTGTTTACCATTCATGGCAGAGCATTCAATATGCCAACCTGGTCGCCCATCTCCCCAAGGAGAAGACCAACTTGGCTCATTGGGTTTAGACATTTTCCATAACACAAAATCCAATGGATTGCGCTTGACATCAGCGACTTCAACACGCGCGCCTGCTTGTAATTGCTCGAGATCTTGGCGGGATAATAGACCGTAATCCGGATCGCTATTAATAGCGAACATGACATCGCCGTTATCAGCAATATAAGCATGACCGCGTTTAAGTAGTCGCTCGGTCAAAGCAATAATTTCTTTAATATGGTGCGTTGCGTTTGGTTCAAAGTCGGGCCGTAAAATATTTAAGGCATCAAAGTCTTTATACATTTCAATCAGCATACGTGATGTTAAAGCGTCACATGTCTCATTATTTTCTGCAGCCCGCTTGATGATTTTGTCATCCACGTCAGTGATATTACGTACATAAGTCAAATCATACCCAAGATAACGCAAATAACGACTAATCACATCAAAAGCAACAAAGGTTCTGCCATGGCCGATATGACATAAATCATAAATAGTAACACCACACACATACATGCCAATTTTACCTGGCGTAATCGGTCTAAACTCTTCTTTTTGACGACTTAGTGTATTATAAATTTTCAACATTGAGACTTTTTCCATCATCAGCGGTACTTGCGGTAAATGGTTTACTTTGATCACAAGGCGATGCAAGATGCCCTTGCTACCAATAAACACGGCTATTGGATCCCTATATTCTGAGTTATGCAACTACGGCGCGCAAGGAAATTATTCAATATTCCACAAATACTGACGTAATCAGCCCAATATGGTATAAAATAGCTGATCTACTTTAAATTATGATTATTTGCTTTTGATTTTTACATTACATATAACGATTTATCAGGATAGTGATTATGGTAACTTTTCACACTAATTTTGGCGATATTGTCATTAAAACCTTTGATGAGAAATCGCCAATAACGGTAAAAAATTTTTTAAACTATTGTCGTGATGGATTTTACGATAATACGATTTTTCATCGTGTTATTAAAGGATTTATGATCCAAGGTGGCGGTTTTGAACCAGGAATGCTGCAAAAAACGACTAAGGATCCAATAAAAAATGAAGCGAATAACGGATTAAAAAATAAACGTGGCACTCTTGCGATGGCTAGAACCAATGAGCCACATTCAGCAACAGCACAATTCTTTATTAATGTTGTCGACAACGACTTTCTCAATTTCCGTTCAGAGCAGGACAGTGGTTGGGGTTATTGTGTCTTTGCCGAAGTAGTTGACGGAATGAAGACTGTTGATAAAATTAAAGATATCACTACAGGTCGTAGTGGCCTACATCAAGATGTACCCATTGAAGATGTTATCATTCAACGCGTAACAGTTAACGAATAATTACAAACTATGGCAATCTTATTTATTGCTGACTTGCATTTAAGTGAAAAAGAGCCGGCTATTACTGCCGGTTTCCTGCATTTCTTACGCGAACAAGCGAGTCAAGCTAAGGCTTTGTATATATTAGGTGATTTTTTTGATTATTGGATCGGTGATGATGATCCCAGCCTACTACATGAAGCAATAGCGCAAGAACTCAAGGAACTACAAAGTAAAGGCGTCCCTTGCTACTTTATTCATGGTAATCGTGATTTTTTACTGGGTAAAAAATTTGCCAAAGAAAGTGGCATGACCTTATTACCCGCGGAGAAAGTGTTAACACTACATGGCCACCATATCCTCATTTTACACGGTGATACGCTTTGTACTGATGATATTTCCTATCAGCGTTATCGAAAACGAGTATATAATCGCTGGTTGCAACGGCTATTTTTAGCGCTTCCCTTATCAACCCGCCACCGTATCGCTGAAAGAATGCGTAAGAATAGCCAATCTGCCACCCAGCTTAAGCCAGAATACATTACAGATGTCAATGAACAAGCGGTAATTGAAAAATTTCGGAAATATCAAGTCGATTGGATGATCCACGGCCATACGCACCGTCCAGCGATCCATGAAATTAATGTTAATGGTAAAATATTACACCGAGCAGTGTTAGGTGCTTGGGATCAAAATGGCTCAGTGATCAAAATAACGCCTAAAACTATCGAGTTGCTTCATTTCCCTTTTTATTAACATTTCCCATCTCAGTATAATCCTGCGATGAAAAAACTAGGCAAACGTTTTCCTTCTTTATTAGCCATGATATTATCTCACTTAATTTGCCATCAATAAATGACTTAAAGCAGGAGCAACAAATTAATGAGCGCTCAATTTGATGCACAGAAATCGTCACATTCTAGCCCCAAAATTGCCATCGTTATGGGTTCCAAAAGCGACTGGTGCACGATGAAATATGCTGCCGATATACTCTGTGAACTCACACTACCTCATCACGTAGAAATTGTTTCTGCTCATCGCACACCAGATAAACTCTTCAAATTTGCTGAACAAGCAAAAGAAAAAGGATTCAAGGTTATCATTGCTGGTGCTGGTGGAGCCGCACATTTACCCGGTATGCTAGCAGCTAAAACGCTAATTCCTATTTTTGGCGTCCCTGTTGTAACCGCCACGCTTAATGGTATTGATAGTCTTTATTCGATTGTGCAAATGCCAAAGGGTATTCCGGTAGCTACTTTTGCAATTGGTAAAGCAGGAGCAGCGAATGCAGCATTGTTGGCAGCTCAATTCCTCGCTGGCACAGATAGTGAGCTTTATGAGCGTTTATCCATCTGGCGTTTAAAACAAACTAATGATGTCTTAAGCCATCCCGATCCGCGGGAGGGGGAATGAAACCGATTTGCGTCCTTGGTAATGGCCAGTTAGGTCGCATGTTACGTCAAGCCGGAGAACCGATAGGCATTAGCGTCTATCCTATCGGTATCGATGATACATTAGAGACGATCCCTTATCAACACAGCATCATAACAGCCGAAATTGAACGCTGGCCAGAAACGCCGCTTACATGTGAATTAGCTCGCCAGCCTAGTTTTATTAATCGCGATATCTTTCCACAATTGGCCGACCGGTTGCCACAAAAACAGCTACTAGATTCTTTATCGTTAACGACGGCGCCTTGGCAGCCGCTTATTAATCAAACACAATGGCCACAATTATTTACCGAGTTAGGCGATTTTGTTATTGTTAAATGTCGCACTGGTGGTTATGACGGCCGTGGTCAATGGCGTATCACACCTAACAATCTATCAATACTACCCGCTGAAATTTATGGCCAGGCGATTGTTGAAAAAGCTATTCCCTTTACTGGTGAAGTTTCACTTGTTGGTGCACGTAATATAAAGGGCCAATGTGTCTTTTACCCACTAACATATAATCTGCATCAAGAGGGCATGCTACGAGCCAGTATCGCTTTTCCTCAGCCTGATAAAAAATTGCAAACGCAGGCAGAATTGATGCTGTCGACCATTATGACAACATTAAATTATGTCGGTGTGATGGCAATGGAGTGTTTTATTTTAAATGATAAACTACTCATTAACGAATTAGCGCCACGGGTTCATAATAGTGGCCATTGGACGCAAAATGGCGCTTCTATCAGTCAATTTGAACTCCATTTGCGGGCCATTTCAAATCTGCCAATTCCTACCCCTAACATAGATACTACGGCCGTCATGATTAATTTGATAGGTACAGCATTAAATCCCGCATGGTTGTCACTACCTTTAGTTCATCTACATTGGTATGAAAAAGATGTTCGTCCAGCGCGTAAAGTAGGCCATCTAAATTTGTGTAGTAATAATTGGCAAGCGATAAATAACTCACTAAAGACAATACAACCCTTACTTCCTAATGAATATAAGGATAGTATTGCATGGCTAAACACAAAATTGATACATGTCCCACGACATAATGAGTAAAAATAAAAACAACTACCATGTTGAATAAACCAGTATATTGTTAAGCTTACTGTTTTCATGCAATAGTTGTCTGCTTTGGAGTTATAATGCCTGCACAACAACAAATGTTTGGTCCTATTTACCCATGGTATATGTTACTCTTACTGGGATTAATTTACTTTTTATCAACAGCAACCACTTTTACTTCGCTGGGTGTCGTGCTACCAAGCATGATTAATGAATTCAATTGGAACTGGGCAGAAGCAGGTCTTGGATTCACGATCTTAGGATTAACCTGTGGTTTATCAAGCTATCTACCAACCTTAATGATCCGCAAGTTGGGTCTTAGAATAACACTATTATTTGGCCTCGCTATTTTTACTCTTGGCTTTTATTACCTCTATTCTACAACCAGTTTATTTGATTATTTTTCCGGTACCGCCCTGTTAGGTATTGGCTTTACCTTTTTAGCAACAGTACCTGGTACTTATGTTATTTCTCGATTGTTTGAAAAACAATCGCTCGCTTTTGGCTTTTACTTTACTATTGGTGGCTTAGGCGGCGTGATCGGGCCTTGGATCTATTTTTTGGCAACACGAGTCTGGGGTTCATGGCGCATACATTGGGTCATTTCTGCGCTTTGTTTGGCCATTATTGTCTTTATCACGCTATTAACTTTACGTGAAGGACAGCGTGAAATTTCACATGCCAAAGCGATCGCTGACAAGTTGACACACCACTCTTCTGAAACAATCTACAAAACAAAAGAAATATGGACTGCCAGTGGCGCACTACGCACCTGGCAATTTTATATCATTGCTGCTAGCTATACCGCCTTCTTGTGGTGTGGCATTACCGTTAATAGCTTTGCCGTTGCTCACATCATAGAACAAGGTTTTAGTGAAACAATTGCCGCAGGTTCTTTAAGTGTAATGGCTTTTATCAATGCCTTCTCTCGCCTTGCTGGCGGCGCGGTCGGCGAGCAATTAGAACCCAAAAAATTATTAATAATTAGCCTAATAATTATCATTTGTGGGCTTATAGCTCTCAGTATTGCGACAACTTGGCTATGGCTAATTTTATTTACGCTTGGTGTTGGTATCGGCTATGGCATGACCTTTCTAGCCTCAAGTGTTTTACTGGCTAACTATTTTGGCCGAGGTCCATACCTAGAACTTTTTTCCGTCATGAATTTACTCTCTACTTGCGCCTGTTTTGCCCCCTTCTTCGGCGGAATAATAAAAGATTATACAGCCAGTTTTACGCCTGCATTTTTAATTATTGCACTTCCTGTTCTCATCATTTTATTATTAACACTATTAATGAAACCGCCAGTACAACGAGTCACTTAAAATTACAAATTGTAATTAAAAAACATTCTTATTTACTTATTTAGCGCTTTATATGTTGACATTAAGAATCAATACTAACAACTAGCCTGATAATTTTATTGAGATCAAAAACCATGAAAAGAGTGATTTTTATTACTGGAACTTCAAGTGGTATTGGATTATGCGCTGCCAAAATTTTGCTAAGCAAAGGTTATCGAATATTAGCGGGTTGTCGGAAAGAGGCCGATTTAATTGCCATGAAAACACTAGGTTTTGAACCCATTAAAATCGATATGGATAAGGCAGAAAGTGTAAAACAAGCCGCTCAACAAGTTATCGAATTAACTAATGGCCGATTATATGCCTTATTTAACAATGCGGGTTATGGTGTCTATGGCTCACTTAGTACCATTAGCCGACAACAACTAGAACAGCAGTTTTCCACTAATTTTTTTAGTATCCATCAACTTACCACTTTATTGTTACCGGCTATGCTTCCTCATGGCGAAGGACGTATTATTCAGACCAGTTCTGTATTAGGCATTGTCTCTTCTCCTGGCCGTGGTGCCTATGCAGCAAGTAAACATGCTTTAGAGGCTTGGTCAGATGCCCTTCGGCTTGAATTAAAGGGATCAAGGGTAAAAGTGTGTATTATCGAACCTGGGCCAATTGAGACACGTTTTACTGATAACGTCGATCAAACCAACAAAGATAATCCAGTTAAAAATCCGGCTATTGCTGCAAAGCTAGCATTAACGCCAGAACACGTTGTCAAACGACTACTCCATGCACTGGAGAGCCCTAAACCAAAAATTCGCTATCGGGTGACACTACTAACTTACGCTATTGCCTTTATGAAACGTCTTTTACCTGATCGATTGATGGATAGATTTTTAACATAACAAATCCCTTCTCCCCCTTGAAATAACCAATTTTGATCTTATTTTATAGGGATTACAGAAAACATAATTTAAGAGAAACACCATGCTAGCAACTGCTTATGCCATCGACGTAAATGAATCTAATCTGCAACAAGTCATTGAAAAATCAATGACACAACCGGTTGTTTTCTATTTTTGGTCATCACAAAGTCCACATTGCCAAGCACTTGGGGCCACACTGGATAAATTAGCGGCTGAGTATGCAGGCCAATTCACCCTCGCCAAGGTCAATTGTGATACGGAGCAAATGGTTGCCGCTCAATTCGGATTAAGAGCAATTCCAACCGTTTACTTATTACAGCAAGGACAACCGATTGATGGTTTTCAGGGACCTCAATCTGAAGAGTTTATCCGCGAAATGTTAACCCATGTCCTGCCAACAACAGAAGAATTAAAAACCGCTCAAGCGATTGAGTTAATGGCCGCTGGAAAAACTGCGGAAGCTTTGCCATTGTTAAAAGAAGCCCATCAACTAGCGCCTAATGATAGTGAAATTAGTTTAACCTATGCAGAAGCATTGATTGGCCTCAACCAATTAGACGAAAGCCAGAAAATTTTGAACACCATTGCTATTCAAGATCAAGATAGCCGTTATCAAGGTTTATTAGCCCAAATTGAACTACAAAAAAAAGCCGCAGATACACCGGAAATTCAGCAATTACAAGAGACGTTTGCTCAACAGCCAGAAAACACGGAATTAGCCGTACAGCTAACACTTAAACTACATGAAGTAAATAGAAATGAAGAAGCATTAGAAATTTTGCTAACCTTTCTGAAGAAAGATTTGTCGGCAGGAAACGGTTCGGTGAAAAAAACCATGATGGATATTTTATCTGCTTTAGGCCCTAGTGATCCTTTAACAAATCGCTACCGTCATCAGATTTACTCACTACTTTATTAACATCAACCAGGAAAAATGCCATGGACTTATTTTCTTTCAGTGCCATACCTATCATTATTTTTGTCGCTATTGTCATTGTTTTAACTTGTGTCAAAACCGTGCCACAGGGCTTTCAATGGACGGTTGAACGTTTTGGCCGTTATACCCGTACACTATTACCGGGATTACATTTCATTGTCCCTTTTATGGATAAAATAGGACGAAAAATCAATAAGATGGAACGCGTTTTCAACATTCCTTCGCAAGAAGTTATTTCTAAAGATAATGCCAATGTCACCATTGATGCGGTCTGTTTTATTCAAGTTGTTGACCCTGTTCGCGCTGCATACGAAGTAAATAACCTTGAATTATCAGTGATTAATCTCACCATGACCAATATTCGTACGGTATTAGGGGCCATGGAACTTGATGAAATTTTGTCTCAACGGGATATCATCAATAGTCGTTTATTACATATTGTTGATGAAGCCACGAATACCTGGGGATTAAAAATTACTCGGATAGAAATCCGTGATGTAAGGCCGCCGAAAGAATTAATTAATGCCATGAATGCCCAAATGAAAGCAGAAAGAACCAAGCGCGCCGATATTCTTGAGGCCGAAGGGGTACGTCAGGCAGCTATCCTAAAGGCTGAAGGTGAAAAACAATCACAAATTTTAAAAGCTGAAGGTGAACGTCAATCAGCATTTCTACATGCTGAAGCAAGAGAGCGCGCCGCAGAAGCCGAAGCCAAGGCAACCCAAATGGTCTCTAATGCCATTGCCAATGGTGATATTGTCACCGATCATGCAAAACTGATCCACTAACGATCATCTAAAACTGATCCACTTGGTATTATTCGCACATTTTTGTACGGATAATTTATGTTAACCAAGGAGATATTTGTGGATATTCATGTTCGCTTTGCACAAGGACAAAGCCTTCGAAAAATTGCCAGTGAGTTGGGTATATCCCGTAACACCGTAAAACATCATTTACAACAACAGACAATGCCAACTTATGCTAAAAGAAGTCAACAACCGACTAAATTATCCCCCTTTAAACCTTATTTGCTTCAGCGAATTGAACTGGCTAAACCTGATTGGATCCCTGCAACAGTCTTATTTGATGAGGTAGTTGAAAACGGCTATCAAGGTGGTATTGCTCAATTACGCCGATTTGTTTGTCAATTTAAACCAAGCATTGTTCCCGAAGTAGTCGTCCGTTTTGAAACACAGCCAGGTCAACAAATGCAAATCGACTTCACCAGCATCCGGTGTAGTGGTCTAATAAAACTGTAGAGATTTATAGCTTATAATTAAGCAAAATCTTATAGGTATAAATATGACCCGAAAAGTAAAAGTAACCTTTAGCGGAAAGCAAAAACTGGAATATGCAAAACTCATGGTTGAAGGTGGATATAGCAATATCCAAGTTGAAAAAATATCCGGTGCGGGTAAATCTGCCGTATCACGATGGAAGCAACAATATCTTGCCGAGTTAAATGGGAATACGCCTGTAAAATCAAAAGCGTTAACACCCGAGCAACAGCGCATACAAGAATTAGAAGTTCAACTTAAGCGTGCTCAGAGGGATAATGACATATTAAAAAAAGCCGCGGCTTACTTCATCCTCGACAATCAAAACTCAAAATCGTGAAGCAACTGAAAATCATGTACCCCAATTTTACGGTCACTGAGTTATGCCATCTTTTTGAAGTAAGCAGCAGTAGTTTTTATTATGAAACGAAAATACCGACAGTTGAAAATGAAAGACTGTGTGGCGAAATCAAACGTATTTTTTATACATCGGGTCAAATTTATGGCAAAAGACGTATTCAAGCCGAGTTAAAGGGTTTAGGGCACCAAATTGGCACTTATAAAATATCGAACATCATGAAATTAAATCAATTAGTTGCAATTAGACCAACGAAAAAGCACTACTATCACTCATCGGGTAACGAACATCGATATGCCCCTAATTTGCTTAAACGACAATTTTCCCCTGAACAGCATAATCACTATTATGTCGGGGATATCACGTATATTAGACATCACTATGGGTGGAGCTATTTAGCCTGTGTGTTGGATTTAGCCACCAAAGAAATTATTGGTTATGCCTTATCAACAAAACCGGATTCGAAATTAGTGAAAGAAGCCTTAGATAACGCAATTGAACGGCAATTACCGGATACGACAAGTTTGATGTTCCATTCAGATCAAGGTTGCCAATATTCATCGGAGGAGTTTAGGGCGCACCTCTTTGAACGGAAAATAACTCAAAGCATGAGTCGGCGAGGTAATTGCCTCGATAATGCCGTGATGGAAAGATTTTTTAGGAGTTTAAAGACAGAAAGACTTAACCGTTTATCGTTTATGAATCATCAATCTGTTGTCTGTGAAGTTGAAAATTATATTCAGTTTTACAATTATTATCGACGCCATTCAACGATTGGTTATTTAACGCCACATCAAAAATATCATGAACTAAAAAATGCCGCTTAGATCTTCTACAGAATTTGTTGACCATTACAAAAGATTACGGGTTTAAATTGAAGGCTTGCAAGCCCTACAGGGCAAAAACGAAAGGGAAAGTAGAGCGCTTTAACCACTATTTAAAAAACAGCTTTATCGTGCCATTAAACACCGACCTTCGTGCTCATAATCTTGAACTGGATATTGAAATAGCTAATGCAAAAGTGGGTCCATGGTTACAACGCGTTGCCCATCAGCGAATTCATGGAACAACGTTAGAGAAGCCAGCAGATAGATTAGCTAAGGAAGTTAAGTCTCTTCTACCCTTACCAGCAAGGGTTTGCCAATCTATCCCACAGACTAATACGCTTAATATCCCTATCGTACCGCCCCTTGAATCTGTCAGTTTGCAACACTCAATCAGCGTATACGAAGCATTACTGGGAGGTGAACATGTTATTGCATGAACAAATTGAACACCTGTGTGAGTCATTGAAATTAAATTCTATTCCGACTCATTGGTCATCACTTGCCGAAAAATGCATTGCCCAAGACAAAAGCTACGGAGAGTTTTTACTGTCCCTGTTAAAATGTGAGCAACAACAACGAGATGAACGAACTCGTAATCTTTTGAGTCGGATGGCAGGATTCCCAGCACATAAAGAACTTAATACGTTCGATTTTAAGTTTGCAACGGGGATCCCCAAACAACACATACAGGAATTAAGCGCATTAACGTTTATTGAACGTAATGAAAATGTCGTGTTGCTTGGCCCAAGCGGTGTAGGCAAAACGCATTTAGCTATTGGGTTAGGATTAAAAGCAGTACAGGCCAAGAAGAAAACCCGCTTTACCACGGCAGCTGAACTGATGTTGCAACTCTCAACTGCCAAACGACAAAATAAGCTCAAACAATATCTATCACGTTCGGTGATGGCCCCGAAGTTGTTGATTATCGATGAAATTGGATACCTGCCGTTTGGGCGAGAAGAAGCAAACCTGTTTTTCAATGTGATTGCCAAGCGTTATGAGCATGGCAGTGTCATATTGACGAGTAACCTATCATTTGGGCAATGGCCAAGTGCTTTTGCTGATGACGCAACATTAACTGCCGCTATGCTTGATCGTTTACTTCATCATTCGCATGTACTGCAATTAAGCGGTGAAAGCTACCGATTGAAAGATAAGCGGCGCTCAGGAGCAATAACTGAGTAAAACAGTGGATCAATTTTGATTGATCGGATTTAGATAAAAAGTGGATCAGTTTTCGGTGATCGTTGACAATATGCAGGCCATAAACTATTTTATCGCTCAAAAATATACCGAAGCGCTAACCAATATTGGTAAAGCGGATAATAGCAAAGTGATTATGATGCCGCTTGAAGCAAGTAATTTAATGGGCGCTATTGGCGGCATTAGTGAACTATTTCAAGAAAACAAAAAACGCAATAACCAAAAAAGCAATCAAACATAAATTGATAGGACGTGAGATATTTAAAAGGGAAACGTGCGATAAATGTGGATCTACCTGGGACAAACTGGATCTATCTGGGACAGATTACAGTAATTAAGTTTCACTATGTGAAATAAGAAACGGTCATCGAGACTGCTTATCTTCATCTTCAAACAGACTGCCCTGAATGCGGGCCAGCTCTTCTTTTTTTACCCGCTTCACCACGGAATAAATCCACTGTAGCGAGACTTTGTATTTACGCGCCAGTGCGTGGTGGTTATGGCCGTTGAAGTCAGCAAATATCTCCCGGTCACGCTGGCTGACTTTCCATATCAGCCCCATTGTGTAATGGTCAACAAATTCTGTAGAAGATCTAAGCGGCATTTTTTAGTTCATGATATTTTTGATGTGGCGTTAAATAACCAATCGTTGAATGGCGTCGATAATAATTGTAAAACTGAATATAATTTTCAACTTCACAGACAACAGATTGATGATTCATAAACGATAAACGGTTAAGTCTTTCTGTCTTTAAACTCCTAAAAAATCTTTCCATCACGGCATTATCGAGGCAATTACCTCGCGACTCATGCTTTGAGTTATTTTCCGTTCAAAGAGGTGCGCCCTAAACTCCTCCGATGAATATTGGCAACCTTGATCTGAATGGAACATCAAACTTGTCGTATCCGGTAATTGCCGTTCAATTGCGTTATCTAAGGCTTCTTTCACTAATTTCGAATCCGGTTTTGTTGATAAGGCATAACCAATAATTTCTTTGGTGGCTAAATCCAACACACAGGCTAAATAGCTCCACCCATAGTGATGTCTAATATACGTGATATCCCCGACATAATAGTGATTATGCTGTTCAGGGGAAAATTGTCGTTTAAGCAAATTAGGGGCATATCGATGTTCGTTACCCGATGAGTGATAGTAGTGCTTTTTCGTTGGTCTAATTGCAACTAATTGATTTAATTTCATGATGTTCGATATTTTATAAGTGCCAATTTGGTGCCCTAAACCCTTTAACTCGGCTTGAATACGTCTTTTGCCATAAATTTGACCCGATGTATAAAAAATACGTTTGATTTCGCCACACAGTCTTTCATTTTCAACTGTCGGTATTTTCGTTTCATAATAAAAACTACTGCTGCTTACTTCAAAAAGATGGCATAACTCAGTGACCGTAAAATTGGGGTACATGATTTTCAGTTGCTTCACGATTTTGAGTTTTGATTGTCGAGGATGAAGTAAGCCGCGGCTTTTTTTAATATGTCATTATCCCTCTGAGCACGCTTAAGTTGAACTTCTAATTCTTGTATGCGCTGTTGCTCGGGTGTTAACGCTTTTGATTTTACAGGCGTATTCCCATTTAACTCGGCAAGATATTGTTGCTTCCATCGTGATACGGCAGATTTACCCGCACCGGATATTTTTTCAACTTGGATATTGCTATATCCACCTTCAACCATGAGTTTTGCATATTCCAGTTTTTGCTTTCCGCTAAAGGTTACTTTTACTTTTCGGGTCATATTTATACCTATAAGATTTTGCTTAATTATAAGCTATAAATCTCTACAGTTTTATTAGACCACTACAACTGCTGCTGGATGGCCTGGTAGGTCATCGCTGACGGGTTTTTAATGGTCACGGCGGGGTTGAGCATAAAAGCCTCCTTTAATGCACACTGTGAATAATATTGGCATCGATAACCGGGATGGCGTTTTGTGCGGCCAGGTTCATGGCAGCGGTCACCAGATTGCCGATAGCCAGGGGATAAAGCAGGCTGACCGGGGTGTCTTTTTTCGGGCGCAGCCAGCTTAGGCGTTGACGCAGTGCCGGTATCGCATCCGGGCCGAGGACGTTGCCAAGGTCGCCGCCTACGCGTTTAAACTTGAAATCAAGAAAGTCAGCCAGGTGGTCATCCAGCGGCGGCAGGTCAATCACCTCGCAGCGCTGCACCACTTCCCTGACCGCCAGCAGGCGTTCAGATAACTTGTCACCCAGTTCGGGTTGTCCCAGCAGGACGATGGACAGCAGTTTTAAAGCCGTCTTCCAACTCAAAGAAGCGTTTGAGGTGCTTTAAGGTCGGGATGGGCAGAGAATGGGCTTCTTCAATCACCAGCACATGGCTGTACCCGGCGCGGCTGCTGTCTTTAATAGTCGGTGTAACTGACGGAAGCGGGCCTCCGGCGAGCGTTTGAGCTTTTCCAGTGGGGCTAGGGTATGGACAATAGCCTCGGCAAGGCTGGCGGCTTTCAGGGTCTTGCCCTGATGGTCGTTGTCTTCCATCGCCAGCACGTAGGGTTCAATCACCACCACGGGGCGTTTTCCCGATAAATGCGGTCCGTCAGGTCACGTCGCAGCGTGCTTTACCCGAGCCGGATTCACCGATAACGGCGATAAAGCCACCATAGCGGGCGGTCTGGTACAACGCCTCACGCACATAACGGCTTTCCGGGGTTAAAAAACACATCGTCATGACCTTGTACTGCGTTGTCATCAAATGGAGCGCGAAACAGCCCAAAATGTTTTTTGGTGGCAGGCAGTAATACCTGTTTTTTCAGTAACATGGTGTCTTCCTCATTGCTAGGTAGTGGGCGTTTTTCCTTTCCGCCGGACGTGACCCCGTCAAAACAGTCGTCCGCCGCGATACCCTGGTCACGTAACCAGGCACGGATACGGTGTTTTAGCGTGTCGGTGTCCTGTTTTGGCCACTGGTGGTGATTGACTATCTGCGCCAGCGTCGCCTCGGAAAGGTCAAGCGCGCGGGCCAGTGCCGCTTGCGTCAGGTTGTGTTGTTGTAACAGGGTTTTCAGTTTCAGCATGATGGCCTCCCGTTAACCGTGACTGGCCAGGCTGACCACCACATCGCCCGTCTGCGCCATTAATTCATCACCCAGCGCGTCGACCTGGTCGGCGGGAATGCCGTCCGGGAAGCGCTGGGTTAGTGTGGTGTAAAATTCACTGCGCCAGGTCTTACCCGCCGCCTGAAAACGCGCCCGCAACTGTTGCACCACCACGACCGGGTTTAAGCGCTCTTCAAAACGCGGCGCGCAAACCGGGGAGGCCTGCCCTTGTTTAGGGAGATAAATCGGTGGGGTATCGCGTTCATTTTCCAGATAAGGGTTAAAGCGCCCACCAAAGGGTAAGGCATTGGCTTTTTGCGCGGCGGCGGTTTCCCCCGGCGTGGTGGTGCCATACAGGGTCTGCTCGACTTCCGACAGATGGTGTTGCGCCGGGGTGTGGGGTAATGCCTTGAACGATTCGCCGAGTGTCGGGCTGTTGAGGGCAAAACCGTAGTCGTCTTTCGCCACTTCCGGCACCCGGCAAAAGACTTCCAGTCCGTCCTCATTAATCACGACCACCTGCGCCTCACTGTCACGCCAGGGGTTACGCACTATCTGTACGGTGTCGCCCACGCAAACGCCGGGGACTTGCCGTACATCGTATTCACTCCCCCTGAACGACACGCGAAGGTGGGTGCTAACCTTACGGTTTTCCGGCTGGCTCACCGCCAGCTCACGGCATACGTCAACAGGCGGTGCCTTGATTAACTGTCCAGGGGTAATATGCAGCCAGCAGTCGGTGCGAGTCATGCCGGTACGGCGATGCAGCGCGGTGCGGTTATACTTTTTACGCCACAATCCAACCAGGCGGTTCAGTTCATCAATATGATTGACTTGCACAAACCGCAGCCCGGATTCAAAATGGCACTCGAGAATGTCGCGCGCTTTTTCCACTGAGCCGGTGGCGCGGGCATTACGGGCTTTGTGTGCGATAAGTTGAATACCAAGGGTTTTACACAGGTTGCGCAGGGTGGACGAGACCAGCGCGCAACCGGGGTCGGTATAAAGGATGCGCGGCACGCCATGCAGGACGTCGGCCCCACCGCGTTCTTGCATGGCGTTAATCAGCACATCGGTAAAGTTTTGTGTCGTTTCGCCGCCAAAGCGGTACTCGGCATAAATCCAGCCGCTGGTATGGTCGGTCAGCTCAAATGACCAGACGCGGTCGTTAATCACCCGCGCCAGATTTTGGCTTGTTCTTGTTAAACTCCGCCTCACTCATCATGCGCAGGCCACTATCGCGCGTGGTGTGCCCTTCGGCGGGATTTTTCAGGTAATAGAGTACACACAGCGACGCATCCAGTTGCCAGACATGATTGGGATGCTCGGTTTTTAACTGGACGCACGGGGCTGGTGCCCGTAACTGGTTGGGGTGCAGGCGATATTGGTACAACGCCCGACTGATGGCATCGACCGACAGGGGGAACCACTCGCCGGTCTCGTTATCAATATACCCAGCATTAATTAGGTTGTTCACCCGCAGGTCATTAACCGCCTGCTCCAGGCTGTAAAGGCGCTTGCCGTTCTTGCGATGCGAGGCCATCATCACGCCGGATATTTGCAGCGCTTCCTCACGGGTCAGGGCGCTGGTGCCACAATCCACCCGTTGCTTGCGCGGCGGTTTATAGCTTACCTGTTTGATTTTTCGCAGTAGCGTGGCTTTGGAAATGCCGAGTGCCTGGCAACCTGTTTGATAAACCGCGTCTTTGCTGTCAACGATCACCGAAAACTGATCCACTTTTTATCTAAATCCGATCAATCAAAATTGATCCACTGTTTTACTCAGTTATTGCTCCTGAGCGCCGCTTATCTTTCAATCGGTAGCTTTCACCGCTTAATTGCAGTACATGCGAATGATGAAGTAAACGATCAAGCATAGCGGCAGTTAATGTTGCGTCATCAGCAAAAGCACTTGGCCATTGCCCAAATGATAGGTTACTCGTCAATATGACACTGCCATGCTCATAACGCTTGGCAATCACATTGAAAAACAGGTTTGCTTCTTCTCGCCCAAACGGCAGGTATCCAATCTCATCGATAATCAACAACTTCGGGGCCATCACCGAACGTGATAGATATTGTTTGAGCTTATTTTGTCGTTTGGCAGTTGAGAGTTGCAACATCAGTTCAGCTGCCGTGGTAAAGCGGGTTTTCTTCTTGGCCTGTACTGCTTTTAATCCTAACCCAATAGCTAAATGCGTTTTGCCTACACCGCTTGGGCCAAGCAACACGACATTTTCATTACGTTCAATAAACGTTAATGCGCTTAATTCCTGTATGTGTTGTTTGGGGATCCCCGTTGCAAACTTAAAATCGAACGTATTAAGTTCTTTATGTGCTGGGAATCCTGCCATCCGACTCAAAAGATTACGAGTTCGTTCATCTCGTTGTTGTTGCTCACATTTTAACAGGGACAGTAAAAACTCTCCGTAGCTTTTGTCTTGGGCAATGCATTTTTCGGCAAGTGATGACCAATGAGTCGGAATAGAATTTAATTTCAATGACTCACACAGGTGTTCAATTTGTTCATGCAATAACATGTTCACCTCCCAGTAATGCTTCGTATACGCTGATTGAGTGTTGCAAACTGACAGATTCAAGGGGCGGTACGATAGGGATATTAAGCGTATTAGTCTGTGGGATAGATTGGCAAACCCTTGCTGGTAAGGGTAGAAGAGACTTCACTTCCTTAGCTAATCTATCTGCTGGCTTCTCTAACGTTGTTCCATGAATTCGCTGATGGGCAACGCGTTGTAACCATGGACCCACTTTTGCATTAGCTATTTCAATATCCAGTTCAAGATTATGAGCACGAAGGTCGGTGTTTAATGGCACGATAAAGCTGTTTTTTAAATAGTGGTTAAAGCGCTCTACTTTCCCTTTCGTTTTTGCCCTGTAGGGCTTGCAAGCCTTCAATTTAAACCCGTAATCTTTCGACATTTGAAGCATTTCGACATGTAATTTATGATCACCTTCTGCATAAGCATCCCGTTCGATGATGAGGGATTTTGCGTTATCACACAATACTTCCTGTGGTACACCACCAAAGTAGTCGAAAGCTTCTCTTAAACCTTGCTGCCACGATTCTGCTCGTTCATTATCAAAGAACTTTACATAACTCGCACGCGAATAGCCTAGCGTTGCAACAAACGCTTTCAGCGATTTTTTACCTCGCCGGATGCTGGTGAAGTCGATTTGCATTTGTTGACCTGGCTGTGTTTCAAAACGGACGACTACTTCGGGAACAATGCTTGGTTTAAATTGACAAACAAATCGGCGTAATTGAGCAATACCACCTTGATAGCCGTTTTCAACTACCTCATCAAATAAGACTGTTGCAGGGGATCCAATCAGGTTTAGCCAGTTCAATTCGCTGAAGCAAATAAGGTTTAAAGGGGGATAATTTAGTCGGTTGTTGACTTCTTTTAGCATAAGTTGGCATTGTCTGTTGTTGTAAATGATGTTTTACGGTGTTACGGGATATACCCAACTCACTGGCAATTTTTCGAAGGCTTTGTCCTTGTGCAAAGCGAACATGAATATCCACAAATATCTCCTTGGTTAACATAAATTATCCGTACAAAAATGTGCGAATAATACCAAGTGGATCAGTTTTAGATGATCGTTAGTGGATCAGTTTTGCATGATCGGTGACATTTGCCGCCATGTCCCGCTTTTTCGGCGGCCTGGGCAATCGCCAGTACGCGTTCGGTCAGGATGGCGTTCATAACACCCCCTCCTCGCCGCTATCCTGTCCGGTACCGCGTAAATGTTCAGGTAACTGAAAATCCGCGTCTTCGGCCTCGGCATCCGCCTTTACCCAGTCAGGTACCGCCTCTGACACCGCGTGGTAGGGTAACGCAAAGTCGTTACGTAAGACATTGATTTCAAACTCAATATCATTAAGCAAGCCTGCTAAATAGTCGGCGTGAGACGTCATATCGCCACTGTGGCTATGCAATTTTTCCAACCCTTCCCGAAAGCGCCCCATCAATATGGCTTTAACATCAAAGCCCACCAGGCCGATTTCTTCACGGAGCTGGCGTATGCCTTCTTCCCCTAACGGGCGATGCTGATTAAGCAGGCGGTTTTCACTCAGCTCATTGATTTTTTGGTCTTTTTCGTTGGCTAGGCGGCGGCTGGCTTCCAAGCTATCACGGGTTTCGCGCAGTTTTGCCTTTAGTTCACGTACCGACATGCGATCAACCTCATCGAGCGTCAAGCCCGCGATGGTGCCGCCTTCGGCGAGTTCGGCGAGGTCTTCATCGTCTTCTAACATCAGTTCATAGAGTTTTGCCTTGCCGAGAGCCGCAAACGTCTGCGCTTTTCCACCTAATTGAGGTGATAAATATTTTAGAGATGCCTTCATCATAATTTGAGTGGTTCTTTCAGCTAGCCCTAACTGGCTTGTTACGATATTTACAAACTCTCCATGCGGCTCATTCTCTTTCAGAATAATCAACCGCTTTCCCGCCTCCAGCATGGCTTCCGCACTTTGTGCCATATAGAAACGTGCCTCATGCACAATCCTTTCCCGTTCATAGGGTAGGCCCTCGCCGTACTTGTCCATAATGGCCTGCTGATGTTCAGCTAGCGCGTTAAGGTTATTCATTAAATCCGGTGCCAAAGGCTGTTCGGGGGTGATTTCAGCCGTCATCGGTAACGCTTTTCTACCCATTATTTTTCTCTCTTACAATTTTGACGGTGAGGCTATGCAGCGGCCACGTTTTTCTGCCATCTTGATTTGCGCCCGTTCGGTTTCATCGAAAAAGGCTAGCGCAATCTGTATCAATTCCTCGCTGAGGGCGTAGTTCCCATTGAAGCGCTGCTCAACCATGCCCTCTTCGACTAAAAATGGCAGAGTACGACTGATATTGGCCGGGGAGTCATTGATAAGCGCCGCCAGGGCTTTATTGGACAAGCCGTCTCGGTAATGCCCCTTCATGGCTTTTAAAATACGCAGCGCCCGTCGTGTACGTGAAGATGGGTGCAGTAATAAGGTGTTTTTCATCGGATGCCTCTTTTTCATTAATGGAAATTGTGATACCGTCAGCGAAACAGGCGAATGTTATTTTTTATGGCGCTTTTTGCCCGATGGCATGGGGGAACCCATTATCTGTTCAATCGCCTGTTTGATTTTGCGTGCTTCCCCGCGCCAGCCCTGGCAGGAGCCATCAAGCAACATATAAACCTGATAGGGTTTGAAGCCGGATTGGCGCGCCCACGCCGCCACCGTCGGGTAGTTCTGATAGACACGGTCATAAAAATTGCGCTTAAAGTCGGCTGGATGTTGCAGTGACATTGTTTTATCTCCGTCATAAAAAGTTAAAAATAAATATACATTGATATGCAAAATGATGTAAAGTCTTTTTTGTTTGTTTTTGTATATTCCTTATCACTATTAAAAAGCACGGGCTGTTATCGGCCTAAAGGAGACCTGTATGGCAAAGAAAAAAGCGGCAACCAGCCTGCCTGTAACTACCGCGGACAATATCACGATTGCGGGGGGGGGGGGAGGCAATTGCATATCCTGAAAAAAATGCAGCAAACAGTGCCCAGCAGGAGGTGATGGCACGTTTTGGCGATGGGCTGCCCTATGAACGGGAGAGGATTGTGCATGAAGCGCGCTTCTATATGGCACAGAGTGCCGAAGCCATGCTGGAGGCGGGAAAGCGGTTGATTATTCTGAAAGAGAATGAGCCGCATGGAGAGTTTGTAAATATCGTAACAAGCCAGTTAGGGCTAGCTGAAAGAACCGCTCAAATTATGATGAAGGCATCTCTAAAATATTTATCACCTCAATTAGGTGGAAAAGCGCAGACGTTTGCGGCTCTCGGCAAGGCAAAACTCTATGAGCTGATGTTGGAAGACGATGAAGACCTCGCTGAACTCGCCGAAGGCGGCACTATCGCAGGTCTGACCCTCGACGAAGTTGACCGGATGTCGGTACGGGAATTACGGGCAGCATTACGTAAAGATGAAGCGGCGCTTAAACGCAGCCAGCAACTGGTAGCCGAAAAAGAGAAGCAGTTACAACAGTTAAGCCAGCAACTGACTGGAAAGACCTCTACAGCGACTACAAGCAATGAACAGGCCTCACTCGATACCCAGCAGTGGGTGACACTAACACTAGAAGGAGTGGGAGACCGTCTCAAATCTGAGCGACTGCGATTGGGACTTAGCCAGGAGATCTTTGCCGAACGGTGCGGGGTTAAAAAGCTCACTCAGTACAACTATGAAAAAAGTGAGCGGCATCCTGATGCGGGCTACTTAATCGCCGCGAAAGCGTTAGGAGTCGATCTTAATTATGTGATGACCGGTGAGCGCCACGATGAAGCCAGTGCGCTCGATGTGGTGAGGGATGAAGAAGAGGCTGAGGTGTTAACGGCCTTTCGCCATATTCCCGGCGAAACACGCGAAGTGGCCAAACGTACCTTGACGGCAATGGCAGAGAAAAAAGCCACTCGTCACCGCGCTTAAGTCTTCCCTGCATTCGTTGCCGCGAAAGAGGGTTATTTGACAGTGATAATCAGCTCACGCCGTTGGGTGGGCTGATTGCTATTGAGGCTATAACGAATCGGGACGCTCTCCATCTCGAACCCCTGAAACACTTCCCGCATTTCAGGAATATCATTGACCGAAATAATCATCATCCCCGTCAGGTCTCGTCCCATTCCCGCCAGTTTTTCATATTGATCCAGACCAAAATCCACCCCATAGCCTTCCGTTCCCCAATACGGCGGGTCGCAGTAAAACAGCGTGTGCGGACGGTCATAACGGGCAATACAGCTGGCCCAATCCAGGTGTTCAATGGTGGTGCGTGATAATCGCAGATGGGCGAGCGACAGCTCTTCTTCCATGCGTAGCAGGTTCAAGCGTGGCCCACTGGTAGTGGTCACGCCAAAGGTGTGCTCCGCCACCTTGCCGCCGAACGCCTGCTTTTGCAGGTAATAGAAACGGGCTGCGCGCTGGATATCGGTTAAGGTCTCGGTCGGCGTGATGTTTAACCATTGATACATCGCCCGGCTGACCAGCGCCCATTTAAACTGGCGCATAAACTCTTCCAGATGGTGTTTCAGCACCCGATAGAGATTGACCAGCTCGCCGTTGATATCGTTAATCACTTCTGCTTTGCTGGGTGACTTCATAAAAAAGAGCGCCGCCGCGCCACAAAACGGTTCCACGTAGCAGATATGCGCCGGGAAGCGCGGTAAAATCTGTTTGGCCAGCCGCCGTTTACCGCCTATCCAGGGCAGTATGGGTAAAAAATGTTGCTGCATTGTCTGTAAGCCTTTTTCACTAATGGAAATTCGTGTAGACTCTTTCCTGTTCTCGAGAACGGAAAGCGCCACGGTTGACTCACAGGCGAACTCTGTGTGTTGACGGCCTGTCCGGTGTTCGTGCACTGGGTAGGTCGCGCTTTTTCCCTTGCCCCGCTCGGGGCTAATCACTGCGCCTAACCTAACCGTTCACCCATCCTCCCACTAGTAAACCGCTTTAAAAGCGTTTAGCGCCCTGCCTTGTCACACTGTCTGCCTGATTCTCAGGGAGATGGTGATGAAAACGCGAAAAAAATTGACCTTGCCCCCATTTAAAACCCCGCGATTAAGCGGCTGGTTGCTCACCGCTGCTGGTCTGTTGCTGGTGATTGCCCTGGTCTCACCGCAGCAATTGCCGGTGGTGCTCTATAAGCTTGTCAACGATCACCGAAAACTGATCCACTTTTTATCTAAATCCGATCAATCAAAATTGATCCACTGTTTTACTCAGTTATTGCTCCTGAGCGCCGCTTATCTTTCAATCGGTAGCTTTCACCGCTTAATTGCAGTACATGCGAATGATGAAGTAAACGATCAAGCATAGCGGCAGTTAATGTTGCGTCATCAGCAAAAGCACTTGGCCATTGCCCAAATGATAGGTTACTCGTCAATATGACACTGCCATGCTCATAACGCTTGGCAATCACATTGAAAAACAGGTTTGCTTCTTCTCGCCCAAACGGCAGGTATCCAATCTCATCGATAATCAACAACTTCGGGGCCATCACCGAACGTGATAGATATTGTTTGAGCTTATTTTGTCGTTTGGCAGTTGAGAGTTGCAACATCAGTTCAGCTGCCGTGGTAAAGCGGGTTTTCTTCTTGGCCTGTACTGCTTTTAATCCTAACCCAATAGCTAAATGCGTTTTGCCTACACCGCTTGGGCCAAGCAACACGACATTTTCATTACGTTCAATAAACGTTAATGCGCTTAATTCCTGTATGTGTTGTTTGGGGATCCCCGTTGCAAACTTAAAATCGAACGTATTAAGTTCTTTATGTGCTGGGAATCCTGCCATCCGACTCAAAAGATTACGAGTTCGTTCATCTCGTTGTTGTTGCTCACATTTTAACAGGGACAGTAAAAACTCTCCGTAGCTTTTGTCTTGGGCAATGCATTTTTCGGCAAGTGATGACCAATGAGTCGGAATAGAATTTAATTTCAATGACTCACACAGGTGTTCAATTTGTTCATGCAATAACATGTTCACCTCCCAGTAATGCTTCGTATACGCTGATTGAGTGTTGCAAACTGACAGATTCAAGGGGCGGTACGATAGGGATATTAAGCGTATTAGTCTGTGGGATAGATTGGCAAACCCTTGCTGGTAAGGGTAGAAGAGACTTCACTTCCTTAGCTAATCTATCTGCTGGCTTCTCTAACGTTGTTCCATGAATTCGCTGATGGGCAACGCGTTGTAACCATGGACCCACTTTTGCATTAGCTATTTCAATATCCAGTTCAAGATTATGAGCACGAAGGTCGGTGTTTAATGGCACGATAAAGCTGTTTTTTTAAATAGTGGTTAAAGCGCTCTACTTTCCCTTTCGTTTTTGCCCTGTAGGGCTTGCAAGCCTTCAATTTAAACCCGTAATCTTTCGACATTTGAAGCATTTCGACATGTAATTTATGATCACCTTCTGCATAAGCATCCCGTTCGATGATGAGGGATTTTGCGTTATCACACAATACTTCCTGTGGTACACCACCAAAGTAGTCGAAAGCTTCTCTTAAACCTTGCTGCCACGATTCTGCTCGTTCATTATCAAAGAACTTTACATAACTCGCACGCGAATAGCCTAGCGTTGCAACAAACGCTTTCAGCGATTTTTTACCTCGCCGGATGCTGGTGAAGTCGATTTGCATTTGTTGACCTGGCTGTGTTTCAAAACGGACGACTACTTCGGGAACAATGCTTGGTTTAAATTGACAAACAAATCGGCGTAATTGAGCAATACCACCTTGATAGCCGTTTTCAACTACCTCATCAAATAAGACTGTTGCAGGGATCCAATCAGGTTTAGCCAGTTCAATTCGCTGAAGCAAATAAGGTTTAAAGGGGGATAATTTAGTCGGTTGTTGACTTCTTTTAGCATAAGTTGGCATTGTCTGTTGTTGTAAATGATGTTTTACGGTGTTACGGGATATACCCAACTCACTGGCAATTTTTCGAAGGCTTTGTCCTTGTGCAAAGCGAACATGAATATCCACAAATATCTCCTTGGTTAACATAAATTATCCGTACAAAAATGTGCGAATAATACCAAGTGGATCAGTTTTAGATGATCGTTAGTGGATCAGTTTTGCATGATCGGTGACAAGCTGGCATTAATCACCCTGGCGGCAGTCGTGGGTTACTGGCTTGACCGTTCGCTATTCCCCAAAGCCCGTCCCGGACAATACCTGCACTATGACCACCCCGAGGTAGCACAGGGTCGACATCCGGTGCGCGGCGGCTGCCATCAGGTCTTTGCTGCTGCGCAGCTGCGTCGGGCGGTGATTGTGGCGGCGGTGTGTCTTGCCGTGGCGACGGGGCTTTAACATGACTCTCTATATGTACTGGCCTCAGGTTGTCTGGGCTGTGCTGGTACTGCTGAAACTGGGCATCGAGTTAGCCCTCCACGGGCAGGCCCGTACGAGTAAGCACAGTTTCTGGGGGCAGCTCTTTCGTTCGGCCACGGTAGCCTGGCTGCTCTGGTGCGGTGGTTTCTTCAGCCAGGCCAGAGCGGCACAGCCACCGCAGACGTCCCTGCAGTACCGTGCTGATGTGATCCGCAATGCGCGCCTCGAATGGGGAATGTCTGCGCCAGTGGCAGACTTTGCCGCGCAGCTGCATCAGGAGGGCGGATGGCGAGCAAATGCAGTTTCACCGCTTGGCGCTCAGGGGATGGCACAGTTTATGCCTGCCACCGCCGACTGGATTAGCCAACGGGTACCTGGGCTGAACAGCCGGGAGCCGTTTAATCCGGCATGGGCTATCCGGGCGCTGGTCAGCTACGACCGCTGGCTGTGGCAGCGTGTCAGTGCTGTTGATGACTGTGAGCGCATGGCGATGACCCTGTCGGCCTACAACGGTGGCCTGGGCTGGGTGCAGCGTGACCGCCGTCTGGCAGAAAGTCAGGGGGTCGATGGCAGTCGCTGGTTTGACAGCATTGAGCGAGTCAATGCCGGACGGAGTATGAGCGCCTGGCGCGAGAATCGCCATTATCCCCGCCGCATTTTAAAAGCCCTGGCACCGCGTTACCTGACTTGGGGAGGGGCAAGCTGTGTTTAGTGTAGTTAGCCTAAAAAGCCTCGGCGGGCTGCTGGTGATGGCCCTGCTGTCGGGCATCTGGTGGCACGGCTACACGCAAGGCGAACGTCGGGCAACGCAGCGGGGCGACGCAAAAATCAGTCAGCTGCGCGCCGCGTTTGCGGTTCAGGAAAAGCAGCGCGCCGAGCAGACCGCGCAAACCCTGCGAGTCCTGCAGCAACGTTTTGAGCGCCAGGTTGCGGTTGCCCATACGAGCGAGCGGAATTACCTGGCCCGCGTTGCACGAATAAACGCCAAAAACCGTCAACTTAAGAGGCAGATAGATGATGTTACCCAACGTTGGCAGGATGAAAAAGGCCAGCCTCATGCTGTGTCCTGCGTGTTTACTCGTGGCTTCGTGCAGCACTACAACGCCGCCCTCGGTGTGTCCGACGCCAATGATTCAGGCGCTGCCGCCGCTCCCAGCGGCGCTGGCAACACGACCAGGGACACTGCGTCCGCTGGTGAGCCGCTCAGACCCAGCCCGGTCACCCAGCGCGATATCCTCGCCAACATCACCGACAACGGGCAGCAATGTCAGGTCTGGCGGGCACAGGTAAACGGGCTACTGGATTATATTGAAGGATTAACACCATGACATTACAGGTCGATTTTTGGGTACTGATGAGCTACCTGTTCGGACTGGCAGGCTTTTTGGGTGGGCTGGCCCGCTGGTTTATCCGGGAGACGGAAAAGCGTCAGGCGGAGCGGTTTGCGTCACTGGAGCGGTTAATGCGCGACGCCTCCGATAAAGGGTCGCGCCTTGAGCGTGAAGTCCTGGAGTTCAAAGTGGAAGTGCCGGCGCGTTACGTCCGGCGCGACGAATTTATTCATTATCAGCAGGTGGTGGAGTCACGGCTTGACGCGATTTACCAGAAGCTGGAAACCATACAGCTGCGTCAGGTGGCAGGAGGATAAGGATGATAGAGACCGAACAGGCGCGCCGCGAAGGGTTGCGTTGGGTGTTACTGCAGGTGGTCAACAAGGCTCGGCCCTATCCGGCCAATGACCGGCTGCTGTGGGATGTGGGCCATTCGCTCTACCCGGACATGACCATGCTGGAGCTGCAAAAAGAGTTACTGTTCCTTGAGGGCTTACGTCTGGTTCGCCTGACCCGACCGCCCGCACGGCCACGCTAACGCCGGAAGGGGTCAATCTGGTGGAATACGTCACCGACGATATCCCCGGCATTGCCCGCCCGGCCAAATACTGGAGGGAGTGATGATGGCACCGCGCAGTCATATCGAGGTCTTACCCCCATCGGTACGTGAATGGCTCGACCGGGCGCTGACGGAGCTGTAATGGTCAACAAATTCTGTAGAAGATCTAAGCGGCATTTTTTAGTTCATGATATTTTTGATGTGGCGTTAAATAACCAATCGTTGAATGGCGTCGATAATAATTGTAAAACTGAATATAATTTTCAACTTCACAGACAACAGATTGATGATTCATAAACGATAAACGGTTAAGTCTTTCTGTCTTTAAACTCCTAAAAAATCTTTCCATCACGGCATTATCGAGGCAATTACCTCGCCGACTCATGCTTTGAGTTATTTTCCGTTCAAAGAGGTGCGCCCTAAACTCCTCCGATGAATATTGGCAACCTTGATCTGAATGGAACATCAAACTTGTCGTATCCGGTAATTGCCGTTCAATTGCGTTATCTAAGGCTTCTTTCACTAATTTCGAATCCGGTTTTGTTGATAAGGCATAACCAATAATTTCTTTGGTGGCTAAATCCAACACACAGGCTAAATAGCTCCACCCATAGTGATGTCTAATATACGTGATATCCCCGACATAATAGTGATTATGCTGTTCAGGGGGAAAATTGTCGTTTAAGCAAATTAGGGGCATATCGATGTTCGTTACCCGATGAGTGATAGTAGTGCTTTTTCGTTGGTCTAATTGCAACTAATTGATTTAATTTCATGATGTTCGATATTTTATAAGTGCCAATTTGGTGCCCTAAACCCTTTAACTCGGCTTGAATACGTCTTTTGCCATAAATTTGACCCGATGTATAAAAAATACGTTTGATTTCGCCACACAGTCTTTCATTTTCAACTGTCGGTATTTTCGTTTCATAATAAAAAACTACTGCTGCTTACTTCAAAAAGATGGCATAACTCAGTGACCGTAAAATTGGGGTACATGATTTTCAGTTGCTTCACGATTTTGAGTTTTGATTGTCGAGGATGAAGTAAGCCGCGGCTTTTTTTAATATGTCATTATCCCTCTGAGCACGCTTAAGTTGAACTTCTAATTCTTGTATGCGCTGTTGCTCGGGTGTTAACGCTTTTGATTTTACAGGCGTATTCCCATTTAACTCGGCAAGATATTGTTGCTTCCATCGTGATACGGCAGATTTACCCGCACCGGATATTTTTTCAACTTGGATATTGCTATATCCACCTTCAACCATGAGTTTTGCATATTCCAGTTTTTGCTTTCCGCTAAAGGTTACTTTTACTTTTCGGGTCATATTTATACCTATAAGATTTTGCTTAATTATAAGCTATAAATCTCTACAGTTTTATTAGACCACTACACGCAAATTGTGAACAGATTTTTGAGGATAAAATCAGTGGAAAAACAGACCAGAGACCTGGGTTAAAACGTGCATTAAAGTGCCTGAAATCGGGCGATACCTTGGTAGTCTGGAAGCTGGACAGGCTGGGTCGTAGCATTAAACATTTGATTACTTTAATATCCAAACTTGAAGATGAAGGTATTCATTTTCATAGTTTGACGGATGCCATTGACACTTCTACGTCCGCAGGTCGTTTTTTCTTTCATGTGATGAGTGCGTTGGCACAGATGGAGCGTGAACTGATTGTTGAGCGTACTAAAGCAGGTTTAGCCGCAGCAAGAAGCAGAGGACGTATCGGGGGTAGACCTTGCTCATTATCTTCCGCGCAGCAAGAGCAGGCTAAAAAATTACTTGAGTCAGGCCATAGTAGAAAACAGCTGGCATTACTGTATGGGGTGTCATTGGCCAGCATCTACAAATATTGTCCAGTTAACCAGAATGCTCGAACAGGCCAAAATGACTCTGATGAAAAATAACAGTGTAATTTCGTTGCACTGATGGAAACAAAAGTAACCCACCATTTATCGCACGTTTTGGCTTCAAATATCGCGCGGCGCATCAATAAATAGAGGTGTTAAACGATGCTTGAGCAAATAATGGCGCAACCGGCCTGGTTTTGGCTCTGTTTAGGGGGATTACTGCTAATTGCTGAACTAATCGGTGTAGGTGGTTATCTGCTCTGGTCTGGAGTGGCCGCCGTTATTATGGCATTTATGACCTGGCTCATACCTGAAATGAGTTGGGATTGGCAAGGCCTATTCTTTGCCATTATGATCATTCTTTCTGTATTGGGTTGGCGTAAATGGCTTAGTATACGTAACAAAACATTGCCTGATGAACCTAATCAAAAACAACATCAATTAATTGGCACAAAAGCACGTTTAATTTCAGATACTAATAATGGCTATAGCAGAATACGACTGGCTGATGGTAGCTGGCGTGTTTTTTGTTCTGAGCAATTATCAGCTAATACTGAAGTCGAAGTGATCGATGTCGATGGTATTACACTAAAAGTCAAACCAGTTTGTTCTAATCAACATGATGACCAACCAGATGATCAATAATCGGGCATTTTGCATTGTCATCCCTCGGACACGATGCAACCAATGCAAGTAAGCTATCTCTTATCATATTAAGATCGGTAATGTTTTTTTCAATTTCACTAATTTTATTTAACGTCGCCGTTTTGATATCCGCACTGTGGCGACGTGGGTTACGGAAAAGTTCAAGTAATTGCCGACACTCTTTCAAGGTAAATCCAACTGCCCTGGCCTGCTTTAATAAGGTTAATTCATCCAAATGAGCAGGTTGATAATGGCGATAGCCATTTTCACTTCTCGTTGGCGGAGTAATTAATGACTTTTCCTCATAAAATCGAATTGTTTTGGCACTTAATCCCGTTTTCTCTGCCACTTGAGTAATATTCATCATTTCACCTTGACCTTACCCTTACTAGAAGGTTTAACCTTTATAATCATCTAGGTTATTTCAGCCATAATGTTAGGAAGTAATTAGCATTATACCAATTAATTTATTGTATGCATTAGGAGAGTCAATTATGCCTGATTTTACCATTCTAGCGCTACAAGGGCTGACTTGTTCCAATTGTATTAACAAACTAACGAAAGCGCTAGAAGCACGACAAGATATACAACACGTTACTGTTACACTTGATTATGCCAAAATTACTGGTTCTGCATCAGTAGATGACATTATTAAAACCATTGAACAAGCCGGTTACCAAGGCAAAGTCGCCACCCAGCCTGATATTAAACTACAGCTTGCAGGGCTCAATTGCCGCAACTGTGTCAATAAAACACAAAAAATACTGGAAAATATCAGCGGTGTTGGCGCCGCAATAGTGACCACTCAAGCAGCCCAAATTTTTGGTAGCGCCGATCCGGCAACACTGATTGCTGCCGTTAGGGCTATCGGCTACCAAGCAACATTGGAAGCCGAAGGAAACCCTTCAATTCACCAACAATCAGTCATATCATCGCCTGATACAGCCCAAAACGTTAGCAAGCAAACTGCATCGAATCAGCTTGAGAAACCGAGTATTGATAGTGGCGCGATACAATTACTCATCAATGGTATGACTTGCGCCAGTTGCGTTAACAAAGTACAAAAAGCGTTACTCAGTACGCCAGGGGTACAAAATGCTCAGGTTAATTTAGCCGAACGCAGTGCCTTGATCACCGGACATGCCAAACATCAGGCATTAATTCAAGCGGTACAAAAAGCCGGTTACGACGCCGAAATTATTGACAATGAAATGGAACATCGAGAAAAACAACAGCAGTTCAGCAAATACACTATACACAAATTTCGTTGGCAAGCCGCTTTAGCGTTACTAATTGGTATCGCCGTTATGATTTGGGGCATGATTGGCAACAATATGATGTTAAGTGAAAAAAATCAATTTAGCTGGCTGCTTATCGGGCTAGTCACGCTAATTCTCATGATGTTGACTGGTGGCCATTTTTATTACAACGCCTGGAGAAGTCTAAAAAATGGCAGTACCACAATGGACACTCTTGTCGCCCTGGGAACGGGTACCGCCTGGTTATATTCAATTAGCGTTAATTTGTGGCCAGATAAATTTCCTCTCCCGGCTCGTCATCTATACTATGAAGCCAGTTTAATGATCATTGGCTTAATTAATCTTGGCCATGCATTAGAACAAGGTGCACGCCAACGTTCGTCAAACGCGCTAAGGCGGTTACTTGATCTCACACCACCCACGGCACTCGTCATTAGTGAAAAAAGTGAAAACAAAGTACCACTGTCCCAAGTTAAACAAGGTATGCTATTACGTCTAACTACCGGGGATCGCATTCCCGTTGACGGTGTGCTGACTTATGGTGAAATTTGGCTAGATGAATCAATGTTAACTGGAGAAGCGATTCCACAATATAAAACCGTAGATGAAAAAGTACATGCCGGGACGGTGGTACAAGATGGTACAGCACTATTACGCGTTTCTGCAGTCGGTCAACATACCACCTTAGCGCGTATCATTAAATTAGTGCGCCAAGCACAAAGCAGCAAACCCGCAATAGGACAATTGGCCGATAAAGTTGCCGCGATTTTCGTCCCTAGTGTGATTACGATAGCCTTAGTTGCCGGGACTCTCTGGTATTTATTTGGTCCATCACCGCAAATCAGTTATGCATTAATTGTCACTACCAGTGTACTCATAATCGCCTGCCCGTGTGCACTGGGTCTGGCAACGCCAATGTCAATTATTGCTGGTGTCGCACGTGCTGCGGAATACGGTGCTTTGATACGCGATGCTGAAGCTTTACAACAAGCTAGCAACCTAGATACCCTGGTTTTCGATAAAACCGGAACATTGACGATCGGTAAACCTGAAGTTATCGAGATTCATACTTTTAATCAATTTGAGCAATCCCAAGTACTGACCTTTGCTGGTGCACTTGAAAAAGGGGCTAATCATCCATTAGCCAATGCGATTTTAGCCAAGAGCGTCGGATTATCGCTACCAGAGGTAAATCAGTTTCGAACTTTAGCCGGCGCTGGAGTGAAAGGGAAAATCGACAATAAAACGATTTTGTTAGGCACTCAAGCCTTGATGTCACAATATTCGATTAACAGCCAACAAGTTGAGCAATTAATCGCTGAACAGGCCAATAAAGGGATCACACCGGTCTTGCTGGCCGTTGATAATCAATTAGCGGCCCTATTTTCTATTCGCGATCCGCTACGAGAAACTGCCACTAGCGCGTTACAACAGCTACATAAGCAAAAATATCAATTGATAATGTTAACCGGTGATAATCCAATCACCGCAAATGCCATTGCCAAAGAATTGGGCATCGACCAAGTGATTGCTGATGTATTACCTGATCAAAAAGCAGCCGTTATAGCACAATTACAAAAAAGTGGTCATAAAGTTGCCATGATTGGGGATGGCATTAATGATGCCCCAGCTTTAGCGCGTGCTGATGTTGGTATTGCTATGGGGAGTGGTAGCGATATTGCAATTGAAACAGCCGCTATCACCTTAATCAATCATAACTTACATAGTGTTGCTGATGCTTTGCAAATTGCCCAAGGAACGCTGCGTAATATGAAACAAAATTTGTTTGGTGCCTTTATTTACAACACGTTAAGCATCCCAATCGCAGCAGGTCTATTTTATCCATTTACTGGAACCCTACTTAATCCAGTTATTGCTAGTGTGGCTATGGCATTGTCATCAATTACTGTCGTTAGTAATGCAAATCGTTTATTACGATTTAAACCTAAGCAATAAATTATCACTGGCCAGTTAACCAAATGGTGACTAAAACTCAGTTACCATTTTTTACAAAAGCGTAGAAAGTTTTGTACTGGATGATTAAAAACAGCTAACCTATTAAACTGGCAATGAGGAATTTTTGCATTAAGGGGAAGTGAAAAATGGTGGCGCCTATATTATCTAGGCTAAAAAAATATTTGATTGCCGATAAGGCTAAACATTATCCTTATCCTGCTTATGATATTAGTTTGGCTGGAAATATTCACCTGCATC
The DNA here is from genome assembly GCF_004768525.1 of Arsenophonus nasoniae. NCBI lineage: Bacteria > Pseudomonadati > Pseudomonadota > Gammaproteobacteria > Enterobacterales > Morganellaceae > Arsenophonus > Arsenophonus nasoniae. The sequence goes on from NZ_CP038613.1 coordinate 3,124,629, forward strand.
TCATTGGTAGCATTCATATGGCCAGCAAAAATATGTTTCCGCTACCTCAAGTTCTTATAAACAAACTCAATCAATGCGACGCTTTGATTGTTGAGGCTGATATTACCGATACAGTACCTCCCTTGACTAACAATCCTGCAATCCCTTACCCACCAATTAAGCAGCGACTTTCGCCCGCACTTTATCTGAAATTTAAATATTATTGCCAAGAAATTAAACTCCACAATGAGCAATTTGATAGCCTTGCTGCCTGGCAAATTGCGTTGATCTTACAAGCCAATCAAGCTCAATATTTAGGATTACTCCCTCAATACGGGATAGATTATCAACTGCTGCTAGCCGCCCGGCAACAGCAGAAACCAATCATTGAACTAGAAGGCGCTGCCTCTCAAATCGAGCTACTGATGAATTTACCTAACAATGGCCAATCTTTATTGGAAGATACCCTGACATATTGGCGATCTAATGCCCGTTCGTTACAAATAATGTTAAGTTGGTGGATGAACTTCAAACCTGAGCTTGATTTAAAATTACCAAAAACTTTCCGTGATGACGTTTATCAATTATTAATGCAAGAACGTAACTTATTATGGTGTCAAAAGTTAAAGAAATTGCCAGCAGGTCATTATGTTGTGGCGGTTGGCGCCTTACATTTATATGGCGACAATAACCTTGCTAGCTTATTTAAACAACAAATCGACTAATTCTATCCCATTTTTTATTGAAGCTATATTGCCAAACAAAATAATAAAATGTCCATTTAACTGTTGACTATAACTTTATATAAAATAAGGTCTTTATATGACTCCCGCTATTAATTTATTGGAAAAAAAGAGAATCAAATATGCGCTACATAGCTATAAGCATGATGCGCATATATATCATTTCGGCCAAGAAGCGGTAGAAAAATTGGGGCTTGATGCCAGACAAGTATTTAAAACACTACTGGTAGCATTAAATGGAGATACTAAACATCTGGTGGTTGCTATCACGCCGGTATCAGGGCAACTTAATTTGAAACAAGTTGCCAGCACATTTAACGCGAAAAAAGCAGAAATGGCCGAGCCGCAAATCGCCCAAAAACAACGGGCTATTTATTAGGCGGAATAAGTCCATTAGGGCAAAAAAAACGTCTACCAACAATTATTGATGAACAAGCCAAGCAATATGCAACTATTTATATTTCAGGCGGAAAAAGAGGACTAGATATTGAACTTGATCCTAACGATTTAGCTCATTTATTAAATGCAATCTTTGCCGATATAAAAAAGTGATAAATAATTGCCGGTTTATTTAACGATAAATAATTTCTTTGCTAGGCGCATAATCAATGACTTTTAACGGTGCATGTTTTTCAATAAAATTTTTTAAAACCTCAGCATCCACTAATCCTGTATTAACATAATTTGGATGATAATTAATTTTCGGGTAACCATCACCACCACAGGCAATAAAATCTAATGTTGCCATTCGATAATGCTTTTTAACATCTAATGGCTGACCGGCTATTTTAATATCTGTCATTGTGCCATCGCTATGATGAATGAAACTGATATTGTAGAATTGGCCATAAGCCCCTGAACCTGGCGTCATACTGGCGACGGCGGCTAAATAGTTTTTCACTTCCTGACCATTAAAATCAACATAGGCTATGTGATTAGCAAAAGGTAAAACTTTAAGCACTTGTCGATAACTGATCTCACCTGGGTCAATAGAATTACGGATCATACCACTGCTCATAATGGCAAAGTCGGCATTTACACGTTCCACTTGCGACGCTAAGATGAGACGCGCCAAATTAGTTTGATCAAAACGAACCTTGTTGCGATCACCTTGTAATTTACCATCAACAAAACCTAATTTGATATCTAATTGTTGACGACCTCTTGCTTGAAAAGAAGAGAGTAATTTCAGCATATCAACATCAGGTGGAATTTCTTGCGTATAAAAAGTTAACTCTGTCGAACCATCTTGGTTAAGCCGTTTTTTCTTTAAATTGATAGGTATAAGTCGATAGTGTTTTAAAATAAATTTGCCATTTTTAAATTCAAAATCAGCCCGCCCGACATATTTACCCCACTCATGAGCCTGCACAATCCAAGTCCCATTTTGCTGATCTGGTCTACATAATGTCCCAGGCACATAATCCACTTGTTTGTAATTTTTCCTGCTTAAGGACATACAAACGGGATCTTGAGAATGACCGCCCACTATCATATCTAGATAGCCTGTAGGTAAACTTCGCGCCATTTTAACATCGCCAGGCGCATTAGAACCATGTTCGCCATTGTTATAATGCCCCATATGTGTCGCGGCAATAATGATATCAGGCTTTTCATTAGCACGTAGAGATTGGATCACCATTTTCGCTTCATTGACAGGAGAACGAAATTCTATATCGGAAATTACCCCTGGGTTACCTAACTTAATAGTATCATCGGTAGTTAAACCAATAACGGCAATCTTGATGCCCTGTTGATTAAAAATTTGATAGGGTTTGAATAATCTCTGTCCAGTACTGGTTTGATAAATATTAGCTGACAAAAAAGGAAAAGTTGCCCATTGTTGTTGCTTGCGTAAAATTGTTAATGGCTTATCAAATTCATGATTACCAAGTACCATTGCATCATAACCAATCATATTCATGCCTTTAATATCTGGTTCAGCATCTTGCAAGTCAGATTCAGGCACACCAGTATTAATATCACCACCAGAAAGCAGTAAAACAATTCCGCCCTCTTTTGTAACTTCGTGACGAATTTCAGCAACTAATGTTTTTTTGCGCGGCTAAACCATATTCTCCGTTCTTGTTATGCCAAAAATGACCATGATGATCATTAGTGTGTAAAATTGTGATAGAGTAAGTTTTATCTTTTTGCCATGCAATTGCGGTAGAACTTGATAGCAACCATAAAAGTACAATTATCCTACCTAGAGAAGTCTTAAGTAACAATCGCATATCAATCTCCATACCGTTCAAATTTATACCGATATTATTTCATCGAGCAATTTTTTTTATATCCTTAAAAAGCATCTATTTTATTATTCGCTTAATATTTTATGTGCTTAATACAACATAAATCGTTCTGGCTAAGACGCAAGATTAAAAATATTGCTAGTTATACTCTCAAATAGATAACAAAATAGCAGCTGAATCGCTATTACTAAAGAAATAGTAGATAATGATTATTTTAATCCTATTAACCTACTGAAAAAAATAACAAAATCATGTCAAACTGATTTTATAATCAATTTTGTTTTTGCCAAAAATGATGGTAAAAACTACCATTCAAGCGACAAATCCAATCAATTTATTTTGATTTTTGCAATTTTTTTTATCTTATTAGCATAAATAACTACTATACTTGTTATTTGATACACTATTTCGCTTTTATATCCAAAATATAAAAGTATTAGCTTAAGATGCATACTGTAGAAATACTTGATAAATACGCTTTGTCATTAACCTTTGGAGACAATTGAAATCGATCCAACATTCACGATTATTTTATCATTAAAAAGTATTGAATTAATTAATTCAATCTAAATTTTTATCATTATCATTTTATTTTACCCTATCATTACTAAATATGAATAAAAAAAAGAATAATAGTTTATATTATAAAATAATTAATTATAGTTATAATGGTTATTATGATTATTTACTGGGTATTTTTATTAAAAAAACAACCTATTACTTTTCTTTTTTATCGTTAACCGCTTTTTTATTATTTTTAACGTGATTTTTTTAGCGCTTTTTTAGTTTATAGCAGATAAAATAAACTTGAATTTTATATGACGTATTTTGTCATTCAAAAAAGAGGAGATTTAATGGATCATTCAGCATCATCCCTCATCACAACAATTGTTGGTGGTTTAGCTCTTGCCTATCTATTTGGTATGATTGCACAACGGCTAAGAATATCACCGTTAGTCGGCTATTTGTTGGCCGGTGTACTCATTGGTCCATTTACACCAGGCTTTGTGGCAAATACAAATTTAGCCAGTGAACTTGCTGAAATTGGTGTTATATTATTGATGTTTGGTGTTGGTTTACATTTTTCCTTAAAAGATCTTTTAGCCGTAAAATCAATTGCTATTCCTGGTGCTATCGCTCAAATAATTACCGCGACCTTATTAGGTCTTGGTTTAGCCATATTATTTGGCTGGGGATTATTTGCTGGAATTGTTTTTGGTCTTTGTCTCTCAACGGCCAGTACAGTAGTACTATTGAGGGCATTAGAAGAACGTCAACTTATCGATAGTAAACGAGGACGAATTGCCATTGGCTGGCTGATTGTTGAAGATTTAGTCATGGTATTGACATTGGTATTGCTCCCCGCAATTGCCGGTATTGTCGATAGCAATAATGCCAGTTTTAATGAGCTGGCTATTAAATTAACTTTTACCGTTGGTAAAGTCGCTATTTTTATCATCATTACCCTTTTCCTAGGCCGACAACTCATTCCATGGATGCTAGCCCGTACCGCGGCAACGGGTTCCCGTGAATTATTCACATTAGCGGTTTTAGTACTAGCGCTCGGTATTGCCTATGCTGCGGTAACACTATTTAATGCTTCTTTTGCCCTTGGCGCCTTTTTCGCTGGAATGATCTTAAATGAATCTGAATTAAGCCATCGAGCCGCACAAGATACGCTACCTTTGCGAGATGCCTTTGCGGTTCTGTTTTTTGTATCGGTTGGTATGCTGCTAGATCCTATCATATTGATAGAACAGCCACTCGCTATATTGGCGGTTTTAGCAATCATTACTATTGGTAAATCACTCGCCGCCTTACTGTTAGTGAGACTATTTGGCCATAGTCGTCGTACCGCTTTAACTATCGCGATAAGTTTGGCACAAATTGGTGAATTCTCTTTTATCCTAGCCGGAATGGGGATCGCACTCAATGTGTTTGATAGTCAAGCGCCAAACCTGGTTTTAGCTGGTGCAATCCTCTCTATTATGATTAATCCGTTACTATTTAGCTTACTCGACCGTTATCTGAAGAAAACCGAAACAACAGAGGAAGAATTATTAGAAGAAACACAAGAAGAAGTTGCACAAATTCCCGTTGATATTTGCGGTCATGCGATCATTGTTGGTTATGGACGTGTTGGTACTATTCTAGCGGAAAAATTACGTCAAAAAGATATTCCGTTGGTTGTTATTGAAAATACCCGTGCCCGATTTGAAGAGTTAGCCAAAAATGGCTTCCGCTCATTAATTGGCAATGCCGTAAACAAAGCACTAATGAAACTGGCTCGCATAGATTGTGCTCAAACACTTTTACTCACCATTCCAAATGGTTATGAAGCAGGCCAAATTGTCGAGAAAGCTAGATTATTAAATCCAGACATTACAATTATTGTGCGTGCCCACTATGATGATGAAGTTAGATACATTCGTGAACGTGGTGCAAATCATATCGTTGTTGGTGAACATGAAATTGCCAAAACTATGGCTCATTTCCTAGCTAAAAAGAAAACAACCGGCTGTACTATTAACAATCATGACGATAATTTATTATCAGGCACTAAAGATTTAGATAAATACTTAAAACCTGATACTTTTAACTAGCCGATAAAATAAATCAGGGGAAATATTAGTTTTCTCATGATTTTTATCAAATTACCGTTCCCAATAAGATTCTTCTAAACTATCCTCTTTTTCAGGCAAACTTCGCGTTAATCGTGGTGAATGTTGGATAAGCACCTGATAACTTACCCTATTAGCGTATTTACACACCTGTGCTAAGGAAGAATATGTCAGAAAGGGTAAACTATGTTTTGTTGAATTAGGAATATTTAAACGATGAAAACGATTGGCGGTAATATCATGTAATAAGGCCGACAATGCACCATCACCGGCTCCATTGGTATTCATAATTTTCTCTGGCCCCCCCATATAAGGCTCAATATGTGAATAGATCCTAAAAGGCAGTTGACAATCTTTCTTTCTCATCGCCCGGCTAAATTCATAACGATTAAATTGCTTAATAGCACCAGATAATAGTGGATGTTGAGTTTCTCTTTTATATGCTGATTCGGTAAAACCGGCCATGTAAAGTCCGTCCACACCGGCGGTACAAAGAACAAGGTCGACCCAATCAAGCACTTTGTCGGCAGCTAATAAGGGATCGTTGAACCCTGTCAACTCTAACGCTTCTTCTTCGTTCATTGCCACAACAGAAACGTATTTAGCGAGAAAATCCTGCCAAAAGGCAGGATCATCGGCAATAACAAATTTAGTGCCCATTGTTAGCACAACGGGCACATCATGTTTCTTGGCATATTCTATTGCTTGCATTGTTGCTGCTGGCATCGGTTCTCCAGGCTGACAACGAACAAGATAAGCGGTAATAACCAGTGCTGATGATTCTGCAATAATTTGCTCTGGAATGCTCTCAGGACGCAATTGGTTCATTAACCCAGGACTAATTGCAAATGTTCGCTCACCATTTTCCGTAATTAAAGTAAAACAGCGACCAATCGGGCCATTGATACCTTGTAAATAATTTAAATCCATCCGGCTGGAAGTATGGCATAAATAACGATAGGCATAACTACCAATTTGAATGTTATTGCACATCGTACCCAACAGCACAGATCTATTATCCGCTAATAAAGAGTAATTATGTAAAGTATTCCCTATCGTGCCACCAGCAAACTCATGGCTAATAAGATTTTTTTCTGTTAACTCACGATAAAGTCTTTCAGCAATCGCATCTTCAATAACTAAAGAGTGCCCCTGGCTAAGTTGATAACGCTGAATAAAATCATCATCGACTTTTGCTTCAATATCAACCAAAGTTTGGTCAATACCAACAATATAAGCATGATCGCCTGCGCTATTGATTAACTCTTGACTGGATAATAAGGGATCTCGAAGACTAACAGGGAAATAGTGCTTGGACTTTCGTTGACCAGGGAATTTCATAATAGGTAGATTAGTATTAACGAAAGGAGCGAGTCTAACATAATTAACATCATTGAGCAGCAGGAAAATCGCCTGCTGCTTATTTAAAATGATCTCATCAGACTTTTTGCTTGCGATTATTTACCATATGGCGTAACAAAACATAAATACAACCCAAAATTAAACCAGCTATTCCAGCTAATACTACCATATAGGTTCGCTGAGGTGCCTGTTTAGCAATAGGTAAAGTTGGCTTTTGCATATATTTCACTGGTTGGAACCAAATATCTTTCGTATCTAGCGCTTGTAATTGTTGGATATATTGTTGACTACTTAACAAGTCAGAATTCGATAATGACAAATCATTACCCTTTTCAATAATGGCCAATTTTTTAGCTAATGCTTCTGAACCTAATGCAATAGGATAATCTGGATCATCTTGAATAAAGTTATGCGTAGTTGAAACCGGTTTTTTTAAACCAACAGATTGCGCTATGGCTAATGAATTCCTTAGTCGTTGAATCGCAACCCGATTCGCATTTTCTAAAGCCGCCAGCTCAATAGCATATTTACCTTTAGCATAAACAAGTTGTTGCGCTATTTTTTCATTTAACTCCGCTTTTATCTCTTGCCGTATATTTGAGCCAATATAACGTAAATAGTCAGACAATAAATCCTGTGCATCTTGCGCCGTTACGGCAGTAAATCCTACGCTTGCTTCTATCGGCCATTTTCGCATATTAGTAGTATTACTGACATTATTATCTGCGCTATTACTAAAAGTAACTTTGCCAACAGTAATATTATTTATCATATCACGTAAAAGCTGTTGTTCTCTTTCTAACGATTGGGACTCTGAAGATTTAACTAACCGCTGAAAATAGTCGCTACTTTTTAGAAAATTTTCCTGTAACAGCTGCGAACGATAAGCGTCAAGAAATTTGGCATAAACCTGCTGAGCATCAATATTTGTTTCTATATCCAGTACTTTTAACTGGCTAAGGAATTCATTCAGCTTAAACAGTTCTTGAGTAGTAGGTTGAACAATCTAGGCTTCACTTTTCCATTTTTGCGGAGAAAATAGCGACCAGCAAAAAATGGCAGCGGTGAAAACCACAACAAAAATAGTAATCAACAATTTAGATTTATAGAGAATAGAAAAAAGCTCAATTAAATCAATTTCATCATCTTGTTTCATCTTGGCAGAATAAAAAGATGGATCGATCTCAGTGCTTGCATCCAATAACGGTCGATTTGTCATAGTGTATAGTTTCTAACTGTCATGTTGTTAACAATTAATCACAAATATTCACCTATCTCTATCTTATGCAAACTTGAATAGCTGAATAATCAAATAATACTCATTAATCAAGAAAAGTTTAGTCATAAAATTCTGCATTTCCAACCTTAATAAAACATACAGCTCACATTTATCAACAATATTCTCATTTTTACAACAATGATATTTAAAACCAGTAAATTGCCATAAATTATCTAGAAAAACCCAATAAAATATTAATCTTTCTAAAAAATAAGAATAAATAATAAAATACTATTTAAATAATCTAAATATCATAAAAACTCATTTACTCTTTTATACAATAATAATAATCCATATTACCAGTTTAAATATATAATTTTACAATTATTAGATAAAACTAACGATTATAAACAAGCAATTACAGAAAAATTTCAAATTTATGATAGTGCTATAATCACTATAAGAACTTTTAATTTTAGCTAAAATTCCATTCAAATAATCACTAATCTTAATTTTATTACTGACATAAAAGGGTTAGAAATTATTTTAGTTTTATATTAATTAAACATAACATGCTTATTTAGTGAGTTTTAACAAAAATAAATTTTATTTAAAATTGATAAACCATGCTATAGACTATCTCTGATTAATTCGGTCATTAACAGAATATGATTTTCTGAGTCATTAAGTGCAGGTATATACTGATACTTTTCACCACCAGCGGCATAAAATAATTCTTTATTCTGCACCGCAATCTCCTCTAGGGTTTCCAGACAATCCACCGAAAAACCCGGACATAACAGCTGAACATGCTTAACTCCACTCTTTGCTAAGCTTGCTAAGGTAACGTCTGTATAAGGTGTAAGCCAGGGTTCACGCCCAAAGCGTGACTGATAAGTCATAATGATTTTATCAGCGGGAAAATTAATTAATTCACTAAATAAACGGGTTGTTAGCTCACATTGTTGCGGATAAATATCACCTGTCTCTGCGTAACGTTGAGGGATACCATGATAAGAAAGTAATAATCGATCAGGTTTACCATATTGTGCAAAACTTAACTCAACCGACTTTTTTAATGCCTCAATATAATAAGGGTGATTAGCATAACTACGAATAAAGTGAAGCCCGGGTATGGTTCGATATTTTTTTAACGCTCGACAAATCGCATCAAACACTGCCGCTGTGGTTGAACAAGAATATTGTGGATAAAGCGGCAATACAATAATATTTTCAACCTGCTGAATTAATAGTTTATCAATCGCATCTGCAATAGAAGGTGAACCATAACTCATACCTAATTCTACAGGAATAGTGGGAAGTTGTTTTGCCAGTGCAGCCTGCTGTTGCAAACTATAACTTAGCAATGGAGAGCCGGCTTCTGTCCAAATTGACCGATATAATTTAGCAACTTTTGGTGAGCGTAATGGTAAAATCACTAAATGTAATAGCGGTTTCCAAATTATCCTTGAAATATCAATAACTCTTACATCACTAAGAAATTCTGCCAAAAAACGTTTCACCGCCGCTGGCGTCGGTGCATCAGGCGTCCCTAAGTTAACTAATAAAACACCATACTTCTTGATACTCATGCCAATTGGCTCCATTTTTATTTAACGCTAACTATTAATAACCTTATCATAACTTTTTGAATATTTTTACTTCTACTAATTAGCAATAAATAAAAAATAGGCATCCAAATTGGATGCCTACTTTACCAACTAACAATTAACCTAAAATTTTAGCCAACTCTTCACTGACTTCAGTCACTTTACGGCTACCATCCAATTTAAAGTACTTGGTATGAGCAGCAGCAGCTTCTTGACGATAATAAGCAATTAAAGGCTCAGTTAACTGATGATACTCCACTAACCGCTTGCGAACGGTTTCTTCCTGATCATCTTTACGAATGCTTAATTCTTCACCGGTAACATCATCTCTGTTTGCTATTTTGGGTGGATTAAATTTAATATGATAAACACGCCCCGAAGCCGTATGCACACGGCGCCCAACAATGCGTTCAACAATAATTTCATCAGGTACATCAAATTCCAACACATAATCTACCGTAATACCGGCATTTTTCATCGCGTCTGCTTGTGGGATAGTGCGTGGAAATCCATCTAGTAAAAAGCCATTTCGGCAATCATCCTGGGCTATGCGCTGTTTAACTAAAGCAATAACTAACTCATCAGTAACAAGCTTACCGCTATCCATTAATTCTTTCGCTTTTCGACCCAACTCTGTGCCTGCCTTTACGGCAGCACGTAGCATATCACCGGTAGAAATTTGTGGAATACCATACCTCTCCATGATGAATTGTGCCTGAGTCCCCTTACCTGCGCCTGGCGCGCCGAGCAGAATAATACGCATTGCGTAAACCCCTTGCTATTTCATTTTTATAATTTGAAAGAAAAGTTACCTTATCATTAGGCATATACATAACTCAAGAAAACAGATAACCATTGAATAATCAAATTATTTTCGTTAAAAAAACAAACCACGTCTTAAAATTACTAAAACGTGGTTTTATGAACAACCTGGTTAATTAAATAAATTTTAGCCCAAAAGTAACTTATTAATACGACGAATAAATTGATTAGGATCTTCTAGGCTACCTTGTTCAACGAACAACGCCTGATCTAATAATACTTCTATCCACTCAGAAAATAAGCCATCATCTGTTAGTTCTGTCACTTTTTTAACTAGTGAATGCTCAGGATTAAGTTCAAAATTATATTTTATTTCCGGCGCTGATTGACCCACCGCAGCAAAAAGTTTTGCCATCTGGGTACTCATATCATTCGCATCGGTCGTCACGATTGCCGGCGTGTCAGTTAAACGATGTGTTAACTTCACCTCCTTCACCCGTTCGCCTAATAATTTTTTCACCCGCTCAACAAAAGGCTCCAGTTTTTTATCTGTCTCTTCTTGCTCTTTCTTATCTTCATCAGCCAGTTTTTCCAGTGACTCATCTGTCTTACTAACAGATTGAAAAGATTTACCTTCAAATTCTGGCAAATAATTCATCATCCACTCATCAATCCGATCAGATAATAATAAAACCTCAATACCTTTTTTACGGAATAGTTCTAAATGTGGGCTGTTTTTCGCCGCAGCATAACTATCTGCGGTAATGTAATAAATTTTTTCCTGCCCCTCAATCATTCGACTAACATAATCTTCGAGAGAAACATTCTGTAAATTACTCTCATTATGTGTTGATGCAAAACGTAATAGTTTAGTAATGCCTTCTTTATTGGTTGTATCTTCCGCAGGACCCTCTTTCAGCACTAATCCAAATTCCTGCCAGAATTGTTGATACTGTTCAGGTTCACTTTTGGCCAATTTTTCCAACATCTGCAATGCACGTTTGGTTAATGCACTACGTAAACTACGAGTAATATCACTATCTTGTAAAATTTCTCGTGAAACATTTAATGGTAAGTCATTAGAGTCAACTAACCCACGTACGAAACGTAAGTAATTTGGCATAAACTGTTCAGCTTCATCCATGATAAAAACACGGTGAACATAAAGCTTTAAACCATGTTTATTATCACGATTCCACAAATCGAAAGGCGCTTTAGTTGGTATATAAAGTAGGCTGGTATACTCTTGCTTACCCTCTACCCGATTATGACTCCATATTAAAGGATCCGCATAATCATGGAAAACATGCTTATAAAATTCTTTATATTCTTCAGCCGTAATATCATTTTTGTTACGTGTCCATAGTGCCTGGGCTTTGTTAATCTTTTCCCAAATGACCGTATCATCTTCTTCGTTCTTGGCTTCAATTTCCACTGGCAGAGCAATATGATCTGAATATTTGCTGATTACCGAACGTAAACGCCAGTTATCTAAGAATTCCGTTTGGTCTTCACGTAAATGCAAGGTAATTTCAGTACCACGCTCTGCTTTTTCAATATCAGCAACGGTATAGTCACCCTCACCCTGAGATTGCCAGAAAACTCCTTTATCAGCAGCCATGCCCGCTGCTCGAGTACGTACGGTCACTTTATCGGCAACAATAAAAGCTTGAATAGAAACCAACACCAAACTGACCGATTAATGGACTATCTTTCGCTTGTTCGTTACCTAAAGACTGTAAAAAAGCCTTGGTACCAGATTTAGCAATAGTTCCTAAATTATCAATAACCTCTTCGCGCGTCATGCCAATACCGTTATCACTAATGGTTAAGGTTTTTTTGTCTTTATCAACAGCAATTCTAACTCTTAAGTCACCATCATTTTCATAAAGATCTGATTGTGAAAGTGCTTTAAAACGTAATTTATCCGCTGCATCAGATGCGTTTGAAATCAGTTCGCGAAGAAAAATTTCTTTATTGGAATAAAGAGAATGGATCATCAATTGTAATAACTGTTTTACTTCTGATTGAAATCCACGAGTTTCTTGTCCTTTCATACTCATTAAATAGCCTCAATTTTAGAATAATTTTATTGGGTTGAATGGTTATGAAACTCAGATGGGGATATAAATTGAAAATTTCAAGCTCACCTTTGTCAAAAGAGTGTTGACAGCCGATATAGTTAACTTTTTCATAAAAAATAAGCAGAGTTTTTAACCTCTGCATAGGTTTATTTATATTACATTTATATTATCAATAATTAATTTTCTGACGGCCAATGATTGAATGTGATAACGTTGTTCCGTCAACCATTTCAAGCTCACCGCCAACCGGAATACCATGAGCAATACGACTGGCCATGACCTGATATTGAGCACATATGCCAGCTATATAGTTAGCAGTCGCTTCCCCTTCAATTGTTGGGTTGGTAGCCAAGATCACTTCTGATACCGTCTCAGTCGCTAATTTATCGGCTAAGCTATCAAGGCCAATATCCTTAGGCCCAATACCATCTAATGGCGACAAATGGCCCATCAAAACAAAATAACGTCCGACAAACTGCCCCGTTTGTTCTATGGCATAAATATCGGCCGGGCTTTCAACCACACATATTTGGCCCGATTGTTGACGTCTCGGGTTAGTACAAATTGAACAGTGATCTTTTTCAGTAAATGTTCGACAACCCTGACAATGACCTATCTCAGACATTGCACGTGTCAACGCCTGAGCCAATTGCATGCCACCACTACGATCACGTTGCAAAAGATGAAAAGCCATACGTTGCGCCGATTTTGGTCCTACACCAGGCAAACAGCGTAACGCTTCCATTAAAGATTCAAGAAGTGGGCTCGTTTGCATCAAAATGGCATCTTAAAGCCTGGAGGTAATTGCATGCCATTAGATGCATTAGCCATTTTTTCTTTTTGTGCTTCTTCTATACGACGCGCAGCATCATTAAATGCGGCCGCAATAAGATCTTCTAGCATATCTTTATCATCTGCCATCAAACTAGGATCGATTTCAACCCGACGGCAATTATGCGCACCATTAATGGTTACTTTAACAAGACCTGCACCAGATTCGCCGGTAACCTCCATGTTAGCAATCTCTTCTTGTACTTTCTGCATCTTTTCTTGCATTTGCTGAGCCTGTTTCATCAGGTTACCCAGCCCACCTTTACCAAACATAATATTCTCTCTTTCTGATCTGTTACCAAGATATACTTTAACCTTGCAACATTGTACTTAACGGTATGTATTCGACTACACAGGCCGAATACTTTCTTCATCTAACTGTGCATCAAACAGCGTGCGCAAAGTCTGAATGGTTTTATCCACAATAATGGATTGACGAGCCTGTGCTAGCATCTCTTCATAAATTACCTGCCGCCATTCCAAGGGTGTCTTGACGGCCGGATTATCATCTTCGATGATAACCAGTTTTATCGGCTGGCCATATAACTCACATAAGGCTTTTGTTAATGCTTTATGCGCAGGCTCAGTATTCAAATGCCGTTGCGTTGATCGTAAGTGTAAACACATTTCCGTTTCATTTAACGATTCCTTATAAGCATTCAACGCAAGTTGTTCTATCAATTTTGGCACTTTTAACTGAGAAATTTCAGCCGACCAGTGGTCACGCGCTTGGGCTTCAAGCGCAATTTTATTGGCAAGTTCCGGTGTTCTTTCATATTCCAATGCTTGTTTAATATTGCCGGGCGTTGTTACTCGCTCTATTTTTTGCTCAGAAATATTTTGCGGGCGCCACTGATAAGATTTATCTTTTTGATTTTTTTCATCTTTCTTAACCTGCTTCGGCTGATTTGCAACAGATTGCTGATGCTGCGTAGAAACCGTTGCTAATCGTTCTAGCGCCGACATCGCCGACGGCGTTTTCGTCTTCGACGATGCTGTGTCAGGCTTTTTTAGCGGTGTTTTCTCTTGCTCTTTTTTTAGTGACGCTTTTGCTTTTAGCAATTGCAAGGTAGGCGTATTAATTAATTTTTCATCTGATGGACTTATCGCTTTATCAATGACTTTTTTTTTATCTTTTATATTAGAGGAGACATTAGTATGACTATCAATATCATTGCCTAGGGTAACTGATTCAATTCTATTTGGCGACGATACCAATGAAACTTCAGTATCATTAATACACTTAGGATGAAATGCTAATGCACGTAATAACGTCATTTCAACCCCCATTCGCCTTTCTGGCGCATAGGGAAGCTCTTTACGTCCGACTAATAAGGTTTGATAATAGAGCTGTAAATCCGTTGGCGTAATTAAGCGCGCAAGTAAACATAAACGCTCATCAATCGGCGAAGCAGTATCTTGCATCTCCACAGGTAAAAGCTGGATCATCGCAATGCGATGAATTAATGATAACATTTCAATCAAAACGTTTTCCCAGTCACTGCCTCGCAAAGCAATATCTTCGACTAAAGCCATCATTTTTTGACCATCGGCATGTACAATCGCTTCAATGATAGCTAGGGGCTGTTCATCATTCAATATTCCTAGCATTTGACTAACTGAATCAGCCAATACCTTCCCTTGCCCCATAGCAATCGCTTGATCAGTCAAACTTAATGCATCACGTAAACTACCTTCGGCCGCTCTGGCGATTAATTGGCGGGCTCGTTTATCACTCGATATTTGCTCGGCCGCTAAAATGCGTTCAAGTTGACTACTAATTTGGTCAATATCCAGTGTTCTTAAATGAAATTGAAGGCAACGTGATAAAACCGTTATCGGTAATTTCTGTGGATCGGTCGTTGCTAAGAGAAATTTTACATGTTCTGGCGGCTCTTCTAGTGTCTTGAGCAAAGCATTGAAGCTATGACGAGAAAGCATATGAACTTCGTCGATTAAGTAGACTTTAAATCGACCACGCGCTGGTGCATACTGGACATTATCTAGCAGCTCGCGGGTATCCTCAACTTTAGTGCGCGAAGCGGCATCAATTTCAATCAAATCAACAAATCGCCCATGCGCTATCTCAAGACAGTTAACACACTGACCACAAGGATTCTGGCTTATCCCTACCTCACAGTTAAGGCCTTTCGCAAAAAGTCGCGCAATGGTCGTTTTTCCAACCCCGCGGGTACCAGAAAATAGGTAAGCATGATGAAGCCGCTGCTGTTGCAAACCATTTGCCAGCGCGGTCAAAACGTGTTGTTGCCCAACTACATCGGTAAATGTTTGTGGGCGCCATTTACGGGCAAGTACCTGGTAGCTCATGATTCCTATTAGACGTTAAGTATATAGTTTGTTAACCAACATAGCGCTGTTCGCCTAGTCAGCCCATTTCGCTAGAAAATTTTGCTCATTAATGTCCTGGGAATTCAACCAAATTAAAACAATTGACCCCTTGTTTTTTTAAACGTTCGATACCGCCTAAATCAGGCAAACAGATAATAAATGCCGCTTCATTCACTTTACCTCCAAGCTGCCGGATCAAGCGTACTGTTGCCTCAATCGTACCACCTGTAGCGAGTAAATCATCAACAACTAATACATTGTCTTTAGCTGAAATACTTTCTTTATGGATCTCTAGGGTATCGCTACCATATTCTAGCTCATAATTTTGCCGTAAAGTGGCTCGCGGTAGTTTTCCCTCTTTACGGACTGGCACAAATCCTACGCCTAAACGCAAAGCAACCGGCGCCCCAAACAAGAAGCCTCTTGCTTCAGTACCAACAATTTTAGTGATACCTTTATTTTTATAATGTTCAACAAGTAGATCAATAGTGGCCTGATAAGCGGCAGGATTATCCAATAGCGTTGTAATATCACGAAACAATACACCGGGTATCGGATAATCAGGAATTGTTTCAATACTGTCTTTTATAAATTGTATTTTTTTTTCATTAACCATCATAATTATCATCATAGATAAAATAATCAAACTCTACAATCTATGAAAAGTACTATAAAAATGCAATAACTTACTTACCAATATGCGCATTTTTACTGTAATAAGTCAAATCACAATCACATATTTTTTTATTATTATGGCTTACTATATGAAAACACAAAAGTTACTGAACGCGCTTGAAGAGCAAATTGAAGCATTATCAGAACAAATAAAGCCTATTGCACACTCTGCTTTTATAACATCACGTTTTGATCAAAAATTATTTTATCGAAAAAGCCATCAATTAAGCGATTGTTTATTTGAAATTAAGCAACATTTTTGTCAATTAAAAAATGCGGTTATCACTTCACGTTTAGAACAGGTTACTTTCTTGACAGAAAAAATTATTGCCCAAATTGGTGCAATAACGCGAGAATCTGCAACCCAAACATTAAGAGAACAAGAAAATCAACATAGCCAAAAAGAAAAAACCGTCGATCGCTATGAGCGTTTAGTTCAACATCAAGATTATGAACGTCGCCTAATAGCAATGATAAATGATAGAGAACAACAATTAGTTAAACAACAGTCATACGTTGCTTGCCAGAAACTGCAACAAGAAATAGCTGCATTAACAGGGAGGTTAGTGAGATGCCGTCAGGCTCTTTCACGCATAGAAAGGGCAATTGAGCGCGATGAAAATCAAAGTATCGAATAAAAAATAATATAGGTAATATTTAATGAATTTAGAGAATGCACCATTAGAAATCCAAGTTGCCATTGATTTAATTTATCTTCTGGAAATTAATCAAATCGAACCCACTACTGCACTCAAAGCACTCGATATTGTGAAAAAAGATTATGAGAATAAAAAAGCCATCACATCACTTACCAATGCAACTAAAAAACGTTGATATAAATAATCCAATTATTATTCTGCAGCATTATTAGTCTCGATTGTTTTTATCATGGTGCTTTTCTCTCTTTCCAGCGCCAAGAGTACGTTCAACTTCTTGCACTGAATCACCTTTGTTATTACGAAGGTGAACTTCTAACTGATTAAAAGCAATATCGATATTTTGTTCTCGACATAGGCGATCAATCATTCGATTAACTTCGTCCAATGTTGTACTTCTATCCGCTATCTGTCGAACATAAAAACGTAATTCATGATTAAGGGTACTGTCACCAAAATCAGTAAAAAATACTAATGGAGCAGGATCCGACATGATCTTATTGTTACTTTGCGCTGCCTGTAACAAAATCGCTTTGACTTTATCAAGATCAGAACCATAAGCAACACCTAGCTTGATAATAATACGGGTTATAGTATCTGATAACGACCAATTTATTAAACGTTCCGTCACAAATGCTTTATTGGGAATAATGACTTCTTTACGATCAAAATCCGTTATGGTAGTTGCTCGAATACGAATTTTACTTACTGTGCCTGAAAAATTACCAATCGTAACGGTATCACCAATTCTGACCGGCCTTTCAAACAGAATAATAATACCCGAGACAAAGTTGGCAAAAATTTCTTGTAGGCCAAAACCTAAACCAAATGTTAATGCTGCCGCTAGCCACTGTAACTTATTCCAGGTAACACCTAACATTGCTAATACGATAATGGTACCAATACCGATAATGATGTAGGTTAGCATCGTCGTGATAGCATAGCTTGATCCCTGCCGAAGCTTTAACCGAGACAGTACTAAAACCTCTAACAAACCGGGTAGATTTCGCGTCAATACTAAAGCGACAATAAAAATAATCATCGCTAAAATCAAATCAGCCAAGGTAACCGCTTGTAAAGTGTGGCCAACCTCATTTTGTACATTAGTGTGCCAAAGTTGAATACCATCTAAGAATGAGAAGATAGTAATGAAATCTGACCAAATCCAATAAAAAGCAACGATAAAGATCAGAAACAGTACCATACTGGTTAAACGTAGAGATTGTTGACTAATCAATTCAATTGACATTGGTGGTTCGGTAATGGGTTCATTTTCTTGCTCTTCTCGCGTCATATTATGACGACGCTCTAATGCCCTTTTATAAGCAAGCTTGCGCGCTGCAATAGATAATCCACGAATACAACTATGGTAAATAATATACCAAAGGAGTAATAAGTAGAGGCTATCAATCCAGCGACTGGAGAGTCGAAGAGTCGTGTAATAATAACCGACCATCATTAAACCAATTAACACCAGTGGAGAAAAAGCCAGTATAGTAATAATAATAGTACGAGTTAAATGCCCACCTTTTTGTTGCCAGATCCGACGGCAAAACGGCAAAGTAAATAGAAAAACTAAAAACAGGGATATTAATACAATTAATTGTCCGATGACATCATCCGCCAACCGCAAAGGATACATGACGCCATAACTTGACCAATAAATCAAAACAATCAACGGCAACATCAATTTCATCAAATGTTGACGTAGCCAGGACGTTTCTTTTTTAGCAATTAAAAAATGATTTTCTGCAATGCTATCAGGTTTAAGAATATTAATACACCATCTAAATAACACCCAAAATAGGGCCAATTGCAGAGCAAAACTCCAAACAAAATCACCATGGGGATTACCTGTTTTTAAAAACCAGTAACCAACTGCTAGTGCCATAAAAGCGCCAGGAAACGCCATCATTAGGGTTAAAATTAACGCTATCGGTGTATGTAATTGGTTATCTTTTTTGAATACCCTAACTTCCGCATTAATTTCTTTTAAACGTTGTTTAAACTTGCGATTCATCCAAAAAAAGAACAGACAAGCCAACAAAAGGGGAATAGTAACAACAGAAGAGTTAATTAACCCTTTGAATATGCTAATTAATGATAATTTAAAATTAAAAGAGGTAATTTCTACTTTCGCCGCTTCAGGAAAAGAAGTTAACCATGTTAGATCAATCGGTTTATTACTATTTACCCAAAAAATTTGCTGAGCTAATGTCTGCTCTAAAGAATCAATGACTCCCAGTAATTGTTGCTGATCTAACTGTAAATTAATCGCCTGAGAAATCTGATTACCCAGCTGTACGTTTAATTGATCTAAAAGATCGCGGCGTATATCAATCAGTAACTCTAATGCCCGCCAGACTTCCTTGGAAAGAGGCATTGCCTTGCTCTTATCTACCATTGAATCACTTATTGTATCGGCCAATTTATTAATATAATTAGAAGATTGATATAACTGATCACGCTCTTGGTTAATATCAAACTGCTCTAGCCTTAAATCGGCAATTAATGTTGGTGGATTTTTTGTTAATACATTAGGTGGCAAATTAATTTGTTTTTGAAAAAGTATGCGAGAAAGCAATAAACTTCCTCGTAAAACGGTAATTTGCTCTTTTAAATTACTCTCTACTTGTATGGCTCTTTCTAACCAAGATTTAACCCTTATCCCCTTTTGTACTAATTGGTTACTATCTTGGGTTACTGTAATCAAACGTTCACTTAGTGCTTTATTAATCGCTTTTTCATGTTTAATTATCGGATATTCTTCTACTTCCTGACTATTTATCGTTGAGCGTTGAGCTTCTTTAGCCGTTTCTTCAGAATAATTTAAGCGTTTATTATTAATAGCAGCCTGAACATATTGTATATCACTTTGAATTAACTCAATATAAGTTGCTGTATAATCACGTTGCTTCTGTAGCACATCTTGCAATTGAGTATTCGCTTCCAATGCGTGTTGTTGAAATTTATTTTGTTGCTGCAGATAAAATTGTTCGATTTGCAATAATCTTTGCAAAGAAGGCCGAATATCTTCATTGGAAGAGAAGTCATTATTTAGTTGGTAACGAATATCTTGTAGCCGTCGAGCATTTTCTAACATAATATTCATCGCTCGCTCTGGCTGGGTTTGTAATGCAACTAAGTTGCTATTAATATTGGCCAGATTTTCCTGCTGGTTTTGTAATACTTCTAATTTATTTTTTAATTGGCTCTCCAGTTGTGATAATGTTAAATGCTGATATTCAGTTTTAGTTTGCTCACTTTGTTGCTGCTCGCGTTTAATTTTAGCCAACTTCTCAAGTGCATTTCGCGCTTCTTTCGGCGCTTGTATAACTCTTTTTTGCATTAGATCAGCTTGCTTTTCTAATTCCGCTAATTCATCATAAAATTGAATTGCTTTTTTATAGTCAGCTAAAGCTTGGGTTTCAGGTGCAGTTAAATTGCTACGATTACTTAATGCATTTAATTCGCTTTGAATAGTTTGCCGTGAAGTTATATTGGTTAAGGTAGCGCTCTCAACTAAGGTTGCATTAAAAAGAAAGAATAAACCACAAGACAAGGACAATAAAGAAACTAACCGCTGATAATATGCTCTGTTTTGCAACCTTCGACTAAATGAAAACATAGTAGTATCCACTGAGTTAGATTAAAAATAAGAAAACAGTTAACAATCTCTCCTTAGAATTTATTTCCTTGTCTTAAATATTATTATATCTAAAAAGTTAAAACTTTATTGGATGCCAATGTCCACTCCGCTAAGTCAATCAAAGTGCCGATGGTAATCCCTTTAATTAACGGTAATTCAGTGATACCTCGAGCATCAGTACATGTCTTACATAATTTTATTTCTACTTGCTGCGCAAGCAAAATTTCTAACATCTGTTTTAAATTATAACCTTCAACTGGCTTTTGATTAATAAGACCGGCAACAACTGCATCAGACATTAAAAAAATTTTCATTTGCGTTGTCGCAGCCTGTTCCTTAACTGCAATCGCCAAACGTAGTGCATTAAAAAGATTTTCATCACCATAAGCGGCACCATTGGCAATAATCAAAAATAGTTTTTTTTCTTGCATCAAATCCTCCTTAATTATGTAATAAAACGTTTCAACTATTTCTTATTGATGGACTATATTTCATCATATCAATCATCGTATCCACGTAACGAATCGCATTTTCTTTGATATTAAAACTATCTGGTACACATAACCAATTTTCAAACAGGCCGGTAATTTCTGCTCGTATCATAATTGCTGCGCACTCAACATTGATATTGGCAGGCAATTGTTGTTTTTCCACACAGGCAATTAAAAGAGCGACTAATCTCTGATAGTTAATCATATAAATTTCACGTCGCAATTCAGCAAACTGTGCCATTTCACCTATCAATTCACATTTATGAAAAAAAATCTCAGTTAGCGCCTTGTTTTTAGTATCGTCAAAAAAGGTAAATAAAATATAATGTAATAATTTTCTCAATACAAAAAGTGGATCATTAGGGTATTTTAAGTGATACTTTTTCTGAGTTTCAGCTATTTGTTCATCAGTGAATTTACAAGCTTCAGAGAAAAGATCGACTTTATTTTTAAAATGCCAATAAATAGCACCACGAGTTACACCTGCGACCTCGGCTATATTAGATAAAGAGGTAGATGAAACTCCATACTTAGAAAATGTTCTAATTGCTGCATCAATTATTTCTTGGCGAGTTATTTTCGCTTGTTGCTTAGTTTTTCGTGCCATTTTAACTTACTTTCTTCTTATTGAAGTAAATTTACATACATTCATGTATGTTTTTGCAATAACATAAGAGACTTATCACATAATAATTCACTAGGTTTCAGATTTGAAATTGATATTTGAATATTGAGGTTTATTTATGCAAAAAAACAGAGGGGTTTTACCTCTGGTAATATTACTACTCTCAAGCTGTTTGATCCTGACAGCATGTGGCGATAATTCCCAGCAAGGTAATATTGCACCTCCAACACCTGAAGTTGGTGTCGTAACATTGGAAGTAAAGCCATTGACAGTAACAACTGAACTGCCTGGCCGTACTACTGCTTTTCGTATTGCCGAGGTAAGACCTCAAGTAGGAGGTATTATATTAAAAAGAAATTATACAGAAGGTAGTGATGTTGAAGCTGGAACTTCTTTATATCAAATAGATCCTGCTACCTATAAAGCCAATTATGACAGTGCAAAAGCCAATTTAGCAAAAGCAAAAGCTAATGCCGAAATTACTCGTTTAACAGTAAGTCGTTATAAACCTTTATTGGGAACAAATTACATCAGTAAACAAGAGTATGATACCGCAAACGCTAATTATGCTCAGGCATTAGCTTCTCTTAAAGCAGCTGAAGCGGCAGTTGAAACTGCGCGTATCAATCTTGAATATACCAAAGTAACTGCGCCTATTTCCGGCCGTTCGGGTAAATCCAACGTTACAGAAGGCGCGCTGGTCTCGACCGGGCAAACTAGTGCGCTAACAACCATTCAACAGTTAGATCCTATTTATATTGATGTTACTCAATCCAGCGACGATTATTTGAATTTAAAAAATGAAATCGCTAGCGGCAATTTATCTAAAGAATCGCAGCAAGCACCGGTTAGCCTAAAAATGAATAATGGTGAAGTTTACTCACAAAAAGGGATTCTTCAATTTTCCGATGTAACCGTTGATGAAAGTACTGGCTCTATCACGATGCGGGCTATTTTCCCCAATCCAGAAAAAAAACTACTTCCTGGTATGTTTGTTCGTGCCGTTTTAGAAGAAGGAGTGAAAAAAAATGCCATCCTAGTGCCACAGCAAGGCGTAAGTCGGACGCCGCGTGGTGAAGCTCAAGTGATGATTGTTAATACCAATAATGAAGTTGAAGTCCGTACGGTAATTACTGCGCAAGCAATTGGTAATCAATGGTTAATAACTAAAGGACTTAAAGCAGGAGAGCGTGTCATTGTTATTGGGTTACAGAAAATCAAGCCAGGCATGAAAGTGATAGCTAAAGAGACATCGTTAAATCCAAATACAACAGAAAAATAAATTTTCTACGCATAAGTCTTAAATTAAGGGAGTCGATAATTAATGCCTCAGTTTTTTATAGAACGGCCAATATTCGCGTGGGTAATAGCCATTATTACCATGCTTGCTGGTCTATTGGCAATTATCAAATTACCGGTTGCACAATATCCAACTATTGCGCCACCGTCTATCTCAATTGTAGCAACCTATCCTGGAGCAGACGCCACTACAGTCCAAAATACCGTTACTCAGGTTATCGAACAGAACATGAATGGAATTGATAATCTGGTTTATATGTCTTCAACTAGTGATGCAATGGGTAACATGTCTCTGACGCTTACCTTTGAAGCAGGGACAGATCCTGATATTGCACAAGTGCAGGTACAAAATAAATTACAATTGGCCATGCCATTACTACCTCAAGAGGTACAGCAGCAAGGCATTCATGTTAATAAATCTACCGGTTCTTTCTTGATGGTGGTCGCTTTTATTTCCAAAAATGGCTCAATGAATCAAGAAGATATTGCTGATTATGTTAACTCTCACATTAAAGATCCTATTAGCCGAGTAAAAGGTGTCGGTGAAACACAATTATTTGGTACCCAGTACGCTATGCGGATCTGGTTAGATCCAGATAAACTAGTTAAATACAATATGGCTACTCAAGATGTCATCAATGCCATAAAAATTCAAAACAACCAAGTTGCTGCTGGCCAACTAGGTGGAACACCACCGATCCCAGGCCAACGACTTAATGTTTCTATCATTGCTCAAACGCGGCTAAATAATGCCGAACAGTTTGCCAATATCCTGTTACGAGTTAATCCAGATGGTTCTCAGGTTCGCTTAAAAGACGTTGCCGTTGTTGAATTAGGCGCGGAAAATTATAGCATTCAAGCCAAATATAATGGTACTGCGTCAGCCGGTATCGGTATCAAATTGGCAACCGGGGCTAATGCCTTAGATACTGCCAAAGCCGTACGTGCTACGCTTGCTGAAATGGAGCTTTTTTTCCCTAATGGATTAGAGATTGTTTACCCTTATGACACCACACCGTTTGTAAAAATCTCAATTAACGAAGTAGTGAAAACACTGATCGAAGCTATCATGCTAGTCGTCGTTGTTATGTACTTATTCCTGCAAAATTTCCGCGCAACCTTGATCCCAACGATCGCCGTTCCTGTTGTTTTGCTTGGTACTTTTGCTATTTTGTCTGCAATGGGGTATTCAATTAACACGCTTACCATGTTCGCAATGGTGCTCGCTATCGGACTATTAGTCGATGATGCGATTGTGGTAGTAGAAAACGTTGAGCGTGTTATGCAAGAAGAGGGACTATCGCCAAAAGAAGCCACCAAAAAATCGATGGGACAAATCCAAGGGGCGCTCGTCGGTATAGCCTTAGTATTATCAGCAGTATTTATACCTATGGCTTTTTTTGGTGGCTCTACCGGCGCAATCTATCGTCAATTCTCGGTTACAATTGTCGCATCAATGGTGCTTTCTGTTCTGGTCGCATTAATCCTAACTCCCGCCCTTTGTGCCACAATATTAAAACCTATCCCTAAAGGTAGTCATGGTAAACAGACAGGCTTTTTCGGTTGGTTTAACCGGACGTTTGAAAAAAGTGCGCATCACTATACCAATAGTATTGGCCATATGCTTAGAGGCACCGGCCGTTACCTAGTGATTTATGTTATATTAGTTGCCGGTATGGCATTTCTCTTCCTAAAATTACCTTCTTCGTTTCTTCCTGAGGAAGATCAAGGAGTACTCTTGACGATGGTTCAGCTACCGCCAGGTTCAACTCAAGAACAAACTGTAGCGGTGCTTAACGATATTGACCAATATTATCGAACCAAAGAAAAAGAAAATGTTAAATCTGTCTTTACCGTAAGTGGCTTTGGCTTCGCTGGACAAGGACAAAACATGGGTCTTGCTTTCGTTGTTCTACAAGATTGGAAAGAACGCCATAGCGATAAAAGTCACGTTTCTCAAATTATTAATCGTGCCAATCTTGCCTTTTCAAAAATACAAGAAGCTATCATTTTCTCTTTCAATATTCCGGCCATACCCGAGCTAGGTACAGCCAGTGGTTTTGATTATGAACTTGTTGATCAAGGTAATTTAGGCCATGAGAAATTAATGGCAGCTCGTAATCAACTACTTGGACTTATCGCTCAACATCCTGATATATTGCAAAATGTTCGTCCTAATGGGCAAGATGATACCTCTCAGTATCGTTTTTATCTTGATCAACAAAAAGCTGAGGCTTTAGGTGTATCTATCAATGATATTAATGCAACCTTAAGTACTATGTTTGGTGGAATCTATGTAAATGACTTTATTGATCGTGAACGTGTTAAAAAAGTTTACGTACAAGCCAATGCCCCATTCCGAATGTTGCCCGCTGATATTGAAAAACTTTATGTCCGCAATAATCAAGGAAAAATGGTACCTTTCTCGGCGTTGATTGATCATAGTAAAGATCCATGGCTATATGGTTCACCACGTTTAGAACGCTATAATGGTTTACCTGCAATGGAAATCCAAGGTTCTGCGACTCCAGGGAAAAGTACCGGTGATGCCATGCTATTAATGGAGCAACTTACTGAAAAATTACCTGAAGGTATTGGTTATGAATGGACTGGTATGTCTTATCAAGAACGTCTTTCTGGTAATCAAGCACCTGCTTTATATGTAATTTCTCTTATTGTCGTTTTTCTCTGTTTAGCCGCTTTATATGAAAGTTGGTCAATTCCTTTTTCTGTTATGTTAGTTGTACCCTTAGGGGTTATTGGAGCATTACTCTTCACTTCAATTCGTGGATTAGAAAATGATGTTTACTTTAAGGTAGGCTTATTAACAACCATTGGCCTATCTGCCAAAAACGCCATATTAATTGTTGAGTTTGCGAAAGATCTAATGGAAAAAGAAGGAAAAGGGTTGATTGAAGCAACGCTAGATGCTGTCAAAATGCGGTTACGACCTATTTTAATGACATCATTAGCATTCATGCTTGGTGTTTTACCTCTGGTTATTAGTAACGGTGCCGGTTCAGGTGCGCAAAACTCTGTTGGTACAGGCGTGCTTGGCGGAATGATTGCAGCAACTACATTAGCAATCTATTTTGTTCCAGTATTTTTTGTCGTCATACGTAGACGTTTCACAAATAAATATTAACTTAGCGAGTTATTAGTAATATTTCCATTAAAAGGCCAGAATATCTGGCCTTTTATGTAAAAATATTTTTTAATAAATGAAAAATAAATCTAAATATATGACTAAAACTTATTTTTTATTAAAAAAATAAATAATAATGAAATAACACAGTTATACTGTAACTTTTTGTATATATTTGATATTTTACACTAGATTAGTTCTTTGATTAACATCATATAACAAAAAACTTTATACAGAGATAGTGACTTATGCGATAATAGTGCTATATTAATATCCAGTAGGTTGTTTGCATTACTTTTGCTATACTCACACAAGTATAATTTTTATAAATTATCTACATTCTTCTGATTGTTTACCGACAACCATTTATAATTTTGGCAACAATCATAATTAATAGTGTTTTTGATTTTATAAAAAATAAAACAATATATTAATTCAATGGTAAATTCTTCATCTTTAGCGGTATTATGCAATAAAAATGAGTAATAACCCGTAATCTGTGGTTTGAATGGAGGTGATTATGGATGAGTACTCACCAAGGAGTTATGACATCTTAGTGCTAAAGTATTTATGTGATGCTCTACATCGTGATGCGATGTTAACTTTGCATAGGACAAAAACCCATTGGAAGAATGATCTTGGTTCCGACCAAAACGTTAAATTTAATGTATTAATTGATCATATCACAGATTTTATTGGTCAATTTAAATTAAAATATCCGAATAACGTAAATCTTTTTATTTTTATTGACGAATATTTGGATGAAACTTATAACCTATTTGGTAAACCTGTAATGAGCCTAACAGATATTTCTGATTGGCAAAAAATGAATGAGCATTTGTCTGAAATATTAACAAATGATATAAAGTATTCATTAAGTAACACTTGACGCAACAGCCAATAACATTCATATTTTATACATCTATAATTTAAAGAAAGGAAATTATGACTAAAATTGACTATCTGATGCGCTTAAGAAAATGTACGACTATCGAAACATTGGAGCGCGTAATCGAAAAAAACAAATATGAATTATCTGAAGACGAACTTGAGTTATTTTATTCTGCTGCCGACCATAGGTTAGCAGAACTCACAATGAATAAACTTTATGACAAAATTCCTTCGTCAGTTTGGAAGTATGTTCGCTAATAAGTCTTTCCTTTATCAGATAGGATATGGTTATAATTTTAGCCGATAGCCTTTATCGGCTTTTATTAGTAACTATATAACTTAAAATATTCATTCATAGCACGGATAGTTATATCGTGGTGTTGCTTACATTATTAGATTAAACAATGAACCCTATTTATATTTTCGCTTAATGAAAAATAACCTTATAATTATCCTCTCTCAACTTTTACTCTTTTTTATTAATGAGCACCATACTTAACCAATAACTATTCAGCAAAACAATCCTTATAATGCTATTTATTTTTTAATTAATAATTTAATTGCATCGTTAATTGAAATTTATAATTTTACATAATCTTATTTTTCTTTAAAAACTAAACCAAAACTGGCATTTAGATTAAAATGAAAATTCATCTAATTAATCGAATTTTTTTCTATATAAAAAACTAAACATGTTAAATTAATTTAATAACCATCAACATAAAAACAATTTTTGTTAACTAAATTAGTTTTATTTGGAAAAAGCATAAATATCTTAGAAGTGCTAAACTGGCGGAGTCCTGTCAGCGACATCCCGGCACATACATCCCTTGCTATGGCTGCTTCTTTCCAGACCTGACCAAGTTAACAAGTTAGCATTGCGGGAGAACCAACAGGACCCCATTGAATGGCTCTATCTGAACAATAGAGGCGTGCATTATGCGTTATTCAAATTCAAATAGCAAGAAAACAGAAATCAAGTGCTGTTTTCTTATTCAAATAAATAATGTTAAACATTTAAGTGACTTAAATATATAAAAATAATAGCAAAAAAATTAATAAACCATATCGAGATGATCTAAGCTACCAGTATGTAATAAATTACCTATCTGTTGCAATTGGTACATCTGAGCATAAAGCCCTGAATGTCGCAACAATTCATTATGTTTGCCTTGCTCAACGATTTTACCACGATGTAAGACAAAAATTTTATCCGCGTCGATAACAGTAGAAAGTCGATGGGCGATAACGATTAAAGTTGTCTGTCGACGAATTAACTGTAAAGCGGCTTGGATAGCTCTCTCAGTTCCCGAATCGACATTTGCCGTTGCCTCATCCAATATTAAAATTTTCGGCGTTTGTACTAAAGCCCGCGCTAACGCCAGTAGCTGCTTCTGCCCTGCAGATAGCATATTGCCTTGCTCGCCTAGTAGAGTATTTAAGCCATTCGGTAATTTATGTACCCAATCAGCGAGCTGAACAATTGTTAAAATTTGCCAAACTTTCTGTTCTGAAATTTCTCTTCCCAAAGCGATATTATCAAAAACAGTCGTTGCTAAAATAACCGGCTCTTGTTGCACTATAGTAATACAATTACGCAACACTTGGTGGGAAAGAGATGATAGTGGACGTCCATCAAGTAATATTTGTCCTTCTTGCCACTGATAGTATCCCATTAATAAGTTAGTAATCGTGCTTTTCCCACTACCTGTATGCCCAACTAATGCAACAAATTCATTATCTTCCATCTGCAGATCAATCTCGTACAATACATATTTATCATCACGATAAGCAAAAGAAAGCTTTTTCATATCTACTCGACCCGACAATAATGGTAATTGATCATGGCCATAACATTGTCGTGGGCTATCTATCAATTCAAAAATTCTTTCGCCTGCAACTACAGCTTGTTGTAATACAGATTGCTGTGAAGTTAATTTAATTAATGGCTCATTTAAACGTCCAAGATAATTAATAAACGCATACAATACCCCAACACTAATAACATTTATTCCCTTAAATCCAAATAATAAAATTAATCCACAGAGTGTTAATGCCGAAAATAAATTTAATAATGGGCGCAATAGAATACTATCTAACTTTAATGCCTGCATCCGGGCGATATAATGCTGGCGGTTTACTGCCAACATTTTCTCACCAAATCGAGCTTGTTGCCTAAATTGTTGGATAACAGTCATACCGCTAATAATTTCATTAAAGCCATCGTTGATATCAGCTAGGTAAGTCCGCACTCGACGAACAATCGGTGTACTTAAACGTTGGTAAATTACCATGACCAAAAATACGACAGGGAAAATTAAGCTAGCAACAATTGCCATTCGCCACTCTAAAAAAAACATCGCTATTAACATGGTAATAATTAGCGCTAAGCTACGAAATATAGTCGGAATAACAGTTACAAACAGATCCTTAACCACTTCAGTATCATTTGTCACTCGAGAAATAAGCTGTCCTACTGGTTGATTATCAAAAATACTCAATGGCTGCCTGATAGCAGCACTCATGACATCTGTACGTAATGTTTGAACAACACCGATAGCGACTTGATTAAATAAAATTGTTTGATAATAGTGTAAGATAGCAGCAATAATTTGTGATGCAAAAAAACTATTATTAACATAACCGTGCTTTCCAACGGTATATGGGCTTTTGCTAACATATTATCAATAAAGTAACTCACTAGTAGGGGCCCACAAATTTCTGCACCAGCGGCTACCCAGGATATCAAAACGGCAATAATTATCGGTTTACGAAATGAATTTCCATAAATTAATAAGCGTTTTAAGGATGGCCATAAAAGACGAGGCTTATTCATGTTCATTTTCCAATGAAGCTTCAATTTGCTGATAGCAATACATATCTCGATACCAACCAGGTTTTGCAATTAATTGCTGATGGGTACCTTGACATAAGATAGTACCTTGCTGCAATACAAGGAGTTGATCTGAATCCACTAACGCAGATAATCGGTGGGCACTAATGATAATAGTATGGCGTCCTCGCCACTGACGTAAATTTTTTAAAATTCTATTTTCAGTCTGTCCATCTACAGCAGATAAAGCATCGTCTAATATCAAAATTTCAGTATCTAATAATAGTGCTCTTGCAATAGAAATACGCTGTTTTTGTCCACCAGATAACATAATGCCACGCTCACCAACTTGTGTACTGTATCCATTAGGTAAACGCATAATATCTTCATGTACATCAGCTAGCTTTGCCGCTTCCTCTATTTCTGTTTGACTGGCAGTTGGTTTACCTAAAGCAATATTACCTGCAATGGTATCAGAAAATAAAAATGGTATTTGGTTCACAACAGCCAGTCTGGCATGCCAGTCCCCCTGTTGAATATCAGTCAGAGCAAGAGATTGGAACAAAATCTCACCATCAATAACATCAAAATGACGTTGCAATAATGATAATAGTGTTGATTTTCCGGCCCCGGTTGGACCGCAAATTCCAACTAATTGCCCTGGCTGTATATTGAATACAATATTATGCAAAGAAGATATTCCAGCACCTGGATAATAAAATTGGCGAATGTTTACGCTCAATTGACCAGATCTTGGCTGCAAACACTGTTTTCCATCAATAATTGATAGGGGTTCTTCAAATAAAACACAGATTCTGCTATAAGCAGCGCTTCCACGCTCAACAATATTAAACATCCATGCAAGCGCTAACATTGGCCATATCATAAGCCCTAAATACATAACAAAACTAGTCAAGTCACCTAGTGTCATTTTATTATGCCAAACCAACCAGCTTCCACCCGTTACCGCCAAAAAATTTGCAGCGCCTATCGCAATATAGATAGTAGGGTCAAATTTGGCATCAACTTTAGCAACATGCATATTTTTACGTCCAGCCTCTAATGCCGCAATCTCAAACTGATAGGATTGGTAATCTTCAAGACCAAACGCTTTAATCATACGGATACTAGTTAAACTTTCCTGAGCATGATTATTGAGAGAAGAGAATGCACCTTGGGCAGATTTAAAGCGTTTATGTAGTTGCTCACCATATCGCTTAATAATGATTGCCATAATTGGCATTGGTAGCAATGATAGCAGGGTCAGTTGCCAACTGATCTCTATACTCATGATAATTAATACCGCACACCCCATTACCAAAGAATCGACTAGTGTCAGGACACCTTCTCCCGCCGCAAAAACAACTCGATCAACATCATTTGTTGTACGTGCAATAAGATCGCCCACTCTATGACGTAAATAAAACTCAGGAGTTTGGCGACTAAATTGTTGATAAAATTTCTGTCTTAACTGTACGGCTAATTTGTAAGAAGCACCAAATAACCATAACCGCCAGATATAACGCAATCCATAAATAATGAATGCAATAAATACCATTACACTTATCCAACCCAAAAGTTGTTTGATACCCATGGTTTGCTTAAATGCCATCAATAATAAAGCCAACGAGGCGTGGTGGGATGAGCTGTAATCCCGCAATAAAAATTAATAAAATGATTGCACCAAAATACCGGCGCCACTCAGTTAAGAAATACCAACGTAATTGAGAAAATAATCTCACATTTTTTTATCCTGATATTGAAAATTACATCAAAAAATATAATAAGTTACAGTTCAATAAATTAATGAGATACAGACAAAATTGTTGTATATTTTATTTTCTCAATCAAAAATAAAAAAGATCAATTCAATTAGCTATCTTGTTGACAAAATATTTATAAAACTATCGAAATCCACCTAACATCATAATATTTATCTAAAATATTTTTAACAAATTAATTTTACCCGCTTTATAATCAAGGAAACATTACGATATATCCAATAAATAATGGCATTTTTTATCTAATGATTACATAGAATTAATATAGTATTATTAATAAATAGTTAGAATAAAATAACCCCATATTTAATAATTTAAACAAAATAATATAACACAATGAATATATCTTCCCAATTAAGGCTATCTAAACTAGATTAAACTCGGTAACATAACGTATCATATGGAATAGCAAAATTTGTTACTTAAACTTCATTGATGGATAGTATTGGCATGTTGAAACGAGCAGTTATTGTATTTAGTGGCGGACAAGATTCCACCACTTGTCTTATACAAGCAATAAAACAATATGACGAAGTTCATTGTATTACTTTCAATTACGCTCAACGTCATAGTACTGAAATTGTTGTTGCTCAAAAGATATGCCAGCATTTTAACATCAAAGCACATAAAATACTGGATGTCGGACTATTAAATGAACTTGCTATTAGTAGTCTAACTCGCGATAACATTCCAATACCTTCCTATGAAAAAAGCAGTGAAAGTGAATTACCCAACACTTTCGTTCCAGGACGTAACATTCTATTTCTCACACTTGCTGCTATTTATGCTTACCAAGTTCAAGCTGAAGTAGTTATAACCGGTGTTTGTGAAACAGACTTTTCTGGTTATCCTGATTGTAGAGATGAATTTGTTAAAGCGCTCAATCAAGCTATTTGCCTAGGTATAGCTAAAGCAATTCGCTTTGAAACCCCACTTATGTGGCTAAATAAAGCCGAGACTTGGGCACTAGCCGATTATTACCACTCCTTTGAATTTATACAAAATAAAACCCTTACTTGTTACAATGGTATTATAGGTGATGGCTGTCAAAAATGTGCAGCCTGCCATCTGCGTGCAGAGGGATTAAAATATTATCTTAATCATAGACAAGCAATTATGTCCTCTTTAAAGCAAAAAATGCACCTTAAATAATTTTAAATTGATACTATTTAACGATACGCAAACAATAACCTAATTTAACTTAGAATAAATAGCACTCTATTAATCAATGCAAGATATAATAATTTATATTTATTATTTTTAGCTTAAGTGTATTTAATACCTACAGCGTATATTGGTGTAAGGAATAAGGAACTGAGACTAATAGCTATCTCTCAGTTCCTATCACATTTTAATAGGTTAATTTCTCACGATTTTTTTCAATAAAACCCAAACCAATACCTGGCACATCCTGAAGATGCTCGATTGATTTAAATCCGCCAAATTTCTTGCGATGTAGCACGATTAACTGCGCTTTTTTTAATCCGACCCCATTTAATTTCTCCGCCAACTCCTCCTCAGATGCAGTATTGATGTTAACTTTATCATCCATCAACTGTCGATTGTCCATTTTATTGATAACTAATTTCGTTGTAGTTTGCGGTTGATCATTAGCGACTTTTAGCTGATCAGATTGGGCAAGTGCGGTATGACAAAATCCTATCGCAAAAATCAAGATCCTAGTTGTAAACTTTATTTTCTTTTTTATCATTAGCAGCATCTTTAACCTCCTTATTCATTAGTAAAAATCAATATTTATTTACCCAAATAGGCATTATATTTCCCTGGTGTATACGCTTTATGGTCGTTTGCTAAGCAATTCTGGGATAATTTCTCTATGAAAAAACAGATTTTCTAAGCAATGGATAAGATACAAGAATAAAAAAACATTACGACAATAGAATGATAAAATAGTAAAAGGCTGCGCAAGCACAGCCTCTAATTTATGTAATCGTATTCAATTATGTGAAAGACGATCGCAAATTACTCCATTCGTCCTAAATCGACTTTAGCACTATCACGTAAATTTAACATCAATGATTCCATCATAACATTGCCAAGTATCATTTTATAACGTTGCGAAAAAACCTTTAATTCTTCATCTGTCGGTTGACCTTGAGTAACTTTAATTAATTGAATAATAACTAAATTATTTTTAGCATCTTTGGTGCTGAAATAAGTCGGTGTGTTTTCTTTGGGAATAGGCATTTGAAAAATGGGTTCAACCAATACGTCATTTTGCTCAAAACGCTCAATAATCTTAGCATCACCAAAATTAATACCTAGTTTGGCTAAAGCAGCTTCACCTGCCCCCTGTTTTAATGCAGTAAGCAATTTATTGCCCTCTGCTTCCATTTCTTTTGTGGCCTTATTAAGCTTCACTAATTCAGCTACTGTTTTTTTCACCTCATCAAATGGCTGTGTTACCTGTGGTTTATATTTTTCAACTCGAATAACAAACGCACGATCACCATCGACATTAATAACATCTGAATTAATACCTGTTGGCCCATTTTTATCTACTAAGTTACCGTTAAAAATAGTATCAGCCACCTTATCAAATCTTATTTCTTCGGGAAGATTATTACGACTAAACCAACCTGTTGTTACCGCTTTAATACCCGTAGCCTTTTCAGCAGCTGTTAATGATTCGTTATCATCCATTGCCGCACGACTTGCAGTTTGTTGGAGTGAATAAAATGCATTAATCGCTTTTTCATTTTTTAGTGTATTGGCAATCTCTGTTTTCACAGACTGAAAAGGTTTTACTACTTCAGGTTTAATATCATCAAGGCGAAATATAATATAATTGCTAGCCGATTTTATTACAGCTGAAATCTGCCCTTTTTTAGTTAGATTAGCAGCAATAATTTCACTTGGCGTTGAAGTCGCCTCCATCCAACCAAGAGCACCATGATTTGCTGCGCTAAATTTATCTGTCGATTTTTCGGCAACTAATTGCTTAAAATCCGCACCACCGGCTAACGATTTCACAACGGAATCGGCTTCTTTTTCTGTTGGCAATTGGATCATGCTGTAATGTTTTTGCGCTGGCTGAGTAAAGTTAGCTATATTTTGCTCATAATAGTTTTTCAGCTCTTCATCTTTGACCGCCACATTTTCACGTTGAGAAGCGGCATCTAACTTAATATAACTAACCTGTACCTGTTCGGGTGAAATAAAACTGTTCTGATGCGCATTATAGTAATCTTGTAACTCTTTATCTGTAACCGTTTGTTTAGATTGATAGTTAGCAAGCGATAAAGTTGCTGTTTTTACTTCACGTTGCTGTAAAAGTAACTGAGCATAGGACTTAACTTCTTCAGGTAAGACAAATTCATCCGTTATGTACATTTTGCTAAGTTGACGGTTAATCAAGTTTTGCCGTATTTCTTGGGCAAGATCATCAGCATTAACATTATGTTGGGATAAAATCGTTCGATATTTTTCACTATCAAAATGCCCGTCTGTTTGAAATATCGGCATATTGTAGATATCCTGCTTAACTTGATTATCACTCGCCGTTAAACCCAATTGGTTTGAATATTGATTAAGCAATGTCACGCCAATTAAACGTTCCAAAGCTTGACGACGCAACATTTGCATCCCTTGTTCACTACTCGCAATTTCAGCAAATTGATCACCCAATCGTTCTTGTAATACTTGCTTTTCTTGCTGAAAAGCTTGCTGTAGTTGAACTTGACTAATTGCTGTACCATTCACTTTCGCCACGTGATTACTTGAACCGCCAATCAGGTAACTACCAACGCCAGTAAGCACAAAGGATAAGATAATAATCACAAATACTATTTTTAGCACAAGACTATTTGCCGCCGTGCGTAGGTTGTCCATCATAAAGAGGATACTCTCCGTTTTTAATCAAAGTAAATAGATGCATAATACGCTATTTTAGCTTAAAAGAAAAAAGCGCATCATGTTTATGATGCGCCCGATTCTAACTTACTAAAACAATTGATTCTGTTTTAGTTTATCCGTTAACAGTATGCCGCAATCCTTATTTTTTCTTGTGGCCGTTAACAGTATCTTTTAATCCTTGGCCGGCTTTAAACGACGGTACCTTTGCTGCAGCTATCTTAATTACCTTACCTGTCTTAGGATTACGGCCATTACGTGCTGCACGTTGTTTAACTTCAAAAGTGCCAAAGCCTATTAACTGAACTTTATCACCTTTTTTAAGAGTTTGAGATACAGTTTTAAGAAATGCATTCAACACGCTCTCAGCGACTGATTTAGCAGCCTTCGACTCTTTTGCAATTTTCTCTACTAGTTCTTTCTTTTTCACGCTTATCATCCCCATTTTATTAATTATGGATTAAACAAACATATTGCTAACGGTTCACAAAAAGATGACACCGTCGTATCACTACTACAAAAGTATGGCAAGAAAACATATTACAGCCAAATAATTATAGATTTGTTTACTTAAATTATTTAGGAGACAAAAAAAACTGATAAACCATTTAAGATTTATCAGTTTTAATTTTATATAAAATTTTTATTTTAAATCAGGGCATTAAGAACATTTTTTGCTCACTATCTCCATCCCAAAAGGGGGATTTTGTAATGCAATAGAAAAAACTTCTTCAATGGTCTTTACCGGGTAAATTTTTAAATTTGCGATAACATTTTGAGGTATTTCTTCCAAATCACGACGATTTTCATCGGGAATTAACACAATTTTTATCCCACCACGGTGAGCGGCTAGCAATTTTTCTTTTAAACCACCAATTGGTAACACTAAACCGCGTAATGTTATCTCACCTGTCATCGCTACATCTGCTCGTACAGGATTACCGGTCAAACAAGAAACCAATGCTGTGCACATCGCAATTCCTGCACTGGGACCATCTTTTGGTGTTGCTCCCTCTGGTACATGCACATGAATATCCCGTTTTTCGTAGAAATCAGCATTAATACCTAACTTTTCTGCTCTCGCTCGAACGGTAGTTAATGCAGTCTGAATTGATTCTTGCATAACCTCACCTAGTGATCCGGTATAAGTGAGTTTACCTTTGCCCGGTACACAAGCTGTTTCAATAGTTAATAAATCACCACCAACTTCTGTCCAAGCCAAACCCGTCACTTGACCGATACGATTTTCAGTATCTGCACGACCGTAATCAACTTTACGCACACCAAGATAGTCTTTTAGATTATCGTCATTAATGACAAGGTGTTTTAATGATTTATCCATCAGTAGTGCTTTGACTGCTTTACGGCATAATTTTGAAATTTCTCGTTCTAAACCACGAACACCAGCCTCGCGGGTATAATAACGAATAATGCCAATAATTGCGCTATCATCGATCGTAAGTTCCCCTTTTTTTAGGGCATTTCGTTGGATCTGTTTGGGTAACAAATGTTTTTTCGCAATGTTGAGTTTTTCATCTTCGGTATAACCAGAAAGACGAATCACTTCCATCCGATCTAATAACGGTGCTGGAATGTTCATCGAGTTTGAAGTTGCAACGAACATAACATCAGAAAGGTCATAATCAACTTCTAAATAGTGGTCATTAAAGGCAACATTTTGTTCTGGATCGAGCACTTCAAGTAAAGCTGATGCAGGATCACCTCGCATATCCGAGGACATTTTATCGATTTCATCTAACAAAAATAAGGGGTTCTTAACACCCACTTTTCCCATCTTTTGAATTAGTTTTCCCGGCATGGAGCCAATATAAGTTCGTCTATGTCCACGAATTTCAGCCTCATCACGGACACCACCAAGTGCCATACGAATATATTTACGTCCTGTCGCTTTAGCAATTGATTGGCCCAAGGATGTTTTACCGACACCAGGCGGTCCCACCAAACATAAAATTGGCCCTTTAATTTTACTCACACGACTCTGCACAGCTAAATATTCGAGAATACGTTCCTTAACGCGTTCTAAACCATAATGATCGCTGTCCAATGTCTCCTGAGCTTTTAGCAAATCTTTTTTAACTTTACTACGAGCATTCCACGGGACTTGCACCATCCAATCAATATAGCTGCGTAAAACTGTCGCTTCAGCAGACATCGGTGACATCATTTTCAATTTTTGTAATTCTGCTTCCGCTTTTTGCCGCGCTTCCTTTGGCATTTTGACTTCTTCAATTTTACGTTTGAACATTTCATATTCATCAGGCGCATCTTCCATCTCACCTAATTCTTTCTGAATTGCTTTCATCTGCTCATTCAAATAGTATTCGCGCTGACTTTTCTCCATCTGCTTTTTAACGCGATTACGAATACGTTTTTCAACCTGCAGTAAATCAATTTCAGATTCCATCATTGCCATCAAATATTCAAGGCGCTCAACCACATCCGCCATTTCTAATACACGCTGTTTATCCGCTAATTTTAACGGCATATGGGAAGCGATTGTATCAGCTAATTTGTCCGATTGTTCAATAGAATGTAATGATGTTAATACTTCAGGTGGGATCTTTTTATTCAGTTTAATATAGCCTTCAAACTGATTAATGGTTGTCCGGTTTAGGACTTCTTGCTCTTTTTCATCAACAGTTGGAGAACTAAAATACTCAGCCTGTGCAATGAAATATTCTCCATTATCTGTTAGCGTTGTGATTTTTGCACGCCGCAGACCTTCAACTAATACTTTAACAGTACCATCTGGTAGTTTTAGCATCTGCAAAACAGAAGCAACTGTCCCTACAGAGAAAAGATCATTTACACTTGGCTCATCAGTAGACGCTTCTTTTTGAGCCACCAACATGACCTGCTTATTATGATCCATTGCGGCTTCAAGACAGTGAATTGATTTCTCACGGCCAACAAATAATGGGATCACCATATGTGGATAAACCACGACATCACGCAGAGGCAGTACGGGAATTTCAATGCGTTCGGAACGCTCAAGATTCATAAGGTTCTCTCTTCGTTTAGCTTATGCCAATTTTAGGGTTTCCTTAAAAGTTTTGAGAAACCTCAGTTCAAATATAAAGTTATATGGGGACAAGATTTTGACATTCAATAGCCTGATTCGGCATTAAACACAAAATGAGGGAAATCCCTCATTTTGCATTATACAATTCAATCAAAAAAGCATTGAGATTTATTTTTCACCGGATGCTTGAATATCAGGCTGACTATAAATCACCAAAGGTTCTGATTGACCGGCAACGACCATTTCATCAATTACTATCTTCTCAACATGCTCCATTGACGGCAAATCATACATAGTTTCGAGTAAAGCGCCTTCCACAATAGAACGTAAACCACGTGCTCCTGTTTTCCTCGACATGGCTTTTTTCGCAATTGCTTTCAATGCTTCTTCACGAAACTCCAGATTAACACCTTCAAGTTCAAACAGTGCTTGATATTGCTTAGTCAACGCATTTTTAGGCTCTTTCAGAATCTGAATTAATGCTTCTTCACTTAATTCGCCTAAAGTAGCTACGACAGGTAAACGACCAATAAACTCAGGGATCAAACCAAACTTAATTAAATCTTCCGGTTCCACTTGAGAAAGCAGCTCACCTTCAGTCGCTCGCTCAGATTCGCTTTTCACCTCAGCTGAGAAACCAATGCCTGAACGTGTATTTAACCGTTGTCCAATCACTTTATCAAGACCTGCAAATGCACCACCACAAATAAATAAAATTTTAGAAGTATCAACTTGTAAAAATTCTTGTTGTGGATGTTTACGGCCTCCCTGAGGCGGCACGGCAGCAATTGTACCTTCAATAAGCTTAAGTAAAGCTTGCTGAACCCCTTCCCCTGAAACATCTCGCGTAATTGACGGATTATCAGACTTACGAGATATTTTGTCTATTTCGTCAATATAAACGATACCACGCTGTGCTTTCTCTACATCATAGTCACATTTTTGTAGAAGTTTCTGAATAATATTTTCAACATCTTCGCCAACATAACCTGCTTCCGTTAATGTTGTCGCATCAGCCATGGTAAATGGGACATCTAGATAGCGCGCCAAAGTTTCAGCTAATAGTGTCTTACCGCTGCCAGTGGGCCCAATAAGCAAAATATTACTTTTACCTAGCTCTACCCCTTCTCCATTTACCCCTTCGTTAGAGACATTACGTAGCCGTTTATAATGGTTATAAACGGCTACCGCCAATACTTTCTTAGCATTTTCTTGGCCAATAACATAATCATCCAGATGATGACGAATTTCATGGGGTGTCGGTAATGCGCTGCGCTCACGATGTGGTGCAATCTCTTTAACTTCTTCTCGAATAATATCGTTACAGAGCTCAACACACTCATCACAGATATAAACTGACGGACCAGCAATTAATTTACGAACTTCATGCTGGCTTTTTCCGCAGAAGGAGCAGTACAGCAACTTTCCTGAACTCTCTTTGCGTTTATCTGTCATTCAGATAACCTCACTTTTTTAACCATCACCCTAATTTTAACAAAGAGTATAACAGAAAACTGTTACTAATTAATCATGTATATAACTATATCAGGCATGCCATACATTTATGTAAATTAATTACGATTAGTATAAATTTTATCTACCAAACCGTAACTAACTGCTTCCTCAGCGGTTAAAAAACGATCCCGTTCAGTATCGTTCTCAACCTCTTTTATTTTTTTACCCGTATGCTTAGCCATTAATTCATTCATACGTGATTTAATTTTTAAAATCTCTTTGGCGTGAATTTCGATATCAGACGCTTGTCCTTGAAACCCGCCTAACGGTTGGTGAATCATGACACGAGAATTGGGCAAACAATAACGTTTTCCTTTAGCACCTGCTGTAAGCAGAAAAGCACCCATCGAACATGCTTGCCCCATACAAATTGTACTAACGTCAGGTTTAATAAATTGCATCGTGTCATAAATTGACATACCTGCCGTTATAACTCCACCCGGTGAATTAATATAAAGATGGATGTCTTTATCCGGGTTTTCAGCTTCTAAAAACAGCATTTGAGCAACCACTAAATTCGCCATGTGATCTTCGACCTGGCCAGTTAAAAAAATAATTCTTTCTTTAAGTAGGCGCGAATAAATATCATAAGAACGTTCACCGCGTGAAGTCTGTTCAATGACCATTGGCACCAATGCCATATGCGGCGCAAGTTGATCTTGATTATTATGATATGACATTTCCATCTCCTAATTAAACGCTTTATGGTGCCCAATCTATCTAATTCTACTTGAGATAAATAAGAATGACTATAATTACAAACTTAACCATTATTCATAAGGAATATTCTCCCTTATGAAGAAAGTCATACAACAATATAGAAAATTATCTGGGGTTATTCTTTTCTTTTTTCAAGAAAAAGGAAAAGTTTTTTAACGATAAAAAACCCGTAGCATCAAACCACGGGTTTTTACAAAACCAGATAATAACATTTCACTACTCAGCAATTACCTCATCTGAGCCTGATTCATTAACTCTTGGAATTGAGTTTCTTTATCTGTTACTTCCGCTTTTTCTAATAATATTTCAATCGCCTGTTCCTCTAGCGCCAAATTACGAACACTATCCATTAACTCTTTATTTTTGCTGTAGTATTCGATCACTTCAGAGGGATCTTCATAAGCCGAAGCCATATCTTCAATCAGTGATTTAACGCGAGCGTCATCTGCGGTTAGCGAGTTTTTATTAATAACTTCACCTAATAATAAACCAACAATGACGCGATGTTTAGCTTGCTCTTCAAATATTTCACGTGGTAATTCTAACGCTTGCTTTTCATTACCACCAAAACGTTGTGCGGCTTGTCGACGTAGTACATTTATTTCACTGTCAACAACAGCAGTAGGCACTTCAATTTCGTTTTCCTTAACTAAACCATCAAGTACTTGTGTCTTAATTCGATTACGAACAGCGGTTTTCAGCTCACGCTCCATATTTTTGCGTACTTCTGCACGTAAACTCTCCATTGAACCATCAGGGACACCAAACTGTTTGATAAATTCTTCGGTTAGTTCTGGTAATATCCGTTGTTCCACTTTCTGCAAAGTGATAGCAAAGTTAGCCGCTTTACCTTTTAAATTCTCTGCATGATAATCGGCTGGGAAATTGACATCAATGGTAAATTCTTCACCTGCCTGATGCCCCATAATACCATCTTCAAAACCTGGTATCATGCGACCTTCACCCATTACTAACACAAAATCTCTCGCATTACCGCCTTCGAACGCTTCACCATCGATGGTGCCTTTAAAATCGATAGTCACTCGCGAATCTGCGCCAACTTTCTCTTTTGTCTCTTGCCAAGTTGCTTGTTGCTTGCGTAATGTTTCCAACATGATATCAACATCTTGATCTTTTACCGCAACAATAGGTTTTTCAACCTTGATATTTTCTAAACCCTTTAGGTCAATTTCTGGATATACTTCAAATTCGACGGTATAGGTAAAATCTTCACCCGTTTTAAACTGTTCAGGTTGATATTTTGGTGCCCCAGCTGGATTAATTTTTTGTTCTATGATTGCACTGACAAAATTACGTTGCATTAAATCGCCCAGCACATCCTGTAATACAGAAGTACCATAACGTTGCTTAACGATATTCATCGGCACTTTGCCTTTACGAAAACCATCAATGCGCACTTTTTTTGCCACATTAATGAGTTCACTATTCACTGCTTTTTCAATATCAGCATTAGGAACGGTAATTGTTACACGACGCCCCAGCCCTTGAGTTGTTTCAACAGAAACTTGCATCTTGTTACCTCAAAAGAATCTTAGTACTCGGTCAACTCCAGAGTGAATGTTATCAAGCACTTGCTCTGACAACACGCTGCTCCCGAAACCCGGGTTTACCCTCTATTTTGAGGATCCCTGATAAGTAGAAGTGTTCCGAAACCTTATAGAAAATTAGACGCGACATTATACAGATGCATTAGGGGTGAGTCGAGAAAAGGTGAATAATAAATAGTAAACGCGCTAAAATTGCTATGACTAACGCAGTATAAGCAAAAAACGAAAATAGTATTTTTATTAGCAACTATTGTTAAATAATATCGCGGTAAGCAAGCATAATTATCTATTTCTTAATCTCAATTGACCTACTCCCCACCACGGCAAGCTGGTGAAGGAAAAACTATCTGTTGGCGTTGTTGCCACTCAGTTGGGGTATAAGTATGTAACGCCAATGCGTGAACACAATTAGATAATTCATCTGCCAATAATTGATAAACAACTTGATGACGAGCAACCATCCGTTGTGCTGCAAATTTTTCTGTTACTAAAATAACTTTAAAGTGACTTTCCGTACCTGGCGGAACATTATGTTGATCACTTTCATCTAATACCAACAAATATACAGGCGAAAAAGCGTATTTAAGTTTTTCTTCAATTTGCTTACATATAGTTTGCATAGGTTTAGTTACCATATTAATAGACTCTTCCGATTTAATACCCTAAGTAAGCATTTTTTATTATTACTGTCTGCAATTTAGCCATATTGGTTAGCAATAGGATTAAATTTTACTAAATTACGATTAAAGCCTCATCCAGGCAAATTTTTTTAGTAGGTTCCTTCATCAAATGCCGATAACTTTCTGGCATACTAGCAGTAAAATACCAAAATATGGTAACGATTAAATCAAGTAATTCCAAAATAGGTTGAGAAAACATGTTAAAAAACACCTTTTGTCTAATCTTTGCTCTGTTAATCTCATTGGGTTTAATGGGATGTGTTGCCCAAAGTAATACTTTATCTATCGATCCAAATATTACACTGCCAACTCAAGATCCAACCATAAGAGCAGTTTCAATTAACATTACTAGCATTGATAAACGAAGCTCAACGGCACTTGCCGAAGTTAATCGTAACGCCACACTAGCCGTATTAAAACCCTCTCGCGATTTACGTTATCTATTACAGGAAGCATTAGAAAAACAGATGGTTGCTAGAGGCTATACTATTAGCGCACCGGCTAATATCAATTTGCAAATTGTTCTTAATAAGCTGTATGCCGATGTACAGGAAGGCAGCTTACGTCATAATATTACTGTCGATGTTGCAATTAGTGTGGTAGCTATGGCTTCTAAC
The DNA here is from genome assembly GCF_004768525.1 of Arsenophonus nasoniae. Classification (NCBI taxonomy): domain Bacteria; kingdom Pseudomonadati; phylum Pseudomonadota; class Gammaproteobacteria; order Enterobacterales; family Morganellaceae; genus Arsenophonus; species Arsenophonus nasoniae. Next base: position 3,168,505 of record NZ_CP038613.1, read on the forward strand.
GGCTCAACCAGTACACGCACCTATACGCGTAGCTACAACGAACAAGGGCCGCTTGAGGCCAGCAACGAAAAAATTGCTAATGCAATCAATAAAGCGTTAACCGACATTATGGCTGATATGGCGAATGATCCTGAAACCAGCCAGTTTATAAAACAAAACAAATAATGAATTGTTGTGCGTATTAATTAATGTATTGCCCGCAATAACTCTGTTTATCAACAACAGAGCAATAGGACGACTATGAAAAAAAACTATCTAACCGTTTTTAGCCAACATCGTTCCAGAATGCTGCTTTTGTTAGGTTTTGTGTCAGGATTGCCCCTGGCACTTACCGCAAGTACTTTACAAGCCTGGCTGACCGTCGAAAATATTGATATAAAAACGATCGGTTTTTTTTCATTAGTTGGCCAAGCTTATGTATTAAAGTTTCTTTGGTCACCCTTAATGGATCGCTATACCCTGCCATGGTTAGGTCGTCGTCGTGGTTGGTTATTAACCACACAGATTTTGCTGATTATCAGTATTGCGGCGATGGGATTGATGGACCCAAAGGAACATCTTTGGTGGTTGGCAGCGGTTGCGGTGCTTGTCGCTTTCTGCTCTGCATCACAAGATATTGTTTTTGATGCTTATAAAACCGATTTATTGTCGGCAGAAGAGCGTGGTGCCGGAGCAGCAATATCCGTTATGGGATATCGTATTAGTATGCTAGTTTCAGGTGGATTGGCTTTATGGTTGGTCGAGCATTTTGTTACTTGGCAGCAACTCTATCTACTGATGGCCAGCTTAATGCTAATTGGTGTCTACGCAACGCTATCGGCGAAAGAACCGCTAATAAAATCCCCACCACCCACAACACTCTATGAAGCTATCTATGAGCCCTTCGTAGAATTTTTTAGCCGTAATAATGCCTGGATCACCTTGTTGTTGATCATTTTCTATAAAATGGGTGATGCATTTGTTATGGCGCTTAGTACCAATTTTCTATTAAATAAACTTGGCTTTTCTCTAGGTGAAGTTGGCACCATTAATAAAACTTTTGGACTCTTTGCAACTATTCTTGGCGCTTTATATGGCGGTTATGTTATGCAAAAAATGTCCTTATTTAAAGCCTTACTTATTTTCGGTATTTTACAGGCTATTTCTAATTTTGGTTATTGGTTTCTGGCAGTAACGCCCGCCAATATTTATACTACCAGCAGCGTTATCTTTATTGAAAATATCTTCTCCGGCATGGGAACGGCCTCTTTTGTCGCACTACTTATGACCCTTTGTAATCATTCTCTTTCAGCAACTCAATTTGCATTACTGTCAGCCTTATCTGCCATTGGAAGAGTTTATGTTGGCCCCATCGCAAGCATGTTAGTAAGCAAATATGATTGGCCCACTTTTTATCTTATCTCTATCATTATTTCATTGCCGAGTATTTTTTTATTATTGATTTGCAAACCATCTTTATTTTATATCCAACAAACTGGCCAATTTATGCGTCGAACTTATTTTAAACAAACCTATAAATTAGCTATTTTGTGTCTTGCCATCTCAGTGGGTATATTTATATTTTGGCTTATAGTAACCGTTGCTTGTTATTTTTCCACCTGCCAAATTTATCTATTTACCCAACATATTGAGCTATGGCTAAAAATGTTAATTTATAAAGAGCAACTAATTAATTTTAGTATAATAATGGCTACCATTGGTTTTATTTTAGGCGCGATTCTGGATTATCTAGCAATACGTAAAACAGAAATACCCAAACAATGCAATAATAACCTTTAGAATATATTAATAAATACTAGATAGTTAACTTCATAACATTTATATAAATTATTTATTATTGACTGTTAAGAAATAATCATTGATATAGAGTGATCTCTATCACTCTATGAATAGGATCCTATTTCTATTTACAAAAACAAACTCTATCATCTCGCGACTTTTGCATTGCATTGTATTGTATTAAAATGCGTTTAAATTTATTTAAAATTAAGTTAACAAAATTTATGAGTAAAAAGTTTTTACCTATTACGATATTGACGTCGCTCACTCCGTTTGCCATGGCTAATACCACCACAGAAAACCCTGTTGGTTATCAAAATGGTTTTGCTAATATCAGTTTAAATTATTTTGACTGGTCACAACGAGCGGAAAATAAATCTGCTCACTCTACCCGCAAAAAAGATTTTGCCTATCTTGAACTGGAAGGAGGCGCTAACTTTAATTGGGGTGAACTTTATGGTTTCTTTGATGTGGAGAACCCATTTCATCAGCGTAGAACCGAGCCCAGCAGAAACCAACGCTACGCCGTTAAAACCACAGGTCGTGTCTACTTAGGTAACAGTGGCTTTAATCTATATGGCCATCTTTATGGTATTTGGTCCTTACCCGGCTATAAATATGGGGGTAATTTCCACGAAATTAACACACTTTATGGTTTTGGCTACAATTTCTCACGCGGCAATTTTTGGCTAAAACCCTTCTTAGCCTTACATTATGTTGATCAAAGTTTCTATTCTGGTAACAATGGTTATGTCATTGGTTGGGTTGCAGGTTATAGTTTTCAATTGTGGTCACAAAATTTTTCTATCACTAATTGGCATGAAATGGAATTTAATCGCGCAAAACGCTATGGCAATGGCGGAAAAAAAGGGATTAATGGCGCTATTGCTTTATGGTGGACGCCATTAGAAACCTTATCTGCGGGTATTCAATATCGTTATGCCGATAACAAGCTTGGAGATGATTTCTATCACGATGGGATCATTTATACCATCAAATATAATTTTTAATCATGTAAGCTAACGTAAAGACAGCGTATTTGATAATAAATGCTATTTTTAACTAGTGCTAAATAATAAGCATCAAAAAAATTAACTATTATTTAGCATTATAATTGATTTTCAACCTATAAAATCACACGGCCGCTTCCATTTATCTGCCTCTTTTTATTCATAATAAAATCATTTAATGTAAATAATTGTTAACTGCAAAATAATCATTAAAACCGTTCTATAATAAATTCAATTTTACATGTGATCACTTTAACAGAAAGTAATAACAATTATATTTGTGCGTCTTACAATTGTTTACACTAATATAACGTTACCGTAAAATGCCCACACTGAACAAAACGACAATAACCATCTTTGTCATTTGGGGTCGCTAAATGAGACTTATAAAATATAAAGGAAGTATTGGAGTCATCTCACTGCTTGCTATTGTTTGCCTGTTAACTGGTTGCGATATGGTATTAATGGATCCTAAGGGCGCCATTGGTATTGAGCAAAGAAAACTAATACTGACTGCACTTGGTTTAATGTTAATTGTTGTCATTCCGGTCATTTTTATGGCGATTATTTTCGCCAGAAAATATCGAGCAAGCAATAAACAAGCAACCTACCGGCCAGACTGGGCACACTCAAATAAAATCGAGTTAGTTTGCTGGACAGTTCCTATCATCATCATCATTATTCTTGCCGTAATTACCTGGAAAACCACCCATCAATTGGATCCCTATAAACCATTAGAAAGCGATAAAAAACCTATTACCATTCAGGTCATTTCAACCGATTGGAAATGGATATTTGTCTACCCAGAAGAAAATATTGCGACCGTTAATGAAATCGCGATTCCTGTCGGTGTGCCAATCAACTTTAAAGTAACCGCTGAGTCAGTGATGAATTCCTTTTTTATTCCCGCACTTGGTGGCCAAATTTATGCGATGGCCGGTATGCAAACCAAGCTTCACTTGATTGCTAATGAACCTGGTACCTATAAAGGCTTTTCATCAAGTTATAGCGGGCATGGCTTTTCAGACATGAAATTTAATGTCATTGCAACGCCTGATATGGCAAGTTTTGACAAATGGGTACAAAAAGTAAAAGCATCTTCCAAAACGCTAGATAGCATGGCGACATTTAACCAATTGGCTAAACCTAGCCACAATGTTCCTGTTACCTATTTTTCAAGCGTAAAACCAAATCTCTATGAAGAACTGATATTAAAATTCGGCCATGAACATCATATCAATCATGCTAACAAAACCGTACATGAAATGTCTGGCAATCAATTAATGCATATGAACCATTCTGCTCATGTCGATGCTAAGGAATAAATAGTATGTTGGGTAAATTAACGCTCGATGCAATCCCGATTCACGAGCCAATTATTGTCATCACTGTGATCTGTATTTTATTAGCGGGTATCGCTATTTTAGGGGTTATCACCTATTTTGGTAAATGGAAGTGGTTATGGAGTGAATGGCTAACGAGTGTCGATCATAAAAAAATTGGCATTATGTATATTATCGTTGCCATGGTCATGCTACTGCGTGGTTTTGCCGATGCAATTATGATGCGAGGTCAACAAGCATTAGCATCAGCTGGTGAGGCCGGTTTTTTACCACCGCATCATTATGATCAAATTTTTACCGCACACGGTGTGATCATGATTTTTTTCATGGCAACACCTTTCGTGGTTGGTTTAATGAATTTGGTTGTCCCATTACAGATAGGCGCTCGCGACGTCGCCTTTCCTTTTTTAAATTCTCTCAGTCTTTGGTTATTTATCGTTGGCGTTATCTTGATTAATCTGTCATTAGGTATCGGTGAATTTGCCCAGACCGGCTGGCTGGCTTACCCCCCATTATCAGGTAAGGAATACAATCCTGGTGTCGGGGTAGATTACTGGATATGGAGTTTACAAATATCAGGCATTGGCACGACGCTAACCGGAATAAACTTTTTTGCCACCATTCTACGAATGCGAGCACCTGGCATGTCAATGATGAAAATGCCTGTTTTTACCTGGACAGCACTTTGTACTAATGTACTGATTATTGCCGCATTCCCTATCTTAACTGTTACCATCGCACTCCTCACACTTGACCGATATTTAGGCACCCATTTCTTCACTAATGATATGGGCGGCAATATGATGATGTATATCAATTTGGTCTGGGCTTGGGGGCATCCTGAAGTTTATATACTCGTGTTACCTGTTTTTGGCGTATTTTCGGAAGTTACCGCCACTTTCGCTAAAAAACGTTTATTTGGATATACGTCTCTGGTCTGGGCAACTATTGTTATTACCGTAATGTCGTTTGTCGTCTGGTTACATCACTTCTTTACCATGGGCAGCGGCGCCAACGTCAATGCATTCTTTGGTATAGCTACCATGATTATTGCTATTCCAACTGGAGTAAAAATATTCAATTGGTTATTTACCATGTACCATGGCCGTATCGAATTCAAAACACCGATGCTCTGGACGATTGGCTTTATTATTACCTTCTCTATTGGTGGAATGACGGGCGTACTATTGGCCGTTCCCGGCGCAAATTTTGTACTGCATAATAGTTTATTTCTGATTGCCCATTTCCATAATGTGATTATCGGCGGGGTTGTGTTTGGTTGCTTTGCCGGTATGACCTACTGGTTTCCGAAAGCTTTTGGGTTTACATTAAATGAAAAATGGGGCGTTCGTGCTTTCTGGTTTTGGATCAGCGGTTTCTTTATTGCCTTTATGCCACTTTATATACTGGGTTTCATGGGTATGACTCGTCGTTTAAGTCAAAACATTGATCCACAATATCATCCGATGCTGATGATCGCTTCACTCGGTGCGGCTCTAATTGCTATCGGGATCTTCTGCCAAGTCATACAAATAATAGTCAGTATTCGCGATCGCCACAAAAATCGCGATATCACCGGCGACCCATGGAGTGGCCGTACACTAGAATGGTCTACATCGTCTCCGGCACCTTTTTATAACTTCGCCAAAGAGCCTCAAATTGATACACGTGATGCTTGGTGGGATATGAAAGAAAAAGGGATTGCATATAAACAGCCAACCAAATATGAACCCATTCATATGCCAAAAAATACTGCTGCCGGGGTGATTATCTCAGCCTTTTGTTTGATCTTCGGTTTTGCTATGGTCTGGCATATTTGGTGGCTAGCGATTATAGGCTTTGCGGGAATTATCGCCACCTGGATTGGTAAAAGTTTTGATGACAATGTTGATTATTATGTCCCTGTAGAAGAAATTAAACGTATTGAAAATCAGCATTACGATGAACTGAAAAAAGCAGGTATCCAGCATGTCAACTAATTCAATAGCTAAACAACATATTGCCCATGAAAATCATGGACATCATGACATAGGCGCAACAAAAGTATTTGGTTTTTGGATCTATTTAATGAGCGATCTGATCCTGTTTGCTTGCCTGTTTGCCACCTACGTTGTTCTGGTTAATGGTACTGCCGGCGGCCCGACAGGAAAGGATATTTTTAACCTCAATTTTGTATTGATCGAAACCTTCCTGTTATTGTTTAGTAGCATTACTTATGGATTTGCGATGCTGGCGATGTATAAGCAGAAAATAAATCTAGTTAAGCTATGGCTACTGATTACTTTTTTACTCGGATTAGGTTTTGTTATCATGGAAATTTACGAATTCCATGAGCTCATTGCTGAAGGTTATGGACCAGATCGCAGTGCTTTCCTTTCCGCTTTCTTCACCCTAGTTAGTACACACGGTATTCATGTAAGCTTTGGTTTAGCCTGGATCATTATCATGATTATCCATATTTCACGTCATGGCCTCACTGCCGTAAATCAGACTCGTTTAAGTTGTTTAAGTCTTTTTTGGCACTTCTTAGATGTTGTTTGGATCTGTGTATTCACCGTTGTTTATCTGTTGGGGGCCCTTGCATGAGTTACACCAATACACCGCACTCAGGTGCTAGCCACGGCAGTATGAAGACCTATCTAATTGGCTTTATACTCTCGATCATTTTAACGGTTGTCCCCTTTTGGATGGTAATGAATAGTACTGCATCTCATGACACTATCCTGTGGATCGTTATTGGTACGGCAATTGCCCAGATCCTGGTACATCTTGTCTGTTTCTTACATATGAATACCTCTTCAGATGACCGTTGGAATCTGGTTGCCTTCCTGTTCACGATGCTAATCATTGGCATTGTTGTTATTGGCTCTCTGTGGATAATGTATAACCTGAACATCAATATGATGCTCGACTAAAGAGTTGTGGTTCTGATGAAGCAATATCTACAAGTGACCAAACCAGGTATTATTTTCGGTAATCTAATTTCTGTCATTGGCGGTTTTCTACTCGCAGCAAAAGGCATAATTGATTACCCACTATTTATGACTACATTACTCGGTGTATCTCTGGTCGTCGCTTCTGGTTGTGTTTTTAACAACTATATTGACCGTGATATCGACCGAATGATGGAGAGAACCAAAAATCGACCTTTAGTTAAAGGACTTATTGATCCGAAATGTTGCCTAATCTATGCCAGCATACTAGGTATTGCTGGCATAGCTTTGCTCTATCTTGCCACCAATGCCTTAGCGGCACTACTTGCTGTTATCGGTTTTGTCATTTATGTGGGTATTTATAGCCTCTATATGAAACGTAAATCGGTTTATGGCACCCTGGTAGGCAGTCTATCCGGCGCCGCTCCGCCCGTTATTGGTTACTGCGCTGTTTCTGATCAGTTTGATATGGGAGCATTGATTCTGCTATTGATCTTTAGTTTATGGCAAATGCCACACTCTTATGCCATTGCTATTTTTCGTTTTAAAGATTATCAGACTGCCAATATTCCCGTGTTACCAGTAATTAAAGGAATTTCCGTCGCCAAAACCCATATCTTTTTATATATCCTTGCTTTTATGGTAGCAACGATTATGCTCGCCATTAGCGGCTATGCCGGCTACAAATATCTTATTGTTAGCGCCGTGGTAAGTTTATGGTGGCTTGGTATGGCAATTTCTGGTTTTAAAAATCAGAATGATGATCGTCTTTGGGCACGAAAATTGTTTATATTCTCTATCATAGCGATTACCTCTCTTAGCGTTATGATGTCTATTGATCCAACTGTTACTACTGAACAGACTTTTGTCTATATTAAATAATAAGTTAGCTTGAATAGTGGCAAATAATTGCCACTACCTTCACAGTTAAAATAGCCAATATGTCAACCAATTCCCTACTTTTTTATTCATACTTTATTAATACTTCGACGACAAATATATTAACTAATCGACTAAACCATTTTACAATGTCCACTGCTAAAGCTTGTGAGATAAACCATGAATGATAGGAAAATGACGCCAAAAGAATTAAAGGCAACCTGGGGTTTAGGAGCGGTATTCACATTACGTATGCTGGGCATGTTCATGGTATTACCCATACTAACGAGCTACGGACGCGAACTAAAAGATGCTAACGAATTATTACTTGGTCTAGCTATTGGGATTTATGGTATAAGTCAGGCTATCTGCCAAATCCCTTTTGGTCTAATGTCCGACCGATTTGGTCGTAAGCAATTAATTACCGCCGGCTTACTTATTTTTATTAGCGGTAGTGTGATCGCCGCAATAACTGATTCTATCTGGGGTATTATTATCGGCCGCGCTTTACAAGGCGCAGGCGCTATTTCTGCTGCCATTATGGCATTACTTTCCGATCTGACTAGCGAACAAAATAGAACCAAAGCGATGGCTTTTATGGGAATAAGCTTTGGCATCACTTTTGCTATTGCAATTGTTCTTGGCCCGATTATTACTCATGCTGTCGGTCTACATGGTCTGTTTTGGGGAATAAGCTTACTTGCCTTGGGTGGAATATTAATAACTCGTTTTGTTATACCTGATTGCCAATATCATATCGTTAATCGTGAAACGCATTTTATAAAAAATAGCGTACAAAGGGTTATTAATAATCGCCAACTACTTAAACTTAATTTTGGTATATTTTGTTTACATACCCTGCTGATGGCAAATTTTGTTGCTTTACCGTTAGTGCTTATTGATTCAGGTCTACAAACTAATCAACATTGGAAAATATATTTAATCACTTTGCTTATTGCTTTTATCACGGTTCTACCTTTTGTTATCTATGCTGAAAGGCAGCAGCGAATGAAACAAGTTTTCCTATTATGTATTAGTATCTTATTTATATCTGAATTAACATTTTGTTTTTCTAATCAACAGTTTTGGTTAATCGTGCTTGGTCTGCAACTATTTTTTATTGCATTTAATGTTATGGAGGCATTATTACCTTCACTTATCAGTAAAGAGGCGCCTGCCGGTTATAAAGGCACTGCAATGGGGCTCTATTCAACCAGTCAGTTTCTGGGCGTTGCGTTAGGTGGGATTTTAGGTGGATGGCTTTTTCACTTAAATGGCGCTTCCTGGGTTTTTATGGCCAGCTTAATACTTTGTAGCGGTTGGTTTTTTATTAGCTTAAATATGCATCAACCTACATATACCAGTAGTATCCGTTTAATTTTACCCCAACAGATCAAAGATTTTAATTTACTACACACCCAATTGATGAATCAACCGGGTGTGCGTGAAGTAATGCTCGATCTTAATGCGCTCAGCGCCTACATTAGAATAGATAAAAAAATGATTAGTCGGCAGCAGTTGGAAACTATCATTAATAACCAATAACCCACTACCTGCTGTAGAATATACAGCAGGCATAACAAATTTAGTCACGAAAATTAGTAAATTGAAAGGGTTGACCAAGTTCCGCCTCTCGCACTAATCCGATCACAGATTGTAAATCATTTCGTGACTTACCGGTTACTCGAACTTGTTCTCCCTGAATTTGCGCTTGAACCTTCAATTTACTCTCTTTGATTAATTTAATGATTTTTTTTGCCATTACCGAATCAATGCCCTGTAATAATGAAGCCTCAAGGCTATAAGTTTTGCCACTATGAACTATATCGTCAGGTATATTCAAAACGGCACCATCTATTCCACGTTTAGCTAATTTCTCGCGTAAAATATCTACCAATTGATTTACCTGAAAGTCGGACACACTTGTCACTTTAATGGATTCATTTTTTTCATTTAGTTCAAAACTGGCTTCAACATTGCGAAAATCCCAACGACTAGCCAATTCACGTTGCGCATTTTCAACAGCATTACTGACTTCATGCATGTCAATTTCAGAAACTATATCAAATGATGGCATATTTCATCACCTCCTAATTACACATAAAATAGCATAATACTACTTTTTATTATCAGCAAAAGCTCTATACTTGAAGTTAAATAACTCATCAAAAAGCATAATTGATTCAGTCAGATGGAAAACAATCGCGATCTTTGCCGATGGCACTGTCTGCAAGTTATAGCTGACAACATCATAAGTACAATTATTTATCCATTAATTAGACAGAGAGAAACTTAAATGTCACCAACTGTTCTCGTTTGCCTGGCGCACGGTAGCGAAGAAATCGAAGCTGTAACAGCAATTGATCTATTAACTAGAGCCGAAATCCCAGTGACAACCGCGAGTACCGCAGATAATGGCGAATTGGTATTAACATGCTCAAGGGGAGTAAAAATTGTTGCCGACACTCAGTTAGTCAAGATTATTGAACAAGATTTTGATGCCATCGTATTACCTGGTGGATTAAAAGGTGCAGAAGCGTTTCGTGATAATCCGCTGATCATTGAAAAAATTCGCCAATCCCATCATCAGGGTAACATCATTGCCGCCATTTGTGCCGTGCCAGCAATTGTATTAGAACACCATAATTTATTTCCCATTGGCAATATGACCGGTTATCCTGCTTTACAAAGTAAAATAGCCAGCCATAAACGCGTTGATTCTCGTGTCTACTATGATGAACGAGTAAAACTACTTACTAGTCAAGGACCTGCCACAGCTATTGATTTTTCACTTAAACTTATTGAGTTACTGGTTGGCAAAAAAAAGGCAGCTGAAGTTGCTGCGCAACTTGTGCCGCCGCCGGGTATTTATAACTATGCTAACTAACGGCAACATAGCGAAAATTATACATATTAACTGGCAACCATTTATCCTTAGGACGAAAAAAGTTAACTTATTATCATCAAGGCCGATACACTTTTACATTTTTAAAACCTTGTTCATGTAAATAAAGTGCTTGTAAGCGGCTCATAACACCGCGCTCACAATAGAGCAAATAAGGTTTTTGTGGCGGTAACTCACCAAATTGGCTATTCAGTTTATAAAATGGTAGTAACTTCACTTTAACACCGGTTAGCGCGAGTGGGTGAGCTTCCTGCTCATCAGGGGAACGAATATCCAAAATAATATCATCGACAGAAAATGTACTAACTACTTCTACTGCTGGCGTTTTATCTTGACCATCATTCATTATCTGACGAATATCAATATTTTGTGCTGTACTAACAACATGATCAAGCAGAGTAAAATCGAAATTAGCTTCCTGCGCTTCAATTTTGGTTTTTATTGCTTTCACTGTTGGTTTTTTCGAGATCACGCCACAAAATTCGGGCATGGTACGCGCAAAATCTGCCGTCCCTATCTCGCGAGCAATGTTAATAATATTTTCTTTATCATGAGAAATTAATGGCCGTAAAATCAAGGTATCGGTAACATTATCAATTAAACGTAGATTGGTTAATGTCTGGCTAGAAACTTGCCCTAACGCTTCTCCAGTTACTAACGCTTGAACTCCATAACGTTCAGCTATTGTCGATGCGGCACGTATAATCATCCTTTTCAGTACAACTCCCATCTGGCCATCATCAATCTTTGTAAGAATTTCGCTTACGATTGGCGCAAAATCTATCGCCACAAAACGCACTTTATGTGAACGACCAAAACGATGCCAAAGATGGTAAGCAACCTGCTTGACACCAATCTCATGGCTGGTGCCACCCAGATTAAAAAAGCAGTAATGAACTCGGCAACCACGCCGCATTAGCATGTAGCTAGACACCCCCGAATCAAAGCCACCGGATATCAACGATAAAACATCTTCTTGTGTACCGATAGGAAAGCCACCAATCCCTTGAATACGGGATTTAACCAGAATGACTTTATCGTTTTCAATTTCCAGATTCACAGTGATATCAGGCTGATTGAGTTTCACTTTGGCTGAAGAAATATGTTGATTTAATCCACCACCAACGTAACGTTCTACATCAATTGAAGTAAAATCTTGTTTACCCCGACGCTTAACACGCACACAAAAAGTTTTATCTGTTAGCAATTCAGCATAAGTTGCATAAGCTAACTCAAAAATATGGTGGAGATCACGGAATTGATATTCTTCAACTAACAGAATATGATGGATGCCAGGAATTCTTGTTAAGGCATCACAAATTTCATCATGATGTGTATTTTTTTTAGCGCGAACTTCGATATTATCCCAGTGGCGAACAACGGTAATTTCCGCATCTAATACCTTTAATATATTAAGGATATTGCTAGCCAAGATCTTAATAAAGCGCAACCGCACTGATTGGCTTTTAATGGTAATTTCAGGAAATAGTTTAATAATAAACTTCATAATTTTGTATAAAAGTCGGTTTTTATTTTTGCGAATAAACGCATATTATGCATATTTATTAGCAGAGCGTTTGATTTTAAGGTGGGAAGTATATCACTATATTGTGTTTTATCGCTAAAAAGAATAAATTGTATGCGTAAATGTAGTAAAATAAATCGCCTTACGCGCATATTCACCCGATATTAAGGCAAGTAAAACGATTATGGCTAAAAAGAAAATATCTGATAAACAAGATCCGCTATCTTTTGAAACTTCACTGATAGCGTTAGAGCAGATCGTCACACGCTTAGAGTCAGGCGAACTTCCGCTGGAAAAAGCATTAAGTGAATTTGAACAGGGGATTCAATTAGCCCGGCAAGGCCAGAAAGCGTTGCAACAGGCAGAACAACGCGTCCAAATTTTGTTACAAGACGATGACAATGCACAACTAGATAACTTTACGCCGGAAGATAAATAAATCATGTCTGAAATAGTGACACTTTCTTTTGCCGATCAACGCCAATGGGTACAAAATCGCGTCAACAAAACTCTGCTAAACCAATTCCAGCGTCTTCCGTTTAATCAGAGTCAACTTGTCGCGGCGATGAAATATGGCGCGTTACTTGGTGGAAAACGACTAAGACCTTTTTTAGTTTATGCTATAGGTGATATGTTAAATGTTGCCGTGGAAAATCTGGATGTACCTGCTGCCGCTGTTGAATGTATACATGCCTTTTCATTAATCCACGATGATTTACCCGCAATGGATAACGATAATCTACGTCGTGGCCAGCCTACCTGTCATATTTCCTTTGGTGAAGCCCATGCAATTTTAGCTGGTGATGCCCTGCAAACACTCGCCTTTGACATATTATCTCGTTCGGCTATGCCAGATGTTAGTGATACCTATCGCCTTGCGATGATAGCTGAGCTAGCTACTGCTACGGGAGCAGCAGGCATGTGTGGCGGCCAAGCGCTCGATATGGAATCAGAAGGTCAACAAATTGATTTCACAACATTGGAAACTATTCATCATCATAAAACGGGCGCTTTAATTCGTGCTGCCATCAGAATGAGTGCACTTACGGCTGGCAACCAAGGCAACAAATTACTACCATTATTAGATAATTATGCCAATGCAATTGGACTGCTATTCCAAGTCCATGATGACATCCTTGATGTTACCGGTGATACAGACATTTTAGGTAAAAATCAGGGATCAGATAAAAAACATAAAAAAAGCACCTATCCATCATTAATCGGTCTTGAACAAGCACAAAAAAAAGCGAACAATCTCTATGAACAAGCACTGGATACGCTTTATATGTTAGAACAACAGTATGGACTTAATACGGAAACCCTACAAAACTTAACGCACTTTATTATCGAACGAAAAAGCTAATTTCCTTGATTCAAAGACAGAACATTTTACCGATAATAAAAATACAAAATAATCTTTTGGCAGCCAACTACAGCGTCATTGGTATAAACAAAAAACAATTATTTAATGGGCAGACATGAGTATTGATATCGCTTCCTATCCAACTTTAGCATTAATAGAAACACCGGAAGAATTGCGACTTTTACCAAAAGAAAGTCTTGTTAAATTATGTGAAGAGTTGAGACAATTTTTATTAAATAGTGTTAGCCGTTCCAGTGGACATTTCGCTTCTGGCTTAGGTGCCATTGAACTGACTGTTGCTTTACACTATGTCTATAAAACCCCATTTGATAATCTTATCTGGGATGTTGGCCACCAGGCATATCCACATAAAATATTAACTGGCCGCCGCGACCGAATTGGTACAATACGACAAAAAAATGGCTTACATCCTTTCCCCTGGCGAGCAGAAAGTGAATATGACGTGCTTAGTGTCGGTCATTCCTCTACCTCAATCAGTGCTGGACTCGGCATGGCGGTAGCAGCTGAATATGAAAATAAAGATCGCAAAACAGTTTGTGTTATTGGTGATGGTGCCATTACAGCAGGTATGGCTTTTGAAGCAATGAACCATGCAGGTGATATTCATAAAGATATACTAGTGATCCTCAATGACAATGAAATGTCAATTTCAGAAAACGTTGGTGCATTAAATAATCATTTGGCACAACTGTTATCTGGCAATCTATATACTTGCTTACGTGAGGGTGGAAAAAAGGTATTTTCTAATATCCCATCAATTAAAGAATTGTTAAAGAAAACTGAAGAACATCTTAAGGGCATGGTAATTCCTAGTACTATGTTTGAAGAGTTGGGGTTTAACTACATTGGTCCAATTGATGGCCATGATGTACTTACATTAGTACAAACATTAAAAAATATGCGTGAATTAAAAGGCCCGCAGTTTTTACATATCATGACTAAAAAAGGCAAGGGTTATGAACCAGCCGAAAAAGATCCTATCAGCTGGCATGCCGTGCCTAAATTTGATCCAGCAACCTTTAGCCTACCCAAAAACAGTAATAAACAATTAACTTTTTCACAGATTTTTGGCGATTGGTTATGCCAAGAAGCTGCTGATGATCCTAAACTGATGGCAATCACGCCAGCCATGCGGGAAGGTTCGGGCATGGTTGAGTTTTCTAAAACCTATCCCAAACAATATTTTGATGTAGCAATTGCAGAACAACACGCTGTGACTTTTGCTGCTGGCCTTGCCATTGGAGGCTATAAACCTGTTGTCGCCATTTATTCAACTTTTTTACAGCGTGCGTATGATCAAGTGATCCATGATGTGGCCATTCAAAAGTTGCCTATCCTATTTGCTATCGATCGAGCCGGCATTGTTGGTGCCGACGGACAAACCCATCAAGGTGCCTTTGATCTATCATTCTTACGTTGTCTACCGGATATGGTAATTATGTCACCAAGTGATGAAAACGAATGCCGTCAAATGTTACATACGGGATATCACTACCAGGATGGTCCTGTTGCAGTTCGTTATCCTAGAGGAACGGGTTCTGGTGCCACGTTACAACCACTTGCAAAAATTCCAATTGGTAAAGGACTTGTTCGCCGTCAAGGAAAAAAAATTGCCATCCTCAACTTTGGAACTTTGCTTACTGAAGCAATAAAAGCAGCAGAATTACTTAATGCCACTGTGGTCGATATGCGGTTTGTAAAACCGTTAGACGAAACGTTGATACTGGAGATAGCTCAAACACATAAGCTATTAGTAACATTAGAAGAAAATGCAATTATGGGTGGAGCCGGTAGCGGCGTTAATGAATTTTTATTAAAAGCCCATCATATTATGCCCATCATTAATCTCGGTTTACCTGATCACTATATTCCACAAGGAAGTCAAGCAGAGATTCAGACTGAGCTAGGGCTTAATGCTGAAGGAATTATTAAATCTATTAACAACTATTACGCCAAATAGATAGGTTGAAAAATCAAAAGCGGCGGTTTACCGATCGCTTTTGATTTTCAGTAACTCACTGACATTATAATGCGGGTAACCAGTGCGCAAGGGCAGCCACGATAGCAATAGCAAAAATAGCCGCGATGATATCATCTAACATAATACCAAAGCCTCCACCTACTTGCCGATCAAACCAACCAATAGGCCAAGGTTTTAACATGTCAAAAAAGCGGAAAAGCACAAACGCGATCAATACCCATTGCCAATTAACTAATGGTATTGCCATGAGGGTCATCCACATGCCAATAAATTCATCCCACACAATACTACCGTGGTCGTGAACTTGCATATCATCGGATGTCCGTTGACAAATAACAATGCCAACAGCAAAACCCAATAAAATAATCAACCAACATAACCAAACCGGTAATAGCCAATACATTAGTAGCCAGAATGGAATAGCCGCTAATGAACCCATTGTGCCAGGAATAATGGGAGATAAACCACTACCAAATCCAGTTGCCAATAGATGCCAAGGATTTGACAAGTTTAAACGTGATTTGGCATCAGTCATAACAAGCCTCCTCGATAAAATGATCAAACCCGGCTAAATCAGGTGAGACCTCCTTATTGCCATGAAAATAACGGATACCTTCTGATTCTGGTGTGATCTGGCCGATACAATGAAAGTTTGCCCCAGTATGCGCTAGCGCTGATTCTAATGCACCCCGGTTTATCTCAGGCACGGTAAAGCACAGTTCATAATCTTCTCCACCGCTTAACGCCCAGGTTAACGCCTGTTCTGAGGTAACATGTCTGCGTAAGGCATCCGATAAAGGTAAAAAATCCAATTTAATTTTAGCGCCACGGCCACTAATTTTTAGAATATGGCCAAGATCAGAAATCAAGCCATCAGAAATATCTATCGCCGCAGAAGCAAGATGGCGTAAAGCCTGGCCTTGCAAAATACGCGGCTGTGGCCTTAAATGGCGCTGAATTAACCAATGACGATCTTTTGCATCTTCAACAACCAGCTGTGATTGCAAAATCGCAAGACCTGCGGCACTATCTCCCAATGTTCCGGTAACATAAATCCAATCACCATTACAGGCTCCTGACCGTGTTAGTGATTTCCCGATAGGAATCAAACCATGGGCAGTATAGGTTAAACTCATTGGCCCTCGGGTTGTATCTCCACCAATGAGCTGCATTTCATAGTAATTAAGCTGTTCAAATAGGCTAGAACTAAACCTTGCCAGCCAATCTTCATTGATTTGTGGCAATGTTAACGCCAGAGAAACCCATGCAGGATCTGCCCCCATAGCGGCTAAATCACTTAAATTAACCGCCAAAGATTTATAGGCCAAATCTTCTGGTGAAATACTATCAAGGAAATGGATGCCCGCAACTAGTGTATCGGTAGTAATCGCTAATTGCTGTTTTTCCGGTATAGTTATCAATGCACAATCATCACCAATACCGATATTAACGTCATGCCGATTTTGCTGTTGACGATTAAAGTAACGCGCGATGATATCAAATTCGCCACAAACCATAATAATATTCCAATATACTATGCTCCGATTGCTATAAGGCTAGCACACGACCTTATAATCAAAATGAACATCAGATTATTCGAAAAGCCTGAACACCGTTACTTCTTACGCACAGTAACAACAACTTTATCGAGCGCACCATTGATAAATTTGTGACTCTCCTCGGCACCAAAAACTTTTGCTAATTCAATCGCTTCATTAATAGCAACTTTATAAGGCACATCATTACGGTAACAGAGTTCAAACATCGCTAAACGTAAAACCGCTTTTTCTACCTGACCAAGCTCCTCAAGCTGACGAGAAAGATAAGGAGCCATTTTTTTATCGAGTTCCGACACATGCGTTGAAACGCCATTAAGTAGCTCACGAAAGTAAGTCACATCAACATTTGACATATCCTGTTCAGTTAAGAACTCCTCTTCAACATCAGCAATACTATTACCCGATAATTGCCACGAATAAATCGCCTGAACAGCACACTCACGCGCGCGATGACGAGCAGCAGGTTTCACAACATTCCCCTTAAATAAAATAGTTAGCCTTTAATGGCCTGAATTACATTAACCATTTCCAGCGCCGCTAATGCAGCATCAGCACCTTTATTCCCCGCTTTCGTACCTGCACGCTCGATGGCCTGCTCAATATCCTCAGTGGTTAATACCCCAAAGGCAACCGGAATATTACTTGTCATCGCGACATTCGAAAGTCCAGCACTACATTCACCGGCAACATAGTCAAAATGTGGAGTTGCACCACGTATGACACTAGCAAGAGCAACGACTGCATCATATTTTTTCGTTTCTACTAATGTTTTAATCGTCAATGGCAGTTCATAAGCACCAGGTACCCAAACAACCGTAATATTTTCTGTTGCAACTTGGCCAACACGCTCCAAGGTATCTATAGCGCCTTCGAGCAAGCTATTGTTGATAAAATGATTAAAACGTGCAATAGCTATTGCTATACGAGCTTTAGGCGCTGCTACCGTACCTTTTATTACCTTCATAGCGTTCCTTAAAATGCTAATTATTCTCTACATAAACGACAATTTTACCATATTCTTTTATATACTGCGCTGCTGAATTTAGCTAACTTTAAAACAGGTATTAGGAACGCTAAATTAAATCAATTAAAGGTTATATTACTTTAACAATATTACTATGCTTTATTAAGCTAACCAGCTAACGAAAATATGACATCACAATGGGCGCAAGGTTAAACGTAAATCAATGTCAATAAGTTCAATATTAATAAATTCAAACGCAGATGCATCTTTCAATTTTTGTAATTCTGGAATATTAATTAATCCTCTAGCGCTTTCACCTAAAATTTTAGGGGCCACATACACAATCAATTCATCAACTAATCCTAGTGTCAACAAGGTACCGGCAAGTGTTGGCCCACTTTCGACCCAAATTGAATTAATATTACGTTTAGCCAACTGCATCATCAGCAAAACTAAATCAATTCCTTTTCCGTAGGTTGGGATGGTTATTTGTTTGACATCACCAAACCAATTTTGCGCAATGGGATTCGAGCGAATAAGCCAACATTCACCCGCTGATTTTGTAACAAAATGTTCTGGTTTTACTTGATTATTGCGATCCAAAACAATCCTTATTGGTTGGCGCAGGCTTTCTTCCGGATAAATATTTTGTAGTTCAGGCGCGAAATCTTTCCAACGAACATTTAAAGCAGGATTATCAGCTAAAACAGTAGCACTGGTGGTTAAAATTGCGCTCGCCTGGGCTCTAAAACTTTGTACATCCTGACGAGCTGCTGGCGAAGTAATCCATTTGCTTTCACCTGATGCGAGGGCTGTTCGCCCATCAAGGGATGCAGCTAATTTAAGTTGAACATAGGGGAAACCCGTTCGCATCCTTTTTAAAAAGCCTTGATTTAACTGCTCAGCTTCATCAATTAGTAAACCGTGTATTACTTCGATACCAGCCTGCTGTAATTTTAGTAAACCCCGTCCTGCAACCTGAGGATTTGGATCTTGCATCGCCACAACAACACGCTGAATACCCGCACTGATTAACGCATCTGCACAAGGTGGCGTTTTACCATAATGGCTACAGGGCTCTAATGTGACATAAGCAGTTGCTCCGTTAGCTTTTTCACCCGCCATTTGTAAAGCATAAATTTCCGCATGCGCTTCACCTGTTTTACAATGAAAGCCTTCTCCCACTACTTCACCATCACGTACAATGACACAGCCTACATTTGGGTTAGGTGAGGTAGTAAATCGTCCCTGCTTGGCCAATGACAACGCACGGCTCATAAACTGCTTATCAAACGTGGTCATTTTTACTATTAATCCTGTAACTTAGCAATTTCTTCGCCAAATTCACGAATATCTTCAAAACTACGATAAACCGAAGCAAAGCGTATATAAGCCACTTTATCTAGCTTTTTCAATTCATCCATGACAATTTTCCCGATCATTTTTGCCGGAATTTCTCGCTCTCCAGTTGCGCGAAGTTGTGATTTTATATTGTTAATAGCTGTTTCCACATCATCAGAACTTACCGGGCGTTTTTCTAATGCTTTTTGCATACCTCGTCTAAGTTTGTGTTCATCAAATGACTCACGTACATCATCGCTTTTTACCACCCGCGGCATAACTAATTCAGCCACTTCAAAAGTCGTAAAACGCTCATGACATTCAAGACATTGTCGACGACGACGAACCTGCGAACCATCGCCAACCAGTCGTGAATCAATCACTTTGGTATCTACAGCGGTGCAAAATGGGCAATGCATAAAATTTCCTGATTTTAGGGTCCGGCTTTTCAGTTTAACTCAGCTATCAATGAAAAACACCCTGCTAGCGCAATCTAACAGGGTGCGAGTTAACAAAATTTACCTTTAAGGCAGCAGAGAATGTTGATCTGCTCCCTCTTTTTCCACTTTAGGAGGGATCAAATGCTCTCGTTTCATTCCCATCTTTAATGCTAGAGCAGAAGCAACATAAATCGAAGAAACTGTTCCAATCGTCACACCAATTAACATAACTAGAGAAAATCCTTTCAGTATTGAACCACCAAAAAGATAGAGCATTAGTACCACTAATAAAGAAGTTCCTGATGTAATAAGTGTTCGACTCAATGTTTGTGTTAATGAAACGTTCACTATTTCGTATGATGTACCACGACGGATCTTGCGGAAATTTTCGCGAATACGATCAGAAACAACGATGCTGTCATTTAAGGAATAACCAATAACCGACATTAATGAAGCAACAATGGTCATATCAACTTCAATCTGAAAAAGTGACACAATGCCCAATGTAATAACCACATCATGAGCTAATGATATTACCGCTCCGGCAGCTAGGCGCCATTCAAAACGGAAACCAACGTAAATCAAAATACAGATCAAAGCGGCTAAAAGTGCCATTGCTCCGGTTTGAGCTAATTCACTACCAACACTCGGCCCAACAAACTCGATACGCTTAATCGTTGCTTGTTCATCGACATCTTTGTTAATCACTGAAATAATAGACTTACCGATTTCTTGACCAGCCACACCTTCAGTAGGAGGCAACCGGATCATAATATCTCGACTGCTACCAAAATTTTGGATCAGTGGTTCCCGATAGCCATTATTCGCTAAACTAGCTCTAATTTTATCAAGATCTGCAGGTTGACTGAGATTAATTTCAATAACAGTCCCGCCGGTAAAATCTAATCCCCAGTTGAAACCTTTCAATGATATGACCGTAATGGAAAGAATAAACAAAGCAATTGAGATACCAAATGCTAAATAATCCCAACGCATAAAATCGATAACTTTACGGCCATGATTTAACTGTTCTACTGTGTAATCTTGCGCCACAACCACGCTCCTTAAATAGACAGCTTTTTAATACGTTTACCACCATACAATAAGTTCACGATAGCTCGTGTTCCAACAATGGCAGTAAACATGGAGGTGGCAATACCAATCGCCGTAGTAATGGCAAAGCCCTTAATCGAGCCGGTGCCTACCGCATACAAAATGGTTGCCGTGATCACAGTGGTTAAATTCGCGTCTAAAATACTGGAAAATGCCCCTTTATAACCTTCATGTATCGCTTGCTGTATAGAACGACCATTCTTTAGCTCTTCTTTAATCCGTTCATTAATCAATACATTAGCATCAACAGCAACAGCAAGCGTTAAAACAATACCAGCAATTCCCGGCATGGTTAAAGTGGCTCCCGGTAATAGCGACATAATCCCCATAATGAGGATCAAGTTTGCTAACAACGCGGAACTGGCAATCAGACCAAATTTGCGATAATAAATGATCATAAATAGCACAGAAGCTAACAAACCAGCTAATGATGCTTTCATGCCTTGCTCAATATTTTGCAAGCCTAATGTTGGCCCAATTGTGCGTTCTTCAACAATTTGAATAGGTGCGATCAATGCACCAGCGCGTAGTAATAAAGATAATTGACGAGCTTCCGTTGGATTACTGATACCGGTAATACGAAATTTGCTACCAAAGCGAGCAGAAATTCTGGCGACATTAATGACTTTCTCATCTTTTACCAAAATAGCACGACCATTGGCATCTTTTCGCCCGCTATCTTTATATTCAACAAATAAGGTTGCCATCAATTTGTCCTGATTATCACGCGTAAAATCAGACATAATAGAGCCACCAACACTATCCAGACCAATGCTTACCTGTGGGCTTCCCATTTCATCCAAATCTGATGTCGAATCAGTAATGTGATCGCCTGTCAAAATAACGCGTTTATAAAGAACGACCGGCTCACCATCACGCGTATATTTTATCTCAGAATCTCCCGGAATATGACCACGTTGAATAGCCGAACTGTCTATACCGACATTAACTAAGCGAAACTCCAGCGTTGCAGTTGCACCGAGAATCTCTTTTGCTCGCGCTGTATCTTGGATACCCGGTAATTCAACGACAATACGGGAAGCCCCCTGACGTTGTACTAATGGTTCGGCAACACCTAATTGGTTAACGCGGTTACGGATAATATTAATATTTTGTGATACTGCATAATTACGCGCTTCACGGATCCGCTCATCTGTCATTACTGCCGTTAATATATTGTTGTTACCGGTAGTAAAAACTAAATCGCGATAACGTGGTGTCAAATAAGATTCGGCTTGCGAGCGATCATTATCATCACGAAAGCGAATCTCAACGCCGTAATTATCTATTTTACGTATCGTTGAATAGGGGATCCCTTTTTCACGTAAATCACTACGCAGGCCATCCATATTCTGCTCTTGTAATTTACTCAATGCTGTTTCTATATCCACTTCCATTAAGAAGTGAACACCACCACGCAAATCTAACCCTAATTTCATGGGTTCACCGCCCAATGCCCTTAACCAATGAGGGGTAGCAGGTGCCAGATTTAATGCCACAATATACTGCTCGCCTAAACCGGCAACTAGGGTTTCGCGTGCATGCAGCTGAACATCTGGATTATCAAAACGAGCAAGAATTACACCATTTTCCAGTACAATTGATTTACTTTCGATTTTCTCTTTCTTTAAAATATTGCGAACCTGATCCATAGTCTGTTCATTGGCAGCGGTTCCCCGCACGCCAGTAATCTGAACAGCCGGATCTTCTCCATAAAGATTGGGAAGCGCATACAGCAGACCGATGAGTAACGCAGCGATCAGCATTAAATACTTCCACAAAGGATAACGATTTAGCACGGCAATTCCCTTCGGGAAAATCAGAAATTAGATAGACTTCATTGTACCTTTTGGTAGTACAGCAGCAACGAAATCACGTTTAATGGTTACTTCATTGGTGTCATTTAATGCGACAACAATATAACCTGTTTCAGATACTTTGGTGACACGGCCAATTAATCCACCAGTTGTTAGAACCTCATCACCTTTAGAAATAGAATCCATTAATTTTTTATGCTCTTTAGCTCGCTTCTGCTGTGGGCGTAAAATCATAAAATAAAAAATCAATCCGAAAACAACCAGCATGATGATCAAAGAGTATGGGTTTCCTTGCGTCTGACCATCAGCTGAAGCGACTGCATCAGAAATAAACAAATTCATCAAAATTTCCTCATTGTGATTAAAACTATATTTCTAACTCAAAAAATTAATCCAAACCAATAAATCCTACACTGATTTGATTCAATTAGCACGACTGAAATTATACTCTAATTTGATGAAATCGATTTATTGATTCGACGATAAAACTCTACCGCAAAAGCCTCAAATTCACCTTTCTCTATCGCTTGTCGAATTTCAGCCATTAGCCGTTGATAATAACTTAAATTGTGTAAGGTATTAAGCCTGGCACCAAGAATTTCATTACAGCGGTCAAGATGATGTAAATAAGCACGGCTATAGTTAGAGCAAGTATAGCAGTCACAATGGGCATCTAGTGGCGAAGTATCCGATTTATATTTAGCATTCCGGATTTTAATTACCCCTTCAGTAACAAATAAATGGCCATTTCGTGCATTACGGGTGGGCATTACACAATCAAACATATCAATACCGCGACGAACCCCTTCAATCAGATCCTCCGGTTTACCTACGCCCATTAAATAGCGTGGTTTATTCTGCGGAATTTGTGGGCAAACATGCTCTAAAATACGGTGCATATCCTCTTTCGGTTCTCCCACGGCTAAACCGCCTACCGCATAACCATCAAAACCAATCTCGATCAGGCCTTTTACTGATATATCACGTAAATCCGGGTAAACACTGCCCTGTATAATGCCAAAAAGCGCATTTCTATTAGCTAACTCATCAAACCGTTGACGACTACGTTTTGCCCAACGAAGGGACATCTCCATCGACTTTTTAGCATACTCCCAATCTGCTGGATAAGGCGTACATTCATCAAAAATCATGACAATATCCGAACCCAGATCGTACTGAATTTCCATTGATTTTTCAGGACTAAGGAAAATTCTTTCACCATTGATTGGATGACGAAAATCGACGCCCTCTTCTTTAATTTTACGCATGGCACCAAGGCTAAAAACCTGAAATCCACCTGAGTCAGTCAAAATGGGTCCTTGCCATTGCATAAAATCATGCAAATCGCCATGTAATTTCATTATCTCTTGCCCGGGGCGCAACCATAAATGGAAAGTATTGCCTAACAGAATTTGTGCTCCGGTCTGTTTAACTTCTTCCGGCGTCATACCCTTAACTGTGCCATAAGTACCAACCGGCATAAAAGCAGGCGTTTCTACTATGCCACGCTCAAAAATCAAACGACCTCGGCGAGCTTGGCCATCTTGGGTTTGTAATTCATATTTCACTTTGCCTCTCCAACATCAGAAAAACAGTCCAATGTGTTATTTATCAATTTAGTTAACTAAATTGATGATGTTAATTATAGGTTAATAACTAGTCAGCCACTTATTCACTCACTGCCTTAGGATTATGCGTGATAAACATGGCATCACCATAACTAAAAAAGCGATACTTCTCTGCGATTGCTTTTTTGTAGGCATTCATCGTATTTTGATAACCAGCAAAAGCAGATACCAACATAATTAATGTAGATTCAGGTAAATGGAAATTAGTAATTAATGCATCGACAATTTGAAAATGAAAGCCTGGATAAATAAAAATTCGAGTATCATCAAAGAAGGGAGCAATAATTGCTTCCTTACACGCGCAAGCCGCGCTTTCTAAAGATCGAATTGAAGTTGTGCCAACCGCAATAACCCGTTTACCCCTCGCTTTACACGCCAATATTGCATCAACAACCTCTTGCGATACTTCAACATACTCTGCATGCATGGTATGTTCAGCAACATTTTCCACCCGAACAGGTTGAAATGTCCCAGCACCTACATGCAGTGTCACAAACGCCATTGCGACTCCTTTTTGCCGCAGCGCCGCGAGTAATGATTGATCAAAATGTAATCCTGCCGTGGGCGCAGCAACTGCACCAGGTCGTTGGCCATAAACCGTTTGATAAAGTGTTCTATCAATCTCTTCATCAGGACGAGCAATGTAGGGAGGTAATGGTATATGGCCAATATCATTTAAGATAGCTAGCACATCTCGCTTATCCTGAAAACCAATTTCAAATAGCGTATCGTGTCTTGCCAACATAATGGCTTTGACACTTTCATCATCACCTAATAATAATTCAGCGCCAACCTTGGGTGCTTTAGAAGCACGAACATGTGCCAAAACTCGGTGGGGATCTAACATGCGCTCAATTAGTACTTCAATTTTGCCACCAGAGATTTTACGGCCATAAAGACGCGCCGGTATAACCTGCGTATTATTGAAAACTAGCAGATCCCCGGATTCTAATTTATCAACAATATCAGTAAAAATACCATGAGCCAGTTCACCAGTTGAACCGTCTAAAGAAAGTAGCCGGCAATGACTACGTTTGGCTAAGGGATAATGGGCTATTAACTCATCAGGTAATTTAAAAGCAAAATCAGAGACACGCATTTCTTTATACTATTTGATCAAAACAAGCGCACTAGTCTAGTGCGACGATAAAGACAGTGCAACAAATAAGCATCACGAAAACTAAAAAATTCACTTATAATGACACTATGAATTTTCTTGCACACTTGCATTTAGCTCAAAAAGCTCAAAGTTCCTTATTAGGAAATTTAATGGCGGATTTCGTTCGCGGTAATCCTGATGGTTTGTATTCACCGGATGTTGTGGCCGGGATTACAATGCATCGTCAGGTTGATAAATTTACCGATCAACACCCCATTGTGATTAATGCGAAGCAACTTTTTCGGCCACCATACCGTCGAGTCGCCGCAATTACTCTCGATTTAGTTTGGGATCATTTTCTCGCTTTATACTGGGATCAAATCGAACCAAAACAAACGCTACCCCAATTTGTTCATTATGCGCGCCAGCAAATTGAGCCGAACTTATATTATACTCCTGAGAAATTTCAAGAATTAAATGAGTATTTATGGTCACAAAACTGGCTGATTCGTTATGCAGAGCCTGAATACATGAGTGATGTATTAAACAGCATGGCGCGCAGACGGCCTAAACTGGTTAATTTAATCGGTTCCTTTGATGACTTTATTCTGCATTACTCTCGTTTTTCTAGTTTCTTTTGGCAATTTTATCCAGAAATGATCACCTTTGCCAAAACTCAAACAGCAAAAACAACGTTATTAAATGAAAACAAATAAACCCTAGCTGATTAAAGACTAGGGTTTGTCACTATTAAATTATACCCTTCCGGCATCTCACTACTATATATCAGTGTTGTTTAGTGTTAATACGATCATATAATGCAAACAAAACTAAAACAATTAATGATGGTACCAGCCAGGCTAAATCATGATCATAAAGTGGTAATTTCTTTGCAATAGCAGGAATGAATGTTTGCAAAAGCGCTGAAGATTTCAGCGCACCTAACAAACCAAATAGTAGACTTACCAGCATGGTTGGCGCAACCACCCTGGATGCACATTTCCACCATTTCAAAGTAAAGCTCATCATAATCAATACAATACAAGGTGGGTAAATCGCGATTAATACTGGAATGGAAAATTCAATCAGTTTACTTAATCCTAAATTCGAGATCACCATAGAAAAGATACCAAGTATCCAAACTAATGTACGATAAGAAATCGGTACATAAAGCGCAAAAAATTCAGCACAAGCACAAGTGAGTCCAACTGCCGTTACCATACAAGCAACAAAAATCAGTACCCCTAAGAAAAAACTACCATAATTACCGAAAGTATGTTGCACATAGACATGCAAAATATCAGCGCCATTGCTGGCATTAGGCAATAACGAGCCGCTATTCTCACCCAGTTTAAACAGTGAAACATAAACCAACGTTAATAGCACGCCGGCAATTAATCCAGCCCACATGGTATAACGGGTTAGAAGAGCAGAATTTTCAACGCCTCGTGAGCGAGCAGCATTAACAATAACAATGCCAAAAACCATGGCACCTAGGGTATCCATAGTTAGATAACCATTAATAAAACCATTAGAAAAAGCCATTTCTTTGTAGGATGGCGTTGACATAATAGGTTCACCTGCTGGCCAAAGTAACGCAGCAATGCCCAAAATAGCAAGTGCAATCATTTTTATTGGCGCTAAGATATGTCCTACGCTATCGAGCAATCGTCCTGGATAAAGTGAAATAGTTATCACAATAGCAAAATAAATTAGGCTATAAATAAACAATGAAAGCGATGAAACTCCTCCAACTAATGGGGCAATTCCGACTTCATAAGAAACTGTTGCGGTACGAGGTGTCGCAAATAATGGCCCGACCGATAAATAGGCGACAATAGCTAACAATAACCCAGCAGATTTACCAATCGGCGCACTGAGTTGTTCGATGCCGCCACCTACTTTTGCTAGCGCGATAACAGCAATAACAGGCAAACCAACACCTGTTAGCAGGAATCCGGCTGCCGCTATCCATACTTGCTCACCAGCTTGCAATCCAACCATAGGAGGAAAAATAATATTTCCTGCTCCTACAAATAACGCAAAGGTCATAAACCCTAACGCTAAAATATCTCTCGATGTTAAACGATATGCCATAATTGTTGTTAATTTGTTGTTATTTATCATCCAGCTTAAGTAGAACTAAAACCTAAACCACTTTTTATTTATTGACGGTAATCGCTGCTAATTTTTAATCAGTAAAATATCTATTTAATTAATCTGATAAATTTGATAAAAACAGAAAAATACGCCAATAACAGACTACAAGTAAAACTTTTATAATGATAAAAGGCAATAGTAAAACGAAAAAGCAGAATAAAAATCTGAAATAAATTTTTTATTTAGTGATTGGTTTTAGTGTTTACTCAATATACGTTATATGATTTGTACAAAATTCAATCAATACTGACATCTAATCATGCAATGCATTATTTGACTAAATTTTTTTAACCCAAATTCAGCATATGAAATTTAATTTTGTCCATTTTTTGTTGTTACAACTAAACTAGACGGTAAAATAAAACTAAACACCGATCCCTTACCCAATTGACTTGCAATATTTAATTGGGAATGGTGGTGTATTAATGCATGTTTAACAATAGCCAATCCTAATCCGCTACCGCCCCCCATTCGGCGTGAACGCGATTTTTCTGCGCGATAAAAACGTTCCGTTAAACGCGGCAAATGCGCTAAAGCAATGCCCGGTCCATTATCGCGAATAGAAAAAAGTGCTCCCTGCTTAATATGTTGCCAACAAATGTGAATGGATGTTCCAACTGGTGTATGGTTAATCGCATTATAAATAAGATTTGAAATAGCACTTCTCAGCTGCTCTTCGTTACCATAAACTTGCAATTTTTTATCCACATCAAAAATAATTTCATGCTTTGCCAGGCTTAAATTCATTACATCCTGTTTTATTATGTTTAGCATTGCCGGAATATTGACCTGTTCATTCAAATTAATATGCGGTGCTATTTCAATGCGGGAAAGCTGGAGTAATTGTTTAATCAGATTATCCATGCGTGCCACTTGTTCACGCATTGAGTGTAAGGCTTTTTTGTTAGTCGAATGACTATCGGTTTGCTCATCCATAATTTCCAGGTAACCTTGCAAAACGGTCAACGGTGTATGTAATTCATGATTAACATTAGCAAAAAATTCGCCACGTAATTTTTCTAATTTCTCCTTTTCCGTTATGTCTCTTGCAACCATCAATAATTGCTCATCAACATAAGACATAATTTGAAATTCAACCATCGCACCGTTATTTAACGCTATCGTAAATGGCACGGAATAGTCGGCCACAATAAAATAGCGGTTAAAATCAGGATAACGCAGTAAATTGAAAATAGATTGTCCGCTATCTTCCGGCCAACGAAAACCTAATAAATATTCAGCTAAACGATTACACCAAACAATATTACCTTCTGCGGTCATAATAATTACAGCATCAGGTAAAGATTCTGCGCCACTACGAAACCGCCTAATAATCTGAACCAATTCACGCCGGCGTTTACGATTACGTTGTTGTAACTGATAAATACCATAAAAAATCGGCTCCCAAACACCTTTTCCAGTGGGTGGCAGTAAACGGCGTTCAAGCCAAAGCCAATCGGATAATTTCAGTAAATGATAACTATGCCAACATAAAGCCTCTAATAGTGAAATCACGAGCAGCCAAGAAAGATGACCAATAAAAAGTGATAATCCACATGCCGGTAAACAGAATAAAACCAGAACAACCACTAATTTTTTCCACGACAAACGTTCAAGCACGTCGACTTTTCCTTATAAACAGCAATCAATAACGGACAGAGAAACGGTAGCCTGTACCTCGAACGGTCTGGATCATTTTTTCATGGCCACCTACCGCAAGTGCTTTACGTAAACGACGAATATGCACATCGACTGTACGATCCTCGATATAAACATTTACACCCCAAACATAATTTAATAATTGCTCACGGTTATAGACTCGTTCTGGATGAGTCATAAAAAAATACAATAATTTATATTCTGTCGGTCCCATTTCTATCGACGTTGCATCGCTCATTACCCTATGAGACGCCGGATCTAACTTCAATCCGTTCATTTCAATAACATTGTCGCTAGCCATAGCAGAAACACGGCGTAAAATTGCGTTTACCCTAGCAATCAGCTCTTTCGGTGAAAAAGGTTTAGTAAGATAATCATCTGCCCCAATTTCTAACCCTCGCACCCGATCTTCTTCTTCTCCCCTTGCGGTTAACATCATAATCGGAATATTTCGGGTTAGTTGATCGCGTTTCATATGCGCAATGAGCTGGATACCCGAACCACCTGGGATCATCCAATCTAGCAAGATGAGTGCAGGATAAGGCTCTATAAGCTGCGCGATTGCTGAATCATAATCATCAGCCTCAACGGTTTGGAATCCATTCTGTTCTAATACAAAGCAAACCATCTCACGAATCGCGGTTTCATCTTCGACGACCAGAATACGTCTTACCATGATTGATCCTATCATTATTTCATTATCAAATTAGTCGGTACTATTATTTCATATTTATGACCATTTAATGAAATATTGTCGCCAATTTTGTTAAGTTACAAATTTTTAGACTTAAGATGAGAACTGATATGTAATTCACAAAATTAATTAATAACTGAATTTTTGAACTATATGATTAAATTTTTTATCTATGATTTTTTATCAGTCCGTTTATAGTTATCAATAACCTGTCTGCATACAATTAATTCATGACCTTATTAATATAAGGAGAATATAATGCCAAACAAATTTATTGAAATGATGAAAGAAAGAAGAACTATTTATAATATAGATAGCTCATTACCTATCTCTCAAGAAAAACTTATCACATTAGTTAAAGAAGCCGTCAAAGAAGCGCCTTCTTCATTTAATTCTCAAACATCGCGTGGGGTTATTCTATTTGGCGATGAACATAAAAAACTGTGGCACAATATTACCAAAGAAACACTAAAAGAAATTGTTGCTAAAGAGATTTTTACTACGACAGAGAAAAAAATCGATAGCTTTGCTGCCGGCGCTGGTACGATTTTATTTTTTGAAGAACAAAATGTTATCAAAGAATTACAGCAAAAATTTCCACTTTATGCCGATAATTTTCCGGTTTGGTCTGAACAAAGTAGCGGGATGGCACAATATGCGGTTTGGGCTAGCCTGGCACAAGAAAAGGTGGGCGCATCACTGCAACACTACAATCCCCTTATTGATGAAAAAGTGCATGCTAGTTGGAAGATCCCAAGCTCGTGGAAATTACGCGCTCAATTAGTCTTTGGTGCAATTAAACAACAGGCCAATGAAAAAACCTATATTAACGATGACATTCGC
Organism: Arsenophonus nasoniae; assembly: GCF_004768525.1. Taxonomy (NCBI): domain Bacteria; kingdom Pseudomonadati; phylum Pseudomonadota; class Gammaproteobacteria; order Enterobacterales; family Morganellaceae; genus Arsenophonus; species Arsenophonus nasoniae. The sequence goes on from NZ_CP038613.1 coordinate 3,199,561, forward strand.
TTCAAAGTCTTTGGTGAAAATTGATTCAACTTGCGGCAAAATTTATTTTGTCCAATAGTTAAACTATGAGTAAGCTGGCATTAGCGTAGCAAAATGCAATACGTTTTTGTGCCTTTCTTATACCAACAAGGCATAAATTAATAAGATAAAGTTTACCAAATATCTTGATGTTAGCCATTGAAGCGAACATAAAAAATAACAGCCAAAATGGCTGTTGTTATTATATTTTTACCTTTATGTAATAGACTAAATCGCTACAATCCATAAGGGTGAATATTTATAGGGATGGTTAGAAAAAGAAGCGCAAACCTGTTTCAACCAAAAACCAATTATCTTTTTCGTAAGCTTGATTCTTACTATGAAGGTGGTTATATGCCATTTCCATATATAAAAGTAATTGCTTACTTTTCATTACTGCAAAGTCTTTATCTACACCTAATGTATAAGTCTGCTTTGTATAATCAAAGGTTCTTTTATCGCCCGCTCTTAGTCCATAACCGGCATATAAACCTGTATCAGATTCAGGCCAGTGCCATTTTGCACCAATACTGTAGAGATGAGCCGACCATTTCCCTGTCACCGATGTTGGCGTCAGTGTTTTTCCAGCGACTACAACATTCGTTGATTGTAATCGACCATAATCGATCCCAATTGAAACAGTTTTATCAGGAAAAATATATTTGACACCCAATGCAAACATATTGTCTTGCGGTTTTTTTCCTGTTTGATTTTTTTCACCCACCGCTTCGGCCCAACCTGTTGCCAGTTCGAAACCTAAAGCGTTCTGATAAAAAATACCCAATGAATAAGCATGAAGAATATCACTGTGATCACGCTCAGCACTACCTTCTGAGGGTCTAGAATAACTGCCTGCAAACTTAACGCCTTTAAATAAAGGGGTTTCTAAGTAAATAGTATGGGGCAAACGTAGGGTAAAAATATCCTGTCCAGTACCACGATAGATAGTATTACCATTTTCTTGCTTTACATAACCGGAGGATATACCGGTATTACGACTCAATACATCAGCAAAATAGAGCACACCTGTATTGTTATAACCTAAATTAGATTTAGCAACCGAATCAATAGGAACATAAGTACGGCCAAGTTGAACTTTTCCATACTCTGCATGGGAAATACCAACATAACCAACTCGATTATAGAGTTGAAATTGGCTGTTAGGATTATTACTATTCGACTTTTGCGTATCTAAACCTAATTCAATATTACCAAATACTTTAACTTCATGAGGTAATTTATGCTCAGCAAATAAACCAATACGGCTACCATCATCGCCAATAATGGCTTTATTCTTTTCAGTATCCCAACTATTTATTAATCTAATCTGCCCATAAATATCAAAACGTGTATATTGATCATCATAAATACTTGTTGCCTGTGTAATCTCTGCTAAAGATATAGTAGCAATAAATGTTATGATGGGTTTTAATTTTCTTGCCATAAAAACACCCAGTAATTTATGCTAAACAAAATAATTGAAAAATATTAATTCCAAATAATAAAATAAATTCCCTTGCTTTAAGGTAATTAGAAAATTATAATGAAATGATAAATAGAAATAATTTTATAAAATGAATAAAATTATTTATTAAAAATCAACCTCCTCAAAAATTACAAAACAAGCCTATAAAATCAGCAAGTTAATAATAAATTAAATTTAAGCATACAATAAAAAAATTATTTTCATGGCAAAAATAATCTCATTTTTATATTCTATTTCTTGCTATAGAATCCTCTAGGAAATTTTATTTAATAATTTAATAAAAAAATAAGATATTATTTATAGTGTTTTTTAATTGATTATTAAAATCAGCAGCTAACAATAAAACGTTTATTAAAAAATAATGAATGACAGAATATTTACCTATATTTTAAAATTAATTTTCCATGGAAAAAAATGATAATTTAAGATAAAAATGACATATGTAAAATGGATAAAATCTACTAAAACTGACTCAATCAGTAAAAATAGCGATTGAAAACTAGGGCCGCAGGATATGATCCGTTATTATATCCCCGATTTTTTGAATTAGGAATAACGAGGAAGCCTTGAAATGTGGTTTAAAAATTTAATGATCTACCGTTTAAATCGGGAATTCACATTATCCGTAGATGAGCTTGAAAAACAACTTGCCACACTGGCTTATCGCCCATGCACAAGCCAAGATATCATGAAAATAGGCTGGACCTCACCGATGGGATCGCTTGGTGAAACTTTAATCCATACGGCGAATAATCATATCCTGCTTTGTGCCAAAAAAGAAGAAAAGATCCTGCCAGCACAGGTTATCAAACAAGAATTAGAAGCTAAAATTAAAAAGCTGGAAACCTCTCAAGCGCGAAAACTGAAAAAAAGCGAAAAAGATCCATTGAAAGATGAAGTGCTTCATACACTTTTACCCAGAGCTTTTAGCAAAATCAGTCATACTTATATCTGGTTAGATATAATCAATAATCTAATTATCGTAGATGCCGCAAGCACTAAACGCGCTGAAGATAATCTGGCATTTTTACGTAAAACATTAGGCTCGCTTCCCGTTGTACCTTTAAGTTATCAAAAACCAATCGAATTAACTTTAACGGAGTGGGTACGCTCGGGCAAAGCTGCTAATGGATTTAGTTTACTGGATGAAGCGGAATTAAAAGCCCCCATTGAAGAAGATGGCGTGATTCGTTGTAAAAAACAAGATTTACTCTGTGATGAAATTATCGCCCTTATTGAAGCTAAAAAACGAGTAACAAAGTTAGCATTAGAATGGGAAGAGCGTATTCAATTTATTCTTTTGGACGACGGAACAATTAAAAGACTAAAATTTAGTGATCTGATAAAAGAACAAAATGACGATATTGATAAAACAGATTTTGCCCAACGCTTTGATGCCGATTATATCTTGATGACAAACGAAATTAGTGCCCTGATAAAATCCCTAATTGATGTTTTAGGTGCTGAAACTAACATTTAATTAGCTTGACTTGGTAATATGATCAAACCATTCAGAATGGCGATTTTTAATCGCCAGCTTTATTTTATCGGCTAGATAAATTTACCCTCTCCCCCAGACTGGAATGATATATAAATCCATATTTCTATCCTTCTGCTTGTCTAAATGAAGAAAATATAATTATTAGTAATAACTTATATTTTTTATTACAAAATTTTTTAAACTATAATTTATGGTTCATCATAATTAGATTAGTTTTATCACTAAAAATTTATAGCAATAGCAGTTTCAGTTATATTCAACTAAGAATTGGATTAAAATCAATAAGAAAAAAATTAAGAAGCAAAAATAAATTTTATTATTTACTAAATAGATAATTGAAATATCGATTTTTATATGAGAAATACTGAATAGACTAAAAAAAACGTTATCTTAGCTAGATAACGTTAATATTACTGTAGTTAAATATTATTAATATACTTTGCTGTATGTAGTTATTGAAAAATCAGCCCATTAAAAATACTAAAATTGCTTTAAATCATAGCCAGATGAGAAAATAACTATGTTTATTAGATATAATTTCATTGCAGACATAACTATATTAATTATCCAAATGATTTATAAATACAGTTATTCTACTCAATAGTAATTATCTACAATATTAATAACACATTATCTAATATTTAGCATAATTATGCTATAATTAAACTCTATTTTGATGCAAGTATTTTTTGTTAAATTATTTTGTAAACTCACAACCAAATTAAATTACCTTAATTTTTGTAGGTGATTATAGCTTACATTAAACTCATTATACTTAAATATATTCACCATGTTCATATAAATTATAAATGGAAGTCGACCATTTAGATGAATAAAAAACTTACGAACACTTACGCCTAACTTAATAGTTAAAAAAATGAAATTAATAACCAGAAATCATGTGAAATATAAATATAAGTTTTTTATTATTATATTTTAATTTCATGTGATAGCTTATTATTTTGTAATATTAACAAATTTGAAATCATGAATTGTATTATTTGATAACAATACTATTAATATGGTTATTAAATATAAAAAATATTACACTATTGATTTATTACTAATGTAATTGAATCGAAACTGGGTATTTAATTACCCAGTTTTGACAATATTAGCAATACACTATTTTGTACTCTGTGACATCTCCATGCCAACTAATCCCACTTTAAGGTAACCAGATTTACGTAATAAGTTCATTACATCCATAATCCTTTCATAATTTACTGTTTTATCTGCTTGAAAAAAAATAGTGGTTTCTTTATTGTTTGTACCGGTTATCTGATCCAATGCTGATGCCAATTGTTCCTGCGAGACATTTTGCTCTCCAACATACATTAGACCATTAGCTTTCACAGTTAAAAATAACGGTTTTTCCGGTCTAGGTTGAGGTTTAGCTGTAGAAGCCGGTAAATTAACTTTAATATCAACTGTCGCTAAAGGTGACGCAACCATGAAAATAATTAGTAAAACCAGCATTACATCAATAAATGGTGTAACATTAATTTCATGCATTTCACCATTATCATTTAAATCATCGTTTAAACGGATCGCCATAAGCACTTACCTTTTTTTATTACTATCAGCTAAATCCAAATCTCTACCTAATAATACCGTAGCCTGAGCAGCTACATCGCCCAGTTGACCTCGATAAGTATTAATCATGCGCGCAAATAAATTATAGATAACCACTGCTGGTATCGCGGCTACCAGCCCTATTGCCGTGGCTAACAAAGCTTCTGCTATGCCAGGCGCAACAACAGCTAAATTAGTCGTTTGAGAGTGGGCTATACCAATAAAGCTATTCATAATTCCCCAGACTGTACCAAATAAACCAATGAAGGGGGAAATTGCCCCTATCGTTGCTAAATAACCATTACCTCGCCCCATGTAACGACTAATTGAAGCAACAGCTCTTTCAAGGCGAAAACTGGCACGATCTTTGGTTCCATTTAAATCATGACTACCGGCTGATAATGTTTTTTCCGCCACAACTTCATCATATAATTTTCGAGTAACACTATTTTTTTTAAATGTTGCAGCAATTCCTATCGCATCATCAAGTGATTTTACTTTAGATAATTTTTGCTGTTCTTTTTGTAGCTGTCGATATGCTCCAATCATTTCAATGCCTTTTGAGAAAAACAGAGCCCAAGTAATGATTGAAGCAACAATTAATCCTAGCATGACTGCTTTCACAACCATGTCAGCATGCTGATACATACTCCAAATCGAAAGATCTTGATCAAATCCTCGTTGTGCAGTTAATAAATTAGGTTCCTGTTGTAGCGCCGCTAAATTTTTTTCAGTGGCAAAATCTTTCTCACTTGCTTGCACTTCATTAGCTGAAGTCGTTGGAAGTGAATTTGCAATGGATATATCTTGCTGATTAGGTATATTAACAGGCAGAGACTGCTCAGACAGGTCTGCCAGATTTGTCTCGGCGAATGTTATATTTATCAAACTTATTGCCAATAAAATAGAAGCTATCAATTTACGCATCAGTTGGCTATCACTCTTCTGTTATTTAACGCGATCTTTTAGCTGATCATATCCTATGCCAGCTAGTCTATTCGTAGTAAATCTTTTTTTACCACACTTACATTATGTAAAACTTACTGATCATACCAGACATTAAATCATTTGATAGTAATTATCATTACTATTTGATGAATTTTTTATTTATTTACTTGTTATCAATAAGTTTGCTGCAATTTGACTTGTTCTAATAACAAGTGGCCACAACAGACATTTCCCATTTTTAATATTCTTTTCTCTGAGATAGACACTTTTTATTCAACTTGCTTTTATACTAAACGCGTGAATAAATTCAACATAATCCAGCTTTTTAAGGTAAACTGGCAACTATATCGGTTCTTCATTGGTTGTTATTAACAGGGTAAGCTATGCAAGTTCTCAATGAAATCGTGATGGCAATTTGGCATCATGATTTTACTAAACTAATTAATCCCGATATTTTATGGATTATTTATGCAGTACTTTTTACCATTATCGTATTAGAAAATGGTATTCTTCCTGCAGCATTTCTGCCAGGAGATACGCTACTTATTCTTTCCGGTGCTTTAATTGCAAAAGGTGTTCTTTCCTTTATTCCGACAATTATTATTTTAACTGTTGCCGCTAGCCTAGGTTGCTGGTTAGGTTTTTTACAGGGGCGATGGCTTAGCGATACGAATATAATAAAACAATGGTTAAAACAGATCCCACAAGAGTATTACGATCGTGCAAACCGATTATTCAATAACCAAGGCTTATATGCGCTTTTGATCGGTCGTTTTTTAGCTTTTGTTCGCACACTATTGCCGGTTTTAGCCGGACTTTCGACCTTAAACCACCGCCGCTTTCAATTATTCAATTGGCTTAGCGGCCTATTATGGATTGGGATCATTGTTTCTCTAGGTTACTCAATAAATCAAATTCCTTTTATCAAACGCCACGAAAATATTGTCATGAATATTTTAATATTCTTACCTATACTGCTTCTCATTAGCGGATTCATCGGCTCACTTGTCGTATATTGGAAACATAAAAAAAACAAATAAATATCATGGGTTTTATTAAAGCATAATAAGAAAATGGCCCTTCGAGTAGGGCCATTGCAAATAGCGAGTAATCGTTAATGTCGGATCATTTTATGCATCTCTTGGACAGAGATTACCTGCTCTGTAGGATCAGCATTGAGGGAAATCGCTGTCGCAAAGCCGCCATTAATAGTGGTATCATAATTTACTTTATATTGTAATGCGCTACGACGAATAAGCTTCGAATCTTCTATTGCACGACGACCTGCGGTTGTATTGACAATATAACTGTATTCACCATTTTTTATTCTATCCTGAATATGAGGGCGCCCCTCATGAACTTTATTAACTAAACGCGGGTTAATTCCTGCCTCACCCAATACAATTGCCGTGCCATGAGTTGCATCTAACTCAAAACCATGCTCAATTAATTTAGCCGCTAAATCAACCACCTTGGCTTTATCATTTTCTCTTACAGAGAGTAATGCCCGCCCGGATTTTTTCATCGTAGAAGAACAACCAAACATGGCTTTAGCAAATGCTTCGGCAAAAGTACGACCTATACCCATAACTTCACCGGTAGAACGCATTTCTGGTCCCAAAATAGGATCAACACCAGGGAATTTATTAAATGGCAATACGACTTCTTTAACCGAATAGTAAGGTGGAATAATTTCTTTGGTTACACCCTGTTTCTCTAAAGATTGTCCGACCATGACGCGAGCGGCTACTTTTGCCAGTGCTATGCCTGTTGCTTTTGATACAAAAGGCACTGTACGTGCAGCACGCGGATTTACTTCGATTAAATAAACTTCATTATCTTTAACGGCAAATTGCACATTCACTAATCCTCGAACACGTAGTTCAAAGGCCAGCTTTTTTACCTGCTCACGCATGACATTCTGTATATTCTGACTCAAGGTATAAGGTGGCAAGGAACAGGCAGAATCACCGGAGTGAACGCCAGCTTGTTCAATATGCTCCATAATACCACCAATTAAAACGGTTTCCCCATCACAGATAGCATCGACATCAACCTCAATGGCATCATCCAGAAAATGATCGAGTAAAACTGGCGCATCATTGGAAACACTCACCGCGGTCTGAAAGTACCGTCGTAAGTCAGTTTCATCGTAGACAATCTCCATTGCCCGACCACCTAAAACATAAGAAGGACGTACAACTAAGGGGTAACCAATACTATGAGCCTTTTCTATCGCCTGTTCAATAGTGGTAACCGTGGCGTTTTCTGGTTGTTTCAGTCCTAAACGGGCCACTGCTTGTTGAAAACGCTCACGATCTTCAGCTCGATCAATCGCATCTGGGCTAGTGCCAATAATAGGAACGCCCGCTTCTTCTAAAGCAAGCGCTAATTTTAATGGTGTCTGGCCACCATACTGCACAATGACACCTTCAGGCTGTTCAATCCTAACTATTTCTAATACATCTTCTAATGTTACTGGTTCAAAATAGAGACGATCAGAAGTATCATAATCGGTAGAAACTGTTTCTGGATTACAGTTTACCATTATTGTTTGATAGCCATCTTCACGTAACGCCAACGCAGCATGAACACAACAATAATCAAATTCAATGCCTTGACCGATGCGGTTAGGTCCACCACCTAGTACCATAATCTTAGATTGAGTATTGTCAGGATTGGCTTCACATTCATCTTCATAAGTGGAATAGAGATAAGCGGTATCTGTAGCAAATTCTGCCGCACAAGTATCAACTCGTTTAAAAACAGGATGCAGTTTATATTTATGCCGTAATTTACGAATTTCAGCTTCAGAAACACCGACTAATTTAGCTAAACGAATATCCGCAAAACCTTTTCGTTTCAATCGCCGCAAAAACCCCGCTGACAATCCATTAATGCCAAACTCAGTAACCTTCTCCTCTAAACGAACCAGTTCTTCAATCTGTACCAAGAACCAACGATCGATATTAGTTAGATTAAACACACCATCCACCGACATTCCTGCGCGAAATGCATCGGCTATATACCAGATACGTTCAGCACCAGCGTCTTTCAATTCACGACGAATTTTGGTTAACGAGTCGAATTCATCTAAATCTACTTTTGGATCAAAACCCGTTGCGGCGACTTCTAATCCACGCAATGCTTTTTGCATAGATTCTTGAAAAGTTCGCCCAATAGCCATTACCTCACCAACAGATTTCATCTGAGTTGTCAGACGATCATTACTACCCGGGAATTTTTCAAAGTTAAAACGCGGGATCTTAGTCACGACATAATCAATAGAAGGTTCAAAAGAAGCGGGTGTGCGTCCTCCGGTAATATCATTCATTAATTCATCAAGCGTATAACCTACCGCAAGTTTTGCGGCAACCTTAGCAATAGGAAAACCGGTTGCTTTAGATGCTAAGGCCGAAGAACGTGATACCCGGGGATTCATTTCAATAACAATTAAGCGACCAGTTTTAGGATTTACGGCAAATTGAACATTTGAACCACCGGTTTCTACACCAATTTCTCGCAACACAGCCATCGATGCATTGCGCATAATTTGATATTCTTTATCGGTTAATGTTTGAGCAGGCGCGACAGTGATAGAATCTCCCGTATGAATCCCCATCGCATCGACATTTTCGATAGAACATATGATGATACAATTATCATTCTTATCACGAACCACTTCCATTTCATACTCTTTCCAACCAATCAACGATTCATCTATCAATAATTCATTGGTCGGTGAAAGATCTAAACCGGTCAGACAAATATCTTCAAACTCTTCACGGTTATAAGCAATACCGCCGCCCGAACCGCCCATAGTAAATGAAGGACGAATAATACAGGGGAAGCCTACTTTCTCTACCACCTCTAGCGCTTCTTCTAGGGAATGGGCAATTCCTGAACGTGCAGTTTCAAGGCCGATTTTCTTCATTGCTTTATCAAACCGTTGACGATCTTCTGCCTTATCAATGGCATCGGCCGTTGCGCCAATCATGGTAACTGCAAATTCGTTTAATACCCCTTTACGCTCTAATTCTAAAGCACAGTTTAAAGCTGTTTGTCCACCCATTGTAGGTAAAATCGCATCAGGACGCTCTTTTTCAATAATTTTGCGTACCACTTCCCACTGAATCGGCTCAATATAAGTAGCATCTGCGAGTTCGGGATCTGTCATAATTGTCGCTGGATTGGAATTGACTAAAATAACGCGATAACCCTCTTCACGGAGTGCTTTACATGCTTGTGCTCCAGAGTAATCAAATTCACAAGCTTGGCCAATAACAATAGGACCCGCACCTAAAATCAGGATACTTTTAATATCTGTACGCTTTGCCATTTTTTGCTCCTGATTAATCAACTTGAGTAGCTAAATTTATTTGACGATACTTTTTAATCAATTCAATAAAATAATCGAATAGGGGTTCTGCATCTTTAGGGCCAGGACTTGCTTCAGGATGTCCTTGAAATCCAAATGCAGGTTTATCGGTACGATGTATTCCTTGTAGACTGCCATCAAATAGCGATTTATGAGTAACTCGCAATTTGTCAGATAATGTTGCTTCATCAACCGCAAAACCGTGATTTTGTGCAGTAATCATGACACGATTATTAATTAAATCTTTTACTGGATGGTTACCACCATGATGGCCAAATTTCATTTTAACGGTATCTGCTCCACTGGCTAATGCCAGTAATTGATGACCTAAACAAATACCAAAAACAGGGATCTCTGTGGTTAAAAACTGTTTGATTGCGTTTATTGCATAATCACAAGCGGCGGGATCACCCGGACCATTAGAAAGAAAGATGCCATCAGGTGCCATTTTTAATACTTCATCAGCCGGTGTGGTTGCTGGCACAACCGTCAAATAACAACCGCGATCAACGAGTAAGCGTAAAATATTTTGTTTAACACCAAAATCATAAGCAACGACATGATAAGGCAGTTGCTCCCGCGCCTTAGTAGCCGATAATCCATCGGCTGCCAGATGCCAACTCTGCTGCTGCCAGGCATAAACGTCTTTGGTGGTGACTTCTTTAGCTAAATCCAGCCCTGTTATACCACCAAATGATTTAATTTTTTCTAATGCCAAATGGACATCTAAATTATCGCCAGTAATAATACAGCCGTTCTGAGCGCCTTTTTCCCTTAATAACCGTGTAAGCTTACGTGTATCAATATCAGCAATGGCGACTGTTTTATGGCGCTTTAAATAATCAGATAAACTCTCTTTGCCACGAAAATTACTGTAAATTAATGATAAATCACATATCACTAGCCCTTGAGCATGAATGATGGCAGACTCTTCATCATCAGGATTGATGCCTGTGTTTCCGATATGGGGATAAGTGAGTGTAACAATTTGGCGGGAGTAGGAAGGATCAGTGAGAATTTCTTGATATCCAGTTATTGATGTATTAAAAACAACTTCTCCAACAACAATTCCTTCAGCCCCAATGGAATGACCATGAAACTGGGTTCCGTCTTCCAGAACCAATATAGCTGGCTTAATCAAAATACCCTCCAAAAGAATAAAAAATTATATATTTAGCATATTTATTCATGCGTAAGCCAATAAATTCGTGCCAAAATGGACTTTATGCAAATTTTTGGCAAATTGCGCGCAATCTAATGATGAGAAGAGTGATTGTCTAGTAAAAAATAATTTTTTGTTATTTTTTTAGCTAATTTATAATAAAAAATCAATGTAACTAGTAAAATGATAGTTTATCTTAGCAAGATAATCGATTGCACTACAAGATAATTGTAAAAGTGGGGTTTAAATAAATTTCATTATAATAAATGCGCAAAAATTCATCTATTATCAATAAAATTTTTATTTAAAATGACAAAAATCATAGCCATCAAATAAAAAACATAATAAAACTAAAAATAAATACGAAATCCCAAAATAATTATAATTTATCAAAGCAATAGATAAATAAGAATTTAAATATTTTCTAAATCTAATACATCTTTCATGCTATATAAGCCACTATTTTTCCCTTTTAGCCATAAACAAGCCTTAACAGCGCCATTTGCAAACGTCATGCGACTTGTTGCTTTATGAGTTATCTCTATTCTTTCACCAATATCAGCAAAAATTGCTGTATGCTCTCCAACAATATCACCAGCTCTAATCGTTGCAAAACCAATGCTGTTATTTTCTCTTTCACCTGTAATTCCTTGGCGACTATAAACTGCACAGTTTTTTAAATCACGGCCAATTGTCTTAGCAATAACATCACCCATTGCTAAGGCGGTTCCTGAGGGTGCATCGACTTTATGCCTGTGATGAGCTTCAATAATTTCAATATCACTATATTCGCCCATCACTTTTGCTGCTTTTTCTAATAACTTCAACACCAGATTAACGCCGACACTAAAATTTGCCGCTAATACAATAGGGATCGTTTTCGCCGTTTCGTCAATCGACTTTCGTTCAGTTTCATTAAAACCCGTCGTGCCAATAATCATCGCTTTGGCATATTTTTTACAAACAGACAGGTAATATTGCGTACCTTCGGGACGGGTAAAATCGATCAAAATATCAAATTTATCTAAAACATTAATCAAATCATCACTGACTATAACATTTAAACGGCCAATACCGACTAACTCACCGGCATCAGTACCTACTATGCTTGAGCCTTTTCTTTCTAACACCGCCCCTAGAGTAACACCATCCTGTTGTGAAACTGCTTTGATTAGTTCACGTCCCATGCGACCACCAGCACCAACGATAGCAACACGAATATCTGAATTAGTCATGTTTTTCTCTCTTGATTAAAAAAACAGATTAAATATCTTGAGTTCAATAAGGTTAACACTCATCCTAGTAAGCATCAGTGACAAAAAAAGCCATTAGAGTTGGCTTAATGAGTAAATAAATTGCTGCACTAAAAAATTAATTTAATAAAATACCAAAACAGCAATTATTATATTTCCTTGATTTCAACACGCAGCTCTTTTGGCACTTCAAAAACAATATTTTCTTCATGACCAGCAAGTTCGATCATTTCACTGGCACCTAAAACTTTTAAGCGTTCAATAACCTGGCGAACAAGAATATCTGGTGCAGAAGCGCCAGCAGTAAGACCAATAATCTGCATGTTTTCCAGCCAATCTTCTTGAATATCATCAGCAGAGTCAATTAGGTAACCAGGTTTGCCGGCTCTTTGCGCCAGTTCAGCAAGACGATTGGAATTAGAAGAATTTTTAGAGCCAACAACCAGTACAATATCAGCCTTATTGGCCAACTCACGTGCCGCTTCTTGACGATTGGTGGTTGCATAACAGATATCATCTTTACGTGGCCCGATAATATTTGGAAAACGCGTATTTAGTGCATCTATAACATGAGCAGTATCATCAACTGATAAAGTAGTCTGCGTCATAAAACAGAGGTTATTTTCATCTTTTACTTGTAACTTCCAAACATCCTCCGGCGATTCAACGAGATACATACCACCCGCCGGGTTATTATATTGTCCCATTGTACCTTCTACTTCAGGGTGTCCAACATGACCAATTAAAATGGCTTCTTTACCTTTACGACTAGCACGCGCCACTTCCATGTGTACTTTAGTCACCAACGGACAAGTTGCATCAAATAACATGGTCAGATGTCGTTGCTTAGCTTCCCGCCGAATTGCTTGAGAAACACCATGAGCAGAAAAGATCAAAATAGCCCCATCAGGCACTTCAGTAATTTGTTCAATAAAAATCGCGCCGCGCCGACGTAAATTGTCAACCACATAACGATTATGGACGACTTCATGACGAACATAAATCGGAGCACCATAAAGCGCCAGTGCACGATCAACAATACTAATTGCCCGATCAACACCTGCACAAAAACCTCTCGGGTTAGCCAGCAATATTTGCATTTGATCCCTCCCATTTCGGGTCAATTTCCAACACTTCAATGTTAAAAATGATGTCCTGAGCCGCTAACGGGTGATTAAAATCAACGGTGATAGACTCTTCCGTGACTGCGGTTACGATCCCTGGCATTTCACTGCCGTTTATCGCGGTAAATAATATGATGGCACCAACTTCAGGCATCCCGATCTGAATAAAATCTTTTGGCATAAAGTATTGGATCATATCCGGGTTTGATTTACCAAATACATCCTCTCCGCCTAAAGTAAACGTTTTTTTCTCACCCTCACTTAAACCAACTAATTGTTTTTCCAGTGCGAGCGAGAGGCTTTTATCGCCAAGGCGAAAAAGTGCCGGTTTATCCTGATCATAGGTTGAATCAGCAATTGAACCATCCTTAAGTTTCATCGTGAAATGCAGCAACACGGCACTATCTGCTTGTACTAACCTTAACATGACAATAAAAACCTACTGTTAAAAATAAATCAACCTGTTATCAGCGTAAACAAACGATGCACTAAGATGCACTCGCTTTCTTATCTGTATTGATGCAGCTGTCGAGAATAATGAGTGCCGCACCAACGCAAATCGCCATATCAGCAATGTTAAATGTTGGCCAATGCCAGTCGCCGACATAAAAATCAATAAAATCAACTACAAAGCCATGGACTAAACGATCACACAAATTCCCTAATGCTCCACCAATAACCAATGCATAAGCGATATTGCTCAATTTTTTGTTCACGCTTTGACGATACATCATCACGATAAGCACCACACAAATGACAATCGCCACAAAGGCAAAAAACCAGCGCTGCCACCCTCCTTTATCAGCTAAAAAACTAAATGCTGCACCAGGGTTTTGAGCATAAGCCAAATTGAAATAAGGCATTAACGGTATCGACTCATATAATTGAAAATGATTCAAAATGAGTTGCTTACTACTAAGATCAACAATTAATATCACAACCGTTAACCATAACCAGCGTAAGCCAGTAGAGCAAATAGGATTTTTCATTAGGCAAACTTACGTATTTCACCGTTACCGGCTACATTAGTAACACAGCGGCCGCATAATTCTGCATATTCCGCCTCCCGACCAATATCCGTTGCATAATGCCAACAACGAGGACATTTATCGCCTTCCGCCTGCTGGAAAGCAATTTTTAATCCACTCAGTTCACTATCCTGTGCTTGAACTGGGGCTTGGATAATATCAATGACTTTAGCTTGTGAGGTTAATAATACAAAACGTAACTCATCACCTAAACGATTAAGTATTTCAGCCAGTTCGGTATCTACATATAAAGTCACGGTAGCCTCCAACGAGCTACGGATCAGTTTGTCTGCACGCGCTTGTTCAAGAACTTTATTAACCTCACTACGGATAATTAATAGTTCATTCCAAAATTCATCATTAAGTGCTTCATTATCATCCAAGCCAAACAAACCATCATAATATTCCTCAGTAAAGACATATTTGCCATGTTTACCAGGCAATTGCTGCCAAATTTCATCGGCAGTAAAAGAAAGGATTGGCGCAATCCAGCGTACCAATGCCTCTATGATATGGAATAAGGCTGTCTGGCAACTACGCCGCGCCAAACTATCACTTTTTGCTGTATATTGACGATCTTTTATTATATCTAAATAGAAAGAGCCCATTTCAACTGAACAAAACTGCATTAATCGCTGAGCAACTGCGTGAAAATCATAATTAGCATAATGCATCATGATTTCCGTTTGAGCAGCTTTAGCCCGCCCAACTGCCCAGCGATCTAATACTACCATTTGTTCTGGTTTAACTTGATGCAAAGCCGGATCAAAACCGTTCAAATTGGCTAATAAGAAACGTGCTGTATTACGAATACGCCGATAGCTATCGGCAGAACGTTTTAAAATCTCACTAGAAACAGCAATTTCACTGGTGTAATCGGTTGAAGCCACCCATAGCCTTAGAATATCAGCACCTAAATCATTCATGACATCTTGTGGGCTAATGGTATTCCCCAAGGATTTTGACATCTTACGGCCTTGTCCATCAACCGTAAAACCATGGGTTAATACTTCTCGGTAAGGCGCTTTACCTTTCATCGCCGTTGACAGCATTAGAGACGACATAAACCAACCACGATGCTGATCTGAACCTTCCAAATATAAATCCGCAGAATGGCCTTTAAATTCAGGGCGAACATCAACAACAGCATAATGGGTAGAACCAGAATCAAACCAGACATCAAGCGTATCGGGGACTTTAACATAATCAGCTGCATCACTTCCTAATAAGGCAATAGGATCCAGATCCCACCACGCCTGAATACCCGATTTTTCAACAAGTCTAGCGACTTGTTCAATCAGCTCTAACGTACGTGGATGTAATTTTTCTGTCTGCTTATGCACAAATAATGCCATTGGCATACCCCAAGTGCGCTGACGAGAAATACACCAATCTGGGCGATTTGCCACCATAGATTCAATTCGGCTTTGTCCCCACTCAGGGATCCATTTAACACCTTTGATCTCTTTTAGTGATTGTTCACGTAAACCATTTTTTTCCATACTTATAAACCACTGAGGGGTTGCACGAAAAATAACTGGGGTCTTATGTCGCCAGCAACAAGGATAACTATGCTGTAACATTTCTTTATGTAGCAGTGCACCTTTTGCCGCTAAAAGTTCGATAATTAACTCATTTGCTTTAAATACAAAAACCCCATCCAAGCCAGGATAAGTATCAGGTAAATAACAACCATTTGGGCCGACAGGATTCGCTATTTCAAGTTTATATTTCTGTCCAACAATATAATCCTCAGGGCCATGGCCTGGTGCAGTATGTACAAGCCCGGTACCCGCATCTAAAGTAACGTGATCACCTAAAATAACAGGCACATCGAAATTCATGAAGGGATGATGAAAGCGCAGTGATTCCAATTGAGAACCATTACATTGTGCGACAATTTGCCACTCTGTTGCTGCAATACGTTGCATTACCGTTTCAACCAACGATTTTGCCAAAATTAAGCATTCATCATTATTAACTTTGACTAATTGATATTCTAAATCAGCGTTAACCGCAATCGCGCGATTAGCCGGCAATGTCCAAGGTGTTGTCGTCCAGATCACGGCCGAAACCGGTAAAATTGTCGATTTTACACCAAATTTATCATAAACGGCTTTGGCATCCATAGCGCTAAAGCGTACATCAATGGAAGGCGATGATTTATCATAATATTCAACTTCCGCTTCCGCTAAGGAAGAACCGCAAGCCGTACACCAATGAACCGGTTTAGCACCTTTTACTAAATGGCCATTTTCAATCACTTTACCTAACGCGCGAATAATATTGGCTTCAGTATTAAAATCCATGGTTAAATAAGGCTGCTCCCAGTTACCAAGCACGCCCATTCTAATAAAATCAGCTTTCTGGCCTTCAATTTGTTCTTTAGCATATTTGCGGCATTCTTCACGAAATTCAGCAGCAGAAACCTTATCACCGGGTTTACCAATAATCTGTTCAACCTTATGTTCAATCGGCAAACCATGGCAATCCCAGCCAGGAATATAGGGTGAATCAAACCCCGCAAATCCTTTAGATTTAATGATAATATCTTTGAGAATTTTATTAACTGAGTGACCAATATGAAGACTACCGTTAGCATAAGGAGGACCATCATGCAGTATAAACACCGGTTTGCCTGTTTTGGCTTGGCGAATAGCTTGGTACAAACCGTCTTTATACCAACGGGCTAACATTTGTGGTTCTCGTTTAGCGAGATCACCACGCATAGGAAACCCTGTTTCCGGTAAATTCAGGGTATTTTTATAGTCACTCATTTAGATTCTCAGTTCCACTTTTCTGCTAAATATCTTAATTATGACGACTGGAAGAATTGCCTCGCAGCCATTATATCCTCACCGATTTGCTGTCTTAATTCATCAATAGAAGCAAACCGCTGCTCATCGCGTAATTTTTTACGCAACACAACGTCAATATGACGTCCATATATATCCATGCGCCTATCTATCAAATGCACTTCAATTTGCCTATCTCCCCCATTCACTGTTGGGCGGGTACCAATATTTGCTACTGCCGGCAATGGATGGTCGGCTAAACCATATACTTCTACCACATAAACGCCTTTGACAGGCATAACTAAACAGTTAAATGGTATATTTGCTGTTGGAAAACCGATCTTACTACCAAGCTGGCTACCATGAACCACTCGACCACTTAATCGATAGGGGTGTCCCATAAGATTCTCAGCAAGCGTAAGATTATCACTTAATAGTGCTTGCCGGACAGCGGTACTGCTAACTCGCTGTCCGGCATCACAAAAACTTTCGGTATTGGCGACTTCAAAACCATATTGTTCCCCGGCTGCACGGAGATATTTAAAATCTCCCTGCCTATCTTTGCCAAAGCGAAAATCATCACCGATCGCCAAAAATTTAACCCCTAATTTTTCCACCAGTAATTGTGAAACAAAAGCTTGCGGTGACAATGAAGCAAATGGGGGATTAAATTTAACACACAGTAAATAATCAACACCATATTCGCTAAAGTATTTTATCTTATCACGTAAACGCGTTAAACGTGCTGGTGCATTTGCACCCAAAAAAAATTCCAATGGTTGAGGCTCAAAAATCATTACCATCGTTGGCAGTCCGAGACGCTGACCTTGTTGTTTTAAATGTTTCAACAACGCCTGATGTCCTCGATGAACAGCATCAAAATTGCCAATAGTCAACACACAACCATGATGATATGCGCGAATATTATGTATACCACGTACTAACTTCATAATCGGCTCAATATAATAAAAATTGCTGGATTATACCGCTTACTACCTTCAAGGTTAAGTCACCATTTGATTAATATTTATAACAAAGATAATAAATTGTTGTTTGTCGGCAAGAAAAATAGTTAATTTACCCACTTTGCCGCAATTTCATCCCCTTTTTCACATTTAAAACTGTATTCTCACTCAGTAAACTGATAAAATCATAGGTCATCACAACAGATTGCATTGCAGTACACGATGCTTATTTACACAAATTCATTGACAAATGAGGGCTAAAAAGGCATATTCCTCGGCCTTTAGTGTGTCCTTGATAGAATAAATATTTGGGAGTTGGACCTTGGCTAATATCAAATCAGCTAAGAAACGCGCCATACAATCAGAGAAACGCCGTCAGCATAATGCTAGCCGTCGTTCTATGGTGCGTACTTTTATCAAAAAAGTTTATGCCGCTATCGCTACCGGCGATAAAGAAGCAGCACAAAAAGCATTTAACGACATGCAACCTATTGTTGATCGCTATGCTAGCAAAGGCTTGATCCACAAAAATAAAGCTGCACGTCATAAAGCAAATTTAGTGGCACAAATCAAATCAATGTAAGTTATTTTGATTTTGCTAAAAAACCGGCTTTAGCCGGTTTTTTTATTACTATTGAAAATGATTATTATGGTTTATAAAAGGTTTGATCAAATAAACCAGAAAAATCTTTATTACAGACACGTTGTACTGCTGGATGCTGGATCATACGTTCAGCAAAAATAACATAATATTCTTCTTTCACTTTATCCATATGACCAATTTCAACCACTTCATTATCTGAAAAAATTTCATTAGCGTATAATGATGGTGCGACAAATATTGCATTATGATACATACCAAATGCTTTCATCAAGGCAGCATCATCGAACTCACCCAAAATTTCTATCTGCAGATTATTATTCTGGATCCAAGAAAGTAGATGACGACCTAGCATAGAACGTCGACCAGGGATCAATAATCGCCGCTCTTCTAAACAAAGTGGAAAAGGTTTTTTCGGTATTGGTTTGCGACAGAAAAAACTAACGCCACATTCACCAAGCTTGACGGAAAATAACCCTTCTTGTTGTGATGAATCAACCGGACAATCAGATAAGATCATGTCTAACTTATGTTGACTCAATTGTTCTAATAAAAGCTCATGGGTCGATTCAAAACAACGTAAATGGATCTGCTCATGCTCAACGATAGCTGTTTCAAGGACGCGGCTTACCAGCCGTTTAGATAAAGCGTCAGCGACACCGACATCAAATAATAAATTCGATTCACGACTATAATTAACAATATCTAACATTTCCTGGCTTAGCACAAACATTTTATCAGCATAACGAAAAACCAGTTGTCCAAGTTCTGAAGGAACCAGGCCTCTGCCTTGTCTTTTAAATAATTTACCATTCAAACGTTCTTCTAGCGCTTTTATCTGACCTGTTATTGTTGAGGCGTTAAATAAAGTTCTTCAGCGGCGCCAACAACAGATCCCTCTTTACAAACATGCCAGAAGTAATAGAGATGATTAAAATTGAGATGCGACATTCTCATATCGATACCTTTTTGTACCACCGATAACTGTTTATATACGTTATTTTCTGAACATCAGAAGATAAGCGAACCATTTTATTTTACCTAAACAAGATACTCGTGCTACAAATAAAAATATTGTAGCACGAGCACAAAACACTAATTATTTCACGTGAATATAACTTAAAATTAACTTTATCTTGCCTAATTAGCAGTTTTAGCGCTAATTGGATTCTTCGGTAATGCGCAATTCAATAATAATAATCCTAAGATTGCCGCTAGAGTTGAACCGATGAGGATCCCCAGTCGAGCATAAGTACTAAAATTATCTAAACCTTCGAATGCTAAACTAGCAATAAAAATTGACATAGTAAAACCAATACCACAGAGCACTGAAACAGCAAAAATCTGCTTAAGGTTTATTTTGGCCGGCAATTTTGCAACACCTAATTTTAATGCGAGCCAACTAAACAGAAAAATACCCGCTGGTTTGCCAATTAATAAACCTAACGCAACCCCAAGCGGTAGAGAACTAGCAAGATTAGCTAGCGTAACACCACTAAGTTGTAAACCGGCATTAGCAAAAGCAAATAATGGTAAAATTAAATAAGCAACCCAAGGATGTAAAAGATGCTCTAATTGTTCAGAAGGAGAATTATTTTGTTTGCCTTTAAGGGGTATCAAAAAGCCCACAATGACACCCGCTAATGTTGCATGAATACCCGATTTTAAAATACAAACCCATAAGATTATGCCAACAACCAAATAAGCAGATGTATTTTCAATTTTACGCCAATTCATCCATATCAATAACAATAGAGAAAGCGTAGCTAACCCTAATGACATAATAGAAACAGACTTGGTATAAAATAAAGCAATAATGATAATCACGCCAAGATCATCAATAATCGCCAAGGCAAGTAAAAATACTTTTAACTCTGTTGGTACACGTTTACCCAATAGTGCCATAACACCAAGTGCAAATGCAATATCCGTCGCCGCCGGGATAGCCCAACCCTGCCGGGCAATTTCATCATTAGCATTAAAAAATAGATATACTAAAGCAGGTAACAGCATACCACCTACCGCAGCAACAGCAGGGAATATCGCTTTATCACGACCGGCTAACGAGCCCTCAATCAGTTCTCGTTTAACTTCAAGACCTACAACCAAAAAGAAAATGGCCATTAGGCCATCGTTTATCCATAATAAAAAAGGTTTATCAATATTTAATGCGCTGATTTTAACCGCAACAGGAATATTAAGAAATTGCTGATAAATAGCTTGCAATGGGGTATTTGCCATAATCAAAGCTAAGACGGCAGCAATAATTAACAGCACCCCACTTGCTGCTTCTAACTTTAAAAATTGTCGTATAATTGCTGTCATTACTATAACCTCAGTGTTAATTAACGAAATTAATTTTACGCTAATACATACAATTCGGAAAATCATTTTTTTAAGCTTAAATAACACAGTTATACCGAGTAATTACTAACAATATAGACGCTATTTTACTGGTTAGCTGTTTAAGACACACTTAACATTGAAAAATGATTAGTTAATCTTGGTGCTAAAAAAAATAGGGAATAAAGACCCGATGAGTTTATTTTTGATAAAATCCCACGATATAGCCAAAAGTTGCGTCGTTTTTTGGCTTAATTTTTGCCAAAAACTGGGAGTGTTTTCTCGCAATGAACCTGATTTATCTCGTATTTCTAATTTTTGCTGAGATTGTTCTGCCGCTTTATTCAACATACCCCCTCCACCTTGTGCTATTTCCTTTTTTTTCTCTCCTTCCTCTGGACATAATTCCAATATTTCTTCTGCTGTTTCTGTCCTGCTTTCAACGAATGTTAACTCTGACGTTTTTGTTTTATTTTTCATAGCTGATTCATCTACATAACTTATAGTTATAAATTTATTAAAACATTTTATAATTTCTTTGTTTATTTTATCTTCATCTGTCATGTCAACAATCTTATTGCTACATTCTTTTACATAACTAAAGTCCTTATCATTCTCATGCTTACTTGAAAATTTTAAATCAATTACATTTATAATATTTTCACCTATTTGTAATCGTATATTATCTAATTTATCTAAATTATCTAAATTTTTTATCTCTTTTATACAATCAAAAAGACAACAACCAAACTTTTGTAAGTTAACTTTATTTATTTTCTCCACCGCATTCCAAGTATATTTATGAGTTAAAATTGCCTCTAATCCTTCAGCGGAAAATGAACAATACTTTCCCGCTGCTATCTCGAATGTCTCGCTAATTTTAATATTTGCTTTACTATTATTTGCTATAGATTTCAAACTATTAAGCAATTCTTTTTTAAAATATTGCTGGCAATTTTGTTCAGTGATAACTGATTTGTTAAAAGGAAATGAGTTTTTTATTCTTATAGCTAACGATTCTGCCATAATTATTTCCTATCTGTCAACGATCACCGAAAACTGATCCACTTTTTATCTAAATCCGATCAATCAAAATTGATCCACTGTTTTACTCAGTTATTGCTCCTGAGCGCCGCTTATCTTTCAATCGGTAGCTTTCACCGCTTAATTGCAGTACATGCGAATGATGAAGTAAACGATCAAGCATAGCGGCAGTTAATGTTGCGTCATCAGCAAAAGCACTTGGCCATTGCCCAAATGATAGGTTACTCGTCAATATGACACTGCCATGCTCATAACGTTTGGCAATCACATTGAAAAACAGGTTTGCTTCTTCTCGCCCAAACGGCAGGTATCCAATCTCATCGATAATCAACAACTTCGGGGCCATCACCGAACGTGATAGATATTGTTTGAGCTTATTTTGTCGTTTGGCAGTTGAGAGTTGCAACATCAGTTCAGCTGCCGTGGTAAAGCGGGTTTTCT
The DNA here is from genome assembly GCF_004768525.1 of Arsenophonus nasoniae. NCBI lineage: Bacteria > Pseudomonadati > Pseudomonadota > Gammaproteobacteria > Enterobacterales > Morganellaceae > Arsenophonus > Arsenophonus nasoniae. The sequence goes on from NZ_CP038613.1 coordinate 3,222,223, forward strand.
TCTTGGCCTGTACTGCTTTTAATCCTAACCCAATAGCTAAATGCGTTTTGCCTACACCGCTTGGGCCAAGCAACACGACATTTTCATTACGTTCAATAAACGTTAATGCGCTTAATTCCTGTATGTGTTGTTTGGGGATCCCCGTTGCAAACTTAAAATCGAACGTATTAAGTTCTTTATGTGCTGGGAATCCTGCCATCCGACTCAAAAGATTACGAGTTCGTTCATCTCGTTGTTGTTGCTCACATTTTAACAGGGACAGTAAAAAACTCTCCGTAGCTTTTGTCTTGGGCAATGCATTTTTTCGGCAAGTGATGACCAATGAGTCGGAATAGAATTTAATTTCAATGACTCACACAGGTGTTCAATTTGTTCATGCAATAACATGTTCACCTCCCAGTAATGCTTCGTATACGCTGATTGAGTGTTGCAAACTGACAGATTCAAGGGGCGGTACGATAGGGATATTAAGCGTATTAGTCTGTGGGATAGATTGGCAAACCCTTGCTGGTAAGGGTAGAAGAGACTTAACTTCCTTAGCTAATCTATCTGCTGGCTTCTAACGTTGTTCCATGAATTCGCTGATGGGCAACGCGTTGTAACCATGGACCCACTTTTGCATTAGCTATTTCAATATCCAGTTCAAGATTATGAGCACGAAGGTCGGTGTTTAATGGCACGATAAAGCTGTTTTTAAATAGTGGTTAAAGCGCTCTACTTTCCTTTCGTTTTGCCCTGTAGGGCTTGCAAGCCTTCAATTTAAACCCGTAATCTTTCGACATTTGAAGCATTTCGACATGTAATTTATGCTCACCTTCTGCATAAGCATCCCGTTCGATGATGAGGGATTTTGCGTTATCACACAATACTTCCTGTGGTACACCACCAAAGTAGTCGAAAGCTTCTCTTAAACCTTGCTGCCACGATTCTGCTCGTTCATTATCAAAGAACTTTACATAACTCGCACGCGAATAGCCTAGCGTTGCAACAAACGCTTTCAGCGATTTTTTACCTCGCCGGATGCTGGTGAAGTCGATTTGCATTTGTTGACCTGGCTGTGTTTCAAAACGGACGACTACTTCGGGAACAATGCTTGGTTTAAATTGACAAACAAATCGGCGTAATTGAGCAATACCACCTTGATAGCCGTTTTCAACTACCTCATCAAATAAGACTGTTGCAGGGATCCAATCAGGTTTAGCCAGTTCAATTCGCTGAAGCAAATAAGGTTTAAAGGGGGATAATTTAGTCGGTTGTTGACTTCTTTTAGCATAAGTTGGCATTGTCTGTTGTTGTAAATGATGTTTTACGGTGTTACGGGATATACCCAACTCACTGGCAATTTTTCGAAGGCTTTGTCCTTGTGCAAAGCGAACATGAATATCCACAAATATCTCCTTGGTTAACATAAATTATCCGTACAAAAATGTGCGAATAATACCAAGTGGATCAGTTTTAGATGATCGTTAGTGGATCAGTTTTGCATGATCGGTGACACCTATCCAATAAATTAATTAAAAATAAAACTAAATTGTATAGAAAATTCTGTTAAGCACACGTTTAACATGTTGGAATTAATCTCAATTTATTTTTATAACAAAATTTAAGCAAGAAATTTATATAAAACAGGCAAAATTTGTCTTCAAAATTAGACTGTTAAATATAATTTGCATAAGTAATATTAATAAAATAACTATAAATAATAAATTAAAGGCAATAAATTAATTTCCTTTATAATACATCTCATTAATCTTTTATTATTCTATTAAACAAATTAAATAATCTTGTTTTCTAATTAATAAAAAAGCATCGATCATTTACTATCGATGCTCTGTTAATTTAGCCAACTACCCTTATTTAGTCAGATCATCAAAAAACTTTTTCACACTATCTAAGAAACTCTTTGAACGAGGGCTATTCTTACCACCACTTTCGCCATTCAAGGATTCACCAAATTCTTTTAGCAATGCTTTTTGTTTTTCATTTAATTTAACCGGGGTTTCCACCAGAATGCGGCACATCAAATCACCCGTCATACCACCACGAACAGGCTTAACACCTTTTCCTTTCATACGGAAAATTTTTCCTGTTTGTGTTTCAGCTGGGATTTTGAGGCTCACCCGACCATCAAGTGTCGGTACATCAATTTCACCACCCAATGCTGCAATCGTAAAATTAATTGGCACTTCGCAATATAAATTATTCCCATCGCGCTCAAAAATAGCATGCCGTGTGACATTGACCTGAACATAGAGATCACCGGCTGGAGCGCCATTTTCACCGGCCTCACCTTCACCATTTAAGCGGATCCGATCGCCAGTATTAACTCCTGGAGGAATTTTTACCGATAAAGTTTTGTATTTCTCTACTCGTCCATGGCCATGACATTTAATGCAAGGTTCTTTGATGATTTGGCCACGACCATGACAAGTTGGGCAAGTTTGTTGAACTGCAAAAAATCCTTGCCGGATCTGCACTTGGCCTGCACCATGACAAGTTGAGCAAGTTTCTGGTTTGGTGCCTGGTTTAGCGCCACTTCCGTTACAAACATCACATTTTTCCAGGGTTGGAATACGGATCTCTTTACTGACACCACGAACTGCTTCTTCTAAGGTTAATGTCATTTCGTACTGAAGATCTGCCCCACGAGCCGACCGCTGACGTCGACCACCACCAAAAATATCACCAAATACATCACCAAAAATATCACTAAAATCAGCGCCAGAAGCAAAACCCCCGCTAAAACCGCCACCCATACCACCTTGTTCAAAAGCAGCATGTCCATATTGATCATAAGCAGCGCGTTTTTGCGCATCAGTTAAAATTTCATAAGCTTCTTTAATTTCTTTAAACTTACTTTCTGCTTCCTTATCTCCCTGATTACGATCTGGATGATACTTCATCGCCAGACGTTTATATGCTTTTTTGATCTCTTTTTCGTCAGCTGTTTTAGTAACGCCTAAAACTTGATAATAATCTCTTTTTGCCATATTTATTTTACCCTTAACACACGGAAACGGGCGTAGAGTTCCCCCAACGCCCGTACTCGGTTTTCAGTAACAGAGGAAATAATCCTAACACTATTACTGTGCCCGCTAAGGGCCACTATTTTTTATCTTTATCCTTGTCGTTGACTTCTTCAAATTCAGCATCAACAACATTATCATCCCGCTTAGGCTGGGCGCCTGCGCCTGCATCAGTTGTACCTGCTTGAGCTTGCTGTTGAGCTAACTCTAGTAGTTTGGCAGAAGCTTGAACTAAAGCTTGTATTTTCTCTTCAATGACAGCTTTATCTTCACCTTTGATCGCAGTTTCCAGCTCAGAAATAGCTTTCTCTATATTAGTTTTATCATCAGCAGGTAACTTGTCAGCTGCTTCTTCAATTTGTTTACGCGTACCATGAATCAATTGATCAGCCTGATTACGTACCTGAACTAACTGTTCAAACTTAAGATCTGCTTCCGCATTGGCTTCTGCATCGCTTACCATTCTTTGGATTTCATCTTCTTTCAGACCAGAAGATGCTTTAATGGTAATCTTCTGTTCGCGGCCAGTATTCTTATCTTTGGCTGACACATGTAAAATACCATCAGCGTCAATATCAAAGGTAACCTCAATTTGTGGCATACCACGCGGTGCCGCTTGAATACCATCCAAATTAAACTGTCCTAATGATTTGTTATCATTTGAACGTTTACGTTCACCTTGCAATACATGAATGGTAACTGCCGACTGGTTATCTTCTGCTGTTGAAAACACCTGACTGTGTTTAGTCGGAATAGTGGTATTCTTGGCAATTAACGTTGTCATTACACCACCCATAGTTTCAATACCTAAAGATAGTGGAGTTACATCAAGTAACAAGACATCTTTCACATCACCCGCTAAGACACCACCTTGTACCGCCGCACCAATAGCAACCGCTTCATCAGGGTTAACGTCTTTACGAGGTTCTTTGCCGAAGAAGTCAGCAACCGCTTTTTGCACCATTGGCATACGCGTCTGACCACCAACAAGAATGACATCATTTATATCATTAACATTTAAACCTGCATCTTGCAGTGCAACTTTCAATGGCTCCATTGAGCGTTTAACCAAATCTTCAACCAGTGATTCAAGTTTTGCTCGCGTCACCTTAATATTCATATGTTTCGGACCACTGGCATCTGCGGTAATGTAAGGCAGATTGACATCGGTCTGCTGAGCAGAGGAGAGCTCAATTTTAGCTTTCTCTGCTGCTTCTTTTAAGCGTTGCATTGCTAACGGATCATTGCGTAGGTCAAACCCTTGCTCTTTCTTAAATTCATCGACCAAATAATTGATCAGACGATTATCAAAGTCTTCACCACCTAAGTGAGTATCACCATTAGTTGCCAGCACTTCATAGGTTTTTTCACCATCGACTTCATCAATTTCAATAATTGAAATATCAAAAGTACCACCACCTAAGTCATATACCGCGATAGTACGGTTACCTACTTCACGATCTAAACCATAAGCAAGCGCCGCTGCAGTTGGTTCGTTAATAATACGTTTTACATCTAAACCAGCAATGCGACCCGCATCTTTAGTTGCTTGACGCTGAGCATCATTAAAATAAGCAGGCACAGTAATAACAGCTTCAGTAACAGGTTCACCCAAATAATCTTCCGCCGTTTTTTTCATTTTTTTCAACACCTCAGCGGAAACCTGAGGAGGAGCCATCTTTTGCCCCTTAACATCCAACCATGCATCACCATTATCTGCGGCAATGATTTTATAAGGCATAATAGAAACGTCACGTTGAACTTCTTCATCTTCAAAGCGACGTCCAATCAGACGCTTAATGGCAAAAAGTGTATTTTGTGGATTTGTCACTGCCTGTCGTTTTGCCGGCTGCCCCACAAGAATTTCACCATCTTGTGTATAAGCAATAATAGAAGGTGTGGTACGATCACCCTCACTGTTTTCCAATACCCGCGCACTTGCGCCATCCATAATAGCTACACAAGAGTTAGTTGTACCCAGGTCAATCCCGATAATTTTACCCATCTAAACAGCCTCCAAAGGGAATTCTTAACCAATCTAGTTACCAACCTATATGAGGTTCATTGAACTTTTTTTCAAGGGATTTTTTCCCTGACCTCAAAAAAATCTATCTAACGAGGCACCTTGTGACAGGTTGATAGATTGACCATTGGTAACTACGCTTTTCATTAAAATGGGGACATAAAAATATTCATCAAGGGGAAAGTAAAAAATTATTTTTAGATGAAAAGTCATTTTAATCTTTGTTTTGAACCTAACACTACCTATTATACTTGCTTTTCGTAACCCCCAATAGCATATATTAATTTATATCCTATTGAATATTATATATTTAATGACATTTAGAGGAATTTATGAGTGCAAATAATATTGCCAATCCGGGCCCATTAGGTTTGATGGGTTTTGGTATGACAACCATTTTATTAAATATTCACAATGCAGGATTTTTTCCATTAACTTCAGTAATACTAAGTATGGGTATCTTCTATGGTGGTATTGCTCAGATTATTGCCGGTATTTTTGAATATAAAAAAGGAAATACATTTGCCGCAACTGCATTTTCATCATATGGCTTGTTTTGGCTAAGTTTAGTTGGCTTACTAATGCTGCCTAATATCGCGTCCGTACAAGCAACATCAGCAAATTTTCTCGCAGTTTACCTAGCACTTTGGGGTATCTTTACCTTGTTTATGTTTATCGGCACATTAAAAGCCAATCGCGTCCTACAATTTGTTTTTGCTAGTCTGACGGTACTTTTTGCGCTGTTAGCGATTGGTAATTTGTATGAAAACAAAACCATACTTACTATTGCCGGTTTTGAAGGCATTATCTGTGGCGCCAGCGCTTTTTACCTTGCTATGGCTGAAGTCATTAATGAACAATTTGGCCGCACAATATTACCTATTGGTCATCATTCTTAAATAGCATCCAGCGATATTAATAAAGCAGTTTATGCTGCTTTGTTAACTACTGGTTAGATGTGATTTTATTAATAAACAACAGCAACAGGCCATTATTCAGGCCATCAATCAACTAAAAGCATTATCGACATTACTCCCCAAGCATATCGCAATGCCGCTTTAAATTACCGTTAGAAATTTAATGCCACTCACAACGCCAGGGGCTTTTTTAGCTAAAAAAGGACAATTGCGCATGAACACGACTATCGATCCGAATCCTTTGTCGATGGAACAAATAATAAAACAGCAATGACAGGATGAAAGGAAGTAACTCATTAGCCTGTTTTCTGTCCATTTAAAATACGCTGGCTTACCAAATTACGTCAGCGCGGAAAAAACAACATTGCCGTGATCAACCATAAATGGAAAAATGAAGCTTTTACGCCGAAAGATGGCCAGCGCTATTTAGTTAAAGTCTGGTCACGTATTCGTGCCGCCTTCGCTGACAACGAAGTCAATGTTTATGGTGTCCGGGTGGTAGAAACTCATCATGACGCCACCCCGCACTGGCATTTGCTACTTTTTACCGATAAGGCTAGTCGCGCCAAAGCGATTGAAATTATGCGCCAAAAAGCACTGGCGGATGACCCTGACGAAAAAGGGGCGCAGCAACATCGTTTTGCATGTAAGCATATGAATAGAGGTGGTGCCGTTGGCTACATTGCTAAATACATCGCTAAAAATATCGACGGTTACGCACTAGACGGGGATGTTGACTTTGAAACTGGCAAGCCACTGACTGAAATGGCCGCTGCCGTCACTACCTGGGCATCGACCTGGCGGATCCCACAATTTCATTTTTATAATCTTCCTTCAAAAGGGGTTTACCGTGAATGTCGCCGCTTAAGAAGCCTATCCGTTGCCGACAAATTAGGCGAAATTGCCGAACAGGTCAGAAAAGCGGCCGATGAAGGTGATTTTGCTGCCTATATTCAAGCCCAAGGCGGCCCCTGTACTCCACGCAATCAACAAACCCTGCGCGTTGCCTACCAAACCAACGACCAGCTCAACGCTTACGATGAAGAAGTGCAAAAAGTGGTCGGCATTTATGCCCAACTTAACCCCGCCGCCGAGATAATAAAAACCCGTTGCCGCAAATACCGATTAGTAAAGAAAGTCCCTGCTAGCGAGGACGAGGAGCCTTTAAAAAGCGCCATCGGCGCGCCTCGGAGTTCTGGCAATAACTGTAGAAATGGGGGTTTGCAGGGGGGTTAGATAGGGTGTTTTGGGGGAAGGGAGGTTTGGTGAGGAGTTTGATTTTAAAGAGAATTATTACCAGCAAATGAAACATGACAATGAAAAAACAGATAAAAATTTTTCGCAAAAGGCAATAATTTCATTTATTAATTCATGTTAACATATTATTATTCATAAAATAATAACATTAAAAAATTGAATATATTTATTAATAATTAAATGCAATATTTTTGATATAAACTTGATTATTTATTGTTAGTAAAAAGTAATAAAATGATAAAAAATTTAATTTATACAATAATATAGTTTCTTAAAAATAATCCTTTAAAAATAATAAAAACCATATTAATATATTTGGGTTACCGCATGAGGAACTTCTCTATCTCCTATTCACATAATATATTGCTTTATATGAAGTGTATAAAGGCTGTTAATGGCAACATTAATAATCTTGTAAGGGAGAAAAGCCATGCTAAAGCCAGTTATTGTTCGGCAGTACTTGCGTTTTAGATTTGGCCGCTGGGAAACGGTGTGCCAGCACTGTCGATCATGGCCTAGACGCTAAAGAATTATCCTCATCGGTAACTCCTTTTATTCAATACCTCGCATTTTATTATAATGCCTTAAGTCTCCTGTTTTTTCAAAAATTTTCTTAAATAAATCTAAATAATGATTAGCAGTCATCTCTCCTAACATATGAACGTTGAAAGAGTCAGAGTGGGAACTTCTATTTATAAATCGATAAAAAGCACGATAGTTCTGATCTTCAGTTTCACTCAATAAATTACATAGTTGTTTATTTAGATCATCAATTTTATACACAAATGAAAAATAATATTCCAATATATTTCTCATTACATTAGGTAATATAGCAGTTGGTGCTTTATTTTCACTAGCATCTTTTATAATTTGCCAAAAAGACTGATACTCATTCTTAATTTGCTCTTTTTCCATTCCCTCAACTTTTGAGTTTGAATTTTTATATACTCTATATAAATTATATTTTTTAGTAAATTTTTTCTCCCCAGGGCCTAATTTAATTAGCTCATGAAAAAAGAATAGATTATGCGTCAGAATAATAACTTTAGAAATCATTTCGTTATTTATAATTTTATAATGAATAAAAGATGCTATATCATAAATATAGTTTTGTGATAGACTTGATATAGGATCATCTATAACAACAGAACATAAGCACGCCTTTGGCGTGAGCATCGCGGCAAAGGCGCTCTATTTCTAGGCAATTCCCTTCTCGTCTTTTATACTCTGCTCTATGTACATCCCCAGACCTGCAAAACTGCTATTTCAATACGATGACGGATGGAACCTTTTCATCGAAAATAATCACATAGATGAATGGCAACTACTCTCTGTCGAAAAGATGCTCGCCTGCAGCACCTGCGCTATGGGCGTTCGCCGTTATTGCTGTTCTTCACCTGAATGCTCTCATTCACGCTTCTTTTGTCAAACCTGTAAATCCAAAGCCTGCAGTGCGTGTGGCCTCAAAGGCACCGAACAGTGGATTGCCCAGCAGCGCCATATTTTGCCGGATTGCGAATGGCAACATATTACCCTCACTATGCCTCACCTACTTTGGCCTTTTTTTAACAATAACTGGTACTTGCTCAACCAACTCTTTCGCTGTGCAACCCGCGCCATGCTCAAACACGCCAAGCGCCAAGGCCTCGAAATTGGCATTTTTTGTGCGCTGCATACTTACGGTCGCCAACTCAATCAACATCCGCATATTCATTTATCCGTCACGCGTGGGGGACTCACTCAATATGACACCTGGAAACCGATTTTCTTTAAAAAGAAAGACGTTGAAAAGGTCTGGCGCAGTGCGGTCATTCGACTCCTTAGGGATAACTATTTTCAGTTACAACCCAATAAATTGCCTGGCTTCGGGCACATTCGCAATTATCAGACCTGGTGCCGTTACCTCAATGCCCAGTTTCAACGTTATTGGAAAGTACATTTTGCCAAAAAGACACGCGGGGCCTGGCATAATGTGAAATATCTGGGCCGTTATCTTAAACGTCCCCCTATCTCCGCTTCTCAATTGAAACACTACAGCGGCGGCACCGTGGTTCATCATTACTATGACCACCACAGCCAACAATACAGACGACAGACCTTATCCCAAGAAGAAATGATACGGCGTTATGTCAGTCATATCCCTGCGCGACATTTTAAGATGATCCGTTATTACGGTTTTTTAGCCAATCGCAAACGCGGGTGCTTATTACCGAAGGTGTATGAGGCGTTAGACATGATATCTCCTAATGTGCCTGAAAAACCTGGGTTTGGGGCCCTTATCAAAGGTTTTTTAAATACTGACCCGTACCAATGTATTTTATGTGGAAACCGATTGCGGTTTATGAGTGCGGAAAAAGGAATACACGCCGTCACTTTACTGTCAGAAAGGCGGGATAAAATGGTCAAAAAACGATGGTTACAAACCGCAGCCTAGGAGCAGTGTGCCTATTATTAGGCTTTTAGATGATAATTTAACCGAATTACTGTTCTCATGGTTAATCAACGAGAAAACTGTCAGAATTTAATAGAAATATTGAGTTCAAAACACCTCCATTAATGCCTTACTGTATTGATTGAGATTCCTAACCATCAAGAAGATTGATTTTCTAGATCATTTTTGGTCGTTCTTCCTTTACATAATTCAATAAAATATAGAAATGATATTATAGTTTTCTCGCCCTCACTTAACGAAGAAAAAACACTAGATCCACTCTGCTTTTCTCCGTGTCTTTCTAATGTATAACAATCATTACTAACAGATTTTATTATTTTAAAGCTCTTTATACCAAGTAGTAATAAATTTTTATTTATATTTTCAATTGTAGTTTCAATATTAGAAAAATTGCTTTTTAATTCTGTTATTTCTTGAGTTATAATTTTTAGTTGAGAATCAATATTTATTTCTTCTTTTTTTAATTTTTTTATTTCTTTATCTAATTTTTCCTCATCAACTTTATATATAGAAATGAAATCTTCACTCAATTCTCTTATTTTTTTCCACATGTGTGATACAATTTTTCTTTCACTATCAACAAAATTTTTTACTTTTTCATTTAAAGCATTTAAAGCATTATTTTTCTTAACAATCAAATTGATAAATTTATCAATTTCACTCATTGAATTTAGTTTTATTGATTTTGTTGGAGAGTTTATTTTTTCATCTAATTTTAAAAGATTATCACTAATTTCTCTTTTAATTAAATCTATTATGTTTTTATCAAAATCATCTTCGAATAATTTTGGATGATCAGATAATTTATTAAAAAAAGAATTAACTTCATTATAGTAATTTTGATAGTTTTCTTTTAAATATTTTATTTCAGTTATTAAATTATCATACGAGTCATTAAAAATATTATGCATTTCCAATTTGAAATTTTCATCTATTGTATTAGATTGGCAAAATGGACATATATCATTATCCATGTAGTTTTTAAGTCCATGTCTAACCCAATCATAACTATTAAATTTTTTTATTATTTCAATTCGATAATTTTCTTTTATTGGTAATATTGGCTCTTCTAAAAGAGAAATATCCTTACTATTGAATATATATTTTCTCAACTCTGGAATATTTTCTATATAATGACCTTTATTTTTGATAAGTTCTACATATTCATCTTCTAATTCTTTTAAATTAATATTTTTAGATACATCTGACACATCCAAAGATAATATTTTTTCACAAAAATTCTCACTATGAAAGTTATTTTTTAATAAAGGTCTTAATTCAGACTTTCTTAATTTTGAAAACTTTCCATATATATTATTTTTAAGTTTTTCATAATTATCTTTTTTTCTTGAATCATTCTCTTTATTTTATTCAAAATATTTAATGATTCTAATTGTAATTTATTTTTATCATTTTCTTTATTACCAATCAAAACCTCTATTTCTTTGTTTTCTTTACTTAAAGTAAATATACCTGCTTGTGTATCTTCATAAAAATATCCTTGAATAAATTTTTTATTATAAACTAGAAATTTATAATTCTTATAAAAACTTTTACTACATAATAAATATTGGCTATTTTCATTATTGGCATTAGTATCATAAAAATAATTGGCAATAGTAGATTTCCCACTGCCATTTTGTCCATAAAAAAGATTGATTTGTTTCGACAAATTAATAGTAACATCTTCATTACAATAACTTGCTACATTTCTTAATTTTAAATATTCCATACTTTATCCCAAAAATTAACCACATCAATAAAATTTAATTTTTATAAATACATATAATAGTTATTTTTTATAACATATAAATTTAATATTTTTTTAGAACATGGTCAAAAAAATAAACTTTAAAATTTAATTTATTATTTAATAATATATTATTCATAGTCTTAAGTACTCACATAAAATAGCTCTTAAAAAAGATTTTGAGTCTAAAAATGAAAGTGCAAGTTTCCGCATAAATTTGCCTACATTTTGGATACCATACGGCTACAGAATAAGTAAGGTATAACCTAAGTTTAAACACATCATGCAACTGCATAAAAAACACTACATTTAGCGGGCAGGCGAGGCGGGGCTACCACTGCGATTTATGAGGTTTTAGATGATTTTTCTCAATTATTGAATAGTAATGAATAGAGCTATATACTGAAGAAATTGTAGCAAAATAATAAGTTAAATTTTAACTATAGTGATTATGAGCAAGATATATTATTAAAAAAATTGTTTTAATTTCATATAGTTAAATACCAAGAGAAAAGTCGGCGTTATTAAAGAAGAAAAAATTCATGGAATACATGCGTATTCTTTTATTGTCAAATTCTATCTAACCTAAGAAATTAAAAATAAAACTTACTGCCATTCTAATGATTATAAAAAACTTAATCATAGGTTTCTCACTTTCCTCAACTCACTACCATAGATGATAACCATAAATATTACTTAAATAAAACACTAAACACTGCTAAAACAACATTTAGTAAATTATTTGTAATAATTTATTTTATTAAAAAAGATCGTTTTCTATTTTATTTTAACAAATAATTATCAATATAATAAATTTGTTAAATTTAAATATAGGATTACTAATGACAAGCATAACGAAACCTGCCTCATCAACAGTCTGGATGGCATCAATACTAGATTTTTCACAAAATGACAAAAAAAATCTCGAAAGTATCTTGAATAAGGATCCAGCGAATAACAAAACAAACTCACAAGAACAAATAAATAACGAACAAGCAAAACCAATAACTATATTGTCAAATAAAAATCAAGTTCAGCATAATAGTGATACCCTCAGTTTAATTAATCAATTTATTCACCAACCACTATCAATACCTATTGAAGAATTTGATAAGCTTGCCCATGATGAACAAAATCAACTAATGCGTGCACTGTTAATTAAAGAAAAGATAATTAATCAAGAAGATAAGGCGATAGCGACTCGGGAGCTGGCTAACGGTGTTATTGATTATCTTGACCGTTATGATTATAGCAAAGATAAGATAGCAGAGCTCGCCTGGTTACTGTTAAAACCTTTAGGAGAATATGGTGGCAGCAACGGTGAGACTGCACCTTATGCACGTCAGCAAACAGCGATTACTAACTGGCTGCAATACGCAATTTTTGGTATGCCTATTGATAACTGGCTGCTAGCACAGATAAAAAAATATCAACCACAGCAGAATGCCTTTATTCAAACGGCCACCATCACCGATAAACTGCAGCAAATTATAACAGCCGGGCTACCATTAGATAACTGGCGTTTAATGCAGAAAAAACAGATTGAATCGGCAGAAAATTTTCTGTTACACCATCAAGATCTAAAAAATGATCACCACAACCACATCGAATTAACTTTGCCTTATGCAGAAATTCGTGATTATTATCAACAACGGATATTAAATCGCATTCTGCCAATACTGATATTGCAACCTAAAACCCCAGCTGAAAGGCAACGGCTGCAAAAAATGGCGATAGATGAACCAAAATGGGGTTACTTACATGCAGGTGCCACATTACTGAGTGAAAGCGGTGCGGATTTAAATAGCATGAGTCTGGATGAAATTATCGATACCGGTATGTGGCTTGAAACCTCTATATCGAAGGAAACCGTACCGGCTAGCTATGTTCACTATTTCAAATTACCCGCCCTGATCCATGATGTATTAACAAATGGTCATCAAGCGGAAGTGGATGAGAGTGATAAAGAAGCGATGGCCTCAGTTTATCACGCTTATTTTGACCATTTAACCCAGTACCATAACAATAATAATCCATTTATCCAGCTCAGTAATTTATCACAAAACTGGAAAAGCCGGCCAGATCTGGCCCGCCAGCAACTAAAAGAGAATGATATTGATGAGAGTTGGTTAAATAACTATCTATATAAAAATAGTGTGGTGGAATATCAAAACCGACAGGGTGAGACGGTATTATTACCCAATATCGATGCTGCTTTTGAAAAACAAAATCAGCAACTTGCCGATTTTTCAAAACAAACGGAACTCGCCTTGTTACCTCAGGTTTTTAATACGCTTAAAGAGTCAGAACAGCAGTTTATTGAAAGTGCAAAAATAGAGCTAGTAAAAGCCGAATTTAATGCCCGCGCCAGTATTCGAGGCGTTCCGCAATCATCATCAACTTGGCATGGAATAATGGCTTCGGGTGCATTAATTACACCGGTTCCCAATTCAATTGATATGCTTAAATGTACCTTTAACGGTGAAGAACGGATCTATGCATTACAAAAAGAACCGAATACAAAAATAGGACGCTATAAACTCTCTCGAGTCGATAATAATAAAAATGACATCCTTGATCTGTTTCCTCATGATCCTGCAATTCGCACTGACAATGAGTATCAATTAAAGTTTCATTCCGCATCTTTGCTAAAAAAAGCCGCTGAAAAACCGCAAGTCTTCATTAACAAACTAGCGACATTACATCGCGACAAATTAATTGATAAGCTACATCAATGTCACCGATCATGCAAAACTGATCCACTAACGATCATCTAAAACTGATCCACTTGGTATTATTCGCACATTTTTGTACGGATAATTTATGTTAACCAAGGAGATATTTGTGGATATTCATGTTCGCTTTGCACAAGGACAAAGCCTTCGAAAAATTGCCAGTGAGTTGGGTATATCCCGTAACACCGTAAAACATCATTTACAACAACAGACAATGCCAACTTATGCTAAAAGAAGTCAACAACCGACTAAATTATCCCCCTTTAAACCTTATTTGCTTCAGCGAATTGAACTGGCTAAACCTGATTGGATCCCTGCAACAGTCTTATTTGATGAGGTAGTTGAAAACGGCTATCAAGGTGGTATTGCTCAATTACGCCGATTTGTTTGTCAATTTAAACCAAGCATTGTTCCCGAAGTAGTCGTCCGTTTTGAAACACAGCCAGGTCAACAAATGCAAATCGACTTCACCAGCATCCGGCGAGGTAAAAAATCGCTGAAAGCGTTTGTTGCAACGCTAGGCTATTCGCGTGCGAGTTATGTAAAGTTCTTTGATAATGAACGAGCAGAATCGTGGCAGCAAGGTTTAAGAGAAGCTTTCGACTACTTTGGTGGTGTACCACAGGAAGTATTGTGTGATAACGCAAAATCCCTCATCATCGAACGGGATGCTTATGCAGAAGGTGATCATAAATTACATGTCGAAATGCTTCAAATGTCGAAAGATTACGGGTTTAAATTGAAGGCTTGCAAGCCCTACAGGGCAAAAACGAAAGGGAAAGTAGAGCGCTTTAACCACTATTTAAAAAACAGCTTTATCGTGCCATTAAACACCGACCTTCGTGCTCATAATCTTGAACTGGATATTGAAATAGCTAATGCAAAAGTGGGTCCATGGTTACAACGCGTTGCCCATCAGCGAATTCATGGAACAACGTTAGAGAAGCCAGCAGATAGATTAGCTAAGGAAGTTAAGTCTCTTCTACCCTTACCAGCAAGGGTTTGCCAATCTATCCCACAGACTAATACGCTTAATATCCCTATCGTACCGCCCCTTGAATCTGTCAGTTTGCAACACTCAATCAGCGTATACGAAGCATTACTGGGAGGTGAACATGTTATTGCATGAACAAATTGAACACCTGTGTGAGTCATTGAAATTAAATTCTATTCCGACTCATTGGTCATCACTTGCCGAAAAATGCATTGCCCAAGACAAAAGCTACGGAGAGTTTTTACTGTCCCTGTTAAAATGTGAGCAACAACAACGAGATGAACGAACTCGTAATCTTTTGAGTCGGATGGCAGGATTCCCAGCACATAAAGAACTTAATACGTTCGATTTTAAGTTTGCAACGGGGATCCCCAAACAACACATACAGGAATTAAGCGCATTAACGTTTATTGAACGTAATGAAAATGTCGTGTTGCTTGGCCCAAGCGGTGTAGGCAAAACGCATTTAGCTATTGGGTTAGGATTAAAAGCAGTACAGGCCAAGAAGAAAACCCGCTTTACCACGGCAGCTGAACTGATGTTGCAACTCTCAACTGCCAAACGACAAAATAAGCACAAACAATATCTATCACGTTCGGTGATGGCCCCGAAGTTGTTGATTATCGATGAGATTGGATACCTGCCGTTTGGGCGAGAAGAAGCAAACCTGTTTTTCAATGTGATTGCCAAGCGTTATGAGCATGGCAGTGTCATATTGACGAGTAACCTATCATTTGGGCAATGGCCAAGTGCTTTTGCTGATGACGCAACATTAACTGCCGCTATGCTTGATCGTTTACTTCATCATTCGCATGTACTGCAATTAAGCGGTGAAAGCTACCGATTGAAAGATAAGCGGCGCTCAGGAGCAATAACTGAGTAAAACAGTGGATCAATTTTGATTGATCGGATTTAGATAAAAAGTGGATCAGTTTTCGGTGATCGTTGACACATCAAGAAGGTTATCAGGAAACCACCCGCCAAAAAGTCGATGCTTTTTTCTTGAGTCTTATTCCTTTCTACACGGTAATTACTGAAGCACAACAAGGGAATACCGGCAAAGCCGTTCAAGCAGGACTGTGGGATATGGCCGGTTTTTTGTCTTTTATCTCCTTAACCATACAAATTGGCGGGCGATTTAGTATAGCCGCGGGAGAAGCTGCCCTTAACGGACTACAAACCGCATTAAAGCAGGCTACATTCCGCCAGGCATTAAGCCAAGGAGGCAAACAATTACTCAAATCGGGTATTCCTCATATAGCAAATAGCCTACCGCCCAATGTGGTAGCTAAATTAGGCACCGCTTTTTTGCGCAGTGCTGATCCAGGATTTGAATTACTGGCATCCGGGGGAATAAAAAGTATTAATGCGTTAAAAAAAGCCGCAAGTCAGTCAAAAATAGAAATCAGTGGATTAAACAAGCTAATAAAGGCACTAGAAAAAAAGGCGGCTGATTTTCCGGTTGTGCCAACTGAAAAAATTGATATAGAAACCGCTTATCGTGCTGATCTGGCAAAAGAGGTTTCGGTCATTAACATCGGTTATGAACGGGGCAATGCGATTTATGTGCAGGTAAATCCGGCAACTGGCGAGCCATATGGCCGCAAATATCTGCGGGATGCTGCTGGTAATCTTGAGTTAGCGCCAGTGCCAATCGGTGAGCGTCTTTACCATCTCAAAACGCAGGGGTTGGGCGGATTGGGATCTAAAATGGCCGATAGACTTTGGGTAGAACAAGAAGACGTACTAAAGCCATTAAAGAAAATGACGCTTAATCAGCTAAGAAAAAAATTAGCACAATCACAAAATGGCAAAGATATTTATATATACAGAAAAGATTTGAGTAACCTGGATGTCAGCCGTATTTTTAATGAAAAAATCGAAATCTCCTCAATCGCGTTTGATGACTGTAAGCTGTCTGAAGTTAACCTAAAAATGCTAATTTACATAGAGTTAGCCTAACTGATAGTGACCTAAATAAAGCTAATCTTATGGAAGCTAATCTTTCTAGGGTTAGTTTAGTACATACTAACTTGGCTGAAGCCAATTTGAATAAAGCTGTTTTAGATACAGTTAATCTCGAATGGGGTTTTTTAGATCGAGCTAATCTAACTGATGCCAGCCTTAAAAATATTAATCTGAAGTATGCTAAGTTGCGTGAAGCAGATCTGACTGGGGTCACTATGGAAAATGTTATTTTGATTAATACTGATTTCACTAAAGCTAATTTAAGTCATGCCAATTTGAAACAGGTATCTATTTTGGGAGCTAACTTCTCGGGCGCCAATCTGGACAATACAGTTGATACTTTTACGCTTAATCTCCCTAAATGGAACGAGGCTAACCTGGATCATGATTTGAATCATTTTAATAATAGCAGAAACAGTATTCTAACTGCGATTGATAGTATTGATAATCAATATAGTGCGTTAAAAACCAAGTTAGCACTGCAATTAATTGACTCTCTTGACCGTCCTGCAATTAACCTTACCCATGTCAGGTTACCGTTGTTAGATATTTTAGCGAAAGAACCCTTTGTAAAAAATCAAGTAATTAATCAGTTTGTTAACAAACTTATGCGTAACTTTTTAGAAAATAATGCATTGCAGCTACTCAGTAAACTAGAAACTAACCCGCAAATAACCCATACTTTTATCAAATATTTTGACCAACAACCCGAACTGATGGTTTCAGCAGAATTTAATAGCGCCTTTATTCAAACCATACTAGCAGCCCGAATAAAAGGAACTGAGGGAGTGAAAACCGCAGCGCAGCAATTATATCAAAAGTATCTGGATTTACCTGCTATTCAGCAACAACTACAACATGCAGAAATTGAGGGGATCTTTGGTGACTATGCTGGCCATGCAGACTGGGCAGATAATCAAGCAACAAATTATCTACTATTGTCGCCAACTAAACCCGGCAGAGTATTACTGGTTGCTGAAAATGACCTCTATCAAATGTTGCATCCTAATGATGAAACAAAATGGAATAACATTTTCCTTTTTCAGGATGGCAAGAATTTAAGTCCAGCAGAATATAATTTGCAACAGTGTTACATGCAAGAGTTTCCTCTTTTTGCCTCACCTTTCTCTTATAATTTGCATCAGTATTTATTTGATAACTTGATTGAAAGTTTAGATTTAGGAAGCCGATTAAAACCTCTATTCTTAAATGCCCAAAAATCTAACACCTTTGCCATAAAACTGGTAGATGATGTTGATCACCAAGAGTTAAGCACAATCTTTTCTCGTGTGCTTGATTTTGAACAGGGCCACATATTGAAAAATGAAAATTATAACCAGATTATTAATCTATACAATCTAACATCAAGTTCAAATAGAAAAAAAGCCGAACATCTCTTCTCGTTATCGACAGTTTTTACCCGTTATTCTTCCAGCGCTATCTTTGGCATCGAAGAGGATTCTCCTGTGATGCTGCGATATTATGCCTATGCTTTACTAGAAAAAGCGCATAAACTTGATCCCAGCTTAATTGGTCAAAATACATTTAATGATTGGAAAAATCGTTTACTTGGTCAAAATGGCGCCTTCACTTGTAGCGCCCTGCTGGCTGATGAGATGACTGTTTATGCTAACCAGCGCTGCAAGCCCATATTACAAAAAATTATCCCACCAGCCTGGCGATAAACACTTCAAATAGAATCGCTTAGAAATAAATAAAATGGCATTGTTGGAAATAACAGCAATGCCTCAAATAGATTATCCAATCTATTTTTTGTTATACAGTAAATAGAATTGGATCTGTCAATTTTTATCATTTAACGAATATTCAGCAAACCGGATCACTTCGTCACCGAGCCAGCTATTGAGCTGTTTTAGCTTGCTTTGTAGCGGTATTAATTCATTGCGCACAAACACTTTGGCCGCTTTTTCCACATCGCCAAAGCCACCAACATTACCGGGGATAATGCCCATAATCTGCGGCGGCACGCGGTGAGCGGCTAACATATCGTCCCGGCTCACATTTTTAATATTTAAAAATTCATCTTTGGCGGCCGCCTCCGACAACGGGATGGTTTGGATACCATCTTTTTTACCGTCCGGCGAATACAAAAACAGATTGCGAAAATTTCCCGGTCCTTTACTGCTTTTGAATGCCTCACGAATATTGTCAATATCCTGCGGGCTTTGTGAGGGATTACTGATATAGAGGATATAGCCAGCGTGGGAGCCGTTAAGATAATATTTGCGCCGAAAAAGCGTCGACGCTTCATTAAGTAATACCGACGTCAGCGCAGCTAAATATTCCAGCAAGCCGTAGATTTCCTGGTTGATATCGGCTTCAATCAGATGAAAAACCTGTCCAGCCGGAAAATCATACAGCTCACAGTCATAGCCATATTTCACCAACCAGTAAGTGACTAAATCCTCCCCGCGTCGGGTAAATTTGGCCGGAATATGTTTAAGCCGTAATGGCCGTTTCAAGCCATTGGTGCGGCGCTCTAAATAACCATTACCAAACAGTAAAAAATCCAGTACAAAACTGTCGAAGTCCTGCCGGCTTAATAACGGATGTGGGATAAAGGTACTGGTGAGAATATTACGTTTGACATAAATCGCATTGCTGTGATGCGGCGCGGCGCGAAAAGGCGGGACAAGCCCTCAAAGCTAATCGGCGGCTTATAGTAGTTATCGATTAACACACATTCCAGATAATCAAATATTTCCCGTCGCTCAAGGGCGGAGATCGGCTCACCAAAAATAAACGCTTCAATCTGCTTACCTTGTTTAGCATTAGTTGCCATTTAAAAAACCTCAATAATATTACGGTGCGTGGCACTGTCGCCGGTGATCGGTTCGTTATACAGCGCATGCATGGTGGCCCAGGCCAGATCAGAGTGGCTGGCTTCTTCACTGCGACAGGCTTTATAAGTCGATTTTTTTGTAACCGTATTGCGCGCGTTACGTTTTCTCTGGCGAGGACAGCATCGGCAATTAAAAATATGAGCGGACACTAGTATATTTTATTAAATTAAAAAGATTCCTGAGTATTTTTAAGATATTCAGGAATAATGAATGGTAAAATTAATATACTAAGATAGTTAAATTAAATTTTTATTTACTATTTACTTCAAAGCAAACTTTAGTAAACTCTTGCAGTTTTGGCGACCAAGTAGTGCCATAGGTACATCCCGCTCTTAGATCATGTATTATGGCATTTGTAGTAACAAAAGCGTTTCCCTTATAGCCCTGCATTAAGACAGGTTTAGAACGAAATAAATCTTTTAATGCATCAATACTTTTTTCTGGGCTATATATAGCACGTAATTTAGCCGTATTGAGCCGCCATAATGTATTGGCAAATAAATTATCAAACAACCGCCAATTACCTTGAGCATATTTTTGCACCATCCATTTTTCTTCACCAATGGGATGATTGGTATGAACAATATAGCCTTTCTGTGTACCATCAATCACTTTATTACCTTTATCTGTTATTTCTATGGTAATAATTTGGTTATTTAAATCGACAAAGCTTGGTGAATATGCGCCATTGGTTTTCAAATCAGTGAAAATAGCAGGGATTTTATAGACATTATCATTTTTGGCAACGATTGCCATCAGCACCGCACTTATAGGCACACCATTTTTACCACTACCTTGACGTAAGCCTTCAATAATATTTGTTGTGGTAGCTAATTTTTTCCCCATTACAATTGAGGTAAAGAAGGGTGTTGGTGCATGCACAATTAAGTCTGGGCTTTGCCAAATAGCGCCCCAACCAGAATATGCTACATTCATATCTTGGGTTTGACCTAAAATACCATTTGACCATCCTATCGCGGTACATGCGGAACCATTTTTCTTCAGCTCAGCCATTTTTTTTAGCGCATTATCCGTCTCTTTTTGAATTTCCTTAGCAAATAATCCCTCTTCAGCCCAGGCAACCAAATAAATTTCGTCTAAAGTATGATTGGTTGCTGCAGCCAGTCCTTGCCAAAAACTAATTAATTCAGGAAATTGTTTTTTTATAACATCAATATTTTTAAGAATAGTACGTTGGTCACTTTCTAATATTTGTTTTTTTACTAAACCGAGTTGCAGCTTGATGTAATCGCCCATTACATCACTTTTAAAAAATTGCTTGTAACCGTTAACTATTTGTTTTCCGCCTTCTTTAGTTAGACCTTCAAATGAGATAACTGGTGTGTTTTTTTGCATAATATCTGTTGTGTTTGCATGATAATAATTACCTGTCAAATGGAATTCTGCTCCATTAAAAGCTTTAACAATATTATCATTTGCTAAAGCAAATTCAGCATTAATTAGAATCGAAATGATAGTTGCTGTATAAATTATTTTTTTCATAAACATTTCCTCTTAAGCATTTATTTACCAAAAAATGCTATCTTCAGAACGTGTGATAACAAAAGCTTGAATTTTTACAAATGCTTAAAATTATCTCAGATTATCATTCTATACCCCTTTATTTGTGTTAATTTAATTACGAATAAATTATTCATATATATCTAAATAGATGGCAAAAAATATTTGTTGCATTCTAACTAGTCATTTTTAGGTTTAATGAAAAACAAATTATTATTTATATTTGTTTTATTAGGTGTAACATTTGGTTAAATAAAATAACATTATTATGTAATTATTTATTAATGACATTTAACACTAAAAGCTATTAAATAAATTATTACTCAATCAAAAATACCACAAAAAAAATTAATATATTTTAATTTAATTTAATTTAATTTAATTTAAGAAAATTAATCATGCTAAATATGTATTAATAAGTAATAGTTTTAGAAATTAATAAATTAAGATAAATAACTTCTGGTATTTATATTTCATTATTTTTAATTTTTGAAGTTAATATTGGAAAGAAATTTGAATTAATAAAATATGGCTAACTAAATTAATTGACTTAAGTTACATTAAAAATAGTTATTGTTTGATTGTTTGATTGTTTGATTGTTTGATTGTTTAATGATTTAATTATTTAAATGGCTTAACTTTAATTATATTTAAAGTTAACTTGCGGAAAGTGAAAATAATGTAATTAATTATAACTAATCTTTTTAATGCAATATTATTTTGTTGTTTTCAGTAAAAAAGTAAACATTAATTACTCAAGCTTGAAATCATTTATAGATAAAAGCTCTCAATTATTTTTCATTATTTAATGATATCTGAAAATAGATTTTATACAGTTTATAATAAAAAAAATCTATAACTCTGGTGTCAATTATTATTAATTAAATTTCAACAACACCTCACAATGATAAACAACTTCACTATAAACATATTATTGACAAATAATGTAACCCTATCGATGTTATTCTTAATTAATGATGCTTTTTCACTTTCATTTTTTGTATCAACCTTCAAACAAATACAATCTCATGCAACTTATCGCGTCAAATAACAGCATAAAAAGAGATCAAAAAGAAGTTATTGTATAGCGCAGGATTATCGCCACAGCGTGCGCATGATTGAACTCAATGATGGCAACCGCCCAATCGGTAACATTCGCGCCGCGATTATTGGTATGGTTTGTACCACGAGAGAAACCGATGAAAAAGCCTTTCCACTGAATAAACCGGTGCTGATTACTGATGTGCAAGGTGCGATAAGTCAAGCCTGGAAAACGGGCATACTGGCACCCGCATTGCAAGTAATTGCCGATCAAGCAAAACCTGATAACAGTTGTAGTAAGAGTTAAACAAGGCGAAACCGAAGACGAAACGACTGCTGATATTATTATCCAGCATGGTCGTAAAACGGGTATTCAATCCTTGCCAGCCGCACAAAATAGTGTGGCTTGTTAAACCTATATTTTAGGCATAGCGGGGCTGAATAATAAAGCAGTTGCAATAGCACTCGCCAGTGTGGCACAAAAACTGCGCACCATGGCTTATATTAGTTCTTATGACTGCCAAACTGGCAGTGAAGCTATAAATATCGGAAAAATTTAGCTAGCCTGAATTGATGTTGATATGGCAGGATCTTTTGCCTTTCGATAGTGTGAATAAAGCCGAAAATAACGCCTGGGCAACAGCAGCCATCACTATCACAGTAATGAAGAAATTTTGTATTTAACAATTGCCACTATTTGATGGCAACGCAATTAACTGTTGTTGTAATCATGACTAACATTATTCTGTAATGCAAAAGTCCTCCGGTTGATCAATGCTAACGCATCGCTGATTTAGGTCTAAATGCTTTAATAACGCTGGGATCGGTTTCAACATAGGGGCCTTCTAATAACTGGATACAGTAAGGTACGCTAGCAAAAATTCCAGCAACAATTTCGCTTCCCTGCTGATCTTTTAAACCGGCTAATGTTTCTGTAATTGATTTTGGTTGTCCGGGTAAATTCAAAATCAATGTTTGCTTGCGGATGACGCCAACTTGACGTGATAGGATCGCCGTTGGGACAAAATGCAAACTGATTTGCCGCATTTGTTCACCAAAACCCGGCATTTCCCGATCGGCAATCGCTAGTGTCGCATCCGGTGTTACGTCACGCAGCGCTGGCCCAGTACCACCGGTAGTTAAAATTAAATGACAAGCTAGATCATCAACTAGCTCACAAAGTGTGAGTTCAATAATTTTTTGCTCATCAGGGATTAAACGTGACTCAATGGTAAAAGCGGTTTTAAGTGCTGTGGAAAGCCAATTTTTAAGTGTAGGGATGCCCAGATCTTGATAAATTCCCTTCGCTGCCCGATCAGAAACAGAAACCAAACCTATCCGCAATTTATCCATGAGATCCTCAAATTTGATATTGAAAACAAGATGTTTAATACTAAATCTATTCAACTTTTGCTGTAGCAACCCAAAGATAAATAATATTATTCCCTTAAGCACCCTTAGCCCAACAAATAAAACTCAAAAGCCTAGTAAGATAGTCCACTAGGCTTTTATTTATAACAGAGAAATATTAATTACAGTTGTTGTGCAACCATTTTTTCTAACTTTTCCTGATCGATAGCAAATTTACGAATACCCTCAGCCAGTTTGTCGGTCGCCATAGCATCAGCATGATGTTGCCAATAGAATTCGGCTTCCGTCATCGGTTTAGGTGGTGACTGTATTTGACCATCAAATGCCAATTGGCGAACAACTTCACCTTGAGACTCAGAAAGTTCTTTAAGTAATGCCGGCGCAATCGTTAAACGATCACAACCTGCCAGTTGCAAAATTTCACCACTATTGCGGAAACTGGCTCCCATTACCACCGTTTGGTAGTCATGTTGTTTATAATAATTGTAAATTTGTGTAACAGAAATAACACCAGGATCTTCTTGTGGAGCATACTCTTTTGTATCGGTATTCGCTTTATACCAATCAAGAATACGACCGACAAAGGGTGAGATCAGATAAACACCGGCTTCAGCACAAGCACGTGCCTGAGCAAAAGAAAATAATAGGGTTAAGTTACAGTTAATACCCTCTTTTTCCAACTGTTCTGCTGCGCGAATACCTTGCCAAGTTGAAGCTAATTTTATCAAAATACGATCATTTTTAACGCCGGCACTATTATAAAGTTTAATAATACGGCGCGCTTTTTTAATGCATGCATCGCTATCATAGGAAAGACGCGCATCAACTTCTGTTGAAATTCTTCCTGGAATTAATTGTAAGATTTCTAACCCAATATTAACTGCCAACTTATCGCATGCATCAATAATTTGTTGCGCGCGTGAATTACTTTGCTCACGTGCCCATTTGATCGCTTCATCAATGAGTGGCTGATATTCTTGGATCTGAGCCGCATTAAGGATCAAAGAGGGGTTAGTGGTTGCATCTTCAGGTTTATAAAGCTTTATTGCGCTAATATCCCCTGTATCTGCCACAACCGTCGTTATTTTACGTAAAGAGGTTAATTTATCGCTCATTTTTTAATCCTGTCGTTATTGAGATGAAGCCGAGGCTCACAATCCTATCTTGCTGTGATAATATCATGCATTGATATTACAACAAATAAGTGCAGCAACCATTGTTATCGATAACATATTTAGCCTGCCTTTTTTCATAACCTACTGTCGTTTGAATAGCAATAATTAACGATAAATGCTACAAATAACCTCAATGATAGCAATACATCATTTTAATGAAGTCGCTTATTTTTGAATTTTACTGGGTAGTAATTATGCTTATCACGATTTCACCAGCCAAAACACTTGATTATGAAAGTCCGTTGGCTACAACTGAATATAGCCAGCCAACCCTATTAACACAGGCAGAGCAATTGATTCAGATCTGCCGTAAACTTACACCAGCGGAAATTGCTAGTCTAATGCATATTAGTGACAAATTGGCTGGTTTAAATGCCGCTCGTTTTGGACAGTGGCATGCTACTTTTACGCTAGAGAATGCCCGAGCGGCGATCTTAGCCTTTAAAGGTGATGTCTATACCGGCCTGCAAGCGGACAGTTTTACGCCAAAAGATTTTACTTTTGCCCAAAAACATCTTCGGATTCTATCCGGTTTATATGGTGTATTACGTCCACTTGATCTGATGCAACCTTACCGATTAGAAATGGGAACTAAACTAAATAATAAACAAGGAAAAGATCTTTATGCTTTTTGGGGTGATATTATTACTGAAAATCTTAATCAAGCCCTAAATAGTCAAGGTGATAATATTCTAATTAACTTAGCATCAGATGAATATTTTAAAGCCATTAATAGCAAAAAACTGGATGCTTATATTGTTAAACCTATTTTTCTAGATGAAAAACAGGGCAAATATAAAGTTATTAGTTTCTATGCTAAAAAAGCCCGTGGGCTAATGAGTCGCTTTATTATTCAAAATCAACTAAAAAATATTCAGCAACTGACTGAATTTAATTTAGCCGGTTATCAATTTGATGACGCTGCTTCCAAAGATAATGAGCTAGTTTTTAAACGATCTCAACAGGGTTAACAATGGAAGCTAATGCTTCCATTGCAGTACTTTGTTATCTAGTCACATGCTTGAGCAAAAATTTACGTAATAAAACAAAATCAGCGGGTAGCTGATGGGAAAATAGCGGCAATTTAGCCCGTTTTGCTAAAGCAGTTGGTAATGGTAATGATTTAGCGAGAATAGAATCTACACTTTGTTTAAATTTAGCTGGATGTGCGGTACTTAAAAACAGTCCGTATTCATCATCTTGCAGCTGATCACGTAAAATACGATAAGCAACTGCGCCATGTGGCTCAGAAATATAACCTTTACTCGCCAGTTCTTGCATGGTTTTTGCGGTCATTTTATCATCAACAACGCCATAACCAAGCTCATCAAGCGCCCATTTTTGGTACAGGAATAGCGCCTCTATCCGTGGCCAATTATTTGGCTGACTAACATCCATCGCATTTGACAGGGTCGCTATTGTCTGATGTGGTAACCATTGCCCCTCGGACAGATAACGTGGAACGGTATCATTAACATTAGTGGCGGCAATAAAACGTTTCACCGGTAGCCCCATAGCTTTGGCAAATAAGCCGGCAGTTAAATTACCAAAATTACCACTGGGTACCGAAATAACTAACTGCTGACGTTTTTCAACCGGTAGCTGGGCAACAGCCTCAAAATAATAACAAATCTGTGCCAATAAGCGGCTAATATTAATCGAATTAGCGGAGGTCAAGCATAATATCCGTTTTAATTCTTCATCATCAAATGCCTGTTTTACCAGTGTTTGGCAATCATCAAAGTCACCGTTGATAGCAATAGTATGGATATTTTCCCCGAGTGTACAAAATAACTTCTCCTGCAAAGAGGTGATCTTATTTTCCGGATAGAGAATAATTACCTGAACATTATTGAGACCATAAAAAGCATGGGCAACGGCTGCGCCAGTATCACCTGAAGTCGCAGTTAAAATAGTAATAGGTTCATTGCTGGCAATTTGTGCCAATATTTGTGCCATAAACCGCCCACCAAAATCTTTGAATGCTAAGGTTGGACCATGATACAACTCCAGGCTGGCGATATTTTCTTCTATTGGCCTAACAACTAACGGAAAATTAAATGCCTTTTTGACGCTTTCTGTCACTTGTTCAAACGGCATTTCATCGCCAATATAGGTGGATAAGATATGGCTACTACGGGTGATAAAATCGTACTGTAACCATTTAGTTAGCTGCTCATCATTTAGTTTTGGTAAATTAAGCGGGAAAAAAAGACCCTGCTGCAGACCAAGCCCCTGTTTTACTGCCTGCACAAAACTGACCTGCTGGTTTTGATTTTTTAAATTATATAATCTCATTTTTAGCCTATCACTCTTGCTCCAACTTGATCTAAACGACACATATGTACAAAACCTTCACTATTTTGTAGGTAATGTTGTGTCAGCCATTGCATTACTTTTTCTGCCGTCTCTCTTTCATAACAAATTGCAAATAATGTCGGTCCTGAGCCAGAGATGCCACAAGCGACTGCACCGAGATTTTTTACTTTTTCGCGGGCGGATATAAAACCGGGCAATATTTGAGCACGATAGGGCTCAGCAATCACATCCTGCAACATATCGATCGCTAAATCAGTTTGTTGTGTGTGACAAGCATGAATAAAACTAGCTAATAATCGACCATGATTAATCGTATCCTGCCGTTGATAATGCGTTGGCAGAATAGCCCTCGCTTCTGCTGTCGCAACCTTGATACCAGGGTAAGCCATCACCCAAATCCAATCAGCGAAAGTAGGGATTGCTTGACTAATCATATTATTTTGTTCGACGATAAGCTGCATACCGCCCAAATAGCAAGGCGCAACATTATCATAATGAATACTACCAGCCACACGGCCTTCTAATTGCCCCATCATTAATAACAAGCTGTTTTTATCAAAAGGACAACCGGCATACTCATTTAATGCCATCAGTGCGGCTACCACTGAGCAGGCACTCGAGCCTAATCCAGAACCTATTGGCATATTCTTTTCCAATGTCATTTCAACATTGAGAGATTCGCCCAATTTTTGACAAAACAGTTGCCAGGCCTGGTAAACGATATTTTGCTGTGGCAGCTGGGGCAATTTAGCAACAAAAAAGCCACTATTTTTCAAATTAAATTTATCCGCCTTTACGACCGAGACACAATCGCCTAATTGCTGATTATCTATTGGAGAGATAGCCGCACCTAATACATCAAACCCAACACTGACATTGCCTATCGATGCGGGTGCATAAACTTTAACCATTTTATGCTCCTATTTTCCTTGTTAGTGCCCGTAATATATCGGCAAATACCCCTGCGGCAGTAACTTCATTACCTGCACCGTAACCTCTTAATACTAATGGAATTGGTTGATAATAGCGGGTATAAAATGCTAAAGCATTTTCACCATCCTTAACTTTATAAAGAGGATTATGTTCATCGACGGCTACCACTTTTACCTGACAACGACCGTCTTTAATTAACCCGACATATCGAAGGACTTTTCCCTGTGCCGCTGCTTGGGCAACTCTTATCTTAAAATCTTGATCTAATTGGGTTAATCGTTGAAGAAAATGGTTAACGTTACCACTGGTATCAAAAGAGATAGGCAAGATCGGTTCAATTTCAATATCACTAAGCTCAAGACAGTAACCTACTTCACGCGCCAGAATCAGCAACTTACGTGCAACATCCATACCAGAAAGATCATCACGAGGATCCGGTTCAGTAAAACCTTTTTCTTTCGCTAACTGTGTTGCTTGCGATAAAGACATTCCTTCATCAAGTAAACCAAAAATATAGGAAAGTGAGCCAGATAAAATCCCGCTAAACGCTAGCAGTTCATCACCTGCATTGAGTAAATTCTGTAAATTTTCAATGACAGGCAAACCAGCACCGACATTCGCTTCATACAGAAATTTACGCTTTGATTGCTCAGCAACTAATCGGATCTGGCGATAATAATGCATACTATCGGTATTAGCTTTTTTATTTGGCGTAACAATATTAAATCCTGCCTTGAGCAAAAAAACATAGTGCTTCGCTATTTGCTGATCAGCGGTACAATCAACGATAACGGGATTTAGAAAACAATGTTTATCTTGTAATTGGCACACATCACGTAAACTAAAAGATCGTTTAGATTGTGATAACGCTATTTGCCAATTATCCAACGTTAATCCTGTAATATCCGTTAACATCACCCGCGAATTAGCAATTGCACAAACTCGCAGATCAATCTGTTGCTTTTTCAACCAATTTTGTTGCCGATAAATTTGTTCAAGTAAAGCATTGCCAACAACACCAACAACAAAAACATTGATAATTTGATCGGTATTAAACAACATTTGGTGACATAACTGCACCGCAATGGTGCTCATATTATTATCAATCACGGCAGAGATTGAGCGCTCTGAAGAGCCTTGTGCAATAGCGACAATGTTAATATTACCACGCGTTAAGGCAGCAAAAAAACGGGCCGATATTCCCTTGCAAGTCCGCATACCATCACCAACTACTGAGATAATCGCTAACTGCTCGATGATATCTAATGAACCAAGTAAACCTTCTTTTAATTCCAAATAAAACTCTTCATTCAGTGCCTGATATGACTGTGATAACTGTTCCTGATATACACAAAAACTAATGCTGTACTCAGAAGAAGATTGCGTGATTAATATAATTGAAATCCCTTTTTGGGACAGCGCGGAAAAGACGCGAGCAGCCATACCTACCATACCCTTCATGCCAGGTCCTGAGACATTAATCATCGCCATATTATTTAGGCTAGTGATCCCTTTAATTGGCATACATTCACTATTTTCAATATTACCAATTAAAGTACCCTTACCCTCAGGCGCGGAGGAATTTTTAATTAAACAAGGGATCTGAAATTGGGCAATCGGAGCAATTGTTCGAGGATGCAGGACTTTAGCTCCAAAATAGGAGAGTTCCATCGCTTCTTGATAAGATATTTCTGTTAGCAACTGAGCTTCTGGCACGATACGAGGATCACAAGTATAAACCCCAGCGACATCGGTCCAAATTTCACAATAATCTGCCCGTAAGCAAGCGGCTAGAACATCCGCTGAGTAATCAGAGCCATTACGCCCCAATATTACCGGTTCATTTTGCCCATTACCGGCAGTAAATCCCGCCAATAAAATAAGATGATCTTTAGGTATATTCAAAGCACTAATGCGCTGGCTAGATTCACGTATATCGACTGTCGCACCAAGATAAGGACCTTCAGCGAATAAATTTTTTACTGGATCAATAATCGTTACTAGGTAACCACGTGCACGCAGTATCGATGCCATAATCGTAATTGACATTTTTTCACCACGGCATATTAATCCAGCATAGAGACTTGCTGGACATTGCCCCAAACCTAATAGCTCAATACCCTGCAATATTTGCTGAATTTGAATAAACTCATTTTCAATCATTTGCCTGACTTTTTCATAGGCAAAATCAGATTGCTTTTCTTGCAAACCGGAGATCAACGCAGAAAAAATTTCATTAGCCCCTTTGATATGTGGAGTAATATCAGCGCCCGACGTCGCTGCATCGATCATAGCAATAAGATAATCCGTGATCTTAGCAGGTGCTGACAAAACTAACGCCACCGGCCCTGCTGTAAATTTATCCGCAACAATATTAGCAACGTTAAGCATTTTATTATCATTGGCAACCGACGTTCCACCAAATTTGAGCACACGCATTGATTTTTCCTCCTGGAATTGGGTTAAAAAAAAACCCGCATCATTTGCTTGGATGCGGGCTTTCTGTTCGATTTCGATTTTAGTTATGCGTCAGCCCGCCCCATAACCAATGGTTACGGTAGTGGTAATGGTGGTAGTATTGAAGCTGGTCTTACGCATCACAGTCCTAACTTTTTATAAAAAATGTTTAGCTATATACTGGTTAAAGCAATTTTAATGCAAAGTCAAATAATCTGTTCTTTAATTACTAAAACCTATTAAACATATTTATATCTTTGTTAAGTAACTTCACGTACAGAATACATTTCACTTTAAGTAGATAAAAAAACATCCATAACCGAATAAATAAGAATTTTTATCTATTTGCCGTCACGAATGCTAGTATGTAAACAGATAAATAATAATACGAGGCTTTGCGTTTATATTTTTCAAATAAATTACATTAGCGCCTAATTTAATATAAATACAATATTTTATGACACAAAAAATCATATAATTTAAGAAATAATCTTTATAATAGCTTTATTTCGATTTTGACGTGTATCAACAAAAGTCATTTTTTTAGGTGGTAAATAACCTTTTAGCTGTTATATTGCTGTTAACATAAAATGAGAAAAGAATTGTTTAGTAAATTTCTTTTAGGTTCGGCATAATTGTTTTTTTGTTACAAAAAATTTATATGAACTTTAATGATATTCGCTAAGCTTTCATTAGTATTATAAAACGAAATTAGAGAAAGCATGCTCTTGAAACATTAGTGTGTAAATCTGGTAATTTATATTGTAGAGAGTTAGGTAGCACATATGCAAACCCCACATATTTTGATTGTTGAAGACGAGATTGTCACACGCAATACCTTAAAAAGCATTTTCGAAGCAGAAGGCTATATTGTACATGAAGCTACTGATGGTGCCGAAATGCACAATATTTTATCTGATAATGATATTAACCTGGTCATTATGGATATTAATTTGCCAGGCAAAAATGGTCTGCTACTTGCACGCGAATTACGTGAACAAGCTCATGTCGCGCTGATGTTTCTTACTGGGCGTGATAATGAAGTTGATAAGATATTAGGATTAGAAATTGGGGCTGATGATTATATAACTAAGCCTTTCAATCCTCGTGAATTAACAATTCGTGCCCGAAATTTGCTTTCGCGCACCATGAATCTTTGCCAAATCAGTGGCGAACGCCGTCAGGTTGAAAGTTATAAATTTAACGGCTGGGAACTGGATATTAATAGTCGCTCTTTAATCAGCCCGATCGGTGATCAATATAAATTACCACGTAGTGAATTCAGAGCTATGTTACATTTTTGTGAAAATCCAAGTAAAATTCAAACACGTGCAGAACTATTGAAAAAAATGACCGGACGTGAATTAAAGCCACATGATAGAACGGTTGATGTGACTATCCGCCGTATTCGTAAACACTTTGAATCGATAGCTGACACACCCGAAATTATTGCCACCATCCATGGTGAAGGTTATCGTTTCTGTGGTGATATTGAAGAATAAATATAGAATATTAAACCCCTTTTATTTAGATTGGGGTTTTAATATATTTTAATGCCATGGCATAATTGGCACGGCACTAATCGCATTTTTAGGCGAGCCATCAATTATTTTGTCTGAATAAGTTAAATAAATAAGTGCATTCCGTTGCTTATCGTAAAAACGTACTACCTGTAGTTTTTTGAAAATCAATGAAGTACGTTTTTGGAAAACAACTTGTCCCTTTTTATTATTTAATTTAATTTTGTCATCTATAATTATTGGCCCAACTTGCTGACAAGAAATTGCCGAATCAGCAGTATCTTCTGCCAGGCCAAGACCCCCTTTAATACCGCCTGTTTTTGCTCGACTTAGATAACAAGTTATATTGTTAATATCCGGATCGTCAAATGCTTCAATAACAATTTTATTATCAGGACCAAAGAGCTTAAATACAGTATCAACAGAACCGATTTCTTCTGCATATATGGTAATTGGTAGAAAAAATATTATTAAAATAGATAGTAATTTTGATAAATCTCGCATGATATTAATTTTCCTTAATACACATTTAATAATAAAATTATTTTTACATTATTAATATCTATAAAAATAATAAAATAGCAATATAAATCAACTTAGTATTAAATGGATGTTTATTATAAAGTCTTTATACTATTTATAGATGATTATTTAAACTAGGTACTTCTATGGATCAAAACAATATTATCCGCGATTTACTATATTGGATCGACACGCATCTAGATCAACCACTATTTCTTGATAACGTCGCGGCTAAAGCGGGTTATTCAAAATGGCATTTACAGCGGATGTTTAAAAACATTACTCAGCAAGCAATTGGCTCTTATATCCGTGCTCGCCGACTTTCCCGTGCAGCTGTTGCTCTTAGGCTGACTAGTCGACCAATTCTTGATATTGCACTGCAATACCGTTTTGATTCACAGCAAACTTTTACCCGTGCGTTTAAAAAACAATTTGGCATTACACCGGCTCTCTATCGTCGTAGTGAAGATTGGTGTGCTACAGGTATGCAACCACCCATTACTTTAGAAGAACAAAAATTACCTAATGTATCCTTTGTCACACTGACACCCAAACATTTAATGGGAATAGAACAAACTTGTTCATATATATTAGAAGAGTGGTCTACTGCATGTGCCGAAATGCGCAAACATTTCTGGCAATATTATCAAGATAAAGCAAAAAATATACCTAATGAAGTTTATGGATTACATCGGGTCGTACATAGTTCAGAAAAGGACGAGGAACAAACTGTTTTATATATCACTGCAGTCGAACCACAATATGCTGATAATAAAAATAATTTATATCATTCAATTATCATCGAAGGCGGTGATTATGCCCGGTTTACTTTTGAAGGAAAACCAACAAAAAGCGATCTACAACAGTTTTTGTATATGATTTATGGTGTTTATATGCCTAATCTCAATCTAACCCGCCGCGCGGGACATGATATAGAACATTATCACCTCAAAGATCCTAATAACCCTGAATGTAACTACGATAATCCGGAAAACCATATGGTCGCATTTGATTATTTTGTGCCGATTAAAAGAACACTTCTCCCTCCACTGAAAACTAATTGATTATAATAGTTGCTAGTTGATCAAATCCAAGGGAATTTTTCCCTTGGCAAAATTATTCTTACATTATTTAATTATTAACGTTAAATTTGCTGTTCATCTAATGCAGGTTCAATTAAATGAGATATATCCCCCGCGGTTTCTACTACCCAACCATTCGCCAACCAAGGCGTTTCCTGAAAATCTACCTTTGAAATAGAGCAGTTACGTAAACGTAAACGTAAACGTAAACGTCTTTCAGCGTAAGTCGGTACACCCAGTATGCGATTAAGAAGCGCACCTAACCCTATCCCATGACTAACCAATAAAGGTAAACTCCCCGCTGGCAAAGAACGACACTCCTCTAGAGCAGTAAACATGCGTTTAGTTATCTCTCCCATAGATTCTCCATCGGGAATACGTGCCCCGGGAGATCCATTAACCAAACTACGACGCCAACGCTCTTCTTCATCACTTAACGAACTAATTGCCCTCCCTTCTAGTATTCCCATGTTCAATTCCCTTAACCGTGGCTCAAGAATAATGTTACAATGGCAAGCTTGCGCGATAATTTCTGCCGTTTTCTGTGTGCGCCCTAAGTCGCTGGATACAATATGAGTGATGCCTATTGATTTAACTTTTTCAGCAACCAAATTAGCTTGTCTAATACCAACTTCAGTGAGTGGGCTGTCAGATTGTCCTTGAATACGCCGAGCCACGTTCCATTCAGTTTCTCCGTGGCGAACAAGATAGACCTGTAACATAATAATTTTCCATTATACTGCACATAATAATATTCTAGAGGATACTAATTAATGTATAAAGTAATCGCAGCAACCGCAAATCCGGCCAAAATAAACGCTATTCACTTAGCATTCGAAGCGGTTTTTGGTACAAACAATTATAAAATCGAGAGCATCAATGTGAGTAGTAACGTAGCCAAGCAACCAATTGGTAATATAGAAACTCGCACAGGTGCACGCCAGCGCGTTATGGCCTTACGCCAAGTTCGACCTGAAGCAGATTTTTGGGTCGGTATAGAAGCTGGCATCGAAGATGAAATGACTTTTGCCTGGATTAGCATTGAGCATAAACAAATTCGAGGTGAATCGCGTTCTGCCAGTATTATGTTGCCCGAGCAAATTCTGCTTAGCATCCAGCAAGGCAGCGAGTTAGGCGATGTAATGGCGAATATCACTGGTATGGCTAATATTAAACATAACGAAGGGGCAATTGGTTTTTTTACCAATGGTTTACTCAGCCGTGCCAGTGTCTACCAGCAAGCGCTTATTTTAGCATTAGCACCTATCCAACATGAAATTTATAAAGAACTTAATATGATGCATGACGACTAAGTCATGTCATCTATACCAAATCGTATAAAGATTGGCTAAAGATGTATATTTAGACAATTAATAAAACATTTTTATGGCTTGAGTAACTGCTGTTCCAACCAAACTTTCACTTCTTTAGTCGCACTCTTCAAACTATTAGAACCTCGTGTGATGGTTGCAATCCCGACTCCTAACTCACTTTTAAGCTCCCGCTGACTCATTTCTCCTTCCATTAATGCCTGGATAATCCGCACTCTTGTCCCGAGCGCCAAACGTTCATCTGGGGTTAAAAATAATTGTAAAATGGGTTGTTGTAACTCATGTTGAAAAGCACTATGTAATAATTCGACAAAACGTTGCCAATCACTATTTTCTTCAGGTTGAAGGGCTGGATCAATAAGATAGTTTTCCATAATATATACCGCCATACTATTTAACTAGTACAATAGCATAACATAAATGGCTCGGTGATGGATACAAAGAGCATTAATAGTTCATCAGCCATTCACTTTCTGTCAATAGTTTAATTGATTTGCCGAGTAAATGTTGATAAAAAAGATTGTAGACTAGTACATTTTTAACATAACGTCGGGTTTCAGAAAATGGAATACTTTCAATAAAAGCGATAGCATTTAGTTTTCCGTCGCTTACGGCCAACCAACGTGTCACTCTGGCAGGACCTGCATTATAAGCTGCACAAGCTAATACGCGATTAAAACCAAATTGCTGAAAAACGCTCTCTAAATATGCGGTTCCAAGCTCAATATTTTTTGCTGGATCAATCAATTTACGACTATCGGTATAATCTAAAATGCCATTAGATTTTGCCACTTGTTGTGCTGTCTGTGGCATTAATTGCATCAAACCAATCGCACCCGCCGCGGAACGCACTTGTGGATTCCAACCACTTTCTTGCCTGGCAATCGCCATAGCAAAACTTTTATCAATTTTTTTATCTTTTGTGTAGCGCTCAAATTCCTGTTACCAGGCAATAGGAAAACGTTCTGTTAAATGATCCCATAGTTTGGCAATAATTGTCGCCTGTACACTCAAATCAGCCCACCGATGTTCAAATGCATAGCGTGCTAGTTGCTGTTGGTGGTTTTTTTTCTGCCTGATAAGCAGATTGATCCATTCAGTCCGAGCTAAATTTTCCTTTTGCCAAAACAATAATTCGCCAATTCGCTGCACTTCAGGCAATGAATCGATATCTTCTTCAGGTTTAGTGGCAAGCGCAATATTAATAGGATACGGAATGTTTAATTTTTGTGCCGCAACCATGGGATAAAATCCGCGTCGCTTGACCAAATTGAATAATATCTTTTTACCTTGGCTATGTTTGCCTTGAGCGATTAAGGTGATCGCCTGCCAATATTGCCACTCTTCCTTATTTCTGCTCTCTTTCGGTAATCGTTTTAACCATTGCGCAAGCGAATGCATGTCATTGCTTGCTAACGCTAAACGTACCCTCCGTTCACGCAAAGAAATGGAAGATGAATGTTGAATAACACTATCGCGCCACTTTGCTTGTGTTAGCGTCACATCACCGAATAATTGCCAGGCGATATCCTCCTTTAATTGCTGTTGTTGTAAATGGCTCATTTTCTGGGCTTGCGTTATCATTGGGATCGCTAGCTTGGCTTTTTCTACCGATTGACGCGCAAAACGGCTAAAGATCACTAATATCACTTGTCGATTAAACTCTGATGGCTTGACCTTGCTAGCAAATTCCAGGACTAAAGTGGGATCTTGCTGTAATTTAGCCAAGCGTTGACCGATAATTTGATCCTTAGCGGGTAAACGATTGACTAAGCGGGTGATCAGAGCAGCATCATTGTTTTTTATAGCTAAAAAAATACGTTGCAAAATCAATTCAGTCGTTAATTGACCCGCTTGTTGCCAAAGGGTAAAAAGTTGATCGC
The DNA here is from genome assembly GCF_004768525.1 of Arsenophonus nasoniae. Classification (NCBI taxonomy): domain Bacteria; kingdom Pseudomonadati; phylum Pseudomonadota; class Gammaproteobacteria; order Enterobacterales; family Morganellaceae; genus Arsenophonus; species Arsenophonus nasoniae. The sequence continues at coordinate 3,259,364 of NZ_CP038613.1, forward strand.
ACGCTTTAGGTAGTGAATAACCGTGTAACCAAATCTGTTTTGCTCCCTGCCACGCCGCTTGCTTATTACCCGTTTGCCATTTGGCATAGTAATAATTACAACGAGCCATAACTGGGCTCGGTGGTGTAGGGCTAAAAGTTAGCAGGCTATGCCATTCGCTGCGCTCGGCAAGCTGATTGATAAAAAGGGTAGATAATTTTTGATTGAGAGGAAAATAAGGATATCGATTAATAAAATTCTTAACTTGCGCTATCGAGATTGTATTAAGATCTTGTGTCAATCGCCGATATTCTAAATAGGGATAAAGCGGATATTCTGTTAATGTTGGCATCAAACTTGAGACTCGCTGGTTATCATTAGCATCCCAGGCTTGTTTAATTGCCTGATAACGCTCACGTTGAGCAGTTAATGAGTCCCCCAGAGCATGGAAAGATAACCAGAGTATCATCAGCAATATTATCTCTTGCCACCATTTTTTCGACATCGCTGTTGACTCCTGTTCAAGATAACAATATCTATATAGAAATATTATTATCAAAAACAGATATAATCACTGAGATAATTAAAAATAGATCATAAAAATACAATTCCATAGAATGGCAAAATGATTGTCAGTACCCTTGACAATTAATATCCTAGCTAAAAACTAAACTACTAATGATAGTAAATAGAATCGTGTATAATATGCACTCAGCAATCTACCCGCTCAATTAAATGGCTTAATACAATATGGATAAGGTAATCATTTATTTTAACAAAACTTTATGCTAAAAATCAGCAATAAATCTTGATTAAGATCTTATTAATATTATTAATCGCAATTTAGGCAGAATTTAACTAAGTGCCTGAATATATTTCTTCAAATGAGATAAGCAACACGTTGATATCTAAAATTATTCAATAAGCAAAAAGGTAGAATAAATTGGCACAGTTCGTCTATTCCATGCATCGAGTGGGAAAAATTGTCCCACCGAAAAGGCATATTTTAAAAAATATCTCTCTAAGTTTCTTCCCAGGTGCCAAAATTGGCGTTCTAGGCCTTAATGGAGCGGGTAAATCAACCTTACTTCGCATTATGGCTGGCATCGATACTGAAATTGAAGGTGAAGCACGCCCTAACCCAGGGATCAAAATTGGCTATCTTTCTCAGGAACCAAAACTTAACCCTAATCATACTGTACGTGAAGCAGTCGAAGAGGCAGTTAGTGAAATAAAAAATGCCCTTACTCGCCTTGATGAAATTTATGCTGCCTACGCTGAACCTGATGCTGACTTTGATAAATTGGCCAAAGAACAGGGTCAGTTAGAAGCTATTTTGCAATCACATGACGGTCATAATTTGGATAACCAGTTGGAGCGTGCAGCCGATGCATTGCGCTTACCAGCCTGGGAGACAAAAATAGAACAACTTTCAGGTGGAGAGCGACGTCGAGTAGCGATTTGTCGGCTACTGCTGGAAAAACCCGATATGCTATTACTTGATGAGCCAACTAACCATTTGGATGCAGAATCCGTTGCCTGGTTAGAACGGTTTTTACATGATTACGAAGGTACCGTTGTTGCTATCACTCACGATCGTTACTTCCTAGATAACGTTGCCGGTTGGATCCTGGAACTTGATCGAGGAGAGGGTATTCCATGGGAAGGTAATTATTCTTCTTGGTTGGAACAAAAAGAGACTCGCCTGGCACAAGAGGCTTCCAGCGAAGCAGCTCGCCGCAAATCGATCGAAAAAGAACTTGAGTGGATCCGACAAAATCCTAAAGGTCGTCAGGCAAAAGGAAAAGCCCGCTTAGCCCGTTTTGAAGAGTTAAACAGTGTTGACTATCAAAAGCGTAATGAAACTAGTGAGCTCTTCATTCCGCCAGGACCGCGTCTTGGTGACAAAGTTTTAACGGTTGAAAATCTCAGTAAATCTTATGGTGATCGAATTTTAATTGATAACCTCAGTTTCTCAATCCCTAAAGGGGCTATCGTAGGTATTATCGGTCCAAATGGCGCAGGAAAATCAACCCTTTTTCGGATGATTTCAGGTCAAGAACAGCCTGACTCTGGCACCATCACTTTGGGTGAAACCGTTAAAGTAGCCTCGGTTGAGCAATTCCGGGACACGATGGACAATAATAAAACAGTATGGGAAGAGGTATCCGGCGGGCAAGATATTATGCGCATCGGTAATTTTGAAATTCCAAGTAGAGCTTACGTCGGGCGTTTTAATTTCAAAGGCGTTGACCAGGGTAAGCGCGTTGGCGAACTTTCTGGTGGTGAACGTGGCCGTTTACACTTGGCAAAACTACTCCAGGTTGGTGGAAATATGCTGCTACTGGATGAGCCAACCAACGATTTGGATGTCGAAACATTACGCGCGTTAGAAAATGCATTACTGGAATTTCCTGGCAGTGCATTAGTTATTTCCCACGATCGCTGGTTTCTTGACCGGATTGCTACTCATATTATTGATTATCAGGATGAAGGAAAAGTCACTTTCTTTGAAGGTAATTTTAGCGAATATGAAGATTATAAAAAACGGACATTGGGCGCTGATGCGCTAGAACCTCATCGCATCAAATATAAAAAGATGAGCAAATAAATAATCCTAATAGCATAAGGCTTGCTAAAGCGAGCCTTATCATTTAAAGTCTCGGAGATTTTTCATCCAGCATAAGTAATTGCTGAACCAGCTCAATACAACGTAAAAAACGCTCATCATAATTAGGCGAATCAACCACCACAAACTGCACTTGATTTTCAACCAGTAGTTCAGTCAATAAATTTTGAAATGTTTTGCGTTCCTCATCACTCCCTAAACTACGTAATCCATCAGCCACCCATGGGATATTATTTTCTAGTAAAATAACCAGATCAAAACGGTATTCATCTATCAATGCTTGCACAAAAGGATGTGGTTTCCCCTCATATCGTTTACAAAAAGCTTGGGTGGTAATGAAATCAGTATCGATAAACGCAACTTTATTGGCATATTTAACGGCAAAATCAATATACTTTGCATGACCCAATGCGATCTTGTCATAGTCAGAATATTGTAACGCCATCTCATCGCCCCCTAAATGAGAGAAAACATAATCACGACCATATTCCCAGGCACTGGTGGTATTAAAAATATTTGCCAGCTTGTTAACTAAAGTCGATTTACCACTCGACTCACCTCCTAATATGGCTACCTTACGGACAAAAAAAGGTTTTACTTCTGTTGGAATATATTCCCAATACCGAAATGGCGCTTGCCTAATTTGATGACCACTAATATTCATAAATGTGCGCTCAGGATCAATCAGCACCACTTCTGCACCAAGATATTTTTTATAATGCGCAATATCATCCACTTCACCTGAATAAATAAATTGTGGTTGAATATTTTTTGCCATTAAAAATTTCTTCATTCCTTCGCTCCATACTTGCCAGCCATGTGGGTATGGCTCGATGTCTTGTTCATCAAAGGAATGGATATAAATATTTTTTTGGTATTTGAAAGTTTGTAATAACCACCGTAGCCGATCGCTTACTGTCGGTTGCTGTGACATAGAACTGTCAATAAAAAGCGCTCGATCACGTGGTTCATCATGACAAAGAATGACATATAATTCATCGACTTGACTGCATGCGCGTTGTATCAAATAAATATGGCCAGTATGTAAGGGGTAAAACTTACCGAATACTACGCCAATCCGTTTAGGCTTTAATGGATATTCAATATTTAAAAAACGATGTAAGGCGGCAATTTTTCGCGCGCTAGGATTGTTAATTTTACCATTAATTAATTGGCTTAAATAACCTTTAGTCATGCTGCAAGCTGTAGCAATTTGTTGTAGAGTACAACCCGTTTGCTTAATTGCCTGTTTCAAATAATCAAACTGTTTCATCGCCTCTCCGGTTAATCAAAGTCTTCCATAACCGTTAATGCCTCTGACAGTTTTTTCACACCAAATAACTGCATATTAGGTAATGGTTTTTTGGGTACATTCGCATAAGGGACAATCGCGCGTTTAAAACCATGTTTTGCTGCCTCAATGATCCGCTCTTGGCCACTCGGTACTGGACGGATTTCACCAGCCAAACCGACTTCACCAAAAACTACAACATCACGCGGCAGTGGACGATTACGGAAACTTGACACTAAAGAAAACAGCAAAGCAAGATCGGCACTCGTTTCCGTTACTTTAACGCCACCAACAACATTAACAAAAACATCTTGATCCGACATCTGTAATCCACCATGCCGATGCAAAATAGCCAGCAAAATTGCTAATCTATTTTGTTCTAAACCGACAGCAACCCGCCGTGGATTAGCTAACATTGAATAATCCACTAATGCCTGAATTTCCACCAGCAATGGGCGTGTTCCTTCCCAAACCACCATCACCGAACTGCCCGAAGTGATCTCTTCTGCCCGACTAAGAAAAATAGCAGAAGGATTATTGACTTCTTTTAACCCTTTTTCCGTCATGGCAAATACACCCAGTTCATTAACCGCACCAAATCGGTTTTTATGACTTCTTAAAGTACGAAATCGTGAGTCTGCTTCACCGTCAAGCATTATTGAACAGTCAATACAGTGTTCAAGCACTTTTGGGCCGGCCAAAGAACCATCTTTAGTCACATGCCCTACCATGATAATGGCGATCCCTCGTGTTTTAGCAAATCGGGTAAGATATGCGGCAGTTTCTCGCACTTGTGCCACACTACCCGGTGATGATTGTATATCCGTCATATGCATGACTTGAATAGAATCAATCACCATCAATTTTGGCTGTTCCTGCTCTGCTAGCAAACAAATTTGCTCAATACTGGTCTCAGATAGCATATTGAGATTATCGGACGGCAACCCTAATCGGTGAGCTCGCATCGCCACCTGCTGTAAAGACTCCTCACCGGTAACGTATAAAGTTTTCATTTGTGATGAAAGCCGACACATAGTTTGCAGCAGCAATGTACTTTTACCTGCACCTGGATTACCACCAATCAAGATTGCACTACCCGGTACTACTCCACCACCCAGCACGCGATCAAATTCTTTAAAATCGGTAGAAAAACGTGGCAATGCTTCTAAACTAATAGCAGACAATTTCTGTACTTGATTACCGCCAGCCCCGCCGGCATAACCATTAAAGCGTTCTGCTCGTGAGGAAGAACTGGCAGCTAACCTTACCTCTGTGATTGTATTCCAAGTATGACAAGCGATGCACTGGCCTTGCCAACGTGGATAATCTGCACCACATTCATTACAGACAAATGCTCTTTTTACTGCTTTTGCCACCGCCATTGCCTCTCTTATTTATGGTTCTAATAATTAACGTTCTTCATGCTTTAAACCACCACTTAACACACAAAGTACCCCCATCAAATCAGCATGTTGAATCGCTACTTTTGCTCTGGCCTGTACTTTAGGTTTCGCATGATAAGCAATACCCAGCCCCGCCTTACGGATCATTTTTACATCGTTGGCGCCATCACCAATAGCAACGGTTTGCTCGATTGGAATAGAGAATTGTCTGGCTAATTTTATCAAGGTTTGTGCTTTAACTTTTGCATCCACGATATTGCCATTCACTTTACCGGTCAATTTGTTATCTTTAATTTCTAGTTTGTTGGCTACCGCGGCGGTTAATTTTAATTTTTCCTTTAAATAATGAGTAAAAAAATTAAATCCACCTGAAACAATAACAACATGCCAATCAAACGCCTGCAATTTACGGACAAGACTCGTTAAACCTGGTGTCAGGGGCATATGCGCTAATACATTTTGCAAAATTTGGATGTCGGTGCCAGCAAGTAATTTTACTCGGGCTTTTAGACTTTCACTAAAATCAATTTCCCCTAGCATGGCGCGTTCAGTAATTTCAGCAACCTGCTTGCCAACTCCGGCCAAACGAGCAATTTCATCAATACATTCAATTTGAATCGCTGTTGAATCCATATCCATCACCAACAATCCTGGCGCACGTAAACGAGGAATATTACCCAGCGGTACAACATCTAAACTACATTCTTCAGCTATTTTCTTTATTTTTGCAGTTAAGCTACCTGCAATACGAACGACTTGATAATCATCAATTCGCCAAGAAGAAACAATGACAATAGCATTACCAGAGCGCTGTTGAAAGTGACTAATACGTTGTTTATTAAGCCCTCGCCCATAAAGCAACCAACCACTATCACCAGCCCGATAATCCAATGGCATAATTTCTTCACCACTCAATGAAAGTGGTAATCCAGGCCACTTTTGGATCTCATTAGGCAAATAACAATAGGTTAAACTGGTCGACATTAATTCATACTCCTGTAATCCAATTGCGACAATTAGCCAACAAAAAAATAACTTTTTAAACTACCCTATCATCTCAACCTCTGGCAATATGATAATGAACTAAGTTTAAAAGAGCCGATTATGATTAAAACGAAATTAAAGTTTCGATTACATAAAACCGTTATCATTTTAATTTGCTTCTCCTTACTGGTTATTCTAATCCAAGGAGTTACCTATTTTAGTCGTTCACATCAGCAAATCAGAATTGAGCAGTTTAAAGAACTAGTGGTTACCCTTGCTGAACAAGTCGCTTTTAGCTTATCCAATTATATTCAAAGTAATGGTAAGAGTTTTAATAATGAACAGATCCTTGCCATTCTTAATCAATTAACAATTAATGAACATATTCTTGATGCAAGCGTTTATCTTAATGATGGTACCCAAATTCAGCATGCGGGTGAAAAGGTTGCTTTACGAGAGCGGTTATCTCTTAATCAACCCTCATGCCACAACTATGTAAACTATCAATTGGTTGTTCCAATCTTTGATACAGAAAAACCAAAAGGTTTTTTACGTTTAACCATCGATACTCATCAATTCAGTATAGGATCTAAACAAATAGATAATATGGCTAATTTATTAAAGATTTTGTTATTGCTAGCACTCGCTATCGGTTTTATTCTGGCTAATATCTTATCAAGATCGATGCCAATAGGTTGGCTAAAATTATCATTTTTATCAACAAGCAATAGTCGCAATCAGCAAAAAAATAAAAATTACTAAAAAGAAAAAGCAGATTAAAATCTGCTTTTTTACTTGATTTAAATTTAATGATCTATTTTTTAATCCAGTAATAATACTGATTCTAACGCAATTTCAACCATCTCATTAAACGTCGTCTGCCGTTCTGCTGAAGTTGTCTTTTCACCAAGACGAATATGATCAGAAACGGTACAAATAGTTAGTGCTTTCACACCATACTCAACCGCTATGCTATACATACCAGCGGCTTCCATTTCTACACCCAAAATGCCATATTTTTCCATTGTATCAAAAACTTGCATTTGAGGTGAATAAAAAAGATCAGTAGAAAAAATATTACCTACCCGAACATTAATGTTCTTTGCTTTAGCCACGCTAACCGCATTATGTACCAAGTTATAATCCGCAATAGCAGCAAAATCATTATCATCAAACTTTAGTCGATTAACTTTAGAATCGGTACATGCGCCGAGGCCAATAATAATATCGCGTAATTTTACTTGAGGACTAATCGCCCCACAGGATCCAACTCGTATTATGGTTTTAACACCAAAATCAGTAATTAACTCTGTCATGTAAATTGAACAAGAGGGGATGCCCATTCCATGTCCCATCACAGAAATACTTCGGCCTCGGTAATTACCAGTAAAACCTAACATACCACGAACATCATTTACTTGATGGCTGTCAGTCAAAAAATTTTCTGCAATATGTTTTGCACGTAGCGGATCACCTGGCATCAAAACAATATCAGCAAAATCGCCCATCTCAGCATTAATATGTGCAGTGGCCATAAATAAATTTCCTTTTATTTCTTATCAATAATATCGGGAATATAAATGAATATTCCCCATCATACTTAAAATAGCGTTTTGCCATATGCCATTGGCGACAAACCAAAATATTGCGCAACGGTTTGACCAATATCAGCAAAGGTTTGTCGATGACCTAATGCCCCCGGTTTTACTTTCGGACCATAAATTAAAATAGGAATATTTTCTCGCGTATGATCAGTTCCTGGGCAGGTCGGGTCACAACCATGATCAGCGGTAATAATTAAAACATCATCATTTTTTATTAATTCCAACATTTCAGGTAAACGGCGATCAAGTAACTCAAGTCCAGCCGCATAACCAGCAACATCACGCCGATGTCCATAGGAAGAATCAAAATCAACAAAATTAGTAAATACGATAGTGTTGTCGGCGGCTTTTTTGATCTCTTCAAGGCTCGCTGCAAATAGTGCTTCAATGCCGGTCGCTTTTACTTGCTTAGTAATGCCTACATTGGCATAAATATCAGCAATTTTGCCAATTGAAACTACCTCGCCAGCTTTTTCTTCAACCAGTTTTTTCAAGACAGTTGGTGCCGGAGGTTCAACAGAATAATCCCGCCGATTACCTGTACGCTGAAAACAGCCCGCTTTATTGCCGATAAAAGGTCGAGCAATAACCCGCCCGATATTATAAGCGCCATCATCTAGCGTCTTTCTCGCTATCTCACAAAGCTGATAAAGATTTTTAACCCCAAAAGTCTCTTCATGGCAGGCTATCTGAAACACTGAATCGGCTGAAGTATAGAAAATAGGCTTACCTGTTTTCATATGCTCTTCACCTAATTGATCCAAGATCACGGTACCAGAAGAGTGGCAATTTCCCAGATAACCGGGCAAATTGGCTGCTTCAACTAGCTTATCCAATAATTGTTGCGGAAAACTATTTTTTTCCTGCGCAAAATATCCCCATTCAAATAAAACTGGTACCCCGGCAATCTCCCAATGACCTGATGGAGTATCTTTGCCGGAAGATAACTCACTGGCATAACCATAGGCAGCGATAATCTCAGCATCTTCATCCAGGCCGATTGGAAATGTCCCTGATGATCCTTCAGCAGCTTTTCCTAACCCTAAACGTGTTAAATTAGGCAAATAGAGTTTCCCTTTACGACCTTTATCCGCCTTCCCTTGTGCACAAGCGGCCGCAATATGCCCTAACGTATTCGCACCAGCATCGCCAAATCTATCAGCGTCAGGTGTAGCACCGATACCAAAAGAATCAAGAACCATAATAAATACACGTTTCATAACTACCCTTGGTTAGTTCAAATTCAATTAATTTATTATTAAACAAAGAATAATCCGAGTTCACAATAACTATTCACTGGCGCCAATAAATACAAAATATTCATCGATGCTACTATTTAAAAACTGCTTTATTAATGTTGATTTACACAGATTATTAAAATAGACATTTCCATTTTTTTGCCAACCAATAATTACTGAAACACGAAATAAAAAGATCAATAAAATTAATAGTCGCCAGCAAAATTATCTATTTGGCATCCTAATGTATTTAATAAACTAGACAATAAGCTTGATGCACCAAAACGAAAATGACGAATATCCGCCCACGTCTTTCCCATGATGCGATCGGCTAATGCCAAATATTGCGCCGCATCCTCTACTATGCGAACGCCACCTGCCACCTTACAACCCACCTGGTTAGCAACCCCTATATCTCGAATAACCTTAAGCATAATTTCAACATTCTCTAAGGTGGCATTTATCGCTACCTTACCCGTTGAAGTTTTAACAAAATCAGCGCCGGCAGTAATGGCAATTTCTGTCGCTTGACGAATAAGATCAGCCTGCTTTAATTCACCGGCTTCAATAATAACTTTCAGTAAAACACTACTCGTTCGGCAAATTTCTTTACACGCTTTAACCTGTTCAAAACCAATTTGCTTATTACCGGCTATTAAGGCTCGATAAGGAAAAACAACATCAACTTCGTCTGCTCCATAAGCAATAGCTGCTTGTGTTTCAGTCAATGCCATCGCGACATCCTGCCCGCCAAATGGAAAATTAGTTACGGTTGCAATTCGAATATTCGGGGTATTTTGTTCAGTTAAAATCTTACGTGCCAATGGAATAAAGCGTGGATAAATACATATCGCAGCGGTATTTCCTCGGGCGGTTTTTGCTTGATGGCATAATATCTTCACTTTTTCATCAGTATCGTCATCATTTAATAGGGTTAAATCCATCAAATTTAATGCGCGTTGCGCAGCAAGTTTTAATTCCATTATATAATTCTCTAAAACTAATGACATTATTGCTTCAGTGTTTAAACAACCGTTTAATTATATCAAGCTTATTGGGTTACATTGCCGCTAACGATAAAAAGAAGCCAGCAATAGTGGCACTCATCAAATTAGATAATGAACCGGCTAATACCGCTTTCAAACCCAATCGAGCAACATCTTTACGTCGATTTGGAGCAATCCCGCCTAAACCACCCAGTAATATAGCTACGGAAGCCAAATTAGCAAACCCACATAATGCAAAAGAGATTATGGCTTTAGTGTGCTCAGAAAGTACTTGCTTACCTGCGGCAATCACCTCGCTATCAGGTTTTAAGTATTCGCCAAAGTGCATATAAGCAACAAATTCATTGACCACTAACTTTTGTCCAATAAACGAACCGGCAATCGTCGCTTCATGCCAGGGTATACCAATCAAATAGGCAATTGGCGCAAAGATCCAACCTAAGATCAATTCTAATGATAAGCCTGGTATATAGATCCAGCCTCCAACCACCGCCAAAATGCCATTAAGCAAAGCGATTAATGCAACAAATGCCAGCAACATCGCACCGACATTTAAAGCAAGTTGCATACCGGAAGAGGCACCGGCGGCGGCGGCATCAATAATGTTAACTGGCCGCTCTTCGCCACTCGCCACACTGACCATATTAACAGCATCATGGGTTTTCTCTGTTTCCGGTACCATCAATTTGGCAAATAACAATCCCCCTGGTGCCGCCATAAAAGATGCTGCGATCAGATATTCCATTGGCACCCCCATTTGCGCATAGCCGGCCAATACTGAGCCAGCAACGGAAGCTAATCCACCACACATAACAGCAAATAGTTCAGAGTTAGTCATTGTGGCAATATAGGGTCTGACAACTAAAGGCGCCTCTGTATGGCCGACAAAAATATTAGCGGTTGCCGATAACGACTCGGTGCGTGAGGTACCTAATATCCATTGCAAAAGTCCACCTAATATTTTGATAAAAAACTGCATAATACCAAGATAATAAAGGACGGCGATTAATGAGGAGAAGAAAACAATGACCGGTAAAACACGTAAGGCAAAAATAAAACCACTACCGCCAAACAGTTCAAACATTTTATTGGAGACCAAACCACCAAAGATAAAATCCATGCCAACTTGTCCATAACCAATCACATTAGAGACTGCATCAGATACAGTTTCCAAAGTACGGCGGCCAGCTGGAACATAGAGAACAAATGCTCCCATAGTCATTTGAATAATAAAAGCACCAAATACGGTACGGAATTTAATTGCTCGACGGTTACTGGAAAAAATGATAGCGATAAAAATCAATACTACCATCCCTAGCAGGCTCATAATGAGTTGCATGAATAATATCCCTGTGTATTTTATTTCAAATGAAAAATTTCTATTGTTTAAAGAATAAACTGTCAGTTTAATGCGCAGACATTATAACGATTTCACATTAATAACTCGCAGTCCGTATCACAAATAATCATAACGAAAAATCACGAAAAAATAAATTTTGCGACACATATCACTTACGAAAAGCGATATTGCCAGCAAAAATTATCTAAATAGACACATAATTATAATTAAATAATTTATTAGTATGATTAATTAACTCATATTATGTCTGCCTTTTTTGATATTAAATAGTTGCAAACTATTATTATAAAGCTGCCCTGCAATTTCTTCTGTTGACTCTTGCCGAAGGTTACATAGTGCTTCAAAAACCAAACGTATTCTTTCCGGACGATTAATCTGCCCCTGAAATCCGGCTAATGGCATATCAGGCGCATCAGTTTCAAGTACTAATGACCTTAGCGGCAATTGCGCAACTACGGCCCGCGTTTTCTTAGCTAGCTCATAGGTGATTACACCACCAATACCGATAAAATAACCTAACTGGATAAAAGCATTTGCTTGCGATAAACTGCCCGAAAATCCATGAATAACTCCCTTTTTTGGCACATCAAATCGTCTTAATAAAGCAGCTAGCTGATCATGGCTTTTACGCGAATGTAGAATAACCGGTAACTCATATTGTTTAGCCAACTTTAATTGCTGGATCAGCAATGTTTGTTGTTGCTTAACCACAGCATTAGTAACAAAATAATCTAAGCCTATTTCACCAATAGCAACACATTTATTGCTGTTTTCCTGCAGTAATGCCACTAATTCAGTAAAATGCTCGGGTAAATAATTGGCAATATACAAAGGATGAAAGCCTAATGCAGCATATAAATGCGGATGTTGCGGTGCCAGTAAATATACTCGCTCTAAATTCTCAATACCCACTGACGGGATAATGATATCGGTCACGCGAACTTTTGCAGCATGCAAAAAGCTATCTTCAATATCATGGATAAAAGGAGGAAAATCAAAATGACAATGAGTGTCAACGAACATCAATGACTAATCCTTCATCACCTGATTTAGGGTCTTCATCTTGTTGATTCGAAATCACATCAGCTGACAAAGATGCTGAATTAACCACTTGATTATTTTCAATAGAATACGGGTAAGATACTAAATCATTAGCAGCAAAATAGTCACTTAAGCTAGTTAAAAAATAGCGGCCACATTGACGTCTAATATGATAATCACTATTTAAATTTGCAGCACGGCTACCTAATGCACAACTCATTAAAGGTTTCGGTGGATAAATTTCAAAAATTTGGATACCTGGCGGGGGCGCAGCAATAAATTTCTGGGTCTGTTGATAGCTTTTAATATGTACTTTGATCATCTTAGCCATCCGCCGTATATTGCGGTGTTCCAACCAGCGGGTCATCCTTTTTAACCATTCGGAGGTATAATAAATTCCCGAAGGAACTGTTCTAATCACTACAATTGTTTTTGCGCCACGGCGATAAGCTTCCTCAACAGGAATTGAAGCCGTTATACCACCATCATGATAAAGCTGGCCATTAAATACCGCCCCCTGGCGATAAAATCCGGGAATAGCACTTGACGCCCGAATAATATCTAACCAGCTATCTTGCGTGGGTTGAAAATATACCGGACTAAAATCTTCATAGCAACATGCACTAATTAAAAATTGACGTCCGCTATTTAAGCAAGACAATCCTTTAGAGAAATCAAGAGGTAATTCACGGGAAGTGATATCAATTAGCCAATCTAAATCAATCATATGGCCACCACGAATAAAACGTAATGGACTAAAAAACTGAGATTTAGTGGTATAATCAGTAATCACTTTACGGGCATAACCGCGTTGTTGACAAAGATAGGCCGATAAATTTTGCGCGCCGGCCGATGTCCCTACCATAATATCAAATGGATTGAAGCCAACACGGAGAAATTCATCCAATACACCTGCGGTAAAAATACCGCGCTGCCCACCCCCCTCACAGACTAATGCTATTTTGCCAAGAGCAGATGCATTATCGTCTAAGGTTAAAGGTTCAATATTCCCCAATGTGATTGGTATATATCTTCCCATATTGCTTTCCCCCTAAAACTGATAGTAGACCCTTAAAATGCAATCTGCTATTCAATATCTACTATTGTGTTTAATCCTGATATTTTTATCGCCTTAAAAGTTTGGGAGAAATAAATACAACAACTAAAAAAGTCATACCCCCCACTAATAACAAGTGAGGGTAATATAATAAAAAATCAATATGCAATTCATTAATGCTCACGGGTTTTACAGAACCGAATTTCAGGATATCGCTCGCTGGTTAGATTAAGATTTACCATCGTTGGCGCAATATAACTGAGGTTGTCACCACCATCTAAAGCTAGATTCTGTTCATTTTTCCGTTTGAATTCTTCTAATTTTTTCACATCATCACATTCGATCCAGCGTGCGGTTGACACATTTACCGGCTCATAAATAGCTTCAACGTTGTATTCACTCTTCAAACGTGCCACCACCACATCAAACTGAAGCACTCCTACAGCACCAACAATAAGATCATTATTGGCTAAAGGACGAAATACCTGGACAGCACCCTCTTCGGATAACTGAACTAACCCTTTAAGTAACTGTTTTTGTTTTAACGGATCACGTAAACGAATCCGTTTGAAGAGTTCGGGCGCAAAATTGGGAATACCGGTAAATTTTAACGCTTCTCCCTGGGTAAAGGTATCACCGATCTGAATAGTGCCATGATTGTGCAGGCCGATAATATCACCTGGAAACGCTTCTTCAACATGGGAGCGATCTCCCGCCATAAAAGTGAGTGCGTCTGAAATGACTACCTCTTTTTTGTTTCGTACCTGATAAAGTTTCATACCTTTTTGATAGCTACCAGACACAATGCGTAAAAAAGCCACCCGATCACGATGTTTTGGATCCATGTTAGCTTGTATTTTAAATACAAAACCCGAAAATTTCTCTTCTTGCGCATTAACAATACGACTATCAGCCTGGCGCGGCATCGGTGTTGGAGCCCAATTGACCAAACCATCTAACATATGATCAACACCAAAATTGCCCAAAGCGGTACCCAAAAAGACCGGTGTTAACTTGCCTTGCAAAAAAGCGTCTAAATTAAATTCATGAGAAGCCCCTTTTACTAACTCAAGCTCTTCACGTAGCTGAGCAGCAAAGTCATCACCAATGATTTTGTCCAATTCGGTATTATTTAATCCTTTAATAATAACGACTTCTTGAATAGTATGCCCTTGTCCACTTTGGTATAAAATGGTCTCATCACGGTAAAGATGATAAACGCCTTTAAATAACTTACCACAACCAACTGGCCATGTAATCGGGCTACAAGCAATACTTAATTCACTTTCAACCTCATCCATTAATTCCATTGGATCGCGAATATCACGATCTAATTTATTCATAAAGGTTAAAATAGGCGTATCACGCAGCCGGGTCACTTCCATCAATTTACGCGTACGATCTTCAACACCTTTAGCCGCATCAATGACCATCAAACAACAATCGACCGCCGTTAAAGTACGATAGGTATCTTCTGAAAAATCCTCATGTCCTGGCGTATCAAGCAAATTAATCAAACAATCCTGATAAGGAAATTGCATTACCGAAGTGGTAATCGAAATTCCCCGCTGCTTTTCCATTTCCATCCAGTCAGATTTTGCATGTTGATTCGAACCACGACCTTTCACTGTGCCTGCTTTTTGAATAGCTTGACCAAACAACAGCACTTTTTCTGTGATCGTGGTTTTCCCTGCATCAGGGTGAGAAATAATAGCAAAGGTTCTCCGTTGTGCTATTTTCTGACAAAAACTATTCTCTTTCATTATAACTACCCAGCACACACATCGTGATGTATAAAAATTGGCAAAAATTCTACACTGACAAAACCATTTTGAAAACAATTACCGACTAACTAAAAAATATTTTTTAGTTAGTCAGCGAAATTAAATATAAAAAAGATCAAAAAAATTATTTTTAGCCAGAAATAATTTATTTAATTAAAATACATCTTATCTTATAAATTTTGATCGATATAGGTATATATCCATACATACTAGAATAAATAGAGCTATAAATAAAAACTGGCTTTACAAAATAGGTTAAATATCAACATATTATTCTTATAAGATAGACGATTTATATTTAAAATATAACTTATAAAATAAGCGACTAATAATTTTATTACAATTGACTATTTTTTATTTTCACTGCATAAAATATTATAAACCTTTTTTTGCTAACATCTGTGCATGATTGACATAAATACTGGGTATATCATATTGATTTGAAACGACGCCAGCAATTTGGTTAACGATATCCAGATGATCCATATCATAATCATCACAGATTAATTTGCCTAATCGCATACTATAACGCCCAACAAGCCCATCATTTTCTTTTTCTCTAGAAAAAAAACTACTTAATTGCAACAATGAAGTATGACTAACATCAAATGCATTTATTCCCGAATTAATTAATGATTTTTTAATAAAACTACCGAATGAATAATAATGCACGCCATTAACAACTTCATCACCTTCACCTCGCCATTCTTTTGGCAAACCTTGTGGATATTTTTTATTAAATTCATTGACGACCTCTGTTGTCAATGAATTTAATGCTTCAACACCATCTTGCGGTTTTAATGTGCCTGAGGATATTAAAGAAATAAATGTGAAAAATATTTCAGCAGCGGTAACAACCACTGTTTCGGTTAATTTACCTGGTATCAATACTTTTCTAACAAGATCCGCTATTTCAGAACCATGATTAACACCATTCATCGAGGTTACTGAAGCAATACTGGCTGAATAGTTGGCAGCAACATAGCGTGCGAATAAAGCACCTTGACTATGAGCAATCAAGTTCACTTTCTCACAACCGATGTTTCGCTTGAGTTCCTCGATGTAGAGCCATAATTGCTCTCCATTTACTTCATTTGAATTAACGCCAGACAATATCGGTGAAAAGACATTATAGCCCTGTTTTTTCAATCGATTTTCAATAGCAAAAAAACATGGATAGCCAGCTATCTTATCAAAACCAAATAATCCGTGAACTAAAATAATAGGATATTTTGTCGGCATAATTTCTCCCTAGTAAGTTTATTAAATATTAAAAACAAATCCGACTACTTTAATAAGTAGTCATTAATTATAAAGTTGAGATTTTCACAATGGGATAATTGAAACTGATAAAAGGTAAACAAAAAAATATTATATAACAAGTAACTTAAATTCACTGATATAACAATTTCAATTGATTAATTTTCTGATAAATAAATTAATATCATTTATCTTTAGTAAAGTGAATAATATAAAAATGCCATCAATAAAGATGGCATGGGAAAATTTTGCTAATAAAAATCCGCTAATTTAATAATAATAAACAAGATAAATCATCACCAAAATTAAGTTTATCAATTAATTCATCCAGCTGCTGGCGTAAATTATTGGAGTGTTGAGTAACGGTCGAATAATGACAAAACATTAATTGAATACTTTCCATCGATACCTCAATATCATAAGCTGATTGAACCGACAGTAATGTTTTGATATAAAAATAATCAGTAAAACAATAATAAAGTGATCGTAAACTCTGCTTCAAATTATATAAGCCAAATTTTTCGTCATATATTCGATAAAGAAAATAGTTTTTCAGTACCTGCGGTTCAGCTAGACAACTGGTTGATAAGACCTTTTGCCATTCATCATCCAATTTTTTCCAATTAGCTAGCATATCCTCATTGAGTGATTCTGACTCTAAACCAAAAAAGTGCATGGTATTGGTAAAAGCCGGTAATAAATAATGTTTAGAGCGATCTGTAGTAGTAAAAAAACGTAGCATAATGAGTAATAAAGAAAACTTTAATTGATGCCTGGCTGTAGATGTTACTTGTTTTCTTTGTTGATATATTTCACCGTTAGTTAATTTTTCCACTAACGACATAAATATATTTTCTACTTGGCTATAATTGGCCTCTACTTGATAATCAATTGATTGTAAAAAAACCATAAATTGAGCAAGTGCATAGAGATTATCCTCAATAAATGGGCTATCTGCCATAATCAAATGACGACAAAATAGTTGTATAACCTGATGTTCTTGCGTGACGGCTATACTCTGATCAATCACGCGTTTTTCAGTAATTTTAACATTTTCAATCACTGTGTTTTCTTCATATTTCATCGAATCTGGTTGAAATAACACTAAACGAACCACTTCAGGGCAAGAAAAACTTAAGGAATGTTGCGTATAGCCATCCAGTTGGGTTTTTGATCGTGGATAAGTCTGGCAAGTATGACTTAATGCGCTAGGGCCTAATGTTTTATAAATCCCACACAATTTATCATGCCCAAAAAAGGGACAATTTCCTTCTTCATTCATTGAGATATAAGAATAATTGTTAGTACCACTACTATTAGGATATTTAATTAGATGTTTATCTGTGATCTCTTTGATTTCAATTTGGTGCACGGTTTTATATTTTTTATGCGTCTTTTTATCAACATTAATCGTCCAGCCACGGCAACAATGAGATAGACACTGATCACCAATGCATTTAAATTTTTTATAAAAAAGTGGGATAATTTCTCTATGTTGTTTCATTACAAATAGACTCTATTAAGCTAATATTGACACGCAAATTACCACTTAATAGCGCCTATCAATGGTACTATTATCGAATATAAACCATTTTTTTAACTTAATTGAGGTATTTCTAATTTATATAGCAGGCAAAATAGTTAACGCCATAACCACTGCATCTTCCCGTTTTTTTGCCGCTGGATAATAATTTTTTCTTATTGTGACAATATGAAAACCCAATTTTTCATATAGGTGAATTGCCACATAATTTGATTGCCTGACTTCCAACCACAAAGTTTGAATATTTTTAGTTGCCAAACGATCGATCAAATAGCTTAATAAATACTTACCACAACCTTGACCTTGATAATCAGGATGAATAGCAATATTAAATAGTGTTGCTTCATCAAGTAGATATTGTGTGATGGCGAAACCAATTAGTCGATTTTCCGCACTGATTTTTAAATTAATATATTGCTTTCCTTGATTACTGTAAAAAACTTTTTCACTCCAGGGAAAAGCATGACTCATTTTTTCAATCGCAAAAGCAGAGGTTAAATCAATTTGTTCTAAATTCGAAATTATTTTCATACTGGCATATTTGCGCCCATAAAGCGCGTTTTGACTGAGGATTAAAATAAATCTCTTCCAAAGGTAAAGTATGGATGACCCATTTTTTTGAACTAACAGCTAATTGCTTGCCTAGGATCCAACAAGGCCAATAAACTTCTTTCGGTAACAGTGATACCTCTTTCGTTAATAGACAACATACCTGACAACTGTCTATCTGCATCGCTCGTAAAATATCTTTGACCAAAAGGTTGTCTAAATCAATGCGCTCATTAGCGATGATAACTAATTGGGTAGAATCAGGAATAGACACGGCATGTTCACCACGCAATACCGTAGGATTGCGTAATGTCCATTGCACAATTCCCATATGTTTCAGTAATTGATCTCTAACCGTCATCGAACTACTCCCCGACACAATATAGCTTGCACCTTATCAAACAGAGCTAGATAAATCAAAATAATAACATTGCAAGACACAGTAATATAAGCACAATTACTGTTCCTCGCTAGTGGTAATTTATTTGCTAAATTTAGACCGTAATTAAATAGGGAGAATGTACAACTTATTAAATTATTAAGGAACAACATGATCACCAAATATTAGACAACAAGTAACCATTGGATTGAAATTCAATAATAGTGATACAATCGTAATAACAAGTTCATATCGCACAAATTTATCAAAATTACCGATTTTATGAGCGATCTTTTTTTGCGCCACGCGGCAAATTTTTTCCTTTTATAGTTGATAAAAGGAAACTTAATCTACTATAGGAGCCAACATTTATGTCTTCACTGACGCCCGCTAGTGAAGTGATTTTACGCCATGATGAATATTTTATTGGCCGTCGTATTTTAATCGCTGGTAACTTACAAGATAATATTAGCTCAGAAATTAACGCTGAAATTTTACATATTTTAACCAATCAATATCACTACTGGTTATCATTTAACAAAGCACTAGGCGAAAATGCCCATTATGACTTAACATTAGAAAAAACAGTGGCAGCACAATGTAATATTCTGATCTACTTTTGGCCCAAAAACAAACAAGAAGCCAATTTTCAACTCCATAATATATGTTCAGTTCTACCGATAGGTAGTGAAATTTTTATTGTTGGTGAAAATCGCAGTGGTGTAAATAGCGTCGATAAAATTCTAAAAGAAATAGGTTGTGTACGCAAAATTGATGCAGCGCGGCGCTGTAGCCTCTATTATTGCCAGCTAGAAAAGCAACCCCAATTTCATTTAGCCGATTGGTGGAATAGTTATAAGGTCGCTGATATTACTATCAAAACCCTGCCTGGTGTATTTAGTCAACAAGCGCTGGATGCAGGTAGTCAACTACTTCTCTCTACATTCCAAACACCAATAAAAGGTAAGTTATTGGATATGGCATCAGGTTGTGGTGTGTTAAGCACGGTTATTGGCAAAAAAAACCCTAACATAAAATTAACGCTCTGTGATACTCATGCCGCAGCGATAAGATCATCTATTGAAACATTAAAAATAAATGGCTTAACTGGGCATATCTTACCAAGTGATATCTACTCGACGATTGAAGATAGTTACGACTGGATAATTTGTAACCCACCGTTCCATGATGGATTAAAAACAGATTATACTGCTGCTGAAACCATTATCAAACAGGCACCAAATTATCTAAAACCAGGGGGAAAATTTAGAATGGTTGCCAATGCCTTCTTACCTTACCCAGATTGGTTAGATAAAGCTTTTGGTCGCCATGAAATACTTGCCCAAACAGGTAAATTTAAAATTTATCAAGCCAGTAAATTTCGTTAAATCTAATACAATGAATTTTTAGCAAAATAATTAACTATCGGAATAATATTGCTATCAGTTTCGTTTTAAGTGAATGAGAGATGGGAATGGAAGTAGGTAGCAATATTTAACGACAACATTATATAGCATAAGTAAATAATTCAGTTAAGATGACAAAATACAATAAAGATAACGGTTTAAATTATCCCTAGCTCATTGGCTTCCAATTATTAATTATATATTTTTGTCACTTTCCTGATTAATTTGTTCGGCTCGGCTTTCACTTATGCCGTCTAATACATGATAAGCAATCGCACAAAAAAGCGAATTCAATCTTTTCATATCACCAAGTAAACTAACATGTAAGTTACTAGTATCTAGACTTTGCATATTTCGTTTATGTAGGCGCTCAACATGTGCATAAGCATAACGTTGATTTAATAACCGAAATCGATGTTTAGCTCTTCGCAATCGACGCGCATTATCTATGTCCCCAGATACAAATACCGACATCGCTAAACTCAAATTATTCTGTAATCGTTCCATTAGCGTATTTAGCTCTTTAGTACCTTCAGGTGAGAAAAAATATTGCTTGCCAAATATTTTTTTGACCACTTCAGTTGCCATACGATTAATGATGGTGGCTGATTGCTGTAAATTCAAAGCGGTATCAATAATTTCTGCCCAGCGCCGAGAATCGGCGTCCCCTAATTCATTTTGCTGAATTTGAGCCAAATAGAGTTTAATACTACTATGTAGCATATCGATCTCTTCTTCCAGGTGAGCAATATAACGCCTCTGTATTTTATTACCATTTAGAACTTCAGCCAAACGTTGAACGTAGCACGCTACGCGTGAGCGGCGCAGCGGTGCTGCTTCGGGGATGTTAATGAGTTGAGTACTGTTTTATACTCTGCAGTAGGTTAATTTTTTTCAGGGATTCATCTCGATGGCTCGCAATAAATCTCCCAGAAAGCGTAAACCGGTTAAATCAGGCAGGCTGCCCGTCACTTCACGTGCCACAGCGCCTGTTTATCCGAAACGTTTTATGATCTCTCTCCCACCCGAAAATGATGATGACAGACCGCCTGAATTTTTTTATGACACCCTAAAAGAAGCCATACGCCACTGCGTCCGACTCGGCCCCCAATTTTTTCTCGACACGCAGTATTACCCGCCGCTAGTCACGATTATCAGGGTTTTGAACAACGCCAAGACCAAGCCGATGACGCTGGATACGACTACACTGAGGGGGGGAATAACTGAAAGTCTGCCTGCCGATGAATTCATCACCTATACGGAGCTAGGAATAATCCCTGTTTCCTTTGAACCCTGGGATAAACACACCGATAACTGGGCTGACGAATCTGACAATTTCTGTTTCTTTGGCAAGATACCCATAAGGTAATTGAGTCAGATGTATATCCCTCGTCCTGCTAAACTACTTTTCACCATTGATGACGGTTGGAATAAATTCCTCGAAAAATACGGCGATAGCGTTAGTTCGTGGACGAGTTTATCTGTGGAGCGCATGCTTGCCTGCGGCACTTGTGCCATGGGTGTCCGGCGCTATTGTTGCGCTTCGTCTGATTGTTCTCACAGCCGTTTTTTCTGCCAAAGCTGTAAGTCAAAAGCCTGCAGTTCATGTGGCTTTAAAGCCACCGAGCAGTGGTTAGCACAGCAGGTTCATATTTTACCCGACTGCGACTGGCAACACATTACTTTCACCATGCCACATCTCCTTTGGCCTTTTTTTAACAATAACTGGCCGCTACTTAATGCTCTGTTTCGGGCAGCCACTCGAGCTATGCTGCAGTTGGCTCGCAAACAGGGTATCGAAATTGGTATTTTCTGTGCCTTGCATACTTATGGCCGGCAACTCAATCAACATCCGCATGTTCATGTTTCCGTCACTCGAGGGGGTTTGGATAGTAAACATAGTGTATGGCGAAAGCTGTTTTTCAAAAAAAAGGATGTCGAAGAAATCTGGCGAGGGGCTGTTATCCGACTACTGCGTCACAGTTATGATTTAATTAACCCTGGCCTTCTTCCCGGTCTTGGCCATATCCGTGACAAAAAACATTGGCGGCGTTACTTGAGGGCGCAGTACGGACGTTATTGGAAAGTGCACTTTGCTAAAAAAACGAAAGGGGCATGGCATAGTGTTAAGTACCTCGGTCGCTACCTTAAACGCCCACCGGTATCTGCGTCAAAACTGCGGCATTACCGAGGGGGTGCCGTTGTTCATCACTACCATGACCACCGAACTGGCCAGCATCGGCAGCAGACTCTGCCGCAGGAAGAGATGATTAGACGCTATATAAGCCATATTCCGGCCAGGCATTTTAAAATGGTGCGTTACTCTGGTTTTTTGTCGAATCGTAAACGGGGAAAACTATTGCCGAAAGTGTATAAGGCACTTGAGATGACGGCACGTAAAAAACCGGAGAACCCAGGTTTTTCTGTGCTGATGAAAGGATTTCTGCGTACCGATCCGTACAAATGTATTCTGTGTGGCGACAGGCTGCTTTTCACCGGGGCGCAAATGGGTAAAAAAGCAACGGAATTGTTGTCAGAAAGACTGCATAACCTGGAGAAAAAGCGATGGTTACGCAGCTAAACGCAGGATCAATGTGTCTAAAATAAGGAAATCAGGTTAGAAATTACACTCTCTGAGGAAATGTTAACTGGCACTAAACACAATAAATCGATCCCCATCTCCTTTTTGCAATAAGGGATGGCTTTTGCTACTCACTTTAAAAGCGATTCAATTTCCTAACCATGAACCATTTGCTCAACGATATCTCCCATGCGCAGTGTTTCTCTTACCGCATTAGCAATGGCTAATGAAGGTGTTTCCAACGCTGCTTTGTCCAAATAACGGGGGGAAAAAATCTCAACCTCTACAGACGAAATGGGGATAAGACGTTGACATAAACCCGACATCAATTTGACAAATGGCAACATCATTAAGCAGCGCAGTAAATTATAAAACACATGAAAATAGATCACGATTTCAGACGGATTAAAATTATAATTATCTATCCAATCGGCTAACTGTTTAATCCAGGGTAAAACCACTATTGCGCCAATGAGTTTGAATAACAAACTGCCTAAAGCTACCTGCCGTGCTGATCCGCTTTGCCGACTACTGCCAATCATAGCTAATAAACCACTACCGATATTTGAACCAATAACAATCGATAGGCTAATATAAAGCGGAACGAGTCCTGCCATACTTAACGTTGCTGTTAACAAAACCGCCGCCAAACTAGAATAGGTGAGCATAGAAAATACAGCACCGACGAATACTGCTAAGATAATATCACCTTGTAATGAAGTAAAAATTGCTTGGATAGCGGATGCATGAGTAATCAGCGTTGCTGAACTAACAATAAGCTGTAAAGCTAATAAAATGAGTCCTAGGCCTATCGCAGCTCGCCCTAATTGACCAACCCGATTTTTTTTCTCGCTAAGAAAAGTAATCACACCAAACAAAATCAATAGGGGTGATAACCATGCCAAATCAAAAGTTAACACCCGAGCCATCATTGCGGTACCGACGTCTGCACCCAACATAATAACCATAGCTGGTGTGATAGAAATTAAACCTTGTGTTACAAATGAAGTAACCAATAGTGCCGTCGCATTACTACTTTGAACTAAAGCAGTAACAGCAATACCCGCTAAAAATGCGCGCGATTTTTTACCGATACTTTGGCCTAATATTCGGCGTAGATCGGTACCGAAAACCCGCATAACACCAGTTCGGACAATATACGTGCCCCACACCAATAAAGCCACAGATGATAATAATTCAAGTAATGTTAACATTAATTATCCATGCTATTTTTCTATAACTCATTATATTAATATTGCCTCTTCTATATTAGCATTTACCACCATTTTATCGCTTTATTTAAATTATTTACTAGAAAATGTTATTTTTTATTTTAAAAAAAATAATATCAATTTTCTTTTAACGCGAATACAAAAAATTACCACTGCTTGTTTAAACAAACAGTGGCAAACATTATCCATTACTTGGGAAATTTATTTAATATCCATAGAATATTTCATTATAAAGAAAAAAACAATTTGATCTATTAAACCCATCACATTTGTCGAGTAAGAACTGTAAACGCTGGTATAGTTTAATTACAATATCACTCGCTTATTTCTCAATATAATAATGAGTCTAGTGCTATTTTCTCATTAGCAAAATTTTTTTTTAACTATCATTACGATTGATATTTAAGCAACGATTTTAGTTTTAAATAACGCCGACTCAGTCGCCATTTTAATTTTAAAGTTGTCGCATTTTGCCAAGTAATTTGCCAGTATCCCTCGTCAAAAAAACGCTTAACCATCTCATATTTAATTTTTGGTGATTCAATTGCTTGAATAGACAATACAACACCAAAGCCTTCCTTTCCTATCTGCCACCAACAAGCGGGAGTTTGATTTACCGCATTAGGATATTTTTTATAAATATCCATTAACATATCAATAATTTTTAAATAAGTATTAACCTTACGCACGCGTAAAGCATCGCCACATAATGAATGAGAAACTGATTTATTATGAATAAAATAATCATAATAAGATTCATTAATAAACTGCACGCGTTTTGCATTAAGCAATATTTCTGTTGTCCAAGGAATATCTTGATGATGTAGTTGCGGTTCAAACTGATACTGATGTTCACGAATAAAACTTAACTTATAAATATTAAGCCAAGTAACGTGTAAAAACTTACCTGAACTTAAACCTTTTTGTAACCATTCAGTTCCTAAAATTATGTCAGTCGATGGAACCTTTTTTAAAGGAAAAATTAATTTAGAGGGTGAGCCATCCATATAAACATAAGTACCATTACACATAGCAACATCCAAATTACCCAACTTTGCCAACGTTAATAAACGGTTATACATCCCTTGTCAACGATCACCGAAAACTGATCCACTTTTTATCTAAATCCGATCAATCAAAATTGATCCACTGTTTTACTCAGTTATTGCTCCTGAGCGCCGCTTATCTTTCAATCGGTAGCTTTCACCGCTTAATTGCAGTACATGCGAATGATGAAGTAAACGATCAAGCATAGCGGCAGTTAATGTTGCGTCATCAGCAAAAGCACTTGGCCATTGCCCAAATGATAGGTTACTCGTCAATATGACACTGCCATGCTCATAACGCTTGGCAATCACATTGAAAAACAGGTTTGCTTCTTCTCGCCCAAACGGCAGGTATCCAATCTCATCGATAATCAACAACTTCGGGGCCATCACCGAACGTGATAGATATTGTTTGAGCTTATTTTGTCGTTTGGCAGTTGAGAGTTGCAACATCAGTTCAGCTGCCGTGGTAAAGCGGGTTTTCTTCTTGGCCTGTACTGCTTTTAATCCTAACCCAATAGCTAAATGCGTTTTGCCTACACCGCTTGGGCCAAGCAACACGACATTTTCATTACGTTCAATAAACGTTAATGCGCTTAATTCCTGTATGTGTTGTTTGGGGATCCCCGTTGCAAACTTAAAATCGAACGTATTAAGTTCTTTATGTGCTGGGAATCCTGCCATCCGACTCAAAAGATTACGAGTTCGTTCATCTCGTTGTTGTTGCTCACATTTTAACAGGGACAGTAAAAACTCTCCGTAGCTTTTGTCTTGGGCAATGCATTTTTCGGCAAGTGATGACCAATGAGTCGGAATAGAATTTAATTTCAATGACTCACACAGGTGTTCAATTTGTTCATGCAATAACATGTTCACCTCCCAGTAATGCTTCGTATACGCTGATTGAGTGTTGCAAACTGACAGATTCAAGGGGCGGTACGATAGGGGATATTAAGCGTATTAGTCTGTGGGATAGATTGGCAAACCCTTGCTGGTAAGGGTAGAAGAGACTTAACTTCCTTAGCTAATCTATCTGCTGGCTTCTCTAACGTTGTTCCATGAATTCGCTGATGGGCAACGCGTTGTAACCATGGACCCACTTTTGCATTAGCTATTTCAATATCCAGTTCAAGATTATGAGCACGAAGGTCGGTGTTTAATGGCACGATAAAGCTGTTTTTTAAATAGTGGTTAAAGCGCTCTACTTTCCCTTTCGTTTTTTGCCCTGTAGGGCTTGCAAGCCTTCAATTTAAACCCGTAATCTTTCGACATTTGAAGCATTTCGACATGTACTTTGTGATCACCTTCTGCATAAGCATCCCGTTCGATGATGAGGGATTTTGCGTTATCACACAATACTTCCTGTGGTACACCACCAAAGTAGTCGAAAGCTTCTCTTAAACCTTGCTGCCACGATTCTGCTCGTTCATTATCAAAGAACTTTACATAACTCGCACGCGAATAGCCTAGCGTTGCAACAAACGCTTTCAGCGATTTTTTACCTCGCCGGATGCTGGTGAAGTCGATTTGCATTTGTTGACCTGGCTGTGTTTCAAAACGGACGACTACTTCGGGAACAATGCTTGGTTTAAATTGACAAACAAATCGGCGTAATTGAGCAATACCACCTTGATAGCCGTTTTCAACTACCTCATCAAATAAGACTGTTGCAGGGATCCAATCAGGTTTAGCCAGTTCAATTCGCTGAAGCAAATAAGGTTTAAAGGGGGATAATTTAGTCGGTTGTTGACTTCTTTTAGCATAAGTTGGCATTGTCTGTTGTTGTAAATGATGTTTTACGGTGTTACGGGATATACCCAACTCACTGGCAATTTTTCGAAGGCTTTGTCCTTGTGCAAAGCGAACATGAATATCCACAAATATCTCCTTGGTTAACATAAATTATCCGTACAAAAATGTGCGAATAATACCAAGTGGATCAGTTTTAGATGATCGTTAGTGGATCAGTTTTGCATGATCGGTGACACCCTAAATGAATGATATCGTCAATATCAGGAAAAGTTATATATTTACCTGTCGCCATATTCATTCCTACATTTCGCGCGACAGATACCCCGAGATTTTGCTGATGTAAAATTTTAGTATTTGGGAAGCGCTCTCTACATTCCTCTAATAATAAAGCGCTATTATCCGTTGAACCATCATTGACTAAAATAAGCTCCCAATTTTCTAGTTTTTGTTGCTCAAGGCAATTAAAAAATTTTGGTAAGAATGGTTCGCCATTAAATACAGCAACAACAATACTTAGCATCGGTTCAGCTAACATATGTTTACCTTAATCACTATCCTTTTATTACGGTTATTTAATTTTATATCAAATATTCAATAGATAAATGTTTAGGCACTCAATTTTGTAAAAAAAATAGAATAATAATATTACTAATATCAAATAAATATACCATAAGATAATTTTAATAATTAATTATCTATTAATGTAAATATTAAAGTTAATATAAATTATGATTATCAGAATATATATCAAAACTCAATTCATATATATTAATTATATAATCTATTAGTGTAGATATACAGGGAATAGATAAGCGTTATAAAATCAAACAATAAAACGTCAAAAAGCCACCCTTAGGTGGCTTTCTTAACATAATTAAAGTCTGGCAGCTCCCTACTCTCACATGGGGAGACCCCACACTACCATCGGCGCTACGGCATTTCACTTCTGAGTTCGGCATGGGGTCAGGTGGGACCACCGCGCTATTGCCGCCAGACAAATTCTTTTTTACCTATCCCGTTTCAGTACGCTGCCATCTCGGCTAGCCTTTCGGCTCACTCGCCTACCTCAGTAGGTGCTCACCATCAACAGCGCCAGTTCACGCTCCTTCGCGTAATATCTCGTCAGGATAGACTCTTGAACAAGCTAAAATTCTTCTCTCTTCTCAAAACACCTTCGGTGTTGTCAGGTTAAGCCTCTCGGGTCATTAGTACTGGTTAGCTCAACGTATCGCTACGCTTACACACCCAGCCTATCTACGTCCTCGTCTCGAACACCCCTTATAGGACATTACTGTCAGGGAAGACTCATCTTGAGGCAAGTTTCCCGCTTAGATGCTTTCAGCGGTTATCTCTTCCGCACTTAGCTACCAGGCGATGCCATTGGCATGACAACCTGTACACCAGTGGTGCGTCCACTCCGGTCCTCTCGTACTAGGAGCAGCCCCCCTCAATCTTCCTTCGCCCACGACAGATAGGGACCGAACTGTCTCACGACGTTCTAAACCCAGCTCGCGTACCACTTTAAATGGCGAACAGCCATACCCTTGGGACCTACTTCAGCCCCAGGATGTGATGAGCCGACATCGAGGTGCCAAACACCGCCGTCGATATGAACTCTTGGGCGGTATCAGCCTGTTATCCCCGGAGTACCTTTTATCCGTTGAGCGATGGCCCTTCCATTCAGAACCACCGGATCACTAAGACCTACTTTCGTACCTGCTCGCGCCGTCACGCTCGCAGTCAAGCTGGCTTATGCCTTTGCACTAACCTCACGATGTCCGACCGTGATTAGCCAACCTTCGTGCTCCTCCGTTACACTTTGGGAGGAGACCGCCCCAGTCAAACTACCCACCAGACACTGTCCTCAGCCCGGATAACGGACCTAAGTTAGAACATCAAACATTAAAGGGTGGTATTTCAACGTTGGCTCCATGCGAACTGGCGTCCACACTTCTTAGCCTCCCACCTATCCTACACATCAAGGCTCAATGTTCAGTGTCAAGCTATAGTAAAGGTTCACGGGGTCTTTCCGTCTTGCCGCGGGTACACTGCATCTTCACAGCGAGTTCAATTTCACTGAGTCTCGGGTGGAGACAGCCTAGCCATCATTACGCCATTCGTGCAGGTCGGAACTTACCCGACAAGGAATTTCGCTACCTTAGGACCGTTATAGTTACGGCCGCCGTTTACTGGGGCTTCGATCAAGAGCTTCGCCTTACGGCTTACCCCATCAATTAACCTTCCAGCACCGGGCAGGCGTCACACCGTATACGTCCACTTTCGTGTTTGCACAGTGCTGTGTTTTTAATAAACAGTTGCAGCCAGCTGGTATCTGCGACTGGCTTCAGCTCCATGGGTTAACCATTTCACCTAACGCCAGCGTGCCTTCTCCCGAAGTTACGGCACCATTTTGCCTAGTTCCTTCACCCGAGTTCTCTCAAGCGCCTGAGTATTCTCTACCTAACCACCTGTGTCGGTTTGGGGTACGATTAAGGATTACCTATCGCTTAGCGGCTTTTCCTGGAAGCTGGGCATCAACTACTTCACCACCTTGGTGGCTCGTCATCACGCCTCAGTGTTATAGTCGTACGGATTTGCCTGCACGACCCACCTACACGCTTAAACCGGGACAACCGTCGCCCGGATAGCCTAGCCTTCTCCGTCCCCACTTCGCAGTAACCCTTAGTACGGGAATATTAACCCGTTTCCCATCGACTACGCTTTTCAGCCTCGCCTTAGGGGTCGACTTACCCTGCCCCGATTAACGTTGGACAGGAACCCTTGGTCTTTCGGCGAGCGGGTTTTTCACCCGCTTTATCGTTACTTATGTCAGCATTCGCACTTCTGATACCTCCAGCAGACCTCTCAGTCCACCTTCAACGGCTTACAGAACGCTCCCCTACCCAACAACATTGCTGTTGCTGCCGCAGCTTCGGTGCATGGTTTAGCCCCGTTACATCTTCCGCGCAGGCCGACTCGACCAGTGAGCTATTACGCTTTCTTTAAATGATGGCTGCTTCTAAGCCAACATCCTGGCTGTCTAAGCCTTCCCACTTCGTTTCCCACTTAACCATGACTTGGGGACCTTAGCTGGCGGTCTGGGTTGTTTCCCTCTTCACGACGGACGTTAGCACCCGCCGTGTGTCTCCCGTGATGACATTCTTCGGTATTCGGAGTTTGCATCGGGTTGGTAAGTCGGGATGACCCCCTAGCCGAAACAGTGCTCTACCCCCGAAGATGAATTCACGAGGCGCTACCTAAATAGCTTTCGGGGAGAACCAGCTATCTCCCGGTTTGATTGGCCTTTCACCCCCAGCCACAAGTCATCCGCTAATTTTTCAACATTAGTCGGTTCGGTCCTCCAGTTAGTGTTACCCAACCTTCAACCTGCCCATGGCTAGATCACCGGGTTTCGGGTCTATACCCTGCAACTTGACGCCCAGTTAAGACTCGGTTTCCCTACGGCTCCCCTATACGGTTAACCTTGCTACAGAATATAAGTCGCTGACCCATTATACAAAAGGTACGCAGTCACCCCATCCTCAAATGTCCCGCTTGTCTTTGCGGCCAATCTTGCCCGCTTTTTTAACTTCCGCTGCTCGTGTACTTCTAGCTACACTGCGCTGCGGCTTGAAAAAACCGAACAACCTTGTTGGCAAAGCCTGCGCTGTTATTGTGATGGTATACCATCACCCAACTGCCGAGGCACTTGAGTGATGGGGCTCCCACTGCTTGTACGTACACGGTTTCAGGTTCTCTTTCACTCCCCTCGCCGGGGTTCTTTTCGCCTTTCCCTCACGGTACTGGTTCACTATCGGTCAGTCAGGAGTATTTAGCCTTGGAGGATGGTCCCCCCTTATTCAGACAGGATAACACGTGTCCCGCCCTACTCTTCGAGCTCACGATACTAACACCTTCGGATACGGGGCTATCACCCTTTATGGCTGGCCTTTCCAGACCCTTCTCCTGATGCTAATATCGATGCTGACTCTGGGCTACTCCCCGTTCGCTCGCCGCTACTAGGGGAATCTCGGTTGATTTCTTTTCCTCGGGGTACTGAGATGTTTCAGTTCCCCCGGTTCGCCTCGTTTGACTATGAATTCATCAAACGATAGTGCATTAATGCACTGGGTTTTCCCATTCGGACATCGCCGGCTATAACGCTTCATATCAGCTTACCGACGCTTTTCGCAGATTAGCACGTCCTTCATCGCCTCTGACTGCCTAGGCATCCACCGTGTACGCTTCATTCGCTTAACCTCACAACCCGAAGGTGTCTTTATTTCACTGTCGTTCTGATAGGTTATGGCTGCGCGTGCAGCAATTCTTTGTTGGGCAGTGCTCACCATGCTCACGTACTTTTTGTACGCTGCGCTGACTGCGCGCTGGCCGCCTCGAATTCCTGACTGCTCGCTCATAACGCCTGCCTTCCTGACAGCGAATACACTTCGCGTTGGAGTTTTGAGAGTTCTCCACATTATTTTTCTCAATAATGTGTGTTTCAATTTTTAGCTTGTTCCAGATTGTTAAAGAGCATTATTATTCGCAGCATACTGTTGCCAGCCTGCTCTGAATAACCTTTTATCTATTTTTTATCTTGCAATATGGTGGAGCTAAGCGGGATCGAACCGCTGACCTCCTGCGTGCAAAGCAGGCGCTCTCCCAGCTGAGCTATAGCCCCATTAAGATATCGTATCATTACTCCTTCCCGCTAACTTCGCCTGTCAGCAAGCAATGTTGGTAGGCCTGAGTGGACTTGAACCACCGACCTCACCCTTATCAGGGGTGCGCTCTAACCACCTGAGCTACAAGCCTAATGATACCTTCAGCTCAATCTTCATCAGACAATCTGTGTGAACACTCACATTCCATCTATCTCGGTAAGGAGGTGATCCAACCGCAGGTTCCCCTACGGTTACCTTGTTACGACTTCACCCCAGTCATGAATCACAAAGTGGTAAGCGCCATCCCGAAGGTTAAGCTACCTACTTCTTTTGCAACCCACTCCCATGGTGTGACGGGCGGTGTGTACAAGGCCCGGGAACGTATTCACCGCGACATGCTGATCCGCGATTACTAGCGATTCCGACTTCATGGAGTCGAGTTGCAGACTCCAATCCGGACTTCGACGTACTTTCTGAGTTCCGCTTCCCCTCGCAGGCTCGCCTCTCTCTGTATACGCCATTGTAGCACGTGTGTAGCCCTACTCGTAAGGGCCATGATGACTTGACGTCATCCCCACCTTCCTCCGGTTTATCACCGGCAGTCTCCTTTGAGTTCCCGACCGTATCGCTGGCAACAAAGGATAAGGGTTGCGCTCGTTGCGGGACTTAACCCAACATTTCACAACACGAGCTGACGACAGCCATGCAGCACCTGTCTCAAAGTTCCCGAAGGCACGCCTCTATCTCTAAAAGCTTCTCTGGATGTCAAGAGTAGGTAAGGTTCTTCGCGTTGCATCGAATTAAACCACATGCTCCACCGCTTGTGCGGGCCCCCGTCAATTCATTTGAGTTTTAACCTTGCGGCCGTACTCCCCAGGCGGTCGATTTAACGCGTTAGCTCCGGAGGCCACAGTTCTTGACCACAACCTCCAAATCGACATCGTTTACAGCGTGGACTACCAGGGTATCTAATCCTGTTTGCTCCCCACGCTTTCGCACATGAGCGTCAGTCTTTGTCCAGGGGGCCGCCTTCGCCACCGGTATTCCTCCACATCTCTACGCATTTCACCGCTACACATGGAATTCTACCCCCCTCTACAAGACTCTAGCTAACCAGTCTTGAATGCCATTCCCAGGTTAAGCCCGGGGATTTCACATCCAACTTAATTAACCGCCTGCGTGCCCTTTACGCCCAGTAATTCCGATTAACGCTCGCACCCTCCGTATTACCGCGGCTGCTGGCACGGAGTTAGCCGGTGCTTCTTCTGTCGCTAACGTCAATTGCTAAGCTTATTAACCTTAACACCTTCCTCACGACTGAAAGTACTTTACAACCCGAAGGCCTTCTTCATACACGCGGCATGGCTGCATCAGGCTTGCGCCCATTGTGCAATATTCCCCACTGCTGCCTCCCGTAGGAGTCTGGGCCGTGTCTCAGTCCCAGTGTGGCTGATCATCCTCTCAGACCAGCTAGAGATCGTCGCCTAGGTGAGCCTTTACCCCACCTACTAGCTAATCTCATATGGGTTCATCCGAAGGTGTGAGGCCAGAAGGTCCCCCACTTTGCTCCTTAGAGATTATGCGGTATTAGCCACCGTTTCCAGTGGTTATCCCCCGCCTTCGGCCAGATCCCCATACCTTACTCACCCGTCCGCCGCTCGCCGGCAAGAAAGCAAGCTTTCTCCCGCTGCCGCTCGACTTGCATGTGTTAGGCCTGCCGCCAGCGTTCAATCTGAGCCATGATCAAACTCTTCAATTAAAAGTTTGATGCTCAAAGAATGTTTTACTGGCCGTAACGCTTTTTTGCCACTTTGTTGGCCTTTTATTGCCTTCGCCGTTGGCTAAAATAACGTTACTGCTTATTAGTTCATATATGAATTAACTGTTTGTCACTCTTTAAGACTTAATCTTCAAATAGTTTTTGATGATGTCTTGCGAGTGCCCACACAGATTGTCTGATTAATTGTTAAAGAGCGTGCGACTGGAGTCGCGAGGTGGCGTATACTACGCTTTTCACCTGTAAAGTCAAGTAGTTATTTCTACTTTTCTTTTTTATTACTGATTAAAAATATAATTGTTTATTCTCGACCAGTGGGAGCGCATTATAGGCGGTTTTACGCCGCTGGCAACCGTTATTTAAAAAAAATTGTCTAATTGGTTTATATTTCGACAAATAGGCTTAAATAGAAATTTTTTCTAACTGATTGAAACCTTCATTCATCAATACAGGGATAAGCTTTTCAGCTTCAACATCCATTCTAGTGCAATAGGCGATATTTTTATTTTTTGTTAAAATCAGATCTGGATGATTATTGATTAACCAAACCGCTCGTCTAGCAATTGCTGCGCCAGAATCAATGAGTCTGGTTCCGTCAAACAACACTTCTTTTAGTTCTGCCGATAATAATGGGAAATGTGTACAACCGAGCACAATGGTGTCAGGGGGTTCTTTCATTTTTAACCACGGTTTTACAATGCGCACTAATGTTTCTGTTGAGATTATTTGGCCATGAAGTTTTTTTTCTGCTAATTCGACTAATTCTGACGAAGCAATCATCTCAACTTTACAATCAACAGCAAATCGGTCGATAAGCTCTCTAGTATAGTTTCCACTAACAGTGGCCTTGGTTGCTAATAGTCCAATAATACCATTACGTGTTAATTTAGTTGCTGGTTTTATCGCGGGAACAACGCCTATAATTGGAAATTGAAAATGTGCTCTTAAAATAGGTAGACTGACCGTACTGGCAGTATTACAAGCAATAATTGCTATTGCCAATGCGTGTTTTTGTTGAATTTGATCGATGAAGCGAATAATACGTTCAATAATAAATTCGGCACTCTTCTCTCCATAAGGAAAAGCATCATTATCAAAAGCATAAATATAGTGTAGATCTGGCAATAATTGTCTGACTTCACGGTAAACAGATAAGCCACCAACACCAGAATCAAAAATTAGAATAGTTGGCCGAGCCGTTTTCAACTGAGCAGAGGTTACTTTTTTTATTTTATTTTTCATTCATTTCGTCACAATAATGAACAATATGCTGATAAGAGAATTGTTAGTAAAAATAGTCATGAGTAATTATACAGTAATATTAGATTGAATAAATCCATGTGCAGTTGTAATAACTGCCCGCTTGTTTTAAGACAATATTATAACTTATTTTTATTTTTGCATTATCGTCCAATATCGATGGCCTAAAATTTTACGACTCTTACTATCAATGTTGGAAAAATAAGCTTAGAAAAACTATTTTAACTACGATTCATAAATCGTGCATCAAAGCTAGACATCTCTTTCTCTTTCCCTACAATCACACGATAGAAAATTTTTTATAATATGAATCTGAATACATGCTAAATAATCTATCAATTACCCAATACAACTCGCAGTTAACTGAAAAAATCAAATATTTAAACAGTATTATGCTGCCTTATAATGCACCTAAGCCAGAAATTTTTCGTTCTGATTTTTCCTACTATAGAATGCGTGCTGAATTTCGCCTCTGGCATGAAGGGCAAGATTTATTTCATATAATGTTTGATCAAACGACTAAACAACGTATAAGAATTGATCAATTACCTATCGCTTGTAAATTAATTAATCAAATGATGGTTGCCTTAATTCCCCTAATTAAAAGTAAATCTGTTTTACGTTATAAACTCTTCCAAGTAGATTATTTATCAACATTAAGTAATAAGATTATTGTTTCGTTAATTTACCACAAAAAATTGAATGAGGAATGGATTGAGCAAGCTAAACAATTACGTATCGCTTTAATTAATCAAGGTTTTGATATACAGCTAATTGGACGCGCAGCAAAAACAAAAATTATATTAGAACAGGATCATATTGATGAGGTATTACCTATTGCTGGTAAGTCAATTATTTATCGCCAAATTGAAAATAGTTTTACCCAACCCAATGCCGGAATAAATATCAAAATGTTAGAATGGGCAATTGATTGCACTAAAAACGCAAAAGGAGATTTACTTGAGCTTTATTGTGGAAACGGTAATTTTTCTATCGCACTAGCGCAAAATTTTAATCGTATACTGGCAACCGAGATTGCCAAACCATCAGTAGCTGCTGCTCAATATAATATTGAAGCTAATAAAATTAATAATGTAAAAATTATTCGAATGTCAGCAGAAGATTTCACCCAAGCAATACAAGGTGAACGTCAGTTTAGACGCCTGGAAGGTGTTGATTTAATGAGTTATAAATGTAACACAATTTTGATTGATCCACCTCGTTGTGGTTTAGATGAAAAAACAGTTGCATTAGTACAAAAATATCCACGTATTCTTTATATATCCTGTAATCCCAATACACTTTGTCACAATCTAAATATACTTAATAAAACCCATAAAATTCATCGATTAGCATTATTTGATCAATTTCCTTATACCCACCATATTGAATGTGGAGTTTTACTTGAGAATAAAGATATTTAAATGAGAGAAAAACGCCATTAAAAATATGGCGTTTTATAAGTCATAACAGCAAAGAATCTATCTAGCGATGGCTAATATTATTTTACTGTTAGAATAAATATTAAATAATATTGATATAAATAATATTTTTCTAATACTTATAATATTAAAAGCCATTTAAAAAGCTAATATAGAAAATAATAATAAATAGTTGCAATTTGGGATTTACTGCAAAAAATTATTTATAATTTGATATTATGTTTTTCCTGTTCGCGACGATACCAATAATAGGCGCCTCTAGCGATCATTCTAAGTTGTAAAACTAACCGCTCTTCCAAAAGTTGTCTTTTTTCCTGATCAATATCTAATGCTTCAGCCCCCGCACTAAATACAATAGTAACCATGGCTTCTGCTTGTATTTCAGTAAAATACCGAGGCATGTTACTTTCTTGTTGCAAGTAATCGGCCAATTCAGCAATAAAATGCTGAATTTCTCTGGCAACTGCAGCACGAAACTCAGCAGATGTGCCTGAACGTTCACGCAGCAATAACCGAAAGGCATTCGGATTATTACCAATAAATTCCATAAAAGTAGCAACAGATGTTCGAATGACGCTACCACCTTTTGCAATACGCTGTCGAGCTTGACGCATTAATTGACGGAGCATAAGCCCGCTTTCATCAACCATGGTCAATCCTAATTCATCAACATCACGAAAATGTCGATAAAAAGAAGTGGGTGCAATACCTGCTTCTCGCGCAACTTCACGTAAGCTGAGACTAGTAAAGCTACGCTCAGCACTCAATTGACTAAAAGCCGCTTCTATCAGAGAACGACGCGTTTTTTCTTTCTGCTTTGCTCTAATGCCTGTAATATTACTCACAGTAATTAATATACCTCTTCGATAATAATGCAACTAGACCACTATACCAAATTTTAACAGATTTGCAGTGTTCTTAAGTTTAACTAGTATATAAGGAATTTCTGTTTATTTATTAAAATGTAAAGCCTGAATCTTATATTTAAGCATGATTAAAGAAGATAATGTTAATGTGATTTGTCTACTCGTATTTACATAATAATAGGTTATACCGAATGCCACAGATTCAATTTGATACTATCGTTATTGGTTCCGGCCCCGGGGGAGAAGGCGCAGCAATGGGGTTGGTAAAACAAGGGAAAAAAGTTGCCGTTATTGAACGTTATAATAAAATTGGCGGTGGTTGTACCCACTGGGGAACAATTCCCTCTAAAGCGCTTCGGCACGCGGTCAGCCGAATTATCGAATTTAATCAAAACCCATTATACAGCGATAAGTCTCGTCTTCTGCGCTCTTCTTTCTCCGACATTCTTAAACAAGCCGAAACCGTAATCAATCAACAAACACATATGCGACAAGGATTTTACGAACGGAATGGCTGTAATATGTTTGCTGGTGAAGCCTCTTTCATTGACGAACATACCGTAAAAGTTCTTTATAATGATGGTACTGACGATACGCTATATGCTGAAAAAATTATTATCGCAACCGGCTCTCGTCCTTATTGTCCACCTGATGTCGATTTTCAGCATTCACGCATTTACAATAGCGATTCGATTTTAACACTCAATCATGAACCCCGACATGTTATTATTTATGGTGCAGGAGTAATTGGCTGTGAATATGCTTCAATTTTTAGAGGGTTAGGGGTAAAAGTTGATCTTATTAATACCCGTGATCACCTTCTCTCGTTTCTAGACCAAGAAATGTCAGATGCTTTATCATACCATTTTTGGAATAATGGTGTTGTTATTCGCCATAATGAAGAATATGAAAAAGTTGAAGGAACAGATGATGGCGTAATTATTCATCTGAAATCTGGTAAAAAGGTCAAAGCCGATTGTCTATTATATGCTAATGGCCGTACCGGAAATACTGATAATCTAAATTTAGAAAATATCGCTATTCCTATTGATAATCGAGGTCTGATTAAAGTTGACGCTACCTATCGTACTCATAATGAAAATATCTATGCTGTCGGCGATGTTATTGGTTATCCCAGTTTAGCTTCAGCGGCTTATGATCAAGGTCGTCTCGCAGCCCGTGCAATAACAACAGGTCACGGTGATACTCATTTAATTGAGGATATTCCAACCGGGATCTACACCATTCCTGAAATCAGTTCTGTCGGTAAAACCGAACAACAATTGACTGCCATGAAAATTCCGTATGAAGTCGTGCGCGCCCAATTTAAACACTTAGCCAGAGCGCAGATAGCAGGGATGAATGTAGGCAGTTTAAAAATTCTATTTCATCGCGAAACATTAAAAATTTTAGGTATTCACTGCTTCGGGGAGCGTGCAGCAGAAATTATTCATATTGGACAGGCAATTATGGAGCAAAAAGGTGAAGGTAATACTATTGAATATTTCGTTAATACCACCTTCAATTATCCAACTATGGCAGAAGCATTTCGGGTTGCTGCGCTAAATGGATTAAACCGTCTGTTTTAACCAAATAGAACCCAATGTTAGAAGTAAGTTAACAATTAATTTTTACTATAGTATCGCTGCATTTGTTTACGTATTGCCTCAGCAAATTGTTCATGACAACTTCTAAGCGGTGAACCAGGTCGATAAACTAAAACAATCGAACGTGAAGGAACAGGGTTAATACAATCAAGATAATAGACGCCATCACGTTTTATCTCTTTCGGCACCGATAAATCTGGCAAAAGTGTTATACCACTGCCAGCTGCCACCATGTTACGTAATGTTTCCAAACTGGTGGCACGAAAGTGGGTATCATCTTTGGCCCCGACCTGAAAACAATATCCCATCGCTTGATCACGTAAACAGTGACCATCCTCCAACATGAGTAATTTCTGCCCAACAAGCTCTTGCATCTCAATTTCCTTACGATTGAACCACGGATGCTCTTCATAAATGGCTAATCGCATAGGTTCCTCATAAAGAGGAATTTCAATAAAAGCTTCAGTCTCTTTCACTTGCGCTAATATTGCACAATCCAGTTTACCATTATTTAATTGTGCTAACAGATGGTGTGTCTGTGCTTCATGTAAATACATCTCCAGTTTAGGAAATAAACGGTGTAATTCTGGAATGATGTGAGGCAAAAGATAAGGACCAATGGTAGGAATTAATCCTATGTGTAACGGGCCTGACATGCTTTCACCTTGTAAGGAAGCCATTTCCTGCAATATTTTAACTTCTCGCAGTACTGTTCTAGCTTGTTCAACTAATAATAATCCCTGCTGAGTAAACAAAACCTTTCGGCTTGTTCGTTCTAACAACATAACCCCTAAATCGTCTTCCAATTTACGAATTTGACCGCTTAGGGTCGGTTGACTAACATGGCAGGCATCTGCAGCACGCCGAAAATGTTTATGCTCAGCTAATGCAACAAGGTACTCCAAATCACGAATATTCATGCCTATTCCTTCCCTAAATATAAATTTGATAGAATCAACCTATCTATTCATCATAATGGATCCAGTTTTCCTATCAACGAAAAAATTCAGCAATAAAATTTATTTTTGTAATTCATAGATAAAAACAATGAAATTAAACGTTTGCACGGTGAGTTGTTTATCGCCAGTGACTGATTCTGCTGAGTTGCTAAAATTGCACAACTAACTTGCGGCCATAAAACACAGCCTCAACGCTATATTTACAGAATATTCAGATTCACTAAGCATCGATTGTATACATCACCAATAAAGGCTTGACTGAACTCTTATGGTCAAATTAATTGCCATTGTTTAATTTAAATCGACCCATTGCGATAATTATTTTATTAATAGTATTATTATGTTATGGCAAATATTTTTTAATTCTTAAATAAAATCTTTATATCGAAATATATATTATAATGACGAACCTATACACCATTAATTTTCCTTTTTTCCTGTGTATATTGGGGTTATGGATTCAAGGAAAAATTAGTATCATTAACATTCTCATTAATAAATCTTGTACACTGAACTAATATTAATTACTGTATTTTTATTCAAAGAAATGCATGAGTATTGAAATTTTAGTCATTAAGGCTGGTAGCAGTGAAAGCGAAACTCCCGACATTTATTGAGTTATATCGTCAATTAATTGCCATACCATCAATTAGTTCTGTCGATGCAAGACGCGATCAAAGTAATGAAGCATTAATTAATCTACTGGCAGAATGGCTAAAGACGCTAGGTGGAAAAATAACCATTCAACCGGTGCCAGAAACTCGCCATAAATTCAATTTACTGGCTACTTTTGGTCAAGGAGAGGAGGGATTACTACTCTGTGGGCATACTGATACGGTTCCTTTTGATGAAGGGCGCTGGACAAAAGATCCTTTCCAATTAACGGAATATAGCAACAAATTATATGGTTTAGGCAGCGCAGATATGAAAGGATTTTTCGCTTTTATTATTGATGCCTTACGCAATATCGATATTTATCAGTTACAGCATCCCATCTATATTTTGGCAACTGCTGATGAAGAAACCACCATGGCAGGGGCACGTTATTTTGCCACAACGGCTGAAATTCAGCCTGAATTGGCGATTATTGGCGAGCCAACTTCACTACGACCCATTCGCGCTCATAAGGGGCATATCGCCAATGCCATCCGCATTACCGGTCAATCAGGCCATTCAAGTGATCCAGCAAAGGGTATCAATGCGATTGAATTAATGCATGAAACCATTAGTCAGTTAATTATGCTTAGAAATAGACTAAAAACTGATTACCATCACAAGGCATTTGCTATTCCCTACCCAACAATGAATTTTGGACATATTCATGGCGGGGATGCAGTAAATCGAATTTGTGGATGCTGTGAACTACATATCGATATTCGCCCACTACCTGGTCTATCACTACAAAATTTGGATGAATTATTGCATGCCGCACTTGAACCGATTAAACATCGTTGGCCTAATCGCATTACTATCGAGGAACTACATCCTGCTATTCCTGGTTTTGAATGCCCAATAAATCATAAGATGTTGAAAATAATTGAAAATTTATTAAACAAGAAAGCACAAACCGTTAATTACTGCACCGAAGCACCTTTTATTCAAACTCGCTGTCCAACATTAATATTAGGTCCAGGCTCGATAGAGCAAGCGCATCAACCTGATGAATTTATTGAAATTAAATATATAAAACCAACAATTGCATTACTTTCACAAATGATAACCCATTTTTGTTTGAAAAAATAAACCACTACATAGGAAATCAAATAAGGCAAGTTCGTATTCCTTTCGTTTATTGCACTATTTGTGTGCATTTTAGGCGTCTAAAACGCACACAAATAGTGCAATTTACTATTCAATTTATTATTATTTACTCATAAATCATTCAAAAAGCATTTATTCTAGGTTATAAATAATTTGGCATGATTTTCGCTTAATGATTAATTAACAACTTTAATGAAACTTTTTGGCACTATCGTTCAAAAGTAGGATCCAATCAGGAGAAGCTTTATGTCTGTTGAGCATGTTTTATCCATGATCAAAGAGCACCATGTTAAATATATTGATCTACGCTTTACCGATACCAGAGGTAAAGAGCAACATATCACTATTCCTGCTCACCAAATCAACGAAGATTTCTTTGAAGAGGGAAAAATGTTTGACGGCTCCTCTATTGCCGGTTGGAAAGGAATTAATGAATCAGATATGATGCTTATGCCTGATCCCGAGACGGCAGTGCTAGATCCTTTTTTTAGTGATTCAACCCTAATTATTCGCTGTGATATCCTAGAGCCCCATACCCATCAGGGCTACCAACGCGATCCACGTTCAATTTCTAAACGCGCCGAAAATTT
Organism: Arsenophonus nasoniae; assembly: GCF_004768525.1. Lineage (NCBI taxonomy): Bacteria > Pseudomonadati > Pseudomonadota > Gammaproteobacteria > Enterobacterales > Morganellaceae > Arsenophonus > Arsenophonus nasoniae. The sequence goes on from NZ_CP038613.1 coordinate 3,301,415, forward strand.
CTTACGCAGTAGCGGTATCGCCGATACGGTATTATTTGGACCTGAACCTGAATTCTTTGTGTTTGATGATATTCGCTTTGGCAACAATATTTCTGGTGCTTATTATCATATCGACGATATCGAAGCAGCCTGGAATTCTGGCGCACACTATGAAGATGGCAATAAAGGTCATCGACCAAGCGTTAAAGGGGGTTATTTTCCTGTCCCACCCGTTGATTCCTCTCAAAATATGCGCTCCGCCATGTGTTCCACCATGGAGAAAATGGGTTTAATTGTCGAAGCACACCACCATGAGGTTGCCACCGCAGGCCAAAATGAGGTCGCTACCCGTTTTAATACAATGACCAAAAAAGCCGATGAAACACAAATATACAAATACGTCGTGCATAATATTGCTCATGCTTTTGGCAAAACAGCGACATTTATGCCAAAGCCACTCGTGGGTGATAACGGCTCTGGCATGCATTGTCATATGTCGCTGGAAAAAAATGGCACCAACTTGTTTGCCGGTAATAAATATGGTGGGCTATCTGAAACAGCCCTTTATTACATTGATGGTATTATTAAACATGCGCGTGCTTTAAATGCCTTTACGAATCCAACCACCAACTCCTATAAGCGTCTAGTACCTGGTTTCGAAGCACCGGTAATGTTGGCTTATTCAGCGCGTAACCGGTCAGCTTCTATTCGCATTCCAATGGTTGCCAATCCGAGAGCATCACGGATTGAAGTTCGTTTTCCTGATCCGGCGGCTAATCCTTACTTAGCCTTTGCTGCACAATTAATGGCAGGTCTCGATGGAATTATGAATAAAATTCATCCCGGAGAAGCGATGGATAAAAATTTATATGACTTACCTGCGGAAGAAGCACAAGAGATCCCAACTGTTGCCAGTTCACTGGAAGAAGCCCTGCATGCGTTGGATATAGATCGCGAATTTTTGAAACGCGGTGAAGTATTTACTGATGAAACGATAGACGCCTATATCAACTTATTAAAAAATGATGTTCAACGTATTCAGATGGCACCTCATCCATTAGAGTTCGAAATGTACTACAGCGTCTGATAAACCCTTCTCCGCTGGGTATTTTTTGTTGTGTTATATTACCTCATCATTTGATGAGGTTTTTTCTGCCTAATTATTGAACAAAAATACTTGGTTTATACTCAAATATGTTAATATGCACTAAAAAGGTGCAGGAGTAAAACTACGTGAAAATTGATAAATTACCCATTGCCGATCATATCTTAGATTGCTTGTTGCATAATATTCTCTTACTGGATAATAAACTCATCATCCAGTACGCTAATTATGCTAGCCGCCAATTTTTTTCAGCTAATCCAAGAAAATTGCTGGGTACACCGCTACCAATTCTTTTTGATTATTGTTCGTTTGATATGGATTTAATGCAAAAAAAAATAAAAAAAAATAAAAGTTTTACCGATAATGAAGTCACTCTGGTTATCAATAATCACTCTTATAACGTGACTATCAGTGCGCAGCCCATTTCACAAGGCTTTATTTTACTAGAATTTTCGCCGGTCAATTCCTATCGCCGTTTAGAGCAAGAACAATCATTACAAATCCTATCACGTGACTTAATCCGAACTTTAGCCCATGAAATAAAAAACCCGTTAGGGGGTTTACGTGGCGCAGCTCAACTGTTAGCCAAAACCCTTTCTAGTTCTGAGCAGTTAGAATATACCCAAGTCATTATTGAGCAAGCCGATCGCTTACGCAATCTCGTTGATCGTCTACTCGGCCCTCAACATCCCGGTTTGAAAACAACACAAAGTATCCACCAGGTTGTTGAGCGTACTTACTATTTAATATCACTGACGCTACCGGAAAATATTAAATTAATAAAAGACTATGATCCTAGTTTACCTGAATTACCACACTATCCCGAACAAATTGAACAAGTGTTACTTAATATAAGCCAAAACGCGATACAAGCAATGGAAGAAAACGGTGGAACCTTGACTATGCGGACTCGCACAGCGTTTCATGTGACATTACACGGAAAAACGTATCGGCTTGCCGCCCGTATCGATATTGAAGATAATGGTCCAGGTATTCCATCACAGATACAAGATACGCTGTTCTATCCGATGGTAAGTCATCATAAAGGTGGCAATGGCTTAGGACTCTCAATTGCACAAAATATTATTGACCAGCATGCTGGTAGAATCGAATTTTCTAGTTGGCCTGGCCATACGCAATTTTCGATTTATCTTCCTATTAAGAATTAGGTAACTGATATGCAAAAAGGTAAGGTGTGGATCGTTGATGATGATAGTGCCATTCGGTGGGTTTTAGAACGCGCGTTAAACAATGCCCACATGGAATGTACTAGCTTTGAAGATATTCAAAGTGTATTAATAGCATTAGAAAAAACCTGTCCGGATGTTCTAATTTCCGATATTCATATGCCAGATAACGATGGGTTAACCCTGCTGACACGACTTAAACAGAGCCATCCTAAATTACCGATTATTATTATGACTGCCCATTCAGATCTGAATACGGCAGTTAATGCCTATCAACAAGGTGCTTTTGATTACTTGCCAAAACCTTTCGATATTGACGAAACAATATTGTTAGTTAAACGCGCACTGAATTATTATCGCAATCAACAACCAAATACCAGATCAAATTCTCCACCAACGGCTGCTGTCAGCAAAATTATTGGTGAAGCACCCGCCATGCAGGAAGTGTATCGAATTATCGGTCGCTTATCTCGCTCCTCAATTAGTGTACTTATTAACGGTGAATCTGGCACTGGTAAAGAGTTAATTGCGGATGCGCTTCATCGTCATAGCCCTAAAGCAACTGGGCCCTTTATTGCGCTAAATATGGCAGCTATTCCTAAAGATCTGATTGAATCTGAGTTATTTGGTCATGAAAAAGGCGCTTTTACTGGTGCCAGCCAGGTCAGGCAGGGACGTTTCGAACAAGCGCATGGCGGTTCACTTTTTCTCGATGAAATCGGTGATATGCCACTTGATATTCAAACCCGCCTGTTACGCGTATTGGCTGAAGGCCAGTTTTATCGAGTCGGTGGTTATACACCCATTAAAGTTGATGTCCGTATCATTGCCGCTACCCATCAATGCCTTGAACAATTAGTACAAGAAGGCAAATTTAGAGAAGATCTCTTTCATCGTCTTAATGTCATCCGTATTCCTCTGCCACCATTGCGTGAACGGACTGAAGATATTCCGCATTTAGCCCGCTATTTCCTCCACCAGACCGCACAACAACTTGGTGTGGAGAGCAAAATTTTGGCGCCTCAGACAGAAACGATCTTAATGTCTTTACCTTGGTCGGGTAACGTGCGCCAGTTAGAAAATGTCTGCAGTTGGCTTACCGTGATGTCTTCCAGCCAAATGATATTACCGCAAGATCTGCCAAGCGATCTGCAACAAAATCAACAATTTCTTTATTCACCTAAAAAGACACTAGCGACAAATAACGAAAAATGGCTTGATCCACTGGCTAATTGGACAAAAACAGCGCTCGAAAATAATAAACAGAATTTACTACAGCAAGTATTACCGCAGATTGAACGTACCATGCTTGAATGTGCTTTAACCTATACCAAAGGTCATAAACAAGAAGCCGCTCGCTTACTCGGTTGGGGGAGAAATACCCTTACCCGTAAGTTGAAAGAATTTGGTATGTCCTAGTAAAAAAGAGCTGAAATATATGGCTATGCTATCCTCTTTAACCAACTAAATCACTCGTGAAAATTGACGTTGCCGCATTTGGTTGCGCAAATAAATATCAAAACACATACATATATTACGGATCAACAAACGACCTTTAGCGGTAATCTGTAGCTCTCTTTGACCAACAATCACTAAACCATCTGCTATCATCGGTTGTAATAACTGCAAATCTGCAAAAAAATAATCCTTAAAATCAATTTGATAACGCTGTTCAATATCACTATAAACCAGTTGAAAATTACAGATTAAAGTTTTGATCACATCACGCCGAATACAATCATCCTGGGTCAAGGATAAACCTTTCCATATTGCATGTTGATGATTTTCAATAGCTTGATAGTAAGCGTTTAAATCTTTTTGATTTTGCGCATAATGATCACCTAACATGCTAATTGCAGATACCCCCAGTCCAAGTAAATCACAGTTTTGCTGGGTGGTATAGCCCTGAAAATTACGATGTAAGACCCCATTACGTTGTGCAATAGCCAATTCGTCCTTAGGTTTAGCAAAATGATCCATACCAATAAATTGGTAACCATTTTGTGTCAAGGTGAAAATCGTTTGCTGTAAAATAGCCAGTTTTTGTTCTGCTGTTGGTAGATCCTGTGTTTTAATTTTGCGTTGTGCAGCAAAAAGATGAGGCATATGGGCATAATTAAAAACACTTAAACGATCAGGGGAAAGTGCTAATACGCGCTCTAAAGTAAAAGCAAAAGTTTCCGCTGTCTGTTTAGGTAAACCATAAATTAGATCGATACTGGTAGAATTAAACCCCACCTCACGTGCACGTTGTACCAAAGCAAAAATAAACGCTTCATCCTGCTGACGGTTAACTAAATGTTGTACCTGTTTATTAAAATCCTGCACACCCATACTCAGGCGGTTAAAACCCTCACACCGCAAGTGATCAATAATATGCAATTCTATTTCTCGCGGATCAATTTCAATTGATATTTCGGCATCAACGGCAAAATTAAAGTGTGATTTTAACATTGCCATTAGTTGACTGAGCTGGGATTTATCCAAATAGGTTGGTGTTCCCCCTCCCCAATGCATTTGGATCACAGTTCGATTGGTAAATAATTGCGCTTGTTTTATGATCTCTTTTTCTAAAACCAACAGATAGTTATCTACTTTATGTTTATGGCGAGTCACCAGCTTATTACAGCCACAGAAATAACACAGCTTATGACAAAACGGGATATGTACATATAGAGACAGGGGCCTGTCAGGATAGCGACTAGCAGCAATAGCAAAATCACTATCACTATAATTGTGGTTAAATTCTAACGCAGTAGGATAAGAGGTATACCTGGGCCCAGCATAGTTATATTTTTGAATAAGGGAGAGATCCCAAATAATACTCTGCTCTGACATTTTTTTATCCTTCAATAATGGCTATCTCCTATCTTATAGCCAAACTCACATTACTCTATTTATTACTACCGTCTTAAGTGATAAAAAATTATCTTAATCTGATGTAAAGAATACATTCAGCAAAAATAATTACTGATAAGTTATTTATAATTTATCAGCAGCCAATATTACTATTTTATTAGGTAATAACACGCATTTTTATGATTATATAATGATAGGATGAACAATGCTTACTTCCCTTTCAAAAGCCGCATAATGTCATCCGGTTTATCATCATCGCCTTCGTCATCAAGCTCAATACCAACTATTTTCAACAAGCAATCAATTCGCTCCAGTTGTTTATCTACATAAGCCATTTCCTCTTTGGCTAATGTTTTACCTTCTTCAAGATGAGTTAACAACGTGGCTAGGCGCTCGTCATTTTCCAATAATGCCAACTCTTCTTCTGGTGCTAATATTGATTTTTCTACCTTACTTATTTTTGGCTTGTTGCTATTTAAGGCTTTTTCTTCTTTACCGTCAATCAATAGTGATATCGGTTTCTTACTGCCAATACGAGGATCTTTCTCCATCAACGGACGATTGCTATTTTGTGCGTCAGTTCTATTTTGATAACGGCTACCTGCTACGTGACCACGCTTTTTTTTCTGTTTTTTTCGTTCTCGGCTGGCTAAATTGAGCGCTTCACGATTTTTTTTCATTTTATTTGCTGCTTTTACAGCAGGTTTTTTTTTATGGCCAGACATAACCGGTTTTCTCTCATTGCGGATTTCAATTCTCTATTTAACACAATAATATGATATATAGATGACTTATACTAGCTACAGTAAAATTAGAATAAATTAAAACTTCGATAAAATTGTTACCGAAGTAATTTAAATAAATTTATTATTCAGATAATGTATTAATCCTATTACGCATCCACCAAAATAATTTTTGCAATAAATAATAGTGCCACAATAACGACGGCCAAACCAATTTCACGCCACCGTCCTGTCCCTATTTTCATTACACAATAAGCAATAAAACCTAACGCGATACCTTCTGTGATTGAAAAACTAAAAGGCATCATAACTGCTGTGATAAAAGCGGGCACTGACTCGGTTAAATCATGCCACTTAACACGTGTTAGGCTGGATGTCATCAGAACACCAACATAGATTAGTGCGCCAGCTGTTGCATAGGCGGGTACCATACTGGCTAACGGTGAAATAAAAATGGTTAATAAAAATAGCAAGCCAACCACAATTGCAGTTAATCCAGTACGTCCACCTATCGCCACCCCAGCACTACTTTCAATATAGGCAGTGACTGAAGATGTTCCCATTGTGCTACCTGCAACTGAGCTTAAACTATCAACATAAAGTGCTTGTTTCATCTGTGGAAATTTACCCGTCTTATCAGCCAAACCCGCTTTATCAGTAACTCCAATTAAAGTCCCTGAAGAATCAAAAAGATTAATTAGCATGAAAGAGAAAATAATGCCAGACAAAGCAATATCTAATGAGCCAATCATATCCACATGTCCAACCACCGTCATGATGCTAGGTGGTAACGCAAAAAAACCATTATATTGAACATCACCAATAATCATGCCAATAATCGTGGTGATCACAATAGAAACAAGGACTGCAGCATGAATATTACGAGCCGCTAACACGGCAATGATAAAAAATCCTAAGATCCCCAATAACACATTAGATTGAGAAAAATTACCAATTGCGACCAGAGTATCCGGATTAGCAACAATAATGCCCGCATTTTTTAATCCCATCAGGGCAATAAATAAACCAATACCGCTAGTAATACCAACCCGTAAGCTTAAGGGAATATGCGCAATAATCCAGTAACGAATATGAAAAAGCGTTAAGAGAAATAAACCAACAGCTCCCCAGAAGATTGCCCCCATTGCTACTTGCCAGGAATATCCCATAGCACCAACAACGACAAAAGCAAAAAAGGCATTTAATCCCATCGCAGGAGCGACAGCAACCGGTAAATTGGCCACCATGCCCATCATAATACTACCTAATGCCGCAACTAGACAGGTAGTGACAAAAACAGCTTTAATATCCATTCCCGCCATTGATAAAATTTGCGGATTAACAAAAACGATATAAACCATTGTCAAAAATGTCGTCAATCCAGCAATGATTTCTGTTCGAACTGTCGTGCCATGTTCTTGTAATTTAAACATGCGCTGAAGCAGACTCTGTTGTCTGATCGGATCTGTTTTGTTCATATACATAGCCTAATAATAAAAAAAGTTTTTTTGCTCTATCCTACAATAAAACTAATTCAAATAGTTAATTATAAAATAGAAAAAAGAAAAACAATTATCTGACATAATGATGTGTATGAGTATTCAACTCAGTAATCACTGTGAAAATAAAGCTTAGCGGAATCAAAAAGAGTGTGGCATAAATTCGAACGAATAAATCACCATTTGTTGCCAATCTTTCATTTATCTCTATATAAGGAAAAAAATAAAATAGCGGACATTATAGGGAAGCCAACTGTTTTAGCTGCTTACCCGACAATAAAGCTAGTGACGACCGATTTTTCTCTAAACGACGTAAGATTTGATTTGCTATCATCTCAAGTGAAAAACACATAATGAAATAGATTAAGGCAACAAATAGAAAAATTTCCATTGGATAAATCATTTCTCGATTATTCACTTGAGTTGCTAAAAATGATAATTCTGCCACTCCGACTATATAAGCCAATGAAGTATCTTTAATTAATGCAATCCACTGATTAATAAAGGAGGGGAGCATCATCCGTAATGCTTGCGGCAGTATAATATGCCATAACACCGCCCAACGGGTAAAACCTAACGACATCCCCGCTTGCCACTGCCCTTGGCCAATCGCCAAAATACCGGCTTTTACTCCATGTGCCAAATAAGCTGACGCGATCAAAGCTAAAGCACAAATTACAGTCGTCAATTCAGGAATATCCGTGCCTAATAAAACAGGTAATAAAAAGTAACTCCAGAAAATCAACATGATGACCGGTATAGCACGAAAAAAACCTAATACAGCTGCCAATAAATTTGCCCACCAACCTTTTAACATCGCTAATGCAATTCCACCAGCAATGCCAAGAAAAATAGAGATACCTCCTGCTAATAAACTTATTAACAGTGTCAGTGCTGCACCTTCTAAAGGGCCATCAGGAAATGTACCAAATAACAGATAGCGCCAATTTTCAGCAATGACTGCAAAATTCATGTTAATGTCCCTTTATTAATAGGCGCTGCTGACGCCATTGTCCCCAGGCTTCCATCACAGCGATAATGGCAATATAAAGGATTGTCGCCAGGCCAAATGCCGTAAAGGTTTGTAAACTTTGACTTTCAATCTGACGAGAAACATAAGAAAGTTCTGCAACACCAATCGCCATAGTGAGGGAAGAGTTTTTCACAATATTCATATATTGACCCAGCAAAGGCGGCATCGCGATTTTTAACGCTTGGGGCAAAACAACATAACGCATGGCTTGCCAATCAGATAAACCTAATGCTAATGCAGCAAAATTTTGCCCTTGCTTTACACCATAGATACCGGCTCTTAATTCTTCAGCAATGAAAGGCGTAGAGTAGAGGATTAATCCAATCACCCCGGCCAAAAACTCAAATGATGGCCATGCTAGCTGAAGACCGAGAATAGTGAGCTGATGTGGTGTATTTAGCCACTGCATAACTGATTCCGGCAATATTCCGCCGACGGCAAAGTACCAAAAAAAAAGCTGTATTAATAATGGTGTATTACGAAATAATGAAATATAACTAATTGCCAACCAACGCAAAAATACGATATGACTATCTCTAGCAGCAACGACAACAAAACCTAACAGGGATGAGAAGACTATGGCACAAAATGAGATCCCAATAGTAATGAGTAAACCCTGCCAAATCCAATCAAAATACTCAGGTGCTAATAGCTGGGTAGAAAAAAAGTATTCAAACATTGATATAACCTATTTATGATGAAGGTACTCATTTAGGTATTTTTATTAAAAATAATATTGCTTATTTTTCTAATGGTGCAAATTTAAAATCACCACGCGGTAGTGCTGCTTTTGTTGCTGGACCAAACCAACGATTATAAATTATTTCCGCCTGACCACTTTTTTCTAATTTTAATAAAGTATTATTTACTGCATTGATCAAATTCGTTTCACCTTTAGCGGCTGCTAATGCCTGATATTCACGGGTAAGACTAAAAGGTGAGATCTCATAATCTGCTTTAATTTTTGCCGGTAAGTTCCCCAATAAACCAACCAGCTTGGCGTCATCTTGAGTAATAGCTTGTACATTACCATTTCGTAATGCTGCAAAAGCAAGTGGAGTATCATCATAAGATATTACCTTAGTATTGGGATAGCGTTCACGTAGGGTAATTTCCTGCACTGTTCCTTTATCCGCACCGATACGTAAAGGAATAATGTCATCAGGCGTTTTTAATACCCCAATACGTGCGATAAACTTCTGTCCAGTGGCAAAATCAGGAATTGAAAAATCAACTTGCTTAGCGCGTTCATTGGTAATAGTAAAGTTAGCGCCAATCAAATCCACCTTACCTCCTGTTAATAGAGGTATTCGATTCGCTGGATTAGTTGGACGTAATACTAATTTAACCCCAAAATCATTAGCAATCGCTTCAGCAATATCAATGTCATATCCCACCAATTTTTTAGTTTTAGCGTCAATAAAGCCAAAAGGGGGATTACTATCAAAAACAGCAATACGGATCACACCGGATTTTTTAATACTTTCCAATTTATCTGCTTTTGCCAACCCAGTGACTAAGGCTAATGCGACAGATAATAAAGTTGTAATAAGATTGGATTTCATTTCACTATTACCCTTTACTGTAAATTTTTGTATATTTATTCAAGCTCAAATTATCAATTCACAGTTAGAACAGGAAATAATATAAAAATCTATATTTATTCCAAAATGGAATAAATATAAGCTAAAAATAATCATCAAATAATTGGCTGAAGAACCTGTTAATGACTGCCTTTGGTCAACATTTTTTCCACAAAATCCCCACCTAAATGACGAAAATCTTGCCCTTTTAAATAATAGAAAATAAATTCACAAATATTTTGGCAACGATCACCTATTCGCTCAATGGAACGCGCGCAAAACAAGGCTGTTAATACACTAGGAATAGTGCGAGGATCTTCCATCATATAAGTCATGAGTTGGCGAACAATTCCTTCATACTCTTCATCAACTTTTTTATCTTCCAAATAAACCACAATTGCTGCATCCAAATCCATTGTAGTGGTCTAATAAAACTGTAGAGATTTATAGCTTATAATTAAGCAAAATCTTATAGGTATAAATATGACCCGAAAAGTAAAAGTAACCTTTAGCGGAAAGCAAAAACTGGAATATGCAAAACTCATGGTTGAAGGTGGATATAGCAATATCCAAGTTGAAAAAATATCCGGTGCGGGTAAATCTGCCGTATCACGATGGAAGCAACAATATCTTGCCGAGTTAAATGGGAATACGCCTGTAAAATCAAAAGCGTTAACACCCGAGCAACAGCGCATACAAGAATTAGAAGTTCAACTTAAGCGTGCTCAGAGGGATAATGACATATTAAAAAAAGCCGCGGCTTACTTCATCCTCGACAATCAAAACTCAAAATCGTGAAGCAACTGAAAATCATGTACCCCAATTTTACGGTCACTGAGTTATGCCATCTTTTTGAAGTAAGCAGCAGTAGTTTTTATTATGAAACGAAAATACCGACAGTTGAAAATGAAAGACTGTGTGGCGAAATCAAACGTATTTTTTATACATCGGGTCAAATTTATGGCAAAAGACGTATTCAAGCCGAGTTAAAGGGTTTAGGGCACCAAATTGGCACTTATAAAATATCGAACATCATGAAATTAAATCAATTAGTTGCAATTAGACCAACGAAAAAGCACTACTATCACTCATCGGGTAACGAACATCGATATGCCCCTAATTTGCTTAAACGACAATTTTCCCCTGAACAGCATAATCACTATTATGTCGGGGATATCACGTATATTAGACATCACTATGGGTGGAGCTATTTAGCCTGTGTGTTGGATTTAGCCACCAAAGAAATTATTGGTTATGCCTTATCAACAAAACCGGATTCGAAATTAGTGAAAGAAGCCTTAGATAACGCAATTGAACGGCAATTACCGGATACGACAAGTTTGATGTTCCATTCAGATCAAGGTTGCCAATATTCATCGGAGGAGTTTAGGGCGCACCTCTTTGAACGGAAAATAACTCAAAGCATGAGTCCGCGAGGTAATTGCCTCGATAATGCCGTGATGGAAAGATTTTTTAGGAGTTTAAAGACAGAAAGACTTAACCGTTTATCGTTTATGAATCATCAATCTGTTGTCTGTGAAGTTGAAAATTATATTCAGTTTTACAATTATTATCGACGCCATTCAACGATTGGTTATTTAACGCCACATCAAAAATATCATGAACTAAAAAATGCCGCTTAGATCTTCTACAGAATTTGTTGACCATTACATCTTGCAATGGCGCAATCATTTTGGTTGCCTGCTCAAGTAGATAATTTTTTTTATGAGTAGTTTTCCCCCTGAGTTCATCAGCCGTGTAGATGCGTGGGACGACTTGAGCATCGACAAAACACCATTTTCGGTTAGGGGCTGCCTCTTTAGGCCATTCGGATACTTCTGCTACACTGCACCCTTCGGGACAGAAACCGCTGATATCATAGCCCATTGAACGTATCACTCCGTCGGCATCATACTCGACTTTCATCGTATCTAGCTGAAAGTTTTTCTGGCACTCATACCAGTCCTGACCGTCTTCTGATATAAGAAAAATGACACCCATAGCGCTTTCTAGCGCTTTTTTGTCAGAGGATTCAGGGTGATAACGTTGAAAATTTTTAAGGTTTTGCATTACATACACCACACATTCATCCAGTTACCATTGATATTTTTTTGCAAAGGACGCCGCTGAATGAGGTCAACATATTCATCAGAGTTCCAGTTATACGCGCCGGTAATCACATGAGGCGGTTCATCACGATAACCAGGCCCACGCCATACCTGGACTTCTTGCATATGTCCCAATCGAATATCGCGCACAAAGGTATTATTTAGCCATCCGCTGAGATGGCCGCCCCAGACCGATCCGTGAATATTGCCATCTTCTTGATAGGTAGCGCCTGCGGCATGGAGTGCCTGCGGGGAATAAAAATGCCCGTTTTTATTGAATACCCAATCTCCACTACCGTCATTGCCGTTATTTAGCCGGACGCCATCACCTCCCTTGTCTTTGTAGAGCCACATGCGAACGCTACCATCCTGATTATGAAAACCCAGATGCTTGCGGTTATCCCCCTTCAATAAGAATTGGCCACCCTGTGAAATAATGTCGCCATTGACCGTGCCACCAGTCCGTTTATCCAGTGCATTTTTTGCACAATCTACCGTTTCCGTTAAACCAAGGTTTTATAACATCGAGAATTTAGCTAAAATTTTGACCAAACCAAGCAATTAAAAGGCTTATAGAGAGTGAGAAAAGGTTAAGAATGGCAAAAATAGGCTATATGAGGGTGTCAAAAAATGACCAAAATACCGATTTACAGCGAAAATCGCTCGTTTGTGCAAATTGCGAGCAGATTTTTGAGGATAAAATCAGTGGAAAAACAGACCAGAGACCTGGGTTAAAACGTGCATTAAAGTGCCTGAAATCGGGCGATACCTTGGTAGTCTGGAAGCTGGACAGGCTGGGTCGTAGCATTAAACATTTGATTACTTTAATATCCAAACTTGAAGATGAAGGTATTCATTTTCATAGTTTGACGGATGCCATTGACACTTCTACGTCCGCAGGTCGTTTTTTCTTTCATGTGATGAGTGCGTTGGCACAGATGGAGCGTGAACTGATTGTTGAGCGTACTAAAGCAGGTTTAGCCGCAGCAAGAAGCAGAGGACGTATCGGGGGTAGACCTTGCTCATTATCTTCCGCGCAGCAAGAGCAGGCTAAAAAATTACTTGAGTTAGGCCATAGTAGAACACAGCTGGCATTACTGTATGGCGTCTCATTAGCTAGCATCTACAAATATTGTCCAGTTAACCAGAATGCTCGAACAGGCCAAAATGACTCTGATGAAAAATAACAGTGTAATTTCGTTGCACTGATGGAAACAAAAGTAACCCACCATTTATCGCACGTTTTGGCTTCAAATATCGCGCGGCGCATCACCAAGCAAAGAGCCAACTCGCGCGAGTTGGGAAACGCAATCATTACGTACCGCGACTGCAGGATGTTTTTTTAATCCACCGCTGCCCCCCATTTCGGTAATGCCACCACTGTCAATATCCCGTAATGCATGTTCGGCGATAACCTTTTCCGCTCGCAACATCAATTCAAAGGCATTGCAATAAGCAATTAGCAAAGGCGCATCTTCCAGTTCAAAGGTACCACGCTGAATTAAAATATGGCTCTGGGTTTTCCACAACTTAACAGCATTTTCACCTATTAACGCCTCAGGTGGTGCAATACGAGTCAAGTTACTCTGTTTTTTCGCCGGTAAATTTCGCTTCCGGCCGCCTCCTGATGACCGAATACCGGTTGCCATACTCCCTCCTGAATTGTTAAAAACTATCGAAAAAATATTCCTTATTTCGCTTGCGTAAAAATAAACTTAAAGCGGCAGTCCTGGAAAGCGAGAGGGGTAGAGATTTTACCCGCCCCTCCCCCTGCTTTATTGGCTTCTTTCCGTGGCAGTTTTCTTGTGGTGACACGGTCAGCACAGACTTTGCAAGTTACTTTCTGCATCACTGCCGCCGTGGGCTTTTGCTATGATATGGTCAACAGTTTTAGCTGTAGTAGCCAGACTGTTTTTTAAGCAAGCTTGGCAGAGATATTTATCACGCTTTAATATCTGCATACGCAACTTATCCCACCTGGTGCCATAACCGCGTTGATGACGATTTTTTCCTTGCTGATGGTTTTCCCATCCTTGACTTCGATGTGCTTCACAATAGCCACTGCGATCAGTGGTTGTCTTGGCGCAGCCGCGTTTGCGGCATGCGCGGGGGATGCGGGGCGGCATGGAGTTTACCTTTAATTAACATTGGAAGATATTCAAAAAATATAATTACAAACAATTGCAAATCTATGATTGTGATCGATCTTTTCGCAAATGAAACATTGTTACTATTACTTTAGTTATTTAACTTTATATAAGGTATATAAATATGGAATTTTCTGCGGCAGAAAAACTTCAAATATCAATGCTATGTGAAATTTTTAGAGCTCTAGAAATAAACAATAGTTATGATCCTGATTTAATCCAGCTTGCAATCTCAACAAATAATTATTGGGCTATCGGCGAACAATATCAATTAAGAGAACTAAGTAACTTACCCACCCCAAATAAACCTGAATTGGTTCACGAAATTCTTACTATGTACCGAACATTATCAAGTACATATAATCAAATGAATGAACAAGATAAAGACGATATTAAAAAAGCTTTGTCAAATAATAACCCCGAAAAATTACTGAATTTTCCTGGTTTTGATTTTAACCACGAAACTGAATATGCAACAATAGCAGAATTATTAAAAAAAATGGGATGTTATGCTGAAATGAATATAACTAATAATTCTCATATGCCTTCTATAGAAATCTATCAGAGAATGTTAAAAGTATTTTCAACTGTGTTAAAAGACTCTAATTACGACTATCAGATTTCAAAGCAATCCTTTATTAAAATACTTCAAGCAAAAATACATCCTAATAAGAGATAATTAATTTTCATTTAAATAAAAATTCAATGGCCCCAAGTTAGGGGCTTTTTATTTATAAACCTCACTCACTCTCTCCCTTAACCCCAAATACTGCGCCTCTAAGGTTTCAAGTTGGCGTCTGAGACGGAGATAATTTCGCCGAGCGTCAGGCGCCAGTTGGGTGGGTCTTGCATCATCCACGCTGGTGGTGGTGGCGGTAATATTGTCGGACTTTGCACACACCGCTTTGACATACAACCGCTTAGTGCCATTATGCAGATCGTCAGTAAGCTTACTGATTTCAGCTTTCGCATGATTAAGTTCCTGTGTTCGTTTAGTGTCCAGTTGATGTAGTAATTTCACCTCTTTTAAATAGCTGTTTTTAAGCTCTGTCTGCTTATCGAGTTCATCCACCAGCTGGTTATATTGATATTTAAGTTGGGCATAGTAGTTATATAAAATCACAAGCGATATTGAAGCCAATATAGTGATAAAAAATGGCAAACTATTTAATTTCATATATTGCCTGCACATATCGCTGATTCAATTTCACGACGCGTCATCAGACCCTGCCACTTTTCCTTACCAACATAAACCCACTGCTTCATCGCTTCACATGCACCATCCAGATCGTTCGCATTAAGTTTTTTGAGTAATGTAGAACGCTGGAAATTGCCAATGCCAACGTTATAAACAAAAGAGTAAATAGCGGCCTGTGTCAGCGTATTGACTTTGACCTGGATTAATGGGTCGACCTGTTTTTTAACCGTCTGCAAATCACTATTAAGCCACTGTTCACACTCTGCTTTGCTATAAATGCTGTTGGGTTTAATATCCTTTCCCGTATGGCCGAAACACACCGAAAGTACACCGCCGCCATCAAAATAAGGCGCTAACTTTAGTCCTTCAAAATGCATTATCATGGTCGAAGCAAGTAACATCACTCCACCCGCCGCTACTACAATCTTTTTAGGTATCTTCACCATAATGATATTCCTTCAATTTATATTCCTTACGCTTGTAGTACCAATTAACTAAAAAAGTGCCTATCGTGCAGACAATACCGACAATAGCCACCCACTGCTCTAAAGTGAAAATACTTAAAATGGTGATCAGGATGCCCCATAGATAGGCTATAGGACTTGAATATTTTTCAGGCATGCGCATATCCACTCCCTACAGAGTGTATCCATGAGTTTAGTGTGATAAGTTAAAAGTTATGCGTTAAGCTAATCGCTTTACACACCGAGTTACCTTAACGCATTAGTTTTCAAAACTGGAATGACGACATCAATATAAACAAAATGAATAGAAAAATAAGAGATGAAAAACAATGATGAAATTACAAAGCTAAAAACCATACTCCCAAAGAGTAAGGTTTTTTATTCTTGATTTCTTGTTACTAATTTTATTAGCTATTTAGGACAACAACATTTGTTGCTGTATTGCCTTTCATGCCCTGAAAAGGTGTATAACTAACTTCCTGTCCTTCATAAAGAACTTGATAATGAGTGTTTTTGATTTCAGAATAGTGTACAAAAACTTCTTTACTACCATCATTTGGAGTAATAAAACCAAATCCTCTATTACCATCAAACCATTTAACCAATCCGTGAATAATATTTGACATTATGAATCCTTATAATTGTTTATTTTTTGTTTCAATAAATGTAGATTTGAATACTTATTGTAGTTAAATTAAAAGGAATCCATAGAATAGAGATGTATCGATAATATCATTACTCTCTGAATTTATTTAAATTTTTATAACAAGAGATAATTCCAAACCAGGAGTACATTAAGACATACTTTTTAATGTTAAACAACATTTATTTAATTAAACGTTTAGTATTGGCTATATATAAGGCTAAAATCATCACTAAAATTGATACTGAATAAACCAACACACTTATTGGTTCTTTATGTTCGACGATAATTAATCTAATGATTGCGGTGATACCTATATAAATAAAGTATTGTAGCGGGAAATGGTAAACTGATTGAAAGTATTTGATTATTAAAGCAATAAATTCAAAATAAAGAAAATAAGTAATTATCCCTTCAAGTAAAAGATAAGATGGCATAGTTTCTGAATTTTTGAATAGCAATGCTGATAAGACGATAGTTTCTTTGATTAGGAAAATAATTAATATGATTGCGATTATTAACAAACTACAGCTAATTATCCATTGCAATAACCGTGCTATCAATTTTGATTGAGATAAGCCAGACAAATAAACCTCCACACAATTTTAGCTTTCATGTCGGCTTATTTCTCAACTAAAAACAAGTCTTGCTAAAGTAGAATTCAATATTTATCCCTAAATATAGCGACATGAGATAACATTTTAATACTAAGCATATTAATTTATTTCCCTTTTAATATTTCCGTAATTTTCAATCCTAAACTTTACTATCATAAGAAAACTAAAGACAAACTACTTTCAATATTATTAATATCTATAAATTAATAAAATTATTTAGTATAAAAATTAATTTGCACATAAAATAAACCAATATACTAAATTTCTTTTAAATATCTCCTATTTTGTTCATTTTTGCAAGCTAAATCAAAACCCTTATTTTTTACTCTTGTTTTACTTGTTTCTAAGCGAACTTCTATTTAATCCTCAAGTAAAGAAGAAAAATGATGAAAAACACTAAAAATTAAAAACCCCACTCTAAACAAGTGAGGCTAAGCATTATCTATCCAGATTTTTCAATAAGATGACTCATTTATTCCGAAAGTTTTTTAATCAACTCATCCTTGTGAATAATTACATAACCAGATCGGTGGCCAATTTCAAATAGTGTTTCGAGAGAAGAAACATACTCATTGTCATGAACGACTCTTGCGCTATCTACTTTACCATTAGGAAGTAAAGTCAGCAGGATCTTATTAGTTGTTCCAGTTACGGTAATAGCACTGTTAAGTTCTGCTTCCATTCTATCAAATTCGGCAATGTAGGCTTCTTTAAACTGAGCGGCCTTTTTTCCTGTAAATCCCATTACTAAGAAAATGAAGCCGTTTTTTGTCATTTCATATGCATCATAAGTGTTTCCTTTATGTTCGAATTGAACCCGCCAAAAGTTGCGGGTTAAAAATTGTTCAGAACAATCAAGGTTAGATATTTTTAGAACAACTTTTTGATGTTCTTTACCAAAGTAATCGGCAACGTCTTTAGAAATTGTTATAGCCTTGTTATTGTTGATAGTAACTTTAGGAGTGATGGTAGATAATTGAAGTGTCATGATGACCTCCGATGGTTACTTAAATTTACTCACCATCAGGAGTTCTCACACTCTCTGGTGGTGAACTGAATGGGGGTGAGAATACCGGAGTAACCGCCGGCCAACCTTTCGGTTGCCCCATCCACCCCACCATTGAATATGGCTAGATTACGACAATAAAAAACACGCTCGCGGCGTGTGTCATGTCGCGGTTACTAACTCGGGTTCTCACGCCCGATATCTGATTTATCAGATGCAGGTAAACTATAGCGCATGTATTTGCTTTCTCGTCAATGCAAAAAGAAATGAGTTTGTTAAATTAGAGACAGAACAAGATTAAAGTAATTAAACTAGGGTGGTCGGGTACTTCAACACCGTATAGGACGGCCAACAGCTTTTCCCAAAAGGTATTGTATATACTGTTCGCTACCCGACCATAACAAATTTCGGACATAAAAAAGCCGCTTGATTCAGTCGCGGTAACTGCCTATGGTGTGTTGAGCTCTTGATATAAAATATAACTTATGACCTCATTCCGGTCTAGCTTTACCATCACATCCTTTAATAAAAAAACTTCACTAAATAACTTCTATAAAACTCTGGAACAATATCAATTCACCCCAAAAACCTGCCGTAGTAACGACCACTCCAGTACTACTTCCCTATCTCAGCCTAAATAATCTAGGACAATAGTAAGATAATAAATTTCACAAAAAGGGCAACTTTTAAGATTGATAAAAATAATAAATATTTATTATTAACTTTATAAAACATCAACTATTCTAAAATTTTGTGGGTTTTTATAGGATAATCAAGTGAAAAATTTATCAGCAGTAATATTTATGCTTCTATTCTCAAGTAATGTTATGAGTATCTGTCCTAAGGGATTTACATATGATCTAAGTAAGAGAATTTGTATTAATAATAACGATCAATCTATAACAGCCAAAGAACTCTGTTATGATAATAAAACAAGGAGTTTTATTCCATGTAATCAAATAACTTATACTCCTCAACTCGGCAGGGGTAAATAAGATTGTATCTTTATATAATATTACCATCACCCAACCTTCAAAATTGCTATTCCTTTCTCAGGGTAGCCTATTAACTGTTTCTCACTATCTATTACAATTTTTACCAATTAAAAAACCCCACTCTAAACAAGTGAGGCTAGGTATTATCTATCTGGATTTTTCAATGATATGACTCATTTATTCCGAAAGTTTTTTAATCAACTCATCCTTGTGAATAATTACATAACCAGATCGGCGGCCAATTTCAAATAGTGTTTCGAGAGAAGAAACATACTCATTGTCATGTACGACTCGTGCACTATCCACTTTACCATTAGGAAGTAGGGTCAGCAGTATTTTGCTAGTTGTGCCTGTTACAGTAATAGAATTATGTAACTGAGCTTCTATACGGTTGAACTCAGAAATATAGGCTTCTTTAAACTGAGCTGCTTTCTTACCTGTAAATCCCATAACCAAGAACACAAACCCGTCTTTGGTCATTTTATACTCTTCGTATACATTCCCATTATGTTCAAATGGAACCCTCGAAAAGTTGATGGTTAAGAATTGTTCTGAACATTCGAGATTTTTTATTTTTTCAATTACATGAAAATGTTGTTTGCCAAAATAATTAGCTACTTGACGAGAGGTAGTTATAACTTTTCCATCGTGAATAAATACACTAGGAATAGTAGACATTTGAGTATTCATATTTTATATCCTGTTTGATATTTTGAATTAACCCTATTTTAAAGTAGGGTGGCCAGGCGCTCAAAACCGCAAACAGACGGCGGGCATATTTCCCTTGCGGGTATTTTATTAGCCTCACGCCCGACCATATCAAAATTTTATGGATATAAAAAAACCACAAGTCTGTCGGGTGTGGAGACCGCTGTTTGAAGTGTTTTGAGCACCTGATATAAAATATAACTTATGACGTTATTCTCGTCTAGCTTTATCATCACAACCTTTAATAACAAAAAACCTCACTAAAGAGGTTCTATACAATTCTAGCAACATATCAATTTAGCCTTAAATATCACTCATTTTGTTGACTTTTGCAAGATGTAGAAATGACTTTTTGTTATTTTTTCATATCATTACACACTTTCAGCTATCTGACATAAGGCTTCTCTATCCAATGCCTTACAGATTGAAATCAATCTTAACCAAAAATGGTGATAATTCTTTTTCCAGTTGTCCCGCTTCATCCCCATTAACTTGGCAAGATCCGATTGACTATACCCCTGATTAGCTAAACCAGAAAAGCTATCTGCGCATTGTTGCACGCATAACCAAACCAATATTTTTAATCTTTCTTTGACCTTTTTAGTGATTTTTATATCTGCAGTCTGATAGGTAAATTTTCGCCATAGGTATGAGCATATATTCACTTGATGTTGAAAATTCATCTCATGACAATAGCAATACAGTATCCATGAGCGTTGATGATCTGCTAACTGTCTGATCACTCTTCTCTCGTGGCAGTAAAAATAAGCAGGGTACTCGATAAGCGGGATTTCTCTGCCTGAACGACGGGTTTCAGTGACTTTTACCGGATCAGTTATTCGACAAACGGAATGACCCGCTAATTTTATTTCCCGCTTTTTCACTCTTGGATACCTTTTTGTTTCCATTGCACTCTTACACGTGAGTGCCTCAAGTTGTCCAGTGTTTACTGTCCAGTCCCTAAAAGCATATTTGGCCACGCTTCGAAAATACCCTAAGTCATGCTCTGTCATAAACTGTTCCTTAACTCAATGCCCCAAGCCCCAATGATTCATCAAGAAAACCAAATAGCAGCGCTAACTGACTACCATACTTTACTTCCCATGCTTTAGGATCATGATGCAATTCACTGTGATGTCCCCTACATAGTGGAATACTAAATAAATCATGTGCTTTTACGCCTATACCCCCGTAGCCATAACCGATAAGATGATGGGCATCATCCGCTGGCTTCTGGCAGAGACAACACGGACGCGACTTAACCCACTGCAGATATTTTTGATTTCCCCAACGTTTCAGTTTCTGGATTTTCATTAAACTTGCTGGTGGGTTAGCATCAATGACTAGATTTAAAACTGCCTGCTCTGCTATTCTGCCTGCTTTTGCATCGCTTAATTCATCCGGTGCGGACATTACTATCATCCGGCCACTGAAATGGTGTAGCTGATTGATACCTGGCTTAAAGGCGACAATGCCCAATTCAGGAACAGGTATTGCTGTGAGTAAATGACACATCAAAAAAGCTCCGCTTTATTTCAATATAAATTCTTTACTTAAAATTCCATCTATCCACTTATCCATATTAGAGAGTGCATTTGCTTTTTTTCGTTGACGTTTTTTAGTGTTCTTTTCTACATGGTTAAGCAAATAAGGCGTGATAATAGCCAGTGCACTACCACCTGCAATCTTTGCGCCCCATTCCACGGTTAATCTTTTAACCTGTGCATCATCTTGCCAGATACCTGCGTAAGTTAAGCTGTCCTGTTTGGCCTTAACAAAGTTATCCAGATCACGGCGGTGATCTGTTGGCGGAAATAAGGTTAATGAAAGACTAACTGCAGTCGTCAATGTTTTGGGTTTTCGGTTATTGTTTTGTTCCAGTACGCTCGCAATTACTGCGCAGCGATATTGCCGTCCTTTAGCACTGATTAAATGACGTCCTTTATTTAACCCGCTGGAAGGATGACGCCAGTAGGTATTAACACTGGGCGGAAAAGGTAAAACAAGACTTAACGATCCTGTTGCTATCATATCTTCCTCACTAACCCGTCAGGAATATCAATCTCATTCCCCTGAATAATAGAAACAATTAAACGACAGGCCGCTTCTAAATGAGTTGCGCCTTTGCCGATCCCTTTATCAAACAAACCTGAAGCGGCACAGAAAGAACCCGCTTTTGTCTTTCTGAATTTAATTTGATATCGCTTAATAAATTCATCGCATTGTTCACCATTTTTTGAGGGGTTAAAGGCAACAAAAAAATGGTTTTTATCCACATTGATATAAATCGGTGAAGTTTTACGGTCAAAATAGGCAATTTCATAACCCAGCGATTTGGCTACCGCATAATCAAGATGACGTCCTGACAATTCACGTGTTTTTACTATCATGCCGCCCTCCCGTTGCGCTCTGCTAACCACTACACTCCCACTAACGTCAGGTCGATGTTTTCACACCAGGGCCATTCGTTTTCTTTCACCCCCTGCAGGGTCGGTTGTTTTAGCTCGACGCTGTAAACCCCGTTGACCGAGAGGGTGGCCTGTATCTGGCTGGGAACGATATCACGCCCCAGTTGTGCGGCCTGCTTGTCGATATAACGCTGGGCGGACTGCTTCACTGCGACCATGACCTCGGCGCTATCGTAGCCAGCATAAACACGGATAGCCGCTTCAATCCGGTAAGTTACCTTAACCGGCGAAGCCACCTTGACGGTATCGGTCAGCGGGCGCACCTTTTCGTCAGAACAGGCCCCATTAACCAGCGCCAGCAAGGTGTCGGACGGCAGGCCGGTTTTAATCAGCGGATAAAGCGCCACCGTACCCGGTACCGGGCGCATCACCGCCACATCGCGGATATCCTGATGGGCACTCATGGCATGAAAACGGTACGCCTCGCGCGACCCGGCGTTGCTAAATGACGCGGGGGCCAGCCGGATACGCTCGCGCAGATGCGCATCTTCTTCCGGGTCAGCGCCACCGGTACTGGGTTCAGTATTCGTCACGCTCAGGTCTGCATCGTTGATGCCGTCGAGCAAGGTGCTGATTTGCGCCGGTTGCCAGCCGTTGCCAAGTGTGCCGCGCTCGGTACAGGTGGCATTCACGCTGACGGTAGTGTCGCTCAGGGTCACCGCCTCATCGGTGGCAAAAACAATACTGTCGCGGGCGCTAACGCGCGTGCCCGCCGGAATGACCAGCGGCGTGTCGGGGGATTCTTCGAGCTGAAAACGCAGTCGGGTACGCGCTGCCGCAGCCGACAGGCGGTATACACCGACCAGTTCGCCCAGATAGTCCAGCATCGGGGCGCGGGCAAAGGCCACCAGATTCTGCTCGGCGGTATCCTGGATAGCCAGGCGTACCAGCGCCTCACGGTAAGCCATCAGGTTAATCAGCAGTCGTTCATCCTGCGCCGGATAGAGCGTTTTGCCGCTGACTTTTTCATACCAGGCTATCATTTCAGCGGTCAGCGCCGCCGCATCGGTGTTGATAAATACCGGCTTCTTGTCCGTTAACGCCATGCGACCTCCGTCATCTGCGGTGTGCCGTCCGTTATCGGTTGCCAGCGTACCCGTAACCAGAGATGTTCGGCATCGACCCGCGGTTTCACCTCAAGGAGTTGTATTCGTGGCTCCCAGCGCCGCAGTGCGTCGACCGTCTCTCTGACGACATGGGGAATGGCCTGCTCGGTAGGCATATCCAGATAGCGGTACAGGTTGCTGCCAAAATCGGGCCGATGCAGGTCTGTACCACAGGGCGTACACAGAATGATACGCATGGACTGCGCAATATCGGCCAGCCCGGAAACACGTTCGCCGGGACGGTTCAGCGCGGGCTGCCAGTAAACGGACGTTGCATAATCATTTTTCATACGGGCAGCATGACACAGGCGGGCAACAGGGGGTATTAAAGTGCGTTAAAGCCTGTAAGCGCTTATATCGGCTTGCCGGTCGACCTGCCTTCATGACCGTGACTGTGCTGATGGTTTTTCAGCGACACGTTCCCGGCCTGGATATCCCCGCTGGCCTTGATATCGCCGTTAATGGTGGCTGCCGCACCCTTGCCACCCGAGCCGCTCATACCGCCCAGGTAAGTGAGTTGCTTCTGCACCGTCAGGTTACCGGTCGTAAGGGTATCAGGTGAATCGAGTGTTGTCACCGATCATGCAAAACTGATCCACTAACGATCATCTAAAACTGATCCACTTGGTATTATTCGCACATTTTTGTACGGATAATTTATGTTAACCAAGGAGATATTTGTGGATATTCATGTTCGCTTTGCACAAGGACAAAGCCTTCGAAAAATTGCCAGTGAGTTGCAGTATATCCCGTAACACCGTAAAACATCATTTACAACAACAGACAATGCCAACTTATGCTAAAAGAAGTCAACAACCGACTAAATTATCCCCTTTAAACCTTATTTGCTTCAGCGAATTGAACTGGCTAAACCTGATTGATCCCTGCAACAGTCTTATTTGATGAGGTAGTTGAAAACGGCTATCAAGGTGGTATTGCTCAATTACGCCGATTTGTTTGTCAATTTAAACCAAGCATTGTTCCCGAAGTAGTCGTCCGTTTTGAAACACAGCCAGGTCAACAAATGCAAATCGACTTCACCAGCATCCGGCGAGGTAAAAAAATCGCTGAAAGCGTTTGTTGCAACGCTAGGCCATTCGCGTGCGAGTTATGTAAAGTTCTTTGATAATGAACGAGCAGAATCGTGGCAGCAAGGTTTAAGAGAAGCTTTCGACTACTTTGGTGGTGTACCACAGGAAGTATTGTGTGATAACGCAAAATCCCTCATCATCGAACGGGATGCTTATGCAGAAGGTGATCATAAATTACATGTCGAAATGCTTCAAATGTCGAAAGATTACGGGTTTAAATTGAAGGTTTGCAAGCCCTACAGGGCAAAACGAAAGGAAAGTAGAGCGCTTTAACCACTATTTAAAAACAGCTTTATCGTGCCATTAAACACCGACCTTCGTGCTCATAATCTTGAACTGGATATTGAAATAGCTAATGCAAAAGTGGGTCCATGGTTACAACGCGTTGCCCATCAGCGAATTCATGGAACAACGTTAGAGAAGCCAGCAGATAGATTAGCTAAGGAAGTTAAGTCTCTTCTACCCTTACCAGCAAGGGTTTGCCAATCTATCCCACAGACTAATACGCTTAATATCCCTATCGTACCGCCCCTTGAATCTGTCAGTTTGCAACACTCAATCAGCGTATACGAAGCATTACTGGGAGGTGTAGTGGTCTAATAAAACTGTAGAGATTTATAGCTTATAATTAAGCAAAATCTTATAGGTATAAATATGACCCGAAAAGTAAAAGTAACCTTTAGCGGAAAGCAAAAACTGGAATATGCAAAACTCATGGTTGAAGGTGGATATAGCAATATCCAAGTTGAAAAAATATCCGGTGCGGGTAAATCTGCCGTATCACGATGGAAGCAACAATATCTTGCCGAGTTAAATGGGAATACGCCTGTAAAATCAAAAGCGTTAACACCCGAGCAACAGCGCATACAAGAATTAGAAGTTCAACTTAAGCGTGCTCAGAGGGATAATGACATATTAAAAGCCGCGGCTTACTTCATCCTCGACAATCAAAACTCAAAATCGTGAAGCAACTGAAAATCATGTACCCCAATTTTACGGTCACTGAGTTATGCCATCTTTTGAAGTAAGCAGCAGTAGTTTTATTATGAAACGAAAATACCGACAGTTGAAAATGAAAGACTGTGTGGCGAAATCAAACGTATTTTTTATACATCGGGTCAAATTTATGGCAAAAGACGTATTCAAGCCGAGTTAAAGGGTTTAGGGCACCAAATTGGCACTTATAAAATATCGAACATCATGAAATTAAATCAATTAGTTGCAATTAGACCAACGAAAAAGCACTACTATCACTCATCGGGTAACGAACATCGATATGCCCCTAATTTGCTTAAACGACAATTTTCCCCTGAACAGCATAATCACTATTATGTCGGGGATATCACGTATATTAGACATCACTATGGGTGGAGCTATTTAGCCTGTGTGTTGGATTTAGCCACCAAAGAAATTATTGGTTATGCCTTATCAACAAAACCGGATTCGAAATTAGTGAAAGAAGCCTTAGATAACGCAATTGAACGGCAATTACCGGATACGACAAGTTTGATGTTCCATTCAGATCAAGGTTGCCAATATTCATCGGAGGAGTTTAGGGCGCACCTCTTTGAACGGAAAATAACTCAAAGCATGAGTCGGCGAGGTAATTGCCTCGATAATGCCGTGATGGAAAGATTTTTTAGGAGTTTAAAGACAGAAAGACTTAACCGTTTATCGTTTATGAATCATCAATCTGTTGTCTGTGAAGTTGAAAATTATATTCAGTTTTACAATTATTATCGACGCCATTCAACGATTGGTTATTTAACGCCACATCAAAAATATCATGAACTAAAAAATGCCGCTTAGATCTTCTACAGAATTTGTTGACCATTACAGAGGTGAACATGTTATTGCATGAACAAATTGAACACCTGTGTGAGTCATTGAAATTAAATTCTATTCCGACTCATTGGTCATCACTTGCCGAAAAATGCATTGCCCAAGACAAAAGCTACGGAGAGTTTTTACTGTCCCTGTTAAAATGTGAGCAACAACAACGAGATGAACGAACTCGTAATCTTTTGAGTCGGATGGCAGGATTCCCAGCACATAAAGAACTTAATACGTTCGATTTTAAGTTTGCAACGGGGATCCCCAAACAACACATACAGGAATTAAGCGCATTAACGTTTATTGAACGTAATGAAAATGTCGTGTTGCTTGGCCCAAGCGGTGTAGGCAAAACGCATTTAGCTATTGGGTTAGGATTAAAAGCAGTACAGGCCAAGAAGAAAACCCGCTTTACCACGGCAGCTGAACTGATGTTGCAACTCTCAACTGCCAAACGACAAAATAAGCTCAAACAATATCTATCACGTTCGGTGATGGCCCCGAAGTTGTTGATTATCGATGAGATTGGATACCTGCCGTTTGGGCGAGAAGAAGCAAACCTGTTTTTCAATGTGATTGCCAAGCGTTATGAGCATGGCAGTGTCATATTGACGAGTAACCTATCATTTGGGCAATGGCCAAGTGCTTTTGCTGATGACGCAACATTAACTGCCGCTATGCTTGATCGTTTACTTCATCATTCGCATGTACTGCAATTAAGCGGTGAAAGCTACCGATTGAAAGATAAGCGGCGCTCAGGAGCAATAACTGAGTAAAACAGTGGATCAATTTTGATTGATCGGATTTAGATAAAAAGTGGATCAGTTTTCGGTGATCGTTGACACTTCTTCCCGGTCTTGGCCATATCCGTGACAAAAAACATTGGCGGCGTTACTTGAGGGCGCAGTACGGACGTTATTGGAAAGTGCACTTTGCTAAAAAAACGAAAGGGGCATGGCATAGTGTTAAGTACCTCGGTCGCTACCTTAAACGCCCACCGGTATCTGCGTCAAAACTGCGGCATTACCGAGGGGGTGCCGTTGTTCATCACTACCATGACCACCGAACTGGCCAGCATCGGCAGCAGACTCTGCCGCAGGAAGAGATGATTAGACGCTATATAAGCCATATTCCGGCCAGGCATTTTAAAATGGTGCGTTACTCTGGTTTTTTGTCGAATCGTAAACGGGGAAAACTATTGCCGAAAGTGTATAAGGCACTTGAGATGACGGCACGTAAAAAACCGGAGAACCCAGGTTTTTCTGTGCTGATGAAAGGATTTCTGCGTACCGATCCGTACAAATGTATTCTGTGTGGCGACAGGCTGCTTTTCACCGGGGCGCAAATGGGTAAAAAAGCAACGGAATTGTTGTCAGAAAGACTGCATAACCTGGAGAAAAAGCGATGGTTACGCAGCTAAACGCAGGATCAATGTGTCTAAAATAAGGAAATCAGGTTAGAAATTACACTCTCTGAGGAAATGTTAACTGGCACTAAACACAATAAATCGATCCCCATCTCCTTTTTGCAATAAGGGATGGCTTTTGCTACTCACTTTAAAAGCGATTCAATTTCCTAACCATCAAGGGTAGAAACACTCGCAATGCTGTTTATGATCAAACAAAGAAGAGAAAGTGGTAAAAATACTGAGAAGCAGGTATTGACAGGTAATTTTACTTAGTTAGCTCGTACGTGATGGATCTTCCTTATGCTCATGGTGTGATGCAAGTCTATTTTATGATTATTGCTATAAGGTCAGGATCTTCCCTATCTTGGTGGGGTATTTTCTTGTCAGGACTTCATCTAGATGCATATAGCCAGTCAGTTAATAATTTAGCCTAGCCTAAATAAAAAAATCTTGCTTGGTTAGAAACGGTAGATTGTATAAAAAAACACTGAATAAACATACCAATGGCATCGTTAATGAAACTTGCATGTACTCCCTCCCCCATCTGGCTGATAACGACTTAGGCCCAATTGCCAATGGCGATGGCAATTGGGGATCCTGCGTTAATAAAGTGAGTCACTATCTAATCAGACTTGAATTACGCCAATAATTATTTTTCTTCTATGCTTGATGCTTTATTTATATCCTATTTTTATGAGGTTAAGACGTGTTTCCAATAAGTCATTTATCAACGGTTTTTCCTGCTGCTTTTCACAACGAAAATGATCCACCCAACATGTTACTACAGCGATTAATCTCATCTTCGACTCATATCCAGGGAGAAAGTCGCTTGCTGCCTAATGGATTAACGGCTCGTGATAATTTCCCATTATTATTTAAAATTGTCCTTGATCCGGTCAATGAACAACCCGAAATAAATGGTTTTTTGCCGTCAGATGACTTTGAAACCTTATACCCTATGATTGGCAAGCAAGGAGAAACAACCATTGTTGCCGGCAATTATGATGAAATAGTGCGATTTGTCTCCCACAATAAAGCCTATGCAATTTTTGCTATTGCTGCTTTTGGCTTACCGGCCGTCTCATTGAAACAAAATTTTGACGATCCAGACACTAGCGCGATAGCGTTGCTATTTTCTAAAACAGGCAGTTTACAAAGAGCAACAAACTTTGATGAAATACATATTTTAGGCCCGATTAATCCAGAGCGGGTGGTTCTATTGCATACCCCCTATAGTGATCTTAATACACTACAACCAGAGGTAGTTGAAAAACTTTCACGCACTTATGAGCAAGTCGTGAACCAATATATCAATTCCGCTAATAATAATACTTTTGATATCTGGTTCAACCTCTATCCTCAAGATGAAGCGTTATCCTCTCGTCCCATAACTAATGAATTTACCCAACAGCAGATGAATAATGGTAATTTAGCAAGGAAAGTAGAGTACAATAATATTCCTCATCATTTACTTACTCAAAGTACTAGTCAAACTGACACTTTGGCAGAAAAAGAAACAGTAAAATTAGTCACCCCTGAAACGTCAACAGAGAGGATATTATTAGGTGCAGAAGGGATTACAAACGCCAGTGGACTAAAAGGGGTTAGTGAAAAATATAGCCTGGATTTGAATACACTAAAAGATTACCCCCAAACAAATAGCACTCTCTCGGCAAAGGGAAAAATTTTTTTAGCTGGCAAATCCAATAAATTAACTCCTGAGATATTAAAAACGATAATGTCATTAGGCCCAGAAGAGTTTACAAAGGCCGGTGGACTGAGCGGGATCAGTGAAAAATATAAAGTAAATTATACCACCTTAAAAAATTACTTCTATGCAAATGGTACCCTCACGGTTAGAGGGAAAGTTTTATTAGGCAGCAAATCCAATAAATTAACTCCTGAGATATTAAAAACGATAATGTCATTAGGTAAAGACGGGATCGCAAATGCCGGTGGACTAAAAAGGCTCAGTGAACGATATAATGTGAATTATTGTACGTTAAATAATTACTTTAATGCAAATGGCACCCTCACTGTCAGCGGGAAAAACTTTCTAGGTGACAAACCCAATAAAATAACCCCTGAAATATTAACAGAAATTATGTCATTAGGTGAAGACGGGATCGCAAAAGCCGGTGGATTGAGGGGGCTTAGTAAACAATATAAGGTCAATTTGAGTACGTTAAACAATTACCTTAATAAAAATGGCACGCTCACAGTTGGGGGTAAAAGCTTTTTAGGTGACAAACCCAATAAATTAACCCCTGAGCTATTAAAAGCAATAGTATCATTAGGTGAAGAAGGGATCGCAAAAGCCGGTGGACTCAAAGGGCTCAGTGAACAATATAGTGTAAGCTTGGAAACGTTAAAGAGTTACCTTAATAAAAATGGCTCGCTCACAGTTAGAGGAAAAAGTTTTTTAGGTGACAAATCCTATAAAATAACCCCTGAAATTCTAACAGAAATTATGTCATTAGGTGAAGAAGGGATTGCAAAAGCCGGTGGACTCAAAGGAGTCAGTGAACAATACAATGTGAGATTAGGTACGTTAAAGAATTACCTTAATCAAAAACGCACACTAACGGTTAGAGGGGAAGCTATCTTAGGCGGCAAACCCAATAAATTAACCCCTGAGCTATTAAAAACAATAGTATCATTAGGTGAAGACGGGATCGCAAAAGCCGGTGGACTCAAAGGGCTCAGTGAACAATATAATGTGAGATTGGGTACGTTAAAGAATTACCTTAATAAAAAAGGCACACTAACGGTAAGAGGGGAAGCTATCTTAGGCGGCAAACCCAATAAAGTAAGCCCTGAGATGTTAACGGAAATTATGTCATTAGGTGCAGAAAGGATCGCTAAGGCCGGTGGACTAAAAGGGCTTAGTAAACAATATAAGGTGAATTTGGCAACCTTAAATCATTACATTGACAAAAATGGTAGGCTCACCGTTATGGGGAAAGCTTTTTTAGGCGTTGAATCCAATAAAATCACCCGTGAAATGTTAACAGAGATTATATCATTAGGTGCAAAAGAGATTAAAAAGGCCGGTGGGCGGAAAGGACTCAGTGAAGAATATAAGGTGAATTTGAGTTCGTTAAGGAGTTATCTTAAGAAAGATGGCACGCTTACTGTTAATGGAAAAAGTTTTTTAGGTATTAAACCCAATAAATTAACCCCTGAGATATTAACCAAAATTATGTCGTTAGGCGCTGAAGGGATTAAAAAGGCCGGTGGACTGCAAGGACTCAGCGAAAAACATAACGTGAATTTGAGTACGTTAAATAGTTACCTTGATAAAAATGGCACGCTTAAGGTTAGAGGGGAAAGTTTTTTAGCGCGCGCGCGTCAATAAAAGTTGCTCTGCTGTTTTTAGCTGTGAATTTTTAGACCCTGGCTGACATACTTTGTATATATTAACAGGATATGAGTTGAGGTTTAAATATGAACAAGAAAGATGAACAGGAAGTAATAAGAAGAAAACTTAGGATACTGGCTCATGTAGAAGAAACCAAAAATGTAAGCAAAACATGCCGTTACTGGGGGATCTCTCGTGACACTTTTTATCGCTGGAAAAAAGAATATAAAACACAGGAAGAAGTAGGACTGATTAACAGTAAACCCTGTCCCGAAAACCCCTCTATTCGGGTAGCTTTCGTGATTGAGGAAAAGATCCTTTATCTGCGTAAAAACTACCATTTTGCTAGTGATAAAATTTGCTGGTATCTCGAACGTTATCACAAGATGAAAGTGTCAATGACAGGTGTCTATGGAGTGTTATGCCGCCACGGACTGAACAGGCTTCCCCATAAACTTAGAAGGCGCCAAATAAAAGCAATTAAGCGCTATGAAAAAAAGTGCCTGGGCATCACGTTCAGGTGGATGTTAAGTTTCTCAGTTTCAGCGATGAAAACAGCAATAAAACACGCAGATTCCAATACACCGCCATTGATGATGCTACCCGAATCAGAGCCCTGAAAGTGTATGAAAAACATAATCAGGAATGCGCCATCGATTATATCAATCATGTTGTAGAAAAGTTCCCTTTCAGAATCAAAATAATCCGTACAGATAATGGTCATGAATTTCAGGCTAAATTTCACTGGCATTGCGAAGATTTGGGACTTCAACATGTGTACATAAAACCAGCCAGTCCCAATCTAAATGATAAAGTTGAACGTTCACATTTGTCGGACAAACAAGAATTTTATCAGGTCACGTTCCGTAAGAAGCGGTACGATTCTCTAGAAATGTTGGCAAAAGATCTGGATCACTGGCGGGATTACTACAACAATGAACGAACTTATCAGGGAAAAATGTGCTGCGGCAGGACGCCAATGAATACATTAACTAATGGAAAAAGGATTTGGGCTGAAAAAAATTTAACTCAAATCTAATCTGACACTGGCACCAGAAAAGCTGGGTAACTGTCAGATCAGGTCTGAGCTAGTACAGTTTATATAATAATATCTGTCTAAAAATTAACCATTCCATTAATTTCAATCAAAAAATTGATATCATGATCGAGATTAGTACGAATGATAGTCTTTATTATTTTATGGTGAATTTAACCATATCTTCTAAAATGAGAATTTCTATTTATACTTCTTAAATAATTTACTTGTTGATCTAACCAATGATTAAATTCTTCCTTATACTGATGTCCAAACTTATTTAATAATTTTGAATAGGATAAGTTATTACTTTCTAATTGAATTGGTTGTCTAAGTGCGCGTACTAATTCACTACGAACAGAACGAAGTTGTGGGGAACTATCAAGAAATTTATGTACAAAATATGGCCAAACGTATAATCTTTCGCTGTGACCATTAGCAGAAAAACTATCAATATCTATAATTTGATCTAAAGTAGGTCACCTATTAACCGAACAATACATTAAAGTCTGGTTTGCATATTTATTTTTTTCACCGTGAGATAGATATTCAGCAAGCCCTTCACTCCACCATGAAATTTCTTCGGAGGAAAATTCTGCCGCATCACCATACTTATTATATTTACCATCAAGATAATGAACAATTTCGTGCCCAAAGTTATGAACATCATTTCCTTTCATATAAATAAAGACACGAGGCTGATTATTAGGCTGTGTCCCTTAATTGCGTAATCGGCGGTAAAACAAGCGAATGCAGCCCAGTTTCACCATTGCTAGATAGTTTCTTGCCGTTTTTTCATAACGTGTAGCGATCCGGCGATATTCCTTTAAACGGCCAAAACACCTTTCCACAACGTTGCGATGGCGATAAGCATCACGATCAAGTTGCGAGCGTCCATCTGAAGCCAGTTTTTCATTTGATTTTCGGGGAATAACCGTTTTCATCCCTTTTCTTTTCAACTCGTTACGTAGCGCATTCCCAGAGTAGGCTTTGTCAGCCAGTACCGTATGACCACGACGCTTCATGCTGCCGTTCTGGCGTTGCACGCCAATGCCGTCCAGGAGTCGTAGCGCGAACAGGCTTTCGTGAGCCTGCCCAGCACTCAGTACGATGTTTAGCGGGATGCCGCTTCCGTCAGTCGCCATGTGGATTTTGGTGCCATAACCACCTCGTGAGCGACCCAAGCTGTTATCGTCGGTAATATCGGGATGTTTTTTGAGCACCAGCCGCACATTTGAGAGCACGAATATTACTGCCATCCAGCGCAATGGCTGACCAGTCAACCAGTTCATGAGCATCAAGAAATGAAAGCAACTTATTGAAAATAATGTTAATAGTTCCATCCTTTGACCATCTGTTGAAACGGTTATAAACGGTTTTCCATGGGCCGTAACGTTCAGGTAAATCACGCCATGGGGCGCCTGAACACAGTATCCAGAACATGCCGTTGACGATTTTGCGATGTTCTGCCCACGGCCGACCGACCCGCGAAGATGTCAAAACGGTTGGCAACAAGGGCTCAATGATTGCCCATGCTTCATCAGAAAGATCGTAGCGAGCCATAATTCAAAGTATCGTAGAAACAGATGGATACTATAGCTCAAGCAATTAAGGGACACAGCCTAGGATCTTTAGGATTTCCTTCAATATAAATCCCCCCATTGTTAGTATCTATACGAAAAGGATAATTACCATAACGGTTATAAAGTTCTTTATTCTTCATTATAATAATTTCTAATGGTTTAGAATAATCATCTTTTATTTTATTTTTCCCAAAAATATTATGAAAATTATTTAAAACTTTATCTGCTACAATATTAAGCTTATTTCTTTCTTCATTATTAAAATTATAAGAAGATATTACTTTATGTCCACTATTAAGTTGAAAGCTATGAGGAATAATCTCTTCTTCTCTAATTGGTTTAAGAAAGTTATAAAAGTTCGAACCGTTATTTTTTTCAATACTTCTTCCTGTATCTTCTAAATATTTAGCAAGAACTACACTAATTTCTTCACGTAAATCATTTTTAGCAGGCAGATCTTTATAGTTTTTTAATATAGATTGCAGATTGGAATCAATCTTATCACGTGTTAGAGTCCAAGTATTAGGATTATTAATCTTTTCAACGTTGATAATATGAGCTAATGTATTCATACTACAACGTAAATGATACAAGGGGAAAGTATCTTTTTTTTCATCAACAATTTCTAAAGATTGGCTAATTGTTTTAAATAAAGTGGATTCTATTATTTCCTTATTTTTAGATAATAGTTGGCTATCTAGTGTTCCTGGCCTTATGTAACAAAGTAGATTTAAAATCCTACCTAAATTTACTGAAAAATCGTAATTTTTTAATAGCTTTTCTTGATTTAAAACATAATACCGTAATATCGTATCAATATCAGAATAATTTATAATTAAATTATTTCCTGTTCCATTCTTTCGACTCATTTCAGTTGTTGCTGCAACCCAACATTCTGTTAATTTTAACAAATCCTTATTTGGTTCTGATGATAATTGTGGCAAACTCTTATAAGTTTGAGATAAATAGTTTCCTATTTTTTGTAAGGATTTTGAGGCAATAGTATTTGCTGCGTTCCAAGATGGAGCTGATGTATTAATTCTACGATATAAACTTTCAATATATTTTGATAACAAACTAAGATTTTTTATATTTTTTGCTGGATCGTCAATTAGCTTATCGATTACTTTAATAGCTGTAATTAATGTTTGTTGGCTATGCGGATAACTTGTCTTTAAAAATAATTCTTTTTCATCATAAAGATCTTCCATCAACCTCTTTTCCATAGAGGTAAGCTCTATATTAGATGGAATATGTGTTAAGTATTTTGGGATATTTTTTTGTTCATAGTTATTAACAGCATTTAAATGTTTTTCTTTCGTTGATAGTTTTTCCGAAATATTAACATCTTCAACGTTATTCACATTTTCGTAATAAATGTTAGATTCATAATTAACATTAACAGCGTTTAAGTTTATTGACATAATAGGTTAATTCCATTTACTTTTACTTTTACTTTTACTTTTAAAATTCAAATAAAATAACAAACTTATCATGGATAACTTACATACCATATCATCTTTTGAAAGATACTTCACTTATTTTTAATTTTTTGGTAATGATACTATTATATAAATTACTATTTATATTAAATTATAAATTTTTATCTAGCTATAAACATCAGCTTTAAAATGTTTATTAAATCATTTTATAAAAATAAAAGAGATTCGCTAACTTTAAATCGATCAAGCAAACAATCAATACGGCTTTTTGGTTATGCCAAAGTTTCAACCCGTCAACAATTCCTCGATATTCAAATTAAATCCTTTAAAGAAGCCGCTGTAAGAACAAATAAATTTTTATTAATAAGACCTCAGGTAATCACAGCAGACAGGAATACTATCGCCACTGCTTTTCCATCACCGGCGTATAAGGCTGAACTCCACAATAACGGGTTGTATGATATGCACTAACATTAAGTTCGCCTGCCATTGGCTATAATGGATGCCATATTTGCATTATCAGCGTTCTGTCGCCGGTTAACTGGCAACCTTCGAATCAGTTCATTCTGGGCACCATTAGATAATCGTTAGCAGCGATTATCAGCGAACTGATCTGTGCAACGCTGCTTTTTGCTAGCAAAATAAACAACAGATGAAAAATGAGCTTACGTTAGGTAATAAAAAACCCTATGCTGAATGATAGGGTTAGAAACCAGGAAATAGAATAGCGATTAGTTACAGCACATTAATAGAATTTAACTCTTTATATGCAAGTTCTAAACGCGCAATCATAGAAGTCTGACCCGCACGCAGCCAAACACGAGGGTCATAATATTTTTTATTAGGTTTATCTTCACCTTCTGGATTACCCAATTGGCTTTGTAGATAACCTTCATTTTTCTTATAATAATTCAAAATGCCTTCCCAAGTCGCCCATTGGGTGTCAGTATCAATATTCATTTTTACCACACCATAACTGACTGCTTCTTTAATCTCTTCAGCAGTAGAACCTGAACCACCATGGAAAACAAAATTTAGATTATTTTCCGCTGGCAAATTAAATTTCTGCGCAACGTATTCTTGTGAATTCTTAAGAATCATTGGTGTTAATTGAACATTACCTGGCTTATAAACACCATGTACATTACCGAAAGAGGCGGCAATCGTAAAACGATGACTAATTTTACTCAATTGCTCATAGGCATAGGCGACATCTTCTGGTTGGGTATAAAGTGATGAGCTATCTAAGCCCGTGTTATCGACACCATCTTCCTCACCACCGGTGCAACCTAACTCAATTTCTAACGTCATGCCCATTTTGCTCATCCGTTGCAAATATTGGGAGCAAATAGCAATATTTTCCGCCAATGACTCTTCCGACAAATCGATCATATGAGATGAAAACAGCGGTTTACCGGTGGTTTTATAATATTCCTCACCAGCATCGAGTAAGCCGTCAATCCAAGGCAGTAGTTTACGTGCACAATGATCTGTATGTAAGATCACAGGTATACCATAATGTTTTGCCATTTGATGTACATGATGAGCACCTGAAATGGCCCCTAAAATCGCAGCTTGCTGGCCTTCTGCTTTTAAACCTTTACCAGCGATAAACGCGGCTCCACCGTTAGAAAATTGGACAATGACCGGAGAACGAACTTTAGCGGCAGTTTCCAAAACAGCATTAATCGAATCTGTACCTACACAATTAACAGCTGGCAACGCAAATTTATGCTCTTTTGCAATGGCAAAAACTTTTTGCACATCATCGCCGGTAATAACACCTGGTTTTACAAAATCAAAAATCTTAGACATGAGATAAAGTCCTATTATTGGACAGGTGATCAATGCTACCTGTCATTTTTTTCAGATATGATTACTGTTTTGCGCGTTCTTCTAACACGACAACTGCAGGTAATTTTTTCCCTTCCACAAATTCAAGAAAAGCACCACCACCAGTAGAAATATAAGAGATTTTATCCGCAATACCAAACAGATCAATAGCGGCTAACGTATCACCACCACCAGCAATAGAAAAAGCGTTGCTCTCGGCAATCGCTTGTGCAATCACTGCAGTGCCATGACGAAAATTAGGGAATTCGAAAACCCCAACCGGGCCATTCCATAAAATCGTTTTTGCCTTTTTAAGGATGTCAGCCAAACGCTCAGCAGTTTCATCACCTAAGTCCAAAATTTGTTCATCGTCTTTAACATCATTAACCGACTTCATCACCGCTTCTGCCGTTTCAGAAAATTCGGTCGCCACACGAACATCGGTTGGAACAGGAATATCGCAAGTTGATAATAATTTTTCTGCTTCTGGTATCAAATCATCTTCATATAAAGAACGGCCGACTTTATGACCTTCAGCAGCAATAAAAGTATTGGCAATACCCCCTCCGACAATAATCTGATCGGCAATTTTGGCTAAAGAATCCAAGACTGTTAATTTAGTAGAAACTTTTGAACCGCCAACGATTGCGACCATTGGGCGAGCAGGCTCTTTTAATGCTTTGCCTAATGCGTCCAACTCAGCAGATAACAGCGGCCCTGCGCATGCTATAGTTGCAAATTTTGCCACACCATGAGTTGATGCTTGAGCTCGGTGAGCAGTACCAAATGCATCCATTACATAGATGTCACAAAGTGCAGCATATTGCTTAGATAGAGTTTCATCATCCTTTTTTTCCCCTCTATTGAAGCGAACATTCTCAAGAACCACCAGTTCACCATTAGCAACTTCCACCCCATTTAAATAATCTTTTACCAAACGAACAGGGTAATCCAGCTTATCTGCTAAATAGTCTACAACGGGTTTCAGTGAAAATTCCTCATTATACTCACCTTCAATGGGGCGACCTAAATGAGACGTTACCATTACCTTTGCGCCCTGTTTCAAAGCGGTTTCAATCGTCGGTAAAGAAGCACGGATCCGTGCATCAGAGGTAACTTTGCCATCTTTGACAGGAACGTTTAGGTCAGCCCGGATGAATATTTTTTTACCCGCTAGATCTAAATCGGTCATCTTAATTACAGACATGGTGAATCCTCTCGTTGATTCTCTAAATTATTAATCTTCTGCTGTGTATGGGGCACAATATGCCCATACTGTCTGTCAACAGATAGATTTGTTGAAACCAGTAGCAGCCATTGCTAATGTCGTATCAAGCATACGATTGGCAAAACCCCACTCATTATCACACCAAACTAAAATCTTAATCAGGTGTTGTCCACTAACTCGTGTTTGCGTACCATCGACAATTGCACTATGTGGATCATGATTAAAATCAGTTGATACTAACGGCAATTCAGTATAATCAACTATACCACGAAATGAATCCTTTGCTGCCTGTTGCAATAGCTGATTGACTTTCCTTACTGTTACTTTTGACCTTACTATCACACTGAGATCAATTGCCGTTACATTGATAGTTGGTACGCGAACCGATATAGCTTCAAAATGATCTTTGAATTTAGGCAATATTCGTGTGATCCCAGCAGCTAATTTGGTATCAACAGGAATAATAGATTGGCAAGCCGCACGTGTTCGACGTAAGTCTAGATGATAAGCATCAATAACCGGCTGATCATTCATTGCAGCGTGAATTGTTGTCACTGTACCAGATTCAATATCCAAAGTATCATCTAATATTTTTATTACAGGAATAATACAATTTGTGGTACATGATGCGTTTGACACCACTTGATCACTATTTTTCAAACTGGTTTCATTAACACCATAGACAATAGTTGCATCCAGATCAGCACTCCCCGGATGGGAAAATAGCACTTTTTTTGCGCCACTAGCTAAATGCGCATAGCCATCGGCCTTTGAACCATAAATACCCGTGCAATC
Organism: Arsenophonus nasoniae; assembly: GCF_004768525.1. NCBI lineage: Bacteria > Pseudomonadati > Pseudomonadota > Gammaproteobacteria > Enterobacterales > Morganellaceae > Arsenophonus > Arsenophonus nasoniae. The sequence goes on from NZ_CP038613.1 coordinate 3,340,473, forward strand.
GAGTACTATGTCGATATCCAAAGTCCGCCATGGCAGTTTTTCAATCTCAGGTTGATGAAAGAGATGAATATTGTCATTACCTACCACTAGCAAATCATTATCCAGGCGCACATCCCAGGCAAATCGACCATGACTAGAGTCATACTTCAATAAATGCGCAATCCCTTGTGCAGTAGCAATTTCATTAATCGCAACAACAGCAATTTTAGCACGGTGATCTGATTCATAAAGCGCTCTTAATACACTACGCCCTATTCGCCCAAAACCGTTAATTGCTACTCTAACTACCATACTATTCCTTCAATTTAACAACTAATTTATTAACGGCTAAGAATACTGATAATTACAGCTTTTGTACTGAGGATTTTTGTTGTCAATCATAAAAAGTGTGCTTTTGATCAATAAATCTATCAACTTCAAAAAACTGAAACGTTTCAGCCAAATGTAAACAGGTTACGACATTAAAAAAAAGTTCGCAATAGATCTAGATCATCGGCTTAAATAAAAAAAGCGTATCTAATCATATAAAAAACTGATCAGTACGCTCACGCCATTTTGTCAATTACGACAATAAAGATTTAGCCTTAGCAATCACATTTTCTACGCTAAAACCAAATTCTTTAAATAAAACTTCTGCTGGCGCTGATTCACCAAAAGTATGCATACCAACAACCGCACCAGTTGTGCCAACATATTTGTACCAATAATCTGCAATGCCCGCCTCAACAGCGAGTCGTGCTGTCACCGAACAGGGTAATACAGACTCACGATAAGCAGCATCCTGCTTATCAAAAGTATCCGTTGATGGCATAGAAACCACCCGTACTTTATAACCTTCCGCAGTTAACTTTTCGTAAGCCTTAATAGCTAATCCAACTTCAGAGCCTGTTGCTATCAAAATAAGGGCTGGTGTTCCTTCACAATCTTTCAGCACATAAGCCCCTTTAATAATGTTGACTAACTGCTTAGCATCACGTGGCTGCTGCTCAAGATTTTGACGGGAAAAAATCAACGCACTTGGCCCCTCTTTACGCTCAATCGCATATTGCCAAGCAATAGCCGATTCAACCTGATCACAAGGACGCCAAGTACTTATATTAGGCGTCATACGCAAACTGGCTAATTGCTCAACAGGTTGATGGGTTGGACCATCTTCACCCAAACCGATAGAATCATGAGTATAAACAAAAATACTACGAATTTTCATTAACGCAGCCATACGCACTGCATTACGGGCATACTCAACAAACATTAAAAAGGTTGCACCATAGGGTATAAAACCACCATGTAATGCGATGCCATTCATAATCGCCGACATACCAAATTCACGTACACCATAGTGAATATAATTGCCTGCTGGAGAGTCTTTTATTGATTTAGAAGCCGACCACATAGTCAAATTACTGGGTGCTAAATCAGCAGAGCCACCTAAAAGTTCAGGCAATACCTTACCGAAAACTTCTAACGTATTTTGTGAAGCTTTACGGCTGGCAATATTGGCAGGGTTGCGTTGCAATTCACTGACGAAATCATTTGCCACAGCTTGCCAATTAAGCGGTAATTCACCTTGGGTACGTCGTATAAATTCATCGGCAAGTTGCGGAAAAGCTTGTTGATAAGCGGCAAATTTTTTATTCCAGGTGCTCTGTTTTTTCTGGCCTATTTCGCGAGCATTCCAGGCTTGATAAATATCTGCCGGTATCTCAAAAGCGGGATAAGGCCAATTTAATGCTGTACGAGTTTCAGCAATCTCCGTTTCACCTAATGGTGATCCATGCGCTTCTTCGGATCCCGCCTTATGTGGCGAGCCATAACCAATTATTGTTTTGCATATTAATAAAGAAGGTTTATCGGTAACTTTACGGGCTTGTTCTATTGCTAGCTTGATTTGTTCAGGATCATGTCCATCAATACCCTTGATAACATGCCAATGATAAGCGGCAAAACGTTCAGCAGTATTATCCGTAAACCAACCTTCTACTTCACCATCGATTGAAATGCCATTATCATCATAAAAGGCAATCAGTTTACCTAATTTTAGTGTTCCGGCCAGTGAGCAAGCTTCATGTGAAATGCCTTCCATCATGCAGCCATCTCCCATAAATACATAAGTAAAGTGATCAACGATATTATGGTCTGGACGATTAAATTGCGCGGCTAACGTTCGCTCGGCAATAGCAAACCCAACAGCATTTGCGATCCCTTGTCCGAGCGGGCCTGTCGTGGTTTCAACACCTGGAGTATAACCATATTCTGGATGTCCCGGTGTTTTGGAATGAAGTTGGCGAAAATTTTTTAACTCTTCGATCGGTAAATCATAACCAGTAAGATGTAGCAAACTATAAAGTAACATAGAGCCATGGCCATTAGATAATACAAAACGGTCACGATCTACCCAGCTAGGATCAGCAGGATTGTGATCCAGATAGTCACGCCAGAGTACTTCAGCAATATCCGCCATTCCCATTGGCGCTCCTGGATGCCCTGACTTTGCTTTCTGTACCGCATCCATACTGAGGAAACGAATAGCATTAGCAAGGATTTTACGAGTGATCATTGTTTACTCCATCTCGAATAAATAGCAAATTTCACACTGATTTTTTCAATGCTACTTTCTCATTTTAACAGTTAAAATTTAATCTAGATACCTAGCCTAAATAACCAACGGTAACAAAACATTCATTAAACACAAAGAAATCAAAAATAAGTCAATGAAAAAATAATAACAACACAGTTTGTGCTACATTGAAAATCAAAACACTAACATCCTAATTTTTTCTAAGCAAAAAGGCTGTGAGATTGGATATGATTTTAATGGAAAAAGGATGCCAATTATCTTAAAGAGACAAAAAACCCCGAGACTTATTGCTCAGGGTTTCATAAAATTGGCGGTGCGGACGGGACTCGAACCCGCGACCCCCGGCGTGACAGGCCGGTATTCTAACCAACTGAACTACCGCACCTTGGTATAATCGAGTTAAGAACGGCGATGATATTACGAATCGGCTCCCTATACGTCAATATCTTTTAGAAAAAAAATCACTGTTTGCACATTTTTTCAGCTAAAAATGTAACTATGGTTAATGTTTAACCTGATCTGTTTCTTTATTACTCAACCGCCAAAGTGAAATCTTGCCACCTTTCTTTTCAATCAAATCCAGTCTTGCTTCATGGGCTGCAATTTCTTCCTGATTAGCATAAACTACACTTAATCCCGTCGCCTGTCTCTTTATTCGTTTAACGTCACCTCTATAGACCTCGCTACCCGGCTCTGAATCAACTGAAAAAGCTAAAGAGGTTTGTCCCCCGGTCATTGCCATATAAACTTCAGCCAGGATCTCAGCATCGAGCAATGCGCCGTGTAATGTGCGCTTTGAGTTATCAATATGATAACGATCACATAAAGCATCAAGATTATTTCGTTTTCCCGGAAACAACTTTCTGGCCAGCACTAAACTATCCGTGATCTGACAAAAGTTGGCTGTTGGAGGAATATCTCTATTCAGTTTAGAAAATTCATAGTCCATAAAGCCAATATCAAAAGGGGCATTATGGATGACTAACTCAGCACCGCGAATAAAGTCTAAAAATTCATCCGCGATTTGGGCAAAAGTTGGTTTATCTTGTAAAAACTCATCACTAATGCCATGAACTTCGAAAGCTTCAGGATCAACTAAGCGTGCTGGTTTTATATAAACATGAAAATGACGGCCGGTAAGACGGCGATTAATTACTTCTACCGCGCCAATTTCAATAATATTGTGTCCTTCATAATGGATCCCTAGCTTATTCATACCAGTAGTTTCCGTATCAAGAACAATTTGTCGTGTAATCACTGTGCTCATAGTGCCTTTTTATGTCAGACTTAGGGGTTATAAATCACGAATAAAATGAGTTTATCAGAAATGACGAAACAGGTAGAAATTTTCACCGATGGTTCTTGCTTAGGTAATCCAGGCCCAGGCGGTTATGGTATTTTACTCCGTTATCATAAACATGAAAAAACATTAAGCAAAGGCTATTTTCGTACCACCAATAATCGTATGGAGTTAATGGCTGCCATTATTGGTTTAGAAACGCTCAAACAACCCTGCCAGGTTATTCTAACCACAGATAGTCAATATGTACGTCAAGGAATCACCCAATGGATACATAATTGGAAAAGTCGCCAATGGCGACGGGCAGATAAATCGCCTGTTTTAAATGTTGATTTATGGCAACGATTAGACGCAGCAATTTCGCGGCACCAAGTAGAATGGCACTGGGTCAAAGGCCATGCAGGACATCCAGAAAATGAGCGATGCGATGAATTAGCAAGAAATGCGGCAAATTCACCAACAGATGAGGATAGCGGCTACCAGACGGCGCAAAATTAATGACGTTTACGCCAACACTTAGCAACCCCGACTGTATTCCCTATTTTCATGCGGGTTCGCATAAGTTTTATTGGTGTTGGCGTCAACGGTAACGTTCTTTTACGGGCAATGATAACATTGATACAACCGGCAAATTGCAAATTTCTATTGATAAAATGGTCAGGACTTATCCAAGGTATAATTTGAAAACTTTGCTGATGCAGTACTTCGTAATTCAATAAGCTCAACCAATCAAGTTGACGCCAGATTGAAAACATATGACTAGGAAAGGGTTGCCGCTTACGTAAAAAAGGAATGCATTTCCCTATCCCTAACAAACTAAAAGGATTAAAATTAGATAAAATTAGCCAACCATCATCAACCAAAATTCTATCGGCTTCACGCAATAACCAATGTGGATTAGTACTGTAAGATAATTGCTGTATTAAGAGACAGGCATCAATCGATTTGTCCTCAAAAGGCATCTCATTAGGAGCACCTAATAATTGAAAGTTATTTCCAGTTATATTCATGCTAAATTGATGAGTAATCAGCGATGATTGAGTGTCAATTTGTAAACTCAATTGACCAATTTTTAACAAATGGAAACCAAATATTTTTGGCCACCATGGTTGTAGCTGCTGGTTTAATGCAATACGATAATACTTGCCCCATGGGATATCTTCCCAGGAGTCAGGCATTTTAGATAGTTGAGCAATACGAGCTGACTTCATTGTAATATCCTTCTAACCCATTAGCTATGAGGCATTATTATATTATGGAGCTTATCAGAATTCCTTCCCTAGTTGATAATTATATATGGCTATTAATCTATCAAGGTAATTGTATTATTGTTGATCCTGGTACCGCTAAGCCAGTACAGCAATTTTTACAACAAAATGCCATACACCCAGTCGCTATTTTACTTACTCACCACCACCATGATCACGTCGATGGTGTCAAAGAATTAACAAGATATTATCCAGAATTAGTTGTTTATGGCCCAATGGAAACCAGTAGTAAGGGAACAACATGTGTCATAAAAGGCGGAGAACAGCTAAACTTTGCTGGGTTTTCATGGCAAATTTTTGCTGTACCAGGACATACACTAGGACATGTTGCTTACTATCAAAAACCCTATCTATTTTGCGGTGATACGCTGTTTTCTGGTGGTTGTGGACGTATTTTTGAAGGAACAGCTGAACAAATGTACCAGTCGATTGAAACACTGAAAGCTTTACCTGATGAGACGTTAGTCTGTTGCGCACATGAGTACACCGCTGCAAATATGGCATTTGCCAGTTATTTGTTACCCCATGATAAGGCGATAAAAGCCTATACTTTAGCCGTCAATCAAAAACGAGCCCAAAAACAACCCACACTGCCATCATCACTTAAAATTGAAAAAGAGATCAATATTTTCTTAAGATCTGACGATCCCTATTTACAAAAAGTATTGGGATTTTCGCCTGCCACTGCTTCAAATTGTGATGTATTTGCCAAAATTCGCAAACTAAAAGATCGCTTTTAAATTGATAGTTGTCATTAACTAACGAGATCAGTATCATTGGCCTCTTTATTAAGCAATTGAATAAATAACAGCCTAGGATAGGTTACATAAATGAAGACAAAAGCGATATTATTCGCCTCTGTTTTGCTTATTGGCTGTCAAATGACACCCAATAAGCAAACACCAGATCCGTCTTCAGCCAATCAAGATATTGAAACCACCGCTTGGGAATCAACCTATTTAATAGAAAATGATTTGTGGGGTTATATTAGTAATGAGCTGAAAATGGATATTCCTGATAATGCCAGGATCGCAAATCAAATCAAATCTTATTTAGCCAAAGAAAGCTATCTGCAAAATGTGACATTACGGGCAGAGCCTTACATGTACTGGATTGTTGAAAAAATTGATCAGCGCAACTTGCCAATGGAGCTTGCCTTGGTTCCGATTGTTGAAAGTGCTTTTAATTCCCATGCGACTTCACAGGCACAGGCAACAGGTTTATGGCAAATTATTCCATTGACTGGTCAATCATATGGATTAAAACAAAATAAATGGGTTGATGAACGTAGAGATGTCGCTGCCTCTACTACTGCAGCACTAAATTTACTAGAACGATTAAATAATCTATTTGACGGTGATTGGCCATTAACATTGGCTGCTTATAATTGTGGTGAAGGCTGTGTACTTAATGCCATCAAGAAAAATGAAGTCCTTGGGTTACCTACTGATTATTGGTCATTATCACTACCCAAAGAAACAATGAACTATGTGCCAAAAATTTTGGCGCTTAGTAATATATTACGCAACAGCGATCAATATGCGTTGCCATTACCAACGACTAATAAAAATAATGCGCTTACCCAGGTGAATATCGGCGAACAAATTACTTTACCCCAAGCAGCTAGACTTTCTGGGCTGTCGTTAACCGCTCTAAAAGCCTATAATCCTAATTTAAAGCATAATATAACACCACCAGCCGGCCCCTATACTATTATGTTACCAACAGATAAAGCTGAGCTGCTTAAAGACGCGCTTTCTGATCAAGCAGTATTAAATAGTATTCGTCTTGCTGTTGCCAAAAATAATAAACAGCTATTAGCTAAACAACGCACTATTAATAGTTATAAAGTTAAACGCGGTGATTCCTTATCAATTATCGCCAAACGTTTTAACATGACAACCGATAAACTTAAGTCGCTAAATGGTATGAAAACGGCTAACTTGAGGATTGGACAAACTTTAAAAATTAGTGGTAAAAATAGTTATCATACAGCAACTATGATTGCAAAGAATAGCGCTGCATTAAGCAAGAAAGGGAAAGCTAATATCAAGACCTACAAAGTCCGTCAAGGTGATTCCTACTACAGTATTGCTAAACGTCATGGCATCAATCTTAAAGATCTGATGAATTGGAATGCTGGTGTTAAAATAGCTGATTTAAAACCAGGTATAACATTAACTATTCACCTATAATAAAATTATGGCAAAACAACCCTTCGTAGAAGGGTTATTTTGCGGATTAATAAAAATTTGGCGATTATTTCTTTTTATTAGGCATTGAGATAATATCTATTCCACCTAAACTTGTCCGTAATCTGGACTGGTAAAATAAAAAAGAGCAAATACTGAAAAAAATAAAAAATAGAGAATAATAAAAATTAGACTAATAATAAATGCTGCCAATCCAGCTCTATTCCAAGTTTCCTGTACCAGTTTAAATGTTCTTACATCACTATAGTTACCATTACTCCATGCCCATTCATTCCCCTTAAAACCACATACAAACATCCAAATAAAATTAAATAATGGAATAATACAAAGTAGTGGCCAATAAGTTCGATTTCCAAACCCCCAAAAAATACTGAACATAAAAGCGCCCCAATTCCACCCTTTAACTTCTCCTGGCATCATTTTTTTCTGGATTTGATTTTCCATAATTAGCTCCTAAAATCACAAGTAAAAGCAACTGAAATATAGACGATTTTAATATCAAAGCAAATTTTCTTTTTTATTGTATTTAATATTTATTATAAATAAAAAAATAAATAACCATTTAATTAACTTAAAAAATAGAATATTAGTTCATTAAACCATATTTATTAGTAAAAATAATTTTATATTAATTATTTAAAGCAATTTTAAATAAGAGTATTGGTGAAATCAAAATCTAGCATTTCATATATAATAAACCTGACCTAAAATTTTTCATAAATATATTAATATTAAAGGGAGTTATAATGGACTATTACTCAATTTTATCCAAATTAAGTTTAAATTTTATATTATTTATTTTAATTAGTGCTAATAAATTTATTTATGCCAATACTTCTACTATTGAAATTGCAAAACCACTGGAAAATGGAATTTCATATAATACTTTTTCTGAACTTCCTTCCAGTCAAAATAGCATTAGCTTTAATAACGATATATTATCAAATCCAAAACTGGACAATACAGCAGCTAAGATTATTATCGCAGAAATTACTAGTGATAAACACTCTAATCTAGAAGGTACAATCGGCATTAAAGGAACTATTGCTGATCTGATTATTGCCAATCCTAATGGGATCAGTTGGAAAAATGGTAAAACAGACAATGTCAAAAATCTGTCGCTTATCGCAGGTAAACTGGAAATCCCAGCAGAGAAAACGTTACAACAGCTGAAAAGTCTAAAATTCATTACCACAATAGGTAGCAATATTAATTTAACTGAAGATAGGGAAAATACTTTGCCGATTAATAATCTGGTGAATATAGAGGCTAAAATAAATGTTGCCAAACTTAATCTTTTCGCCGATAAAATTATCATCAATGATAACATTACGCTTAACGCTGGGCAGCAACATTACCTTGCTGCAACTGGCGCGATATCCTATAGCCTTCAGCGAGCTAATATTAAACTTAAGCACCTAATCAAGCCGGAGCCTAATCTAACTTATTTACACCATAGTCAACTCAAACTTGAGCAACAAGCTATTATCAAAGGACAAAATATTTTTCTGGAAAGCCATCCTTATCAATGTAGTAATAGTTATTCATGCAAAAATAAACATATTCAATTAAACGGTACGCTCATCGCGCAAAATTTTTCTCTACGTGGTGATAGTCTATTTGAAAATTCAGGATTACTAATTTTTGGCCGGCAACCATAATAAATAAATTGATAACATCAATAAACCTTTGCCCTGATTAAGCCATAGACAAAGGGTAAACGAGCTCCAAGTGATAATTAACAAAAAGGCGAGATAACAATAAGTCTCTCGCCTTGAGTATCTGTTGAATCAACAACGGTAAATTTAAGCCTGGCCTTTCACTTCTTTTAGACCATTAAAAGGAACTTTTTCACCTAATGCTTCTTCAATACGAATTAATTGGTTATATTTAGCTACCCGATCAGAGCGGCTCATTGAACCTGTTTTGATCTGGCCGGCTGCTGTTCCTACTGCCAAATCTGCAATTGTTGCGTCTTCAGTTTCACCTGAACGATGTGAAATAACCGCCGTGTAACCCGCATCTTTCGCCATCTTAATTGCCGCTAAAGTTTCGGTTAAGCTACCAATCTGATTAAATTTAATTAAAATAGAATTAGCAATACCTTTTTCGATACCTTCTCGCAAGATTTTGGTATTAGTAACAAATAAATCATCACCCACTAACTGAATTTTGTCACCCAACACCTTAGTCTGATAAGCAAAACCATCCCAATCTGACTCATTAAGCCCATCTTCAATAGAAACGATAGGATATTGTTTGGTTAATTCTTCCAGATAATGGGTAAACTCTTGTGAAGTAAAAGTTTTACCTTCACCTTTCAGCTCATAATTACCGGTTTCCTGGTTGTAGAATTCTGAGGCAGCACAATCCATGGCTAAGGTAATATCTTTACCTAGCACATAACCTGCTGCTTCAACGGCATCCTTAATTGCGGCTAAAGCGGCAGCATTAGATTCTAAATTAGGCGCATAACCACCTTCATCCCCCACTGCGGTATTCATCCCTTTGGCTTTTAACACTTTTGCCAAGTGATGAAAAACTTCCGAACCCATCCGGACTGCTTCTTTCAAGCTTTTTGCACCGACTGGCTGGATCATAAACTCTTGAATATCAACATTGTTATCCGCATGTTCGCCACCATTGATAATATTCATCATCGGTAAGGGCATAGAGAATTTACCCGGCGTGCCATTCAATTCAGCAATATGCTCGTATAAAGGCATGCCTTTCGCCGCTGCCGCTGCTTTAGCATTAGCCAGTGAAACGGCCAAAATCGCATTAGCACCGAATTTAGATTTATTTTCTGTACCGTCTAAGTCGATCATGATTTTATCGATATTAGCCTGATCTTTGGCATCTTGGCCGATCAACGCATCAGCAATCGGGCCATTCACTGCGGCAACTGCTTTCAGGACACCTTTCCCTAAAAAGCGAGCTTTATCACCATCACGTAATTCCAATGCTTCTCGTGAACCGGTTGATGCACCAGAGGGTGCCGCTGCTAAACCAACAAATCCTCCTTCTAAATGAACCTCTGCTTCAACAGTCGGATTACCACGGGAGTCGATGATTTCACGCCCGATGACTTTAACGATTTTGGACATTAAATTTTCCTCAGTACAAGTTAAATTTCAGCCAATGGTAACAAATTAATACCATTAACCCATATCTCATTTCAGTTGGCCTTGCTGATATTCCTTCGCAGCTTTAATAAAACCAGCAAATAAAGGATGACCATCTCTTGGTGTCGAAGTAAATTCAGGATGAAACTGACAAGCTACAAACCAAGGATGGTTAGGATCCTCAATAATTTCCACCAGCTTATTGTCCGCCGAGCGTCCTGCAATACATAAACCCGCTTCTTCAATCCGCGCTAAAAGCATATTATTGACTTCATAACGGTGGCGATGCCGCTCCATAATTGTGTCACTATTGTATAACTGGCGGACTTTACTACCTTTCACTAAATGGCATAATTGGCCACCTACACGCATCGTTCCACCAAGATCACTCTTCTCATTGCGAACTTTAATATTACCACTGTCATCAGACCATTCTGTAATTAAAGCAACTACCGGATAGGGACAATCTGGCGCAAATTCTGTCGAGTTTGCCCCTTCCATACCCGCAACATGACGAGCATATTCAATCAGGGCAACCTGCATTCCCAGGCAAATACCCAAATATGGAATATTATTTTCACGTGCGTAACGTGCTGCCAGAATTTTTCCTTCGACACCTCGTTCACCAAAACCACCTGGAACTAGGATAGCATCTAGCCCTTTTAGTAGCTCGCTACCACGTGCTTCAATATCTTCCGAATCAATCAGTTTAATATTTACTGTTAAACGATTTTTTAAACCGCCATGTTTTAACGCTTCAATAACCGATTTATAAGCATCAGGTAACTCGATATATTTGCCCACCATGCCAATAGTTACCTTACCTACCGGGTTGGCTTGCGCATCAATAACCTGTTCCCATTCGGACAAATCAGCGGCTGGGCATGCAAGTTCAAATTTTTCACAAATATAATCATCTAACTGCTGAGATTTCAATAATGCAGGAATTTTATAAATTGAATCAACATCCTCTAATGAAATAACCGCTTTTTCCGGTACATTGCAGAAAAGCGCAATTTTTGCCCGTTCATTAACAGGAATAACGCGATCAGAACGGCAAATTAACACGTCCGGCTGAATACCAATAGAAAGAAGTTCTTTTACCGAATGTTGAGTCGGTTTGGTTTTAACTTCACCCGCAGCAGGTAAATAAGGTACTAAAGTAAGATGCAAGAAAAGCGTGTGTTTACGACCAACATCAACAGCTAATTGGCGAATCGCTTCCAAAAAAGGTAAAGATTCAATATCGCCCACTGTGCCACCAACTTCAACCAAAACGATATCGTGACCTTCTCCGCCACGAATTATCCGATTTTTAATCTCATCGGTAATATGAGGAATAACTTGAATAGTTTTGCCTAAATAATCACCACGACGCTCTTTACGTAATACTTCAGAATATACGCGACCCGTTGTGAAATTATTACGACGTGTCATTTTAGTACGAATAAAACGTTCATAATGCCCTAGATCAAGATCAGTTTCTGCACCATCTTCGGTAACAAAAACTTCTCCATGTTGGATTGGGCTCATCGTGCCTGGATCAACATTAATATAAGGATCCAGTTTCATTATGGTAACATTCAGTCCACGGGCCTCAAGTATAGCAGCCAAAGAGGCTGCGGCAATGCCTTTGCCCAGAGAGGAAACTACCCCGCCGGTTACAAAAATATAATTTGTTTTCATGCTGAACCTGAAAATTTAGGTGTAAAAGACGATGAATATAACAGGACGGGAAAGCAGTATACCCTAACCTTAAATCTGCTACAAATGTTCTAAACTTTTTAAGGTTAATTTTCATCAATAATCTTTTAATATCAAGAATTAGCTTTCGTCAATTCCTTGTAAAAAATAGCTGTTCGATTATAACATCCTAACTAATATTTAATCCATTCAGCTAAAACAATAATCACTCTTTTTTAATTTGTTGCCAAAGTTTTTCCATTTCATCTAGTGTAGCATTTTCTAATGAACCGCCTTTGTTTAAGATCAGTTTTTCTACTTGGCGAAAACGGCCTTCAAATTTACCACACGCTTTTTGTAATGCTAATTCTGGCTCATGGCCAAGATGGCGCGATAAATTAACCACCGCAAAAAGTAAATCACCAATTTCTTCTTCAATACGCGACGGGATCGGTGTAGGCTTATTTATTTCTGCCAAAACTTCTTCAATTTCTTCATGTACTTTGGCCAATACTGGAGCAAATTTATCCCAATCAAAACCCACCGTTGCACAGCGTTTTTGCATTTTATTGGCTTTCATTAATGCCGGCAGTACTGGTGGAATATCATCTAAAATAGAATGTTGGTTTTTTGCTGCTCGTTCTTTGACTTTATTTTTTTCCCAGTCATAGTTTGCCTTATCGCTCTTTGCGAATGATTGCCCAGCAAAAATATGGGGATGACGTGATATTAACTTTTGACTCACGATTTGGCAGATTTCATTAAAATCAAATAATGCTTGTTCTTTTGCAATTTGAGCATAAAAGACAATATGAAACAGTAAATCACCCAATTCTTCTTTTAAAGCAGCAAAATCTTGACGTTCAATCGCATCCAGAACTTCATAAGTTTCCTCCAGCGTATAAGGCGCTATTGTGGCAAAAGATTGCATTTTATCCCATGCACAACCATGCTCAGGATCACGTAACTGAGTCATCATCAATAACAATCGTTCTATTGTACCTGAATCCGTTTGCATGTTATTTCCATCCGAAGTTAATAAAGATCAAAAACCAATTAACGCACCGCTTGCTAAAACATAATGTAATACTTACGACTTAATGCAACGTTTAGCCTCGAATACATCAGGAAGTTGATTTAATTTCGCTAAAATACGAGCTAAAACCGGTAAATTATAGATTTCAATATTCATATCAATAGTCGCCAACTGTTGTTTAACATCACTACGACTACTAACACTTAAAACATTTACTTTTTCATTAGCAAGAATAGTCGTGATATCTCTTAATAATCCACTGCGATCATTAGCAATAATTCGCAGGCCTAATGAGTAACCACTAGAGTAGTTTTCCCCCCAAATAGCATCGACTATTCTTTCTGGAGCATGCAATTGTAGTTCAATCAGTTGCTCACAATCGATGCGATGGATCGAGATACCTCGACCTTTGGTAATAAAACCAACAATATCATCACCAGGAATTGGCTGACAACAACGAGCAATATGGTGCATTAAGTTGCCAACACCTTCTACAACGATGCTTCCACTCTCCTTCATTGGCAAGCGGATAGCAGATATTTTATCTTCCAACGTCTTTAAAGCAGCGCGATCGGCTTCTTCGGCTGTGGTTTGGCTAAACTTATTCTGTAAAAAATTTACCAGTTGATTAATACGAATATCACCAACGCCAATACCCGCTAGAACTTCATCCAACGAATTAACGTTGTAGCGCGTTAATAACAACTTTTCAGCCTCTTTTAAACTTACCGCCAGATGATTAAGTTCATTATCTAATATTTGTCGCCCTGCCTGGATATTCTTGTCACGATCCTGCTTACGAAACCAATTGTGGATCTTAGCGCGACCACGGCTTGTGGTAACGTAGCCTAAATTTGGATTGAGCCAGTCACGGCTAGGGTTTGGATACTTTTGCGTGATAATTTCAACTTGATCTCCCATCTGTAAATGATAACTAAAAGGAACAATTCGGCCGCTGATCTTAGCGCCAATACAGCGATGGCCAACATCACTATGAATATGGTAGGCAAAATCAAGTGGCGTTGAGCCAGCAGGTAAATCAATAACATCACCTTTAGGGGTAAAAACATAGACGCGATCATCGAAAACCTGACTACGAACTTCATCAAGCATTTCCCCTGAATCAGCCATCTCTTCCTGCCAGGCTATCAATTTTCTTAACCAGACAATACGATTTTCATAGCTACTCTCTTTGCCCGTTATTACCGCTCCTTCTTTATATTTCCAGTGAGCTGCAATGCCTAATTCAGCATCTTCGTGCATTTGCCGAGTCCGGATTTGTATTTCAATTGTTTTACCATTGGGCCCTAATACCACAGTATGAATAGATTGATAGCCATTCGGTTTAGGGTTAGCAACATAATCATCAAACTCATCAGGTAAATGACGAAAATGGGTATGCACAATACCTAATGCAGCGTAACAGTCTTGTAAACGTTCAACGACAATACGCACAGCGCGAACATCAAAAAGTTCATCAAAAGCCAGATATTTTTTTTGCATCTTTCGCCAGATGCTATATATATGCTTCGGGCGGCCATAAATATCTGCTGTAATGCTTTCCTTTAACATAAAATGTCGCAGTGACGAAACAAAATCATCAATATATCGTTCACGATCGATACGTCGTTCATGAAGTAATTCAGCAATCTTTTTATATTCATCCGGGTGTAAATAATGAAAACAGAAATCTTCTAGCTCCCATTTCAATTGCCCAATGCCTAAACGGTTGGCTAAAGGAGCATATATATTTAAGCACTCTTTTGCTGTTAAGACTCTTTCATCTTCGGAGCGTTCCCTGACCTCACGTAAGTAGGCAATACGTTCCGCTATCTTAATCACCACGCAACGAAAATCTTCCACCATGGCGAGCAACATCCGGCGAATATTATCTACCTGGCTAGAACTTTTTTCGCCTAATTGGTTAGCATTCAGTTGGCGAATGGCGTCCATCTCCATTACACCTTTAACCAAAGCGTGAATCGATTTACCAAACTCAATATCGATAATTTCTTCAGTGACAATTTTGGCATCAACTAGGGGAAATAGCATTGCTGCACGCAAACTATCGAGATCCATACTTAATGTGGACAGGATTTCTGCCATCTCGATCCCACGCCAAAGCAGTAATTGACCATTTTCATAGTGCTCAACTTTACTATCGCAGTAATGCCAAACTTCAATTAATTTTTGTTCTGAGTCATTAGTGGTAAGTTTGAGACTAGCAACCCATTTATCAACGGCAAATTCGCCTGCAGATGTCAAATGAGCGCTTCTAATTGCAACCATAATCTTTCCTTGCCTATTTGCTTGAATCGCGACAAAAAAGTGCCATAGACTCTAGATGACTAGTATGCGGGAACATATCTAACATCCTGACACTCATAAGTTGATAACTGGCTGTAAGTAATTGTTTACTATCTTTCACTAATGTCGTTGGGTTGCATGAGATATAAACAACCCGTTCTGGCTTAAGCTTGATAATATGTGACATTACGCCTATAGCACCTGCGCGTGCAGGATCTAGTAAGATTTTGTTAAAGCCCATTTTTGCCCAAGGTTGGCAATCTATGGCAAGCTCAAGATCAGCTTGATAAAACTCCGCATTAGTTAATCGATTTAGACTTGCGTTGTAGCGTCCTTGCGCTACCAATTCAGTAACTCCTTCAACACCAACAACCGAATGAACATGACATGCGATGGGCAAGGTAAAATTACCCATGCCACAAAATAGATCCAAAACCCTATCTTTCGGCTCAAGCGCTAACCAATCCAACGCTTGCGCAACCATTTTTTTATTAATTTCGGGATTTACTTGAATAAAATTCTGCGGATCAAATGTCAATTTCACATTCTCAATAGAATAATAAGGATCACTATCATTACTTGCTGAACTAACAAGTTTAAGCTGTTTGGCACTGTTGTCGACCAAATAAACATTCAGATTATAGCTTCTGGCAAAGGCAGTTAATAACATTTTATCATCAGTAGCTAATGGTTTAAGGTGACGCAAGATAACACTCACACCGTTATCCGCATTAACAAGCTCAACATGACCTAAATGTTTAACTGCAGCCAATTTGTTTAAGCAGTCAGCCACAGGCAGTAATAATTTTTCTAGTTCTGGTTGTAGTACAGGACACATTTTCAGCTCTACCAACACATTTGATTGGTTCTGACGAAATCCCATCCGTAAACGACGTTCTGCATGTTGGTAATGAAGACCAAACCTCGCTCTACGACGATATCCATACTCACTGCCTGCGATAACTGGCAATGATTTTACTGCTCTTCCGGTTTCACATTGAAATAAATATTCTAACCTACTGACCTTAGCCGCACGTTGAAGAGTTGGCGTCACATGTTGTTGTTGACAACCGCCACAGATACCAAAATGACGACAAAAAGGTGCCACCCGATCAAGGCTATCAGTCAATCGTTTGCTCACTTTTGCTTTGGCAAATTGTCTTTTCTCTTCCGTAAGTTGAATTTGTGCTTGCTCACCTGGAAGTAAATTAGTAATAAAGATTGTTTTTCCTTGATAATGGGCGACACCTTGGCCCTGAGCATCAAGACTTTCAGCTATTACTGTCAAATTATCGGGCTTAACTTTACGCTGCCGGCAAGAATAAAATTGTACCATATCATTAAAGGTGTAAAATTTTGTTGGTCTATTAATGTCTATTAATAAAGAAACTGTCATCTCATATATTGTGGAAAATTAAGTTCATTTTATTCATTTTCTCAATGAGGATGAAGAATAGTATCACATCTCAAAGCAATTGATGTAAATTATCTATCATTAAATGTTCGTTGTTTGTAATTTTATGGAATAAAATAAGAGATCTTTTTTATTTTTGTATAAAAATAAAAACAATGGAGTAAATTCTCAAAAATAAAATAAACCAATATAATATTGTAAAATAATGTTATAAATTTATAACATAATAAAGTTTATTAAGATCTCACTTTCTGAATTATGTTATAACTAATTTGTTACTAATTTCTAATAATAAATATTAACAAAATCGCTTTAATTATATAAATAGAAAAATTTAAGTGACGATGGTCTTTAAAGTCAAAATGTTTTCACTTAACTGATTTTAGCTGTGTATTTAATTAATACGCATAGTCTAAAGCATTGCTTAAAATATTTCCCAATGTATATATTCAAACAATGCTTATTTTCATTTTTTAATTTTTCACCGTAAATTTTCGATATTCTTGATAAGCATAATGATCGGTCATACCACTAATATAGTCTTGTATAAGACGAGCACGATAATAAAATTCTAATATATCTTTTTCTGTCTCATCAGTAGTACAAATTCCTTCAATGGCTTCACCATAAGCCAAACAATGTTTAGTTGATAATTTATGCAATAAGCGTGTTTCGATGAAATATTTCTTGTGATACTTATCTTGATAAAGCTGAATAAAATCAGCGCGTGGCATTAATAATAAAGGGCGATAAAAGTTTAGTAAGCCACTAATTATTCGATAACCTTGTAATTCTAATTGTTCAACTTCAGGATGGGTAAATACATGTTTATGGGCAACGCCTTTCAACACCTCTAATAGATGATGTTCATCACTTTTATCTTCCAATAAGGCACTATTAAAACTTCCTGCATAAATTTCAGCTAAATTTTTAATAAAACGATGAGCACTATAGGACGCCAATTTACTAATAATATTAACTCTAAGATACATAAAAAATTGATCTTGCTTACTACGCCTTGTTTCATTG
The DNA here is from genome assembly GCF_004768525.1 of Arsenophonus nasoniae. NCBI lineage: Bacteria > Pseudomonadati > Pseudomonadota > Gammaproteobacteria > Enterobacterales > Morganellaceae > Arsenophonus > Arsenophonus nasoniae. The sequence continues at coordinate 3,358,426 of NZ_CP038613.1, forward strand.
TGATTAATGCTTTTATAAGCTTTTTCTACCGTCTGTTCAAATAAGTCACCTTTGGCTTTTTTACCTGTTTCCAACCAACCTTGTCGTAAATATTCCAACAACTGATCAACACTAAAAATACCTTTTTCAACCGCATCATCTAAATCAGCAATACAGTAAGAGATATCATCTGCGGCTTCCATAATATAGCAAAGCGGGAAACGGCAATAGGGTTCCATATCCAATTGACGAACAACTCTTTAATAAAACTATCTTCTGACCAAAAATAACCCGGTTTTTTAGTCAAATAATCAAAATCTTTAGGAATTTCATCCAGTTGATAAGCACCTTTAGTATATTTTAAGATTGAGCCAATTTGAGCATAAGTCAGGTTCAATTTTAATAATTGATGGATCATCCTAAGTCCCTGGGCATTACCTTCAAATTGACAAAGATCTTTACGCAATTGGCAACGAAGCAAATCTTTATTAGGTTCGTTTTTTAACTGGAGAAAATTAATCTGGTATTGATCGCTAGCCTTTGATTTATTAGAAATAAATTCAGCGTCAAGTAATGTTGAAAACCAGCTCTTAATGGCAGCTTCACCAAAATGACCAAAAGGTGGGTTACCTATATCATACATCAAACACGCCATTTCTATCAAACTTTCAAACGCATCAAGACGCTCAGAAAGACCATAAGTTGCCAGTAATTTCTTTTTTTTCAATTGACTGATCACGGTCTTTGAAATAAAACGGCCAATTTGCTGCACTTCTAATGAATGAGTTAGACGACTGCGAACTGCAGCATTTTGTTCTAAAGGAAAGACTTGAGTCTTCTGTTGTAATCGACGTATGGCTGCAGAATTAATAATGCGTCCTCGATCACTTTCAAATTGACGATTAACTTGTTCTTCATTCTTTGTATCAACATTGTAATCACTATATTTACGCAGAAAATTGAGCTTTTGCCTAAAATCAATCTTGGACATTTCTCCTCCTGATGATGAAATATCCCCAGCTAATGGGCACAGTTAACTTTTTTTGGTTTTCAATGTTACAATGGCACGGATCTGACAACATGTCTAATTAATCAACAGTGAGTATGACACAATGAAAGTTGCGATAATAGGTGCAATGGAGCAAGAAGTGGCATTATTGCGTGAGCTAATTGATGCTCAGTCTGCATTGTCACGAGGTGGCTGCGAAATCTATTGCGGAAAATTTAATGATCTTGATATCGCATTATTAAAATCAGGCATTGGTAAAGTTTCGGCGGCAATAGGAACAACCTTACTAATAGAACATTTTGCGCCTGAAATTATTATTAACACTGGCTCCGCCGGCGGATTAGTGCCTACTTTGCAGGTTGGCGATATCGTGGTTTCCAGCCAAGTTTGCTATCATGATGTCAATGTCACTGCTTTTGGTTACCAACCAGGCCAAATGGCACAATGTCCGGCTACATTCAATGCGAATAAAAAATTGATAGAACTGGCCGAAAAATGTATTGAAAAATTGGATTTACAGGCGATTCGCGGTTTGATTTGTAGTGGTGATAGCTTTATTAATGGCGCTAAAGCGTTAACCTATATTCGCCAAACTTTCCCTGCTGCCATCGCGGTTGAAATGGAAGGCGCTGCAATTGGTCATGTATGTCATCAATTTGGTATCCCATTCGTTGTTGTGCGTGCAATTTCTGATGTCGCTGATAAAGAGTCTCATCTCTCTTTTGAAGAATTTTTGCCTGTCGCTGCTCGTCAATCAAGCCTAATGGTGCAAACAATGTTGGCAAATTTAGCTAACTCAAGCCAAAGTAGTAGATGAGCTATTAACAGCCATTTCGGCAAGCTAAAATAGAGCCCCATACTAAGGGTTATTAATTACCCTTAGTAAGGTTAAGTGATTAAATACTAAATGAAGAACCACAACCGCAAGTTGTTTTGGCATTCGGATTGGTTACCACAAACCGTGCCCCTTCTAATCCTTCAATATAATCAACACAACCACCAACCAAATACTGTAAACTCATCGGATCAACGATTAATTCCACGCCTTGCTTTTCAATCGTTAAATCACCTTCATTCATTTTATCATCAAAGGTGAAACCATATTGAAAACCACTACAGCCCCCGCCAGTAATATAGACGCGCAAACGCAAATTGGGATTTTCTTCATCCGCAATCAGCGCTTTAACTTTATTTGCTGCAGCATCAGTAAACTGTATAGGCAATGCAGTATCATTACTCATTTCTAACTCCAGGCCGACATGCCAATCAATAGACACAGGAAGCATCAATACTTCACTGGACAAGGGGCAATTATCTAACAGCCGGCCAATTGATTCAAGATCCAGCCTAAATTAACTGATTTTAAAAAATTCCCCCTAAATTTGCTATTTGGTTTACTCGCAATACTGCTTTAAGATATGGCAAAAATTTCTGCTGGACAAATGCTTGGAGTTATTTAATGAGTCAATCTGAAACACTTTACCTAAAAGCTAAAAAATTTATTCCTGGCGGTGTCAATTCACCCGTGCGGGCGTTTAATGGTGTTGGCGGCTCTCCATTATTTATTCAGCGAGCTAACGGCGCTTATATTTATGATGTTGATGGCAAAGCTTATATTGATTACGTCGGTTCTTGGGGGCCAATGATTTTAGGTCATAACCACCCTATTATCCAGCAAGCAGTCATTCAAGCGGCAGAAAATGGCCTGAGTTTTGGTGCCCCAACCGCTATTGAAGTCGTAATGGCAGAAATGATAAGTCAACTTATTCCATCCATCGAAATGGTTCGTATGGTGAATTCAGGCACAGAAGCCACAATGAGTGCCATAAGGCTCGCTCGCGGCTATACAGAACGGGATAAGATTATTAAATTTGAAGGCTGTTATCATGGACATGCCGACTGCCTTTTAGTTAAAGCTGGCTCAGGTGCTTTAACTATCGGTCAGCCTAATTCTCCTGGCGTCCCTGCGGATATTGCTAAACATACGCTGACCTGTACATTTAATGATTTAGATTCTGTACGGCAAACTTTTGCCCAATATCCGCACGAAATCGCTTGTATCATTGTTGAGCCAGTAGCTGGCAATATGAATTGTATTCTACCGGAAGCTGAATTTTTGCCCGGGCTACGCACATTATGTGATCAATTTGGCGCACTACTGATTATTGACGAAGTCATGACCGGTTTTCGAGTTGCCTTAGGTGGTGCGCAAGCACATTATCAAGTCAAACCTGATTTGACCTGTCTAGGCAAAATAATCGGCGGTGGTATGCCTGTTGGCGCATTCGGTGGCCGCCGTGAACTGATGGAAAAACTCGCACCAATAGGGCCAATTTATCAAGCTGGCACATTATCAGGCAACCCATTAGCCATGGCTGCAGGCCTGGCTTGCTTAACTGAAGTCGCTAAACCCAATACCCATAAACGCTTAACAGAACTGACGACAAAACTTGCTAACGGTTTGCAAGAAAAAGCGCAACAAGCGGGTATTCCGTTCATTGTTAATCATGTTGGCGGCATGTTTGGTCTATTTTTTACCCAAGCAACCCAAGTTAATTGCTACCAAGATGTTATGCGATGTGATATTGAGAAATTTAAGCAATTCTTTCATTTAATGTTAGACCAAGGCGTTTATTTAGCCCCTTCAGCATTTGAGGCGGGTTTCATGTCCATTGCGCACAGTCATGAAGATATTGATCGCACAATCAAAGCGGCAGAAAATGCGTTTAACAAGATGCAATAATCATTTTTAAACATAAAAACCGGCGCCAATTTTTTTAATACAGCGCCGGTTTACTCGCTTTTTTTACTGCCCAAACATCTCTTTTACCCAAGCGGGCGCATCATTACTATTTGTCTGCTGTTCATTTAAATTCAAGTTTGGCTTCAACAATTGTATCCCTAGCTGACATAATGCTTGGGGATCCTCGGTCCATACTGGCAAAATGCGATATCCACCACCTGCGCAGTTAAAACTACCATCGCTATTCACGCGCATCTCAGTAATTCCTTCTGGTGGGCGATTATCCAATGCCAATGGGGTTTGGTTTTCTAAATAACGACGATATAGTTGCAATGCCCCACTTGCACCAGTAAGATTTGTCGGTCCATTATTATCACGACCGGCCCAAGCGATTGCCACTTCCTTACCATCGATACCAGCAAACCAACTATCGCGTAGATCATTCGTTGTTCCCGTTTTACCGGCTAAATGATATTGAGCAAATTTATTCATTAATGAACGAGATGTTCCGCGCTCAACCACTTGTTGCATACCATAAAGTGTTAGATAAGCGGCTTGCGGAGAGACTGCCCGCTCGGCAGATGGATAACTTTGATAAAGCTCATTGCCATCACCATCAATCACAGAGCGCAATGCCGATAAGGACGCTCGATTGCCACCACCACTAATGGTTTGAAACATTTGCGCTGTTTCTACTGGCGTTAAGTTCAACGCCCCTAATAACATAGCGGGCACTTTTTCTATCGCGTCGCTTGGCACGCCAAGACTTACTAGTACTTTACTAACTTGATCCAAGCCAACGCTTAAGCCAATATTTACCGCCGGGATATTCAACGAACTGGCCAAGGCATCAATCAACATGACCTGCCCCCGAAAGCGGCGATCATAATTTTTCGGTTCCCATATTTGGTTATCAAATTTGACACTAATTGGTTCGTCAGGTACCCAGGTATTTAAACGAAAACGATCCGGTTCACTTAATGCGGTAAGATAAGTCGAGGGTTTAGCCAATGAACCAATTGAGCGGCGAGCATTTAACGCTCGGTTAAAACCAGAATATTGTGGTTGCGAGCCGCCGACCATAGCGCGAACTTCACCATTAATACGGTCAACGACGACCATCGCACCTTCAAGATCAGGCAACTTACGTGTTTTACGTAAATCAGCTATTCCCTGCTCGACGGCATTTTCAGCCGCTTGTTGTGAGACCGGATCTAAGGTAGTAAAGATCTTAGCACCGGAAAGATTATTTACTTTATCCCCTAATTTTTCAGCTAATTCTTGCCGAACGAGCTGCATAAAAGCGGGTTGAGGTGTTAAAACACCACTTCTAGATTTCACGCCCAAAGGACGAGCACTCAATATATTATACATTTCATGATCGATAATTTGGCGCGTTTCCAACAGCTTTAACACTAAATTGCGACGCTCAAGGGCCAGTTTAGGGTTACGCCATGGGTTATATAGTGATGCCCCCTTCACCATACCAACTAATAATGCTTGTTGATCAATACTCAGCTCATCGATTGGACGACCAAAATAATAGAGACTAGCAAGAGGAAAGCCCCGAATTTGCTCATCGCCACTTTGGCCTAAATAAACTTCATTTAGATAAAGTTCAAGAATACGTTCTTTGCTATAGCGAGAGTCCATTAAAATCGCCATATAAGCTTCATTGGCTTTACGTATTAACGTTCTTTCATTACTCAAAAATAAGTTTTTAACTAATTGCTGGGTTAACGTACTACCACCCTGAACAGTCTTACCGGCCATTAAATTAGCAATAACCGCACGTCCAATAGAATAAATACTGACGCCATCATGCTCATAAAAATGCCGGTCTTCCGTTTCAAGCAATATTTTGACTAAAGAATCAGGAAAATCTTCTCTCGGCAAGACTAAGCGTTGCTCATTGTTAGCCGATTGCATCATCGTGATAAGTTTTGGATCAAGCCGAAAAAAACCAAATGAACGGCCATTTTCCATATTAGTAATATTAGTGAGGCGAGCTTGTTCAAAACTTAATTTAGCCAAAATCTGTTCTTCTCTTTGATCAGGAAAGGAAAATGGCCGGCGTAACATCTCAATCGTATTATTTTTAACAATATACTCACCAGGTAAAGTGATTTTATTTACCTGACGATATTGCATGCCATCTAATAATCGGATCATCTCTTCTTTACTGTAATTCATCCCTGGTTCAAGATTAACCATTCGACCATAAACAGCTGCCGGTAGATCCCAAACTTTTCCATCAAGACGTTCACTGATTTTCTGATATAAATAGATACCATAAACACCAATTAATAGTGCCAAGACGATGGCAATTTTGACAAACAACCAAAACCAACGCCATCTGTTATTTTTAGCTGGCCGAGACTTATTGTCTTTATTTGCCATTAGTTCTTCTTCCTCGCTGTCATCAATATCTTCATACTCATAATCATAGTTGTCTAAGCGATTATTTTGCTGAGATTTTGATTTTTTACCAGTGGACTTTTTCTTAGATTTGCGCCCAATAGGTTCATAATTATCTTTGTCAAACATGGTATAAAATTAATTTTTATTTACTAGTAATTTATTATTAGCCCAAGATCTTAATCATAACTTACAGATACTTTTTTCATATATCTCATTAAAACAAGATTTTATCATAATTAAATAATCAATATCCGCTACATAGTAGCTTTATATCCTGATGGTGACTGTTATTATCGCTATCCCATTTAATGAACACTATCTATTCACCAATTTATATATAAAAGCAACAATTATTAACTTTTAATGCCAAACATTGTAGCATTATTGTTGTCTTTGGGCGCATCTATCACTACTGGAGTAATTACCAATGTATCGGTTTCCGCCACTAAAATCAGCACAATTAGTAAAGCGTTATAAACGTTTTCTCGCTGATGTTATTACACCATCAGGTAAATTACTAACTATTCATTGTGCCAATACAGGCGCTATGATCGGCTGTGCAACACCTGGAGATACGGTTTGGTACTCAACATCAAATAATTTTAAGCGAAAATATCCCTATAGTTGGGAACTGACACAAACACAAACTGGCGATTGGATTTGTGTTAATACTCATCGAGCAAATGATGTTATTTGTCAATTTGTAGTAGAAAATAAAATTCCGGAATTATCCGATTATGATAACATTAGCCGAGAGGTGAAATATGGCGACGAAAATAGTCGCATCGATCTTCTACTAACCAAAAAACAGCATGTTAATTGCTATATTGAAGTCAAATCAGTCACCTTACTAGAAAACAATATCGGTTATTTTCCTGACGCTGTTACAATCAGAGGGCAAAAACATTTACGTGAACTATCCTTGATAGCTGAACGAGGTGAAAGAGCCGTTTTGTTCTTTGCCGTACTTCATAGTGGTATAAAGAAAATGTCTGTTGCAAGCCATATTGATTCTCATTATGCTGCGCTCTTAAAGCAAGCAACGAATTTTGGTGTTGAAATACTCTGCTATCAGATTAAAATATCAGAAAAAGGGCTATCAATGGATAAAAAAATATCCTTTATTCAATAAACCAAGCTATTATATTCTTTTAGGCAAAATTCGTTTTACTTACAAAAAAGGCAGAGAACACGCGCATCACCCTGATACAGTAAAACGAATTGTAAGAACCATTGCTAAGTATGAAGTGTTCTGTTATTTATAGCGACCTTAGTTTTTCCCCATTGAGGGGTTCTTTATGAAAATTGCGTGTGTAGGAGAAGCATTATGCAAGAAGGGCAAAAACCTAAAACCTCGTCCTTAAGCATTCTCGCCATCGCTGGGGTAGAGCCCTACCAAGAAAAGCCAGGCGAAGAGTACATGAACGAAGCCCAACTCAAACATTTTAGGGTTATTCTCGAAGCATGGCGCAATCAACTCAGAGATGAAGTCGACCGCACTGTAACTCATATGCAAGATGAAGCAGCCAATTTCCCTGATCCCGTTGATAGAGCGGCACAGGAAGAGGAATTTAGCCTTGAGTTACGTAATCGCGATCGCGAACGTAAGTTGATTAAAAAAATCGAGAAGACAATAAAAAAAATTGATGATGAAGATTTTGGTTATTGTGAAAGCTGTGGGGTTGAAATTGGTATCCGCCGCTTAGAAGCTCGCCCAACAGCTGATTTATGTATTGATTGCAAAACATTAGCTGAATTACGTGAAAAACAGATGGCGGGTTAGCCAATAATCTTACACCAATAAAATAAGGTACACAGAAGTGTACCTTATCCTTTTGATAATCAATGAGTAATTCAATAATTACTAACGTTTCACCCTATATTGGACGCTTTGCGCCGTCCCCAACAGGTGATCTGCATTTTGGCTCGTTAGTTACAGCGCTTGGTAGCTACCTACAAGCCAAAAAAAAACAAGGAAAATGGTATGTCAGGATTGATGACATCGATACTGCTAGAGAAGTGCCAGGGGCGGCTTCGCGCATTTTAAAAACGTTAGCGCATTATGGCTTACATTGGGATGGTAAAATCATCTATCAGTCACAACGGCATGATCTTTACCATGACACTTTAGCGCAGCTAAAGCAGTGCTATGACTGCTACTATTGCCGTTGTACACGCCAACGTATTAATGCTATCGGTGGTTATTACGACGCACATTGTCGCAATCTTGGTTTATCTTCTACAGCAGCAGCTTTGAGAATCATACAGTCAAAACCGGTTTATGGTTTTTATGATCAATTACAAGGTGATTATGTAGCGCCTCGCTCTTTGGCTGAAGAAGACTTCATTATTGTGCGAAAAGATAATCTATTTGCTTATAATCTTGTTGTCGTTATTGACGATCATGACCAAGCTATTACCGAAGTTGTTCGTGGCGCTGATCTGATTGCGCCAAGCGTTAGACAAATTTCTCTTCATCACCTTCTCGCTTTTCCGGTACCCGATTATATGCATTTACCTTTAGTATTAAATCGTTTTCATAATAAACTTTCTAAACAAAATCATACCCCGCCGCTGCCGATAAACGATCCGCGGCCTATTTTAATTGATGCACTAAATTTTTTATCGCAACCAACTATTATTAATTGGCAAGACCTTACTACTGAACAATTACTGAACCAAGCTGTACAAAATTGGCAACTTAATAGCATTCAACCAAACGGCAGAATTGTTACAAATTATGATTAATCAGCAATTTTTATCCTACTTAGGCATTCTCAAAAAAAATCCTATAAGATATGATTAATTATTAGTATTTATTTTTTTAACTAGAATCGCATTAGATATCGAGGTGTATTATTTTTACCCGGGTAGCCAATTTCTGTCGTAATTTATTGATACGAGAAGAAAAAAACAATCGAAGTAAACAGAAATCTTATGATAGTTCTGCGACCAACACTAAGTCCAAGACTAAGGTAAAAGCTTTACTAACAAAAAGATATCGGGGTACGAAAACCATTAAAAGTACTCAATTAGCAGATAAATCTATACCTGCCTCTGCTATAAATACTTCAATATCCATAATTCCACGAGATAAGCATCCTATCTCGCGCAGAGACATCAGTGACAATGCACTGAAAGTTCTTTATCGTCTCAATAATGCTGGCTATGAAGCCTATCTGGTCGGTGGTAGTGTCAGAGATTTACTATTAGGTAAAAAACCTAAAGACTTCGACGTTACTACAAATGCGACACCGGAACAAATTCGCAAATTATTTCGTAACTGTCGTTTAGTCGGACGCCGTTTTCGTTTAGCACATATCATGTTTGGTTATGAAATCATCGAAGTCGCTACTTTTCGTGGTTCTCATGAACAAACTGATACTAATAATAAGGACATGGCTCACAAAGCACAAAGTGGTATGTTACTGAGAGATAATATTTTCGGTAACATTGAAGACGATGCCATTCGACGCGACTTTACCATCAATAGCCTATACTACAGAATTAACGATTTTACCCTACGTGATTATGTGGGTGGATTTGAAGATTTAAATAACGGTATGATCCGCTTAATTGGTGATCCCAAAATTCGTTATCGAGAAGATCCCGTTAGGATGCTACGCGCTATTCGATTTGCTTGTAAACTAAATATGCAAATCGATGCCGAAACTGCCAAGCCTATTCCACAACTGGCATATTTGTTAAAAGACATTCCATCGGCACGTCTATTTGAAGAGTCGCTCAAATTACTTCAGACTGGTCAAGGTTATCAAACCTATCAACAATTAAAACGTTATAATCTCTTTCAATCATTATTTCCGCTAGTTGAACGCCACTTCACCGCCAATAATGATTCACCGATGGAGCTTATCATTAATCAGGTGCTGCAAAATACTGATTATCGAATAAAGAATAATAAACGTGTTAATCCGGCATTCTTATTTGCTACCATGTTGTGGTACCCACTGGTAGAACATGCAGAAAGACTTTCTCAGGAAAGTGGTTTACCCTATTACGAAGCCTTTGCTATCGCAATGAATGATATCCTTGATGAGCAATGCCGCTCTATCGCTATCCCTAAACGGCTTACTTCAATAATGCGCGATATTTGGCAGCTACAATTGCGACTACCAAGGCGCCAAGGGAAAAAAGCAGATAAACTACTTGAACATCCAAAATTTCGCGCTGCGTTTGATCTGCTAGAGCTACGCGCCAACGTAGAAAAGCGGCGTGAATTAGAAGAACTGGCTCATTGGTGGGCTGAATTTCAACAAGCCAGTAATAGCCTACAACATGAAATGATCTCGGAGTTAGGTAATATACCAACTCATCGTCGTAATTGGTCGCATCGCCGAAATCATACTAACCGTAAACCGATAAAAAATAACCGAGTTAATTAAAGATGGAGCGTGTTTATATCGCCATTGGCAGCAATCTAAATAATCCTTTACAACAAGTACAAAGTGCTATTAAAGAGTTGCATCAATTACCCAATACCAAGCCGGTTACCGTTTCTTCTTTCTATCATTCTAAACCTATGGGGCCACAAGGGCAACCTGACTATCTGAATGCCGTTATCGCGTTAGATACTGAGTTATTGCCCGCAACCCTGCTTGAACATACCCAATCGATTGAAGCAATGCATGGTAGAACACGTAAAGCTGATCGTTGGGGCCCAAGAACGCTTGATTTGGATATTATGTTATATGGCCAACAAATTATTCAGACAGCACATTTAACTATCCCCCATTATGGCCTTAAAGAACGGGAGTTTATGCTTTATCCTTTAGCTGAAATTGCCCCTAAGCTACACTTTCCAGATGGAGAATTGCTCAGCGATAGGTTGCAGCTGGTTGCTAAAAATGGACTGACTTTATGGTAACTTAGCCAATAATTCAATTGGCGATATGAATTTGTTAATGCTGGAATTTGGCTTACGCTTTAAGCCTCAATAAGTTAGCAGCGAGAACAATAGATGTTGACCACACGCTCCGCCATCAATTGCGCTAACCATCAGCCAAAACTAACAAGTATTATCAGAAAATAACAAAAACTTATCCCAGCAACATAGAAATAATACAGCAGAAGCGCTAAAAAATAGCGCAATTCCTGGTATTTTTAGCGCACTGTATACGAGTAAGTGACTGCTCCCCGCCGTAAACGGCGAGGCTTCCCACTTCTCAGACCGCAACCGTCTTACGACGGATTTACGCTGGTCTCCATGGGCTGAAACGACGTGTCCCGCCGCTTGTAATTCCAATATACCCTTGTGTCGGATATTGATTGCCGCATTGATATCGCGGTCATGTTCAACTCCACATTCAGGGCATTGCCAGATACGCTTATGTAGTGGCATTTCTGACATTTTGTGACCACAGCAATGACAGGTTTTCGTACTGGCAAACCATTGATCCAGTTTTACCAGATGTATGCCTTTTTCTGCGGCTTTATATTCCAGTTTTGTGATAAAACCATGCCAGCTTGCATCACCGATAGCGCGTGCCAGACAGCGGTTTTTCATCATGTTCGCCGATTTCAGTGTCTCTACTATTACCGCTTGGTTTTCGTCAACAATTGCACGAGAGAGTTTGTGTTGAAAATCAGCACGGGCATTCGCTACCCGTTCGTGTACACCTGCAAGCTGTATTCGGGCTTTACGGCGATTAGTACTCCCTTTTTGCTTGCGAGATAAGGCTTTTTGTTTTCGACGTAGGTTATGGCTGGCATTGATAAGGTGGTGCGGATTAGCAATCTTATTGCCGTCTGATTTGATGGCGTAATGACTCAGCTGTCACCGATCATGCAAAACTGATCCACTAACGATCATCTAAAACTGATCCACTTGGTATTATTCGCACATTTTTGTACGGATAATTTATGTTAACCAAGGAGATATTTGTGGATATTCATGTTCGCTTTGCACAAGGACAAAGCCTTCGAAAAATTGCCAGTGAGTTGGGTATATCCCGTAACACCGTAAAACATCATTTACAACAACAGACAATGCCAACTTATGCTAAAAGAAGTCAACAACCGACTAAATTATCCCCCTTTAAACCTTATTTGCTTCAGCGAATTGAACTGGCTAAACCTGATTGGATCCCTGCAACAGTCTTATTTGATGAGGTAGTTGAAAACGGCTATCAAGGTGGTATTGCTCAATTACGCCGATTTGTTTGTCAATTTAAACCAAGCATTGTTCCCGAAGTAGTCGTCCGTTTTGAAACACAGCCAGGTCAACAAATGCAAATCGACTTCACCAGCATCCGGCGAGGTAAAAATCGCTGAAAGCGTTTGTTGCAACGCTAGGCTATTCGCGTGCGAGTTATGTAAAGTTCTTTGATAATGAACGAGCAGAATCGTGGCAGCAAGGTTTAAGAGAAGCTTTCGACTACTTTGGTGGTGTACCACAGGAAGTATTGTGTGATAACGCAAAATCCCTCATCATCGAACGGGATGCTTATGCAGAAGGTGAGCATAAATTACATGTCGAAATGCTTCAAATGTCGAAAGATTACGGGTTTAAATTGAAGGCTTGCAAGCCCTACAGGGCAAAACGAAAGGAAAGTAGAGCGCTTTAACCACTATTTAAAAAACAGCTTTATCGTGCCATTAAACACCGACCTTCGTGCTCATAATCTTGAACTGGATATTGAAATAGCTAATGCAAAAGTGGGTCCATGGTTACAACGCGTTGCCCATCAGCGAATTCATGGAACAACGTTAGAGAAGCCAGCAGATAGATTAGCTAAGGAAGTTAAGTCTCTTCTACCCTTACCAGCAAGGGTTTGCCAATCTATCCCACAGACTAATACGCTTAATATCCCTATCGTACCGCCCCTTGAATCTGTCAGTTTGCAACACTCAATCAGCGTATACGAAGCATTACTGGGAGGTGAACATGTTAGTGCATAAAAAAATTGAACACCTGGGTGAGTCATTGAAATTAAATTCTATTCCGACTCATTGGTCATCACTTGCCGAAAATGCATTGCCCAAGACAAAAGCTACGGAGGTTTTACTGTCCCTGTTAAAATGTGAGCAACAACAACGAGATGAACGAACTCGTAATCTTTTGAGTCGGATGGCAGGATTCCCAGCACATAAAGAACTTAATACGTTCGATTTTAAGTTTGCAACGGGGATCCCCAAACAACATACAGAATTAAGCGCATTAACGTTTATTGAACGTAATGAAAATGTCGTGTTGCTTGGCCCAAGCGGTGTAGGCAAAACGCATTTAGCTATTGGGTTAGGATTAAAAGCAGTACAGGCCAAGAAGAAAACCCGCTTTACCACGGCAGCTGAACTGATGTTGCAACTCTCAACTGCCAAACGACAAAATAAGCTCAAACAATATCTATCACGTTCGGTGATGGCCCCGAAGTTGTTGATTATCGATGAGATTGGATACCTGCCGTTTGGGCGAGAAGAAGCAAACCTGTTTTTCAATGTGATTGCCAAGCGTTATGAGCATGGCAGTGTCATATTGACGAGTAACCTATCATTTGGGCAATGGCCAAGTGCTTTTGCTGATGACGCAACATTAACTGCCGCTATGCTTGATCGTTTACTTCATCATTCGCATGTACTGCAATTAAGCGGTGAAAGCTACCGATTGAAAGATAAGCGGCGCTCAGGAGCAATAACTGAGTAAAACAGTGGATCAATTTTGATTGATCGGATTTAGATAAAAAGTGGATCAGTTTTCGGTGATCGTTGACACTCAGCACTACATCAAGCCCCGTGATATTTGATATCAATACTGGCTTTGCGGGTACTTCTACCCCGTCATCACACAGTAGTGACGCATAGTATTTCCCTGTTGCGCTTCGACTCAGTGTGATGCTTTTCACCTTACCGGTAATCTCTCGGTGAATATTCGCTCTGATAGCCGGGATTTTAGGGATCTTGATAGTGTCGTTGGTGATTTTCAGATTACTGCAATGGTAGCTGGATTGCGCCCCGTGTTTCCGTTTGAATTTCGGGTATTTTGCCCGCTTATCAAAGAAGTTTTTGAAAGCCTGATCCAGATTCTGTAATGCCACCTGTAACGCATTGCTGTCAGCCTGTTTTATCCATCCATAGCGACGGGATTTTTTTGCAATAGGCAACAAAGGCTGAATGTGTTTGATGTTACTCAGAGAAACGCCGTATCGCTTATACCAGTGAGTACGGATATGCAGAGCTTTATTGTACACAAAACGCACCACGCCGAACTGTTTTTCCAGCAATTCAGCCTGTTCTTGCGTTGGATAAATGCGTACTTTTGTTGCTCTATACATAATAAGTGCTCTTATATACAATCAATATAAAATAATCTTCCAAGAAGGTTTTGTAAATGAGTGCTCAAGATAAAACTTTTCCCGATTACCTTCGCCGCCGTCATTCGGTAACGAAACTTGTTGTACACCTGATTTTCTGTACTAAGTACCGACGTAAATTGTTAGACGGTGCAATGATCGCCCAGATACGGGAAGCAATGCACCATGCCGCCAAACGGCTTGAGATAGATATTCTTGAAGTGGATGGAGAAGCGGATCGCATTCATGTTCTGGTGGGATATCCGCCAAAGTTATCGGTTAGTGTTCTGGTAAATAACCTGAAATCGATCAGCAGCAGAATGGTACGACAACAAAATAGTCACCTGATAAAGCAGTCTAATACTGGCGTTCTCTGGTCACGTTCTTACTTCGCCTGTAGTTCTGGCGGTGCAACAATCGAAACACTGAAAACGTATGTAGAATCGCAGAAAACACCTGATTAGCATCCCTTATATCCCGGCCCGCATTGGGCGAGGATTTACGGGGCAATTGTTAAGTTCTTAAACCTTGTCCTTTTTCAATTAAGTACCAAGTTATCGCATATAAGATAACAATAAAAATCACTAATACTGATAAAGTAATCGATATTGCGACATAACTAATACCAAGAAATCCATAACGTAACCCGCTGATCATATAGACGATCGGATTAAGCTTCGATACCATTTGCCAAAACTCTGGCAACAGAGACAAAGAATAAAAAACACCACCTAAATAAGTTAATGGTGTTAAAACAAAGGTAGGAATAATACTAATATCATCAAAGGTTTTGGCAAATATCGCATTCACTAATCCCGCTAATGAGAATAAAATTGCCGTCATTAATACGGTAATAATGACCATCCACCATGAATAAATATGTAATGGAACAAAAAAAAGCGAAACTAGGGTAACCAATAGACCCACCAATATACCTCGAGCAACCCCACCGCCAACAAAACCAATTATGACAATATGGGTAGGAACGGGTGCAACCAACAATTCTTCAATGCTTTTTTGGAATTTTGCCCCAAAAAAAGAGGAGCAAACATTCGCATAAGCGTTTGTGATCACCGACATCATAATCAAGCCTGGAACAATAAACTGCATGTAATTCACACCATCCATATTGCCAATTCTTGCACCAATTAAATTACCAAAGATAATAAAATAGAGTGACATGGTGATCACCGGCGGTAGTAAAGTTTGTACCCAAATACGCGCAAAACGTGTTATTTCTTTGATCCAGATGGTTTTCATCGCCACCCAGTAGAGCTGAATCATCTATTTTCTCCTTGTTTTATCGATAGTGGATGTTGTTTATTCATTAAACCAACAAATAACTCCTCCAAACGATTGACTTTATTACGCATGCTGATTATCTGTATCCCTTGCTCAGCAAATTGGCTAAATAAACCATTCAAACCTTGATTGCGAAGTACATCAACTTCTAAGGTTGAAGTATCCACTAGCCTGAATTTATAACCATCTAATGTAGGAATAGGACTCTTTGGCGCCAGATCAAAAATAAACGTCTCTGACTCCAATTGATTAAGTAGTTTTTTCATACTGGTATTCTCAATCAATTCTCCATATTGAATAATACCAATATTTCGACACAGCATTTCCGCTTCTTCCAAATAATGAGTCGTTAAAATAATGGTGGTGCCTTGCGCGTTTAAGGTCTTCAAAAAACTCCACATTGAACGACGCAATTCAATATCGACCCCTGCGGTTGGTTCGTCCAAAATTAGCAGCTTAGGTTGATGCATTAATGCACGAGCAATCATCAAACGCCGTTTCATGCCTCCGGAGAGGTCTCGTGCAGGCTCGTCGCGTTTATTCCACAAAGCCAGTTGAGAAAGATACATTTCTGCTCTAGATAAGGCTAACGAACGTGGAACGCCATAATAACCCGCTTGATTCAGCACTATCTGTATGACTGTTTCAAATGGATTAAAATTGAATTCTTGAGGTACTAAACCCAACTGGCGTTTTACATTCACCACATCTTTATCAAGATCGTAGCCAAATACTCTCACTTTACCGCTCGTTTTATTGACTAATGAACTGATAATACCAATTGTCGTTGATTTACCTGCACCATTAGGTCCTAATAAGGCATAGAAATCTCCCACCTCAACCTGTAAATCAATTCCGGTTAATGCTTTCACACCACCGGGATAGGTTTTTGTAAGCTGGAGCAGCTCTAAAGCATAAGTCATAAAAAACCTTTCTTATCTATTTTTATTCCACATATGATAATAAATCACACCATTAGTCATCTTTTTTCAATTAAACTATAACTAACAGCGAGTAAATATTAAAAAATAAATTTATGTTGTATATGATTATTATTGCAGTTAACCATAACTAATCCACGTGAATTATGATGAAAAAAATTAAACAGCTGTTTGAAAACAATCTACAGTGGTCAGAATCAGTAACCAAAGAAAATCCCTCTTTTTTTAAAGAATTAGCAAAATTTCAAAATCCACATTTTCTGTGGATAGGCTGCTCTGACAGCCGCGTACCAGCTGAAAAATTAACTAAAGCAGCGCCAGGCGATCTATTTGTCCACCGAAATGTCGCTAATTTGGTGATCCATACTGATTTAAATTGCCTGTCAGTCATCCAATATGCTGTTGACGTACTAAAAGTTGAACACATTATCATCTGTGGTCACTATGGTTGTGGTGGTATTGAAGCCGCAATTGATAACACAGAACGAGGGCTGATTAATAACTGGCTACTGCATGTCCGTGATATTTTGTTTAAACATAGTGCCATCTTAGGTGAGCTTGCACCGCAAGAACGGGCAAATCGCTTATGTGAACTCAATGTTATTGAGCAAGTATATAATCTCGGTCATTCGACAATAATACAATCTGCCTGGCGGCGCAGCCAAAACGTCATTATTCATGGCTGGGTCTATGGTATACAGAATGGCAGACTCAATGATCTTGATGTTACGGCTAATAGCCGTGAACAGCTTGAAATCACCTATCGGCAAGCTATTGCTAAATTAAGCGAGCAAAAATAAGCACCACAAAAAATCGAACTAACGTTCGATTTTTTCATTCAATAAATAACACTAGGCTTAATCGTCTAGTAAAATAACATGCCCAATATAGGATAAATGTCGATATTGCTGTGCATAGTCGATACCATAACCCACAACAAATTCATCTTCTATAGCAAAACCTATCCATTCAACAGGCACCTCTACTTCACGTCGAGAAGGTTTGTCCAATAACGTACAAATTGCCACAGACTTGGGGCCACGTAATTTTAGGATTTTACGCACTTTTTTCAATGTATTACCAGAATCAATGATATCTTCAACAATCAGAACATGCTTGCCACGAATATCTTCATCTAGATCCTTAATAATTTTCACATCGCGAGTTGAAGTCATGCCATTGCCATAACTTGATACCGTCATAAAATCGACTTCATGAGGGATATCAATTTTACGACATAAATCAGCCATAAAAATAAAAGAACCTTTTAACAGACCAACCAACACTAACTCTTCTGGCAATGATTTATAATGTTTAACAATCTCTTTTGCCATCTCATCAATACGTTGTTTAACATCCGCTTCTGAGATCATGACTTCTATAATTTGTTTCATAACTTTAGGCTTTAGGTATTCATGGAAGTAAAACCGTAGATTTTAACATAAGGGCAATAAAGACGCGATAAAATGCCCTCATCCAATATTGATTAACAACATAAAGATAAGAGTTAATATCTTAGCTAACCGAGAAACTAGCCATCATGCCCGTATCTTCATGCTCTAACAAATGACAATGCGCCATATAGGGATGCGCCTGAGTTGCGATATGATCAAACTTTACCAATACCTCACTGATATCACCATCAACTCGCACAGTATCTTTCCAACCTTGTCGGTGAGCAGCCACTGGTTGTCCATTCTCTGTCAAGATCCTAAATTGAGTTCCATGTATATGGAAAGGATGTAACATCATGTCACCACGACCGGATATGATCCAGCGTTCATACTGACCTTTTGCAACATTAAATGCCACTTCCGTCATGGAAAAAGGTCGACCATTAATACTATTGGCATGGAGAAGATCGAATGATTGATTCCTCATCGGCGCTTGCTGATGATTATGCATCGCATGCCCCCATTTTGCTTCATCATATTGCTATGACCATGCATATTCATCCCCGCCAAAGCCTGTTCACCATACTCTTTTCTAAGCGCCATCATACCTTGCATATCTAAACGTGCATCCATCATTAAATGCAATTGACGCTGTTTAATGCCAGTCAAATCAGGCAATGATGCAATAGAAGCTAAACTGTCAGGTAAAAAAGTCGCTCTTGCGTTTAATCCTGGCTCAATGTGCAATACAGCTACGGGTTGATCAAAAGGCGCTATTGTCATCCCCATTTGTTTGACTGGCAAGGTAACAATATCAAACGCTTTACCATTTGAGGCATCAATGAGTACCTCAAAACGTTCAGCACTTATCATCGGTAATTGATCGACTGCAACAGGTTCCTTTAATAGTCCACCATCACTCGCAATAACATACATTTTTCGCCCATCACTAGTTGCCAGGTTTAAACTTCTGGCATTACAGCCATTAAGAAATCGTAAACGTAACCAACCCTTAGGTGCTATATGTTTAGGTAATACTACGCCATTAGTTAACATTGTGTTACCAAACCAACCAACAGCAGCACTCATTACATTAAGTTGATAATCTATCTGCCCTGCGCGATTTAAACGTTTATCCTGCAAAATAACGGGAATATCATCGATACCCCATTGGTTTGGCAATTTTTGTAATTGGCTATGTTCATCTTCAATTAATACTAAACCCGCCAACCCCATGGCAACTTGATAACCGGTTTTGCCATGAGGGTGCGGATGAAACCAACAAGTTGCCTCGGGCTGATTAACGGCAAAATTAACCCTTCTTACCGCATTAGGTTTAATTACCGCATGAGGACCACCATCAACCTCACCGGGGATCTTCAGTCCGTGCCAATGCAATGCGGTAGCCTCGGCTAACTGATTGTAAATATCAATAGAAACACGTTGGCCTGATTTAAGCTTGATAGCTGGACCCAATAAGGATCCGTTGTACCCCCATGTTACAGCGGATTTTGCTGGTAAAAATTGCGTTTTACCTTGAGTAACCCGGATGGTAATTTTGCCATGCTTATCCGGCCATAATAATGCTGGAATAGGTAAACAAGGATATTGCGTTGCAGATAATGCAGCGCGACTCCAAGTTGGTAATAAGCTTACCGATCCCATTGCCGCTGCCAATTTCATAAAATCCCGACGCAACATAGCTTGCTCCTTTATAATTAAATCCTAATAAGATAAGGTAAGGTATAATGTAAAATGGTAGAAAATAGATAATTTCACTAAAATATAGAGGTTCCACTTACTGGAAGGTCAAGCCAATATTTTTTTATGTAATATGACGATATATTTATCTGGTCTTCTGAAAAATAGGTATACTTCATCGTTCTATTGGTATTAATAGAATAAATTGACATTTAAATTATACAACTAACTAAATGCGTAAAATTATTTTTATTTCACATATCGCTCTGATTTTTTGGTTTATTTTTTCAACCAAAGCATCTGCTCTATCAAGCAATGAAACAGAAAATCTTGCTGATTTAACTGCAGTTTATATATTTCTAAAGCATGATTGTGGTTACTCACAAATTCCTGATCGTGAAATTGAAAGAGCAATCCTCTATTTTGCCCAGAGTAATCATTGGGATCTAAGTAATTATGACAAACCTACCATGGCAAAATTAAATGAAGAGCGTTATGATGACTTAAAAAAAATTCCTATCCCCCGTAAAAAGAAATGCCGGGTGCTTGCCGATGATGCTTTAGCATTATTTGCCTATGTAAAATAAATACTTTCTTTCATGCACTCAGATAAGCAATTTCTAACTTATCATTGAAACGAAACAAATTATTAGCTGCGCTTTTTTAACTCTGTTAGAAAGGAAAAGATAAGTATGTCAAAAAAAGAGATTTGGCTCGAAACACTCCACCACAATGTCGGTCAATATTTTACTGTCGATAATATACTGTACCATAATAAAACCACTCACCAAGATCTGATTATTTTTGAGAATGCTGAAATGGGGCGCATAATGGCCCTTGATGGCGTAGTACAAACAACTGAACGAGATGAATTTATTTATCACGAAATGATGACTCATGTCCCTTTATTTGCCCATGGCCACGCTAAAAAAGTACTAATTATTGGAGGTGGTGATGGCGGAATGTTACGTGAAGTATGTCGCCATCAATATTTAGAAAACATCACTATGGTTGAAATTGATGCCAGTGTAGTGGAATTTTGCCACCAATATCTACCCAATCATAATGCAGGCGCTTATAACGATCCCCGTTTTAAATTGGTCATTGATGATGGTGTCAATTTTGTTAAAACCACCCAGCAAAAATTTGATCTGATTATTTCTGATTGCACCGATCCTATCGGACCAGGAGAAGGGCTATTTACCTCAGATTTTTACCAAGGATGTGTCAACTGTCTGAATGAAAATGGCATTTTAGTTGCCCAAAATGGTGTTTGTTTCCTGCAACAAGATGAGGTAATTAATAGTCACCAAAAACTATCTAATTACTTTAAAGATTGCAGCTTTTATCAAGCCGCTATACCGTCTTACTATGGCGGAATGATGACCTTTGCCTGGGCAAGCCAAACAGCAAAATTACGTCAAATACCCTTGAAAATATTGGAAACTCGTTTTAAAAAAGCAGATATTATTTGTCGCTATTATACACCCGAATTACATCTTGCCAGCTTCGCTTTACCACAGTATTTACTGGATTTACTAGCTAAAAAAGCTTAGTTTTACTCAATAGGAGGTGAAAAAATTGCAAAAATTGAAATTACATGGCTTTAATAATTTAACTAAAAGTTTAAGTTTTTGTATATATGATATCTGTTATGCCAAAACAGCAGCAGATCGACATAGTTATCTGGCTTATATTGATGAGCAATATAATGCAACACGCTTGACTGAAATTCTAACTGAAACCTGCTCTATTATTGATGCCAATATCTTGAATATTGCTCGACAAGATTATGACCCTCAAGGTGCCAGCGTTACTATTTTGATTAGCGAAAACTCAATAAATCCCCAAAATGTAGACAACACGGAAAATCCAGGCCCCTTACCTGATTCTATTGTTGCTCATCTCGATAAAAGTCATATTTGTGTTCACACCTACCCAGAAAGTCATCCAGATGATGGTATATGCACTTTTAGAGCAGATATCGAAGTCTCCACTTGTGGTGTGATTTCGCCATTAAAAACGCTTAACTATCTTATTCATCAACTTGAATCAGATATTGTTACTATTGATTATCGGGTTCGTGGATTTACCCGCGATGTTAATGGCATCAAACTCTATATTGATCACGAAATCAATTCCATTCAAAATTATATGCCGGAAGAATTCCAGTCTCAGTATCATATGATAGATGTTAACATTTATCAGGAAAATCTTTTCCATACTAAAATGATGCTAAAAGACTTTGAGCTAAATTTGAATAACTATTTATTTAATACGACCGCAGATCAACTTGCCTTTGAGGAAAAAAAACGGATTACTTATCTGTTAAAAAAAGAGATGCAAGAAATTTATTACGGCCGTAATTTGCCAGAACTGTAATTTATATCGATTAGTGGATCGAGAATAGATATCTTATCCACTAATCACAGAACTCCATTTTACTATTGATATTAATTTTTACTTTTAAGCCGTTGCAGACTAAATCTAAATATATTAGATAACAAACAGACCTATTGGCTTTTTTCATTATCTTTTATGGCTTGATTATAAATGGCTTTTGCTATCCATTGGTTAATTTCAATTACTTCTGCATTTTCCATATGCCAGATATCTTTCATTACCAAAAAGACCTCAGAACCATAAATAAGCGAAAATGCTCGTTTCACTCGCTCAATAATTTCTGGCGAAAACTCATCCTTCATCGGTTCAACTATCATCGCCAAAGTATCTTTCCGATGTCCACGAACTAACCGTTTTTCTGCCTGGATTGTCGATGAACGAGCTGCCGCCCATTGCTGCAAAGAAACTTGTAATGCTGCTCTAAGCGCTCCTTCATATTGGAACATACGCGGATAGGCAAATAACAATAATTCTTGAATCCGTTCTTCCGTTTTTTTGCTATCAGGCAACCAGGTTAAAATAGGTCCTAAGCTTTCACTCACAATGGCGGAAACCAGATCACTATGCGTTGGAAAATAACGATAAGCGGTCGCTCTCGAAACATGAGCATGAGATGCAACTTCAGAAACAGAAGGCAATTTCCCGTCTTCAAACAAGCTTAATGCAGTAGAAATTAATCGGTTAAAAGTCCGCTTTCTAGTACCTGTGTATTGTGAAATAAGATCAATTGACGTCATAAAATTTATCCTTTATTTTTAACCAAAATGGATTTAAACGTCACCTTTACGATAACTTTTATAATTAGAATGTACTTGCATTAAGAACCAATATAACGCTAAAGATTTAAAAATAAATTGAGACTAATATCTCAATTTATAAAAGCACAAATGATAGCTTACTCATATTGTGCCTATAATACTCCCATCCAAGTCAGCAAACAATCAAGGATTTATGATGAAGGAACAGCATGGATATATCTATATTGCAGCGACGCTCGATACCAAAGGCATCGAAACTTTTTATGTTGGTCAACTTATAAAAAAAACTGGCTTAGCAGTACGTATTGTTGATTTGAGTACGAAAGCTGACAATTTGGATAATAAAGCTGATATTACTGCTGAAACTGTTGCTAGCTATCATCCTACCGGAAGAGAAGCTATCTTTGGCCAAGATAGAGGGAAAGCTATCGCAGCGATGGCAATCGCATTTGAGAAATATCTGTTACAACAAAAAGATGTTTTAGCTATTCTTGGATTAGGTGGATCAGGCGGAACAGCACTTATTACACCTGCAATGCAATCTCTTGCCGTCGGTGTGCCCAAATTAATGCTTTCAACGATGGCATCCGGTGATGTTTCAGGCTATATCGGTGCCAGTGATATTGCCATGATGTACTCAGTCACAGATATTTCTGGTCTTAATGTCATCTCCCGTAAAATTCTAAAAAATGCCGCTGCTCAAATCGCAGGTGCGGTACTTTTTAATTCTGCTGATGAAACTGAAGACAATAATAAACCAATATTGGCACTAACCATGTTTGGTGTAACCACGCCGTGTGTCCAACAATTAACCAAAAAATTAGCTGATCATTATGATTGTTTAGTTTTTCATGCCACAGGAAGTGGTGGCAAAGCAATGGAAAAACTGGTTGATAGCCAATTAGTAGATTGCGTGCTTGATATCACAACTACTGAAGTTTGTGATTACCTTTTTGACGGCATACTTGCCTGTGATGAGGATCGCTTTGGCGCAATCATGCGTACCCAAACACCCTGTATCATCTCTTGCGGTGCATTAGATATGGTTAACTTTGGCCGTCCGACAACAATCCCTGACAAGTATAAAGATCGCCATTTTTATCATCATAACAGTCAAGTTACCTTAATGCGTACCACTGCCGAGGAAAATTATCAGATCGGAGTTTGGATCGCACAGAAACTTAATCAATGTCAAGGCGCTGTTACTTTTATTATTCCAACAGGGGGATTTTCCGCATTAGATATTGAGGGTGGTGTTTTTTGGTCACCTCAAGCTAACCAAGCTTTTATTGATGCGTTTAAATCAAACTACCACATCACAACTAACAGAAAATTAATAGTCAGTCCTCACCATATCAACTCAGCAGAATTTTGTCAGCAAGTGATACAATTGCAGCAAGAATTAATGCATTAATATGGAGTTATTGATATGAAACAAACACGCGCATCATTATTAGAAAAATTTCAAATGATGATCTCGCAAGGTCAACCCATTATCGGGGGCGGTGCCGGCACGGGTTTATCAGCAAGATGTGAAGAAAGAGGAGGAATTGATCTTATTGTAATTTATAACTCTGGTCGCTATCGCATGGCTGGCAGAGGTTCATTGGCAGGTTTACTCGCTTATGGCAATGCCAACGATATTGTTATAGAGATGGCAAAAGAAGTTTTGCCTGTGGTTAAAAATACTCCTGTATTAGCTGGTGTTAATGGTACCGACCCATTTTGCCAATTCGATCAATACCTTGATTCCCTAAAAATAATGGGATTTGCTGGTATACAAAATTTTCCTACGGTTGGTTTGATCGATGGTAATTTCCGAGCTAACCTTGAAGAAACAGGCATGGGATATGCGTTAGAAGTTGATTTGATCCGGCAAGCGCATGAAAAAGATTTATTAACAACACCTTACGTTTTTAGTGCTATTGATGCTAAAAACATGACAGAAGCTGGCGCTGATATTATCGTTACGCATATGGGATTAACAACAGGTGGTGATATTGGCGCAAAAACAACTCACGCATTAGAGGATTGCGTAAAGCTTATTAACGATTGGGCGGCAGCGGCAAAATCTGTTCGTAAAGATATT
Source organism: Arsenophonus nasoniae (assembly GCF_004768525.1). Classification (NCBI taxonomy): domain Bacteria; kingdom Pseudomonadati; phylum Pseudomonadota; class Gammaproteobacteria; order Enterobacterales; family Morganellaceae; genus Arsenophonus; species Arsenophonus nasoniae. The sequence continues at coordinate 3,383,472 of NZ_CP038613.1, forward strand.
ATTGTACTTTGCCATGGCGGTCCGATTGCAACACCTGAAGATGCCAAATATATTTTACAAAACTGTCCTGATTGCCACGGTTTTTATGGGGCAAGTTCTATGGAACGTTTACCGGCCGAAACGGCCATAACTGAAACGACAAAAATATTTAAAACGATAAAACGAAAATAATCTTTAATCTATTTTAGGTTGTTAAATCAACCAAACTATTAATCGCTAGCACCAGGAGCCTGTGGTATTTGCCACAGGCTTATTTTATTTAATTAATAACTAACCAATAAAAAATGTTGCAATAAATTAATAATAATTAACAATGCATTAGAATAACCTTACCAATAGAAGCTTATCATCTAATTTAATTAACATAGAATCAGAGATTATCAAAATAGAAAAAACGCTTAACTTTTCTATTAATTTAACCAATAAAATTTAAATAAAAAAACATTAATAAATAATAAATAGTTAATCATCTATCATACATATATAAAATGTGTAAAATATTTAGTCGTTTTTTGTTTGATTTGCCAAAAAGCTTCTTGCTTACTTAAAAAGGTGCATAATGCATTCATCTGATGTTACTGAGCGTTCGCTCTACTCGCTAAGTTGGCCCATCTTTATTGATGTTCTGCTCCATTTTGCGACATTACTTATCAACACTTATATGGTTAGTCACGTCTCCACCGCTTATCTAGCCGCAATGGGAGTAGGCAACCAAGTTTTTGATCTTTTTATCACCATATTTAACTTTATCAGTGTAGGATGCAGCGTAGTTATCGCCCAATATTTAGGTGCTGGTAAAAAAGAAAAGGCCAGTCAAGCCATTCATATCTCGATTGCTTTTAACTTCCTATTAGGTTTTCTGAGTGCTGCCATTATTCTCCTGTTTGGCTATAAGATCCTTGGGATCATGAATACACCAGCACATTTACTGGATTATGGTTACGCTTACTTACATATTCTTGGTTTATGTTTAATACCAGAAGCAATTTCTATTATATTAGCGGCTTGCTTACGCGTATATGGCAGATCACAGCCGGCAATGTGGGTAACATTTATTGCTAATCTAATCACCATTTTAGGTAATATGATTGTTTTATATGGTTTTTTTGGCTTACCACAATATGGCTTAACCGGCGTTGCCTGGTCAACGGCTATCGGTCGTATAATCGCGATTATATTACTTTTCTTCTTACTGTTTAGTGGACTGAGGATCACATTTGTTCCTACTTTACTGTTCCGCTGGTCAAAAAGTATGTTGAATAAAATATTACATATCGGACTACCATCAGCAGGCGAAAATTTAGTTTGGATTTTACACTATATGGTTGCTTCTGCTTTCATTGGTTTGATGGGAGAAACCTCCCTTGCAGCTCAAACCCTCTATTTCCAACTTTCACTATTTATTATGTTGTTTGGTATTTCCCTTAGTATTGGTAATGAGATTATGGTTGGTCATTTAGTCGGCGCCAAGCGCTTTGAGGAGGCCTACCAGAGAGGATTGAAAAGCTTGCAATGGGGATTTTTTATTACCATTGGTATTGTATTTTGTTTCTGGTTATTTCGTATACCGCTATTGGATGCAATTACTGAAGATCAAAACATTATAAAATTATTACTTCCGCTGTTCTTACTCTCTGTTTTCCTAGAGCCCGGCAGAACACTGAATATTGTCATGGTGAATGCCTTACGTGCGGCTGGTGATGCCCGTTTTCCCTTCTGCACCGCACTTATTTCTATGTGGGGTATTGCGCTGCCAATTAGCTATTTTTTAGGTTTAAAAATGGGAATGGGGTTATTAGGGATCTGGCTTGGATTCCTCTGTGATGAATGGCTACGCGGTCTAACCAATGCCTGGCGTTGGCGTTCTAAGCGTTGGCAAACCAAGCGGCTAGATATCTAATATACTGCTACCTTAGTTGTCTTTAAGCAATTAAGGTAGCCAAAAATAACCGATCAATTAACGCTTTCAGTTAATAATGCAAATTGTTGCCGTATTTCCTCTTCCGGTAAATGTAAACCAATAAAAACCATTACACCTTGACGCACCTCACCTGCTTGCCATTCACGATCCCAATCTGCACTATATAAACGCTGCACGCCTTGAAATATTAATCGACAAGGCTGATCTTTAATCGCTAATATTCCTTTATAACGTAAAAGATTATCAGCATGACGACATAATAAGGTCTCCATCATTTTTGATAATTCGGCCAATTCAACCCATTGATCAAGATAGATTACAATCGATTGAATAGCATTTTGTGTGCTCGACATAAAGCGAAAAACTGGTTTTGCAATGGTTAACTTATCACTAAGCATAAATCCATTTAAATTAAATAAGGGTGCTATAGCTATATCACCATGGATGACTGGATAAATAGCTGCTCGGGCATTAATACGCTGTAAACGTGCTATCAACGCGCTATTATTTGATTGAACATCAGTTTTAGTCAACAAAATACAATCTGCATAACCAATCTGTACTTGAGCAATAATAAACTGATTCAGTTGTTTCTCAGCATGTACTGCATCCACAACAGCAATAATACCATCTAAAACAAAACGTTGACAAAAAACGTTATGTGAAAAAAAAGTTTGCGTAATAGGGCCTGGATCAGCCATTCCAGTACATTCAATAATCAGGCGATCAAAAACTAATTGTTTTTTATCTCTACCATCCAGTAAATCTAATAGCGTATTTTCCAATTCATTCGAGCGATTACAACAAATACAACCATTACTTAAGGTTGTTATCTGAGTGGCATTATCACCGATAAGCTCACTATCAATCGATTCTGCCCCAAATTCATTTTCAATAACGGCAATCTTATAGCCATGCTTTACATTGAGAATATGACGAAGTAATGTCGTTTTGCCTGCCCCTAAAAATCCTGTCAATATTGTTACTGATATTGGTGTCATGCTAAGCCTCAGTTATCCCATCCATTGAATAATCGCTAGCAACAGCGAAAACCCCCTTTATCACTACTAGCATAACGCGCTGCCTGACGTTGCCGAAAAAATTCTTCATAGCTCATAATAGGCTGCTCAGGATGATTATTCTGCATATGCTGAACATAATTATCATAGTCAGGAATACCGATTAGCATAAGTGCCGCCTGTCCCAAATATTTGCCTGCTCGTGCAAGATTATTAAACATATTTATTACCTCAAAAAACGCCCACCTAAGTAATAACCTACTTTGTGGAGAAAAATAATACTAATTAACGTGAGGAGGAAATTTTAATATCGCTTTCAGCGACAGAAACATAAGGTGTTTCCCTATCTGAACGTCTAGCTGTTTTTCCTGCTTTTATTGCTATTTTAAGCCCATAAAAAATAATGCTATACACCACGAGCAAGAATAAAATACTTAATCCTGCATTAGTATAATTATTGATCACAATATGATGCATATCAGACAGTTTTTGCGCCGTTGTAGCAGTGGTTGCTGTTGCTACTTTTGCTTGGTATGAATGAGCCAAATAGATAAAGCCTTCCAACTGAGGATCAGCGCTAAATAACTTCAAACCCAACGCCCATGTAGTACATATTAATAACCATATTGCTGGAACAAGTGTTACCCAAATAAACTTAGTACGCTTCATTTTAATCAAAATAACACTGCTTAAAACTAACGCAACGGCTGCCAACATCTGATTGGAGATACCAAATAATGGCCATAAACTTTTAACACCACCTAAAGGATCAACAACCCCTTGATAAAGCAGGTAACCCCATAAACCAACACAACCGGCAGTAGCAATAATACCAGCGACTAATGAATCTGTTTTTTTCAGCGCCGGGATAAAATTAGCCAAAAGATCTTGTAACATAAATCGACCAGAACGTGTGCCGGCATCCAAAGCGGTCAAAATAAATAAAGCTTCGAAAAGAATACCAAAGTGATACCAAAATCCCATATCAGCAGCAGGGATAATTTGCTGAAATACATAAGCAATACCTACCGCAAGCGTAGGCGCACCACCGGCACGATTCAAAACAGAAGGTTCACCGATATCTTTAGCCGTTTGCAAGATTTCCTCTGGCGAAATAATAAATCCCCAAGAACTAACTGTTGCCGCAGCATGTACGGTAACTGCTTTCAATTGCGCCATAATCATAGCTGCATCGGAGCCGCCTAATTGATGCAAATTAGGCATGCTAAAGCCTAATGCTGCCGGCGGCGTATTCATCGCAAAATAGAGACCCGGTTCAATAATAGAAGCAGCAACTAGCGCCATGATAGCCACAAATGACTCCATTAGCATAGCGCCATAACCGATGTAGCCCGCATCAGTCTCATTGGCCAATAATTTAGGCGTTGTTCCTGACGCAATTAACGCATGAAAACCAGACACGGCACCACAAGCAATAGTAATAAACAGAAAGGGAAATAATGACCCTTTCCAAACCGGCCCGCTTCCATCAACAAATTGGGTTACAGCCGGCATTTTTAAATCTGGGTTTAGAATAACAATCCCAATTGCTAAACCAACGATGACACCTATTTTCAAAAAGGTCGCCAAATAATCTCGTGGTGCTAAAATCAACCATACTGGCAATAGTGCGGAAACAAAAGCATAGCCAATTAAGACATAAGTAATAGTCGTATCTTTAAAGGTTAACGCGGGTCCCCAATAAGGATCATGAGCAATAACACCACCAAACCAAATAGCCGCAATCAATAGAATAACTCCGATAATCGAGACCTCAGCGACACATCCTGGCCGAATATAGCGCATGTAAATACCCATAAATAGCGCAATCGGTACGGTTGAACAAACGGTAAAAACACCCCATGGACTTTCGGCCAATGCTTTTACAACAATTAACGCTAATACGGCTAAGATGATAATCATAATCAAAAAGCAGCCGAATAACGCAATTGAACCGGGCACGACCCCCATCTCTTTTTTTACGATTTCGCCTAAAGAAATCGCATTGCGGCGCGATGAAATAAATAACACCATAAAATCCTGTACCGCACCGGCAAGCACAACACCTGCCAACAGCCATAGTGTACCTGGCAAATAACCAACCTGTGCCGCCAATACCGGCCCGACTAATGGGCCTGCGCCAGCAATAGCGGCAAAATGATGACCAAATAAAACATTGCGATTTGTGGGTACATAATTTAATCCATCATTATTAAGAACGGCGGGTGTTGAACGGGTTGGGTCAAGCTGCAATACTTTTTTGGCAATATATAAACTGTAATAGCGGTACGAAATTAAATAAACGGCAATGGAAGCAATAATGATCCATAAAGCACTAATGTGCTCTCCACGTCTAAGGGCAACCACACCTAAACAAATAGCACCAATGATCCCTAATATTAACCAAGGGATATGCCTTAATATATTATTCTTATTCATTTAAGAAACTCTTCCTAGTTAAAATAAACATGTCAAATGGGAATAACTTTTATTGACTATTTTTAGCATCTATTTTTTAATTCATGGCAGTTTAAAAACATCCTTTGCCATGATGATTATAATAAAGCGGAAGAGGTAGTCGTTGATTTTTTTCTAAGTAAGCGCTTAAATAAATCCAATGAGTGGTTAAAAATAAAAAAGAAATATTTTTTTGTGACAGCGTTAACAATACAATTATTAAACTATTAATAGGTCGCGCGTTAATGATAGGTTAAAAATGTTATTATTGTAAAATAATAAACATTATTAATATGGGTAAAAATAAAAATGTTACTGTTTAATCAAATTAACGTGAAGTTAGTATGCTAGTTAAATGAATAAACCAATAGAGAAAAGGAAAATAAATTAAATAATCAGTATATCTTATTGATATATTAATATCCGTGATAAGAAATTTATTTTACTTATAATCAATAGTAAATGTTGCTGTTGCATTAACCGTTCCGGCAGAAACACTATTCCCAGTCTGATAATATTTTGCACTGTAAGTTAATTGTTTAAAAAAATCGATATCGAGTTTTTTATTAAAAATAATGGGTGTATTATTAGCAAAAATCTGAATCCCAACCCCGGTCGCTGACGAATCTTTATCCGCTGGTATAACACCATTTGAGTCACCTCCTTGCCAGGTAATATAGGCCTGATTAACACCTTTACAGTTTACATCGATGTTAAAAGTTCGCTCTCCCGTGGTACTTCCTTTACCTTTAAAATTATTTTTAAATACTGTCCCCATCTGAACATTTAATTTCGGTGTTTTTATTTTGCATGACTGTTCCTTAATTTTAAATTTAGGGATATGATAAGTAAATAATGTTTCTCCTGTATCTCGGTTTCCATCGCGGTGAGCAAGCGTTATTTTTATAGGATTCACTTCTCCAGCTTGAAAATCAGAATAAATAATTATAGTAAAACGACCAATAAATATTTTTTTATTACCTTCATCAATCCTTCTATATCCATTCAATCCCATTTTTTTTGCTCCAAATCCTTTTCGTTCAAGCTGCCAGCGCAATTTCACACCATTAAGATTAGTATTAAAATAATACCCACTGACTGATTTTATTCCTTCAATAGATTTAACATAGACATAGTTATCACCTTTCTTCTGGCAATTAATCTTAATTTCACTACCAATTTTTCTTACTTTATAGGGGAAATGGGTATTATCATAATGAACTGATAACTCATCAAATACAATATTTTGTTCTGTGATATAAGCTGAACATTTTCCGGCAACAGCAAATGATATATAACTTTGAATTAAAATAAAAATTATCAATAAATATATCTTAAATTTAAATGACATATAATTCCTATTATATTTTATACGGAAAAATGTTTATCTATATAACAATCAGCATCGATTTCTAATATATCTAATTCTTTTGCTAGTTTAGAAAGATCTAATTTGACGTAACACTGTTGCTGTTCATCTTTTCCCCATTGAACCTTTATGTTGGCTAAATCAGGGACTGCATTTAAATATAATTCTCCATCATCACCAACAATGCCATGGCTATCACCATCAATTAATGTGGCAATAGCACCAAAAGGGACTGGCTTATTATTTTGCGATAATTTGACTAATATACGATTACCACGACGCACATTAAAATTAACGGTTGCTACCGCCCCTCTGGTTGGTACCACTTTTTGCACCGGATTATCAATATCTACTCCATTGGCTAATGATTCAGTATCAATGGTAATATAGTTATAATTATACGGTTCGCTATAGGGTATCACTGCATAACCGCGTGCATCAGTTTTAATACCTCGATGATTCAATATTTTGGTTTGCATCGCACCATCAGCTTTAACTAATATGATCGTTTCCCCTAATGGTTGAGAAAAAACAATCCCATTTCGATGAACGATCACGCCACCAGAAAGCCCATAATTAAAAGAACACTCGTTATTATTATAATTATACCCTACATTCATCCGAGCCAGGCTATTGGTATAATTCACAGAAATACCACCACCCAATTCTTTTAAACTAGTATAATTATTATCTAGCCGAACATTATATAATAATTCATCATTATCTAATAAAGTGCCATTAACAGCTAATTGCTGCCCATTTATTGTATTATTATTAATATTATAAGTGATCCAACCACTAGGTAACCATTTACTGAAGGGTACAGAAACATTAAATGCTATTTGTTTATCTTTATTTTCAGTCGATTCATCATTATTATTAAAAAATAAATTTATGCCAAAAGTAATATCAGCAATATTAATATTATAACCGGCAGATAATGATTGAGTCGTACCTTTTGTTCGGCGATAATTCTGCCAATAAGCAGAAAAATAAAAATTACCAAAATCATACATATTTTGATTGAGCGTAAACTGAAATTGGCTCAGTTTATTTTGTCCGTTTGCAGTATCCTGTTTTTTTAAAGGTCTATTTACTTCTAGAAAAGAATAATATTCAGGACTAGTATAAAAATTTCCGGAAAAATTAAAGGATGTTCCTATTTCATCAATACTTTTCTCATATTGAATTTTATAAGACTGCCCTTTTTTACGTCTATTATTCGCCAGCTTCGCATCAGCAAATATGGCATTAAAAAAAATAGCACCAAAATTATCTAAACCTAACCCTAGCCCTAGCCCTAGAGAAAGCGATAAATAATTTTCCGCAGCTTGAATACCCGATAATAAACTTAATCGATTAGAAACCCCATATATTGAAACTAATTCGCTAAAATAGGGTTGATAAGAATTTTTTTTTGAACCAGCAAAACGCCCCAAAGTAAATTGATACTTTAATTTACCTTCTCGTTGCATAATGGGCACTGAAGAAAATGGCTGGATAAATTTTGTTTGTTTGCCATTATCTTCAGTAATGGTAACATGCAAATTACCCGAACCATATATTGCATAAAGATCGGAAATCTCAAAAGGACCAGGCGGAACATAATTTTCATAAATAACATAATTATTTTGCCGCACCGTAACTCGCGCGTGTGTTTGCGCTATTCCTCTAATAACTGGCGCAAAATCATGTTGACTACTTGGTAACATTAAGTCATCTGAGATAATTGATGCCCCAATAAATTTTATACTTTCAAAAACCTCATTAGTAGTAAATGTTTCACCCAAAATAATTTGGCTTTTTAATTTATGAATATCTCGTTGAATATAACTATTAACAGAAGATAAATTATTCTTACCTGCTTGCGAATCATAGTTATAAACTAATTGATTTCGAAAGCGCCAAGCGCCGATATTAATTCCATTGTGTAAATTTAAATAATAATTTTGACTCGTTATATTGTGATTATGATTATGCGAACCACTAAAGTCATAACTGATTAAAAAAGCCGATTCCCCTTGTTGCCATAAATCGGTTGGAACAGTATCTCTGGCCTGATTATCCATCACGGCTTGTGGAATATTAATTTCCAGGCGTTGTTGATGAAAATCGAATAATATTGTGGCGTAGGGAATATAATCCTCAATATTATACAAAATCTGGTTGGCTGGAAGCTTCATCAATGCAGGAAAAGCCGTGATTTTAACCCCGAATCGCCTTAAATCATCAACAGTTAACGCCGCAAATAATTTTCCATTCTTCTGAACAAAGTTAATATCCTTGTTCTCCTTCTCTGTTCCATTAAACAAAACAGTGACTCGGTACGTTCCTAGCAACTGGCCGCCAGGTGAAGAAAACGTACTCAAGTCAATAACCGCCTGCTCAGCGTTACTTATTTCTAACGCAGATAATGGAAAATAATCTTGAGCAATAATTTCGGGTAAAAATATCAATGAACTTAAAGTGACTAGAAAAAATACAAATGAGCATAGTTGTTTTTTTTCTAATTGGTTATTAAAAAAAATCACATTAAAGGCCTTCCATCTCATCTAAGGTAGATTTTTTTTCATCTCTGCACTAATACCACCATAACTATTTATACTATTCCAACTAATTAAATTAGATGAGTTAGCAGATATATTAAAATAAGCTATTTCTTGCGGGGCAATCATATCTGTATCATTTAAATTAACGATTTGATTGCCAATTTTAAGTTGATTAATAGTCACATAATAATTACTTGGATTTTTAACTTCTAATTGTTTACCAAGCCAGCGAAAGGTTAATAATTTATAACTTTCTTCTGCATCACCTTGAATTTTTTCGGGCCGATAAAATAATTTTATGCGCGTTTTTACTGTAATAAATAAAATATTCTGCCTATTATCCGGGGCTGAGGGAATCGCTTTCACGTTGAGATAAAAAATAGATTCTCTATTCAAAGGCAAATCACCGCCTGTTCGCATAATTCGTAAAATATTTTCTTTGCCGCCATCTAAACGAAATAAAGGTGGAGTAACAATAAACGGTGCTTTTTTGCCATTTGCATCAACACTGATAAAGGATTGAATTAAATAAGGCCTATTCTCATCATGATTTGTTACTAGAATTGAAGCTTCTCTTTTATTGCCATTATAAATAACCCGGGTTCCATTAATTGTCACATTTGCATAAGCTTCAAATATAAAAAATAATAGTATATAAGGTATTAAAAGTTTTATTATTCTGTTTCTCATTATTATTACTCAAACATTAGTCATAAATATAAAGAATCCTTTCTATGACTAGAAAAAATATCTAGAAATTCAATTATCAATTTTTATTTATAAGAAACTTCAAAATTTATCGAAGCATTTGCTTTACCAGATTTAACTTTCTGGCCATTAGATACATATGCCGCTTTAAAAAGAAAGGTTAACATACGATTATCCTTTGAAGTGGCCACTTTTGATTCATATACGTCTTTAATATCTAATAATCTGCCTGAAGAATCATAAAGACCTATACCAATTCCTTCAGCACCTGTACCATCTAACTTAATTAATTTCGAATTATGATCATCATGATTTGCTCTAAATACTATTTTAGGCATAATATCGTAACCATCATAATGAGGACAATCTTGTAGCTTAATTGACAATTCCTTCTCACTACCAACAACTTTTTGACCTGAAGCATTCGGTACCTTATCTTTCATATAAACTCCCATATCGATAGCTAAAGAAGAAGAAGAACTAGATGATTCAGAGGCTAAAGTTAAGCTACAAGGCGTGTCGATAATTGCTCCACTAAACTTCACAGTTCCACCAGTTGCAGCCAAAGCAGTATTACAAAATAAAATTAACAATAAGCCAATAAAATAGCTGGTAAGATTATTTTTCATGTATATATTCCTAATAAAACAAATGATATATTTCAAATTCATAATGAAATATTTAAACGGCGCAGCAGTATACTTAGATACATTAATTTATAATAAAAATTAAAAACTGGAGTTGTAATTTATGATATGCAAAAAATAATACCTAAACAGACGGGTATAAAATATAGGTAAAACAAAAAAGCTCAATCTTGAGTAATAAAATTATCGCTAATAAATTCGCCGCCAAATAATTATTCCATTTTAATTATAGAGCCCTATCATGTTGATTAATAATCATTGTAATAAGCAATATATTACCTAAAAATAATCAAATTGCAATCAAAAAAATACACAATTTAACACATATTTTAACATCTATACGTAAATATATTATTTAAGATAATTCAGACATCATAAAAGCATTACTTTAAGAATATACCTATTGTTATTTTCATGAAAGCGAATTATACAAACAAAAATCAGCATCAACTTATTAATATTTTGCATATCTCAAAAGTTACAATAAATTTTACCGCAAAAATTCAATTCTAATTTCAGCCTACTTATTTAATTTAATATTTAATTATTTTAATAATGGATATAATTTATCAACATTAACTACAAACCATGTTAATTTTTTATAAAAAGAGCGTACGACTAAAACTTTAATTATGCCTATTGTTAGGCAATAAATAGCTGTTCACTTAACCAAATATCCTTTAATATCGTCGAAAAATCATTTTAAAATTAAACTATATTTTATTATATATCTGATAGTCTGATAGTCTGATAGTCTGATAGTCTGATAGTCTGATAGCATCGAAAGATTTAATAAATTATTTTAAAAATATTTAATTAAATATAGTCTGTGATGGTGGTAAAAGCCGTTATTGTTCAGTTTAGAAATAGAATAACGCATTTTTTAACTAACCATAACTTAGCGGTTCATTAGCATTTATAAGTTTATAAATGCTAATGAACTTTGCCAATAAGATGAGCTGCAACTCACGGCATACAAAAAAGGTTACTTCATCTCATTATGCTCACGCTCACGATTACGGTCTCTATCGCGATGAACAAGATAAATAAGCACCAGCAAAATAGTGGTATAAACTTGAAACGCTTCTGCCCCGCTATTCCATTCAGACATCCACATGCCAAACCACTCTCGGCCTAATGACATAAATAGAACTTGCCAGGTCAAAAAACCTAAGGTTAAGCCAGCAATGGCAATTTTTTTCTTTCTATTAAAATTAGCCGCGGTATTTTTCAAATTAGCTAATAACCTAATGCCGCCAATCCAGCAAAGTATTGCTGTTAATGTTTGCAGAATAATGAGAATGATATAACTAGCATGATGGGCAGTTGGAGACTCAATCGCGCGGTACTTAATGGTGGCCTCAGGAAAGATAGTATCCATCAAAAGAACATGACGAATTAAGGCAAAATTGGTGTCATAATCGGTAATATTACCGATAACCACTAACGTTGTATATAACGCCACCGCACATACAGCCAACGCTTTAGATAAACGAATAATCATGATTTATTGTCCTTAGAAATACAATAAGATAATCTTCGATACAAGATGCAGGCTCAAAAATAAAAATGTTCACTGTTTAGGATGATTAACTAAACAATGAACAGATTAATTTTAACACAAGAATTTAAAATAGGACAAAATTCAAAAAATGCCGTAATTTTGTTAATAAGTCATATTAGTAGGCAAAAATAAAAGCCCTATCATACCTTATAGATTTGATTTACATTAATGGATATGTCTCGTGGCCCATAGATCATATTCGTCAGCATGTTCAACGAATACCTGAACGATATCACCCGGTTTAACATTAAATTCGCCATTAAGATAAACTACACCATCAATTTCAGGCGCATCTGCCATACTACGCCCTACCGCTCCTTGATCATCGAGCTCATCGATGATTACCCAGATCTTAGAGCCAACTTTCTCCTGCAATCGCTGCGGAGAAATTTGCTGCTGAACCTGCATAAAACGGTGATAACGTGTCTCTTTTATTTCTTCTGGAACTTGATCGGGTAACGCATTGGCTTGTGCACCATCAACGGGGCTATATTTAAAACAACCAACCCGATCCAAACGAGCCTGTTGGAGAAAATCCAGTAATAGCTGGAAATCCGCTTCAGTCTCCCCTGGAAAACCAACAATAAAAGTTGAACGTAAGGTTAATGCTGGACAAATTTCACGCCAACGGCGAATACGTTCTAAGGTTTTCTCCACTGCTCCCGGCCGTTTCATCCGCTTTAACACCGTTGGACTCGCGTGTTGCAGGGGTATATCTAAGTAAGGTAGAATTTTACCCTGCGCCATTAGTGGGATCACGTCATCAACATGAGGATAGGGATAAACGTAATGCAATCGGATCCAAATGCCTAAAGCGGCAAGCTGTTCACACAAGCTGACCATACTAGTTTTAACTGGCTGACCATCCCAAAAACCTACGCGATGCTTATATCTACACCATAGGCTGAAGTGTCCTGTGAAATAATAAGCAACTCTTTTACGCCCGCAGCGACTAAACGTTTGGCTTCACTTAATACCTCACCAATAGGCCGACTTTCTAAATCACCGCGCATCGATGGAATAATACAAAATGTACAGCGGTGATTGCAGCCTTCAGAAATTTTCAAATAAGCATAATGCTTAGGTGTTAATTTGATCCCTTGCTGCGGCACTAAACTAAAAAAAGGATTATGTTGCGGTTTAGGAACATAATGGTGAACATGGGCTAACATTTGTTCATAGCTATGTGGACCCGTGATAGCTAATACTTTCGGATGTACTTCACGGATCTGATCTTCTTTCGCTCCCAGACAACCGGTTACGATCACTTTACCATTTTCATTTAATGCCTCACCAATGGCTTCCAATGATTCTTGTACTGCGCTATCAATAAAACCGCAGGTATTAACAATAACCAGATCTGCATCATGATAACTGGCCACAATTTGATAACCATCCGTCCGCAATTCAGTCAAAATTCTCTCAGAATCAACTAAATTTTTCGGGCAGCCTAATGATAAAAATCCTATTGTAGGGACATGTTGTTTATTGCTCATAAAAGGATAGGATCTATGTTGTAATAGTGATTGGATAAAAAAGTTATTTTAACATTGAAAAAACGAAATTGTACAATTGGGTTTGCTGTTCAAGTAGATACTTTCAAAAAACATTTCTTTTCTTCACATTCATATAGTTAATAGACGCCTGAATATACTTAACAAGTGTATCATTATCCATTGGATTAAAATGCAACCCAATCGTTTGAGGTAAAGCGGGATATTTTCCTGTAATTAAATGTTCTTTTGATACATTCTTAATAAAAATACCTTTATTTTGGTGGGAAAAAAGTATAAAAAGTATTTTATTAAATGAATTACTCAAACCTTCTACTTCATTTACTTGATGAATGTTAATAAGATATTTTAAAGTTAATTTATCAAAATCATATTTTTTCACCATCTGTGAATTTTTATATTTTGCATCCAAAATTAATATAATAGGTTCCTTCCATAATTCTGAGGAAATTTTTACAATGAAATCTGGGCAAATATAATATTCACCATATTTTTTTGAACCATAATTATTCGATATATTAATTAAATCTCCAGATTTATTAAATTCTTTAAATGAAAATATCTTTGGTTCATAATAAATATCAACGTAAAAATCGTCATTATAATAAGAAAAAAAATTATTAATGACACCATCAGATGCTTCACTTTTTTCCCTCCGAAAGGCAGTTCAGCTAAATATTGTCGATACTCTTTACTTTTTATTTTAACATTAAAATCATTTATAAATATATCATGTAAACTCATTAATATTGTTAGCTCATAAATAATAGCTAAATTTTTAATACCAAATAATAAATCTCTTTCTAATAATTTTGGACTAGGCGATTTTAAACATTTTGTAATTAACGTGAAAACTTCACGGTAATGATAATGTCTATTTACATATGGTGTAAATTTAGGGTAAATATTTTTTATTAATTTAGCAGGTAAAATTTTATCAAAAATGTAATGTATATCTTTCAACTTTTTTTGCAATAAGTGTATATTCTTTATTTTATGTTCTAATACTATATTTATATATTGTGACATAGTATGATCAAATCGTACATAATCATTATTAATATTATTTAAAATACTACAATCAAAATTAGAATATTGTTTTTTAGTTTATTTAAAAAATCTTCAGCATGATATAAAAAAGATTTTATAACTCGATTTTCATAAGTATCTGTTTGCTTTTTTATTATCTCTTTAGGGATCAAAGATAAACTATATCCTCTATTATTATAAAAAACATTAACATTATCTCCATTATTTAATGTGATTTTATCTAAGTTAGACAAAACCCAATATACTGAATCAGCTCCTGTTGGTTGACCTACTTTAGAAAGAATAATATCTGTTTGCCAAGTATGCTTATTTTCTCTTACAAATAAACAAATATTTTCCCTCAAAAAATCAACAACTTTTTCAATTAAATTGAATTTATTAAAATTAAAATTTTCTCTATCAGAAGACGTGCCGTGAATAGAGCTTCTGGAAAAACAAATAAAAATAGCATCATCTATTCTATCAGTCAGATAATCTAACATTTGTTTTGCCAATATAGCATTTTCCTTTCTTGCCAATATATTAAACTTTAATTTAATAGATTTTTCATCATCTTTTTGAAATGAAAGTTTAGCTTCGCTTTCACCAAAAAAATTATAAAAATATCTTAATTGATTTATATCTTCACTTTTTTGTGACTTAAAAATCGCATCATTATCAATATAATCTTCATCATCAAAAACGACCGGTATATCTCCTAACAATAATATTGGATATCCAACTTCATCCAATATATTTCTTTTAATTTTAACAACAAAAAAAAGCCTATCAGTCTCTTTTATTTCTATCAATTCATCTGTCTTTAGTTCAATAGCCTCTTTATTATTATTAATATATAAAAACCAACTAATCATAAAGAAATTCCATAATTAAACATATTTTGATTACCATAATTAATCAATTTATTAAGATACTTTCTAGATTTTTCCATATCATCGGGCAATTCTTTCTCAAGATTTTCCAATCTTTTACCAAACTGAGAACCATAGCCATTCAATAATGGAATAAGGTGCTGAGATACCGCATAATCAAAAGCAGTATAGCGGCTCTGAGTAGACATCATTGGCCCTACTACATTATGATATGAACGAATTGATTTTATTTTTCTATAAGAAATATTTATGGGAATCCCTAAATCAGGACTATCTTTTTTTAAGATATCAATGATATTTTTTAATGTATTTTCAATATCTGACGGCATATCTAAAGAGCTTGGTTGAAAAAGCTCAATAAATTTTTTCCCACTAATCGGCTCTACCGAATATTCTTTCTTAGTACCAAACTCCAAAAATTCATAATCAGACTCAAACTCATCAAAATTAATGATAGCTGCTCTATCAAGCAGACGTGGTGTTAAAATTTGTACTGATTCATCTTGATTGAGTGTGCCTAAAAACCTCAGATATTCAGGAATAATGAAATATGGCTCATCTGGATCACCAGTTGAAAGTTCTCTTTTAGACTCAGGATCTGCCATTTCCATAAATTGACTAAAATAATGTTCAGGTTGAGATAAGTTAAATTCATCTAGTAAAATTATCGATAAAGCCCCATCAATTTGCTCTTTTTGTTCCATATGTAAATATTTTAATAACTCAAATAAACCAGATGATACACTAACATAACTTTGTGACAAAGCATTGTAAAAACCTAAAATATCGCGATAAGAAGTCCAGCCTCGTGCTATAGGTATATTAAGAAATCTGTTTTTTAACCCTAAACTAATTCCCAGCATTTTTGCTAACGATGTTTTACCTGTTCCAGGCAAGCCACTAAAAAGCGTAAACTGAGATTGTGCTATCGTGGTTAACAAATTAGCCGCAGTATAATAATCAATCTTTCGCCCCTGACTATCTAGAGAATCTAGTACCGTATCAATCAGTTTTTCTCTTAAGTCTTCGATATTTGCGTCAGAATCTAACTTTCTTATATTGACTTTATAGTCTAGAGACTTGACTGGAGATTTTGGCCTGATTCCGCATAAAGTATCAACATAAGGTTTAAATTCTAACAGTTTACCAATAAGTGATTCATTATTTTCCTTTAAACGCTTTTCTACATCGTTCAGTTGCGCATTCATATCTTTTTTTCTATCGCG
Source organism: Arsenophonus nasoniae (assembly GCF_004768525.1). Lineage (NCBI taxonomy): Bacteria > Pseudomonadati > Pseudomonadota > Gammaproteobacteria > Enterobacterales > Morganellaceae > Arsenophonus > Arsenophonus nasoniae. Next base: position 3,400,368 of record NZ_CP038613.1, read on the forward strand.
ATAATTATCCCTATCCCGTTCTAAATTATTAATTTCTTTTTTTAACTTATAAATAGTATTCAAATGATAATATTTAAATTCAAGAGAAGATAGTTTTTTGTTAAGCTCTTCTAACTCTTTTTCCTTTTTAAAAAAACTTTGTTCTAATTCATTCCTTTCTTTTTTTGTTAAAAAATTGCTTCCATCTTCAAATTGATCTCTTTCTCTGATTTTTTTTCTTATTTCTTGTTCTAATTTTTTATTATCAAGCTGTAGCTGTTTGAGATATTTTTCCTTATCTAGTGTATCTTTTTTCAATTTCTCAATATATAATTTCTTCTCATCCTTAAAATAATGTTCTTTATTATCTTCAATATATTTTTTTAGTATATTTTTACCTTTTTCACTCGACAGAAAATTATCAAATAATTCTTTTCTACTATTATCCCATGTCTCAGCATCTTCTAAACATTGAAATAAACGTTTAAATCTCTGCGGAAATGTTTTATATTCTATAGTAGAAGAATAATGTTTTCTTATTTAAGTAATTGTTCCCTTACTAAAATTTCTTATATTTGAATTTTGAGCTATTTTATTTCCATAAGTTGAAATTATTTGCTCATTAGAAATAAAATCAATAATATCATCGTTATTTTCTATAATATATTTAACATTACCCAAAAAAAATGTTCCCTGTCTTATATTTACTGAAATGTGATTATTTACTTTTTCTTTGTTTATTTTTGCAATATGAAATGGAGGAATTTTATTAATGGGAGTAGTTATACTAGCCAGGGTTAATATATGTTGCTTACCAATATTTTTATCATTTAATTCATAGCTAAATGGACCATATATAAATTTATCATCTTCAAGAAAAATTATTTTTGTTTGAGGTGCCTCTGATAAAATTATTACAGGATGTAGTATGTTAGGTAGAGGCATTTTAAATAATTGTGCAACCATTATCCCTCGTATATCCTCACATGAACTTGAATTACTAACGTATCGACATTCACCATCTCTATGCTCAAAACTTGTGGGTTTACATTTGGTTTCAAAAATAGCATCGTTAAATCTTTCTCTTATTTCATTAAAACCTGATGTAACAAATACCTGTCCTGTTTCACAAAAAATTTCTAATTGATTCACTGGACTAACATTACCATCTGGTAATACTTCAAATAAAACATTCAATCTTCCGATCTTTTCTTCTTTCTCGAAAGAATATTTTTTCTCTAAAGTGCAAATAACCCTACGTTCTAAAGCTTGCATCTATTAATCTCACATTAGTATAAAAAATAATATTTATTTCATAATTATTATAACAACTTGTAATTTCATATTCTATTATCAAGAATAATTTATCATAATAAAAAACATTAAAATTAATAAATTAATAAATTAATAAATTAATAAATTAATAAATTAATAAATTAATAAATTAAAAACAAAAATATAAGATTATTATTCTGTAATAAAACAAACACCAACAATAAATTTATATTTAACAAAAACAATATAATTAACATCATTATTACTAACATTATTGTTAATTTGATAATAATTAAAAAAACTTCTTATACTAATTTTGATTAACATCATTATTTAATTCTTTTATTAATTTATATTGATAAAGAGACGCTATATAACAAACTGCTTTTTTAGAAGTGCAAAATGGAAAATAATAACCGACTTTGGCCACATATAAGACGAACAACCCATTTAATGATGTTCTGCCATCGCTCATGTTTCAGTTTTGAACGTTTCTATCCCCACAGGTGATCCTTTTCGACATCCATGCTGCTGTTTTACTGTATGGATCGTCATTCCCAAATAGCCATGTTATTGATTTAAATAAATCATGTCTATGGCATTAACTATTCATACTTGTCAATTAGCGCATTTAGGTTAATTAATCTAACAAAATTATTTATTGCTTTAAGCCAAATTAAATTTAGCTTAATTAAATTTGCAATAAACAATACGCCAAAATATTTTCTTATCCATTTTGGCTGCAATTCTATTGTCTTAATTCACAGGAAATAAAATGCAACAATATAAACTCGCTACCAGTTTTGATATCAGTGACTATATTGATAGCCAGCGTAACTTGGTTAATATCTTTGCTACTGACTTCACTGATGTAGCTGCGATTATTATCTCACTGGAAGATATTCAACAAGGTGCGCTCGACACCATTAAACAACATAGTTTTGGTCAGCCGATCTTTGCGCTAATTCATCGCAATCAAGTTATTCCGGCCGACACACTTTCTTGTCTGGCGGGTGTTATCGATCTCAACAAAGATAATAGCCAGTTATATGCCAAGCAATTAGAAACAGCGGCACAAAAATATGAGCAAAATTTACTGTCACCTTTTTTTGGCCAATTGAAAAAATATGTCGAACAAGGCTATAGCGCTTTCGATTGTCCGGGTCATCAAGGGGGAGCATTCTTTCGGCGTCATCCGCTAGGTAACTTATTCGTCGACTATTTTGGTGAAAATCTATTCCGTTCAGATCTCTGTAATGCGGACGTTTCAATGGGCGATCTCTTGATCCATGAAGGTGTACCTTGTACGGCACAGCAATACGCCGCAAAAGTGTTTAATGCCGATAAAACCTACTTTGTTTTAAACGGTACCTCTTCTGCCAACAAAGTGGTATTAAACGCCTTACTGGCACCCGGGGATTTAGTGTTATTTGATCGCAATAATCATAAATCCAATCATCATGGTGCGCTGATCCAAGCAGGTGCAACACCAATCTATTTAGAAACAGCTCGCAATACATTTGGCTTTATTGGTGGCATCGACGCTCACTGTTTTAATGAAGATTATCTGCTTGATCTGATCAAAAAAACTTCCCCTGAGCACGCAGAGCAAAAACGACCTTTCCGCCTAGCGGTGATCCAACTTGGTACCTATGACGGAACAATTTACAATGCACGCCAAATTGTCGATAAAATCGGCCATCTTTGTGACTATATTTTATTTGATTCTGCCTGGGTAGGTTACGAACAATTCATTCCAATGATGAAGGACTGTTCACCATTACTGCTGGAACTCAATGAAAATGATCCCGGTATTTTGGTCACCCAATCGGTTCACAAACAACAAGCAGGTTTCTCACAGACTTCCCAAATCCATAAAAAAGACCGTCATATCAAAGGGCAACTACGTTATGTCAATCACAAACGCTTGAATAACGCCTTTATGATGCACGCTTCCACCAGCCCGTTCTACCCGCTATTTGCCGCTTTAGATGTTAATGCCAAAATGCATGCCGGCGAAAGTGGCAAACGGCTATGGATAGACTGCGTAAAAACCGGTATCGAAACGCGCAAATTATTACTAAGTTGCTGTAAACTCATCCGCCCATTTATTCCTGCAATGGTCGATAATCGCCCCTGGAGTGACTACGACACTGATGAAATCGCTAATGACTTACGCTTCTTTAAATTTACCCCCGGTGAACGTTGGCACTCGTTTGATGGTTACGCCGAAAATCAGTACTTCGTTGACCCGTGTAAATTGATGTTAACCACACCCGGCATTAATAGCCAAACTGGCGATTATGAAAGCTTTGGTGTACCAGCCACCATTCTGGCAAATTACCTACGTGAACAGGGCATTATCCCGGAAAAATGCGATCTAAATTCAATTCTATTTTTGCTCACACCGGCAGAATCGATAGCAAAAATGCAACATCTGGTGGCTCAAATTGCCCGTTTTGAACATTTACTAGAAATCGACGCCCCATTAGCTGACGTTTTACCGACACTCTACCGTAGCAACCAACAACGCTATCAGCACTATACCCTGCGTCAGCTATGCCAAGAGATGCATAACTTATATGCCAAATTGAACGTAAAGCAGCTCCAAAAAGAGATGTTTCGTCAAGCGCATTTTCCAGCCGTCAACATGTTACCGCAAGCAGCCAATATCCAGTTTGTACGCGGCCAGGTCGAATTGATTGCGATTGAAAACATCGCCGGTCGAATTGCAGCCGAAGGCGCGCTACCTTACCCACCAGGCGTACTGTGTGTTGTGCCAGGAGAAGTCTGGGGCGGGGCGGTGCAAAATTATTTTCTGGCGTTAGAAGAAGGGATCAATCAGTTCCCAGGTTTTTCACCTGAACTACAAGGCGTATATCTGCAAACCGATGCTGATGGCCGCAAACGTGCTTATGGCTATGCGATTAAATAGTTATGCACAACTCTACAATCAGTAAATTTTTACCGATTAAATAACTTAAATTTCTCATAAGTAAAGAGAGAAAAAAATGCAGGTATCTAAAAATAAAATGAGTGTGCTACAGCTAACCATATTGACTACGGTGAATATGATGGGCTCAGGTATTATTATGTTACCGACCAAGTTAGCAGAAGTTGGCACCATATCGATTCTTTCATGGATCGTTACAGCCATCGGCTCGATGGCACTGGCTTACGCTTTCTCAAAGTGTGGCATGTACAGCCGCCGCAGTGGCGGAATGGGTGGTTACGCTGAATATACCTTTGGTAAATCCGGCAACTTTATGGCTAACTATACCTATGGGATCTCACTATTAATTGCTAACGTAGCAATTGCTATCTCTGCGGTTGGGTATGGAGCAGAATTATTTGGGGTAAACTTAAGTCCATTGGTTATCTGTATCGCTACCATCGCCGTATTATGGATATGTACCATTGCTAACTTTGGTGGGGCACACATCTCGGGTCAGATAAGTAGTATTACCGTTTGGGGGGTTATTATTCCCGTTATGGGCATCTCCATTATTGGCTGGTACTGGTTCAAAGCCGACCTATATATCCACTCCTGGAACCCACACAATTTTCCATTTTTTCAGGCCGTTGGCTCCTCAATTGCTATGACACTATGGGCATTTCTCGGCATGGAATCGGCTTGTGCAAATAGTGAAGCCGTTGATAACCCAGAGAAAAATGTTCCTATTGCCGTATTAGGCGGCACACTAGGCGCAGCGGTAATCTATATTGTTTCCACCAATGTCATAGCCGGTATTGTGCCAAATATAGACTTAGCTAACTCCACAGCCCCTTTTGGTTTAGCCTTCGCACAAATATTTAATCCCACTATCGGTAAAGTCATCATGGCGCTAATGATCATGTCATGTTGTGGCTCCCTACTGGGTTGGCAGTTTACGATTGCGCAAGTATTTAAATCATCATCGGATGCTGGCTACTTTCCAAAACTTTTCTCCGCTGTCAATAAAGCAGAAGCACCGATTAAAGGTATGCTGACTATTGTCATTATCCAATCTGGTTTAGCACTAATGACCATTAGTCCATCATTAAATAAACAATTTAATGTATTAGTTAACCTAGCGGTTGTCACTAATATTATCCCTTATATTCTTTCTATGGCCACCATGATCATCTTACAAAAAGTGGCTAATGTTGAGCCACAGAAAGCAAAAATGGCTAATATTATTGCTTTTATTGGTGCCGCCTATAGTTTCTATGCCTTGTACTCCTCTGGAGAAGATGCCGTTATGTGGGGCGCACTAGCAACATTCCTAGGCTGGACACTCTATGGCTTCGTTTCACCACGTTTCGAAATGGAAAATAATCAAAACATAAGTAGCAAATACTAGCTCAATATTATTGACTCGCTTTCTCCTCATCGTCACTCGATGAGGAGCTAGTTGAGGCAGCCTAAATTAGCAACCTAACATGAGGACAATAATTTACCTAATGAAGAATAATTATTCTTTTATTCAGACTAAATCGTAATATTGATAATCGACCGACATTTATATCTCAACCAGCAACCTTGTCCTATATACTTATATATTATTAATGCCGATAAACCATTTGAGTTGATGCCATGAAAAAATTAACCATAGTTATCATGTTATTTATCAGTAAATTGGTGCTAGCCGATAGCATTAATATCGATCAAACGTTGGAACAATGTTTAGCGAAACCAACAACGGTATCAACGCTTGATAGCGTTGATTGTTACCAAAATGCATTAAAGTTATGGGATAACGAATTGAACAAGCAATATCAATTATTAATCGCCGATAAAAAGTTGAGCTCAAGATTCAAAACTGCATTGAAAAAATCACAATTGGCATGGATAAAATATCGCGATCTTAACTTAGAAGCGATTAACCGCTTTTATGATACTCAGCAAGGAACCTATTGGGGGATCGCCGCGATGGCCAACAAAATTGAGTTAACGAAAAATAAAGCGTTGGAATTAACCAAATTAAGAACAAGCACTGAAATCGGTAATTAATAACCATTGGTTAATAAAAATAAATTTAGTTATGTGTGTCATTAAATAGCTAACGACACACATAACTAACAATTAAGATGCAAGATAATAGAAAATCCGCTCCCAATAGTGATAAAGTTTAGAAACTATAAGTCATCCCTACCCCAATAACATTATCGCGCGCTATCTCTAATTCGTTACCCCGTTGGCTATTTCTCAATAAATTAACCTTATAAGCAGCGTAAGCTTTGAAATTATCGTTAAAATTATAGTTAGTAAAAATATTAAAATAGTTAACCACATCCACTTGCTTATTAGCCCGTGAATAAAAATAAGCCACTCCCGGCTCTAAACCAGATGCAAAAGTATAGGAAGAAAGCAACTCGAGGGTACTAACTTTACCAAAGATCACCACATTATCATCGACTTCGTGGAAATGAATATTGCGGCTTTCGGAATATAAACCAGCAAATTTGACCGGTTCAGCGTCATAATTGAAACCCATCGCCCATATTTCCGCCGATTTACCCGGCCGGATCTGCTGTTGCTGTTGGGTTCGGTTGGAATAAAAATAGGCCAGGGTTGCTTGCAAATTATCCGTAAAGTGATAACTAACACTGGCTCCCCACCCCTCACCATTTTGATGCTGAACCTCATCATGACTATTTTTGCCTTGATACTGCAAAGCAAAATTGAGTCCCTTTACTAAATTAAAAAAATCAGTTTGCCGATAAGTCAGCAAATTACTCGCCTCTTTGGTGGTTGAAATATCACTATCAGAAAAGAAATCACCGTCAAAAAGCGATAATCCATCGGTATAAGCAGCGACATCATAAATAACACCATAATTACGACCATAATCGATATGGTGAGTAACATATTTTAAGCCAGCAAAAGCTAAATTATTCTTTGATTCATTACTTTTGTCCCCTTCTGCGCCATGCAGTTCTATCTCATGTTCAAATTTGGCAAAACCACTAGCAGAATTGGTAAACTGACTATCTAACTCTAAACCCAGTTTTACCTTTATTTCATTACCATCTTGATCCTTATCTTTTGAATTCATTAGTTTAGATTCAATCTCACCATTAACCGCTATTCGATTACCTTGCTTATCATAAACGTCTGCTGCCATAGCCCCGGGAATATAAAAACAGAAAAAAATTAAACTGGTCGATTTATTTTTAATAAAAGAAAACATAATACTTATCTCAAGACATAGTAAAATTGATGAACTGGTCATCATAAAAATATTTTAAATATACACAGCTGATTAGTGATGTTAGATAATCACTTAATGCTGTTTTAACCCAATAAAATAAACAATTAATTTATCGGTATGGGAGAAAGAAGAGAGATATAGCTAAATCTAGCTAAGAAAATACTTTGCTCGCTGAATGTCAAAAATAGCAACATATAGATACCCTATAATAAATCTCATATATAGGGGCAACCAGATGAAAGAGCATAGAACACTATCCCAATCGTCTTAGTTTTAGCACTATACAACGTATCCTATGATAGGAAGTTACTTTGAGGCAAACCTTAATCCGATCTGCCTTGTCCTAACCTTGGGCGTCTCTCGACGTCGTGAGATCAGCAACTTGTGTTTGTATAGGAGCCTCGCCTAACGAGATATAACACTTTCGAATGAGCGCGTATTATATGCGTAAAGAATGGGGAAAAAATATCCCATTGCTAGTTTGTTTATGTTTTATTTAATTATGTTAGCCACTTTACGATAAAACCCAGCAACGAGTCGTTAGATCAATTGAATACCAAACGGTGCTCATCACTTAATGATAACCAAACCACTCTTTTAATCCTGAACTTAAAATGGCAGATATGGCAAAATAACGATAATCTGCACGGTAATATAGCATTAATGAATGGATATTATTGACTTCATTTTTATCAACTTTTACCTCTTTTAATTTTTTTGTCAAAATAGAATTAATAGCCATATGGTCAGGAATATAAGTAATAAGTAATACCTAATCCTTTTTCTGCCAATTTCACACACGAATAATAATCAGTGGTTAACATCATTTCTGAATAAGGCAGGAAATGATATCGCTCATCATCGACTTTACCTTGCAATGAAGGATAAATGACTGTTTCAGAAGATAAAGACAAACTATTGACCTGTTGTTCTTTCGCCAAAGGGTGGGCTGGATCTGCCACTAACATCATTTGAATATCACCAACAACTTGCGCATTAATATTGTTATATATCTCAACACATTGCAAACCTAAAACAAAATCCGCTTTATTACTATTAAGGGTAAATTCAACATCAAATAAATCCGCATGAACAATATGTATTTCAACAGCGGGAAATTCTTTCTTTAATTTTAATACTACATCAGCAATCGCCTCTTCAGGAATCAGTTGATTAAATGCTAATCTAATGGCCGCAGGCTCTTTATTGTTATTTAACGCGAAAGAAAATTTTTCTAATTTTTGTAAAGATAACAAAAACATTTTCACCTTTGGCAATAAAAGTTTACCATTACTATTTATATCCAAAACAGAGCCATTCGCGCGTTTATCAAATAACGTATAGCCTAATATAATCTCAAGTTCATTTATCCAACGACTAATTGTCGTTTTAGACTTATTTAATAATATCCCTGCCTGTAAAAAATTACCTGACTCAGCAGCAGCGACAAACGCCATCAGCATTTTATTTTCTAATTGAGGTAAAAATTTTTTCATTACTGCTCCGCTGTCTGTTTTATTGAATATATATTACCTGAAATCAATTTCTAACAATTTATAATAAAATATTATGATAATCAGACATTAACAAATATTTTTCTGCAACTAAATTTTTAATAGTATATTTAATATATATAAATTTCATTTTTGTAAAACGTTAGGTATCGCTGATAGCAATACCTTAGTATTTCAACTAAATAGCAATGCAAAATCAAATTCAATTTATTTCTGTTTAAACTCTATTTATTTAACTCTTCAATAATCACTAGAAATTTTTAATTTTATAATAAATGAAAATAATAAAAGATTAGCAGCATTTAATTAATATATAGTTCTTTAAATTAATAAAATATTTCTATAACTTATATTAACTATATTTACATAAATTATTAGTTAATAAAAAAGTTGCTAGCAACTAAGCAATAAAATTTTACGCCTAATTAGGGGAAATTAAAATTAAGCCCAATAAGCCATACCATAGAACAATGTTTCACTTAACCTAAATTTATCTGATTTTTATGTGCTATATCATGAAATATAAAATAAATTTTCATTAATATAGAACACTAAATAACAACCCCAAATGCCACTTAGCAATCAATTAATTCGCTAGCGCCATTTAGCGTCAAAAAATCATTAAAATGGAGTTTTAAAATAAAAATGGAACAATTGCCGCCTTCAGACCTAAAAACAATATTACATTCCAAAAGAGCTAACCTCTACTATCTAGAACATTGTCGCGTTATGCAAAAAGATGGCCGAGTTTTATATCTAACGGAAGCCAAGAATGAAAACTGCTATTACAATATTCCCATTGCAAATACGACCGTAATTCTATTAGGCACAGGAACCTCTATCACTCAAGCTGCTATGCGAATGCTAGCCACCGCCGGCGTACTGGTAGGTTTCTGTGGCGGCGGCGGTACCCCTTTATTTATGGGTGCCGAAATCGAGTGGCTAACACCACAAAATGAGTATCGACCAACAGAATATTTACAAGGCTGGATGCAGTTCTGGTTTGATCAAGATAAGCGTTTAGCCGCCGCTAAGCAGTTTCAGCAGGCGCGGATCAACTATTTACAACAAGTATGGGAAAAAGATCGTGAATTGAAAAATGAAGAATTTGTTTACCAAAATAAAATAATTCAAAAGGCTCTGGAAACATTTCATGCGCGCACCAAAGTGGCTAAGGATCCCATAGAACTCTTAGTAACAGAAGCGCAATTGACGAAAACTTTATATAAATATGCTGCAAATAATACCAACCAGAAAAATTTTATCCGACAACATAAATCACTCAATAAAACTAATGAGTTTCTTAATCACGGTAATTACTTAGCTTACGGTTTAGCCGCCAGTTGCCTATGGGTATTAGGCATCCCCCACAGTTTTGCTGTTATGCATGGCAAAACCCGCCGTGGCGCACTGGTATTTGATGTAGCTGACTTAATTAAAGATGCGATAGTTCTGCCATGGGCCTTTATCTGCGCCAAGGACAATGCCAGCGAACAGGAGTTTCGCCAACAAGTATTACAACAATTTGTTGAGCATCAAGCACTCGATTTTATGTTTAATACCGTAAAAGCAATCGCATTACAAAACCATTCTGAATAACAGATTAAGGAACAAAATCTATGATGGTAACGTTTGTTTCTCAGTGTGAGAAAAATGCCTTGAAAAGAACACGTCGAATATTAGATGCCTTTGCCAATCGGATCGGCGATAACACCTGGCAAACGGTGATCACTGAAAATGGATTAAAAACCGTACATAAAATGTTACGCCAAAGTGCTAGCAGAAATAGTGCCATCAGTTGCCACTGGATACGATCTCGTTCTCGTTTTCAATTATTATGGGTGGTTGGTAATAAAAATAAATTTAATAACGAAGGCCATGTTCCTGTCAACCGCACGGAAAAATCACTACTTGGCAGCCAGTATGAAAATAACTGGAAGTACCTGCCGTTAATTGATGCTTTCACTCGTCTAGCCGGCTTATTACATGATTGGGGAAAAGCCTCTCGCTTATTTCAAACAAAATTAGATCCACAATGTAAAACTTCAGCTAAGGGTGATCCAATTAGGCATGAATGGATCTCGGTATTACTATTTAGTGCGTTAGTCAAAACCAGTGACCAACCTCAGCATGATCTAAGCTGGCTTGACACCTTAATTACTCAGCGCATTGATGAAGCAAAGCTACAAAATTGGCTAACAGAACAACAAAGTCATCAGCAGGAAATAAAACCGTTAACCCACCTACCTGATGCTGCATCACTACTAAGTTGGTTAATTGTTTCCCATCACCGGTTACCTTCATTACGGGTTGATAAGGAAATTAACAATTTAAAAGATCATACCTGTGACACAATAACACTATTATTGCAGCGGCTGAAACAAAACTGGGGATACGAAAATCGGCAAGATGAAAAAGAATATCAACAACGAGTGAGTCAGTGCTTCGAATTTCCCCAGGGATTACTCAGTCAATCGCTGGTTTGGCTTACAGCGCTAAGTTCAGCGGCCAACCATTTAAAACAACAGTTACCCCTATTTATGGAAGCAATGCAAAATGGCAGCTGGCGCCTAATTGCTCATCATGCTCGCTTATGTCTAATGTTGGGCGATCATCATTACTCATCACAAAATAACGATCCTAACTGGCAAACCAATATTAATTTATATGCTAACACTGCACTTGAACCAAATAACGGCGGTAAAAAATTAAAGCAAAAACTGGATGAACATCTACTCAATGTTACAGAAGCGGCGAGAAATGTAGTGGAATATTTGCCTTTTTTTGAGAGTGAACCGCCAGTCGCCTGTGATATCAAGAAGCTAAAACCACAGAAAAATCCCAAGCAAGGATTTCAATGGCAAGACAAGGCAGTAACGGCGATTAGCCATTACCGTGATGAAAATAACGACAATATTAGCGGTTTTTTTATCGTCAATATGGCGAGTACCGGCTGTGGTAAAACACTGGCCAACGCCAAAATTATGCAAGCCTTATCGGATGATAAACAGAGTCTCCGTTACATACTCGCATTGGGATTGCGTACATTGACATTGCAAACTGGGGATGAATACCGTGCTCGGATCGGGCTCGATGATAGCCAATTAGCAGTCTTAATCGGCTCGCAAGCGATCCAACAATTGCATCAAGATGAACTGTCGCCGAAAAATGAAGAGCCAGAAACGGAGTATGAGGCAACGGGCTCAGCATCTGTGGAAAATTTGTTTGATGGTGACGACGAATTACGCTGGCAAGATGAAGCTTGGCAAGGAATTCTGCCAGAAGAAGAGCTGATCACTGTGTTAAAACGCGCAAAAGATCGCGCTTTACTCTATGCGCCCGTATTAGCTTGTACCATCGACCATATCATGGCTGCGACCGAGACCACACGGGGTGGACGCTATATCCTGCCTTGTCTAAGGTTAATGTCCTCCGATTTAGTGATCGATGAGGTTGATGATTTTATGGGCGAGGATCTGGTCGCCATTGGCCGATTAATTCATCTGGCCGGTATGTTGGGGCGCAAAGTGATGATCTCATCAGCCACTATACCACCGGATCTGGCATTAAGTTTTTTCCATGCCTACCAGCAAGGCTGGCATCTGCATGCCACTAGCCGACATCTTAATCATCAGGTTGGTTGCGTCTGGGTCGATGAATTTACCGCCCACCTTGCCACCCTCAATAACAGTGAACAAACTGCGCAATACTATCAAGCTGAACATCAGACATTTATCCAAAAACGAACTGAGCGGCTGGCGGAAAAACCAGCAAGACGCAAAGCAACAATTTTGCCATTGCCACGTGATAAAAATGATACTGATCAGCAAAAAAGCTACTTTCAGGCTATTCAGCAAGCAATTATTGCTCAACACCAACAGCACAGTTTCCCTGACAAGCTCACCGGTATTAATGTCTCTTTTGGTGTTGTACGGATGGCAAATATTCAGCCATGTATTCAGTTAACCCGTTTCTTATTGGAAGCCATTTGGCCGCAAGAGGTCGATATTCGGGCCATGGCCTATCACAGCCGAGAACGTAGCACGCTACGCGTGAGCGGCGCAGCGGTGCTGCTTCGGGGATGTTAATGAGTTGAGTACTGTTTTATACTCTGCAGTAGGTTAATTTTTTTCAGGGATTCATCTCGATGGCTCGCAATAAATCTCCCAGAAAGCGTAAACCGGTTAAATCAGGCAGGCTGCCCGTCACTTCACGTGCCACAGCGCCTGTTTATCCGAAACGTTTTATGATCTCTCTCCCACCCGAAAATGATGATGACAGACCGCCTGAATTTTTTTATGACACCCTAAAAGAAGCCATACGCCACTGCGTCCGACTCGGCCCCCAATTTTTTCTCGACACGCAGTATTACCCGCCGCTAGTCACGATTATCAGGGGGTTTTGAACAACGCCAAGACCAAGCTGATGACGCTGGATACGACTACACTGAGGGGGGAATAACTGAAAGTCTGCCTGCCGATGAATTCATCACCTATACGGAGCTAGGAATAATCCCTGTTTCCTTTGAACCCTGGGATAAACACACCGATAACTGGGCTGACGAATCTGACAATTTCTGTTTCTTTGGCAAGATGCCCATAAGGTAATTGAGTCAGATGTATATCCCTCGTCCTGCTAAACTACTTTTCACCATTGATGACGGTTGGAATAAATTCCTCGAAAAATACGGCGATAGCGTTAGTTCGTGGACGAGTTTATCTGTGGAGCGCATGCTTGCCTGCGGCACTTGTGCCATGGGTGTCCGGCGCTATTGTTGCGCTTCGTCTGATTGTTCTCACAGCCGTTTTTTCTGCCAAAGCTGTAAGTCAAAAGCCTGCAGTTCATGTGGCTTTAAAGCCACCGAGCAGTGGTTAGCACAGCAGGTTCATATTTTACCCGACTGCGACTGGCAACACATTACTTTCACCATGCCACATCTCCTTTGGCCTTTTTTTAACAATAACTGGCCGCTACTTAATGCTCTGTTTCGGGCAGCCACTCGAGCTATGCTGCAGTTGGCTCGCAAACAGGGTATCGAAATTGGTATTTTCTGTGCCTTGCATACTTATGGCCGGCAACTCAATCAACATCCGCATGTTCATGTTTCCGTCACTCGAGGGGGTTTGGATAGTAAACATAGTGTATGGCGAAAGCTGTTTTTCAAAAAAAAGGATGTCGAAGAAATCTGGCGAGGGGCTGTTATCCGACTACTGCGTCACAGTTATGATTTAATTAACCCTGGCCTTCTTCCCGGTCTTGGCCATATCCGTGACAAAAAAAACATTGGCGGCGTTACTTGAGGGCGCAGTACGGACGTTATTGGAAAGTGCACTTTGCTAAAAAAACGAAAGGGGCATGGCATAGTGTTAAGTACCTCGGTCGCTACCTTAAACGCCCACCGGTATCTGCGTCAAAACTGCGGCATTACCGAGGGGGTGCCGTTGTTCATCACTACCATGACCACCGAACTGGCCAGCATCGGCAGCAGACTCTGCCGCAGGAAGAGATGATTAGACGCTATATAAGCCATATTCCGGCCAGGCATTTTAAAATGGTGCGTTACTCTGGTTTTTTGTCGAATCGTAAACGGGGAAAACTATTGCCGAAAGTGTATAAGGCACTTGAGATGACGGCACGTAAAAAACCGGAGAACCCAGGTTTTTCTGTGCTGATGAAAGGATTTCTGCGTACCGATCCGTACAAATGTATTCTGTGTGGCGACAGGCTGCTTTTCACCGGGGCGCAAATGGGTAAAAAAGCAACGGAATTGTTGTCAGAAAGACTGCATAACCTGGAGAAAAAGCGATGGTTACGCAGCTAAACGCAGGATTAATGTGTCTAAAATAAGGAAATCAGGTTAGAAATTACACTCTCTGAGGAAATGTTAACTGGCACTAAACACAATAAATCGATCCCCATCTCCTTTTTGCAATAAGGGATGGCTTTTGCTACTCACTTTAAAAGCGATTCAATTTCCTAACCATCAAGTACTGTTATTGCGCCATGCACAGGAAAAACATCTTGATGCGGTACTTAAACGCAAGGAAGAGCCGGGAGAAGCACCCGCCGCACTGAATGACCCAGTGATCCGTAACCACCTTAATCAGACCGAAGCAAAACAGTTGATCTTTATTCTAGTCGCCACACCAGTAGAAGAAGTCGGCCGCGATCATGATTTTGATTGGGCAGTGATTGAACCTTCCTCCTACCGTTCGCTGATCCAATTAGCCGGACGGGTGCGCCGCCATCGTGAAACCGCGGTTGAACAACCCAATATAACCCTACTACAATACAACTGGAAAGGCTATCAGGGTAAAAATCAGCAAGTATTTTCGCAGCCGGGTTATGAAACCGCCGCAAAATATACTTTAGCAACTCATGATCTAACGCAATTAGTCGACGAAAACCAATTACGCGCCACAGTCGATGCCACACTGCGCATCCAAAAGCCAACCGAGTTACAGCCTAAAAATAGGCTGGCTGATTTGGAGCACCATGTTATTTCTCAAACACTTGGCTGCCAATATATCTTTCCAGCGAAAAAAAATGTGGCACCGGTTATGCTCAGAGGTAGATTAATAAATCAGCCAACAACAGGAAAAACGTCTGATCAGCTATGGGGTTACACCAGTGGTTGTTGGTGGATGACCGGACTACCACAATACTGGAACCGATTTCGTAGTAGCGCGCCTTCAACCCAACTATACCTAATAGAGATTAAAGAAAATCAACGACCGGTGTTTCAGCTGTATGACAAACAGAGTGGTTGGGTGACAGTTGAGCAATCATTTGGCATCAAACCGCAACCTTTGGCAGAACATTTTTTGCAAAAATTATGGCTGGTACGAGATTACGTCGAATTAATCAATCAACGACAACAGGAAAACGAGCAGATGTCTCATGACTCATATATTTTTGGCGAAATTACTTTTACTCATTGGGATAATGAAGACTGTATTTATCATTACAACGATCAATTGGGATTGGAGAAATTAAAGAAAGTGCATGGATGACTGACTGGTTTTGTGTGGCAATAACCCCATAAGAACATATCAATATTTATCGAATAAAATAAGGATAATCACACGCTTGATCCGGCAATCGAAGACTTCCTTGTCAAACGCAAGGAGAAATGGCTTAAAAAAGAACTTAAATCCTCCGATAATGAAGAACAAATCAATAAAAAACGGCAAGAATGTGAAAGAAAATACAGTTTAGTAAACCACTTACTAGATGTTGCATCACAAATACATCAGCGGGCCTTAACAACTCACCCCAGTACATTTACTCACACAGCTACTGGAATAGCTGAAGAAAATAAAAAACGCCAAACCTTTGTCACTCCAATTATCTACCAGGGAGACAGGCGGAATGACGGTTTTTTACGCTCAGGTAATGTGATATGTGAAATCATTGATTCGGTCGGTAATGCAGCACAACTGGGTAATGAAAACTTTCTTCACCTTAAATTAGCTGATGGGGCTTCATTACTTGAACATATTGAAAATGAAACGGATTTAGCTAAATCACTGTTATCAATCAATGGCCATGATTATAATACCCTTAGAGCTGACCTATTAGCCATCAAAGCTCAACAACAAGAGCCAGCAACCAGTTCCAAAATCAAACAGGTCTATTTTCCAATTGCTGATGGATATCACCAATTATCACTATTGACACCATCGTGTTACTTATTTGAATTACGTCAACGTATTGGCAAATTACTGCCCTTTACAGAACAAAATAAAGCAGCACGACTGTTAAAAAGCAAAAACGAATTCAGTGAACATGGCTTTAGGGAAATCTATGGTATTACTACCATGAGTTTTGGTGGAAAAAATGCACAAAATGCCTCAAGGTTAAATAGCCAAAACGGCGGTAAAGCCCGCTTACTGTTATCCCTGCCACCCACCTTGCAAACTCGCACGCTGCGCATGCCACAACACAATTTTTTTTCTGATACCTTCAATCCTTTTAGTTTAAAGGAAACTTTTCAGGCTTTTCATTGTTTTCTGCATATAGATAAAAACAATATAAATTTACGCACCAAACGAGATAGTTATATACAAGAGTATATCGAGCATATTATTTTAATCATGTATCATATTCGTCAAAAATTTAGCGAAAATGATATCAAATTACCGGAAAACCTACCCTCTTACCAAAAAATCTGGCTTTTTCCTGACCGGCAAGATGAACGCGATCAAACTAATGATTGGCTAACTCACCTGATTGAAAAGCTGGCTCGTCAGTTTATTGCTAGCTACAAAAAAGTAGTCGGCAAAAAGTACATTCAATTAGGTGACGCCGAGTTAAAGAAAATAATCCAATTGGTCGTTGAAAATAATAAGGAGTCACTAAGGTGAGTACAATTAGCTTGTCACATCTACCTCATATTCGGATCCATAATGCTAATGCGCTATCCAGCCCATTTACTATCGGTTTCCCGGCTATGACCGCCTGGCTGGGTTTCAGTCACGCTTTACAACGCAAACTCAATCAGCATGGCTATCCAACCCTGAAATTTTGGTCAACTGCGGTTATTAGCCATGCATGTGATCTGCAAACCTATAAAGGCCCTGGTGATTTCGTTCAATCGATTATCGGTACTGCTAATCCGCTGCAAAAAGATGGCTCACGCGCTTCATTTATTGAAGAAGCACGCTGCCATCTGGACGTCTCTTTATTAATTGAATATGAAAATATGGAACAAGGGGAACAACAGCCATTAAACCAGCAACAGCTAGATAAAATCAGCCAATTACTGCTCACCATGAAAATTGCCGGTGGCGATATTTTAGCCTTTGCAAATCCGAAAATATGGGCTGTTAACGACGACGACGATAACGATAAAGAAAAACGTCAATTAAAAAGTAGTTTGATGCCCGGCTACGTCCTGATTGAACGCCGTGAATTGATGAAAGAAGCTATGGAGGCCGGGAAAGATGCTATTGATGCCCTACTTGATTATTTGACGGTAGATCACCAGTGTGAAAAACAGCAAAATGGCCAAATTGAATGGCACAGTAAACGTAAAACAACAGGATGGATTGTACCGATTGCGACCGGTTTCCACGGCATATCCAGCTTAGCCAAAGCACTAAATCAACGTGACCCTAATACGCCCCATCGTTTTGCTGAAAGTATCGTCACATTGGGAGAATTCAAAATGGTACATCGTTTGGAACAGCTAGCTGACAGCTTGTGGTATTACGCCACTGATGCAGAAAATAACCTCTATTTATGTCAGCAAAACAAGCATAACGAATTTAATTAATGGAGAAACATAAAATGGCGAAAATTAATGACTTGGCTTCCGTATTAGCATTTGAAAAAAAATTAGTCCCCTCTGACGGTTATTTCTACGGCACCTGCTGGAACAATAAAAAAGAGGCTTTCCCTTTAGCATTACAGGAAAAATCGGTACGTGGCACAATTTCAAATCGTTTAAAAAATGCGGTACAAAATGACCCGATGAAGCTTAATGCTGAGGTTGAAAAGGCCAATTTACAAACTGTAGATGCCTGTGCACTCGGCACCGAGCAGGACACCTTAAAACATCACTTTACCCTCAAGATACTAGGTGGCGTACAATATCCTTCAGCCTGCAATAATGCCAATTTTAAACAAAGCTATGAACAGGCGGCAACCGACTATATTGAGCGGGAAGGATGCCAAGAACTTGGCCGCCGTTATGCACATAATATTGCCAATGCCCGTTTTCTGTGGCGCAATCGGGTGGGCGCTGAAAAAATAGAAGTCCAGGTTAGCGTATTAAACCAAGGGCAGGAACAAGAGTGGACATTTGATGCTACTCAATACAGTATCCGTGATTTTGATCAACAAGATGCAGCCATCAATGAGTTAGGTAATAAAATTGCCGCTACCCTGGCTAGTAAAGATGGGGCCCTGCTATTAAATATCACCACTTATGCATTATTAGGCAACGCACAAGAAGTTTATCCTAGTGAAGAACTGGTACTCGACAAAGGTAAAAGTAAAAAAAGTAAAATCCTTTATCATGTCAATAGGCCTGCGGCTAGGCACGAAGGCTTTAGCGCAAGTTCGGAAGTTGAACCCAATGTTATTAGGCACGCGGCTATGCACTCACAAAAAATCGGTAACGCATTGCGCTCGATCGACACCTGGTATCCCGCCTACCAGGATCCTGAACGTAGCGCCGGCGCAATTACTATCGAGCCCTATGGTGCAGTTACCAATTTAGGTATTGCTTTTAGAACCCCAAAAGAGAAACAGGACTTTTACAGCCATTTTGATAAATGGGCGCGCAGCAGCAAATTAGACAATATTGAAGATGAGCATTATGTCATGGCCGTATTAATCCGTGGTGGTGTTTTTGGTGAAAGTGAAAAATAAGGTGGGCTATGAACTACTATCAGGAAATCACTTTATTGCCCGATCCGGATATTACCCTTGGTTTCTTATGGCAGAAAATCTATCAACAACTGCATATTGCATTAGTGGATAATAAAGTTAATCAGACTCAAAGCGCAATCGCGGTTGCCTTTCCTGAGTACGCTTGTTCCAATTTCCACTTAGGCAAAAAATTACGTTTATTGGCGGTAGAAAGAGAGCAACTAAGCCAGTTGCATATTGAGCAATGGTTAGCCCGATTTTCTGACTATGTTCATATTAAATCGATTCAAGCTGTACCATCGCGAGTAAAACCTGTTAGCAACATTCAATGGCAGTTCTCAAACGGTAAAACTGTACCATCGCGAGTAAAACCTGTTAGCTATATCCGTCAACATATTAAAGGTGAAAATCGCATTAGACAGGCGATGCTCAGTAAAGCACAACGCTGGTCTGCTAAAACCGGCAAACCGTTAATAGAGTGTTTAAAACAACTGGAGAACACCCGACCACAAAAGCAATGTGACTTACCTTTTATTTGGTTAGAGAGCCAGCAAACTAAACAACAGATAGGAAAGCATAATAAATTTCCCTTATTTATTAAACAGACAGAAAAAAAAGAAGCGAAAAATGGCCCATTTACCTGCTATGGACTAAGCCAGTCTATGTCCAACCAGGAATTAATTGCTACCGTACCCCATTTTTGACCTTTAATTTTCGCTCTTTAAAAATATAATTATAAAACAATAAGTTGCAATTGTAGTAAAAATAGAAGGGTAAAATACCATTTTTTAGCTAACTACTTGTTGCAACTTATTTATTTTGATTTATGCTATTGGTTCACTGCCACATAGGCAGCTTAGAAACGTTCATCAATTTCTGGCGTAATACGAAAGGTGTTCACTGCCACATAGGCAGCTTAGAAACTAAGGAGTCGAATGACCGCACTGCGCCAGACGTTCACTGCCACATAGGCAGCTTAGAAATGCTTCGGGGGTGTTCATGATTTAAGTACTGTGGTTCACTGCCACATAGGCAGCTTAGAAAGATAACTGGGCTGACGAATCTGACAATTTCTGGTTCACTGCCACATAGGCAGCTTAGAAAGAAACGTTTTATGATCTCTCTCCCACCCGAAAGTTCACTGCCACATAGGCAGCTTAGAAATTAAGCAACGGTACCAATGTGACGGTAAATGAGTTCACTGCCACATAGGCAGCTTAGAAAACCAAAAACGTGGAATTCGCCAATGACAGGCTGTTCACTGCCACATAGGCAGCTTAGAAAGAATTACAAACCATGAATAACATCTACACCAAGTTCACTGCCACATAGGCAGCTTAGAAACCCAACGCCCCACGATGCGGTATTCAAGCAGTGTTCACTGCCACATAGGCAGCTTAGAAAATCAACATCTTTGAGTGTGGAACACAAAAAGAGTTCACTGCCACATAGGCAGTTTAGAAGTTTTGTTATAACATAAAGATATAAATTAATTGGCTTATTACCCCATAGCCAGCTTAGAAGTTGGAAGATTATTAACAAAAACAGAATATCGATGACATAATCAAAAAGTTGCCAATGACAATCGCTTAACCAGACAACGGCAACAAATGGAACGGAATAGACTAGGTGACATTATTGCAGAAAAATCCTGTGTGATTAGCAATCAAATGCTCTGTCAGACGAAGTCAGCGATACCACAAATCATTTAAGGAATTTTAGGAAAAACATATTACCATTACTTGCAATAGGAAAAAATTTAATGCCTAAAAATTTTTTTTCAAATACAGAAAAAAATAATTATATCAAGCAGCATCTGGATAAACAATTAGCTAAATATGACAAGGTAAACTACGTCTACGCTGTAATGAATAAAAAAAACACCGATGACATGATAATTATTAGTGATTTATCTGATGAGCTTGTTAATAATTACCTTAACCAGAAAACGCAAAATATTGATCCTGTCATTATTAAGGCATTAAATCAGCTTGCTCCTTTTTCATGGGATGAAAATATTAAAATTAACTCCATATGGCCAGTTAAAAAAGTCTTTGAACCAATGAAAATGCTTAATATTAGCGGTTATGCTTTTGTTTTGCATGATCACCTTAATAACTTAGCCCTGTTATCGCTATACATGGATAAATTTTTAATAAAAGATATTGAATTTTTTATTAAAAGCAATAAAGGTGAGCTTCAGGGTCTGTTAATTCATACTCATGAAATGTTACTTTCACTCTATCAGAATGAAAATACAACCGAAAAAATTATATTTTCACCCCGTGAATCAGAAGTACTTTACTGGTGCAGTATTGGAAAAACCTATTCAGAAATAGGCACCATACTTAATATAAGTACTTATACTGTCAAATTTCACATTGGAAATGTTGTAAAAAAGCTTGGCGTTATTAACGCAAAACATGCCATCAGCTTAAGTGTAAAACTTAATCTTATTTCTCGCCCAGCGGGTAAAAAAGCAGGTTTGACCTGAGGATAACGCACAACCGGGTATAGTTTGGGGAAGCCATCGATACTTATGGGGGAACCAGCATCAGTATACCCCCAGCGTCTAATTAGGGTTCGTGTGCTAAACCTTGTGCATTCGGCGTAGCAGGGTAAGTTGGCTTTATCAAGAATAGTATTAAATTCGCTGAATAAATCATCAACTAAGCCTCTACCTCGGCAAGAAGGTTTTACTGCAAGAAGCGATATATAGTAATGATGAAAGGTTTGTGGATGATGTTGCTCAAGCCCATCTATAAACGCGATGGCTTTTGCATAGTCTGATCCACATACCTTGCGTAGCTGACTATCAATTTTAGTCAGCTCTTCTTTGGGCATTGCCATCGATTCAGGGCGGAAATAGACCAAAACGCCAGCATCATTTTCTGTAAGCAATATACCGCCATATTTGCTTGCAAGATTGACGTAAATACGGAAAAAATTCCGTAATACATCAATAAGACTATCACGGTCACGGCCTGGAAATATCAGCTTGTGTACCGGTTCTTCAGAAAATGCTGTCGCCAGAATATCACTAACGTTTTCCAAATCAGTATTTTTTGCAAGTCTACATTTCATTGTTGTTCCTCATCATTAAATATAATAAAAAAGCAGTTTTAGCTTATTATTATTTAAATAATAATAATATTAAAAAAGCAGAAATTATATTAAAGGAATAGAAGCATCAACATGCAACTTAATTTGTTAAGAGATTAAAATTTAATTAAATATATTTAACTTAAACCAATATCAAATATCCACATAAATTATTCAGATGTCAAAAAAACATTTTCCATTAAGTTATTTTTGGCACAGATTATATTATCATTGGATAAGTTTTTTTTATAAATAATTTAAAACATCGTCAAAATGACGGCGTATAATTTACATAATTAACATTAATTATCTAAAAAAAATATTTTAACTTATTCTTTTGTTGTTTCTCTTATTTCGTTCACCATTTTTTATATGCTAATTTTTCTTTCGCTGCTAAATAAGGGTAAAAGATTGCATAGCTATTCCACTGCCATATAGACAGCTTAAAAAATGTGTGCAAAGTCCGATAATTCTATTGTCTCGTTCACTGCCTCACAAGTCGCTTAGAAGATATCAATCTGTATCATAATCTGACCGAAATAGTTCACTGCCAAATTCAATTCTATTATTGACCATCTAAGTGCCGAGCTGCAAATAACAAAATTTTGGCTAGCAAACTGCGCTAATACCACCTAAATTTCAGGTATGTTATCTGTCAGTAATAGAATTTAATCTTGATACCGTTAATCAGGGCAAATATAGTATCCAGTAGAAAGGTGATGTAAATCGCGAACCAAAAATCTATCCAACCGACCAACGGCAATGTTTGTTACAACAAGCATTGCCAGAGCAAACTACTGTGATTGAAATTCATAGCAATTCAGATAACAACAATGCAGGAAAAATATTCAATAAAATAACCTAGAGCTGCTGCAAGCAGAGTGTAAGGAATTATTCCTTTCAGATAAAATAATTTATCAAAGAATAAGACCGATATTAATAAGGAGACTAAACAATTAGGCCATGGTAAAGTCAATATTTGCATCATGAGTTGTCAAAAGAAAGAAAAAGAGTATAAGGGATTAAAAATATATTAGAGTTATTATAAAATATGGTTAATAACAATTCACTTTAGAGCGAAATAAATGACTAAAGGTTTCTTTAAAAATAGTTTAATAAACGAAAAGATAAAAAACTTTTTAGATGAGCAAATCATAAAGTATGGTGATATAAAATATGCCTACCTGGTGATGAATAAAATTAATCCTATGGATGTGATAATAATAAATAACCATACTGAATGGTTTGAGCTATATATTAAAGGAAGTTATCAACTTATTGATCCTGTAATTATAAACGCCATGGAAAGAGTAGACGATTTTCACTGGGATGAAAAAATAATGATTTATTCAGAGATGAAACTACCTAAAATATTCAAACACTCAAAAAAATATAATATAAATAAAGGTCATACTTTCGTTCTTCATGATTATCTAACTAACCTGGCGGTATTATCTATTTTTGAAACAGGATCAGATGATAATAATAAATATACTATTAATAGCAATAAAGAAAAATTTCAACAATTATTGATCAAAACACACCAGAAACTTTTATCTCTTTATGATGAAATTGAAAAAGGCCGCAATCAGTACAAACCTTCAGGGCTTTCTTCCAGAGAAAATGAAATTTTGTACTGGGTCAGCATAGGCAGAACGTATCAAGACATTGCAAAAATGCTGGGGATTAAACAAGGTACCATAAAATTTCATATGGGCAATGTAGTCAAAAAACTAGGGGTTTCCAGCACCAAGCATGCTATAAAATTAGCCACTGAATTAAAAATGATCCAATTACCATCTTGATAGAAAATTTAAAGGCCAGCGATCATTAACTTTATATTTAGATTTAACATTTTTCTCTAATAAATAAGTATTTTTACCATCTATAGGCATAGTGATTAAATAGATAACTTCATTTTTTTCGGAAATACCTTTATTAACAATATCAACATTCCACCCTGCACGTCTGAAAATAATCAGCATCTGATAACTAATTATTGCACATATGCCATCATAGTTATGATTCCTGACATAATAAATCATTGATAAAAAAAGCATTAAACTGATAGAATATTTATTTAACTCAAATTTTACAATCCTTTCTTTATCTACAAATAATCGACTAGCCTCAAAATAATTCCCTTTCGGTAAATTTATTTGTTTAAAATATTTATAAAATGTTCCGGTAATCATATTATTATTTTTTATATCAATAAATCTTACACCACATACAATCCGGTCTTGATATGAGCCTAAAAGATAATCAACATTTTTATTGTCATATTCATCAAATTCTTTGTTATTTTTACATATGACTGACCAGTTAAGTCTATCTTTAAATGATCTTTTTCTTAAAAAAAATAAATCATTTTTATTTTTTTCAGATAACTGAATATATTTTGCATTAAAAAAGTTTAACATTCAAATCATCATTTGAGGTATTATTTCATGAGAAACTATATTAACATACCCCTTAATTTTATGATAAAAACTATTAATAAAAATCGACTGAATCCATAAATATTGATGCGGTGATTTAATAATCACTCAACTATTTTTTATACAAAAATGATAACAGTCAGAATTAAGTTAATAAGTAAAAAATGAAAATATATAATCGATAATTTAACGCATATTATCAAGTAAAAGTCTTCTGCAGATGTAAGCATCTCTGGTCATGGAGAAGACTTTTGCTAAGTGATAAGTTACTGGTTTATTTTTACATACAACTAGGTAACTAACATTACGTATACTGACAGTTCGACAAACCATTCGGCATCATAATAGCCATAGTGCGCACAGTAATAAACTGGATAATCATAATAACTTTATAGGTAGATGGGTTCAGCACCCACCGCAACAATCACTTCTGCTGATGTTTGAGTAGAAAATAATAGCAAAATAAAATAAGTAAAAATGCATATATTTCATATCAGCTCACAAATCTTTAACTACAGCAAGCGCTGATTTTACTTGTTGATTGAGCAAATCACGTGCAAATTCTGCAATGTTTGAAATTACAGTCGTTAGCCCGCTGGATGCTTGATAGTGGTATAAACAGACCATCAGCGATTAAAGATACCCAGTTAACCCGCGCTGAAATAACCAATCGGTTCAAAGGCTAAGGAATGAACGGTCGTGGAGCGAAAGCATGAAATGAAACGACTAACCGCCACAATGTCTCTATTAATATTATGTTTTACGTACAAATGGTCCTTTAGGGGCAATAATTTCTAAATTAGTACCGTCAGGATCACGGAAGTACGCAACGCCTGTACCAAAGCCTGATTTTAATCCATCTTCTGGCATAAAAAATATGGGCTCCCCATCAGGCTCAATACCTATCGATTTCATTCGCTCAATGGCAGCATCTAGGTCATCAACTTCAAAACAAAGATGCATGGCGCTAATTTGGTTATTGGAATAAGAAGCTCGGGTAGGTTCAGGTACGACATATTCCAGGATATCGATATTCAAATTATCAAGCTAAAAATTAGCAAACTTAATTCGAATATTATCTAAACCTTGCGTCTGCGCCATTCTCTTGCCACTTATCTCATCAACGTTTACCGCTTTAGTACCCGTTAACGTTTCATAAAAAGCAATAGATTTAGCCAAATTACTGACAGTAATGCCAACATGGTTAGCTCTAGAAAAGCCTGCTGTTAACTCTTTCATATCAACCCCATTAACTCGATTTTTATTTATAGTCTTGCATTATAAGCGTCTATATTATTAGCTATTGTTGCTAGAGCGATTTTCTCACCAACAATCGATAACTTAATTCATTAAATCTGCATACTAGTACTAAGATTATAACTAATTTGTGATATTACTATTATTTTTTATAACACTTTAGGCATAGCTTCTCAGACTTTAGATCTTTTACAAACATAATTGGCAACGCTTAGCCAGTGAGTACTGGGAAATAATATCGAATAGACTTACCTGCAAAACACACATGGATAAATTCAATATTGTGAGAAATAATTACATAATAAAATAGTAAGATATCAAAGTGATTAATTGTTTGTGGCTAATTATCATTTGGATAATAAAGACTCTGATACGGCTAATACATTATATTATAATGATAGCTATATTATTCATATTACAAATCCAACTGAACAAAATATTACTTCGATAGCAAAAAAACAGCTATCTCGACACAAAATATAAATAAAACATTAGCTAATAAAGAGAGCGCGAGAATTGATTTATGGGATAATTTTATTTTTGCTATTATTAATTCGCCAATAAAAATCGGTGATAACGCATTTTGAATTAGCCCAATTTGTATTTTTTTAACTAAAAAATATGACTATTCTTTCATATGATAAAGTGAATGC
Organism: Arsenophonus nasoniae; assembly: GCF_004768525.1. Classification (NCBI taxonomy): domain Bacteria; kingdom Pseudomonadati; phylum Pseudomonadota; class Gammaproteobacteria; order Enterobacterales; family Morganellaceae; genus Arsenophonus; species Arsenophonus nasoniae. Next base: position 3,427,160 of record NZ_CP038613.1, read on the forward strand.
CTTGAAATATATTGAGAATATTGACTGTAAAAATATGTCTGGCATAAATGTATTGTTGGCTTTGATGTATGGCATTGCAAGTGAATTTAATATCATTACAAAATTAATCACCAGTAAATTTGAAAGGTTAGAAATTGGAATTATTAACTAGCACGAAAAATGAAGATGTTATCAGCATAATGGCTTTACAACCTAGTTGGGTCTTTTTTTCCATGCCATTTCAATGATCTGGCTGTTATGCGAATTATTAAAATAAAAGGCAGTGCTTGTTATAAAACTTCTTATTTTGCTGAAATCGATGAGGAGTTATTCGATAATATATACCCTGAAAATAAACAGTCAATTGAAGTCGTCGTAACCTACTCAAAAATAATTACCGATATGATGAACACGGTTGCTTCAATGGTAGCCAATAATCAAAATAAATTTTTTAAGTTTCTGGCAACCATTACCATACTATTAACTATACCAATGATCTTTTCTAGTTTTTGGGGAATGAATGTTAAAATCCCTTTTGAAGGCCAAGTGATAGGCTTTATTATTGTATTAACCATTTCTCTACTAACAACATTATTAGCAATCATCTATTTATGGATCAAAAAAATTTATATCTAAGTTTAATCCTGTCTTTATTACACTCAAGAAACGCCGCCTGATTAATTACAGTAAAATCATTGAGTGATACACCACCAACCTTGCTGAAACTTCATACCTGGCCAGAAAATTGTTCCGTTACTTCTTCACCATCGATAACTAACTTATTTGCTGTTGATAAAAAAGCACTAACAGTCTCGTTAAGTTATGCCTTGGCAGAAATTATCTCTAGATAATCTTTATACACTAACAGATAGCATTACATATCTTGTCGTCATGTTTTTTTAAAAAAATATTTATTTTTTTTCGATTTTGGCCAATAACGGAAAGAAAAATACTATTTAACGCGGTTTTTATTCTTAATCTTGTTTAATCGATATTTTTATAACAAAGTTAGGTTAATTAATCTTTATATAATAATCGCTAATTATTTTAGTATTAAATAGTATAAAAGCCGTATTGTCGATAACGGCAAATAATAAAAGATATTCATAATAATAAGGTTTAATCCTGATAGTAATAAATAAGTTTCCTTGGGAAAATTATTGTAGAAGCGCAAACTTATCGCGGTTAAGAGTTAAGTCACTGCTGTTTTGCAATAGCGTTAAAATGAAATACTTTTCCTATTAATAATTTAGGAGTCCAAATTATGACCATAATCTCAAACAGTCATCTCCATCTATCTAGTGATTGGGATAATATCTCTGGTGCTGAACCCAGCATGCCAACTGAGTTTAGCAATCCACCTTCACCAGAAAAGTCCGGTTTTTGTGCCTGGATGCGTGATTTTTTCAATTATTTAACCGGGACTTTTGGTGAGAAACTAGCCCCTTCAAAATTAAATTCTGCTTTGGATAATATTTTCAATTCAATGAATGAATGAATGAATGAATGAATGAATGAATGAATGAATGAATGAATGAATGGAAACATGATGATCCCATCTACTTTAACAATCGAGAAATAGAGCTTCACATTGGAAGCCAAAAACAAGTTAGCTTTAGAAGCATGGAAAAAGAAGGCACTACTTATATTGTCTCTTCTGCCTGCCATGATATGGCTAACCCGACTCCAATACAACATCAACAATCTGGTGGTCGCTCTGTTGCAGAGGCACTTAGTTATATCAAAAATTCTTATCCCCACCAGCAAGTAAAAGCCTTAATTCCCATTGCGCAAAGTAATAAATTAGTCTTTAGTACTCGCGGCCATTTTGTGTTACTCGAAGTCGATATAAATGCGGGTAAAATTCAATCGGCTAAAATTCATGATTCTAAAGGTGGTTTACTTGATACTTTTTATCGTGGCGCAAAGCATTTAACCAAGCAGCTACTAGCAGATGAAAATTTAGGTTTAGACAAAAATTTTGCTGTCACTAGCGAACATCATAGCGATCAATCTTTATTGAATGGTAATGATTGCGGACGCTTTAGCGCTTATTATGACAAAAAAATTATTGATAATGATTTATCGAAGGCAAATGCTGTAGATGCCCGAGCTTTCTTTGAACAAAATTTTAAAAAAACATCCTAAAATTAACCGTATTTGTCGCATTAATAGCAATTAAATTTACTTAATAACAAAATAAGCTGCTCGGTTAGTTAAAGATAAAAATGTAATAATGATTAATGCGACAAACCCATAAGTTTTAATAATAGAGAAATAGTGTTTATGACAAATAACCGATACTCGTTTAGCAAACATGGCATGCCGTTCGTTAGCGCCACTCATTAAACAATTTTCTGCATAAAATAAGCCCCTACAGGGCTTAAGGACAATGAAAATAGCGATAATCATTTTATGCATGCTGACTAAAATTAATTTGCCGATAAAGTAGCATCAATTTTTTCCGGCCGCAGGGTATAAATACCACCATTAAATGGATCGATAATTAACCAACCTATTAATCCACCAAAAAATAGATTACCAGCGACATACCAGCCATTTACACTCCCTTTTAACGGTAAGGTAACCGGTTTTAATTCTTCCTTGGTCAACGTAATTTCATAATTTTTTTACCAAAATAACTACCCTCAGATTTTTCTAATATAATTCCCTGAGGCGTTCTTCCTTGAGCAATGATTGTGCCCTTTTGATCTTTGACAGAATATTCAGCGCCAGACGGATTGCTACGCGCTAAGTTTTTTCGCTCACTATCGTTGCACAACCACTCATCATTCCGATTGTAATTAAAGCTAAAACTAACTTTTTCATTATCATCCTTGTCATAATTAATGTTAAATAATTTTAACTAAAACAAGAGGTAAAATAGATATACGATTATTTTTTTTATAAATCGAATAAACCAAATTTATTGAGCAAAATGTGACGATTAAATGGTATTCTTATAAAATAATGAATCAATAAAACCATTCAAAATTTGTCATAACTAAATTATTTAATTTTATTTCTTAATAACTAAAAAGATAATATTGCCGCTGTTAAGCAAATAGGAAACAATATGTCAATAATAATTAGAAAGATGGAAAAAACCGACCGTATGGTTTGGGCAACTATGCGTCTGCAATTGTGGGATAAACAAGCCCGCGCTAGCCACCTTAATGACATCGATAACATATTAAGTAACAAACAGAACGCGGCATATATTGCTCTGTTGGCTAATCATCAGGCAGTCGGTTTTGCCGAAATTTCACTACGCGAATATGCCAATGGTTGTAGCAAACAAACGGTTCCATTTTTGGAAGGTATCTGGGTTAAGCCTGAATATCGTCAACAAGGTATTGCTCAGGCGTTGATCAGTCAAATAACCACCGACCTCATTGCAAAGGGATTTGATGAACTCTGTTCCGATGCCGAAATTGGCAATACACTCTCCTATAAAGCGCATCAAAATTGGGGCTTTGATGAAATAGAACGCGTTATCTGTTTTCGCAAAAAACTTATCTGATCTGATTGTTATAGCATTTTGTTAGGCGGGTTTTGCCTAATTCATCCGTCATAAATAATCAGAAAACCGCCATTGCGAAGGTTTTTTGAGCGCAAGTTAAATTATTACCCAGTGTGCTAACATAAGCAGAAATTAATTTAACTCGCTGCCACTGCTCTTAAACAAATGGCATAACAAATTGTTTTTACTTTTGCTATCTCAACAATGGCTTGGCCAAAGAGTAGATTCTGACCATTAATAATCTCATTTATTGACTCATGCTTTCCGTTAGCCGGCAGAATAATTTTGCACCGTGTTACCCCTGTTAATTGAGTACTCACCACAGTGAGGCAAGTAACTCAATAACCGTTAGCGCTGTTTTTTCCACTCCGCTCGTAATTTAGCCAATAAATCTGCTATAGATCCTACACTTGCGCTAATTTATCGAGCACTATTTTTCAACACGCTGACTTCTGGTTATTGACTTTCCATAGTATAGTAAAGCCAATTTTTTATCAGTGGGTAGATTTAGCTAACAAGCTGCCAATGCATTTTTAAAACTAATTCCTTATACTGAAAATTGTCTAGGATTTAATTTAAATAGCATTAAGCAAGCAAATTTTACCGGCAACATTACAACTCAAAGAGTTAAATATAAAAACTATGACTAATCCCCAAAACTTCGCTTCCCATACCCCAATGATGCAGCAGTATTTGCGGCTTAAAGCACAACATGCTGATATTTTGTTATTTTATCGGATGGGTGATTTTTATGAGTTATTCTTTGATGATGCCAAGAAAGCCGCACAATTACTCGATATTTCATTAACTAAGCGTGGACAATCGGCCGGGCAACCGATTCCGATGGCTGGGGTACCTCACCATGCCGTAGAGAGCTATTTAGCCAAATTAGTTCAGTTAGGCGAATCGGTGGCTATCTGTGAACAAGTCGGTGATCCCGCTACCAGCAAAGGCCCGGTTGAACGTAAAGTTGTTCGCATCGTAACGCCAGGCACCGTGACTGATGAAGCATTACTACAAGAGCGTCAAGACAATCTATTAGCCGCGATTTGGCAAGAAGATCATCGTTATGGCTATGCCACGTTAGATATTACTTCTGGCCGTTTTATTATTAGTGAAATGGCTGATATCACTACTATTAGCGCTGAATTACAACGAACCCGCCCGGCAGAACTGCTCTATCCAGAGAATTTTGTCAATGTTGCGCTATTTGAAAATAATAAAGGATTACGTCGTCGTCCGTTATGGGAGTTCGAATTAGATACCGCCAAACAACAATTGAATCTGCAATTTGGGACACAAGATCTAATGGGTTTTGGCGTTGAAAAAGCAACATTAGCATTGCGAGCAGCCGGTTGCTTGCTGCAATATGTCAAAGATACTCAGCGCACGGCGTTACCCCATATTCGTAGCATTACTATGGAGCAGCAAAAAGAGACCATTATCCTAGATGCAGCGACGCGTCGGAATCTTGAATTGACGCAAAATTTATCGGGTGGTAGCGAGAATACGGTGGCGGCCATATTGGATCAATGTGTTACACCTATGGGTAGCCGTATGCTAAAACGTTGGCTCCACACTCCGTTGCGCAATCTAGATAGCTTATTAAATCGCCAACAGGCAATAGCAGGCCTGCAAGCTTATCATTTTGAATTACAACCTTTTCTACGCCAAATCGGTGACTTAGAACGGATACTTGCGCGTTTAGCACTCCGTTCCGCGCGACCTCGAGATCTAGTTCGTATGCGGCACGCTTTCCAACAATTTGCCGATATTCACGCGATATTAGATAAGATAGAATCACCCTATGTGAAAAACCTGCAATCCCGTGTTAGCACTTTTACATCACTGCAAACATTGTTAGAAGAGGCCATTGTTGATACGCCACCGGTGTTAGTGCGAGATGGGGGCGTGATTGCCACCGGATATCATAGTGAACTGGATGAATGGCGTGCACTGGCCGCTGGTGCCAATGATTATTTAGAAAAACTTGAATTACGGGAAAAAGAAAAATTAGGCATCGATAGCCTAAAAGTCGGTTTTAATGCGGTACATGGCTATTATCTGCAAGTCAGTCGCGGGCAGAGTCATCGGGTACCTATCCATTATGTTCGTCGCCAAACTCTAAAAAATGCCGAACGCTATATTATCCCTGAGTTGAAAGAATATGAAGACAAGGTATTAACATCTAAAAGTAAAGCATTAGCGATTGAGAAAAAGCTTTATGAAGAACTATTTGATTTGTTACTACCCCATCTGTCAGCGTTACAAACTAGCGCCGAAGCTTTAGCTGAATTAGATGTACTCAATAATTTGGCAGAGCGCGCCGAGACTTTAGACTATCGCTGCCCAATATTAAATGAGAGACCTGGGATAGAAATTGTTGCTGGACGCCATCCCGTTGTAGAACAGGTACTGAGTGAGCCATTTATTTCTAATCCATTGGATCTGTCGCCACAACGTCGTTTGTTGATTATTACCGGCCCTAATATGGGCGGTAAAAGTACTTATATGCGTCAAGCAGCATTAATTACCTTGCTTGCTTATATAGGTAGCTTTGTGCCGGCCGAAAAAGCGATTATTGGCCCAATTGATCGGATCTTTACGCGGGTTGGGGCGTCTGATGATCTTGCTGCCGGTCGGTCAACTTTTATGGTGGAAATGATAGAAACCGCTAATATCCTGCATAATGCAACTGAACAAAGTCTAGTATTGATGGATGAAATTGGTCGCGGTACTTCAACCTATGATGGTCTTTCACTTGCCTGGGCCTGTGCGGAAAATCTGGTTAGCCAAATTAAAGCCATGACGCTATTTGCTACACATTATTTTGAATTAACTAATTTGGCAGAAAAACAGGAAGGTGCGGTTAATATCCATCTGGATGCGATAGAGCATGACGACACTATCGCTTTTATGCATAACGTGCAAGAAGGTGCTGCCAGTAAAAGCTATGGTTTAGCCGTGGCTTCATTGGCTGGAGTCCCCGCTAAAGTTATTCAACGAGCAAAACAGAAATTAATCGAGCTAGAAATGCTCTCCACGCTGCCTGCGAATAAATCTATTGATAATTCACAACGAGCAAAAGTCGTGGAAAAGACCATTCCACCCGCTATTAAGACATTGGAAGAGTTAAATCCTGACGCATTAACACCTCGTCAGGCGCTAGAATTGATTTATCGGTTAAAAGAGATGGTGAAATAGTTAGGTTATATGATGCAAAAATACTTGATCCAATTCACCATTTTTTAGCCTGTGAAATGTCACAAGCAGGGATAGACAAAGCAAGTCAGCCTGAAAACTTAGCCATTATTTTATGCGATCATCTGTTATGTGAACTAAAAGCTGCACAAAGTGCTATGCTGCTGTTGCGAAAATATGCCGTTGATGAACAGAGCAGTGATACATTATTACAATGGCTACAACTTTTCGAAAATTTTGCTTATAAGAAAATTACCAATATTGATACCCTAAAAGGACAAATCGACACTGTTGCAAAGATCAGAGCGCTGATAATCTTTCCTAACGACTTAATCAATGCTCGCCAATATGAATGTTTTTAAAGACTGACACTTTATCCATGACATCATCCTTTGGGCGGTATACTGATACTGCAAATATGGCATCAGTTATCGCCAACTTTAAGCGTTGCTAGCCGAACGTGGTGTAAATGTCGATCCCGCTACCCTTTATCGTTGGGTTTAACACTACACCCTGAGATGTGCATTGGTACTAGCATAATTCCTCCTGTTTCACTCCATGGTATATCAATGAAACCTATGTGAGGATTAATGTTCACTGACCCTGTCTGTTCCGCGCTGTCAATAACAGATGTCACCGATCATGCAAAACTGATCCACTAACGATCATCTAAAACTGATCCACTTGGTATTATTCGCACATTTTTGTACGGATAATTTATGTTAACCAAGGAGATATTTGTGGATATTCATGTTCGCTTTGCACAAGGACAAAGCCTTCGAAAAATTGCCAGTGAGTTGGGTATATCCCGTAACACCGTAAAACATCATTTACAACAACAGACAATGCCAACTTATGCTAAAAGAAGTCAACAACCGACTAAATTATCCCCCTTTAAACCTTATTTGCTTCAGCGAATTGAACTGGCTAAACCTGATTGGATCCCTGCAACAGTCTTATTTGATGAGGTAGTTGAAAACGGCTATCAAGGTGGTATTGCTCAATTACGCCGATTTGTTTGTCAATTTAAACCAAGCATTGTTCCCGAAGTAGTCGTCCGTTTTGAAACACAGCCAGGTCAACAAATGCAAATCGACTTCACCAGCATCCGGCGAGGTAAAAAATCGCTGAAAGCGTTTGTTGCAACGCTAGGCTATTCGCGTGCGAGTTATGTAAAGTTCTTTGATAATGAACGAGCAGAATCGTGGCAGCAAGGTTTAAGAGAAGCTTTCGACTACTTTGGTGGTGTACCACAGGAAGTATTGTGTGATAACGCAAAATCCCTCATCATCGAACGGGATGCTTATGCAGAAGGTGATCATAAATTACATGTCGAAATGCTTCAAATGTCGAAAGATTACGGGTTTAAATTGAAGGCTTGCAAGCCCTACAGGGCAAAAACGAAAGGGAAAGTAGAGCGCTTTAACCACTATTTAAAAAACAGCTTTATCGTGCCATTAAACACCGACCTTCGTGCTCATAATCTTGAACTGGATATTGAAATAGCTAATGCAAAAGTGGGTCCATGGTTACAACGCGTTGCCCATCAGCGAATTCATGGAACAACGTTAGAGAAGCCAGCAGATAGATTAGCTAAGGAAGTTAAGTCTCTTCTACCCTTACCAGCAAGGGTTTGCCAATCTATCCCACAGACTAATACGCTTAATATCCCTATCGTACCGCCCCTTGAATCTGTCAGTTTGCAACACTCAATCAGCGTATACGAAGCATTACTGGGAGGTGAACATGTTATTGCATGAACAAATTGAACACCTGTGTGAGTCATTGAAATTAAATTCTATTCCGACTCATTGGTCATCACTTGCCGAAAAATGCATTGCCCAAGACAAAAGCTACGGAGAGTTTTTACTGTCCCTGTTAAAATGTGAGCAACAACAACGAGATGAACGAACTCGTAATCTTTTGAGTCGGATGGCAGGATTCCCAGCACATAAAGAACTTAATACGTTCGATTTTAAGTTTGCAACGGGGATCCCCAAACAACACATACAGGAATTAAGCGCATTAACGTTTATTGAACGTAATGAAAATGTCGTGTTGCTTGGCCCAAGCGGTGTAGGCAAAACGCATTTAGCTATTGGGTTAGGATTAAAAGCAGTACAGGCCAAGAAGAAAACCCGCTTTACCACGGCAGCTGAACTGATGTTGCAACTCTCAACTGCCAAACGACAAAATAAGCTCAAACAATATCTATCACGTTCGGTGATGGCCCCGAAGTTGTTGATTATCGATGAGATTGGATACCTGCCGTTTGGGCGAGAAGAAGCAAACCTGTTTTTCAATGTGATTGCCAAGCGTTATGAGCATGGCAGTGTCATATTGACGAGTAACCTATCATTTGGGCAATGGCCAAGTGCTTTTGCTGATGACGCAACATTAACTGCCGCTATGCTTGATCGTTTACTTCATCATTCGCATGTACTGCAATTAAGCGGTGAAAGCTACCGATTGAAAGATAAGCGGCGCTCAGGAGCAATAACTGAGTAAAACAGTGGATCAATTTTGATTGATCGGATTTAGATAAAAAGTGGATCAGTTTTCGGTGATCGTTGACAACAGAGGTCACTCCATTGATTTTTATCTTTTATCACGTCGTAAAACTAAAGCGGTTTATCGGTTTTTTGATAAAATCCTCAATAACGTGAAAAAGTAGCAGCTTCCCCAATTTATTAATATGGACAAAGCGCCTGCATATAGACATGCTCTGGCATTACTGAAGCAAGCGGGCAAATGCCCGCCAGACGTTGAGTACTGACAGATAAAATATCGAAACAACGTGATCGAATGCGATCATGGCAAACTGAAACAGATAAACAATGCCATTTAGGGTTCAAATCGATGAACACGGCTTGCGCGACGATAAAAGGAATTAAAGTGATTAGGGCGCTGCATAGAGGTCAAGCAGAACCCTTTTACTATGGCCATCCCTTAGATGAGGTACATCTGGTGAACAGACTTTTTTAAATGTAATTCTCTGTTATTATATAAAAGCGCTGTACATACCCATGTTTGCAACAGTGCCATATTAGTCATCATGAACCAAATACATTAATTGATAAACTGATCATTGGCGCTTATATCGAAGCGCGCTCTTGCAAGCGTTTTGCTAAACTTGCCCCCATCTCGAAACACCCTTAGCTAAATTCTATATTTCACTACTCAGATCAGAATTTCGCCACTATCAAGATTATTTAGTTTTAGCGCAAGCTATTTCTAATGAAAACATTCAGCAAAAGATCCCATATATTGCTAACATCGAGGCTGAATTAATCCAAACGCCGGATAGCGATTTTAAATTTCATGGCGGCGTGCCTATCTGTTGACAAACAAAAAGGTGGGTTTTCCTCCCACCTTATTAATATTAGCGATATTGAAAAAGATATTAGGTCTTAAATAAAGATTCCATACTAAGGCCTTGATTATGCAGAATATCTTTTAATCGGCGCAAACCTTCAACCTGTATCTGACGAACACGCTCTCGAGTAAGGCCAATCTCTCGCCCTACTTCTTCTAACGTTTCCGATTCATAGCCCAATAAACCAAAGCGTCGCGCTAATACTTCACGCTGTTTTGCATTAAGTTCAAACAGCCATTTAACAATACTCTCTTTCATATTGTTAGCCTGGATAGTTCCTTCTGGCCCTGAATCGTTATCATCAGATAACACATCAAGTAACGCTTTATCTGAATCACCGCCGATTGGCGTATCAACAGAAGAAATACGCTCGTTTAGTCGTAACATCCGACTAACATCATCTACCGGTTTGTCTAAGCGTTCTGCAATTTCTTCAGCACTTGGCTCATGATCAAGTTTCTGAGCCAATTCTCTTGCAATACGCAAATAAACATTTAACTCTTTAACGATATGAATCGGTAAGCGGATAGTTCGCGTCTGATTCATGATTGCTCGTTCAATAGTTTGGCGGATCCACCATGTTGCATAAGTTGAAAAACGAAAACCTTTTTCCGGATCAAATTTTTCAACCGCCCGAATTAATCCAAGATTGCCTTCTTCAATTAAATCCAGTAGGGCAAGACCACGATTACTATAGCGACGAGAAATTTTTACAACCAAACGTAAATTACTCTCAATCATACGCTGAAGTGATGCTGCATCTCCACGTAAAGCGCGCCTTGCATAAAATACTTCTTCTTCCGCTGTCAGAAGAGGTGAATATCCAATTTCACCAAGATAAAGCTGAGTTGCATCTAGAACGCGTTGATTAATATTTTGAAATAAATCTAAATCATCATCTTGCTCTAGATTTAAGTCCTCTTCTTTTAGCAAGCTTTCATCGAAAGCTTCCGCATCCATGCTAGTTTCGTCTAAATCGTCATATAACTCGTTAACTTTTAGCGAATTTTGGCTCATCAGTCACTCCTACCCTTGATAATGCAGACAGCATTGACAAGCAATCTGTCCAAGTTATCGCTGCGAAAGATAACGCAACGGGTTTACTGATTTTCCCTTGTAACGAATTTCAAAATGTAATCTTACCGAACTTGTACCGCTGCTACCCATAGTGGCAATCTTTTGCCCTGCCTGAACCTCCTGTTGATCACGAACTAATATAGTATCATTGTGAGCATAGGCACTCAGATAGTCATCGTTATGTTTTATTATTATAAGATTTCCATATCCACGTAATGCATTTCCAGAATAAACCACTCTTCCTGCTGCAGTTGCAAAAACAGGCTGACCACGCGATCCAGCAATATCAACGCCTTTATTACCGCCTTGCACATCAGAGAAAGATTCAATCACTTTCCCTTCGGCCGGCCAGCGCCACTTACCTACGGAATTCACTACGCTATTACTATTTAAGCCCGAAGATGCTGTTGTTGCAGGCGGCGTAGAAGGTGTTAATGGCTTGGTTGCTCTCGGTAACATCTTACCTGAATTTTGTTCACTGACAGATGAAGCATACGCATTAGTTGGCTGAGAATCAACATTTGTATTCGGAGTACGATTAGCAACCACTATTTCTGCATCGGTAGAACTGTTATCAATATTAAGTACTTGTCCAACATTTAAACTATAAGGTTCTGTAATTTTATTACGTTGCGCTAGATCACGATAATCATTGCCTGTTATCCAAGCAATATAAAACAGGGTATCACCTCTTTTAACGGTGTAAGTGTTACCACTATAGCTTCCTTTTTGGATATTATCATAATTTCGGTTATAAATTATTCGACCATCGGTATTAGTCTTAGGTGCTGGCATCACTGGCTGATATATACTACTATTTTGATTACTAACAGAAATATTTTTAGGAGAAGAGGGTGTTGGCGTACTTTTGGATGATGCATTGACAGCAGGATAAGTATTAGTCGGGCGGCTACTATCATGGACACTACTAATTGGTGCGGCTGGATGATATGGTGTCGAGCACCCTATTAACATTATGCCTGTTATTATACTGATAGTTGCCCAGCGAATCGCAAATTTTGGGCTGTTAAAATTCATACTTCTTCTCCCATGAAGACAAATCTTGAATAAAAATCGATAATGTAAGTCATAATCGACAATTTATTGCGCTAGCTAAATAATAAATTATTATGTTTATTAAAGCAGAGATTAGTAAAACCTTAAATTATCTATCGCTAAAATATTACCTATTTCATGCCAAACTTCCAGGGATTAAAGGAACAAATCGCACCGGTTCTACTGTTGTAGCATGAAAATCATTACCCTGGCGTTTAATTACTTTTAACATCTGTTTTTTCTCACCGACAGGCAATACCATTCGGCCACCATCTTTCAACTGTTCAAGCAACACAAGAGGGAGTTCTGCTGGCGCCGCTGTGACAATGATACCATCAAAAGGCCCCTTAGAAGCCCATCCCAGCCAACCATCTCCATGACGTGTTGAAATATTATGTAGATCAAGTTGTTTTAATCTACGTATCGCATTCCATTGTAATCCCTTGATACGTTCTACCGAAAAAACCCGCGCGACAAGATGCGCTAAAATGGCGGTTTGATAACCCGAACCAGTACCAATCTCTAATACATGGTCCGTGGGAGAAAGCGCAAGTAATTCCGTCATACGAGCAACAATATAAGGTTGCGAAATGGTCTGAGAAAAACCGATAGGTAAAGGAATATTTTCATAAGCTTTATGTGAAAGTGCTTCATCGACAAAACGCTCACGAGGAACTTTTGCAATAGCTGCCAATAGCGCTTCATCTTTAATCCCTTGATGGCGTAGTTGTGTCAATAAATCTCTCATTGACCGTTTTAGCATTCCTCACTTGCCTCTGCTTTTAGTAACCAATCTTTAACAACTTGCTGATCCTTATAAGCGGTTAAGTCCACTTGTAACGGTGTGATAGCAACATATCCCGCTGCTACTGCAGCAAAATCAGTATCTGGGCCAGCATCACATATTTCTCCGACAGGCCCTAACCAATACACCATATCTCCCCTTGGATCTTCAGATGAGTAAACTTTCTGAGCAGCGTGACGACTACCACACCGTGTTACTTTGTAACCTTTAATTTCCGCCATAGGAATATCAGGAACATTAATATTAAGAATATTACCAGCTTTTAATGGCGTTTTTTGTAATAATTTTAATAAATGACAAGTTACCTCTGCCGCTGTTTGGAAATGTGTTTCGCCGTTCAATGAGACCGCAAGTGCCGGTAATCCAAGATGACGACCTTCTGTCGCTGCTGCAACGGTACCAGAATAAATAACATCATCACCCAAGTTAGGTCCATGATTAATACCCGAAACGACGATTTCAGGAGAGGGGCGAATAAGCTGATTAACGCCTAAATAAACGCAATCCGTTGGTGTTCCTTGTACTGAGATATCTCCATTGGCTAACTTGGCTATTCGTAATGGTTTATGAAGTGTTAATGCATTTGATGCTCCACTTCGATTTCTATCAGGTGCAACAACCTGAACGAAATAATATTTACGTAACGCAGTTGCGAGCGTTTGGATGCCAGTTGCTGTTACACCATCATCATTACTTAGCAATATCCTTAGCATTATTGTATCCCATTGATTTATATTGAACGATATATTAAGAACCAGGCTATTTTATCCAACTATTATCATCTATGATAAAAAAAGATTATGGGTTGAAAATAGCGTCAATAATAGATTACAGCAAGAATATCATTAAGTAACAATAAAAATACATCAAATTATGATAGAAAAATGAAGGTCTAATATTAGCGTAAGTGAATGTAATAAAATAACAATATAATTTTGTTTCTTTTAACAACTGACTGAAAAATAATAAAATATCTAATTACAATTATTGTTTTTAAATAACATCAACACGAGAAGTCAAAATAATATCCAGTGAATATCCTATCCTAACCAAATATCTAACTAGCAATACAGTAATCAATAAAAATTTATAATAAATATTAAAAAAGTATAAAGGATGGTTGATTAAATACTATTAACAAGACCAGTCAATAATGGACAAAATAAGTAAATTAACTTTTATAAAAACAGGAATACCATCATCCGAGCTATTAACCGCTAATTTTTTATTAAACTTATTGATTAAATTTTAATATTTTCACTTGCTCTTAATGCCTATTGTGCAAATTTGATCACCTATTTTCAGTCAATTTTGTTTTGACTTCAGTTAATAACAACATTATCTAATTAAGCGTTGTAAGCAAGCCGTAGCATCTAACTGATAATGTCAAAATAGAATTTTTACCTTAATGCAGCTTATTGCAAAAAAATGCAATATCTTTAAAAAAACAACCAGTTAATATAATTATTAAATTTCAAATCTTATTATATAAATATAATAAGAATTATCATTGGCAACATTATTTTTTAATTGAATACTATTCGTCAATATCAATAATATTTTTAGTAGATTGATTAATCAATTCTCTTATTACACTGGTGGCAAAACTACCTTTAGGTAATGAAAAAGACAGTTTTAGGGTTTGCTTTTCTAACCATTCCCAATGCATATTTTGTGGAACAACAATGATCGCTCGCCGGATCAAATTTGTTCGTTCTGCTTGCAGCAATGGCAATAAAACAGAAAAATGGGTTAAACATTGTTGTTCAAACAGTTTCGCTACTGATTGAGTTCCTAATTCTTTTTCACCATAAAGCGGAGCTGTGATTTGGATTGCACCAGCCTGCAATCTCTCTTGTAATTGAGGTAATTCTTCACGCTTAGCAACAAACCAACTGCCACTACCGGTTAATTGCATAACATCACCGTCTATTATCTGATGTATTTTATTATTGAGTATCCGTTCGCTGACGATAAAATTAAATATAACA
This sequence comes from Arsenophonus nasoniae, assembly GCF_004768525.1. Taxonomy (NCBI): domain Bacteria; kingdom Pseudomonadati; phylum Pseudomonadota; class Gammaproteobacteria; order Enterobacterales; family Morganellaceae; genus Arsenophonus; species Arsenophonus nasoniae. The sequence goes on from NZ_CP038613.1 coordinate 3,442,168, forward strand.
CTCCGAACAGCAGAGAGATAAAAACTACGTTTGTTTCGCTGCTTAACTTCAATTTCACCTTTTGCCCAACGCTCAGCTTGCACAAGATTATTACCCGCTCGACCAAAACGCTGTTCACCAAAATAGTTAGCTACACCCAATATTTTGATTTGTTGCAAACGTGTTTCCACCGCTCGCTGATCACTAATTTGTCGAAGAGTTATCTCAAAATCATTGCCTTTTAATGAACCGATACGTAATTTACGTTTTTGTCGTTTCGCTAGCAAAATTTCACATCCTGCTAGTGAAAACTGATTAATATCGGGGTCTTCCTTACCTGGCAAATGGAGACAAAACCACTGTTCAGTCACTGCTTGCCGATCTTTTAACCCAGCATAGCTGACACTACGTGAAGAGATACCAACAAAACGAGCCAGCTGTTCGGCTACAAATTGAGTATTACAACCCTTTTTTCTAACATAAACCATGAGGTGCTCACCCTCACCTTCAGGCAAAAATCCGAGATTTTCACGCACAATAAAATCTTCAGCGGTTAATTTTATTGCTCCGCTTGCTACTGGTTTACCATGCAGCCACTGAAGTGCTGTCACCGTCATGACTATTATCCTTTACTAATAAAGCCACCGCTTCACAAGCAATGCCTTCTTTTCTACCAATAAATCCAAGTTTTTCCGTCGTGGTGGCTTTAACATTGACATCATCAATATGGCAACCAAGAGCATCTGCTATATTTTTGCGCATATCAGCAATATATGGCAGCATTTTAGGTGCTTGAGCAATAATTGTGATATCAAGATTACTTATACAATATCCTTTTTTTAACACCTGCGAATACGCCTCGCGTAACAAATTGCGGCTATCTGCATCTTTAAAAGCGGGACTGGTATCAGGAAAGTGTTTACCGATATCACCTAATGCTGCTGCACCAAGAATAGCATCTGTTAATGCATGTAAGGCGACATCGCCATCGGAATGCGCTATTAATCCTTGTTCATAGGGAATTTTCACTCCACAAATTGTAATTGGGCCATCTCCACCAAATTTATGCACATCAAATCCATGTCCAATCCGCATGAACGATACTCCTAACAATAGTCTTATAAAGCGCGGGAAAGGTAAAACTCTGCTAACATCAAATCTTCTGGTTGAGTAACCTTCAAATTATCAACTCTACCTTCCAGCAATTGAGGATGGTAACCGCAATATTCAAGCGCAGAAGCCTCATCGGTAATTACTGCTTTTTGCGCTAATGCTTGAGTCAAACAGTTTTTGATTAACGCTAAAGGAAAAAATTGTGGCGTCAGCGCATGCCAAAGTTCACTTCGTTCAACAGTATGACTAATATCTATTTTTCCTTGAATTGAACGTTTCATGGTATCTCTTACTGGCGCAGCCAAAATACCACCATAAGAAGATTGCTGACTATCAATAAAATGAATAATACTATCTAAATCAGCTTGATGTAAGCAAGGTCGAGCTGCATCATGAACTAAAACCCAACAAGGATCTAGCTGTAAATTGTCTGATAAATAATTCAGTCCAGCCAAAACTGAATCAGCCCTTTGACAACCCCCAGTGATGGTTTTAATTTTTGGATTTTTCGCAATAGCTAATTGATGAAAAAAAATATCATCTTTATTCAACGAAACAATAATTTGGCAAATTCTTGGCTGCTTAAGTAAAGCAGATATACTATGCTCAATAATTGTTTTCCCCGCTACTTTCAAATATTGCTTGGGACAATCAGCTTTCATACGACTGCCAATACCAGCGGCAGGTATTAAAGCAGCAACCTGCATTTTATGATTAGATATGAATTTATTCATTGTTGTAGACTATTTTTATGAATCACTACTTTTTCGTCATAATGTTTTTAAATATTTTGGTGGCCCGACAAAATATCATTAATTAAAAATTTTATTTATGTTTGGGAAAAGAATTCTCATTCACTATACGGTAAAAAGACTCTCCAGGTCTAATCATACCAAGTTCAGTTCGAGCTCGCTCCTCAATCGCTTCACGTCCCTCATTCAAATCATCTATTTCAGCAAATAAACGTTCATTGCGTACTTTAAATGTCATGTTCAACGTCTCTAGCGCTGCAACTTCATTTTTCACACGCAAATAGTCATGGACACCATTCTTACCAAACCACAGTGAATACTGTAACCAGCAAAGCACCGCCAACAATATCAACGCTAATTTCCGCATCGAAGCCCTCTGCAAGACTCACTCATCATCCCACAACTTATCCCATGAGGCTACCGATCACAGATAAGTTATTAATAAAAATTGACAAATAAACCTGAAATAGAGTCAAACGGGTATTTTTATTGACAAAGTATAGCTTAGCTATATGTCAAAAAAAAGTTTGTTTTTACCGACTAACAAGTTAATTAATTTAAAATATTTTGTTGGGCAAATGTTTTTCTAATTTGGAGTAAAAATTGTGCTGAAAAATCTTTTCATTTTATTTTATATTCATTAAGTTATAACACAACACCAAGATAATAAGATAATATAACCCTATCTCATTTTTAAAATGATTAAATTATCTTTAATTCACATAATGAGACTAATTAATCAAAAGTTTCTAATATAAAAAATGCATTCATCCAGATAAAATGTTTGCATTAATCCAATTGATAGGTGCCATAATGAGCGCAACAATTTTTAAAGACTTTCAATTTGAGGCTGCCCATCGACTACCCCATGTTCCCGCAGGACATAAATGTGGACGTTTACATGGGCACTCATTTATGGTCAGATTAGAATTAACCGGTGAAATTGATCCACAAACAGGCTGGGTCGTTGACTTCAGCGATATTTCTAAAGCTTTTAAACCTTTATGGCAACAATTAGATCATCATTATCTTAATGATATAGAAGGGTTAGAGAATCCTACCAGTGAAGTTATTGCACGTTGGATTTGGCATAAAATGAAACCGATGTTGCCACAATTAAGTTCGATTATGATTAAAGAAACGTGTAATGCAGGTTGTATTTATCGCGGTAAATAAACGCAACTCTTTATTTTCAGCACCATTTGGTGCTGAATATTATTAAGCGATATCTAAATATTTATGCATTTGAACTGACAAGCGCCAATTACGCTTAATACAGGTTTCAATACAAAGGTTAGTTGCATTTGCGTTTTGACTAATCGGTTGCAAACAAATATGCGGTGCAGGGTGATTGGGCGCAAGCTGGTTAATCAAATATTCTAATGCATCAATATCTCTTTGGCGACCGACAGGATGTTTAATTTCATTGGCCCGATTTAACGCTGCCGGTAATATCTTATAACCCCCACGCATCGCCACTTTTGGCGATACGGTTACCCACGTTTTTTCAGAACAATAAATATTATGTGTTCCACTTGTTTCAATTTGACACTGATAACCTTTTTTTTCTAAGTTAGTAGTTAATTCAGTGAGATCATATAAACAAGGCTCTCCACCCGTAATTACGATATGACGTGCGGTGTAATGATTCTGTTCAAATAAATCAATAATTTGTTCTGAGCTACACGTTGCCCATTCCTCATTGTCGCTCTTTTTAGCTAAAATTATCGATAATGGCCGTTGCTGTTGCTTATTTTTAGCCCAAGTATGCTTAGTATCACACCAACTACATCCGACTGGACAACCTTGTAAACGAACAAAAATTGCTGCTACTCCAGTAAAATAGCCCTCTCCCTGTATTGTTTGAAAAATCTGATTAATTGGATAATCCATAACGTTCTCTAAAATAACTTAATAATTTGCCTATTATTGCAGATATCTATCCCTAGAACACCTTTCTTTATGTTATGGTAAACAACTTGTGCTTTGTAGTTATCAAAACCCTTTAGGTTGTGAACTGGGAGCATATCCAGCACATTAAAAGTAAGATGGAAAGACAACACATGAACAATACAAATCAACTTAAACGGGGATTAACTGGCAGGCATATTCGCTTTATGGCGTTAGGCTCCGCAATTGGTACAGGGCTTTTTTATGGTTCAGCCTCAGCGATTCAGGCTGCAGGACCTGCAGTACTGCTTGCCTATATGATCGGTGGAGCCGCAGTTTTCATGGTCATGCGAGCTCTCGGTGAAATGGCGGTTCATCATCCAGTACCTGGGTCTTTTTCACAATACGCCAGCCACTATATGGGACCATTAGCCGGTTTTCTAACTGGATGGAATTATATTTTTGAGATGTTAATTGTCTGTCTAGCCGACATAACCGCTTTTGGAACTTATATGCGTTTTTGGTTTCCGCATGTTGATCAATGGATATGGGTATTAAGTATTGTTCTTTTTATTGGCGCATTGAATTTGTGTCATGTGAAAATTTTTGGCGAAATGGAATTCTGGTTATCAATTATTAAGGTAATTGCCATTATTGCAATGATCATTGGCGGCGGTGCAATTATGTTATTCGGTTTCGGTCAAGGTACCGAACATCATGAAACAGGTTTATTTAACCTTTGGCAACATGGTGGTTTTATGCCAAATGGCATAGAAGGAATTATTGCTTCGTTAGCAATCGTTATGTTCGCCTTTGGTGGTATTGAAGTAATCGGCATTACGGCCAGCGAAGCTAAGGAACCAGAAAAAACCATCCCTAAGGCCATTAATGCTGTACCATTGCGTATATTACTATTTTATGGTTTAACGCTTTTTATCTTAATGTGCATTTTTCCTTGGAACCAAATTGGGCAGAATGGTAGCCCATTTGTGCAAATTTTTGCCAATTTAAATATCACTTCTGCTGCGAATATGTTAAATATTGTTGTCATTACGGCTGCCATATCTGCTATTAATAGTGATATCTTTGGAGCGGGACGAATGATGTATGGTATGGCTCAAGAAGGACAAGCTCCTCGCTCATTTATGAAAGTTAGCCGCACTGGTGTCCCCTGGATGACCGTGGTTGTTATGTCGGTCATCATGCTAATTGGCGTTTATCTCAATTATATTATTCCACAAGATATTTTTGTAATAATTGCCTCTTTAGCGACATTCGCTACCGTTTGGGTTTGGTTAATGATATTACTTTCTCAAGTTGCTATGCGCCGAAAAATGAGCGCTGAAACAGCAAGCAAACTGAAATTTAAAGTTCCATTTTGGCCGATTGGTCCACTCATCACCATCTTATTTATGATGTTTGTCATCGTGCTGTTAGGCTTTTTTAAAGATACACGCGTTGCACTGATCGTAGGAATGATTTGGATCGTATGCTTGTCAATGACTTACTACTTATTTGTTAAAAAAGAGAATATATCAACAAAATAACATTAATAGCTTCTATCATAATCAGATCGCGAACATAATGTTGAAAATAGAAGTGCTGAATCAGTATTTCTATTTTTTTGTTCTCTTATTAAAACTATTTGATACTAAATTTGACACAAATGGGATTATGATCAGAAGATTCCGTTTTAATCACTTCTGCATCGAGAAGAGTCAGACTACGATAAAAAACATAATCTAATGGGTAACCAAAAATTATAGTGCGCACATCGGGATCAAAATTGACCTCTTTCATTCGTAAACTGCGCGTGAAACGTTTAAGTGCATTAATACGTTGGCGACTCCAAGTATTAAAATCTCCAGCAAAAACCACTGGCCCTTGATGTCTTTTAATATGCTCCCCGATATTGTGTAACTGCCGACTATAAATATCTACACCAAAACTAAAATTAACCGCATGAATATTAATAATCATCAAATTTTGGCCATTATGTAGCGGATAAACGGTAATTAACGCTGATTTCGGTAAACGAAGTAACGGTTCTTTTTCGCGCAAAGGACAACAATAAATGGGATGGGATGTTGCTAGCGTCATTACTCCAGAAGCGTGTTGAGGGAAAACAATTGCCGGTACTTGATCAGCGACTAAATGTTGAGAGACGACAAAATCAATAAGTTGAGGTGAGGTTTGCGCTTCTTGTAATAAAATTAAATGTTTATCTATGACTAATTTATTTAAAACTGAATACCAGTTTGGACGTTGCTGTTTATAAATATTCCATGAAACAATGCTTAACTCATCACTTTCTGAGAATAGTGGCATCCCTATAGGTAAATCATCGTCGAGCGTATATTCAGATACAGGTAAAATACGCTTTGCCGGTTGGCCTGCAATATAGCGCACAGAATAAATTTTTTTTGCCACCTCAAATAGCCCTTAAAAATCGAATATTTATGAACCTAGCTAATACATAGATAATAGATAAAACTCATCATTTAGAAGCATAATTACATCCTAAAGTTCAAGAAAAATAAAAACAAAATACTTTATAAAAAACTATTTATATATTTAACAAGTTGTTTTTAATAAACGACAAAAGCCCTGTGATATTTTCACAGGGCTTACTGTCACCGATCATGCAAAACTGATCCACTAACGATCATCTAAAACTGATCCACTTGGTATTATTCGCACATTTTGTACGGATAATTTATGTTAACCAAGGAGATATTTGTGGATATTCATGTTCGCTTTGCACAAGGACAAAGCCTTCGAAAAATTGCCAGTGAGTTGGGTATATCCCGTAACACCGTAAAACATCATTTACAACAACAGACAATGCCAACTTATGCTAAAAGAAGTCAACAACCGACTAAATTATCCCCCTTTAAACCTTATTTGCTTCAGCGAATTGAACTGGCTAAACCTGATTGGATCCCTGCAACAGTCTTATTTGATGAGGTAGTTGAAAACGGCTATCAAGGTGGTATTGCTCAATTACGCCGATTTGTTTGTCAATTTAAACCAAGCATTGTTCCCGAAGTAGTCGTCCGTTTTGAAACACAGCCAGGTCAACAAATGCAAATCGACTTCACCAGCATCCGGCGAGGTAAAAAATCGCTGAAAGCGTTTGTTGCAACGCTAGGCTATTCGCGTGCGAGTTATGTAAAGTTCTTTGATAATGAACGAGCAGAATCGTGGCAGCAAGGTTTAAGAGAAGCTTTCGACTACTTTGGTGGTGTACCACAGGAAGTATTGTGTGATAACGCAAAATCCTCATCATCGAACGGGATGCTTATGCAGAAGGTGATCATAAATTACATGTCGAAATGCTTCAAATGTCGAAAGATTACGGGTTTAAATTGAAGGCTTGCAAGCCCTACAGGGCAAAAACGAAAGGGAAAGTAGAGCGCTTTAACCACTATTTAAAAAACAGCTTTATCGTGCCATTAAACACCGACCTTCGTGCTCATAATCTTGAACTGGATATTGAAATAGCTAATGCAAAAGTGGGTCCATGGTTACAACGCGTTGCCCATCAGCGAATTCATGGAACAACGTTAGAGAAGCCAGCAGATAGATTAGCTAAGGAAGTTAAGTCTCTTCTACCCTTACCAGCAAGGGTTTGCCAATCTATCCCACAGACTAATACGCTTAATATCCCTATCGTACCGCCCCTTGAATCTGTCAGTTTGCAACACTCAATCAGCGTATACGAAGCATTACTGGGAGGTGAACATGTTATTGCATGAACAAATTGAACACCTGTGTGAGTCATTGAAATTAAATTCTATTCCGACTCATTGGTCATCACTTGCCGAAAAATGCATTGCCCAAGACAAAAGCTACGGAGAGTTTTACTGTCCCTGTTAAAATGTGAGCAACAACAACGAGATGAACGAACTCGTAATCTTTTGAGTCGGATGGCAGGATTCCCAGCACATAAAGAACTTAATACGTTCGATTTTAAGTTTGCAACGGGGATCCCCAAACAACACATACAGGAATTAAGCGCATTAACGTTTATTGAACGTAATGAAAATGTCGTGTTGCTTGGCCCAAGCGGTGTAGGCAAAACGCATTTAGCTATTGGGTTAGGATTAAAAGCAGTACAGGCCAAGAAGAAAACCCGCTTTACCACGGCAGCTGAACTGATGTTGCAACTCTCAACTGCCAAACGACAAAATAAGCTCAAACAATATCTATCACGTTCGGTGATGGCCCCGAAGTTGTTGATTATCGATGAGATTGGATACCTGCCGTTTGGGCGAGAAGAAGCAAACCTGTTTTTCAATGTGATTGCCAAGCGTTATGAGCATGGCAGTGTCATATTGACGAGTAACCTATCATTTGGGCAATGGCCAAGTGCTTTTGCTGATGACGCAACATTAACTGCCGCTATGCTTGATCGTTTACTTCATCATTCGCATGTACTGCAATTAAGCGGTGAAAGCTACCGATTGAAAGATAAGCGGCGCTCAGGAGCAATAACTGAGTAAAACAGTGGATCAATTTTGATTGATCGGATTTAGATAAAAAGTGGATCAGTTTTCGGTGATCGTTGACACTTACTTCTGATATTATTGGCGGTGCGGACGGGACTCGAACCCGCGACCCCCGGCGTGACAGGCCGGTATTCTAACCAACTGAACTACCGCACCACCCGATTTATTTCACTAATGGCCTTAGCCATTAGCATTAAATTAAAGTCTGGCAGCTCCCTACTCTCACATGGGGAGACCCCACACTACCATCGGCGCTACGGCATTTCACTTCTGAGTTCGGCATGGGGTCAGGTGGGACCACCGCGCTATTGCCGCCAGACAAATTCTTTTTTACCTATCCCGTTTCAGTACGCTGCCATCTCGGCTAGCCTTTCGGCTCACTCGCCTACCTCAGTAGGTGCTCACCATCAACAGCGCCAGTTCACGCTCCTTCGCGTAATATCTCGTCAGGATAGACTCTTGAACAAGCTAAAATTCTTCTCTCTTCTCAAAACACCTTCGGTGTTGTCAGGTTAAGCCTCTCGGGTCATTAGTACTGGTTAGCTCAACGTATCGCTACGCTTACACACCCAGCCTATCTACGTCCTCGTCTCGAACACCCCTTATAGGACATTACTGTCAGGGAAGACTCATCTTGAGGCAAGTTTCCCGCTTAGATGCTTTCAGCGGTTATCTCTTCCGCACTTAGCTACCAGGCGATGCCATTGGCATGACAACCTGTACACCAGTGGTGCGTCCACTCCGGTCCTCTCGTACTAAGGACAGCTCCTCTCAAATTTCCTACGCCCACGACGGATAGGGACCGAACTGTCTCACGACGTTCTAAACCCAGCTCGCGTACCACTTTAAATGGCGAACAGCCATACCCTTGGGACCTACTTCAGCCCCAGGATGTGATGAGCCGACATCGAGGTGCCAAACACCGCCGTCGATATGAACTCTTGGGCGGTATCAGCCTGTTATCCCCGGAGTACCTTTTATCCGTTGAGCGATGGCCCTTCCATTCAGAACCACCGGATCACTAAGACCTACTTTCGTACCTGCTCGCGCCGTCACGCTCGCAGTCAAGCTGGCTTATGCCTTTGCACTCTATGCACGATGTCCGACCGTGATTAGCCAACCTTCGTGCTCCTCCGTTACACTTTGGGAGGAGACCGCCCCAGTCAAACTACCCACCAGACACTGTCTCTCACCCGGATAAGTGGTGCGGGTTAGAAATCAAACACAGCTAGGGTGGTATTTCAACGTTGGCTCCACGTAAGCTGGCGTCCACACTTCTTAGCCTCCCACCTATCCTGTACAATCAAGGCTCAATTTCAGTGTCAAGCTATAGTAAAGGTTCACGGGGTCTTTCCGTCTTGCCGCGGGTACACTGCATCTTCACAGGTTCTATGATTTCACTGAGTCTCGGGTGGAGACAGTGCCCAAATCATTACGCCATTCGTGCAGGTCGGAACTTACCCGACAAGGAATTTCGCTACCTTAGGACCGTTATAGTTACGGCCGCCGTTTACTGGGGCTTCGATCAAGAGCTTCGCAGAAGCTTACTACCCCTCTTAACCTTCCAGCACCGGGCAGGCGTCACCCCCTATACATCACCTTACGGTTTAGCAGAGACCTGTGTTTTTGATAAACAGTCGCTTGAGCCTATTCACTGCGGCTCTTCTGGGCGTTAACCCTAACGAGCGTGCCTTCTCCCGAAGTTACGGCACCATTTTGCCTAGTTCCTTCACCCGAGTTCTCTCAAGCGCCTGAGTATTCTCTACCTAACCACCTGTGTCGGTTTGGGGTACGATTAAGGATTACCTATCTAGCGGCTTTTCCTGGAAGTGTGGCATCAACTACTCGAGGAACCACCTTGGTCTCGTCATCACAGCCTCATGTTATGAGTGACGGATTTGCCTCACACCCAGTCCTACCGCTTAAACGGGCAATCCAGTCGCCCGGATAGCCTAGCCTTCTCCGTCCCCACTTCGAGTAAAACGATCCTAGGTGGTACAGGAATATCAACCTGTTATCCATCGCCTACGCCTGTCGGCCTCAGCTTAGGAGCCGACTAACCCAGAGCGGACGAGCCTTCCTCTGGAAACCTTAGTCAATCGGTGGACGGGATTCTCACCCGTCTTTCGCTACTCACACCGGCATTCTCACTTCTAAGCGCTCCACATGTCCTTGCGATCATGCTTCGACGCGCTTAGAACGCTCTCCTACCATTGTCCTACGGACAATCCACAGCTTCGGTAATAGGTTTAGCCCCGGTACATTTTCGGCGCAGTGTCACTCGACTAGTGAGCTATTACGCACTCTTTAAATGATGGCTGCTTCTAAGCCAACATCCTAGTTGTCTGGGCAACGCCACATCCTTTTCCACTTAACATAGATTTTGGGACCTTAGCTGGTGGTCTGGGCTGTTTCCCTTTCGAACACGGACCTTATCACCCATGTTCTGACTCCCAAGTTAAATTGATTGGCATTCGGAGTTTGTCTGAATTCGGTAACCCGAGAAGGGCCCCTCGTCCAAACAGTGCTCTACCTCCAATAATCATCACTTGAGGCTAGCCCTAAAGCTATTTCGGAGAGAACCAGCTATCTCCAAGTTCGATTGGAATTTCTCCGCTACCCTCAGTTCATCCGCTCACTTTTCAACGTAAGTCGGTTCGGTCCTCCATTCAGTGTTACCTGAACTTCAACCTGACCAAGGGTAGATCACCTGGTTTCGGGTCTACGACCAAATACTAAACGCCCTATTCAGACTCGCTTTCGCTACGGCTCCACATTAGCTGCTTAACCTTGCATCAAATCATAACTCGCTGACCCATTATACAAAAGGCACGCCATCACCCATTATGGGGCTCCCACTGCTTGTACGTACACGGTTTCAGGTTCTCTTTCACTCCCCTTCCGCCGGGGTTCTTTTCGCCTTTCCCTCACGGTACTGGTTCACTATCGGTCAGTCAGGAGTATTTAGCCTTGGAGGATGGTCCCCCCTTATTCAGACAGGATAACACGTGTCCCGCCCTACTCTTCGAGCTCACGATACTAACACCTTCGGATACGGGGCTATCACCCTTTATGGCTGGCCTTTCCAGACCCTTCTCCTGATGCTAATATCGATGCTGACTCCGTATAGAGTGTCCTACAACCCCAACAAGCAAGCTTGTTGGTTTGGGCTACTCCCCGTTCGCTCGCCGCTACTAGGGGAATCTCGGTTGATTTCTTTTCCTCGGGGTACTGAGATGTTTCAGTTCCCCCGGTTCGCCTCGTTTGACTATGAATTCATCAAACGATAGTGCATTAATGCACTGGGTTTTCCCATTCGGACATCGCCGGCTATAACGCTTCATATCAGCTTACCGACGCTTTTCGCAGATTAGCACGTCCTTCATCGGCCTCTGACTGCCTAGGCATCCACCGTGTACGCCGCTTAACCTAACCCGAATCTTTATTTCCGTTCTATAGGTTACGCGTCAGCAATCTTGTGAGTGCTCTTTTGTACGCTGCGCTGACTTCCTCGAATTCACTGCTTCATAACTCCTAATACACTCGGTTTTGGTTCTCCACATCTATTTTTCTTAATAATGTAGTTTTCAATTTACAAGTTCTTGTTCCAGTCAATTGTTAGCATACTGCATTGTTATCATTACTCGTTGGATACTTAATCATTATAGTAAACTCCGCTTTAAAACAACCCAACGCATTGTATGCGAACCGCTTTCTTTGAAAAAGAAGATATGTTGAATGTTATAGAAACATTCAAAACTGAATACAATATGTCAATGTTATTCCTTCATCTTGTGTGAACATATTCCGAATCTATCCTCGGTAAGGAGGTGATCCAACCGCAGGTTCCCCTACGGTTACCTTGTTACGACTTCACCCCAGTCATGAATCACAAAGTCGACGGTAAGCGCCATGAAGGTTAAGCTACCTACTTCTTTTGCAACCCACTCCCATGGTGTGACGGGCGGTGTGTACAAGGCCCGGGAACGTATTCACCGCGACATGCTGATCCGCGATTACTAGCGATTCCGACTTCATGGAGTCGAGTTGCAGACTCCAATCCGGACTTCGACGTACTTTCTGAGTTCCGCTTCCCCTCGCAGGCTCGCCTCTCTCTGTATACGCCATTGTAGCACGTGTGTAGCCCTACTCGTAAGGGCCATGATGACTTGACGTCATCCCCACCTTCCTCCGGTTTATCACCGGCAGTCTCCTTTGAGTTCCCGACCGTATCGCTGGCAACAAAGGATAAGGGTTGCGCTCGTTGCGGGACTTAACCCAACATTTCACAACACGAGCTGACGACAGCCATGCAGCACCTGTCTCAAAGTTCCCGAAGGGCACGCCTCTATCTCTAAAAGCGTTCTCTGGATGTCAAGAGTAGGTAAGGTTCTTCGCGTTGCATCGAATTAAACCACATGCTCCACCGCTTGTGCGGGCCCCCGTCAATTCATTTGAGTTTTAACCTTGCGGCCGTACTCCCCAGGCGGTCGATTTAACGCGTTAGCTGGAGCACTAAGTGACCACAACCTCCAAACACTTCGACATCGTTTACAGCGTGGACTACCAGGGTATCTAATCCTGTTTGCTCCCCACGCTTTCGCACATGAGCGTCAGTCTTTGTCCAGGGGGCCGCCTTCGCCACCGGTATTCCTCCACATCTCTACGCATTTCACCGCTACACATGGAATTCTACCCCCCTCTACAAGACTCTAGCTAACCAGTCTTGAATGCCATTCCCAGGTTAAGCCCGGGGATTTCACATCCAACTTAATTAACCGCCTGCGTGCCCTTTACGCCCAGTAATTCCGATTAACGCTCGCACCCTCCGTATTACCGCGGCTGCTGGCACGGAGTTAGCCGGTGCTTCTTCTGTCGCTAACGTCAATTGCTAAGCTTATTAACCTTAACACCTTCCTCACGACTGAAAGTACTTTACAACCCGAAGGCCTTCTTCATACACGCGGCATGGCTGCATCAGGCTTGCGCCCATTGTGCAATATTCCCCACTGCTGCCTCCCGTAGGAGTCTGGGCCGTGTCTCAGTCCCAGTGTGGCTGATCATCCTCTCAGACCAGCTAGAGATCGTCGCCTAGGTGAGCCTTTACCCCACCTACTAGCTAATCTCATATGGGTTCATCCGAAGGTGTGAGGCCAGAAGGTCCCCCACTTTGCTCCTTAGAGATTATGCGGTATTAGCCACCGTTTCCAGTGGTTATCCCCCGCCTTCGGCCAGATCCCCATACCTTACTCACCCGTCCGCCGCTCGCCGGCAAGAAAGCAAGCTTTCTCCCGCTGCCGCTCGACTTGCATGTGTTAGGCCTGCCGCCAGCGTTCAATCTGAGCCATGATCAAACTCTTCAATTAAAAGTTTGATGCTCAAAGAATGTTTTACTGGCCGTAACGCTTTTTTGCCACTTTGTCGGCCTTCTATCGCCTTCGCTGTTGGCCAAAATAACGTTACTGCTTATTAGTTCATATATGAATTAACTGTTTGTCACTCTTTAAGACTTAATCTTCAAATAGTTTTTGATGATGTCTTGCGAGTGCCCACACAGATTGTCTGATTAATTGTTAAAGAGCGTGCGACTGGAGTCGCGAGGTGGCGTATACTACGCTTTTCACCTGTAAAGTCAAGTAGTTATTTCTACTTTTCTTTACCCTGCGTCGCTAAAATCCACTTCAAGTGATTGGTTCTATACTGACTCAGTGGGGGCGCATTATAGGGAGTTTTACGCGGCTGGCAAGTAATAATTTGTAAACTTTAGCTGTTTGCTCTTTTTTTCGACAAAAATGCGAAGAAGTAGCCATTTTTAATGCAATTTTTATTTAAGCGCATTAAATTCACGCGCAAAGTATTCAACTTTTTGCCAATCAGTATATTCAATTTCTTTATTTATATTCGTTTCTCCGCCCGTTATTTTCATAATAAATTGGATCATAATACGATCAAACCAGTTATATTGGGGATAACATAGTGCGCCGGCAAACACACTAGTGATAGTCGGTCGCCACGGAGTTTTAGCTAAAAATTTACGTACATAAACATTTGTTTCAGGTGTATCTTTACCTTTTTTCCTGGCCGTTAGATTAACGCCAAAAAATGCACTTGGCATGGTATTCAACTCTTTTTGGTGATTTTGCGCAAAATTTAATACGGCAGGATTAAAATGACCATAACGTATTGAGGCTCCAACTAATACTTTTTGGTAAACAGAAAGATTAAAATTTTTATCCATATTTAAATCTCTGACATCACATTGTTTACCCTCTTTACGTAAATATTCAGTAATTTTAAGTATTATCTTTTTAGTCTGTCCATTTTCACCAGAATAAAGTAGCAAATAGCTCATGAGTTACCTATAAAATTATATAAAGAATTATTCCCGCCAAAAGGTTGGTGTGAAAAGAACCAGTAAGGTGAAAACTTCCAATCGGCCAAATAACATAGTAACGATTAGGATCCATTTTCCCGTTGGATTCATGGTGGTAAAATTTTCAGCTACCGAGCCTAATCCTGGCCCTAAATTATTGAGTGTTGCTGCAATTGAGGCAAAAGCAGAAAACTCATCTACACCGGTAGCGATTAACAATAATAAACTGATAAGAAAAACTAAAGCATAAGCAGAAAAGAAACCCCAAACGGCTTCAATAATACGTTCAGGTAATGCTCTAGCGCCTAATTTTATCGTGTAAACAGCATTTGGATGTACCAAACGTTTTAACTCGCGAGAACCCTGCAAGAATAATAACAAAATTCGAATAACTTTTAATCCACCTCCAGTTGAGCCTGCACATCCGCCGACAAAAGCTGCACAAAGTAATAATATTGGTAGGAAAAGTGGCCAATTTGCAAACCCATCGGTACTAAAACCGGCTGTTGTTGCCACAGAGACAACCTGAAAAAAGGCTTGATCAAATGTTTGAAAAAGTGAGTCGTAAACTGAGTGATATAGAAGTACTAACGTACAAATGACGATCAATACTAACTGAAAACCGATAAATACTCTAAATTCGGGATCACGCCAGTAAATTGTCAAACTACGACCGGATAAAACGGCAAAATGAAGACCAAAGTTACAGCCAGAAATCAGCAAAAAAATAGCAATAATGGTGTTGATAGCAGGGCTATTAAAGTAGCCAATACTTTGGTCATGAGTAGAAAATCCACCAATAGCAACAGTAGAAAAACTATGGGAGATAGCATCAAAGACGTCCATGCCAGCTCCCCATAATGCGATCACGCATACTATAGTGAGTAAAACATAGATTAACCAAAGTGTTTTTGCCGTTTCCGCAATCCTTGGACGCATTTTATTATCTTTAAGTGGGCCAGGCATTTCTGCCCGATAAAGCTGCATTCCCCCTACGCCTAATAAAGGTAATATGGCTACCGCTAAAACAATGATCCCCATACCACCTAGCCACTGTAGCATCTGTCGATAAAAAAGTATTGCTTTAGGTAAAGCATCTAACCCGACCAATGTGGTTGCTCCAGTTGTTGTTAAACCGGAAAATGACTCAAAAAAAGCATCAGTAACCGAAAGATGAGGCCGATCAGCAAAGATAAAAGGTAATGCCCCAACACTACCTAACACGGTCCAAAAAAGGGCAACGATCAGAAAACCTTCTTTAGGTTTTAGATCATGTCGATTATTTCGGTTTGGGATCCATAGGAGCAAACCGATAATTAACGCCGCGACAAAGGTCTGGCTAAAAGCACGCCCTGCTCCATCTCGATAAATCAATGCCACTATGCCTGGAATAATCATAGTGACAGAAAATAAGATAACAAGTAGCCCAACAATTCGGGTTATTGCTCGAAAATGCATGAATGGTTCCTTGAAAATCAAGTTATAACATTAAGATTTAGGGATTAAATTTAACGCGCCTCTACTCAAATTACGTAATTTATCAGCAAACTTTTGTTCAGCATTGGCAGGAAGGGAAATTTCTAATATCACATTTTCACTATATTCCCGCACAAGGATCTGCCCTGCTGATTGTTGTATTAGTTGCTCAACCATTTTTATATGCGCATATTCACAATATATTAAATAATATTTTTGTAGTACTTTTTGCTGCGTGTTTAAAAGACTCAATGCTTGTTGAACACTATTACCATAAGCTCTAACCAATCCCCCAGTTCCCAATTTGATACCACCAAAATAACGAACCACAACCACGCTAATTTCACCAATATGGCTAGCTAATAACTGGGTGATCATCGGCTTACCTGCTGTTCCTGTTGGCTCGCCATCATCAGAAAAACCTAACTGTTGACAATCATCAGGTCTACCTGCGACATAAGCCCAACAATGATGTCGGGCATCCGGGTATTTATGCTTGATAGTTTGGATAAAATTTTTCGCTTCAACAACACCATCAGTATGTTCCAAATAAGTAATAAAACGGCTTTTTTTAATCTCTTCGGTAACCACAACCGATTCTGCAGGTATCAAATAGGCATTCATTATTTTAAATGTAAATTACGCGTCATATTTTCAACTTTATTTTCATATATGATGATATTATCTTCGATACGAATACCACCATTTGGCATAAGGGACGCAATTTTATGCCAGTTAAAAAATTTACTAAACGATCCTTCACGCCAAGGAGCCAATAATGTCTCTATGAAGTAGAGACCAGGTTCAATAGTTAATACCATACCAGGTTGCAAGATCCGTGTGCAACGTAAGAAAGGATAACAGTCTGGTGCAGCCAAAACAGCTCCTGTTTCATCCTGCATAAATCCACCAACATCATGAACTTGTAATCCCAAAAGATGACCTAAGCCATGGGGAAAAAAGGGGGTTGTAAGCCCCTCTTTTATCATTGCCTCTTCACTGATATTGCAAATAATGCCATGATCTAGCAGTAAAGATGCAATATGTTGATGCATCCGATAATGATATTCAGTATAGCGAATACCCGATTTAATTGTATCGATCAATATCTGTTGTTTACTATCCAGGTCGTTAATCAAATTAGCAAATTCATTATTATTTTTGCCCGCATATGTACGCGTAATATCTGCGGCATAACCATGGTATTCAGAACCCGCATCAATTAAAAAACTATACATTTTTTTGGGTGGTTGATATTTCAATTTAGTGTAGTGGAGTACTGAACAATTTTCATTGAGAGCAATGATATTACTGTATGGAACGTCGATATTTCGCTGACCCGTTGCCTGCAAGTAACTAATATTAATATCAAATTCACTCGCTCCTTGATAAAAAGCCTCGCGCGCAGCATGATGACCCGCTATTGCCATTTTCTGCGCTTGCTGTAAGCAACTTATTTCATAGTTTGTCTTATAAGCACGATGGTAATGAAAATAATCTAACACCGATTTATGATTAATATTAACCGCTGAAATACCTAATTCCTTAGCTTGAACAATAGATTCACCAATATAACCAATATGCTTTTTATCTAATTATAACAATCCTTGTTTAATATCATTAGCCTGTTTTAAATGAAACAACTCAAACTCTTTTACCCAAAAGCTGTCCGGTAAGGAGTCAATACTATGCCAATAATCAATTGGCGAATAAAACCATAATTTAGGCTTGCTCACTCCATCAACTAATAACCAACAATGGGCAACTTGAGTAATAGGTAACCAAGCCTTGAAATGTGGATTAGCTCTAAATGGATAATGATAATCATCAAGAAAAACGCCTTGTGGCTCTCCAGAATGGATAAGTAAGGCATTCAATTTATTATTTTTCAATGCATTCTGTGTACGTTGCTGTAATATTTTAATATGTTCTTGATATTGACTAGCAAGATTTTCCATTTTTAGTTCACCTGTTTTTTTATCTCTAATATCCAGCAAAATACCACATTAAATATTATCATTAATTTAATGAATGCGTTTTCCCAATTAAAGTGTCTTCTTTTTATTAATAAAAACAAATAAGTAACTATTAGCGCGGTTTTCAATAACCCAGATAATTTGTTGTGATCAAGTTAGCATATTTTTTATACTTAATTTGCATTTTATTAACAATAAAATCACACTGCTAACACCTGGTCGTACCAGACGGAAATCATAGGAGAACAGTATACTCTATCAAAGTAATACTATTCAGGTTGATTGGATAAAACCCGGTATCGCAAAACTGATTTTTAACTCACCCAATGCCATTAATAAATTTGATATAGAAACCATTAACTCGTTAAATCAAGCCATTGATTCTCTGGAAAACAAAAATACCTTGAGCCAATTAAAAGGGCTTATTCTGATTTCACAAAAATCCACTTTTATTGTTGGGGCAGATATTAAACAATTTCTATCACTATTTAATGCACCAAAGTCACAACTTCAGCAATGGCTTAATTTTGCTAACAGTATCTTTAATCGTATCGAAGATCTACCCATTCCAACAGTAACCGCTATTAATGGTTATGCTTTAGGTGGAGGCTGTGAATGCGCATTAGCAACCGATTACCGTATCGCTGCACCCGATCTTAGAATTGGTTTACCGGAGGTTAAACTGGGGATTATGCCTGGATTTGGCGGTTCAGTACGCCTACCACGTTTAATCGGTTTAGATAACGCCCTACAGATGATTACTACAGGAAAAGATATTGATGCCACAACTGCTTTAAAAAATGGCCTGATTAACGCCATTGTCGCCAAAGAACAGTTACTAAATTCAGCACTCTTACTACTAGAAAACGCCATTGCAAACAAATTAGATTGGCAGCAAGTACGTCAACTAAAAATCCAACCGTTAAAACTGAATAAAATAGAACAAACGATGAGTTTTAATGTCGCAAAAGGTTTGGTCAAGAAAGCGGCAGGTTCACATTATCCTGCACCATTGACCGCGTTAAAAACCATCGAAAAAGCGGCCAATTATGGGCGTAAAGAAGCGTTATTATTTGAAACTGAAGCCTTCATTCCATTGACGCAAACGTCTGTAGCTCATGCCTTAATTAGCGTTTTCCTCAATGATCAATATGTTAAAAATTTAACTAAACAGAGAAGCCAATCAATCGAAGCTCCTATAAAAACCGCTGTGATTGGCGCTGGCATCATGGGCGGCGGCATCGCTTATCAATCAGCACGTAAGGGTGTGCCTATTATAATGAAAGATATTAGTGAAAAATCTCTTCAATTAGGTATGAATGAAGCCGCTCAATTACTAAATAAACAGTTTGAACGTAAGCAAATATCAGCGTTGGAGATGGCGAAGATATTATCTTCAATTACTCCAACGCTCAATTACGCCGGAATTGAAAATGCGCAAATTATTGTCGAAGCGGTGGTTGAAGATCCAAAGGTTAAAGCAATAGTTTTAGCGGAAACAGAAAAATTATTGAATGAACATGCCATACTAGCCTCAAATACTTCAACCATCCCCATCACAAAATTAGCCAATGTTTTGCAGCGGCCGGAAAATTTCTGTGGTATGCATTTTTTTAATCCAGTTCATCGCATGCCATTGGTGGAAATTATCAAGGGCGAAAAAACTAGCGAGAAAACTATCGATACGATAACCGCCTATGCCAATAAAATGGGTAAAACGGCTATCGTTGTCAATGATTGTCCAGGTTTTTTTGTTAATCGAGTGCTGTTCCCTTATTTGTCTGGCTTTAATTTACTATTACAAGATGGCGCTGATTTTTATCAAATTGATAAGATCATGGAAAGTCAATTTGGCTGGCCGATGGGGCCTGCTTATTTAATAGATGTTATTGGTATTGATACCGTACAACATGCTAAACAAGTCATGGCAGACAGTTTTCCAGCCCGACTGACAAAAAATGAGCAAGATGCTATAGCCGTTATATTCAATCATCAACGTTATGGCCAGAAAAATGGCGTTGGCTTTTATCAATACGTTACCAATAAAAAAGGAAAAATAGAGAAACAACGCGATCCTATAATTAACGACTTATTAGGCAAATTTGGCGCTAGCAACAAACAGTTCACCGAGCAAGACATTATCATGCGTATGATGATACCGATGATCAATGAAGTGGTTCGTTGCTTAGATGAACATATTATCGCCAGTCCTGCTGAAGCCGACATTGCTCTGGTATACGGCTTAGGTTTTCCACCATTCAGAGGCGGTGCTATTTGCTATCTTGATAGTCTCGGTCTCGAAAATTATATCGCACTGGCTGAAAAATATGCCTCTTTAGGCCCTTTATATGCCATTCCTGCCAGTTTAAAAACCAAAGCAGAAAAACAAGCGAGTTATTATCCTACACCAGAAAAAATCACCTTTAACAGCAAATAATAGGCTTAAGGTCGTGATCATGGAAAATATTGTAATTATTGATAGTATACGCACACCAATGGGACGTTCCAAAGGTGG
Source organism: Arsenophonus nasoniae (assembly GCF_004768525.1). Taxonomy (NCBI): domain Bacteria; kingdom Pseudomonadati; phylum Pseudomonadota; class Gammaproteobacteria; order Enterobacterales; family Morganellaceae; genus Arsenophonus; species Arsenophonus nasoniae. Next base: position 3,462,753 of record NZ_CP038613.1, read on the forward strand.
CGCTTTTCGCCAGGTCAGAGCAGAAGAGCTATCTGCCCATTTAATGACACAATTATTAAGCCGTAATCCGGCCCTGAATAACAATAAAAATGATATTGACGATATTATCTGGGGATGTGTACAACAAACTTTAGAGCAAGGATTTAATATTGCTCGCAATGCGGCGCTATTAACAGATATTCCCCATACGGTACCTGCAGTAACGGTTAATCGACTGTGCGGTTCCTCCATGCAAGCATTACATGATGCCGCTCGCTTTATTATGTCAGGTGATGCAAATGTTGTGCTTGTTGGTGGTGTTGAACATATGGGACATGTTCCAATGACGCATGGTATCGATCTCAATAGTAAAATTGCTGTTCATGTTTCTACCGCTTCGGCTTCAATGGGATTAACCGCTGAGATGCTCACCAGACAGTACCAAATCAGTCGTGTTGAACAAGATGAATTTGCATTACGTTCTCACCAAAGGGCGGCTGAAGCAACTAAACAGGGATGGTTTAATGATGAAATCGTAGCAACTGTGGGCCATGATATTGACGGTAACCTAGTTGCTATCAAACAAGATGAAGTCATTCGATTTGATGCAAATTTAGCCAGTCTAGCCACTTTATCGCCGGTCTTTGATCCTGTTTGCGGCTCAATCACAGCAGGAAATTCCTCAGCATTGTCAGATGGAGCATCATCCATACTCGTTACCAGTGAAAAATATGCTAAAACACGAGAACTAAGAATAAGAGCTAAAATTCGATCCATGTCTGTAATGGTCAACAAATTCTGTAGAAGATCTAAGCGGCATTTTTTAGTTCATGATATTTTTGATGTGGCGTTAAATAACCAATCGTTGAATGGCGTCGATAATAATTGTAAAACTGAATATAATTTTCAACTTCACAGACAACAGATTGATGATTCATAAACGATAAACGGTTAAGTCTTTCTGTCTTTAAACTCCTAAAAAATCTTTCCATCACGGCATTATCGAGGCAATTACCTCGCCGACTCATGCTTTGAGTTATTTTCCGTTCAAAGAGGTGCGCCCTAAACTCCTCCGATGAATATTGGCAACCTTGATCTGAATGGAACATCAAACTTGTCGTATCCGGTAATTGCCGTTCAATTGCGTTATCTAAGGCTTCTTTCACTAATTTCGAATCCGGTTTTGTTGATAAGGCATAACCAATAATTTCTTTGGTGGCTAAATCCAACACACAGGCTAAATAGCTCCACCCATAGTGATGTCTAATATACGTGATATCCCCGACATAATAGTGATTATGCTGTTCAGGGGAAAATTGTCGTTTAAGCAAATTAGGGGCATATCGATGTTCGTTACCCGATGAGTGATAGTAGTGCTTTTTCGTTGGTCTAATTGCAACTAATTGATTTAATTTCATGATGTTCGATATTTTATAAGTGCCAATTTGGTGCCCTAAACCCTTTAACTCGACTTGAATACGTCTTTTGCCATAAATTTGACCCGATGTATAAAAAATACGTTTGATTTCGCCACACAGTCTTTCATTTTCAACTGTCGGTATTTTCGTTTCATAATAAAAACTACTGCTGCTTACTTCAAAAAGATGGCATAACTCAGTGACCGTAAAATTGGGGTACATGATTTTCAGTTGCTTCACGATTTTGAGTTTTGATTGTCGAGGATGAAGTAAGCCGCGGCTTTTTTTAATATGTCATTATCCCTCTGAGCACGCTTAAGTTGAACTTCTAATTCTTGTATGCGCTGTTGCTCGGGTGTTAACGCTTTTGATTTTACAGGCGTATTCCCATTTAACTCGGCAAGATATTGTTGCTTCCATCGTGATACGGCAGATTTACCCGCACCGGATATTTTTTCAACTTGGATATTGCTATATCCACCTTCAACCATGAGTTTTGCATATTCCAGTTTTTGCTTTCCGCTAAAGGTTACTTTTACTTTTCGGGTCATATTTATACCTATAAGATTTTGCTTAATTATAAGCTATAAATCTCTACAGTTTTATTAGACCACTACAGTCCGTTATTGGTTGCGATCCCGCCATTATGGGATATGGACCTGTCCCGGCAACTACAATGGCATTAAAACGTGCTAAGTTAACGCTGCAAGATATAGATGTTTTTGAAATTAACGAAGCTTTTGCTGCCCAAGCTCTAGCCTGTTTAAAAGATTTACACCTTATTGATAAGATAGACGAAAAAGTTAACCTGCATGGTGGAGCAATTGCCTTAGGTCACCCTTTAGGATGTTCGGGTGCGCGGATCATTACTTCTTTACTAAATGTTATGGAAAGGAAAGATGCTCAGTTTGGCTTAGCCACCATGTGTATTGGTTTTGGGCAAGGCATTGCTACTCTTATTGAGCGGATTAAATAACTGGTCTACGCTTTATTGTATGTTGTTGCTATTTTACCGCCCAGAAGGGCGGTTTTTTTTGTTTTGTGATCTCATTTAAATAAATTCGAACGCATCACCATAAAGATATTCAGGGCTAACGTCTCTTTCACTACAAAAACGTTCCCTCGCGATTTTTGCCATTTCAAAACGCCCAGCAATGTAAATTTCATAGTTTGTAAGAGAACCAAAGTCATCGAGCACAGCACTCAAAACCGTACCTGTTCGTCCTCGCCAATCAGATTCAGGTTGTTCAACAACAGGAATAATCTTTATGTTGCGATATTGCTCTGAAAGCGACTGCAATTCACCTAAATCATATAGGTGTTCTAATCTTCGTCCGCCCCAATAAAAGGTAATATCTCTGTCAGGATTTTCTTCTAATGCAGCATATAAAATTGCGCGGGTATAAGAAAATCCTGTTCCCCCGGCAATAAGGATTATTGGTTTTTTACTTCCCTCACGAAACCAAGCTTTACCATGAGGAATATCAATATTAATACTATTTTGCGCAAATATACGTTCCATTACCGCCATGGCATAAAGATTAAACTCTGACGCACCAATATGGAGCTCAATGAGTTTTTTTTCTGAAGGAATTGAAGCCAAAGAAAATGGGCGTTTATCACGCTCATCCATAATGACCATTAGATATTGACCGGCACGAAAGGAAAATTGACCTTCCGGTAATAAGCGAACGCGATAGACCGTATCAGTGATAGATTCAATAGAAACCACCTTACAACTTAATGTCGTCATTCACATCCTCTCATAATTTTAAAATATCCAATTCATGCCAAATTTCATCTATCCGTTTTTTTATTTTTTCTGTCATAACTATTGGACGACCCCACTCTCTTTGTGTTTCACCCGGCCATTTATTGGTTGCATCAAGACCCATTTTTGAACCTAAACCTGAAATAGGTGACGCAAAATCAAGATAATCGATCGGGGTATTTTCCATCATAACGGTATCACGTGCAGGATCCATCCTGGTTGTGATTGCCCAAATAACATCATTCCAGTCACGAGCATTAATATCTTCATCACAGACAATAACAAATTTTGTATACATAAATTGCCGTAAATAAGACCAAACTCCCATCATAATGCGCTTAGCATGCCCAGCATATTGTTTCTTGATAGTCACTACGGCAAGTCGATAAGAGCAACCCTCCGGGGGTAAATAAAAGTCAACAATTTCTGGAAACTGTTTTTGTAATATAGGGACTAAAACCTCATTTAACGCAGCACCTAAAATGGCAGGTTCATCAGGAGGACGACCGGTATAGGTTGAATGATAAATAGCATCACTACGTTGAGTTATATGAGTGACGGTAAAGACTGGAAATTTATCTACTTCATTATAATAGCCAGTATGATCTCCGTAAGGCCCTTCAGATGCAAATTCTTCAGGATCAATATAACCTTCTAGAATAATTTCTGCCCCTGCCGGCACTTCAAGCTCATTAGAAATACATTTTACCACTGATGAACGATGTCCGCGTAATAATCCAGCAAATGCATATTCGGAAAGTGTATCTGGAATAGGTGTCACCGCGGCTAGAATTGTGGCAGGATCAGCCCCTAAAGCCACCGCTACCGGAAAAGGTGTAGCTGGATATTTATCACACCACTCTTGAAAATCCAATGCTCCACCCCGATGAGATAACCAACGCATAATCAGCTTATTTTTAGTTAATAGTTGCTGTCGATAAATACCTAAATTTTGCCGCGCCTTAAAAGGTCCCTGAGTAACCGTTAATCCCCATGTAATTAATGGTGCAACATCTTCTGGCCAACAATGCATTATAGGTAGACGAAACAGATCAACATCTTCCCCTTGCCAAATCTGTTCTTGGCAGGCGGCCGACTTGAGTCTTTTAGTTGGCATATTAAGGATCTGTTTAAATTTTGGTAGTTTATTAATTAAATCAGTGAATCCTTTCGGGGGATCCGGCTCCTTAAGAAAAGCCAATAATTTGCCAACTTCATGCAATGCTTGGACATTTTCTTGTCCCATGCCCATCGCAACGCGTTCAACGGTACCAAACAAATTGCACAGCACTGGCATACTAAAAGCCTTAGGGTTTTCAAATAATAGTGCCGGCCCGCCCGCTCGCAGAGTTCTATCCGCTATTTCTGTCATTTCTAAATAAGGATCGACTTCACGGCTGATTCGCTTCAGCTCTTTTTTTTGTTCTAATAATGATATGAAATCTTTGAGATCACGGTATTTCATTATATATTTTCTACTTTTTAATTTGTTGGAACTTCATTATAAATTGTTCTATGCAGGTTACCAATAAAGGTTCAATTCGTTAAGATTAGTGAGTCTTTTCTGTAAACCTAGACACAGCGATAAGGAACCCATTTTTTTAATATTTTTGTATCATATTGTTCTGGAAAATGTTGGTTGTACTGAAAAATCTTAAATCCTTCATTTTTGCCACTAAAATAATGTAGTTCCTTATCTTTAATCTGTAAGCCACTGCCTTCACGTAAAGCTATAACAATCTCATCGGGATTAATGACACAGAACTCAGCAATACGATCATCTCGAGTTTCTCCCATATGTCCACTAATACGTGTATCAATATAATGCGGATTAATTTGTATTGGGAATAGCCCCAACGAGGGCATTACAACCGCATTAGAAACCGGCATATCATTGGTTGTTCTTATACTGGGCGTAGCGACATTACAGCCAGCACTCCAGCCAATATAGGGAATATTGCGTTCAAAAACAGCACGTTGTATAGCCACAATCAGTCCATTTTCATGCAGGCATTTATTCAACCACCAGGTATTGCCACCACTAACTAAAATGCATTCTGCTGATTCAATCGCTTTTACTGGCGACGCAAAATGTGCAATCGAAACCACTTCGATACCTAATGATTGACTAAGCTCCAATGCACGTTGATCATGATCACCGCGTAAAACAGCATAGGGGACTAATACTGCTTTGCGGATCTGTCGGCGTTGAAACATCTCTTGTAATCGTGTCGTAGCATAATTTAGCCATTGAGAACTGGTGGTTAGTCGACCATTACTGAGAAGAAATATATCCATCTATCCTTACCTTGTATTTTAATCATCATGTAAAACTATGTTACCCAAATTACAGAGAATTAACGCTGTTAGTTTTTACTACATAATAAGTTATAATTTGATATAGTAATAAAGTGTAATTTTATTTTTGAGCCATCACATGGAAAATTGGTATCTTATTTACTGTAAGCGTGGGCAAATAGAGTGAGCAATAAAAAATCTAAAAAGACAGCATGTTATCTGCTTAACGCCAGAAGCTCAAATAGAAAAAATGGTGCGCGGCAAGCGCATCACCGTCACAGAAGCATTATTTCCCAACTATCTTTTCGTAAAATTTGATCCTGAAGAGATCCATACCACAACGATACGCTCAACCAGAGGTGTTAGCCATTTTATTCGATTTGGTCTCTATCCTGTGATCGTACCAGATAATATTATTGATGAGTTCAAGTCCGCTTCTAAACCAGAAATTGTCGCAGCAAAGACACCGGTTTCAGGTGATACTGTTATTATTACTGAAGGTATTTTTGAAGGCCTAAAAGCAATTTTCTCCGAACCTGACGGTGAAAATCGTTCAGTTATTCTACTTAATATTCTCAACCAAAATATAGCTAAGCTAATAGATAATAAACAATTTAAGAAAAGTAATTAATTGTGATTAAGAAAATAGCATTTTATTCTATATTTTGATCGTAATTTTTATCATCAACCGTCTTGCGTCCCTTACCAACATAGAATCGTGATAACAACAAACCCAATTCAAATAATAAATACATTGGTACCGCCAATAGTGTCTGAGAAAACACATCTGGTGGAGTCAAAAACATACCTACAATAAAAGCACCGACAATAATATAAGGGCGCTTACGTTTTAAGGAATCTGGGGTTGTAACACCTGTCCAACAAAGTAGAATAATGGCAACAGGAACTTCAAAGGCCGCACCAAATGCCATGAAAAGTGTCATGACAAAGCTGAGATATTTGCTGATATCAGGAATGAAATTAACACTTTCTGGTGTAGTTTTTACAAAAAAACCAAATGCTAAAGGAAAAACAACAAAATAGGCAAAAAGCATCCCTAAGTAAAAGAGTACACTACTGGAAACCAGTAAAGGTAACATTAAGCGCCGCTCGTGCTTATAAAGTGCTGGCGCGATAAAAGCCCATAACTGATATAAGATAACTGGAATAGAAATAAATACTGCCACCATAAACGTAAGTTTAATCGGAGTAAAAAAAGTTGATGCCACATCGGTTGCACTCATGCGAGAACCAACCGGCAGCTGCTCAATCAACGGTGCCGCAACCAAATGATAAATATCATTGGAAAAATAGACTAGGGCAAGAAAAACCACTGCAACAGTAAATAAGCTATAAAGAATACGTCTACGTAATTCAATTAAATGGCTAATAAGTGGTTGTGGATCATCAATAGACATAGACTAATTTTCACCGTTAGTTTGATCAGAATGCTTTTTTACTTTCTCGGCAGGGGATTGCGGTGCTTTTTTATTTTTAGTAGGACGACCTGACTCGGTTACCAACTGCTCAGTCTGTGCTGGTTTGTGCTGTTTATGGGCGGTTATAGGTATTTCTTCATCTATTTTAGCTGTGCTATTTTCAGCCAGATCACTGGTAAATGCTTTTACTTTTGCCAATTCTTCTTCGATACGACTGTTCGATGATTGATAATTTTTCTTTAGTAACTCGGTCGATTCGCGCAATTCTTCCATTGATTGCTTAAGTTCCGGCGAAAGGGTTTGTAATTGTGCTTTTTCTTCTGCCTTCTTCAATGTTTCCTGCAATTCTTGCAATTTTAATTCTTGTGACAGCTCATGTTGAACGTTAGCTGCCAATGAGCGCAATGCACGTATCCAACCAGCAACCGTTTTAACGGCTATTGGCAAACGCTCTGGACCAAGAACTACCAGGCCAATAATCATAACCAATAGCAGTTCACTAAAACCAATATCAAGCACGCTTCATACCTACTGTTTATTTTTTTTATTTTCAGCCGTTTCTTTTGTCTGACTTATGGTTGTTTTCTCAGTAAGATTTTTCGCTTCAAAGTCAGCATCAGCCTGTTGTTTTTCTGCTTTTTTACTATCATCAGTTTTACTGTGATCATCACTCATCGCTTTTTTGAAGTTTTTCAATGACTCCCCCAAATCTGAGCCAAGTGAGCGTAACTTCTTAGTACCGAAAATTAAAACAACCAGTAAAGCAATAATAAGAAGCTGACCGGGACTACCAAATGTAGCCATAGCTATTGTTGTTCCCATTGATATATACCTCTACGAAATTAGGTTCAACTATGTATGATTCCATTATATACAACTAATTTTATGTAAGATACCTACAGATCCTAAGATAAATTTGTTTAAAGACAAACTTTAGCCAATTTTACCTGTTCGATACCATCCCACACCCCATGAAATTATACCGAAAAAGATAAACCCAATAGCAGCAATTTTTGCATCGAAAATCTGCAATAAAGTACCACATAACAAGCAAGTCGCGCCAATTCCTAGTAAATATTGGCCTTGTCTTTGCTTTACTTGCTGCCCTTGTAACTGGACAGCGAATTTATCAATACTATCTTGTAAATATTTATATTGCTTAAGTGCTCCATAAATAAGATCGGGAATTTCTGGCATTTTTTCTGCCCAATAGGGTGCTTTTTCCTTAAATGCACTAATAATCGCCGCGAACCCCATTTGCCGATGTAGCCAATCTTCAAGAAAAGGTTTAGCTGTCTTCCACAAATCTAGTTGTGGATAAAGCTGCCTTCCCAAACCTTCAATATAGAGCAAGGTTTTTTGCAGTAACACCAATTGTGGCTGAACTTCCATATTAAAACGACGCGCAGTATTGAATAAATTGAATAAAACATGACCAAAAGAAATTTCTGCTAGGGGTTTCTCAAAAATTGGCTCACACACGGTTCGAATGGCAAATTCAAAATCTTCAACATTTGTATCGGCTGGTACCCAGCCCGAATCGACATGTAATTCAGCTACCTTACGGTAGTCACGATTAAAAAAGGCAATAAAATTCTCTGCCAAATAACGTTTATCTTCTTTATTTAATGAACCGACGATACCACAATCAATACCGATATATTGTGGATCTTGAGGATGCTCTCGACTAATAAATATATTACCAGGATGCATATCAGCATGAAAAAAGCTATCGCGAAAAACTTGGGTAAAAAAGACTTTTACCCCACGCTCAGCTAATAACTTCATATTAATTCCTTGCTTCTTTAACGCGTCAATATCAGAAACAGGAATACCATAGATACGCTCCATAACCATCACATTCTCCCGACAGTAGTCTGAATAGACTTCGGGAATATAAAGCATGGAACTATTTTCAAAATTACGTCTTAATTGGATTGTATTTGCCGCCTCACGCAACAAATTTAATTCATCAATTAATGTTTTTTCATACTCTCGAACAACTTCCCGCGGGCGTAAACGACGTCCATCTGGTAACAGTGGGATCCAATTAGCCAGCCGATACATCAAGCCTATATCGGCTTTAATAATAGGCAGTATATCTGGGCGAATAACTTTAATTACGATTTGTTTATTATTTTGTTTTAATTTTGCCGTATGTACTTGGGCAATTGAGGCCGAGGCTAAGGGCACCTCATCAAAATCATCGAACCAGGTTTCAAGAGAGCCACCTAATGACTGTTCAATGTGTTGACGCGCCAATTGGCCATCAAAACTAGCAACTTTATCTTGCAATAATGCTAACTGGTCAGAAATTATAGTGGGAAATAGATCGCGACGAGTAGAGAGCATCTGACCAAATTTAATCCAAACCGGACCTAAATCTTGTAAAGCTAAACGTAAACGTTCACCAAGGGCTTTGTCTTTATGCTTATTTGATAACCAAAATAGACAATGGCGACCAATCCTTAATGGTAAAGTAAATTTAATTTTGGGAATGAGTTCATCTAAACCATAATTTAGAAATACTCGAACGATAAAATAGAGCCGTTTAATTTCTCCCGGTCTCATATTTTTCCTCCAATTTAGCCAAACGCTGTTCCAGTTTTGCAATATCCGCTGCCACCTTCTCAACCTTATCAGCAAAACTTAGCACTTCTAATGTATTAGGAGACATTCGCCATTCTTCCACCAATACATCTTTAAAATGATTTTTTTGTTGATTTAACAACTCATTTATTCCAATTAAACTTTTTTTAATCCAACGGCTCATCCCTTCGGCAACAACATCACCAACATAAGGAGCAAGATAATGAGCGGGATCCCATTGCGCAGCATCAAGTAAAGCTGACCAATGCTGCACAATTTGCATATCCCCTTCGATAACAATCCTGCCATCTTTGATCAACGTTGAAAGTTGTTGTTTATCTTTAAGCTGCACTAGCGTTGCTAATGCAGTTTTTATCACACAATCTGCCGGTGTAGGCCACTGATTTACGACATCAACTCGTTGCTCGGAGAAGACAAGTACTAATGGTTGAGATAATTCTTTTAAATTAATCTCCAGCACTTTGCCAACTAACCTTACTCTGGCTGATTTCAACGCCACTTCCTGATAGAAAAATTTATTCAACATAGGCTGTAAAAGGGAAGCTGCTGCAGCATGTAATACAGGTACTGTTGAATCGCTTTTCATTGACGAGGTAGCCATTTTAAAATTTGAACCCTCTATGTAGGGCAACAATTCCACCCGTCATATTGGTATAGGAAACTTGTTCAAAACCAACTAACTCCATCATTGTTTTTAACGTGTCCTGATCCGGATGCATGCGAATAGATTCAGCTAAATAGCGATAGCTATCGGCATCATTGACTATCATTTGACCAACGCGCGGCAAAATATGAAAAGAGTAAGCATCATAAGCTTTAGTTAATACTGGTAAAATGGGTTTTGAAAACTCTAATACCAATAAACGACCACCAAGTTTTAACACCCTAAACATTGATTTTAGTGCTTTATCTTTATCAGTAACATTTCGCAGACCAAAAGAAATGCTAATACAATCGAAGTAGTTATCAGGAAAAGGCAGCTCTTCAGCATTAGCCTGGACATAATTAACATTACCAATAATACCACGATCGCGGAGCTTTTCGCGCCCCATTTTCAGCATCGAATCATTGATATCAGCCAGAACAACCTCGCCTTTTTCGCCAACTATTTTGGCAAATTTAGCTGTCAAGTCGCCAGTGCCACCCGCCAGATCTAAAATAGTTTGCCCGCGGCGCGCGCCACTGGCTTCTATCGTAAAACGTTTCCAGATTCGATGGATCCCTAATGACATAAGATCGTTCATAAGATCATATTTCGCGGCCACCGAATGAAAAACAGCAGCAACCAAATTCGCTTTTTCATCCTTGGCTACTTTACGAAAGCCAAAATCAGTGGTTTCTTTAATTGGATCTACCATATTTACGCTCATTTAATCATTAAAATAATCGAAAGTGCAATCATGTTTATCGCAAGATCTTATTTATGATCTACCGATTTTTTTTAATTATGATTTAGCGGTCTGTTTGCTAAATTCAGTATCAATCGGTCGTTTCACTTCTATTCCCAATTCTTTTAAACTTTCCGCCTGACTAATCAAATTACCTTTTCCTTCCGCTAATTTTTTGATTGCCGATTGATAATTCAGCTGGGCTTTGCTCAAACTCTGACCTAAAACCTGGATATCATCAACAAATAACCGCATTTTGTCATACATTCTAGCAGCACGCTCGGCAATAACTTGTGCATTTTGACTCTGGCGTTCATAGCGCCACAAATTATTAATAGTACGTACTGCCACCAATAACGTTGATGGGCAAACGAGTAAAATGTTATTTCGCAATCCTTCGTCAATAAGTTCAGGCGCTTCACGTAAAGCAATCAAATAAGCCGGTTCGAGTGGAATAAACATTAGTACGTAATCTAGCGATCTTAATCCATTTAATTGATGATAATCTTTTCGTCCAAGCTCTTTAATATGGTTACGTACAGAATTAACATGCCCCCGCAATGCCGTAGCTCGTTGCTGCTCATCTTCACTATTAAAATAGTGCTCATAAGCTGTCAGTGACATTTTAGCGTCGATTACAACATCTTTACCTTGGGGTAGACGAATAATCACATCCGGCTGATAACGACTATTGGAGGTATTGATACTGACTTGAGTTTCAAATTCATGCCCCTGCCTTAGCCCAGAAGCCTCCAATATGCGAGAAAGAATTGTTTCACCCCAATTGCCCTGAATTTTAGTATCCCCTTTTAGTGCTTTAGTCAAATTAATCGTTTCTTTTGCCATCTCTGCATTTAACTGCTGAAGCTGACGAATTTCATGCGCTAGGGTATGACGCTCACGCGCTTCCTGACTAAAACTCTCATGTACCTGACGGCGAAAACCGTCCAATTGTTCACGGAAAGGTGTTAATAATGCAATTAAACTTTGACGGTTCTGCTCAGAAGCGCGACGCTCGTTTTGTTCAAAAATACGATTGGCTAAATTCTCAAATTGAACATTTAACCGCTGCTCACTATTTAGTAATAGCCGCTGTTTCTCTTCAAAAGCCAGCCGTGTCTCTTCAAGCCGTGTCATCACTTCACGTAGTTCAACTTCTTGATTACGATTAATTTCCCTTTGTGACCTTAATTCTTGGTCACGGTGCTCACACTCAATTTTCCAATATTCGAGATGAGCAATTTTCTCCTCATAGCTAGCCTGAATACTATAAAAGTCGCGCAATTCCGACTCTTTTTTATTCATCTTTTGCGCAATAACTAGCCAGATTAAACTACCACCAAAGAGTGTGCCGGTAAGAAATCCAATAATTGCATATAATAACTGAATATCCACCTAGGTTTCCTTAAAATAGTCTTTATTTTATAAAGTAACTTAGTGGCATACTGTATAAATGTCCAGAATAAAATTTGCTTACCTTGGTCAACAAACAGCACGAGACTGAAATTTAACGACTGCTTTACCCCATCCACTGTGCAAGCCAAGATAAACCAAATGCCCCTGGCGTTAAAATAGCAAATGCCCAGATCATGGCAGAAAGTAAATTAGCCAGCTGAAAATAATGTTTAGGCATAGCACAAATCCCTGCTACTAAGGGAATAATCGCCCTTAAGGGGCCCAAAAAACGGCCAAGAAAAACACTCCATACTCCCCAACGGTCAAAAAAACGATGCCCCCGATCAAGCACTTGAGGACGACGAGAAATTGGCCACATATGGCGTACACGGTTCTTATAATGAAAACCAAACCAATAAGACAACCAATCACCCAAAAAAGCACCACTTGCGGCAGCTAACCATATTGGTAAAAAAGCGAGCCCATTATCACCAATTAATGCGCCTAAACCAAGCAAAATTACTGTGGCAGGTAATAATAAGGAAATAAAGGCTAACGATTCGCCAAAAGCTAATATAAAAACAATAAAGATAGCTAATATTTGATGATTGCGAGCAAATTCGGTAATAACATTAATAATTTCAGACCATGTCAACTTATTATTCCTATTACAGTTAAATTTTCGTTATGATGTCGTCAGTCATGTAAATTATTGTCAGTTTAAAATATATAATACGATAAGTTCAACTTATAAAATGATAAATTTAAGTTATTTAATTTTATGCTATTATCGGGCAGATAACATTAATTGGTTTACTAAAAAAACGAAATAAGAAAATTAGCCGTTAATTGATCAAAATAGAGATTATTGAATACCTTCGATAATAAAAAATAAAACGAGCATTACTTAAGGCAAATAAAAAACCGCGATTAAATAAAAAGATATAATAAAATAAATTTATCGCTATTTTATCAAACTGACAAACAGTTATACCCGTTTTATCGAATAAAGTAGCCAAGCATGGAGCATTTATTAATTCAATAACCGGCGAGCCGCATCAACAACAATTCCTAAAACATTCCCTTCAGTTTGGCGTAATAATGTTTCATCTGGTGTTTCTTGTTGGGTACGGTTAACAATCACACCGGCTATCATACCTGCTGATAATTCCTGGCTAGAACACATTGTCAGTAAGGTGGCTGATTCCATTTCATAATTAATCACTCCCATCTTTTGCCATTCTTCCATCGATCCGCGAAAACGACGAACAACCCGACCACTATAAGTATCGTAACGCTCCTGGCCAGGATAAAAGGTATCCGAAGAAGCAGTAATACCAACATGGGTTGTGATCCCAGCTGCTTTAGCAGCTTCATATAACGCATTGGTACAACTAAAATCAGCTACTGCAGGATATTCTAAAGGCGCAAAATGTAAGCTGGCTCCATCTAGACGTACCGCGCCAGTGGTAATTAGTACATCACCGATATTGATATTTTTTTGTATGGCGCCGGTAGTGCCAATACGAAGAAAAGTACGTATTCCTAATTGTGCCAATTCTTCAACAGCAATAGAAGTAGAAGGGCCGCCTATGCCGGTCGAACAAATAATAATTGGTTTACCATTAAGTTCAGCTCGCCAGGAAGTAAATTCACGTAATGAAGCCAGATATACCGGGTTATCCATTAATTTGGCAATTTTTTCTACCCGATTTGGATCGCCGGGCACAATCGCAATTGTTGCACCTTGTAGATCATTTTTAGTTAGTCCCAAATGAAAAACAGCAGACATAATTACACCATATTGTTTTTTTTAATTTATTTAATCCATTAATCTAATAATAAAATGATCACTTTTTAATGATAGGGATCATTTAAAACAAAAATGAAAAGCTGCTTTTGCACAAAAATATGATCAAATTATTTATCCTAATTTGATCATATCGTATTTTTAATAAATAAAAATCACTTGATTAATTAAAAGGATCCGGTAAATCTTTTTAGGCTTTTATTGTATTTTTAGCTTATCACTCACTATTATTAACGTACGACTAGCAAAAATTTTAATAATTTCTAACCTTGTTGAATTTAAAGGTTGGAAGATACGAATCGTTTAACCAATTTTTATGTACAAGGGGTTATCATGGGATTTTTAGATCAACTTACCAGTATGGTTGGTGGTGAAAAATTTAATCAATATAAAAATATTTTAAGCTGGATTGAAACACAAGGTGGCATACGTGGTTTAATTGATAAATTTGAACAACAAGGATTTGGTGGAATTATTCAATCCTGGATAGGCTCAGGTGAAAATTTACCCGTAAGTATGGAGCAAATTAGCTCAATATTTGGCGCAAGTAATATTTCTGGCCTAGCCAGTAAAGTCGGTTTAAATTCAGAACAAACTTCTGCCTTAATTGCAGAGTACTTGCCTAAATTAGTTAATACCGCAACCCCAGATGGCAAAATACCAGAAAAATTAGATTTAACGTCGATTGGTATGAAATTACTTAAAGATAAATTTTTTGGTGGTTAATCATCATTGCCCATCGCTGTTAAGATGGGCATATTTCGTTTAAGCTACTGGTGCCAATTTCTTCCTGGCTGAATCCAAACGTTGGCGCTCAATCTACCTTGCGCAAAGTCGATCGATTGAGCCAATGTCGATGTACCCAAAGTGATAACAATAGTAAACTGCTACCTAAAATAAAGCTAAGCCAATCGGGATGCTGCTGCCAAACAACAAAATTGACCAATAATCCCGCTGGCACCAACATATTATTCATAATGGCCAACGTGCCAGCATCTACCTGTGTCGCGCCATAATTCCACATAAAATAACCAATACCGGAAGCACCCACTCCCAACCAAATTAAAACGCCCCACTGTATTTTTGTCATGGGTAATTTACTTACATCACCAAATATCATCCAACCGAGTAATGCCACCGTACAGGCGCCGATATAGAACCATGAAAAGGCTAGCCGCTGTGGGATTGGATAAACTTCCATCATTCTTTTGTAACCAACTTGGCCAATCGCAAAGGAGATATTCGCCAACTGGACATAAAGCAAACCTAACCAAAAAGATCCACTCAAATGATCATAGCGAATGATAGCGGCACCAATCACCGCCAACATTGCACTAAACAAATATCCCCAGCGTAAATGCTGCCTTTCCAATAGATCATAAAATAACGTTATATAAAGCGGCGTTAACACGGTAAAGAGTAAAAATTCGACTACAGTAAGATAGTTATATGCTTGGAAAACAAATAAATACATAATGCCTAACTGAAAAGCACCCACTAGCATATAAAGTAAAATAATTTTCAACGACAACCCACGCCAGCGTAGAAAAGGTAAAAAAACCACCGCCGCCAGCGCAACACGAACTAAAACGGCAAACCAACTATCAACCTGACCGGCTATATATTCACCGATTAAACTAAAAGACGCTGCCCATAGCAGCGTCGTAATAACTAGCAATCCCATAGTTTGTCTCTTGGTAGATTAATGTTCTTTATCAATCAATAAAGCTTCCATCAAATCAAGATCTAATAATAGCGTTCGCATGGTTTCATTGCTGATTTCTTTCGTTGCACGTAAGTGATATAACTCTGCCCGCTCGGCGCGTAATGCCGTTAAACGAAAACGACGCTCTAAATCTTCTATTAGTAAATTATGCTCCATCTCATCCTGGCCCGCGGTTCGACGGCGTAGATAGCCAGTAACGCGAGAAGCAACTTCACTAATAACTTCAGGATCTAGCGCTTCTTGAGCATCGGCGGAAAGGCGCTCTTCCATTTTATTTAAGCTCACAATAGCCACTTCTGCCATCGCCGCTTTTGCCATCCGCATCTCATTAATATCTGCCAGTTTGTCACCCACTTTAAAATTATGCAGTAAAAGCGGCAGAGCAAGCACGCCAATAAAAATCGATAGCATGATCACCCCTGCTGCAATAAAAACTAACTGATAACGAGCAGGGAAAGGGGTACCATCGGTCAGAAATGACGGTATGGAAAGAACACCTGCCAAGGTGATCGCACCACGTACTCCAGCAAATGAAGCTAACCACAATTCACGATAGGTATAAGAAGCAAATTGTAACGGCCGTTTTTTTAATAGCAGCCGACTGAAACGCTTCATCAACCATAACCAACTAAACCTTAACAATAATAAAGCAGTATAAATAATGAAAACGGCAACAAATAACATCCATGTTTCTACACTGGGATCAAGTTCAGCTTGAATAACAGAGGTTTCCCATATACCGGGTAACTGTAAGCCAAGCATGATAAAAACTAAGCCATTAAAAACAAACTCCAGCATCGACCAGACATTATCCGATCTTAACCGCATCGCTAGTGGTGCATTGCGAATAACACCGGCTTTACTGATTGTCATACCCGAAGCTACGGCTGATAAAATACCGGAAAAACCAATATGCTCAGCGATAAGATATGCGGCAAAAGGTAATAGTAACATTAAGATCATCTGGGTTGCCGGATCATCACCACTCCAGCGACTCATAATGCGTAGTGATTTGCTATAAATCCAAGTCACTGCAATACCGATCAACAAACCGCCCACCGCTACTTTAAAAAATTCAAGGGTGACACCAGACACAGTAAAGATCATGGTTCCCATCGCAATGGCGACAGCAAATTTGAGTGCCACCAAGCCGGAAGCATCATTCATCAGTGCTTCCCCCTCTAACACACTCATCATCCGCTTCGGTATTCGACCTCTACCCACAATCGAGGAGAGTGCCACCGCATCAGTTGGCGAAAGAACAGCTGCCAAAGCAAAAGCCGCAATAAGCGGGATGCTAGGTAACAACCAATAGATCACATAACCGATTCCAACGACTGTTACTAAAACTAATCCTAATACCAAGATAAAAATTTCACGTCCATTTTGAAAAAATTCACGCGTTGGGGTTTTCCAACCATCAACAAATAATAACGGCGGGATCAACAAAACAAGAAAAAGCTCTGGATCAAAATCAACATGCAAACCAAAATGCGGCCATGCTAACAATGCGCCTATCGCAATTTGCATAATCGGCAGCGGTATACGAAACGGAATAACTTTTGTAATGACGCCTGATACTGAAACCATCAAAATCAAAATGAGGATGGTAAAAAATATTTCCATATTATCCTTACTGATAAGTCTGAGTTATAAGCCGAGCAAAGTATTATTATGCTTAACAGATATTAATAGAAAATAAGACTATGCTATCAAAAAAGAACTAGCCCACCGCAAAACTCCTACATTTCGCCATATTCTATCCTTAACAACAAACTATCATTGGCAATATTTTTGACTTTAAGATTAATCGTATTAGTGAACTTTATGTTCCATTTCACTTAGAAATTAACATCAACGTCTATAAACTTAAATAGCTAAACCACTAATGTAAAAAGCGACTAATATTATTGCGATCAGAACGGTACCAATATTTAATTTACGCCACTCGCCGGCACAAACACGGCCAATTACTAAGCCGGCAAAGCCAATCATGATGCCAGTAACAATATTGCAAGTTAAAACAATGAATACTGCACAAAGTAAACCAGCGACAGCATCAATAAAGTCATTAAAATCCAGTTGGGCAACATTACTCAGCATTAATAAACCGACATACATCAATGCTGGGGCTGTCGCATAAGACGGCACTAAATAAGATAAGGGGGATAAAAATAAAATTAACAAAAACAGCAAGCCAACCACTACCGCCGTTAATCCGGTTTTACCACCATCAATAATTTGACCATTTTTGTCCAACAAATTAGCTTGACCGGCTACCGCACGGATTGTCCCAGTGGCATCAAAAATAGCTGTCATAACTAGTGCAAATAAACTTGGTAAAACAACTGGCTGTAATGCACCAACAATATCCATACTAAACAATAACGATAAACCGTCTTCACCCAAGGTTGGCAATTTAAACAAACCTTGATATTTCACTTGTGGATCAAAAATTAAGCCAATAATAGAAATCGCAATGATCACGATTAATACCCCGCCCGGCGTTTTTCTTTTTTCCAAACCAAAGATGACAGCCAAACCAATCAGCGACATAATGACAGGAAAAGAAGTAAATTGCCCAAGCGCAACCGGCAAACCAGCCTGCTCAATTTTTTACTACCAAACCAATACCATTAGCGGCTATCAATAGCAAAAACAATCCGATACCAATGCCTGTACCTTGAGCAATCCCCTTTGGCATACTACGTAGAATAAAGCTACGAACACCGGTAATGGAAATAAAAGTAAATAAACATCCCATCAAAAAAACGGCACCTAAAGCAACAGGAATGCTCACCTGCTGACTAAGAACCAGGCTAAATGCGGTAAATGCGGTTAATGAAATAGCACAACCGATGGCCATCGGTAAATTAGCCCATAAGCCCATTAATAATGAGCCAAATCCTGCTACCAGGCAGGTAGCAATAAAAATTGCCGTGGGTGGAAAACCCGCTTGACCGAGCATACCTGGCACTACAATAACAGAGTAGACCATGGCTAAAAATGTGGTCAGCCCCGCAATAATCTCGCGACGAATTGTCGAGCCTCGTTGCTGTATCTTAAAAAAATGATTTAGTTTGCAATTCGAAGGAGTTTGCCTAACAGACATGTTGATCCTCTGTTTAGAAATTCAAGGTAACTTTTAGCTATAGAAGAAAACGATTGCGTCAAAAAAATAAACTATTCCAATTATACGCAATCGTTTGGCTTCATAAAAAGAAAAAAGAAATTTTAAAGATGCAATTATCTGGTGATCCTAAGGAAATAATCAAGGATTTTTCACTATAAAAATGATTATCATCATTTTATCGTTATGAAAAAAAAGGAAATTTTTCTATTTATTTTTATGTTATGCTAGCCAAAAGTAGCACTCTATCACTCGATAAAATAATGATATCATTTTGCCAGGCAAATAAATTCCCCCATAAACTGATTGTTTGATCTGATAATTTCTGTCAAATATTAATTAAATGTAAAATATTTATTTTTATTGCCTACATGAGTAAGCGTTGCCATTTTTAAACCAACAATGTTATTAACATTTATGCTAATATAATTTATTAATGATTATTATATTATGTAAACCATTTTAGTATGTTATAACCATAAGTCATTGCTGGACTTAATGACAACAATATTTATCTTAATTAAACTAATCTAATTTCATGGCAATAATAAATAACAACCCTTTATCTAAAGCAGATATAAAAACGCTATTCGGTTTCTTACTGTTTCTGTTGATTTACCTGCTGCCTGGTATCTTTGGACACAATCCCTGGAAACAAGATGAAAATTATAGTTTTGGTATTATACAAACCATGTATGAAACAGATAATTGGCTGATCCCAACTAACGCTGGCCAACCGTTCATGGAAAAACCCCCGCTCTATTATTGGGTTGCAACCATGGGTGTCCATCTTTTTTCCGCTTGGTTACCGATGCATGATGCAGCCAGAACTGCCACGTTATTTTTTTCTGCTTTGAGCTTATCTTTTTTTGTTTTTTTAGCCCGTCGTTTCTTCTCTGCAGATAGCTTTTCTGATCATCGCATCTGGATAGCACTAGCGCTATTCGCATCAGCGCCGGGTATATTACGCCATAGCCACGATATGTTTACCGATACCGCATTGATCGCAGGAACTATTATTGGTTTATATGGCTTATTAGGTCTCATTAAACAGGAAAACAATCTCTTTTCCACCGTTTGGTTAACGGCCGGTACCGTCATTACTATGCTCTCAAAGGGCGTTTTTGTTCCCGGCTTAATTTGGATCTGTTTAATTCTAGCGCCAATTTGTTTAAAAACTTGTCGCAATAAATGCTATTACTCTCTGGCAATTATTGCTGGGCTGCTATCTTTATGTTTAATTTTACCCTGGCCAATTTTGCTTTTTCGTGATAACCCTGAACTGTTTAAAGTTTGGTTTTGGGATAATAATATTGGCCGTTTTTTGGGTTTTTCAGTTGAATATTTAGGTGCAAAAGCAAAAGTTTTCCGTATTCCTGAAGCAATACTTCTTTTTGCCCTACCATCAGGCATCTTAGCTTTTATTTTTATCTTAAAACAACCAATAAAAAATCTTACCGACAATAGGTTTTTTTTACCGACTTGCTTTGTATTATTAGGCGTTATTTTATTACAAATTTCAGCCTCGGGTCGCGCGTTATATTTATTACCTTTTATTGCACCGATGGCATTATTGGCGACCCACTGTTTTTGTCTATTACCCTCACTAATATATAAAATTGGTTATTACTTTAGTCTAATTTTGTTTTCCCTACTTATCCCGTTAATATGGATTGGCTATGGGTTATCTTTATCCGCTGAACACCATCAATTACTAGCAATCTTTCGTCAATGGTTGCCAAGCGGCTATCAGCCTCACTTTTCTTGGTTAGCCTTTTTATTTGCGTTAGCTATCACGTTAATCTGGCTATTTAAAAAACGTTTTTTAGCCAACCAACTAGCTTTAAAAGCGGCTCAAATATGGTGTTTAGGACTGACTGTTATCTGGGGATTAGTCTTTTCCCTCTTTATTGGCTGGATAGATTATGCAAAAGGTTATCAAAATGTGTTTGCCGATCTAAAACAGCATATTGCCAGCGAATATCTCCCTACCGACTGTATGGTCTCCCATGAAGTGGGTGAATCAGAAGCGCCAATGCTTTATTACTACACCGGAATTTTACATCAATCACAATATTACTACGAAACTCCGCCTAATTGCCGTTGGCTGCTTGATCTTTCCAAACAGGTTAGAGAACCGCCACCAGGCATGGAAATATTCTGGATCGGCCACCGCCCCGATGAAACAGAAGAGAATTTGGTGTTATATAAAAAGATCGAGCGTTAACTACGCCAGTAATGGTGATAATGGAGAACCGCTATGGATTAATAGCGGTTTTTGGTTGTTGTTGCGTCACACAATGAATACCACCGCCGCCGATAGCGATGGTATCAATATTAACACTGACAATGTTACGCTTGGGAAAACAGTCTGTTAATATTTCTATAGCGGCTTTATCTGCCTTTTGATCACCAAATTCTGGCATTATCACTGCCTGTTGACAGAGATAATAATTAACATAACTGGCAGCAAATTCAGGATAACGCTGACGGTTAACTCTGACATTTTGCGGCGTATTTAATATAGTTATATTTTTAATTTTATTCATCGCTATTAAGCGATCTTGATGCTCTCTGGTAACTCGATAATCAAAAGAATAAGTATCGTTTTCCAAACTAATAATAATACCGTTATCATCAATAAAACGAGCATAAAAATCGATATAGCCATCGGTAATATCATAACCTTTAATACCTTTTAACCAAATAATCTCCGTCAATCCTAAATAGGTTTTTAATTTTTCTTCTATTTGCTGGCGCGTGCAATTAGGATTACGAGCACTATTTAAGATAGAGCTTTCGGTAAATATCCCGACTCCTGAACCATTAACTTCAATACTGCCACCTTCAATGTTAATATTTGCTTTAATTAGTTGGCTGTTTGTATAGTCCGCCATAATTTTTGCTACATGACGATCAAAATTATGCCGCTGTTTATTGCCCCAACCATTAAAATTAAAATCGATAGCCACCAGTTGCCCCGAGCTTTTATCCAACACAAAATTAGCACCGCTATCCCTGATCCAAATATCGTTAAGTGGCACTTCCACATAGTTCACCGAACTACCAAGTAAATTCCAAGCAACGGGATAATTTTCAGGCGTAACCAACAAATTAACCGGTTCAAATTGTGCAATCGCTAAGGCAATATCGGCTAAATTTTGCTGTAGGCTAGCAATTAAGTGTTTTGGCCAAATGGTTGCAGACATACCAAATGCCATCCAGGTGCAAGTATGTGCCTGCGATTCGTGCGGAAAGTAATACATTTTGTCCTATCCCACTAAAATAATTTAACAAACAACTAAATAATCAAAATTCACCGTTGTTTAACACTAATCGGTGAAAAGCCCTTTATTTCTAGTTTAAAAATAGATAGATTAATCAGTCTAAAAATTATTGTCTACTGTTTTGGAGATCAATATGGCTGACCAAACGGAAAAACAACGTGCTAAGAAAAAACAGATCATTACCGCCGCCATTCACTGTTTTGTTCAAAAAGGGTTTCATGCCACTTCAACAGCGGAAATATGCAAAGCCGCTGGCATGAGTCCCGGAAATTTATTCCATTACTATCCAACTAAAAATGCCATTATTGAAGCTATTGCTTTACAAGATCAGGCCGATTTAGCCATGCTACTACAGATAGAACAGACCAACGGTTCGGCCATTGAAACTGTTATTACTATGATGACCAGGCTATTACAACTTTATAATGAGCCAACCTATGCCCGCTTAAGTCTGGAAATTATTGCCGAAGCCAGTAGAAACCCAGTAATTAATAGCACTTTTATTGAAAATGAAAAAATTGTCAGACAACAACTGGTTGATGTTCTAAAGCATGGCGTCAGTAATAGCGAAATTGATCCAAAATTATCGATTGAAAATACCGCTTCCTGGTTAATGACCATCGCTGACGGTGCAATCGGACGTGATCTTATGGAGCCAGAGTTTGATTTGGCCAATCGTTTAGAGTCATTTATCTATATGATCAAGAAGATATTGATGCCAATTAAGTAGGGGTTAATAGGATAATCAGTGTGTTGGTTAAAACCTAATAATGAAGTGTTAAAAAATAAACCAGATTGATAAGATCAAATGGCAGCCGAGGTTCTAAGTGACATATGTTGTGAAACCGGAGAAAATAGCAAGCTATCCGTTGTGGGCCAAAATGATAGTTGTACGCAAGTAAATAACGAGTCCTTCAATATATTTTTGCAACTCTTCCTGTCGGTTTTTCAGGGCAAGGTTTATGTTGCTTAAGCCTTTCTCGTCTTCTCGTTCGTAAGCTCTTTTCCCCGTGTAATAGGTCTCTCTACTTATCCCAAAATAGCAACAAGTTTGAGCAACGTTTTTGCTCTCACGAGCATGATTTAAGATCTTTGTTTTAGGCGCAATATCTGGTTTAGTTTTAATATTCATCATATCTTACCTCAGGCTACAATTAGAAAAAACTCATTGTCAACCGAAGTCCAGACTTTCATATTTTAGCTGAGTGTGCACATGAGCGTATGTCGAAGATTTATCTGTATTGATAACGCGTGGGAGCTGCCACTATAGGCGCACAACGCTGAACCCTGCGATAGAGGGGCTGGCCAACATGCGCGTCGTGTTCGGCCAGCATCGCTTGCAGCTCACGATAACTAATGCCGTATTTGCAGTACCAGCTACTACCGACAGGATAATGTCGCAGGCAATGTATCGGCCTTTAAAAACATTCATGTTGTACACCCTTGATTAAATCGTCAGGAAAGATTAGCCGCAATCCGACCTGATCTTTGCAACAGTGACCATGCAATCAACATTTATTTTGCTTTATAAATCCATACTAGCTTGTTAATCCACAATGAACTTCTTTTGCTAATAATAGTGCTGATTTTGTCAAGTAACAGAGAGAAAGATTATTAAGTTTGATGAGTTTTATTCATCCAAAAATGACAAAATAATGAATTATAAAAGGTGATAATAATAAACAGAATAGAATAGAATAGAATAGATAAAAGCTTACTTATATCATGATGTATATCAGCCCAAACTACTAAATTTTAATTATCGCGGCATAAGGCGGGTGGGTAGATGACATCATGATTTGTCACAGGCTCAAATGTAAAAATTAATGTAATAGAATCAATCTGTTGAATAATAAATCAGGAAAAATTATCTCATCATGTTACATTTTGGTTTTTTATGTAAATTAATTTATGGTGTTTACGTTAACTTTTGGTAAAAAATAGAAGGAATATTTAATGACATTTAATTCCAAGAACAGTGATACTAATACGCCTATCAGCCAGTCATATGGCAAAAAAGAATATAAAACACTCGGTGGCGATGGAAACGATATCCTATGTGGTAGAGAAGAAGAAATCAATTATTTAAGTGGCGGTAAAGGGGACGATACAATATATGGTGGCAACAAATTTGATGTCATAGCAGGTGGTGATGGCAACGATAAAATATATAGTTACGGGGGAAAGGACACCCTGATTGGTGGCAAAGGAAAAGATCTTTTTATATATCAATCAATCAATGATTCATTATATTCTTCACCAGATACTATAATGGATTTTGAGACTGGTCGCGATAAAATCGATATTTCTGCCCTTAGCAAAATTAATGGTAATACTATCGAAATTAAACAAGTCAATTGTTTTTCTCAACATAAAAATGAATTGATCGTTCATTGTAATTATAATGAATCCCAAAATTTAACTTCATCATACTTAATGCTTGATCATGATGGAGATGGACAAGCAGACTTTCAAATCAATGCCTTCGGGATAATCAATCCTGAAACGGATCTCATACTATTTTAAATAGCACTGTTGCAAAGATCAGGTCGGATTGCGGCTAATCTTTCCTGACGATTTAATCAAGGGTGTACAACATGAATGTTTTTAAAGGCCGATCACTTTGCCTGCGACATTATTCTGTCGGTAGTAGCTGATACTGCAAATACGGCATTAGTTATCGTGAGCTGCAAGCGATGCCGGCCGAATACGGCGTGCATGTTGGCCACCCCCTCTATCGCAGGGTTCAGCGTTATGCGCCTATAGGGGCAGCTCCCACGCGTTATCAATACAGATAAATCTCCGACATATGCTCGTGCGCACACTCAGCTCAAGCGTGAAGGTCAATGTCCGTCTGACGTCGGGCACCGATAACTTAAGTACTGAAATAATGTTATCGAATGCGATCATGGCAAACTGAAACAGATAACCAGCGCCACGCTGGGTTTTAAATCGATGAAGATGGCTTTTGCCACGATAAAAGGGATTAAGGTGATGCGGGCGCCGTGTAAAGGCCAGGCAAAGTCGTTTTACTTCGGCCATCCTTGGGCAGAATGTGTCTGGTGAGTAGCGTCTTTGCAATCTAAGACCTTCACCAACAAATAAGGCGACCGCATCACGATATTTGCAACAGTGCCGATTAAATAGGCAGAAAGATTATCAGTAATCCGACCCGCTCTTTGCAACAGTGCCTTTTAATTTCGCTTCCAGTCGGCTTTCATTTGTACACTCTAAAATGCGTTGGCGTTCAGCCTGAGCTACAGCCAACAAAATAGTTACTACCATTTTGCCCATCGTACCTTCGGTACTGATACCATCATCTAAAAATCGTATCGCACGCCTTCCTGGTCGAACTCTTTTATCAATTGGATCATATCAGCGGTATCACGGCCCAGGCGATCTAGTTTTTTAATCAAAATAATATCACCCTCTTCAACTTTTAAAGGCAATAGATTGAGCCCATCCCGATTAGTATGGCTACCTGAGTCTTCATCAGTAAAAATTCGATTTGCTCTTACGCCAGCTTCTTTAAGCGCTTTAACTTGAATATCGAGCGATTGTTGACTGGTTGAAACTTTGGCATAGCCAAAAAATCGTATTAAGTATCTCCTTAATCGCCTTAAAGACAATGAATGTCTTTTATTTTTATATAACGATTTAATACACATTAAAGAGTAGATATGTTTAACTGTCTAAAAATTTATGCTTTATAGTAGATATTGAAGATAATCACTGCGTTTCTTACCTGCAACGGTTAATAACCAATCTGCCTTTCTATAAAAAAAAGCCCTGGCTAGCGGGACTATCAAGAAAATAATTTACATTACAGTCAATGCTATTTCTTAAAGATGTATCTATTAGCTCAAAGGCTTTCGTTACATGAACAAGTTCTATTATAAACTTGATAGGATTCATTTGTTGATAACAGATTTCAGATATGAAAAATAGTAGCTACTACTTTTATTAGAATTTAGCACATTAGCTAAGAGGAAACTCACTTCTTTTAAAATTGAAGTCTGAGATTCCATCGGGATTGATAGGTATGGGAAACCCAACGCGTCTAATTTTTGGCAAGCATCTTTGTCAAAGTAACCAGCTTATCTTGTGAAGCAAATTGATTTACCTGTGATGAATAAGTTTTCATCGCAGCTTCAAGAGTTCTAAAGTCACAACACTGGTTAATTAAGCCTTTTGCATAACCTTTTGAGACAATTTTATATAGCTTCTCCGCTTTTTTCTGGAGCTTTTCTTTATTCTTACGCAAATACTGCTGCTGTAAGTTCAGCATATTTTGATACTTTGGCGCTTGTGTTGATAGATCCAATAATGTTTTCTCAGAACTTAATACAGGAATCATATTGTTTAGCTGTACCATTCCAAGTTTTGTTCTCTTCATTGCCAAGCTCATGCATTTTGAAAATTAGAGGGGAAGCATTTGGGATATTGTCCTGTTTTGGTTTATATGAAGTTAGCGGAGCTAAAAATTCTATTCCATTTACTCAAATACAACACCAATATACGGCCTGGTTCCTTTGATTTCACGCACTTTTTCATCGGAACATTGCAAATACTGTATGTAAACATCATCAATAACGTAAAACTTCACCAATCAACTCCTTGATAGCAAAAAGCCTCGCAAAAGCGAGGCTTATAATTTTTTAACTTCACACTTAACGGTAGTGACTCACCTTCGATTTGATTATAATCCGACTAAAGCATTAGTCAAGCAATATCTTACAATTGCCCCTTGTTAAAAAGCGAAACAAATATTTAGCATATCCAATGACAAACATCACAATCAATAAAAGTCTTTTTTATAGGTTACGCACTACACAATTGAGCTGCCTCTACAATTAAATATAACACTGATTTCTTTATCAATACTTAATCAGTACCTGGAATCAGGAAATAAATATTCTTTTCAAGCTGCTCAGATTTTTAATCAAGTGTTTATTAAGTTTAGTACACAACTCCCGCTAAATAGTATTATTTCAAAAAGCTCATTCAACATACTTACCTCTATATATTGCTAGCTTATTGGTTATCAGGAAATTACACTAGCATAGTAAAAAACTGTTATACCTATAGTGACTGAACCATGAAATTACCACTCATATGTGCAAAATGCATGCAAGAAAACATCGTAAAACCGAGGATCACCGCAATAGTTGAACTCAAGGATGATGGCCGATATGAGATAACATGCCGAAAAGGGCATTCTTCGATTACTTTTTTGCAACAACAAAAGTTTGAAATACTTTTTGATATTGGCGCTTACGCAATCGTTGATGGGTATTATCGAGAAGCGGTTTCGTCATTTACTTCTGCTTTAGAAAGATTCTACGAGTTTTTCATAAAAGTAGTATGTATTTCAAAGAATATTGATTGGATAAAAACGCTTGAAGCGTGGAAAGAGGTCTCTAATCAATCAGAAAGGCAGCTAGGTGCTTTCATATTTCTTCATCTTCAGGAAACTGGTAATAAACCCATCTTACTTTGCAACAATAAAATCAAACTCCGTAATGAGGTTATTCATAAGGGAAAAATACCTAGTAAAGATCAGTCTATTGACTATGGGCAGGCAATTCTTGATGTGGTTCGGCCACTACTTAAAAAACTCAAAGAAAATTACAGCAATGCCGTAAACACAGCTACCTTCCACCATCTAAGCAATACCGGAAATCCTTCTGATGATGGTTTGACAGCTTCAACAATGTGCATTTCAACAATTTTAAGCCTTTCTAATGGCGACCCAGCTCATGATGAGAGACGTTTGGTTGAGGCAATTTTACAGCTACCACATTGGTAAAAGATATAACAGAGTGCTATTGGACAAATTTTTTTCATAACGCAGTTTCATACTGGAATCAGCTAAAGGGTTACTTATGGCACATAGACGACAATCAGGTGTGCTTTACTCAGATCACCGCAAGTCCTATTCACTACGAACTCCGCCCTGCTTGGTGACATATCCTTTCTGGTCAAATGACCAACTTCCTTTTTTCTTAAAAAAAGCAAAACCCCGGATCACGGGGCTGAAAAAAATATAATTTATATTAAATTCTAGATATTTTTTAAAACGGAATATCATCATCGAAATCCATGGGTGGCTCAGCCGGTGTCGCGGGAGCGGTTTTACCGGAATGGGCGGCTGGCGCTGATGCTGGTGCGTTACCACTAAACTGCTGAGTTTGTTGTGGCTGTTGTGGTTGTCCCCAGCCACTGGCTGGATTATTTTGTGGCATACCCTCCTGTGAGCCGCCACGCGCGCCTAACATTTGCATGGTACCACCAATATTTACTACCACTTCAGTTGAGTAGCGATCCTGGCCACTTTGATCTTGCCATTTACGGGTTTGTAGTGAGCCTTCAATATAAACTTGTGAACCTTTACGCAAATATTCACCTGCCACTTCAGCCAGCTTGCCAAAGATCACAACACGGTGCCATTCTGTTTTTTCGCGCATTTCACCACTTTGCTTATCACGCCAACTTTCAGAGGTGGCCAGCGTAAGATTCGCAACCGCACCACCATTTGGCATATAACGAATTTCAGGATCTTGTCCCAAGTTGCCGATAAGTATGACTTTGTTAACGCCTCTGCTGGCCATTCGATACTCCTGATGTATTAATATTTTTGCTTAAATTCATGTGTCGCTAGTTTAACATGCGAACACGCTATTGAATATGGAAACCCAACCGTTGCGATTATGGTTTGCGAAACGCCTTAGAAAATTATACTGCAATATTGCTAAATTTTTTTAAGTTTGGCGATTAAATTGCAGAATATGACCGCCTATACTGTACTGTATATTCATTCAGCCAAAATTGTGTAATAATAAAACGTTTTATTTACTGTTTGAATGCGTTCTCATCCGGGATGTGGTATATGGATAACATTGAAGTCAGAGGTGCGCGCACCCATAATTTAAAAAATATCAATTTAATTATTCCTCGCGATAAATTGATTGTTATTACTGGATTATCAGGCTCAGGAAAATCTTCCCTGGCATTTGATACCCTGTATGCAGAAGGTCAGCGCCGCTATGTTGAGTCACTGTCTGCCTATGCCCGGCAGTTTTTATCCTTAATGGAAAAACCGGATGTTGACCATATTGAAGGGCTGTCACCAGCTATTTCGATTGAGCAGAAATCCACCTCACACAACCCACGCTCAACGGTAGGTACGATCACCGAAATCCACGATTATTTGCGGTTGCTGTTTGCCCGGGTTGGTGAACCTCGCTGTCCTGATCACGATACGCCGTTAGCGGCGCAGACAGTTAGCCAGATGGTTGATAATGTTCTGGCACTGCCAGAAGGCAAGCGGTTAATGTTGCTAGCACCGGTAGTTAAAGAGCGTAAAGGTGAACATATTAAGCTATTGGATAATCTGGCCGCACAAGGTTATATTCGCGCTCGCATTGATGGCGAAGTTTGCGATCTCTCCGATCCACCTAAATTAGAACTGCATAAAAAGCATACAATTGAAGTGGTCGTTGACCGTTTTAAAGTGCGTGCCGAGCTGGCGCAACGGCTGGCAGAATCGTTTGAAACTACGCTTGAGTTATCAGGCGGTACTGCAGTTATCGCTGATATGGATGACAGCCAAGCGGCTGAACTCGTTTTCTCCGCTAATTTTGCCTGCCCGGTTTGCGGTTATAGCATGAGTGAATTAGAGCCGCGCCTGTTTTCCTTTAATAATCCGGCAGGAGCTTGTAGCTCTTGTGATGGACTCGGTGTACAACAATTTTTCGATCCTGAACGCGTGATCCAAAACAAGGGAATTTCTTTAGCTGGCGGGGCAATACGCGGTTGGGATCGACGTAATTTTTATTACTTCCAGATGCTACAGTCGTTAGCTAAACACTATAAATTTGATGTCGAAGCCACGTTTAGTTCGTTAGATCCGGCGATCAAGCAAGTGATCTTATATGGCTCCGGCAAAGAAGCAATTGAATTTAAATATCAAAATGATCGCGGCGATGTTACCGTCAGGAGCCATCCCTTTGAAGGGGTGATCCATAATATGGAGCGCCGTTATAAAGAAACTGAGTCAATGGCCGTGCGCGAGGAACTGGCAAAATATATCAATAATCGGCCATGTATTGCCTGTCATGGCACCCGCTTACGGCAGGAAGCCCGTTACGTGTTTATTGAAAATACCACCTTGCCTGAAATTTCAGATTTTAGTATTGGCCACGCGATGGCATTTTTCCAAACATTGCAGCTCAGTGGGCAACGTGCACAAATTGCGGAAAAGATTCTGAAAGAAATTAATGATCGATTAAAATTCTTGGTCAATGTAGGGTTAAATTACCTGACTCTCTCTCGCTCAGCTGAGACCTTATCTGGTGGCGAAGCGCAACGTATTCGATTGGCAAGTCAAATTGGTGCCGGTTTAGTTGGTGTCATGTATGTATTGGACGAGCCTTCAATCGGTTTACATCAACGAGATAATGACCGGCTGTTACAGACCTTGCTACATTTACGAAATTTAGGTAATACAGTTATTGTGGTCGAGCATGATGAAGATGCGATCCGCGCCGCCGATCATATTATCGATATCGGCCCGGGAGCAGGTATACATGGAGGACGCATTGTTGCTCAAGGCAGCCTGGACGATATTATTAGCAATCCAGATTCATTAACCGGTAAGTACCTTAGCGGTGAACATAAAATCGCTATCCCGCCCAAACGTGTACCTCTCGATGCAGAAAAAATCCTAAAGTTGATTGGTGCCCAAGGTAATAATCTAAAAAATGTCACACTGAAACTACCCGTTGGCTTATTTACCTGTATCACTGGCGTTTCCGGTTCAGGTAAATCAACCCTAATCAATGATACTTTGTTTCCTATTGCCCAGCGGCAATTAAATAAAGCCACCAATGCCACCCCGGCGCCATATACCGATATTGAAGGATTACAATTTTTCGATAAAGTGATTGATATTGACCAAAGCCCAATCGGCCGAACCCCCCGCTCAAATCCAGCCACCTATACGGGCGTATTTACACCGGTACGGGAATTATTTGCTGGCGTACCTGAATCTCGGGCGCGAGGTTATACCCCTGGACGGTTCAGTTTTAATGTTAAGGGTGGTCGGTGCGAGGCTTGTCAAGGGGATGGCGTTATCAAAGTAGAAATGCATTTTCTGCCCGATGTCTATGTTCCCTGTGATCATTGCAAGGGCAAACGCTATAATCGTGAAACGTTAGAGATCAAATATAAAGGCAAAAATATTCACGAAGTGTTAGAAATGACCATTGAGGAAGCGCGTGAATATTTTTCGGCTGTCCCGGCGCTAGCGCGAAAATTGCAAACATTGATCGACGTTGGACTTTCCTATATCCGTTTAGGTCAATCGGCAACCACCTTATCCGGTGGTGAAGCACAACGAGTTAAGTTATCGCGCGAACTTTCCAAACGCGGTACTGGCCAAACGCTCTATATTTTGGATGAACCGACCACCGGTTTACATTTTGCTGATATTCAACAACTATTGCATGTATTACATCAACTCCGTGATCAGGGCAATACTATTGTGATTATTGAACACAATTTAGACGTGATAAAAACAGCCGACTGGATTGTTGATTTGGGTCCAGAAGGGGGTAGTGGTGGTGGTGAAATCTTATTCGCCGGTACACCCGAGCAGATCGTAAAATGTAAACAATCACATACCGGTCAGTTTTTAAAACCGATCCTAAAACGTGGTTATTAATAAGGAATAATTTCCGCTATAGATATTGAACAATCGCCCGGCTCCGCTGCCGGGAGCGATATTGCGCAACAATATCGTAACCAATAACAAACAAAACGGAATATTAGCTATAATAAAAACGCTTTGTAGTGCTAATACCAGCCCGGCCCTTTCCACGCTCTTAAACTGCTTGAATGTCATTTTTGATTGATCGCATAAACGCAAAATTTTTCATCTATTCTATCATTAACAAAAAATTAACAATGAGAACGCATTTATCAGCAAGTATAACGTTAAGTTCATCATTTTTATTTATCTTACTTTTTATCTGAGTTTCAAGTGTCACATATAAACAGCCCTTTTCTACTCAATTTTAGTAAACAACTTATCGTTACAGTATTACTTTATATTTAATTAACCGGCTATTAGATTGTATTAATACAAAAATTACATTATTGAGTAATTGCATTATCTGTTTAAAAAATTAATAAATACCATAGTTAACACCCACAAAAAAAGAGTGAAAAATGAGCAATTTTGAAAAGCATGATTTAACTAATTTGGTTGGCAAACACCTCGTATATACTTATGAAAACGGTTGGCAGCATGAAATTTACATAAAAAATGACAACACGGTGGATTATCGGGTCTGTAGTGGTTCCGCCAGTAACCGATGTGTAAAAGATCAATCTGCCTATATCGTACAGATCGGACTAAACATTTATAAAGCATCCTGGACAGAACCAACTGGCACGAGCATTAGTGTAGTTTTAAATCTTCGCATCCAATTGCTGCACTGTACCGCCTTCTTTCCGCGCTGGGTTATCGATGAACCGGAAAAAACCGCCTGTTGTCAAAATGACTATCTAAATGAAATGGAAGCCTACCGTAAAGCTGGTCCAACCTACCCGATCGAAATAATGGATGAATTTGCCACTATTACTGCTGTGCATAATTGTGAATTAAATGATGACAGCGTAATTTCCTGTGCCACTAGCAAACATGCAAAATAACGCGACTAAAAGCCTCGATAGGCCATCAACCAACTGATATGGCAGAATAGAATATTGATAGTTAAGTTCATCAGTATGACAACTATTTTGTAAACCAAAGGCTATCGCAAAAATTTGACACCAAGGATGGTGATGAAGAATTTAATAAATAAAAACTATTAAATCAATTAATGGCTCATATTAAAGCAGCAATGCACAATAACGTGTTACTTGCCGACTTTTTTATACACAGCGCTAATATCATAAAATTGTTAATTATTTGTTATATTTCTTTCGATCAGTTCTATACTATTAGTTCGCTAATTATTAAGAAAGAAGATGTCAGCTTTTGCTTCTTATGCCATCTTCCTCTTTACGCAGTTCGTGGAAATGCTGAAAACAGTTGCAAATAGTTATTTAAGGATAATTTACATGCTTAACATACCCAACTCTTTATCAGTAAAGGGTAAATGTAAAATACTTTGCTTGATGACTTAAATTACAACTGTTTTTGGATGGTAATAGAACCGATTTAGCAAATAAAATAATCGTGTTTGTTAGCGTTTACTTTCTAAAAAATTATACGAAAAATCAATGAGCTGGGTTAATTATCCCAATAAATATTCTAACATAAATAAAATTTACGAGAGCCATCAATTATGTTTGATAATCTTTTTTATCCCGATAATGAAAAAAGAGCGGTAAGACTAACCGAACTTGTCTCGGACAATTCCACGGCAGTAGGTAATATTTCACAACAACAGACTAAATACGAAATCGCAATAAATAACGCAAATGAAGCGATACGCCAAGCTTACAAAGTTGTTGGAACACCGGTAAAGTTTCATGATATTGATTTTGTTCCCGAGTCAAAAACCCATAAAATTTTAATTAGTGTTGCTGACGTCATTACACCGATGCTTACCTATGGTATTGCTAATAAAGCACTATCGTTCGCAGCAAAATCCTATCTTCTGCAACAAGGGCGTATCGGGGAAGCGGCCTTTATTAAATTGGTTGGTCTACCAAAGTGGTTTAAAGTGGGCACTGTATTCGGAAGTATCACCGCAGTTGTCCTGGTTCAAAGCATCATTGATTCAGTGACTGGAGCAGTACAACGGAAAAATTTGCAAGACAAAATTAAAGAGTCGGTCGACCCTAGGTTCCAATTAAAAAAAGCTGAACTGACCAATGAGATTACTATCAGTAAATTGAATGTTGTCACGACATCAGTTTCCGTCGTCTTAGACGCCTTAGGGCCTAATGTATCTAAAGAGCAGATAAATAAAATCATTGATAATTCGATAAAACGAAATCAGGTTGAACTTAAGAATATTGATTCTTTGACCAAAACCACCCTGGATGCTCTTGACAAATCCAGAGGGTCTTGGACCAATGAGGATTAATGGCTGCTTAATCTGTGTTAAATAGATCTTATTAAATAACAAATCTAGTCACGCCATTTTATCGCCTGAGACAGATGTTGAGTGGCTTGCGATACTTATTGCCTTAACAAAACCGAAAGATAATCACAATGTAATTTTGCTAAGGCTTAAGCTGCTATTGCCAACATAATGGCAATCCTTGGCGTTTTTAAATTAAAACTAATTAATTGAATGAGGCGAAAATGAGCTTTTGGAGTGATTTTGCTGATGGCTTTACCAGTGTCTACACAAAATATCTTCCTGGATTATTTACTGGCGATACCTATTTCCCAGATAACCCGGTTAGAGAAGCCAGAGCGCATGAAATAGCAGTAGATTGCCAAACCTATGCCAGTAAAAATGCGTTATCGATTAAGGCGATCGAAGACAATGTTGTCGAGTTGAATAATTATCTTAAGGGAATGTACGAGAAAGAAATAAATGATGAAAAAATCAAATTTGAGAAATTCTCCTTTAATACATTAAATTTTGAAATACCAACTATGATCGCCCCTATTATTACCGCGAACATTGTATCAGAGTCGATAACCGTCGGTGCAACAAGTTACTTAGTTTCTACAGGAGAAATCGGCGCAGCAGCACTTGTTGAGTTAGTTGGTTTACCAGCCTCCTTCGAAATCGCTTCTATGGCAGCATCTGGAGGAGCGACTATCGGGGTTGTTCTTGCTATCGGTTCGGTGGTTGGAAAAATTAAACGCGATAAACTGCAGAAAGCGATTCACGAAGGCTGTAAATCTCGCTACAAACTAGCCAAAGCAGCCAATATTAATCACTCAATTTCTCAATCTATAAAAGTGATCAATGCCAGTATTACAGAGCTAAAGGGAGTCGATGTGCCTTTAGCTGCGATAGAAGAACACCTTTCTGGATTAATAGAAAAACAACTAAACACCATTAATGAAAATAGTCAATCATCAACAATGATTGAACTACAAAATTTGGATGTAAATCGAGGCTCTTGGACCGATGAGGACGGATCTGTTTAAATCATCTTTTCGTCTAATGACCTTAAGAAAAATTAAGTTGGTATCAGCTTAGAATAAATTACGTTTGTAATAACAAAGTCCCGACCTCTTTTTGTTAAAAAAATGTGAAAATAATCATAAAATAGAAAAGGTCTTGCTAATAGATTCCTAATCTTAAACTACAGTTAATTCATTTAATTATATTAAATATGAGTTTTATGGCCATAGAGTTGATTGGCATTAATGTTAAATAACTGTAAATAAAAGAGGAGGTACTAAATGGCATCGACTAAGGAAATAAACGGTACTAATAATGATGATATATTAATAGGTAATCAAGGGAATGATGCCATCTCAGGTGATGCAGGCAATGATATAATATCTGGTAATGCCGGAGATGATACCATTGTCACCGATCATGCAAAACTGATCCACTAACGATCATCTAAAACTGATCCACTTGGTATTATTCGCACATTTTTGTACGGATAATTTATGTTAACCAAGGAGATATTTGTGGATATTCATGTTCGCTTTGCACAAGGACAAAGCCTTCGAAAAATTGCCAGTGAGTTGGGTATATCCCGTAACACCGTAAAACATCATTTACAACAACAGACAATGCCAACTTATGCTAAAAGAAGTCAACAACCGACTAAATTATCCCCCCTTTAAACCTTATTTGCTTCAGCGAATTGAACTGGCTAAACCTGATTGGATCCCTGCAACAGTCTTATTTGATGAGGTAGTTGAAAACGGCTATCAAGGTGGTATTGCTCAATTACGCCGATTTGTTTGTCAATTTAAACCAAGCATTGTTCCCGAAGTAGTCGTCCGTTTTGAAACACAGCCAGGTCAACAAATGCAAATCGACTTCACCAGCATCCGGCGAGGTAAAAAATCGCTGAAAGCGTTTGTTGCAACGCTAGGCTATTCGCGTGCGAGTTATGTAAAGTTCTTTGATAATGAACGAGCAGAATCGTGGCAGCAAGGTTTAAGAGAAGCTTTCGACTACTTTGGTGGTGTACCACAGGAAGTATTGTGTGATAACGCAAAATCCCTCATCATCGAACGGGATGCTTATGCAGAAGGTGAGCATAAATTACATGTCGAAATGCTTCAAATGTCGAAAGATTACGGGTTTAAATTGAAGGCTTGCAAGCCCTACAGGGCAAAAACGAAAGGGAAAGTAGAGCGCTTTAACCACTATTTAAAAAACAGCTTTATCGTGCCATTAAACACCGACCTTCGTGCTCATAATCTTGAACTGGATATTGAAATAGCTAATGCAAAAGTGGGTCCATGGTTACAACGCGTTGCCCATCAGCGAATTCATGGAACAACGTTAGAGAAGCCAGCAGATAGATTAGCTAAGGAAGTGAAGTCTCTTCTACCCTTACCAGCAAGGGTTTGCCAATCTATCCCACAGACTAATACGCTTAATATCCCTATCGTACCGCCCCTTGAATCTGTCAGTTTGCAACACTCAATCAGCGTATACGAAGCATTACTGGGAGGTGAACATGTTATTGCATGAACAAATTGAACACCTGTGTGAGTCATTGAAATTAAATTCTATTCCGACTCATTGGTCATCACTTGCCGAAAAATGCATTGCCCAAGACAAAAGCTACGGAGAGTTTTTACTGTCCCTGTTAAAATGTGAGCAACAACAACGAGATGAACGAACTCGTAATCTTTTGAGTCGGATGGCAGGATTCCCAGCACATAAAGAACTTAATACGTTCGATTTTAAGTTTGCAACGGGGATCCCCAAACAACACATACAGGAATTAAGCGCATTAACGTTT
The DNA here is from genome assembly GCF_004768525.1 of Arsenophonus nasoniae. Classification (NCBI taxonomy): domain Bacteria; kingdom Pseudomonadati; phylum Pseudomonadota; class Gammaproteobacteria; order Enterobacterales; family Morganellaceae; genus Arsenophonus; species Arsenophonus nasoniae. Next base: position 3,499,920 of record NZ_CP038613.1, read on the forward strand.
ATTGAACGTAATGAAAATGTCGTGTTGCTTGGCCCAAGCGGTGTAGGCAAAACGCATTTAGCTATTGGGTTAGGATTAAAAGCAGTACAGGCCAAGAAGAAAACCCGCTTTACCACGGCAGCTGAACTGATGTTGCAACTCTCAACTGCCAAACGACAAAATAAGCTCAAACAATATCTATCACGTTCGGTGATGGCCCCGAAGTTGTTGATTATCGATGAGATTGGATACCTGCCGTTTGGGCGAGAAGAAGCAAACCTGTTTTTCAATGTGATTGCCAAGCGTTATGAGCATGGCAGTGTCATATTGACGAGTAACCTATCATTTGGGCAATGGCCAAGTGCTTTTGCTGATGACGCAACATTAACTGCCGCTATGCTTGATCGTTTACTTCATCATTCGCATGTACTGCAATTAAGCGGTGAAAGCTACCGATTGAAAGATAAGCGGCGCTCAGGAGCAATAACTGAGTAAAACAGTGGATCAATTTTGATTGATCGGATTTAGATAAAAAGTGGATCAGTTTTCGGTGATCGTTGACACCATATCAGGTAATGCCGGAGATGATACCATATTAGGCGATGCAGGAGACGATAACCTATCAGGTAATGCGGGCAACGATACCATATTAGGTGATACAGGTGATGATAACCTATCAGGTAATGCCGGAGATGATACCATATTAGGTGATGAAGGTGATGATATACTAAAAGGTAATGCTGGAAATGATATCATATTAGGTGATGCCGGAGATGATGAAATATTAGGTGATGCAGGAAACGATCAAATATCAGGCGGATCAGGAAACGATAACATATCAGGTGGTTCTGGCGACGATATGCTATCAGGTGGCTCCGGTGATGATACGCTAAGAGGTGACTCTGGAAATGATAGAATATTAGGCGGTTCTGGCGATGATACAATGTATGGTGATGCTGGAAATGATATTATGTCAGGAGACTCTGGAAACGATATGCTATCAGGTGGTTTAGGTAATGATACCCTATTAGGCGGTTCTGGAGACGATAAAATATCAGGTGATGCAGGCAATGATATAATATCAGGTGGCTTAGGACGCGATACACTAACAGGCGATTTTAGTGATAAACACTTAGAGGGAAACAGGGGAAATGATACTTTTCAGTATCTATCCATCAATGATTCTCTATCCGCATCACCCGATAAAATAACTGATTTTGAAACGGGTAGCGATAAAATAGATATCTCTTCTTTAAAAAAAATTAATAATTGTGATGTTATGATTAAGTTGGTAAATAAGTTTTCCAAGCAAAAAAATGAAATGATGATTAATTATAATAAAACAGAAAATTTAACCAAATTATTGCTTGATCATGATGGTGATGGACAAGCAGAATTTCAAATCGACATCATCGGCACTGTTGATCCAATAAAGGATATTATCATTTAACCTACAAAAAATTAATTCAGTCAGCAGCCCACCGACTCATTACTGGTTGATAGGGTTGCTTTACTCAGCACTGCATCTTGTTACTATATATTAATTGGTTAGCAAAATCTTCTTGTCTAAAGCACACTCTCTTATCACCAAGCGCCCTGATTAGCTTGATATGGTGGTCTGTAACTTTTAATCGCTAGGGTCGAAATCCTAGCAAATCTTCTGGCACCTAAACTATCAAGAACTTCCTTACCTTTTAGCGCAAACTGTGCTAAATCTAGCAGCGAGGCTTAAATTGTTTGCGGGTTTGCGCCCTTAGGGCATTTAATATAGAGATTGTTACCGGCAGAAATCCGACTAACTACTAGTCGGAAAACTAATATGTAACCGTTTTTTCCGATTAAACAAATTACAATAGCGCTGGAGCGATTGCAGCAAACCAGCGCTGTTTTCATTTGATCTGAAAATGAAATTTTATATTTTTGCCAACACGAATACTTATGCTAGCGCTACTTGCCCTGACAACATATGCTTTAACGTTGTTACTTATCCGGCGTTATTAATTGTGCCACGATGCTAGCGTTATTGTTTTAGTTAATCACTTGTTTGGCTTTTAGGATCAAATTACCGGTTTGGGTCGAGATAGCTTCCGCGTTACTTTCAATCCTTTCACTTGGCTCACCTTGGGCATTTTTCTGTAGCCAAAGATTATTATAGGCTTCAATTTTAGCACTTTCACCTTGATTGCTGATGATATTACTAAATAGATGCATATTTTGTTTAGCGGTTACTTTACCTTGATTAATTAGGCTATCGCTTTCAACTAAAAGATCTTGCTGAGATAAAATTTCACTGTTTGCAGGAATTATAACGGCTGGCGCTTTAGCAGTTAAATGCCCGATTCTGTAATGCTAACAGCAAATTGTGGTTTTAGGCTCAGATTTGCGATTTGAGAAACCGTTCCAGTCTGATAATTAATCGCATTAGTACCTGACAATAAGCTAATATTTTTGCCAAGAATACTGGCATTGATAGTAACAGTGCGGCTGATCATCTCAGCATAATCTTGACTACCACTATAGAATCCTTTATTAAGGATCGTGATATCACCTTTTTTTACCTTTAAATGGGCAAATTCGCCTTGTTGATTCAGTATTGGCTGGCCAGTCGTTAAGGTTAATCCACCAATATTACTGAAATGACAGCCATCACAGCTGATGCCATTTGGATTGGCGATGATCACATCCGCTTTCTTGCCTGCAATTTCCAATTTGCCATTAAGTTGTGAAGAAGATGAACCGGTTACTTCATTAATGATCAAGCTTGCCGCCCGTTCAGCCAGCTGGTCATTTTTAGCCAGTTGGCCGACTAGTTGACTATTGGCAGGTCGGATCGCATTGTTCAAAACCGCACCTTGTGGCGGTATATTAAATTGCTGATAGCGATTATACGAAATACTCGCCTGATTAGCAGCCGCTATATTGATGATAGGAATTTGATTTTCAACCGTTAGCTGAGTTTTGTCATTCATCGGTTGGATAGTGGAACTGAAAACCGGCAATAGAGGATAACTGGCAATAAGATAAGCTATTTTTGTACGATAACGAATAATTTTATTTTTCATTACATTACCTACTATTCTATTTTGGCATAAATACATAAATATGAGGATGAACATTATCGCCTCAAAATAGAAAGGAAAAATTTAATAGGCAATATATAATAATCAATAATTTAATTATTTATTCTAATAAAAATCATTATTTTTATTTATAATTCAATATGTTAAATTTAATTAATGCTATTTTGTTTTTATTCTTAAAATTAAATATGATTTTTATAATTTTATGTTTAATAAATAAAAACCAGTAATTAAATCATTAATGGTTTTAATAAAATTATTGATGGTAATTAAATTCAGTTAACGACTCACTGCGGCAAAAGCCTGAGCAATACGCTGAACATTATGTTGATTAACACCCGCCATGCAAATACGCCCTGTGCTAACCAAATATACCGCGAACTCTTCACGTAAACGCGCAACCTGCTCTGGGCTAAAGCCGGTGTAACTAAACATACCATGCTGCTTAAGTAGGTGGTCGAAGTTTTTTTCAGGTAACACATTTTTCAAATTGCTAACTAACATTCTACGCATAGCAAAGATGCGCTGGCGCATCGATTCTACTTCACTTAACCATTCAGTGCGTAATGTATCATTGGTTAGCACATGTTCGACAATTTTAGCGCCATTTGACGGTGGACTCGAATAGAGACGACGTACACCCGCCTTTAGTTGGCCAAATACCCGTTCACACTCTTGTTGATTTTGACAAATAATGGATAGACCGCCAACCCGATCACCATATAAACCAAAAATTTTGGAAAATGAATTACTGACAAATACCGGTAATCCAGCCTGAGCCATAGTGCGAATAGCATAAACGTCGTCATCCATACTTTTAGCAAATCCTTGATAAGCGATATCAAGAAAAGGAATAAGACGGCGCGCTTTTGCCACTTCGGTTATTTGATCCCACTGTTGCGGCGTTAAATCCGAACCGGTCGGATTATGACAACATGGATGCAATAAGATGATGCTTTTTGCTGGCAGCTGTTTAAATGTTGCCAGCATTTCTGCAAATTTTACCCCTTTAGTTTTGGCATCAAAATAGGGGTAATAATGGACATTAATACCTGATCCCATAAAAATAGAAGCATGATTTTCCCATGTCGGATCACTACACCAGACCTCTGAAGCAGGAAAATAACGATGTAAAAAATCGGCTCCCAGCTTTAAGGCTCCTGAGCCACCAATAGTCTGTACTGTTGCAATTCGTTGCTCATTTATGAGTGGATTATCTGCCCCAAAAAGTAGCTTTTGAATCGCTAACCGATAGTTATGTAATCCTTCCATGGGCAAATAGAGAGAGGCTATAGCGGGTACTTGATTAAGCTTTGTCTTCGCTTTACCAACAGTTCCAAGTTGGGGAGTATTACCTTTGCCGTCATAATAAAGGCCAATGCTAAGGTTAATTTTATTTTCACGGGGATCTTTATTAAATTCATCCATCAATGATAGGATAGGATCGCCTGCAAAAGCATCAACATTCTGAAACACTTAAAATTCTCCCCACTATCATGATAGCCATTTTTTTATTAAAAAACCTACGACAAATTTATTCGTCCAAATATTCCATTGCCACCCGTGAGGTTAGCTTTGTCAGTAATTCATAATCACTGACGCCAGTATATGCCGCCACTTCTTCAACAGGCAATAGATCTCCCCACATAATTGCTTCATCACCGACCTTATCATTGGTTCCAACACCTAAATCTACTGAGATCATATCCATAGAAACTCTACCAACAATCGGCACTTTGCGCCCATTTATTAGTATTGGTGTGCCTGATGGCGCATTACGCGGATAACCATCACCATAACCAATTGCGACTACACCAAGATTGGTATCCTGCTCACTAACCCAAACTCCACCATAACCAACCGGCTCTCCAGCTTTATGTTGACGAATAGCAATTAAATTAGATTTGAGTGTCATCACTGGTAGAAGACCAAAATCTTTGCCTTGTTTACCTTCTTGTGGTGAAGCACCATACATCATAATGCCTGGGCGCACCCAATCAAAATAGGATGCTGGCCATAATAGAATACCGGCCGATGCAGCGATCGATTTTTCACCGGGTTTATCTTTTATAAAAACATTAAAACAAGTCAATTGCTGATTGGTAGCAGCCGGTAGCCCTGGTTCATCTGCACGGCTAAAATGACTCATGATATTAATCGGCTTTTGGATATTTTGGCATGCCACCAAGCGAGCATAAGATATTGCCGCCTCTTCAGGTCTAAACCCCAAACGGTGCATACCGGTATCAAGTTTCATCCAAACTTTTATCGGTTTTTCTAATTTAATCTGTTCTAAAGTTTCAAGTTGTTCAATACTCTGTACAACAATATCAATTGCATGCCTAGTGATAATAGGTAATTCCGCTAGATCAAAAAAACCTTCTAACAATAAGATGGGGTTACTGATCCCATTTTCACGTAATGCGATTGCTTCGCTAATACGAGCAACCCCAAAACTATCAGCTAAATCTTTAACTGTATGCGCTGTTTCCAATAAACCATGCCCATAAGCATTAGCTTTAACGACAGCAATGATGCGACTATGAGACGCAATTTCCCGAACTCGTTGTAAATTGTGACGCAAAGCGCGGCGGTGAATGACAGCGGTTGCCGCTTTCATTTTACTCTCCGTATTAAATTAAATCGATAGATTATTCGTCGTGGTAGATTGGCCCGGCATAGTTATCAAAACGGGACCATTGTCCATTGAAAGTCAGACGTATTGTCCCAATTGGACCATTACGTTGCTTACCGATAATAATTTCTGCTACACCTTTAAGATCTGAATTATCGTTATAAACCTCATCGCGATAAATAAACATAATTAAATCAGCATCCTGCTCAATGGAGCCGGATTCACGCAAATCGGAATTGACCGGTTTTTTATCCGCTCGTTGTTCTAAGCTACGGTTAAGCTGTGATAATGCGATCACCGGCACTTGTAACTCTTTCGCCAATGATTTAAGGGAACGAGAAATTTCGGCAATCTCAAGTGTACGATTATCAGACAGGGAAGGAACACGCATCAGCTGAAGGTAATCGATCATAATTAAACTTAAACCACCATGTTCACGGTATACGCGACGAGCACGAGAACGAACTTCTGTCGGCGTTAATCCGGCAGAGTCATCAATGTACATATTACGCTTTTCCATCAACAGTCCCATAGTACTGGAAATACGAGCCCAATCTTCATCATCAAGTTGGCCAGTACGAATACGCGTCTGATCAACGCGCGACAGCGAAGCTAACATACGCATCATGATTTGATTAGCTGGCATTTCCAAACTAAAAATTAAGACCGGTTTTTCTTCCGTCATTGCTGCATGTTCACATAAATTCATCGCAAAAGTCGTTTTACCCATCGAAGGGCGAGCAGCCACAATAATCAGATCAGAGTTTTGTAATCCTGCGGTTTTTCTATCCAGATCCTGGTAACCGGTAGATATGCCTGTCACACCATCATGAGGCTTCTGATAGAGTTGTTCAATTTTTTCCACCGTTTCTGATAAGATCTCTTCAATCCCTTTCGGACCGTCATCTTTATTGGCTCGCGTTTCTGCAATTTGGAAAACACGTGATTCAGCTAAATCCAGTAACTCTTCGCTAGTTCGACCTTGAGGATCATAACCGGCATCGGCGATCTCATTTGCCACCGCAATCATATCACGGACAACAGCCCGCTCGCGCACTATATCGGCATAAGCGTTAATATTGGCTGCACTTGGGGTATTTTTAGCTAATTCCGCTAAATAAGCAAAGCCACCGACACTATCCAATTCGCCTTGCTGCTCTAACGATTCAGACAAAGTAATTAGATCAATTGGTCTACTCTGCTCAAGCAGACGTTGCATTTCAGCAAAAATGGTGCGGTGTGGTCGACTAAAAAAATCTGCGTTGGTTACGCGTTCTGAGACATGATCCCAACGCTCATTATCCAACATTAATCCACCAAGTACAGATTGCTCAGCTTCTAAGGAGTGAGGGGGCATTTTTAGCCCCTCTATTTGACGATCTTTCTGACCAATAAATACGGTTTCTGCGGAATACTTCTTCGCCATAACACTTTCTTTACCCATTAATCAATAGAGTCGCTCATCAGTATATGCTATTTACTGCTATTTCGTGACAATTTGATCATTTAATGTGAGATTGAACCTTCAGGATTATTCACTGTTATCTTTTACAGAAAATCTGAAAATGTTGCAATGTTCCTCAATCAAACATAGCAAAATATTGGCAATAAATCTGAACTTTCTGAAAAATATTCCAATCATTGCTCATGATCGACTAGTTAAACATAACCATTAACAAATTGTACTTTCAGATTGTTTATTCGCGAACGATTATATAGTTTATTAATTTTTTAATAAGCAAATCTTTGTAATTGAGCGGAGTTCAATTGTTATGAATAGCTCTCCAGAGATCAATCCATTTATTAATCATGTTTATAGCAAAAATCGCTTTTCTAGTGATGAGTTTCAAACTATTTGTCATTATGCCAAGCAAAAATTTGACACCCTTCTGGAACAGTATGGTAACAATGATGAATTAGCTGATTTTCAGCAATTAATTAATCTCGCTATACAAATGATGGAAAATAGTTTGCAAAAAAATACGGCCAAAACGGGGAAATGCGAACAAAAAAATAAAATAAAGGCTGGTTTCATTAGTCAAATGCTCTATATGTTCGCTAATTTTGATCGCGCTTTCAGTTCCCTAGTTCCCTTTAATTAAAGCTTCACCAGGTCTGGCATAAATAAAATGACCTGAGTTAATTATTTAGTTACCAGTAATAAACTCAAGTGCCTGCTTAACCACAGTCACATCGGCACCTTTTTTATGGGCATTTTCACTCAAATGACGGCGCCACTGGCGGGCACCAGGAATAGCTTGAAATATGCCCAACATATGACGAGTGATATGACCTAAATAAGTTCCCTGTTTCAATTCGCGTTCAATATAAGGATACATGGTTTGTACTGCGATAATGGGATCAATAACTAGGCTCCTTTGGTCAAAAAATTCAACATCAACCTGAGTTAATAATGCCGGATTTTGATAAGCTTCTCGTCCTATCATAACACCATCAAGATGGTGTAAATGTTGTTTAGCCTCATCAATGTTTTTAATACCACCATTAACCACAATGGTTAACTGAGGAAAATCTTTTTTTAATTGATAGACACGTAAATAGTCTAACGGCGGTATTTCCCGATTTTGTTTCGGACTTAGACCTGATAACCAAGCTTTGCGCGCGTGAATGATAAATAAACGACATTGACTATCTGTCACAATTTTATCAATAAAATCGGTTAAAAAAGCATAACTATCATCATCATCAACGCCAATGCGGGTTTTAACTGTTATCGGGATCGTCGCAGCATCCTGCATTGCTTTTATACAATCCGCTACTAGCCCGCCTTCACGCATCAAACAAGCACCAAAACGGCCATTTTGAACGCGATCCGAAGGACAACCAATATTTAAATTAATCTCATCATAACCACTTTGCTGAGCCATTTTTGCACAATAGGCCAAAGCCGTGGGCTCATTACCACCCAACTGCAAAGCAACTGGATGTTCCTCTTCACTATAAGCCAGATAATCACCTTTACCATAAATAAGCGCGCCCGTTGTCACCATTTCGGTATAAAGTAACGCTTCTTTAGTCAATAAACGGTGAAAATAACGGCAATGGCGATCTGTCCAATCAAGCATCGGTGCCACGCTAAAACGGTGGTGGTTAGAATAGCCTGTTGAGGCCGTAAATTCGTTGTCTGGCGTTAATTTTGGGTTAGTTGTGTTATCGTGCATTTTTCGCTGTTTTGGTATGTTGTTTTTTCTTGCCTCTAAATGGCATCACTGGCTTCTAACAACCATTATAGAGAGGGTCTCGCTGATTATACCATAGAGAAACATCTATATGTGGGATGGCGCTATACAAGCATTGCCATTTCAGACTTGCAACCTATTAGAAAGTTCTTAGCTACCGAGGTTTAGGTTATTATGTTTTGAGAAAAAAGCGCAAGCTAATTATTCAAAACTAGCTTTAGTAGCGAGAAAGTTGTTTAGGTGACATTTAAAATACCCGTTGGCGATGGCTAGCTGAATAAAGAAGTTTTTTATATTATAAATCTGGAATAAAACCCTCATTCTGCAATGAATTAATAATTACTCTATTCTCAATTGCGCTCACCGCAAAATATTAGATTATCCATTCATACATTCAGAGGAAATCATAGAACTTCGGTTCCCTGCATAGCGGGAAGTTTCTAAACATCATCTGGTGTGAAAACTTATATAAAAAATTAAAAAAATTTTATTTATGACATTTTGTTGCATTTACATAAATACCATTGAATTGTTAAAAATTAATGATGAAAATGTTTTTTTTATTTAATCATCAGAGGATAAATGATGAAATTATTATTCAAAACATTAACTATTATCTCACTTTTCGGACTCAGCTTTTTTTCTTTAGCAACCTATCAGCAAGGTAATTTGGTAACATATTACTCCGATAGATCTGACGGAAAACTAAAACTATGTGTCTTAGCTGACGATGGAAAATTTTATTGCAAAGCTGATACAAGTGCAGGAGAAATCACTATTCCTCATTAAAATAGCCCCTAACCAAGCTTATTCCACCTCTTCTTAATTCGAAGAGGTTAATTTAATTAAGACTGAAAATGTTTTTTAATATAATCATCAGAGAAAAAATTATGAAATCGTTTTTCAAAACATTGACAATTATCTCCCTTTTCGGACTCAGCTTTTTTTCTTTAGCTAAGAATAGCGATATGAATAATACAGTTTTACATGGAGAAAATTTAACTGATGCAAATTTAGCTCAAGCAAATTTGACTCAAGCGAATTTGGCTGAGGCAAAAAAGAATTTATGTAAGTCCGCTGAATATAATTTTACCCCCTTTTGTATCGACTAACAGAAATAACCAAACAAGTTTTGCTCCCTGCTTTTTGCGCACCACTTAGCTAAACTAAACCTACCTCTTCAGTTAAAAAAGAGGTTATTTAGATTATTGGCTGTTTTTATTGCGTGTCAATTAAAATAATAACTGCTATAGAGTTAATGGTAACTACAAAGATACTAATCTATCTTTTTATTTATAAACCTATCTTAACCGTTTCTCTTGCCAATACTGTGCTGCTAAAATTTTAGGTTGATATTTAAGACAAAATTAAATTCGCTTCGTGCTAAATGTTAATTTAAATGATTTTACATTGTTAAAATTTAATAAAAATATTAATCAAGTTGATTTTTAGTAAATTAAATTGATTTTAATATTAACTTATCTAATATAAGTGAAAATTTTCATTTATAAGGAAAAAAGATGAACAAATTAGGTAAGGTATTAATGACTCTATTTTTTATCGCGGCCAGTGACTTTACATTTGCAAATCCAACTGATTTAATTGCTCCAGATCTCAATGATCTTCCATTAAATCTTCCTGATCCCTGTATTGAATTATGTGATAAAAATCGTTATATACCTTGCTCAAAAATGGAAATTAATTTGTCAACTCTAGATAAATAAGCTATATCCCGTTAAATTTATAACCAATAAAAATAGATATACCTCTTTCACCAATGATGAAAGAGTTAAATAATAAACCTATTTCTATTTTATTATCGATATGTTGATTTTTATTATGTTTAACTTATTGAACTCAGCATTTATTAAAATCATCCGAACAAAATTTATATCAATTATACTTAAAAAATATATAGGAGATAAAAGTTTAAGATATAACAAAATAAATAAGAGCAGGCGAGTTACTCAAAAGCAATCTACTTATTTAACATTATTTAATAAAATCTTCTATATTTTTAAATATTACTTTAGTTGCTAATTATTAGCGTTTAAAATTTTCTCAATACCATGAATGATTAAAAAGCACCCCAAATGGTGTAGAGTAATTATTGGTAAAATTGATTAACAAAGACAAAAATAAATTTTATTTTGTTAAGAATAAATCTTTATTTTTCACCACTTATATAACTTATTAAAGTACCCAAAGGTTTAACTTTATTTCTGACTTTATCTAATAATTCTTTCGGAAATAAAGAGGCATAGCTTCTACTTTCTGTCGATTTACCAGGTAACATATTCTGCAATTGTGTTTTACATTTTTTACTTTTATCGGGTACAGATTTGTCAAGAATCTTTAATAACAAACCTTCAAGACATGGCTCTGAACCTACTAATTCTATATTATTGTCTTTTGCTTCGTTTATTTTTTCTTCTGTCCACGCTATATCTGTATCGAGCAAAACAACAATTTCATCGTATTCACGTTGTTTCTTATATGATATCGCTTCGTCGATAGGACCATTTGGAGCTTTTCCACCTGCTGAAATCAGTCTAATACTGGGTCCGGCAGCCGTAGAATATAAGATCAATATATTATGCAATATACTTACCTTTTAATACATGGTTCCTGGCATGATGGACATGCATAGGATGATGTTGCCAAAATATTACTTAATCAAGGTTTAGATGTTCATACTCTAACCATCGCAGGCCATAGTTTACAGGCAGAGTTTAGTACCAGCCATGCTGATTGTGTCGATTCTATTGTTGAATATGTAAGGCAACATGATTTGAAAGATCTTGTTGTGTTAGGTCACAGTTTTGGTGGCACTAATGTTCAACGCCTAGCCGAAATAGAAGCACCCCGTATAAAACATTTGGTTTTTCATAATGCATTTATTTTAGGTGATGGAGAATCGCTTTTCGATACACTTCCTCCTCGCTACCATAAGATTTGGCAAAAAATTACAATTGATAAAAAAATAATGCTACCTTTTGCTATTTTTAGAGAATTATTTATTGGTGACGCAGAATTAAAAAAAGCAAAACAAGTTTATGATAATTTTTTAACATCAAGTTGCGCTGCCAGCCATTATGATAAGGTTCCGTTGAAAACATTTGCATCTCTTATTATTCCTAGTAGCATAATATATGCATCAACAGACAATGCACTGCCAGCGGGTGAATATGGTTGGCACCCTAAATTTAGTGATCGTCTTAAGTTTTATCGTTTTATTAGTTTGCCAGGCAGCCATGAGATATTATTTAATAATCCACAAAAACTAGCTAAATGTATTATTCACGCAAGTAGACCCTAATTTTTTTATTCATTGAAAATAAAACTAAAAATAATACATATAATAAAATATGTATTATTTAAAATGATTTTAATAAAGTAAGTTAAATTAAACTTAATGAGGTAAGTTCGATTTACGTGCATTAAGTGGATCACATAAGCTTAAATCTACATTAGGATTTACCTGTGATCTAGTATCAGGTGAAAGAAGCGCAGTACAGTCTCTACCAGTAGGTAGTTTATTTTGAGGAGGATCAGCAAAACCTGGTATATTGATAAAAACAAACGAAAATAAAATAAATAATTTAATTTTTAACATATTTGCCCCTTAAATTAGAGTTACAAATGTGATTACAGGAAAACATTATTATAAAAGGCAAATAATAAATTTAACAATAATTTTACATTGTATAAGATTGTTCCTAAGCGGGTAAAAAACACTAAAATTTATTAGATTTATTTTCTATTTAAAAATATTGATATAACAAGATAGCCTAGTTGTTTTTTCTACTAGGCTGAAAATAATGTTTAAAAATAACTAGTTGTAATTAAATAGCTAATGCGCTTAGCAAATAGACAGAAACCATCATTTTACATGTTACTTTCATCCCCTTTTACAAATACCAATAATTAACTTGAAATTATTTTCTTGCCAATGTTATTGAAATGTTAAAATTATGAGCTAATATATATTCCAAGTTGCATTTTACTTTGGAGAATAATTTATGAAATCATTATGCTACTTATTTGCTAACATTTTGATTTTAGGGTTCAACTTAGTTTCTGAGGCTAATGCCGGTAATAAACCAGCGGAGTGCTACGACACGAAGGTGGATAATTTATCGCCTGCAGAAGAAAAAGCCAAAATCGATTGGTTAATAGAGAATTGCGAACTCCAAAGAAGTGAAGCAGTAAATAATCGTTTAAAAATTTTAAATGGTATGATAAATGGCGCAGAGGATAAAACCATCAGCCAAGCAAATTAATTTTCAATTATTAAATTCTTTTGACTGTTATATAGGTGCAAATACCATATTTCTACGGTGTTAAGCTAGCCTCTGAACCAAAGATAATTGTGCTCGTAGCTAGCCATTAATCCTATGAATTTTATCTCATCCATTATGATTAGAAATGTTATCAATTTAATTTTAATCCATTTATTAAAGAATGTTCATTAAATATTAATTTATTGTATGTTGTTAATTGTGATTTTCATTTATTGTTGGAGGATAAATTATGAAACCATTATGTAAGATCCTTTCTACTACTGCTCTTCTAGGATTTAGTTTTATTGCTGTAGCTAAAGATTCCTCGCTTAAAAACACTATTCTTGTCCCAAAGGGTAACGGAGAATATGTAAGAGTATCATCCACAACTATCAATAGGCCAAACGTAAAAAATGCTGTTGATATTTGCTGGGAAGATCCTCTCAAAGGCCCAAGTTGCTTTAATGGTGATACAAGAGAAGTATATCCCAATCCTGAAAAAACAAAAAAATCTGACTAAAGATATATCTGTTTTAGCCTTTAAAAGGATAGAGAAGCTCATCCCCGAGCGCTGTAATCTACTAATATTTCGATTGTTTCATCAAAGCCACGGCGAGCGATACAGGCAACTATGCAAATGATCTGCGCTAAAGGATGGGGTTTAAGATCAACTTTAAAGGTTAAAACATTGATGTACCCAGCTAAATGAATGTATTTCTAGATAGTGATAAGATGGTTGAAAGTAAAAAGGCGTGTTTGTTACTAGATTGCAATTTAAAGAGTACTAATTGCGCGTTTAGCTGATCTAATGACAAAATGAAATATTGTTAGATTAACTAGGATACAAAATGTAAAAACATTAATATCTCTGACAAACTATGACAATTAAAACGGTTAAACGGGCCAAAACTAATAGCAGTAGCGAAAAAGTTAATTTAAATCAATAATAAATTGGTAAATAAGAAAAACCCGCTAGTATCATTTTATAATAACATATAGAATTGGTTAATTATTATCAACAATAATGTTATATCTACATAGAATAAAAGTAAACAGATAAACACAAAAATCATGCAATTTTATTGTTTCGCTAAGATAGTTTCTATTATTTATTAACAAAATAAATTATATTTATCATAATTTTTTTCAAAAATTAACTTATAAAATAACTTTTAATAAATATAGAATATAATAATAATAAAAGATTTATATAATTAAAAAATTATGGAATCAATATCATATTGATTGGCATTACGATGTAATAACATTACAAAATCAAACTGAGTAAATGGATTATTTTTTATGTTAACAAATTCAAACTATACAAAAAAAACTAACAAGAAACATAATATATAAATGTGATATTGGTAATAAAAAAGAGTTACTGTTCAATAAAGGTAGATACAAAACAACCTATTTAGCCAAAATAAAATTTTTATAAAACCCTATGCATAATATATCTAAGGAGAATTACAATGAAGTTAATTGAAATATGTGAACAAGAGACAAAGCAGGTTAATTACTTTGATGTCGAATTAGTTGTTAATGCAGATATTAATTATTTGGCTACTGACCTAGATGGTTTTATTTATGGATATATCTTTAAACCAGTAATAGATGATAAGCATAATACCTGGCAGCCGTCACAAGAATATACTCCGCATCCTATAGCAAGAATTACTTTAGATAGTAAAAACTGGAAAGATACACTTGTCAATGTTTAAATAATATTTTGCTGGTAGCATTAATCATATCTATGATGTGCTCCAGCATTTATTAAAAACAATTTAAAGCTAAAAAGTAAAATACGCAGTTATTAATTAAAGATATATAAAATTTAGAATTAAAAATTTATTAATTTTTTGATACAAATGATATCAGTTTTAGATAAAAAATTTTTCCATTACAAATCAAAAAGTTCTCTTAAGCCACATTTTTCTAAATGTAGCAGTACTTAATCTCTAAAATAAGAAAATTCATCGCGATAATTAACAAATGTTAAAGCTGTACCTGATAAACTTGGATTGTAGAGTTGTTCTATTCCATTAACAATGTCATTCGGTGTCCCGACCAAAGGATAACCCCCATGATCGGTTGGAAATTTAGAACGATACAAATTAAATTCTTCTATTAAAACAACTTTCGAATTGTTTGCTAATAATTTAATAATATGATCTACCGCTTCCCAATCTGTATTTTGCTGTTAATAATAATGAAGATACTCTTCTGCTTCTTTATACGTTGGCCGACAAACAACATAAGAATCAAGATATAAAATTAAACGGTTTTTTTCTCTTTTGTAATTTTTCTTGCTTTTGTATTGATATAATATCTTGTCAAATTGATTTAAATCTAGTGTTAACATAAATAAATAATTTACCTTTCGAATAGCAAAATCTTTACCAAAGGTAGCACCTGCCCTATTAAAAATAGGAATATTCTTTTGTAATGGCAATGGAACGCTATATACTTTTTAAATTTAAAAAATTTCCTATTTCAAGCAAAAGCGGTTTCGGTTCGCCATAATTTTTTTATTATATCAAGCCATTCTTGAACATGTTGATAACAATCTTGATGACTAAAAATAACTCTCCGCCTAATGCTTCATATTCCTGTCTATTCCAGCCACATACCATATTTAACCCAACATGACCAACACTTATATGATCCATCGTCGCTAACTGCTTTGCGAGAATAACAGGATTATGCAAAGAAGTATGGATAGTGGAAATCACCCCGATTCGCCGCGTAGCAGCTAATAATGTAGAAGGCCAACTTACTGATTCTAAAACATTACTATGAAAATGCGTTTCTCCATCATATCCCATCCAGCGACTTAATGTTAATAAATATTCAAGCCCGGCCTCATCAGCAAGTGGGGCTATTTTAAGATTATTTTCCCAGGAATTTAGCCAACTTTCTTTTACTGTTGTCATGGCTAGGCCACCAGAGCAATTAATAGAAAAAAGACCCAATTTAAATTTATTATTATTAAACATAGGGTTAGTGTTATTCTGCATAAAAAATCCTTTTTAATAAGAAAGATATATTAATATTTAGTGTTTTTGATAAAATATTCGTAAAAATTCAAATCAAATATATCTTATATAATTTCTTTATGCTAAAAATGATATAATCTACTAAATAATTTTAACATTATAGTAAATTTGTTATTTCGAAACTAATTATTGCTCATTTTGCTTTATTTTATTCCAATCATCAAATCAAAAATTATTATTTTATTTACAGGATAATTATATTATTACTTTAGTTAAAAATGATCTACTATTAAATATCGTTTTCTATAACAATGAACAGGATAAATTATGAAACAGTTACTTGTAAAATTTACTATCTTTTCTTTTATTATATTTATCTCGAACACAATTGAAGCTCAAGTTGATATTAAACATTGGATAAATAAAGAAAATGGTTTACCCTGTTCGGTTGATATCGATTTTACTAAATGCTACTTATCTGAAAATAATAAAACAATTCTAGTCAAAAGCGCTAATTCCGATGAAAATAGTATTGAACAGTACTGGGAGGAGACTATACAATAAAACTATTTTATCTAAAATTACTCGTTTGAAGGATATAAAGAAGTTTATTTCCTTATATCCTAATTATCAGGCAAATATATATAATGAAATTTTATTACATTTGCTGATAAAAACACTAGAAAATAAAAATCGATATATTTTATATGAAGTAGTAATATTATTAATATCCATGACTTAATCACATACTATTTTATTTATAAATTGTCAAAATTAAGTGTTATTAAATTATTTTGTTAGTCACAGTAAATAAAATCTATTTCATCTTTTCCTACTTAATTATCAAATCACTTTTTAATGCTTAAATGGAAAAATAGATAAATCAGACGGAAACATTTAATAATAGTTATTACGCAAACGAGAAATTTGTCGATTACATAATCTATTTTACCGCTAGTAATAAATTATACCAACAGCATAAGTCACAAAGCTAATCCTACTTTTACCAAGAGATCTGTTACTACAGCATTGTACTATCCCCTCTACAGAGTAAACCATAAATGACATACTGACACAGGAGAAATAATGGACAGACTAAATTCATTTAACATAGTTAAAAATAACCCAGCAACATCGAAAGATCCCGATGAGCAAACCCATATTCTACCTAAGTACTTTGTATCAGAAGAAAAACCTATTATTGAAAGTTCGACTGATAATCGAATAGATAGACAAGTAAAAAAAGATATTTCAACCGGAAATTACAACCAAGAAAATATTAGAATATTATTTCAATCACCGGACGATCTTAATGGTACCTTACGCAACACATCACTCTACCCTGAACAGGCGAAAAACAATGGTTGGCAAAGACAAGAAGCGATTGCTAAAAATGAAATTCGTATTGTCGCCACAAAAATGGAAAAATTTTCCCCAACAACAGCGTCTATATTATATAGAGGATTATCTATACCCAGCGCCGAATTTCAAAAAATACAAGATACTGGTTACCTACAAAATTATGCATTTGCTTTTTTTTCTTCAAATAGAAATATTGCACAATACTTCGCTATGCAAAGTGGTAGCCAAAACGATAAGAAAATTATATTTCAATTAACAATCGCTAATAAAGCTGGCGAAGAACTACAATTTCGCATTGGTAAGGTTAATTTTGCTGCTTATACTCTTATTGTTCAAGACAAAAATAATAAATTTAACAAAAAAGACTTTAATGGGTTAAAAGAAATTATCGCACTACCTGGTAACTATTTTAAGGTTATTGAACCACCGATAAAATCTAAAAATAATTTTTTTAACAAGTTAAGGCAAAAATTAACTAAAAATAATATAACCATAATTTATATCCAGCATATAGGATATGATACTAAGCCCATAAAAGAAGTACACTCTTGTTATATTTAATTAATTGACAAAAAATTATTTCAGTAAAGTACATCCAATAAATTTTCGATCACTTTATAGTTTATTAAACAAACAGAGAGCTTTGAAAATAAACTCTCTGTTTATTGATTATTGCGCGTTATATTTTTATTTATAAACCCTACGCAACTATAATAAAAATTGAAATTTATTAGCAAAAAAAAATAATCTTAATAGAATTAGAATAATGAGAAATAATCATAATTGACGTTAGAGAGTTAATTTTAAATATGTTACCAATTGATTTTAATAATAAAATATCCTATTCTCCACTCTATACTCAAGCATCTAATAATAACGATGAAGATTTAGCTGATAAATATCCCGATTTAAAAATACAATCAACGGATCCCTCCCCAGCAAGAAAATCGCATGACAAGATTGCGACCAATAGCGATAAACTACATCCATCGGAGCAGGTCATATCACTATTTTTATCAAATAAAAAAATTGAATCAGAATCCGATGAAAACCAATACCAGTTATGTCACAAAGAACTATCCACTATCATGACCTCAGCCTATGAAAAAAGTCTAACTTTTCGGCGATTATTTAATTATGCTTATGATACCAATCTTTGCGATGGTGACAAATGGTATCTATCAACTCAAGATGCCTTTAGCACCACTGTCACTGCAGAAGAGATAAAAGCGGAAAATGGTAAAAAAATTATATCCCTTACTACTGATCCTGCAAATTGTTCGCAATTTAATGAGGATTACCAACAAGAAAATGGTAATTATGCTCTGTTTAGTTTGATCCGCGCATTTATGCATGAAATCGTTCATGCGTTAACAATGCTTCCTGACGAGGATAATAATCATGCCAGAGGTGCAGTTGTAGAATATACCAATATTATTCTTAAAGAAATGGGCAATAAAGAACCTGCCAGGTTTAAGTATTAATATAATGCAGGTTAACATTAATAAATTTTAATATATCTTTATGTTAGCTTTTTTCGCTTTGAGAAATTAAATTTAATCTGACAGATATTATATAACCAATTAATATTTCTGTCAGATCAAAATAATTTCATTTATCGTGAGAAAAAATCACATTAATTGTTATTAATATTTAGTTGAAATCTATTTCTTTCCGCTTTTTGAAATGACAGAATTGGTGGAAAATTTTGATTACATGTCATTATCTCAATTTCACTAGTCGACATATTATATTTAAAACTTACTTGCCCACGAATAGCTGGTCTATTCTGGTTACTAATAATAGAAATATTAGCATTATACAAATTGCCATCTTGTGGAAAGGTACCAATACATTCATAATCTGTATTTGCTTTAATATATATTGGATTACATACAAAAGAAATATTAAATACAAGCTGATAAAATATATTATTGTTACCTGTATTATTGTTAAGTTGTATCGCTAATATATCGGTATACTTAGGAAATACGGTAAATCTTGATAAGCCTGCTATCTCTGATAGATCTGGTGTATCGTATTGCCAAGTTTTTGTTATGTTACCAGGGGCGTTATTAGCTGCATAATCCTTCCATCCTTGAACTTGTGAAAGTCTACCAACTCTGACAGAATTAAATTTATCATTCAGTTCTGTAGAAAGGCGATACTCTTGATTAGATTCTCTATATAAAAAACCATCACCAGTATAATTTTTTCCTTTATAAAAAATAACACCTGTTGAAAATAATTGATTATTATTCATAAATATCCTTTTATTTTATAATGTTGATTAAGTTTATTTAATAATATACAAAAATTTAAAGTCATATACAGCAATATAAAAATTTAATGTAAATTTTATATTATATTTCGTGTAGTGATGCGCAAGTTACTTTTAATAAAAAAACAAAACTTTATCTAAAATTAATTTATTTTTCAATTAAATAAAAATAATTTATAAGAAAAACAATTAACACAAATATAAAATTGATTCTTTAATCTAGCGATTTAAATTATTTTTACCATAAAAAATATCAATATATTTTATATTTAAAAATAATAAAATAATTTATATACTATAATTAGTCTGTTTGTTCACTACCTGGTTGAGAAAAAATCTATGAAAAAGATGCTATTACTAATAACCTATGTTTATGTTGTCGGATGTACTAGTCAAACAGAATCATTGCCCCCCACTAAAACCATCGGCATGGCAAATCCTGCCTCAGTTTATTGTATTAAAAAAGGGGGAAAAATTAACATTGTCAAGACAACTAAAGGCGAAGTCGGTTATTGCCACCTCGCTAACGGTGTTAGTATCGAAGAGTGGACACTATATCATCAAGATCATCAATAAGTTATTGTTCCTTATATAGCAATTGCTACTGACTAAACTTTTTTCATATGCAACTTGCTATCGTAAAGCTAAAAATCAGATTATTACAAATATGATTGTATCTTTTAGAAAAATAATACTGTCATCCAAAATGTATCGATAAAAAACACTTTTTTATAATAGTTGTAGTTACTTTATTAATGACACTACTGCGTAGAAATCAGCTTAAGTTAAAAAAATGTTATTGAAAGGTTAAAATAAGCATCTATTATTAATATCGTTACATAACTATTAATTGAGGTGACTAATGAAATCATTTACAAAACTCGTTGCTATCGCTTCTGTATTAACATTTGGTTATATGTCAGCTATGGCTAGCCCAATAGGCGGTTTAGGTCTCCCTATCTCTGGCTTAGATAAAGTTTTAGAAACATCAGAAAATGTGGCTAATACTGGTGCTGATGCTGTAAATACAGCTACTAATACTGGTGCTGATTTTGTCAATAAAGCCACTGATACTGGTGCTGATTTTGTCAATAAAGCTACTGATACTGGCGCTGATGTTGTGAATAAAGCCGCTGATACTGGCGCTGATTTTGTGAAGAAAGCTACTGATACTGGTGCTGATGTTGTGAATAAAGCCGCTGATACTGGCGCTGATGTTATTAAGACAGGTGTAGAGACTGCCAAGACCGCTATAGGAGCGGCTACAAGTACCGCTTCAACAGTAACTGATCATGCAGAAATAACAGAAGAGTTAGAAAAAGCAGATGTTGCAAAAGGCTTATTGTAAGGCATAATCTTGCAATACAAATAAAGCGTTTAATTAATTAATACCTCTTCATTAAAATTAATAAAGAGGTATTTTTTTCAATAATAATTAATAAAAGCAAAAATAAATATTAATGATCTCAATTTGATGCAACAGATCATTGTTAAAGCATAATTACTTTTTTGTTATTAATAGTTTTTGGATTAAAATCATAAAGTACTTAGCCTGTTATCATACTTAACCCACTGCTCATAAATTATATAAGTATCTTAAAATTACAATCTACTAGTAAAATAAATCTCATTTTAGATTAATTAGAAAACGCTGCTTAACTTTATATAGTTATAATTAATATACAAATACTTATGTTTAACTATCTAATTTTTAAATGAAAAAAACAAATAATATCATGATTAAATTAGATGAAAATATAATTCAACCAAGCAATGCAAATACTCTTAATTCAACACAAAATTATTAGAAGATAATTTTTACAGTGAGATATTTTACATTTTTATTGTCGGTACAGCAAAATAAGCCGATATAATAGCAATCAAGCTATAAAATATTATTATTAAAAAATCACTTAGATAATTCATTGCAATGGTCAAATATTGACCTATTATTTAATAATAATTATCATTCTTATTAAATGAGGAGAAAACCGTAATGAAACTATTATCTAAATTATTTATTTTCATAATTCTGCTTGGCACCAGTGCTATCTCAATGAGCACAGTGTCAATATCCAGCCAAATTACCGATGTAGAGCCAACAGAAGAGCAGAGTAACGCGACTGAAAGTTCAAATCCAATATCACCAACAACTGCTGTTCCTGATTGCAGCCTGCCCCATAATAAAAAATGTTATCCCAGCTCCAATGCGACAGACTCTGTCTCAATAAAGGGGACAATTAAGCGGGTTACTATAAACCGAAATCCCCAAAATTGAGTGTAGGGAAATCCATGCCAGGGAAGGAGTTCGTTCGTTCCTAGGCGGATTGTTAATCAATAGCATGACTTAACTTACTAAGCTTTCTATCTTGCCAACCTGAAGTTTGTATTGAATACCCCTATTCATTCAATCGAATTAACTTATTTACCTTTTTTAATGCTAATTTGCCATTGGGCGTTGCCAGTTTGTTGAAAATCAATCACTTCATGACCTGACTTAGCAGCCCACTTCGGAATATTTTCTGTCGCTTGGGCACAATCGTATTTAATAATTAAAATATCACCGTTTATCATTAACTCTATCGCTTTTTGCACTTGAATCAATGGATATGGGCATAACTTTCCCCTGGTATCTAATTGAATTTCACTCATATGTGATAACCTCTATGATTTTATTTGCCATGGACGGATGATAGTAAAATAGCTAGTGAGCCAACTACCAAAAATAATACAAGGAATAAACACCCAACCTTGCCATGCAAACCAAGCGGTATTAACCAATGTATTACCTAACATGCAGCCACCCGCCAAACCGCTACCCATGCCCATTAATAAACCACCAATAAAATTTTTTACCATTGTGGCCAAACCTGGATTTCTAAATCTGAACTCTTGACTTCCCTTTGCGGCAATAAACGAACCCAACAAAATCCCGATTAATAAATAGCCGGCCCAGTCAAAAAATTTTAAATTCCCGTGAATCAACAATGAAAATAATTGCGCGCTGGGTCCGCTAATACCAAGCCCGCCAATCCGACCAGCAGATAAACTTGCCGGCCAGGCTAATAACGCAATGATTCCTACTAACATTGCCGTAATAAATGGATGCCAACGCGCTTCAAATAATAGATGGCTAATTCCTGTCTTTTTTGCTGTTATTTTTGCTGCATTGATAGGTTTCCACTGTTTGATATGTCTAATGGTTAAATAGATTGTTAGTGATATTAAAATAAGCATAATAACATAGGGTGATACATGAAAAGTTTGCGTAATTGTTCCGCTATCTAATATCTGGGAAGTAATCGGTGAAAAAAAAGATTTACTGACCGGTAAACGGACAAACCAACTGGCTAGGATAAAGCCAATAACAGCAATGATACTGCCAACTAAACCTTCAGCTGTTCGATAATAGGCGCCCGTAGAACAAGATCCGGCTAATGCCATGCCACTACCAAATAGAATGCCACCAACAATGGTTGCTAACCATAAAAATTTGGCATAAGGGAGTATGACTAATCCTAGACTTTGCAAGCCAAATAACCCAAAACTCTGAATAGAAATAACGATTAAAATAGCAATTATCATTTCACCATCACGAAATAAATAGAAATCTCTTAATCCGCCGGCTAAACAAAAACGCCCTCGTTGCATAATAAAACCAAGCAATCCACCTAATACTAAACCCGATATATGAGATAAACTTATCATTAATATCATTCCTAAAATTAAAATAACATTTTATAAAATCGAACTTTTTGAATTCTTGATAAAAAGCACAGTTTTAAATATAGTCTAGTTGTTGGGGATTACTTTTTATTAGCTAAAATAAATTGTTAAATCAAAGGATTAGTTTTTTATTTCTGTTTAAATATATTTAACACTATTTACCACAATATTTAATTCAAATTAAGCATAATAAAAATCTTATCCTGCTTTAAGCATCATTAAATTTACTAAATCTTATTTTATTTCTAACAATTAATGTTTCTGTCTATTATTTATAAAGATAATTTTATGTTTGAATGGCAATAATCCAATGAAAAGTGTACTAAATAGTCTTCCGGTATTTGTTGCTGCTGCTGAAGCTAACAGCTTCTCTCAAACAGCAGAAAAATTACATTTAACGCGCTCATCGGTAGCAAAAAAAATTGCTCAATTAGAAGCAAGACTGGGTATTACCCTATTTCATAGGACAACCCGCACACAAAGTTTAACTGAGGAAGGAACACTATATTATGAATATTGTCGACGTGCTCTCGATGAGATAGAAAAGATAGAAGACATCCTCAATAGCGGTAAGCTTGAAACTTGTGGCAAATTTAGACTCTCCATGCCGGTTTTATTTGGTCATTTATGTATCGCTCCACTACTCATTTCTTTAATAAAACAGTACCCCAAACTAGAACTAGAAATGTCATTTAACGATCGTATTATTGATCTTATCGAAGAAGGAATTGATTTATCAATTTATATTGGCACACTGCCTGATAGCAGTAATCTTGTCGCTAGAAAAATTGGCAAACACCGTATGACAATTTGCGCTTCTCCCTCATATCTTGCTCAGATGGGTGAACCACAAACAATTATAGAATTGGCGCAACATTTCGCTGTCGCTTATAGCCATTCAAATCGAATACAAAAATGGCGACTCAAAGACGATAACGGTGGTATATACGAATTCAGACCGAAAACAAGATTAATGATGGATGATATGCAAGCAATAAAAGACGCGATTATTTCAGATGCAGGTATTGCCTGGCTCCCTGATTGGTTAGTTAGAAAAGAACTGATCGATGGGCGTCTGAAAGAAATTATGCCTCGTGCAGGCGAAATAACTTTTTCTATTTATGCGGTATGGCCAAAAACGCCTTACCTTTCGCGTAAAGTTCGGCTCATTGTTGATACTCTAGTTAATGATTTACCCGCTTATATGGAAAAAATAGCGGCGCCAAACTGAGTAGATTTGTACTTACTCGTATTTTACATGCCAGTAAGTACATCATCATACTTAGGCTATAAGACTAGCCATTTTTGCATTAGCATTAGCAATTCCCTGTTCTTTTCCATGCGGTTTCATATCCATCCCTTCGGCATAAATAAACTCCACATCAGTGATACCAATCAATCCTAAAACCGATTTCAGATAAGGTGTTACTGCATCCGTCGGTTGTCCCAAATGAATACCACCGCGAGAACTGACAACAACTGCACGCACACCTTCAACTAATCCCATCGGATAAGTTTCAGTATATTTAAATGTAACACCTGCACGAGTAACAAGATCAAACCAATTTTTCAGTTGGGTTGGCACATTCAAATTATACATGGGTGCTCCGATAACAACCATGTCACTCCCTTTTAATTCAGCTATCAATTTATCTGATAGGGCGACAGCGTTAAAGGCTTTTTCACTGAAATTAGTCGCTCCTCGCATCGAATTAAACAGTTCATTATCCAATACCGGAAGATTAAGCGTGGCTAAGTCACGGATTGTAACTTCATCTTGTAATCCTTTTAATTGTCTTTTCGTCAGAAAAGTATCAATCAAGGAATTTGTTTGAGAATTATTTCCCATGATGCTGGATTTTAAAACAAGAATTTTATTCATAATATACTTCCTACTAAACTTTTATTTTATTATTTCAGCGCTGAATTTTTCATTACAAGCTTGTAACTTACAATACATTAGATTTTACTACTAAAAAAAATTGTTAGTGTTGAAAGAAAGAATTTATATTGATTCCAATAATGCAACAATTAAAAAAATAAAAGCCTCAACATAATATTAGCGAGGCTTTTATTTGTTCCAGCTTAAGTTAATTAAGTAATGTGTAATTTTAAGCAAATTATTTAGCTGTTTTTGTTTTTTTAGGCACTGAAGGTTTTTTTGTTGCTTTTAATTTTTTAGGCTCATTTTTCTTAGCTTTTTTAATCGCAATTTTTTTTACCTTCTCATCTTTTGGGATCTCATATTCAAGAAGAATTTTAAGTAAGCCATCACATAATTCAGCACTTTGAATTTTAGCATTTTTACCTAACGAATATTGGGCAGAGAACGATCTATGAGAAATACCTTGATGCAGCCATTCGCCTTTTTTTGGTGTTTCTTCTTTATGATCACCAACAACAAACAATTGTCCATTAGAAAACGAAACATCTAATTCATTTTCAGTG
Organism: Arsenophonus nasoniae; assembly: GCF_004768525.1. NCBI lineage: Bacteria > Pseudomonadati > Pseudomonadota > Gammaproteobacteria > Enterobacterales > Morganellaceae > Arsenophonus > Arsenophonus nasoniae. The sequence continues at coordinate 3,525,913 of NZ_CP038613.1, forward strand.
AAACCTGGCACACTGATTATTAGTTCATAATGTCTATCATCAATTTTCTTTAAATTATAGGATTCACTTGGCAATGCTAGTGGCTTAACACCCGTTAAGTGACTAAATAACTTATCTATCTTATCAAATCTGTCAGAATACAAATCATTTGTTAAAGCTGGAAATAAACTTAATGGACGAATCATAATAGACCTCCTAATATAACTTAATTAAGCGTGGAGAACGTTGTTCTCTATTATTCTTATAGGAGTTACTGCGGATTTTTCCACTTATTTATTACAATTTAAATCCACTGGTAAATAAAAACACAGAATAAACAGTTAGTTATTCAGTAGGGTTTTATTCACTAGTTTTTAATTTAATATCATCATCAATCAAAGATTCAATTAAGAAATTAGCAATTAATCCTGACGCTAACAAAATTTGGTTGCCACAAATTACAAAAAATCCACTTGCTTTTTTTCCAGAGGAAACACAGCGTTTATTGCCCTTCTTTTCAGTGATCCTAAAATAGAATAAATTTATCTGTGCTGATGAAGCTCATTTTTTATTTAAAAAAAAATGAAATATTGACCACAACTAATGAAATTTAGCACTAAATAATAGGGGCATAAATAAATATCCACGCCCCTTATCAATCCGCCATAACAAAATAGAAATTTATCTATAATGAATAGCTTAAAATTTAATTTGCCAGTTTTAAACCAATTATCCCAGCAAAAATTAGTCCCAGGCTTAATAAGCGGAATAAACTTGCCGATTCACCAAGAAAAATAATCCCAATTGTCGCCGTGCCAAGCGCTCCAATACCTGTCCAAATAGCATATGCCGTACCGGCAGGCAGCGTTTTCATTGCATAAGCTAATAACCCTATACTAAACAACATGGCTACTAAAGTGATAATACTGGGGGTTAATCGGGTAAATCCTTGGGTATATTTCAATCCTATTGCCCAAACAATTTCAAGTAAACCGGCTATCAATAAAACTAACCAGGCCATCATTCCTCCTAATCACTCGGGGTCGTCCCCAATAAAATGCTATTTCTCAGGTCGTCCTGAGCAACAGATGAAACTGAAAAAATTATAACCAGGCAGTATTATAACTTCAACATTATGTATGATTACTTAATTGCCATTGAAGATTAGTTTATTTAATTAAAATTTGATGTTCTATTTCTGTTACTATTTTCTGCAAAGGTGTCATAAATCTTAGCCAACTTGCTTAGTTTTGTCGCATTCTGGATAATAAATTATCCTTATTTATCCACCAGGGCAATCACAGCACTGCCCCTGGCAGCTTGTCATTTTTGTTAAACTCTATAGAAGTCTATAACCGTCGGGAACTAAAACTGGCTATAATTAATGCATGTTGATTAAACCGTCTGGCTAGCCGCTGATACGGGTTGAATAGTATATATTTTATTCATTAAACGCTTCAGACTATCAGCAATCTCAATTCTTATTTTTGCAGCTTGCAATATATTATTTTGTTCCCAATGCTTAATTGTATCTTGCCCAAAGTATTGAATAAAAGATCGTTTTCTATCTTTTATTATTGCTATGATTTTTGCAGTATCGATATTGTATTTGCTATCTTTACCACGATAAGGAAAATCCTTTTCTCCCATCAACCAGTTTTCATGAAGATAGTCTTCTATTGCGTGATCTGGTAATACCTGGAGCCGATACGCCACCTCTAAAGCAGGCATTAACTCTTTGTTGAAATTATTGAAATCTTTCGCTTCAAAAATATTATTTTCTACCGCAACTTGTCCTCTAATTGTTGATAATAAAGGACGACTACGAGGAACTGAGCTAATACCTGTTAATGAATCGGGCAGATTATTGGAAAAATTAGCATCTTTTTCCGTAAATAGGCTAGTCGAAGCCAATGGATTTTCTGGGCGAGCACCCTGCATAGCTCGTTGATAGCTTTCATTTTTAGCAAGCCCTCCAAAACCCAAAGTTCCAGAACCACCGAAATCTACCGTCATACCTTTAAATTCTGTCGGATGAATACGCTTATCAATAAAATAGCCAAAATTACAGAATGCAAAATTTAAATAATCCCAATTATTTAATAATCGTGATACGAAAAAATGTTTTAGTTGTTCATCGCGCAATTTTTGCGGTAGCAGTTTATTCATTTCCTCTAACATAGTAAATTTTATTAAATTTTTATTTTTTATTTGAGCTAATACATCAGGCTTAGCTAAATAGCTTTTATTAGGATATTTTTGCAGGATATTTGTTAATTCACAATCGGCCTTATTAAATATTTCTCTTAAAGACTGATATTTAACAACGCTTTTTTTTATATAACTATCTAACAAAAGTTCTTCTATTGCTGATTTTTTAATTATCTCAATCATCATTTTTTCATCTAGCAAAAAATCACCTAAGTCTTTGAAACTTGGTTCAACTTGAGAGGCAACACAAGCAAAGCTGGATAAATTTTTGCCATCTTGAAAATCGCCTCTTGTTTTCTTATTAAAAATAAAAAAATCATCGCAATCATTACACAAAAGCATTCTGGGAGCATCTAATCCTGTCATACTAAAAATCCCCCCCATAATCACTTCTTCGGCTGCCACATAATTACTATAAAAAGGATTTTTTACTCGAAATAATTCATTGTTATATTCAATATATTGGGCGGCTCGAGTATATAAAGCGCCATTCGTTTCTTTTTGTACAATTTTCCCTGACTTGAAACTAATCGGTCTTTTCTTCATTAACGCGTCAGAACCATTATGGGGGAATAGATGGGAAAATAGTGGAAAGTCTTGCTTATAACATTGGCTTAAACTGTATTCTGTCGGAGATAAACGCTTACCATGCTGAAAAAGAGCAATATTATTCCAATTAGTGTGCAAATTGGGATGTAACATTTGAGTGAGCTCCTTCTCAGAAACAATTAATACTCTTCCTGCTTTTGTTGGCGACAATAACAGATAATTAGCAGTCTCTTTTTTGTCCAATCTCCATTACCGGCCTGATCATCGAACAGCCTTTTAATTTCCGCATGTTGGAGTTGTTGTTGAATGTAAGGCAAATGCAAATATTTTTTATATAAGCTGTTTGCGGTGATCTTAATAGAATCCGCACCTTGCGTTCTGGTCGCTATGAGCGTTTGAATAAAAGCATCATTATATTTAGCTAACTCCATCAGATAGGGTTGCCGATCAAAATAATTGAGAAACGCAGGGATCATTGTTGGATGCGCTTCTAGCTTATTAATTAATTGCAATGAAGGTTTTTTTAAATAATTTTCTATTAGTTTATCGACAAAATTATTGATTTCTGGATTTTTTATAAATAGCGCTTTGCTAAAAATATCCAATAGTGATGGCGTCACATTGGTAAGATTAACGGTAGAGTGCTCTAGAGAATGAATGACTTGCAACGCCAATTTGGTTTTTAGTTGGCTATATTTATCATCAATACTATCGATACTGGTTAGAATGCTTCTCCCTTGAGGATTAAAATGATTAAGCTCAAACTCTAGATTATGCTCATTCCATTTACTAGGCAAAGAAAGGGTAAAATTATCAATCGTATTATCTAAAATAGCGCCAGAGAAGTTAGTACCATGAATAGATACTTGTTGCAAATTAGCATGGCTTAAATCAGTTTGAGTCAAATCTGCATGGGCCAAATTAGCATGCATCAAATTAGTATGGCTCAAAGTCGCTTGAGTTAAGTCAGCATTGATTAAATCAGCATTCACCAGATTAGTTTCTTTTAAATTCGCTCTTAACAAGTTTGCATTATTTAACTTCGCATCATTTAAAATCGCCCTATAGAGATCAACGCTTATTAAATTAGCATTATTTAAGTTGACGCGATGCAAAATAGCGCCATTTAAAGAAGCTTTATGTAGCGTCGCGTTAGTTAGATTAAGGTTTGATAGGTTGCTGCCGGATAAGTTAGCATCGGAAAAATTAACGAAAGTGAGATCGATTTTTTCAGCAAAAAGCGTGGAAAAATCGATATTATGCAAATTCTTGCTGGATAAATCGATAATCGTATTTTCTTGTTGTATTAGTAATAACTCTTTCAATTCATTCAAAGATATTTGCTCTAACTGAACTGTATTTGATTGAGCTGCTAATTTTTTAGCACCCATTTTTGCGCCCTTACCCCCCAACCCTTGGATTTTTAGTTGATAGAGTCTTTCTCCTATTGGAACCGGTGCTAACGCCAAATTACCTGCAGTATCACGCAAATACTTCCTGCCAAATGGCTGCCCAGTTTCTGGATAGACCTGTACGTAAATATCTTTACCCGATTGCCGACCAATCTTTGTGACTGGTACTTCTTTTAACTGTGCAGGGTGGTAAGCGGTTTCTATTTTAAATCGCTCACTATGAGCCACTGGGAAATCATTTGCTTTTTTTTCCAGCGCTTCGACTAATTGAGTTAATCCACTCAATTGCTGTTGGCTCTGCTTTGCCACTTTTTTTAAAGCATGAATCCCTTTTAAGCCACCCGATGCCAACAACTCAAATCCTGGATCGGCACTACGCAAAAAAGCAGTGCCTAATTCAGCAAAAAGATTGGCAGGCAAACTATTTGTTACATGAGGAATACCCGATTTAAGTAATTGCTTAGCACCTTGATGTAATGCCTGGCGGAGTGTCGCCTGCTTTAATGCGGTTTGAAGACCATTAACGGCTGCTTCCCCTACCGCAATACTAAATCGATTGCTAATATGAGCCGCTTTGGCGAGAAAAGGGAAAAAACCGCTAACATCAAATAAGGCAGCGCCAACCGCTTGGCCGGTATTACCTTTTCGCACTTCAGTGATTGTGGTATAGAAAGGAATAAGATGTAAGAAAAAAGTGTCAACTTTTTGCTGGATAGTGGGCTGATAACCTTCCTGTTGCAATTTTTCAGCTAGCCTATTGCGATGTAATGTCGATAAGCTACTGAGTAAAACTTGTGGTTTCTCATCCGCCTGTTTTAGCAAAGAATCAACATGCAGTCTTAATTGGTAATCATCATCGTCACGAATTTTATGATCGTGAGGAAACAGATCCAGGATGGCTTTTTTATCATAATCGACCCGATATAGCTGATAACGCCCTATTTCGGTATTGGCTTGCTTTTGCAATGCATAAATACGTTCTTCTCCATTAAAAATACATTTAAGCATATCAATTGAATCAGGAACACGGGTAATTAATGCACCAGAAGCCACCATTCCTAGCCTTGCTGGTGGCGGAAGTGGTGCGCTCCTTACACTGCCCTGAGCATTAAATTCAGCTTTTACTAGATAAATTTGAGCTTGTTGAATAAATTGCTGTTCTGCTTCACTGAAAGCGTTAAAAACCTGAGGTAAAAGTGTCAACTCCGTTTGCTTAAAAATATCTGCCAGCTGTTGATTTTGATTATTAAAAACCTTATCTATATTGGGTAATACTACTGCGTTACCCTGTCTGTCATGATATTTAACATCGCTATTTTTATACAAATAGTTATTTAACCATGTCTGCTCAACGTTATGCTCTATTAATTGTTGGCGAGCCAATTCCTGCCGACTTTTCCAATTATTAACACGTTGAACCCATTGGACAAAAGGGTTATTTTTACTATGCTGCGTTAGATGGTCAAAGTAAATATGATAAATCGAGAGCATTTTCACTTTATCAATCTCATGTGTGATTTGTTGATAGTTATTTTTTAATACACTATGGATCAAGGCGGGTAATTTGAAATATTGAATATATTCAACAGGTAGTTTTTCCTCTAACAACATAGTTTCTAGCCACATACCGATATTAATAATCTGATCCAGGCTCATGCTATTAAAATCAGCACCACTTTCGCTTAATAATGCTGTTCCTGCATGCAGATATCCCCATTCCGGCTGATTAATCACCATGTTTTGCAATCTTTGCTGATCATAAGAATTTTTCGGCTGCAAAAACAATGTTGGCATAATGTGGCTTAATACCTGTTGTTGATAATAATCACCAACATTAGCAGACAGTTGGTTAACTTCAATGTGGCTATTGAGTTGATTGAATACTCCTTGTTTCAAATTGTCATGATGGAATAGAGAATGCTGCTGTAATTTGATATCACAAATTTTTTTTAACAACCAACTATCAGCAGACGTATTAAATACCGCTTGCTGTAACCAATTAGCAATAACGGTTTGGCTATGGATAGCTGTGATTTGCTCGTTCTGACCAGATCCATATTGACCAAGCGGTTTTAACAGTAATCGGGCAAGTTCAGATATTTTGCTATTATCATTTTTACAGCGTGCAACATAATTAATAACATGATTAACAAGTTCACCTGCTGGTATAGCCTTTTTATCATGATTGATTATGCCCTCTTTAATTAACAGTAAACGTAAAAGTCGATTTTGTTCATCATGGGCAATATTATAAAATTCGTTAATTGTTATTGATAAGTTGATTTTTTGATTATCAAAAGATTGATTATTAAAAATAGCGCTATCATTATTATTTGGCCACCAAGTTAATGATTTTCCTTTCTCTTCTTGCTCATTATCTATTAAATGTACCGGATACCCCGCTGCATTTGCTTGATTTAATTTCGTTTCGATCTCTTTTTTATTGTCTAATGTCGATGTCATCCAGATTGGCGATGTGAAAGCGTGATTTATGATTATCATTATTAATTCCATGTAAAAATTTAACAAATAAATCATATTTGAAACAATTTACAGATAAAAACAAAAAACGATCATATTAATTAACAAAATAATATTTCATCAATCAATTACTTGATGTTAATTGGTTGTTTTAGCATGGTTTAATATTTTATTTACATAAAATTAATGACCATAACCTACCGTGATGGCTTGAGGGAAGTTAAAAATGGCCTGTCACATGGTCAATAACAACGACAAGGTTGGTTAGGATAATGAATTTTAGACCACTAAAGCACAAAAAGCGTGGATGAAATAGACGTTGAGTTTATTAGAATAGAACGATTTATTTTATCGAACATCTTTACCATAATATTATCAATAAATTACCACATTTAATTTATACAGAAAATGCAGTTGGCAACAAAAAATAGGCCTGTACTTAACCGCTATTGGAGGAGAGTAAAAAACCAGCAACAGCATATGTACAGGCAACTATTATTGCTTTAATAAATTAAATCAATAACCTAAAATCATGCTTGCAACTTATTATCGGTTATTGGTTTATTTAATTGTTCAGCTAACACAGCCAGTGTTTGCATTTGCGCAGATATTTGAACCATTTTCCCATCACGTGTCGTACGCATATCTCTAACAATACTCTCTAAACTTTGTTGACTTTCTGATTTTAATAATTCCATGGTGGCAAGTAGTTGACCGGTACGCCCAACGCCAGCTCGACAATGCATTACTGGTAATAATTTATTTTCATCATTTATCGCGCTGCTTCCCTTTTCCTTATAAAAATTAATTTTTTTATCGACAACTACATTAACATGCTCTGCTAATTCTTTTAATCCTTCATTACCTGAAGCCGTTAGATCCGGCCAATTAGAAACATGAATAACAGGGATAGTGACTTTAATATTTTGACTTTGATCGGTGACATGCAATAAATAGTCATGATAATCCAATTCGTCAGCCAGTTTACCCTCACCTTTATCAATTACCGTCACGGAAACATCACCATATTGGTTGTCTTGTCTAAAATATTCGGGTAATCCCACGCCTTTTTCTGGATTAATATCTTTGTCTGATGCCAATACAACTAATGCAGGTGTCCGATTAGCCACCAACATCTTAAAATAATCCTGCAGTGATGCAGGTTTTGGATATTGGCAAGTAATAGCAACATTTTGACCCGCTATTTGTACCCGATTAGCGGCTAGCAGCTGACCATTTGGGGCGGTCACCGCCGTTTCTTGTGCGGTCCAGATATTGCCAAATCGTTGATTCTCAATCTTCTGAATATATTGTGATTTGTCTATATTGGCATCACTAAATTCGTCCTTTAAGCGTTGAAATAAATCTTTAGCTAATATAGCGGCTTGTTGTTGCTCCTCTACCGACAATGTACGTAGCGGTAATGCCACGGCAGGTACCTCTGGGTCACTTAACATACGTTTTAATTTTGCCGGTAGCGTATCTGTATCAATCGTATTTTCTGATTTAACGGTATCTTCATCCATCCTAGCCGAGGATCTTTTCTCTCTAGTGTAATTGCCCGCTACTTTTTCAAATTGCTTGAGTAACTGTAGCTGTGTTTCTTGATTTAATATTTTTGCGCTAGTGGAATTTTTTATTTCACTGACAATTTCTTCTACACTCAATTTATTATTAGGTTTAGCTACTTCAGTTGCAGCAACCAAAAAAGCGGAGCGCTCATATCCTTTATTACCGTGTATTACAGGTAATACTTTATTGGGATCATATATTGCTTGACTATTTTTTTGGTAAAGCTCGGTCGAATGTTCTTGACTGGCTAGATTAATACAATCAGCGATAGTTTTTAAACCTTCATTATCGATACTATTTTTTCCTAGCCAATTATTAATATGCATAACAGGCAGTTCATATGCATGGTTACCTTGGGTAATTTTTATTTGATACATATCACAGCAAAATTTACTTACAGATTGATCTTTCTTATTCTGTTCCACCTGAACTGATACACTGCCATACTGGCCATTTTGCTTAAAATATTCAGGTAAACCTTCCGCCGCAATGCCCTTATTTGATGCCAATACAACCAGTATTGGCGTTTGATTATCAGCTAGCATTTTAAAATAACTTTCTAAATATTCTGCTTTAGGATATTCACTAATCATTGCCACATTTTTGTTGCCAATTTGCACACGATTAGCGGGTATTATCTTACCATCCGGCGCTTCAACTCGAGTTGCTTTAGCCAACAAAGGTTTATCATTTTTTTTGCTAGCGAGATTGCCAGTATCATTGTTAATTGTGCTTACCGACGTCGATGACATTAATGTATTAACTTCACCAGGTCGCAATTTATTTTGTGCTGGTATATCCAGAGTGTCTTTTGTGCCTAACGTTGGTTGACGAGAAAGCTGCGGAGGCTCGATTAACTTATTTTTCACCACAGTAGGTTTTGGTGCAAGTTCAGGTGGTGTTTCATCAATCTGAAAATTAAGACCACCATGACGTCGAGTTTTATTACTGTCTGGATCCGTTTCAGTATTAAGATGAGGCTTGTTCCGTAATAAAACAGACGTCGATTCGCTGTCTTTTACAATATTACGTCCTTGATAATTAGTTTTTTGTGTCCCAGCTTGGCCGCTCGATGCCTCATCTGAGGCATAATTGATATTTGGTGTTATATTACTATAAATCGGTGAAATATTAGGCATGATAAAACCCCTTACTTTAAGTTAAACTATTATTTTTTCAGCTACACATTGTTCTGATTTTTCAAGTAATAATTCAAAAATATCAACAAGTTCATACTCGTTGATCTCATATAAAGGCAGTCTTACCCATAATATAAGATGTTGTTCTTGATTAAGTACGGCAACGGGTTGCCAACGTAGCTGGGTCAAATTATTAAAATGCAATAAAGATAACAGGGTAATATTTTTTTGCGTTAATTCATTTATATGACCTAAATCAGTAAAAATATACCAATCAAACTGGTTGATTAACCCTAGATAAAAACGAAAATTATTATCAATAGTTAAACTAAACGCTTCCTGTTTGGATGTTTTTTCTATTGGCTCAAGGCCAATATGATTAAAAAGTGATGATACTTTTTGGTGGAAAATAGCAAGTTGATGCACTAAACAATACCTCTTATCGATAAATAACTTCTTTACTCACCGCTTTTATTTAGCGTTATTCTCATTATTTATTAAATAAAATAAAAAAGTGCTAATTAATTCCGCTCAATCTAAATTAATAAAGCAGAATAAATAGTCCATTTATACATTAAAAAATTAATTATTATTAATCATCCCCTTTTACAGAAAATAATTATTAGTTACAAATAAAAAACGATACAACTCGCCTGTTTTATAGCTAATAGAAAGTGATCAAATTAACAATTATGCAAAATAATTGTTACATCAAGCAAAATAGATTATAAAAATGGCGATCACCGCTTTTTTACTAATAACACCATTAGATGGAGCTAATATGAATAACGTTATTAAACCGCTGAGCTTGATTATTTTTGCTCTGCTGGGTGCCTTTTCATTGGGTTATATTGCCCTTAATCGAGGTGAGCAAATTAATGCCTTATGGATTGTTGTTGCCGCAGTTTGTATCTACATAATTGCCTATCGTTACTATGGGCGCTATATCGCCAATCACGTTCTTCGCATCGATCCAACGCGTATGACACCCGCTCTGCGTTATAATGATGGCTTAGATTATGTGCCTACAGATAAAAAAATCTTATTTGGTCATCATTTCGCCGCCATTGCCGGAGCTGGCCCGTTAGTTGGACCCGTACTTGCTGCACAAATGGGCTACTTGCCTGGTATGCTATGGATATTGGCTGGCGTTGTCTTTGCTGGTGCCGTACAGGATTTCATGGTGCTGTTTGTTTCTGCTCGCCGTGATGGGCGTTCACTTGGCGAACTGGTAAAAACAGAAATGGGCAATATCGCAGGGATAACAGTTCTTATTGCCTGCTTCATGATTATGGTGATTATTCTTGCTGTTCTAGCGATGATTGTCGTAAAAGCCTTAACCCATAGCCCATGGGGAACTTACACTGTGGCCTTTACCATCCCACTAGCCATTTTTATGGGGGTATACAACCGTTATATTCGTCCTAGGCATATTGGTGAAATTTCAATTATTGGTTTTACTTTCTTAATCTTTGCTATTCTTTCAGGTGAATGGCTGACTAAAAGTGAAAATTGGGCCTATTATTTCGATTTCGATGGTATTCAGCTAACCTGGTTATTGATCATTTACGGCTTTATCGCGTCAGTATTACCAATCTGGTTACTATTGGCGCCGCGAGATTATTTATCAACTTTCTTAAAAATTGGTACCATTATTGGGCTGGCTATCAGTATTATCATTACTGGCCCTACGTTACAAATGCCCGCATTAACCCAGTTTATTGATGGCAATGGGCCAGTATGGTCTGGTGAACTATTTCCTTTCCTCTTTATTACCATTGCCTGTGGCGCCGTTTCAGGCTTTCATGCTTTGATTGCATCAGGTACCACACCAAAAATGTTAGCCAATGAAAATCAGGCTTGTTTAATTGGATATGGGGGTATGCTAATGGAGTCGTTTGTAGCTATCATGGCATTAATCGCGGCTTGTATCATCGATCCAGCTGTCTATTTTGCGATGAATAGCCCAATGTTAATGTTAGCGCCTGTTGGTACCACGGACGTAGTGGCTTCCGCAGCGCAAATCATCAGTAGCTGGGGATTTCATATTACACCAGAAACCTTAACCAACATTGCCAATGAAGTTGGAGAACAATCGATTATTTCACGGGCAGGCGGTGCTCCAACCCTGGCTGTCGGAATGGCTTATATACTACATAGTGCATTTAGCGGTTTACTTAATGTCTCCTTCTGGTACCATTTCGCGATTCTATTCGAAGCGTTATTCATTTTAACCGCTGTCGATGCAGGAACAAGAGCGGCGCGCTTTATGCTGCAAGATTTATTAGGTGTTATATCACCAGCACTGAAAAGAACAGATTCATTACCTGCCAATATTATTGCCACCCTACTTTGTGTATTGGCGTGGGGGTATTTCCTTTACCAAGGCATAGTCGATCCATTAGGCGGTATTAATACATTATGGCCACTGTTCGGTATTGCCAATCAAATATTAGCAAGTATGGCGTTAATGCTCTGCACCGTCGTTTTATTTAAAATGAAACGACACATCTATGCTTGGGTAACTCTATTACCTACATGTTGGCTGATCATTTGTACCATGACAGCTGGTTGGGAAAAAATATTTAGTAAAAACAGTAAGATCGGTTTTTTGGCTATTGCCAACAAATTTCAGTCGCTAATCAATAGCGGCAATATTCCGCCCCACTACAGCCAATCCCAGTTAGTGCAATTGGTTTTTAATAATCGCGTGGATGCAGGATTGACTATTTTCTTTATGATCACGGTGGTGATATTAGCATTGTTTTCAATCAGAACGATTTTAACCGCACTAAAATCAGCTACCCCAACCAGCTGTGAAACGCCCTACCTAGCATTAACAATAAATAATGAGAATGTAGTCGTTAATTCACAGCGAATTATTAATATCTAAACTCATGCTTATTAATGGCTAATAGCAAATAGACAAACCAATAATTAAGATAATAGAAAATAACGCTAAAACAATAATAGCCTGAAAATTTCAGGCTATTATTAGCAATAAAAAATAACGGTTCTATCACTCTATTGGTTGTTAACAAACACCCTACAACTAAAAGTGGGAGATGAGCTAAATATTATTTCACACGGGAAACATATTCACCGGAGCGGGTATCAACTTTAATTACCTCACCAATTTGCACAAATAGCGGAACTTTTACCACTGCGCCTGTACTTAATGTTGCCGGTTTTCCGCCCGTACCTGCTGTATCCCCCTTTAAACCTGGATCGGTATCAACCACTGCCAGTTCAACAAAATTCGGTGGCGTGATAGTAATAGGCTGTCCATTCCATAATGTAACAACGCAATCGGCTTGATCAATTAACCATTTTGCATTGTCACCGACCGCTTTTTCATCAGCAGCTAGTTGCTCAAATGTCTCATTATTCATAAAATGCCAAAACTCGCCATCATTGTATAGATAGGTCAAGTTCAGATCCATAACATCAGCACTTTCGACAGAATCAGTTGACTTAAATGTTTTTTCTAATAACTTATTAGAAATTAATTTACGGATCCGTACGCGAGCAAACGCTTGCCCTTTGCCTGGTTTGACAAATTCGCTTTCAACAATTGCACAAGGCTCGCCATCTAACATGATTTTAAGACCTGAGCGAAATTCATTGGTACTATAGGTAGCCATGGAAATCCTCTAAATTTTTTTAAGTAAAAATGGCATAGCCAAAAAATGTTTAATATTGTAACTCAAAAAAGCCCCGCCAGAGAAGTCTGGCTACAACAACTTGCAGAAGCTGTCACTGATCCTGACGAATTGCTACGATTACTGTCACTACAAAATAACCCGGAATTGCGTGCCGGCAGTGCCGCTCGTGCTTTATTTCCACTACGTGTGCCCCACCCTTTCATCGCAAAAATGCGGATCGGTGATGCTAATGATCCTCTTTTACGGCAAGTTATTACTTTAAAATCTGAATTTAATCTTACACCAACATTTTCAGCTGACCCATTAAATGAACACCATAGTCCAATTCCTGGACTATTGCACAAATATCAGGATCGCGTCCTACTATTAGTGAAAGGAGGCTGTGCCGTTAATTGCCGTTACTGCTTCCGACGTCACTTTCCGTATGAAGAAAATAAAGGCAACAAACAAAACTGGCAGACGGCATTAAATTACATTCAACGGCATACTGAGCTTAATGAAGTTATCTTTTCAGGTGGCGACCCTTTGATGGCAAAAGATCATGAGTTAGATTGGTTGATGTCACGGTTAGAAACTATCCCCCATATCAAACGGCTTAGGATCCATAGCCGATTACCGGTGGTTATTCCTGCACGTATTACCACAACACTTTGCCAGCGTTTCAATATTTCTCGACTACAGGTTATTATGGTTACTCATATCAATCACGCCAACGAAATTGACAACGAGTTTAGCCATGCAATGGAACAGTTAAAACAGGTAAATGTCACCTTATTAAACCAAAGTGTACTTTTACGCGGCATTAATGATAATGCTGACAGTCTAGCTAAATTAAGCAATAAACTGTTTGAAAATGGAATACTACCTTATTATTTACATTTATTAGATAAAGTCCAAGGCGCTGCCCATTTTATGGTAACGGATGAAGAGGCTCGCATCATAATGAAAGAATTGCTTACTCGTATTTCAGGTTATCTGGTACCGAGATTAACCAGAGAAATAGGTGGAAAACTGAGTAAAACACCGATTGATTTACAATTACAATAACGATTTAGCTAAATGCTTAAACGCATGACCCTATATTATTCAGGATCATGCTTAGCATACGTTATGGACACTTATAAACTTGTCCAATCATTTTACTATCAGTAGGAATAAAACTTGAGAGTAACGTTTCCGTTGGGCTGTTAGCGCCATAAATAACATTTCCTCCCATCTCAGCCGCTTTATTACGTAAATCATTTGCTGCACCACGCAGTGAACTGGACTCATTATTTACGCCACTAAGCCAATTACTTTGTGTGCCTGTAACCAATCCTAAATGCTGGCATTCACTGCCAGGCTGGGCATTAACAAAACGAACTTTTTCACCCGCAGTGGTAATTTTATTGGTTGTTGAACAGCCAGCCAAGACTAATACTGCGACACCGAGCAATACTTTAATTCGCATGTTGTTCCTCATTTACTTTTAGCCATATATTAATATCAACGCTTACATTACCGAATTTTTCTGCCAAATTAAGTTTATTATCAATAACAACCCAATATTCAGCCAAATAGTTTGACCATCAATCTTCTCTACCACCGTGTTAACAACATTTTACCCTATTCTAGTAAATATATTCGGTTAAATCATATTATCGCAAAATTAAATCAACTTATGTGAAAAATAGACTTAAAGCAAGTAATCAACCGATAGCAAACCCTTAAGGAATTAAATAGCAAACCGATAAAAATTTGATAATAAAAAACCCTGAGTCAAAAGTTAAACTCAGGGTTTTTTTCGTGATAAGGATGACGATGTTAGGCTCTTAACACCTTACATCATACCGCCCATACCACCCATACCACCCATACCTGCAGCAGCACCTAGATCAGCTTTATCTTCTTTTGGTAAATCAGTCACCATAGCTTCAGTTGTGATCATAAGGCCGGCAATCGACGCAGCAAATTGTAAAGCCGAACGAGTAACCTTAGTTGGATCGAGGATACCCATGTCTAGCATATCGCCATACTCTTCCGTTGAAGCATTATAACCGTAGTTATCTTTACCTTGTTTAACATTATTAACAACTACAGCTGGCTCTTCACCCGCATTCTCAACAATTTGGCGCATTGGTGCTTCCATCGCGCGTAGTGCGATATCAATACCAACTTTTTGATCTTCGTTGTCACCTTTTAACTTATCTAATGCAGCGGCAACACGAACTAGAGCAACACCGCCACCAGCAACAACACCTTCCTCTACTGCGGCACGAGTTGCATGCAACGCATCATCAACGCGAGCACGCTTCTCTTTCATTGCAACTTCAGTTGCGGCACCCACTTTAATCACGGCAACACCGCCTGACAGCTTGGCAATACGCTCTTGCAATTTTTCCCGATCGTAATCAGAAGTTGCTTCATCACGTTGTTGTGCTATTTGTTTAGCACGAGCATCAATCTCGCTTTTTTCACCAACACCATCAATGATAGTGGTGGTATCTTTGTTAATGACGATGCGTTTCGCTTGACCTAAATTTTCTAGCGTCGCTTTCTCCAGCTCCATACCGATCTCTTCAGAGATAACCGTCGCCTTGGTTAGAATAGCAATATCCTGCAACATGGCTTTACGGCGATCACCAAAACCGGGGGCTTTTACCGCAGCAACTTTTACAATACCACGTAGATTGTTTACTACCAATGTTGCCAGGGCTTCACCTTCAACATCTTCAGCAATAATCAACAGCGGTTTACCAGCTTTAGCAACAGCTTCCAATACAGGTAATAATTCACGAATATTAGAAACTTTCTTATCTACTAATAGGATATAGGGATTTTCTAATTCGGCAGAACCCATATCTGGCTTATTAATAAAATAAGGAGACAGATAACCGCGATCAAATTGCATACCTTCAACAGTAGCCAGTTCGTCTTCTAAACCGGAACCTTCTTCAACGGTAATAACCCCTTCTTTGCCAACTGCTTTCATTGCTTTAGCAATTAATTCACCGACGGTTTTATCAGAGTTAGCGGAAATCGTACCAACTTGTTCAATCTCTTTATTATCTGCACAAGGTTTAGATAATTTTTTCAATTCTTCAACTGCCGCAGAAACCGCTTTATCAATACCGCGTTTTAAATCCATTGGGTTCATACCCGCAGCAACCGCTTTTAAACCTTCGCTAACAATAGATTGAGCTAGTACTGTTGCAGTTGTTGTGCCATCACCGGCCGCATCATTCGCCTTAGAAGCAACTTCTTTTACCATCTGGGCGCCCATATTTTCGAATTTATCTTCTAATTCGATTTCACGCGCAACAGATACACCATCTTTAGTAATCGCTGGGGCGCCGAAAGATTTATCCAGAACAACATTCCGGCCTTTCGGGCCTAAAGTAACTTTAACTGCATCAGCAAGAATGTTCACTCCACGAAGCATTTTTGTGCGTGCGTCAATACCAAATTTTACGTCTTTAGCTGCCATTGTTTCTTTCCTTTAAATTCATTCATTCTAAAGATCTAAGCGAGAAATTATTTTTCAACAATTGCCAGAATATCGCTTTCTGACATAATCAATACTTCGTCGTTATCAATCTTTTCTGTCTTCACGCCATAGCCGTCGTTAAAAATAACAATATCGCCAACTTTCACATCTAATGGTTTATTTTCACCGTTTTCTAAGATGCGACCGTTACCAACAGCCAGCACTTTGCCTCGAGTTGATTTACCAGCAGCAGAGCCAGTCAGCACAATGCCACCTGCAGATTTAGCTTCAACTTCTTCGCGTTTGATGATAACCCGATCATGCAATGGACGTATCTTCATTAAATAGATCTCCTATAAATAAAATCCATATAAGGTAAATAAGGATGATACTAGTATGTCTTATTAAACCAGTACCCTGTTTGACGAAATGGGGTCAATTAAAATCAGTTCAAGGGGGTATACAAAAAATTTTTCATTTTTTCTTTCTAGCTAAAAAAACAAAGTCGTAAGTATCATTTATCATCATGATCTTCTTTTTTAGAAAATTTGTCTTCATGTTTAATGCTGTTTGGTGGAGAATCAGATTTTCTATCAAACTCGCCTTCATAAGTCCGCCCTTTTGCAGAACGATTAAAATTATCATTCGCGGCCCCGGTAGAATAAAAATGAATATGCGGCATAAGCTTCATGACTATCAGTTTTTGAATTGGAGAAAATAGTAATAATAAACCTAAAAAATCAGTAAAAAAACCGGGTAAAATTAACAGAATACCAGCAATCACTAAGGCCACATTCTTAATCATTTCCTCGGCCGGATTTTCACCATCAGCTAGTTTTTGACGTATTAACAATAAGTTCTTAATCCCCTGGCTTTTTACTAAAGAAATTCCAATGCATGAAGTTAAAACGACTAATATTAAGGTGGTTAATACACCGATGCTCTCAGCAACCCTAACAAAAATAACTGCTTCTATATAAATTAACAGGCATAAAAGTATGAATGGAAACCAACGCATACAATTCTCCTAATATTTGCTAAAAAACGCTAGCCTCTTGACTTAGCAAGATAAATTGTCTTCAAAAAAGCAATATTACAATATTTGCTTTTTAAACCGATAATACTTATATGATGCAGATCTATCATATGTTTTTCAATGATAAAAAATTTTAATGTTTTTAATAGGTTATGTAAATATGATCACACATATCATATTTAATTCACTAAGATGCATATATAGTATTCCATATTTTGACTGTAACACTATTTCGGAATATATATCACGGTTATAATTAAAATCTTAGTTATTAATTTCAAATCTGACGTTAATATAACTCATTTTTACTATTACATTACCTATTCAGTTAGTAAATCGCTATTTAATTTTTAAGAAGGTTTGTATGTCTAAAAGTATCCGTTCTGAAGAAGACCTATTAGGTAAACGAGATGTGCCTGCTGAAGCCTATTATGGTATTCATACATTGCGTGCGATCGAGAATTTCTATATTAGCGACCAAACTATTAATCATGTACCCGAGTTTATTCGTGGAATGGTAATGGTAAAAAAAGCAGCGGCAATGGCAAATAAAGAATTAAAGACCATTCCACAAAAACAAGCAGATGCGATTATTAATGCCTGTGACGAAATTTTAAATAAAGGCAGATGCATGGATCAGTTTCCAGTAGATGTCTTTCAAGGGGGAGCCGGTACCTCTTTAAATATGAATACTAACGAAGCTCTGGCTAATATTGGTCTTGAATTAATGGGGCATAAAAAAGGTGACTACCAATATCTAGATCCCAATGATCACTTAAATAAAAGTCAATCAACCAATGATGCCTATCCAACCGCTTTTCGCATTGCCGTTTACAATTCTATTACTAATTTAATTAAATCAATTACCCTACTTCAAGAGGGTTTTGAACAAAAAGCCAACCAATTTAAAGATATTCTTAAAATGGGTCGCTCCCAATTACAAGATGCAGTTCCAATGACTGTAGGACAAGAATTTCATGCATTTGCCACATTATTAAAAGAAGAAATAAAAAATTTACATCGCGCTAGTGAATTATTACTTGAAGTTAATCTTGGTGCCACCGCAATCGGAACCAGAGTCAATACCGCTGCTGGTTATCAAGAATTGGTGGTAAAAAAATTAGCTGAAGTAACCGAATTGCCCTGCATTCCGGCAGAAGATTTAATTGAAGCAACTTCCGACTGTGGTGCTTATATTACAGTACATGCTGGACTAAAACGCTTAGCCGTGAAGCTATCAAAAATTTGTAATGATCTTCGTCTGCTCTCTTCCGGCCCGCGTGCTGGTCTAAAAGAAATAAATCTACCTGAGCTGCAAGCGGGTTCATCTATTATGCCCGCTAAGGTCAATCCGGTTATCCCCGAAGTTGTGAATCAAGCCTGTTTCAAAGTTATCGGCAACGATACGTGTGTTACTATCGCGGCAGAAGCAGGACAATTGCAATTGAATGTGATGGAGCCGGCAATCGGCCAAGCAATTTTTGAATCTATATCATTAATGAATAATTCTTGCCGTAATTTACTGGAAAAATGTATTACCGGTATTACCGTCAATAAAGAAATTTGCGAAAAATATGTTTTTAATTCTATTGGCATTGTTACTTATCTTAATCCATTTATCGGTCATCATAATGGTGATATCGTCGGAAAAATATGCGCTGAAACAGGTAAAAATGTTAAAGAAGTGGTATTAGAGCGAGGTTTACTAACAGAAGAACAATTAGACGATATTTTCTCTGTTGAAAATCTAAAAAATCCTCAATATAAAGCGAAACGCTATGATGATTAAATTAGCATGTTAATTATAAAAATTAATTCGTCTTAATTTTTAAGGCACGCTCTCTCTAAAGAAGCGTGCCTTTTACTTTAGGTTTATACAAAAAATAAACAAAATATTATCAATTATATTAAGGAGTAAACATTATGTTAGCCGTAGAATTTATTATTGTTCTGCTGGCCATCTTTCTGGGAGCACGACTAGGAAGTATCGGTATAGGCTTTGCTGGCGGTCTTGGTGTTTTGATGCTGGCAATGTTAGGCGTAAAACCAGGAACAATACCCTATGATGTTATTTCAATTATTATGGCAGTTATCGCGGCTATCTCTGCCATGCAAATTGCGGGTGGACTAGATTATTTAGTTGATCAGACAGAAAAACTACTGCGTAAAAATCCCAAATACATTACCATCTTAGCGCCAATCGTTACCTATTTTCTGACATTATTTGCCGGTACCGGTAATATTTCATTAGCAACATTACCGGTTATTGCTGAAGTTGCTAAAGAAAATGGGATTAAACCATGTCGGCCCTTATCAACAGCGGTTGTCGCGGCGCAAATTGGGATCACCGCATCACCTATTTCTGCTGCGGTGGTCTATATCGCTTCAATTATGGAAAATCCAGCTATGGTTAGTCATACTACTAGCTATATTAGCTTACTAGCCATTCTATTACCGGCAACTTTTTTAGCTATTGTAATGATATCATTCATTATTTCTTGGTGCTTTGATTCTAAACTTGCTGATGATCAAACTTATCAACAACGTTTAGCCGCCGGATTAATAGAATTAAGAGGCTGTCAGGCTAAAAAAATTAAAGCTGGCGCGAAGAAGTCGGTATTATTTTTTCTGCTAGGTGTGATATGTGTAGTTATTTTTGCCATGATTAACAGCCCCAGCCTTGGTCTAATTGAAACACCACTAATGAATACGACCAATGCAATTCTGATTATTATGTTAAGTGTAGCGACCCTAATTACCCTAAGTTGCCAAGTTAAAACAGATGCGATTTTAAATTCAAGTATAGCTATGACCACTAAAAAATAGACGTTTCTTTAAGAGTCTGCTCCATAGCATTTTCTAATAATAATTTAGAATTACGCATTAATTTTCTAATTGAATTTTTAATTTTATGCCAATAATGTTCTATAGGATTTAAATCGGGAGAATAGGGAGGCAAGTAAATAAGCTTTATTCCAGCTGCTTGCATTAAGTTTTTAATTTTTTCTGATTTATGGAAAGAGGCATTATCAATGATAACCGTTTTTCCTTTCGTTAATTTAGGGATCAAAATATTTTCAATATATAGTTCAAATACCTGTGTATTACAGTGACCTTGAAACATGAAGGGCGCCATAAAATCTTGATTGCATAACGCGCCTATCATGCTAATTCTTTTTTTATAATGGCCTGGCTGTGCTTCATAATATCTTTTACCAATAGCGCTGTAACCATAGGGATAAAAATCATTATCATTCATCCCTGATTCATCGACAAAGACCCTTTGCTCAAGGCAAACAGCTTTTATTTCAGCTAAATAGGCCGCGCGTTTTTCTTCGCTTCTTTCGGCATAAGTTTGGCTCTTTTTTTTCTAGAATAACCTATTTTTTTCATCGCTCTTCCTATCGTTGATGAGCCTACACGATAAATTTCGGCCATTTCTACTTGCGTATAATCTCCATGGTGGGCAACAAATTCACGAAATTCATTTAAATCTTTTATTCCATGGCTATGTCCTTTTTGAAAACCTGTTTGTGGGTTTAAATGACCTTGAATTTTTTCTAAATAAAGCCAGTTATACAGCGTTTGTCTTGCTATATTAAAAATTTTGCATACTTTTATTTTGTTCATTCCTTCATGAACCGCTTTCACTGCACGTTCTCTTAGATCTACGCTATATGACATTGTTTTATACTTATTAAAGTATTTTATTTTAACAATAATTTTGACCATTTGTTAATGGGTAGCGCTATACCTTTAAAGCCGGTATGAGTGCCTGTATCTGTATTTTAGGCGTAGCATGGTTAGGCGACACGTTTGTCCAAGCAAATATTGATTGGATCAAAGCCACTGCCGGCCAGCTTATTCATAATCATTCATGGATGTTAGCGGTGATATTTTTTATCTGTTCTGCGTTACTCTATTCTCAAGCTGCAACGGCCAAGGCGTTAATGCCAATGGCATTAGCGTTAAACGTCAGCCCATTAACCGCCATTGCCTCTTTTTCTGCGGTTTCTGGTCTCTTCGTTTTACCAACCTATCCAACCTTAGTGGCTGCCGTTCAAATGGATGATACCCATACGACGCGCATTGGTCGTTTTGTGTTTAATCATCCATTTTTTATTCCTGGCACAATAGGTGTTTCCTTATCGGTCCTTTTCGGCTTTTTGTTTGGTAGCATCATCCTTTAACTTAACTAAAATATGATTCAAGGGCCTAAAGTCCTTGAATTTTTATCGTATTAATCAATATTCTTTAAGCAAAATTAGACACTAAAACTTTTCCAATCCATAAACAGTAGGTTATAGTTCAATAATTATCTTATTTTAAACTTAACACCTATTTTAAAATCTATTATGCAGAGACGTCTTTATGTTTTAGGCTACTTACTATTACTTTGTGGAACATTCCTTTTATCAACCGCAGCACATGCTATTTTTGAAAACGGAGGATGAATCGGTTGCTCTCTGCTGATCAAGCTTTCTTGTTTGATTTTGAACAAAAAGAAAACAAATTGATATTGAATTGGCAAATACAGCCTGGCTATTATCTCTATCAAAAACAGATTAAATTTCAGCCCAGTCATGCCAAACTGGGTAAATATCAATTACCAAAAGGAAAATATCATCAAGATGAATTTTTTGGTAAAACTGTGGTTTATTTTAATAATTTAGTTATTAACATTCCTATTATCCGTGCCACAGACCAGGCCAGTATTGAAGTGAAATATCAGGGGTGTGCGGCTGCCGGCTACTGTTATCCACCAGAAACCAAAATTATTCCCCTTAGCACGGTCATTGCAACAAAAAAATTGCCAGCCAGCAGTCAATTTGTTCAATCAAACACTAACACGTCAGCGAAAAAAACGACTCACGAAAAAACTGAACAGCCCTTCTCACCTTTATGGGCACTCCTATTCGGCATTGGTGTTGCATTTACGCCCTGCGTTTTACCAATGTACCCTTTGATTTCAAGTATTATATTAGGCAAGCAACGGCCGAAAAGTGTAATAAAAATCTTTTGGTTAGCTTTTAGTTATGTGCAAGGAATGGCTCTCACTTATACGCTGTTGGGGCTAATTGTGGCAGCGGCTGGTTTATCATTGCAAGCAGCACTACAGCACCCTTATGTTTTGATCATAATTTCAGCTCTATTTATTCTACTGGCATTTTCCATGTTTGGTTTCTATAACCTACAGCTACCTTCTTCACTGCAAACAAAACTGATTAATTGGAGCGACCACCAAAAAGGAGGATCTTATTTTGGTGTATTTATTATGGGCGCCTTGGCCGGACTTATCTGTTCTCCCTGTACCACTGCGCCACTCAGTGCTATTTTGCTTTACATTGCCCAAAGCGGAGATATATTAATCGGGGGTTTAACACTTTACCTCTATGCATTAGGTATGGGGCTGCCACTGATTGGCATAATATTATTTGGCCATCGACTACTTCCACGTAGCGGTCCCTGGATGCAGTATATCAAAGAAGCTTTTGGCTTTGTCATCTTAGCATTACCCATTTTCTTACTCGAAAGAATTTTTGGCGAAATTTGGAGTCTGCGGTTAACCAGTTTATTAATTACTTCATTCTGCCTATGGGCTCTGATTCTATTACTTAAGAAACATGGCGGCTGGGCGCGGATTGGGCAGATGTTATTTTTACTATTAGCCATCATAGCAGCCCAACCACTACAAAATGGGGTTTGGCAAATGTTTGCCATACCACTCCCCCAAGAGCCATTAGCTTTAAAATTTAACCAGGTAAAAAATTGGCAGCAAATCAAACAAGCAATCAGTAATAATAGTGGCAAAATTGTTATGCTTGATTTTTATGCTGACTGGTGTGTCGCCTGTAAGGCGTTTGAAAAATACACCTTTAGTGATCCTAAAGTAAAAAGTAAGCTGGATAATATGTTATTACTACAAGCCAATGTGACAGAAAATAGTGCTGAACAAAAATCCCTTCTACAATATCTGGATGTCTATGGATTACCCACTATTATTTTCTATGATGAGAAGGGCAGCGAATTACCCAATTCCCGGGTTTATGGTTTTATGAATAGCAAAATGTTCTATCAGCATTTAGAACAAGTTACGCAACGGCAAGAGAAATAAACATGCAACGTGAGCAAGTCCTGAACTCGGTACTACAACTGTTAGAACAACACGGCCTTAGCGGTAATATAGAGATTCTACTAAAAAAACTTAACGTTGACGTTAATCAGTCGCGTCAATTTTGGCCAGATGATGAAGCGCTCCTGTATGACTGTTTACGCTACCATAGTCAACAGATTGCAACCTGGCAACGCCAGCTGCAACTGAATGACGAACTTTCGCCAGAAGAAAAATTATTAGCCCGTTATAACCAGTTAGCCCAAAAAGTTACCGATAATCGCTTTCCTGGCTGCCTATTTATCGCGGCATGTAGTATTTTTCCCAATCCAGAGCATCCTATTCATCAACTAAGTGAACAGCAAAAACAATTGTCATTTAATTTTAGCCTCGAGCTACTAAGGCAACTAGATATAGACGACAGCGAACAAGTGGCTAAGCAAATGGAACTGATTTTAGAAGGTTGCCTAAGCAAATTACTGGTTAAGCGAAATATTGCAGATGTTTTGATCGCCAAGCTATTGGCAGAAGATATATTAACCATAGCTAAATGCAGAAAGAATGATGCTTTAAATTAAAAAATAAGCCCAAAAAAGATAGCCATTATTTTGGTACAAAAAAACAGCAAATAAGCCTAATTTCGCGTTTTTTACCGGAAATACATTGACGACTTGGGTGGAATAAGGTTTAATGCGCTCGGTTGCCCGGATAGCTCAGTCGGTAGAGCAGAGGATTGAAAATCCTCGTGTCGGTGGTTCGATTCCGCCTCCGGGCACCAAGTTCCTAACAAGGTAGCTTGAAGCTGTCTACGCCAGTGATGGGTTAGAAACTTAAGTGCCCAGTTCATCTTTGAATAATCTTACCACCTTGTAACTTACAGGTGCATTTAAGTTACTAAGTAAGAGGGGCTAAAGTTAACAAACACCCTTCTCAATCACTATCTATATTTGCTTCTTGCTCGTGAGCTTAGTCAAGTTAGCCAGGAGCGTACCATATACTGCATCTTTGGTTACACAACCCATTAAAAAATCAGCTATCATTCCTAATAATATTAAACCTTTTATCTGCATGTTATATCCTTTTATATATTGCGTACGCTGAAAGTAATTTACCGCTATTACCGACAATAATATTTAAAATATTGCTAGTGGAAAAGCCCAATCAGGTGCTCCATTAAGTCCTAAAAACCTATGCCAAAAACGACGATGGCGCTACATTCTTATGTTTATTGACGATGATCCATTAGCAAACAGCACTGGTGGCAACCTATATTGTCCACCAGCAACACTGAGCATAACGCTATCAGGCTCTGAGGATTCAAATGAGGACATGGAATCAACAAGATGTTCAACATCACTATCCTTCAACTGATGATAACGATTGCTCGAGAGGTCAGTGGGTAGCGATATGGGTTGCACAGCAAAATCATTTTCCGGTTTGTTAAACGTTGCAGGCAGCTCAATGCTTCTACGCCTGCGCGCGCTATCTGTGAGATCCACCTCAGGCGTGTTTGCTGTCAATGGATCTTGCACAATCACCGTCAACTTATCAGGTGATAGCACCACCACTGGTTTAACCGTCGACACCAGAGCCGGTGCCGGCTTAGCAAAAAGGAAATCGTTCGCGTCAAGCTGAGAAACATCCAGCGTATCAAGATACAGTAGCTTGACATCAGCGTCCGCCCCATCGGCGCTTTTTAACATCACGTCAACACCATGGATCTGTGATAAGCCATTAATGGTCGCACGATTATTCTTAACAATAGTCAGTTGGCTAAAATCACTGATACCGACTTGGCGCAAGTCAATTTTATCAATACCGTGCCGAAATCCTCTTAATGCATTCTGGTAATCATTAACGCCCCGCTGGGCTTCTACCACAAACACATCTGATGCTGCACTATCACGACTATAGATAGTTCCAGCCAGACTAAATTTCATTTGCCCCTGCGCATCAAGATTAAAATGGATCCCATCACCACCGCCTTTGAGGATCACCGTTCCCAGACCCGTTTGTGCTTGGGTCATGGTAGTATGGCTACTGGTATAAGCGGCTGGCGCAACAAAAGTGGGCTGGAAATTGAAATTCTTGGCACTGAGCCCTGCAACAGTCTGTTTTTTTAAGGTAACACTCTGTCTATCACCCAAGTCAACTTTAACATCCTCCCCTTCTTGTAGTGGTCTAATAAAACTGTAGAGATTTATAGCTTATAATTAAGCAAAATCTTATAGGTATAAATATGACCCGAAAAGTAAAAGTAACCTTTAGCGGAAAGCAAAAACTGGAATATGCAAAACTCATGGTTGAAGGTGGATATAGCAATATCCAAGTTGAAAAAATATCCGGTGCGGGTAAATCTGCCGTATCACGATGGAAGCAACAATATCTTGCCGAGTTAAATGGGAATACGCCTGTAAAATCAAAAGCGTTAACACCCGAGCAACAGCGCATACAAGAATTAGAAGTTCAACTTAAGCGTGCTCAGAGGGATAATGACATATTAAAAAAAAAAGCCGCGGCTTACTTCATCCTCGACAATCAAAACTCAAAATCGTGAAGCAACTGAAAATCATGTACCCCAATTTTACGGTCACTGAGTTATGCCATCTTTTTGAAGTAAGCAGCAGTAGTTTTTATTATGAAACGAAAATACCGACAGTTGAAAATGAAAGACTGTGTGGCGAAATCAAACGTATTTTTTATACATCGGGTCAAATTTATGGCAAAAGACGTATTCAAGCCGAGTTAAAGGGTTTAGGGCACCAAATTGGCACTTATAAAATATCGAACATCATGAAATTAAATCAATTAGTTGCAATTAGACCAACGAAAAAGCACTACTATCACTCATCGGGTAACGAACATCGATATGCCCCTAATTTGCTTAAACGACAATTTTCCCCTGAACAGCATAATCACTATTATGTCGGGGATATCACGTATATTAGACATCACTATGGGTGGAGCTATTTAGCCTGTGTGTTGGATTTAGCCACCAAAGAAATTATTGGTTATGCCTTATCAACAAAACCGGATTCGAAATTAGTGAAAGAAGCCTTAGATAACGCAATTGAACGGCAATTCCCGGATACGACAAGTTTGATGTTCCATTCAGATCAAGGTTGCCAATATTCATCGGAGGAGTTTAGGGCGCACCTCTTTGAACGGAAAATAACTCAAAGCATGAGTCGGCGAGGTAATTGCCTCGATAATGCCGTGATGGAAAGATTTTTTAGGAGTTTAAAGACAGAAAGACTTAACCGTTTATCGTTTATGAATCATCAATCTGTTGTCTGTGAAGTTGAAAATTATATTCAGTTTTACAATTATTATCGACGCCATTCAACGATTGGTTATTTAACGCCACATCAAAAATATCATGAACTAAAAAATGCCGCTTAGATCTTCTACAGAATTTGTTGACCATTACACACCAGGGTATCATTGCCATCACCGGTAATGATATTCTGGATTTCTGCCGGACGGTTAATATTCAACCCGCGTCCACCAATACTGGCAACGCCTGTCAGTAAGTTAACTGACGTATCTTTCGCAACCGCTGCCGCATTAAGGGTATTGCGTCCCCCGACGACACCATTGACAGCATCATCTAGTATAGCGCGGCTAGCTTGGCCGCTGAGCAATTGAGCATACTCATCGGTGTAAAAGTAAGTATTATCTGGCGTGCTTTTACTACCGTACAAACGTAACGACCAGGATGTTAAGGTGACCGGTAAAGCTGAGCTGTCACTGCTTATCTGCAACGTCCAGTTACCGGCTGATTTTTCACCAAAATCATGGGTTGACATAAAACGATATCTGAACCGGCCCGATTGACTGCTGCCCTTATCGCTAGTACTGGCGCCCGGCATACCCGCTGGGATTTTACCCTGCCTATCCAGCAATACACTCTGCGTGCCATCAGGCGAGATCAGTTTGAGCGTCAGATCGCCAAGACGACCCACATCGGCATCAAAATCAATTTCAACATGTTCAATATTTAGTCCCGCTTGCATAGCAATCGATGACGTCAGCGTTTTGCCGGCGGCCAAGGTTTTTCCAAGCTTACCACTGGAGGCACTGTAAACATACTCGTTAGCGGCAGTGCTTTGCGTCATCCAAGACTCAGCGAGGCGAACCGCTGCGCGGGCATCAACGGCACCGAAGCCATAATCATGACTGGTATGCATGCCGCCACCATTCCAGTGATGCGCTTTATTGTCACGCCATTCGGTCGTGGGGTCGTTGATTTTACGCGCGGACAGAGCAAGGATCTGCTGCACATCCCGATAACCAAGGTTCGGATTAGCCTCTAGCATCAACGCCACAATGCCGGAGACTATCGGCGTCGCAAAACTGGTACCTTGCATGCTGGTATAATCATTGCCAAAAGTGGAACCCCGTTCCGTTTTCAGCATATGGCTGGTCGACACCACGTTGCTTCCAGGGGCTGAGATCAGTAAACTGGCGCCCGGATTCGAGAACGGCGAGGAGCCAATGTGTAATGTCGACAAATCAGCTTGAGCATTGATAGCCCCCATCTGGACAGAAAAACGATTATTGTTGGTCAATGATCCCTGCGCACTGCCACCTGCTGCCCGATTATTACCACCGGAGGTCACAATAACCGTCCCCAATCCACCACGGCCATTAGCCGCCGCATATTGCGCATTTATACTCAACGACGCCGCTGTGTTTATACTGCCATCCGAAAAATTACTGAGGGCGAAATCGTTGGCAAATCCCCAACTATTGTTGGCAATGTCAAAATTGGACATATGTCCCAGCCCTGCCAGGTCGGCACCGTCATTGGCCAGATAATAGCCGCCTAACGTCGCTCCATGGGCAACCCCGACGCCACCTTTATTGTTTTTCGTTGCCACCATCACACCGGCCACCATTGTTGCATGATTGGAGACCTTGTCCGGCATGGTTCCGTGCGTCTGCTGAGTCTTCTGCCAGCTTTTATCGACATTGGCGACCAGATCAGGATGAGCAATATCAAAAATTTCCGGCGCAGTCGCAAACTGACCGCCGGGCTCGAACTGACCGATGCGCACTCCTTTGCCCGTGTAGTCCTGCCATACCGGTAAAATATTGGCATCACTCAGATACCATTGCTGCGCCGCCAATGGGTCACGCGGCACCTCTGGCGTCAGTAATGTAGCAACCGCCCTCATCGGGGCGCTTTTCCCGCTCGCTAAATCCATCACAGAGGCCGAAGGGTTACCCGCGGCATCAGTGACGCCATATTTAAAACTCATCAGACCGGTGTAAGTCGCATCCGGCGTAAACGCAACATCGCCCTGAGCGGTCAGGGTGACGTTGCCGCCCATCGCATCACCAACTTGGCTAATACGTAAGTTACCCTGACTGTTGAGGCGCTGATCATTGGCCAATAGAGTGGCAGCAGCAATCAGATGGGTGCGAGTACGAGAAAAAACCTTACCCTGCTGGTCATGGGTGAGAACATCCTCGACCGGCATTGCATTCGGCGTTTGTAAGTCAACCGCTGAAATATCGGCAAAATTGAGTTTTTGAATGTTTTTCAGCGTTACCGTGCCATCTCGCCCGGCAACCTTATCAGCGATTTGATAGCCACTGTCGGTTCGAGTAATCTGATAATCGCCGTGATTACCATGCAGGCTGACGATATTAATCCCCCCATCGCCATCGATCATGGCATTCCCATGGCCAACCTCAATAACATCATCGCCGACACTGCCGAAAATCATATCCGCGCCGCCACCAGCATATATGATGCTGCCACCTTTGGAGGCATAAATTTTATCCCCATTAGGTCCGGCATAGATAACCGATTTACCACTCCCACCAATCAGGGTATTGTGCCCGCTGCCACCGACCAGCACATCATCACCCATGCCACCTATCAAAGTCGAATAACCCGAGCCGCCTTTCATAAACACACCATTAGGCCCGCCACTGATGATGGTATCATTGCCACTGCCACCTTCAGCAATCGTTAAACCGGCTTGATCCATATCCAATATCATACCTTGGTTACCGGTGATAATGGCCATATCCTGTCCACCGTTACCATGAATATTTTTGCTATCGTCAGAAGCGCTGATAACAAAAACATCGTTACCGGCACCACCAACATAGGTATTGCTGCCTGCACCACCCACCAGCCAACTGCCTGTTTTAGCGGCAATTAACTGGTCATCACCACTGCCACCATACAGGTTGCTGACACCCAATTTATCTGCATCCAGCGTTTGCGCGCTGTCACTATGACTAGCGTAAGCCGTGGTCGTGATATGGTTAAAAGTCGAAGTAACGCGTGTTCCCGTCCCCTGAGTCGTTAGTGTGTTACTGACCGGATCAGCGACAAAGTTAACCGCTAATATTTCCCGCGTCTGACCTTGCATCATAAACGATCCACTGGCAACCACCCTGTTACCATCACGCACTTCATTTTTATTGGCTGACTGGACATTAATCTGAGTGATCCCCAGTTCCGTCAATGTTTTGAGCTCGCCCGCATCCACTTTCGCATCGTGGCTCACGTCCAGCCAAACCCGTAATTGACCCCAGATAGGATCACGCTTATCAATCACGCCATCTTGATTGCTATCTTCACTGCCCAAGGCGGCAAAACCATCGGCAAATATTTTTTCGCCCGCCACGCCGTTGCCACCGACCCGACCACCATAGTACTCAGAGAACATTTGGCTGACATTTTTTATCTGACCGCTGCCATCGTCAATTACCAGTATGCCGGTTTGCCGGTCTGCCCAACCGGTACGTTTAAGCGTGCCACTGTGATCCATATCGAATAACACCGCGTCGCGCATGTCGCTCATGTGCACGCCATGGCCACTCAAATCCAGTAACAGTGGGTCAACATAGGTATTGAAAGTTGTCCGCGCCGATAAACCGTTCAACATGGCAGCGTTTTTTAGACCGACGTCCAGTTGACAGGTATCGCCGGGGCGGAAGTAGGGTTTGCCGGAGTGTCAACGATCACCGAAAACTGATCCACTTTTTATCTAAATCCGATCAATCAAAATTGATCCACTGTTTTACTCAGTTATTGCTCCTGAGCGCCGCTTATCTTTCAATCGGTAGCTTTCACCGCTTAATTGCAGTACATGCGAATGATGAAGTAAACGATCAAGCATAGCGGCAGTTAATGTTGCGTCATCAGCAAAAGCACTTGGCCATTGCCCAAATGATAGGTTACTCGTCAATATGACACTGCCATGCTCATAACGCTTGGCAATCACATTGAAAAACAGGTTTGCTTCTTCTCGCCCAAACGGCAGGTATCCAATCTCATCGATAATCAACAACTTCGGGGCCATCACCGAACGTGATAGATATTGTTTGAGCTTATTTTGTCGTTTGGCAGTTGAGAGTTGCAACATCAGTTCAGCTGCCGTGGTAAAGCGGGTTTTCTTCTTGGCCTGTACTGCTTTTAATCCTAACCCAATAGCTAAATGCGTTTTGCCTACACCGCTTGGGCCAAGCAACACGACATTTTCATTACGTTCAATAAACGTTAATGCGCTTAATTCCTGTATGTGTTGTTTGGGGATCCCCGTTGCAAACTTAAAATCGAACGTATTAAGTTCTTTATGTGCTGGGAATCCTGCCATCCGACTCAAAAGATTACGAGTTCGTTCATCTCGTTGTTGTTGCTCACATTTTAACAGGGACAGTAAAAACTCTCCGTAGCTTTTGTCTTGGGCAATGCATTTTTCGGCAAGTGATGACCAATGAGTCGGAATAGAATTTAATTTCAATGACTCACACAGGTGTTCAATTTGTTCATGCAATAACATGTTCACCTCCCAGTAATGCTTCGTATACGCTGATTGAGTGTTGCAAACTGACAGATTCAAGGGGCGGTACGATAGGGATATTAAGCGTATTAGTCTGTGGGATAGATTGGCAAACCCTTGCTGGTAAGGGTAGAAGAGACTTAACTTCCTTAGCTAATCTATCTGCTGGCTTCTCTAACGTTGTTCCATGAATTCGCTGATGGGCAACGCGTTGTAACCATGGACCCACTTTTGCATTAGCTATTTCAATATCCAGTTCAAGATTATGAGCACGAAGGTCGGTGTTTAATGGCACGATAAAGCTGTTTTTTAAATAGTGGTTAAAGCGCTCTACTTTCCCTTTCGTTTTTGCCCTGTAGGGCTTGCAAGCCTTCATTTTAAACCCGTAATCTTTCGACATTTGAAGCATTTCGACATGTAATTTATGATCACCTTCTGCATAAGCATCCCGTTCGATGATGAGGGATTTTGCGTTATCACACAATACTTCCTGTGGTACACCACCAAAGTAGTCGAAAGCTTCTCTTAAACCTTGCTGCCACGATTCTGCTCGTTCATTATCAAAGAACTTTACATAACTCGCACGCGAATAGCCTAGCGTTGCAACAAACGCTTTCAGCGATTTTTTACCTCGCCGGATGCTGGTGAAGTCGATTTGCATTTGTTGACCTGGCTGTGTTTCAAAACGGACGACTACTTCGGGAACAATGCTTGGTTTAAATTGACAAACAAATCGGCGTAATTGAGCAATACCACCTTGATAGCCGTTTTCAACTACCTCATCAAATAAGACTGTTGCAGGGATCCAATCAGGTTTAGCCAGTTCAATTCGCTGAAGCAAATAAGGTTTAAAGGGGGATAATTTAGTCGGTTGTTGACTTCTTTTAGCATAAGTTGGCATTGTCTGTTGTTGTAAATGATGTTTTACGGTGTTACGGGATATACCCAACTCACTGGCAATTTTTCGAAGGCTTTGTCCTTGTGCAAAGCGAACATGAATATCCACAAATATCTCCTTGGTTAACATAAATTATCCGTACAAAAATGTGCGAATAATACCAAGTGGATCAGTTTTAGATGATCGTTAGTGGATCAGTTTTGCATGATCGGTGACACCGGAGCTAAAGTGGGATGGTTTATAGAACTCGGCCAGATAAGCATTCGGTCGGACATTGGTATCCAGTTGCACCGCACCGGGTCGAATGCCGCCGGTCGCCAAGCTGGCCATCTGAGTAGCGGTGAAGTCGCTTTTACTAAGGATATCGCCATTGGCAGATATCTTGTGGGTCGGGCTATTGTGAATATAGCCATTGCTCACATCCAGCTGCGCCTGGTTTTCCGCCTGGATCTGTTGCTGTGGTTTGGGAGCCGGGTTAATATTAATCTTAATCATACTTTTCGGCGGGCTAGGCAGCGGGCCGTTACCCCTTATTGGCGTAAGCCAGGGTGGCGTATTCATCGTGATATTAGGAATTCTTTTTTCGTATTTATCCCCATTGCGGATCAGGTCATCCCGAATAATAGATGCTCCTTTCGATATTAACATCGCTTTCAAGGTTTCCGGGTTAGATTAGGAAACAGATTGCCTTCAAAACGCTTACCGTTGTAGCCAATGGAGTTTAAGGAGTAATAGACAAAATCGACACAACTGTTGGCATGCACGCTATATTTGCTATCATCAAATCCGCCCGATGCCGGTGTTTCTGAAAAATTTTTCAATTTATTATACTGCGCCTGGCTTAAGGCCAGGGTGACCTCATAGGAAGTCTGTTGGTAGGCGGCATTATCCGTATCCGTTACCCACCCTTCGCCAAACGGCTCACCACGTTTTGATTCAAAACCATAACTTAGCTCCTCGCCTTGGCCGTCACTTAACACATACCACATATGGCCGCCCGATGAAGAATGTATCTCCCCGGCCTTGTGTTCATTCTTATCGACCTGATAAATATATTTGGCTCCCATCGGCGCCACTTTATAGGTAACAGTATATTTTTTATCCATATTTTACTTCCTTATTGACAAAATGCTACAGTTAAATTTTAGGATCAAAATAGCTAACGTGAGCAAAACTTTCGATCCCGTTAAATAGCGCAACATCTTCCAGCGTAGTAATGACCACCGAGTAATGTCCGGGTAAAAGCGATAATATTTTCATTTTCCGTACCGCGGTATTTAGCCTTCTCTTCTGGTAATAGAAAGCCTGCCCGCCATCAGTTCCCTTCGTGTTGATTATCTCGTCAAAAAAAACCTGACCATCCTTAACGATACGCAGCGAAATGGGGATTATCACCCCGGTATCATTAACGCCTCGGAATAACTCAAGCCGCCTAAGTACTTCTTCATAATCTCCTCCTTTATCAAATAACAGAGCAAACAGATAGCCCCCTTCCTTTTTAATTTCAAACTCAACTGCAACCGATTGACCGGCGCGGGTTATATCAAGCGGCCGGTAGATACTAATATGTTCAGTACAGGCCACCAGCCAGACACTGCTGAACAAAAGCATTACTGTGCGCCACATGCTAACTCTTACCTGTCTCGCGAATACCTTCATCTTGTTACTCCAGCAAAAGCAGATGATCAGAAAATAGTGATTGTTAATTTATTAATTCTACGCTGGCTTACTAGCGGGTTTGGCTTTAGCCGTTACTTTCCCTGCGCCAAAAATCCACCACCCTTTGATTGCAAAACCCTAACTTCGCTTCTCAATCTTCTCCGCCACTTAACAGCTATGTCCGCCAAATCAGCAATCAATATCGCCCATTTGTTGCTTCACCTTATCGGCCTGATAAACAGATTTGACCCCATCGGCGCTACTTTATAAGTGATGGCATATTTATTTTACAGACAGATTATTGGTTACTTTTACCCAGCTAATGTTAATTTTTTGATCATAATAAGCCAACTCAACAAAACTCTCGATAGCTTTAAACTCCGAAACTGCTGTACTGGATAAAATTCAGACATTTTGTTAAAGCAATGCCTCCAGCTTAAATAGCCGCGACAGATAGAAACAAAAATTAGCTTAGAAATAGGCAAGTGTTGTTAGGCTTAGTGGTTAAACGGCGAAAAGGTTAAAGGAGAGTGTTTTTTCAGTGGCTAAAGAAACCAATATATACGTGGGCAATATCCATCTTGACTGAAAAGCGATAAGAGAAGAAAGCGCCAAGTTGGTTTAGATGCTGGCTAGGATAATGATTTTTAGCAACTGAATGTATCATTGGTTGTACAAGAAATATTATGCTAATCAAGAGGAAATGAAACAACAGATATTGGATTGCCTTGGTTACTACAACTGAATCCATTTACACCGCAAATAACCCATTATCACCTATGAGTGTCTAAGCGCTTTAAAACCAATCACTTAACAGATTTTTCTGCCCGATGAGCAATCGATTTTGCCTGCTTTATCGACCTGATAAATATATTTGGCGCCCATTGGTGCTACTTTATAGGTCACAGTATATTTTTTATCCATATTTTACTTCCTTGTTGACAGAAAATTACAGTTAAATTTTAGGATCAGAATAGGTAACTTGAACAAAACTCTCGATCCCGTTAAACAGCGGAACATCTTCCAGCGTGCTAATCACCACCGAGTAATGTCCCAGGAAAAGCAAAAATGATTTAATATCCCGTACTGCTGTGGTATCTATTCTTCTCCCCTGGTAATAAAAAGCTTGCCCGCCATCAGTTCCCTGCGTATTGATTGTCTCGTCAAAAAAAACCTGACCATCCTTAACGATACGCAGCGAAATGGGAATTATCACCCCAGTCTTATTAATACCCTCGAACAACTCAAAACGCCTTTCCATTTCATCATGCCCCTCGCCAGTCTCAAATAATAAGGCAAACAGATAGCCCCCTTCCTTTTTAATTTCAAACTCAACCTTAACCGATTGGCCGGCGCGGGTTATATCAATCGGCCGGTAGATACTAATATGTTCAGTACAGGCCACCAGCCAGAGACTGCTGAACAAAAGCATTACTGTGCGCCACATGCTAATTCTTACCTGTCTCGCGAATACCTTCATCTTGTTACTCCCAGCAAAAGCAAATGATGAGAAAATAGTGATTGTTAATTTATTAATTCTACGCTGGCTTGCTGGCGGGTTTGGCATTATCCGTTACTTTCCCTGCGGCAAAAGGTTCACCACCCTTTAATTGCAAAACCCTAACTTCGCTTCTCAATCTTCTCCGCCACTTAACAGCTATGTCCGCCAAATCAGCAATCAACATCGCCCACTTGCTGCTTGCTTTTATCGGTCTGATAAACAGATTTGCCCCCATCGGCGCTACTTTATAAGTGATGGCATATTTATTTTACCGGCAGATTATTAGTTACTTTTACCCAGCTAATGCTAATTTTTTGATCATAATAAGCCAACTCAACAAAACTCTTGATAGCTTTAAACTCCGAAACTGCTGTACTGGATAAAATTCAGATATTTTGCTAAAGCAATGCCTCCAGCTTAAATAGCCGCGACAGATTGGAAAAAAATTAGGTCAGAAATTGACAGGCATAATTGGGCTTAGTGGTTAAACGGCGAAAGGGTAATCGCCTAGTTTAGAAGACAAAGCGATAGCGACAGCGACAGCAGATAACCGCTTTACAGCGGTTATCCTTGCGCATGACCATTTTTGCCTATTTCCAGTCTGGCTACCGCGCTTTGTAATTAGAATAACGGAATATTTTCAGCGAGTTTGATAATGTATTTTCTTAATGGTCCAATATAAAAACCCGGCCCAATTCCTGACGCGGTTTTGACTCACACTTATCAAGGTGTGCGTTGCGGAAATATTTTTAATAAACTAAACCATATCCATAGGGATAGAGAGTACGGTCTAAATCAGGCGTTTTAATATCCACCGGCAATTTACCTGTCGGGGAGTTGATTAAGCGCTTATTGGGGGTGAGAAATAGCGTTCTTAGCCCACTACGGATGTTGGTTTCCAAGTTATTTCTATTATTATTTATCGCATCAAAGCCCGTAATGCCATAAATGGCAATATTGGCTTTCACGCCACGCAAGTAAGCAATATCATAAGGATTATTGGTCGCTATCACGACCACTGGAATAGCATTACGATTAGCAACATTGAGTATTCGCTGGGCATTAATGGGGGCTTTTTTAAGATTATAAGTGGCTAAAATAATGAGATCGGAATTTTGCATTTTTGTCGTTAATTGCTGCTCAGTTTTATCATCCGCCATCATGGTAACCACATCATCTTGGGTAGTCATATTAATATTTAACTCATCAGCAAGAGCGAGTAAATGTTTTTTAATTAATTGATTACGTGCTTTTTCATCGGAAAAAATGACAATTTTATTATTATTTTTTAACTGAAACGGTAGTACGTTACTGTTTTTTATTAATGTGATGGCATTGTCTGCAACCATATTCTCAATATCTTTATCTATTTTTGCTGCAACAACTTGTTGTGCTTGCTGAGCAGACTTATCTTGGGCGGAAATTCTATTTTTTAACTTACTCAGTACGACCCGATAAGCAGATTCACCAATGCGACGGTCTAATTCTGGATTGCTTTGCGCTTCCGTTTTTAGATAGTGATAGAGCTGTTCCAGTTTAGTGACATCCTCAATAGCGGTAATTTTTACTGGCATTAAAATGATGTCATTGCCCGCCAATATGGCTTGTTTAACCACCCAGTTAGCGTCAAAGTTTTTGGCAATAGCGCCCATATCCATGGCATCGGTGATAATTAAACCTTGATAGTTCAATTTATTGCGTAATATCCCGCTTAATATTGGCTTAGAAAGGGTTGCCGGCACACCGACTTGCCTTTTATCTATAGTAGTTAGTTTATGGTTATCTAATGCCGGTATAACGATATGTGCTGTGATGATAGCATCGGTATTTGGCATGGTATGCCTGAATGGGAGTAACTCAAATTTGCGCCATTGTTGCTGACTAATATTAATCGTTGGCAAGGATAAATGGCTATCAGCAGTGACATTACCATGGCCTGGAAAATGTTTAATTGCCGTTAAAACAGCATAGCGATGAATGCCTTGAATATAACTGTTGGCCATTTCCGCCACCAGCTGTGGCCTGTCTGAATAAGAACGGACACCAATAATAGGATTATCTTGATTATTATTAATATCAACCACGGGCGCAAAATTAAAATTAAATCCTAAATGCATAAGTTCATAACCATGGATCATACCAACCAATTCACTCAGTTGTTTAGAACGCGTTGCACCTAATGCCATATTACCCGGCATCTCAGTCCCTATCCGCAGTCGTGTGACATAACCACCTTCCTGGTCAATACTTATAAATAGTGGTAAATTGCTACGTGCCTGTTGCAACGCATTAATCAGGTTTACAGTTTGTGGCGTGTCAATTAAATTATCTCGAAATAAGATCACTGAACCTAAATGATAATGGTGAATAATATTGGCGATTTCTGGTTTGAGTTTGGTCATTGCCAACGCATTTTTTTCCGCGTCAATTCCCCAATGGGGAAAACCCAACATTAACATCTGCCCTAACTTTTCTGCAAAACTCATGTTTTCAACGAGCTGTTTGGCTTCCGCCTCTGGGGATTGCCATAGATCAGCTAATTGTTGATGGGTAATCACTTTCGCGGAACAAAAAAAACTTAACAGACACAATGACAAAGCTATTTTTTCATTTTTATTCCTATATTACTGGTGAGTAAAAAAGTTTTATTAATTAACTGTTGTGCTTAGGAAAAAATAAACTAATATCAACAAACTGCACTAACTTAGCATAATCTTAACAAAAAACCTCACTTCAATTAGTGAGGTGGTTACTCGCTTAACTGGCTAAAATCAGCAATCTATTGAGCAAACTCAGCGATAGGATTAATCAAATCTTCAGCAAATTGCAAACTTTGCATGGGATCCAATAAATCCAGCATCTGACGATTGTTAGCAATTTGTAATCGATTTAAACAGCAACGTTTGATTGTAGGCGTAAATAGAGGATAACGTTTAAATTGCTGAGCAAATTGTGGATGGGTCGATTGATAATCTAAAATACAATTCGCCACTGACTGCCAGAACTGTTGTTGGGCATAACCCGCTTTTTCATCAAGAATTGCGGCTATATAGCGAAAGACACCATCAAACACGTCCGATAAAATAGTCAGTGTTTTCATCTGTTCTGGCATACTAACTTTTACCCGACTCGCTTCTGCTGGCAAATCCGCCTGTGGATCCATCACCAACACTTCTTCTGCCAAATCTTTCATAAAAATAGATTGTGGAATATGATTTTCTAGCACTAGAATAATATTCTCTCCATGTGGCATAAACATTAAATCATAAGCATATAAACAGTGTAAGAGTGGTAGTAAGTAACAGTCCAGATAGCGTTTAATCCATTCATCAGCACAGATACCTGATGCGGCAATTAGAGCAGGTAAGAATGCGTTACCTTGTTGATCATGGTGTAATAATGCCGCCATCGTCATCAATTTTTGTTTGCTGCCAATTAATTGTAAGGGATTTTCCCGCCACAGTGCCGCCATCATTTTTTTATAAGGGGTATCGCCTTGGATCGCTTGCTCATAGTAATGATTTCTAAAACCAATACTGGCAACTTCCCGTAATAACCGAAAACCACAACGACGTAAAACATCATCTTGTTGTACCAGATCATATAGCCAATCATTAATCGCTGGTGTGGTTACCATGTAATAGGGCGACAAACCGCGCATAAATCCCATGTTCAAGATAGATAACGCAGTTTTCACATAATAGCGCTGTGGTTGGCTGCGATTAAATAACGTCCGTATTGATTGTTGGGCTTGATAGCAATCTTTGCCTACGCCTAGATAGATTAGTTTTTGACTAGCAAGCTCATGAGCAAAGATGGATGGTAACTTATTTTGCCACTGCCATGGATGAAATGGCATCAATAGGTACTCCTGTGGATCCAGTCCAAGCAAAATTAATTGGTGGTTAAAATCAATTATCTCCTGTTGACTCAATTCTTGCTCGATTAGCTGTTGATAACTAAGCTGCTCTATACAGGCAAACTGGGCCTGACTTTTATGTGCCGCTAACCATATTAAATGGATACCTGCCGCTGATTCAGGACTGAAACATTGAAAATCCTGTGCATCAAAGCCAATTCTGCCATTGTTAGCGATAAAAATTGGGTGCCCTTCCATCATTTCAGCCTCAATGGTCTGAAAATCAGCATGCAACAAACTATCAACGGTAATACCAGTACGATGGTATTTAAATGCGCTACTATGTAGTGTACTCATTAATTCTTCCACATAAGTTGGCATAACACTGTCACTGATCCCAAGCTGATGTTTAAATTCAATAATGAAACGGATAAAGTCGAGTTCAGCCCAATTCTCTGTGTGCATTTTTTGCAGCGAGTCAGCATCAATCAACCAATGATCTAATGCCAATCGTCGCGCACGGAAATAATACTGTACGCCATACTCATCATTATCCAAACGATAATAATGATAACCATCTCGATCGATTTTTTCTGTTAATTGTTTTGGCGATAATAAACACTCATGAGCAAACTCGGAAATGGCTTTTCTCAGCTGTAATCGATGTACTTTTTGCCAAACCTGCGGATATAAATGATGTACCAAAGGATTATCGGGCTGTGAAAATTTAATTAATGGCGCTGATTGCAAAGCTATTTGATGCTGCTCTCTGGTACAGAATGCTAAGCCAGCCATTTTATTTGCTAATTGCACGGTTTTTTCATACACAAAACCCGCCTTTATATTTAGCCGATGAATTTTCGTATTGCGAATATCAGGCTCAACAACAATCCGCTTAACCGCAGGGTTATTGAAAATGAAGGCGATAATGGTTTGAAAAACCCCCCAGGTAAACTGCTTGATTTTTTGCTCCGATGGCGCAACCAAAATATGCATTCCCATGTCACCTGGGTCAGCACGATAGTGCTGGCTGATAACATCATCTTGTGCCCAATAACACTCGAGTAAAAATACTATTTTTCCCTGGTAACTGCCAGTAAAGACCGAATTAGGCTGACGGATCAATAGATCTTGATAAAAATTTTTTACTTGTTGCGAAGTATAATTTTGCATTCCCCAATAATGCGCATAATTGCGATTAACCCATTGGCTAATAATGGCAATATCTTCATTTAGATTCAGTGGCTGTACTGAAAATGTGCCGACATCAGTGACTGTTTTTTTAAACGGCGCCATAGTTGCAACAGACATCAATTGACTCCTTCTTACGCTACACCAAACTGCTGGAATGCAATACTATTTTCTATTGCATAGTGTTCTTTGCCGGTAATTTGTTTAATTAAATAAGAATTACGATAACAGGCCATGCCAAGATCTGGCGTAATAAATCCATGAGTATGGAGTTCGGCATTTTGCACAAAAATGCGATTATGCTCATCAATACTGTAATTACGCCGTACGTCATAGCGTCCGTACTTATCCCAACAGATCTGGTCACGGATACCATCAATACATTTAGGTATTTGGTATTGATAACCTGTTGCTAACACAACAGCTTCCGTTGCCAGTGAAAATGCCGCTTGTTGCTCATGTTGACATAAATCTAATCGCAGTTGTTGTTTTTCATGATCATACTGTAGGTGTTTTAATTCACTGTTGGTATGTAATGCCACAGGCAGCTTGCCATTCAACCGTTTGCAATACAGCAGATCAAAAATGTCATTGATAAGTGAACTATTAATTCCTTTGTAGAGGGATTTTTGGCTACGATTCAGTTCATCACGTATGGTGTCTGATAGGTTATGGAAATAATCGATATACTCCGGTGAAGTCATTTCTAACGTTAATTTGCTATATTCTAACGGGAAGAAACGCGGCGAGCGCGTTACCCAATTCAGTTGATAACCATAGATATCAATCTGACTAAGCAAATCATAAAAAATTTCTGCTGCACTCTGGCCGCTACCGATGATAGTAATTGATTTCTTTTGCTGTAAACTGGCTTTATTAGCCAAATAGTTATCAGTTCGTACTATTTGCTCAGCAAATGGCTGGCAACATTTCGGTATATAAAGTGAAGGGCCGGTTCCTAATATGAGTTTTTTGCAGCAAAACTGATGACACTGTCCGGTTACCGTATCAACACAATGCAAGGTATAGCAATCCAGCGAGGGATCATAATTGATATTTTCTACCCGCGTATTAAAACGCAAATTGGATAATTGCTCTGCTGCCCATTGGCAATATTGGTTATATTCTTTGCGCAATAAAAAGAAATTTTCCCGAATATAAAATGAGTAAATACGTCCTTTTTGTTTGATATAATTGAGAAAACTTAATGGATGACTGGGTGATGCTAAAGTAACTAAATCGGCAATAAATGGCGTCTGCATCGAGGAGTTTTCCAACATCATTCCAGGATGCCAATCGAAAGCTGCATTCTGATCAATAAACAGGCTATTGATCTCTTTTATTGGTTGAACCAGACAGGCTAATCCCAGATTAAATGGGCCAATACCAATCGCGATAAAATCATAAGTCCTGGTTGTCATAATAACTCCTAACAAAATTGCTCCGTTTAAAAACGGGAATAATTATTTATTTACATGATGTCTTGTTAGTAAACGCTTACGATGTCAATAAGAAATTGCCTTGCTGAATAATGTTATTCATTATTTCTACCAGATGTTTTCGTTCTGTTAATGGATTAAGAAAAGTAAATTTCAAGTATTGTCGCCCGTTAATTTTGGTAGCAGCAATAATGCTTTCGCCTTCTCGGAATAAGGCCTTACGAATATTAGCGTTAAGATCATCAATTTGTTCTTGTGACAGAGATTGCGGCGGTATGAAACGAAAAACTAACGTGCTGAGCACGGGTTGATGAACAACTTCAAAATGGGAATTTGCTACCATTAAGTGGTAGGCGATTTGTGCAGTATCCAACACTTTGTCAAATGCCAAACCCAATTGTTCCGCTCCCATCATTCTCAGGGTCAGCCACATTTTTAAAGCATCAAAACGGCGGGTTGTCTGTATACTTTTATTTACCAAATTGGGAATTTTTTCTTGTTCAGCACTTAACGGATTCAAATAATCTGCATGATAGGTTAAGTGACAAAAATGCTGCCGATCCTTAATAAAAAAGGCACCA
Source organism: Arsenophonus nasoniae (assembly GCF_004768525.1). Taxonomy (NCBI): domain Bacteria; kingdom Pseudomonadati; phylum Pseudomonadota; class Gammaproteobacteria; order Enterobacterales; family Morganellaceae; genus Arsenophonus; species Arsenophonus nasoniae. Next base: position 3,568,471 of record NZ_CP038613.1, read on the forward strand.
CAACTGACTGGCTGGAAAAATGCTTTGTGATAATCGATTGTAACAGAATCTGCCTGCTCTATTCCCTGAAGTAAATGAGAATGACGCGATGAGACTAATAATCCACAACCATAAGCCGCATCAACATGCATCCACAAACCATATTGTTTGGCTAAATCGGCAATAGCGGGGAGCGGATCAATACTGCCAAAATCGGTAGTTCCCGCCGTGGCTACCACAGCAAATGGAATATTTCCTTCAGCAAGGCATTGTTGAATACTCGTTTCTAACGCCTCAATAGACATACAGAATTTATCATCATGAGGCACTGAAATAATAGCTTGATAACCGAGCCCTAACATAGCCGCTGCTTTTTGGGTACTAAAGTGACTGACTGATGAGGTTAATATGCGTAGCTTACGAAAATCGTCCGGTAAGCCATGGATCAAATTTTTATGTTGTCGATCACGCTGACAACAAAACCAATCACGAGCCAGTAGCATCGCCATAAAATTGGATTGCGTACCACCACTGGTAAAAATACCATCAGCATCTTTACCTAAACCTAGCTTATCCACGGTCCAAGCAAGCACTTTTTGCTCAATTAAGGTTGCGCCGGCACTTTGATCCCAAGTATCCATCGATGAATTAATGGCACCAATCAACATTTCGGCGATCACAGCGGGTAATACTAATGGGCAATTTAGATGAGCAACATATTTGGGATGATGAAAATAAACTGCATCTTTAATATAAAGCTGATTTAATTCTGCTAAAACTGATGACCAAGAAGATAATGAATTATCTAAATTTACTTTTGAAAATAATTGAGATAACTCATGGGGCAATATTCCACTAAACGGAATTTGCGTCTGTTGTAATATTTCTTTTATCTTAATTATAACGTCATGAGCATTATCAAAATAACATTGTGCATTATCACGATTAAAGAAATAGGAATAAAAAAGGCTATCTTTAAAATAATCTTCCTTTATAAAAGAAGTTGTTGCTGATGGCAATTCAGCACACATTTTTACTTCAATAGGCATTGTATATCCTTACTCTTGTATAGTAATTTGCTAAAATAATTGCTCAACATTATTTTTAAATAGATTAAATGCCTTACATTAATCATTTAATAAAGCGGTACAAAACTAACAAATAATTATTTTTATTTTAAATAAGCAGTAAATTTAATAAATTAAATTGATGCCATCACCTCAAGAGGGCAATCATGGCAATTACCGACACCGGGTAATTTGTTTCTCTGACAGCAGCTACGCCGTTGTATGACATTATTTCTAACAATAATGGTACGATAAAGCGGGTTATCTTGCTTATTTAACATTTTTTTTTCAAAAAAAAGCATATTAATTAAATTATTATACTGATCCGCGTCTAGTTTTTCTTTGAAATTCATTAAATACCAATACATAATGTAGCCAATATTATTCCATAATAAACGGCCATTGATACCACGATAAAATTCTATTTTGTTAGAGACTGGAATAATATGCTGCTGTAATAGATCATGATAACGCTCTAATAAAGATAAAGGTTTAGCCATCCATGCTAGCTGATAATGAACAATATTAGGCCGACCACTGGCATGAAATTCAACGCGGAAACGATGATAACTGGTATTAATCGCCTGCGGATACTCTAATAGCATCAACATCATAGGCGGAATCACTAAGCCAAAATACCATTGAGCCCATAAAGAATAGAGACCCTTCTGATTAACATGTTGACTACTATTACCATAGTATTCATATTGATAGCGATCCATTAATGACAAAAACTGTTTTTCCTTTGACCATTGATAAAATTCCATACTATTGGTAGTTATATTTTCTGCATTCACTTTAAATGAAGAATTAAAATGGCTGAATTTACTATCAAATAACTTAGTAATATCTGCTATTTCAATTTTAGGTATAATAGCTATGGAACTTTGATTATTTTTATTTCCCATGCCATATTCTCCGATTTTCCAATTTTATATTGCCAATACTAAAATATAATAAAATATCTTGTTGGTTATTTATTGATTTTATATTTTGGAATAATTAGTGGTTTACCCGATTCAGGATCTGAAATAATGCGACAAGGTAAACCAAATACATTTTTAATATTCTGTTCGGTAATAATTTTTTCAGGTTTACCTTCAGCATAAATCTGCCCCTCTTTCATCATAATTAGACGCGAGGCATAGCGTAAAGCCAGATTAATGTCATGCAGTACCAAAACTAACGTTTTTCCTTGCTGATGCAAACGTTGGCAAAGATCAAGCATTTCAATTTGATGAGCGATATCTAAATAGGTTGTTGGCTCATCTAATAAAATGATCGGAGTTTGCTGAGCAAGTGTCATCGCAAACCAGACACGCTGACGTTGACCGCCTGATAATTCACTGACTAATTTTTGTGCCATAGGCCAAAGATCAACCGCCTTTAACGCATCTTGCACCGCCCGTTCATCTTCAGTTGACCACTGAAATAAAAAAGATTGATAAGGATAACGACCGCGGGAAACGAGTTCATAGATAGTTAACGGTTCAGTGATAATCGCGCCTTGCGCTAATAATGAGAGCTGCCGGGCAACCCATTTAGGTTTAGCGTGGAAAACATCCTTACCATCCAATCGAATTTCACCACACTGCGGTTGCATAATACGGCTAAAGGTTTTTAATAAGGTTGATTTACCACAGCCATTAGGTCCGATAATGACACTAAATTCATTATCATAAATAGCTATATTTACCTCTTTAATGATGCTTTTTTTGCCATATCCAACAGAGACATCACGGGCTGTCAGCCGTGAAGCAACCAAGGGAGAATGAGTGGATGATACCATTAGCTTATTCTCCTAAATTCCATATGCAATAAATACATTAAATAAATCCCACCCATTGCTGCCGTGACTAAACCTACCGTTAAACGCCCAGGCGTTGGCAATATTAACGTAATAAAATCAGCGCACAGCATTAATAAAGCGCCCACTAGCATCGAACAAAATAGCGCAACACCTTTATGCAAAATGATCCGCCTGGCAATTTGCGGTGCTGCTAGTGCCACAAAAGCAACCGGCCCAACAACTAATACGGACAGGGTGGCAAAAATAATCGCTATCAGTATGCTGATGATTTGCACCAAACGAACAGGAACACCGAGTGTAATCGCAATATCATTACCTAAACTGATATAGTTCAACTGCTTACCCAACCAAAACAGAATAGGTATAAAAACCAACATACCGCTAATTAGCACCACATCCTGCCAACCCCGATTAGCCAAACTACCACTTAACAGTGACCGAATTTGTTGTGCCTGCTCAATACGCGTATTCGAAATAGCAAAATCAACTAAAGCCATAGATAAAGCCGCAACAGCAATACCTGAAAGCACAATTTTAGTCGTTTGGATCTCGCCACTTACGGCACCATTAGCAAGATAAACCAATAATACGGCAACCACGGCGCCGCTCAATGCGCCAATAGAAACAGGTACGACATCTGGCCAGAATAATAGTGCCGCCATAATGCCAACAGCGGCGCCGGCATTAATCCCAATAATATCTGGACTTGCTAATGCGTTACGGGTGGTGATCTGAAAAAGCGCACCGGAAAGCGCCAGCGTCATACCGGCACCGATGGCAACTAAAGCTCTAGGTAAACGGATCTGCAATAGAATAAATTGCTGATAGCGGGTTTTTATCTCTAACCAAGGATTATCCAACCCTTCTCGCCCAATGGCTAAAGTGAGATACAAAAACAATACTAACAACAGAAGTAAGAATAAAATTCTACTAGATGTCTGCCATGACGGAGTAATAAATCGTATATTGGCGACACCAAATGTTTTAGTGCTCACTTTTTTCGCTGACAAATCGATCTGCATCATATTTTACTCTATCATTCTGCTAGCGGTTGGTTTTTTAGCTACCCAATAAAGCAAAGGAGCACCAATTGCTGCGGTGATAATACCGACCATCAATTCTTCTGGTGCAATGACTAACCGTGCTATCACATCAGAGATTAACAACAAACATGAACCGGCAAACATGCTATAAGGTAACAGCCAACGGAAATCACTGCCTATCCAGGTGCGCATTAAATGGGGCGCGGCCAAACCGATAAAAGCAATTGGACCTGCCATTGCGGTTGCTACAGCGGCTAGCATGCTGACACTTAATAGCGCCAATAGACGGGTACGCGCAACATTGCCGCCGAGCGAATGCACAATGCCATCACCAAAAACCATAATATTTAATGCCGCACTCAGTGAAAATGTTAAACTAATAGCCACTAATAAATAGGGGATTAGCCAGCCAGCTTCAGTTAATGACATTGAATTTAAAGCGCCCATACTCCAAAAACGATAATTATCCATCGCTTGGGGGTTGATTAGAATAACGCCCTGCACTAGCGCTAATAAACAAGCATTGATAGCAACGCCAGTTAAGATTAGCCTTACCGGATTGGTATTACGACTACTACCACTGATAAAATAAAACAGTAAAGTTGATAAACTGGCACCAATAAAAGCGGCCCAAAAATGTGAGACATTGGTTAATGCAGGTACAAAAGAACAAAAAACCACTGCGGTCGCGGCGCCGGCGTTAATGCCTAATAAACCGGGATCACCAAGCGGATTACGTAGCAATCCTTGCGCCACTGCGCCTGCTAATGCTAATGCAGCGCCGGCCATTAACCCAATAAAGGTGCGTGATTCTCGAGCGTTAATGACTAAATCATAATAATTAATTTGACTGTTATAGCAATAATGTTGCCAAACGGCTGATAATGGCAAGGGTTTTGAACCAAAACTTAAACTGGCCAAAATACAAAGGCAGGTTAATAGCAACATTAATATTAATCCCAGCAGGCGGGAAATTCGTCGTTTAGGGTTTATCATATTTAGCTAACTCCTGCTGCAGTAATGACATAAATTTTGGTAATCCCCAGCGTAAACTCAGTGGTGAGCCATACGACATCGACATGACCAGCGTTTGATCCGTTAATGGCATATAGACTCCCTGACGAACTGCGCGTATCGATTGGAATAGCGGTAAAGATTCGGTCTCTTGTCGCTCTTTTTCGCTGTTATACCAGGTTAACAAAATATCAGCATCATTCAGTAAGTCGGCATTTTCTAGACCAATATTGACAGCAAAATTACCAAAGGCAGCGGTGACTGTTTTTGCCAATGGCAATAATGACAAGCCTATATGAACCAAGGTGTCAACCCGCGGATCATTTTTTACATAAATGGATAAACTATTGGCGGTTGTCCCTGCCTTAATATAGGCAAACTGATAGTCTTGTATATTAGGAATACGATGACCGGCTGCGGCTAACATCGCATCAAGTTCAGCACATAATTTCTTTCCCTGCGGTTGTTTATCCAAGGCATTAGCAATTAATTTAATTTGCTGTTGTGGTGTTGTTTGCCATGGTTTAGCTGGATAGGTCACCACAGGCGCAAAATAAGATAAAGAGTTAAAATCCGCTTGGGTGATGCCAGATTGGGTTGCCAGAATTAAATCAGGTTTTAATTTTATAATTTTTTCTATATCCAATTCAGGATACATTTCAATGATCACGGGTAATCGAGCGCCACGCCGTTCAACCTCTTCCTTAAACCAGGGTAAATATCCTTGTGCATCGCCCCCCCAGTAATGAGATTCAATCGCTATAGGCACGATCCCGAGTGCTAATAAGATATCCTCACTACCACTTCCCAAGGCCACAATCCGTTGCGGCTGTTGGTTAATTTCTGCTTTCCCTAGCGCGGTAATAATCGTTTTGGGATAGCCAATAGTATCTGGCGGTAAATTTGTTACTACCGGCGGTTTATCACAAGCGGTTAATAAAATTATCAGCAATATTAATGGTACTGTGAACCCCATTTTATAAGATGCTAATCGTTGTCGCAGCAGTACCATTATTGATAACCTTTAAATCTATTATTTAATTAAAACTGATAATTTAGCGTCGCTTCAATATTACGCGGAGCACCATAATAATATTGTTTGTAATCACCAAATTGCGTGTAATAAGTCTTATCAAACAAATTATTCAAATTAACCGTTAGCGAAAGCGCCGGTGTAAATTGATAACGTCCCATTAAATTAACAACAGCAAAGCTCGCTTGTTCAACCTTCACTTGCTTCTTAACCGGCCCATCGAGCAGTTGCCAAGTACTACCTTGCCAGTTAACACCACCGCCAATTGTCAGATTGCTCATTGCACCCGGCAACGTATAAGTGGTAAACAGTTTAAATAATCTATTTGGTATTTCTCTATTGATCCGTTTTCCATCCCTATCTGTGCCGCGGAACTGAGTATAACCGGCATAAATTTTCCAATCATCAGTGAGCTGACCGCTGACTTCAACTTCAAAGCCTCGGGTTTTAACGCCATCAATAGCGTAATAAACTCTTGAGCCATCCGGGCGTGGCGGCGCATTACTATCTAATTGGGTAAAGTTATTCTGCCGGATCTCAAATAGCGCTAATGAATAATCGACACTATTATCCATCGCAATACCCTTTATTCCTAGCTCAAAATTTTCTCCGCTAACCGGTTTAAGTAGTTGCCCATTGCGATCAACCCGGCTTTCTGGATCAAAGATTTGGGTATAACTACCATATATAGAGATATCTGGCGCAATATCGTAAATTAATCCACCATACGGCACAAATTGATCGCTATAACTGCCATTTTTGGGCTGATTGAAATCATCACCGCGGGTTTTCCAACTGGTTAGCCGGCCACCAAGAATGAGGGTTACAGGATCCATTAATGAGAGTTGAGTCACTGCATAACCCGCCGTTTGTTCAATATAGCCTTTTGAACCATAGGTACGAGACTTTGACCAAGAGGGTTGCGGATAATTCCAGTTAGATTCGCGAAAATCGCCTAAGGATTTACAAGTTTTCTTCAGCATACATAACGCACTGTAATAATCGTTTTGAAAATGCTGTTTTTGATAATTAATCCCAAAACTCGCATGATGGGTACGACTGAATAAGCCATAATCACCATTCAGTTGTAAATCAAAACTAGTTTGACGGCGACTACCATCAATCAAGGTCATACTCCCTGGATACATACCCTGATTATTGTTAGGATTGGGGTATCCGGTGGCCCATAATACTTTTTGATCGAGGGTATTATTATCGTAAGTAAACGTTCCTTTCATACTCCAATTATTAGCAAATTGATGCTGTAAGCTGGTAAACATTGAGAATGAACGAACCTTGGAAAATGCCCAATCCGGCGCATAACTGGTATGACGCTTATAATCGGTTTTACTTCCGTCGGAGAAGAAAATCGGTAAGCCGCCAAACATACCCTGGCGAGTGTGATTAAATTGGTAATCAGCACCTATTGTTAACAAGGTATTAGCAGTTAAGTCTATCTCGACAATGCCATAAAATGGATATCGTTCATGTTGTTCACGATCAATAAAAGCATTGTTGCGTTGGTAAGCGGTAATAAATCGCCCTCTCACCGTACCTGCCGCATTTAAAGGCCCAGACAAATCAAGCCCGGTTCTCCACTTATCCCAGGAACCGACTGCCATCATCACTTCGCCACGGAAATCGCGAGTTGGTCGCTTACGGATCAAATTTATTACTGCTGAAGGCTGGCCTGGCCCGACCATTAAACCGGCCGCACCGCGAACAACTTCAATCCGATCAAATAAGATTGTATCCAATAAGTTATCGCCATAATTAAAGCGCGTATCATAATAGGTCGCTACACCATCACGCAGAATATTTTTAATCCGCATTCCCCGCGATGTAAAACTAAAACGATCGCTATCTGATTGCCGCACACTGATGCCAGTAATATTATCCACTGCACTGGTAACATTCTTAAGATCCTGATCTAGCATTCGTTGCTTGGTAAGCACACTCACACTTTGCGGTGTTTCACGCGCCGAAAGATTTAATCCGGTGGCGGTTGACATCGATGAAGTATTATACATTTTGCTGTCTTCAGTGATGCCTGTTGCTTCTGCTTTGCCGGTTATAATAATAATATCGTCATTTATAGCCGACTTTTCTGCGGCTAAAGCAGAATTGTTCCCTGATATAAATAGTGGCACCATCAAAGATAATATCTTCTTCAATGTCACCCTATCATGATACAAATGTGGGTTAACCATTTTCTCATCCCATCCCTAAAATTATTTATTGTTATAATCAGTTCGATATTGTTATTGTCTTGTTCATCTGCACCGTAACTGCATAGTTATCACGGAATGCATAGAGTGGATTACGCAATTTTTCGGCGAATTTCAGATTTTTTTCTCGATCATCAAGATCGATCATCTGCTGATTATTCGCCATTTGTAACCGATTCAAACAAATACGTACAAAATCCGGCTGAAACAGATCAAACTTCTCGAATTTTTCTATTTGTTCTAAATGTTGTGATTGGTAGTTATAGATACACTGAGCCACTAATTGCCAAAAATGACTTTCCGCGAAAGAAAGATGTTTTTGCAGTAGGGGGACGAGATAACGGAAAAAACAGTCAAAAATATCCAGCAGAATATAGTTAATTTTCATCTCATCTTTGACTTTAACATGAAGAAAATCAATTTCTTTGGGTAATTGAATATCACTATTTAAAATAGCGATCTCTTCACCAATATCCTTCATTAACATTTTTACCGGTTGATTGTTTTCTAACACCAACATCAAATTTTCACCATGCGGCATAAAGACCAAATCATAGGCAAAAAAAGTATGGAGTAATGGTGATAAATAAACATCTAAATAACGTGAGATCCAATCTGCTACGGTAATAGCAGAATCTTCAATCAGTGCAGCAACAACAGCTTTACCTTGATTATCAAGATGTAATAATGAAGCCATAGTCATCAAACGTTGATCGCTGTTTAACATGGTCATTGGGCTTTCTCGCCACAATGCTGATAACATTTTTTTATGCGGATTATTGTTTTTAATCGCTATTTCAAAATAGGGATTAAAATAACCTATTGCTGCATGCTCACGCAGGATCGTGAACCCTTTTTGCTGTAAAAAATTATCAGACTGAACTAGATGATTAAGCCATTCATTTACACTGGGTGTCGTAACCATGCTATGTGGATCTAACCCACGCATAAATCCCATATTCAGCACTGATAGTGCCGTTTTGACATAATTTTTTTGCGGCTGGCTAATATTAAAAAAGGTACGAATAGATTGTTGAGCCAGATAATCATGATGACCTTCGCCCAAATAAACAATATCTTGATTAGCAATATCAGCAGCAAAACTAATTGCAATTCGATGTTTCCATTGCCAGGGATGTAGCGGCATTAAATAATAATCCGCTAAATCTAAATCTAATGTCTGCATATATTGGGCAAATTGCGTGAGCAAATACTTCTCTAATTCTTGTTCCATTAATGCCGAATACGAGAATGACGATAATGAGGAGAAAACGGTTTTATTACGATGGGCTGCAATCCAGACCAATTTGATTGGATTGGCGCTTTCTGGTGCGTAATGTAAATAATCATCAGCATCAAAACCGATCCTGCCATTATTTGCGATAAATACTGGGTGGCCCTCGGTCATCGCAGTTTCTACTATTTGGTAATCTGCTCGCACCAGATCATGTGCCGTTAATCGATTATTTTGATACTTAAACGCATAACCATAAAGTGTGCTGGATATTTCATCAAGATAGATAGGTAGCATTGAAGCAGAAATATCCAATAAGGGCGATAATTCAATAATAAGGGCGATGGCATCAATAACTTGTGGTTGGCCATTTTTACTTCTACTTATCGAGGTAGGATTAATATCTAAATGATCAAGTTGATAGCTTTGCGCTTGAAAACGATAGTGTGATTGGCCAATCTCAATCGAATAACTATCACCACAATTTAGTGGCTGAATTATTTTTTCGTGAAAAAGTTCACGCAATATTTTGGCGACTAGGTGCTGGTTTGCATATAACCAATTCTTTTTAGTCAGATGTGAAGTTTGTGATTTTACTTTTGTAAATAGTGAGTTCATTTAATAAAGCCCTTTTATTTACTATCCCTTTCAACATTCATGTATCAACATAAGCAATGGTGCTAAAGCTTAATATTTGATTGATTTATAAGGTGATAATTGAAACCTCTGAATATAGAAATTTGGATACAACCATCCAATTTTAGTTTTAAATTTTGCTCACTAAAATTTAATTATTTAGACTAATAGTTACATTAAATTATAATAAATTGACATTTGTTTACTTATGCAAATGATATAGAGAATCATTCTCATTATCAACCAGAAAAATATTAAGTTTATTAATCATTGTTATTATGAATAGAGAAACAACTAAGTAATGGCAGGTAGGCAACATATATATCAATGATATTTTAAATAATATCAACAATTTTGTTGCCTAGCCGAAAGATGGCAGGATTGGTTATTTTATTAAATACTCATAATTTTTATCATATATTGAATATGGTTACTTACATATTCAATAGCTGCTCAAAATTAATGTTTTCAAAACAGTCGACGCGTAAATCAGCACCGACTAAATTGTCTTGCGGCGATATGCCGACAGAAAAAATATTCGCTCTATTTAATGCTTCAATGCCAGCTTGTGAATCTTCAAAACCAATTGCTTCACTCGGCAATACATCGATTAAATTAGCAGCGGTTAAAAAAATCTCGGGATCCGGCTTGCCTTTAGACAAAGAGTGAGGATCAACAATGGCATCAAAATAATCTTTAATATTAAGTTGCTCAAGAATCATGGTAGCATTTTTAGATGCAGAGGCAATCGCACAAGGAATTTGTTTTTTTTTTGCTTGCTGAATAAAAGGCAATACTCCGAGTAAAATACTTTTCTCTGTCAGTTTCCTGAGTGATTGTACATAGTGATCATTTTTACGGTTCATCAGAATATTTTTTTCTGCCACACTAAAATCATCGACTTTATCACCATAAAGCAAAATTTTTTCCAATGACTCAACTCTGCTTATTCCTTTTAAGGTTTCATTAAACGTTGCATCAAAATCAATATCGATTTGTTTAGCCAGATATTGCCAAGCTTTAAAATGATAAAAAGCGGTATCGACAATAACACCGTCAAGATCGAAGATCATTCCCTTCTTCATGCAACTACCTCATTTTTATAATCAATATTGGCAATTTTACCGGCAGAAATCCGATATCCCTGCTTATTCACCAGTATTTCAGTATCGCGATCACAACTCACAAATAACTTCTCTTGAGTAATAAAAAATTGGTAATTAACACCTAAATGGCACAGTTTAAACTGGAGATGTCGCCAATGACTAGGTAATGAAGGATTGATCTCTAATAACGGTTGACGAATATCTACCCCACCATATGTCATAATTGTCATATTAAGGGTAGCGGCCATTACGCCAGTATGAATCCCTTCTGACGTGGTTCCACCTTGAATATCCTGATAATCAGAAAATAGCGCCTCTTTATATAATTGCCATGATAAAGCTGACAATTTAATATTTTCAGCCAAAGAAGCATGAACAACCCGAGATAATGTCGAGCCGTGGGAAGTACGAGAAAAATAATAATTGAAATTTTTTTCAACATAATTATCAGAGGTAGCATAATTCATTTTTTTTAATAAATTTTTTACAACGTCTTGACTCAGGTTATGAAATATCATTAGCAAATCTGCTTGTTTAGCCACTTTGTAATTATCAGCTGATTTCCCTTCAGCACGCAGTATTCTGTCCAACCGATAAATATTACCGTATTTATTGCGATATTTTTGCCAATCAATTTCTTTAAGGGCAAAATAACCATCAAATTGACCTATGATATTTTGCTCATTAATCGACAAGGCTAAGTTTTCTTTAATGGTTGTTAATTGCTGCCAGAAGTCAGTATCAATATCAACTCGATTTAAAATATTATTTAAGTCTTGTTTCGATAGAGACAAAACAATTATATCAATTTGATTAAATAACCATGCCACCATTAAATTAGTATAAGCATTATCCTGCAAACCAGCTTCTTTATTACCTAAACTATATTCATGAAATTCATCTGGTCCCATCACACCAGCAATATGATATCGATTGCTCGTCGCATCCCAGGCTGTTTTACTCAGCCAAAACTTGGCTATCTCGATTAATAATTCCAGCCCATAGTCGATCATAAATGGCTTATCACCCGTATTTAGCCAATATAACCATACATTATAAGCAATGCTTAAAGAAATATGACACTGTAAGTGGCTATGATCAGGATCCCATTGTCCTGTCAGCGGATTGATATGTAAGGTTTGCGTCTGCTCACTACCATCGTGACCCGATTGCCAGGGAAACATAGCTCCTTGGTAACCCGCTTGTGAAGCGGCCTGTTTTGCGGCAGGTAATCGCCGATAACGGTACATCAGTAATTGGCGAGCAGTTGTTGGAAAATGCATAATATAAAATGGCAGAATGAATATCTCATCCCAAAAAATATGCCCTCGGTAAGCTTCTCCATGTAAACCTCTAGCAGTAACAGAAACATCTAATTTATGTTTGCCATTTGTTAAAGGAGAACAAGAGGCTAATAGATGATAGGTATGTAAACGCAGCAGTTTTTGCGCCATCATATCACCAGCAATGACAATATCACTTTCCCGCCAAAGCGTTTGCCAGGCAAGCTGACTTTCTGCTAACTGAGCGGCAAAGTTAGGTAGTTGCCATGTATCTACCTGCTGCCAATCTTGTTTAAAAACAGTGGAAATTGCGATAGCTACATTTTTCTCTAACCGATAACAGTTGCCTTGCTCCGCAGAAAAAACGACTTGTTGAACAATACTATTTTCATTTATCCTATTTTCGACACTATCTGGCGCAAAGAAATCACCGCTAATTTCTGTCGAAATACCAATACCTATTTTACTTTGATAGGTTCGCGCTAATAAATAGGTTTTATGTTTATCAGCAATTAAATCTTTTATCTCATAATGATAAGAATTGAGCGAACGATAACGTTCAACACCATAATTAAACGTTCCGCCATCTGTTTTGGTACAAATAGTTATTTGATCAGAAAAGTTTAACGGACAAAATTGATACTCAATACTGTAGTGTGTCATTCTTGCCATATTAGTAAATTTTCGGCAATCTATTTTTAAGCGACGCCCTTCTTCATCTTCAATTTGTAATTCACTCGATAAAATCCCTGTCAGAAAGTCTAATCGACGATAAAGAGAAATGACCTTAAAATCAGTAAGATTAACAAACTTACCCTGGCCAATACGTAACGAGATATATTGTGCATTGGGTGCATTAACGAAATCTTCATTATGCACTTGGTGGTCATCTATTACCGAAATAGCTTGATTATAAAGCCCGGCAAGATAAGTTGCCGGATAGGTATCATCACTGATTACCATTTCAGGTAATGTACCCCTTAATCCTAAATATCCATTCGCTACGGTCAATAAAGACTCAGTGGTATATTCCGCTTTACCTGGATTATATCCGCAATAATCAATGCTCCAACCTATTGTTTGTTGTTTCTCTGCCAAAGTCTTTTTTAATGTTTCTTCACCATTATCAACCAAAGCCTCTGCTCGAACGAAAGGAACATTAAATATTTCAGCAAAACATTTCTCCATGTCAACGACATCTTCATCAGCAATTTTTATACAAAATGGCGAATAAAACGCTAACGCATCTCCTTTTAATATTCCCCCTTGATTATGGGGAAAATCTAATTTAATTTGCTTAATTAACGCTAATAAATCTAATTTTTTAATTTTCTGATAGGTTATCGGATAAGATTTATTATTCATTTGGGCTTGGTAAACCACTAATTCTTGTGGTTTAAAAACAACATGCAAATAATTCATATTCAAATTCACTATTAAAAATGTATTAGTCAAATAATCCTTTAATCAGAAATAAGTGTGCCTTTTCGTTGTTGGTAACGGTAAATCACTATCGTCAATATGATTGGAACGACAATCGCAATGATTGTTGCAAAAGAATAAACTAGCCAATAAATCGGTTGGATAGAAAGAATACCAGGCAGTCCCCCCACACCAATACCGTTCGAAAGTACGCCAAAGACACCACAAATAAAACCGGCAACGGCAGAACCTACCATAGCGCAGAGCAAGGGAAAACGATAATAAAGATTGACACTATAAAGCGCCGGCTCAGTAACCCCGAGATAAGCAGAAATGGCGGCCGGAATAGTGACTTCACGTTCATTTTCTTTACGACTGACAATAATAATGCCCACCACAGCAGAGGCTTGTGCAATATTAGAAAGTGCAATAATTGGCCAAATTGGCGTTCCACCCTGCGATTGCATTATCTGGAGATCAATGGCCAACGTCGTATGATGAACGCCACTGATTACTAATAGAGGATAGGTAAAACCAAAAATAGCAGAGCCAATTGGTGCAAAACCACCGAACATGACAAATCTGACTACTTCTGCAATTTCGTTACCAATCATTCGCCCTATTGGGCCGAGTATTGCATGAGCAACAAAAACAGAAATACTCAAAGTAACAATAGGAACAACCACAAATTTTAAATAACCAGGAACATAACGGCGTATGAATATTTCAAACCAACCTAAAAATAAGCCAGCAAAAATAGCGGGAATAACTTGGGCCTGATAACCTACTTTTTGAATAGTAAATAGACCAAAATCCCAAACAGCAGGTAACTGACTGCCTAAATTATAGGCATTCATTAATTGTGGTGAAACTAATGTAATTCCAAGAATAATACCTAATATCGGCGTTCCACCTATTTTTTTTACTGTTGACCAGCAAATTGCAACCGGTAAAAAATGAAAAATAGCCTCACAAGGCAGCCAAAGGAAATCATAAATCGGTTTTAGTGTAGGATAAAATGCCATTAATGGTTGATTATTTACTACTGGCATTTCGCCTAAAACATTTCTCAAGCCCAACAGCAAGCCGCCACAAATAAGCGCTGGCAGCAATGGAAAAAAAAATTTCAGCAAGATTGGTAATTAAACGTGTCCAAATTTTTGTCTTTTTTTTAATCGCTCTTTTGGACTCTCTTTTATTGTCGTCACAGTTTGTTATATCAAATTGTTCTTGAATGGCTTTATAATATTTATCTACATTGGTACCAATAACAATTTGTAGTTGTCCTGCTTGATTAAAACAACCTTTAACATCGGGTAGTTTTTTTAAATCCTCTATATTTACCTTTTCTGGTTCATGTAAAATAAAACGTAATCGAGTCAAACAGTGGGTAAAACTATTAACATTATTTCTACCACCAATCGTAGAAATAATCTTGTTAATATTAACATGACTTATTGTGATATTTTTTAACATAATTTCAATAATTTTATATTTTTACATAATAAAATATAAAATATCTCATCAATAATCATATTTCATAGAGATCAATCACAAAATAGATATAAAACAAAATGACTGTAATTTTTTGAAAAACTATTATTTATTTTGAATAATATAATGATAATTTTATAATTTTAATAAGCATCGGTATGAGAATTTTTCTTTTTTAAATAAATATAACTTACTTATGTCAATTTATCTTGAGAATAATTTTTTATTATTCTAATTATTTAGAATAAAACAACAGATAATGATTTTATGTCATTCAATTATCAACATAAATTTCTAAAAGAAATATTTATTAAATTAAAATAATATTTATATTAGCCATTAACTTTAAATATAAAAATTGAAATTTTACTAAAATTCTATTCAGAGATGTTATTACTTAGTTTCAATTATTTTAATAACATTTAGGATTAATCATTTTTTTGTTTTTATTTAATATTTTTAATAAACTGTTTATAGATATCTAATTAATATAAACTTTAATGTGTTAAAAAGTTGAAATATATTTAAAGTTAAATGACAAGTGTTATTTGAAAGATTTTTATTTGTATCTCAATTATAGCAAAAATTACTTTTATCCTTGTTGCAAATATTTTTATTCGATGCTTATCACAAAATATATTAATAATCATTAAAAAATAAGAAAATATTTATATTATACATGATAAATATTTTTTTATTCAAAGCAAAAAAATAAAAGATAGGGAATTAATATGCCTTATAAAAAAAGTTATGTTTATTTCATTTGATGCTATAGCTGTTTCAGGAATTACAGTTGAAGCAGCAAAATTAGCATGTTATTTAAATAATAAAGGATTTGAATCCTTTATTGAATTAGGCTATGACATAAAAATTGATAAAGGAAATTTTGCTAAACCCTATTCTTGTTATGAAAAATCAATTTTTGATAAACATTTTAAATTAGTAAGAATTAATGATATACATTTGTTAAAAAATTATACTCCTGAATTTATTGATAAAGTAAATAACTCTTTAATTAAATGTACGACAAAAATAAATTTAATAGAGAAAAATAAACTACTTGAACAAATAGATATTGTTGCCAATGAGTTATCTGAAATAATTTTTAAGATATGGAATAAACTGCAGATTACTCATCTGGTCATTGAAAATGGAACATTACCTGAAAATATTATTTATACTAAAGCGCTATATAAAAGTATAGAAAAATATGGCTCACAAAAAAATCTAGCCTGTTTTGTATTATGGCGAGATCATGACCTAATGTGGAACAGTGAAACATTATCAAAAAAATACGGCCAAGAACCTTGGCATTATGCAATAAAACCTATTAAATCAAAATATATAAAATACGTTACGTTAAACAATTCATTAGCTAAAAAACTAAAAGATTGGAGTAAGCAGGATATCAATATTGATGTTATGCGTAACACTTATTTATTTAATAATAATAATCATGATAGAATAAATATAAGAGATAGATTTAATATAACAAAAAATGATTTTTTAATCGCTAGAACCACTAGAATTATTCCTGAAAAAAAATTAGAAAGGGATATTTACCTAGTCAAAAAGCTTAACGATTTATATACAAAAAATAATAAATCATGCTCTATATATTTAATTATTGCTGGTGATGAAAAAGAAAATAGTGATTATTCACATTATTTAAGGAAATATATAAAAGAATTAGAACTAGAGAATTTTATAAGATTTTCTGGGCCACTACAACATGATTTTATAGAAAATGAAAACAATAAACCCACTATTCAAGACCTCTATTATTCTAGCGATATGGTTTCATTCTTAACATCCTATGATTATGATAGTTATGGTAATCCCATAGGAGAAGCAATTAGTCATAATCGTTGTTATATATCTACAAGTTACGAATACTATCATGAAGTTTATGGACAACATGGCTTTAAAACTGAATTAATGAATATTTCGCCAAAAGAAGATGGACTACCGGACGACGACTTTATCCAGCGAGTTTATAATTTAATTAATGATCAAAATAAGACAGCAGCTTTGGTAAAACATAATTTTAATATAGGAAAAAATTTATTATCTAATCAGGTAATAAATAAAATATTTAATATCTAGTATTAAAAATGAGATATTTAACCTTTAATATGGATAATTTATGCGTAAAGAAACCTTTATATCTATTGTATTCCCTTTTTATAATGAAAGTGAACGATTAGAAAGTGTCATAGAATCAATCTATAATCAAAAATTTAAATATAAACTATTTGATCTGAGTAATGCTGAATTAATTTTTGTTGATAATAATTCAACCGATGATTCTGTTAATAAAATTATTGCTTGTCAAAACAGATATAATAATCTTGATATTCATATTATTAATGAAAAAATTCAAGGCGTTTCTTCAGCAAGAAAAAAAGGAATGGATTATGCATCCCTACGAGCTGAAAAACGACGGGTTCAATTTAACAACTGGCAAAAACATTATATAGTTTCAGCTGATGCTGATTGTACTGTAGACCAATATTGGCTTGACGAACTTATCTATACCATGATCACCGAAGATGGTGATTTAGGTACCTGTAATTATTTTTATGAGAAAAATGATTTTATCGAGCGGCCTAATTTATATAAAGAAATAAATAAAACATTACGCTGCCGTGATTTTTCATTCTCCTTGTTTGGTGGCTTTCCCGATGGAAAAGGATTTGCTGTTGAAAAAAAAATGTATGATCTTGTTGATGGCATTGAAATATTTTACCAATTACAAAATGGTAAATTTGTCGAACATTTATCTGACGATTGGGATTTTGGCATAAAAGTTATTGCTTATGGTGGAAAACCAGTATATTCACCAAAATCATATGTAAAAATTAATAGTAGAAGAGTAGATACCTTATTATATGATGTTATTAATGGCATCGCCTATGGTGAAAATGGCGTTATTACGATGAAAGACGTAAGGCCATTAGATAATCAATTAAATCATTATCAAGATTTAAGCCTTAATGATGCACAACAAGCTTGGTTTTATTCAATAAAAGATTATATCCCGAAAAACATTATATTACCGGCGTTATTAAATCCTAATATTTTGATTAATAACCAAGAAGTTATTAATTTTTTCACACCTGAGGTTGCTAAGGATCTCTATAATAGAATTAATGAGATCAAAAATGAAACCAGTATTACTGATTTCAAACCCATACATTCTTACAAAACCCCCGCCTTCCGACTCTATTTTGAATTTAAAGAAGAGATATTTAACTCACTTCGCCGTTATGTAGGTGAAGACATCGGCTATCCGCCACCAATCCCTGAGTGCTTTAATGCTATTGATAATAAAGATTTTAATAGATTTGTTTATTATTTTTGCGAGGATAGAGAATCTGGAGAAGCACACAACTATTTTGCTAATGGTGGAGTGTTCTAATGCGAGATACCTATATTGCCTCTCTTAATGATATTGATGAAAAATATCCTAAACCAAATATATGCAATATTTTAAGTAAACAAGAAAATACAGATTTACTTGAATATGTAGTTAAGGATCCTTTTGGCTGTCATATTTTCCCCGGCGATATCGATAATTATCCCTTAACCTCATTTTATAATGATATGAATAAGGAAATAAAAAAGGCAGAAAATATTCATCTCTGGGTTTATATTCCAACTTGTCGTTATCGATGCCACTTTTGTCAGTTTCCAACCGTTATAGTGAACCCTAACACTGCAAAAGCTGATAGTTTATTTAAAGAAATTGTTGACCTTAATATTAAAGAAGCTACGTTTTGGTTAAAGCAGGTGCCAAATCTAACTAATGTGAGTATTGGCGAATTTAATATATTTGGCGGTACTCCCTCTCTTCTGCCTGATAGAGAATTAAAAAGATTAATAAATTTTTATAAAAATAATTTTAACTTCTCATCCACAACTATGCGATTTGAAGGAGAGCCTGGTAGTCTAAATAAAGAATATTTGTCGTTGTTAAAAGAACTTGGTTTTTCTAAATTATCCTTTGGTACTCAATCATTTCAGGATCATTTAATTAAAGCCTGTGGCAGAAAACACACTGCTGAAGAGTTTTTTAAAACCATTGCAGATGCTAATACATTAGGTTTTGAATTAATTAGTGTTGACCTCATTTATGGTTTATTCGGCCAAACTGTTGATGATGTAAAAAACGATATGGAAATAATAAAAAAACTGAATATTTCTCATGTTGTTTGCACTAAATTACATATGAAAGAGTTTATGGAAACAGTATCAAATGCGAGATTTAATAGATAAATATCTAGCTAGGGAATATAACGAACACCCGACAATGTATTTTTATAAGAAAAATACTTATCCTGAAAAATGGAAAAGCCTTATTACTGATCTTAATAAGCAATACCCTGAGATAGCGATCGGATTAGGTGGAAGTTCAAAATCTATCTCCTCTGAAATGATAAATATAACAAACTATAAACAATACAAAGAATCTATTATTAAAAGCCAACTACCTTGTCACTCCATTAGAGGTTTTTCAAACGATCAAAAAAGAATAAATGCTTTTAAAATGGCATTATCTAGCTTGATCCCGGTCGATGATAATGTTTATAAAGCAAAATTTGATGGAGAAAGTTTTTTTACCAATAAAACTATTAATCATGCTCTAACAAAATTACAGCTTAGAAAACTTATTTTCATTGATAATAACAGGTTTTTTTTAACTAAAGAAGCGGCAATATTAATTGAGTCCATTATTAATACCCAATTTTGTTAACATTATTTAATTAAAAAAATCAACACTATTTTTTGATGCCGTATTTTTCTGGCATATCTGTAATCATAATAACGTTATTATGGCAACAGATTTATAACTCGTTATTAATAAGTAGCAGCCAATACTCTACCATGACACCCTATCTCATTGGCAGCGAACATTATACTGGATGCCTAATGACATAATGTTTGGCACGAGGCCATAGCCCGTTATCTACGGCAAAATGTAAGGAAATTATTCATGGAAAAAAATATAACTCGCCCTTACCCGTTTTCAGTCTGTATTACGTTGCAATCGATACCGAGGCAGGTATTACAACAGAGCAATTCGAAACATTCGTTCGCCAAAAAGGTGTCTATCTTCCATGTTATCCAGGTTGGCGCTGGACGCTATTGCGAGGTCTGCGCGGCAAGCGAGTTGGACAATACCTGATGCTGTTTGAAATAGACAGTGTTGAACATCGTAATCGCTATCAATCCAATGACGGCAACAAAACAGAATTAGCGAATCAATTCTGGCAAGAACAACCACAAAAAATCCATCAAATCCTTGCCGAATGGCAACGTTATGGTACTTTTAGTGAAATTCCAACTATTTATACTGATTATCAACTACTGGCTGAAAATAAAAAAAGTACCGTCTGTTATGGCCCACGCTATATGGAGCGACCTAACCAAGAGACTATTGCCAGAATAATAGGGATCCACAACTTAGCGCTACGGCCTGGAGTTAAGGCAGAAACTTTTGAAACTTTTATTGCTGAAAACCATCATCGAATAGAGGATTATCCAGGATGGAAATTTCGCTTATTAAAAGGTGAGCGCGGAAACCGTCTAGATCAATACGTGGTAATGATGGAGATTGAAAGTCTTGCAGCTCTTAATCTATTTTATCCCAAACCAGATATAGCCACTGATAACGCTTTTCATTTTGCACGGGCACATCAGGACACTAAACTTATGTATAAAGAGTGGAAACAATTTGCCTCTTTCTCCGGCTCTCCCCAAATTTATACTGATTATTTGTCAGTAGCGGAAAGTTTAGGTTAAATTAATAAACCAGAAGTTCGACTCGCAGTGATCAAGCTCTATAATCAAACCATCCCTGCTTATCGCTGCTTGGCAATATCATTATCAATGATGAAAGATAGTCGATTTAAAAGTGCTAAATAATAAATTTATTAATATCTTAAAGTATAAAAATTATTTAAACTGTTAATTACTTATCACATGAAAATTAATATTTGTATAAGCTATTTAAAAAATATATTTTTGCTAGCTAAAGTTTTGTTTTTTATAACATCAATAATGTGATTCGTTATAAAAATAATAATTATCTAAATTACCATACTTAATTAATCATTATATAAAAATTAAATTATTTTAAAATAATTTTTACATTTCATTATTAAAAAACATTTATCTTACAAAATTTTAAGATTATTGAATAAAGGATTATATGAATTGTAATTACTAAAAAACAGTCTTTTAATTAAAGAGTTAATTTATTATTTTATTTAAATTAATATATCTATGAATCATTAAAATAACAAAATAAATTATAATAATTTATTAAAATCATAATTAAATAAAAACTGACAATAATTAAAATTCAATAATTATCGCTCAAGAAAACAATAAATATCATGTAATAAATAAAAACCAGAAGATAAATTTCAAATAGAAAGTTCATACAGAAAAACTGCTATATTATATATTTTTGGTTTAATATTAGATTCCCTGGTGTTTATTACATCATATTAATCACATATTAAATCGATAAGCCATTGTAAAGATTCTTTTTTTTCAGCCTTATAATATAATTTGCCACGAACTTCAATATTGAAAGGTGCGGGAGGAATAGCAAAATTCACTTTATGTTGCTTACCTAATGATATATTTTTATTGGATTTAGGAATAAACGAAATACCTTTTCCATCGCCTAATATCTGAAAAACATCATCAATACTTGGAACTGAAATTATATTTTTTTTATGCTTATCCATTAATAGATTTTTTATTCTTTCAAAACCTTTCGATAACAACATACTTTCTGTTTGTATAATATTATTATTAAGCAGTAATTCCATTTTATCTTTATAGCTATTTATAATATCTTCAGCCGCACCTAACTCTAACTTAGAAGATAGTGCTAAGCTTTCAATATTAGCAGGTAAATTCTCCTCTTCTCTTGAACCAATAAAAATATCTGCCTGAATACGACATATAATATCTGATATTAAATGATTAGAATACTTCTTAATATCAACAAGAATTCCCGATTCAATTGAGTCTATTTTTGATATTATTGATGCCAGATCAGGAAAATATGCATCATCTGTCGCTATATTAATAACAGACTCTTTTTTACTAGAAAAACCTAACATTAATTTTTTTGTTGTAGCACTTACATCTTGATAATGTGGAAATAATTCTTGATATAATTTTTCCCCATTAGAAGTTAATCTTGCTCCTCTTCCTGAGTGTCGAAAAAGTTGAACACCTAACTGCCCCTCTATTTCCTTCATTCCCTTACTAAGGGCAGAAGGAGATATACATAACTCATCTGCCGCTTCTTTAAAAGTTCCTTTTTGGGCAATAGTTATAAATTGCTCAACTCTTTTTGAGAAAAACATATTATCTCCTATATGAAAATCTGATAAAAATAAATTTTTTACGAAAAACATATTATCTTCTCTATAAAAAAATTAGATAGAAGCAAAATTTTATTAGAAAAACAACTCAAAACCTATAAATAATCAGTTCAATAATTTTTATATTTTTAGAATTCTCAATGTAATAATATATAGTGTAAGCTTTTATTTCATCCTAATATAGCTACATATAACTTCTCCCTATCATTTGTTATTACTTCTTATAACTTATAAATAATAAAATGTCACATACCTTTTTTTCATTTATTGTTTACTTATCATAAATTTGTAATCATTTATAAGAATAATAATGAAATTTTTAAAATTTATCATATTTAACAACTTATAATAAACTGTATAAAAATACATATATTTTGTATTTTTAAAAAATAGTAATTATGACATTGTAAAATTAATAATTCTTAGTGCATTTAAATAAAAAAATAAATAACTAGAATATATACATTACAATTAACAAATTGTAATGTATATTTTATTTTACTACAGTACATCACAAGATTTTTAAATTTAATAAAATTTGTAACAAAAGATTATGAAATAAGTTTTTTGTTATAACATTACCTTCTTTGATTTATTGATTAAACACCAAATACTAGGTATTATAATATTAATGTTTATATTATAGAGTTAATTAAAGATAAAAACTTTATTGTTAATATAGAATATAATTAATTTCATATGAAAAATGAACAATTACTCATCTGGATTATATTTCTATAGATACGCTTCTTATTTTAACATTATTATTCTTTATTTTCCGGTTAAAGCCATTTGCCTTTTTATAACTACCTATATATTTATAAAAGATCAAAACTTTTTAGTTTTATCTTACTCATCCTAAATCCAGCAATACTTCAACATAATCAGATTGATCTTAATAGTTAAAAATATTATCACTACAACAAAATAATAAAGAACTCCCGAATACCTTCTAAATCTATTTTGATTAATTCTAATTAACTAACTTTTGTCTACTTAAATTTTAGCTAAGTATCAAAAAAATCTTATACATATAAATAAAAGTGATAACATAACAATTTTTTAGTCTACGCCCAATGACCAAAAGTAAAATGAATACAAAAAACGGTTAATTATTATAAATAATTTTCTAAATCAATAAGTTAAAATTGTACAATCATACTTACCAAATATGTGGTTTATAACAGTCCTGTAAAAATTCGGTTGTTATCGTAAGGTGAAAATAGATCTATGAAGAAGCACAATTCTATCAAATCTCCTATCATTCAAATGTGACTCTACACTAAAATTAATAACATTTAACTACCAAAAGAATGAAAATTGCAATTTTAGGCTTTTACAACGTCATTTTTATCCTAACTATGATTAGTATAGGATTTTATAGGTATTTATTAATCAGCAAATATATTTCAGTAAATATGATAAAAATCACAATTTATTAATAACAATATCGTTTTTCAACTATTTATATGGGTTAAATTAAGATAATGTTTCTAAAATTTGCGTTGCAATTAGCTATTAAGTAATAACAATAATCCAATACTAAAAACCCATCATAAGGAAAATGGATATGCATCTCTTTCCTCATTTATTTAAGCCCTTAGACTTAGGTTATACGCAATTAAAAAACAGAGTTATTATGGGCTCTATGCATACTGGACTAGAAGAGCATCCTCAAGCTAGTGTTAGGTTAGCCAAATTCTATGCTGAAAGGGCAAAAAATAATATTGGATTAATCATCACTGGCGGCATCGCCCCTAATCACCCTGGCAGCCTAACCAAAGATGGAGCAACCTTAATTAGCAAGAAACAAATTTTCCATCATCAAAAGATTACTAATGCAGTGCATCAAGCAGGGGGGAAAATCGCCTTACAAATCCTTCACGCTGGCCGTTATAGCTATCATCCTGATCTAGTTGCACCTAGTGCACTACAAGCGAGTATTAATCCCTTTTTGCCTAAACCACTCGGTCATACTGCAATTTTACAAACAATTGAAGACTACGCTAATTGTGCTGAACTTGCTTTGCTCGCGGGCTATGATGGTATAGAAATTATGGGTTCAGAGGGTTATTTAATTAACCAATTTATTACTCAATATACAAATCATCGTGATGATTTATGGGGCGGTAGTTATCAAAATCGGATCCGATTTCCGATTGAAGTCATCAAAACTGTTCGACAACGAGTAGGAGATAATTTTATTATTATTTACCGACTATCTATGCTTGATTTAATTGAAAAAGGATCCATCTGGTGTGAAATTGAGCACTTAGCACAAGCAATCGAAATTGCAGGTGCATCGATGATCAGTACCGGTATTGGCTGGCATGAATCGAGGATCCCGACTATTGCAATGATGGTACCAAGGGCAGGCTTTACTTGGGTCACTAAAAAATTGATGGGAAAAATATCAATCCCTTTAATTTGTACTAATCGCATCAATTCACCCGAAGTCGCTGAGCAGATTTTATCTGATGGCTGTGCTGATTTAGTTTCTATGGCACGACCATTTCTTGCTGATTCTGAGTTTATGACTAAAGCGGCGGAAAATCGTGCGGATGAAATTAATACCTGTATAGCTTGCAATCAAGCCTGTTTAGATCAGATATTTGTTGGTAAACAAGCATCATGTTTAGTTAACCCACGCGCTTGCCATGAATTAGACTTTCCTTTTCGACCCGTATTAAAACCAAAAAACATTGCGGTTATCGGCGCCGGTCCAGCTGGATTATCATTTGCTATCACAGCGGCAGAGCGTGGTCACCATATTACTTTATTTGAACAAGAATGTCAGATCGGCGGCCAACTCAATCTTGCTAAACAAATCCCTGGGAAAATAGAATTTCAAGAAACTATTCGTTACTTTCAACGTCAACTGATACTAAAAAATGTTACTGTTCATTTAACTAAAAAAGCCTCAGCTGAACAATTGGTAAACTTTGATGAAATCATCATTGCTACAGGCGTCCTACCCAAAAAAATCCACATTGAAGGTATCGAGCACGCTAGTGTCGTAAATTATTACGATGTATTAAAACATCATATTTCCATTGGTTCTCAAGTAGCAATTATTGGCGCTGGCGGGATTGGTTTTGATATAGCACAACATCTTTGTCAAGAAATAGATAATAGTAGCCAAGACATTGATGCTTTTACACATCAATGGAACATTGATACAACGATATCTCAACCAGGTGGTATTAATCTTAAAGGTGAACAGCACCTAAGTTCTCCTCGTAAAATTTATCTGCTGCAATGAAAATTAGCGCGTGTTGGTGAACAACTTGGCAAAACAACCGGCTGGATCCATCGCTTAAACTTACTACGCCATGGCGTTATTATGATGAATGGTGTTAGCTACCATAAAATTGATGATCAGGGGCTGCACATTTATCATAATAAGCAAAAAAGTGTTTGCCTGTTGATAACATCATCATCTGTGCTGGCCAAGAATCCCTTCGCACTTTAGCCGACGCATTATATAAATTAGGCAAGAGACCCCATATTATTGGTGGTGCTGATATTGCCGTAGAGCTTGATGCACGGCGCGCGATTGATCAAGGAATGCGCCTTGCATATACAATATAAAGAAAAACACCAATAATCGTTGATATAGCCATCAGAAAGGCAGCAATTGAATAGGCCGACTATAGGTTTTCTGGCCTCTTTTATGGTTAACAATCGAAGAAATAACCAATATTCATACTTAAATAAGCGTAACCACTCCCAAGAAACTAATAAACTGTCGTTAAAAAAATTATCATTCTGCATGCCATTAACCCCAAGCTTCGCAAAAGTAATACAGCATTTAAATTAAATAGTCTTTACTTTATTAAACTTCATGTACGATATAAGACAATCAGCCAACATGCTTTTTCTATAGTCATGACAATTGTTTTATGGCTATAAAAATATTGTATTTACTCTAGTCTGGATAAAAAGATACCATCGTATATAAAAACAGATTGATTAGATAAACAACTAACTGTTTTATTAATGAATTAACCCGTAGAACTAATTTAACTAATAGAAAAAATAGCCATATCCCTTTTTACCATTATTAATCAATATAAAGGGATACAGTATTATAATATTTAAAGATATTATTTAATGATTAAATATATTTTTTATATTTATTAACAATAAGATTAATGAGCATCGTTAATGTTAAAATACCGGCAACAATACTCAGTGAAACAGCGGTCGGAATATGAAATATATCCATTAATAACATTTTTATGCCAATAAAAATTAAGATAATAGATAGCCCATATTTTAGCATAGAGAATTTTTCAGCAATACCCGATAAAACAAAATACATCGCCCGCAAACCTAAAATCGCAAATAGATTTGAAGTTAATACAATAAATGGATCTGTTGTTACTGCAAAAATAGCCGGTATGCTATCCACCGCGAAAATAATGTCACTAATCTCAACTAAAATTAATACCATAATCAACGGAGTCGCTAATAAAATGCCTTGTTGACGAATAAAAAAACACTTCCCATGTAAGGTATTTGTCATGCGTAAATGAGAACCTAGCCATTTTACTAAGGGTTTTTTATCAATTGATTGATCATTTTCTTTAACGAAGAACATTTTAATACCAGTGAAGAGTAGAAAAATGCCAAAAAGATACAAAATCCAATGAAATTGTGAGACTAGCCAACTGCCTGTAAAGATCATAATAGTACGCAATACTATCGCACCCAACACGCCATAGATAAGTACTCGGCGCTGTAAATTCACCGGTATTGAAAAATAATTAAATAACATTAACCAAACAAATACATTATCAACAGCCAATGCTTTTTCCAGTAAATAACCGGTTAAAAAAGCCATTGTTTGACGGTTAGCAATCGTTAGGCTAGTTGTCTGTTTAAAATAAAACCATAGACCTAAGGCAAACAATAATGCCAAACTAATCCAAATTAAACTCCATGTAATAGCCTGTCTTACTGTTATTTCTCTTCCCTTATGCTTACTCTGTAAAGAAATATCAATAAGTAACATAACCGCAATAACAATAGTAAAAATTACCCATAATACGGGAGTACCAACAGAATGCATATTAGCTCCTAGAAACGAAAAACGGCCGAACCCCACAGAAGGCTCAGCCGTTATAATCCATTTTAGTCTTCATAGGTTTCTATTCCACTAATTTAAATTATAAGTAAACCTTGCCTACTGGCAAGGTCTCACTTACAACACAAAAGCGACGTTGATATTCACCTGTGATGCCCGGCTACCGGGTGCATAACACCGTAATGACGACAAACCGGCTAAAGAAGTTACTCCCCTTTGCTAGCTAATAAAATAAAAGATTTGCTAGCGAAACACAAGATATTGGTAAATGTATTTCATGAATTGTAAAAAAATAAAATATTAAATAGAAAGTCAATTTCACCGAAAATTTACTATTTAGTTATTTATGATTTTGTTAGAGTATCTGATTAGTCTAATATATTATGCTTATATCTGAATTTAATATTTAAGCTCATATTACAACCTTTTTAACTAGAATCACATTATCTCTAATAAGGGATAATAGGTAATAACTGCCAATTAGGTTTAAAGATAACGGTATTTAGGAAACACTTGATGGAATTAGTTAAAGAACTTTTTTTTGCACTCTGGCATCAAGATTACAATATGCTAATGAATCCTTCATTGGTATGGGCTATCTACATTATATTGTTTGCAATATTATTTTTGGAAAATGGAATATTACCTGCCGCTTTTTTACCTGGTGACAGTTTGCTTATCCTAGTCGGTGTCCTAATAGCCAAAGACACTATCAATTATCCATTAACAATCTTTATCTTAACTGCAGGTGCCAGTTTGGGTTGCTGGATAGGATATCTGCAAGGTAAATGGCTAGAAAACAATAAAATTGTGCAAAGCTGGCTCTCTCATCTACCTGAACATTATCACCAGCGAGCTTATGGCCTTTTCCATCGCCATGGTTTGGCAGCACTGCTTATTGGCCGTTTTCTTGCTTTTATCAGGACAGTTCTCCCTACCATCGCCGGCCTATCCGGTTTACCTAATGGACGCTTCCAGTTTTTTAATTGGCTTAGTGGGTTACTTTGGGTATTGATTTTAACCACTATTGGTTATGTATTCGGTAAAAGTCCACTCTTTCAATACTATGAACGCCAAATTATGAGCATCTTGATGCTGATCCCGGTTGTCTTGCTTTTTATTGGTCTAATAGGCAGTATAGCCGTAGTATTAAAGAAAAAATTTAATCGCCGTAATCCCTAAATCCAACTTAATTTATGCTGTTGCCTACTTCCCTAGTAACAGCATTCCTTTCAGTCAAACTGTTTATCAAATTGTCATACCAATATAGTTATTTTTATATTTCAATATAACAAATTTTAAATTACCTTTAATGAGATATAGATTGATTTTATTGGATCTTTTACTATTCTCAAAGAACAAGAGTGATAAAAATTAACGATCTTTATTGAAAAGAGGTTAACGTTATGAAAAATACCGAAAACCTACGTACAGAATTAAAATCATTAGCTGATTCTTTGGAAGAAGTTTTGAACAATACAGAAAATAAGTCCAAAGCAGAAATTGATAAAATTCGCCGTAAAGCAGAAAAAGCGTTAAACGATTCTCGCCAAAAACTGAGTGATGTCAGTGGTAAAATTATTGATCAAACTAAGGAAGTTGCTGGCCGGGCAGATGATTATGTACATGAAAAACCATGGACCGGTGTTGGCGTAGGTGCCGCTGTCGGGCTGGTATTAGGCATTTTACTGGCTAGACGTTAATATGCGAGAAAATCAACATCCAGATGGGCCGGCTAAAGGCTTGCTAACTACCTTACAACGGATAGGTTCTATTCTTATTAATATGGTTGAGACACGACTGCAACTTGTTGCAGTCGAACTCGAGCAAGAAAAGCAAACCTTTGTTCAACTGATTTTATTAGCCGGTACCACATTACTATTAATCGCATTTGGCCTGATGAGTTTGCTGGTATTAGTTTTTCTCATGGTTGATCCCGCCTATCGTATACAAGTGGTTGCTATTACAACGGCTGTTTTACTTATCCTAGCATTATTAGGTACTTGCTGGACATTAAAAATAGCCCATCGCACGTCTCTATTAGCGGCTACACGTGAACAATTAAAGCAGGATATCAAACAGTTAAAACAGGATGAACATGAAACTGAGTAAAGCGAAACAATTGGTATTAAAAAAGCAGCAATTGTTAACCAATATTCAGCAGCAGCGTAATGCGCTGTCAGCAACCTCTGAACATTGGTTAGCAATTACTGCACCCTATGATCGTACTTGGCAAAAGATACTCGCTTTCAAACCACTGGTCATTGCAAGTTTTTCATTAATTGCACTCTATAATATTCGTCATCCTAAAAAACTTTATCGCCTCAGTCGACGCGCTATTGGTGTCTGGGGGATAGCTAAAACTTTACAAACATTTATAGCAAAAAAAGCCTAATCTAGTCGTAAATTTGTAAAATACTCCCTTTCGCCAAAAATTACCTGCATTAATTCATTCAATTTTTTTGCATAAGAGATTGAATTTTCCTAGCTAGTATTTTTAATAATCTAGGCTTTACTATAAATAAAACAGCAATTAACTGTTCTTGCTTGGCGGCCAAACGCCCACTATAGATTAAAACCCTTTACTTTAAATATTATGCTTTAAGAAGGATCAATATGAAAAACATAGAAAATATCACAATTTTAGTGGCGCGTATTTTAATGCCACTGTTATTTATTTTTGCCGGCTACGGTAAGCTTGGTAGTGGTTATATTGAAACCCAGCAATATATGCAAGCTATGGGTGTCCCCGCATTTTTACTCCCATTGACGATTTTATTAGAGTTTGGCGGTGGCATAGCGATCCTATTTGGGTTTTTAACTCGAACCACAGCTATTTTTACCGTTGCTTTTAGTTTGTTAACCGCTTTTATTTTTCACTTCAACTTTGCCGAAGGCGATAACCAATTGATGTTTTTAAAAGATCTCTCTATAGCTGGCGGCTATATGCTATTAGCCATTCTCGGACCAGGCAAATTCAGTATTGATCACTGGTTAAATAAAAAATGGTAATACTTAAAGTTTGGGCGATAATTTCACCATCGTCCATAAGTAAAATTTAACCCAATATTTTTAGCAAAAATGATCGATATAGTGTTCACTATTAAATAATTGAGGAATTTGACGCAAGCACCAAAATTTGGCTTCACCAATTTTGCCACGATGCCAAGCCATAATAATATTCGTCTCATGGCTATGTTCTGATCCCACGACACGTAATCGCCCCTCTTTAATATCTTTTTCAACCAACGTATAAGGCATAGTTGCTACACCTAACCCAGCTAATAAAGCGCGACGTTTTTCATCGATCGAACTGACTGTTAATCTCTGCTGTTTATCTAATAACTGTACCGTTAAGACTGGCCGTTCTTTGGCGGTATCGGCAATGGCAATCCCACGATATTTAATCCGTGTCATATCGGAAAGTGGCTCTGGTTCTTGATGAATAGGATGCTCAGGACTGGCAACATAAACATTATTAATAGTACAAAGTCGACGACTATTAATTTCAGGTGAGGAGCGAAAATGCAAATCAGGGGCAATCACAATATCAGCTTTACCGGTTTCTAAACATTCCCATGCACCGGCTAATACTTCAGTTAATAAAGAGAGTTGTGTTTCCGATTTTTGTGCCAATTTATCGACTAAAGGAAAAAGTGTTGAGACGGGAATTAAGACTTCACAAACAATAGTAA
The DNA here is from genome assembly GCF_004768525.1 of Arsenophonus nasoniae. Lineage (NCBI taxonomy): Bacteria > Pseudomonadati > Pseudomonadota > Gammaproteobacteria > Enterobacterales > Morganellaceae > Arsenophonus > Arsenophonus nasoniae. The sequence continues at coordinate 3,600,013 of NZ_CP038613.1, forward strand.
GATAGGGTTCCCAACCACGCGCTAATGCTTCAGCATCAACCACAAGTTTATCTGCTGCTTCTAGTAATAATCGCCCTCGTTCCAATAACATTCGACCAACATCCGTAAAACGAGTTCGATGGCCAGAACGATCAAAGAGTACCACATCAAGCTCTTCTTCTAATTTTTGCATCGTATAACTTAATGCAGAAGGGACTTTACCCAATTCATCAGCTGCTGCTGCAAAACTTCCGCGTCGGTCAATGGCATTCATTACGCGTAACGCATCTAATGTTAGTGCACGCTCTTTACTCATAAAGGATCTCAATCAAGAAATTTGAATGTTTAACTCAGATTAACTAGCTAACAATTTTTCGTCTAGTTAATTATTATTTTTCATCATAAATTATCTGAAAGGTAAAATTACTATGATAATTCCTAGAATAGAAAAAGAGTGTGGTCATGCTGATTTTGGTTGGTTACAAGCACAGTATACCTTCTCTTTTGGTCACTATTTTGATCCTAATTTTACCCATTACGGTGCTTTGCGAGTATTAAATCGAGAAACTATCGCGCCAAAGGCGGCCTGCCGGGCCAAAACCTATCCCAATATCGATATCATTAATTTGGTTTTACAGGGTGAGGCTGAATTCCACGATAGTGAAGGAAATCGCATTTATCAATCTGAAAATGAGTGCTTACTTATATCTCCGTTACATAATATAAGTTATAGCGAACACAATATTAATCACGAAAAACCGTTAATACAATTACAGTTATGGATTAATGCCTGCGTTGAATATTTCTGCCACCCACCCCAAAAACGTAAACTGGTTAATAATAATGCATTGACATTACTTGCTTCACCAAATGGTTCGGAGAAGAGCTTAAAAATTCGACAACAAACTTGGATTAGCCATATTTATTTAAAAATGGAACAAAATATAACGCTTAACCTGAAAGAGAAAAATAGTTATCTATATTCAATTACAGGAATAATCAAATTAGAAAACAATATTCACAAAATAGCTTATATTGACTATAGTGATGGTGCATTTTTGATGCAGGAACAAAAGGTAAAATTAACTGCCCAAACAGATTTTCGTGGCATATTGATTTATTTAAATTAAACATAAAATTGATAACTTTCAATAAAGTATTTAATAAAAAGATCGACAGCAAATAAAAGTGATAGAATAAATAGAGTTTTTAATAGATATAATTTATTTGGATGTCAGTGATAACCTTTTCATCAAGTTTTTAACTAGGATATCATCTTCAATCACAAACAACTTTTCTATTTTATTAATTGAAAGGTATAACTCGTGGCTGTTTTTACAAATCAACGTATCCATCAAATTTTTACTAATATTCAGACCGAAATTGTATCGCAAGAAGAACTTGCTAAACGTTTTGGTGTTTCAACGCGCACCATACGTTCAGACATCAACGAATTAAATGAATATTTGCAGGATTATGATGCGTGCATCGTTTATGAGCGCGGCAACGGATACCATTTAAAAATTAATAACGAAGCCCTTTTTGCTACCATCAAAACGGAAAAAATAGCGGATGATGAAAATATTCCGCGTACAGCGAAAGATCGAGTTGATGCATTATTATTAAAGCTTTTAATGTTGCCATTACCCGTTAAACTTGATGATATTGCAGAAAAATGGTTTATCAGTCGCGGTACCATACAGCAGGATATGAGTATTGTCAGAGAATATTTGCATAAACATGACATTCAGTTGGAAGGTATTCCACATCAAGGGATACGATTAAGTGGTAATGAATGGGCCATTCGTACTTGTATTACCGAAATATTATGGCGGCGTTTCTCCCAGGAAATAAATAAAGACATCGCTAAATTTAGTATGACCTATCTTGATAATATTGATTTAACCTATATTGATAAAGTATTGCAAAATAGCCTTAGCCGCTTTGATATTCGACTAACTAACGAAGGCCACCAATATCTTATCTTTAATTGTGCTACCACTATCTTGCGTATTACTCGTGGCCGTGAATTAACCACTTTTATTAATAATGAAATGGATCCTGTTATTCAAAACGCGGTCAAAGAGATTTCTAACGGACTGATTTACTTTCTCGGTGGTGATCTATCAAAAGCAGAACAAGCTTACTTATGCACACAGCTAGCTGCTCAACGTATTATTGGTAATGAACCGCCCACGCAAAAAACAGGTTTACATACCAAATTACTTGATCATATTTTGCAATATATAAACGATTCATATAATTACGATTTACGCAATGATGAGAAACTAAAACGTGACTTGACCACCCATCTCGCCACCTTATTGACTCGTTTACAATTTAATATTAATACCCCGAATCCGTTACTTAACGATATCAAACAATATTATCCTTTTGCTTATGATGTCACCCTCGATGCCCTACGCAGTGCTAGTACCCTGCTTCCTTACCCAATTAGTGAAGACGAGCTTGGTTATCTAGCAGTCCATATTGGAGTAAGTTTGGAATGTAATTATGGTACCAGCCAACATCGTCCAACTCAGGTTTTAGTCGTTACTGATTCAGGCAACTCAACAGTACGGGTTATAGAAACCAAAATTATGCGTGAATTTCCTCAACTGAAATTTAATCGTGCACTATCATTACAAGAATATGAAGCCTTAAAAAACATCGATGAAGATTTTGTCATTACCACCATTCGATTAGCGGAAAAAAATAAACCAGTGGTGAAAATCGCTCCCTTTCCGACTCCTTATCAACTGGAGCAGGTTGGGCGGTTAGCGATGATCAACCAAACCAAACCTTATATTATTGAACGATTCTTTGATGAACGTTATTTCATCATACTTAATGAAAAAATTAGCCAAGAAGCGCTATTTAAAAAAATCTGTAAAAAACTTCAAGCCGATGGTTATGTCACTAGCGATTTTTATCCATCGCTGATCGAACGAGAATCCATTGTGTCAACCTTACTAGGCGAAGGTATTGCCTTACCTCACTCATTAGGTTTATTGGCAAATAAAACGGTGGTTGTTACGATAATTTCACCACAAGGGATCGAGTGGAATGCAGAAACCAAGGAAGTGGCTAATGTCATTTTTCTGCTAGCCATTAGTAAAGCTGATTATGAAGAAGCAATCGCTATTTATGAGTTATTTGTTACTTTCGTCAAAGAAAAAGCAACCAAGAGACTAATTAATAGTAGAAATTTCAATGATTTTCAGGTTATTGCTAAGGATAGTCTAAGTCGTATTAATTAATAATTTCCACTAAATAGTGGAAAAGTGGAAATAATAAGCTAAAAGTGCCATTTTTAGTGATCATTATCATAAGACAGGCAATTTTTTTATCTTTTTGCTCACCACATACTTTGAGCTACTTTAAATTGGCAAGCCAAACTTCCAGAAACCTATTATGATTTAGTAGGCTATTTCCACTTAATAAGCTTACTAAAGAAACAAATAATTAACCAACTTTAAATTAGCTAATCAACTGAAATATAACAAAAATAATAATATCCCAATGTATTGAATAACAACAGAAATAATAAAAAATCAGTCCCTGATTTAGTTACATTTCCAATTTGATTAAAATTAAATCGTTATTTTTGTCTTTATTTTTCCAGATATTTGCCAGTTGAAAGTGGAAATGTTTCCTCTCCAAAACCATACTGGAAAGGACTAAAGTTATTAACAATAGCAAAAGACCAGTTTTATTTTAATTTCCAAATGGGATAGCGAAAATTTATGAGTGAATCCTCAATTGTTTTTAATGTCGCAAAAGACAACCTGGATGTAGAGACTGTCACCAATAAATTAATTTCTATTATTGATGGCTGGCTAAAAACTGAAGGGGCCCATACAACTGATGTTCAACAGCAGATGCTACGTTCTCACGTTAAAGCAATGGTAGAGAGAGCAAAAACAGGTGAGTCTCTGCCTGAAGTGGATGTCTCACTGTTTGAAGAAATATCCCCTGAATCCATTGCCTTGGCCGAGAAAGTTGTTCACACCTTGCCTGGCTTGGCTCAGGAAGAGGCTTATCTGCTCTCAGTTCATTTTGAAGTAGCGCGTTCTAACTCTTAAAGATAATAGGAGAATTAAATATGAAACAGATCCATGTCGTTATTGGTGATCGTTTAGGCAAAGGACAAAAAGTGGCTGCCGGTGTTGAAGCTGCCGGTGGTAAAGCAACTGTTATTCCTGGCGTTGCTGCTGATATGAAGTTAGGCGACGTAATGAAAGAACATAATGCAGATTTAGGGATCTCATTTTGTGGTAGTGGCGGTGCAGGTGCCATCACTGCTCAAACTAAGTATGGCTATAAAGCACGTTATGGTATGCGTTCGATTGAAGAAGGCGAAACGGCGATTGCAGATGGCTGTAATGTCCTTGGGTTTGGTTTTATGGATAAAGAAGAGTTGGGCGAACGTTTAGTCAAAGCATTTAATAAGAAACATGGCAATGCATGATGAAACAGAAAATGGAAACATCTGTACGTGTTAATGGTCACGGGAATTCCCGACAAAAAGCACTTGCTGATGCACTAAGTTCAATTCAACGTACCGTACTAAAAAACACTGATAACATTCTGCTACGTATCGAACCGAAAGACATCACCGTTATCAGCGCTAAAGTAAAAACGACAACAGAAAGGTTTCTTTTTTTATTCTTACCCCGCAAGCGTGAATATTTCTCTGTTGTTTTAGATGTTTCACTAGATATCACCTTGCTAAATGTTAAAGAAATCACATTTACCGATGAATAATCGGTATCTTGATTTGGAGAAAATGTCATGGGCGAGACAACGTCTTTTTTAGAAATACTCGGCATGTCCCTAATTATTGGTGGCTTATGTGGTTTTGGCCTCGGTGCAGGTGCTGCGCGTATGTTTCACGCACCCACTGTTCAAGGTATGGGAGCTTTCCGTACATTAGGTGAATTAAATTCCTGTGAAGGCGATCCTGCTTCTCACTTTTCATTCGGCTTAGGTTTTTTCTTCAATGCTTGGGCATCATCCGTTGCTGCTGGTGCTTTTACGCAAGACGTTGATCACCGAATTATACCCAACTGGGGTACTGCCGTCTTAATGATAAAAAACCGCAATGTCGCGGAAACAATGCATAATCCGAAGAAAATGGCCATTGCCTGTAGCATTATCGGTGCCATAGTGGTTGCTTTCTTAAATACAACGGCTTCTGCCGTGCCTGCTGCGCTACAAACTACAGCAATTAATGTCTTAGTTCCTGCGGCAAATTTATTAGTCGAAATTGTCATGCCGGTCATCTTCTGGTTAGCCGCCATGGATGCTGGTCGTCGTTCAGGTTTTTGGGCAACCCTGCTTGGTGGTTGTGCACAACTTATTATGGGCAATGCTATTCCAGGCCTTGTGCTTGGGATCTTGATTGGTAAAGGCGTCGACGATAGTGGCTGGACAAAAATCACCCGCACTATGATGGTGGCAGTAATCTTATTGTTCGTACTCAGCGCCTTCTTCCGCGGATTTGATGTCAAAATACTCGAATCTTTCCATCTTGGTGCACCTAACTGGCTGCAACATATCCACCAAATCATGAGTGGAGAATAATTATGACAACGGAAATCAATAAAAAAGACTTTTGGTACGCAGAGTGGTCATTTCCTCTGTTTGTTGGACTACTGTCTGCCGGCATCTTTGCTGGAACTCATATGTATGTCGTTTATGGCTTCGGTGCTTTCAATGAAGTTGCCTTCGTGGCTATGCTACGTTCCGGTCTTGATACCGGTGTTTTTGGTGCAGTGGCGGCATTTGGTGCTAGTTTCCTCTTTGCCCGTATCATTGAAGGCTCGCTGGTAGGGATCTTGGATATAGGTGGTGCTTTACAAACGGGACTTGGTTTAGGCGTACCAGCGTTATTACTGGCTAGTGGTATGGACTTTTTAGTCACCAATTTCTGGGCATCGCTGATGACCGGCCTAGTATTAGGTATCGTTATTGGTTGTATCATTATCTTCGCTCGCAAATTTACCGTGGGACAAACTAATTCCACCTTCGGGGCTGATGTCATGATGGGTGCAGGTAACACCTCTGGTCGGTTTTTAGGCCCATTGATCATTTTAGCCGCGATGGCAGCCTCGATTCCAATTGGTATTGGTTCGCTTATTGGTTCATTACTTTTTTATATTTGGAAAAAACCGATTGCCGGCGGAGCCATACTCGGTGCGATGATTCTGGGTTATTTTTTCCCTATCGCCGCCTAAATTTGCAAGAAAATAAAGAAGGCTATTATGAACGATCTCATTATCAAACAAGGGAAACTTATCAACGACCAGATCGTTGATATCTTAGTACGTGATAGCAAAATTGTTGCCATTGGCTCTGATGCTGCCAAAGGACAACAAGCAACTAAAACGATTGATTTAAAAGGCGAACTTTATATTAGTGCCGGCTGGATCGATGCCCATACCCATTGTTACCCAGAATCACCGATTTACTTCGATGAACCCGACTTAGCCGGCGCATCCTGCGGGGTTACCACACTAGTAGATGCTGGTAGTGTTGGCGCAGATGATATTGATCACTTTTTTGCTATTACACGTAAAGTCAAAACCAATGTCTATTCACTGCTTAATATCGCTAAAACAGGTATTATTGCCCAAAATGAATTAGCCGATATGCAGCAAATTGACGAAGCTAGTTTACAAAAAGCTATCGATGATCATCCAGACTTTGTCGTCGGGATAAAAGCACGCATGAGTAAGAGCGTGGTTGGTGAAAATGGTATAACTCCGCTTGTCAAAGCAAAAGCAATGCAGAAAAAAAGTGGGTTACCATTAATGGTACATATTGGTAATAATCCACCCAATCTTGATGATATCGCAGATTTGTTAACCAAAGGTGATATCATTACCCACTGTTTTAATGGTAAACCTAATCGTATTCTGGATGATAATGGCAATTTAAAGCCATCAATTCAACGTGCACTTGCTCGTGGAGTGATCTTGGATGTGGGTCACGGTGGTGAAAGTTTCAGCTTTAAAGTTGCGGAACAAGCTATGCGTATTGGTACTTATCCTGATATCATCAGTTCCGATATTTACCACAAAAATCGTATCAATGGTCCAGTTTATAGTTTGGCTTTCGTGATGACTAAATTTCTTTGTATGGGATTCTCCATACAACAAATCATTGATTGTGTCACGAAAAAAGCCGCTGACCTGCTCCATTTGCAAGGTAAAGGCTATCTAGACATCGGTATGGACGCAGACTTCACTATCTTTGATCTCAAAGAAGAGCGCACTCAACTTTCTGATGCAGAAGGTGAGGTACGCTATGGTAGCCATAAGTTTGTGCCTGTTGTTGCCATTGTTGGCGGTAAAGAAATCATTTCCACAGAAAGTGAGTCTGAATATGCAATCGATTTATGAACAATATCAACTCAAAAATGTGATTAATGCCTCCGGTCGCATGACAATGCTAGGCGTTTCTACGCCCAAAGCGGAAGTTACAGAGCGCGTCGGCTATGGACTTAATCATTACTTTGAAATCAAAGATCTGGTAAATAAAACCGGGCAATATATTGCCAAACTACTTGAGGTGGAAAATGCGGTGGTTGTGTCTTGTGCCTCAGCAGGAATTGCGCAATCCATCGCGGCCGTGATAGTAAAAGATAATGCTGATTTACTTTATAATCTTCACACTTCTCATCAACCTGTTGCCCGTGAAATTGTTATACCGAAAGGGCATAACGTTAATTATGGTGCACCAGTTGATACCATGGTCGCGCTTGGTGGGGGTGAAGTTGTCGAAGCCGGTTATGCTAATGAGTGTAGTGCAGCCCAAGTTGCTGCTAAAATTACCGATCAAACCGCAGCCATTCTTTATGTTAAATCGCACCACTGCGTACAAAAAAGTATGTTAACGGTAAAAGAAGCGGCGCAAGTTGCTAAAAAACATAAAATCCCGTTAATAGTCGATGCAGCCGCAGAAGAAGATCTAATGGCTTATTATCAAGACGGGGCTGATTTGGTGATCTACAGTGGTGCTAAAGCAATTGAAGGTCCAACTAGCGGGCTAGTCATTGGTAAACACCAATATGTTGAGTGGGTTAAACAACAAAGTAGCGGCATAGGTCGCGCAATGAAAGTCGGTAAAGAAGGTATTTTAGGACTAACATTAGCGATTGAACTCTACCTAACTGCCAAAAAAGAAACCGGCAAACAAATGGTTGAGCGGATGTCTGACTTTATTAATGATCTCAACAAAATTAAAGGGGTTAAAGCCCAAATTGTTTGGGATGCAGCTGGCCGTGATATTGCTCGAGCAGAAATAAGCTTCGATCAAAAAGCCATTGGTAAAACCACTTTCGCCATGATGGCAGAATTAAAACAAGGCGATACCGCTATCTATTTTCGCGAATATAAAGCCAACGAAGGGAAAGTTGAGGCTGATATCCGTAGTGTTACTAACGAACAAATGAAAACAATTGTCTCACGCATACGCCAAGTTGTTACTGGAGTCAAATAATGGGAAAACAATTAACCCCTAATTTCTATCATGATCGTGTTTGTCTGAATGTTCTAGCAGGCTCTCACCAAAATGCTAAAGATATTTATCAAGCTGCTGAAACTTATGTCGTGGTTGGCGTGCTGTCGAAAAACTATGCTGACTTAAATAGTGCTATCGAAGATATGGCTAAATATGCTGATGAAATTGATAATGCGCTTTCTGTCGGTTTAGGTGCAGGCGATCCCAATCAATCTAATATGGTTTCACAAATTGCTAAAGTCATTCAACCTCAACATGTAAACCAAGTATTCACTGGTGCAGCAACCAGTCGTGCACTATTGGGCCAAGAACAGACTATCGTTAATGCGCTTATTTCACCCACTGGTGAAGTTGGTAAAGTGAAAATTTCTACTGGACCGCTAAGCTCAAATTATCCAGATGCGATTGTTCCTGTTGAAACAGCAATTGCAATGTTAAAAGATATGGGCGCAAGCTCAGTGAAATTTTTTAATATGGCAGGATTAAAATATCGCGAAGAGTATCAAGTTGTTGCCGAGGCTTGTGCTAATTGTGATTTTTATCTTGAGCCAACCGGCGGTATCGACTTAGACAATTACACGGAAATTCTTAAAATTGCATTAACTGCTGGTGTAAAGAAAATTATTCCGCATATTTACAGCTCTATTATCGATAAAACAACCGGTAATACCCGCCCTGAGGACGTCAAAAAATTACTTGAAATGACAAAGCAGTGCTTATAGACGCTATTGATAATAAATAATCGGTTTATCAATTCTATTGCACTTTAAATAGTTAAAAAGTAAAACCCCATTGTAAGTTTACTCACAATGGGGTTTTTTAATGGTTTAGAGTCAGCCGATAAGCCGGGTTCTGTCGTGGACAACCATTCATCTAGGTCAGCACTTGCGCACTGACTCAAGCAGCCTACCCGGGTTCGATGCGGGCCGCATCTAATGAACCCCTATTTGGCCTTGCTCCGGGTGGAGTTTACCGTGCCACAAGCTGTTGCCAGCTGCGCGGTGCGCTCTTACCGCACCCTTTCACCCTTACCTGTGCTTTTAATAGCCATCGGCGGTTTACTCTCTGTTGCACTAGTCGTAGGCTTTCGCCTCCCAGACGTTATCTGGCACCCTGCCCTATGGAGCCCGGACTTTCCTCCCCTAAATTATCAATTACCACTGGTAACCAACAACAAAGCAGCGGTCGTCTAGCTAACTCCAACGCCAAATTATAGAGATTTAACATTAAGTTGTATAGTTATTTATAATAGCTGGCCAATTGCTAACCTACTTGATTGCACTATCAGAGTTAACTTGTTGTTCAAGGGCATGCTTATATAATGCATTCTTCTTTAAACCATAAATTTCTGCGGTAATGGCCGCCGCTTTTTTTAACGGTAATGATTGTTGTAATAATGCTAATGTTTTCTTCACCTCAGAGGAAATGGCTGCACTAGCCTCCTTTGGTGCTCTATACCCCTCAACCACCAATACCATTTCGCCACGATAACGATTTTCATCAACATTTACCCATTCAAGTAATTCTCTAACCGGCAAACCATGAATAGATTCCCAGGTTTTTGTCAGTTCTCGTGCCAAGATGACATAACGTTCAGCGCCCCAAATAGCGACCATATCTGCTAATGTGTCTAACAAACGATGAGGTGATTCATAAAAAATAAGGGTTCTAGACTCATCCATTAACCCCTGCAATACCTCTTGCCGATTCTTACGTTTTGCCGGCAAAAAACCTTCATAACAAAAGCGATCTGAAGCGATACCGGCAGCAGATAGCGCCGTAATTGCGGCACATGGCCCAGGCAAAGGAACTACCCGAATACCTGCTTGACGACAATTTTTTACCAAATGATAACCTGGATCATTAATTAATGGTGTTCCTGCATCAGAAACTAACGCTATACTTAGTCCCTGTTTTAATTGCGGAATTAATTGATCTGTTTTCTGCTGTTCATTATGATCATGTAAGGACATCATGCGGGTATTAATAGAAAAGTGCTGCAATAATAAACCCGTACGCCGGGTATCTTCCGCGGCAATAAGATCCACCTGCTTAAGGATCTGCAATGCACGCAGAGTGATATCGTCCAAATTACCAATAGGAGTTGGTACAATATATAGCGTTGATACCATCTCTACCTCTTTAGCTTGATTAGGTTCATTCATTGTTTCTTCCGAATAACCGATTAAAATTGAGCAATGATAATTACACCACTGGACAAAGTATGCGTTCTTCAATTTTTGTTAAAAAAAGTTTGATCTGTATAGCAATGCTATCCTCACTTATCTTAGTGGGATGTCATTCCTCAGTAGATCAAAGTAAACCGACCGCTGATGCAACCATACAGACAAGCTCTGAAATCAGCCATTATCAATCAATTATTGATGCTGCTAATGGTACACCATCAGCTAAAGCTTTACGCGCCTATATTGCGCAAGAACCACTCTTAAAAGATCAGGTTAGTCACCAAAAGAATATTGATGATTTTTGGCAAATGTTAATCAATATGCCTGCTGAACAAATTCAAAAACTCGATGTGAGGGCGGATGAAAATGTCTTACAGGGATGGGTTGATCTGCTTGATCTCTACCATAATAACTACCAAGATCCTGCGGCATTAAATAATGCATTTAACGATTGGAAAATACGCTATCCAGCTAACCCAGGTGTTAAAACTTCCCCAACAGCACTAATACAAATCATTCATCACTCTTCAATCAATAGCAACCCTAAAATTGGTCTATTCTTGCCTTTAAGTAATAATGGCAAAATATTTGCTGAAGCCATTTTACAAGGTTTTCTTGACGCCCAAAAAGGATTACCTATTAATCAGACCACAACAACCAACTCATCTGAGCAAAACAACCAGAATAGTGATACTGTCCAAAGTATTATTGATTCAATTACTAACAGTAGCAATAATATAGCGCAAGAAAACAATCTACAAACTCCATCGCTTGTTATTGACAATGCGCCAATTAATAATCAACAGGTTAAAGTATACGATACCAATACTCAATCGATTGAGACACTACTTCGCCAAGCCGAGCAGGATGGCATTACTTTGGTTGTCGGGCCATTATTAAAACCGGATGTTCTTAAAGCTATCCAAATAGATACTCCATTAAATTTATTGACATTAAATGAATTAGATCCTGATAAAATGCCACTTAAAAATAATGTCTGTTACTTTTCTCTATCGCCTGAAGATGAAGCCATCAATGCGGCTCGCCATATTGCAAAACAAGGTAAACAAGCACCATTGCTCTTGATCCCTGCTTCACCTTTTGGGGAACGTATTGCAAATGTATTTGCTCAAGAATGGTTAAAATTGAAACAAACCTCGGTACGTAAACAAACTTTTGGTGATATTAATAGCCTAAAAGCCCGAACGGCTCAGAGTACTGGAATACGTATGATAGGCACACCAATCATGCTTGCCGAACAGCCAGCATCAAATACCAACGATATGGCAGAGGCTATTGATGCCGTGTATATTGTGGCCACAAGTGATGAATTATCATTGATTAAACCGATGATAGATATGGCAACCGATAGTCGCACACGGCCAACACTTTATGCCAGTTCTCGTAGTCATCAAACGGGTTTAAGTACCGATTATTATCTGGAAATGGAAAATCTGCAATTCAGCGAAATCCCTTTACTTGCTGCTGCTAATTCCGCTTTACTAACACAAGCTAATCAACGGCTTTCGGCTGATTACTCCTTGATTCGTCTTTACGCCATGGGGATTGATGCTTGGCTTTTAGCCAATCATTTCAACCAACTACACCAAAATAATATTGAATTAAATGGTGCCACAGGCAAATTAAGCGTTAATAGTGACAATTGCGTTATTTTTCGTTCCCTACCTTGGTTAAAATTTCAACAAGGGAAAGTTCAATTGCTTTAATAAATTGTCAGTTAAAAGTAAAATTTATCAGCCAATAGACAAAAATAGAGTAAAATAGTGATTAAAGTGTCATCTTAACGGCATCTTCACCTGACAGATAAGGATATCCACTATGCTAAAATCGCCAAATTTATCTTGGATACAAGGACGCCATTTCGAATACAAAGCCAAACAATTCTTACAACAGCAAGGGCTGCAATTTATTAGCCGCAATGTGAGTTTCTCAGTTGGAGAAATCGATTTAGTTATGAAAGATCGAAACATCTGGGTATTTGTTGAAGTACGCTTTCGCCGCCATGATAAGTTCGGTAATGCATTAATGTCAGTAACTCTAAGCAAACGAAAAAAATTACTTGCGGCCGCAAAATTATGGCTGCTTAAACATAATGAAAACATAGAAACCGCTTTATGTCGTTTTGATATTTGTGCTACGACAGGGAATCAGTTTGAATGGTTACCAAATGCCTTTAGTGACTATGATACCATCCACTAATTATATGTAAGTAGGTCTTAACGTGTTGGAGAAAATCAAAGCCTGTTTTACCGAAAGTATTCAAACACAAATTGCCGCAGCTGAAGCATTACCCGATGCTATTTCTCGTGCAGCGATTATGATCGTTCACGCCTTACTAAATGGTAATAAAATTTTATGTTGCGGCAGTGGCGGCTCGGCAGTTATTGCACAACGCTTTGCAACCAGTATGATCAATCAATTTGAAGCTGAACGTCCAAGCCTTCCCGCTTTATGTCTTAACACAGATAATGCGATTATAACCTCGATTGCGAATGGCCAAAAACCGGAAGAAGTGTATGCTAAACAAGTGCGTGCATTAGGCCAATCTGGTGACGTACTCCTGGCAATTGCTACCAAGGGTGATAGCCGCGTTGTGATAAAAGCGGTTGAAGCTTCACTAGCTCGTGATATGACTATAGTGGCCTTAACCGGGCATGATGGCGGAGAATTAGCCGGTTTATTAGGCACTCAGGACGTAGAAATTCGCATACCTTCGCAAAGAAGCATTAGAATTCAAGAAGTTCACCTATTAACAGTTAACTGTTTATGTGATCTAATCGATAATACACTTTTTCCGCATCAAGATGACTAAGGAATAATAATGAGACTTTTTCCTCTAATTACCATAATATGCAGTAGCCTTTTGTTACAAGGATGCCTTGGTGCTGCTGTAATAGGTTCAGCGGCGGTCGCCACAAAAAGTGCGACGGATCCGCGAAGTGTAGGTCGCCAGGTCGACGATGGAACATTAGAAGCCCGCGTTAGCGCTGCTATTAACAAAGATCATGCAATTATCCGTGATGCACGTATTATTACTACGGCTTATGAAGGTAAGATACTACTTACCGGCCAAGCGCCTGATCTGGCGTTAGCTGAAAGAGCGAAACAGATAGCAACCAAAGTAGAAGGTGTTGAAGCAGTTTATAACGAAATCCGCCAGGCAACACCCGTTGATCTTGGTACGGCTTCTAAAGATACCTGGATAACAACCAAAATAAAATCGCAAATTCTAACCAGTGATTCGGTTAAATCATCTACCGTCAAAGTTATTACAGAAAATGGAGAGGTGTTTTTACTTGGTATTCTCACCCAACAAGAAGGCGCTGCCGCAGCAAAAATTGCTAGTGAGACAGATGGCGTTAAACGTGTGACTACGGCATTTACCTATCTTAATTAATATTTTCTCACTCAATATAAAAAGTAATTACCTTGCTAACTGTGTTACCTGGCAGCTATGATGTCGGGTAACAACCCTTAGCATACTTACTAGCCGCATTTTGTCTTTTATTAAAGGCAGCTCAATATTTGGTTATCATAACTAATTTCACAATAATTTTAAAAAAATTAAGTAGATTAAAGTAACTACTTCTCTTCAATATAAGCACTTTGTATGGAAATGCCATCAGTTGTGTAACGTGTTTAAATTTCTCAATCTGGAATTACGATCACTTTTTTTCGAACAACGATTCATGTTAAATAATATCACTCAATGTAAATATTACTCATGCAACAATACTCCCTCCAAGGGCTGTTAGGAGAATAGTTAGCAGTGGAGTTTCTGTATAACTCTATTTTTAGGTAAGGGAATATTTAATTGGAAAGTAAAAAAACTATAACATCTGAATTTGTTTAACCGTGCCAGTAGCTATTTTGCTGGTTTATGCACTGATTTATCGGTTTTTTTACTGAAACTCAGTTAGTTATTTGACGTCTAAAATAACAAAATTTATAATTTAATAAAAATAATAAACAAAAGAAATAATTCTCTTATGTAAATAATAAAAATCCATAAAAATTAAATTTTCAATATTTTATACTAGCACTAAAATTAATTAGCAATGAAGCCATATTTTTTCAGAAAATTCTTACCACCTAATTGCTGCATTTGCCGCAGTATCCATGCTTGTCTTATTAATAAATCATTAGATGGTCTTTTTACTTGATAAACTAACGGATTTGGTAAAACTGCCGCTAATAGGGCAGCTTCCGCTTCATTTAATTGATTTGCCTGTTTTTTAAAATAATATTTTGCCGCCTCTTCTACGCCAAAAATACCTTCACCAAACTCAGCTATATTCAAATAAATCGTCAAAATCCGCTTTTTAGACCACATAACTTCAATTATTGGCGTCATAATAGCTTCAACGCCTTTACGTAACCAGCTTCGTCCATCCCATAGCCAAAGATTTTTTACAACTTGTTGAGTGATAGTTGAAGCCCCTCTGACAGGTTTTTTACTAGCCGGATTTTGGTTGATGGCGCTTTCTATTGCCTGAAAATCAAATCCCCAATGATTTGGGAAATTTTGATCTTCTGCAGCAATAGCTGCAATTAACATGTTCGGCAAGATGGCATTAATTTCTACCCAAGAGGAACGAGAAATATAAGAAAAATTTAATGATAACCAAGCGTTAATTTCTCTTTCTAACATTACCATCGAAAAAGGAACAGGCAAAAATTTAAAAATCAAAATCGTTATTAACCAACAAGAAGATAAGATTAATAATGTCCTTTTTAACCAATGCCATAATAAGTAAGCTAACATAACTAACGGCTAGCCATCTCGATAACTTTTTTAACTAATTTATTAATCCCTTGCCATGCCTCATTAGGTGATGATGCTAACATATAAGCGGGTGTTGTGATTACTCTATTCTCTTCATCAACTACAATATCATCAAAGGAACAAATAATATGTTTCCCGCCCATTTGTTCTATTTGAGCAATGGTTTCTTTATCATTGCCTATTGTTAACGTTACCGTTTTATTTAAAATTTTTGGTAACATAACAGGTGCAATACACATCAACCCCATGGGTTTTCCTTGTTGGTGAATTTTGCGACAAAATGTTAATAAATCTTTATCTATTTCACAATCACTTCCTTTAATAACAAAATTAGATAAATTCTTTGCAACCCCAAATCCACCAGGAATGATGACTGCACTAAACTTATTGGCATCTGCAGATGCTAAAGGCGCTATTTTTCCACGTGAAATACGTGCAGATTCGACCATTATGTTTCGTTTTTCTTGTTTTTCTTTTTCACTTATATGATTAATAACATCTAGTTGCTCTCGATCAGGCGCAAAAAAACACATTTCAACATTATTTTGACTCAAAGATAATATAGTAAGTACTGACTCATGGATTTCGCTACCATCCAATACACCACAACCACTTAAAATTACTGCAATAGGTTTCATATTTGACTCCATTTGTAGTAGATTGTTACTAATTCATTTAATGTGATAACATGGAACTTGGTCACAAATTTTAATGAATCTTGTAACAAAAACGATTATATTTGTTATGTTGATTGGCTGACAAAAAAATCAAGATTTCTATTTTACTCACCATCTGCATTCATTCATATCATAATTGGCGAGTAAAAAACGATTTCCCTGGTGTTGGCGCAATATTCGCGCACCCCAACTTCGGTTGGGGTTATTTTTTTTCAGCTACCACTAACCATCGCTTCAAAACCTCAACATCTTTTTGCCAATCGACTTTTAATTCATCAAACCATTCTTGAATATTATCCCACCAGGCAGGTAAATCAGGAGATTGTATCTGTTGAGCTAACTGCTGGAGATGGCGTAAACCAACTGCTCCTGCTGCACCTTTAATTTTGTGGGCTTGGGCAATAATCCCATTACGATCTTTAGCCACAATATTAGACTCTAATAAAGATAGATATCCTGGCATCATATTTTCAAAGATCTTTATACTGTCTTCAATAAGTTTTGGGCCAACTAGTTCGAAATATTGGTTGAGCATGTTGATATCTAATATGTCATCATGATTAACAAATTGTTTTAGCGGAATGTTGATGGATTTATTTTTACAATCAGTTAAATATTTTTCAATAATCTTTATTAATGCGCTTACCGAGAGTGGTTTACTCAATACATCATCCATACCTGCCACAAGATACTCTTTTTTATCTTTCAATACATTAGCAGTTAAAGCAATTAACGGTGGAAGTTCATCATTAGCATAGGTTTGACGAAGCTGACGAGCTATATCGAGACCGGTCATATCAGGTAGTTGGATATCCAATAAAACCAGATCATAACTGCCAATTTTGAACATTTTTAATGCTTCTTTACCATTCATCGCAACATCAACGGTATGACCTAATTTTTCTAATACAGATCGCGCGACGATAACATTTAATTCAATATCTTCCACCAAAAGGATATGCAATTTAGGTAGTAAAACAGCTTCTGGTATTGGCATGTCAACCGTTTTGGCGACAATTGGCGCTATAACGGATACAGTAAAGCAAGAACCTACTCCTAATGTACTAGCTACCTGTATATCTCCTCCCATGCTTTGCGCTAATCGCTTAGAAACAGCAAGACCAATCCCAGTACCCGTTTCTGGCCGGCCACCAGCACTACCCTTTACCTGATAGTACATCGCAAAAATTTTTTTTTGCTCTTCTTTTGGGATCCCAATACCACTATCAATAACCTGAATAAAAAGCTGCTCATGTCCTTCGTACCAAATACGAACCTTGATCTCACCTTGTTGAGTAAATCTCACAGCATTACCAATTAAATTCCATAGTATTTGCCGTAACCGTGTTGCATCGGTAATGATCTTACTCGGTAAATTTTCTTTTACTTCTAGGATAAATTTTAAATCTTTAGGTTGTACTAAAAGTCTCGATAAGTTTTCAATATCAGAAATGAATTCATTAAAATCAATTTGTTGACTATCTAAACTAACTTTGCGACGTTCAATCTTATCCATCTCAATAATGTCATTGAAAATATTACCTAAAGTGATGGCGCTGACATGGATAGTTTTCAAATAATTTGTTTGTTCATTAGTTAATTCTGTATCGAGTAATATACGACTCAGTCCAACAATCCCATTAAGCGGCGTACGAAGCTCATGGCTAATGGTTGAGATAAATGTTGTTTTATCCCTACTGGCATTTTCTAACGCTTCTTGATAATGCTTACGCTCGGTAATATCGCGCCCAAACCCTACTAGCCCATGACGTTTCCCCACCCGGTCATAAAACGGGACTTTACGTATTTCAAAACATGCTTTTCGTCCATCTGGGTATACCAACCATTGTTCATAGGTTAATGACACATTATGACGAAATACTTTTTCATCAGTTTCAAGCTCTTTCTCTGCAACCTCCTCACCATAAATTTCACGATAGGTTAGTCCAATAAGCTGCTTTTCACTACGACCTGTCAATAATTCCATTGCTCTATTACAACAAGAAAAATCATTATTTTCATCACGATAATAAACAAGATCAGGAGATGCATCTAAAAATGATTGTAATAATATAGACTGCTGTTCGAACTCAAGTTGTGTCTGCTCTCGACGCTTCATCTCTTTTTGCAATTTTTCTAATAATTCTAAATGCGCTTTTTGTACTTTTTCACGCTCTGCAATTTCCAAATTTAGCTGAGCAATATTTCCTTTAAGTTTGTCAGTAAGCTCGGCATCACGCTTCCGCATAACTTCTAATTTATCAACCATACCTGATAAGCGACGACGAGACTCTTCAAGTTGCTCAACAACCACAGAAAGAAAATAGACCGCCCAAGGCGTGATAATCAATCCAAAAAAGATAGAGCGAACCAAATCAATATTATGAACATTGCCATACAATAAAATATCAACCGCTATCTGTAATACCATAGCTAATACAACCAGTGCTGTGGCTAATAGTAAGGAAAATCCAATTAAGCCAAGCTTCATCATTAAATCAACATAATACTGAGCAAGTCCTTTAAGCAGCTTCATACACACTCCAATACCGAAAATCAGCTTAAATCATAACTTATATAGATAAAAAGCAGAGGGATCTAACATACATTATGAGGGATAAATTACATTTAGATTTTCATAAACAATGAATTAACTTATAAACGAAGTTTTATAATTATCAGATAAATATAAATTTAATAAACAAAAAGTAGAGATTTAGAAATAAAAAAAGGGCAGTATTTTATACTCCCCTCAATTATAATATACCTTATTTAATAACACGTAGCGTCGGGCGTCCTTTTGGTGGCGTCGGCGGCTCATCATCAGAAGATGAAATTGACGTTATTTCTTGTGCTTCGTTTGACAATTCAGTATCACTAATAAGCACTAAATTTTCACTTTTAGCAACAGAATCACCTGAGCCACTCTCATATTCTGGTTCGGGTTCAAACATCATTCCTGCTCCATTTTCGCGCCCATAGATAGCAATAATAGCACACATGGGTACTTCAACACGGCGAGGAACACCACCAAAACGGGCACTGAAACTGACGATTTCATTCGTCAACTCTAAATTACCGACAGCAGAAGGAGTAATATTTAAAATAATCTGTCCTTTATGGGCATATTCCATCGGTACATTTACACCAAAAATATTAACATCCACAACTAAATGGGGTGTCATATTATTGTCGAGAAGCCATTCATAATGAGCCCTAAGAAGGTAAGGACGACGTGGCGACATTCCTAACAACTCCATAATAAATTAACCTGTGGTAGATAAACGCATCTCACGTTCAGCTTCAGTTAATGAAGCAAGGAAAGAGTCTCGTTCAAATACACGTTCCATATAAGAACGAATGCCCTCGGTTTCTTTTCCTTTGGGGATTTCGATATTCCAAAAAGGTAAACGCCATAAAAGTGGAGCTAAATAGCAGTCAACCAGACTAAATTCTTCGCTCATAAAAAACGGCATCTCTTTAAAAATTGGCGAGATTGATATCAGCTCCTCTCTTAACTGCTTACGGGCAGCATCAGCTTGAGGATCTTTATTTTCAATCTTATACATCAAAGAATACCAATCTTTATCTATCCGATGCATCATCAAACGACTACTACCACGAGCCACTGGATAAACCGGCATCAATGGTGGATGCGGAAAGCGTTCATCAAGATATTCCATAACAACGCGGGAATCATACAATGTTAATTCTCTATCGACCAGCGTTGGTACTGTTTGGTAAGGATTTAGATCAATCAAATCTTGAGGCAAATTGCCTGCTTCAACATTCTCAATCTCAACGCTCACGCCCTTTTCTGCCAATACGATCCGCACTTGATGGCTAAATATGTCGGTCGGGCCGGAAAACAGTGTCATTACCGAACGTTTGTTGGCAGCGACAGCCATGAAAACCTCCAAGTTTTATTAAAAAAGACCAAACAGCCATAATATAATAAATAAGGCCATTCTCACATGTTTAAAACACTTGTAAACCAATCACTCAGTTAACAGGCATCTATTCATTGAACTGCAATTAATACATGTTATTTCCACCAAATTTGGTGGAAATAGATAAGAAATTAATGGCCTATAGTCTATCAGATTTTGGTCAATATGGGGGAAAGTTTGACAAGATTTTATGATAAATGTACAAAATTAGAACATTTTTTTATTGAAAAAATTAATAGCAAAAAAATTTAAATTAATATTCGCAAGATAATATAAATTTATAACATACTAAAAACCCGCCTAAAGGCGGGTCTTATATTAATAATTTGTTGCAAAAACAAAAAATTAACGTTTAGAGTATTGTGGACGACGACGTGCTTTACGCAGCCCCACTTTCTTACGCTCAACAGAACGCGCATCACGGGTAACAAATCCAGCTTTGCGTAGTTCAGAACGTAGTGTCTCGTCATATCCCATCAATGCACGTGTAATACCATGACGGATTGCACCTGCTTGACCAGAAATGCCACCACCTTTAACGGTAATGTATAAATCCAGTTTCTGTAACATATCAACCAATTCTAACGGTTGGCGAACAACCATTCGCGCCGTTTCGCGGCCAAAATACTCCTCAAGGCTGCGTTGATTGATAGTAATATTACCGCTACCTGGCTTAATGAAGACACGTGCGGAAGAGCTTTTGCGGCGACCAGTGCCGTAGTATTGATTTTCAGCCATTGCCTATATCCATCCCGATTAAATGTCAAGAACTTGCGGCTGCTGTGCCGCGTGGTTGTGATCACTACCCGCATAAACTTTCATTTTACGGTACATCGCACGACCAAGAGGTCCTTTAGGTAGCATACCTTTAACCGCAATTTCAATTACACGCTCAGGGTGACGGGCAATCATTTCTTCGAAGGTCGCTTGTTTGATACCACCGATATAACCAGTATGGCGATAGTAGATTTTGTCTTCACGCTTGTTACCAGTAACAGCAACTTTTTCTGCATTAACAACAATGATGTAATCACCAGTATCGACATGCGGAGTATATTCCGCTTTATGCTTGCCGCGCAAACGACGAGCAATTTCAGTTGCAAGACGGCCTAAAGTTTTTCCATCTGCATCAACAACGTACCAGTCGCGTTTTACGGTTTCTGGTTTAGCTGTAAAAGTTTTCATTAAAGCTTACCCATATATAAGTTACATGTTGGCGAACACTCATATTTTATAAAAATATTTCAATATGTTCACACTAAGTTGTGTCCAGTGAATCCTACCCCTTCGAGTAGTCAAACTGACATTAATGCAAGATTTTTGGGAAATAAAAAACTTGCTGTAACGTGGGGTGGCGAGATTATAGAGAAGTTTTTACTAAAAATCGACCCAAAAAATAAATTTTCTCGCTAATTTATTGTATTATTACTCGCTAATCAAGCTATATGACGTAATTTTAGGTATTCTTCACTCTGCATTTCTTGCAATCTTGATAAACAACGTTGATATTCAAAACGTAATAAATGCCCTTGGTAAAGTTTATCCATTGCGACCTCTGCATTTATAATCAACTTAACTTTTCGCTCATAAAATTCATCGATCAGAGCGATAAAACGCCTAGCTACATCTTCATGAATTTCTGACATTATCGAAACATTATACAGTAATACCGTATGATAATCTTTTGCTAAAACGATATAGTCATTTTGGCTACGTGCATCTTCACATAACACTTTAAATTCAATCGATAAGATACCTTCTGCAGTAAGGATTGCCGGCATAGTACGATGATTAATCTCAAGGATAGGGAATCTATCTCCAGGTTTGCCAGCTAATTTAATAAATATCTCATCCATCCGATGGCAGCTCTTTTCATCAATTGGCGTAAGATAAAGACCCGCCTGTTTCAAGGTACGTAAACGATAATCAATACCCGCATCAACATTGATGATGTCACAGTATTTTTTAATTTGTTCGATCGCAGGTAGAAAACGTGTTCGTTGCAATCCATTGCGATAGAGTTCATCGGGTGGAATATTAGAAGTTGCGATTAAACAAAATTTTCTGGCAAATAAAGCTTTTAATAGCGTTGCCAAAATCATTGCATCAGTGATATCAGAGACAAAAAACTCATCAAAGCATAAAACATCGGTCTGTTTTTTAAATCTATCGGCAATAATTTCTAGTGGATCTTGCTGCCCTTGTAGCTCAATCATTTCATTCTGCACTCGCCACATGAAGCGATGAAAATGTAAACGTAATTTTCAACCATCCGGTAAACTCTGATAAAAAAGATCCATCAGCCAGGTTTTACCTCGGCCAACACCACCCCACATATATAATCCCTGGACAGGCTCACAATTTGTATGTAGTTTTTTAGCAAATAATTGGCCAATTTTATTTCTTAAAGATAAGCGAGATGTTCTATTAAGCAATTGATAATGAATAATATCTAAACGTGCTATTGCTTTACTTTGCACCTCATCAAATTGATAATCACCGGTAGCCAAAAACTGTTGGTAAAGTTTAGAGGGAGTCAACAATGTCATCAACGCGATACTCCTTAAAAGGTCATAATTTTATTGGCCAATGAAACCTAGCATAAACATTATATCGATACTCTTTCTTACTTTAATACCTCAAAATAATATGAAATCATTAGCAATAACTTTTCCCGCTTTCACTTATCTCCTTTTAACAGGTATAGTGACTGCTATAATGTGAATTTATTTCTATGAAAATAAATGTTGTTTTGTTAATGAAGGAGTCACCATGACTTGGGAATATGCACTAATCGGTCTAATTGTAGGTTTCATTATTGGTGCACTGGTAGTTCGCTTTGGCAATACCAAGCTACGTAACCAACAAGCTTTGCAAGCTGAACTTGAAAAGAAAAACCATGAATTAGAAGAATATCGTAAAGAATTGGTCAGCCATTTTGCCCGTAGTGCAGAGTTACTCGATAACATGGCGCAAGATTATCGCCAACTCTATCAGCATATGGCGAAAAGTTCTCATGAACTCATGCCTGATATGCCAATACAAAACAACCCTTTTAACTATCGTTTAACTGAATCAGAGTCAGACAATGATCAAACTGCCGTTAATTTACCGCCCAAAGACTACTCTGAAGGCTCCTCTGGCTTATTTCGTTCAATGAAAGAAAAAAAAAGGTAAATTAGGTTACCGATATCAATAAAATTGCATCTTTACCTAATTTCGATGGTAGCGCATCCATCTGATAGATTCATTTTGTTAAAAAAAATCAATATCATGTAAATACATGTAAAAAAACGATTACCACTATCTGTTGGCTGAACTTTTTTGCATAATTTATAGTCTTAGCCTGCTGAAGGCCTTTTCTATCCAGGAAGCAAATTACCTTAAAATAAATTAGGTATGTAAGAGAATTGAATTCATGATGAAAAAAGAGAAACATTTTTTAACTATATTAGCTATGAGTATCAGTCTTTCACTCATAGGTATACCTGCAGTAAGTTATTCTGCATCAATGCCACCAATTGCTTTATCATCTGGTCAAGAATTACCTCGCCTAGCGCCGATGCTAGAAAAAGTACTTCCTGCCGTAGTTAGTATTCGTGTATCTGGAACACGTGTTCAAAATCAACAGCTACCCGAAGAATTTAAATTCTTTTTTGGGCCCAATTTTCCCTCACAGCAACAGAGTATTCGCCCTTTTAAAGGATTAGGCTCTGGAGTAATTATTGATGCTGAAAAAGGTTATATCCTAACTAATAACCATGTCATTGATAATGCTGATAACATTCAGATTCAGCTAAATGATGGCAAAGAAATTGATGTTAAACTTATCGGCCGTGATCCTCAAACAGATATCGCTTTGTTACAAATCAAAGATTCGAGTACAGCAAATCTGAAAAAATTGAACTTAATGGCGATAAAAATAGCTGACTCCGATAAACTGCGGGTTGGCGATTTTGTTGTTGCTGTTGGTAACCCTTTTGGCTTAGGCCAAACGGCAACATCCGGCATTATTTCTGCATTGGGCCGTAGTGGTTTAAATGTAGAGGGTCTAGAAAATTTTATTCAAACTGACGCTTCTATTAATAGAGGTAACTCAGGTGGCGCATTGGTTAATCTCAATGGTGAACTAATTGGTATTAATACCGCCATTTTAGCACCTGGCGGGGGTAATATTGGTATTGGCTTTGCGATTCCATCCAATATGGCTAAATCCCTTAGCGATCAAATTATCAAACATGGTGAAGTAAAACGTGGATTATTGGGGATCAAAGGCACTAAAATGACCTCTGATGTTGCAAAAGCATTGAATATTGATGCGCAAAAAGGGGCATTTGTCAGTGAAGTAATCCCAAAGTCTGCAGCAGCCAAAGCAGGTATTAAACCTGGGGATGTTTTGGTTTCAATTAATAATAAATATATCAATAGTTTTGCCGAGTTGAGAGCTAAAATTGGCACCAGTGAAATTGGTAAACAGATCACCATCGGGCTACTACGTAAAGGTAAGCCAATGGAAGTGAAGGTTACTTTAGAAGATAGTGAGTCAACCAGTACGAAAGCCGAAGTTTTAACCACTTCACTAATGGATGCCACTTTAAGCAATAGTACGATTAAGGGCACTAAAGGTGTCAAGGTCGATAGCGTTTCGTCTAATTCACCTGCAGCAATGCTTGGTCTGGCAAAAGGTGATCTGATTGTTAGAGCCAACAAACAACAGATAGAAAATATTAATCAACTTCGTAAAATTATTGAAACTAAGCCTACCGCTTTAGTATTAAATATTTTACGTGGTGATCAAAATATCATCTTATTACTTCGTGGTAATAATATATTCAATTAATCATCCAATAAACAGGTACGGTTAACTACCGTACCTGTTTGTATTTATGGTATCCTGCTATTTTATTATCTCGTTCATCGCTTATTACAGAATACTTACTATGTTGATCAAGCTTTTTCGTGCCGTCATTGTAGGGCTTGTTATTGCTGCTATTTTGCTAATAGCTATTCCCTCTATCCGTCCAAAAGGACTCACCGATCTTCTCGACGGTAAAAAAGATGATCAACCTATTAGTTTTAGTAAAGCAGTACGTAGAGCAGCACCCGCTGTGGTTTATGTTTATAGCAGTGGTACCGGTAGTTTTTCCCAGAATGGGCGCGAATTAACCGCACTAGGTTCTGGTGTCATTATGAGTAGTAACGGTTATATTATTACAAACAGACATGTCGTTAATAATGCAGATCAAATTCAGATTGCACTACCTGATGGGTTAATTTTTGACGCATTAATTGTTGGCTCAGATAGTTTAACAGATCTGGCTGTTTTAAAAATAGACGCCGAAAATCTTCCGGTGATACCGATTAATCCACATCGTAAAGCACACGTCGGTGATATCGTGTTAGCCATCGGTAACCCCTATAATTTAGGACAAACGGTAACACAAGGAATTATTAGCGCCACCGGACGTGTAGGGCTAAGCCCTACCCGCCGACAGAATTTTCTTCAGACAGATGCGTCTATTAATCATGGGAATTCAGGCGGAGCACTAATTAATACTGAAGGTGAATTAATGGGAATTAATACACTCTCATTCGATCATTCAGAAAATGGTTTCACGCCTGAGGGGCTAGGTTTTGCTATTCCAACTGAATTAGCAACTAAAATTATGGAAAAACTTATTCGCGATGGACGAGTGATCCGTGGCTTTATCGGTATCACTGCGCGGGACTTACCTCGTATTCGTTCTAACAATAACGATATTAATCAAATTAAAGGGTTACGTATTTTTCAAGTCGCGCCAAATGGCCCAGCAGAAAATGCCGGTATTCAAGTCGGTAATATTATCATTTCTGTTAATGGCCAGCCAGTTATCTCTGCTGCTGAAACAATGGATCAAGTTGCTGAAATTAATCCTGGCAGTATCGTCCCTGTCGTACTAATACGCAACGACAAAACAATCACTGTCCACGTTAAAATTGAAGAATACAATGAAGGAAAATCACTACTACAATAAGTAAGAACCAGTAATCTAACTAAGCTACTGATTTTTACCTTTGTAAAATAGCGGGTTATTTTTTATCTGCGCTAATACGCTCTATATTTGCCCCTAAACCACGTAGTTTCTCTTCTATTCTTTCATATCCACGATCGATATGATAAATCCGATCAACAATTGTTTTTCCTTTCGCAACGCAACCTGCCAGCACTAAACTAGCAGATGCCCGCAAATCCGTTGCCATTACTTGAGCACCCATAAGTTGTTTAACACCATGACAAACAACGGTATTCCCTTCTATTTCCGCATGGGCTCCCATACGAATTAACTCAGGGATATGCATAAAACGATTTTCAAAAATAGTTTCCGTTATAGTACTAACACCTTCAGCCACTAAATTAAGTAAGCTAAATTGCGCCTGCATATCTGTTGGAAAGCCGGGATGCGGTTCCGTTCTGATAGTCACTGCTTTTGGTCGCTTACCATGCATATCCAGTTGGATCCAATCCTCACCAACGTGAATTTCTGCACCCGCCTCACGTAATTTAGCTAGTACTGCATCCAATGTAGCCGGTTTAGTATTGCGGCAAATAACTTTTCCGCCAGAAATAGCTGCGGCTACCAGAAAAGTTCCCGTTTCAATGCGATCAGGTAAAATTCGATAAATACCACCACCTAAGCGAGCTACCCCTTCAATAATGATGCTGTCTGTGCCCGCACCTGTGATCTTTGCTCCCAATGAATTTAAAAAGTTGGCGGTATCTTCAACTTCAGGTTCACGAGCAGCGTTTTCAATGACGGTTTTTCCCTCTGCTAGGGTTGCAGCCGTCATAATAGACACGGTGGCACCAACACTAACCTTATCCATGACAATATTGGCGCCTTGCAAACGACCATCAACTGAGGCTTTAACATAACCCTCATCTAAGGTAATTTTAGCCCCAAGTTGCTCAAGTCCGGCAATATGCAAATCAACTGGACGCGCACCTATTGCACATCCTCCCGGTAATGACACCTGACCTTGACCGAAACGAGCAACTAATGGCGCCAAAGCCCAAATAGATGCACGCATCGTCTTGACTAATTCATAGGGAGCACAAAATTTATTAATGCCACGTGCATCAACAAAAATAGCACCATTACGCTCAACTTTGGTACCTAACTGATTAAGCAATTCAATTGTTGTGTCAATATCTTTTAGCTTTGGAACATTTTGTAATTCAACTGGTTCTTCTGCTAATAACGATGCAAACAATATCGGTAATGCCGCATTTTTTGCACCAGAAATCGAGACCTCTCCCATCAAACGCGTTGGGCCTTTTAATCGAAACTTATCCATCAAAAAATTCTCTATGAGTAATATTGATATTATTAATGCAAAAATATAGTCTTAAAAACCATTAAGCTTACGATCTCTTGTCCATTCTGCGGGGGTATAAGCTTTAATTGATAATGCATGGATCCGATTATCTGCAATATATTCCATTAGCGGCGCATAAATCACTTGCTGCTGCTTAATCCGACTCATGCCGTTAAACATTTCACCAACAGCAATTATTTGAAAATGGCTGCCATCACCATTGACAATCACTTCATCAAGTTTCAATTGTTCTATTAATACTTGCTTTATTTTATTTGTATCCATAATTAAACTCAATTCTAACATTAAAAGATAATGCATCTATTCTAAGCGATCTATTATCTGCTGCAAATCAAAGCAAACGCTCTTGGCATAAAAAATGCGCAAGAGCGACTGCTTTATATATAAGCTATTTTTAAAATTTATAACCCTATTAGTTCATGAAATTCTCAACTTTATAAAGCCTAATAAGGGTCTTAAAACGCTCACTAATACCTTCAAGTACCCATTTATTACCTGACTGCTGTTCTGATTTTAACCTGACAAACATAGCAAGTCCGGTAGAATCGATATGAGATAACTGGGAAACATTAATCACATTAATACCTTTTAACAGTTGCTGTCTCTGTTGCCAAAAAGCAGGTAAAGTATCACGATCAAGCTCACCGGTTAAAATCAACGTTTGCCCATTCTGCTGCCAAGTTAACATGGGTATCATGATTTTTTCTTTTCCAAAGTAATGGGAATATTTGAGCTACGCTCTAATTCTTGCGTCAAACCATCAATACCTTTAGTACGTAAAATATTAGCCCACTCATTTTGTTTCGTGGTAATTAAACTAACACCTTCCGTAATCATATCATAAGCTTGCCAATAGCCTGTTTTACTATTTTTACGCCATTGAAAATCAAGCCGCACAGGTGGTCGTCCCTGTGGATCGGTGATCGTTACCCGAATAGCAACCACACTCTTATCGCCTAATGGTTGCTCTGGCGCTATTTGATATTGTTGACCATGATACATGGCCAAAGCTTGGCCATAAGCTTGTTTCAAGTAGGCTGCAAACGCTGTAAAATAGCTATCTCGTTGAGAAGGTGTTGCGCTATTATAATAAGAACCTAATACTAACGCGCCAGCATACTTAATCTGTACATAAGGCAAAAGCTCTTCAGAAACAATCTCGCGTAAGTAATCTGGATTTTGCCGGATCATGGGCTGCTCATTTTTTAAGCGTGTAAAGGTTCTGGCGGCGGCTTCTTGCATCAGTTTATATGGATTCGATTGATCTATCGCCATCGCAAACGGAGCAACCACTAACAAAGCCACTATTAAGAAACGTTTAAGCATAAATAGGTTCCTTCTCATCATATTAGATTATTCATTAGGGTGTCGTGGAAGATTTTTCGTTATTGCCGGAAACTGGGCTTGCTCTATTTGAACGATTAGGATCGCCACTTCTATATAAGAATTGCCCAATTAAATCTTCCAATATTATCGCCGGTTTAGTATCTTCAATGCGTCCACCGTCCTTAAGAAAGGTAATGCCCATATCTGGATCATAAAAACCCACATTAAGTGCTAAAAACTGTTCACCTAATAATCCAGCGGTAAGTATTGACAATGAGCTGTTATCAGGAATATTGTCATATTGACTAAAAATCGCTAAGGTAACGCGTGGAGTATAAGTTTTCTTATCCAACATAATATCGACTATTCGGCCAACTACCACACCACCTATCTTTACCGGTGAATTTACTTTCAATCCACCCACATTGGTAAAAGAAGCGGTAACTTTATAAGTCGGTTGATTTCCAAATGATTTAATATCTGCAACTTTTAAACATAAAAAGACAATCGCAGCTAATGCAATCAAAACAAATAGTCCAACTAGAATTTCACTTTTCTTACTTTGCATGAATTAATTCCCAAACATCAGTGCAGTAAGCACAAAATCTAAACCCAACACAGCTAATGACGAATGAACAACAGTTCTGGTTGTTGCGCGACTGATCCCTTCCGATGTTGGGATTGCATCATAACCATTAAATAAAGCGATCCAACTGACCGTAAAAGCAAATACCACACTTTTAATAAAACAGTTGAGAATATCCTTTTTCCACTCAATGGCAGATTGCATCGATGACCAAAAAAAGCCTTCATCAATTCCTTTCCAATCGACACCGACTAGCGCACCACCTAATATACCCACTGCGACAAAAATTAATGCCAGTAATGGCATACTAATTAGCCCTGCCCAAAAACGCGGCGCAATCACACGACGTAGCGGATCAACCGCCATCATTTCCAAACTAGAGATCTGCTCTGTTGCTTTCATTAATCCTATTTCTGCTGTTAATGCAGAACCCGCTCTGCCAGCAAATAAAAGCGCAGTTACTACCGGCCCTAATTCCCTTAATAAAGAAAGGGCTACCATCATGCCAAGACTGGATTCAGCACTAAACATGGTTAAGACTAAATATCCTTGTAAGCCAAGTACCATGCCAATAAATAATCCCGATACAGCAATTATTAATAAAGATAAGATTCCTACATTGTAGAGCTGTTTTATTAATAATGGCCATTGTTTTGCAAATTCAGGTTTACCAAATAGAGCCCGAAATAACAAATAACCTGCACGACCGAATGTCGCCACCACAGCCAGTGAACGACGACCTAATGCGGTTAGTGTATCAATTAGTATCATCCCATTACCCTAATAAATCTGCTGCATAATTTCCTGCGGGAAACTTAAATGGTACTGGACCATCTGCTATACCATCAAGAAATTGCCTAACCCGCGCATCCTTATTTTGTTGCAATTCTTTCGCAGTACCTTCAGCAATGACATGTTGTTCTGCCACAATATAAGCTTTATCCGCTATACTCAACACTTCTGGTACATCGTGAGAAACAATAACACAAGTAATACCTAATGCATGATTAAGTTCATCAATAAGTTTAACCAAAACTCCCATAGTTATCGGATCTTGCCCAACAAAAGGCTCATCAAATAAAATTAATTGTGGATCCAGGGCAATCGCGCGTGCTAACGCAGCTCGTCGTGCCATACCCCCTGATAATTCAGCTGGCATAAGATTGGCTGCGCCTCTGAGCCCAACAGCTTCTAGCTTCATCATGACGACCGTTCGAATAATTTCTGCTGCTAAAACAGTATGTTCACGTAAAGGAAAAGCAACATTGTCAAAAACATTGATATCAGTAAACAAGGCACCAGACTGAAACAACATACTCATTTTCTTTCGAGCGGCATAAAGTTCTGTGCTTGATAGTGTTGGAATATTCACACCATCAAACCAAATTTCTCCCTTATCTGGCCGTAATTGTCCACCAATCAAACGTAGCAAAGTGGTTTTTCCAATACCTGATGGCCCCATAATTGCCGTAATTTTTCCCCTAGGGATCGTCAAGCTCATATCGGTAAAAATCGGCCGTTGACCCCGAATAAAAGACATCTCTTTGATTTCTATGATATTATCTACAGACTTCTTCATGACGATAATAGCCTTTCTGTCTAACTATCATTTAAGTATATTTACTCAGTATGGAACATATTACCTAAAAACTACCATATATTCGCTATCAATATTGTTGCCAATTTTACTTTTGCTCATTACATGGTCACAATAAACAAATTCTCAAATGTCATCATAGTGAAAAATGCTATTTTTTTAATAATACGATAGACGGATAATACAATGTTGGCTGTAACATAAAACGAATGATATGAAAAAACAGCCTTACTAAAGAGCCATTAACCCATATAATTAAATTACTTATATCAAATTGGTAAATAAAAATGTCGGAAATTGATTTTCAAAAAACAGCAAAAAAGGTATTGGAAATTGAACGTAGTGGACTTGCCAATCTGGAGCAATATATCAATGATGATTTTAACCAAGCATGTGAACTGATTTTCAAATGTACTGGCAAAGTGGTGGTGATGGGGATGGGGAAATCAGGCCATATTGGCCGTAAAATTGCGGCCACATTAGCTAGTACAGGAACACCTGCATTTTTTGTCCATCCTGGAGAAGCCAGTCATGGTGACTTAGGCATGATTAGCAGTAAAGATATTGTTCTGGCTATATCTAACTCTGGGGAGTCAAATGAAATATTAGCACTCATTCCTGTGTTAAAACGCCAACATATTGCGCTAATTTGTATGACAAAAAACCCTGATAGCAGCATGGGTAAAGCGGCAGATATTCACCTTTGTATCAAGGTACCACAAGAAGCTTGCCCATTAGGTTTAGCGCCAACAACAAGCACAACGGCGATGCTCGTCATGGGGGATGCCATTGCTGTCGCTTTACTTGAAGCGCGTGGTTTTACTGCTGAAGATTTTGCACTTTCTCATCCAGGTGGCACATTAGGGCGCAAACTCTTATTAAGAGTGAGTGACTTAATGCACACAGGGAAAAATATTCCCAATGTCCCAAAACAGGCAACATTACAGCAAGCATTAGTGGAAATTACACGCAAAAAACTTGGCATGGTAGTGATTTGTAACGAAGAAATGCAGATAGAAGGTATTTTCACCGATGGTGACTTACGACGTGTCTTTGCAATGAATATTGATTTAAATAATGCCAAAATTGCTGATGTGATGACAACCGGGGGTATTAGAGTAAAACCTGATATGCTAGCGATTGATGCCTTAAATTTGATGCAACAACACCATATTACTTCATTACTGATAGCAAAAGCAGATACACTTATTGGTGTTATTCATCTGCATGATCTTTTGCAAGCAGGCATTATATAATTATTGGAACTAATACATGAATGAGCATAATAAAATAACAAGCTATTATGGCCCAGTAGAACAACATATCATTGAAAAAGCACGTCTGATAAAATTACTCATTTGCGATGTTGATGGTGTCATGACAGATGGCTTAGTTTATATGGGAAATAATGGTGAAGAGCTAAAAGCATTCAATGTAAAGGATGGTTACGGTATCCGTTGTTTATTAACCTCTGCGATTGAAGTCGCCATTATTACCGGACGTAAAGCTAAATTATTGGAAAATCGTGCCAAAACACTCGGTATTAATTATCTTTACCAAGGGCAAAGTGAAAAAAATTTGGCTTATAATGATCTGATAATCCGATTAAAACTCCAACCTCAACAGATTGCTTATATTGGTGATGATTTAATTGACTGGCCTATCATGTCGCAGGTAGGGCTTTCGGTCGCCGTCGCTGATGCTCATCCAATGTTGTTAAGTAAAGCCCATTATGTTACATATCGAGCAGGAGGCAAAGGTGCTGTACGTGAAATATGTGATTTGATCCTGCTCGCTCAAGACAAAATAGAAAATGCCCACGGTTTATCAATATAGGCAAAAATGAAAAGACAAATGAGCAAATTTAACTTTTGGCTTAACATTATATTAACACTGATTGTTTTAGCGCTTATCGGCTGGAACTTAGCTGATTTTAATCAATCAAAAGCACCTGCTATGATTGAAAATAGTCAACCAAATTATCAAACTGCCAATGCCGTTACGCATGTCTATGACCCAATGGGCAAATTAGCTTATAAGTTGATAACGGATGAGACACACCACTTTTCGAGTAGTAAAATTAGTTGGTTTATTAATCCAGTATTAACAACCTACGATACCAAAAGTATTCCTACTTGGGCCATACGCGCCAATAAAGCCAAATTAACGAGCGACAATATGCTCTATTTATATGGTAATGTTCAGGTAAATAGCTTAAATCCAACTTCAGATTTACAACAAATTTTGACAGAAAATGCCATCGTTAACTTAATTACCCAGGATGTTTCATCCAATAATAAAGTCACGTTAATTGGTATCGGTTTACGTTCAGTGGGTATGGAAATGCGCGGTAATATGCGAACCCATACCGCAGAGTTAATTGAAGATGTTAAGACCTATTACGAAATCCCCAATAAGCAACCAGCTCCCGAAGGAAACCATTAAAATGATATTGGCAAAAAAGATCTTCATTAATGTAGCACTGACTAGCTCAATATTCATATTAAGCTTGCCAGCAGTAGCGCTGAAAAGTGACTCACAACAACCCATTCAGATTGATTCAGTCAAACAGTCGCTTGATTTAGAAAAAAACATTACCACATTTACAGGAAATGTTGTTATAAAACAAGGTTCTATAGATGTTCGAGCTGATAAAGTCGTTGTTACTCGTCCGAACGGCGATGCAAAAAAGATGGTTGTCGAAGCCTATGGTACGCCAGCAACCTTCTATCAATTACAAGATGATGGTAAACCTATCAAAGGTCACAGTGATAAAATACGTTATGAAATGGAAAAAGAACTGGTTATCCTAACGGGTAATGCTTATCTTGAACAACTAGATAGTAATATTAAAGGTGACAAAATTACCTATTTAGTCCCAACCCAGCAAATGGAAGCGTTTAGCGATAAAGGGAAACGAGTAACGACCATATTGTTACCTTCCCAATTACAAGAAAAAGGCCCTGGTGTGAAAAGCACAAATAATAGTAAGAGTAAATAATAAAAATGGCTAAATTAACTGCGAAGCATTTGGCAAAAACATACAAAAACCGTAAGGTTGTTGAAGATGTTAGCCTAGAAGTCAGTTCAGGTGAAATCGTTGGTTTACTAGGGCCAAATGGTGCCGGTAAAACGACAACCTTCTATATGGTAGTTGGGATCGTTCCTCGTGATACTGGAAAAATTGCTATCGATGATGAAGATATTAGTTTATTGCCTCTGCATGAACGTGCTCGTAGAGGAATAGGTTATTTACCACAAGAAGCCTCAATATTTCGCCGGCTAAACGTTTACGATAATCTGATGGCTGTATTAGAAATTCGTAAAGATCTAACCTCCGAAGAAAAACAACAACGTGCCGAAGAATTGATGGAAGAATTTAGTATTACTCATTTGAGAAATAATCTCGGTCAATCACTTTCGGGTGGGGAGCGCCGCCGAGTGGAAATAGCCCGGGCATTGGCGGCTAATCCTAAATTTATTCTTTTAGATGAACCTTTTGCTGGTGTTGATCCAATTTCAGTATTAGATATAAAAAAAATAATCCAACACTTGAGAGATTATGGTTTAGGTGTATTAATAACCGATCATAATGTGAGAGAAACATTAGATGTCTGTGAACGTGCTTACATTGTCAGTCAAGGTCATCTTATCGCTCATGGAACCCCTAAAGCGATTTTAGAAAATGAGCAAGTCAAACGTGTCTATTTGGGAGAAGGTTTTCGCCTCTAACCCTAACTCATTAAAGTTGTAAGTTTTTTTATTATGTTATTCCCAAGAGGTTAAGCCAATTTTATGAAACAGAGTTTGCAACTCCGACTCAGTCAGCAGTTGGCGATGACACCACAGCTACAACAAGCGATTCGTTTGTTGCAACTTTCAACATTAGAACTTCAGCACGAAATTCAGCAAGCGCTTGAAACCAATCCTTTACTTGAACAAGATGACCTCTATCAGGAAATCGAAACATCAGATATTAATGATAACGAGCCAGCGACACTAGATAGTTTTGAAGCAATTGAACAAAATGATATGCCTGACGAATTACCCTTAGATACTAATTGGGAAGAAATTTATACTTCAGATAGCTATCCAAGCTTAAGCAATAATTTTAGCGACAATGATTTTCCTCTCTACCAAGGGGAAACATTGCAAACACTACAAGATTATTTATCCTGGCAAGCATCATTGACACCCTTTACTGAAATAGATGCAGCAATTGCCACCGCCATTATTGATGCTGTCGACGATTCCGGCTATTTAAGCACTACTATTGAAGATATTTACACCGGTTTGGCACTAACCGATATTACCCTGGAAGAAGTTGAAATTGTATTAAAACGGATCCAACACTTCGATCCAATTGGCGTTGCAGCAAAAAATTTGAAAGACTGCTTACTTATTCAGTTATCAGCATTACCTAACGAGACTCCTTTTCTAAAAGAAGCTAAACTGATAATTAATGACCATCTAGAATTACTTGGCAATCGTGATTTTCGGCAACTTAGCCGGAAAACTAAATTAAAAGAAGCGGCCTTGAAAGAAGTTATCGCTATGATACAACGATTAGATCCTAAACCTGGGCAAGTCATTCAAACTAAAGAGCCACAATACATTGTCCCAGATGCTTTGGTTCGTAAAATAGATAATGACTGGCAAGTAGCACTAAATACTGAAAACATTCCACGTTTAAAAATCAATCAACATTATGCTTCTCTAGGCAAATATTCTGGTAATGAAGAAGATAACCAATTCATCCGTAACAACTTACAAGAAGCAAAATGGTTAATAAAAAGTTTAGAAAGTCGTAATGAAACTTTATTAAAAGTTGCCCAATGTATTGTTGAAAATCAGCAAGAATTTTTTGAATATGGTGAAGAGCATATGAAACCTATGGTATTAGCGGATATTGCTTATCAGGTTGATATGCACGAATCAACAATTTCCCGTGTCACATCGCAAAAATACCTCCATAGTCCAAGAGGCATTTTTGAACTGAAATACTTTTTTTCTAGCCATGTTAACACCGATACAGGAGGAGAAGCGTCTTCTATCGCTATACGCGCGCTAGTAAAAAAACTCATTGCGGCAGAGAACCCTGTAAAACCCTTGAGTGATAACAAATTAACGAGCATACTAGCAGAACAGGGGATTCAAATTGCTCGTCGTACAGTTGCTAAATATCGAGAGTCTCTATCCATTCCACCCTCTAATCAGCGTAAAAAACTGATTTGAATTAACTGAGAAGGAAGATACTATGGAATTTCAAATTACTGGACAAAATATTAAAATTACCGAAGCATTACGACATACCGTTGAAGAAAAATGTTCAAAATTTGAACAATATTTTGACCATATTAATGGTATTCATGTAATTTTAAAAGTACAGAAATTTAATCAGATTGCTGAAGCAACAGCGAAAGTGAATGGAGCAGAACTCCATGCTTCTGCTCAAGAAGATGATATGTATGCTGCTATTGATGCCATGGTAGAAAAAATGGCACGTCAGCTTACTAAATATAAAGAAAAATTGAAACAACATTAATTTGTGTTATTAAACAACAAGGGCACTAAATATAAATTATTGATGCGAGTATCGTTCATACCAGATATTGATTATCGATATCTGGTATAATTGCCCTAAGTGAATAAATCCAATGAACAGTGAAAAAAAATTATCATTAAGCTCGGTATTAACACCATCATGTACACTAAATAATGTACATTGTACGAGTAAAAAAAGAGCACTAGAGATTATTAGTGAAGTTGCTGCTATTGAACTGAATGTGCCTGAAAATGTCGTTTTTGATTCATTACTTACCCGTGAAAAAGTCGGCACAACCGGTATTGGTGGGGGTATTGCAATCCCTCATGGCAAATTAAATGACAGTAATTCATCCGACGCAGTGGGTGTATTTCTTCATTTGAATGAACCGATCGCTTTTGATGCCATTGATAATCAGTCTGTTGATTTGCTGTTTGCACTATTAGTTCCTTCGGAGCAATGTAAAACACATTTACATACGCTCTCTTTAATTGCCAAACGGTTGGCTGACAAGAACTTGTGTCGTCGTTTACGCGCTGCGCAAAGTAATGAAGAACTCTATGAAATCATTACTGAATAACAACTTAAAAAAATCTGTACTAAAAATAATGATTTTTTTATTGTGAAGAAACTTAAGGGGTATTACTCATGGTGCTGATGATAATCAGTGGCCGTTCTGGTTCAGGTAAATCTGTTGCTCTACGAGCGCTGGAGGATATGGGTTTTTATTGTGTTGACAATTTGCCCGTTATTTTACTGCCAGAATTAGCCAATACGCTGGCTGAACGACAAATTTCAGCTGCTGTGAGTATTGATGTTCGCAATATGCCCGACGACCCAGCAATTTTTGAAAAAGCGTTAAAAAATTTACCTACTAGTTTTTCCCCGCAATTACTTTTTCTTGATGCAGATCGTAACACGTTGATCCGAAGATATAGTGATACACGCCGTCTACACCCACTTTCCAGCAAAAAGTTATCATTAGAAAATGCGATTGATGAGGAAAATGATTTATTAGAGCCTTTACGTTCACGAGCTGATTTAGTCATCGATACCTCTGAAATGTCGGTGCATGAACTGGCTGAAATGCTAAGAGCACGTTTATTAGGTAAACGCGAAC
The DNA here is from genome assembly GCF_004768525.1 of Arsenophonus nasoniae. NCBI lineage: Bacteria > Pseudomonadati > Pseudomonadota > Gammaproteobacteria > Enterobacterales > Morganellaceae > Arsenophonus > Arsenophonus nasoniae. Next base: position 3,637,689 of record NZ_CP038613.1, read on the forward strand.
GTGAATTGACTATGGTATTCGAGTCCTTTGGCTTTAAACATGGTATTCCGATCGATGCAGATTATGTATTCGATGTACGTTTTTTACCTAATCCACACTGGGATCCCAAATTACGCCCTATGACAGGTCTCGATCGTCCAGTTGCTGCCTTCCTTGACCGACATACAGAAGTACATAATTTTATTTATCAAACACGTAGTTATCTTGAATTATGGTTACCCATGTTAGAGTCGAATAACCGTAGCTATTTGACCATCGCTATCGGTTGTACCGGAGGTAAACACCGTTCAGTTTATGTTGCTGAACAACTGGCTGATTACTTTCGCTCTAGAGGTAAAAATGTTCAATCCCGTCATCGAACGTTGGAAAAAAGAAAGTCATGACCGTCTATCATCGCATTATTATAAAAAACCAGCAGGGTATGCATGCTAGGCCAGCAATAATGCTTTGTGAACTGATCCAACAGTTTGAATCTACAGTGCGCTTACGCAACTGTCATAATATAGAAGCTCAAGCAGATAGTGTTATAGCAATGCTGATGCTAGACTCTGAGCAAGGAAGTTATATCGATGTTGAAGTAACGGGTCCAGATGAAGAACAGGCACTGGCAGCAATTATTCAACTTTTTCATCATAAACTTGAAGAAGACTAATAAATTTTCTGCCTAAATTTCACGACATCAAGGCCATTCGTCAGCAAAATCACCTTTCATGGTTATTAAGCTCTATCAGCTAACTCTATTTTTAAAAGCTAGTATAAAATGCTGTGGCAAATTGTAGCTAAAATCATTCTGCCACAACATGAATGCTAGTGGGCTAATTACAACAAAATGACTGACTCTATCGTAGCAGCCAATGTTGGCTGTTGCGATAAGATGCACGTTACTTTAATCGACTGGTTTTCAACCAATTTTTCAGCCTTAAACAGCAATTTGTTAGTAATAATTGAATTATTGACCAGCCACATGCATTTCTGACAATAATACTGAACCGCATTGAATATTGCTTCGCGTTTCAATATCATTGCCTATTGTTACAATATTAGCCCACATCTGTTTTAAATTACCGGCAATTGTAATTTCACTGACAGGATATTGTATTACTCCGTTTTCGACCCAAAATCCAGCTGCTCCTCGCGAATAATCGCCCGTTACCGAACTAACTCCCTGCCCCATCAATTCAGTGACAACCAATCCTGTCCCCATTTCTTTTAACAGAGCAGCAAAATCTAATCCTTGGCCGGCAATATGCCAGTTATGAATACCACCCGCATGACCCGTACTCCGCAAGCCAAGTTTACGTGCTGAATAAGTAGTCAGTAACCAAGTTTGTAATATTCCTTGCTCAATAATATTACGTTGAATTGTATTGACTCCTTCACTATCAAAAGGCGATGACGCAAGCCCACCAATCCGATGCGGGTTCTCCTGAATGGTTAACCAAGCAGGAAAAATTTGCTTACCCAGGCTGTCTAATAAAAAAGAGGATCTTCGATAAATATTTGTACCACTAATCGCGCCAACCAGGTGACCAAATAAACCGGTTGCGACTTCAGCAGCAAAAATGACCGGTGTCTTCATAGTCGATAATTTATGCGGCGAAAGCCGGGCTACCGTTCGGCGAGCAGCCTCCTGTCCAACCCATTGTGGTGATTGCAAATCCTCTAATCGGCGGGCAATGGTATAAGCATAATCACGTTCCATACCACCATCCGCCTGCGCAATCACGCAACTTGACATTGAATGGCGACTGGAGCAATAGCTCTGTAACATTCCGTGAGTATTACCATACACTCTGATACCATAATGACTATTAAAGCTTCCACCTTCGGTATTTTTGATCCTTTTATCGGCATTTAAAGCAGATATTTCCGCTTGACTTGCTAATTGGATTGCCTTTTCGGCATCAATATCAAAGGGATAAAAGAGTTTTAAATCAGGCGATTGATAAGTCAAAAGTTCAGCATCTGCCAAACCCGCAAAAGGATCTTCTGAGGTATACTGAGCAATATTAATAGCGGCTTGTACAGTACGCTTTATAGCTTCTGGATGTAAATTAGTGGATGATGCACTGCCTTTACGTTGCTTATGATAAACTGTGATACCGAGAGCACCATCACTATTAAATTCAATATTTTCAGTTTCACCAAAACGGGTACTTACACTGATACCTGTTGATTTATTAATAGCTACTTCAGCCGCATCACAACGCTCTTTAGCGTATGATAATGCATATTCAACCGTTTCTTCTAATTGTTTACGTTGTAATAAAACCTGTTCCGTCAAACTCATTGATATCATCCAAAAATAGAAAATAAAATCAACTCAACCAATACCTATCCTCAGCGGAAAATAAATCCTCTATAGCATTAAATCTATTTTCCCAGTTACAATAGAGATAAGATATTAACATACCCGACGACAGATCATTCTGAAATAAAATAATCCTACGTCTTGCTAAGAGGAAAGCCGCAATGGCAAAACAGCCCGATAACTGGTTCGATGATAACGCCGATAATCTCGATAAGGATGAAATCATCTGGGTCAGTAAAAGCGAAATCAAGCGTGATGCCGAAGCGCTAAAAAAGCTGGGAGCTGAACTGGTTGAACTTAGTAAACATGAACTAGAACGAATCCCCCTTGATGATGAACTACTAGCAGCCGTTGAATTAGCGCAAAAAATTAAGCGTGAAGGACGTCGACGCCAGTTACAATTTATTGGTAAATTACTCAGAGCGCAAGATCCTCAACCTATTTATGACGCGTTGGATAAACTAAAAAATCGGCACAATCAACAAATCGCTATATTACATAAGCTTGAAGCTTTACGTAATCAATTACTAGAGAATGGCGATAATGCGATTGAAGATGTAATACTTTTATTTCCCTTAGCTGACCGTCAACAGCTACGTACATTAATACGTAATTGTAAAAAAGAAAGAGAGGCAAATAAACCGGCTAAAGCCTATCGTCAACTCTTTCAGTATCTAAAAACACTATCTGAAAGTGCCTAAACTGGATCAGATTGGGAGGCGCGGCAATGAAATATTAATTGCCCTCCCAATGTTTGTTCCGCTTCTCTAAAAACCGTTATTACTTCAGCAAATTTTGTTAACTGATGTTGATTTATATGAGAAAAAATAACCACTATCGGTAAAGCAATTTCCCCAGTCAACACATCCCACAAAGCATCTAAATTTTGGCCAAACCATTTTGGCAATTCAAAAACTGATATCGCTTTTTGATAAAAATCAGTCAGATTGTCTATTTCACGAAAATCAAACTCAACACAATGCATCATTTAATTCACTCTTGAAAAGGTTTTATAATGATCTAAAGTTACATAAATCAATCCATCTGATGAGTAAAGCAACCGATCACTCCCTCGATGACCACAGTGATAATTGATATCAGCTTCATACCATTGCCGATCTGGCGCAGAGAGTAGCAATTTTTCTCGATTATTATATCTATCGCCACCAATCGCTTTACCCGGCACAACCTGACATAAATTACCTTCTCTTGGGCTCCAACCATTTTGTTGCGCTTTTCTTTTCGTGATATAAAAATCAGGTAATCTATGATATTGCCGTAGATAATTAACCACATTTTCCTGTGCAGTTAACTGGTCAATATTGTGAACAGCTGTTGGCTTTACCTTTTGCCCGATAACTTCTGCCTGGTGCAGACTATTCCATTTGAAGTAAATACCTGCACCTATTAATATGGCTAATATTACCAAGATAACAATTTTTTTATTCATCCAATAATCCAAAAATTTTATTATGCAGTTCCACCAACTGTAATACTATCAAGCTTTAATGTTGGTTGGCCAACACCAACAGGAACACTTTGGCCTTCTTTACCACAAACACCAATACCGCTATCAAGTTTGAGATCATTGCCAACCATGGAAATCTGCTGCATTGCCTCTTTCCCCGCACCGATTAATGTTGCTCCTTTTATCGGCTGCGCGATCTTCCCTTTTTCGATCAAATAGGCTTCTGCGGTCGAAAACACAAATTTGCCAGAGGTAATATCAACTTGTCCACCCGCAAAATTAGGGGCATAAATTCCACGATCTACACTGGCTATTATCTCTTCAGGAGTTGACTGTCCCGCTAACATATAGGTATTTGTCATCCGCGGCATCGGCAAATGCGCATAAGACTCACGGCGACCATTGCCAGTTGGTAAAACCCCCATCAAGCGTGCGTTCATTTTGTCTTGCATATAACCTTTTAAAATACCGTTTTCAATCAAGACATTATATTGACCTGGCACCCCTTCATCATCAATGGCTAAAGATCCTCTACACCCGACTAACGTCGCATCATCAACTACGGTACAAAGTGGTGAAGCAACTTGTTGACCTATTTTGCCACTAAAGATAGATGTTCCACGACGATTAAAATCGCCTTCAAGACCGTGGCCAACTGCCTCATGTAGTAAAACTCCTGGCCAACCAGCCCCTAGTACCACAGGCATTGTTCCTGCCGGTGCAGCAATTGCGGCAAGATTAACCAATGCTATACGTACAGCCTCTCGGGCATAATGTTCCGCCCGAACTTCACCCTGCTCTGTTGCAAGAAAATATTGGTAACCATAACGACCACCACCGCCACTGCCTGCCCGCTCACGCTTGCCATCATGTTCAACTAACACACTAACAGATAAGCGTACTAGTGGGCGAATATCAGCCGCTAATGTACCATCTGTTGCTACGATAAGTACATGTTCATAAACACCAGATAGCGTTACATCAACCTCTTGCACTCGATGATCTTCGGCCCGGGCAACCTGATCAACACGCCGCAACAAGGCTATTTTCTCTTCCGGGCTCATTGTTTGCAGAGGATCAATCGCAGAATATAAATGTTCAAAATCGACCGGATTGATTAGACCTACTTTACCCTTTCCACCTTGATTTACAATGCTTCGTGCTGCTTTCGCACTTTGCTGTAATGCCTGTAAAGTAATCTGATCAGCATAAGCAAACCCGGTTTTATCATCACGAATAGCACGAATACCTACACCCTGATCAATATTGTAGGATCCTCTTTTAATAATTCCGTCTTCCAACCCCCATGCTTCATGACAACTCGACTGAAAATAGAGATCAGCATAATCTAAATGTCGCTCTGCGAGTGATCCTAAAACCTCTTGCAGATGTTGATGATTGAGATCGTTGGATGTCAGCAAATATTCACTAACAGAGGTTAAACTCATATTTATTTACTCTTTCTATTTTGTTTCGTGCTGAATCAATGGCATCAAACTCGTACGGAAGCGATTATGTTTTACGACTTTCATCTGTTCACGGACACCAATTAGGCTTTCTTTAGCTTTATCAATATTAAGGGTTAATGCGCTAACTGCATCTGTATTTTCTTGGAGAATATTGCCCCAGCTATCAATCACCATTGAGTGACCCCAAGTACGACGTTGACCATGCACACCTATTTGTGCCGGCGCTATGATAATACATTGATTTTCAATCGCACGGGCTTTTAAAAGTGGCTCCCAGTGTGCTTCACCAGTTAAACGGGTAAAAGCAGCGGGCACAGCTATCAGATCCGCCCCTTGCTTTCTTAAAGCCTGAAACAGACTGGGAAAACGTAAATCGTAACAAATTGTCATTCCCAAACGGCCAACCGGTGTATCAACAACGGTAATATGTTCACCACGTTGATAAATTGAAGATTCATTATAAATACCTTGTTCATCTTCAATAATATTCACATCAAACATGTGAATTTTGTCATAGCGAGCGCGAATTTCACCTTTATCATCAAATAACAGACTACTACTCGTAATAAGTTCAGGATCTTCTCGACTAATTAGTGGCATAGAACCCACCAATATCCATACTTGATAATGGCGAGCCATTTCAGCAATTGCACCTTGTAAAGGACCTTCTCCCTGTAATTCAGCAAAATTACGGTAACTGACATTATCACTAAACAACAGTGCATTTTCCGGTGTTAAAACCAATTTCACACTATTCGGCAATTGTTTAATTTGTTGCTCTATCTGAGCAAGGTTATGTTTAGTATTTTTACCACTACACAATTGTAAGAGTGCAATATTGTCACTTGTCATCCTGTTGATTCTCCTTCAATTGACGCAAAGTTTCATCAATTTTTGGTTGTTCCAGACTACCGGTAATTCGATAACGAATAACCGATATTTTACTCCATAATGGCCCCAATACTCTAGTTGCAGCAAACACGGCTGCACCGGCCAGTGGATTAACAGCAAACGCCGTTGCAACACCTACAGTGGCTGAAATTTCAGGGGTAATAATAGCTTCTAAATTCATATCACGACGAATTAAATTAATTTTGCCATGTATTGCAATATCAGCCATTAAACCATCAATATAAAAATCATCGGTGTTTAAGATACCATTTTTTATATTGGCTCTGCTACGAATGGAATCGAACTCAAAGTCATTACTAAAAGTATCACTAAAATCTAGCTGCAATTTACGCAGCAGTGCGTCGAAACTAACAAAACGCAACAACTGACCGGCACCACCACCTCCCATCTGAGCAATTGCTCCCTTAGTTAAATGAAAACTCAGATTACCGTTCAAACTATTAACATCAGGTTGCCATGGTACTGTTGCCCAATTTAAATCAAAATCAATTTTAAAGGGTGCCTGTTTAATAGGTACTAGTATGCCGTAATAAGCGGCCAAATCATCAAAGCGATTACCTTTTAATATCCCTCTTATGCTGGTACGGTTTTGTTGATCTGCCTGCCATATACCAGAGATTTTCAAATTAGTGGCACTATTTTTTAACGATCCCTCTTTTAAAATAAGTGTCTGTCTATTCCGCATAATTTGCGCTTTAAGCTCACCAAGTTTATAGCCGGCAATCCAGCATTCTGAGCAATAAATATCTATATTGGGCCAAGCAGAAATATCATATTTTTGCGCAATGTTATTTGTTGTCACGTCATTCTGCTGTTGGGATGAAATTTCTGGATTGAAATAAAGATAGTTGATCTTAGCTTGCCAGTTGCCCTGCTTCGGAATAGTCAAGTTTCCCTTTAACATATCACTCTGTGCAACAATTTTCGTCAATTCCGCCGTTTTATTAATGGTAAATACCATATTATTCCATTGCTGTTTGGCAAATGTGATCTTTGGTAAGTTAACAATAGTGATATCCGGTAGCACAAATGATTTACCATAATTTTGTGGCGCTAAGTTTACTGAAGAAAATAAAGCCAACCATGAAAGCCATTTTGGATCACTAATTTCAGGTAAATTGATCATAATTAACGGGCTATTGGGCAGAACAACCCGTTTGGGTATGTAAGGCTGAATAGCACCTTTTAGTAAACGGACTTGCTTGTCAGTAAATTGCCATTCAGTATTAAAGCTAACTTGCTGACCAACATCACCATAAATTTGCAACTGCCGGGTATCACCACTAGCACGAATTTGCATATCACCTAATTGCCTCAGTTGCTGAGAATCCAAAGCAGGAAGTTGGCTGCGAAGCTGGCCTAATTTGCTATTGAGCGCAATAGATAAGGTTGGATTTCGCTTTAGTTGATTGGGCAATTCAATATTAATCTGTCCTTGCCAAGCTGTGCTACCTGCCAGATGACGTGTAATCGATTTAGGCAAAATGGCTATTTGTTTAGCTTGCCAATTACCGTCAACATTAACATTGATCTGGTAATTCTGCCGCTGATTAGTGGTATTGAATGTTAAATTTATCGGTTGGCCAAACCATAAAGCTTGCAATTTTTCACTCTTCAAATCACCATTACGAAAATAAAAACGTCCTGTTAGCTGTTTCAACTGACTATCAATAGCTGTAATATCGACCTGATTATTATTAAGATCAACTTGACCACTGGCAATCACACTGCCACTATTCTCCTCCAACGGAATATCAAGCACCAATTTACCATTAATATTACCGCCTATTTTCACTGCATCTAATGCCTTACCAATCGAACCCTCCATTGGGCTATGGTTAAAATAATTACGGATCGCTTTTCCATCGCCGCTAATATTTGATTTTATTAATAATTTCGACTGACTATAATCAGCAATACTTGCACTAAGATCCAACGCTGTAGCTTCGCCTAATTTTACATTAGACGCCGACATCCAAAGTCCATTACGTTCAAAATTAAGATCGATATCTAAATCAAAAATTGTCGGCCAATCAGGTTGATATTTAAAAGTTGCGTTTCGTAGTGGCACAAAAACTTGAAATTGCCCGTTATTCTTTTTAAAAGGAAAATCAGCCGGATCACCATGAAAAATCATAGTGGCAGCATCAACATGGCCAGCAATAATTGCTTTTGTTAGATAATCAGTTAAATCTTTGCCCATTAAGGTTGCTGGAAAATAACGCCATGCTTCACCCGCATCGGTCAATTGTGCGCCAATCAAAATACTTAATATCGGTGGCTGATCTTTTATTGCTAGATAACGAAAATCACCGGTTGTCGATAGTGATTTTGCTTGCAACTGCAAATTCTCACTCCAAATCTGGCGTGAATTGTCTTCTTCTGACCAAGAAATCGTTCCCTGTCCGGTAGAAATTTCTAATGGTGCTTTAAACATCGGCGCATATTCAATAACACTGTTATTTAAGTTAAATGAAAATACCCCTCCTTGCTGACTCCCGCGCAATGAACCACTAAAATGGCTAACTGATGGCAAATCTTTCCAACGTATCCAGCTAATATCTTGCCAAGTTACATCAATTAACGCCTTTTCTGGCTTATCAGGAGTAATATCCAATGCCAATGCGATGAGTTGCCCTTTTGGCTGACGTTTTTGCCAATCACTGATAAATTCAGGCGTGAAAAAAGAGAAAATAGGCAAAATAGATCTTAATCGTTCTAATTGAATATTATTAACCCGTATACGCCAAAGATTTTCATCTGCTGTTGATTGGGGTAAATAGAGTAGAGAAATTTGGCCTTCAAGCCATTGTTGTTGATCGGTTTTTAATTGCTGTAATTGTGGAATATTAAATAACCAACCATTTTCTTGGCGCTGCAGGGTTAGCAATAAATCATCAACAGCCAGCTGATGCTCTTGTTCATCAACCTGCCAATTTGCCTGCCCCTGATGTAGCTGTAGTTGCCCACCTTCGATACGGCTATCTTTGATAGTAATCCAGCTAGAAAGACTAAACACTGCATTCTGTAGTCCAGTACTATCCCGTAACCAACGACTTAACCAAGGGCGCAAATTAACATTATCTGCCTGTAAGTAAACCGTTCCTTCATTAATCACACCATTTTTATTACGAAGGTTGAGTTTAATTTGAATGGCATCCTGATCTTGTTGCTGTTGCACACTATCAAGATTGACAAATCCTTGTGCTCGATGATATTCATTTTGATTTAACCAGGTTAGCTCCGGGATCTTTAATGTTCTTTTTTCTGCTGATGGCGTCAAAAAAGTGATTCGACTTTCTTTCAGCGTAAAATAATCAAATTGCTTTAAAAACAGTTCATCTAAGGCATCTAAATCAATATGACTAAAATCACCTTCACTGCCGAATTCTAGAGGTTTATAACAATCTGCATTTAATTGATAGAAAATAATATCGCGAAAACGTAGATGTAAAGAAAATAGTGAACGCCATATATCAAATGAAAACTTTACTTTCTTTACCTTGATATTGACTTTTTCAGTGGTAACACTGACATCAGAAATCGTCAATACTGGCCCAAAAGAGACCCACTCACCTTCAATATGACCAATTTTAAACGGTATCCCCGTTAACGCTTGAATTTGTCCTTCAAGTTGATTTCGGTATTCATTAATTTGAGGAAGAAAAAGACGTAATCCAATAATGGCTAATGCCATAATAAGTATGATTACTGTGCTTATGGCTACCAATACCTTAGGTAGTCGTTTCACCCATCTCTCCTTCCAAAAGAAGTTACTACAATGGCAATCTAGCCGCTAACATAACTACATCATAACGACATCAAACTGTTCCTGACTATACAGTGACTCAATTTGAACTTTGACCGACTTGCCAACAAAAATTTCTACTTCCGCCAATACATGAGATTCATCACCATTTAATGCCTCGACAACCGCGGGTGAAGCATAAACTAAGAAACGATTAGCATCGATAGTACGATTTATACGAACAATTTCACGTAAAATTTCATAACAGACAGTTTCTACCGATTTTACCGTTCCTCTACCCTGGCAAGTTGGGCATTCATCACATAGAACATGTTCAAGACTTTCACGCGTTCTTTTGCGAGTCATCTCTACCAATCCTAATTGCGAAAATTCATTAATAGTGGTTTTGACCCGATCTTTTAATAAAGATTGCTCCAGCGATGCCAAAACACGGCGACGATGTTCAGGATCAAGCATATCAATAAAATCGATAATAATAATACCACCCAAGTTGCGTAACCTTAACTGTCTCGCTATAGCTTGTGACGCTTCAATATTGGTATTAAAAATGGTCTCTTCCAGGTTACGATGACCAACAAAAGCACCAGTATTAATATCAATGGTGGTCATGGCTTCAGTTTGATCAATAATCAGATAGCCACCAGATTTTAATTCAACCTTACGTTCTAAAGCTCGCTGAATTTCTTTCTCAACATCATACAGATCTAATATTGGTAATGGCCCTTGATACAGTTCAAGCTTTACTGTCATTTCAGGCACATATTCATCAATGAACTCTTTTAATGAAACAAAAGTCAGTTTTGAATCAACCCGGATACGGTCTAATGATGCACCGGCAAAATCACGAATAATACGATGGGCTAAAGCCAGTTCGCCGTAGATCTGCATACGAGACTTATGACGTTTTTTACGTTCAACAATTTTAGACCATAAACGCTTCAAAAAGGCGGCATCTTGAGCCAATTCATCATCACCTACTCCTTCTGCCGCAGTACGAATAATGAAGCCACCATTTTCATCACAAAATAGTTCAACAATACTTTTCAAACGTTGTCGTTCTTCTTCACTTTCAATACGTTGGGAAACACCAACATGAGAAGCGCCCAGCATAAAAACTAAATAACGGGATGGTAATGTGATATCCGTTGTTAGACGAGCGCCTTTTGTTCCAAGCGGATCTTTAACCACCTGTACCATAATATCTTGCCCTTGCCGAACCAATTCGCCAATATCACGTACATGAAAGTTTTTTTGTTCATCACCAGCAATGCATTCAGTATGCGGCATAATATCAGAGGCATGAAGAAAAGCAGATTTTTCCAAGCCAATATCAACAAAGGCCGCCTGCATACCGGGCAAAACTCGACTCACACGACCTTTGTAAATATTACCTACAATTCCTCTTTTAGCTTCACGCTCAATGTGAATTTCTTGTAACACGCCACCGTCAATATAAGCCACCCGTGTTTCAGAGGGGGTTACATTGACTAATAGTTCAGCTACCATAGCTCTTCTTCCTATTATTTAACGCTAGAAATTTAGTCAATAATTCATCTGTTTCAACTAACGGTAACCCCACTACAGCGTGATAACTTCCGACAATCCGCCTAACAAAACAGCCACCTTTACCCTGGATAGCATAAGCTCCTGCCTTATCCATAGGCTCACCTGACAAGATATATTGATCGATTTCTTTATTTGTTAATCGTCGCAATGTTACTTCGGTGACAACCAAATCATACAATGTCTTCTGTTTATCTGAGAACGCAATTGCAGTCATCACTTGGCGTGTTCTACCTGAAAGTTGTCTTAATATCTGCGCAGCATGGTTTTCATCTTTAGGCTTACCCAAAATAGTTCCGTCATTTACAACAATAGTATCCGCCCCCAATACTGGATACGGTTTGGTCGCCATATCAACACCCGCTTGTGATTTTTCACATGCTAAACGAATAACATACTTACTGGGTGTCTCTCCTTCACACCATAATTCAGATATGTCAGGAAGAATAATGTCAAATAGCCATCCTAGCTGTTCAATTAACTTACGCCTTCTTGGCGAAGCTGACGCTAAATAAATCCTATTTACCATAGAAAAAACTCTCAGAAAAAATAGACAATTGGCTGCCCATTTTTAACGAACTAAAAACTGACGTCGAACTTTGCGCAATAATAAAAACATCCAAGGCCACAAGATGGCATTAATCAAACAATTCCAGAATATTTCAGGATGAAATAAAACAAGGGAAGAGAGAAATTCCGCCCAGAATATTGTAAAATTCATAACCACTGATAATCCAGCAATAACAAGCGATTGTTGCCACAGTGCCATATTTCGAAGAAGCTGATGTTTATACGATACTAAATAACAAATCAAGCTATAAGCTAATGCATGTACACCAAGTGCTGAGCCTTGGATCAAATCCATTAAGATCCCTAAAAAAAATCCGGTGCCGACACTAACTCGATGCGGTAAAGCCATAACCCAATAAATTAAAATTAATGCTAACCATGTGGGCCGATAATAAATAAACTGCTCAGGCCAGGGCATTTGTTCCAGAATTATTGCAATTAAAAAGGACAGCCAGATGATCCACCGCCCATTACCACGGTATTGATCCATTCTATGTTTCCTTTAGTTGCCTTGATTTCACGGTAACAATTCCTATTGAGCGACCAAAGGAGGTTGCTCGACATTTTTCATTTCTGTTGCTGGTAGTGGTGGCCCTTGAAGCTCGTTTGGGCTAGGAAGCACCTGGGGCAGAATCTTCATTAAACGCTCATTTGCTGCTCGATATACTTCTGATGGAGGTAAAGGATGAGAAGGATCGCTAGAGTTTCCCCATAGCAATAAAAGATAGCGTAGTCTTTGTAAATCTGCGGTAGGTCGTGCATGAATAATCGTATAAGCGCGTTGGGTATCATGCTTTACGGAAGAGACAATCGCAACGGGATACCCTTCGGGAAAACGTCCGCCTAAACCAGAAGTGACTATCACATCACCAATACGTATATCAATATTATCGGGTAAAGGTTCAAGTTGAAGATCATCACTACATCCTGTACCCACTGCAATCACCCGAATATCATTACGTAATACTTGTATAGGTAATGCATGCGTTGTATCACAAATCAGTAAAACACGGCTATTAAACTGGCTCACTGCGATAACCTGTCCAACAACACCCTTATCACTAATAACAGGCTGACCTTCATAAACACCATCATGTAAACCTTTATCAATGACAATTTGATCTCGATAAGGCGTATTTGCACCTGAGAGCACTTGAGTAACCATCATGTGTTCATCCTGACGTAGAGGTGACCCCAATAGCTCACGTAATCTAGCGTTTTCCTGTTTAAGTTGTCCAAGTAATAAATTATCTGCTTTTTTTAATAAAACCTCTTTCTTCAATGCCTTATTTTCAAAAAGAAGTTGATCTCTTCTCGCCAATGTATCTGAAATATTATCAAGCAGTTCTCGCGGGCCATTTGCCAAAAAATAAAAAGGACTAACAGCCGTATCTAAATAACTACGTATTTTATTAAAAGTATCAAATTGACGATCAAAAGCAACCAGCGCGATTGCAACAACGATCGCAATAATAATACGCAATTGTAGGGATGGCCCTCGACTAAAGATCGGCTTCATGAGTTACTTTAATAAAAAATAAATAAACGTTAAACATTAACATCACTTTACATAAAGTAAGGAGGAGCGCCATCCTTAAGTTCCTCCTTCTATTGGCTAACGTCTAGTCATCACTAAACAGATCACCACCATGCATGTCGATCATTTCCAATGCCTTACCACCACCACGTGCAACGCAAGTTAATGGATCTTCAGCAACAATGACAGGAATGCCTGTTTCTTCCATTAAAAGACGATCTAAATTACGCAATAACGCACCACCACCGGTTAAAACCATACCTCGTTCAGAGATATCAGAAGCTAATTCTGGTGGACATTGTTCCAAAGCTAACATAACGGCACTAACAATACCGGTTAAAGGTTCCTGCAGCGCCTCAAGTATCTCATTCGAATTAAGGGTAAAGCCACGTGGTACTCCTTCAGCCAAATTACGACCGCGCACTTCAATTTCGTAAACTTGATCTGTAGGATAGGCTGAACCGATTTCGTGTTTAATCCGCTCAGCAGTTGCTTCACCAATTAATGAACCATAATTACGACGAACATAATTAATGATCGCCTCATCAAACCGGTCACCGCCGATACGTACCGATGATGAATAAACAACACCATTCAATGAAATAACAGCAACTTCTGTCGTTCCACCACCAATGTCAACCACCATAGAACCTGTTGCTTCGGAAACCGGCAAACCAGCCCCAATTGCAGCTGACATAGGTTCTTCAATTAAGAAAACCTCGCGAGCGCCAGCACTCAGTGCCGACTCCCTGATTGCACGACGTTCTACCTGGGTCGCACCTACAGGCACACAAACTAAGACGCGTGGACTTGGACGCATAAAGCTATTGCTATGAACTTGTTTGATAAAATACTGTAACATTTTTTCAGTAACATAAAAGTCCGCAATCACGCCATCTTTCATTGGACGAATAGCCGCGATATTACCCGGCGTCCGACCTAGCATCTGTTTTGCTTCATGACCTACTGCAGCAACGCTCTTAGGTGAGCCTGCGCGATCTTGACGAATAGCCACAACTGACGGTTCGTCTAACACAATACCTTGTCCTTTGACATAGATGAGAGTATTGGCGGTACCCAAATCAATAGACAAGTCGTTGGAAAACATGCCACGAATTTTTTTAAACATAACGAAAGGATAATCCTGCAAGCTGGAAACGAATGAAAATCCGTCTACTTTACCAACCACATGAAGCAACGACAAGGAGTTAATTAAATCGCTTCAATAAAAAGTGGCCAATTTTTTTACAATACAAAAAACCGTTATTACTGCTTATTTTCTATAATCGATTACAGTATAAAGTAAACAATACCATCATAAAAATCACTTAATGCACTTAATATAAAATTTTCTAACAAGAAATTTAACTATTTTACATTAAAATAGATCACTATATTAAGTTTATATGACGCTACATAATTATTAGTTGACATATGCTTCAAAGCAAGGTCAATTCACTTTTTAATATTACCTTAAAGTATAAAAGTCTTCCATATTAATACTTTATCTAAGTAACAATAAAAAATAATTTAAATGTAAATATTAATTCTGTACGTAATTATTTATAGAAGAAAAAATTTCTTTTCAACTAAATATAATAAACCCGTATTCTGCCTGATAACTCCCTATTGGCGCTAGTAAAAAAACATATTTACAATTTATTTATCATTGAGACTTTTATCCCCCACCGAAATAACGGAAATAACTTTATACTGAAGCATCCTTATGCAAATTCAAAGGCCACAATTTATGAAAGCCCTGCTGTTAGAACAAGAAAATCAAGTATTAAAAGCCAATATAAAATCGATCGACGACACACTTTTGCCTTCGGAAGACGTTACTGTAGATATTTATTGGTCTACACTAAACTACAAAGATGCTTTAGCTATTACAGGTAAAGGAAAAATTATCCGCCAATTCCCGATGATACCAGGTATCGATTTTGCCGGGATTGTTAAGTCTTCAACAAATCCAAAATTTCAAGCCGGCCAGCAAGTTTTACTGACGGGTTGGGGAGTTGGTGAAAACCATTGGGGGGGATTAGCAGAACAAGCCCGAGTGCCAGCCAAATGGTTAACCGCTATTCCTGAAAAAATGACGTTGCGACAAGCCATGATAATCGGTACCGCTGGTTTTACCGCCATGCTTTGTATAATGGCTTTGGAAGAAAACGGAGTAACATATGATAAAGGCAACATTCTTGTGACTGGCGCCAGTGGTGGTGTAGGTAGTACCGCAATACAACTTCTTGCTAAACTTGGTTATTCCGTCACAGCAGTAACTGGTCGAGAAAGTAATATCGATTATTTAAAAGCGCTTGGCGCTCAGCAAGTGCTGCTTCGTAAAGAGTTTACTACAATACCTCATCCTTTAGAAAAACAGCGCTGGGCAGGTGCTATTGATACCGTTGGTGGCAATATTTTAGCCACGGTTATTTCACAAATGTGCTATGCAGGGACGGTAGCAGCCTGTGGTCTGGTCGCTGATATTAGGTTATCAACAACAGTGATGCCTTTTATTCTGCGTAATGTAAGACTGCAAGGGATCGACTCTGTAATGGTTCCAACGATAAAACGCCCACAGGTTTGGCAACGGTTAGCCAATTTATTACCCGACAGTTTTTATCAATTAACAACAACCGAGATCCCGTTAGAAAAAGTGATTGATTATGCTGATAAATTAATCAACAACCAAATCACTGGCCGAATACTGGTAAAAATACGTTAACTGGTTAATATTCGAGACAACTTTGCTGATTAAACTAAAATTTTGCTGCTAATTGCTATGAAATGTTGATAATATCGTTCTTTGTCGTCAAAATAAACGTTTCCATTATGAGAAAAAGATGACAAACTATTAGCATCGAGTTATCTTGTCAAATTATCAATTATCAGTCGGAGATACCCGCAAAATGACAAAAGATTTCCACATTTTGCTGCTAAATGGCCAAAATTTAAATATGTTGGGAACAAGAGAACCATCATTCTATGGTGGTCTTACACTTCAGGATATTGTTAACCAAACGAGCCAAAAAGCAAAACAATTAGGAGTTAAATTAAGTCATTTTCAATCTAATGCGGAACATGAGCTGATTAATAAAATCCATCAAGCTCAAGGGAAAGTAGACTTTATATTGATTAACCCAGCAGCATTAACGCATACTAGTGTGGCATTACGAGATGCAATATTAAGCGTTGCCATTCCTTTTTATGAGATCCACCTTACTAATATTTATGCACGTGAACCATTTAGGCATCACTCTTATCTCTCTGATATTGCAAACGGCGTCATTTGTGGCTTTCGAGCTGACAGTTATATTTTTGCATTAGAAGCTGCGGTTAAATTCTTAATACGTGTTGAAGAATTAGATGCCGACGGTGAACCTAAATCTAATAAATGTAAAGAATAAAAATACGGAATTAACTTATGGATATTCGTAAAATTAAAAAATTAATTGAGCTTGTTGAAGAATCTGGCATTTCTGAACTAGAAATTTCGGAAGGTGAAGAATCAGTGCGTATTAGCCGTACAATCGTGCAGAATTTACCAACTTTACAACAGTATATGGCAGCACCCACCACACATCAACCAGCTTTAGCAAACGCCATAGCGCCTTCTCAAATTTTACCTGAAACAACCAATGAGAAAAAAGCCGAGATCAGTGGTTATACTGTTCGTTCACCAATGGTTGGTACCTTCTACCGAGCGCCTAGTCCAGAAGCAAAGCCATTTGTTGAAGTCGGACAAACGGTTAAGGTAGGGGATCCTCTATGTATTGTCGAAGCGATGAAAATGATGAATCAGATCGAAGCTGACAAAGCAGGTGTAGTTAAAGCAATTCTCCTGGAAAATGGAGAAGCGGTTGAATTTGACGAGCCATTGGTTATCATCGAATAACGAGGCATCCTATGCTTAAAAAAATTGTTATCGCCAATCGTGGCGAAATCGCTTTACGCATCTTACGTGCCTGTAAAGAACTAAAAATACAAACTGTTGCCGTGCATTCTGCCGCTGATCGCGACTTAAAACATGTATTACTTGCTGATGAAACCGTCTGCATCGGGCCTGCCGCTTCAGCTGAAAGTTATCTTAATATTCCAGCAATTATCTCAGCAGCAGAAATTACTGCTGCAGAAGCTATTCATCCTGGTTACGGTTTTCTATCTGAAAATGCCGACTTTGCCGAAAAAGTGGAACGCTCTGGTTTTATATTTATTGGCCCTAAACCAGAAACCATTCGTCTTATGGGCGATAAAGTTTCTGCCATTGAAGCCATGAAAAAAGCCGGTGTTCCTTGTGTTCCAGGCTCAGATGGACCTTTAGGAAATGATATTAAAACCAATAAAACGATTGCTAATCGAATTGGCTACCCGGTTATTATTAAAGCCTCTGGTGGTGGTGGTGGCCGCGGTATGCGCGTTGTTCGTAATGAAAGTGATCTAGAACAAGCTATTACTTTGACGCGCGCCGAAGCGAAAGCGGCTTTTAATAATAGTATGGTTTATATGGAGAAGTTTCTAGAAAATCCTCGCCATATTGAAATTCAAGTACTTGCTGATGGTCAAGGCAATGCGATTTATTTAGCCGAACGTGACTGTTCAATGCAGCGTCGTCACCAAAAAGTCGTTGAAGAAGCACCTGCGCCAGGTATAAAAGCGGATATGCGTAAGAGCATTGGTGAACGCTGTGCAAAAGCTTGTCTTGATATCGATTATCGTGGAGCCGGTACCTTTGAATTTCTTTATGAAAATGGCGAGTTCTACTTTATTGAAATGAATACGCGTATTCAAGTCGAACACCCTGTGACAGAAATGATCACTGGGGTTGATCTGATTAAAGAACAGTTAAGGATCGCTTCCGGCTTACCCCTATCTATTAAACAAAAAGATGTCAAAATTCATGGGCATGCAATAGAATGCCGAATTAATGCCGAAGATGCCAATACCTTTTTACCAAGTCCGGGTAAAATTACTCGCCTCCATATTCCTGGTGGTTTTGGTATACGCTGGGAATCACACATTTATGCCGGTTACACAGTTCCACCTTACTATGACTCTATGATTGGTAAGCTAATTACTTATGGTGAAACCCGCGAAATTGCCATTCTTCGGATGAAAAATGCCTTATCCGAATTAATCATTGATGGCATTAAAACTAACATAGAATTACAACAAAAAATTATGGATGACAGCAATTTTTTCAAAGGTGGTACCAATATCCATTACCTGGAAAAAAAACTGGGATCACAGGAATAAACTTTTCTATTTACCTTTCATTGCAATAGGGTACTGAATGTACCCTTATTTTTGATAATTTTTCTGCATATAATCGTTAACCAACATACAAATCCTCAGATTAAATTTTTACTACCAGGAGAAACAATGGACAAACGTTTTCTGCAATCCAACAAAGAAGCTCGTTGGTCAGCTTTTCTTACCGTTGCTTATTTATGTAGTTGGATTATGGCTGCCTACCTCCCGGGTGAAAAAGTGGGTATAACAGGGATGCCATTATGGTTTGAACTTTCATGTTTATATTTACCGCTGATTTTTATTTTACTTTGTATCTTAATGGTTAAATTTATTTTTAAACAAATGTCGTTGGAAGATAAAGATGCAAATTGAAATCCTCTTACCACTTATCGGTTATTTATTATTGGTTTTTTTACTGTCTATTTATGCCTATCTACGACGCCAAAAAGGCGAATTTTTGCATGAACACTTTCTAGGTAATCGCTCTATGGGTGGGGTTGTTTTAGCGATGACTATCACCGCAACCTATATCAGTGCAAGTTCTTTCATAGGTGGTCCTGGAGCAGCCTATAAATATGGCCTTGGCTGGGTGCTACTTGCCTTAATTCAGGTGCCTACTATTTGGCTCTCGCTTGGCGTTTTAGGTAAAAAATTCGCCATCTTAGCGCGTCGCTATCATGCGGTAACACTTAATGACATGCTGTATGCTCGTTTTCAAAGCCGTTTACTGGTATGGATCGCGAGTATTAGTTTGCTGGTCGCTTTCTTCGGTGCTATGACGGTTCAATTTATTGGTGGCGCTCGTCTGCTAGAAACAGCGGCAAATATTCCGTATGAAATAGGATTATTAATATTTGGTATCTCGATTGCACTTTACACTGCCTTTGGTGGCTTTAGAGCCAGTGTCCTTAATGACACCTTACAAGGCTTTGTTATGTTACTAGGAACAATTATTCTGCTGGTTGCTACAGTTCACAAGGCGGGAGGCCTGGCCACAGCAACAGAGACCCTAAAAGCGATTGATCCCAAACTGATTACGCCACAAGGGGCTGATGATATCTTTAGCATGCCATTTATGGTGTCTTTCTGGGTTTTAGTCTGTTTTGGGGTTATTGGCTTACCACATACTGCTGTCCGCTGCATTTCCTATAAAAATAGCCAAGCGATGCACCGTGGGATCATTATCGGCACCATTGTAATGGTTATTTTAATGTTAGGAATGCATTTAGCAGGAGCATTGGGTCGAGCCATTTTACCGAACTTAACTATTCCGGATCAGGTGATCCCAACATTAATGATCACGGTTTTACCTCCATTCGCCGCAGGAATTTTCCTTGCAGCCCCAATGGCTGCCATTATGTCAACAATTAATTCACAATTGCTTCAATCTTCAGCAACTATCATAAAAGATCTATATTTAAATATTGCACCAAATGAGATAAAAAAAGAGAAAAAATTAACCTGGATCTCAAGTGCTTCTACCCTCATTCTTGGTGCTTTATTACTATTAGCCGCCTGGCACCCACCGCAAATGATTATTTGGTTAAATTTACTGGCTTTTGGTGGATTACAAGCTGTTTTTCTTTGGCCATTAATACTCGGACTTTATTGGGAAAGAGCAAATCGTTTTGGTGCATTAAGTTCAATGATTATTGGTGCCCTCTCTTACACATTATTTACCGCGTTTGATGTTAAAATTTTAAATTTTCATCACATCGTACCATCACTATTATTGAGTTTGATTGCTTTTTTAATTGGTAATTTTGTAGGTGAGAAAAAATTATTATCTACATCGATAAAAATTAGCTAATAACCCACGATCTGAAGAGAATATTTATGCCCTGGATACAAATACGTCTGAATTCAACAGCCGATCATGCAGAAGCCTTAAGTGATATATTAACGGAAGCCGGAGCGGTTTCTGTCACCTTTCAGGATAGCTATGACAACCCTGTTTTTGAACCCCTACCGGGTGAAACTCGTCTTTGGGGAGATACGGATGTTATTAGTTTATTTGATGCAAAAAGCGATATGGAGCAGGTTATTAATCAACTTGCAAGTCACTCTTTATTAGGTAAAGATTTTGTGCATAAAATTGAACAAATAGAAGATAAAGATTGGTCGCGTGAATGGATGGATAATTTCCATCCCATGCGTTTTGGACATAAATTATGGATCTGTCCTAGCTGGCGTGATACGCCGGATCCCAATGCTGTTAATGTCATTTTGGATCCTGGTTTGGCATTTGGTACCGGTACACACCCTACCACATCGCTCTGTTTAGAATGGCTAGATAGCTTAAATTTGAAAGATAAAACGGTTATCGATTTTGGTTGTGGCTCAGGCATACTGGCCATTGCCGCACTTAAGCTAGGCGCAAAGAAAGCCATTGGTATTGATATCGATCCACAAGCTATCCTTGCTAGCCATAACAATGCTGACCAAAATAATGTCGCCGATAAATTAGTTCTTTATTTAGCAAAAGATCAACCGAAAGATTTAAAGGCGGATATTGTTATTGCTAATATCTTAGCGGGCCCCTTACGCGAATTAGCGGGCGCAATAGGGGCGTTAACCAATCCCAATGGTCTACTTGGACTATCTGGAATATTAAGCAACCAGGCTGGAACAGTTATAACTGCTTACCAACAAAAGTTTAATATTGAGCCGATAATAGAAAAAGAAGGCTGGTGTAGAATAACAGGGATAAAAAAAGCGGATTAAACTCAAGCAGGATTAGCGTAATACATGCGTTAATCCCTGTAATAAAATTTTTACGAGTAATCTCTTTTGGAAAAATCACAAAATGATAACGACCACCAATCTAATAATGTTTATTGTTTAAGTGAAATAGTATCTTTTGAATAACCATAATAAAAATAATTATTGAGGTTGATTTTTATACAATCAACAGAGATAATCTAACCTAACAAGGAATTTACGATAAAGAATAACAAAATTTGAAAACAAATCAGAAATTTTCATTATCTTGATTTTTATGAATATTATTTGTAATCAGAAAAAATCAAGCTAAAATTTTTCAAAGAAATATCAATTTGCTCAAAGTTTGTCCTTTCATCTCTCGTAAAAAATGCGTAATATACGCGCCCTTGCAGTCACAGGATGGTCTTCTTTTATCGCCTATGTATATTGGTCAATATCAGATAAAAAACTGCCTCGTTGCAGCACCAATGGCAGGTATCACCGATAGGCCTTTTCGGTCATTGTGTTACTCAATGGGTGCGGGTATGACAGTTTCGGAGATGCTGTCTTCCAATCCTCAGGTTTGGAAAACAGACAAATCCAGATTGAGAATGATCCATAGTGATGAATTAGGCATCCGTTCTGTGCAAATTGCAGGTAGTGATCCCGATGAAATGGCAACAGCTGCACGAATTAATGTTGCAAATGGTGCTCAGATCATCGATATCAATATGGGTTGCCCTGCCAAAAAAGTGAACCGTAAGTTAGCAGGTTCAGCATTATTGCGCTATCCAGAGCTGATTGAGAAAATTCTATTAGCTGTTGTGAATGCGGTTGATGTTCCTGTTACATTAAAGGTTCGCACTGGTTGGTCACCTGAAGAACGGAACTGTATAAAAATAGCCCAACTGGCCGAACGTTGTGGTATTCAAGCTGTAACTATTCATGGTAGAACGCGTGCCTGTTTATTTAATGGTGCAGCTGAATATGACAGTATTCGAGCAGCTAAGCAAAATGTTACTATTCCTATTATCGCTAATGGCGATATTACTGACCCGCTTAAAGCCAGAGCAGTGCTTGACTACACTGGGGCTGATGCCTTAATGATTGGTAGAGCTGCTCAGGGGAGACCCTGGATCTTTCGGGAAATCCAGCATTACCTGGAAACAGGCGAGTTACTGCCACCTATGCCTATTGCTGAGGTGCAGTGCTTAATGCAAGCGCATGTTAAGGAGCTGCACGACTTTTACGGTCAAGGCAAAGGAATCCGCATCGCACGCAAGCATGTCTCTTGGTACTTAAGAGAACATGCACCTGATGACCAGTTTCGGCGCACATTCAACACCATAGAGGATGCCAGTGAACAACTGGAGGTGTTGGAGGCATATTTCGAAAAATTTTGCGTAAATCAAAAGAAAAGAGCTGACAGAACTATGTTCGAACAACGCGGAAATTCTGACGTACTAACCGTTGCTACTATAAATTCACAAGATCAAATAACTCAAAAGCCACTACGTGATTCAGTTAAACAAGCACTGAAAAACTACTTTGCCCAACTTAATAACCAGGATGTCAATGACTTATATGAATTAGTACTGGCTGAGGTGGAAAAACCATTATTAGATATGGTAATGCAATATACCCGTGGAAATCAGACCCGTGCTGCATTAATGCTAAGTATCAATCGTGGAACTCTACGTAAGAAATTGAAAAAATATGGTATGAATTGATATACTCATACATGCAAAAAAGGCGCTTACCTTACTGGTAAACGCCTTTTTATTTAACAGGTAAAAAATCAAAATAAATTTGCCATTAACTTTCAACAACCTTTTATAAAGTTATTGCCAAGCTTTAAATCGGCCAAATTTCAGCTAGATTTTTATATCATGCTAGCGTGGCTTATCCTAAGCCTCCATCACTAAGCGCAGTTTTTTCATGGCATTTTTTTCTAATTGTCGAACACGTTCAGCAGATACACTATATTTATCGGCTAAATCCTGTAAAGTGGTTTTATTCTCATCATCAAGCCAGCGCGCACGAATGATATCCTGACTACGCTCATCCAAGGTGGACAGTGCTTGCGTCAATTTATCAGTAGCATGGTTTTCCCAATTATCTTCCTCAATGCTATCGGCAAAATCAGAAGATTTATCCTGTAGATATAAAACCGGTGCAATAGTCGTATTTTCACCACTATCATCATCGTCATTCATGTCGAATGCCATATCTTGTGCTGCCATTCGCGATTCCATCTCACGAACATCCTTGCTGGTTACACCTAGCTCCTTGGCAACCATATCAACTTCATTTTGATTAAACCAACCGATACGTTTCTTATTCTTACGCAAATTGAAAAAAAGTTTACGTTGAGCTTTGGTGGTTGCAACTTTAACTATCCGCCAATTACGCAATACATATTCATGAATTTCAGCTTTGATCCAATGGACGGCAAATGAAACTAAACGTACGCCAACTTCAGGATTAAAACGGCGAACAGCCTTCATTAGGCCAATATTACCTTCTTGGATGAGATCCGCTTGTGGCAATCCATAACCTGAATAATTACGCGCGATATGAATAACAAAACGTAAATGAGAAAGTATAAGCTGTTTAGCCGCATTTAAATCACCATGATAATGCAGCCGCTTTGCATATTCTTGTTCTTCCTCTGCTGTTAGCATCGGATAAGCATTAGCTGATCGCACATAAGCTTCAATGCTACCTTGTGGAATTAATGCTAATGATTGCATATCTTTGGTCATTGATATCCTCTTTGAATTCAATAAACTAAGAGTTAGTTCTAAATAAAAATTTTATATTTGAGCAGAATTCCATTGCTCAGCGATTAATCTGATATCGAGTAGTTTACCACTGCTTGGTATCGAAGAAAATTGCCTTGACTTAAATTACATTGAACTTTTAACTTCGACATAATGACAGCATAAAAGTTCAATATTGATTATCCAATCACTTTTTCTGCTGAAAATGATCACTCTGGCGTGAAACGGCTTAAGTGTTGAGCAGTAGCAAGCCAAGCTGCTAACCAGCCAATCATCGCGGCAACCAGGATAATTAATAGCACTTCATCCCATAAAAGCCCTTGTATATGAAATGTTGTACCAAACACACCCGCTACTTGTGTAACGATATCGGTTAGTTGCCATACCAATAATGCAGAAAGTATTAATGAGAGTAAAGCACCCAAAAATCCCAGTATAATACCACCATTTAAAAAAGGACGCATAATGAAACCATCTGTCGCTCCAATCAACTTCATGACATTAATTGTATCCCTACGGGCAAAAATATTTAATCTTATGCTATTGCCTATCACTAAAAACACCGCCATAATCATTAAAATACCAATCACCAATGCAATCTGTCCTATCAGCCCCGTTAATGCGGCTAAACGGGTAAACCAACTATCGTCCATGCGAACATCTTCAATTCCAGCTAACTGACCTACTTTATTACGCAGGTTTATCAATGATTGTGAATTTTGAAAATCAATTTTAGGCGTGATAATTGCTACTGCGGGTAAAGGATTTTCTTCCAATAGGTCTAATGCTGTGCTAAATCCTGACCAGTTGCGAAACTCAATCATGGCTTCTTCCCGTGACAAATAATTCACACTTTTAACACCGTCTAATTGCCTAAGCCCAGCGACTGTCTGTTCAGCACCTTTTTCATCCAAAGATTTATCCAAATAAACGGTTAATTGGGGTGTGGGGTACCATTGTTGCGCTGCTTGTGAAACATTTTTCCAAACAATATAACAAAGACTGGGCAACGTTATTGAGATCGCAATAACAGCCACCGTTAAAAACGTAGCCAAAGGCTGACGTAACATATCTGCTAATGTATTTAGCCAAGCATAGCGCCATTGCTCTCGCCACCCTCCTTTTAATGCCTTGGCTTTGGCTGTTTTATGGATAGGTTTTTTAGCCATTCTGACCTCCTATCATTCTTCCTTCGTTTAATGTCAAAATAGCATAATGACGACGCGCAATAAGCTCAAGATCATGAGTGGCAACTAAAACTGTTACACCAACGCGATTGAATTCTTCAAACAATCGCATGATACCTTCAGATAATTCATCATCCAAATTACCCGTTGGTTCATCTGCTAACAATACACTAGGCTTATTAACGATTGCACGAGCTATACCTATCCGTTGCTGTTCCCCACCTGATAATTGAATTGGATAACTTTTCGCTCTATTAAGTAATCCCACTTTATCTAGTGCAGCGGAAACCCGACGACGAATATCCTCAGAGCTGGCACCGGCAATAATTAGCGGCATAGAAACATTGTCGTAAACGTTTCTATCAAATAACAAATGGTGATCTTGAAAAATCATGCCTATCTGTCGACGTAAAAAAGGAACTTCCCTTTTTTTTAACCGACTAATGTGGTGACCACCAAACCAAATATGGCCAGTACTGGGGCGTTCAATACCACAAATTAACTTTAATAAGGTACTTTTCCCCGCCCCCGAATGACCGGTAAGAAATGCCATTTCTCCAGGATGAAGATGAAAATCAACACCCTGGAGTGCTTGCTTACCACCACGATAAGCTTTACTAACATGTTCAAAGCGAATCATTGATATTAATCCTCTCGGACAAAAAGCGCCTCGATGAAATCATGAGCTACAAATGGCCGGAGATCATCAATCCCTTCACCAATCCCGATATAACGTATTGGGATCTTAAACTGATCAGCAATAGCAAAAATTACGCCACCTTTAGCTGTACCATCAAGTTTAGTTAAAATAATACCGGTTAAACCAACTGCCTCATGAAAAATTTTAGCCTGATTAATTGCATTTTGACCAGTACTCGCATCTAACGTTAGCATCACTTCATGAGGTGCGTGTTGATCAAGTTTTTGCATAACTCTGACAATTTTTTTCAGCTCTTCCATCAAATGCGTTTTGTTTTGCAATCGTCCGGCAGTATCTGCAATCAATATGTCAATCCCTTTCGCTTTCGCCGATTGAATGGCATCAAAAATAACTGATGCAGGATCGGCGCCAGTCTGCTGAGCAACAACTGGGATATTGTTACGCTCTCCCCAAACTTGCAATTGTTCAACCGCCGCTGCCCTAAATGTATCTCCAGCCGCTAACATTACCGATTTACCTTCTGCCTGATATTGACGGGCTAACTTACCGATTGTAGTGGTTTTACCCACCCCATTAACCCCAACCATCAATATTACATAAGGTAGTTTATTTTCTATAACCAAGGGCTTCTCAACACCAGATAAGATATTGGCCATTTCTTCGCGCAATTTGCTGTAAAGCATCGCAGCATCATTCAACTCTTTACGATTAGCATGATTAGTTAAACTATCTATAATCTTGCGTGTTGTTTCTAGACCCACATCAGCGATTAAAAGTTGTTCTTCCAATTCATCGAATAAATCATCATCAATTTTTTTACCGCGAAAAAAACTAACAAAACCGATGCCCATATTCTGCCGCGTTTTTAATAAACCCCGCCTTAACCGTGAAAAAAAATTCTCTTTTGCCGGTTTTTTTTGCTGTTGTATCGGCGGTGTTTTTTTCTGTTCATCTATTTCTTGCACAGTGACTGTCTGTTCACTAAGTGTAACAATTTCTGCGGCTTTTACGTCGACTGTTTGATATTGACTATTTTCTTTTTCCGCTGATTGAGACGGCACCTTTTCTGCTTTTTCCGATTGCTGTGATGTCTCTATGACATCCGTCAACCCTTCCGCATTGTCTTGTACTCTTGATTCAGGTTGTTGCTCTGTCTCTTTTTGTTGCACTTCATTTTCAGATCCTAACCCTAGCCAGGAAAAAAAACTTTTTTTTCTCTTTTTAGCCATCTGCCATTACACTCCTAGCGGTAAAAATGTGGTGTTACTAATGTAAATAATAAAATATGTTGGCAGTGTATCATTTGATTTGATTGCAACACATATCTGACACCTATTTCATGTTAAATTAGCGATAATTTTCATGTTGTACATACTGTCGATAAACATTGGTATTATTATCACCTATATTAACAAACTGTAATGACTAAACTATGTAAATTATGGCAAGAAAAATACAATCTGCATCACGTGGCCAAATTCGTATCATTGGCGGGAAATGGCGGGGACGAAAACTACCTGTTTTTGATAGTGAGGGCTTACGCCCCACAACAGATAGAATCAGAGAAACTTTATTTAATTGGTTAATACCTGTTATTCAAGAGGCTCGCTGCCTTGATTGTTTTGCAGGTAGTGGCGCTTTAGCTATTGAAGCACTTTCTCGCAATGCCGCTTCCGCTACCTTAATTGAATTAGAGCGCCCTGTCGCAACACAACTTGCGACCAATCTAGCTAAATTAGAGGCAAAAAATGCACAAGTGATTAATAGCGATGCATTGAACTATCTGGCACAGGCAGGCACAGCCTATGATGTCATTTTTCTTGATCCGCCTTTTCGTAAAGAACTATTGCAAAAAACAGCCTTGCTATTAGAACAAAATGGTTGGTTAACCGAAAACTGTTGGATTTATGTTGAGGCAGAAACAGAGGCTAATTTAGCCATGTTACCTAAAAATTGGCAGCTTCATCGTAAAAAAGTTGCAGGACAAGTCGCTTACTGTCTTTATATTCGCTATCAATGATTAATTGGAAAATATCATGTTAATAAATGCTGGAAAATTATTAATGGTTTTTGTTTGGGGATTCATGATTTTTAATTTAATCCATCCGTTCCCTAAACCATTAAAATATTTTATCGATGTGGCAATGATTTTTATGCATGCTATGCAAGCCATTTTTTTGCAAGCCGCTTTTGCAAAAACAGAAAAACATCCTCGTTGGCTGCAAATAAAAATTTTTATATTCGGCGTTTTTGAACTCTTAGCCTGGCAGAAAAGACAAAAAACGGATAAATTGCAACAATAAACCAGAAGTGATTACAAGAGCCGTGCATTATCAGCTGATAAAATTAGTTATTTTGCATTGGCTTTAACTTCAAAGCGAACAAATTCTGTTCCCTGCATATAAAGTGTACCTCTATCTCCCTTTTTGATCGCATTGTATTCCCTTTGCTCTTTAACAAAAATCTTTATCACATCACTAGTTGATAGTCGCTGAAAATAAATTTCATAACGGAAAGTTTCAGGGGTAACAACCTCTCGTTGACGAGAACGCATATTAGGATAGGGATAATCTTTCTTATCAATGACCTCAACTGGATAACTGAAAATCGGCGAATTGTCATTAATTACATTTTGTCGACGTTGATCAAAAAAACGTTTCGTCGCTAGCATAATAATGATAATAATGGTAATAACGAATATAACTGATTTATTCACAATATTTTCAAAGCTTTTATCATTGATGTAATTATTATTGTCTATCCTCTAATAGGATCAATAATTTCTAATTAATCTTTTTAGCTAGTGGGGAAACAATGATTAGTTGGCCATTTCTTGCTGTGTTATTTTCTGGTTGGCTCTATATTGATGCTGCCTATCGCGGTCCACAATGGCAATGCTGGTTGTTTCGGCCAGTTACGTTATTACTGCTAGTATTTTGGGCCTGGAGTGCCGATATTACTGATGCTTCCGGCTACCTGATCATGGCGGGGCTATTCGTGATGCTGATGGCTGATGGCTGGCAAATGCTTTCTAGTGAACGTTTATTACCCGCTATTTTCTTGTTATCTCTCAGCTTTCTGCTTTATACCATTAGTTTTGCCCTGCAAATGAACTTCTCTTTCTACTTGCCACTACTGGCTATCTTGCTGATCCTTAGTGTCATTGTATTAATTATAATTTGGACACCGGTTGGGTCATTACGTGCACCTGTTTTTTTTCTACTAGCAATGTCATTTATTATGGCATGGATAGCAGGTGAACAATATTTTGGTCTAGCAAGAGAACATAATTTCTCCATTATGATAGGTGCATTTTTACTTTTTCTTGCCAACAGTATCTGGCTGATCGCCAATTTTCGTTATCCCTTTAAAGCATCTAAAGCGACAATTACCGCTTGCTATTTTATTGGTCAGTTTTTAATTGTACGCTCGCTTTACTTATAAGTTTGATTGACAACAATTTTTCCGTTAAATAGCATTTTTTATCAAAAATCCCCTCTTTTTATGTTTGACTTTAGAGTTAACTCTAAAGTGTAAAGTAGATCACAGAAACGAAATTTTAGATTGAGTGCATTAAAAGGGGATACTATGTGTGCACATACCCATAAACAACATAAACATACTGCACAATGTTGCACAATTAGTGGTCGCTGTAGCGATAAAAAGAAAGTTAGTGGTCACAAACATAACAAAA
This sequence comes from Arsenophonus nasoniae, assembly GCF_004768525.1. Classification (NCBI taxonomy): domain Bacteria; kingdom Pseudomonadati; phylum Pseudomonadota; class Gammaproteobacteria; order Enterobacterales; family Morganellaceae; genus Arsenophonus; species Arsenophonus nasoniae. The sequence continues at coordinate 3,667,569 of NZ_CP038613.1, forward strand.
AAACTGTAGCGCTATCGGCAAAAAATACAGATGATGAAGAGCATCATCCCGCCAAGAGTAGCGCTAATCTTATTGATCCATCTGTATGCAATAATAGCAAAAAACATAACTGCGTAAGTGAACATTCACTTATATCTGAAGAGAATAATACCTTTAGTTCAAGAGGAAAGCAGCGTTTTCATTGGATTGTAGGGGGTATGGACTGTGCAAGCTGCGCGCGTAAAATTGAAATAGCCGTTGGTAAGGTCAAGCATGTCAAACACGTAAAAGTGCTATTTACAACCGAAAAATTAATTGTCGATGCGGATGAAGATGTTCGTGATGATGTTATCAAAGCGGTGCAACAGACTGGCTTCAAATTATATAGCCTGAACACCGCCGAATCAGTAGTAAAAAATAGACAAAATAATCCATTTAGTGAATCTAAGCCTATCATTATTTTACTATTTTTAATGCTCATCAGTTGGGGAATTTCTTTCATTGATGCAAAAATAGGACAAATTGCTTTTATTCTCACCACACTATACGGACTCTATCCGATTACAGTTAGAGCAATACAGTTGATACGCTCAGGTACTTTTTTTGCGATAGAAACACTAATGAGTGTTGCAGCAATAGGCGCATTATTCATTAATGCCAGCGAAGAAGCCGCGATGGTGCTGTTGTTATTTATGTTAGGGGAAAGATTAGAATCATATGCCGCTGGACGCGCACGCCGAGGCATCAGTAGTTTAATGGCCTTGATCCCTGAACAAGCGGCGCTAATTAAAAATGGTGTCAAGACCATTGTTCCTGTCTCAACACTACAACCAGGCAATATCATTGAAATCGCTCCCGGTGGCCGTTTACCAACTGATGCCGAATTACTGAATGAATTTGCCAGTTTTGATGAAAGCGCACTAACGGGTGAATCGATGCCTGTTGAACGAAAAAAAGGCGAAAAAGTACTTGCAGGCGCACTTTCTATCGATCGCGCTATACAAATGAAAGTCGTGTCCGAACAGGGTCAAAATGCCATCGATCGGATTATGATATTAATCGAGGAGGCTGAAGAGCGCCGCGCACCGATTGAACGATTTATTGATCGTTTTAGCCAAATTTACACGCCCATTATTATGTTAATCGCTATATTGGTTATTATTATTCCACCGCTATTTTTTGCTCAACTTTGGGATATATGGCTCTATCGTGGTCTAACTTTGCTGTTAATTGGCTGCCCTTGCGCCTTGGTGATCTCTACGCCAGCGGCAATTACTTCTGCCCTAGCCGCAGCGACCCGTCGAGGAGCACTGATTAAAGGGGGCGCAGCTTTAGAGCAATTAAGTTCAGTCACCCAAGTAGCCTTAGATAAGACAGGTACACTTACCGAAGGAAAACCGCAAGTTACTGACATCATAACGGCTGAAACCGTGGCCCAGGAAACACTCTTGCAATTTAGCGCTTCAGTCGAAAACGGTTCACATCATCCTTTAGCAAAAGCGATTTTGGCCAAAGCTCAAGCACTAGAAATTAATATTGAACCCGCCCAAAATCATAAAGCATTGGCCGGTATTGGGGTGGAGGGTTATTTGGCAGGTAAACATATTCTAGTAGCAGCACCGAATAAAATCTCTGACGACATATTAACTCTAAAATGGCAACAAACGGTAAAAAAACTTGAAAAGCAAGGTAAAACCGTGGTGGTGATCTTAGTTGATAATAAGCTACTTGGCATTATTGCGATGCAAGATACACTACGCTCAGATGCGTTTGATGCTGTTAATAAGCTGGGAAAACTTGGTATTAAAACCGTCATGCTAACGGGGGATAACCCACTGGCAGCTAAATCAATTGCCAAAAAAATTGGTTTAGATTATCGGGCAGGACTGTTACCTGAAGATAAAGTCAATGCAATTATAACCCTCAGTAAAACCGATCATACACTGATGGTTGGTGATGGTATTAATGATGCTCCGGCAATGAAAGCGGCTAACGTCGGTATAGCCATGGGTAATGGAACGGATGTCGCGCTTGAAACCGCTGATGCAGCATTAACTCATAATCGGCTAACTGGATTAGCTGAGATCATTATGTTGTCACGAGCAACCAGAGCCAATATTCGTCAAAACATTACTATTGCCTTAGGACTAAAAGCCATCTTCCTAGTGACTAGTTTATTAGGCATAACCGGCTTATGGATAGCTGTTTTAGCGGATTCGGGTGCCACTGCATTAGTGACCGCAAATGCACTCCGCTTATTGAAGGCGCATCAGACAGAATAAACATTTTATTAAATATTATTTATATATTGAAGAAAAGAGAGGCATGGTTCAATAGCCTCTCTTTTTCAATATATTATTTTCTTTAACACCGTTTCATTTTAAGTATTAATTCACTTTTTGCGGATCAAATAACGGTAAGGAGGTTGCTGGGTCTCTTCAGCTAAAAGTTGATGTTGCATAAAACGACAAAAGGCTGGAATATCACGGATTGTAGCCGGATCATCAGCAATAATTAATAATGTATCACCTTCAGCCATCTGACGAACCATTTTTCTTATCATCATAATTGGTTCAGGACAACGTAATCCTTGTGTATCAAGAGTTCGATTTGGGTTAGTAAAAATATCTGGCATAGGTATTTCGTTTTAAAGCCTATTCAATAGCTTGGAATTATATTACAAATCAAATAAATTCTCCTGCCATTTATTAAATAAAATAGATAAGAAAACTTTATTATTCATTTTGCTTTTATCTTATCCCAGGAGTATGATGCGCTGCGTAAATGACATTATCATGGGTTCCCTCACCCCATTTAATCAAAAAGGTATAATATGTTCGAATTAACGCCACAACAGCGAATTAAGGCACTCATCTGGCTTTCCTTTTTTCATATTTTGATAATTACCTCTAGCAATTATCTGGTACAACTGCCGATTACCATTTTCGGCCTTCATACCACATGGGGAGCGTTCACTTTTCCTTTCATTTTCTTAACAACTGATCTAACTGTACGTATTTATGGTGCTGCTCTCGCTCGACGGATTATTGCTGCGGCTATGCTGCCGGCGCTTTCTATCTCCTACATTCTATCGGCACTTTTTTACCAAGGACAATGGCAAGGATTTATTACCCTAAATGAATTTAATTTATTTGTTGCCCGTATTGCGCTAGCAAGCTTCATGGCTTACGTTTTGGGCCAAATTATGGATATTTTCGTGTTTAATAAATTACGTAATTATCGTCGTTGGTGGATTGCGCCGACGGCTGCAATGTTTTTCGGTAATCTACTGGATACGATTGCTTTCTTTTTCATTGCATTTTATCGCAGCACTGACCCTTTTATGGCGACAAACTGGGTGGAAATTGCTTTAGTCGATTATAGCTTTAAGTTATTTATTTGTATGCTATTTTTCCTTCCAGCTTATGGATTGATGTTGAACTTCATTTTAAGCTACTTTTTCCAGGGTCAACACGAAAAGAATTGTTATCTAGCTAGCAGATAATAATTAAGTTGAATCAAGTCTAAATATGCCTAATTGAATATCTGTTTAACAATAAAACCATCCATTGAGTGGAGAATAACGATATCCACTCAGTGTAATAATGTATAAACCACAGAACACTTAGCAATTATTTTCGTTATAGGGTAGTTGTAGACTTTAATATGATATTTGATATCAACTAAATAAGCGGTCATCTATCACAATATAAACAATTTTTAATCAACAATGTTTATTAAGAAACAAAAACGAGCATTCATAGTGACTTTTGATAGCAGAACTAACAAATTTATGACGAAGTTCACATTTATGCTTGAATAATTAAAAAATTATTTCTATCGCCGATATATATTTTGTCTGTTTACGCACAAATTTATAACATTTTCGCATTCATATGCAGACATATGCATTAACATGAGTTATCTTAGCGCGCGATTAAGAAAGAAGACCGAATAATAACGTCTCACATTTTTCGTTTTAGCAATTGCTTATTACTTGATAGCAATAATTTAAATGCTATCGGAGGGGAATTATGTTAAGTATTTTTAAGCCAGCACCACATGACAAAAGAGTTCCGGCAAATCAAATTGATCCACTTTATCGCCGCCTACGTTGGCAAATTTTCTTCGGTATTTTCTTTGGTTATGCTGCTTACTATCTAGTTAGAAAGAATTTTGCCTTAGCAATGCCTTATTTAATTGAACAAGGCTTTTCCAAAGGTGATCTTGGTTTTGCGCTATCAGGTATCTCAATTGCTTATGGTATCTCAAAATTTATTATGGGCTCAGTCTCTGATCGTTCAAATCCGAGAGTATTTTTACCTGCTGGGCTAATTTTATCCGCTTCAGTGATGCTGATTATGGGCTTTGTACCTTGGGCAACCTCAAGCATTATGATCATGTTTGTTTTACTCTTCCTATGCGGTTGGTTTCAAGGTATGGGATGGCCCCCCTGTGGCCGCACAATGGTTCACTGGTGGTCACAAAAAGAACGTGGTGGTATCGTTTCGATTTGGAACTGCGCGCATAATGTTGGTGGCGGCATCCCGCCTTTATTATTTATATTAGGTATGGCATGGTTCCACGACTGGAAAGCAGCGCTATACATGCCAGCTCTTGCCGCCATTTTAGTCGCTATCATTGCTTTTGCTTTAATGCGTGATACACCACAATCATGTGGTTTACCACCGATTGAAGAATATAAAAATGACTATCCCCCTGATTATACCGACAAAGACGAAAAAGAGCTGACCGCAAAACAGATCTTTATGCAATATATTTTGCCTAATAAACTGCTTTGGATGATCGCTTTTGCTAACGTTTTCGTTTACTTACTACGCTACGGCGTGCTTGACTGGTCACCGACTTACTTACGTGAAGTTAAACACTTTGCTATGGATAAATCGTCATGGGCTTATTTCTTATATGAATATGCAGGTATTCCCGGCACACTACTTTGCGGTTGGATGTCAGATAAAGTTTTCAAAGGAAACCGTGGTGCCACCGGCGTATTCTTCATGGCATTAGTCACCATTGCAACCATTGCCTTCTGGCTCAATCCTCCAGGGAATCCTCATATTGATATCGCTTGTATGCTAATTATTGGATTCTTAATCTATGGCCCTGTTATGTTGATTGGTTTACATGCACTTGAATTAGCTCCCAAAAAAGCCGCAGGTACTGCAGCTGGTTTTACCGGTTTATTTGGCTATCTTGGTGGTTCAGTAGCGGCAAGTGCTATTGTGGGTTATACCGTTGACTATTTCGGCTGGAATGGCGGCTTTATGGTAATGATTGGCGGTAGCTTTCTTTCTGTTATTTTATTGTTTATTGTGATGCTAAGTGAAAATAAACATAAGCGCCAAATGATGGAGCAACATAGCTAATTTTTGTCATAGATCTACTATCTTTAATTAATAAACTCGGCCAAAAGGGGAACTCACTTTATCGCTGATTTCCCCGATCATAATAAAGAGAATTATACTAATGAATATAAAATTAAATACCTTGGTTGCTAGTATGTTATTAGTTATGTCGATGTCAACAATTGCACAATCTAATGCAAAAGTTGTTATTGCTTATCGCGGGGCAAGTGGCTATTTGCCTGAACATACATTACCCGCCAAAGCAATGGCTTATGCGCAAGGTGCCGATTTTCTTGAGCAAGATTTGGTAATGACAAAAGATAATGAGCTGATTGTGTTACATGATCACTATCTTGATAGCGTAACAGACGTTGCTGACCGCTTTCCAGGCCGTGCTCGCAAAGATGGTCGCTTTTATGCCATTGATTTTACCTTACCAGAAATTCGTTCACTTAAATTTACTGAAGCCTTTGAAATGAAAGATGGTAAAAAAGTGCAAACCTATCCTAACCGTTTCCCAATGGAAAAATCCAGCTTTCATATTCATACTTTTCAAGAAGAAATTGAATTTGTCCAAGGTTTAAATAAATCAACCGGCAAAAACATAGGCATTTATCCTGAAATTAAAGCACCTTGGTTTCACAAGCAGGAAGGTAAAGATATTTCAACTAGGGTGTTAGAAATACTAAAGCAATATGGCTATAGCAACAAAAACGATAATGTCTATCTCCAGTGTTTTGATGCTAATGAATTAAAACGTATTAAAAATAAGCTTTTCCCTAAATTAGGTATGGATTTAAAACTGGTTCAATTAATTGCTTATACTGACTGGCATGAAACTTATGAAGAGCAGCCTAACGGTAGCTGGACTAATTATAGCTATGATTGGATGTTTAAACCAGGTGCAATGAAAGAAGTGGCTAAATATGCTGATGGGATAGGGCCAGATTATCACATGCTTATTAGTGAAAACTCCAAGCCTGGTAAAATAAAGCTGACTACAATGGTTAAGGATGCACACAAAAATAAGTTAGTTGTTCATCCTTATCCTTATACCATTCGGATTGATAAGCTACCAAATTACGTGAAAAACGGCGAACAACTGTTTGATATTATCTATAACAAAGCTAACGTCGATGGTGCCTTTACCGATTTTCCTGATCTTGGGGTAAAATTTTTGCAAAAACAGCATCAACATCAATAACAACCACCAATAAACTCAGCGGTAATAATTTACCGCTGATTACTTTTAGCTTACTAATATTAAGCCCGCTCGATAGAAAAAGAGATAACATCACTGATTTTTTCTGCATTCAACGCCAACATAACTAAACGATCAATGCCTAAAGCAACGCCCGAACAATCAGGGATGACTTTATCTAATGCCGCAAGGAGACACTCATCAATGGGCTGCTCTGGTAAACCCATCTTTTCACGAATTTGGTTATCATGCTCAAAACGTTCTCTTTGTTCTTGTGCATCCGTCAACTCACGAAAACCATTAGCCAACTCAATACCCTTAAAATAAACTTCAAAACGCTCAGCGACGCGGTGATCTTCTTTACTAATTTCGGCTAATGCTGCTTGTGAAGCGGGGAAATGATAGATAACAGTGGGTTTATCTTTACCTAGATTAGGTTCAACTCCCATAGTAAACAAAAATTGTAACAATACATCTTTGTCTTCTTCAGTTTCTGCGTTATTTAAACCCAATTTCACTGCTGCATCACGTAATTGTTTTCTTTCTGATTCCAGTGCTAATGGATCAATATTTAGATAACGCTGAAAGGCCTGTTGATATGATATCCGCTCAGTTGGTTGGCAGTCCAAAATCTGTTGCAGCAAATCATCCACTTCATCAATAAGTCGGTACATATCATAATGTGGTCGATACCATTCCAGCATAGTAAACTCTGGATTATGGTAACGTCCCTCTTCTTCATTACGAAAAGCTTTAATTATCTGATATATAGGCCCACTGCCGGCCGCTAGCAAACGTTTCATATGATATTCTGGACTCGTTATCATATACAGTTTGGTGCTATCAGCGATGACCGGAGCTATAAATTGGGTTTCAAACGGCGAGAGATGAATATCTGTTACCGTGAATTTGCTTAATATAGGCGTCTCTACTTCTACTACTCCTCGATCGATGAAAAAACGCCTGATTTCAGCAATAATTTTGGCTCTTTTCAGTAAGTTATTGATAGACGCGCTCGGTTGCCAATTCACGACCTCACTCATTGTAAAAACTCCAAAAAAGAATAAAGCGCGCTAGTTTACTCGCCTGTAAACAAATAAACAAATGTTTCATATCGTTAATCTCATCACTAGGTTTTTTAACAAAAAATAAACTAACCCTTAGTTGAATAGTAAGAGAACCTGAAAATATTAATTAGTTGAAAGAAATAATTAATATTAGTTATAAGTTAATATAACTATTTTCTATATGATCTCCAATTTAGCTGAACAAAGAAAATATTTCAACTGAAAATCATCAAGCCATAAAAAACAAATTCAAATAATATCAATACCTTAAAAGAATTTAGAAGTTATTTTCAGCTATAAAATTAATAAAAAAACTAAAAATAATCATTTTAATGAATTAATACAAATTTTTATTATTGAAAATACATTCATTTATAATAATTTTATAAACACAAAAATATTATAAAATATGACTAAAATTACCTTATTGCTTATGAAAATATTATCAATGAATATATTTTATTAATTATAAAAATACCAAAAAGAAATAACGTTATATATCAATAAATAAGCATATAATTATACTATTTTCATTAAATAAAATTCATATTATTTATTAAGTTAGTAACAAAAACTGCCTACTAATGCTTGTTTAAAATTTATTTAAAAATCTTTAACAATAAAAAAATAAAAACCCATTCGAAATCCATTAACTTAATAAGATAACATATAAACTTAATTATACTCATTTTATGATCAAAAATAGCTAATTTTTAAAACAAGTCTATTAGCTCTCACTTTTTATAAGCAAAATCCTAGAAAACTAGTACCTGAATCAAATCTCTGTCCGTAACAATTTGTTATAAATTGCTTAATAATAATTTATTGTTAATTATTAATCATAATTAGATAACAATGCCATAACAACATGAAGTTTATTTCAAATAGTAATGGAGAAGCATAGTGTGCAAACCTTTAATGCAGATTTAGCCATAATAGGAGCAGGCGGGGCGGGTTTAAGGGCAGCAATTGCTGCTGCAGAAGCTCATCCCCATCTGAAAATTGCTTTAATTTCAAAAGTCTACCCCATGCGCAGTCATACAGTTGCTGCAGAAGGTGGCGCAGCTGCAATCGCTCAATCCCATGATACTTATGATTATCACTTTAATGATACGGTTTCAGGGGGAGATTGGTTATGTGAACAAGATGTGGTTGAATATTTTGTCAAACATTGCCCAACCGAAATGACACAACTGGAATTATGGGGATGCCCATGGAGTCGTAAAAAAGATGGTACAGTGAACGTTCGTCGCTTTGGAGGAATGAAGATCGAGCGCACTTGGTTTGCTGCTGATAAAACCGGCTTCCATATGTTACATACTTTATTTCAAACCTCACTCAAATACCCACAAATCCAACGCTTTGATGAACATTTTGTGTTAGACATTCTTGTTGATGAAGGACGCGTACATGGCCTAGTCGCTCTTCATATGATGGAGGGTACACATGTTCAAATTAACGCAAATGCCGTTATTATGGCCACCGGCGGCGCGGGTCGTGTTTACCGTTATAATACTAACGGTGGAATTGTTACCGGTGACGGCATGGGTATTGCGTTGCGTCATGGTATTCCATTACGTGATATGGAGTTTGTCCAATACCATCCAACTGGCTTGCCAGGCTCTGGAATACTGATGACTGAAGGCTGTAGAGGCGAAGGCGGGATCCTCATCAACAAAGATGGCTATCGTTATCTGCAAGATTATGGTTTAGGCCCTGAAACCCCACTCGGTAAACCAGAAAATAAATATATGGAATTAGGTCCACGAGACAAGGTTTCTCAAGCTTTTTGGCATGAGTGGCGAGCAGGCCGCACAATAAAATCATCTCGCGGTGATGTCGTACATCTTGACTTACGCCATCTGGGAGCAGAGAAACTACATGAGCGCCTGCCCTTTATTTGTGAATTAGCCAAAGCTTATGTCGGCGTCGATCCCGTTACCGATCCTATCCCTGTTCGCCCAACCGCGCACTATACAATGGGGGGTATTGAAACGGATCAGAAATGTGAAACATCAATTAAAGGTCTATTTGCTGTGGGCGAATGTTCATCGGTTGGCTTACATGGTGCAAACCGCCTAGGTTCTAACTCATTAGCAGAATTAGTCGTTTTTGGGCGATTAGCTGGCATAGAAGCAGCAAAATACGCCACTGAAGCCTCTCCAGCAAATAAAAATGCCATTGAATTAAAAGTGCGTGAAATTGAAACCAATTTAACCAAACTATTCAACCAAAAAGGTAAAGAGAATTGGGCTAACATCCGAGATGAAATGGGAATAGCAATGGAGGAAGGTTGTGGTATCTATCGAACACCAGAATTAATGCAAAAAACCATAAATAAATTAGCCGAACTTAAAGAACGTTTTAAACATATTGAAATTACCGATCATAGCAGCGTCTTTAATACCGCTCTGCTCTATACTATCGAATTAGGATTTAGTCTTGATGTAGCGGAATGCATGGCTCACTCTGCTTTCTATCGCAAAGAATCTCGTGGTGCCCATCAGCGTCTGGATGAAGACTGTACTGATCGTGATGATGCTAATTTCTTAAAACATTCTCTTGCCTATTATAATTCACAAGGCGCACCGCATATAGCTTATCGTGATGTGAAAATTACCAAATTAGCGCCAGCTAAACGCGTATATGGTGGTGAAGCAACGGCACAAGAGCAAGCAAATAAGGAGCAGGCTAATGGCTAAGATGAAAAAACTGAAAATGCAGATCATGCGCTATAATCCTGAAACTGACGATGTCCCTTACTGTAATGGTCAACAAATTCTGTAGAAGATCTAAGCGGCATTTTTTAGTTCATGATATTTTTGATGTGGCGTTAAATAACCAATCGTTGAATGGCGTCGATAATAATTGTAAAACTGAATATAATTTTCAACTTCACAGACAACAGATTGATGATTCATAAACGATAAACGATAAACGGTTAAGTCTTTCTGTCTTTAAACTCCTAAAAAATCTTTCCATCACGGCATTATCGAGGCAATTACCTCGCCGACTCATGCTTTGAGTTATTTTCCGTTCAAAGAGGTGCGCCCTAAACTCCTCCGATGAATATTGGCAACCTTGATCTGAATGGAACATCAAACTTGTCGTATCCGGTAATTGCCGTTCAATTGCGTTATCTAAGGCTTCTTTCACTAATTTCGAATCCGGTTTTGTTGATAAGGCATAACCAATAATTTCTTTGGTGGCTAAATCCAACACACAGGCTAAATAGCTCCACCCATAGTGATGTCTAATATACGTGATATCCCCGACATAATAGTGATTATGCTGTTCAGGGGAAAATTGTCGTTTAAGCAAATTAGGGGCATATCGATGTTCGTTACCCGATGAGTGATAGTAGTGCTTTTTCGTTGGTCTAATTGCAACTAATTGATTTAATTTCATGATGTTCGATATTTTATAAGTGCCAATTTGGTGCCCTAAACCCTTTAACTCGGCTTGAATACGTCTTTTGCCATAAATTTGACCCGATGTATAAAAAATACGTTTGATTTCGCCACACAGTCTTTCATTTTCAACTGTCGGTATTTTCGTTTCATAATAAAAACTACTGCTGCTTACTTCAAAAAGATGGCATAACTCAGTGACCGTAAAATTGGGGTACATGATTTTCAGTTGCTTCACGATTTTGAGTTTTGATTGTCGAGGATGAAGTAAGCCGCGGCTTTTTTTAATATGTCATTATCCCTCTGAGCACGCTTAAGTTGAACTTCTAATTCTTGTATGCGCTGTTGCTCGGGTGTTAACGCTTTTGATTTTACAGGCGTATTCCCATTTAACTCGGCAAGATATTGTTGCTTCCATCGTGATACGGCAGATTTACCCGCACCGGATATTTTTTCAACTTGGATATTGCTATATCCACCTTCAACCATGAGTTTTGCATATTCCAGTTTTTGCTTTCCGCTAAAGGTTACTTTTACTTTTCGGGTCATATTTATACCTATAAGATTTTGCTTAATTATAAGCTATAAATCTCTACAGTTTTATTAGACCACTACAGATCGTGACCGGTAGCCCATAATCGATATTGCGTGGGTCTGTGGTCATACCCCAGTCAATAATAAACTGCGCGGGATTTTCCTTATAAAATCGGGTTAACGGTTTAAGACTTTCCGGCTGATCACGAAGACGCTTTAATCTTTCAGCGCGCCACTCAAACACCTGGACATAATCCGGCTTTTTAAAGTCAAAAGGGAACGGTAATGGCATAGAGATTTGTCCAGAAAAAAGCGAGTTAAAAAAATATATCGCACATAACTGCGTACATAAAAAATATAAAACAGGAATTTAATTTACATAAGATATTGATATTTGTAGTGGTCTAATAAAACTGTAGAGATTTATAGCTTATAATTAAGCAAAATCTTATAGGTATAAATATGACCCGAAAAGTAAAAGTAACCTTTAGCGGAAAGCAAAAACTGGAATATGCAAAACTCATGGTTGAAGGTGGATATAGCAATATCCAAGTTGAAAAAATATCCGGTGCGGGTAAATCTGCCGTATCACGATGGAAGCAACAATATCTTGCCGAGTTAAATGGGAATACGCCTGTAAAATCAAAAGCGTTAACACCCGAGCAACAGCGCATACAAGAATTAGAAGTTCAACTTAAGCGTGCTCAGAGGGATAATGACATATTAAAAAAAGCCGCGGCTTACTTCATCCTCGACAATCAAAACTCAAAATCGTGAAGCAACTGAAAATCATGTACCCCAATTTTACGGTCACTGAGTTATGCCATCTTTTTGAAGTAAGCAGCAGTAGTTTTTATTATGAAACGAAAATACCGACAGTTGAAAATGAAAGACTGTGTGGCGAAATCAAACGTATTTTTTATACATCGGGTCAAATTTATGGCAAAAGACGTATTCAAGCCGAGTTAAAGGGTTTAGGGCACCAAATTGGCACTTATAAAATATCGAACATCATGAAATTAAATCAATTAGTTGCAATTAGACCAACGAAAAAGCACTACTATCACTCATCGGGTAACGAACATCGATATGCCCCTAATTTGCTTAAACGACAATTTTCCCCTGAACAGCATAATCACTATTATGTCGGGGATATCACGTATATTAGACATCACTATGGGTGGAGCTATTTAGCCTGTGTGTTGGATTTAGCCACCAAAGAAATTATTGGTTATGCCTTATCAACAAAACCGGATTCGAAATTAGTGAAAGAAGCCTTAGATAACGCAATTGAACGGCAATTACCGGATACGACAAGTTTGATGTTCCATTCAGATCAAGGTTGCCAATATTCATCGGAGGAGTTTAGGGCGCACCTCTTTGAACGGAAAATAACTCAAAGCATGAGTCGGCGAGGTAATTGCCTCGATAATGCCGTGATGGAAAGATTTTTTAGGAGTTTAAAGACAGAAAGACTTAACCGTTTATCGTTTATGAATCATCAATCTGTTGTCTGTGAAGTTGAAAATTATATTCAGTTTTACAATTATTATCGACGCCATTCAACGATTGGTTATTTAACGCCACATCAAAAATATCATGAACTAAAAAATGCCGCTTAGATCTTCTACAGAATTTGTTGACCATTACAATTAATGTATTATATTTATATAAATATTATTCTTGCACAAAATAGGTTAGCTATTTTAGCCCTTCAACCCATCAATTTTTTATAGGCTTCTGCCGCCTGTTCGGGGGTCATGTCATGGGTGATTAATTCAACCTGGCTCTGTGAAGTTCCTGAATGTTCTATTTTCTGTTTATTGGTATACGCGTCACCACATTCTTTAGCTGCTTGCTCTATCATTTGCGCCGTGAGTAAAAAATTATCCATTGACTCTGTTCGAATCGCCATGCGGTTTAACACCCGCAGTCGATACGCTTTATTGGCAATCGGAATATCGCTAATCTCTTTTTTGAATCGCTCTCGAGTAAAGTGAAAGAGATCAACCCATTTTTGACCAAGGCTTTTTCCAATCGCTTTTGTGGGGTCATAGGAAGAGACCTGTTGTACGGTAAGCGTTAATTCAAATTCCTGTTTCACCTGTTTGAGCACCTGAGTTGGGCTATCGAAACACGCTAACGACTGCACGATGAAGGCTTTAACCTCTGGAGATAATGCCGCCATTGGTGTCGTCCTCCTGCTAAGTTAATATAATTATTGAGATCATTATGGTTATTTGATGCGGAAAAAAGTCGTTACTTTGAATTAAGGACAGGAAATGAATACCCGCTTTGTCGTGAAATCTTTTTCTTCAATTTCTTGATAGCTACAGTTCAGTCATACCGGTTTCGCTGGCGACAACTCACCTTCATCAAACCAGCCATCAACACCACGGCCATCAGCGGCAAGATAATGAACATAATATTGATTATTCATATTGGCGTATTCAGCCCGCCCTTTGATATGACCTTCTTCACCACTGATAGTAACTTGAACTACCTGACCTAATTCATGTTTGAACATATTGCTTTTCCTTTAATGGAATTGACACTGTGATTTAATGTACTGCTGTAAGTATTCCGTTTGCTTTTCGTTCTCAACTATCATCGCTCTGAGACGGAAATAATCTTGTCGAGCTTCCTCACCAAGTTGTGGGGTGGCTTCATCATATCGGCTCTCGGTGGTAGCGGTTTGGGGTGTTTCACGCAAGGTTTTGACGCGCAACCGCTTAGTGCCAGCGCGAACAGCATCATGCAGCTTAGCAATTTCAGCTTTGGCATTATTGAGTTTCTCAGTCTGTTGAATGTCGAGTTGGTGCAAAGCATCGATTTTTTGCTGCTGTAATTTCACCGCTTCAATTTGTGCGTGATATTCCTGTTTTAGCGTGTGGTATTGTGTTTTCAGATTTTTGTAGTTTGATAAGACAACGCTGAGATAAATCATCAATCCAACAATGATTATCAAGATGGGTGTGACAGGTCTCCATAACATATTACGCTCTCAATTTCCCTGCGGTTCATTAATCCTTTCCATTTTCTACCATCAACATGAACCCATCGTCTCATTTCATCACAAGCGCCTTTTCGGTCATCAGCGTTGAGCTTTTTGAGTAACGTGGATTTAGTGAAATTGCCCACGCCCACGTTGTAGGCAAATGAGTAAATCGCGGCTTGTGTCAACGCATTGATATTGACCTTAACCAGCGGGTCAACGTAACGTTTTACCGCTTTTAAATCGTCATCAAGCCATTTATCGCAGTCTTTTTGCGTGTACGTCCGGTTACGCTCAATATCGTTACCTGTGTGCCCATAACAGACAGAAAGCACACCGCCACCGTCAAAATAGGGCTTAAGTCTCAACCCTTCGAAATGCGTTATCATGCTTGATGCCAGAAACAACGCGCTACCGCCTGTTGCCATCAATATTTTTTTCGGTATCTTCATACTGACGCTCTTTGAGTTTGTACTCCTTTTTGCGGTAGTACACGTTGATTAAAAATGTCCCTATCGTGCAGCCGATACCCATCACCGCAACCCACTGGTCAAGGGTTAAAAAATCAAAAATCGTTGTTATAACGCCACCGATGGTGGTCATGATGCCCCATAAATAGGCAGCAGGTGTTGAATATTTTTCTGACATGCGCATATACCCTCCCACTGAGGGTTCCATTGCTTTGAATTATTTGTTAAAAAAGAGGAGGGCATAAATTTTTCATGATAATTTTCCAAAAAAGAATTCAAAGCATCAAATAGATATTTGAGATAAACTTTCAATTCAGCCCAGAGTAACCAATCTAAGGGATGGCTGATTTATAATAGCTTCTAATATAAAATTATCTTTTACCAAGACTTTGTCTATGACTGCTTGTTGATAAGTAACTTTACAATTTGTTTTAAAATTGGATGTAGCCTTTTTTACATGGGTTAAATCTAAAGCATTTTGAAGAATAGCATTAACACTATGTTCTAATTTAGTACAGTAGTTCACTTTATTCATCTCTGTGAACTGTTTTTCCAATTTACCTATTCTACTTTCTAATACTTCTATACGTTCGTCCATACTTTAACCTCATGTTTAACAATTGAACAGGAAGCCAGCCGCCTTACTCATTTTCATTATTGTTTTTGTGAGTATTGCGGTGGCGTAAATGAAAAAGCCCACCATCAAGCAGATGTTAAAAATTCGTAAGTCGATCTTTTCGTTGATCTTTTTTTGCTCAAGAATATAATAACGACATATAGTGTATATTTTGAGTAGTAGACACTATATATAGGAATCCCTGATAGCGATAACTATCAGGGACAGAAGATAAAACGACAAGGTTTTACATGTGATCACGCATTTAGTTTATTCCACTTGATGATCTGTGTAAAGCCCTGTTTATATACAGGACTAATTATTAATGAATTTCTTACACAAAAGAATGCAATTAAACACAGGTGACACTGTTGTTATAAATTGTACCCATCAATGCAACATACTTATGACAACAGACTCTGAATTTAATAATTATCGTAATGGAAGAACATTTCATCATCATGGCGGTGGCGGATTTTTTAAAAGACTACCTGCTCAACTTACTGTTCCGCATAATGGATATTGGAACATAACACTAGATCTTGGTGGAGGCTCAGCTACCCTCAGACATTCTATATCTGTCATTCCAGCACATTAACTCCGCTCTAGACTGTTCTAGTGCATATTCCAGGGCGGATATAATTTCATGTTGCGTTCCGTCCTTCGTATATCCCTTTGATGCCATGCCTTCACCTTTTTCAATGTTTCTATACCAAACAACTTCATTTTTATTTTTTATAATAATCCGCATACGATACCTGTGACATTACCTTATATGTACCCTACGAGCTTATAAAAAGTAGTGCACAAACAAGATATAACTATTTGGGTAACAACAAAACTAAAAAAGAAAACCCCGCAAAAAGCGAGGTGAGCAAAAAAATAATTAATCGAGGTTTTATTTATCAGCGTACATTTCTGCTGGACGCAAAAAATCATTGTGGGCACTTTAGCATACCTTTTGCGGTCGCACCAGTGTTTGATAACTATTTGTACGATATTTGTACAATGTGTCGATATCTAATTGAATATCAAGGGTTTCTAAGCATCCCAAAACAAATCCTTCCGCAATTTGCATTCTTTTTCGCACCTCATCCTCGCGTACCGCAAACTTTCGCGCGATGGCGCGCTTGGAGATGCCACGGATATAATAATCCTCAATGTAACTCAACTCTCTCGCCATCCCCACCGTGTTAAGGCGACTGACGCATACATCAATCACCAGCCCATCCGCATCACTGCACGATAATCGGGAGGTGGAAAATGGCATGAAGCGATTAAAACCTGATGCCACAGGCAACCAGCTCACCGAGGCATACGGATTACCCGCACACCAACCGCCCCAGTGGAGTAGTATTTTCTCAATGTCTCTGCTCATGATCTTTTCGCTCCTCCTAGAAGTGTGAAAAACGTAGAGGTGGCACAGGGTGGTGCTTAAAATACCTATCAGCCCCCTGTACTAAGCCTTACCGTATCTACATCTTTACAAAAAAGGGGGGAGGTGGCAGATACTTTAAACATATATATAAAACACGTATATTATGTAACATAATATTACACTATCTCGCACGTAATATGTTAAAACACATGCCACCTACCACCTTTTAGGGTTTATGCTTTGATTTTATTGATTTTTTTAAGGTGGCAGTTATTCTTTTATATGCCACCACCTGCCACTTTTCTCGCTCTTAAAAAAAATAAAAGTTTTAAAAGTAAGTGCCACCTACCACCTTCTCTTGTAAATTTTCGCATTTTTCTAATTCGGTACGTACTTCTTCGTTTGTTAACTTTCTTTTTTTAACAAGTATCCAAGGACGAACTGTGTCGCCTTTAAATTTTAATTTTGCATATTGCGTCAACCCTTTTGCTCTTAAAATCGCCGTAATTTGTTTAGCGTTGATCTCCACTGCTGAACCCATATCACCAATAATAAAATTAACTATCTGCTGATAGGTCATAACGGGAGAAATAGGCGCATCAATCAAATCGTGCAAGGTTTTGGCAACATCTGAACGGCTACTTTCTATCATAATTTGCCGTTCTTCAGTATCAGGCGCTCTTTGCCAATTTAATTGATTCAAATCAATGGATTTTAAGTACCAAAATACCTGTGATATAAAATTAGCGTCTTGTAAATGACGATAAAGGGTTTCATAATACTTGACATCTTGTAAGTGATCAGGCCCCCCAAAGACTGCAATACGTCTGTCTTCTTCGGGGATAATAATGGCATCTATATGGTTTGATAAAAACAGAAAGCTGGTAAAAATGTCTTCAGTTATTTTCTTTCCATATTTATTATTAACTTCAAATCTAGGCTCGGTAAGAATGTCACGTAGTTGATCGCTAATTGAATACCGCTTATCCGTGTTTTCTCTTACTTCATCCACGGTACATAGTAGAGAATGATGTAAATAGTCATGGTATTGATTTTTACAGATAACATCCATTTTCGCCCTTGTACAATTCCAGGAGCCTAGAATTTTTTCCATCAGTTGAATCACCCATCCTCTGCCCGTTCCATGTAACAACGATATATGAAGAATAGTAATAGGGCATCGACGATCGGGGCGTTGGACTATCCAGGCTAAACGCGCAATGAAAAAGTCCCTTTGCTCTTTTTTAGGCAAAAGGTATTCCATGTGTTTAAGAAAGATGTTATCTGATTTATCAAAATTCGAAACCTTCGCATGGTCAGGTAGATAAAACTCATTAATATCAAAGCGCCCATCATGTCGTTTAATTAAACGTCCTTTGCCGGGTTGGTATCCAATACTTTCAGCCACTTGTTTTTTAGGATGCTCTATCCAGCGTTTCGTTGCAGAAGTTGGTTGACCTTTTTTACTTATTGATGGTATTTGAAAAGGCGCCATCAGATTTTTAAATGATTTCATCTCAATAACACAATTATAAGGGGGCCGTGATAAATCACACACCTGATCACCTTTGACTACATAAATAAAACGTTCAAGGAAATGGCTTGTCATATCCATATTGATATCGGTAAAACCCTCTTCAGTTTTATTATCCGACAGATCATCAAAATCATCTTTACCAAACCCAATAGCGTGCAAGAAATCGCCATCGTTTCGATGTGCACAACTGGCATGAAGACATTTGAAATGCCCTACTTCAAACCCCGCTGTATTTTTAGGGAAATACGCCGTACTGGTGACCCCACTATCAGTGCTATGTCCGCTTTCAAAAGGGCAAGTGATATAGCGTTCACCATTACGCCCATAGTCTAGTGTTAGCCCCTGGCTATCCAAGAACTCAGCGACTTCATCGGTTGCATTAGGCGTTACGATCGAACGGTCTCTTACTTTACCTACGCGATCAGACTCTGACGACGACACAACGGGCAATTCATCCGCTAAGTCCTTCCAAAAACCATTCAATTGTTTTTCAGTGATCATAAAAGGTTCAGACGGTAAATCATTATCCCATTGAAGCCGGGCACCAGTAGGATGCGCGCCGATGGCAACAAATTGTTGCCCTTTAGCGAGAAGCTCAATGATCCCCAAAATGTTTTTTAATCGATGTACACGTTTAGAAAACTCACCTTCTACTGCGATGAGGTAAAGGCATTTGTTACTGTTATTTCGAAAACGGCGTGGTGGGATTTGACCAAAGGACTGTAGCATAAAGGCCTGGATACGTGCTTGGACATCAACATCGTCACTATCACAATCCAGTGCTACTATGCCAGAGCCCGTTTTGACACATATACCGTAATCAGGCTCCATCATCCATTTTTCAATATCTGCCCCTGAGGAAGATTTGCTAGTCCATTCGGTTATACCAATAACCTGTCGCTGAGAATTATAGATTGAAGGCGTTTTACCTAGTGCTTTCATTTTACTAGAAGGCGAAATCGTAGCCTCAGCATTACAGACCACAGGTAATAATCTATCGGTATAGCCAAGGACTAAATCGAAGTGCACCCATTCATCAGGCAACGCACCCCATGTTTTTAGGTGATCACGCTCGTCATATGAGCCAGCAACAGCAGGACTCGGGCGCTGATCAGTAACACTACGCCCGACAGAATAATTTATTTGCATGGGTTATTTTGCCTTTAAGGTTTTATGAATTAGTTTTTGGAAGCCCATCAGTTACATTAGGGTAATCGTCACTGTTTAATTCGTGTGGCGTTACGAGCCATTCAGTAGCTCGTGACCATTCAATGGCTTTACATCCTTTAGGTTTATATTTACCCGCTATAACTTGACTGATAAAACCTTGTGATACGCCAACAATTGTAGCAAACGATGTTTGACTAATTTTCTTATGCAGAAGATATTCATTGAGTGTCATATTGCCTCCTATTAAAATCCAATAATATTAGTATTGCTGATAACCTTAGTCAATAGCGTTACTATTTGAAAAATATTAGTAACGCAAATAAGGTATATATATATGAGACGAATAACTCCTGAAGATAAACAAGCTGCGGCGCGTTTAAAAAAACTATGGAATGAAAAAAAAGAAGCGCTTTCTCTAACTCAAGAAAAAGCGGCGGAAGAGCTTGGATTTAACACTCAGGGCGCTGTTAGCCAGTATTTAAACGGAAAAGTTCCTCTAAACACAGATACAATAATTAAATTTGCCAAGATCCTTCATGTTTCACCTGAGGCTATAAAACCTGAGCTATCATCACTTCTCAAATATGTCAGGGAAACAGACTCAGACTCAAACACACCTACTCAACAACCAGAAATTTCAATCACTAACAGGGAATTAGCTTTATTAAAGCTTATAAATCAATTACCTGAAAGTGAACAAACTTCACTTCATGAATCCCTTCAAGAAAAAAAACGGTATTATGACCGTTTATTTGAAGAAATTGCTAAGGCGAAAGGATTGAAAGTAGGTTGACACATAACTCTTTAGGCTTACAAATTTAGTTATTAAGTCGGTTTATTCCGACTTTTTTATTACCCCCTCTTTAAATAAAAAAACTTTAACTACCCCATTAGCATTATTTCACTCAAATATATTAGCTTTGCTATTGACAAATAAATCAGCATAGCTAATATTAAGTAATCAACGCTCTTTAACAATTTAGAAAGTCGGAATGTACAGCGCGTTATGTCTGTATGAGTGCAGCGGTGCACGTTGCATTGAGTGCGATCCGCTCTTTGCAAGACAGCAATGTCAAGGGACAGGCAGCCATACCAGACTGTACAAACGCAAAAACACTAATTATAGGTCATTTTGCGAAGTGGCCTATGGTGAGTGACGACAGTAATCTATCTCTACCATCTGAGGTTAAGAAAATGCAATCAACCCGTTCAAATAATCATTATGATGATGATGACTTCAAGCTGAAAAGTGAAGAGGATCAAACACAGGACTATGGCAATGAACCCTTTATTTACACAGCTAGCTTAAGTCTTGAAGCGTTAATTAAGTGGCTGAAAACAGAATTAGCCACCCTTTCTGACTTAAAAGAGCGACTATTTTATATTTCAGGATGTGCAGAACATTTTGAACAACAAATTATGCGTTTAGGGGGGGTTAATGAGCGCCTTCCAAGATCACTTCGCCAAAGCCCAATGTCCAGTTTATTTTCAAGCGCCAATCAATACCAGTCGCAGCTTTGTTCAATGTTATTCCATTTACGTAGTTCCGGGCTTAATCCGGAAGATTTTCAGGGGTTAGGTATTTCTGAGAAGCCACTTACAGACGGTGATGACAGTTAAGCCGAGGATATAAATTCATGAATAAAAAACCTTATTTTTTCAACCCGAATTTAAGCAGTGAAGAACTTGAGGATTGGCTGGCTACGCAAAAAACCGCCTTAGCGCATTACAACAACCTATTAATATTTTGGAGTAACCGATAATGGTTGCTAAAAATAAGCACCTATCAATTAGGTTTTTTGATAGAGAATCGGTTAGCACTGTGTTTTTAGTTAGTGCTCATCGGCTTCAGGAGATTGAATGGCGGACTTTTCCCTCAATAAAATAACTTAAATATCTACAAACTTTAAAATATTTTTGTAATAGTTAGTTAGTTTGAAAAGCTGTTTCTCATCCCCAGTAAAAACCATCGGAGCATCAGGATAATCATAATAAGCGATTATGCCTTTTCTTATTAACCCTTTGACAGTTTCGTTTTGCGTTGGCAATTCAACAATCTCGCCAGACCTAACAATATGCTTAAGTAAATCAATTTCATCGTGTGTTAATGTATTTAATATTGCAGCCCTGTTTGGACATTCAATCAAATTCCTGAACCTTCGTTTAGTAAACACTGTCAGAAAACTAATTAATTGTGCAATAACATAACTCACAAGAAAGAAAACAAAATAAAGCCAGTAAGATGAAAAAATCTCTGGACTACTGGAATTAATCCAGTCTTTTATTGATGCGGGCGTGATGAATATTAACAACACAAAAATAATAAGCATATAAATCAGCCGATTTAGGGTTATTCCTTGCAGGAAGAAACGAACAAATTCCTGCCACCAAGTGTTGTTCATAGGCTTAATTTTCTCACTCTGTAAGGGTGAGATTATTTTAGCTTATTTCTCTCTGTAGGGGTACAAGAGAAACCACTGCTGCCTGAAGTGGCTAAATAATCAGGCATACCCTATCTAGCCCATTCCATCGGAAAAACCACCATGCAAAAAGCAAAAATCCTTTCATCGGAGCGATTTCCGATGAACAACAACGTCCGGCGTTTACGCTATTTACAAAAATTAGAAGCGTTAAAACGCAATGGCAATCACCAGTTCCCTGTCACTATATACCGTTGAGGTCAACGCATTATGCTTACCGCAAATAGCCCCCTGCTGGCAAGACTGGCAGAAAACCACACGCAAATGATCATGGCACACAATCAACTGGCCGAAGCCCATAAAATGTTAATTAGTCAGTTGGTCGCACATACTGAACATGACCCGAGTGACCCAAATGAACCGACAAGGGCGAACAAACCAAAACCCTTCACACCGGACGTTAAGCCTCAACCTGTCGTGCCATCAGCTATGGTTGAGCCTCAAGAAGTGATTGAGCCTAAAATTACTATCGAAGTGCCCGCTAGCGCTGAAGACAAACCAACACCGGTTGTCGCCGAGAAAAAGGTTAAAACCCTTCGGGCAGAAACCAAACCTGCTAAAGCCGTTAAACCGATTGTTGAAACCCCTAAAGTAGCGCCTGAACCTGAACCTAAGCCCGAACCGGTTGATATTGAATCGCTTGATTTGCGTCACGTCGTCGCCCTATCCGTCTTGTTTGGTGACAAAGCGCTTAAACCTGACAGTACGCAAGTCGCTAAAGCCACCGCAACGCTTGCATCTGAGAAAGCAAATAGTGTTACCGGACAAATTGATGCACTTTATTGCGCCTTAAATGGATTACCTAAGGTGACATTTCTTCCCAAAGTTAAAATTTTTACGATATGCCTAAAAACGTTGGCTAATTGGGATAATCTCTTTGGCATTACCGATCGTCGCGAATTTGCCTTGTCATTAGTGCGTGAATTGCCTACACCGGCGGAAGTGAAATTGGTAGAAGCTGAAGACCCACGAACTAAGTCTTCAAAACTGATCACTGAATTGGCAAAAAAAGGCTATCGGAATGAAGTCGTTAAAATACTCGATGAATTCAACGCTAAAAGGCTAGGTGATATTCCTGATGACAATCTGGTTCAGTTTATCAAGAAAGCCCAACGCGTTTTAGCCGATGATAACGCAGAGGGTAGTGATGGCTGAACATGCAAAACTTTCCCCCTCCTCAGCGCATAGATGGATGAGATGTAGCGCCAGTCTCGCAGTAGAAGCCACCTTACCCGATAAAACATCGCCGTTTGCGGAAGAAGGCAGCGCGGCGCATGCGTTAGCGGAAAGTATCCTAACAATGCGTCAAAACCCGTTTAGCGAAGGGTGTAGACGAACCTACGGTTTTGATGCAAAGGATTATATCGGCACGTATCCCTTGTTGAAAGCTAATTCGCCACAAGTGGATGAAGAGATGATTGAACACGTCCAGACCTATGTTGATACCGTCTGGCAACTAGCGGACGGAAAAATCTTACAGGTTGAAGAACGGGTGGATTTTTCAGCGGTCATTGGCGTAGAGAATTCTTTTGGTACCGCCGATGCGATTATTATCAGCGAGGATGAGCTACAAATCCATGACCTAAAATACGGTAAAGGCGTTAAAGTATATGCCCCGAACAACGAGCAGCTCATGCTCTACGCGCTAGGGGCGTTACAGCAGTTTGACCTTGTTTATGATTTCAAAACGGTTCGTCTTTTTATTCATCAGCCCAGACTTAACCACCTGTCTGAATGGGCGCTATCGGTTGAGGACTTAAAAGACTTTGGTGACCTGGCCCGATTGCGGGCGCAAAAAGCCATGGAGATGGCAATCCTCGCCGAGCGCGACGGGCTTGATGCGCTACCGGATAGTGCCTTTTCACCGGGTATCAAGCAATGCCAGTTCTGCAAAGCAAAAGGCGGATTGTGTTTTGCTCAGGCGCAGTTTGTCCATAATGAAGTCAGAGGCGATTTTGTCGATTTAACTCGGCCTTTGAACCCCCAACTAAGTGATGCTATCAAACGCATTACGCTGCTAACCCCTGCACAAATGGCAAAACTCTACCAGCATGTTGATTTGATAGAGAGCTTTTGTAAAGCCCTGCGAAATCGGGTCGCCGAAACATTACACAACGGGCAGTCGGTACCAGGCTTTAAACTGGTGACTGGCAAACAGGGTAATCGCACCTGGGGTGATGAGCGTGAAGCCGAAGCACTGTTAAAAAATGCCAAACTTAAACAGGAACAAATCTACCACAAGAAAATTATCAGTCCACCACAGGCTGAAAAATTGCTTAAAAAAGACAAACCGAGTCGCTGGGCAAAACTGGAAGCACTTATTGAACGAGCAGACGGTAAACCCGTCATCGCACCGGAATCAGACCCAAGACCTGCCATTATTACTAACCCCTTAAACGACTTCGACGATGTGACCGAAGCGTCACTCGCTGATAAATCCATTTAATTAAAAGGTAACACTATGAAAATCAAATTAAACAACGTACGTCTGGCTTTTCCTGATTTGTTTGAACCCTCTCAATTTAGTGGTCAGAGTGAATTTAAATACCGCGCCACTTTCCTTATCGCTAAAAGTCGTACTGACCTGATTGCGGAAATTAAAACCGGTATCAAACGTGTGATTGGGGAAAAATGGGGCGCCAAGGATATCGAAAAAATCTATAATAACATCTGCAATAATCCTAACCGTTTTTGCTTACGCGATGGCGACAATAAAGAATACGACGGCTACGCCGGAAACCTGTATATCAGCGCCAGTAATAAATCCCGCCCATTAGTCATTGACCGTAATACCTCACCATTAACTGCACAGGACGGACGCCCCTACTCAGGCTGCTACGTTAACGCCACCATTGAGTTTTACGCCTATGACAATAACGGTAAAGGCGTTTCAGCATCATTAAGAGGCGTTCAGTTTTTCCGGGATGGTGATGCATTTAGCGGTGGAAGTGTGGCTTCTGTTGACGAATTTGACGACCTGAGCATGGCTGAGGAAGAAGAGTTATTGGCAAGTTAACACCAGGGAAACTACCGCCGCCTGAGGTGGTGAAATAATCAGGCATCGCGCTATATTCCTTGAGGAGAGTTAAACATGAAATTAGATAATATGAGTGAAACCATTGCACTTACTAATCCCAGTAACAACCACCATTATCTGCTTAACCTGGAACAACCCGTTTACGCTGATGAGGAAACCAGAACATTAATCAATATGATCCAACTACTGGCAGAAGAAAACCAGTACCTGAGAAAAGAGAATAAACGATTGGCAAAAAGCCATCAGTAAAATGGTGAGCTATGCAGGGTTCGAACCTGCGACCGATGGATTAAGAGTCCACTGCTCTACCAACTGAGCTAATAACCCATGATAGTAATTTATAACAATCCTTTTAACAAAAATGGTGGAAAGTAATTATCAAAACCTTCAGCGATACCATAATCTCTCAGTTGTTTTCGTGTGTAAATATCAATCTTTTTATATATCTGTTGTATTATTTGCTCTACAACACAAGAGTATGTACCTAACCGCAATGCTATTTCTTGATTGCTCATAAGTTTCATAACAAAAAAAACACATTAAGCTCTTCAGTCGTAAATAAATTATTCGGTGGGTGATTGGTTAAAAAAGAAGGTGTCGTGGGATTCTTAAAGAAAGCTTCTGATAGTAATCGAGGGGATATTTTTTTTGAATGGCTTAAGGTACCTATAATTTCATTCTGATGGAAGTAAGGAAATTTTTCAACAAAAAAAGAACGAAATGTCTGCTCTTTTCCTGAGATGTGTGTGACAATAGAATATATTGGCTTACCTAATTTCTGAATAATTTCGGCCTCTCTTTCAAGTATACCACTATTTTCACTCCACGATGCAGGGCATTCAGAAGGGCGACGACCTTCGATATTAAAGTTCATGGGTAAACAGGAATTAAAAAACATAGCTTTGTTGGCGTAAATATAACGAAATTCAATATCTTTTATATTCCAACAATCATGTTCCTGTTTTTCCATAAACGAAATCAAATGACTTGTTAGTACATCGCGAGTTTTCATAAAGATCCCTATTATAATTTAATTTTTATAATTAAGTTTAGTTTTTTAATAAAAAAAACAAAAATAAAAACCGCTTTCTTATTAAAGCATCTCGTGTACTGATAACTCCTGATACGAAGGTAAACTGACCCACTTCCTAGAACGCCCTTTATTTAATCTTAAAGCTCCTTTTTACAGGGGTAATCATTCATCAATTTAAGTATTGAGGAATTTTTACATGCAAAATTTACTGTTTTGCGATTTAGAAACCTATAGCGATATTCCGATTAATTGTGGTACGCATCGCTATGCTGAAAATGCAGAAATATTACTTTTTGCCTACGCTTATAATCATGGCTCTGTCAAGGTCTGGGATGTGACGCAAGATAAAACGATGCCCACAGATTTAAAAACCTGTCTTGACGACCCTGCGATCTTAACCGTCTGGCACAATGGCGGTATGTTTGATACGGTAATTTTAAAACACGTGTTAAATATTGACTTACCCTTATCCCGTGTTCACGACACGCTTGTACAAGCACTGGCACATGGCTTACCCGGTGCGCTTGGTTCGCTTTGCGATATCTTCAACGTCAACAGCGATAAAACCAAAGATAAAGAAGGTAAAGCGCTCATACAGTTATTTTGCAAACCACGCCCTAAAAACAGCAAAATACAACGCGCCACGGCGTTAACACATTTCGAAGAATGGCAACGTTTTAAAATACGCAGGTTCTGATATTTTAGCCATGCGCGAGATTTATCAACATTTACCGCGTTGGAATATGAATTTTAATGAAACAACGTTATGGCAGTTAGACCAAAGAATTAATCTCCGGGGGATGTGTATGGATGTTGAACTGGCGAAAAGCGCTTTGACCGCGGTTGAAAGCGAGCAGAAACGGTTATCAACCGTCACACAGCAATTAACAGGTAACGCTGTACAGGCTGCGACCCAACGCGATGCTCTGCTACAGCATATCACCGCGTCATTTGGCATCACATTACCGGATATGCAGGCCAGCACGCTACAGCGACGCGTTAATGACCCTGATATTCCACGGGCTTTACGTGAACTGCTGTCAGTCCGTCTGCAATCGTGCACAACCAGCACCAGTAAATATAAAGCGCTGTTGAAATCGGTGAGTGCAGATGGACGACTTCGAGGAACCAAACAGTTTTGTGGCGCTTCACGTACTGGACGATGGGCGGGACGTATTTTTCAGCCGGATAATCTCCCTAGACCCACGCTCGACCAAAAGACGATTGATGAGGGGGTTGAAGCGTTAAAAGCGGGTTGCGCCGAGCTGATTTGCGATGACATTATGCAACTGACCAGTTCTGCGCTTAGAGGATGTATTATTGCCCCGCAGGGTAAGAAGCTGGTTATTTCCGATTTATCCAATATTGAAGGTCGCATGTTGGCATGGCTGGCGGGCGAAAACTGGAAAGTCAACGCTTTTAGCGAGTTTGATAACGACAAAGGTGATGACCTCTATAAACTCGCCTATGCGCGCGCGTTTAATCTATTACCTAAAAACGTCACTAAAGCTCAACGACAAATCGGTAAGGTGATGGAGCTTGGATTAGGCTATGGCGGTGGGGTTGCGGCATTTTTGACATTTGCCCTCGCCTATGGCCTGGATTTAGATGAATTGGCGGAAGCCGCATTACCTAATATACCGCATAACGTTAAGCGAGAGGCAATAAGCTGGTATCAAAAATCTGTTGAAACAGATAAAACTTATGGCCTCAGCGAAAAAGTCTTTGTTACCTGCGATTCCCTTAAGCGCATGTGGCGCAATGCCCATCCACAAACCGTATCATTCTGGTACGACATTGAAGACGCCGTAAAACAAGCGATTCAGTCACCGGGGAAAGCGTTTAAGTGCCGTAAACTTAGCGTCCGGCGCGATAAAAGCTGGCTCAGAATTTGTCTACCGTCAGGTCGTAGTCTTTGCTACCCTTCTGCGCGAATAGAGAATGGACAAATTACCTACATGGGGACTAACCCCTACAGCCGTAAATGGGAAAGGCTAAAAACCTACGGGGGGAAAATTACTGAAAATATCTGTCAGGCTGCCGCTCGGGATGTATTAGCCTGTAACATGCCGTCTATTGAAAAGGCGGGTTATGAGATTGTCTTAACCGTCCATGATGAGATTATCAGCGAAGCGCCCGATACCCCACAATTTTCCGCTGAGGGGTTAAGCGCACTGTTAAGTGCCAAGCCTGACTGGGCTTTTGATTTACCGCTTAGTGCCAATGGCTTTGAGACCTATCGCTATCGAAAAGAATAAAAAAGTATTCGTCACGATTAACAGGGAAACAATAAGGTTTATCCACTATGCAAGACCAACTAAATATATTACCGCTGAAAAAATACCCTTACCAGATAGCTACGTTTTCCAGTTTTCTAGAAAAATGCGGATTAGGCAAAATTATGCCAAAAATGAAAGGGAATTTTATATGCTATGAATTAGCCTGTGGGGTGTATATTAACCTGTACCGCAATAATACCATTCAACTACAAGGTAACCCCTCAGCAACCTCGGTTATTGAAAAAATACTTAAAACACATTTACCCCACTATTCGCCACCTAAGAACGATAGCCCCCCAGCCGACTAGGAAGGCGTTTATTTTTGGAGTTAGCATGGCCTTTAGAAAAAACGACAGCCCCCTTTATTTCAAGGCGGCGCAGGATGCAGTTCACCTTGAACAGTCAGGGCAATACCATGAAGCCGCACGCGCATGGGCACAGGCAAACCGATTGGCACGCAATCGCAATAACCGTATCTGGAGTGAGAACCGCGCCGATTTTTGCATTATGCAAATAAAACGGGAAAATATTAAAAGGATGTATTCATGCGGTTAATCAGGGAAGAGAGTATCGAAAAACATTTGGTGCGTGAAGTGCAAAAAATCGGCGGTATTGCCTATAAATTTGTTTCACCCGGGCGGCGGGGTGTACCTGACCGATTAGTCGCCCTGCCCAATGGCAAGATTATTTTTGTGGAATGTAAAGCACTGGGCGAAAAACCTACCCCCTACCAATTACGCGAACACGCACGGCTTTTTGCCCTAGGCCATCAGGTTATCCTACTGGACAGTCAGGATCTAAGCAGCATTTTACCCGCTATCAGTTAAAAATTAACTTAGTTGACGAAAGAAGAAATCATGCGCTATAGTTTATTTGCATCTGCAAAATCAGATGTCGGGATTGACCTCTCGTTGTAACTAGAAAGGCGCATAGCACGCCGATAGCGTGTTTTTTTATGCGTCAGCCTACCATATCAAGAATCAATGGTGGGCTGGATGGGGGAGCCGAAAGGCTCGCCGGGTCCTTTCTAGCCGGTAAGGTCAACCTCGTCCAGTTCGCCACCCAAGATTGACCTCAAAGGTGGTGATTATCCTAATCCTAGAAAGGAAATCATTACTATGACTACTTTAATTTTCCGCAATACTATTCTTGAAACTATTTCCCATAATGGAGAAATCTGGTTTACTTCTGCTGTGCTTGCTAAAGCATTGGAATACTCACGCATCGACTCTGTTACAAGAATTTATGATCGCAATAAAGACGAATTTACACCTGGCATGTCAATGACCGTCAATTTGACGTTCAATGGAATAAACAATAGCTTACGTGAAAAAACGGTACGAATTTTCTCCCTAAGAGGCGCACATCTGATCGCCATGTTCGCTAATACGCCAGTAGCAAAAGAATTCAGAAAATGGGTGCTGGATATTCTCGATAAGCAAACAGTTAATCAGACCAGTAACTTTACCTCAAAATATCAACCAAAAGCCGTAGAGCGTTTTAGTCATTCAGACACCCGTAATCTGACGCATTTAGTTTGGTGTATGACAAATGGCTTCCGGTTTGAGCGTTCATTGAGTAATGCGGTGTGGCTAGCGTTACGCGAAGTAACTGGCACGCCATCACCGGAGCGTTTTCAGGTAGAGCATATACCGTTAATGGCTGACGAATGTCGACGTATTTACTACATCACTGAGGCACTGCGACAAATTATCAATGACGCTGAAAAGCAGACGATTAAGCGAATTTTACGTAAGCGTGAAAATATCGATACTGTTTTAGCGGAAATAAAGCAGCTTTTTGAACAATTCCACCATCAACAAATCGCGATAATCACTGCTCGCACCGATCAGTGGTATGAAGGTGAACTAACCCACTTCTTAGAACGTCACTAATTTAATCTTAACGCCCCTTTTTATAGGGGCAATTTTTCATCAATTTAACTATTGTGAGATACCCTTATGCAAAATTTAATTACTATCGATTCAAATCAATTACCCGTTATTGAGTGGCAAAATGTTCGTGTTGTGACGACTGAAACTCTCGCTTCTGGTTATGGCACCGAAGCCTCAAATATCAGAATGAATTTATCTAATAATAAATCTCGTTTTATTGAAGGTATTCACTATTTCAATGTTACGGGGGAAGCGCTAGCACATTTGCGAGTAAATAATATTTACGCACAAATTTCGAACAAAGCACGGGCTATTACCTTATATACAGAAAAAGGTGCCGCTCGCATGTCAAAAATTGTTGATACCGATGAAGCCTGGTCTTTCTTTGAAAAAATGGAATCTGCTTACTTTAATCAAAAATCATTACCGAATGACCCTACAAATTTAGGCTTACCTAATTTCCTTGACCCTGCTGAATCCGCAATTGCATGGGCTGCTCAGCATAAAAAAGTTCAATTATTAGGTGTACAGGTTCAACAACTTGAAACCGAAAACGATTGTCTTAAAAATCTCTTCAAAGAAGGTATGACCCCTACCCAATTTAGCAAAATGCTTAACGGGGTAAACAGTCAGCAGATAAATCATTTTCTGGCAGGACTTAAATGGCTCTACAACGAAAGTAAGTCCGGTAACAATTTACGCTGGCGTGTTGCCGCTACCGCTCGGGATAAATATTTAACCGAAAAACAAAACGAAATAAGCCCACATGGTGCAAATAGTTTCATTAGCTATCGCCCTGTTTTACTTAGAAAAGGCGCACAGCGACTTTATGACCAGTATCTGGCTGACAAACTCCCCATGAAAAAGAACTGGAACGGATTACATACCCATGACAAAACTATCCAGATTGTCGCCTGAACAAAAGACAATCGCTAAAACCTTCACCCCTCGCCCTTACCAAGATCTCATTATCAATCACCTACTCGATATAAAACGCTCAAATGTCTGGGCGGGAATGGGAATGGGTAAAACGGCAGCAACGCTGACGGCGTTAGAAAATCTCTATCTTGCAGGCAGTGAAACCAAACCCACATTGGTATTAGCCCCTTTACGGGTAGCCCAATCCACCTGGCCGGATGAAGTGCTTAAATGGAACCATCTCCATAATATCGAAGTGCAACCCATCATTGGCCCCACCAAATCACGAATGGCAGCACTCAAAAATACCCATGCCAGCGTATTTACTATCAATTATGACAATCTCGTCTGGCTGGTTGACATCCTCGGAGAAAATTGGCCTTTTGGTACGATTATTGCCGATGAGAGCACTCGGTTAAAATCATTCCGGCTACGCAAAGGGGGTAAACGCACCGCAGCCCTTGCCAAAATCGCCCATAAATCGGTTCATCGATGGGTAAACCTAACAGGCACACCTTCACCCAATGGCCTGATGGACTTATGGGGGCAAGCGTGGTTTGTTGACCAGGGCGAACGGCTAGGCAGAACGCATAATGCGTTTACGTCTCGCTGGTTTAATCGTATCCAGTTCCCCGGACAGCAGTGGAGTAAATTTGAGCCTTTGGGGTTTGCACATCTTCAAATTCAGGCAGCTCTCAGGGATGTCACGTTATCCCTTAACGCCGCTGACTGGTTTGATATCGATGAACCGATACACAACGTTATCAATGTTGAACTATCTGCAAAAGCACGAGCGCACTATCAGGCGATGGAAAAAGAACTGTTTCTTGAGTTGGGCGATAGCGCTATCGAAGCGTTAAATACTGCTGCCAAAACAATAAAATGTTTGCAAATTGCAGCAGGCGCTATTTATAGCGATGACAATCACAACTGGACAGAAATACACGATGCCAAAATCCAGGCGCTGGAAAGTATTGTCAATGAAGCCGGAGGAATGCCTGTACTGGTTGCTTACTGTCACCGATCATGCAAAACTGATCCACTAACGATCATCTAAAACTGATCCACTTGGTATTATTCGCACATTTTTGTACGGATAATTTATGTTAACCAAGGAGATATTTGTGGATATTCATGTTCGCTTTGCACAAGGACAAAGCCTTCGAAAAATTGCCAGTGAGTTGGGTATATCCCGTAACACCGTAAAACATCATTTACAACAACAGACAATGCCAACTTATGCTAAAAGAAGTCAACAACCGACTAAATTATCCCCCTTTAAACCTTATTTGCTTCAGCGAATTGAACTGGCTAAACCTGATTGGATCCCTGCAACAGTCTTATTTGATGAGGTAGTTGAAAACGGCTATCAAGGTGGTATTGCTCAATTACGCCGATTTGTTTGTCAATTTAAACCAAGCATTGTTCCCGAAGTAGTCGTCCGTTTTGAAACACAGCCAGGTCAACAAATGCAAATCGACTTCACCAGCATCCGGCGAGGTAAAAAATCGCTGAAAGCGTTTGTTGCAACGCTAGGCTATTCGCGTGCGAGTTATGTAAAGTTCTTTGATAATGAACGAGCAGAATCGTGGCAGCAAGGTTTAAGAGAAGCTTTCGACTACTTTGGTGGTGTACCACAGGAAGTATTGTGTGATAACGCAAAATCCCTCATCATCGAACGGGATGCTTATGCAGAAGGTGATCATAAATTACATGTCGAAATGCTTCAAATGTCGAAAGATTACGGGTTTAAATTGAAGGCTTGCAAGCCCTACAGGGCAAAAACGAAAGGGAAAGTAGAGCGCTTTAACCACTATTTAAAAAACAGCTTTATCGTGCCATTAAACACCGACCTTCGTGCTCATAATCTTGAACTGGATATTGAAATAGCTAATGCAAAAGTGGGTCCATGGTTACAACGCGTTGCCCATCAGCGAATTCATGGAACAACGTTAGAGAAGCCAGCAGATAGATTAGCTAAGGAAGTTAAGTCTCTTCTACCCTTACCAGCAAGGGTTTGCCAATCTATCCCACAGACTAATACGCTTAATATCCCTATCGTACCGCCCCTTGAATCTGTCAGTTTGCAACACTCAATCAGCGTATACGAAGCATTACTGGGAGGTGAACATGTTATTGCATGAACAAATTGAACACCTGTGTGAGTCATTGAAATTAAATTCTATTCCGACTCATTGGTCATCACTTGCCGAAAAATGCATTGCCCAAGACAAAAGCTACGGAGAGTTTTTACTGTCCCTGTTAAAATGTGAGCAACAACAACGAGATGAACGAACTCGTAATCTTTTGAGTCGGATGGCAGGATTCCCAGCACATAAAGAACTTAATACGTTCGATTTTAAGTTTGCAACGGGGATCCCCAAACAACACATACAGGAATTAAGCGCATTAACGTTTATTGAACGTAATGAAAATGTCGTGTTGCTTGGCCCAAGCGGTGTAGGCAAAACGCATTTAGCTATTGGGTTAGGATTAAAAGCAGTACAGGCCAAGAAGAAAACCCGCTTTACCACGGCAGCTGAACTGATGTTGCAACTCTCAACTGCCAAACGACAAAATAAGCTCAAACAATATCTATCACGT
Source organism: Arsenophonus nasoniae (assembly GCF_004768525.1). NCBI lineage: Bacteria > Pseudomonadati > Pseudomonadota > Gammaproteobacteria > Enterobacterales > Morganellaceae > Arsenophonus > Arsenophonus nasoniae. The sequence goes on from NZ_CP038613.1 coordinate 3,701,538, forward strand.
TCGGTGATGGCCCCGAAGTTGTTGATTATCGATGAGATTGGATACCTGCCGTTTGGGCGAGAAGAAGCAAACCTGTTTTTCAATGTGATTGCCAAGCGTTATGAGCATGGCAGTGTCATATTGACGAGTAACCTATCATTTGGGCAATGGCCAAGTGCTTTTGCTGATGACGCAACATTAACTGCCGCTATGCTTGATCGTTTACTTCATCATTCGCATGTACTGCAATTAAGCGGTGAAAGCTACCGATTGAAAGATAAGCGGCGCTCAGGAGCAATAACTGAGTAAAACAGTGGATCAATTTTGATTGATCGGATTTAGATAAAAAGTGGATCAGTTTTCGGTGATCGTTGACAGCTTACCACTGGAAACATGACCTTGAAAGACTGTTAAAAGCATTTCCAAAAGGCAAAATGTTAGACGCTAACCCACAAACCCTTACGGACTGGAATAATGGCAAAATTCCGATGCTCTTTGCCCATCCTGCAAGCTGTGGACACGGCTTAAATTTACAGGACGGGGGTAATATTCTGGTTTTTTTCTCCCACTGGTGGGACTTGGAGCAGTACCAGCAAATTATCGAACGTATCGGCCCTACTCGTCAAGCGCAAGCCGGGCATAACCGCCCTGTCTTTATTCACCATATCGTCGCTAAAGATACACTCGATGAAGTGGTCGTGGAAAGGCGCAATTCAAAACGGGCAATACAGGATTTATTACTGGAAGCGATGAAAAGGAAATAAAAAAGACCAGCGCTAGGCTGGTCAACACCAGGGAAAAATTGTGAATAGCAAACACACAACCAAGTAAATATAGCAGAGAAATAAAGAATCAACCTTAAACTTACAAATATTTATATTTTAAAATCAAATAGTTATCATTCTCATTCGTATTAACAACGGAGAACTCACCATGTGGATTTTAATTTTAGCCATGTACGCCAGCCCTTATGCATCGAGTAACTTTGCAAGTGTTCATACTCAGGAATTTGACACTGAAAATATGTGCCAATTCGCCGCTAAACAGTTTGAGCGTGAATTGGAAACTTTCAAGGATATTAACGCCAAAGCGATTTGCGTTAAGAAATAAGCCCATTTTAAAAGGTTCAACCATGAAACTTAACATCATCAAATTATTAATCACAACATTACTTTTTATCAGTGCAGCGTTTGCCTTCGAACTCATTGTTGGACATCTCGCGCACGCCGATGCCGTCATAGATCCACAAATCAGGTTCAAACGTGGTGAATTAGGCAATATTCATTTAGGTAGGCAAGAACTACTGGTTATTGGTATCATGATAGTGCCAGCACTCTTGATTTATATAGGAATATTTATCGATACCTTGAAGAAATAGTCTAGAGCGAATAGTTATTATCCCACCTGAATTTACCCCATTTAAATTATCCATATCGAAAAGATGTAATAAAGGAGAAAATCCTATGAATGAATCCCCTTTTGTCAAAACCAGTGAACTGGCAAAAAGGTATAGAGTGTCAACTCACACTATCAGACTGTGGGCGGGTAACGGATACCAACGGCGGGAAGGTTTTCCACGCCCTCGGTTTAGGTCTGATGAGCTTAATTTTGCCCGGCAGGATATTATGGATTGGGAGATGGGTAAACGATTTGATTAACTTTATTCCACCAGCGCTCATAAGCCTCTCGCTGTTCCTCTAGGTAGGTGTGCTTATCGTATACCTGCCAAACCCCCGGTAATTTATGTCCTAACATGATTTCAGCAACATGGGGTTGAGTTAACTCCGCAACCCCCGTACGCATGGTTTTACGTAAATCGTGAATTGACCAGTGAGTATAGCTTTCAAATTTTAACGCCATTTTTTTGTTGAGATTGCTAATAAAACTAATATGCCCACTGACACACAAAGGTTTCCCTTCCGATACAATAAACAAATAATCGCTGCCATGACTTAATTTTTTAGCCGTTTTTATCAATTCCTCTGCCGCTGGAATAATAGGCCGGATAATGGGCTTTTTGCTTTTTCGCCCTGTTTTATGATTTTCAGGTGGCACTGTCCATATTCCTTTAGTGAAATCGAAATCGGCCATTTTCGCTTTTAGCAATTCCCCTATCCGGCAGCCAAACAACAACGCCAGTTTGATTATCAAGGCGTTTCTAGGGTTATAGTTTGGCGCATCAATTAACGCAAATAATACCCTGAGTTCGTTGTTACTCAACACTCTCTCGCCTTGGTGCTTTACCACCCCTAAGTCTTGGGCAGTCACATCGATAAGCGGATTTAAAGAAATAATCCCCCTGCGTATCCCCCACCGATGGGCGGTTTTTGCATAAAGTAAAATCCGTGCTCCTATCGCCGATTTTACTTTTACCACCTCTTCGATTAACGATAGCCAGACATGCAAGTGGGTTTCGTCATGGGGCAAATTGCCTATCTTGGGAAAAACATAAATTTCAAATGACCGTAATATTTCACCCGCTTTTACCTGTGCATTTTTAAGCGATTTTCCCCACCAGTCCCTGATAACCGACTCAACGGTGCGCGCTTCAACTGACTTTTGTTTACGTGTACGTTTGACCACTTTCGGGTTTCTGTGCTGTCCCAGTTCACCACGGTAAAAAAGCGCACTATCACGCGCATCTTTTAAACTGATTGCCGGATACGTTCCAATGTCTATCCGATCACCTTTCCCCTGCCAACGATAGCGATATTGAAAAATGACTTTACCTTTTGGAGTCACACGAACTGATAAACCCTCTCTGTCTGATTTCGTCACCATTTTAGCTTGTGGTTTACCATTTACCGCTCTTAACCATGAATCACTTACCGCCATCTTTATTTCTCCTTACGTCTAGTCTTTTTATGATATTTCATGTACACCAATATGTACATAAATTTCATGACACAAGGATTATAATAGGTGACTAAAAACAGCCATTCTATACTGAGATAAAAAATAAAAATCATATAAAACAGTATATTAATTTCAAAACATTAGCTATCGGTGACTATTGACGACTGTTATCGATTGATTCATTTTATTTCCATATGAAATAATAATCACACTAAAATATCACAAAAAATCATACTTACTAGCGAGACGTTTATGAGAAAACTGAATTTTTTAACTATTCCATTAATTTTACTTTCTAGCTATGCATCTGCTCTAGAGACAACGCCCAAATGTATCAATGTAGATCAACAACAAATTGCTAGTTTATTTGATCGCTGGAATGATTCATTAAAAAGTGGCGATGCAAAAAAAGTTTCGGCAAACTATCTCGCGGATGCAGTCTTATTACCAACTATATCAAATCAGGTTCGTTTAACAGATGCTGAACGTATCGACTATTTCAAACACTTTTTAGCCAAAGAACCGGTAGGAAAAATTGATAACCGTACCATTCGTATTGGTTGTAATAAAGCTATAGATATCGGTACTTATACTTTTACCTTTAAAGATAAATCCACCGTTTCCGCTCGTTACACATTTACCTACGTTTGGGATGGTAAAGAGTGGAAAATATCAACCCATCATTCATCTGAAGTACCGGCAAATAAGTAAAATTTTTTAATTAGCCAACCACTTTAAGTAACGCTATTCCAAGGTGACTAATTAGATAGTCACCAATTTGAATTAAAATCAGCCTAAAAAAATAAATCCCCTTTTTTCATCGCTTCATTTGCTCTTGCTAACTAGCATTTTATAAATACATCCTTGTATCATTAAACTTCCTTGTTCTTCTATTTTTAACCTAATAATTTAAATGACTTCCAATCGTTTAAAACGTTCGATATAAACATTTATGATTTGCAAAAACTATTGATGTACAAATATCGATCGAATAAAGCGATTGATTAATCAACTTATGAGTGAACTGTATGGTTTAAACAACAATATATTTATTATTAAAAGAAATATAATTCAATATTGCGCAAAAAAGTTAAGTAAATATAAGTAATAAACCTTTTAACCGATTAAATAGCAAAGTAACATTTAATTATCAAAGAAAATTGATAGTATAAAATATGCTATTTTCGGTTAATCAAATTATCCTACTTAATGGCTCAAATGTGTTATTACAAATTAGTAATCATAGTGAAGATTTTTCTACAACGTTTGCTAGCTGCGTTGACATTATGCTATTCGATAACTGTTTTTGCTCATCCCCACAGTTTTATTGATATGCAAAACCAATTACAAATAAAAGAGGGTAACCTCATTGCGATGAAAATGACTTGGGTCATGGATCCCATGACATCAGCAGATTTACTTTATGATGCACAACAGGCAAAAGAAAGTGATGAAGTGTGGAAGCAATTAAGTGCTGAAGTCATGGCTAATGTTATCAAGCAACACTATTTTACTTCTCTGTATAATAAGAATAAGTTAATAAAATTTCGCTTTTACCCTAAAGAATATCACCTATCGCGCAAAGGTAACCAAGCCGTGCTCTCTTTTACGTTAGAGTTAGCTAAACCAGAACCTTTAACGAGTAAGACATTAACCGTAATGACTTATGATCCAAGTTATTATGTTGATATGACTTATCGCAGCAAAAAGCAAATTTCAACGCTAACTGACACCTTATCTCAATGCAAAATTCAACTAATAACACCTAAGCCTAGCGCATCAATGATTGACTACGCCCTTTCTCTTGATAAAGGAGAAACACCACAAGAAGACCTTAGTCTCGGCCAACAATTTGCGCAAAAGGTAAACATAATATGTCAATAATGCCCAATAAGCGTGCAATCAATCTACTTAATAAAAAATACTCTATAGTAATCGGATTATTTAGTTTCGTTTTTGTCGGATTATCATTTTATCTGTACAAATATTGGCATCTTGGGTTACAACTAGCGATCACTTGGCAGCGAGAACTTAATCAACATCTCTCTTCTCTTCTGATTCGAGTCGCAAACTCGCCAACTGAAGCCGGATTATTACTGGTTGCTTTTAGCTTTTTATATGGTTTATTGCATGCTTTGGGACCAGGACATGGCAAAATCATTATTACTACTTATATTGCCACCCACTCTTCAAGGCTAAAAAAAAGTCTTACCCTTACACTATTAGCATCCTTATTACAGGGATCTATTGCTATTCTTTTAACATCCATTGTCCTAGGATTACTCCAGCTATCTAGCCGACACTTACATCTAAGTCGTTTTTGGTTAGAAAAATTAAGTTACGGCTTCGTCTTTTTCCTTGGTCTGCTACTATGTCTAAAAGCAATTTCTCGACTAAGAAAGATATTTAAAAAATCTCGGCATGCTCCTTATCAATTTACTAAAATTCATTCGCCCACCCAACAGCAACATTCTCCTGGCTGCAATTGTGGCCACAAACACGTATTGTCTGATGAAGAATTACAAAGCAATTGGCGAACTCAACTTGCAGTCATTGCCGCAATGGGAGCACGTCCCTGCTCAGGCGCACTAATTGTTCTACTTTTTTCCTATGTAATTGGTGTTTATTTTTGGGGGATTATTGCCGCACTAATGATGGCCTTAGGAACGGCAATAACCATTAGTGGAATTGCATTACTGGTCCATAGTGCTCGTCATATAGCAATTCTCTATTCAAAATGGCAAGGATTTAACATCAGTGCTTACTGGACTTTAGGGATAATGTTAATAGGCGGAATAGTGTTAACCATTGTGGGATTACTTATGTATCAAAGTGTTGAAATTCCAAAAACGATGGGTTCTTACATTTTTGGTCGTTAAAAATAGTGCCATAATTTTATACTCATCATTATGGCACTAGATAAAATAAATAATAGTGTTAGATACTGCAAAACACGATCGGATAAATTTAACATTAAATATTTGGCCAATGGGATAGTCATCAATGACCCTATGCATAGGGTAAATGCCAGAACAATATGAGTATGCCCATCACGCATATAGGCAATTGCTGATGAACCTGACAAAATAGTGGTGACAAAAATTGCGGTACCAATTGCTTGTTTGACAGATAATTTTAAATAACGTAATAATAGTGGCAATACAACAACCCCACCACCTACGCCAGTAGCACCTAGCACTACCCCAGCACTGATGGCCGGCAACAATAAAGACCTTATATCAATAGTGTTATTCTCTTCAAATTGATTTAAAGAAAATGCAAAAAATATACGATAGATAAACAGAAAAAGGGAATAAATAATCGCGACTACAATAAGGATATTAATGGCTAATTCAACTTGCGGTTGATAACCTGGCCATTGACTAAAATAACTTACTAGAAAACTTGTCAATACTGTGGCTGGTATCATAATAGCTAACACAACCACAGCACTTTTAATTGGAACATTGCCTAAACGAAAATGCATATAAGAAGATGAGATTTTCATCAGCATAGAGAGAAAATTGGCGGTTGCAACTGCAGACAAGGCATCCAGACCAAAAAAATAGGTTAAAACCGGTAATACAACAACTCCCCCGCCAACGCCCGTTAAGCTAATAATTAATCCCAAAATTGCGCCAATTATCAATTCTGTTACGAAAAACATGATTAATTACCTTGCATGGAAAATTTACATTAGCTATCAAACAGGTCATTCGGCAGTGGATAGTTAATGATAAATATCAACCCTGGCTATGAGATTAGAATATCGCTAAACACCCGATCATCAAAGCCGGAACATAATGATAAACATGAGCCGGATTTGATGTAACCAAAAAAATTTATACAGGATGAACTGGAACCAAAACTTCAGTTGCAATAATGACAACCAATAATCCAACTAAAACTGGAATAGAAGTACGTTTAACCACTTCAAAAGGTGAAATTTTCGCCATTCCTGACACAGCAACCACCACACCTGACACCGGCGACATTGTTCGACCAAGGTTAGAGGCTTGTAACATAGGGATCACTAGGTAAGTTGGATTAATTCCCATTTGTGCGGCTAAACGTGGGATCAATTCAACAAAAGAGTAAAATGGCGCATTACCGGAACCCGTTGTCATGGCCGCCAACATAGTAATAACCACCAGCACAATCATCATCACAATAGCGCCAGAGCCAAAAGATTGTGATAAATTAATCAAAGAGGTAATAAATCCGATAGTACTTAACCCTTGGGCAAATACCCCGGCAGCCACCAGTAGTACGACAACGGAGACAAATGCATCAGCCATACCACGATAACAAACATCTAACCCATCAAATACCGTTTTTACCCTAAAATAGCGCACAAATTCAATCAAGCTCGTTAGAATAATACAGCCAACAATAATAGTTATGATATGTAATTGAGGTGCCCATTTACCATCAAAAATTAATACCCCAATAATGGGCGTAAAAGGTAAAATAGCATAATAGTCAGGCGCTTTGGTTTTAATTTCATTAACATCAAGTTTTTCTATTTTTACTTGTTCCCGTTTATCAAGATAGCGTTGCCAAAAAAAGTGGCTAATGGCCATCGCAATAATAGCAATAATCGAAATAGGCAGCGTGGTTTTAAAAGCAAAATCGATTAGTGGCATACCTGATGCTTTCGCTGCTAATACTACATCCCCTGATGTAGGAGCCAAAATTATTGCAGCAGGTGAGGCACAAATTGCTGCTGCAGCTCCACGGCTAATACCGACATTAACCATAATCGGAAATAGGGTCGCCATCAATAAAACACCCAGTCCCGCTGCTGAAGACACAGCCAGTGACATTAAGCAAGCAACAAGATACGCTGCAACCATTAATGCATAGGGTGAATTGATCATTTGTAATGGCTTAGATCCTATTTTGACCACAACATCATTAGCCCCAATATGGGTCATATAGGCAGCAAAACCACATAAGATCATAATCATCATGCCTAAATCACCACCACGGCTCATCAGCAGATATTTAATGTATTCTAAAATATCAGTGGTTTTCCAACCTGTCACTGGTACATCATTAGGTAATATATTTTTACCCATGATCGCGCTGATGATTAGCAGCAATATCCCGCCTATCATTAAAACACCTGTGGCTGAATAGCCTTTAATAATATAACGACCTATTCCAATCGTAACCAATACACCAATCAAGAGTTCCATCATTTTATTCCTCTACATCTACCCCAAGGCCGTCAAAATAGTAATAAAAATTTATTTAATCATTATGAATATTATTTATTTTAATAATAAAGTAACGATGAAAAAACAATTTACCGATTAAAGTTTGATTAATAACAGTATTACACCTCCACTTCGCCTATTTTATCAGCATAAAATACTTGCATTTAAGCAGTATTATCACTTTTTTATCTTCTTTTATTTATTTTTAGGACACTAAAAGCGCTTTATTTATACCTAATTATAAGTATTTTTTATAAAAAATTAAACTTTCACTACTATTTAACAATCAAAAATATAAAAATAATTAATATAAAACAATAAATTAGAACATTAAATATATAATTATTGCGCAGCGTGCAACAGAATACCATAATTAATTTTTATGTTTGATGTGATCATCGCTAATTAAGGTACATTTTCATATGAAGAGATCATTAAAATATACAGCTGTGATTATTGGTTTATTAATAATTATTTTATTAATTTATTTATTTAGGCCGACAGCTTCATACCCGATCAAAACTTCAATCAATGAACCTACTGTTAATATTGTACTTATCGGCGCTGGGATCATGAGTGCTACATTAGCGACATACTTAGCAGAATTGCAACCAGATTGGCAAATTCGCATGTATGAGCGACTAGACAGTATTGCCGGTGACACCTCTAATGGCTGGAATAATGCCGGTACCGGTCATTCAGGCTTTATGGAAATGAACATAAGCACGCCTTTGGCGTGAGCATCGCGGCAAAGGCGCTCTATTTCTAGGCAATTCCCTTCTCGTCTTTTATACTCTGCTCTATGTACATCCCCAGACCTGCAAAACTGCTATTTCAATACGATGACGGATGGAACCTTTTCATCGAAAATAATCACGTGGATGAATGGCAACTACTCTCTGTCGAAAAGATGCTCGCCTGCAGCACCTGCGCTATGGGCGTTCGCCGTTATTGCTGTTCTTCACCTGAATGCTCTCATTCACGCTTCTTTTGTCAAACCTGTAAATCCAAAGCCTGCAGTGCGTGTGGCCTCAAAGGCACCGAACAGTGGATTGCCCAGCAGCGCCATATTTTGCCGGATTGCGAATGGCAACATATTACCCTCACTATGCCTCACCTACTTTGGCCTTTTTTTAACAATAACTGGTACTTGCTCAACCAACTCTTTCGCTGTGCAACCCGCGCCATGCTCAAAACGCCAAGCGCCAAGGCCTCGAAATTGGCATTTTTTGTGCGCTGCATACTTACGGTCGCCAACTCAATCAACATCCGCATATTCATTTATCCGTCACGCGTGGGGGACTCACTCAATATGACACCTGGAAACCGATTTTCTTTAAAAAGAAAGACGTTGAAAAGGTCTGGCGCAGTGCGGTCATTCGACTCCTTAGGGATAACTATTTTCAGTTACAACCCAATAAATTGCCTGGCTTCGGGCACATTCGCAATTATCAGACCTGGGGCCGTTACCTCAATGCCCAGTTTCAACGTTATTGGAAAGTACATTTTGCCAAAAAGACACGCGGGGCCTGGCATAATGTGAAATATCTGGGCCGTTATCTTAAACGTCCCCCTATCTCCGCTTCTCAATTGAAACACTACAGCGGCGGCACCGTGGTTCATCATTACTATGACCACCACAGCCAACAATACAGACGACAGACCTTATCCCAAGAAGAAATGATACGGCGTTATGTCAGTCATATCCCTGCGCGACATTTTAAGATGATCCGTTATTACGGTTTTTTAGCCAATCGCAAACGCGGGTGCTTATTACCGAAGGTGTATGAGGCGTTAGACATGATATCTCCTAATGTGCCTGAAAAACCTGGGTTTGGAGCCCTTATCAAAGGTTTTTTAAATACTGACCCGTACCAATGTATTTTATGTGGAAACCGATTGCGGTTTATGAGTGCGGAAAAAGGAATACACGCCGTCACTTTACTGTCAGAAAGGCGGGATAAAATGGTCAAAAAACGATGGTTACAAACCGCAGCCTAGGAGCAGTGTGCCTATTATTAGGCTTTTAGATGATAATTTAACCGAATTACTGTTCTCATGGTTAATCAACGAGAAAACTGTCAGAATTTAATAGAAATATTAAGTTCAAAACACCTCCATTAATGCCTTACTGTATTGATTGAGATTCCTAACCATGAACTATACGCCAGAAAAAAATGGGCAAATCGATATCACTCAAGCGATAGAAATTGCCAATCAATTCGAAATTTCTAAACAATTCTGGGCTTATCAACTAAAACATCGCGTTCTTCACCAATCTCAAACTTTTATAAATCCTGTTCCACATATTGCCTTTGTGTGGGGAAAAGATGACGTTAATTTCTTAGCAAAACGCTATGCAACTATGATCAAAAACCCTATGTTTTATGGCATGAAATATTCTACCTCAGCGGACGAAATTAAATCGTGGGCACCATTAATCATAGAAGGGAGAGATGAAAAACAACCTGTTGCAGCAACGCGTATGGATATTGGCGCTGATGTAAACTATGGTGAAATAACTCGTCAGTTAGTTGCCAATCTGCTTAAACATCCAAACTTCAAATTACAAACTAGAACCGAAGTGAACGCAATTAGTCGTAATGATGATGGCACTTGGAGTGTCGGTTTTAAAAATCACACAACCGGTGAAGAGAGTCACATAAAAACACGTTTAGTCTTTATTGGTGCAGGTGGTGCAACGATTAAATTATTACAATACACAGGGCTGCAAGAAGCAAAACAGTATGCCGGATTTCCGGTCGGTGGTGAATTCCTGGTTACCGATAATCCTGAGGTGATCGATAGACATACCGCAAAAGTTTATGGAAAACCGGCACTTGGCGCTCCCCCTATGTCAGTTCCTCATATTGATACGCGCTATTTAGAGGGTAAAAAATATGTGCTATTTGGCCCTTTTGCCACTTACTCAAATAAATTTCTCAAATATGGTAGCCAACTCGATCTTTTTGCTGCTACCAATGATAGTAATATAATTTCCATCATTGCTATTGGCATCAAGCACTTAGATTTAGTGAGATATTTAGTCAGTCAATTAATGTTAAATGATGAAGAACGTTATCAGTCTTTGCTAGAATATTATCCCAACGCCAAAAAAGAAGATTGGAAATTAGTTATCGCCGGTCAACGAGTACAAATCATAAAGAATGCCAAAAATAAACCCGTTACGTTACAGTTTGGTACGGAAACTTTTATCTCTAATGATAAAACCGTCTTTGGTTTGCTTGGCGCATCCCCCGGCGCATCAACCTCCCCTTATATTATGTTAAATTTACTAGAGAGAGTATTTCCCGATAGAGTAAAAAATCAGTGGAATGCCAAATTACATGAAATCATTCCATCCTATGGCCAGCATTTAGAACAAAATCCAACATTACTTAATCAGATCCGTCGATACACCAGTGAAATATTAGGCCTCAATTATATTGTTCCGCAACAGGAACAAACTAATCAACCAATGATACCCAAACAACAGCAAGCAAATACAAGATATTCTTTTGTTAAATAATAGGTAATTACCCAAAGTAAAGTTTAGATTTATAGTTTTTAACTATTGATATAGGCAAGCAAACTAAGGTGTTTGAAAAATGGCTACTTCTCGCATAGAAAAACCTGCGTCATTCAGATAGGAAAAAACTATCCGTCCTGCCTGCTGAGAAAAGGATTGTTCAAAATGATATATACGCTCTGAGAATGGCGGGATCATCATATCCATCTGTCGTTTAATTAAATAGCGCTTATGCGGACTCTCAAAAAAGATTTGTGAGAAAGAAATATGAAAAGGTAATGGATTTTTGCAGACTAATACCCATTCTTCGCCTTTTTGTTGCAGTTTGAAGGTAATTTTATCTGCTAACTTGGCAGGAAAATCAGCCAATGTTGTTGGGCGGTAAAATAATTTTAATTGAGTATTCATGGCCAAGCTTACTTTAGGATTATCCTGATTTAGCGCTTGATCATGCAAATTAGGCGGTATTTCATACAAATTTAACCAAAAAACTGACTCTCTATCAGCCGGCAAATGATCACCATTATAAATAATCCTAATAGCTTGGATCTTTTGCGCCGGTAGATGAAAAATCGGAGCAAGTACCACAAAAGGTGTTTCTGTCTGTGGATTAGCTTCACCATGATCAACCCAATTTTGGACAATAACCGGATAGCTATTAGTATTAGCTAACAATACAGAACGTTCTTTATCACCCTGATGGTAAATTACTCGGGTCATATTGGCCATGATGCCGGCTTTTCCGGTTATCAGCCAAAATAGTGATAAGTATGCTACAACAATCGTTAATCGCTTCATTGTACTTTTACTAATACATATGCTGTAGCATATATTTTTCCTGGTTTAATAACTTGACCTGGCAATTGCTGCAATACCGCTGTGTATGAGTGTAAGTAATGTGTATAACCAGAAACGGAAGGCCCCAAATTTTTAGCATCTCTAAGCACAGGATACCAACCGGCATTTTCTCCACTTGGGCCTATACCAGTAATACCGGGTTGAGATACAAATACCATCGGTTGTTGTGTAACGCTATTACGTAAGGTAATACCCACTCCGGTTGCTAATGTAGGATCAACGCCATAATTATCTGAAACTAGCGCCATTACACCACCTTGGGAATTAATTAAATTTAATCCTTGTGCAGCGCGATAAGCACCGGGTGACACCTGAATACCAATCGCTGTTTGCCCGCCTGTCGTACCTGAGTTCACATCATCACTACATTCGATTTGGACAGAGATATCAGCTTCTCTGGTACCACCTACCAATAACTCTTGGCTAGAAATAGTTGGAAAAAGCACTAATGGTGTCGCATTTCTCGCCACACAAGTAGCGTTGTTACTCAGTGTAATAGACTGACGCAAACCATAGCCAAAACCATTATCTACTCCCCAAAAACGAAAATTATAGGCGGAATCTTCGCCTTCATTGTCATGTACAATTCCCGGTCCAACAAATTGAATATAAGCATTAGGCTGAGTACATTGATAATTTGTACCTGTTGCACTGGCATAACCTAATCCGCGTGTACCTAGCCCAGCACAATAATTTGAAGCCGCATTATTGGGTGGAATTGTACTAACACGATAGAGCTCCACTTGCATTGGCGGGATATCTTGTAATCGAATATGTATTTTACCTTTTCCTGGTTGGCTTCCTTCAACCAGTAAATAAGTTGTAAGCGGAACCCTTTTCCAACTACGTTGCACCACAACACCAGCCATGGTTTGTTTTATACCAACATAAGCAAGCCAAGATGCATATACACCAGGCAATCCATCAATAAGGCCGGTTTCATGAAATCCACCGACTCTATCATCACCATTGGTTGCTACCAGAAAATAAAGCTGAGGCAGATCAGCCTCATCACAGATCCATAATACCGAAGAGGCATTAGCGCCACCAAAAGTATAAGCGGTTGGTGGCACAACGATAGAAGCAAGTAAAGAACCAACCGGCTGAAAATAAGTATCCGTTAGATTAACCCGCCCAAAGAGCATCTGGGCTGAACGATTATCTTCAGTCTGAGAAACACCCGTTATTCTACAATTTGCGCTCACAGCGAACGATATGGTAAAAAGGGTTATGATTAATAAACTTGTTCTTAACCAATCAGAGGTATATTTCATTATCTCTCTCCACTTGCGGGTTAGCGTTGAACGCACATAGCCGTTAATTTTGTAATAGGCTGTTTAGCTAATGCCTGACCCGTACGCGAGTAATCTAGATAACAGCGTTCAGAGATCGTTTCTCCCCATTTTAATAGTAACGTACCTGAAGCTTGTTCAGTTCTGACATACATTTGATTATTTTGACCCACCATGCCAATCACATTATTTTCTTGGTCAAAAACTTCCCTACCAATCGGCAAAAGAGAATGATCAGCTAGCTGTGCTTTTATCAATAAGGCATAACCTGCGCGAGTTTTAAACATGACTTTAACTGCAGCGCCAGCATACGGGGCAACTTGTTTTTCATTCTCGTTTAATTCAAAATTTTCCGCCATTCCTTGTGGATCGAGAATAATTTTATTGTAACGATAGGGGGTTATCGATGGGACTAATGCGTAACCATTGTCATCGATTATCGTTCCTTGTGCATTCAATACAGCTGCACCCGATGCGCCCTTAGCTTCAACTAAAGCAAAAGTATCTCCTAGATAGGGGCCAAAAGTGAGCCCGCCACTATGAAGCGCTAAAGCACCCTGAGCATTAGCGCCAATCTGCCAATAGTTTTTGCCCTTAGAGGCATTAATACTCAAATTAGTATTAGAAAAACGTTTCTGTAAGCTACCATTAACGGTAGATTGGTTATACTGCCTTACATAACTAGCGCCAACACTATAATTTAGGTTTTGTTGTTCATTTGCTGTTCCTGACAACATTACTTGATATTGATCACCGATATTTCCACCATGGGTATAGCTACTACTTACTGTCGGCGTATAACTAGAATATTGGCTACCCAATGGAAAAGAGAAAGAAACGGAGGTCGAGGTCTCTTCTTTGCCTGAATGTTCACTTGATTCGGCCAACTGCTGCCTAGCAACGACAACATTCATTGTTAAACCATTATCAAACGCTTTATTGTAACCTAATTGCAACTGACTATCGCGTGGTCGGTTATCACGATAATTTTGAATTGAACCGGAAAGAAATAGATTACCAAATTCACCTAATTGCTGACTTAGGGTCAGTTCAAGCCGATTAAGTTGTCTATAAGTGGAAGAACTCCATGGTGTGCCACGAGTAATGGCTTCACGGATGCCTAAAACATCTGAAAGTTCACGATAACCGTCTGTCGAATAACGATAACCAGCCAATGAAATTGTGGTATTGGTGATATTAAAAGTGCGGCTATAAGACAGATTAGCCATCCAACCTTGAAGGCGTTCAGAACGATCAGCAGATTGATGATCGATAAGAACGACTGAATTAGAATAAGTGGTATTAAACCCTAGTGCACCAAATCGACTGCCATATACACCACCTAGCATAATCGCCTGATATTTATCAGCAATCCGCAAACCTGAACTAACAGAGAAACTATTACTCAAACCATACTGATAAATAGCATCTGCAAAAACCGAATCTTGGCCAATATTACGTGTTCGCCCAACAGAAAAATTATAACGATAACTACCGGGACGAAGCGATTCAGGAACCGCTGAAAATGGCACACTAAAACGACGGACTGAGCCGTCTGCCTCGCTAATTTCCACATCAAGATCACCGTTATAACTGGTAGGGTAGAGATCGGTAATCGAAAAAGCACCCGGTGAAACTGTTTTTTGATAAATTTGATTACCATTTTGTTTAATAGTAACGGTTGCTGTTGTATTAGCAACCCCTTGTACAACCGGTGCATAACCACGCAAAGAATCAGGTAAAGTCCGCTCATCACTAGCAAGGGCTAGCCCATTAAAATTCAAACCAGAAAAGAATTTTCCTTGGGTAACAAGTTGACCTAATGACAGCATCCCAGTGATAACGGGAAGAGGCCGTTGCAAATAGCTACGGATATTATTCCATTTAGCACCAGACTGTCGCGAATAAGTGTAATTCGATTGTTGCCGATATTGCCATATACCAAAATTCATGTCGCCATTAAAAGAGAGATAAGCAGTATCTTGATCTTTGACATTGTTATCATTATTAATATGATAATAATTTCCAATATAGTTAAGAAAAAGAATAGAACTCCCAGCATCCAATAAATTAGGATCAATATAACCTCTTGGAATATTCTGTAATCCATCGTCAGGGATGGTTAAGTCAAGTCGTAAATCTGACAAAGTTAATTTGACTCTACTACCAGCAATATATTCAGGCAAAAAAATACAATTTTGATCAGATATTTTATTAGTTGATTTTACTATTATATCTGCTTGCTTGATCGTCTCTAAATTAAAACATGGGCCGACTGTGTGATTTTTATTTTCAATAAAAGTTATTTCTTTAGATTGAAAAAAATGATTATTAATATAAATATCAACTTTATATTTACCAGGAATGATTGAATTAGCCTGATTAAATTGAGCTAACATTGTCGGGCTCACTGCCCCACCACGAAATAAGGTTGGATCAAAAGTATAAGTCTCATTTGTTGAATAAACTAAGCTAGGAATAAATGTTAATAATAATACATACCTTACCGGCCTGAAATGACAAAATACCATTCGCCCTATTAATATAGACTTATAAATCATTAGTAATCCAATAGGGCAATTCATACTTAATTTCCTACTAACAAATAAAATAGCAAAATAAAATATATTTATCTTTGATTATTATTGAGCTGATAAAGGTAATTCAGTAACAACATCCACACCATAATCGTTTAATAGAGTAAGGCGTATAGTATTTTTTGCGTTACGGTTTATGGCTCTTGGTAATTTCCATTGTGTCGTTGTTTTAGGTGATAACATAATAGAATCAGCTAATTTAAATGACTGGCTATTGGAAATTAATGTTGCAGAGTGAACAACGGCATAATATCCGGTAGGGTTTTCAACAATTATTTGCTCATTATTCTGTCTAAATATTAGTTTATCCGCTAGTTGATTTATATCACCTAATAGATTTTTAGGCCGATAAAAAATTTTTATTCGTGTATTAAATAATAATACTAATTTATTAGCCTGATGCTGTTGTTCATTAAAAGCCGGAACCTGGCTAAAGTTAAAATAAAAAAGAGACTCCCTATCCTTAGGAAGGTTATCATCTACCCACATTAATCGTATTATTTGTCCTGATTTAGCTTCTATCCGAAAAATTTGCGGATTAACAATAAAAGGCGTTTCTGTCATTTCAGTGGTTGAATTTTTATCACTATTCTCCAACCAAACTTGAATAATATTCGGATGAATATCATTATTAGATAATTGTATGGTTTTATCTTTCATTCCTTCATAATAAATAATGCGCGTTCCTGTCATTACCACACTCGCATAGCCATAAGGCATTAAACTAGTAAAAAACAGTGTGATAATAGCTATAAATGAAATTAATATATTACTCATTTTAAAATCCAAATAATCATTACCTTTATAGTCAATAAACATCAGTGACAAAGTTATATTTATTAAATAATTAGTAATTAATAATTTCTCTAAAATTAATAATTGCTGAAAACATTGCTATTTTCAGCTTAAAATAAAACGATCAGCAGAAATTATAAATAACCTACAGTATACTCAACCATGGCTTTTACCTGGCCGGCCTTTGCATTACCATTTTCAGAAATATATTGCACCCCAAATGTATGAGAAGCTGTCGTTTCATCTTTTTTAAGTACTAAACCTGGAACACGAGTCACACCATTTAATACCACCGGCGTTGTCCCACTTTCATTGGTAGTAATCTGAATTGCAACATTCTCTGCCCCATTATCTGCAGGCGCGATGAGATTAGCTAAATTACCCGCAGTAGTTACATTATGACCTAGAAATTTTGTATTTACTTGCAGATCAGTTGTAGGAGCCGTGCAATTTTTTATTGTGACCGTAAATGGTGTTAAACCTGCTTTACTACCTGCACCTGATAACTGAGCTACAGAAACATTATTTAAAAGGACTATCGAATTAGTCTCTTTATTAACCTCGGTTTCACATGTTTGTGCACTTACTTCACCTTGGAAAGTAATTGTCGGAGCAGCATTAACAGCAACAGGAATAACACTAATAACTAGCAGCACTAATGGGAATTTCATAAATACCTCAATATTATTAATACAACTTCAATCTAGTATTATTTATAAAAAATAAAATATACTATTATGAAATAATTTCTTAACGGTAATATTTAATTTTATTAAATAAGAATAAATAGGTGAAAACACAGTAGCTGTAAATAAACACCTTATTTTATATTTGCTATTAAAGTGGTTTTGATAAATATAGTTTTAAATAAATTTATCGATAAAAAAATACTTACAGTTAATGAATGCTAAATCACTATCTGTAAGTTTTTTGAATTATGCAATTTTCAGTCGTCAATATCAATCATACTGAATAAAAAAGAAATAAATGTTTATTTTATTCATTAATATTAAATCCCATAAAACTATTTAACAACAACCATATAACCCAACAAAATCAATGGATTTAGTTTATTACACCTATATTTTTTAAAATTTCACTTATAAATAACAAAATACTCATTAAAATTAGCAAAATATTTTTCTTTTATAACACAGTAATTGACCATAACAATTTAATATCTAAGATAAATTTTACATTTTCAGTAATTTACAAAATCGTTTTTGCTAGTAGAAAAATACAATTCCCATCATTTGTTAATAAAATAAATTAATAATATATTCAATAATATAACTTTCTAAACAGTTTAACTTTTTGATATTATTAATAGAAAAATAAAATAAATGATAACTATCGGAATTGTCTGTAATTTTTTATATTAAGCAATAATTATTATTTTTGATTAATTCGACAAAGAATAAAAAAATATATTCTAATAAAAAAATACATTTTGTTACTTTTTAATAAACAGCACAAAATGCTAATTAATGTTCACAGATTAAAAATAAAATTCAATTATAATTATCACTATAAGTAATAGTTCAATTAAGTAACTTTATTTTTAATATTTCAAAGAGCAAACCGAAATAAAATGGCTCACATACTCAGACATAAACATTATGTAACATAGTCAATACAATAAAAATTTAGATAACTTTAAGAATTATTAAATCTATTTATCAGTTTACAATAGGTATAATATAGGCAGAATTACCATAATAAATTCTACCTATAAAGAAAAACTATCGTTTCAAATATAAAAATTTATAAACATATAAACGAGCAAATTCAATTATTGCCTTTTTAATTGTGATCATTTCTATGCGAGTTATTATTTACATTATTATTTACACTACCGTTAGGCCAAACAGAGTTGTTATTTAAATCGCCATTAGGCCAAACGGAGTTATTATTATTCTGGTTACCTCCCTGTCCACCACCATTGTTATTACCCTGGCTACCTCTATTCCTATTATCCTGCCCATTCCAGTTATTATTACCTTGCTCACCACCATTGTTACTACCATGGCCACCGCTATTGTTATTAGCTTGTCCACCACCATTGTTACTACCTTGGCCGCCGCTATTGTTATTAGCTTGTCCACCACCATTGTTACTACCTTGGCCGCCGCTATTGTTATTACCAATTGTCGTAACCTTAAAAGAATTTAAGAAAACCAAATTTTCTTTTGCCCAGCTTTTTGTATCATCGTAGAAAAGATTGCTTGCTCCAACCCTTCTCATAGCAACTTCGCCATTGCCTGTCGGGCCTATTTTATAAATTCTTATAGCAAATTTGTGTGTTATCGGATCCCAGCGTCCACTAGTCCAGCAAGTAGACGTAGCATCTAAATTATTAATCCAGCCCTTTGACGGAAAAAGCATTTTTCCACACATTGAATTAATACCCAATGCATAACCAATCCCGGCAATATTTGTCTTATATACTCTCATACCATCAATATCTGTAGCGAATTCACCATATGCTCTTCCACCAGTAGTCATATTTTTTACGTTAGAACACTGATAAGTTTTAATTGAATCGGTCGTGAATGTATCTAATAATGTACCTACAGGCATATCATCTGTCACAATAATATCTCTGCCATTAACCTTTATCTGTCCACCAATCTCTATACATTGAGCAAATACAGATGTGGTATAACCAAAAGTATAAGTAAG
Organism: Arsenophonus nasoniae; assembly: GCF_004768525.1. Classification (NCBI taxonomy): domain Bacteria; kingdom Pseudomonadati; phylum Pseudomonadota; class Gammaproteobacteria; order Enterobacterales; family Morganellaceae; genus Arsenophonus; species Arsenophonus nasoniae. Next base: position 3,721,348 of record NZ_CP038613.1, read on the forward strand.
CAGCATAATTAAAGATAATTTTTTCATAACATGTTCCTTATTAAAATAGATTTCAAATGATGATTATTTAAAGCTATAACTAGATTTACTAATAAATAAATAGAAACAAACATCATATAATTTAATTTATTAATTAAAACTTCATTAAATTAAATAACATTAAATTTTACAACTTGCGATGAAACATAAATAGCTAGCTACCACAGCAAGATATTATTTAAGGAAAAACAGCTTATTTGCTTTATATTACTGGCTTAATATATTCATTATTATCAACATAATAATAAATCACACATAATTTACTTAATATTTCAATATAAAAAATTTTTATTTTATAATTTAGGCAAGCATTAAAAAATATAAAACACTATAACAAGAATAACTTACTACACATATACTTTAATAACCTTTTATACTAGATTAAAAATTATTATTATTGATGTTGGTGTTATGAACCATGTCATTATTTCCATTATTAGGCTAAATATGATTATGGTGATTGTCTTGATTACTATTTTTGCCTACTGTAGTAATGTTAAAGGCATTTAAAAATACTGGATTTTCTTCTGCCCAATTATTATGGTTATTATATGACAAAATAGTGGCACCGATTTCTTTCTTCGTCACAGTTCCATTTGCTGTTGGCCCTATTTTATAGATCCTGACCTCAAAATTATGAGTTATCCGATTCCAAGTATGACTAAACCAATAAGCAGCTATATTATCTATATTATCTATATTATCTATATTATCTATATTATCTATATTATCTATATTATCTATATTATCTATATTATCTATATTATCTATATTATCTATATTATCTATATTATCTATATTATCTATATTATCTATATTATCTATATTATCTATATTATCTATATTATCTATATTATCTATATTATCTATATTATCTATATTATCTATATTATCTATATTATCTATATTATCTATATTATCTATATTATCTATATTATCTATATTATCTATATTATCTATATTATCTTGCCAATCTTTAGCTGGAAATTACATATCACCACGATACATTGTTTGAACGCCAAGCGAATAACCAATCCCAGCAATATTGGTTTTATACACTCTGATACCATCTATAGTCGTTGCAAACTCACCATATATCTTTCCTCTGGTAGTCATATTTTTGGTATTGTTGTTATCACAATGGTAAGTTTGTAGTGAACCGATGGTAAAAGTGTCTAATAAAGTATCGAAAGGAGTATCATCATGTACAACTATATCTCTGCCATTTATTGTTAATGGCCCACCAACAGCAAGACATCCAGCAAAAGATAAAGCACAATAATCAAAACTGAATACAGCTAAAAGAATCAATAACACTTTTCTCATAAGCACCCCTTTTATTAAGTATATTTTCCGTAATTAAATCTTAACATTTGTAAATAAATTTAATAAAAATATATATTTTATATAAAAATTTTAGTATTTAAAATTTTATTGAAAAATAACATTAATTGTATTAGTTACTTTATGAATAGATATAGAAATAAAATACTTAGATTATTTAAAATATTAATAAAAATATTTTACCTGACTATTTTGATGAAAATCATAAACTATTATACTAAAAATATATTGCTATCTGAACTATAAATCATTATTTATTTTATCATTGGTGTTGTTATTGGTATTATCATTGGTGTTGTTATTGGTATTATCATTGGTGTTATTATTGGTATTATCATTGGTGTTGTTATTGGTATTATCATTGGTGTTATTATTGGTATTATCATTGGTGTTGTTATTGGTATTATCATTGGTGTTGTTATTGGTATTATCATTAGTGTTGTTATTGGTATTATCATTGGTGTTGTTATTGGCATTATCATTGGTGTTGTTATTGGTATTATCATTGGTGTTGTTATTGGTATTATCATTGGTGTTGTTATTGATATTATTATTGGTGTTGTTATTGATATTATTATTGGTGTTGTTATTAGCATTATTATTGATGTTATTATTGGTATTATTATTAGCATTGTTATTTGTATCTTTATTAATATCTATACTGTTATTATTAGGCCAAATATGTTGGTGATAATGTCGATGATAGTGTTGATGATGATGTTGAATATTGCCATTTAGTTTATTGTCATTTGATTTATTATCATTTGGCTTATTGCTATTATTTATCGTTGTTACTCTAAAACTATTTAAAAATACTGGATTTTCCTCAGCCCAGATACTGGTCTCTTTGTATGCCAAAATAGTTGCGCCAATTTGTTTTTTTTCAACAATTCCACTTGCGGTAGCTGCTATTTTATAGATCCTGACCTCAAAATTATGAGTTATCTGATTCCAAACCTTATTCGACCAACAAACGTCGATATTATTTACATTATCTCTCCAACCTTTAGTTGGGAAAACCATATCTGGGCACATTGTTTGAACACCCAGCGTATAACCAATTCCTGGGATATTTGTCTTATATACTCTAATCCCCTTTAACAGGGTCGCAAATTCACCATAGAGTTTGCCACCACTAATCATATTTTTAGTATTATTATCACAACGATAAGTCTTAAATGAACCTGATGTGAAAGTGGCTAACAAAGTACCATTAGGTGTATCATTTTGAACAATAATATCTCTTCCATTTATTGTCAGCGGTCCACTAATAGCATTACAGGCACCAAAACCAATGAAGCGATTGAAACTAAAAAAACCATTAAAATTAGCTAAACCAAAAGCTGTATAACCAAGACAAGTAATAATAAAAATAATTATCAATATAATCCTCATAAATTTTCCCTTCATTAAAATAGAGTTATAATTATTAATATTTAAAATAAAAAAATTATAATATAACTCAATTTTTAATTAATAATTTTATTAAAGTAGGGTTTATCAAAATAGAAAAATTTAAAACAATTTACAAATAATAATAGAAATGTTAAAAATATCAATTAATTATACATTCAACTAAGTTAATGTTATTTTAAACCATATATTCAATAGAGGTAGAGTTAAATCAATTGACTCTACCTTAGATTTTATAAATTACTATTGTAAGCTTTCATAGATATCTATTTACCAAAATAGTGATATTATTTTTAATGACTATAATGATAGTGAAACCTAATATTATTGGTATTACCACTTTTATTTATATTACTGCTTCTATTTGTATTACTACTTCTATTAGTATTAGTACTGTTATTCGTGTTAATACTACTATTGGTATTGGTACTGCGATTAGTATTATTACTACTATTCGTGTTACTACTACTATTTATATTAGTACTTTCATTGGCATTAGTACTTTCATTGGCATTAGTACTTTCATTAGCATTCGTACTCTCATTAGTATTAGCACTCTCATTGGTGTTAGTACTCTCATTGGTGTTAGTACTCTCATTGGTATTAGTACTATTATTGGTATTGTTATTACCTTCCTGCCCACTATTTCCATTTTGACCATCACTATTATCTAGGCTGTGTCCCTTAATTGCGTAATCGGCGGTAAAACAAGCGAATGCAGCCCAGTTTCACCATTGCTAGATAGTTTCTTGCCGTTTTTTCATAACGTGTAGCGATCCGGCGATATTCCTTTAAACGGCCAAAACACCTTTCCACAACGTTGCGATGGCGATAAGCATCACGATCAAGTTGCGAGCGTCCATCTGAAGCCAGTTTTTCATTTGATTTTCGGGGAATAACCGTTTTCATCCCTTTTCTTTTCAACTCGTTACGTAGCGCATTCCCAGAGTAGGCTTTGTCAGCCAGTACCGTATGACCACGACGCTTCATGCTGCCGTTCTGGCGTTGCACGCCAATGCCGTCCAGGAGTCGTAGCGCGAACAGGCTTTCGTGAGCCTGCCCAGCACTCAGTACGATGTTTAGCGGGATGCCGCTTCCGTCAGTCGCCATGTGGATTTTGGTGCCATAACCACCTCGTGAGCGACCCAAGCTGTTATCGTCGGTAATATCGGGATGTTTTTTTGAGCACCAGCCGCACATTTGAGAGCACGAATATTACTGCCATCCAGCGCAATGGCTGACCAGTCAACCAGTTCATGAGCATCAAGAAATGAAAGCAACTTATTGAAAATAATGTTAATAGTTCCATCCTTTGACCATCTGTTGAAACGGTTATAAACGGTTTTCCATGGGCCGTAACGTTCAGGTAAATCACGCCATGGGGCGCCTGAACACAGTATCCAGAACATGCCGTTGACGATTTTGCGATGTTCTGCCCACGGCCGACCGACCCGCGAAGATGTCAAAACGGTTGGCAACAAGGGCTCAATGATTGCCCATGCTTCATCAGAAAGATCGTAGCGAGCCATAATTCAAAGTATCGTAGAAACAGATGGATACTATAGCTCAAGCAATTAAGGGACACAGCCTAGTGAGCCATTATTATTATCTTGCCCACTACTATTACCTTCCTGCCCACTATTTCCATTTTGGCCACCACTATTATCAATTGAACCATTGTTATTCGGCTTACTATCATTATTATTCAACGTCACCACTCTAAAATTACTTAAAAAAATTGAATTTTCATGGGCCAATGTATTTTGGTTATTAAATGCTAAAATAGTGGCTCCAATTTTTTTCTTTTCGACAATACCACTTCCTGTAGTAGGGCCTATTTTATAGATCCGAACATCAAAATTATGTGTTATCTGATTCCAAATATCTTCATTCCAACAAGTCGCGATATTATCTAAATCTCCTCTCCAACCTTCAGTAGGAAATGATAAATCACCACACATCGATTGGACCCCAAACGAATAACCGATATCCTCTATATTAGTTTTATATACTCTAATTCCATCTATATAGGTAGCAAATTCACCATAAGCTTTTCCCCCTGTTCGCATATTTGCTGTATTATTATCATCACAACGATAAGTTTGAAAAGAACCTAATGAAAAAGTATCTAATAGAGTTGAAACAGGCGTTTCATTTTTTACAATAATATCTCTTCCACTTATTGTTAGTAGTCCAGCAACAGCGCTACATTTCGCAAAGGCTAAATTCATACAATAAAAATTACAGATAATAAAATTAATTAATAACATGATCCTCATATGTGTTTTCCTTTTTTAAATAATATTAAAATTATTAATAATAATAAATAAATTCACCACAATTTATAAATTAAATTATACATTTCAAATCAACTATTATATTAAAAACTAATCTATTAATTCATATGCCATTAGATTAAACGCACTAAATATTATATATCTATATATAAAATATTAAATATAATGAAAATGTTATTCGATTATCAAAACAGCTAAATTAATTTAGCTTTGTTATAATTAAAGGTATTAAGAAAGTAATCAGAATGACCTTAACTATTTTTCAATAATAATTAATTTCCTATTCAATATATTTATACAAAAATAAATTCTTATGTTAGTAAAAAAATAAAAATATATTCAATTAGAAACCTTATTACTTATTAACATCATTCTCATTATAACTGTGGACTAAGATATCTTATTTATACTAGTAACAAAAGCACTATCTGACAATTACCTAAAAATATTATATGTAACAATAAATTATACAAATTTACTTTTAAATCATAGTATTATATTATTATAATTAACGGTTAATAATAGTTTTATTTTTTATCTTTATCAGCCAGATATTTCTACCGAGAGAATAGATTTATTTATTCCATGTATATAAAATCCTAACAACTCAATATTTATATTCTATGATTATTTTATTTTTCAATTTTTATAGAAATAAATATAGTAAAAAATATAGTAAAAAATATATTATATGGTTTTTAGCATACAAGACTGAATTTATTATTTTTTTATATTAAATCATAATCAAAATAGAATAAAAACATTTATACAGGACAAAATTTATTAAATTAAAATTTTAATTTTTTAAAGATTTAATATGATTAATTGCATGAATATTTATATTAACACATAGTTATTCAATATTGCATTATAGCCAAATCTATATTATCAAATAATAGTACTATTGACTATTGTAAAAATTAATTGACAAAATATAGTAATTTTAAAAATAAAATATCTTAAATAAAATACAAAGCTAAATATAATCTGTATTTAATCATTCTAAAATAATACTTTCTGCTAACAAGGAAAATTCATCAGATTGGGCATTACTCTGCTTCTTTTTTGATTCGTTTTCTATTAGTTCAGCAAAAAATGAATCAATTGGTATATTTAACGCTTGAGTAATTGAATATAATGTATTTACTTTAATGTCATTGACACCACGTTCATAACGTGAGAGTGGTTGTTGGCTAACCCCGATTTTTTTAGCTAATAATTCTCCAGATAATCCTTTTTCTTTTCGTTTAAATTTAATCATCTTACCAATATTTATACTAATACTCATATATTATCCTTATTCAGAGATAAAAATTATTACTAGTAAACAAGACTTAGTCTAAATAATAAATAACGTCATTATTTACTCTTCTTAATATAGAAAAATCAACTACAACTTACCACCTCTTGACTAACAAATGATCAACCTTAATAGTATAATAGTTATTCTATTTTCAATGTGTTAATATGAAATTTTATCCAATCATTTTCAATAAACAACCAGTAATATAAAAAATATGATATTTAGTATACAGTTTTCGTATCATAATAAAATTTTTCACCTAACCTATAGTATAGCTAAGATTATTATTATTTAATAAATCATTAATAAACATACCTTAACAATACTTAACCTATAATATCGTCACTTATAATCATAAAAAGTGATTTTTTTTAATGACTTATCTATTAAACAGCAGTGCGATGGTTTTCTAAAAAACTATACCAAATTACATTAATAACTATCGATATGCTATTAATTGCACAATCATCACATTATATAAACAATAATTACATCATTATTTATTAAATTAATATAAAATTATTTTTTTCTAACATTCTTAAGTTTTATAAAATGAACCATTAACTATAAAAAATCCATATAGTAATATAAAATCATAGCTAAATACAAACTCAATCTTATCTATCGCCAATAATCAATATTTTTTAAATTGATACTATTTATTATTTTCATCTCTTTCAACCAACTAACAATAATGAAAATATATATAAAATAACTTACATATAAAAGCAACTAAGATTGGTTATAACAATATATCATTTCAAATAAAATCATATTGTTAATTAATTTTATATAAATAAAAATTTATATTATTTCATTATTATTTATATCATAAAGTTATATAATAAAACTAAAAGTTATTAATCAAATAAAACAATATATTTATCAATTTTATAAAAACCTGATATCATTTACGATCAATAGTATGGCGATAAGGAAGTTTGTATGCTCAAATCCATTGTTTTGTTCTTAACATTAATTTTATCCAGTCACGCTGTAGCCTATAACATAGAAATTGATAAAAAAACGGAACAAGAATTGGATAAAATAATCTCGACCAAAGTTATTCCTAATCAACATGCTGAAAGAAGCTTTCTATTAAATGAAATATCAGCATCTTTCCTAGATACACCTTATCAGGCTAATACACTTATCGGCTCACCTATTATACCAGAAGATCTCGTTGTCAATTTCAATGGTGTTGACTGTTTCACTTTACTTGATTACATACAAGCCATTAGTCATTCAACCAGCAAACAAACATTTTTAGAAAATCTGAAAAATACACGCTATATAGATAGCAATGTTAGTTACTTAAAAAGAAAGCATTTCTTCTCTGATTGGTTTGCTAATTCTCCACAAAATGCTAATGATATTACGAATAAAATAAGTGATAACTATATCACCGTAACCAAACATCTTAATCTTAAATCCGATGGGGGCAAATTTATTCCTAATTTAAACATCATCGAGCGCAAAATTAATTATATTCCATCAGAAAAAGTAAACTCACACACATTACAAAAATTACAAACTGGAGATTACATAGGAATTTATTCAAAACTGGATGGCTTAGATGTTTCTCATGTCGGCATGGTTATTAAAAAAGGAGAACAAATTTATTTTCGGAACGCTTCATCCCTCACAAAAAATATGAAAGTTGTTGATATACCTCTACTAGATTATATTCGCTCACGGCCAGGCATTATTGTTTTGCGTTCTATTTAACAGTTTAAATTTTGATTCATACTCTTTGATATAATAAGTTCAAAGAGTATCTATCTTTTTAAAAATAATAGTAAAAAACCACTCATCAAAATAAATAAATGCATTTATTCTAGTCAGCCACTTCAACACTCACTCTCAATAATTTAAAATTAGACAAATAAATTAACAATAATACAAATAAGAAAATTTAAAATAAAAAAGCTACTATTTTTATAGTAAAAAGCACTAACACGATAAAATTTCTACTATTAAGAGCAAAATAACGCATCCAATATTAGATAAGTTAAAGACATCTTATATTGAAAAAATGCCCCCATCAAAAAAAGTAACCATAGTAATTATCAAATAGATAACTAATTAAGCAATCGATAAAATTAATACACTGCTGTTTCTGTTATTTTTTAATGAACTCAAATGATTGTCTACCTTGAGTCTAATCAAAAAACATTTAAATAACATTTATTAAAATAATTTCAAAATATATTTACATATTCACCACTAAAAAACCCAATTTCTACTACAATCATCTGATGAAACTAATCATCATAGGATTTATTCACATTATCATGGCACATTTAAACAAGTTTTATATGTTTTAGTTAATTAAAATTTAAAAAATAGATAATCATAAATACAAGTTAATTTTGATATGACTATAGCCCATCAATCAGAGTTATATTTTTCATAAAAAAAAATTTATAGGATTTTCATGAAGAAATAGAATAATTTGATTTTCTATATTGAAAATATAATCTGAATGCTTTTAACTACAAAAACTGACCATAATTAAAAAAATATTCGACAATAATTTATATTTCTACAAATTTATAGGATATGCAATGTGACTAACAAAAATATTTAATAAATAACAATATAGCTGGGTCACTCTGCTTAATCAAAGTCAGCTATTCCGGTTTGCTACTCTACTTTTTAAACATTTTACATATTAAATGGTGTCCTTAAATCAATGAAATCTATTCACCTTTATAAAATATTGTTACTAATAACGACTTTTACTCTCCCATACTCCAGTTTTGCACAAGAGCGGCCATTATTGTCAATCACGGTAAATGAGTCCTCTTATCAGCAGCAACGAGATGATGATCTATCCCGGCCAGCGGTACAAAGTGAGTCCCGTATTTTGCCAATTTGGGGTAATGGGTAATGAAGCACGAGCTAGCGGTTATGTTCTACCTGAACCATTTGGTATTGGTTATGGCTATATGAACCTACGGCAGGACGTAGTCGTAGATAAAATTAATTTTATCTCACCAAAATACCCAGGATTTTCTGATTTAATAACAATAAATGCCGGCCATACCCGCGAGAAAAATGAATCCCATATGTTAAAATTAGATACTTGGATATTACCTTTTTTAAATATATATGGCGTTTACGGCAAAACCAAAGGTTCCTCGAAAACCAGATTGGCTGGCGTTTATTTGGCGGGGGCAGAACTAGATTTTGCACGAAATATGCCTTTCGTATTAGATTTTGAAGGGAAAACCTACGGTGGTGGCGTTGTTCTTGCCGGTGGGTATAAGCAATTCTTTGCTACCTTAGATGCAAATTATACGCGCACTAACCTTGATATTTTAGACGGCGATATCAGTGCGTTAGTTATCACGCCGCGCATCGGCTACGAGTTCACTTTTCAACCTTTATTATCAGGTCAAGGTAATACCAAAGTACAAGTTTGGTTAGGTGCAATGTACCAGGATATAACTCAACGCTTTAAAGGTAATATTAGTAACCTGAATCTACCCGAGGAATTCGCTAGCTTAGTTAAATTGCTCGATGATCCTAATATGAAATTTGATGTTAAACAACATCTAGCACACAAATGGAATAGCACGATTGGTGCGAGAATAGAAATTACTCGTCACTTTAATATCTTATCTGAAGTAGGATTTAATAATCGCAATAGTTTTTATATCTCGGGCGAATTACGTTTTTAAATAAAATAACATTACTAATTAAGTTGATTGCTTTATGTACTTCTGGCCGATACCATCAATCTTCAAAAAAGATAATTCAGCTAAACAGAATGGATTACTGTATGTGAAAAATTGGAGGTTGAATTTGAAATTATTTATTCAGGTCATCAGTTTTTGCATTTTCTTAATCAGTTGTAAAGAAAATACGACAACTTCAATAACCATACAGCCAGTACTAAAAACAGAAACTGACGAAGAAGCACATAGGGTTTGGCCTGTTATGCAATCAATAGCACCACCGTAAGGCTTAAGACCTTGTTGTGCTTTTGGCTATAACCTTAAAGTTAAACTGTGGCAAATACCAATCCCTTTTTATCGAATTGATAATATTGTTGAAGCAAACAAACTAGGTGAACATCATTACAATGATAGCTTTTGGGGAACTTTGACAGCACTTAGCGGACTTAGTAAAGAAAAATTAGGCCTTATTTATACTGAAAAAGGCGGCTTTATTGACATTGCCCATGTAAAAGATACCGCAGATTATACCTTATATCTTTTTACTGAAATTTTTGCTCATCTGGGAGAAAATTATCAAATTCAACTGGATGATGAATTAGCTGCCAGAAAAATACAACTTTTTGTGTCTAAACTATCAATCTCCTATATTGAACGTTATACATTAAGTGCTTATCTCGCTGCTGAATTAGCGTTTGAATTAGCTGCCTGGCATGAAATTGCTCAAAGTTATGGCTATGAATCGGTACCTGGTTTTTCTGAAGGCATTTCCGCTTTTTCACCTGAAGATCTCTATTCCAACCTGTTAGGTGCTCGTATTGCCCTTACACTGATTTTACAAGGTCAAGCAAGTTCAGTGTCACAATTTAGTGCTGGTATGACTAAAACATTACCATCAGCATTAAAAGAATTAGGCGCATACGCTAAAAACGAAACTCAACAAATGTTCGATCAAGTCGATAGTCTATGGTGGAATAGCAAAATGCATGTCCCTGATAAATTTTTGCTCCTAAAACGAGATTATGAAACCAGTAGTACCCGTATGCCAGTCATGCCACTAAAAAATATCCAATACGGGCACAAACTGTCACTTCCGCAGAATTATAAGCACTATAAATTAGCCCAATTTGCGCAACTACAGCTGTGGCCAACAAAATTTTCTACTGTATTACCCGCTAAAAAAGGTTATTGGACGCGTGAAGACTTTCCACAAATAGCGAAATTTACTGAAATTCGCGATAATTTGGAATTAGAGCAGCAATAAAATCATTAATTTTGGCTAAAAATAGAGTAGTTCCCCATGTAATTGATTAAATAACTTTAACTATATTAAATCTCATTAAAATTTAACTTATTGTAAAATAACAATAAAATTATTTTTCATTAAAATTAACAAATTAAAACTAAAGTATAACTAATAAATGGCTAATAATAAGTAGCACTTGTTAAATTTATCTGCTAGGATTTGTGCAATTTTTGTTCAACTTGAAACGAGGAGAAGCGCCATGCCCTCTCGAACGATGAGGACTAACGCCGTCTTCGCTTTCTTGATGTTATTGTTATCAACTAGTTTTAGTTATTCATCAACCAGTACGAGTTTGTCTCTAAATGAGTATTATCACAAACCTGTGCAGACAAAAGAACTAACCCGTCTGCCTGATATGCGAAAATATCCATCAGGAGCGGCTCGCAAGAAAGCGTTTTTAAAAGCAATTGTCCCAATTATTGAAAAATATAACTACAAGATCATGCAAGATCGCCAGTGGTTATTATCCAAGCGTTACAATAAAAATTGGAACGCCGCTGACAAACAACGACTAAATCAGATTTGCACCAGTTATAATATACAATGCAGTTCACCTGCTAGCTTAAACTGGAACAATCTACTAAGTCGTGTGGATATTATTCCTACCCATTTTGTTGTTACCCAAGCAGCAACAGAATCAGGTTGGGGGGCTTCTGGATTAGCACAGAAAAATAATAACTTGTTTGGCATGAAATGCGGTCGTAAGTGTACCTATAGCAAAGGTACCATCAAAGGCTATGCGGTATATTCATCTATCGATGCATCTGTCAATGCATACTTAAGAAATTTGAATACCAATAACGCATATCAATTATTACGCAATTCACGCGCACAGCAACGTAGAACTCAGAATTCATTAAATACCAGTGTATTAATTGACCATCTGAAAAATTACTCACAACTTGGAAGAGAATATAATCGTTATTTACAACAGATGTTCTCAAGTAACGAAGAATTAATCACCCAAGTTCAACAGAATATGCCAAAGCATATTTGATCAACTTTGCTGTAATAATTACTAAAAATAAAATCCATACATTTATCGTGTATGGATTTTATTATTTTTTAACATAAACACACTGATCGCTACCAGAATAGCATCATTTAAAATCCATTTTATTTGCTAACTTCAAAGAAAAACAAAAAATAGCATCCCTACAATCGCACCAACTGTGCCTAAAATGGTTTCCATTAAAGTCCAAGTTTTTAATGTTTGGGCCTCAGTAGCACCAGTAAATTTACTAAATAACCAAAATCCAGAGTCATTTACATGACTTAATACAATTGATCCGCCAGAAATACAAACAGCCAAAGCAGCTAATTGAGCGCCAGAATAGCCAAACTCACTAATAACGGGCAATATAAGTCCAATAGTTGTTAAACAAGCTACTGTTGCTGAACCTTGAATAATACGTACAGCCCCCGCTAAGACAAAACAGGCCAATACGATTGGTAAACCTGTATTCATTAACGCATTACCCAATACTGGCCCAACCCCTGAATTTATTAAAATTTGCTTAAAAACGCCTCCGGCGCCTGTGATGAGTAAAATAATTCCTGCCGGTTGAATCGCTGCTGAGCAGATCTCCATCACTTTTTCTCTATTCATACCATAGCGAAACCCTAAACTATAGATAGCCAATAAACAAGCTAACAGCAATGCTATAAATGGGTGGCCAATAAATTCTAACCATTGCTCTGCAATAGAATCTTTTACCAAAAAATAATTACTTAATGTTTTCAATCCTACCAATGCTAAAGGAAATAGTACGATTAATAAGCTGAACATAAAACTCGGCATTTTGCCTTTTTTGCTCTCATTTCCTTGATAATTTTCAGGTAACGCAATAAAAACATGCTGGCTAATAAAATTACCAAATAATGGCCCGGCGATAAGCATTGCAGGAATAGCTGCGCATATGCCAATCAAAATCATCCAACCAAAATCAGCATTCATCTGAGATGCAACTAACATAGGCGTTGGACCTGGAAGTAAAAATGCAGCGGCAGCAGCTACACCGGCAAAGAGTGGTATAGCTGTTTTAACAACATTGCCACCTAAACGGTTAGTAATGGTGAAAACAATACCAATTAATAATACGATTGCGACATCAAAAAAAAGTGGCAATGCACAAACCAATCCTGTAATACCAATGGCTAAATTAGTTCGTTTTTCACCAAAACAAGTGATTAATTTGATGGCAATTTGCTCTAATGCGCCCGTTTCATGAAGTATTCGGCCAAACATTGCGCCTAAAGCCACGACAATTGCCAAGAACCCTAATGTTCCTGCCATACCTTCTTGCATTGTTTCTATAATTTTTTTAACCGGCATGCCAGAAAACAGTCCCGCTAAAATAGAAACCACCATCAATGCAATGAAAGCATGTAATCTTGCATACATAACCAGAAACAACAATAAAAAGACAGCGCCTGCAGCAGTCAATGTCAACATCAGCATATTTAATGTTTCAGGTATAGGCGTGTTCATCTATTTTCCTTAGTAATAATTTCATCAATTAATTTTACTGTATTATCAATAACCTCAACTAATGGTGGCTTAATATCGATGACATACACATCTTTTTCATCATTACTAGGTACTTCTAAAGTGTCAAACTGTGAGACCAACATATTTGGTTTGAAAAAATGATTTTTACGCTTTTTTAATCGGCCTTCTATTAATTTAAAATCTCCTTCAAGATAAAAAAATGACAGAATGCTGGTTTCCATTTCTTAAAATATCTCGATATTTTTTTTTCAAAGCGGAACAAACAATCAAAGAAACACTGTTTGTTCTTTGCATAGCAAAAATAGCATCACTCAATGCCTTAAGCCAAGGCAGTCGATCAGAATCATTCAAAGCATGGCCATCCGACATCTTGTTAATATTGGCGCGAGGATGCAAAAAATCACCATCTAAAAACGCTGCTCCTGTTTTCTGAGCGATCCCTCTCGCAACTGCAGATTTACCACTACCAGATACCCCCATAAGTATAAAAACATGGTGTATTTTTTTGGTATCACTCATTAAAAACTCCGTTAAAAAATCAGGCAATATATAAAATGTTACTGATAATTATCAGTTATAAAAAAATAATATAATAGATTTGTGATAGGAATCTCAGTAAAGCGGAAGATCTGATCGCAAGTAAAACTCGTTATCAATTTTATAGCTCTCAATATAAGCAGAAATAATTTATATTAATTCCACTAGCTAGTTGAAATTAATCATCTTAATTACTACTCACAATATATCCCATTTTCCAATTAAGTATCCGTTTCTAACATTAGAAAATAAAAAAACATTATTAGAAAATAGTAAAAGATATTATTTATTTTAGAACTATGGTAGATATCAAAAAGTATAAATATGATAATATCATTATTATAATGATCTTCACATTAGGATAATTCATGACAAAGCAAGATCAGGAAAAAATATTGTCCCAAGCAAAGAAAATATGCCAAGCGCGTAATGTACGTTTAACGCCACAAAGAGAAGAGGTATTGCGCCTTATAGCAGCCCAACCTTGTGCTATTAGTGCTTATGATTTGCTTGACCTACTTAGAATTTCTGAACCTCAAGCTAAACCACCTACCATATATCGTGGTCTAGAATTTCTTTTAGAACAAGGATTTATTCACAAAATAGAATCAACAAATAGCTATGTTATTTGTCATCATTTTGAGGATCCTAAACATACCTCAGTTATGCTAATTTGTGACAGTTGCGGCAGTGTTGCCGAGAGTAATGGTCAAACAGTAGAAACCGCTATTATAAAATTAGCCAAAAAGACTGGTTTCCAGTTATCCCATACCGTTGTTGAAAGCCATGGACTATGCTCGCCTTGCTACAAAATCGAGAAAAAATCGTGTTAAAGCTCTGCATTACTAGAGTTAAATAGAGATACAAAGGCCAGTTGTTTATACAATCGGCCTTTATTAAATAATCAATAAAATTTAAAATAACTTACTTAATACCAATTAATTACAAATCAAACAAATTTAGAAAATAATAATATTGTTCTCAATAAATTAAACTGAATTTACTTAAAAATTAATTAGATGTGAAATGACTAAAATGAATTACTATTACGAATAATACCAACAGCGAGTCCTTCAATAGTTAAGTTTTGTGTGCGCAAATCCACAATAATTGGCTCAAATTCAGGATTTTCAGCAATTAATTCGACTTTACTACCCGCTTGCTTAAAGCGTTTAACCGTTACTTCATCATCAATACGTGCAACAACAATTTGCCCATTATGGACCTGCTGTGTTTTATGTACAGCTAGTAAATCACCATCGATAATTCCAATATTTTTCATGGACATACCATTAACACGTAATAAAAAATCAGCACTAGGTCTAAAAATAGTGGCATCAATCCGATAATGGCTTTCGATATGCTCTTGGGCAAGTAATGGTTCTCCTGCCGCAACCCGACCAATAAGTGGTAATCCTTCATCCTCATTTTCTTCTTGTAGTAGCCGGATACCGCGAGAAGCGCCAGAAACAATTTCAATCACGCCTTTACGCGCCAATGCCTTTAAATGTTCCTCTGCTGCATTTGGTGAACGAAAACCTAAACTTGAAGCAATTTCAGCGCGTGTGGGAGGCATACCCGTTTGCGAAATGTGTTCACGCACCAGATCATAGACCCGCTGCTGCCTCAATGTTAATTCTTTCATTTCGCCCCCTATTATTGGCATTCGCACATTGTCACTGTAAGTATATACAGTTATATGAAGATTTTAAACTGATAAATGTGTAAAACCCTATTTTTTATAACTAGCTCACGAAATAATGATTACCAATCACAACTGCCCAAATAAAAATAGCTAACCAAATTGAAACAAAAACAGCCGCTGAGCCTATATCTTTTGCTTTACCGGAAAGTTCATGTAATTCTGTACCAATCCTATCAACCACTGCTTCAATCGCACTATTTAATAATTCAACAATGGCTATTAATACCACTGAACTTATAAGTAATAACCGTTCGATCCATTGCACATCAAGGAAAAAAGCCACAATAATAGCGATAACCACAATAATTGCTTCTTGTCTAAAAGCAGCTTCACTCTTCCAAGCTGATTTTAACCCTTTCAGCGAATAACCGGTTGCTTTAATAATTCGGGTTAGTCCCGTTGTTTGGTTTGCCATAAAATTTACTCTCTAAATACAGTTATATATGGGATTTAGTATAATTATTATCTTTTAAACAGATATTAATTACTATTTCTGATATGCTTGGGTAGGATTCTAATAAGAGGCTATCGCTCACCTATGTCATTTTGGCGTAAAATTTACTATAATCTATTAGATTTACCAATGAAATTATTGGTAAAAAGTAAGCTCATACCAGCAGATCCAATGAAGGAATTGCATCTTGATACGACACGTCCTTTTCTATATGTATTACCTTATCATTCTAAAACGGACTTATTGACGTTACGTCAACAATGTTGTTCTATTGGCTTACCTGATCCACTCGATCCGATTGAAATAGACGAAATTAAATTACCTGCTTATGTCTTTATCGATGATGGCCCGCGTGTCTTTCGTTATTATTCGCCAGATCCACGTAAAGACTCAGTAAAAACATTTACTGCTTATCTTGATCTTCATTGCCATAATCCCGAACTAAACATTCAGATGCTACCCGTATCAGTGATGTTCGGTCGAGCGCCTGGTCGAGAAGGCCACTCACCAGCACCACCATTACGTCTACTTAATGGTATCCAAAAATTCTTTGCCGTTATCTGGTTAGGACGTGACAGTTTTGTTCGTTTTTCACCTACTGTCTCTTTACGCCAAATGGCTAGCGAATATGGTACTGATAAAACTATTGCCAACAAACTTGCTCGAGTCGCCCGCATTCACTATTCACGGCAACGATTAGCAGCAGTTGGCCCCAAGCTACCTGTTCGCCACGATCTATTCAAGAAGCTGTTAACTTCAAAAGCGATTGAAAAAGCAGTTGAAGATGAGGTTAAAGCAAAAAAAATCTCTCTTGAGAAGGCAAAACATAATGCGATTGCCATGATGGAAGAAATTGCCGCTAATTTTTCCTATGAAGCGATCCGTATTACTGACCGCGTACTGAGTTGGACTTGGAATCGGCTCTATCAAGGAATTAATGTGCAACATGCCGAGCGTGTGCGCCAATTAGCGCAAGATGGCCATGAAATTGTCTATATTCCTTCTCATCGTAGTCACATGGATTACCTATTACTTTCTTACGTACTTTATCATCAAGGCTTAGTTCCTCCTCATATTGCCGCAGGTATCAATCTTAATTTCTGGCCTGCAGGTCCAATTTTTCGTCACTTAGGGGCTTTTTTCATTCGCCGCTCTTTCAAGGGCAATAAACTTTACTCCACCATATTTCGTGAGTATCTCAGTGAACTGTTTGCTCGTGGTTATTCAATTGAATATTTTGTTGAAGGCGGCCGCTCTCGCACAGGCCGACTACTGGAACCAAAGACTGGCACGCTGTCAATGACCCTACAAGCAATGCTACGAGGTGATTCCCGTCCAATTACTATTGTCCCTATTTACATCGGTTATGAGCATGTATTGGAAGTTGCTACCTACGCTAAGGAACTAAAAGGTGCAGCAAAAGAGAAAGAAGGCTTTTTTTCCATGTTAAGAGGTCTACGCAAGTTACGTAGACTAGGACAGGGTTATGTTAATTTTGGTCAACCGATTGCACTAACGCAATATTTAAATAAACATGTCCCAGAGTGGCGCCAATCTATCGATGATATTGAGCCTCAACGTCCAACATGGTTAAATTCAACCGTGACTCGGCTAGCTAATAAAATCATGGTTAGAATTAACAATGCCGCTGCTGCCAATGCGGTCAATCTATGTTCAACAGCTTTATTAGCTTCACGCCAGCGTGCATTAACCCGAGAACAACTGATTGAACAAATAGAATGTTACCTGCAACTATTAAGGAATGTGCCTTATAGTGATGATAGCACAACACCTAATAAAACTGCCGATCAATTGTTAGCAGACGCATTGGAATTGGATAAGTTTGAAGTTGAGCATGACAGTATGGGCGATATTGTGGTATTACCACGTGAAAATGCAGTATTGATGACTTATTATCGAAATAATATTATGCATTTATTGGTTTTGCCTTCTTTGGTAGCCAATATCGTATTACATAATGAAAATGTTCAACGTCAGGAGATTGGTTATCAAGTTGCACTTATCTATCCATTCCTAAGAGCAGAACTCTTCATGCGATATAGCATGCAAGAATTGCCTGAATCGATCGATATTCTGTTGGATGAATTGGCACGCCAGCAACTAATACTATTAACAGCAGAAGGTTTTGTAACTATCAATCCAGCTCGTATTCGCCCTCTTCAGCTTTTAGCAGCTGGTATTAAAGAAACGCTACAGCGCTATGCAATTACACTTTCGCTACTTAGTACAATCCCTGCAATTAGTCGAGGAATACTAGAAAAAGAGAGCCGTATTCTCGCTCAGCGTCTATCGGTACTCCATGGTATCAACGCACCTGAATTCTTTGATAAAGCAGTTTTCTCCACTCTGGTAAATACATTAAAACAGGAAGGTTATATTAATAGAGAAGGCGATGCGATTATCAGCGCGAATGTACAACGACTTTATCGAATTATCGCTAAGTTAATATCTCCTGAGGTTTGTTTAACCATTGAAGGAGTCAAACACGTTACTCATGAGCCATTGTCTAAATAAATTATTTTCATATCAATATAGTAACGTAAAAAGAATTTAGATTGAAATCGACCAAAATCATTTAGGATAATCACTCTAGATTATCCTTTTTTATAATTAAAAATAATTTAATAGGATGCCAATAAATAAAACCAACCCCACATAATTGTTATTCATAAATGCTTTAAAACATAATGCAGGTTGACGACTGGCAATGAGTTTTTGTTGATGGATAAATAAGACTAACACAAATATCAAACTGGCATAATAAGGCACCCCTAAATCTAGCTGTTGCCCTATATAAAATAACACCAGAATCATAGCTAATTGTAAAATACCAATAATCAATTTATCAAAATGAGCAAAAATAATTGCGGTTGATTTTATCCCAATTTTTATATCATCATTGCGATCAACCATCGCATACTGGGTATCATAAACAACAGACCAAATGATATTAACCAGAAATAATAACCAGCACTCCAAAGGTAAGGACTTACTAACTGCTGCATACGCCATTGGAATTGACCAACCAAACGCAGCACCCAGCACAATCTGGGGAAAATGGCTAAATCGTTTGATAAATGGATAAATCCAAGCTAATAACAACCCAATCACCGATAACCAAATTGCCATCTTATTTAAGGTCAAGACCAATATAAATGCAATAATGATCAATGATAAAAATAGTGTCTTAGCTTCTTTTTCTGTTACATCACCATTTGGCAGAGGACGCTCTCTGGTTCTTGCAACATAACCATCAAATTTTCTATCTGCAAAATCATTAATAACACAACCAGCCGCACGCATCAAAAAGACACCCACAGTAAAAATTAACAAAATAAAAAGATCTGGTAACCCTCGGCTTGCTATCCATAATGCCCAATAAGTAGGCCATAGTAATAGTAAAATACCTATCGGTTTATCAAGACGCATTAAGCGAAAATAGGCGCGCCATTTATTCAATTTCAACGTCATTTGCCCTGCCAATCTATTTGTCTCCTTATTATTTCGTATAGATAGGTGAATCTGGCAAAAAAAGCTCTGTTAATAGTAAAGGTTTAGCCGATAACCTTAACAACGAACGCCTTACCCAACAATTATTCTGTATACCTAAATTAATATAATCACGAGTTAAATTATTTCCACTAAATAGATGGTGCCCTAATGGCACATTGCCTAAATTTATTAATTTGCGTTCTGGACCCGTTAATGTCTCTTCTGGGATCACTGTCCGCCCATATAACCATGGGCAACCATCACCAAAAAGCACAACTTCACGTAACCAATAGCGTTGACTATTAGGCAAAAGTTGAGCTTCTTCGTTCTGACTATCTAATAGAATAAAACCTTCTTGATAAGGTTTTACAGTGACTTGCTGACAATAGCGTGCCAGACGTTGAGTCATTGAATCTAATTCGGTTAACCAATTATATATTGGATCCGGTACATTAATTTCTTGCGCCGCAAGCCACTTAATCGGTTGATTGCAAAAAAGTGACTTATTATTTATATGGTTTATTTTTACAGCTACGCCCATAGAATACTTCTCTCATTCTATCTGGAAATTAAAAATAGAAGATATCATGCTGATAATGAATGAAATGATAGAATCTGCTAATTTATATAAAAAGTTATCCCTGATTGCAAAATTTTTATTAATTTTGCAATCTTTATATTAGCAAGAAGTGATCTATCTGGCAGTTTATTTACTATAACCAAAACCTGCTGTTACTAGCTTTGTTAAAAAATTATTGGCGCCAAGCTTTAAAACAATTAATCAATCCATTGGTAGAGGTGTCATGACTATCAATTTCAGCCTGAGTTGCCAACTCAGGTAGAATACGACCGGCTAATTGCTTACCTAGTTCGACGCCCCATTGGTCAAAACTAAAAATATTCAATATAGCACCTTGCACAAAGATCTTGTGTTCATACATCGCAATCAAAGCGCCTAACGTATATGGCGTAATTTGATTAACAAGAATAGAGTTAGTTGGGCGATTACCTTGGAAAACTTTATAAAGTGCAACATTGGCCATTTTAGCCGGATCTTGGCCGGCAGCTTTAAATTCTTCGTCCACTTCAAGCCGATTTTTGCCAAATGCTAACGCTTCTGTTTGAGCAAAAAAATTAGACATTAATTTGTTATGGTGATCACTTAATGGATTATGACTAATCGCAGGCGCAATGAAATCACAAGGAATAAGTTTGGTACCTTGATGGATCAACTGATAAAAAGCATGCTGACCATTAGTTCCTGGTTCACCCCAAATGATAGGCCCCGTTTGATAATTCACTTTTTCGCCATTACGATCAACATATTTACCATTTGATTCCATATTGCCTTGTTGAAAATAAGCCGCAAAACGATGTAAATATTGATCATAAGGTAAAATGGCCTCAGTCTCAGTAGCGAAAAAATTATTATACCAAATACCGATTAACGCTAATATTACCGGAATATTATGCTCAAAAGTCGTCTCAGCAAAATGACGATCCATTGCATGAGCACCGCTTAGTAATTGCTCAAAATTATTAAATCCGATGGAAAGAACAATCGAGAGGCCAATAGCAGACCACAATGAATAACGGCCACCAACCCAATCCCAGAATTCAAACATATTTTGGGTATCGATGCCAAATTTGGCCACCTGTTGTTCATTGGTTGATAAAGCCACAAAATGTTTTGCGATCTGACTCTCATCCTCTGCAACATCTAAAAACCATTTTCGGGCAGTCAGGGCATTAGTCATTGTCTCTTGGGTGGTAAAAGTTTTAGAGGCAATCAAAAATAATGTTGTTTCAGGTTTAATTTTTTGCAGTGTTTCAGCAATATGACTGGCATCTACATTGGAAACAAAATGCATATTTAAATGATTTTTGTAAGGCTTGAGTGCTTCTGTCACCATATATGGGCCTAGATCAGAACCACCAATACCGATATTAACGACATCTGTTATTGCTTGACCAGTATAACCTTTCCAGTCACCATTAATAACACGCTCACTGAAACAACGCATTTTATCTAACACAGCATTAACTTGTGGCATAATATCAAAACCATCAAGCTTTATCGGGCTATTGCTACGATTACGTAAAGCAATATGCAAAACGGCTCTATCTTCTGTTCTATTAATTTTCTCTCCAGAGAACATGCTGTTAATTGCGATGCTTAATTTTGTTTCTTTTGCTAAATCCAGTAATTTACGCAATGTATCATCAGTTATACGATTTTTAGAAAAATCAACCAAGATCTGGTTATTAAAAGTTAGTGAAAACTTAGCAAAACGGTCAGCATCATTAACAAAAAGATCACGCAGATGGATATCTTTTACTGTTTGATAATGTTGTTCTAATTCGCGCCATGCTGCTGTTAGACTTGGATTAATGTTTTCCATTGAAATACTCTCTATCTTTCTTCAAATCAGATTTACAACTACCAATGATTGGATAGTAACTCATTCGCTCTAGCAATTTCACTTCTTTTAATGCCATCCGCTGGTTAATTTAATTGCAGCCACGCATCATTAATAGAATATTGATAAAATTGATAATCTTCTTGGCATTATAAAAATTATTGATTTTGCTAAAAATAAATTGACCTTCAGGCAATAACCCGATACTGGTAGATTAATTGTTCGCTATTCAAATACATGGAGATAGCATTATGTGCGCAGTTTCCACCGCCTCCGCAAATAAAAAATTTATTGTTGCCAAGTTTGGTGGTACCAGTGTCGCTAATTTTGATACCATGTGTAAAAGTGCGGATATCGTTATTACCAATAAAAATGTGCGGATTGTTGTGCTTTCAGCTTCAGCAAATATTACCAATCTATTGCTCAAACTTACTGAAGCGTGTAATGACAATAGACGTAAAGCACTATTAAAACAAATTCGTCAGCGCCAATATACGATAATTAATCGTCTAGGTAACCCCTCTAATATTCAGCCAATCATTGACAATTTATTAGCAAGACTCACTAGTTTATCTGAAGTCACGACACAATATCCACTTATTGCCCGACAGATTGATGAAATTGTTAGCTATGGTGAACTGATGTCAAGCTACCTATTTGTTGAAATTCTACGTCAGAATGGCGTAAACGCAACCTGGTTTGATGTTCGTAATATTATGAAGACCAATGATAAATTTGGTAAAGCCGAACCTAATCAGCAACTATTAAAACGACTAGCAGATAAATATTTACAACCTAAGCTGCATGAAAGCCTGATTGTGACTCAAGGTTTTATTGGCCAAGATATGGCAGGCCGGACAACAACATTAGGGCGCGGAGGTAGCGATTACACTGCCGCACTAATTGCAGAAGCGCTATCCTTTTCCCAGGTTGATATCTGGACGGATGTAGCCGGTATCTATACGACCGATCCGCGTATTGTTGCTAGTGCCAAATCAATTAGCGCTATCACTTTTAACGAAGCAGCAGAAATGGCTATATTTGGCGCTAAAATCTTACATCCATCAACATTATTACCCGCTATTCGAGCAGAAATACCCGTCTTTGTTGGCTCAAGCCAAATGCCGGAAAAAGGTGGCACTTATATCTGCACCAGTACTGAGAAACTGCCTCAATTTCGAGCGTTAACGATACGGCGAAAACAGACGCTCCTTACTTTGCATAGCCTGAAAATGCTCCACGCTCGCGGGTTTCTTGCTGAGATATTCACGCTATTGTCGCAACATCATATTTCTGTTGATCTCATTACTACATCTGAAGTTAGTATCGCTTTAACCCTGGATACTACCGGCTCTACCTCCACCAATGGCAACCTATTAACTGAGACTTTAATGACAGAATTAGCCAAATTATGCCGTGTAGATGTTGAGGAAGGATTAGCACTCGTTGCCATTATTGGTAACAGCTTATCGCAAATAAATGGTTTAGGAAGTAAAATTTTTAGCGCACTAGCAACATATAATATTCGTATGATCTGTTATGGGGCGAGTAGTCATAATATTTGTCTTCTGGTATCCGATAAAGAAGCAGAGACGATTATTCAAAAATTGCATAAAAATCTTTTTGAATAACCGAGATATCATCACTGCTTAAAATGACAAACGGAACGGTGAGATTGACTTTGCCAATCAAAAGTTACTTAGTCATATTTTTCTGATAATTTCAAATCTGTTGACTTCATAACTGAACTCGTTTGTAGTTGTTTAAGATTTTCTTTCGCAGTGGCATTATTAAGCTTTGCCGCAGTTGCAAACCACATAATAGCGCGAAAAATATTTTTTCTTATTCCCTGACCGGTAGCGTATAATACCGCTAAATTATTTTGTGCATCGCTCTCTTGTCTATAGGCAGCAGATAAAAACAGTTCACTGGCTTTTTGTGGGTTTTTTTCAGTACCTATGCCATATAAATAAAAAAGTCCCAGCTGATTTTTTGCCTGTGGTATTTTTTGTGCCGCTTTTTGCATTAAGCTAAATGCATTTTTAGGCTGCTTATTAATACCTTGCCCAACTAAATAAAGTTGCGCCAATCGGTATTGCGCTTCAGCTTCACCACTATTTGCCATGATCTGATACAATTCCGCCGCTTTAATAAGATCTTTCTTTATACCAATACCTTTTTCATAATAATAAGCAACTTTCATACTTGCATCAGCATAGCCAGCATTCGCTAATACCTCATACCACTGCCTAGCTAAAATAGCATTCTGCTCTACTCCGTAGCCATGTTGATAAAATTCGGCAAGATGATACTGAGCATCGATATGTCCTTGTTCTGCGGCTCGCTTATACCAATAAAAAGCCTGATAATTATTTTTTTCTAAATACTCTCCATCATCATAAATAAATCCCATATTATATTGAGCAATAGCATCACCGCTATATGCTGCGCGCCGATACAATTCAATGGCATAAGCCGGATTTTTTTTGACCCCATAGCCTTTCTCATAAATCTGGGCTAAATTATTCAATGCGCCTAAATCACCTAAATCAGCGCTTTTCTCATACCACTCTTTGGCTTTGTTATAATTTTGACTAACACCAAATCCATTCTGGTATAAATATCCCAGAACAAATTGCGCATAAGCATCCTGCTGCAAAGCGGCTTTTTCATACCAGTTTTTAGCTTGTTTATAATCTTTATCTACGCCTAATCCGACAGTATACATATAACCTAAACCAGATTGAGCATAAGGATCACCTTTGTTTGCGCCTCGCTGCAACCAGGTTATGGCAGCTTTATAATCTTTTTTTCTTTGATTAATCACTCCCATATAATAAAAAGCATCACTATTGCCTTCTTTAATTGCTTTTTCGAACCAAAAACTAGCTTTGCCAATGTCTTCTTGTATATCTTTGGAGCCATAAAGATAAGTTATTGCAACATTCATTATGGCGTTCATCTCACCTTGAGAAGCTTTTTTTAATTGTTGCCCAAATGAGTCGTTTTTCTCTTGTTCAACGGATTGCGTATTATTTGCTATATTCATGTCAATTTGTGGCAAGACATCACTCTTTGCCAACGAAAAATTGAATAATATCAAGCAAGTTATAAATAATTCTTTTTTCATTAAGTTCACTATCCAAATATTGATTTGAACCAAAAACTCGAGGATAGAAACTATATTACAAAATAGAAAACGTTAATAATATTTTTACATTTTTAAAACAAAATCACATTCAACACAATTGGATTAAATATATTTTATCCCTTTTACATCCCTTATTTACTAATACTCATTATCATGCCCAAATTTACTAAACTATTTACTGGATTTTTGCTGATAAACTGGCTAACTCAATAAAAAAGGAAATTTTTCTTTCCTTCCATTGATTTCATTTAATTTTCTAAATAATTCAAACATTATGCAATCAAATCAGAAATTGATAAGCTACTAACAATTAATAATAATGAGAGAATGGCAAAAATTAAGCAAAATATTTTTTATTATATGCTAATATTTGATTTTTTTAGTTAATATATCTGGCGATTTAAATAGTCTTAATGACATCGTTAAATATATTCAAATCTTAATTAAATTCAATGGTAATATAATACTATTCTGTTACTAAAAGAGTTTTTATTAGTAAATAATTAGAAAAATTTATTAAAAAAATTCTTAAGATTGGTAGAGCAATTGAAATATTAGATCGCTCTAGTTAATCATAATCAATGAAATATAAAAACCCTCTTTTTACAGAGGGCTAAGAAATAAATAATTATTTATCCATAATAATATTATAGTATTCTGCAAATATGGTTGGATTTTGTTTTAACTGATAAGATAAAAAATTTTCTGTTTCATTTCTCATGTTATTAAAATGTAGTTTTAATTTCATAGCTATATCTTGTTCTTCTTCATTAGCTATAAATGATTGCTGCTGGAATTCAGTTAAAGATGAAATTATATTACTAAAATAATCAAAACACTTCATTTTAGCCCTAATATAGGTATGCAATAATTCTTTATCTTCAGATAAGTTATTTAGTATTTCTGAAGAAAATTCTTCTATCCCTAAACGTTCTTGATTACCTTCTGTAACACCTGTAATATCAAATCCTCTTTTTTTTTCATTATTAATAGTCAACTTAACATTATCCTGCATAAATTGCAAAATCTGCTCTTTTCCTACATTACTCCCGATATCTAAATATTGAGAACCATTAATTAAAGGTATCTTTAATGCATTATGTAATTCAACCATCGGATCAGAAAAGATAGTAAATTTATGGCTAAATAGATTACCTACTGAAAAAATCACTTCATTATTATTAATTATTTCTAACTGAAATTTTACCTTCTTTTCTTTGACAAACTCTATTAAGGCAAAAATCTTCTCATAAACGACTCTAGGCGCTGGTATAGAATTATCCCAGTTTGATTGATATAAATGTAATTTTTCTTGTTTAATCTCTTGTTCTATTTTTTCTTGTATTTTTTTATCAATAATGCATTGATTGTTCAATGAAAACCAATTTTTTAACAATTGTGATAATTCATCATTATTATGCATCAAATCTTGTGATGCTTTATCTATATGTGTAGATTGAGTATGCAAAAAATTTCTAAAACGGACAGAAAAAATGTTCATAAATATATCCTTAAAAATAGTTGTCCCTGTAAATAAAAATACTCGGCCTAACTATTTTACAGATATAAATAAAATGGCATTTACATTTAAAAGCCAAATTTTTATAAAAAACAAATTTCACAGTAATAAATAATCACAAATTATTGTTTTACGCTGATTCATTTAAAATGAAAATAAATTTGCACGATATGGAGCTAATGCTATGTTCAATAACCTAAAATATAAACTAAAAAGAACATTCATAAATGAATGCTCTTTTTGGTAAAAAATTTAAATCATCAATAAAAATACTATATTTTCTTCATTAGAGTATTACAATGTTCAATAATATTTTCTGTATCTATATTTTTCTGATTAAATAAATTAAATAAGGTTTGCTCGGTATTCTCCCTAACTTTATCAAATTCACCCTTCAAATTTTGTGCCATTTCAAGAGAATTATGACAAGCCAGTTCAGAAAAAATGATGATAAAGATGAAGCAGTAGCAGAAAAATAATCAAAACATTTCATTTTTGCCATAATAAAAGATTGCAAGAACGGCTTATTTTTCATCATTTTTTGCCGCACCTCTAAAGAAAATTTAGCGATATCTAAACGTTCTTGATTTTTGTCTTCAATTCCGTGCAGCCTAAAACTTTGCGGATCATTATTATCGATAACCAATGCCAACTCTTTCTGCATAAAAGAATGGAGCTCGTCTTCTGACATACTACTTTTGGTAGCCAAGTATTCAGAAGAATTGGTTAAAGGCACCTTCATTGCACAAAATAACTCATACATCGGATCACCAAACCAAATAGATTCCTTATTCAATACATCTTTTACCGATATAGTTATTTGACTAAAACCATTATAGGTGTCAAGGCTTGACATATCCAAATATGGAGAAAGTTGTATTTTAAAATCATGCCGATGTGTTTCACCTGCCAATGTAGCAAGCCTAATAAATGCTGATAGTTTAGCATAAACCGTTTCGGTATTATCAATAGATTGTTGATGGGACAAAGTTTGCAAATGTTGCTCAATTTCATCTTTATCAGACGGATCACGCCATTTTTCCATGGCTATAGATAACTTATCAAATTTATTTGCTGTTGCTGACTGTTCTGCTTTATTTTTCACATTAGCTGTAGAACTAAAAAAACTTTTAATACCATCAATGATATTTATATTACTCATTTACATCTTCTTAGAAATTAATTTCAATAAAATATATTATATTTTCCCTAATAAGAATAATAACTTATTAAAATACGAATAATACTAGAAAACGACTATTTAATAATCTGCTCAAGTCCACTAATTTAGTAAAAAAATTTAATTAAATGATTATATTAAAATTATAAATATTTTATTTTATGTCTGACTAACATTATTAATAGATCAATAAAAAAATTTAGCTAATTATTATTCAACAATAATTATATTTAGCTAAAAAATAGGATTTTCGAATAGATATGATTCAGTAAAAAATTTTTGTCTAACAAAAAACCAACTCCTCCGATGAGAATTTATTCCTATTTCGTTCATAATAAATAGAAATTTATTCTAATTGGGAACGCTAATACGATGAACAAAACAACAATAAATAACAACAAAAACAAAATTAAAACCTCTAATAATAACTTGTCATCAGCCTCGCAAGTTCAATCATTAAGTCGAGGCTTGACTCTATTAAAATACATTTCTACCTCAGTAGGTGGGGTATCACTGACTGATTTAGCGACTCAAGCAGGGTTTGCGAACTCAACAACCCATCGCTTATTAGAAACATTGAAACAGCATGGTTTCATACGTCAAATCGGTGAGCTCGGGTTATGGGTAATTGCTGCAAACGCATTCATTATTGGTAGTGGTTTCCTAAAAAATCGTAATTTCTTAGCGACTGTGCATCCAATCTTGCGGAAATTAATGGAAGAATCTGGTGAAACAGTAAATCTTGCTATCTTAGATCGGACAAAATATGACGCAGTGATTGTCGATCAAGTGCAATGTAATGCTTTGATGAGAATGTCTGCACCCATTGGCGGCAAATTACCTATGCATGCTTCTGGAGCAGGCAAAGCATTATTAGCTGCTTTACCTAAATCACAACGACTTCCTTTACTAGAAAAACAGAAATTACACGCATACACGCCTTATACACTAACTTCACCTTCAGCGCTCGAAGAAAATTTTAGCGATATCCGGACAAAAGGATTTGCATATGATAATCAGGAACATGCTTTAGGCCTACGTTGTATTGGTGCCTGTATTTATGATGAATATCAAGAAGTTTTTGCTGCCGTTTCCATCTCAGGCCCGAGTTCTCGGATTACAAATGATCGCATTAACGAATTAGGTAGTACTATTTTACAAGCAGCAAAACAGATCAGTCATGAATATGGCGCTATTCATTAAAAATTTCTTAAATTACCAATTTGTTAATTAATGTTGAACAATTAATTAGATATACTATTTATATTACATAGGTAACTATACTTGCCGATCTTAAAATGTGCGTTGACAAAACCTTTGCTTTACCGGGTAAGCAAAAACATCGGCTATGTACCCCTGACATATTTTTTCTTGTAAAGATTGCCAATATTCTGTACTAAATAGATCAGCATGGTACATTTCAAAATATTTTCTAATAACAGGATCATTACAAAGAAAATGGCGAAACTCTTCTGGAAATACATCATGTTCAGCAACACTATACCATGGTTCGTCAGCCATCTCCTGCTCCGGATAAAGCGGTTCTGGTATTTTACGAAAATTCATTTCAGTCATATAGCAAATTTCATCATAATCGTAAAAAACCACTCGTCTATGACGAGTAACACCAAAGTTTTTAAACAACATATCACCTGGAAAAATATTTGCCGCCGCTAATTGTTTGATAGCATTACCATAATCTTCAATGATCCATTTTAATTCTTCACCCCTAACTTGATCGGTGTAAATATTCAGCGGGATCATCTTTCGTTCCATATAGAGATGACGGATCAAAATCTTATCGCCTAAATCTTGAAGTTTGGAGGGTATTTCACGCCATAGTTCCGCCATCAATTCTTCACTGATATGTTTTTTAGCGATCACAAAATTTTCAAACTCTTGGGTATCCGCCATTCTACCAACCCGATCATGCTCTTTAACTATCCGATAGCATGCTCTTACACGTTCCTGCGTAACTTGCTTTGGTGGCAAAAAGTGATCTTTAATCACTTTAAAAACTCGCCCAAAAGAAGGTGAAGTAAAAACTAGCATTACCATCCCTTTAATGCCAGGAGCAATAATAAACTGCTCTTGTGAAAAGTTTATAAAAGCCAGATATTCTCGATAATACTCAGTTTTTCCATGTTTCTGACAACCTATTGACATATACAATTCGGCAATCGACTTCCCTGGTAAAATATCCCTTAACCAAAAAACCAAGGCAGCAGGAAATGGAACATAGACCATAAAATAGGAACGGGCAAAACCAAATATAATACTGGCATTGTTATAATTAGTCAGACAAGTATCAACATAAATACCACCTTGCTCATTATTATGAATTGGCAATAAAAATGGATAAACGATTTTGCCAATCATTATTTTACCTACTACCCAAGCCGCTTTATTACGATAAAATAATTCATTTGCTATCTCAAATTTGACGCCAGCTAATTGTTCAGCAGAAAACGTCCTTTTAAGATAGTTAACTATATAATTCACATCTCTCGGTAAATCTTCCCAAGCTAGACGAAATGGAATATCTATTAAAATATTTTCTATTGTTTTTTTAAGCCCCATATGAATAGAAAAACAGCGGGATAGTGGGCGTGGGGTATCACAAAAACGATTTACTGGCTGTGAAGTAAAAATAAATAAATTATCTGGTGTCAGATCACAATGCTGAAATAATCGACAATAAACTGAATTAAAAAAACTTTCCGCAATTTCAAAACGTGGGTAATCTTCTAATAGTCTAATATATAGCTGCTTAATTTCAGCTAATAATTGCTTAGTAAATTCAGCGGTTAAATTCATCTGGCTAAGTTGTTTAACAACCAGATCAACATGATGATCATAAAGATTAATTCGCTTTTTCATCGCTTCTTGTATACCGTGCCAATCAGCATCCTCAAAACGTTGCTGGGCACTTGATGTTACTTCCAAAAAACGGCCATACTGCGCATCAAAGCCTTGTAAAATTGTCTCGGCAATTAACTCCGCTGAGCTTAAGGTCATAAATAGCGCCCTCATTTCGACAAATTAAGCTTTATTAGCATCAAATCCATCAGGCTAAGTAACATAAGCAATATGTTTAAAACTGCTGTTCTTCAGTTGAGCCGGTCAGTGCCGTAACAGAAGAAGTTCCACCTTGAATAATAGTTGTGACTTGATCAAAATAACCCGTGCCAACTTCCTGCTGATGGGAAGAAAACGAGTAACCCTGCTTAGCAGCAGCAAACTCCTTTTCCTGAATTTTCTCAACATAATGTCTCATTCCTTCACCTTTAGCATATGCATAAGCTAAATCAAACATGTTAAACCACATACTATGAATACCAGCCAAGGTAATAAATTGAAATTTATATCCCATTTCAGATAATTTTTTTTGAAAACAGGCAATGGTTTTATCGTCTAAGTTTTTCTTCCAATTGAAAGATGGAGAACAGTTATAAGCCAACAACTTATTAGGATATTTAGCATGAATAGCTTCGGCAAATATTTTAGCTGCATCTAAATCCGGGGTTGATGTCTCACACCAAATCAAATCAGCATAAAGCGCATAAGCTAAGCCGCGACTAATAGCCTGTTCAATTCCTGCCTGGGTGCGAAAAAATCCCTCTGGTGTCCGCTGTTCATTAATGATGAATTTTTCATCATAAGGATCGCTATTTGAGGTCAGTAAATCTGCCGCTTCAGCATCGGTACGAGCAATCAAAACGGTCGGAATACCACAAACATCAGCGGCCAAACGTGCTGCAATTAACTTTTGTATAGCTTCTTGTGTCGGCACCAATACCTTGCCGCCCATATGGCCGCATTTTTTGGCAGCAGCGAGCTGATCTTCAAAATGCACAGCCGCAGCGCCTGCCTCAATCAATGCTTTCATAAGTTCAAAAGCATTCAATATGCCACCAAAACCCGCTTCCGCATCAGCAATAATTGGTAGAAAAAAATCAATATATTTAGCATCACCTGGATTTATATTATTTGCCCATTGAATTTGATCGGCTCGACGAAAGCTATTATTAATTCGTTTGACAACTTCAGGAACTGAATCAACAGGATAAAGCGATTGATCTGGATACATATTCGCAGCCGTATTGGCATCGGCTGCTACTTGCCAACCTGATAAGTAAACTGCCTCTATACCAGCCTTAGCTTGCTGCAACGCCTGACCACCTGTTAATGCACCTAGCGCATTGACATAATCTTTTTTTGATTTCCCATTAATTAGTTGCCAAAACTTATCAGCACCATTGCGCGCGAATAAATAATCGGGATTTATTGAACCACGTAATTTGACAACATCTTCTGCATTATAAGTGCGAATAATTCCTCTCCAACGCGAAGAAGAGCGCCATTCTTCCTCCAGTTGAGCAATCTGTTGTGATCTGGTCGTTACCATTTTTATCTCCCCTCATACGAGTTAATTAGATATTAAATAGCCAAAATATTTTTCTTTCAGTCAAGTTGTTGGTAACCCGCCAAGGTCAAAAATTCGATCAACT
Organism: Arsenophonus nasoniae; assembly: GCF_004768525.1. Taxonomy (NCBI): domain Bacteria; kingdom Pseudomonadati; phylum Pseudomonadota; class Gammaproteobacteria; order Enterobacterales; family Morganellaceae; genus Arsenophonus; species Arsenophonus nasoniae. The sequence continues at coordinate 3,754,235 of NZ_CP038613.1, forward strand.
CATCCTGAGTGGTAATATAGATCATCAATTCCACTGCTTCCCGAAAACGGCCATGTTGAAAACGGACATCACCGAGTTCTTGCTGAATAGTCTGTAACTCTTCATCTAGCATCTCTAAGAACAATTCTTTTGTTACTTTTTGTCCATTAGATAATCGTTTTTCATGACGGATCCATTGCCAAATAGAAATACGCGAAATTTCTGCCGTTGCAGCATCTTCCATTAATCCATAGATAGGCACGCAGCCATTACCAGAAATCCAAGCTTCAATATATTGAACCGCAATACGAATATTTGCTCTCATCCCTTCTTCAGTACGCTCACCACAGCAAGGCTGTAATAACTGTTCAGCTGTAATAGATTCATCATTCTCACGCATGACATCTAGTTGATTTTTTCTTCCCGCTAATTCTGCATTAAAAACAGAGATTGCAATATCCGCTAAAGCAGGGTGAGCAATCCAAGTTCCATCATGACCATTTTTAGCCTCTAATTCTTTATCTGCTTTAACCTTCGCCCAAACTTCTTCATTCTGTTTTAGATCTTTAGATGGAATAAAAGCCGACATTCCTCCCATAGCGAAGGCACCACGACGATGGCAAGTCCTAATCAGTAAACGAGAATAAGCATTTAAAAAAGGTTGTGTCATTGTTACTACCTGCCGATCCGGTAGCACACGATCACTGTATTCTTTTAGCGTTTTGATATAACTAAAAATATAATCCCAACGACCACAGTTAAGTCCAACAATGTGATGACGCATATGATAAAGAATTTCGTCCATTTGAAAGACGGCTGGGAGTGTCTGTAATGGTCAACAAATTCTGTAGAAGATCTAAGCGGCATTTTTTAGTTCATGATATTTTTGATGTGGCGTTAAATAACCAATCGTTGAATGGCGTCGATAATAATTGTAAAACTGAATATAATTTTCAACTTCACAGACAACAGATTGATGATTCATAAACGATAAACGGTTAAGTCTTTCTGTCTTTAAACTCCTAAAAAATCTTTCCATCACGGCATTATCGAGGCAATTACCTCGCCGACTCATGCTTTGAGTTATTTTCCGTTCAAAGAGGTGCGCCCTAAACTCCTCCGATGAATATTGGCAACCTTGATCTGAATGGAACATCAAACTTGTCGTATCCGGTAATTGCCGTTCAATTGCGTTATCTAAGGCTTCTTTCACTAATTTCGAATCCGGTTTTGTTGATAAGGCATAACCAATAATTTCTTTGGTGGCTAAATCCAACACACAGGCTAAATAGCTCCACCCATAGTGATGTCTAATATACGTGATATCCCCGACATAATAGTGATTATGCTGTTCAGGGGAAAATTGTCGTTTAAGCAAATTAGGGGCATATCGATGTTCGTTACCCGATGAGTGATAGTAGTGCTTTTTCGTTGGTCTAATTGCAACTAATTGATTTAATTTCATGATGTTCGATATTTTATAAGTGCCAATTTGGTGCCCTAAACCCTTTAACTCGGCTTGAATACGTCTTTTGCCATAAATTTGACCCGATGTATAAAAAATACGTTTGATTTCGCCACACAGTCTTTCATTGTCAACGATCACCGAAAACTGATCCACTTTTTATCTAAATCCGATCAATCAAAATTGATCCACTGTTTTACTCAGTTATTGCTCCTGAGCGCCGCTTATCTTTCAATCGGTAGCTTTCACCGCTTAATTGCAGTACATGCGAATGATGAAGTAAACGATCAAGCATAGCGGCAGTTAATGTTGCGTCATCAGCAAAAGCACTTGGCCATTGCCCAAATGATAGGTTACTCGTCAATATGACACTGCCATGCTCATAACGCTTGGCAATCACATTGAAAAACAGGTTTGCTTCTTCTCGCCCAAACGGCAGGTATCCAATTTCATCGATAATCAACAACTTCGGGGCCATCACCGAACGTGATAGATATTGTTTGAGCTTATTTTGTCGTTTGGCAGTTGAGAGTTGCAACATCAGTTCAGCTGCCGTGGTAAAGCGGGTTTTCTTCTTGGCCTGTACTGCTTTTAATCCTAACCCAATAGCTAAATGCGTTTTGCCTACACCGCTTGGGCCAAGCAACACGACATTTTAATTACGTTCAATAAACGTTAATGCGCTTAATTCCTGTATGTGTTGTTTGGGATCCCCGTTGCAAACTTAAAATCGAACGTATTAAGTTCTTTATGTGCTGGGAATCCTGCCATCCGACTCAAAAGATTACGAGTTCGTTCATCTCGTTGTTGTTGCTCACATTTTAACAGGGACAGTAAAACTCTCCGTAGCTTTTGTCTTGGGCAATGCATTTTCGGCAAGTGATGACCAATGAGTCGGAATAGAATTTAATTTCAATGACTCACACAGGTGTTCAATTTGTTCATGCAATAACATGTTCACCTCCCAGTAATGCTTCGTATACGCTGATTGAGTGTTGCAAACTGACAGATTCAAGGGCGGTACGATAGGATATTAAGCGTATTAGTCTGTGGGATAGATTGGCAAACCCTTGCTGGTAAGGGTAGAAGAGACTTAACTTCCTTAGCTAATCTATCTGCTGGCTTCTCTAACGTTGTTCCATGAATTCGCTGATGGGCAACGCGTTGTAACCATGGACCCACTTTTGCATTAGCTATTTCAATATCCAGTTCAAGATTATGAGCACGAAGGTCGGTGTTTAATGGCACGATAAAGCTGTTTTTTAAATAGTGGTTAAAGCGCTCTACTTTCCCTTTCGTTTTTGCCCTGTAGGGCTTGCAAGCCTTCAATTTAAACCCGTAATCTTTCGACATTTGAAGCATTTCGACATGTAATTTATGATCACCTTCTGCATAAGCATCCCGTTCGATGATGAGGGATTTTGCGTTATCTGTAATGGTCAACAAATTCTGTAGAAGATCTAAGCGGCATTTTTTAGTTCATGATATTTTTGATGTGGCGTTAAATAACCAATCGTTGAATGGCGTCGATAATAATTGTAAAACTGAATATAATTTTCAACTTCACAGACAACAGATTGATGATTCATAAACGATAAACGGTTAAGTCTTTCTGTCTTTAAACTCCTAAAAAATCTTTCCATCACGGCATTATCGAGGCAATTACCTCGCCGACTCATGCTTTGAGTTATTTTCCGTTCAAAGAGGTGCGCCCTAAACTCCTCCGATGAATATTGGCAACCTTGATCTGAATGGAACATCAAACTTGTCGTATCCGGTAATTGCCGTTCAATTGCGTTATCTAAGGCTTCTTTCACTAATTTCGAATCCGGTTTTGTTGATAAGGCATAACCAATAATTTCTTTGGTGGCTAAATCCAACACACAGGCTAAATAGCTCCACCCATAGTGATGTCTAATATACGTGATATCCCCGACATAATAGTGATTATGCTGTTCAGGGGAAAATTGTCGTTTAAGCAAATTAGGGGCATATCGATGTTCGTTACCCGATGAGTGATAGTAGTGCTTTTTCGTTGGTCTAATTGCAACTAATTGATTTAATTTCATGATGTTCGATATTTTATAAGTGCCAATTTGGTGCCCTAAACCCTTTAACTCGACTTGAATACGTCTTTTGCCATAAATTTGACCCGATGTATAAAAAATACGTTTGATTTCGCCACACAGTCTTTCATTTTCAACTGTCGGTATTTTCGTTTCATAATAAAAACTACTGCTGCTTACTTCAAAAAGATGGCATAACTCAGTGACCGTAAAATTGGGGTACATGATTTTCAGTTGCTTCACGATTTTGAGTTTTGATTGTCGAGGATGAAGTAAGCCGCGGCTTTTTTTAATATGTCATTATCCCTCTGAGCACGCTTAAGTTGAACTTCTAATTCTTGTATGCGCTGTTGCTCGGGTGTTAACGCTTTTGATTTTACAGGCGTATTCCCATTTAACTCGGCAAGATATTGTTGCTTCCATCGTGATACGGCAGATTTACCCGCACCGGATATTTTTTCAACTTGGATATTGCTATATCCACCTTCAACCATGAGTTTTGCATATTCCAGTTTTTGCTTTCCGCTAAAGGTTACTTTTACTTTTCGGGTCATATTTATACCTATAAGATTTTGCTTAATTATAAGCTATAAATCTCTACAGTTTTATTAGACCACTACATATCACACAATACTTCCTGTGGTACACCACCAAAGTAGTCGAAAGCTTCTCTTAAACCTTGCTGCCACGATTCTGCTCGTTCATTATCAAAGAACTTTACATAACTCGCACGCGAATAGCCTAGCGTTGCAACAAACGCTTTCAGCGATTTTTTACCTCGCCGGATGCTGGTGAAGTCGATTTGCATTTGTTGACCTGGCTGTGTTTCAAAACGGACGACTACTTCGGGAACAATGCTTGGTTTAAATTGACAAACAAATCGGCGTAATTGAGCAATACCACCTTGATAGCCGTTTTCAACTACCTCATCAAATAAGACTGTTGCAGGGATCCAATCAGGTTTAGCCAGTTCAATTCGCTGAAGCAAATAAGGTTTAAAGGGGGATAATTTAGTCGGTTGTTGACTTCTTTTAGCATAAGTTGGCATTGTCTGTTGTTGTAAATGATGTTTTACGGTGTTACGGGATATACCCAACTCACTGGCAATTTTTCGAAGGCTTTGTCCTTGTGCAAAGCGAACATGAATATCCACAAATATCTCCTTGGTTAACATAAATTATCCGTACAAAAATGTGCGAATAATACCAAGTGGATCAGTTTTAGATGATCGTTAGTGGATCAGTTTTGCATGATCGGTGACATCATTTTCAACTGTCGGTATTTTCGTTTCATAATAAAAACTACTGCTGCTTACTTCAAAAAGATGGCATAACTCAGTGACCGTAAAATTGGGGTACATGATTTTCAGTTGCTTCACGATTTTGAGTTTTGATTGTCGAGGATGAAGTAAGCCGCGGCTTTTTTTAATATGTCATTATCCCTCTGAGCACGCTTAAGTTGAACTTCTAATTCTTGTATGCGCTGTTGCTCGGGTGTTAACGCTTTTGATTTTACAGGCGTATTCCCATTTAACTCGGCAAGATATTGTTGCTTCCATCGTGATACGGCAGATTTACCCGCACCGGATATTTTTTCAACTTGGATATTGCTATATCCACCTTCAACCATGAGTTTTGCATATTCCAGTTTTTGCTTTCCGCTAAAGGTTACTTTTACTTTTCGGGTCATATTTATACCTATAAGATTTTGCTTAATTATAAGCTATAAATCTCTACAGTTTTATTAGACCACTACACGTTCTACCGGGCCGGTTATTTCGACTCGGCGATCAAGTAAATCCGCAGGAATACCTTGTATTTTCCAATCATCCTTCCTGATTGAAATAGTTTCCGTCATAAAATTAGGTAAAATACCTTGATCGATCTGACACTGGCGCTCAACCCTAGCATTGAGTAAAACATCACAATATTCAGCAAACTGCTCAACTAACGCTGTTAAAAAATCCACCGCGGCTGGTGTCAAAAGTTGCTTTTCTGGTGCGCCAAATGGTTGCAAAAAAGTTAATTCATTGATCGCTGCCTGCTGATCCATAGGAGTATCTCCTTTAATATAAGGTACACTTGCTAAAGACTATCTCAAAATCAGCAAAAATCAAAAACCCTTTCCATTTTCAAAAAAAACATCTATTTAATTGAAAATAAAGGATTTATTTTAAATATAATAACGATAATTAACTTAAGTTAAGGCAATAAAAATGTTGCATATTTATTATATAAATGTGCATTTAAGGGATTAAATGTAATATTACAAGCAGAAATAAGCGAAAAAACAGTTTAGCCTAGTTTTTTTAATTTTTTCTCGATTCATAGTAAATGAAAAAATTTACAAATAAAATTTTATAATAAAAAAACAAACTAAACCGTTTTACGATATAACGAGCCAAACGCAAAAAAGCCACCCTTAGGTGGCTTTCTTAACATAATTAAAGTCTGGCAGCTCCCTACTCTCACATGGGGAGACCCCACACTACCATCGGCGCTACGGCATTTCACTTCTGAGTTCGGCATGGGGTCAGGTGGGACCACCGCGCTATTGCCGCCAGACAAATTCTTTTTTACCTATCCCGTTTCAGTACGCTGCCATCTCGGCTAGCCTTTCGGCTCACTCGCCTACCTCAGTAGGTGCTCACCATCAACAGCGCCAGTTCACGCTCCTTCGCGTAATATCTCGTCAGGATAGACTCTTGAACAAGCTAAAATTCTTCTCTCTTCTCAAAACACCTTCGGTGTTGTCAGGTTAAGCCTCTCGGGTCATTAGTACTGGTTAGCTCAACGTATCGCTACGCTTACACACCCAGCCTATCTACGTCCTCGTCTCGAACACCCCTTATAGGACATTACTGTCAGGGAAGACTCATCTTGAGGCAAGTTTCCCGCTTAGATGCTTTCAGCGGTTATCTCTTCCGCACTTAGCTACCAGGCGATGCCATTGGCATGACAACCTGTACACCAGTGGTGCGTCCACTCCGGTCCTCTCGTACTAGGAGCAGCCCCCCTCAATCTTCCTTCGCCCACGACAGATAGGGACCGAACTGTCTCACGACGTTCTAAACCCAGCTCGCGTACCACTTTAAATGGCGAACAGCCATACCCTTGGGACCTACTTCAGCCCCAGGATGTGATGAGCCGACATCGAGGTGCCAAACACCGCCGTCGATATGAACTCTTGGGCGGTATCAGCCTGTTATCCCCGGAGTACCTTTTATCCGTTGAGCGATGGCCCTTCCATTCAGAACCACCGGATCACTAAGACCTACTTTCGTACCTGCTCGCGCCGTCACGCTCGCAGTCAAGCTGGCTTATGCCTTTGCACTAACCTCACGATGTCCGACCGTGATTAGCCAACCTTCGTGCTCCTCCGTTACACTTTGGGAGGAGACCGCCCCAGTCAAACTACCCACCAGACACTGTCCTCAGCCCGGATAACGGACCTAAGTTAGAACATCAAACATTAAAGGGTGGTATTTCAACGTTGGCTCCATGCGAACTGGCGTCCACACTTCTTAGCCTCCCACCTATCCTACACATCAAGGCTCAATGTTCAGTGTCAAGCTATAGTAAAGGTTCACGGGGTCTTTCCGTCTTGCCGCGGGTACACTGCATCTTCACAGCGAGTTCAATTTCACTGAGTCTCGGGTGGAGACAGCCTAGCCATCATTACGCCATTCGTGCAGGTCGGAACTTACCCGACAAGGAATTTCGCTACCTTAGGACCGTTATAGTTACGGCCGCCGTTTACTGGGGCTTCGATCAAGAGCTTCGCCTTACTGCTTACCCAATCAATTAACCTTCCAGCACCGGGCAGGCGTCACACCGTATACGTCCACTTTCGTGTTTGCACAGTGCTGTGTTTTTAATAAACAGTTGCTTGAGCCTATTCACTGCGACTCTTCAGGGCGTTAACCCTAACGAGCGTGCCTTCTCCCGAAGTTACGGCACTATTTTGCCTAGTTCCTTCACCCGAGTTCTCTCAAGCGCCTGAGTATTCTCTACCTAACCACCTGTGTCGGTTTGGGGTACGATTAAGGATTACCTATCGCTTAGCGGCTTTTCCTGGAAGCTGGGCATCAACTACTTCACCACCTTGGTGGCTCGTCATCACGCCTCAGTGTTATAGTCGTACGGATTTGCCTGCACGACCCACCTACACGCTTAAACCGGGACAACCGTCGCCCGGATAGCCTAGCCTTCTCCGTCCCCACTTCGCAGTAACCCTTAGTACGGGAATATTAACCCGTTTCCCATCGACTACGCTTTTCAGCCTCGCCTTAGGGGTCGACTTACCCTGCCCCGATTAACGTTGGACAGGAACCCTTGGTCTTTCGGCGAGCGGGTTTTTCACCCGCTTTATCGTTACTTATGTCAGCATTCGCACTTCTGATACCTCCAGCAGACCTCTCAGTCCACCTTCAACGGCTTACAGAACGCTCCCCTACCCAACAACATTGCTGTTGCTGCCGCAGCTTCGGTGCATGGTTTAGCCCCGTTACATCTTCCGCGCAGGCCGACTCGACCAGTGAGCTATTACGCTTTCTTTAAATGATGGCTGCTTCTAAGCCAACATCCTGGCTGTCTAAGCCTTCCCACTTCGTTTCCCACTTAACCATGACTTGGGGACCTTAGCTGGCGGTCTGGGTTGTTTCCCTCTTCACGACGGACGTTAGCACCCGCCGTGTGTCTCCCGTGATGACATTCTTCGGTATTCGGAGTTTGTCTGGGTTCGGTAAGTCGAGGATGACCCCCTAGCCGAAACAGTGCTCTACCCCGAATAATCATCACTTGAGGCTAGCCCTAAAGCTATTTCGGGAGAGAACCAGCTATCTCCCGGTTTGATTGGCCTTTCACCCGCCAGCCACAAGTCATCCGCTAATTTTTCAACATTAGTCGGTTCGGTCCTCCAGTTAGTGTTACCCAACCTTCAACCTGCCCATGGCTAGATCACCGGGTTTCGGGTCTATACCCTGCAACTTGACGCCCAGTTAAGACTCGGTTTCCCTACGGCTCCCACTATAGCTGGTTAACCTTGCTACAAATCATAAGTCGCTGACCCATTATACAAAAGGTACGCAGTCACCCCATCCTCAAATGTCCCGCTTGTCTTTGCGGCCAATCTTGCCCGCTTTTAACTTCCGCTGCTCGTGTACTTCTAGCTACACTGCGCTGCGGCTTGAAAACCGAACAACCTTGTTGGCAAAGCCTGCGCTGTTATTGTGATGGTATACCATCACCCAACTGCCGAGGCACTTGAGTGATGGGGCTCCCACTGCTTGTACGTACACGGTTTCAGGTTCTCTTTCACTCCCCCTCGCCGGGGTTCTTTTCGCCTTTCCCTCACGGTACTGGTTCACTATCGGTCAGTCAGGAGTATTTAGCCTTGGAGGATGGTCCCCCCTTATTCAGACAGGATAACACGTGTCCCGCCCTACTCTTCGAGCTCACGATACTAACACCTTCGGATACGGGGCTATCACCCTTTATGGCTGGCCTTTCCAGACCCTTCTCCTGATGCTAATATCGATGCTGACTCTGGGCTACTCCCCGTTCGCTCGCCGCTACTAGGGGAATCTCGGTTGATTTCTTTTCCTCGGGGTACTGAGATGTTTCAGTTCCCCCCGGTTCGCCTCGTTTGACTATGAATTCATCAAACGATAGTGCATTAATGCACTGGGTTTTCCCATTCGGACATCGCCGGCTATAACGCTTCATATCAGCTTACCGACGCTTTTCGCAGATTAGCACGTCCTTCATCGCCTCTGACTGCCTAGGCATCCACCGTGTACGCTTCATTCGCTTAACCTCACAACCCGAAGGTGTCTTTATTTCACTGTCGTTCTGATAGGTTATGGCTGCGCGTGCAGCAATTCTTTGTTGGGCAGTGCTCACCATGCTCACGTACTTTTTGTACGCTGCGCTGACTGCGCGCTGGCCGCCTCGAATTCCTGACTGCTCACTCATAACGCCTGCCTTCCTGACAGCGAATACACTTCGCGTTGGAGTTTTGAGAGTTCTCCACATTATTTTCTTAATAATGTGTGTTTCAATTTTAGCTTGTTCCAGATTGTTAAAGAGCATAATTGTTAAATCAACTCGTTGGATTGACTTAATCATTATTGAGTAAAGTGCACAGCCCGCTAGCCTGAGCTTCAAACACCACACCAAAATATTGATGCGCCGCCTTTCTCATCACTGAAGTGGCGTCCCTAGGGATTCGAACCCTGTTACCGCCGTGAAAGGGCGATGTCCTAGGCCTCTAGACGAAGGGGACTTCAAGGTCTTCAGTCAATCTTAAATTGGCTTTACGCTCGATTTCATCAGACAATCTGTGTGAACACTCACATTCCATCTATCTCGGTAAGGAGGTGATCCAACCGCAGGTTCCCCTACGGTTACCTTGTTACGACTTCACCCCAGTCATGAATCACAAAGTGGTAAGCGCCATCCCGAAGGTTAAGCTACCTACTTCTTTTGCACCCCACTCCCATGGTGTGACGGGCGGTGTGTACAAGGCCCGGGAACGTATTCACCGCGACATGCTGATCCGCGATTACTAGCGATTCCGACTTCATGGAGTCGAGTTGCAGACTCAATCCGGACTTCGACGTACTTTCTGAGTTCCGCTTCCCTCGCAGGCTCGCCTCTCTGTATACGCCATTGTAGCACGTGTGTAGCCCTACTCGTAAGGGCCATGATGACTTGACGTCATCCCCACCTTCCTCCGGTTTATCACCGGCAGTCTCCTTTGAGTTCCCGACCGTATCGCTGGCAAATAAAGGATAAGGGTTGCCTGTTGCGGGACTTAACCCAACATTTCACAACACGAGCTGACGACAGCCATGCAGCACCTGTCTCAAAGTTCCCAGGCACGCCTCTATCTCTAAAAGCTTCTCTGGATGTCAAGAGTAGGTAAGGTTCTTTCGCGTTGCATCGAATTAAACCACATGCTCCACCGCTTGTGGGCCCCCGTCAATTCATTTGAGTTTTAACCTGCGGCCGTATCCCAGGCGGTCGATTTAACGCGTTAGCTCCGGAGGCCAAGCAGTTCTTGACCACAACCTCCAAATCGACATCGTTTACAGCGTGGACTACCAGGGTATCTAACTCTGTTTGCTCCCCACGCTTTCGCACATGAGCGTCAGTCTTTGTCCAGGGGCCGCCTTCGCCACCGGTATTCCTCCACATCTCTACGCATTTCACCGCTACACATGGAATTCTACCCCCCTCTACAAGACTCTAGCTAACCAGTCTTGAATGCCATTCCCAGGTTAAGCCCGGGGATTTCACATCCAACTTAATTAACCGCCTGCGTGCCCTTTTACGCCCAGTAATCTGATTAACGCTCGCACCTCCGTATTACCAAGGCTGCTGGCACGGAGTTAGCCGGTGCTTCTTCTGTCGCTAACGTCAATTGCTGCTTATTAACACCTTCCTCACACTGAAAGTACTTTACAACCCGAAGGCCTTCTTCATACACGCGGCATGGCTGCATCAGGCTTGCGCCCATTGTGCAATATTCCCCACTGCTGCCTCCTGTAGGAGTCTGGGCCGTGTGTCTCAGTCCCAGTGTGGTTGATCATCCTCTCAGACCAGCTAGAGATCGTCGCCTAGGTGAGCCTTTTACCCCACCTACTAGCTAATCTCATATGGGTTCATCCGAAGGTGTGAGGCCAGAAGGTCCCCACTTTGCTCCTTAGAGATTATGCGGTATTAGCCACCGTTTCAGTGGTTATCCCTCGCCTTCGGCCAGATCCCATACCTACTACTCCGTCCGCCGCTCGCCGGCAAGAAAGCAGCTTTCTCCGCTGCCGCTCGACTTGCATGTTAGGCCTGCCGCCAGCGTTCAATCTGAGCCATGATCAAACTCTTCAATTAAAAGTTTGATGCTCAAAGAATGTTTTACTGGCCGTAACGCTTTTTTTGCCACTTTGTCGGCTTTTATCGCCTTCTCCGTCGGCTAAAATAACGTTACTGCTTATTAGTTCATATATGAATTAACTGTTTGTCACTCTTTAAGCACTTTAATCTTCAAATAGTTTTGATGATGTCTTGCGAGTGCCACACAGATTGTCTGATTAATTGTTAAAGAGCGTGCGACTGGAGTCGCGAGGGGGCGTATACTACGCTTTTCACCTGTAAAGTCAAGTAGTTATTTCTACTTTTCTTTACCCTGCGTCGCTAAAATCCACTTCAAGTGATTGGTTCTATACTGACTCAGTGGGGGCGCATTATAGGACGCCTAAAAATTTACTCAACTATTTTTTGTGTTTTTTTATTTATATGAACATTTTTTCGCCATAATGAATTAAAATTCTACAAATTTAGCTCGCTTTTGTAGTATCCATGCAATTTTTTGATTTAAAAAAATACAAAGATAGGCCTATATAATATTTGATTAAAAGAATGTTTAATAATATAAAATACAAATTTATCTATTCACTCTTTGATAACCAATTCAAATAGTTTAATTAGGATAAACATAGCAATGATTTCTAATATAAGACCTTATTTACACCTAAAACCCATTATTGGTAATAGTGTATTTATCGATCCAACTGCGGTGGTAATTGGTGATGTACACATTTCTGACAATGTAAGTGTTTGGCCACTAACTGTTATACGCGGTGATGTCAATTACATTTCTATTGGAGCAAGAACTAATATTCAAGATGGTTCAGTACTTCATGTTACACATGAAAATAAACTTAACCCCCAGGGATATCCTCTCATTATTGGAGAAGACGTTACCATAGGGCATAAAGTTATGTTGCATGGATGTACTATTGGTAACCGAATTTTAGTTGGTATGGGTTCAATTATTTTAGATGGCGCAAAAGTTGATGATGATGTCGTTATCGGTGCAGGTAGTTTAGTCACACAAGGTAAAAAATTAGAAAGTGGTTATTTATATATTGGCAGCCCTGTAAAACAAATTAGAAAATTAACATCTGAAGAGTTAAAAGGCTTAATCCTGTCTGCAGCAAATTATAACAATTGGAAAAATAATTATTTATAAGTTTATTATAAAAATACTATCCACAAATTTTACCTGATATCTTTATCATTTTTCCGTAAAAATAGACCAACTAATTTATATCAGTATTTTCTTTTAATCGCTGTAATACAGATGAAATATCAGGTAATTTACCATGCCATAATTTAAAAGCAAAAGCGGCCTGACCAACTAACATACCAATACCATCAGCATATTTTAATACCCCATAGTTTTTTGCTAATGTTAAAAATGGTGTTTCGTTTAATCGATAGAACATGTCATAACAAAAAACATTTTGCTTGAATATAGTAGGTGAAATAGTAGGAACTTCACCTACAACCCCAGAAGATGTCGCGTTGATAACTAAATCATACTCAGCAGAATCAATAGACTCCAACATCAATGAATTGATATGTCCTATAGCAGAAAATTGTTTTGCCAGTTCATCAGCTTTACTAAATGTTCGATTCGTAATCGTTATTCGACAGCCATAATTTAAAATAGGCGCTATAACACCACGTGCTGCACCACCAGCACCAATTACTAATATATGTCTTCCCTTTTCAATAAAGCGCAAACGCTCAAGATCTAAAATTAAGCCTATTCCATCGGTATTATCACCAAGTAATCTTTGATCATCTAACCTCTTGATAGTATTAACTGAACCACATATTTGAGCTTGTTCAGTTAATTCATCAACTTTATGGTAAGCTAACTCCTTAAAAGGTAAAGTAATATTTGCCCCCTTTCCTCCTCGAGAAAAAAAATCATCTAATTTTTCTTCAAATTTATTTAAAGGAACTAATACTTTTCCATAATCATATTTAATACCTGTTTGCTCAGCGAATAATTTATGAATAAGTGGTGATTTACTATGTACCACTGGATTTCCAAAGACGGCGAATTCTTCCATTCACATTAACCTTTTCGATACAAATGACCTGTTATTATATCTCGAATTTCAGAGGGATTTTTACGTCCCCCAACAGAACCGTCTAAAACGGATACTTGACCATTAAACTGGGCAATAACTTCTTCTTTTGTTCTGCATGGTGATAATCCATTTAAATTAGCACTAGTAGAAATCAAGGGTTTGCCATATAAAAAACAAAGCTTTTTAATTAACTCAAAATTTGTAATACGCACCGCAATTGAATCAAATTTTCCTGTTAACCATTTTGGTGTGTTTTTTCTAGCGGGTACTACCCAGGTGATAGATTTAGACCCTGTTGAAAGCATCATTTCTTTTTGTAAATTAGTTAATTTATTATCATCGATATAAGGTATTAGTTGTTCATAGTCTCCAGCTATTAAAATTAATCCTTTTTTCCATGAACGCTGTTTTAATAATAATAACTGTCGAACTGTTTTCTCATTATCAGGATCACATCCGAGGCCAAAAACAGCTTCTGTCGGATATGCGATAATTTTGCCTTCATTTAACGCTGCAATAATATTCCGAAAAGAAGGGGGTATTTCATCAAACATGCCAATTATTCCATAAACTTTTATTACTGTTGTCTATTACATAATTTATTTGCACAAAATATTTTCATATCTTGTGAAACCTTTTTTTCTATTAATAATGGATACTGACAAAAAGAACATTTACCAGAAATTGGTTTAGCATTAACCACAAATTGACACTTAGGATAACAATTACAACCATAAAATACTTTGCCAAAACGTGACGTTCTTTGCAGTAATTCGCCATCTTGACACTGTGGACATCCAATTAACGTTTCATCGGGTTTATCAATTAACTCTGTATGTTCACATTGAGGATAATGACTGCAACCAACAAACATACCGAAACGCCCTCGCTTCAACACCAAATTATGCCCACATTTGGGACAAAAATAATCCAATAATTCTTTAATTATTTGGCTGTCTGCTGCTTGTTTTAATGGCCGAATATAATCACATTTAGGATAATTAGAGCAAGCAACAAAAGGCCCATATCCCCCATTTCGAATAATAAGTTCACTATGACATTTAGGACAATACTCCTTATCTTCATTTGCCATTTTTCTAATAATAATTGGCTTTTGCATTCTCATCTCACTTTAATTACTCGACTCTAATATATCCACCAGACACAAAGATAACTTTACCCATTAATTCAAATTCCAATAATTGAGCAGATACCTCAATAACCGATAAGCCACTTCTTTCAGCAATTAAATCTATAGGCGTTGGTTCAAAATTAATATAACGCAATATATTGTTCATAGAATTATCGATATGTAGATTATCAGATAGGATTTTATTTTCTGGTAACCATTTTAGTCCACTGTTTAAATGTTCAATAATATCTTGCGGCGAAGAGGCTAAATAAGCCCCCTGTTGTATTAACCAGTGATTACCTTCATATAAGCTATTACCTAACGCACCAGGTAAAGCAAAAATATCTTTACCTTGTTCCAATGCACATTTAGCTGTTATTAATGAACCACTTTTTAATCCAGCCGCAATCACAATTACTGCTTTACTTAAGCCACTAATTATACGATTACGACGAGGAAAATTCTTGGCTAACGGAGGAGTATCTGGTAGATATTCTGATACTAACGCCCCTTTTTCCTTGATTTTATTGGCTAAACTAGTATGTTGGGTTGGGTATAATTTATTTAAACCACTACCTAATACAGCAAGGGTTATGCCATTATTCCTTAATGCAGTTTTATGGCTAATCCCATCTATACCTATTGCTAAACCACTGGTAATTGTAAATTTATGCATCACCAGTTCCTGACTAAATATTTGTGCCCATTTTTCACCATAGAAATCATTATAACGACTGCCTACCATCGCAATTTGAGTGGAAGAAAGCGCTTTCTCTTTACCAGCAACGAAGAGTATAATTGGTGGCGAATATATCTGTTTTAATAAATATGGATAATTGGGATCTGATAACGTAATGAGTTTATGCTCGCTTACATCTAGCCATTTCATTGCAGCATAAATGGCTTTTGAATTTGCATGAGTAAATTGTACACATTGATGGGGTGATAACCCACATGCTCGAAGAGAAGCGACTTTAACATTATTGATTTCAATGAGTTTCTCTACAATTGCAGTAATCTTAACAGTTGAAAGATGAGAAACCATCCTCATTCGTAGCCATATTTCCATTGGATCCATATACTTTCCAGACTTCATTGGCAATAAGTGTGTTTCATTTATAACCAATACTGTCAATCATAACGAGAAATGTCTAGAATAGGTATTAAATAACTTTCACTTTTTGGATATAGCTTTAAACATTTATGTCAGTATTAAATATATTACATTACCCAGATGAACGTCTTCGCAAAATTGCAGAACCGGTAAAAAAAGTTGATGCAGAAATACAACGTATCGTGAATGATATGTTTGAAACGATGTATGAAGAAGAAGGTATTGGTTTAGCCGCAACACAGGTTAATATTCATCAAAGAATTATTGTTATTGATGTTTCAGAATCTCGTAATGAAAGATTGGTACTTATAAATCCCGTTATCTTAGAAACATCTGGTGAAACGGGAATAGAAGAAGGTTGTCTTTCTGTACCGGAACAACGTGCATTCGTACCTCGTGCTAAATGGGTCAAAATTAAAGCCTTAGATGTCAATGGTAAAGAGTTTGAATTAGAAACAGATGATCTACTTGCTATCTGTATTCAACATGAAATAGACCATCTTAATGGCAAATTATTTATTGACTATCTTTCTGCATTAAAACGCCAACGCATTAGGCAAAAAATTGAAAAGCTTGAACGTCTAAAAGCTAAAACAAAGAAATGATATTTTTCATATTTTAATATAGGGATCTTTACGTGTCAGACTGTCTACGAATCATTTTTGCCGGCACCCCTGATTTTGCAGCACAACATTTAGCTGCATTACTCAGTTTCAAGGATAAGTACCAAATAGTTGGCGTTTTGACACAACCAGATAAACCAGCTGGAAGAGGGCGAAAACTCGCATCAAGCCCAGTAAAAATACTAGCCGAAAAAGCGAATATTGCTGTTTTCCAGCCAACAACACTAAAAACAGCAGAAAGTCAGCGCTGGATTGAAAATAAACATGCTGATGTTATGGTTGTCGTCGCTTATGGCCTAATTTTACCTGAAGTTGTATTAAATATGCTACCAATCGGTTGTTTGAATGTTCATGGATCACTACTACCTCGCTGGAGAGGTGCAGCGCCAATTCAACGCTCAATTTGGGCTGGTGATAAAGAAACCGGTATTACAATTATGCAAATGGATAGTGGTCTAGATACCGGGGATATGCTCTATAAAGTAAGTTGCCCCATTGAACTAAAAGATACCAGCGCAACACTGTATCAAAAACTTGCAAAAATTGGCCCTACTGCACTCTTACATACTCTTGATTTAGTAGCATCAGCTCAAGCAAAACCAGAAAAGCAAAATAATACATTTGCTACCTATGCTGAAAAATTGAGTAAAGATGAAGCATTAATTGATTGGACACTTTCGGCTGAACAAATTGAACGATGTATCCGGGCATTTAATCCTTGGCCAGTAAGTTATTTTATTTTTGCAGATAACCCCATTAAAGTATGGTATGCCGAAGTCATTTATCATCAGATTGACTCATCACCAGGAACAATTTTAAGTGCCGATAAAACAGGAATTAAGGTGGCAACCGGGAAAGGTATTTTAAACATTTTAAAAATACAACCGGCCGGTAAAAAGATCATGTTAGTTTGTGATTTTCTAAACTCTCGCCACGGATTGTTTATTCCTGGCACAATAATAAATTCACCATTGCAACAAAATTAAAAAATAAATTTCTTGCTTGCATTTATAATTAGTAGGTAATTATATTCAACATGAATAAAAAATATAACCTTAGAAGCATTTGTGCCCAAGTTATTGCCCAGGTTATTGATCAAAAACAATCATTAAGCACTGTACTTCCCGAATGGCAGAAAAATATATCAGATAAAGATAAATCACTTTTACAAGAACTCAGTTTTGGTGTACTTAGAGTGTTACCTTTATTGGAATGGTTTATTCAACAATTAATAACTAAGCCATTAAAAGGAAAACAACGAATTATTCATTATCTTATTATGGTAGGAATTTACCAACTTCGTTTTACTCGCATTCCCCCCCATGCCTCACTAGCAGAAACTGTTGATGGAGCTAACGCCCTGAAACTCCCTCAATTAAAAGGCTTAATTAATGCTGTATTAAGACAATTTCAACGGCAAGAACAAATATTAAATGAAAAAGCCAATAATAATGAAAACAATTATTTACATCCTAAATGGCTTTTAGAAAAAATTCAGCAAGTTTATCCTGCTCAATGGAAAGAGATTCTTGAGGCCAATAACCAAAAACCACCTATGTGGTTAAGAGTAAATCAATTATATCATTCTACTAATGATTATCTAATGCTATTACAACAAGCGGGTATAGAGGCCAGTTTAAGCAATGACAGTAAATTTGCTATCAAATTACAAAAACCATGTGCGATTAACAAATTACCAGGATTTGACCAAGGTTGGGTAACAATTCAAGATCTATCTGCTCAACGATGCGTTGAATTATTAGCGCCTAAAAACGGTGAATATATTCTTGATCTTTGCGCAGCTCCTGGTGGTAAGACAACTTATATACTCGAACTTGCGCCAAAAGCTGATGTTTTAGCGGTTGATATTGATCAACTACGAATAAAACGTATCCAAGAAAATCTTAATCGAGTAAAATTACATGCAAGAGTTATTGTTGGTGATGGGCGTAAACCACTCGAATGGATATCAGGTGCGAAATTTGATCGTATATTGCTAGATGCACCTTGCTCAGCAACAGGTGTCATTCGTAGGCATCCAGATATAAAATGGCTTAGAAAACCGATAGATATCCCGCAATTGGTCAAATTACAATATAAAATTCTTGAGGCTATCTGGCCTTACTTAAAAACCAATGGCACCCTAGTTTACGCTACTTGCTCTATTTTACCGGATGAAAACAAAGAACAAATAAAGAAATTTCTTTTTCATCATCCAGAAGCATCTTTAAATAATAATATGGAACTAGGCCAACAAATATTACCCACTCAACGGGGAGGAGATGGTTTCTTTTATGCTTCTCTAATAAAAAATTAACACTACTATTTTGAATAAATACTCAATCTGGCAGTGAGATTAAAATATAATGAAAATTATCATATTAGGTGCAGGACAAGTTGGTGGAACACTCGCAGAAAATTTAGTTGATGAAAATAACGATATCACCATCGTAGATACTAATACTGAACGTTTACGCCAGTTACAAGATAAATTTGATCTAAGAGTTGTCAGTGGGCATGGCTCATACCCTAGGATCCTAAGGGAAGCCGGAGCTGAAGATGCTGATATGCTTGTTGCTGTGACAAATTCAGATGAAACTAATATGATTGCATGTCAAATCGCTTATTCTCTTTTTAACACGCCAAATAAAGTTGCTAGAATACGTGCATCTGAATATATCAAAGAAACTGAAAAACTTTTTACCCCTGATCACATACCAATTGATTACCTTATTTCACCTGAGCAGCTTGTCATTGATTATATTTATAAATTAATTCAATATCCTGGTGCACTTCAGGTTGTTAATTTCGCAAGTGGCAAAGTTAGTATTGTTGCTGCAAAAGCCTACTATGGAGGTTCATTAGTAGGTAATTCCCTTTCAAATCTCCGCGAACATTTACCCCATATTGATACCAGAATTGCTGCAATATTTCGTCAAGATAGACCCATTCGACCACAGGGATCCACAATTATTGAAGCAGGTGATGAAATCTTTTTTGTTGTCGCCACTGAGCATATCCGTGCTGTCATGAGTGAACTGCAACGTCTGGAAAAACCCTATAAGCGAATCATGATAGTTGGTGGCGGTAATGTTGGTGCAGGTTTAGCAAAACAGCTAGAAAAAGATTACAGTGTAAAATTAATAGAACGTGATCAAGAAAGAGCAACTGAATTAGCAGAACTATTACATGATACAATCGTGTTTTATGGTGATGCTTCAGATCAAGAACTGTTAGCAGAAGAACATATTGAACAAACAGATGTATTTATAGCACTGACTAATGATGATGAAGCCAATATTATGTCAGCTATGTTAGCTAAAAAAATGGGTGCCAAGAAAGTAATGGTTCTTATTCAGCGTTCTGCTTATGTTGATCTTGTACAAGGAGGAGTCATTGATATCGCTATATCACCTCAACAAGCAACAATTTCAGCTTTACTAGGACATGTTCGTAAAGCGGATATAATCAATGTTTCATCCTTGCGTAAAGGTGTTGCTGAAGCGATCGAAGCCATTGCTCACGGTGATGAAAACACATCCAAAGTTGTCGGTAGAAAAATTTCAGAAATAAAACTGCCTCCTGGTACAATTATTGGTGCTATTGTTCGTGATGATGAAGTCATTGTTGCCAATAGTTATCATATTATTGAACAAGATGATCACATCATTATGTTCATTACTGATAAAAAACATGTTCCTGAAGTAGAAAAGATCTTCCAACCTAGCCCATTCTTTTTGTAAAAATTTTGATAGAAATATATCAATAGATATTATAATTTAAACATTCTTATAAATTTTACGTTCTATTTTGATTAATGGTGAGGAGACTATGAGCTTTATAAAAGAGTTCCGTGAATTTGCAATGAAAGGCAACGTTATTGATCTGGCTGTAGGTGTTATTATTGGTGCAGCATTTGGCAAAATTGTTTCTTCGCTTGTTGCAGATATTATTATGCCGCCACTCGGATTACTTATCGGAGGTATTGATTTTTAGCAATTTCATTTTGTCTTAAGAGAAGCTCACGATAATATACCCGCTGTTATTATGAATTATGGTGTCTTTATTCAGAATATTTTTGATTTTCTTATCATCGCTATAGCAATTTTTGTTGCGATAAAACTTATAAACAAATTGCGTCGCGAAAAAGAAGAAGCACCTGCAGCAGCACCAACTAAAGAAGTCACATTATTAACTGAAATACGTGATTTATTAAAAATAACAAAAATAATAAAACGAGTGGGTTAGTGATAATAAATTTTTTAATTAATCATCACTAACCCACTAGTTAGCTCTTTATTATGTTTGATCTTTCGCTGATAACTCCCTTTTCCTTTTTTATTTTTTCAATCCGTTGCCTATATAAAGGATGATGCAATATAGCTTCTACTGCTCTCTTCTTTATAATGCCTCGTTGATGCTGATAATTTGCCATATCAAATGCGCCAATATCAATTATTTCTATTAATAGATTACCTATAAAATTTGATTTTATCTAAAACTGATATGCCATTTAACGTTTATTGGCGCCTTGTTCTAGAATCTCTAAAATTGAACATCCAGTACTAACATGTTTACTACCACAACAAGCGGCACTAAGCATTTTTAATGAATCCTTCATTCTCTCCATCTCTATAATTTTAATTTCGAGCTCCCGCAAGCGAGCATCTACAATATTCTTCGACTCCTGGCACGTATGATGAGCAGGATCAATGCGAATAGACAATAATTCTGAAATTGATTCCAAAGTAAAGCCTAACTGCTTAGCATAACGAATAAAACGTAAACGTTGTAAATCTTTTTTGCCATAAAGACGATAGCCGCTTTCTGTACGATTAGGACGCTCCATTAATCCTTGTTTTTCATAGAAACGAATTGTGTCTGTAGTAACATCTGCTAACTTAGCTAATTTACCTATATGATACATAAATACCTCTTATATATTTATAAATATCATTCACTATGATAGCAAAATATGAAACGACAAAAAGTTAATTTTTAGATAATAAAAAACCGGGATTAATCCCGGTTTTTCATGTAATTGCAAATTTACTCTGCAGCTACTTCTGCTTGAGACTCAACAGTACGATCAACAAGCTCGATGTAAGCCATCGGCGCATTGTCACCGGCACGGAAGCCACACTTCATAATACGAGTATAACCACCTGCACGGCTCGCGAAACGCGGTCCAAGTTCATTAAATAATTTTGCCACGATCTCATTATCACGAGTACGGGCAAATGCCAGACGACGATTAGCTACGCTGTCGGTCTTGGCAAGAGTAATCAGTGGCTCAACGACACGGCGCAACTCTTTCGCCTTTGGTAAAGTTGTCTTGATAATCTCATGACGAACTAAAGAACCAGCCATATTACGAAACATAGCTTGGCGGTGGCTACTATTGCGGTTCAATTGACGACCACTCTTACGATGGCGCATGACCTTATCCTTCTCAGTAAAACCTTAACCTGTGATCTCATTCATCAGCAATACTTGCTGGAGGCCAATTTTCTAGACGCATGCCTAGCGATAAACCTCTTGATGCCAAAACATCCTTAATTTCAGTAAGTGATTTTTTACCAAGATTAGGCGTTTTAAGCAACTCAACTTCAGTGCGCTGAACCAAATCACCGATGTAGTGGATAGCTTCTGCTTTTAAACAGTTAGCAGAGCGGACAGTCAATTCCAGATCGTCAACTGCACGCAGCAGAATCGGATCGAACTCTGGCTTCTCATCTTTGACTTCAACCTTAGCAACATCGCGCAAATCAACGAAAGCTTCGAGTTGTTCAGCCAAGATAGTTGCTGCTCGACGAATCGCCTCTTCTGGATCGATTGTGCCGTTAGTCTCCATCTCGATAACCAGTTTATCCAAATCAGTGCGTTGTTCTACACGCGTCGCTTCAACATTGTAGGCAATACGCTCCACAGGGCTATAGCATGCGTCAACTAATAAACGACCGATTGGGCGCTCATCTTCTTCCGAATGAATACGGGCAGAAGCCGGTACATACCCACGACCACGCTGTACTTTAATACGCATATTAATAGCAGCGCTTTCATCAGTTAGATGGCAGATAACATGTTGCGGCTTGACGATTTCGATATCATCATTAGGGGTGATATCGGCGGCAGTCACAGGGCCAATTCCAGATTTATTCAAGGTCAGAATAACTTCATCTTTACCGTGAACTTTTACCGCCAGCCCTTTCAGGTTAAGGAGAATCTCTAGGATATCTTCTTGCACACCTTCTTTAGTGCTGTACTCATGCAGTACACCATCAATTTCAACCTCGGTCACAGCACAACCCGGCATAGACGAAAGCAAAATACGGCGTAGTGCGTTACCAAGAGTATGGCCAAAGCCACGTTCTAACGGTTCAAGGGTTACCTTGGCGTGAGTCGAACTAATTTGCTCGATATCAACCAGGCGCGGTTTAAGAAACTCTGTCACAGAACCCTGCATTGTGTCCTCTCTTTGGTACTAAGCTTTACTTAGAGTAAAGCTCGACGATCAGGTGTTCGTTAATGTCAGCAGACAGATCAGCACGTTCAGGAATACGTTTGAACACACCTTCCATCTTAGCAGCATCAACTTCCAGCCAACTTGGCTTCTCACGCTGTTCAGCAAGCTCTAAAGCAGCCTTAATACGAGACTGTTTTTTTGCTTTTTCACGAACGCTGATAACGTCATTCGGGGAAACCTGATAAGAAGCAATATTAACAACTTGACCATTTACCATGATAGCTTTATGGCTAACCATCTGACGTGCTTCCGCGCGTGTTGCGCCAAAGCCCATACGATAAACAGTATTATCTAAACGACCTTCAAGCAAATTCAACAGATTTTCGCCCGTATTGCCTTTCAATCGCGTTGCTTCTTTATAATAGTTACGGAATTGACGTTCTAGAACACCGTAAATACGACGAACTTTTTGTTTCTCACGTAACTGAACACCATAATCAGATAGACGCGGTTTACGTGCGCCATGCTGTCCAGGTGCCTGTTCTAATTTACACTTGGTGTCAATCGCGCGAACGCCAGACTTAAGAAAAAGATCTGTACCCTCGCGACGGCTCAGCTTGAGCTTAGGACCCAAATATCTAGCCATTTTCTTTCTCCAACAATCCTAAAAACGTAACGTAATTAAACACGACGTTTCTTCGGTGGACGACAACCGTTATGAGGGATCGGAGTCACATCAGTAATGTTAGTAATGCGGAAACCAGCCGCATTTAACGCACGGATAGTTGACTCACGGCCAGGACCAGGTCCTTTAACCATAACTTCTAAGTTTTTGATTCCGTACTCTTTCACTGCCTCAGCACAGCGTTCTGCTGCAACTTGAGCGGCAAACGGAGTAGACTTACGAGAACCACGAAAACCAGAACCACCTGCGGTTGCCCAACCCAATGCATTACCTTGACGATCAGTAATAGTAACAATTGTGTTGTTAAAAGAAGCATGGATATGAGCCACACCGTCTGAAACTTGTTTTCTTACACGCTTACGTGCACGAATAGGTGCTTTTGCCATTATTTAATACCCCGACTTATTTCTTGATCGGCTTACGTGGACCCTTGCGGGTACGCGCATTAGTCTTAGTACGCTGACCACGCACAGGAAGACCACGGCGGTGACGTAAACCACGATAGCAACCAAGATCCATTAGGCGCTTGATGCTTAGGGTAACTTCACGACGCAAATCACCTTCAACAATGTATTTAGCAACTTCGTCACGTAACTTGTCGATTTGCTCTTCAGACAGCTCACTGATCTTAACATGCTCAGCAATACCACTTGCTGCACAGATTGACTGCGAGCGAGTTTTGCCAATGCCGTAAATCGATGTTAATGCGATTACGGTATGTTTATGATCAGGAATGTTAATGCCTGCTATACGGGCCACTATGCACTCCTAAAGTTAAATACTGCATAACTGTGCTGAAAAGCCCGCTTTCAGGATACTCAAACAGTTATACATTTTTTAGATAAAAAGTTTGGCTGGCTAATTTAGCCAGCTCAACTCAACTTTGCAAGAAAAAAATGCTTTTTCTCAACCTTGACGCTGTTTATGTCTTGGTTCAACGCTGCAAATCACACGAACACTACCATTACGTTTAATGATTTTACAGTTACGGCATAATTTCTTGACTGAAGCACGAACTTTCATTTTTACTCTCCGTAACTTCTAAAGCAAATTAATTTAAAAGCAATTATTTACCTTTAAGATTTGCTTTTTTCAATGCAGACTCATATTGACTAGACATCATAAGAGTTTGCACTTGAGCCATAAAGTCCATAATAACGACGACGACTATGAGAAGTGAAGTACCACCAAAATAGAATGGAACTTTCATTGCGTCACGCATGAACTCCGGGATTAAGCAAATAAAAGTAATGTACAATGCACCTACTAGTGTTAGGCGCGTCATTACTTTGTCAATATACTTGGCCGTTTGCTCTCCCGGACGAATTCCTGGTACAAATGCACCGGACTTCTTCAGGTTATCTGCTGTTTCTCTCGGATTAAAAACTAATGCCGTATAAAAGAAACAGAAGAAGATGATTGCAGATGCATAAAGTAACACATAAAGCGGTTGTCCTGGCTGCAAATACATTGCAATAGCTGTCAGCCAACCCCAACCTGTTCCATCACCAAACCAGGAAGCTATTGTACCTGGGAACAGTATAATACTGGAAGCAAAAATTGCAGGAATAACGCCGGCCATATTTACTTTTAATGGTAAATGTGTGCTTTGTGCAGCATAAATGCGACGACCTTGTTGACGTTTTGCGTAGTTAACCACTATACGACGCTGACCACGCTCCATAAAAACAACAAAATAAGTCACAGCAAATACTAAAACTGCAATCAACAACAACAGGAGGAAGTGCAAATCGCCTTGCCGAGCTTGTTCAATGGTATGGCCGATAGCCGGCGGGAGCCCCGCAACGATACCTGCAAAGATAATGATAGAGATACCGTTTCCAATACCTCTTTCAGTAATTTGCTCGCCTAGCCACATCAAAAACATTGTTCCTGTCACTAAACTAACAACAGCCGTGAAATAAAACGGAAATCCAGGATTGATTACTAGCCCCTGCATTCCGGCCATATTGGGTAAACCTGTCGCAATACCAATAGATTGGAATATCGCTAATACCAAAGTACCATAACGGGTATATTGACTAATTTTACGACGACCGGCTTCCCCTTCCTTCTTAATCTCTGCTAACCGTGGGTTAACTACTGTCAGTAATTGGACAATAATTGATGCCGAAATATACGGCATAATTCCCAAAGCAAAAATAGAAGCACGACTAAGCGCACCACCAGAAAACATATTAAACATTTCGATGATGGTGCCTCTTTGCTGTTCAAGCAATTTGGCAAGCACAGTGGCATCAATACCAGGAATAGGAATAAAAGAACCAATACGGAAAACAATCAGCGCCCCAATAACAAACAAAAGCCTGCGTTTAAGTTCGCCTATGCCACCTTTAGCACTTTGAAAATCTAAACCTGGTTGTTTCGCCATCTGTAACTTATTCCTCGATTTTACCGCCAGCGGCTTCAATTGCAGTCCGTGCACCTTTTGTTACACGAAGACCACGCACAGTAACTGGACGATTAACTTCACCAGAAAGAATAACTTTCGCATATTCTATTTGAATGCCAACTATATTAGCAGCTTTCAGCGTATTTAGATCAATGACATCGCCTTCAACTTTAGCAAAGTCTGACAAACGAACTTCTGCAGTAATCATTGCTTTACGTGAAGTAAAACCAAATTTTGGTAAACGACGATACAAAGGCATTTGACCGCCTTCAAAACCACGACGTACGCCACCGCCAGAACGAGACTTCTGACCTTTGTGACCACGTCCGCCAGTTTTACCTAAACCGGAACCAATACCGCGACCTACGCGTTTAGGTGCATGTTTAGCACCTTCAGCTGGAGACAGAGTATTTAAGCGCATCTGTTACTCCTCAACTTTAACCATGTAGGAAACCAAATTGATCATGCCGCGGATCGCTGGTGTATCTTCACGTTCTACAGTATGACCGATACGACGCAGACCTAAACCGGTCAATGTTGCCTTATGTTTTGGCAAACGACCAATAGAACTGCGAACTTGTGTAATTTTAATAGTCTTAGCCATGGTTCATTACCCCAGAATTTCTTCGACGGATTTACCACGCTTGGCTGCGACCATTTCTGGAGACTTCATACTGTCTAAAGCATCCAGCGTTGCACGAACAACATTAATTGGGTTCGTGGAACCATAGGTTTTAGCCAGTACGTTATGAACACCGGCAACTTCCAATACAGCGCGCATTGCACCGCCTGCGATAATACCCGTACCTTCATGAGCAGGTTGCATAAACACACGAGAACCCGTGTGAGCACCTTTTACAGGATGATACAAAGTACCGTTATTGAGAGCGACGTTTTTCATATTGCGACGGGCTTTTTCCATCGCTTTCTGGATTGCTGCCGGAACTTCGCGTGCCTTACCATAGCCAAAACCAACACGACCGTTACCATCACCAACAACAGTTAGTGCAGTAAAACTAAAAATACGGCCACCTTTAACGGTTTTAGCTACACGATTTACCGCGATCAGCTTTTCCTGCAGTTCGCCAGCTTGTTTTTCGATGTGAGCCATCTTACACCTCTACCTTAGAACTGAAGGCCAGCTTCACGGGCAGCATCTGCCAGTGCCTGGACTCGACCATGATATTGGAAACCAGAGCGGTCAAAAGCAACTTCTTTGATGCCTTTTTCCAGCGCGCGCTCGGCAATTAATTTGCCAACTACTGCTGCTGCTTCTTTGTTTCCTGTGTATTTTACTTGCTCATTGATAGTTTTTTCTATAGTAGAAGCAACCACCAAAGTTTCAGAACCGTTTGATGCAATAACCTGCGCATAAATATGACGAGGGGTACGATGTACCACCAAGCGCGTTGCACCCAGTTCATGGAGTTTGCGGCGTGCGCGGGTCGCACGACGGATACGAGCTACTTTCTTATCCATAGTGTTACCTTACTTCTTCTTAGCCTCTTTAGTACGCACGATTTCATCGGCGTAACGAACACCTTTACCTTTATAAGGTTCAGGACGACGGTAAGCACGCAATTCTGCTGCAACTTGGCCAATTGCCTGTTTATCTGCACCTTCCAACACAATTTCAGTCTGTGAAGGACATTTTGCAGTAATACCTGCTGGCAACGCATGCTCAACCGGATGAGAGAAACCTAAAGACAAACTTACAGTATTGCCTTTAATAGCTGCACGATAACCGACACCAACCAGCTGAAGTTTCTTAGTGAAGCCTTCGGTAACACCAATAACCATTGCATTCAACAAAGAACGCGCCGTACCCGCTTGTGCCCATGCATCAGCGAAACCTTCGCGAGGTGCAAACGTTAATTGATTATCAGCATGTTTGACTTCAACAGCTTTATGGATTGTACGAGTAAGCTCGCCATTTTTACCTTTAATCGCTATATCCTGACCGTCCAGTTTAACTTCTACGCCGGCAGGAATGACGACAGGTGCTTTTGCCACACGAGACATTCTTTTCTCCCGAATTAAGCTACGTAGCAGAGAATTTCGCCACCTAAACCTGCTTGGCGAGCTGCACGATCAGTCATGACACCTTTAGAAGTAGAAATAATAGCAATGCCTAAACCAGCCATAACCTGTGGTAGCTCATCTTTTTTCTTATAGATGCGCAAACTTGGGCGGCTTACACGCTGAATGCTTTCTACAACAGCCTTACCTTGGAAATATTTCAATGTAATTTCCAATGTTGGCTTGATGTCGCCTTCAATTTTATAATCTTCAATATAACCTTCTTCCTTAAGCACTGTAGCAATCGCCACTTTCAACTTAGCGGAAGGCATGTTGACCGCAGCTTTATTAGCGGCCTGACCGTTACGGATACGGGTTAGCATATCCGCGATGGGATCTTGCATGCTCATCTGTCTTTACTCCCGTGATTCAATTGGTGATAA
Source organism: Arsenophonus nasoniae (assembly GCF_004768525.1). Taxonomy (NCBI): domain Bacteria; kingdom Pseudomonadati; phylum Pseudomonadota; class Gammaproteobacteria; order Enterobacterales; family Morganellaceae; genus Arsenophonus; species Arsenophonus nasoniae. Next base: position 3,782,583 of record NZ_CP038613.1, read on the forward strand.
TTACCAGCTAGCCTTTTTAAGACCCGGGATTTCACCGCGCATGGCGGATTCACGGACTTTAATACGGCTTAGACCAAATTTCCGCAGAAAACCATGCGGACGCCCAGTTTGACGACAGCGGTTGCGTCGACGAGAAGGGCTGGAATCACGTGGCAGCGTTTGCAGCTTCAGAACAGCATTCCAACGATCTTCATCAGATGTATTCACATCAGAAATAATAGCTTTCAATTCTGTGCGCTTTGCAAAGAATTTTTCAGCTAATTTTGCACGTTTCACATCACGTGCTTTCATTGATTGTTTAGCCATGAATACCCTGCCTTACTTACGGAACGGAAAGTTAAACGCCATCAACAGTGCAAGACCTTCATCATCTGATTTCGCAGTAGTGGTGATAGTAATATCTAAACCACGCACACGATCCACTTTATCATAATCGATTTCAGGAAAGATGATTTGTTCACGTACACCCATGCTGTAGTTACCACGACCATCAAATGATTTTGTGGATAAACCACGGAAATCACGGATACGTGGTACAGCAATAAAAATCAGACGCTCAAAGAATTCCCACATACGTTCGCCACGCAGGGTCACTTTACAGCCGATTGGATAGCCCTGACGGATTTTGAAGCCTGCAACAGATTTGCGCGCTTTGGTGATAAATGGTTTTTGCCCTGTTATTGCCGCTAAATCAGCAGCTGCATTATCAAGCAGCTTTTTATCAGCAACAGCTTCACCAACACCCATGTTCAGGGTGATCTTCTCGACCCGAGGGACTTGCATGACAGAATTGTAGCCAAACTGAGTCATCAGCTTTTGGACTACCTCGTCTTTGTAGTAATCATGCAGTTTCGCCATCGTATACTCCAAAAATTACTTAATAGTTTCACTGTTAGATTTGAAGAAACGCACTTTTTTGCCATCTTCAATTCTAAAACCTACTCGGTCAGCCTTGCCAGTTGTCACATTAAAGATTGCAACGTTAGAAACATCAATTGCTGCTTCTTTTTCGACGATGCCACCTGGTTGATTCAGAGCCGGAACAGGCTTCTGATGTTTCTTAACCAGATTAATCCCTTCAACAATGACTTTACCAGAAGAAAGAACCTGTTTTACTTTACCGCGTTTGCCTTTATCTTTGCCAGCTAACACGATAACTTCGTCATCACGACGGATTTTCGCTGCCATTGTGCCCGCTCCTTAGAGTACTTCTGGTGCCAGAGAGATAATTTTCATAAACTTCTCAGTACGAAGTTCACGAGTTACCGGCCCAAAAATACGCGTACCGATAACTTGCTCACTTGTATTGTTTAACAACACACAAGCATTGCCATCGAAGCGAATGACAGAACCGTCAGGGCGACGAACACCCTTCTTGGTGCGCACCACTACCGCTTTCAGGACATCACCTTTTTTCACCTTACCGCGTGGAATTGCTTCTTTAACAGTAATTTTGATGATATCACCTACATCTGCGTAGCGACGGTGCGAGCCACCTAGAACCTTGATACACATTACGCGACGTGCGCCGGAGTTGTCGGCTACGTTCAGCATAGTCTGTTCTTGGATCATTTTAGTGCTCCGCTAAATGTTAACTACAACTAAGCCGCTTCTTATATAAATTGAAGAGGCAGTACAATTACCCATACATGAGGGCGCAGCATTATAACACCACATCATCAATATGGACAGAAAAAATAAACGGCCGCTTTATTAAGAGCCGCTTATTCTATTATGAAATGGCTATCCTATTACAGAACAGCTTTTTCTACAACGCGAACAAGTGTCCATGACTTTGTTTTGGACAGTGGGCGGGTTTCACGGATTTCCACTAGATCACCGATACCACATTCATTGTTCTCGTCATGTACATGCAATTTGGTCGTACGACGGATAAACTTACCATATAAAGGATGTTTTACCATACGCTCAATAGCAACGACAATAGATTTCTCCATCTTATCGCTAGTTACACGACCTTGCAAAGTACGGATTTTATCGCTCATTACGCACCCGCCTTTTCAGTCAATAAAGTCTTAACGCGTGCAATATCACGACGTACTTGTTTCAACAGGTGAGACTGTTGCAGCTGTCCACTGGCTGCCTGCATACTCAAGTTAAATTGCTCACGTAGCAGATTAAGCAGTTCAGTGTTCAACTCTTCAACGCTTTTTTCGCGCAGCTCTTTTGCTTTCATTACATCACCGTCTTAGTTACAAAGGTGGTTTTGATAGGCAGTTTTGCTGCAGCCAACTTGAATGCTTCACGAGCTAGCTCTTCTGGAACACCGTCCATTTCATAAAGAACTTTGCCAGGCTGGATCAAGGCAACCCAATACTCTACGTTACCTTTACCTTTACCCATACGCACTTCAAGTGGCTTTTCAGTAATAGGTTTATCTGGAAACACACGGATCCAGATTTTACCCTGACGCTTAACTGCACGGGTCATGGCACGACGTGCCGCTTCAATCTGACTTGCAGTCAGACGTCCACGACCTACTGCCTTCAGACCGAAAGTGCCGAAGCTAACATCCGTGCCCGCAGCAAGACCGCGATTGCGACCTTTATGCATTTTACGGAATTTCGTACGCTTTGGTTGTAACATCAGCGACTCTCCTTGCGGCCTTTACGCTGCTGCTTTTTAGGTTGAACTGTCGGTTTCTCTACCTGTTCAACAGCAGCCATACCACCTAGAATCTCACCTTTGAAGATCCATACCTTAACGCCGAGTACACCATAAGTGGTGTGCGCTTCTGCAGTGTTATAATCGATATCAGCACGCAAGGTGTGCAACGGAACACGGCCTTCACGATACCACTCAGTACGTGCAATTTCAGCGCCGCCTAAACGACCACTGACTTCCACTTTTATGCCTTTTGCACCTAGACGCATAGCATTTTGTACCGCACGTTTCATAGCTCGACGGAACATAACACGACGTTCCAGCTGTGAAGCGATACTATCAGCCACTAATTTAGCATCTAGTTCAGGCTTACGTACTTCAGCAATATTGATTTGCGCAGGAACACCAGCAATATCTGCTACTATCTTACGCAGTTTCTCGACATCTTCACCTTTTTTACCGATAACGATACCAGGGCGAGCGGTGTGAATAGTTACACGAATGCTCTTCGCAGGACGTTCGATAACGATACGTGAAATAGATGCCTTTGCCAGTTCTTTATTCAAATACTGGCGTACTTTAAAATCGCTGTCTAGGTTGTCAGCGAATTCTTTTGTATTCGCATACCAAGTAGAGTTCCAAGGTTTGACAATACCCAGGCGAATACCATTAGGATGTACTTTCTGACCCATTGCTAGTCTCCAGAGTCTCAGCGATCGGACACAACCACAGTAATGTGGCTGGTGCGCTTCAAAATACGATCTGCACGGCCTTTCGCGCGAGGCATGATGCGTTTCATAGTTGGACCTTCGTTAACGAAAATTTTCGTCACTTTTAAGTCATCAATATCAGCACCATCGTTGTGCTCGGCGTTAGCGATAGCAGACTCAAGTACTTTCTTCACTAAACCAGCAGCTTTCTTGTTGGTATAGTTCAGAATTTCCAGAGCTTGCGACACTTTCTTACCGCGAATCAGATCAGCCACTAAACGAACCTTCTGAGCAGAAGAACGAGCGTGGCGATGCATAGCGATAGTTTCCATCTCTTCCTCCTACCTTAACGTTTCTTGGCCTTTTTATCGGCCGCATGGCCGCGATAAGTACGGGTCGGCGCGAATTCACCCAATTTATGACCAACCATTTCGTCGGTAACATAAACTGGAACATGCTGACGACCATTATGGACAGCGATGGTCAAACCGATCATGTTAGGAAAGATCGTTGAACGACGGGACCAAGTCTTGAGAGGCTTTTTGTCTCCGCTTTCCACCGCTTTCTCTACCTTCTTCAGCAAGTGCAGGTCAATAAAAGGACCTTTCTTGAGAGAACGTGGCATGGTTTATCCTCTAATTATTTTTTAGAACGGTGACGTACGATATATTTATCAGTACGCTTATTGCTACGGGTCTTCTTACCTTTGGTTTGAACGCCCCAAGGTGTTACTGGGTGTTTACCAAAGTTACGACCTTCACCACCACCATGTGGATGGTCTACTGGGTTCATCGCTGTACCACGAACGGTAGGGCGAATTCCACGCCAGCGGCTAGCACCGGCTTTACCCAGAACACGTAGCATATGCTCCGCATTACCAACTTCACCTAATGTTGCACGGCAATCAGAAAGTACTTTGCGCATTTCGCCAGAACGTAGACGGATAGTTACATAACTACCATCACGTGCAACGATTTGCACATAAGCACCAGCTGAACGAGCCAACTGACCGCCTTTACCTGGCTTAAGTTCAACATTATGAACTGTTGAACCGACAGGAATATTACGCATAGGTAAAGCATTACCTGTTTTAATTGCTGCATCTACACCAGACTGAATTTGGTCACCAGCTTTTAAGCCTTTTGGTGCCAGAATATAGCGACGTTCTCCATCTTTATAGAGAACTAATGCAATATTCGCAGAACGGTTTGGATCATATTCCAGACGCTCAACAGTAGCAGCAATACCATCTTTATTACGTTTAAAGTCAATCAGACGATAATGCTGCTTGTGACCACCACCAATATGACGCGTAGTAATACGGCCATTATTGTTACGTCCACCGGTTTTATTGCTTTTTTCTAGCAACGGGGCATAAGGTTTACCCTTATGCAGCTCAGGGTTAACCACTTTAACTACGTGGCGACGGCCCGGAGACGTAGGTTTACATTTAACAACTGCCATTGTTCTTTACTCCTCCGACTTACTCTGCACCACCGATGAAGTCCAGATTCTGGCCTTCTTTCAGAGTGACGTAAGCTTTTTTCCAGTCGCTACGACGAGCAATTCGCTGACCGTGGCGTTTGGTTTTGCCTTTAACCAGTAAAGTATTTACACCTTTGACTTCAACTTCGAACAGTTTTTGTACGGCAGCCTTAATCTCTGCTTTAGTCGCATCTTTCGCAACTTTAAGCACGATGGTGTTACTTTTTTCCATCGCTGTAGAAGCTTTTTCAGAGACATGCGGTGCACGTAGTACTTTTAGCAGACGTTCTTCACGGATCATGCTAGCATCTCCTCAATTTGCTTCACAGCGTCAGCAGTCATAACTACTTTGTCGAAGGCAATTAGACTAACAGGATCGATACCTATTGCATCACGAACATCAACTTTGTATAAGTTGCGGGCAGCTAAAAATAAATTTTCATCAACCTCATTCGTGACGATCAATACGTCATCCAGAGCCATTTCCTTTAATTTTTGCACTAGAAGCTTAGTTTTTGGCGCTTCCAGAGCAAATTTTTCGACAACAATTAGACGATCCTGACGTACCAATTCAGACAAGATGCTTTTCAAAGCACCGCGGTACATCTTTTTATTTACTTTTTGACTGTGGTCCTGTGGTCTCGCTGCGAAAGTGACACCACCAGAGCGCCAAATTGGGCTCTTAACTGAACCAGCACGTGCACGACCAGTGCCTTTCTGACGCCATGGTTTTTTACCAGAACCTGAAACCTCAGCACGAGTTTTCTGAGCACGAGTACCTTGACGAGCACCAGCTGCATACGCAACAACTACTTGATGCACAAGCGCTTCATTGAAATCACGCCCGAAGGTAGTTTCGGAAACAGTCAGCGCGCTTTGCGCGTCTTTCATTACCAATTCCATTCCTATCTCCTCGACGTTACGCCTTAACAGCTGGTTTTACAATCAGGTTGCTACCAGTCGCACCTGGAACAGCACCCTTGACCAACAGCAGATTACGCTCAGCGTCAACGCGTACTACATCCAGACTTTGAACAGTTACACGTTCATTACCCAATTGGCCTGCCATTTTCTTGCCTTTAAATACCTTACCCGGAGTTTGGTTTTGACCAATAGAACCCGGAACACGGTGTGACAAGGAGTTACCATGAGTAGCGTCCTGAGTGCGGAAATTCCAGCGTTTAACCGTACCAGCAAAACCCTTACCTTTGGAGGTACCAGTAACGTCGACTTTCTTGACGTCAGCAAAAATTTCAACACTAATGCTTTGACCTACGGTAAATTCTTCATTTTCACTCAAACGGAATTCACGTAGGATACGACCAGCTTCAACACCAGCTTTAGCAAAATGCCCAGCTTCAGGTTTTTTTACACGGTTTGCTTTTTTGCTACCGGTAGTAACCTGTATTGCATTATAACCATCTGTTTCCAGGCTCTTAACCTGAGTCACTCGGTTATTTTCAATTTCGATAACAGTTACAGGAATAGAAACACCATCTTCAGTGAAGATACGCGTCATTCCTACTTTCTTCCCGACTAAACCAATCATTGTTTCAACCTCTCAATCGCGCAACGACCTGATTAACCCAGGCTGATCTGCACATCTACACCGGCAGCCAGATCCAGACGCATCAGAGCATCAACGGTTTTCTCAGTTGGCTCAACGATGTCAACCAGACGCTTATGAGTACGAATTTCGTACTGATCACGTGCATCTTTATTAACATGCGGCGAAATCAGAACGGTAAAACGTTCTTTACGTGTAGGTAACGGGATCGGACCACGTACTTGAGCGCCAGTGCGCTTAGCAGTTTCAACGATTTCCGCAGTTGATTGATCAATTAAACGATGATCAAAGGCTTTCAGGCGGATACGGATTCTTTGGTTCTGCATGAGACCAGAGCTCCAACTATTTTATAAACGTAAAAAATTACTCCTCGCACCCATTTCGATTGATGGGGGAGTGTAATCGTTCTCATAATAACCTCCAAATCGGAGGTATTGTTTTAACGCAGTTTCACTGCATGCCAGCCTTTTACGGCCAGGCTCCTAAATTAAAGAGCCCGTGCATTATACGTAATTTCAAAATAAGAGCAAGCCATAGATAAAAAAATTGCATAAAATTTGTGTATAAAATCTTATGCAACAATATTTATAAAAATCTTAATAAATCAAGTTAAATCATTTCTCTTCTCGGAGCTGAGATTGTAGGTAATTTTTTAGGCCTATGCTTGCTATCAAGGCCAATTGCGTTTCCAGCCAATCAATATGTTTTTCTTCATCGGTTAGTATTTCAATCATTAAATCACGACTAACATAATCACCAACTGAATCTGCATAAGTGATTGCTGAACGCAAATCTTTCGCACCGTCCAGTTCAAGCAGTAAATCAGATTTAAGCATTTCTTCCACATTCTCACCAATATTTAATTTACCTAAACCCCGCAAATTAGGTATCCCTTCAAGAAAGAGAATCCTTTCTATATATTTATCAGCATGTTTCATCTCATCGATAGATTCTTCATATTCAATATCGTTAAGACGTAATAAACCCCAATTTTTAAACATACGGGCATGTAAAAAATATTGATTAATTGCAACAAGCTCATTACTGTCACCGATCATGCAAAACTGATCCACTAACGATCATCTAAAACTGATCCACTTGGTATTATTCGCACATTTTTGTACGGATAATTTATGTTAACCAAGGAGATATTTGTGGATATTCATGTTCGCTTTGCACAAGGACAAAGCCTTCGAAAAATTGCCAGTGAGTTGGGTATATCCCGTAACACCGTAAAACATCATTTACAACAACAGACAATGCCAACTTATGCTAAAAGAAGTCAACAACCGACTAAATTATCCCCCTTTAAACCTTATTTGCTTCAGCGAATTGAACTGGCTAAACCTGATTGGATCCCTGCAACAGTCTTATTTGATGAGGTAGTTGAAAACGGCTATCAAGGTGGTATTGCTCAATTACGCCGATTTGTTTGTCAATTTAAACCAAGCATTGTTCCCGAAGTAGTCGTCCGTTTTGAAACACAGCCAGGTCAACAAATGCAAATCGACTTCACCAGCATCCGGCGAGGTAAAAAATCGCTGAAAGCGTTTGTTGCAACGCTAGGCTATTCGCGTGCGAGTTATGTAAAGTTCTTTGATAATGAACGAGCAGAATCGTGGCAGCAAGGTTTAAGAGAAGCTTTCGACTACTTTGGTGGTGTACCACAGGAAGTATTGTGTGATAACGCAAAATCCCTCATCATCGAACGGGATGCTTATGCAGAAGGTGATCATAAATTACATGTCGAAATGCTTCAAATGTCGAAAGATTACGGGTTTAAATTGAAGGCTTGCAAGCCCTACAGGGCAAAAACGAAAGGGAAAGTAGAGCGCTTTAACCACTATTTAAAAAACAGCTTTATCGTGCCATTAAACACCGACCTTCGTGCTCATAATCTTGAACTGGATATTGAAATAGCTAATGCAAAAGTGGGTCCATGGTTACAACGCGTTGCCCATCAGCGAATTCATGGAACAACGTTAGAGAAGCCAGCAGATAGATTAGCTAAGGAAGTTAAGTCTCTTCTACCCTTACCAGCAAGGGTTTGCCAATCTATCCCACAGACTAATACGCTTAATATCCCTATCGTACCGCCCCTTGAATCTGTCAGTTTGCAACACTCAATCAGCGTATACGAAGCATTACTGGGAGGTGAACATGTTATTGCATGAACAAATTGAACACCTGTGTGAGTCATTGAAATTAAATTCTATTCCGACTCATTGGTCATCACTTGCCGAAAAATGCATTGCCCAAGACAAAAGCTACGGAGAGTTTTTACTGTCCCTGTTAAAATGTGAGCAACAACAACGAGATGAACGAACTCGTAATCTTTTGAGTCGGATGGCAGGATTCCCAGCACATAAAGAACTTAATACGTTCGATTTTAAGTTTGCAACGGGGATCCCCAAACAACACATACAGGAATTAAGCGCATTAACGTTTATTGAACGTAATGAAAATGTCGTGTTGCTTGGCCCAAGCGGTGTAGGCAAAACGCATTTAGCTATTGGGTTAGGATTAAAAGCAGTACAGGCCAAGAAGAAAACCCGCTTTACCACGGCAGCTGAACTGATGTTGCAACTCTCAACTGCCAAACGACAAAATAAGCTCAAACAATATCTATCACGTTCGGTGATGGCCCCGAAGTTGTTGATTATCGATGAGATTGGATACCTGCCGTTTGGGCGAGAAGAAGCAAACCTGTTTTTCAATGTGATTGCCAAGCGTTATGAGCATGGCAGTGTCATATTGACGAGTAACCTATCATTTGGGCAATGGCCAAGTGCTTTTGCTGATGACGCAACATTAACTGCCGCTATGCTTGATCGTTTACTTCATCATTCGCATGTACTGCAATTAAGCGGTGAAAGCTACCGATTGAAAGATAAGCGGCGCTCAGGAGCAATAACTGAGTAAAACAGTGGATCAATTTTGATTGATCGGATTTAGATAAAAAGTGGATCAGTTTTCGGTGATCGTTGACAATTACCCAATAATTTATTTAAATGGGTGATCATTTCTTTATCGCCTTTCATTTTTTTCCTCCACTTCCAGTATCTAAAGTGTAGATATAAATTGTTAGACGCATAGAATAGAAAAATATTTTTATTGGAAAAATGACGAGTAATTTATTGATTAAAGCTAGAAAGGTTTTTTATAGCAATTAAATTTATTCTATTAATTCATTGCACTATGTCAATTTCAGTAACAGCAGTTAAATTTATTAGTTCATTTTTAATTAGCTGGGTTGCTTGAGGCAGGCATTTTCCACAGTGGCTACCAATAGAAACACACTTCTTTAAGCCACTAATGGAAGTGATGCGATTATCCCGAACTAAAGTTTTTATTGTTTTATCACTAATTCGATTACATAGACAGACATACATTTTTCATACCGATAAAATAAATTCTCGTAGCAATATTAAATGATAATGATTTTCATTTCAATATTGTTTTGAATTATATATACAGAAAATTAGAGTAATGGTAATAATTTTATGGCTATCATAAAAAAAGAGGCTTTCGCCTCTTTTTTCAAATTTAATATCTAATCAAGCAATAATTTTAGCAACAACACCCGCACCGACTGTACGACCACCTTCGCGGATCGCAAAACGCAGCCCTTCATCCATTGCGATTGGCGCTATCAACGTCACTTTCATGTTGATATTATCGCCTGGCATTACCATCTCGACGCCTTCTGGCAATTCGATTGTGCCCGTTACATCTGTCGTTCTAAAATAAAACTGGGGACGGTAACCTTTAAAGAATGGTGTGTGGCGCCCACCCTCATCTTTGCTCAAAATATAAACTTCTGATTCAAATTGAGTATGCGGTTTGATTGAGCCTGGTTTGGCCAATACTTGACCACGCTCGACGTCTTCACGCTTGGTACCACGTAATAAAACACCTACGTTTTCACCTGCACGACCTTCGTCTAACAGTTTACGGAACATTTCTACGCCGGTACATGTCGTCTTCGTCGTCTCTTTAATGCCAACGATTTCTACTTCTTCACCAACTTTAACAATACCACGCTCTACACGACCTGTTACTACCGTTCCACGACCTGAGATCGAAAACACATCTTCGATTGGCAACAAGAAAGGTTTATCTATTGCACGCTCTGGCTCTGGGATATAGCTATCTAACGCTTCCGCTAACTCAATAATTTTCGCTTCCCACTCAGCAACACCTTCCAGCGCTTTCAACGCTGAACCTCTGATTACTGGCGTGTCGTCGCCTGGGAAATCATACTGAGAAAGCAGCTCACGCACTTCCATTTCAACCAGTTCTAGCAACTCTTCATCATCAACCATATCACATTTATTCAGGAAAACGATGATATAAGGAACACCTACTTGGCGACCTAATAAAATATGCTCACGCGTTTGTGGCATTGGACCATCGGTTGCCGCTACCACTAAAATTGCGCCGTCCATTTGTGCCGCACCGGTGATCATGTTTTTCACATAATCCGCGTGGCCTGGGCAATCTACATGAGCATAATGGCGGGTAGGTGTATCATATTCTACGTGAGAAGTAGAAATAGTGATCCCGCGCGCTTTTTCTTCTGGTGCATTATCAATTTGATCAAATGCACGCGCATTACCGCCATAAGTTTTCGCTAATACGGTGGTGATTGCAGCGGTTAAAGTTGTTTTACCATGGTCAACGTGGCCGATTGTACCAACGTTAACGTGCGGTTTTTTACGTTCAAATTTTTCTTTAGACATTAGATTGTCCCTCTAAGACACGGAATCGGTGGTTACACCACATTAACCAAGCAGTGAAAATCATATATTCGTTGCTTGTTTTATCGCAGGAAAAAAATCAGGGAACAATTAAGAACACTTTCTAGGAGTGGTGCTGATAGGCAGATTCGAACTGCCGACCTCACCCTTACCAAGGGTGTGCTCTACCAACTGAGCTATATCAGCACATCTTGGAGCGGGCAGCGGGAATCGAACCCGCATCATCAGCTTGGAAGGCTGAGGTAATAGCCATTATACGATGCCCGCGATGAACTCGGCTACCTGACTTTAATCAGCTGCAAATTTTATCTTAAGTATTTTGCATGAGGTAGCATTTTAAGCTGAACACTTAAGATGAAACTTTATGGTGGTGGGAGAAGGATTCGAACCTTCGAAGTCTGTGACGGCAGATTTACAGTCTGCTCCCTTTGGCCGCTCGGGAATCCCACCTTTTACTTATATCCAAATTTTTAATGGTGCCGGCACCAAGAGTCGAACTCGGAACCTACTGATTACAAGTCAGTTGCTCTACCAACTGAGCTATGCCGGCATCAGGTGCTGCGCATTCTAGGTAGAGAACGCGCATGTTGCAACAAAAAAATTAAAAAAATTGTTTTTTTGCTTATAAAGTATCCACTTTAGCCATTTTTGCTGTTTTTTTCTATAGTAAATGTTTAAATACTCAACAGTGCTAAATTTTTTATTTACTATTTACTCTAGTGAAAAACAACATCAAATTTTTCTCACTAATAAAACATATCGTAAATCATACAATATTATTTTATTACTAAAAATAAAAATGGATAAATTGTGATCAATTATTTATTTGATACAAAAAAATAGAAAAAACGCTACGCCTAAAGATATTCAATCGTTATTATGCAATCTATTTTTTATTGGTTATGAATGATTATGACAACCTGTACACAGGTAAATGTTGACTTATGAAACAACAACAAAACTTTTCAATAACACCTTATTTAGAATTTGACCGTGAACATTGGGCGACTTTACGTGATTCTGTTCCACTAGAGCTACTAACGGATAAAGAACTACTGGAACTGAAGGGTATTAATGATGAAATTTCAATGGATGAAGTAAATAAAATTTATCTTCCTATTTCAAGACTGCTTAATTTCTATATCAGTTCAAATTTAGGTAGGCAAACCGTTTTAGAACAGTTTTTAGGTACTAATGGTACTAAAGTACCTTATGTCATCGGTATTGCAGGCAGTGTTGCGGTTGGTAAAAGTACCACAGCCCGCCTATTACAAACTTTATTAAGTCGTTGGCCTGAACATCGTAAAGTTGATCTTATAACAACAGATGGTTTTTTATACCCTAATCGGATTTTAAACGAACGTGGAATAATGAAAAAAAAGGGGTTTCCGCAATCCTATGATATGCATCGTTTGGTAAAATTTGTTTCTGACATCAAATCTGGCGTTAAGCAAGTCACTGCCCCGGTATATTCCCATTTTACTTACGATATTGTTCCCGGAAAAAAACAACTAATTGAACAGCCTGACATTCTTATTTTAGAAGGTTTGAATGTTTTGCAAAGCGGTATGGATTATCCGCATGATCCGCATCATGTTTTCGTATCTGACTTTGTCGATTTTTCCATTTATGTTGACGCTCCAGAAAATTTATTAAAAAAATGGTATATCAGTCGATTTTTAAAATTCTGCCAAGGCGCCTTCTCCGATCCTCACGCCTATTTTTACCATTATTCTACATTAGAGCAAGAAGAGGCGATCAAAACGGCTAAAACAATATGGGAAGAAATTAATAAAATAAATTTGGAAGAGAATATAATACCAACCAAAGAAAGAGCCAGTTTGATCATGACTAAAGGCTCTAATCATTCAATTACAAATGTTAGATTAAGAAAATAATTTCAAATATTGGGTCGATGATCAACTTCGACTCAATTGTGCTAATTATCTGGCCGTAATGAAATTTCACCACCTATATAGGAAACAATTTCACCATTTTGTTCTAACAAAATTGCGCCGTGTTCATTAATTCCTTTCACGATACCGACCTCAAGATGATCACCTATATGCAACTTTACTTTTTTATGTAAAAAATTATCCAACGCCAGCCAACGTTTAATAAAAGGAACAAGACCATATTTCTCAAATTCCACTAATTCATGGCGTAATGCCAAAATAATCTGACCAGCGATCACATTTCTTTCTATTTGAATACCAGCCTGCTCAAGATTAATCCATCCTTGATTAATATTTGTTTCATAATTGCAACTCATTGCAATATTAAGACCAATACCAATCACAATATGCGCCGCATCGCCAGTTTTACCTATCATTTCAATTAAGATACCAGCAAGCTTTTTTTCATTAAGATAAAGATCATTAGGCCATTTAACTTTTATATTACTACCGCTCAATTTATTAAGGGTCTCAGCTATTACAATTCCAGCAACCAAACTTAGTCCCATGGCAGCTGCCGGCCCTTGATCTAAATGCCAGTATAGTGATAAATAAAGATTACAGCCGAAAGGAGAAGCCCAATAGCGACCACGCCGCCCTCTACCAGCTGTTTGATATTCTGCAACACAAGCATCACCAGAACTTAATTGTTCAATACGTTCAAGTAGATATTGATTGGTAGAATTAATAACCGGTTTAACAATTATATTTCCGCGTCTCACTAAACCATAGATGCGCTCGTAGTCTAATAAATCCATTTTTCTAGTAAGCTGATAACCCTTACCAGTTATAGTATTAACCTCAATACCCCATTCACGAAGCGTATAAATATGCTTATTAATACCCGCTCGAGTCATGCCAAGTAATTCACCTAACTGCTCACCTGAATGTATACTACCATCAGAAAGTATTGTGATAAGTTTTAAAGGTGTCTTTACATCTTTCATGAAATAGCATCCATAGCATTTACTTCTCCATATTTACCAATAAAACGCACTTCTGGTTCTAGCGTAATAGCAAATTTTTCTATAACTTTTTTTTGAATATAACGCGCTAAATCTACAATATCTTTTCCAGTGGCGTTATTTTTATTAATTAAAACCAATGCCTGATCGCTATGTACCGCTGCACCACCACACTGAAAACCTTTCAGATCACATTGATCAATTAGCCATCCGGCAGCAAGTTTTACTGTACCATTAGTTTGTGGATATTCTGGACATCGAGGATAACGCGCCTTTATTTGATTTGCTGCCATACGAGAAATAACGGGGTTTTTAAAAAAACTACCCGCATTTCCTACTAAACAGGGATCAGGTAACTTACTTTGCCGCATTTTACACACCGCATCAAAGATAGTTTGCGCTGTTACTGTTTGTGCGGTTAAAGAAGTCAAACCAGCATATGTTAATATTGGTTTCCATAGTTTATTAAGTTTTAAACCAACTGAAACGATAGCAAAGTTTTCACGATATTTATGTTTAAAAATACTATCTCGGTAACCGAATTGACATTCAGTGGCATCTAAACGATATTGTTTACCATTATTTATATCAACAATATCGACATAGTGACATACATCTTTAAATTCCATGCCATAAGCACCGATATTTTGTATAGGCGCAGCCCCTACAGATCCTGGTATTAAAGCCATATTTTCCAATCCATAAATGCCACTTTTTATAAGCTCTTTAACCAATTGATGCCAATTATTTCCTGCGCCGACATGAATAAACCATTCCTGAGATGATTCAGTTATCACCAGTGACGTAATCCGATTTAAAATGACTAGGCCATCAAAATCACTAATGAAGAGAACATTACTCCCGCCGCCCAATAATAAAACAGGCAACCCTTTCAATAGTGCATTTTTCCATAGCATAAGCAATTCTTCTACTGAAGTAGCTGAGTATATTGCTTGCGCCTTGGCATCAAGACTAAAAGTATTATAATTTTTTAATTCAATATGATTATCAGAATACATATATCAAAACTCAATTCATATATATTAATTATATAGTCTATTAGTGTAGATATACAGGGAATAGATAAGCGTTATAAAATCAAACAATAAAACGTCAAAAAGCCACCCTTAGGTGGCTTTCTTAACATAATTAAAGTCTGGCAGCTCCCTACTCTCACATGGGGAGACCCCACACTACCATCGGCGCTACGGCATTTCACTTCTGAGTTCGGCATGGGGTCAGGTGGGACCACCGCGCTATTGCCGCCAGACAAATTCTTTTTTACCTATCCCGTTTCAGTACGCTGCCATCTCGGCTAGCCTTTCGGCTCACTCGCCTACCTCAGTAGGTGCTCACCATCAACAGCGCCAGTTCACGCTCCTTCGCGTAATATCTCGTCAGGATAGACTCTTGAACAAGCTAAAATTCTTCTCTCTTCTCAAAACACCTTCGGTGTTGTCAGGTTAAGCCTCTCGGGTCATTAGTACTGGTTAGCTCAACGTATCGCTACGCTTACACACCCAGCCTATCTACGTCCTCGTCTCGAACACCCCTTATAGGACATTACTGTCAGGGAAGACTCATCTTGAGGCAAGTTTCCCGCTTAGATGCTTTCAGCGGTTATCTCTTCCGCACTTAGCTACCAGGCGATGCCATTGGCATGACAACCTGTACACCAGTGGTGCGTCCACTCCGGTCCTCTCGTACTAGGAGCAGCCCCCCTCAATCTTCCTTCGCCCACGACAGATAGGGACCGAACTGTCTCACGACGTTCTAAACCCAGCTCGCGTACCACTTTAAATGGCGAACAGCCATACCCTTGGGACCTACTTCAGCCCCAGGATGTGATGAGCCGACATCGAGGTGCCAAACACCGCCGTCGATATGAACTCTTGGGCGGTATCAGCCTGTTATCCCCGGAGTACCTTTTATCCGTTGAGCGATGGCCCTTCCATTCAGAACCACCGGATCACTAAGACCTACTTTCGTACCTGCTCGCGCCGTCACGCTCGCAGTCAAGCTGGCTTATGCCTTTGCACTAACCTCACGATGTCCGACCGTGATTAGCCAACCTTCGTGCTCCTCCGTTACACTTTGGGAGGAGACCGCCCCAGTCAAACTACCCACCAGACACTGTCCTCAGCCCGGATAACGGACCTAAGTTAGAACATCAAACATTAAAGGGTGGTATTTCAACGTTGGCTCCATGCGAACTGGCGTCCACACTTCTTAGCCTCCCACCTATCCTACACATCAAGGCTCAATGTTCAGTGTCAAGCTATAGTAAAGGTTCACGGGGTCTTTCCGTCTTGCCGCGGGTACACTGCATCTTCACAGCGAGTTCAATTTCACTGAGTCTCGGGTGGAGACAGCCTAGCCATCATTACGCCATTCGTGCAGGTCGGAACTTACCCGACAAGGAATTTCGCTACCTTAGGACCGTTATAGTTACGGCCGCCGTTTACTGGGGCTTCGATCAAGAGCTTCGCCTTACGGCTTACCCCATCAATTAACCTTCCAGCACCGGGCAGGCGTCACACCGTATACGTCCACTTTCGTGTTTGCACAGTGCTGTGTTTTTAATAAACAGTTGCAGCCAGCTGGTATCTGCGACTGGCTTCAGCTCCATGGGTTAACCATTTCACCTAACGCCAGCGTGCCTTCTCCCGAAGTTACGGCACTATTTTGCCTAGTTCCTTCACCCGAGTTCTCTCAAGCGCCTGAGTATTCTCTACCTAACCACCTGTGTCGGTTTGGGGTACGATTAAGGATTACCTATCGCTTAGCGGCTTTTCCTGGAAGCTGGGCATCAACTACTTCACCACCTTGGTGGCTCGTCATCACGCCTCAGTGTTATAGTCGTACGGATTTGCCTGCACGACCCACCTACACGCTTAAACCGGGACAACCGTCGCCCGGATAGCCTAGCCTTCTCCGTCCCCACTTCGCAGTAACCCTTAGTACGGGAATATTAACCCGTTTCCCATCGACTACGCTTTTCAGCCTCGCCTTAGGGGTCGACTTACCCTGCCCCGATTAACGTTGGACAGGAACCCTTGGTCTTTCGGCGAGCGGGTTTTTCACCCGCTTTATCGTTACTTATGTCAGCATTCGCACTTCTGATACCTCCAGCAGACCTCTCAGTCCACCTTCAACGGCTTACAGAACGCTCCCCTACCCAACAACATTGCTGTTGCTGCCGCAGCTTCGGTGCATGGTTTAGCCCCGTTACATCTTCCGCGCAGGCCGACTCGACCAGTGAGCTATTACGCTTTCTTTAAATGATGGCTGCTTCTAAGCCAACATCCTGGCTGTCTAAGCCTTCCCACTTCGTTTCCCACTTAACCATGACTTGGGGACCTTAGCTGGCGGTCTGGGTTGTTTCCCTCTTCACGACGGACGTTAGCACCCGCCGTGTGTCTCCAGTGATGACATTCTTCGGTATTCGGAGTTTGCATCGGGTTGGTAAGTCGGGATGACCCCCCTAGCCGAAACAGTGCTCTACCCCCGAAGATGAATTCACGAGGCGCTACCTAAATAGCTTTCGGGGAGAACCAGCTATCTCCCGGTTTGATTGGCCTTTCACCCCCAGCCACAAGTCATCCGCTAATTTTTCAACATTAGTCGGTTCGGTCCTCCAGTTAGTGTTACCCAACCTTCAACCTGCCCATGGCTAGATCACCGGGTTTCGGGTCTATACCCTGCAACTTGACGCCCAGTTAAGACTCGGTTTCCCTACGGCTCCCCCTATACGGTTAACCTTGCTACAGAATATAAGTCGCTGACCCATTATACAAAAGGTACGCAGTCACCCCATCCTCAAATGTCCCGCTTGTCTTTGCGGCCAATCTTGCCCGCTTTTTTAACTTCCGCTGCTCGTGTACTTCTAGCTACACTGCGCTGCGGCTTGAAAAAACCGAACAACCTTGTTGGCAAAGCCTGCGCTGTTATTGTGATGGTATACCATCACCCAACTGCCGAGGCACTTGAGTGATGGGGCTCCCACTGCTTGTACGTACACGGTTTCAGGTTCTCTTTCACTCCCCTCGCCGGGGTTCTTTTCGCCTTTCCCTCACGGTACTGGTTCACTATCGGTCAGTCAGGAGTATTTAGCCTTGGAGGATGGTCCCCCCTTATTCAGACAGGATAACACGTGTCCCGCCCTACTCTTCGAGCTCACGATACTAACACCTTCGGATACGGGGCTATCACCCTTTATGGCTGGCCTTTCCAGACCCTTCTCCTGATGCTAATATCGATGCTGACTCTGGGCTACTCCCCGTTCGCTCGCCGCTACTAGGGGAATCTCGGTTGATTTCTTTTCCTCGGGGGTACTGAGATGTTTCAGTTCCCCCCGGTTCGCCTCGTTTGACTATGAATTCATCAAACGATAGTGCATTAATGCACTGGGTTTTCCCATTCGGACATCGCCGGCTATAACGCTTCATATCAGCTTACCGACGCTTTTCGCAGATTAGCACGTCCTTCATCGCCTCTGACTGCCTAGGCATCCACCGTGTACGCTTCATTCGCTTAACCTCACAACCCGAAGGTGTCTTTATTTCACTGTCGTTCTGATAGGTTATGGCTGCGCGTGCAGCAATTCTTTGTTGGGCAGTGCTCACCATGCTCACGTACTTTTTGTACGCTGCGCTGACTGCGCGCTGGCCGCCTCGAATTCCTGACTGCTCACTCATAACGCCTGCCTTCCTGACAGCGAATACACTTCGCGTTGGAGTTTTGAGAGTTCTCCACATTATTTTTCTTAATAATGTGTGTTTCAATTTTTAGCTTGTTCCAGATTGTTAAAGAGCATAATTGTTAAATCAACTCGTTGAATTGACTTAATCATTATTGAGTAAAGTGCACAGCCCGCTAGCCTGAGCTTCAAACACCACACCAAAATATTGATGCGCCGCCTTTCTCATCACTGAAGTGGCGTCCCCTAGGGGATTCGAACCCCTGTTACCGCCGTGAAAGGGCGATGTCCTAGGCCTCTAGACGAAGGGGACTTCAAGGTCTTCAGTCAATCTTAAATTGGCTTTACGCTCGATTTCATCAGACAATCTGTGTGAACACTCACATTCCATCTATCTCGGTAAGGAGGTGATCCAACCGCAGGTTCCCCTACGGTTACCTTGTTACGACTTCACCCCAGTCATGAATCACAAAGTGGTAAGCGCCATCCCGAAGGTTAAGCTACCTACTTCTTTTGCAACCCACTCCCATGGTGTGACGGGCGGTGTGTACAAGGCCCGGGAACGTATTCACCGCGACATGCTGATCCGCGATTACTAGCGATTCCGACTTCATGGAGTCGAGTTGCAGACTCCAATCCGGACTTCGACGTACTTTCTGAGTTCCGCTTCCCCTCGCAGGCTCGCCTCTCTCTGTATACGCCATTGTAGCACGTGTGTAGCCCTACTCGTAAGGGCCATGATGACTTGACGTCATCCCCACCTTCCTCCGGTTTATCACCGGCAGTCTCCTTTGAGTTCCCGACCGTATCGCTGGCAACAAAGGATAAGGGTTGCGCTCGTTGCGGGACTTAACCCAACATTTCACAACACGAGCTGACGACAGCCATGCAGCACCTGTCTCAAAGTTCCCGAAGGCACGCCTCTATCTCTAAAAGCTTCTCTGGATGTCAAGAGTAGGTAAGGTTCTTCGCGTTGCATCGAATTAAACCACATGCTCCACCGCTTGTGCGGGCCCCCGTCAATTCATTTGAGTTTTAACCTTGCGGCCGTACTCCCCAGGCGGTCGATTTAACGCGTTAGCTCCGGAGGCCACAGTTCTTGACCACAACCTCCAAATCGACATCGTTTACAGCGTGGACTACCAGGGTATCTAATCCTGTTTGCTCCCCACGCTTTCGCACATGAGCGTCAGTCTTTGTCCAGGGGGCCGCCTTCGCCACCGGTATTCCTCCACATCTCTACGCATTTCACCGCTACACATGGAATTCTACCCCCCTCTACAAGACTCTAGCTAACCAGTCTTGAATGCCATTCCCAGGTTAAGCCCGGGGATTTCACATCCAACTTAATTAACCGCCTGCGTGCCCTTTACGCCCAGTAATTCCGATTAACGCTCGCACCCTCCGTATTACCGCGGCTGCTGGCACGGAGTTAGCCGGTGCTTCTTCTGTCGCTAACGTCAATTGCTGCTTATTAACCTTAACACCTTCCTCACGACTGAAAGTACTTTACAACCCGAAGGCCTTCTTCATACACGCGGCATGGCTGCATCAGGCTTGCGCCCATTGTGCAATATTCCCCACTGCTGCCTCCCGTAGGAGTCTGGGCCGTGTCTCAGTCCCAGTGTGGCTGATCATCCTCTCAGACCAGCTAGAGATCGTCGCCTAGGTGAGCCTTTACCCCACCTACTAGCTAATCTCATATGGGTTCATCCGAAGGTGTGAGGCCAGAAGGTCCCCCACTTTGCTCCTTAGAGATTATGCGGTATTAGCCACCGTTTCCAGTGGTTATCCCCCGCCTTCGGCCAGATCCCCATACCTTACTCACCCGTCCGCCGCTCGCCGGCAAGAAAGCAGCTTTCCCGCTGCCGCTCGACTTGCATGTGTTAGGCCTGCCGCCAGCGTTCAATCTGAGCCATGATCAAACTCTTCAATTAAAAGTTTGATGCTCAAAGAATGTTTTACTGGCCGTAACGCTTTTTTTGCCACTTTGTCGGCCTTTTATCGCCTTCTCCGTCGGCTAAAATAACGTTACTGCTTATTAGTTCATATATGAATTAACTGTTTGTCACTCTTTAAGACTTAATCTTCAAATAGTTTTTGATGATGTCTTGCGAGTGCCCACACAGATTGTCTGATTAATTGTTAAAGAGCGTGCGACTGGAGTCGCGAGGGGGCGTATACTACGCTTTTCACCTGTAAAGTCAAGTAGTTATTTCTACTTTTCTTTACCCTGCGTCGCTAAAATCCACTTCAAGTGATTGGTTCTATACTGACTCAGTGGGGGCGCATTATAGGGAGTTTTACGCGGCTAGCAAGCTTATTTTGCATAATTTTGTTTATTTGATCAATTAAACAGCAAAGCGTTATATTATACCGAATTATTAACAGAGTTATCCACAAAAATAAAATGATAAAAAATTTAGCGAAATACGCAAACGTTTGCGTTACAATTGAGTTTGCAACAAAAAATATTTAATTAAAAGCCGTTATTCTCGAATATCATTTGTAATTGCAAATAGCCATAAAATTTAATCAATGTGTTAAAACATTTTATTATTCCAAGGGATCTATTTCATGCCACAACTCCGCCCTATTCAGCGTGCTCTACTGAGTGTTTCTGACAAAGAAGATATTGTTGAATTTGCCAAAGCTTTATCTCAACGTAAAGTTGAACTTATCTCTACCGGCGGTACAGCTAAATTATTGCTAGCGGCCGGATTAACTGTTATAGAGGTTTCCGATTATACAGGATGGCCAGAAATGATGGCCGGCCGCGTCAAGACACTTCATCCAAAAGTACATGGCGGTATTCTCGGTCGGCGCGGGCAAGATGATGAAATAATGCGACAACATCATATTACGCCAATTGATATGGTTGTTGTTAATCTTTACCCTTTTGCTGAAACGGTTGCAAAGCCAGATTGTACGCTGGAAAATGCCATTGAGAACATTGATATTGGTGGGCCAACCATGATCCGTTCGGCCGCCAAAAATCATAAAGATGTCGCTATTGTGGTTAATAGTCAGGATTATTCCAAGATCATCGAAGAGATGGATAATCATCAAAATTCGCTAACTGATATGTTTCGCTTTGACTTGGCAGTTAAAGCTTTTGAACATACTGCAGCTTATGATGGAATGATTGCTAACTATTTTGGTAAGTTAGTACCTTCTTATTATGGCGAGCTCAACCAGCCTTCAGGTAAATTTCCTCGTACATTAAACCTGAATTTTATTAAGCAGCAGGATATGCGTTACGGCGAAAATAGTCATCAAGCTGCTGCTTTTTATATAGAAGAAAATAGAGTCGAGGCCTCTATCTCTACAGCAAGACAGCTACAAGGCAAATCGCTTTCTTATAATAATATTGCTGATACTGATGCAGCCTTGGAGTGCGTAAAAAGTTTTACCAAACCTGCTTGTGTCATAGTCAAACACGCGAATCCTTGCGGCGTTGCAATTAGTACCGATATCTGTACCGCTTACGATCATGCTTTTAAGACTGATCCAACCTCTGCATTTGGTGGTATTATTGCATTTAATCGTGAATTAGATGCAAATACGGCTAAAACTATTATTGAGCGCCAATTTGTTGAAGTCATTATTGCCCCCGCTGTTAATGACGCTGCCTTAACAATACTTGCAAGCAAGCCGAATGTGCGTGTTCTAGCATGTGGTCAATGGCATTTTGCTGTTGCAAGTTTAGATTTCAAACGCGTAAATGGCGGTTTACTGGTGCAAGATCGCGATCTAGGCATAATTACCAAAGCTTCGCTGCGTGTCGTTTCCAAACGTCAGCCAAGTGAACAAGAGATAGAAAATGCGCTGTTTTGTTGGCAAGTGGCAAAATTTGTAAAATCCAATGCGATTGTTTATGCCAAAAATAATATGACAATTGGTATTGGTGCTGGACAAATGAGCCGTGTTTATTCAGCAAAAATCGCAGCATTAAAAGCGCAGGATGAAAGTTTGGATCTTGTAGGATGTGCAATGGCATCTGATGCTTTCTTTCCATTTCGAGATGGTATTGATGCCGCCGCTACAGCTGGCATAACCTGTGTTATCCAACCAGGTGGTTCAATTCGTGACGATGAAATCATTGCCGCAGCTAATGAACATGATATCGCGATGATTTTTACTGATATGCGCCATTTCCGCCACTAATCTAGAGAGCAATGACATGAATATTTTAATTATTGGCAATGGTGGTCGTGAGCATACTTTAGCATGGAAAGCAGCACAATCACCTCTCGCTGACAAGGTTTATGTGGCACCCGGTAATGCCGGCACTGCTCTAGAAAAAAAACTAACCAATATTAATATTTCAGTAACCGATATTGCAGGGTTAGTCGATTTTGCCAAAAATAATAATATTGGTTTAACGATCGTTGGACCAGAAATCCCCTTAATTCTCGGCGTTGTTGATGCTTTTCAAGATGCTGGTTTAACGATCTTTGGTCCCAGTCAAAATGCAGCACAATTAGAAGGCTCTAAAGCTTTTACGAAAGATTTTCTTACTCGCCATCATATTCCAACCGCCGCTTACCAGAATTTTACTGAGGTTGAACCGGCTCTAGCCTACTTAGACAAAATAGGTGCCCCGATTGTTATTAAAGCGGATGGGCTAGCCGCGGGTAAAGGCGTCGTTGTTGCTATGACCTTAGAAGAAGCAAAAAATGCTGTTCAAGACATGCTTGCCGGTAACACCTTTGGCCAGGCAGGTCATCGTATTGTTATTGAGGAATTTCTTGACGGCGAAGAAGCCAGTTTTATTGTAATGGTTGATGGTGAAAATGTCATTCCCATGGCAACAAGCCAAGATCATAAACGTGTCGGTAATAATGATAGCGGACCAAATACAGGTGGCATGGGCGCATATTCTCCGGCTCCTGTTGTCACAGACATTATTCATCAGCGTGTAATGGATCAAATTATTTATCCTACAGTACAAGGTATGATGCTTGAAGGTCGGCGATATCAAGGCTTTCTATATGCAGGATTAATGATAGATAAACTGGGAAACCCGAAAGTTATTGAATTTAATTGTCGTTTTGGTGATCCAGAAACCCAACCCATTATGATGCGTTTACAATCCGATCTGGTAGCACTTTGTCTGGCCGGCGCAAAAGGAGAGTTAGCGGGTAAAATATCATCTTGGGATGAACGCCCTGCCTTAGGTATTGTTATGGCCGCTGAAGGTTATCCAGCTAATTATCGCAAGGGTGATATTATTCACGGAATTACTGATAAACCATCAGCATCATGCAAAATTTTTCATGCCGGGACAGAGTTAAAGCAAAATCAAGTTATCACGGCCGGTGGCCGTGTACTTTGTGTTACCGCCCTTGGCAATACAATTCTTGATGCACAAAAAACTGCTTATCAGCAAGCAGAAAAAATATCTTGGGCGGGTTGTTTCTATCGGGATGATATCGGTTATCGTGCATTGGCTCGTTTAAAATAAAACCGTTAAAGTTTGTCTTTTGTTGGTGCCCACAGACAGAAATTCTCATTGGCAACGAGCAATAACTCGTTGCCTTGTGGCGCTTCTAACCAAGCAATCGCTAAGTCACCTAAACTCGTCTTCGCTCTTCGCAGCAACCGATTTTCGGCCTGAGCAGTAAACGATACATCACGTTTTTCACCGCTACAAGTTATAATTTCTCCTTCACGCCAATACCCTTGGTAGAGATGAACATTACCAGCAATAAGTGTGGTGCTGAGCTCAATTAAACGGTCTGATTCAAAGCGCCAGCGAACTATATCATCCTCAGTTAGAGAAACTTTGTTATCATTTACTTTGCGCTGCATAAAAATAACATGGTCATTTTGATCAAATCTTAGCTGCTGTTGTTCTTTATTTTTATTGTCAAAAGATTGATGTCGAATTTGCCAAAGTTTACCTTGACGATATTCAAAAAAAGTAATGGTCGTATTTTTTCCTTGGTAAGGACTATATACAGCAACGATTACCTGCGGGTTACTGTTTTGATCATTTAACCGCCATAGCCGAACGACGCCGGCATCGGAAATAAATCCACTAGCGCTAAATTCGGGAATTTTAGATTGACTGGTGCAAGCGCCAAGTAGTGAAATAGCGCCAAGTAAAATGAGGATACGCCCAATCAATAAAAGGGGTTTAATACCCCCTCTGAATATTCTATTTGGCAACTGAATTACTTAACTGCTTCTTTCAGTGATTTTCCAGCAACAAATACTGGTACGTTAGCCGCTTCAATTTTGAGTTCTGCACCTGTTTTAGGATTACGACCAATACGCGCTGCTCGATGATTAGTCCTAAAAGTACCAAAACCAACGAACTGAACTTGCTCACCTTCTTTCAGTGCATCTGTAATACATTCGATGAGTGCTTCTAACGCATTTTTAGCTTGAGTCTTATTCAGGTTTGCTTTTTGCATGACATATTGAACTACATCACCCTTTTTCATGGTCTCATTTACAGTCTTATTCATAAGTTATCCTTACACAGTGTGTTTATCATTTGCATAGCATCGAGTACGTTGGATATGTAGAACTTATTAATTCTTAATATACGTCCCGAAAGCACTCCTCTCCGCCTTCACTGTAGAACATAGTATGGGCGAATGTGAAGCGTTAAAAGTCAGCATTTATGGTACCAAATCACGTTTTTAAACACTATGAACGGAAATTAGGTAACCTTAATGCCAATATTGCTGATCCCTACTTCACGGAGGTCGGATTTTAATCCTTTAATCAGCGCTACATCCCGCTCTTCACAAGCGGTAAGTAAACGGTATATCTCCCATTGAATATCCCATTCTTCTTCAATGGTAAGCAATTCTTTCAGTTCCTCATCAGACATCTCTTTACCTGTCCGAGTCATCTCAAACATTGCGATAGTTCGAATCGAAATTTTACTTACTTCAATAGCACCGTCTAATGTTTCCCCACTTAAGTAAGAATGAATTATTTCACTTAAAGCGATACATGCATCAATAGCAGGATGGACCCCGTAAATATCAAAATTATTTGCAACGGGAATAATTTCCTCTAATTTTTCCAACTGATTATCAAAATCAATTTTACTATCTTTAATAATCAGCGATTCCCAGATTAAATCTAAAATAATACGATAACGTATTGGATTTAAAAAGCTCGTTTGTTTACAAAATAATTGATAATTAGGATACATACGCTCACATAAACAAGCCATGAAAGTAATATGCTGCCAACTATTTAATTTTGCCAACCTCAAATGAATGGGGTTTCTTAACATCAAATTTCTACTCACTTACGTTTTACGCTGAAGTTTACCTGAAAATCAATAGGTTCCACATATTTTAACTTTAATTATGCTAAATTCTGTTTCGTTCGATTAAAAAACGCTCTATTAGAAGCGATTCCATCAGCCCAACGAGTAGGTTCAGGTAAACGATAACCTTTAATACAATGCTTAACCCATAATAGTGAAGCGTTTAAACTGATTTTATGCCCAGGTGAGATATAAAGTGGTTTACATCTTTTTTTACTACGAAATACCCAACCAATTTGTTCATTATTATCATTCAATGGTTGGCTGCTTCCTACTCTTTCATCTAAAGCCTCATGGTGACCACATAGACGTTTTTTTGCTATACCAATCGTTGGGATATCTAATAAAAGACCCAAATGACTCGCAACACCAAAACGACGAGGATGGGCAATTCCTTGGCCATCAATCATAATAAGATCAGGCTTATGTTGCAGTTTTTCCCAAACAGCCAATAGTGCAGGATACTCCCGAAAAGAGAGTAAGCCTGGAATATAAGGGAATTCAGTCGGTATACGAGCAATATGATATTCAACAATAGCGAGTGAAGGCCAATGCATAACAACCATTGCGGCTCGGGTTACACTACCTTTTTCTTCAAATCCAACATCAGCACCAGCAATAAGATTAGGAATAGCAAAATTATCCGTAAGAATAATTTGTTTTGCTTTTATGGTCTGTTCCTGACGTAATAATTGGGTATCAATCATATTTATTTTTACTTAAAAAAATTTATATAAATATATTTTATTATTTGTTTTATAACACAAAATATAAAAAAATATATTTAAATAATTGTAAATATTCAATTTGGATTTAATAAACAATAAAAAAATATAACAATTATTATTTATTGGCATTTTCTTTCTTTGGATAAACCTTAATTATTGATGATATTGTTCTGATAATTTGTGTACTGAATTAATAAAATTTTTAACATGTTCAGGTGGAATGTCCTGATGGATACCATGACCTAAATTAAATACATGGCCACTTCCTTGACCAAATTGCTTTAAAATGGTTTTAACTTCAAGCTCAATACGTTCTTTTGATGCATACAATATAGAAGGTTCCATATTTCCCTGTAAAGCCACCTTATCTCCTACACGAGAGCGAGCCTCTTTAATATCTGTCATCCAGTCAATACCTAACGCGTCACAACCGGTCGCAGCCATTGCTTCTAACCATTGACCACCACCTTTAGTAAATAATGTTACTGGAACTTTACGGCCTTCATGTTCTCGCAATAGCGAATCAATAATCTGATGCATGTAATGTAAAGAAAATTGATGATAATCACGCCCAGTTAATACACCACCCCAAGTATCAAAAATCATCACTGATTGAGCTCCTGCCCGTATCTGAGCATTGAGATAGAGAATGACACTTTGCGTCAATTTATCCAATAATAAATGTAACGTTTTTGGCTCTGTATACATCAGCTTCTTAATACGGGTAAACGCCTTACTACTTCCTCCTTCGACCATATAAGTTGCCAATGTCCATGGACTACCAGAAAAACCGATTAATGGCACTTTGCCTTGTAACGCTTTGCGAATAGCACGTATTGCATTCATTACGTAAACTAATTCTTGTTCTGGATCAGGAATTGGCAGTTTCTCTATATCAGCTAAACAACCAATAGGACGCTGAAACCTAGGTCCTTCTCCTACTGAAAAATAGAGACCTAACCCCATCGCATCAGGAATAGTAAGAATATCTGAAAAAAGAATCGCCGCATCTAATGGAAAACGATGTAGAGGTTGTAATGTCACTTCACAGGCTAACTCGGTATTTTTGCATAGTGAAAGAAAATCACCAGCTTGCTCACGAATTTTTCGATATTCAGGTAAATAACGACCTGCCTGGCGCATCATCCATACCGGAGTTGTATCAACAGGTTGCCGTAATAGCGCACGTAAGTAGCGATCATTTGTTAATGCAGACATTATTAGCTCCATTAGATGGCAATGAGAAATTGCCATTATCATCGTATATTTGCCTTTTTATTGTTGCCTAGATGCGCAACAACTTAGTTATAGCGTGATTAATACTGTTATTTATATAAGTCATTATTCTCTTGTCGACATAAAGCCAGTGTATCTTCAATCAAACGGCGAGCAATGGTATCAGGAGGCGGTATTAGCGGTAATTTATTATGATGATACCAGTCCGCACTAATTAACTCATCAGGATTAGCCTGTATTTCACCACTCGCATAATCAGCTAGAAAACCTATCATTAATGAATGAGGAAAAGGCCATGGTTGGGAAGCAATATAACGAATGTTGCTAATCTCAATATTACTTTCTTCTTTTACCTCCCTTTTAACCGCTTCTTCAATTGTTTCACCTAGTTCAACAAATCCTGCTAATACAGTAAATATTGGCTTTTTTTTATGGCGCCGATGTTGTGCTAATAAGATATGATCAGCACGCCGAATAGCAACAATAATACAAGGTGCAATTTGCGGATAATAGCGCTCATGACAATGACCACACAAGCAGGCCCATTCGGTTAAGCTGGTTGTCATTTTGTTGCCGCAATAGCCACAATAATGGTGCGAACGATAAAATTCTGCCAGTTGAATACCACGTCCAACCAGTTTAAATAGCCCCTCATCTTGGCTGGCAAGGCGTCGCGGTGAACACATATCCGTAGGTGATTTTGCCATAATTAACCAAATCGTTTCCGCTTGCCATTCACCAATAGCGAGTGCTTCTTTTCCTATTAGTAACCAAAATTGAGCTGAACCTTTCGGTAAATCACCCTTTGGTAACCAAATTCGACCACCAGAACTAACAACCCACCAACCTGTTTCTGTTCCAGTTAATTGTTTTCTAATCATATAACTCAGTTCTTCTATATCTTATTGATTAGTGAATTTTAAATGTATGTCTTGCTTGATCCCAGTGAATATAGGCTAACCCATTTTCATCAATATCGAGTAACTATTCTGGTTAACGGCTATTTGATGAAGAAGTTAACCATTGAAGTTTTCATTATCTCTCTTATATACTGGCATTATCTTGTCGGAGTGCCTAGTAGGTTCAACATTATCTACAGGCTGAGACCGTTAATTCGGGATCCGCGGAACCTGATCAGGCTAATACCTGCGAAGGGAACAAGAGTAATCAACCTGCGATTTTGACTTATCAAAAGTAAGTAGCGCAATTATTATACTATTACTCTCACCGAGCTCCAGACAAGCAATTTCTCAATACAATTTATCTCTTTTATGTGAACTCTTTGTAATGATTTTAGGAATTTGCTATGTCTAAGAATATTATTGCAACCAGTGATATTGGCGTTAAAACAAATACCACTTCCCCACGAAAAACACAACGAGAAGCGGCACAACGTTTTCTCGATAACCTACAAAATATCAGTTTTCCCCACTCAAAACGGATCTATTTAACAGGTTATCACTATAATACCCAAGTTCCTATGCGTGAAATTCAACTTTCACCGACTTTGGTTGGTGGTACAAAAGATAATCCTTTATTTGAAGAGAATGAGGCAATACCTGTTTATGATACTTCAGGTGCCTATGGCGATCCTAATATCACTGTGGATATTAAAGTAGGTTTAAAAAAATGCCGCCAACATTGGATTTCCGATCGCAATGATACTGAGCCAGTTAAAAAACCAAGCTCTTATTTTACCCAACAACGACTCGCTGATGTTGGATTGAATCATCTACGTTTCAATTACCGCCTACAACCATTAAGGGCCAAAATCGGCAAAAGAGTCACGCAATTGCACTATGCTCGTCAAGGGATAATCACACCTGAAATGGAATTTATTGCGATCCGCGAAAATATGGGACGGG
This sequence comes from Arsenophonus nasoniae, assembly GCF_004768525.1. NCBI lineage: Bacteria > Pseudomonadati > Pseudomonadota > Gammaproteobacteria > Enterobacterales > Morganellaceae > Arsenophonus > Arsenophonus nasoniae. The sequence continues at coordinate 3,812,475 of NZ_CP038613.1, forward strand.
AGCGTATCAATAGTACAATATTAACTCAACAACATCCTGGTCAAAGCTTTAATGCTACTCTGCCAAACAACATTACCCCTGAATTTGTTCGACAAGAAGTTGCTGCTGGACGTGCCATTATTCCAGCCAATATTAACCATCCTGAATCCGAGCCAATGATTATTGGTCGAAATTTTTTGGTGAAAGTCAATGCTAATATCGGCAATTCCTCCGTAACTTCATCGATTGAAGAAGAAATTGAAAAACTAATCTGGGCGACACATTGGGGAGCCGATACTGTAATGGATTTATCGACCGGCCGTTACATCCATGAAACGAGAGAATGGCTGTTGCGTAATAGCCCTGTTCCTATTGGTACAGTGCCAATCTACCAAGCATTGGAAAAAGTTAATGGCGTTGCAGAAAATTTGAGCTGGGAAATATTTCGCGACACCCTTCTTGAGCAAGCCGAACAAGGTGTAGATTATTTTACTATCCATGCCGGTGTTTTATTACGTTATGTGCCAATGACCGCCAATCGATTGACCGGTATTGTTTCTCGCGGTGGCTCAATTATGGCGAAATGGTGTTTGTCCCATCATCAGGAAAACTTTTTGTATAGCCATTTTGAGGAAATCTGTGCAATCTGTGCCGCTTATGATGTCTCTTTGTCCCTTGGCGATGGATTACGACCTGGCTCTTTACAAGACGCCAATGATGAAGCGCAATTTGCTGAATTATATACATTAGGCGAATTAACTAAGATAGCCTGGCAATATGATGTTCAAGTTATGATTGAAGGCCCTGGTCATATCCCAATGCAAATGATCCGCCGTAATATGACGGAAGAATTAACCCATTGTCATGAAGCGCCATTCTATACTTTAGGGCCTTTAACCACCGATATCGCGCCAGGTTATGATCATTTTACCTCTGGTATCGGTGCGGCTTTAATTGGTTGGTTTGGTTGTGCCATGCTCTGTTATGTTACGCCAAAAGAACATTTAGGCTTACCTAATAAAGAAGATGTCAAACAAGGACTGATTACCTATAAAATTGCCGCTCATGCCGCTGATCTCGCCAAAGGCCATCCTGGGGCGCAAATTCGAGATAACGCCTTATCCAAAGCACGATTTGAGTTCCGCTGGCAAGATCAATTTAATCTCGCTCTCGATCCTGAAACCGCCCGTGCCTACCATGATGAAACACTGCCACAAGCAGCGGGTAAAGTGGCCCATTTTTGCTCAATGTGTGGCCCTAAATTTTGCTCCATGAAAATTTCGCAAGAAGTCCGTGAACATGCCGCACAAATGGCACACATATCGGCAACATTTCGCGCCCAGGGCAGTGAGCTATACCACAGCATGGAGACGATTTCCGATGACAAAATGGTCTGAGCACGCGTTTGCATCGACAGAACAAAAACTTGGTCTGTATCCAGTCGTTGATTCTGTCGAGTGGATAAAGCGTTTGTTAAACGTCGGCGTTACCACTGTTCAATTAAGGATCAAAGATCCATTAGCCAACAACCTTGAAGCAGATATTAAGCAGGCGATTATGCTAAGCCAGCGATATCAAGCTCGCCTTTTTATTAATGATTATTGGCAATTAGCTATAAAATATGGTGCCTACGGCGTCCATTTAGGGCAAGAGGATATTAATTTCGCTGATCTAAATCGCCTAAAAAAAGCGGGCTTGCGCTTAGGGATTTCAACGCATAATCAACAAGAACTCGCCAGGGCAAAGCAGTTAAGACCCTCTTATATTGCATTAGGCCATATTTTTCCTACTCGCACAAAATTAATGTCTTCCTCACCGCAAGGATTAATCAGCCTAAAACAGCAAGTAAATGCCACACCAGATTACCCAACTATTGCTATAGGCGGTATCTCTTTAGCACGCGTTCCGGCAGTGCTTGCAACGGGCGTAGGAGGTATTGCCATGGTTAGTGCGATCACAAAATCGCCTAGCTGGTACAAAGTTGTTACTCAGCTATTACATTTGATCGAAGGTAAGGAAATAATCCATGCTTAATGATGCTATTTTTATGCGCTATAGCCGCCAACTATTACTTGAAGAAATCGGTTATCAAGGCCAACAAAAATTAACAACAAGCAAAGTGCTTATTGTGGGATTGGGCGGACTAGGTTCACCAGCAGCACTTTATTTAGCTGCTGCCGGGGTCGGCGAACTCTGGTTGGCCGATAATGATAAACTGCATATTTCAAATCTACAGCGACAAATTCTTTACCATACGCAAGATATTTCGCAGTCTAAAGTCACATTAGCAGCAAAACAACTTAATCAGCTCAATCCACAAACCATAGTGAAAACATTTGCCAAAAAACAAAACTATCATTCCCTGCAAACGCTGGTTCGCAATACCGATTTGATATTGGATTGTACTGATAATATGTCAACTCGCCAGGCAATTAATGCGGTGTGTGTGGCGGAAAAAAAGACACTCATTAGTGGCAGTGCGTTAGGTTTCAATGGTCAATTGTTAGTTCTTGAACCTCCCTATAGACAAGGTTGCTACGCTTGTCTTTATCCTGACATGAATGAACCTTATCGCAACTGTCGCACGGCCGGAGTTTTAGGGCCGGTGGTTGGAGTTATCGGTACACTGCAAGCCTTAGAAGCGATTAAATTATTAGTCAATTTACCTTCCTCACTCAGTGGGAAACTGAAATTATTCGATGGTAAACAACATAGCTGGCATACCTTGCAACTTAGCAAAGCGAAAAGCTGTTTAGTTTGTGGAAGCGGGAGATAAATATGCACATTATGCTAAATGATCGACTAATCGAAATTAACAGTTCGATCACGATTATCCAGTTATTTGATTATCTGAAACTTAATTCGTTAGGTATTGCACTAGCAATTAATCAGATCATTATTCCGCGTGAAAATTGGAATCATCACTATATTAACCATCAAGATAACATCCTGTTATTCCAGGCGATTGCCGGAGGCTAATTTATGTTAAAAATTGCTGATACCGTTTTTCAATCTCGTTTATTTATGGGTAGTGGAAAATTTGCTAATTCATCATTGATGACTCAAGCCATTCAAGCTTCCGGCAGTCAATTAGTCACCATAGCGATGAAACGAGTTGATTTAATTAATAAAAATGATGACATTTTGCTGCCATTACAAAAAATCGGCGTCAAATTATTACCGAATACTTCGGGTGCTAAAAATGCACAACAAGCTTTATTTGCTGCTCGCCTAGCTCGTGATGCATTAGCTACCAACTGGATAAAACTTGAGATCCACCCAGATACAAAATATTTATTACCCGACCCGATTGAGACGTTAAAAGCGGCTGAATTGTTGGTAAAAGAAGATTTTATTGTTTTACCTTATTGTAATGCCGATCCAGTTTTATGCCGACATTTAGAGGAGGTTGGTTGCGCTGCTGTGATGCCTCTTGGTGCACCTATTGGTACCAATAAAGGATTAATTACCTATGATTTTCTACAAATCATTATTGAGCAAGCCTCGATCCCTGTTGTTGTCGATGCAGGACTTGGGGCGCCCAGTCATGCATTAGCCGCGTTAGAGATAGGCGCCGACGCTGTACTGGTAAATACTGCTATTGCTGTTGCTAATGATCCTGTTGCCATGGCACACGCCTTTCGTATTGCCACTGAAGCCGGTGATATAGTACAAGCTGCCGGACTTGCAGCGCAACACCATCAAGCCGCACCTTCCAGCCCTTTGACACAATTCCTTGAGGTATTTCAATAATGACGGCTTTTACTGAAATTTACCAGCAACTTGATTGGCATCAACTGGCGATACAAATTAACAGTAAATCGGCTCAAGAGGTTGAAAAAGCCATTTGCTCAGATAGATTGTCATTGAAGGATTTTATGGCTCTCATTTCACCCGCGGCCTATCCTTATTTGGAAGTTATTGCTCAAAAAGCGCAAAAATTAACCCGTCAGCGTTTTGGTAATACTGTTAGCCTTTATGTGCCACTTTATCTGTCTAATCTATGCGCTAATGATTGTACTTATTGTGGTTTTTCTATGCACAATCCGATCAAACGAAAAACACTTAACGAAACAGAGATTATGGCAGAATGCGAGGCGATACGTTCCATTGGATACAATAATTTATTGCTTGTGACCGGTGAACATCCAAGCAAAGTGGGAATGAGCTATTTTCGCCAACATATGCCATTAATTAGACAATATTTTAGTTCGCTATTAATGGAGGTTCAACCATTAACAATAGCAGAATATAGGGAGCTGAAAAAAATTGGCTTAGATGGTGTACTGGTATACCAGGAAACTTATCATCAACCAACTTATCAGCAACACCATTTACGTGGAAAAAAACAAGATTTTTTTTGGCGGCTAGAAACACCGGATCGCCTAGGTCAGGCCGGTATTGATAAAATTGGCTTAGGGGCACTAATCGGCTTATCCAATAATTGGCGGGTTGACTATTATCTAGTGGCAAGCCATCTATTTTATCTGCAGAAAAAATATTGGAAAAGCCGCTATTCTATTTCTTTCCCACGAATACGCGCCTGTATCGGTGGTATTCAGCCTGCATCTACCATTCACGAAGCAGAATTAGTGCAATTAATTTGCGCTTTCCGTTTATTGGCACCTGAAGTAGAGCTTTCATTATCCACCCGCGAATCCCCTTTTTTTCGTGATAATATTATTCCGCTGGTTATCAATAACCTTAGCGCGGGTTCAAGAACCCAACCCGGTGGTTATGCTGACAATCATCAAGCGTTGGAACAATTTGCTACCTATGATAACCGCAGTGCAGAAACCATCGCCCAAATCATGCTCAATGCTGGACTTCAACCTGTTTGGAAAGATTGGGATAACCATTTAGGACGTTAATAAAACACCACCTTAATCGGTGGTGATAATCGCTTTACTGAATCAAGCTGTTAATTTTTTAATTAGTTTCCTCCAACCTGCCAAATAGAATAACATATGTCTATTTACGGTCTAACTTTCAGTACTAGCTTAATAACTCGTCTTTATTGATCAATAATAATATCTTTATTAATAACTTGTTGCTCTCCATTACCCACCATTTGCGCAAATTTTTCTATTGGATCATTGCGCAATGCATATAACCGTTTTAAGGCATAAGGATTATCACCCAGTTTCACTTTACCTTGAATAGTCGTCAATGCCAAAGTCATACCCGAAGCCTCGGCTGCATCCATTACTTGTTTATTATATGCACCAAAAGGATAGGCTAAGTAACGTTGAAAGGGATTAAACGGTGCTAATTCACGCCGGGAACGGCTAAAATCAAGCTTTACCGTACGATAAGAACGGCTAAAAATAATCGGTTGGTTTTTATTATCTAATCGATGCAGAAAATGGGAGTGAGATTGAATATCAAAAACATCACGACTGTCTTTCAACTCATGTCTACTCATAAATTGTAAACCATGCGGATCCCACTTTTGATCATGTGTCAACGATCACCGAAAACTGATCCACTTTTTATCTAAATCCGATCAATCAAAATTGATCCACTGTTTTACTCAGTTATTGCTCCTGAGCGCCGCTTATCTTTCAATCGGTAGCTTTCACCGCTTAATTGCAGTACATGCGAATGATGAAGTAAACGATCAAGCATAGCGGCAGTTAATGTTGCGTCATCAGCAAAAGCACTTGGCCATTGCCCAAATGATAGGTTACTCGTCAATATGACACTGCCATGCTCATAACGCTTGGCAATCACATTGAAAACAGGTTTGCTTCTTCTCGCCCAAACGGCAGGTATCCAATCTCATCGATAATCAACAACTTCGTGGCCATCACCGAACGTGATAGATATTGTTTGAGCTTATTTTGTCGTTTGGCAGTTGAGAGTTGCAACATCAGTTCAGCTGCCGTGGTAAAGCGGGTTTTCTTCTTGGCCTGTACTGCTTTTAATCCTAACCCAATAGCTAAATTCGTTTTGCCTACACCGCTTGGGCCAAGCAACACGACATTTTCATTACGTTCAATAAACGTTAATGCGCTTAATTCCTGTATGTGTTGTTTGGGATCCCCGTTGCAAACTTAAAATCGAACGTATTAAGTTCTTTATGTGCTGGGAATCCTGCCATCCGACTCAAAAGATTACGAGTTCGTTCATCTCGTTGTTGTTGCTCACATTTTAACAGGGACAGTAAAACTCTCCGTAGCTTTTGTCTTGGGCAATGCATTTTCGGCAAGTGATGACCAATGAGTCGGAATAGAATTTAATTTCAATGACTCACACAGGTGTTCAATTTGTTCATGCAATAACATGTTCACCTCCCAGTAATGCTTCGTATACGCTGATTGAGTGTTGCAAACTGACAGATTCAAGGGGCGGTACGATAGGGATATTAAGCGTATTAGTCTGTGGGATAGATTGGCAAACCCTTGCTGGTAAGGGTAGAAGAGACTTAACTTCCTTAGCTAATCTATCTGCTGGCTTCTCTAACGTTGTTCCATGAATTCGCTGATGGGCAACGCGTTGTAACCATGGACCCACTTTTGCATTAGCTATTTCAATATCCAGTTCAAGATTATGAGCACGAAGGTCGGTGTTTAATGGCACGATAAAGCTGTTTTTAAATAGTGGTTAAAGCGCTCTACTTTCCCTTTCGTTTTGCCCTGTAGGGCTTGCAAGCCTTCAATTTAAACCCGTAATCTTTCGACATTTGAAGCATTTCGACATGTAATTTATGATCACCTTCTGCATAAGCATCCCGTTCGATGATGAGGATTTTGCGTTATCACACAATACTTCCTGTGGTACACCACCAAAGTAGTCGAAAGCTTCTCTTAAACCTTGCTGCCACGATTCTGCTCGTTCATTATCAAAGAACTTTACATAACTCGCACGCGAATAGCCTAGCGTTGCAACAAACGCTTTCAGCGATTTTTTACCTCGCCGGATGCTGGTGAAGTCGATTTGCATTTGTTGACCTGGCTGTGTTTCAAAACGGACGACTACTTCGGGAACAATGCTTGGTTTAAATTGACAAACAAATCGGCGTAATTGAGCAATACCACCTTGATAGCCGTTTTCAACTACCTCATCAAATAAGACTGTTGCAGGATCCAATCAGGTTTAGCCAGTTCAATTCGCTGAAGCAAATAAGGTTTAAAGGGGGATAATTTAGTCGGTTGTTGACTTCTTTTAGCATAAGTTGGCATTGTCTGTTGTTGTAAATGATGTTTTACGGTGTTACGGGATATACCCAACTCACTGGCAATTTTTCGAAGGCTTTGTCCTTGTGCAAAGCGAACATGAATATCCACAAATATCTCCTTGGTTAACATAAATTATCCGTACAAAAATGTGCGAATAATACCAAGTGGATCAGTTTTAGATGATCGTTAGTGGATCAGTTTTGCATGATCGGTGACAATGAAATTTAATACGTGAGGAGATAACGAATAGCGTTGCCACCTGACCATGAGCTTTTAAGATAGGATAGGCATAGCGATAAACTGATTTTAAACCATCATCAAAGGTTATACTGACTACCTTACCCGGTAAATTAATTTTTTTCTTTAAATAACCATCAACTTCATCTAACGTAATTGTCTGATAATCTGCTTGTTTTAAGTAATCCATTTGTGCTTTAAAGGCAGCTACCGAGGTGGTAGTTGAGGTATGACGAAATAATTTATTTTCATTATCAGGCAGTAAATGATGATAAGTCAGAATTGGGATCCCTTTATCTAATGAAACATCCTGACCATCAATAAAAGCCAGTCTGCCACCAAGATCAATAATAAACCAAGAGTTCAGGGATGATGAGTTGTGCTTAACATTCTTCGCTATTCGATTCAGGACTGGGGAACGTAAATTAGCGGAAAGAAAACCAATAATCTTGCTTTTTTCATCTGCATCTTCATAGATAGTTGTTTGTTTTGTCGTCACTAAATAGTCATAAACTGGCTTATCTAATTGTTTTAAACTATCAGCAGGAAACTGATTTTTTTTGCCTCAGAAGCTTGTTGCTGAGTAATATAACCCTCACTATTGCCAAAATGAAAACGGTAAAAATTATTTTTCGCGGGTTGCATAAGTAAAACCGAGTTTTTCAATAACCAACCAGCTTGCCGTATTTTTCCTCCTACAACTGCATAAATCACACTATCTTGGTTAACTTTCATTGGTTTACTGAACTCAGCATTAAGACGCTTTTCTAACAAGGGAACCATGCTGTTTTCCGCATAAAGTGGAAAACTGAGAAAAAAAGAAATAAAAATACTTAATGTATATAAAGTAATATAACGGCAGCGTATCATTAATTTAATATTCTCCATAATATAGCTATAAAAATGCCCTCGTTATGAGGGCATTTTTTTCAGATCAAGCTGCATTATTCGTGGTCTTGGTTACCAAAACCCGCATTTAGCAATTCTGCCAAATTCGCCGTTGCCTCATCAGCACTAACTTGTGATGACTCAATCGGTTCATTAACCATGTGACGGCGACGCATCCGATCTTGGTGATAGGCATAGCCTGTACCGGCAGGAATTAGACGGCCAACAATGACGTTCTCCTTCAAACCACGAAGTTCATCACGTTTTCCAGCAACCGCCGCTTCAGTAAGCACTCGGGTTGTTTCCTGGAATGACGCTGCTGAGATAAAGGACTCTGTCGCCAGAGACGCTTTGGTAATACCTAGCAGATCACGACTAAAGGTCGCAGGCACTTTACCTTCTTGCTCTAATTTGCGGTTCGCTACTTTAACGCGAGCATACTCTACTTGTTCACCTTCCAAGAATTCAGAGCTACCAGCATCAGCAATTGTCACCTTACGTAACATCTGCCGAACGATAACTTCAATATGTTTATCGTTAATTTTAACGCCTTGTAGACGATAAACTTCTTGGACTTCGTTCGTGATATAACGAGCAACAGCATGCGCTCCACGCAAACGTAAAATATCATGCGGTGATTCCGGACCATCAGAAATCACATCACCACGCTCAACACGCTCACCTTCAAAGACATTAAGCTGACGCCATTTAGGGATCATCTCTTCGTATGCATCACCACCATCTGTCGGTGTGATTACTAAGCGACGTTTACCTTTAGTTTCTTTACCAAAAGAAATAATACCACTAATTTCAGCCAGAATAGCCGGTTCTTTTGGTCGACGCGCTTCGAAAAGATCTGCAACCCGTGGTAAACCACCCGTAATATCCTTGGTACCACCCGATTCTTGTGGAATACGCGCTAAGGTATCACCAATATTAATCGCCGCACCATCATCCAATTGAACAATCGCTTTACCAGGCAAGAAATATTGCGCTGGCATGTCAGTACCCGGAATTAATACATCATTGCCTTTCGCATCAACAACACGCAATGCAGGACGTAAATCTTTACTACCCGCAGTACGCTCAGCTGTATCAAGCACAACAATTGATGATAAACCCGTTAGTTCGTCTGTCTGACGTATAATAGATTGTCCATCTGCCATATCAGAGAAACGAATAATACCCGCAACTTCACTGATAACTGGCATGGTATGTGGATCCCAGTTCGCAGCGGTTTCACCACCATTAACACCGTCACCATCACCTTTATTAAGGTGTGCGCCATAAGGTACTTTATAGCTTTCTTTAGTTCGACCAAATTCATCTACTACGCGCAATTCTGTATTACGAGAAGTGATAACTAAGTGACCTTCAGAATTTTTTACAAACTTGGCATTAACCAGTTTGATATTACCTTTGTTACGTACCTGAATACTCGATTCCGCAGCAGCACGTGATGCCGCGCCACCAATGTGGAATGTACGCATTGTCAACTGTGTGCCAGGCTCACCGATTGATTGAGCTGCAATAACACCAACTGCTTCACCTTTATTGATGATATGGCCACGCGCTAAATCACGTCCATAACATTTCGCACAAACACCGAAATCAGTTTCACAACTTACAACAGAACGCACTTTTACGCTATCAACAGAATTGGCTTCTAGTTCGTCACACCATTTTTCGCTTAATAAGGTGTTACGTGGTATTAAAATATCAGCTGTACCAGGTACTAATATATCTTCCGCTGTGACGCGGCCCAAGACACGTTCACGTAAAGGTTCTTTAACATCACCACCTTCAATAACCGGTGTCATTAAAATACCACCGTGAGTACCACAATCATCCTCAGTGACAACCAGATCTTGTGCAACATCAACTAAACGACGGGTTAAATAACCTGAGTTTGCTGTCTTCAAGGCTGTATCGGCTAGACCTTTACGTGCACCGTGCGTTGAAATGAAGTATTGCAATACGTTCAGACCTTCACGGAAGTTAGCTGTGATTGGTGTCTCAATAATCGAACCATCCGGCTTCGCCATCAAACCACGCATACCTGCTAACTGCCGGATCTGTGCCGCAGAACCACGCGCACCTGAGTCAGCCATCATAAAGATACTGTTGAACGAAACTTGTTGCTCATCTTGGCCATCGCGATTAACAACGGTTTCAGTGGATAAATTTTCCATCATCGCTTTTGCGACGCGCTCATTAGCCGCAGCCCAAATGTCAATAACTTTGTTATAACGTTCGCCCGCAGTAACTAAGCCCGACTGGAACTGTTCTTGAATTTCAGCAACCTCAGCTTCAGCTTCAGCAATGATGCTGGCTTTCTTCTCCGGTATCACCATATCGTCAATACCAACAGAAGCACCAGAACGAGCTGCATAAGCAAAACCGGTGTACATGATCTGGTCAGCAAAGATAACCGTTGGTTTTAAGCCTAAAACGCGGTAACAAGTATTAAGCATTTTAGAAATTGCTTTTTTACCCAACGGCTGATTAACCAATGAGTATGGCAGACCTTTTGGTACGATCATCCATAAGATAGCACGACCAATAGTGGTATCAACTAACTGAGTTCCAGTCTCAACATTACCTTCACCATCACGCACTTCTTCTGTAATACGTACTTTAACGCGAGCATGTAAGGATGCTAAGCCTGCACGATAAACCCGCTCAGCTTCTTTCGGTCCAGACAATACCATGCCTTCACCTTCAGCATTTACACAATCACGTGTCATATAGTACAAACCAAGCACCACGTCTTGAGAAGGTACAATGATAGGTTCACCACTGGCTGGCGACAAAATATTATTTGTCGACATCATTAAGGCTCGTGCTTCTAACTGTGCTTCTAAAGTCAGCGGGACGTGAACAGCCATCTGGTCACCGTCAAAGTCAGCGTTATAAGCAGCACACACTAATGGGTGTAACTGAATGGCTTTACCCTCAATCAGAATAGGCTCAAATGCCTGGATCCCGAGACGATGCAGTGTTGGCGCGCGGTTTAGCATAACTGGATGTTCACGAATCACTTCATCGAGAATATCCCACACAACGGCTTCTTCACGCTCAACCATCTTCTTAGCCGCTTTGATCGTTGTCGCTAATCCACGTAATTCCAATTTACCATAAATAAATGGCTTAAATAATTCTAATGCCATTCTCTTAGGCAAACCACATTGGTGCAAGCGAAGATAAGGACCTACCGTGATAACGGAACGGCCTGAATAATCAACTCGCTTACCGAGTAAGTTCTGGCGGAAACGCCCTTGCTTACCTTTGATCATATCGGCCAAAGATTTCAATGGACGTTTATTCGAACCAGTAATCGCTCGTCCACGACGACCATTATCTAGCAATGCGTCAACTGCTTCTTGCAGCATGCGTTTTTCATTACGTACAATGATATCAGGCGCCGCCAAATCCAATAGACGCTTTAAGCGATTATTACGGTTAATAACGCGACGATATAAATCATTTAAATCAGAAGTAGCAAAGCGGCCGCCATCTAGCGGAACAAGCGGACGCAAATCCGGCGGTAATACCGGTAATACATTCAGAATCATCCACTTAGGCTTATTACCAGACTGAATAAACGCTTCTAGTAGTTTGATACGCTTAGTTAATTTTTTACGTTTAGTTTCAGAGTTAGTTGTATTTAACTCTTCACGCAATACTTCACACTCTTGCTCCAAATCAAGATTTTTTAGCAAAGATTGGATCGCTTCCGCGCCCATTTTGGCGTCAAATTCATCACCAAACTCTTCTAAAGCATCAAGATATTGCTCTTCAGTCAAGATCTGTCCACGTTCTAAGCTTGTCATACCCCCTTCGACCACAACATAGGATTCGAAATAGAGCACCCGCTCAATATCACGCAAAGGCATATCAAGCAACAAGCCAATTCGTGATGGTAATGATTTTAAGAACCAGATATGTGCTGTCGGTGAAGCCAACTCAATATGCCCCATACGCTCACGACGTACTTTAGTCTGAGTGACCTCAACACCACATTTCTCACAAATCACACCTCGGTGTTTTAATCGTTTGTATTTACCACACAAACATTCATAATCTTTAACTGGCCCGAAAATACGTGCACAGAAAAGACCATCACGTTCAGGCTTGAACGTTCGGTAGTTAATCGTTTCTGGCTTTTTCACTTCACCAAATGACCATGAACGGATCATATCTGGAGAGGCCAGAGCAATCTTGATCGCATCAAACTCTTCGGTTTTAGTCTGTGCTTTCAGAAACTTTAATAAGTCTTTCACGGAATGGCTCCTGTCGGAGTTAAACCTGCGAGGAAGCGGTTTTAGCCACTTCCTCCTAAACCCAGTGTAACAATTCGTAAAGCTAAGTAGCAACTTAGGCTTTACAACATCACTTATTACTCGTCTTCCAGTTCGATGTTAATACCCAACGAGCGGATCTCTTTCAATAATACATTGAAAGACTCCGGCATCCCTGGTTCCATCTGATGGTTGCCGTCTACGATGTTTTTATACATCTTAGTACGTCCGTTCACATCATCGGATTTAACGGTAAGCATTTCTTGCAAGGTGTAAGCGGCACCATATGCTTCCAGAGCCCAAACTTCCATCTCACCAAAACGCTGACCACCAAACTGTGCTTTACCACCCAACGGTTGTTGAGTAACCAGACTGTAGGAGCCTGTTGAACGTGCATGCATTTTATCATCAACAAGATGATTCAGTTTCAGCATATACATATAACCAACTGTTACCTGACGTTCAAATTTCTCGCCTGTACGGCCATCATACAATGTAATCTGACCAGAAGTCGGCAACTCAGCTAAAGTCAATAGTTCTTTGATTTCCTTTTCTTTTGCACCATCAAAGACCGGTGTTGCAATTGGCATACCTTTCTTCAAATTATGTGCTAACCGCAGAACTTCTTCATCAGAAAAGGTACTGAGATCAACTGTTTGACGAGGATCATCTCCTAAGTCATAAGCTTTCTGAATAAATTCTTTCAATTTAGCTACTTCACGCTGTTGTTTCAGCATGGTATTGATCTTATCGCCAATACCTTTAGCAGCCATACCCAAATGGGTTTCCAGAATCTGACCAATATTCATACGTGATGGTACGCCCAGTGGGTTCAAAACGATATCAACAGGGTTACCACTTTCATCGTAAGGCATGTCTTCAACTGGGTTAATTTTGGAAATAACCCCTTTGTTACCATGCCGACCAGCCATTTTATCGCCTGGTTGAATTTGACGTTTTACTGCCAAATAAACCTTAACGATTTTCAATACGCCTGGTGCTAAATCATCACCTTGAGTGATCTTACGACGTTTAGCCTCTAGCTTCTTCTCAAATTCAGCTTTAAGCTCATCATACTGCTCAGCCAATTGCTCTAACTGATTTTGTTTTTCTTCATCTTTAAACGATAATTCTAACCAACGCTCACGCGGTAATTTATCCAGCTTCTCACCTTCAATACCGCCATTAGTTAGTACTGCTCTGATACGGGCAAATAAACCGGCTTCAAAGATACGCAACTCTTCCGTTAAGTCTTTCTTCGCATCCCGAAGCTGCATTTCTTCAATTTCTAATGCACGTTTATCTTTCTCTACACCGTCGCGGGTAAAGACTTGTACATCAATAACCGTTCCTGATACCCCATTTGGTACCCGCAGTGAAGAATCCTTGACGTCAGAAGCTTTTTCACCAAAAATAGCGCGCAGCAGTTTCTCTTCTGGCGTTAATTGGGTTTCACCTTTCGGTGTTACCTTACCAACCAGAATGTCGCCGCCCGTTACTTCTGCACCGATATAAACAATCCCTGATTCATCCAATTTAGATAGTGCCGCTTCCCCTACGTTAGGAATATCTGCAGTAATCTCCTCTGGCCCTAACTTAGTATCACGCGATACACAAGCTAATTCCTGAATGTGAATGGTAGTAAAACGATCTTCTTGTACCACTCGTTCAGAGACCAAAATGGAATCTTCAAAGTTATAACCATTCCAGGGCATGAACGCAACGCGCATATTTTGACCAAGTGCCAATTCACCTAAATCTGTCGATGGGCCATCAGCCAAAACATCGCCACGCTCAATCGGCTCACCCAGCGCAACACATGGCATCTGATTAATACAAGTGTTCTGATTAGAACGCGTATATTTTGTCAGATTATAAATATCAATGCCGGCTTCACCAGGATACATCTCATCTTCATTAACTTTGATAACAATACGTGAAGCATCTACATACTGGACGGTACCACCACGTTTAGCAACTGCGGTTACTCCAGAGTCAACAGCAACAGCACGTTCCATACCCGTTCCAACGAGTGGTTTATCTGAACGTAACGTCGGTACTGCCTGACGTTGCATGTTCGCACCCATCAATGCACGGTTGGCGTCATCATGCTCAAGGAATGGAATTAATGAAGCACCAACAGATACAACCTGTTGGGTTGAAACGTCCATATATTCTACTTGTTCTTGACTAAATAGACTGGATTCACCTTTATTGCGGCAAGTAATTAATTCTTCAACGAACCGACCATCATCATCTAAAACAGTATTTGCCTGAGCAATGATGTAGTTACCTTCTTCAATCGCTGATAAATAATGAATTTCATCAGTTACGATACCATCCCGTACCAAGCGATAAGGTGTTTCCAAAAAACCATACTCATTGGTTTGTGCATAGACAGACAATGAGTTAATCAAACCGATATTCGGCCCTTCAGGCGTCTCAATTGGACATACACGCCCATAGTGGGTTGGGTGTACGTCACGAACTTCAAAACCCGCTCGCTCACGTGTTAGTCCACCTGGGCCTAATGCTGAAATACGACGTTTATGGGTGATTTCAGAGAGTGGATTATTCTGATCCATAAACTGCGACAATTGACTTGAGCCAAAGAACTCTTTAACCGCAGCAGAAATTGGTTTCGCGTTAATCATGTCTTGAGGCATTAATGCATCTAAATCACCTAATGACAAACGCTCTTTAACCGCACGCTCGACTCGCACTAAACCAACTCGGAATTGATTTTCAGCCATTTCACCAACCGAACGAATACGTCGGTTACCTAAATGGTCAATATCATCAACTTCACCTTTACCATTGCGAATATCAATGAGTTTTTTCATCACATCAATGATATCTTGTTTGCTTAAGATACTTGAGCCTTCAATTGCATCACGATCGAGTGAACGATTAAACTTCATCCGCCCTACAGCAGAAAGATCGTAACGCTCTTCAGAAAAGAATAAGTTCTCAAACAAATTTTCTGCCGCTTCGCGCGTAGGTGGTTCGCCTGGGCGCATCATACGGTAAATTTCAACTAACGCACTTAAACGATCATTGGTTGGATCAGTACGCAATGTTTCTGAGATATATGCGCCATGATCTAAGTCATTAGTAAATAAGGTTTCAATGGTTTTATAACCACCTTGACTTAAACGTGCCAACATATCCAGAGAAAGCTCTGTATTAGCTGTACAGATTAACTCGCCGGTACTTTCATCAATATAATCTTTAGCGACCACTTTACCTGCAATATATTCAACAGGCACTTCGATACTAGTAATTTTGTCTTTTTCTAGCTGACGAATATGACGTGCTGTAATGCGGCGTCCTTTTTCAATATAGACTTTACCGTTGGCTTCAATATCAAAAGAAGCTGTTTCACCACGCAAACGCTCGGGTATTAACGTCATTAACAGCTTATTATCACGGATTTGAAAAATCGTCTTCTCAAAAAAGAGATTAAGGATTTCTTCGGTACCATAATCCATCGCACGTAGAATAATGGTCGCCGGTAATTTACGACGGCGATCAATACGAACGAAAAGATTATCTTTAGGGTCAAATTCAAAATCTAACCATGAACCACGGTAAGGAATAATGCGTGCATTATATAACACCTTACCTGAAGAATGGGTTTTACCTTTATCACTATCAAAAAATACACCAGGACTGCGATGTAATTGAGAAACAATAACACGCTCTGTACCATTGATAATAAAAGTACCATTATCTGTCATGAGTGGAATTTCACCCATGTAAACTTCTTGCTCTTTTATATCCTTTACTGTGCCTTCTGGTGCTTCACGCTCGTAAATAACAAGACGTAATTTAACCCGTAAAGGAGCAGAATAAGTGACACCACGGATCTGACATTCTTTAACATCAAATACAGGTTCACCAAGACGATAGCTAACATATTGCAATTCAGCATTGCCGCTATAGCTTTGAATTGGAAATACAGAACGGAATGCTGCTTCCAGCCCATTCTGACCTTCTAAATCTTGCTCGATAAACTTAGCAAACGAGTCAAGTTGGATAGATAAAAGATAAGGAACATCCAAAACTTGCGGACGTTTGCCAAAATCCTTACGAATACGTTTTTTCTCGGTATAGGAGTAAACCATAGGGTTCCTCAGCTTGCTGATCAGTGGCCCACTCTGTCCGTCCTAAAGGACAGCATCTGCAACACTATTTTTTGGAACGGAAAACAGATTATTTTCCATAATACCTATTGCTATTACTCTTAAATCATTTCATTGCATCATATGACTACTAAGCTTTAATTGTCAGAGTCATAAACACAGTATATTAAGTCGTCAATAGCAAAAAGCATTGAAAGGATAAATCAGTAACTAAACAGTGTGAAATATTACTGATACCCTAATACACTTTATAGCGCAAAAAGGCTGGTGACTAAAAAATCACCAGCCGTCAGCCTATAAAATTAGGCTGCCAACTTAAAGCAAAGCTTATTTAACTTCAACAGAAGCACCCGCTTCTTCCAGCGATTTCTTCAATGTTTCAGATTCTTCTTTGCTTACTGCTTCTTTAATTGTTGCTGGCGCTGATTCTACCATGTCTTTAGCTTCTTTTAGTCCTAAACCAGTTGCCGTACGAACAGCTTTAATAACCGCAACTTTGTTAGCACCGATAGCAGACAAGATAACATCAAATTCAGTTTTTTCTTCAGCTGCTTCAGCAGCACCTGGTGCAGCGACTGCTACTGCTGCTGCAGCAGAAACACCAAATTTATCTTCCATCAAAGTGATCAGTTCAACAACATCCATTACAGACATAGCTGCAACTGCATCAAGAATTTGTTCTTTAGTTATAGACATAACAAGGGTTCCTAAAATTCAGAAATATTTTATACGTTAAAAAGCAACGACAGAAATAGGCTTAAGCAGCTTCTTTCTGATCACGTAGTGCCGCCATAATGCGAGCCAATTTACCTGCAGAGGCTTCTTTCATGGTTGACATCAGACGCGCAATTGCTTCTTCGTAAGTTGGAAGAGTTGCCAAACGATCAATTTGATTCGCTGGAATAAACTCTCCTTCAAAGGCTGCTGCTTTAATCTCGAATGCTGGATTCGCTTTCGCGAATTCTTTAAACAAACGAGCTGCTGCGCCCGGATGTTCGTTAGAAAAAGCAATCAAGGTTGGACCAATAAACGCTTCTTTAAGGCACTCGTAAGTAGTACCTTCAACAACGCGGCGCATCAACGTATTACGAACAACACGAAGATAAACACCGGCTTCGCGACCTGCTTTACGCAGTTCAGTCATTTTATCTACAGCTACACCGCGGGAATCCGCGACAACTGCAGACAGCGCACCTTTGGCTACTTCGCTGACTTCAGCAACAATCGCTTGTTTGTCTTGAAGATTTAGTGCCATTAGCTTCTTGCTCCTGGATTAACCGGGTTATCCCGGGACTCACATCACTCAAAACATCCCATATGTTTGAGCGTTAAATACGGTGAGCAGAATCCAGAAATTAATCTTAGTGGCTCTGTCACCGTCTACGTAGGATATTAAGTAATCACTTACACCTACGGTCTTGGACGGGGCCTGGATAAGGCCAGGCACCAACCTAAATTTAGGGTTTGTTATCGCTTAATAAAATAGATGATAACAAACACAGGGTGTCAAATTCTATACAAATTTAACACAAAGGTAAAGCAAAAAATGATATTCAAAAATTACGCTGACGCAGATAATCCTGCTTGATCAACGGCAACCCCTGCTCCCATCGTGGTAGATAGGCTAATTTTCTTAATATAAACACCTTTAGCAGAAGATGGTTTTGCTTTTTTCAACGCAACCAATAGTGCCTCAAGATTTTCTTTCAATTTACTATCGTCAAAGTCAACCTTACCAATAGTGGTATGAATGATACCGTTTTTATCATTACGATAACGGATCTGTCCCGCTTTGGCATTTTGAACCGCTTCAGCGATATTTGGCGTTACTGTACCAACTTTAGGGTTTGGCATTAAACCACGAGGCCCTAAAATCTGACCTAACTGGCCAACAATGCGCATAGCATCTGGCGAAGCAATAACAACATCAAAGTTCATTTCGCCCGCTTTAATTTTATCAGCCAAATCTTCCATGCCAACTAATTCAGCTCCAGCAGCGGTAGCTGCTTCAGCATTCGCTCCTTGAGTAAATACAGCAACACGAACAGAGCGACCTGTACCATGCGGTAAAACCGTTGCGCCACGAACATTTTGATCAGATTTACGTGCATCAATGCCAAGATTAACAGCGACATCAACGCTTTCTACAAATTTAGCAGTCGCTAACTCTTTCAAAAGTGTAATGGCTTCAGAAATATCATAGTGTTTAGTTGCATCAATTTTTTCACGGATAGTGCGCATACGCTTGGTTAGTTTAGCCATTGATTAACCCTCCACTACCAAGCCCATGGAACGAGCAGTACCTTCAATTGAACGCATCATCGCTTCAATATCAGCCCCTGTCATATCCGCAGCTTTAGTTTCTGCAATTTCACGAATTTGTGCGCTGGTTACTTTGCCAACTTTCTCTTTATTTGGTTTGCCTGAACCTGACTTAACACCAGCTGCTTTTTTCAATAATACGGCGGCAGGCGGTGTCTTGGTTATAAATGTAAATGAACGGTCTGAGTAGACAGTAATTACAACTGGAATTGGCAAGCCTTTTTCTAAACTATCTGTTTTAGCATTAAACGCTTTACAAAATTCCATGATATTCACACCTTGCTGACCCAACGCTGGACCAACAGGAGGACTAGGATTAGCCATGCCTGCTGCGACTTGCAGCTTAACATAGGCTTGTACTTTCTTAGCCATGCATAATTTCCTCTAATTGGGTAATGTCGCTTCAATTATGAAGCTCCCCTGTGTATATAATGACCTGTACAATTTTCAGGCCACAAAAAATAAAAGCGCGGAATTGTAGCCAAATTTCCCGCCTTTTACAAGCAAGTTGTCAAGTGTATTACACTTTTTCTACTTGGCTGAAATCTAACTCCACCGGTGTTGCGCGACCGAAAATAGAAACCGATACTTTGAGACGGCTCTTTTCATAGTCAACTTCTTCAACCACACCGTTGAAGTCTGCAAATGGACCATCACTAACACGAACCATTTCTCCTGGCTCAAACAAGGTTTTTGGTCGTGGCTTATCCCCTACTTGCTGCAAGCGATTCATAATCGCATCAACTTCTTTATCGCTAATAGGAGCTGGGCGATCTGGTGTACCACCAATAAAACCCATAACACGTGGTACACTACGCACTAAATGCCAGCTATCATCATCCATAGTCATTTGAACTAAAACATATCCTGGAAAGAATTTGCGTTCACTTTTACGACGTTGGCCACTTCGAATTTCCATCACTTCTTCCGTTGGCACCATCACTTCACCAAACTTATCTTCCATAGCATGTAACTTGATATGCTCACGCAATGACTGGGCCACTCTAGCCTCAAAACCAGAAAATGCTTGAATAACATACCAGCGTTTTTTAGGGGATTCCGACATTTTAGAACCTCAGGCCTGTAATAAATGAAACTAAACGCACCAGTATACCATCTAATCCCCAAAGAATTAGTGCCATAACAGCAGTAACTGCCGCAACAATTAATGTTGTCTGTAATGTTTCCTGGCGCGTTGGCCAAATTACTTTACGCATTTCAATACGAGCTTCGCGAGCAAATGCTAAAGTTGCTTTTCCTTTTGCTGTCCACAATGCAATGCCACCAGCAAGCGCGGCAATAGCAACAACTGCTATGACACGTAATGCAAGATTGTATTGTCGGAAATAATAATTACCAACAATAGCAATAACTAAAAGAATCGCGACTAATACCCATTTTGCTACATCAAAACTACGTCCGCTTTCTTGAGCATCGCTATTCGCACTCATAAATCAACCCGTTACTATGATATAATAAAAAGTCAATTTGCCTCGTAAAACAATTCAAATTTGACCGAAATAAAACATACCACTATTGTATCTCACTTTACGCCATAAACCAGTATGACATTCAACTATTGAGAGACATCCAATAATTCTTTATATCAGAGCCTATCTCACCAATAATTGACCATATAAACTATTGATGAGATAGGTTCTTAAGTTATCTAAGCTAGTATAAAAAAGGCATCAGATGATGCCCTTTTTACAATTATTGCTTTAAAGATCAAGCAATAATTTTAGCAACAACACCCGCACCGACTGTACGACCACCTTCGCGGATCGCAAAACGCAGCCCTTCATCCATCGCGATTGGCGCTATCAATGTCACTTTCATGTTGATATTATCGCCAGGCATTACCATCTCGACGCCTTCTGGCAATTCGATTGTGCCCGTTACATCTGTCGTTCTAAAATAAAACTGGGGACGGTAACCTTTAAAGAATGGTGTGTGGCGTCCACCCTCATCTTTGCTCAAAATATAAACTTCTGATTCAAATTGAGTATGCGGTTTGATTGAGCCTGGTTTGGCCAATACTTGACCACGCTCGACGTCTTCACGCTTGGTACCACGTAATAAAACACCTACGTTTTCACCTGCACGACCTTCGTCTAACAGTTTACGGAACATTTCTACGCCGGTACATGTCGTCTTCGTCGTCTCTTTAATGCCAACGATTTCTACTTCTTCACCAACTTTAACAATACCACGCTCTACACGACCTGTTACTACCGTTCCACGACCTGAGATCGAAAACACATCTTCGATTGGCAACAAGAAAGGTTTATCTATTGCACGCTCTGGCTCTGGGATATAGCTATCTAACGCTTCCGCTAACTCAATAATTTTCGCTTCCCACTCAGCAACACCTTCCAGCGCTTTCAACGCTGAACCTCTGATTACTGGCGTGTCGTCGCCTGGGAAATCATACTGAGAAAGCAGCTCACGCACTTCCATTTCAACCAGTTCTAGCAACTCTTCATCATCAACCATATCACATTTATTCAGGAAAACGATGATATAAGGAACACCTACTTGGCGACCTAATAAAATATGCTCACGCGTTTGTGGCATTGGACCATCAGTTGCCGCTACCACTAAAATTGCGCCGTCCATTTGTGCCGCACCGGTGATCATGTTTTTTACATAATCTGCGTGGCCTGGGCAATCTACGTGGGCATAATGGCGTTTAGGTGTATCATATTCTACGTGAGAAGTAGAAATAGTGATCCCGCGCGCTTTTTCTTCTGGTGCATTATCAATTTGATCAAATGCACGCGCATTACCGCCATAAGTTTTCGCTAATACGGTGGTGATTGCAGCGGTTAAAGTGGTTTTACCATGGTCAACGTGGCCGATTGTACCAACGTTAACGTGCGGTTTATTACGTTCAAATTTTTCTTTAGACACGACTCTATTCCTTATAGAGTTCTCTCAAACAATAAGAGAGAACCAGATTAAATAGTTAAACCGAAAGCCAATTACTTAGCTTTACGAGCCTCAATAATTGCTTGAGCAACATTGGTTGGTGCTTCATTATACTTCAAAAATTCCATAGAGTAAGAAGCACGACCTTGAGTTTGTGAACGCAGATCTGTGGCATAACCAAACATTTCTGACAATGGTACTTGAGCACGAACTGTCTTACCAGTTGCTGTATCTTCCATACCTTCAATCATACCACGACGACGGTTCAGGTCACCAATTACGTCACCCATATAGTCTTCAGGCGTTTCAACTTCAACTTTCATGATTGGCTCCAGTAAAACTGGACCTGCTTTCATGAAGCCTTCTTTGAAGGCCATAGAACCTGCAATTTTGAATGCCATTTCCGAGGAATCAACCTCATGATAGGAACCATCATACAATGCCACTTTGACATCAACAATGGGGTAGCCCGCCAGAACACCATTTTTCATCTGTTCTTGAACGCCCTTATCCACCGCAGGTATGTACTCTTTAGGTACAACGCCCCCAACGATTTCATTGTGGAATTCATAACCAATTTCATGGCCTGCTTCCAAAGGTTCAACGCGTATCCATACATGACCAAATTGACCACGACCACCAGACTGACGAACAAACTTACCTTCCTGCTCAACAGACTTACGAATAGTCTCACGGTATGCTACTTGTGGTTTACCAACGTTCGCTTCAACTTTAAATTCACGACGCATACGATCAACCAATACTTCCAGATGCAACTCACCCATACCAGCAATAATTGTCTGACCAGATTCTTCATCTGTTGACACGCGGAAGGATGGATCTTCTTGAGCCAAACGACCTAAAGCAATACCCATTTTTTCTTGGTCAGCTTTAGTTTTTGGTTCAATAGCAACCGAGATAACGGGCTGTGGAAATTCCATACGCTCCAAAATAATTGGCGCATCCATACCACATAGAGTATCACCGGTAGTCACATCTTTGAGACCGATAGCGGCAGCAATATCACCCGCTCGGACTTCTTTAATTTCTTCACGTTTATTAGCATGCATCTGAACGATACGACCAAAACGCTCTTTTTTATCTTTAACTGGGTTAAGAACGGTATCCCCTGAGTTAACGACACCAGAGTAAACCCGGAAGAAAGTCAAATTACCAACAAATGGGTCAGTTGCAATTTTGAATGCCAATGCTGAAAAAGGCTCATCATCACTTGCATGACGTTCCGCTGGTGTGTTTTTACCATCAGTTAAAACACCTTTAATTGCAGGAATATCAGTAGGTGCAGGTAAATATTCAATAACCGCATCAAGCATTGCTTGCACGCCTTTATTTTTAAAGGCCGAACCACACGTAACCAGAATAATTTCATTATTCAATACGCGCTTACGTAATGCTTGTTTGATCTCTTCTTCAGACAGCTCTTCGCCACCAAAATATTTTTCCATCAACTCATCTGATACTTCGGCCGCAGCTTCAATCAGTTTACCATGCCACTCTTCAGCTTGAGCTTGCATGTTTGCTGGAATATCTTCATAAACGAAAGTAACGCCTTGATCACTGTCACTCCACTGGATTGCTTTCATTTTAACTAAATCAATAACACCA
This sequence comes from Arsenophonus nasoniae, assembly GCF_004768525.1. Classification (NCBI taxonomy): domain Bacteria; kingdom Pseudomonadati; phylum Pseudomonadota; class Gammaproteobacteria; order Enterobacterales; family Morganellaceae; genus Arsenophonus; species Arsenophonus nasoniae. The sequence continues at coordinate 3,836,085 of NZ_CP038613.1, forward strand.
GTGAATGACTCTTCAGCACCAATAGGTAACTGAAGTGGAACGGGTATTGCTGCCAGACGTGTTTCAATCTGTTCAACAACACGCAAAAAATTAGCACCCATACGATCCATTTTATTAACAAATGCGATACGGGGTACTTGATACTTATTTGCCTGACGCCAAACTGTTTCAGATTGTGGTTGGACACCACCAACTGCACAATAAACCATTACCGCACCATCAAGAACGCGCATAGAACGTTCTACTTCAATCGTGAAGTCAACGTGTCCTGGTGTATCAATGATGTTGATACGGTGTTCGTCAAACTGTTTACCCATACCAGACCAGAAAGCAGTAGTTGCCGCTGAAGTGATAGTAATACCACGCTCCTGCTCCTGCTCCATCCAATCCATTGTTGCTGCGCCATCATGAACTTCACCAATTTTATGGCTCACGCCAGTATAAAATAGGATACGTTCGGTTGTGGTGGTCTTACCAGCATCAATATGGGCACTAATACCGATGTTGCGATAACGCGTAATGGGAGTTTTACGAGCCATTTTTTCCTCTCTCGTGAACGTTCAATTCGTATAAGGGTAACACCAAGTTACCCTTACGAAACATAACTAGCAAAAGCTACCACCGATAGTGTGCAAACGCCTTGTTAGCTTCTGCCATACGATGAACATCTTCACGTTTTTTAACAGCAGTGCCTTTATTTTCAGCCGCATCAGATAATTCGTTTGCTAAGCGCAAAGCCATCGATTTATCACCGCGTTTACGAGCAGCTTCAACAATCCAACGCATTGCTAATGCATTACGACGGACAGGACGAACTTCAACAGGAACCTGGTAAGTTGAACCACCTACACGGCGTGATTTCACTTCCACTGTTGGACGAACATTATCCAGAGCAATTTCAAAGGCTTCTAAATGATCTTTTCCAGCACGTTGAGCCAGGGCCTCAAGCGCACTATATACAATTGCTTCTGCAGTAGATTTTTTACCATCTACCATCAAAATATTAATAAATTTAGCCAATAATTCTGACCCAAACTTTGGATCTGGCAGAATTTTACGTTGACCAATTACACGACGACGTGGCATGGATATACTCCGTTGTTAAATTCAGGGTTGTCCAAAACTCTATGAGTTTATTTTGACATTAAAAATTAAATGTTTGGCCTTACTTAACGGAGAACCATTAAGCTTTCGGCTTCTTAGCGCCGTATTTAGAACGACCTTGTTTGCGATCTTTTACACCAGAACAGTCCAGTGCACCGCGAACAGTGTGATAACGCACACCTGGTAAGTCTTTGACACGACCACCACGAATCAAGATTACTGAGTGCTCCTGCAAGTTGTGGCCTTCACCACCAATATAAGAAGACACTTCATAACCATTAGTTAAACGAACACGGCATACTTTACGCAATGCTGAGTTAGGTTTTTTAGGGGTGGTAGTATATACGCGAGTACATACACCACGTTTTTGCGGGCAAGCTTCCAGTGCTGGAACGTTGCTTTTCACAACTGTCGAGCTACGTGGTTTGCGAACCAGCTGATTAATTGTTGCCATTAAAAAAGCTCCTGGTTTTTTGCTTCGTAAACACGGATATTTTCCTCGTTTATCGTCATGATAAAACACGAGGACGCGAAATTTTATTGCTGACAGAGACAGGTGTCAAGAAATATACAAAGGATCATCCATTAACAAGCAAAATATTGTGGATGTTTTACCGTTAATTGCACAAAATCAACATAAGATATTTGACGGACATAAGATGACATATATGGCATTAAGCCCCTTGCTTCTACATCATCTTGTAAAGCAAAAACACGAATCCCTTTATCCTTTAATTGTATTAAATAATTATTATCTTTATTACTCGATACTATTTTATGTCCTAACAAAACACCATCCTGGAGTAATAGTACCTCATCCTGCTCCGTTAATAGGTTAATTAATGAATTAAAGTCACTATAATAAGGGGAAGTCGAAATGGTATATAGCATGTTAGCCTTCTATTTAACTAGAAAGTCAGAATTACATCATAATCTGCTAAGTTACGCCTAAGTCTATCAGCAGAAATAACTGTTGCTGGTAGGATAAAACAACTGTCAGAAGAAAATCCTCTTGTTTCTAGATCTTCCTGACAGATATAGCAAGCATTAATATCATATAATGGTAGTAATTTATAGGTTGCAATATAATCACGCGCCAAAAGTTTATTAGGATTTTGTTTTGCCAATAATTGACAGACGCCATCAGAAATAAAGAAAACACCAATATTTTGAGTTAATGCAGAAGTCGCAAGTAAAGCATCTAATCCTTCACGACCACTCGAAGTTCCATGAGGTGTTTTCATAAATACAAATGCTATTTTTTTCATATTTATCTCAAAATTGGACTGTGCGATCACAGATGAGCATGGCCTCAGCCAAACTACCTAACCCACTCAAGACAAAATCTTTATCTAAATTAGCGCAGGGTAAGCCACTATTTTTGGCCTCAGTTTCATCAATAATACCACGTCGCAAAGCAGCGGCAACACAGATATTCAATTGACATCCTGTCTGCTGTGCTAATGTTTTCCAACCCATAAGTAAATTAAATTCATCACTAGCCGGAGAAATTAATTGATTACCGTTATAAACACCCTCTCGATAGAAAAAAACGGTTTTCAATATATGCCCTTCCATAATCAAAGCATTCGCGAATCGCCAAGCATTGGTGGCCTGCTGAGTTCCATAAGCAGGCCCTGTCACTAATAGGCAATAAGTCAAAGACTTATTCAAAGTAGAAGCACACATTTATTTACTCACCACTTTTAAACTGCCGTATATAAAGATAAACAGTATGCTTAGAAATATTCAAACGATCAGCAACCTGATTAATTGCATCTTTAATATCAAAAATTCCTTTTTCATATAAATTGAGTACGACTTGTCTGTTTTTCATATTATTGGGTACATTGCGATCAACATTAACTTCTTCTATGGTAAATTCCAATGCCTGAGCAACAAGATCATCAACACAAGAGGCAAAATTTACGTTAGAAGCAACTTCATGGTTTTTTTCCGGCACAAATGTTTTGACTATCTCCGAAAATGGCACATCTAGATTCATATTAATACAGAGTAAACCAATAACCCGCCGCCTGGGATTACGGATGGCAATAGTGACTGATTTCATTAAAGCGCCACTTTTTGCACGCGTAAAATAAGCTTTCGAGACACTGGAATCAATATCGGTCATATCATGAAGCATACGTAAAGCTAAATCGGTAATTGGCGAACCAATCATTCGGCCTGTATGTTCGCCATTAGCTATTCTGACCGCTGAACATTTTAAATCTTCAAGTGAATGAAGAACAATTTCACAATGCCCACCAATTAACATAGCCAAACCATCAACCATAGATTCATAAGATTTCAAAATCGCATAATCTACACCATCAAACGGTTGAGCATCCAGTAAATCATTATCACAGCTATCATTAGAATATAATAGGTTAGACATTCAGACTCCATCCTCCACATATTGACGAAACTTTATTAAACGATTATGTGAGTAAACACCGATCTTATTATTAATGTGCAATTTATTTAGCAATCATTAATACGCTAGACTTACGGTAAAAAGAATCTAAGACGTTAAAACCACAAAGACCGATCGTCAAGGGATCTTGTGTCAGACCTTTGGCCTGTCTCACAGGACATCAACAAAAAAGTAACTTAATCATTTAATTTAGACAAAAATCACAAAAAAACCTGTTGATACTATTTTAAGTAAATTAAATAATATTAACATTTATAGAAATGCATTAAATTATATTCGAGATATTTATTGATAATGCGCAATTTCTATTACCGCACTCATATTGTCACTCATTATAAATTATATAAATAAACCGTAACTATTATTTTTTAATATAATAAAATGCTAAAGACAGAGTCTAACTCTGCCTCTTTTTCCACTCAATTATTTGTTAGTCGGTTTGATATCTAATAATTCAACATTAAAGATCAACGTTGAATTTGCTGGAATTGCGGCTGCTGCAGATTTACCATAACCCAGTTCTGGTGGAATAATAAGTTGGATTTTGCCGCCTTTTTTCAATTGTTGCAAACCTTCTGTCCATCCAGGGATCACTGAGTCCAATGCAATTGTTAACGGTTCATTACGTTTATAAGAACTATCAAATACCGAGCCATCAATTAAGCGACCTTCGTAATTTACTACTATAGTATCTTTATCAGTTGGTTTTGCTCCTTCGCCTGGTTTTTCAATTTTATAAATTAATCCACTTTTTGTTTTTACTGCACTTTTTTCTTCTTTGAGATATTTGGCGCGATACTCATCACCCAATTTACCATTCTTTTTACTCTCTTCTTCCATTTTTGCCTGAGCAGCAGCACGTACCTTTTGTTCAAATGCTTTTAATGTTGTTTCTATTTCTTGATCACTAAGTTTACTTTTATTAACAAATGCATCCTGTACACCCGCTAAAAGCTGTTGCCTATCAAGATTAATACCGATAGATTTTTGCTGCATTAAAGAATTATCCATGTAACGACCAAGTGATGCTCCTAATGCATAAGCGCTACGCTGCTCTTCATTATCAAATTTTTTATTTGCCTCAGCAGCGAATACTTGCGACGTATTTAGTACCATAGACAAAGTTGTCACTAACAGCGTCGTTTTAAATAGTGATTTCATTCAGTTCTCCAATTAATTTTATTTATTTCAATCAAGTCATAGTAAAGTGTGTTAGCTAATCAACTGCGAGATAATACAATAAGTTAGGGGATTAAATATAGTTAAACCACGCCAATAAAAAGTAGTTACATGGTAAATCATTATAGAAAAAACTTCTCTAAGGCTTTATCTATAGGCATTATAACGAATATCCAATCTATGTATTTCACTCCCGACAGGAGGTTCAAATGGATTTACTTAAAAAATATGAAGAAAGACTAGAAGATTTGGAAAGTAAATTATCTTTTCAAGAGATCACCATTGAAGCACTTAATCAAGTGGTTGTCGAACAACAACTTGAAATGGTTAAGTTAAAAGAACATATGCAACTGGTGACTGAACGATTGAAAGCCACACAATCATCACCGTTAGCGCCAATTACTGAAGAAACTCCACCACCACACTATTAATCAGTCAGAAAATCAGCGAGCTTATTTTCTCGCTGATCTATTTCAATCTACGGGATTATTATGTCAACTTAATGACAACCACAACCACCATCCCCATGAGAACACTCTTTCTCACCATGATGTTCACCATTACAACAACCACCCTCATGTCCATCTTCACTATGGACATGCCCATGTGCTAATTCTTCCTCAGTTGCTTCTCGGATGGCGATAATTTCAACATTAAATTTTAAATTCTGCCCAGCTAACATGTGATTACCATCCACGATAACCTCATCACCTTCAATACCCGTAATTTCTACGGGTACTGATCCCATATCGGTATCAGCTAAAAAACGCATACCCACTTGTAACTCATCGACACCCACAAAAACATCTTTTGGTACACGCTGAACTAAATTATCATCATATTGACCATAAGCGTCATCAGCTTGGATCTCAATATCGAACTGTTCACCAACACTGCGTCCTTCAAGTGCCTTTTCTAAACCTGAAATCAAAGAACCACGACCATGCAAATAATCAAGTGGCGCACTGGCCAATGACTCATCAACTAATACATCATCTTCTGTTCTCACTTGATAAGCCAGGCTCACCACTAAATCTTTCGCTATTTTTTTCATTACATCTCCTACAACGCCGTGGATAAAAATTTTTCCGATTGTACAAAAAAAAAGTACAACTGTATTGAAACTTATAAAAAACGTTATTTTTATTACAAAGTAAGAATATCTATTCGCAGATTTTTATCTTTGCTATGACTATCCATGCCATCTACCGTTTGAGATTGTTTATAATGACACTTTTTACATTCAACGTAATCAAATGCATTTTTTTGCCAAAGCATCAGCGTATCTTGAGATTGGCACTGAGGACAAACAGCGCCAGCAATAAATCTTTTACGTATTACAGACATCCACTATCTCACTAATTAATCTTATGTTAATCCCAACTTTTGGGTTGACCCCGCTCTTGCGTTATTTCTATTTCAAACAATTATTCAAGCTCTCTACGCGCCTCTTTGATTCGAGTCGCTTGACCAATTTCTCCCTCACCCGCTTTGGGGGAGTTTTCTTTAAATATTTTAACATCTAGTCGACGAAAATGCTGTTTTGCTCGATGAGCCTGATGAGGATGTATACCTAGATTTATCAATGTCCTTTCACCCATCTCAAGAGCACTGACAAACGTCTCTCGGCAAAAATCTGTCACCCCATTTTCTCGTAATTGATGCGCTTCAAAACGCCCTCGTGCTCTGGCTATAATATGAAGATTAGGAAAATTAGCCTGACATAAATGAACGATCCCCAGCACTTCTTCTGGGTTATCGCTGGTAATAACAATCACACTGGCTTTTGCCGCACCCGCCGATCGCAATAATTGCAAATCTTGCGCATCACCATAATAAACTTTATAGCCATAGCGTCGCATCGTATGAATTGCACTAACATTTTGTTCTAATACCGTAATACGAATTTTATTGGCCATTAATAAACGACCAACAACTTGACCAACGCGCCCAAACCCTACCAAAATAACTTGCGGATCGGTATCCTCAACAAAAGGTTTTTCAATCGGCTCATTACGCACATTATACCAGTGAGTTAGTAATTTGCTGATTAGCTGCATTAATGGTGGCGTTGTCATCATAGATAATGTAACAATAACTAATAGCAATGACATCTGTTCATTATTCATTACTTTGACATTAATCGCCGTAGAAAAGATAATAAATGCAAATTCACCGGCCTGACTCAACACCCCAGCAAAAAGTAGACGTGAAGAGCGACGTACCTGCACTAACCAACCTAAAATATAGAGAATAGCAAATTTTAATATTACCAAGATCACAACACCGACAACTATTTCTAATAAATGTGACCAAAGGATCGCTAAATTAAGTGACATGCCAACAGAAATAAAAAATAAACCTAACAGTAATCCTTTAAAAGGCTCTATGGCGATCTCTAACTCATGACGAAATTCTGTATCAGCCAGTAATACACCAGCCATAAATGTGCCCAGCGCCATAGAAAAACCCAGTTTTTCCATAAAAAATGCCGCCCCTAATACGACAAGTAAAGAAGCGGCAGTAAATATTTCATGAATACCGGACTTAGCAACCAAATGAAATAATGGCCGTAATAAATAGCGCCCTCCAATCCACAAACCAACAAAGGCAACCACTTTCAACCCAATTTGATACCAATCGTTATCTGCTGTTCCACTGGCAAGAAATGGAATAAGTGCCAATATAGGGATCACTGCCATATCTTGAAAAAGTAAAACAGAAAAACCTAACCGCCCACTTTCGGTATTATTCATGTTCCTTTCATGCATAATCTGTAAGGCAATTGCTGTTGATGACATGGCTAGGCCCAGCCCACCTACAACTGCGGCTTGCCAAGAAAAATGAATAATAATAAGCAAACCAGTAATTAATGCTGCTGTTATGATCACTTGAGCAGTGCCAATAACAAAAATTGAACGCCTTAATGTCCATAATTTAGTTGGATTAAGCTCCAGGCCAATTAAAAACATCAAAAAAACGACACCAAGTTCAGCGAAATGCATAATTTCATCAACATTTCTTATAAAACCGAGTACAAATGGCCCAATGACAATACCCGTTAATAGATATCCTAATACCGCCCCTAGACGAATTTTTTGAGCAATAGGAACCATAATGACACCCGCGAGCAGGAATATCATAATAGAACGGAATAAACTAAATTCTTCCACAATTATAAACCTCCATGCTCTAAGGGTGATTTTAGCCAATCACGATAGGCTTTGGCACACTCCTGCATATCTTCAAGAGACTGTCTTCTTGCCATATAAATAATTACTGGCGATAACCACTGCATTTCACACATTAAAGCAATAAGTTCAAAAGGACGTAGCAATTCAGTTAATGGAAAACGGTTATAACCACCATATTGATAAGCTTCCTGGGGCTCTCCAGTGGTAATAACTGAGCGCCAATATTTCCCTTTCAATTGTTTACTTTGCTCACAAACAAAATTTCGCGTTAATACTCTATCAAACCACTCTTTCAAAAGAGAGGGACAACTATAGGTATAAAGCGGATGCTGAAAAATGATAATTTCGTGCTGACAAAGTAAATTTCGTTCATAATTTGCATTAATAAAGTAGTCTGGATAAGTGCCATATAAATCATGTATTACCACATTGTCTAAATCCTGCACATATTCAATGAGCATTTTATTCGCCACAGATTCAGTAGGTTCAGGATGTGCATAGATAATGAGAATCTTGGGTGGTAGCGACATAATTAGCTCCTCAAAAGCGTGCCAGAAGCACAATTTTTAGTTAATATACACACCAAAGGCCATTTATATTCTTTAAAATTATAAATGATTTAATATATTATCAAGATACGGTTTATATGATTGTATTTTCTTCACTACAAATACGCTGCGGTATTCGGGTTTTATTAAATAATGCAACAGCTTCCATCACACCAGGCCAAAAAGTAGGTTTAATTGGCAAAAACGGCTGTGGAAAATCGACTTTATTTTCTGCAATCAAAGGTGAAATGCAACCTGAAGCAGGAAGCATTACTTTTCCAGCAACTTGGGCTCTCGCTTGGGTAAATCAAGAAACACCTGCCCTAAAAAAATCTGCCATTGAATATGTCATTGATGGCGATTATGAATACCGCAAACTAGAAAAACGATTGCAACAAGCAAATGATGAAAATGATGGTCATGCTATTGCATTAATACATGGTCAATTGGATGCGATCAATGCCTGGACCATTCATGCTCGTGCCGCTAGTTTATTACACGGTTTAGGTTTTTCCCAATTACAAATAGAAGAACCTGTTAGTGCCTTTTCCGGCGGATGGCGGATGCGACTAAATCTAGCGCAAGCGTTAATTTGCCGTTCTGATCTTTTGTTACTGGATGAACCAACTAACCATTTAGATTTAGATGCGGTTATTTGGTTAGAAAAATGGCTTAAAAATTATCCCGGTACGTTAATTCTGATTTCCCACGATAGAGATTTTCTCGATCCTATCATTGAGAAAGTGCTGCATATCGAGCAAGAAAATTTATTTGAATATACGGGTAATTATACTTCCTTTGAGCAACAAAGAGCGACTAAATTAGCGCAACAACAAGCGCTTTACGACAATCAACAGGAAAAAGTGACTCACTTAAAAAAATATATTGATCGCTTTCGTTATAAAGCGTCAAAAGCTAAACAAGCACAAAGCCGGATTAAAATGCTAGAGCGTATGGAGTTAGTTGCCCCTGCTCATGTTGATAATCCATTTCATTTTTCGTTTCGAGCACCCGATTGTTTGCCTAATCCTTTGCTTAAAATGGAAAAAGTTAGCGCTGGTTATGGCAACAAAGTGATCTTAAAATCGATTAAACTTAATCTGGTTCCTGGCTCAAGAATTGGTTTACTCGGCCGTAACGGGGCGGGTAAATCAACTTTAATCAAGTTACTTTCTGGTGATCTATTACCTCAACAGGGGGAAATTTCCTTAGCTAAAGGCATTAAGCTCGGGTATTTTGCGCAACATCAATTAGATTATTTGCGCATAGATGAATCGCCTTTACAACACCTTAGTCGCCTTGCTGTGCAAGAAACTGAACAATATATGCGCGACTATCTTGGTGGCTTTGGCTTTAAAGGCGACAAGGTAAATGAGCCTTGTATACATTTTTCCGGCGGGGAAAAAGCAAGATTAGTATTAGCCTTGATTGTCTGGCAGCGGCCCAATCTTCTGCTACTTGATGAACCAACTAACCATTTAGATTTGGATATGCGACAGGCATTAACAGAAGCATTGATTGCATTTGATGGTGCCTTAATTGTTGTGTCTCATGATCGCCATTTACTACGCTCAACAACCGATGAGTTTTACCGCATTCATCAAGGTCAGGTTGAACCTTTTGACGGTGATCTGGCGGATTATCAAAAATGGTTAATAGACCAGAATAAACAACAGCACCAACAAATTCGTCAGGAACAGTTACAAGATAAGATGCTATCAGGTAACTTAACTGCCCAAGATCGTAAAGAACAAAAACGACGTGAAGCAGAATTCCGCCAACGCACGCAACCAATCAGAAAACAGTTATCAATGTTAGAACAAAAGGTAACAAGTTTATCTAATCAATTAGTTCAAATTGAACAAAAACTGGCTGACAGTGATATTTATAACCATAATCGTAAATCTGAGCTTAGCAATTACCTCAGACAGCAAACTGAAACAAAATTAACATTAGAGGAAGTCGAAACCGAGTGGCTAGCACGGCAAGAAACACTGGAAAATATGATAAAAGAGTTCGAATATCAGGCATAACTCAATTCAACGCTGCTCTTTTTTATATAATCAATAAAGTATGATTAAGAGAAACTTGAATGAGGTTAGTGCCATCAGTCACTACTCATCTAATTTATTGATCATTAAACGGGCATTTATGATTAACGATCGGGCTTTTTCCTCCCTTTTTTGTAATAGCGCTAGGAATAATAAATCGGTCAGCGTATTTTGTGCAGCACGAGAAGAAATTGATGAACTACGCCATTCATTTTCACCTGCAACACTTTCCAATACATAATCAGCTAATTTCACTAATGGTTTTTGTTGTTTATTACCAACAATAGCAATCACCTTAGCTCCATGCTGCTTAGCAATTGCTGCTGCCTCACAAATATTTTTTCGCTTCCCACTAAATGAAATAGCAATCTGAATATCTTTTGCAGTAAGGGTTAGCGCTGTCGTTATCTGAACATGGTGATCTAAATCAACTAGCGTAGTAATACCTATTTTTTGCAATTTATAATAGAGATCTTTGGCTACTAAGCCTGACCCACCAATGCCAACAATCTGTACTCTTTGTGCATTATTAACCAATGTAGCAACTTTATTAAAAATCGGATAATTAATTTGTCGTGTTGTTTCCATGACAGAATCAATTTTTTCTTGTGCCAGTTTCTGTGCAATAACCATCAAACTATCATTGCTAGCTATCTGATTATGAATAACGTTATGTGATCGCTCAGTGAGTACTTGCTTACGCCCTAACTCTTCACTAATAGCCAGCTTTAAAGCCGGGAATCCCTTGACACCAACTTTCTGACTAAATTTAACAATAGCGGATTGACTGACACCTATTTGTTCAGCGATTTGTTGTGATGAAAGTAGTAATACCGTTTGTGGTTGTTCAAGAATAAAGGTTGCGATTTTCTGCTGATTTAACGCTAACTGAGGTAACAACCATGAAATTTTACTCAATATCGCCATGCTATACTTAAGATTATTCATAATATCAGGATCACCGATTAAAATAATTATGATAAATTATTCCTATTTTATTATTCATTATTCTAATCAATTAATGGCTGTTTAAACAATAAATTAGCTAGCAAAATATTATTTTCATTTTTCTCTTATTCCCTTATTACCATTAAATAAGAATAGATCGCTTTGTGATCAATAACACATATAAAGAATAAATAATTCCTTAATATTTCTTAAAATTGGCATATAGGAAACATCAAATGACATTAGATCTAAACAAAATGGTAACAGAAAGTCGTAACCCTATTAGCAATAACATTGATACATTATCAACCTTAGATATATTAAAAATCATTAACCAGGAAGATAAGAAAGTGCCGATTGCTGTTGAACAAACGCTCACTGAAATTGCGCTTGTTATTGACAAAGTTGCCTATGCTTTTCAGCATAGTGGTAGACTGTTTTACAGTGGTGCTGGCACTTCAGGCCGTTTAGGCATTTTAGATGCAAGTGAGTGTCCACCAACCTATGGCACCCCTCGTGACATGGTAGTCGGCCTAATCGCAGGTGGACACCTGGCGATTCTTCAAGCGGTAGAAAATGCTGAAGATAATCCACAGCTTGGTGCTGATGATCTTAAAGCTTTTAATTTCAATCAAAAAGATGTTTTAGTTGGCATCGCTGCAAGTGGCCGCACACCCTATGTGCTAGGTGCAATGAACTATGCTAAAACGACAGGAGCAACCGTTGCTTGTATTAGTTGTAACCCCAACAGTGAAATGGTCAACATAGCAGATATTGCAATAACACCAATTGTCGGACCAGAAGTGATTACTGGCTCTTCACGAATGAAAGCCGGTACAGCGCAAAAGCTAGTTCTTAATATGATCACTACAGGTGCCATGATACGGATTGGAAAAGTATACGGTAACCTAATGGTAGATGTAGAAGCAACCAATGCTAAACTTATTGAACGACAAAAACAGATTGTCATGGCTGCAACGGAGTGTGACCGAGCAACAGCAGAACATGCTCTTATTGAATGTAATAATCATTGTAAAACCGCTATCGTTATGATCCTTACCGGCTTTAATGCCCAACAAGCTAAACAAACACTAGCTGATAATCATGGTTTTATTCGTGCCGCCTTAAAACAGCATACTGGCCATCAATAATCGTTTTAAAGGAAAAGTACCATGGCAAAAATAACTAATGAAATGCTAAAAGAAATACTGATAACTATTGGCGGTGCTAAAAATATTATTCAATACGGCAACTGTATGACACGCTTACGCATAACGTTGCATGACATACAATTAGTTGATAAAAATCGCCTCAAACAAATTCCTGGCGTATTAGGAATTATTGAAAGTGATAAACAACTACAAATTGTATTAGGTCCAGGTAATGCGCAAACAGCTAATAATATGATGAAACAATTATTAGCAAACAGCACTGAGACAGAAACAATATTACCCACTCGCAATGATTTGCAAAAAATTGCTGCCGACAACAAAAAACAATTAAAAACTAAACAAACTAGTGTCGTTCATAAATTTTTATCCACTTTTGCCACCATCTTTACCCCACTGATACCGGGTTTCATTGCTGTTGGTTTATTACTTGGCTTCGCAACATTGGCCAAACAAGTATACTATCCAGCGGGTCTGCCAACTGAAGCAGCACAACAGACTTTTCTTGTTCACTTAATACTCTATATGTCTGTCTTTAGCAAAGGGCTTTATGCTTTTCTAGGGATCCTAATTGGTTACAATACGCAAAAAGTTTTCGGCGGTTCAGGTGTTAATGGTGCCATTATTGCGTCACTTTTTATTCTAGGCTACGATCCACACGCAACAACAGGCTTTTTCTCCAATATGAGTACCTTTTTCAATTATACCATTGATCCTCGGGGTAACATTATTGGTATTTTACTCGCTTGTATCTGTGGTGCCTGGGTTGAACAACAAATCAGGAAAATCATTCCTGCCAACTTAGATATGATACTGACTTCAGCAATCACATTACTTATTGTTGGCGCCATTACCTATACCATTATTATGCCAATTGGCAGTTATTTGTTTACTGGTATGTCCTGGTTATTTATACACTTAAATGGCAATCCATTTGGTACTGCTATATTAGCTGGTCTATTTTTGATCGCGGTTGTTTTTGGCGTTCATCAAGGTTTTATACCGGTTTATTTCGCATTAATGGAGACACAAGGTTTCAATCCTCTTTTCCCAATCCTGGCTATGGCTGGCGGCGGTCAGATTGGTGCAGCATTTGCGCTCTATATCAAATCAGCTAAAGATTCTAGCTTACGTAATCAGATACGTGGGGCAATAATCCCAGGTATATTAGGTATTGCTGAGCCTTTAATCTATGGTGTGACGCTACCGCGCATTAAACCTTTTATAACCGCTTGTTTAGGGGGAGCCGCTGGTGGCTTTTTTATTGGATTAGTTGCCTGGTTAGGTCAACCAATTGGACTCAATTCAGTTTTCGGCCCATCCGGATTAATTGCTATTCCATTGATGACATCGACAACCGGTATTTTTAACGGAATACTTATTTATATTGCTGGCTTACTGATTTCCTATTTATTTGGTTTTATTTTTACTTATTTGTTCGCTAGTAAAAATATCGATCTAAATTAATGCAAAAAAGGGGATTCCCTTTTTTGCATCGCTATTGCAACCAAATAAAAGGAATACAAGCGAGAGTAAAAATACTCATTGTAATATTAAAAATAAACCAAGCATTACGCCCACGAAGCAGGGTGCCAATTAACGAACCAAAGCCGACCCAGACAAAACCACCGATTAAATTGACAATCAACATAACAAAACTTATGATCAAAATCGAGTTAACGTAGTTATCAGCCACACTATAACTACTAACCGCCCCAAGCCCCATCATCCATGCCTTGGGATTCAAGAATTGTAATAAGCTCCCTTGATACCATTTAATTGATTTAGCAACTTGAGACTCTGTATTAAGTTGCACATGGTGGGATGTAGCGAGTTTCCAAGCAAGCCATAATAAATAAAAACTTCCAACGAGTTTCATTATAATTTGTAACACCGGCGAAACCAGTAAAAGAACAGCAAGGCCACCAGCAGAAATAAATAGAATACTTTGGATACCAAATATTACGCCGAACATTAAAGGTATTGAACGCCGTAAACCATACTGAGCACCTGATGACGTAAATAATAAATTATTTGGACCAGGCGTAATCGCCACAATAAATAAAAAAGTAAATAGTGCAAAAATCAGCCCATGACTCATTTAAGATCCTTTGATTAACTATGATTAATCTTTTTTCACATTAAAAATAACAATATATTATCAGAATATATGTAAAATTAATTATTTAGATTTACAATTATGAGTAAAAATTTTCAACCAATAAATTGGGCTAAAAACCCTCATTTACAAACACTATTGCCCCGTATTGTGAGGAAAAAGCCGCAAATCAAACCACTGTGGCAACGCCTCGAATTGCCTGATGGCGATTTTATTGATCTCGCTTGGAGTGAAGATCCCAAATATGCAAAGCATAAACCTCGACTGGTCATCTTTCACGGCTTAGAAGGCAGCTTTAGAAGTCCATATGCCCATGGCATGTTGGAAGCGACGAAAAAAAGAGGGTGGCTCGGTGTCATTATGCATTTTCGTGGCTGTAGTGGAGAACCAAATCGGCAAAAACGTATTTATCATTCCGGTGAAATTACCGATGCCCGTTACTTCCTCAAATGGCAGAAAACAATTTACGGTCAAGTACCCATTGCCGCTGTTGGCTACTCCCTGGGTGGTAATATGTTAGCTTGCTATTTAGCAGAAACCGGACAATATGCTGATGTTAATGCCGGAGTGATTGTTTCCGCTCCTTTAATGTTAGAACCTTGTTCAATTCGTTTAGAAAAAGGGATTTCACAATTTTATGAACGTTATTTACTCAATGGCCTAAAACGTAATGCAACACGCAAACTCATTCGCTACCCAGGTTCATTACCACTTAATTTGCTACAACTAAAAAAACTAAAACGGCTACGTGATTTTGATAATGTCGTCACGGCAAGAATACACGGTTTTAAAGATGCGGCGGATTATTATCATCAATGTAGTGCTCTGCCCCGGTTACCGAATATTCGTGTGCCAACACTGATCATTCATGCAAAAGATGATCCTTTTATGGCGCCTGAAGTTGTACCGGATATCAATCAATTACCCGCTAATATAGAGTATCAAATGACAGAACATGGTGGTCATGTTGGGTTTGTTAGTGGCACATTAAAACAGCCTAAAATGTGGCTTGAGGAACGCATACCTGATTGGTTAACCCCACATCTGGAGCCGTAATTTATGATTATTCCATGGCAACAGCTAACAGCGGATACGTTAAATAATTTGATTGAAAGCTTTGTTTTACGAGAAGGAACGGATTACGGTAAAGATGAAAAAACGCTGGATGAAAAAGTTGACGACATTAAGCAGCAATTGCGTTTAGGAAGTGTTGTGCTTGTCTGGTCTGAATTACATGAAACGATAAATATTTTGCCAAAAACACAATTACATCCTTAAATAACTGTATGCATCACTAACTAAAAAGAAATTTTTACGTCATTGTAATTAATGTGTTAAAACATTGTATTATCTGAATGAGTAATGGAAGCCACTTATATGTCAGTTAATCATCCGATCATTGCAGTAACAGGTTCCAGTGGTGCGGGCACCAGCACTACTAGCCTTGCATTTCAAAAAATCTTTACCCAATTAAAGCTTTCGGCAGCAACCATTGAAGGTGATAGCTTTCATCGTTATACTCGCCCTGAAATGGATGTTGCTATTCGTAAAGCTAAAGAACAGAGCCGTCATATTAGTTATTTTGGGCCTGAATCCAATGATTTTGGTTTGTTAGAACAAAGTTTAATCGAGTATGGCGAAAAAGGGACAGGAAAACGTCGACATTATTTACACACCTACGATGAAGCCGTTCCCTACAATCTTCAACCTGGAACTTTTACGCCATGGGAACCCTTACCTAAAAATACCGATATATTATTTTATGAAGGGTTACATGGTGGTATTGTAACATCAAAATACAATGTTGCTAAACATGTAGACTTATTAGTCGGCGTTGTGCCTATTGTTAATCTTGAATGGATCCAAAAGCTAATTCGTGATACATCAGAACGGGGGCATTCAAGAGAAGCCGTGATGGATTCCGTTATCCGTTCAATGGGAGATTACATTAAATACATCACCCCACAATTTTCTCGCACCCATATCAACTTTCAACGTGTTCCAACCGTTGATACCTCTAATCCTTTTTCCGCTAAAGCGATTCCTTCTCCCGATGAAAGTTTTATAGTAATCCGATTTAATGGTCTGACCCAGATTGATTTTCCCTATCTTTTATCCATGCTACATAATTCATTCATATCATCAATGAATACTTTAGTTGTTCCAGGTGGAAAGCTAGGTTTAGCATTGGAGTTAATTATGACTCCATTAGTAAAAAAGCTCGTCACTAATAAAAAAATTATCCATAAAAGAAGTTAACAATACAGCATTATATTTTTACTTATATCAATTTTTTATTCTTACAACCATTTTAAGATTCAAACTATACATAAAATTATCTTTTATGTATATCATAATAATAACGTTAATGTTTACCTGTTAATTATTTTATTAAGTAATTATTTTATAGTGTTAATATTTATTTTGCTATAATTTGATAACTTATGAAATAATATATTATTATTCGAGTTTAATTTTTAATTGTAATATTTACTTAGTGATACTTATTAATAAATACAATAAAACTAATCAACTTATTGCTAAAATATGAATTTTTTGGCTTAAACAATATTGCTGAATCGAGACAGTAGAGACAGGATGCTTTTATTATGCTACAAAGCAAAAGCACATTTATAGTATGGTTAAGATCAATACCAAAAATTCCGAATCAATATACCCTATAGTTAATATTAACGTTTCCAAACTAAACAAGTTAGTATGCTATGTTAGAACTTTATAAGATAAGCCAGCCTTGTGAAGACTCGTATTTTGGTATTCAGGCTGCAATAACATTAGAGGATTACGCGAATGCTTTTCGGCAAACCACACACAGACCCTACTCTTGAATGGTTTTTGTCACACTGCCATATTCACAAATATCCATCCAAAAGCACTCTTATTCATCAGGGCGAAAAAGCAGAAACGCTTTATTATATTGTAAAAGGTTCTGTTGCTGTTTTGATTAAAGATGAAGAAGGAAAAGAAATGATCCTTTCCTACCTGAATCAAGGGGACTTTATTGGTGAACTTGGATTATTTGAGGAAGGGCAAGAACGAACAGCTTGGGTTAGAGCTAAAAGCGCCTGTGAAGTCGCTGAAATCTCTTATAAAAAATTCCGCCAATTAATACAGGTAAATCCAGATATCTTAATGCGGTTATCAGCGCAAATGGCTAAACGCTTACAAACAACTTCTGAGAAAGTCGGTAATCTAGCTTTTTTAGATGTCACAGGCCGCATCGCACAAACATTATTAAATTTAGCCAAACAACCTGATGCGATGACGCATCCAGATGGAATGCAAATTAAAATCACTCGTCAAGAGATAGGTCAAATAGTGGGATGCTCACGCGAAACAGTGGGGCGTATTTTAAAAATGCTAGAAGATCAAAATCTGATTTCTGCTCACGGTAAAACCATTGTCGTTTACGGTACGCGTTAATATTTTATAAACCAGTACCTACGTTTATGTAGCGTATTGGTTTCATAAACTTCTTTATTGTTATTTTTATTAATATAAATCAATTATGAATATATAATCCACAATAATAATAAAAAAGCAAATAAAAACGATAGTAAACAGAATAAATTGGATAGCTGAATGATGACATTGCTTTAATAGGATATTTAAAATTAAAAATAACTGGACTATCTATTAGAAAATTAACTAGATAGCTAAAATATAATAATCAAACTTTATTAAGTTTATTTTCCAAATAATGATTTTAATCCTACGGCATTATTATGATCTTTATCTTTGCTGAAAAAAAGAAGCACCAAACAGTCTGATTTTGTTTTAAGCAATAAATGTTGCCAACTATTAGGATTATTTTCTAATTCTGCAAAATAAAGTCGCTTAAACTGTTCAAAATTTGCTGTATATTTATGAATATCATTTTCTTAAATTATTCGAGGGAGCAACATTTTTATTCCATTCATCATAGCAAATATCTTGCTTTCTAATGCCTCGAGGCCATACCCTATCAACCAGTACCCGATAGCTATTATTACTGGTTTTGTCCGCAAAAACACGTTTACAGATGATTATCATGGTACCATTTATTGATAACAAAAAATTTAACAAAAATTTTTTTATTATCTTTAAAAGTAGTCCTTTATCGATACTAAATACAAAAAAACCTATTTTAATAATATATAAACAGATACCTTACTATAAACTCCTTTTTGCCCTATGGAAATTTATAATGCAAGCAAAATAAAGCCTATTTTATCCAACATTGATAGTTATATTACTCATTGAATATAAATAGCCAAACCTAATCTAACTTCTAATAAATTAATACTTTAGAAAATTATTTAATAACTCATGTCCTTGCTCGCTCAAGATACTTTCTGGATGAAATTGGACACCTTCAATAGGGAGTGTTTTATGCCGAATCCCCATAATTTCATCAATATTTCCATCATGTAGTGTCCAAGCAGTCACTTCAAAAGTTGCGGGTAATGTTCCAGCATCAATTACCAAAGAATGATAACGCGTTACCTGTAATGGGCGATTTAATCCTTTAAAAATACCTTGCTGATTATGATGAATTGCTGATACTTTACCATGCATTACTTCTCTCGCTTTGACAATAGAAGCACCAAAAGCCTGTCCAATCGCCTGGTGACCAAGACAAACACCCAAAATTGGGATCTTACCGGCGAAATAGGAAATTGTATCTAGGGAAACACCCGCCTCGTTAGGTGTACACGGACCTGGTGAAATGACTAAATGTGTCGGAGCTAATGTTTCTATCTCCGAGATAGTTATTGCATCATTACGCTTAACCACGACATTAACCCCTAATTCACACAGATATTGATAAAGGTTATAGGTAAACGAATCATAGTTATCAATTATCAAAAGCATAACTAGCTATCCAAATGATTTTTATAGTAATAATTCCTTAATTTTGATCTTTATTATTAAGGCAAATTGTACAGATTATGATACCATAACAACAAAGCTGGCTATCATACCATAACCGCAGAAAAAAATAGCTCACAAAAATCAATCAAAATGTTTCATTTTAATAAATAAAATCATTATCAATTATAATAATTATAAATGATAACTATAAATCATTATAAACTTCGTTATAATATTGACCATAAGGTTTTAAATTATTTGATGTTATTTCGTTATATCGATAAATTTCACCAATATATTTAGTCGCTTCATCAAATTTGTTATCAATAAGATAATTATCATAGACTTCATTATAACATTTTATATTTCTTGGATTTGCCATAATTCCAATATCTACTGCCATATGATTAATAATTTCTCGTTGGATTTCAATATTTTTAATCGTCGCAGCACCTTCACTCGCTAAAAAATATGAAATAAAATTTGATTTAGATTTTATATTTGGCTTTTCTGTATAAAAAATATGCCCAATTTCATGAGATAGTGCTTGTATAGTCAAATTAGGATGATTTAAAACTCGACTTGAAATAAAAACAGTTTTTCTCCGCAAATCGGTAGCCGTTCCTTGCCCTCGTTGCGCTACAACTAATTTCCAACCATCAACTTCCATTGTTTTCAATGCCCGGCTTAATGTAGTTGAACCTGAAATAAGCATCTGTGTTTTTTCAGAAAATCGAATTTTTTTGCCTGGTATGTATTTAATTTTCTCATCCAAAAAATAAGTAGACATAGGCGCCATATTCAACAAATCTGAAAATTGATTATTGTTATGTTCTATTTTAGGTTCTACAATATTTTCTATTAGTTTCTGGCAACTAGGTAGTAGCTTACTCAAACAATAATTCCTCATTTCAATAATGATAACGATATAAATTAATAAACTGATGGAAATTTTGTTTTATTATAAAGTAAAGTTTTTCCACTAATAGCAAGATAAAGGCCGATAAGTTATTTTAGTTTTTTAATTGTCCATTGAATATTAACAATTACGTTAAACTTAATAGCAGAAAAATATTTCCTGCTATTAAATAAATTATTTTACATTGGCAGAAATAATTTTTATTTCTTGAGTTGGCACATTTTGGTAGGGTCCAATATCTGTTGTTGTTACATTCGAAATTTTGTCAACAACATCCATTCCTTTAATCACTTTACCAAAAACAGCATAGCCAAAATCACGTTGGCCATGATCTAAGAATGCATTATCTGCTATATTGATAAAAAATTGGCTAGTCGCACTATCCTTAGCTGCTGTGCGCGCCATTGCAATTGTACCACGTAAATTTCGTAACCCATTATCAGCTTCATTTTTAATTGGCAAGCGAATATTTAATTGAGGTTGCAAATCACTAATAAAGCCCCCCCCTTGGATCATAAAACCTGGGATCACACGATGGAAAATGGTATTTTGATAGTAACCTTCTTTTACATATTGAATAAAATTATCGGTGGTTATAGGCGCTTTTTTATTATTTAATTCAAGTTCGATATCACCCTCAGAAGTCACTAATTTAACAATAGTACCCTCTGTTGCGATAGCAAAAGAAGAGATACTAACCATAGACGCTACCAGTAGTGACACAAAAAAACGTTTTAACATTCAAGTTCCTTTTAATTATATTTTAGATGAGAATGTAAGCTAAAATTTAGTACCGTCAGGTCATTATACTAAGTAAAAATACATAACTGGCCTAAATTGACCTAATTAAATAATAGGATCTATTCTGTCACATTTCATATTTTTTTCTTATGTAAAAAATGTTATTTTTAATAAAATTCATTAACAGATAATCATCTATCTTTCATGTAGCTATTACTAGCTTAAATTATCCTCTTACAGGTATAATTTCTCTACTTTAAGCCGAAATCAGCGAGAAACAATGATGACAAACAAAAATTACAACTATCACCAGACAAAATTTGTCACAAGTGCGCCTGATATTCACCATTTACCAAACGATCATGGGATAGAAATTGCCTTCGCTGGCCGTTCTAACGCCGGTAAATCCAGCGCATTGAATGCACTGACCCAACAAAAAAATTTAGCGCGTACTAGTAAAACGCCTGGCAGAACACAGTTAATCAATCTGTTCGAAGTCGCAGAGGGTATTAGACTGGTTGATTTACCTGGTTACGGTTATGCAGAAGTGCCCGAATCAGTTAAACGCCAATGGCAACAAGCATTAAGTGAATATCTACAAAAAAGAAAATGTTTAAAAGGGTTGATAATATTAATGGACATTCGTCATCCATTAAAAGATATGGATATACAGATGATTGAATGGTCTGTGGCGATGAATATCCCGATACTTATATTGCTAACCAAAGCAGACAAACTAGTACCGAATAAAAGAAAAACTCAACTTATAGCAGTACATAATAAATTAAAAACAGTGGCTGGTAATATACAAGTTGAAACCTTTTCTTCATTAAAAAAAATGGGTATTGATAAATTACAACTTAAATTAGATGAATGGTTTAACGAACAACATTCTGAACACAATTAATCTACATAAAGAATAATTAAAGACATTTTTTATCGATATTTTTATATTTTCTTAAATACAAATAAAAAAATGCTCTAGTCAATTATTTGACTAGAGCAGCTTAATAATCAGCTTATCTGATTACATAAAGTAATAGATTTTAAAAATAGAACATCTTACCTCTGTACCCTACGCGAATTACTTTACTTTATTTCGCGAAGAAAAAAAGTTGTTTTGTTACTTTTTTTCACTGTATTGAGGCTATAACTTTACTTAATGTAATCAATACTTATTTTTTGCTAACTTTAGTACATAATTAATCAATATTATATATTTTTAGTGATAAAAACTGCATTGCTTAGCTAAAACTGTTGGGTTGCTCATCGAATAAAAGTAAGTGATGACCTATTACGTTATTTTGTCACCAATAAAAATAAGTTGGTTTAATTAAAGTTTTTATCGACAAATAGCATAAAAAATGCAGCCTCCTTGGGTAAAATACTTTATTAATTAGTGTGCTTCATCCCAATTATCACCAATACCAACATCAACTTTTAGTGGAACAGTTAGTTGCATACTTTGTTCCATTAACTGACGGATTTTTTGTTGTGACCGATCAACCGCAGACTCTTTTACTTCAAATACTAATTCATCGTGTACTTGCATCAACATATAAAGATCAGGTTTTACCGATTCAATCCATTTATCTAATGCGATCATCGCTTTCTTTATAATATCGGCCGCCGTTCCTTGCATTGGTGCGTTAATAGCTTCACGTTCAGATGCTTTACGTCGCATTGCATTACGCGAATTAATATCAGGCAAATAGAGTCGACGTCCTGCTAGCGTTTCAACATATCCTTGCTCGGCAGCTTGCTTACGAGTACGTTCCATATAACTTAAAACACCAGGATAGCGCTCAAAATAACGATCCATATAATGCTGCGCTTGGCCACGCGTAATTCCTAACTGACGGGATAATCCAAAAGCGCTCATACCATAGATTAAACCAAAATTAATCGCTTTTGCGCTACGACGCTGTTCATTAGTAACATCAGTCAACAATACACCAAAAACCTCTGCCGCAGTTGCTCGATGAATATCTTGTCCTTCGGCAAAAGCATCAAGCAATCCTTTATCCTGCGAAAGATGAGCCATAATACGCAATTCGATCTGCGAATAATCTGCGGCGACAATTTTATAACCTTCCCGAGCAATAAACGCTTGACGGATCCTGCGTCCTTCCTCAGTTCTAACCGGAATATTTTGTAAATTAGGATCACGAGAAGAGAGTCTACCGGTTGCCGTTACTGCCTGGTGATAAGAAGTGTGTACCCGTTTCGTTTTTGGATGGATCATCATCGGTAGTTTATCGGTGTATGTCGATTTTAATTTTGACAAGCTACGGTGTTGCAAAATAATTTTTGGTAGCTCATGACTAAAGGCCAGCTCCTCTAGAACTTCCTCATTAGTGGAAGGCGCCCCACTAGGTGTTTTCTTTACCACTGGTAGTTGAAGTTTTTCAAACAAAATAGCTTGTAATTGTTTTGGTGATGCTAAATTAAATTCTTGCTCAGCAATAGCATAAGCTTCTTTTTCAATTTCCATTAATCGGCTTGCTATTTCCCGAGATTGTTTAGCAAGCTTATTTGCATCGATAAGCACCCCTACTCGCTCCATACGGGCTAATACAGGTACTAGCGGCATTTCTATCTGTTGAAAAATGCCTTTTAATTTTGGTTCTGACTCAAGTTGAGGCCAAAGCGTTTGGTGTAATAATAAAGTGACGTCTGCATCTTCGGCTGCATAAGTTGACGCTTGCTCAAGTGGGATTTGATTGAAAGTTAGCTGATTTTTTCCTTTGCCGGCAATCTCTTCAAAGGTTATGGTTTTATGGTTGAGATGCCGTTGTGCCAAACTATCCATATCATGACGTCCAAGTCCGGCGACACTATTTAATACATAAGATTCCAACATCGTATCAAAGGCCATATTTTTTAATTCAATATCATAATTTGCCATCACACCGTAATCGAATTTTAAATTCTGACCAATCTTTTGAATATTTTTGTCAACTAAAATCGGTTTTATTGCCGCTAATACCTCATCTAAGGGTAATTGTTGTGGCGCATCAAGATAATTATGCCCTAGCGGAAGATAAGCCCCTTTACCTTTTTCAATGGCAAAAGAGAGTCCAATGAGATGGGCAGATAGCGTATCAAGGCTGTCAGTTTCAGTATCAAAGGCAAAACACTTTGCCGATTGTAATTTTTCAACCCATTGCATCAAATCAGCTTTGGTCAATATCGTTTGATAATGTTCTGTTGATAATGCGGCAACAGGCTCTTTAGCTAAAGAAATATCATTATTGTTAACCGAGACAGTTGTTGGAGATTGACCTGTTTTTTTCGTTAGCCAACCACCATTTTGTAAATCAGTTAACCAACGCTTAAATTCGTAACGACTAAAAAGCGCATGTAATTTTTCGATATCAGGCGCCTGCATAACCAACCCATCATAATCAGTCGTTAAGTCAACATTAGTCTTAATCGTGGCTAATTTATAAGATAAGAAAGCAATATCTTTATGTTGTGCCATCTTTTCTGCCAATGTTTTCGAGCCACGAAATCCCAATGGGGCAATTGCTGATAAGTCCTGGTAAATTGTTGCCAGATCGCCAATGCCTTGTAATAAAGCTAATGCTGTTTTTTCTCCGACACCAGGTACACCAGGAATATTATCGGAAGAATCCCCCATCAACGCGAGAAAATCAACCATCAACTCAGGCGGCACACCATATTTATCAGCAACTTCTGCCGGTCCTAAAAGGGTGTTTGTCATAGTATTAATGAGTGTAATATCAGCAGTCACTAATTGAGCCATGTCTTTATCACCTGTACTGATTAATACGGGTAACCCTTTCTTACTAGCCTGTAAAGCTAATGTACCTATTACATCATCAGCTTCTACACCAGCAACAACCAGTAGAGGAAGCCCCATAGCTGCAACCATTTCATGTAACGGCGCTATCTGTTCACGCAAATCATCAGGCATCGGTGGTCGTTGAGATTTGTACTGCTCAAATAATTCATCCCGAAAAGTTTTTCCTTTCGCATCAAATACTACCGCAATATGACTCGGCTTATATTGCATTATTAAACTACGGAGCATGTTAAGAACACCATACATAGCACCGGTTGGCTCTCCTGCACTATTGGTTAATGGGGGAAAAGCATGATATGCACGATAAAGGTAAGAAGAGCCATCAACGAGAATAAATGGGTTTTCTGCAATTTGAACCATAGTCTTTTTCATCATCAAAGTAATTAATAGTGATAGAATGCCACACTCATGAGAGAGAGACGAATTTTGCCTGAATCTATTTTCAATTTGTCACTTTTCCACCGCTGATAGCACCGGAACATCCTGTGGATAAACTTGTGTGTAAATCTTCTTATTATACTATATTCAATAGTTAAACAGATTTAGCTTAGAAAATAATATTAAATGAGAATCAAGACGTTACGGATAAAAATAATATCGTATTGCCATTTTTGTTGGTTAACATTTTTTTGTGGATATTACAGAATAATATGCCAAAAAAAAGAAAAAATCCGCTGTTGTACCAATATGTTAAACAGTTGGTACAACATGGCGCTATTAAAAAAGGGCGGAAAAAAGACTTACTTATTTGCTAATTAAAAAGTTAACAACATCAGAATAAGCTTTAGCATAATGATCAGCGTTTTCAATTGTTATTCCATTGTTACGCACCATATATTTACCATTAACAAACATAGCTGGCACGCCACGTAATTGAAAATCGTTTGCTGCTTGCTGCTGTTTTACCACCAACGATTTAACGACAAAACTATTTAGCGCTGCATCATATTCTTCACTTTTGACGCCGGCTTTAATAAATACTGCTTTAATATCAGCGGGTGTATTTATCGATTCTGACTTTTGGATTCCTTCAAACAGCAACGGTGACACTTTATCCTCAACTTTTAACACCATTGCTACCGTCGAGGCTTTGGTTAACTCAGCGCCTAGTGGCCCCAAAAAATCAACATGGTAACGTTCCATTTTAATATCTTTAGGTAAATTTTTTGCTACTGTTTGTGATACATGATAGACGGATTCAAATTGATAACAATGTGGACAGTAAAAAGAAAAAAACTCTACTACGCGCGGGGCATTTTGTACCGTTTTTTGTATTTTGATAAATTCAGTACCTTCCGTGTAACTTGCCGCAGAAACACCATAAGACATTACTAACCCTATTAAGACTAACCAAAACTTGTTCATATTACTCATTCTCCAAAAATATTTTCTATTTATTAATATGCTAAACCGGGTTGCAAAGGCTGCTCATTCAGCGCATTGATCTGTTCAGAAAAAAGTAACTGCTGTTTATGCCAAAAATCATATTCAATCATCCAAGGAAAAGCACGTGGAAAAGCCGGATCTTCCCAACGCCGAACAATCCATGATAAATAATGCACCATCCGCATTGCCCTTAAAGGCTCAATCAGAGATAACTGTTCATTATCAAAATGCGTATATTCAGTATAACCTTCTAATAATATTTCCAGTTGAATTCGTTGTTCCCGACGTTCGCCGTTTAAAAGCATCCATAAATCTTGTATTGCTGGGCCATTACGAGCATCATCAAAATCGACAATAAAAGGGCCATCTCGCCACAAAATATTACCAGGATGACAATCACCTTGTAAGCGAAGGCAACGATACTGTTGAGACCACCTTTTTTTTACTTCTATAATCAGTTTATCAACAACTAATAGAAAACTCGGTTTTAAATCAGTAGCCAATAAAGAAGTGTTAGCTAAAATATTACGCGGTGTAATTAAATATTCATCAATTCCAATAGTCGGGCGGGAGGTAAAATTGTGTTGGTATCCTATTTGATGGATCCGTCCAATTAATCGGCCAACCTCTTCTAACTGTAGCAAGTTATCAGCTTCATATTGCCGCCCACCAACAACTGGAAAAATTGCATACAAAAAATCTCTATACTCCAATACAGTTTGCCCAGCAAAAAATAGCGGAGCAATAACGGATAAACCAGCTTCATGCAAAGATAACATAAAATCATGTTCTTCTTGAATCTGCGTCCGACTCCAGCGGGCTGGACGATAAAATTTCACCACGTAACGTTTACGCTGTTCATCTACAAACTGGTAAACTCGATTTTCATAACTATTCAACTCGATTATCCCTGAATCAGGGTATAATCCGACTTCTATTAATGCATCAAGAATTAAATCCAGGGTAATCGTTTTGAAATGAAAAGCGCTTTGTTGTGTCACTTTATTATCTCTATCAGGTTAATCTTTAATAATGCCTCGAGCACGAAAAAGCGCTGTTTTGAAATCGTCTTCATAATCTTTTTTCAACCCAGGTATCACGGCTTGCGTTGGAGAACTACGCAATTTTAAATGATAGATCAAAGTATCGTCAGTCAAATCACATAGCTCGCCTTTAAAACCAGCTTCTTCAGCTAATTTTTGTAATAATTGAACCAAATTTAACTCTGGATATGCCTGCCATATAGGTTGCAGTAGTTCAATAACTTCATTTAACCGATGATATTTCATTTTTCAATGCCTTAATAACGAATTATTTATACAAATTACCAAGGATTATCTGCAAGAGAAAGCGTTACTTTATCAGTTAACATAAAATTTATATTTTTTTCTTATTATTTACTATCATCTATTAAGTTAAGATATCAATTATCTCATCGATAAATATCTTTATAATAAATCAACCCCACCATATTATTTTTGGTTATATTACATTAGCAACAATGAATAAAAGGTTGGTTTTAACATATATTATCTACATAAAGAATAATTAACCTGCCGTGATGTTTTTACTACATAATTTATATATAACTATTTTTTAATTCACATATTTTTTTATTAATTAACACTCGTTTCAAAAAGTCGTTCTAATTCCTTTCAACATATTCTCAAAGGTAATTACTTATGATGCAACAGCATTTAAATGAAACAATTTCACATCAAAATAATGAAGGTTTTCTCATTGTTTTCTGTACAACACCCGATGAAGCTACCGCAAAAATAATTACTAAACAATTACTTACGAAAAAACTCGCAGCTTGTGTTACGCTTTTACCAAAAGCTATTTCGTTTTATCACTGGCAAGATGAGCTAGAACAACAAACTGAAGTACAAATGCTCATCAAAACGCATATCAGTTTACAAGATAAAGTTTTTTCACACATAAAAACCCACCATCCTTATCAAGTTCCCGAATTGTTAGCAATAACAGTAACCGGCGGTGATATCAATTATTTTTCATGGCTTAAAAAATCTCTAAATTAAATAATTATTGCCAAATTTTTAGCCCTATTTTCTGTTGAAAAAGTATTAATTATCTGTTGTGGTAAAAGCTATTCATAGAAAATAAATCTTTTATTACTAAAAAACGCTAATAATAATTATCAGCGTTTTTTTAGTACATCCAATATGATAAATCTATCATTTGCAATATTACATACGAGAATTCAAATATAAATTCTTTAATTAACTGTTGTTTCATGTAAGAAAATTCGGTTAGATTGAAGTAATATTTACATCAGGAAATTCTAACAAGCGAAGTTTTATCTCCTGCAAATCTATACCCGAATGATAATTGTCACTATCAAAATAAGGGAATGAAAAATGTTTGTTGATTTTATACATAATTGGCATTTTACTAGTGTTATAAGCAAGTTACAGCAAAGCAGTGCTAGCTCGCCAGATATTTCTTCAGCATTTAAAGTAAATCCACAAACATTAACCAATACCTCAATGCCACCATATTCAAAAAATGAAGAAATTATTCCTGATCAATCTAGTATCCAACCGTTTAAAATAAGGCCAAATCACTATTTAAATATATCCCAGTGTAATCTTACTGTAAAAAAAATTAATGCTATGCACGAAATTTAAAAATCTAAGCAAAAGATATCATTTTTCATAAAAAAAAGGTTTAGCCATTTAAAAACAAAAAGGTTATTTCAATGGGAAAAACCATATCGGACAAAAATTTAGGTAGCTTATACTCATTTTTAAAACATGAGAAAGATCCATGGGGAATTAAAGACTTAAACTCGAGATATGTTTATGTTAATAACTTTAGTCATCTAGGGATAAAGCTCGATTTTAATATAGAAGGTATACTTGATAGCGAGTTACCTCATCCCGTTGCAGAATTATCTTCAGATTTAATAATACATGATAACAATGTAATTTTTAATGACAAAAAAGAGGCGGTTATTCAAACCTCATTTAATTTTAAAGAAAAAAGATTAAAACCCTACTTTTTCGAAAAGCGGCCGTTTTATAATGAATCTGGTGAAATTATAGGAACAATTTATCACGGACGTGAATTAGCCAACTTATGTATAAACATCGCCCATCCCTCTGTATATTTATTCACTCCGCCTAATGATCTTTTTTCCAATAGAGAACTTGATATCGTTTTCCTTGCCCAGCAGAAACTTAATAGTAAAGAAATAGCGAAATACTTGAACATTGCTATCCAAACAGTAGAAGTCCATCTTAAAAGCATTTATAAAAAAGTGGACGTGCATTGTTTAAGACAATTCATTGAATACTGTAAATCAACCGGATTTGATAGATATATTCCACAAAAATTTTTAAAAAATGAAATAAAATTTGTCAAATAAATCAAATACAAAACAATAAGGAAATTAATATATGTCTGACCATGCTTCATATTCACTATATAGGGTGCCCCTTAGTGCCAGATTAAGTTTATTAAATGTAACATTAATCAGAATAGGGCAAATGACTTCACTATCCCAATTTATGCTCGGAGCAATGTTGGGTCATGCCATGACATTTGAGCAAGCAATGATAGCAACATTATGCGGTACACTAATACTAGAATTATTAAGTTTGGGTTTAGGGATTGCCGGTGCAAAAGAGGGATTATCTATTAGTTTACTCTCTCGTTGGTGCGGATTTGGGCGTTTGGGCTCATCACTGGTTGGGATAATTATCGCTGTTAGCCTGCTCGGTTGGTTTGGTATACAAAATTCAATTTTAGCTAACAGCCTAAATTATTCTACTAATAATTGGTTCGGTTTTAGCTGGGCTGCTATTATTTCAGGCCTAACACTAGGCTGTGTCCCTTAATTGCGTAATCGGCGGTAAAACAAGCGAATGCAGCCCAGTTTCACCATTGCTAGATAGTTTCTTGCCGTTTTTTCATAACGTGTAGCGATCCGGCGATATTCCTTTAAACGGCCAAAACACCTTTCCACAACGTTGCGATGGCGATAAGCATCACGATCAAGTTGCGAGCGTCCATCTGAAGCCAGTTTTTCATTTGATTTTCGGGGAATAACCGTTTTCATCCCTTTTCTTTTCAACTCGTTACGTAGCGCATTCCCAGAGTAGGCTTTGTCAGCCAGTACCGTATGACCACGACGCTTCATGCTGCCGTTCTGGCGTTGCACGCCAATGCCGTCCAGGAGTCGTAGCGCGAACAGGCTTTCGTGAGCCTGCCCAGCACTCAGTACGATGTTTAGCGGGATGCCGCTTCCGTCAGTCGCCATGTGGATTTTGGTGCCATAACCACCTCGTGAGCGACCCAAGCTGTTATCGTCGGTAATATCGGGATGTTTTTTTGAGCACCAGCCGCACATTTGAGAGCACGAATATTACTGCCATCCAGCGCAATGGCTGACCAGTCAACCAGTTCATGAGCATCAAGAAATGAAAGCAACTTATTGAAAATAATGTTAATAGTTCCATCCTTTGACCATCTGTTGAAACGGTTATAAACGGTTTTCCATGGGCCGTAACGTTCAGGTAAATCACGCCATGGGGCGCCTGAACACAGTATCCAGAACATGCCGTTGACGATTTTGCGATGTTCTGCCCACGGCCGACCGACCCGCGAAGATGTCAAAACGGTTGGCAACAAGGGCTCAATGATTGCCCATGCTTCATCAGAAAGATCGTAGCGAGCCATAATTCAAAGTATCGTAGAAACAGATGGATACTATAGCTCAAGCAATTAAGGGACACAGCCTAACAACGTTAGTTGCTTTCGGCGTTAAGGCTTTAAATTGGACAGCAAAAATCTCTGTGCCACTATTCAGTCTAGTAGTAGGCTGGATTTTCTTTTTATTAGTAAAAGATCATAATATCATCAATTTAATCACGACTACACCTACCGGTACAGCAATGAGTCTAAGTGCTGCGATCACGGCCGTTGTTGGTGGATGTATGACTGGCGCTTTCACTACACCAGATATTAGCCGCTATTGTCAAAGTAGTAAGCATGTTTTTTGGATGACATTAACATCGATTGTCATCGGTGAATTTATTGTTAATGGTATTGCAATATTAATTGCCCATGCACTGAACACACATGATGTTGTGACAATTATGGGACAAACAGCCGGCTGGATAGGTCTTCTTACGGTTATTTTATCAGCTATAAAAATTAATGACTTGAACCTTTATTCTTCATCATTAGGGGTTGCTAGTGCTGTTGAAGGACTAACTGGCAAAAAGTTGCCTTACGTTTGGTTAACAATTACTTTGGGGTGTATAGGAACTATTTTATCTGTTTTAGGTATCTTAGAGGAATTTGTCACTTTCCTTACATTTCTCGGTATCCTTTTTCCTCCTATTATTGGCGTAATGTTGATTGATTATTATATCATTCATACTAATCGTAAAATACTCGATTCTTCTAGACAAACGGGTGAACTACCAAGCTTAACATCCATACCTTTAGTCGGATGGAATGCCATTATCTCCTGTCTATTAGGCAGCGTTGTTGGCGCTACAACTGACGTTGGCATACCATCACTAAATTCTTTATTAAGCGCAAGTATCACATATTGGATACTATGCACTTTTTTTCAAAAAAAATAAATCGATTATTTTTCAGATAAATATTCGATAGAATAAATATCTGTCCGCCTATCCCGCAAATAAGGTATTTCTAATCTGCTTTTTGCTTGTAAGTTAAAATCAACCTCGCAAAAAGCAAGATCTTCATCATCATAAGATGCTACTTTTAACGACTGTCCGCGTGCTCCTATTAATTGACTGCCTCCAAAGAAATTGAGATCTTTTTCTTTGCCCCATCTATTTACAGCCACCAAATGAATGCCATTTTCCAAAGCTCGGCTGGCACAATTTATCGACCAAATATCTTTATTTTCTTTATGCCAGGCAGCAGGAAGAAACAGAATATCTGCGCCTTGCAAGGTTAGAATTCTAGCGAGTTCAGGAAAACCGGCATCATGACAAATCATTAGACCAATACGGCACTTTGGCGTGTCAAATATAGGTATATTCTTACCTGCAGTAAACCAACTTCTTTCATGATTAACCAAATGCGTTTTTTGAAATGTTCCAATCCAACTTTCATTGTTTGGCGTCCAAATACCTGCTGAATTAAAAATTTTACCTAAAATTTCTCCACGTTCAATAAATCCACATATAATGGTTAAATTTAAATGTGTTGAGAGTTTACTCAATAACTGGTCAGTTTCTTCGCCCTTCGACTCACTAAGCGACCACAATTCAGTACCTAATAATTCTGGCGAATAGCCAGTTGTTGCTAATTCAGGGAAACAGATAATATCCGTATTCTTTGATGCCGCCTCTTTACATAATTTTGCTATTTTTAATAAATTACTTTCCTTATCACCCAAAATTGTATCAATCTGAGCAAGCGCAATCTGTAACAAAATTTATTCCCATAAAATAATTAAATCATCAATTATATTAATAATTTTCATCCCCAACAATACCTAAAATCTAGGTATTTACCCATATAATACACTGCTTTATAATTACAAGATATCTGAAAATGAATATTAAAATAGTCGTTCATTAAATATTATAAATTAATTTTTAATTAAAAACTTCGTCAACACTTGGGAAATTTATTTAAATGTCCATCATTAAAATAGTAGAGGTATAAAATTATGTGAATGTTAATTTTTTCTATAATATATAAATTTGTTCTCAAAATTTAATACAAGCAGGTATGCAAATACTTTATAGAAATTTTTAGGATGAATTATTCAAATACATTAAGACAAAAATATTTTAGGTAAGTGACTATGTTTAATGTACAACCAAAACGTAAAACAACTTTTCAGCGATTAAAACCCGGCATGGCTGTTTTTTATAATGAAAAAGTGTTAAAAATAATAAAATTACGTAACATAAAACTAACGGAAAAAGGGTTGATTTACCAATTTGATGTCGATGGTAGTAATGGAATATTGATGGGCGAAAGTGGTACAAGAATAAGTATTATTAAAGAATCATAGGATTATAAACATTACTCAATCTAGTGATTTTTGCTTTTGATTTTATTACCTTCCAAATAATTATTGATATATTGATATGGCTATCAGAAACAATCAAGCTGCTGTAAGTAGCACTCCAATCGAAAGTATTATGCCGTTCTGAAATTGCAATAATTTATTTTACCGCTAATTTTGAATATCCAACCTCTATATAATCAATATAAATAACAAAATATTAAAAACATTTTTAATAAACCCAATTCTTTCATTAAAAATTCGTTAAAATATTAAAATATTAAAATATTAAAATATTAAAATATTAAAATATTAAAATATTAAAATATTAAAATATTAAAATATTAAAATATTAAAATATTAAAATATTAAAATATTAAAATATTAGAATATTTCATTCTTTTTTCCCGTAATATAAAATGTTCTTTATAACAAGATTAACTAAATGATTGCATTAAAGAATTCAGCATAAATAGGTAAATTGAGTATGGTCAAAATTGTAGTTACTGGCGTAATATTAGCAGGTGGACAAGCCCGTCGAATGAATGGGTGCGATAAAGGGCAAATCCAGATTGCAGGCAAACCTCTTTACCAATACGCAATTTCCAAACTGTTGCCACAAGTTGATTATCTTCTCATTAATGCCAATCGAAATATTACCAAATATCAACAAGCAGGATATCCTGTTATTGGTGATACCATAGTCAATTTTGCTGGCCCCTTAGCCGGCATGTTAGCATCTCTTCATGCAGCTCAAACATCTTGGGTCGTTTTTGTACCTTGTGATGTACCTGATTTCCCCGATAACCTAGTGATGAAACTTTGGCAAGGCCGCAAAGAAAATGTGGGCAGTTATGTCACTAGCGCCGGTTCAAACCATCCAACTTTTGCATTACTCCATCGTTCTGTTATCCCGGCACTAGAAGAAAATTTAATTAAACATCAGCATAAGGTAATGTCTTTTATGAAAAAAATTTGCGCTTCGGCAGTAAATTTTGTTAATCTGAATACATTGGCAGAATGCTATAAATGGGAGCAACAGCAAACAAATGATAAATAAAAATGCAATTCCACTACTTGGAATTACAGCTTATAGTGGTACAGGAAAGACAACGCTATTAAAGAAAGTTATTCCTTTACTCGGTAAAAAGAATATTCAAGTTGGGGTTATCAAACATACCCACCATGACATGGACATTGATAAGCCGAATAAAGATAGCTACCAATTACGCCAAGCAGGTGCCAAGCAAACATTAATTGCCTGTCAACAGCGTTGGGCATTAATGACTGAAACACCCGAAAACCCCATCCTTGATTTAACTTATTTAGCCAATCAATTTGATCCACAACAGACCGATTTAATTTTAGTTGAAGGATTTAAAGAAGAAAGTATTCCTAAAATTGCGCTATACCGAGCGACAACTAACCGTCCCTTTGTGGATATTTTGGATCAACACGTAATAGCAGTTGCAAGTGATAACAAACAGACTACCCAACTTCTGCAATTGGATATTAACTCTCCTGAACAGATCGCCGATTATATAGCCAATTGGTTAGAATCAAATAAAAGCAATGATAAGTAACAAAATAGATTATATTTATTAACATAAGTTTTATTATAAGCTCTAGATAAAAAATATAATCAACAGTAATATTGGGTTATTCTGGACTAATCTAAGATAGCTTATAAAAACAAGTCTGAAAAAATTGTTGGGTATTGATGTTCAAGATATTAAGTAATTAATGCTACAGCGTTTACACCTATTACAATAAAAAATTCTATTTATTTATATTTGTAAGTAACTAAATAGCCCCATAACATATATAATTCGATGATCAATCTTTTAATAAAGATAAACCCTTTCTACATTAGAAACTTATCTTAATTAAGCTATTATTAAAATTATTTAAGTACGCTTTTAGCCAACCCAGAACACGCTTAAATTATCCTGAGATTAAATATTGCCATACTTAGCTAGTATCTTTTCAAAAGCCAAACTTTTATTAGGCTACTCTCCAAGACACTTGAAACTACATAAAAATTAGCCAAATAATCAAGCTATTTTTGTTTAAAACCACAAACAAGTATAAGGATTAGGCATGGGATATATAACCACAAAAGATAAAGTTGAAATTTTCTATAAAGACTGGGGCCACACGATGCTCCAGTGATCTTCTTCCATCATGGCTGGCCATTAAGTTCTGACGATTGGGATAACCAAATGTTATTTTTCTTAGCACAAGGTTTCCGTGTGGTAGCGCATGATCGTCGCGGCCATGGGCGTTCCAGCCAAGTCTGGGATGGACATGATATGGATCATTACGTTGATGATGTTGCCGCTGTAGTGAACCATCTTGGCATACAGAAAGC